>NZ_QREJ01000001.1:4800000-8193802 GCF_003386115.1 Paraburkholderia sp. BL27I4N3 | reverse complement strand
TTGAGCGATGGCCCTTCCATACAGAACCACCGGATCACTATGACCTGCTTTCGCACCTGCTCGACTTGTCGGTCTCGCAGTTAAGCACGCTTATGCCATTGCACTATCAGCACGATTTCCGACCGTACCTAGCGTACCTTCGTACTCCTCCGTTAACACTTTGGGAGGAGACCCGCCCCCAGTCAACTGCCTACCATGCACTGTCCCCGATCCGGATTACGACCAAGGTTTTAGAACCTCAAACAAACCAGGGTGGTATTTCAGGGCGGCTCCACGCAGACTGGCGTCCACGCTTCAAAGCCTCCCACCTATCCTACACAGACCGGTTCAAAGTCCAATGCAAAGCTACAGTAAAGGTTCATGGGGTCTTTCCGTCTAAGCCGCCGGGGAGATTGCATCATCACAAACACTTCAACTTCGCTGAGTCTCGGGAGGAGACAGTGTGGCCATCGTTACGCCATTCGTGCAGGTCGGAACTTACCCGACAAGGAATTTCGCTACCTTAGGACCGTTATAGTTACGGCCGCCGTTTACCGGGACTTCAATCAAGAGCTTGCACCCCATCATTTAATCTTCCGGCACCGGGCAGGCGTCACACCCTATACGTCCACTTTCGTGTTTGCAGAGTGCTGTGTTTTTTATTAAACAGTCGCAGCCACCAGTTTATTGCAACCCCTTCACCCTCTGCGCGCAGGCGCATCAGGCTACAGGGGCGTACCTTATCCCGAAGTTACGGTACCAATTTGCCGAGTTCCTTCTCCCGAGTTCTCTCAAGCGCCTTAGAATACTCATCTCGCCCACCTGTGTCGGTTTGCGGTACGGTCTTGTTAAACTGAAGCTTAGAGGCTTTTCTTGGAACCACTTCCGATTGCTTCTTCACCGAAGTGAATGGCCTCGCACCCTTGAATCCTGCGCCCGGATTTGCCAAAGCGCCTTCTCCAATGCAAGGACCGGGACTTCCAACACCCGGACAACCTTCCGCGATCCGTCCCCCATCGCATTTAACAATGGTGCAGGAATATTAACCTGCTTCCCATCAGCTACGCATTTCTGCCTCGCCTTAGGGGCCGACTCACCCTACGCCGATGAACGTTGCGTAGGAAACCTTGGGCTTACGGCGAGGGGGCTTTTCACCCCCTTTATCGCTACTCATGTCAGCATTCGCACTTCCGATACCTCCAGCACACTTTCCAGTGCACCTTCGCAGGCTTACGGAACGCTCTCCTACCATGCACATAAATGTGCATCCGCAGCTTCGGTATATTGCTTAGCCCCGTTACATCTTCCGCGCAGGACGACTCGATCAGTGAGCTATTACGCTTTCTTTAAAGGATGGCTGCTTCTAAGCCAACCTCCTGACTGTTTTAGCCTTCCCACTTCGTTTCCCACTTAGCAATATTTGGGGACCTTAGCTGGCGGTCTGGGTTGTTTCCCTCTTGACACCGGACGTTAGCACCCGATGTCTGTCTCCCGTGATTGCACTCTTCGGTATTCGGAGTTTGCTATGGCGTAGTAATCCGCAATGGACCCCACAACCATGACAGTGCTCTACCCCCGAAGGTGATACACGAGGCACTACCTAAATAGTTTTCGGAGAGAACCAGCTATTTCCAGGTTTGTTTAGCCTTTCACCCCTATCCACAGCTCATCCCCTAACTTTTCAACGTTAGTGGGTTCGGACCTCCAGTACGTGTTACCGCACCTTCATCCTGGCCATGGATAGATCACCTGGTTTCGGGTCTACACCCAGCGACTGAATCGCCCTGTTCGGACTCGCTTTCGCTACGCCTGCCCTAATCGGTTAAGCTTGCCACTGAATGTAAGTCGCTGACCCATTATACAAAAGGTACGCCGTCACCCCTTCGCAGAGGCTCCGACTGTTTGTATGCATGCGGTTTCAGGATCTGTTTCACTCCCCTCCCGGGGTTCTTTTCGCCTTTCCCTCACGGTACTGGTTCACTATCGGTCGATCACGAGTATTTAGCCTTGGAGGATGGTCCCCCCATCTTCAGACAGGATTTCACGTGTCCCGCCCTACTTGTCGTACACCTAGTTCTTCCTCGCTGTTTTCGTCTACAGGGCTATCACCTGCTATGGCGGCACTTTCCAGAGCCTTCGACTAACAATGAAGATAAAGAGTACAGGCTGGTCCCATTTCGCTCGCCACTACTCTGGGAATCTCGGTTGATTTCTTTTCCTGCGGTTACTTAGATGTTTCAGTTCACCGCGTTCGCTTCACGTAGCCTATGTATTCAGCTACGGATGACCCATACGGGCCGGGTTTCCCCATTCGGATATCGGTGGATCAAAGCTCGTTTGCCAGCTCCCCACCGCTTTTCGCAGGCTACCGCGTCCTTCATCGCCTGTGATCGCCAAGGCATCCACCACATGCACTTGTTCGCTTGACCCTATAACGGGTGTGTCTCCTGCATGATCCACGGGGAATCACACGCTCGCCACCCTCGCTACAGGTTGAGTATTCGTGTTGCGCCGTATTCCAAAAGCGATCTTTCGATCTCTCTTTTCATACATTGATACAATCACAACCCTGATTCACCTACTCAACCACCCATCTCTAAGTGATCTTTCGTGAATCTCTTTACTACTTCTTCCTGATTGTTAAAGAACGACAGCCGATATAAAGCTCTGCTTCATATCACTCTGACTGGCTCAATCGCCAATGCACAACGCTCTGCCTTTTACTGCCCGCAGAACGCTACGCATTGAGGATTGGTGGAGGATGACGGGATCGAACCGACGACCCCCTGCTTGCAAAGCAGGTGCTCTCCCAGCTGAGCTAATCCCCCAGTCATACAGCTACCCCAGAGGTTCAGACGATCAGCACACCAGACAAGACTTTGGTGGGTCTGGATGGATTCGAACCATCGACCCCCGCCTTATCAAGACGGTGCTCTAACCGACTGAGCTACAGACCCCTGAGTCTGTCCTGATTTCACAGCCGATAAGCGTGAGCGCTCAACGCATTGCTTTTACACAACTGACGCGTTTAGCTCGAGAAAGGAGGTGATCCAGCCGCACCTTCCGATACGGCTACCTTGTTACGACTTCACCCCAGTCATGAATCCTACCGTGGTGACCGTCCTCCTTGCGGTTAGACTAGCCACTTCTGGTAAAACCCACTCCCATGGTGTGACGGGCGGTGTGTACAAGACCCGGGAACGTATTCACCGCGGCATGCTGATCCGCGATTACTAGCGATTCCAGCTTCACGCACTCGAGTTGCAGAGTGCGATCCGGACTACGATCGGTTTTCTGGGATTGGCTCCCCCTCGCGGGTTGGCGACCCTCTGTTCCGACCATTGTATGACGTGTGAAGCCCTACCCATAAGGGCCATGAGGACTTGACGTCATCCCCACCTTCCTCCGGTTTGTCACCGGCAGTCTCCCTAGAGTGCTCTTGCGTAGCAACTAGGGACAAGGGTTGCGCTCGTTGCGGGACTTAACCCAACATCTCACGACACGAGCTGACGACAGCCATGCAGCACCTGTGTTATGGCTCCCTTTCGGGCACTCCCACCTCTCAGCAGGATTCCATACATGTCAAGGGTAGGTAAGGTTTTTCGCGTTGCATCGAATTAATCCACATCATCCACCGCTTGTGCGGGTCCCCGTCAATTCCTTTGAGTTTTAATCTTGCGACCGTACTCCCCAGGCGGTCAACTTCACGCGTTAGCTACGTTACCAAGTCAATGAAGACCCGACAACTAGTTGACATCGTTTAGGGCGTGGACTACCAGGGTATCTAATCCTGTTTGCTCCCCACGCTTTCGTGCATGAGCGTCAGTATTGGCCCAGGGGGCTGCCTTCGCCATCGGTATTCCTCCACATCTCTACGCATTTCACTGCTACACGTGGAATTCTACCCCCCTCTGCCATACTCTAGCCCGCCAGTCACAAATGCAGTTCCCAGGTTAAGCCCGGGGATTTCACATCTGTCTTAGCGGACCGCCTGCGCACGCTTTACGCCCAGTAATTCCGATTAACGCTTGCACCCTACGTATTACCGCGGCTGCTGGCACGTAGTTAGCCGGTGCTTATTCTTCCGGTACCGTCATCCCCCCACCGTATTAGGGCGGAGGTTTTCTTTCCGGACAAAAGTGCTTTACAACCCGAAGGCCTTCTTCACACACGCGGCATTGCTGGATCAGGCTTGCGCCCATTGTCCAAAATTCCCCACTGCTGCCTCCCGTAGGAGTCTGGGCCGTGTCTCAGTCCCAGTGTGGCTGGTCGTCCTCTCAGACCAGCTACAGATCGTCGCCTTGGTAGGCCTTTACCCCACCAACTAGCTAATCTGCCATCGGCCGCCCCTGTAGCGCGAGGTCCTAAGATCCCCCGCTTTCATCCACAGATCGTATGCGGTATTAATCCGGCTTTCGCCGGGCTATCCCCCACTACAGGACACGTTCCGATGTATTACTCACCCGTTCGCCACTCGCCACCAGGATTGCTCCCGTGCTGCCGTTCGACTTGCATGTGTAAGGCATGCCGCCAGCGTTCAATCTGAGCCAGGATCAAACTCTTCAGTTCAAACCTGTTACTGTTTTTCGGTTCAGTTAAGAACCGGTCGCTCACTCAACGTACTGACGAATGATCTCTCCATCTTTCAATGGAAAAACCTTCCTTTCATTACTGTGTGAGACTTGATACTTTCGCTTCTTCCGGCAGATCCCGAAGGATACGCCGGCGCGTCGCGCATCAAGCGCCCACACTTATCGGCTGTTAATTTTTAAAGATCGATTACGCATTCACTACCGAACCCGCACCGCCAGTCGTCAGCATCACAACCACCCGGTACCGCTTCGTTCTGCGTCGCTGCATCAGCAGCAGAGAAACGAGATTATGAAGAACTTCCGCTACGCCGTCAACAGGTTTTTCTAACTTCCTGAACCTGCCTGCTTCGCTGAAAGCCTTGCCACTGCTGGCTCTCCCGCCTCCCGCGCTCCGTTGTCCGAAGCACGAAAGAGCGAGATTCTAGCGAGCCGGACTCCGCCTTGCAAGCGTTATTTTGATAGGCATGGATTGCGCCAGAAACGGCGCGAGGACCACGACAAAACCGGACACCCAGCAAGGGCAAAAAGGACCGAAAACAATACCGAAAATCCGTGTTCCGCTAGCTGCCCCGAACGCATAATCAAACAGCCGCGTGCATAAGCATCACTCGTTCGACCACACCTAAATAGTGATCAAGATCCGGCGTCGCGCGATTCTCTTCTTTGGCAAGATCGTCCCATCTGCGCAGACGCAACGCGTCTTCCGCGTAAGGCTTTTGCAGGAACGCCTCAGCTTCCTCCTTGCTAAAAATGCCGCCCTGCAACTCCAGGCTCCGCACCGAATCAGCGGAAAGCTGGCCGAAATACGTGTCGTCGATGGCGCACAGGCAGCGCTTGGCGTCGACGTGCAAACGGATCGGCTCCAACACCGCGCTCGACAAAACCGGCCGCAAGAACGGCAGCGCAAAATACTGATGCAGATCGTCGATGCCCCGCTCCGTCGGCGTCTCGCCCTGCAGATTGAGCAAGTGGCCGAGGTCGTGCAGAAACGCCGCGGCAACCAGTTCCTCGTCAGCGCCAGCCTCCTCGGCCAATAAACCACTCTGCAACGCATGTTCGAGTTGCGTCACCGGCTCGCCGCTATAGGCCAGCTTGCCGTACTGCTCGAACAGGGAACGAATATCCTTCACACTCAATGCCACGCTCTCACTCCCACGGTAATGAAAAGGTCTTCAGATTGGTGAAGCTCTTCATGGCTTCCTGAACGCCTTCCTTATAGCCAAGCCCGGAGTCCTTGATGCCGCCGAACGGCGTCAACTCGATCCGGTAGCCGGGCACTTCCCACACGTTGACCGTTCCCACGCGCAATTCGTTGATGAAGCGCGTGATCGCATCCTGCCGGTTCGTGCACACGCCCGACGACAACCCGAACGCCGTGCCATTGCTAATGCGAATCGCGTCGTCGATTGTGTCGAAGGTGATGATCGGCGACACCGGCCCGAAGGTTTCCTCGCGCACCAATGTCATCGACGGATCGACGCCGTCCAGCACCGTCGGCGCATACAACGCGCCCTTGCGCTGATTGCCGATCCGCAGACGCGCCCCGCTCGCCACCGCCTCATTCACACGCGCCTCGAACAGCTGCGCAGCGGCGACGTCGATCACCGTGCCCATTTGATTGGATGCATCGAACGGATCGCCAAAAGACCAGGCGCGCGTCTTCTCGACGACCAGATCGGTGAAATCGGCGGCCACACTTTTCTGCACCAGCATCCGCTTGACCGCAGTACAACGCTGCCCGGAATTCTTATACGAGCCCTGCACCGCAAGCGTCGCCGCACGTTCGAGATCGGCGTCGTCGAGCACGATCAGCGGATCGTTGCCGCCCAGTTCCAGCACGACGCGCCGGTACGCCGCCTTGCCCGCAATATATTTGCCGATCGCCACGCCTCCCGTGAACGTGACGAGTTCCGCCAAAGGATGCGTGATCAGTTCATCGGCGATTTCGCGCGGGTCACCGGTCAGCACCTGCAGCATCGGCGCGGGCAAGCCGGCTTCGTACAGGACATCGGCGAGATACAGCGCCGACAGCGGCACCTTTTCCGAGGGCTTCAGCACGACCCGATTGTTCGTCGCAATGGCCGGCGCGATCTTATGCGCGACCTGGTTCATCGGATGGTTGAACGGCGTAATCGCGGCAATGACGCCCGCCAGCGGCTCGCGCTGCGAAAACACGCGGCGCTTCTTGCCGTGCGGCGTGAGATCGCAGGAGAAGCTCTGCCCGTCGTCGTGCAATGCCTCAATCGACGCGAACTTCAACACATCGGCGACACGGCCGATTTCATACCGCGAGTCCTGCTTCGACAAACCCGACTCGAGCGAAATCAGATCCGACGCCTCTTCGGTCCGCTCTCGCATGAGCGAAGCCGCGCGCTCCAGGATCTGCGAGCGCTCGTAACGCGTGAGCTTCGCTTCATAGGCCGCCGCGTACTCGAACGCGGCGCGCACGTCATCGACGCTCGCCAGCGGGACTGTCCCCACGCGCATTCCCGTATAAGGATCGAACACGTCGAGCTTGCGCGAGCGCGTCACGCGCTCGCCTTTGAGCCGCAGCGCTTCCGCCCGAAAAGCCGGATGGTCCCGCAGCACGGCGTTCATGATGACGACACGCGATTCAAGGCGATGTCGAAGATATCGAAGTTGCGCAGCCTCTTGCCGCCATCGCCGCCGCTGGACGGCAACGCTTCGACACGCCGGTTGAACAGCAGCGGCACTTCCTGCTCGGAAATCCCGCCATGCGAGCGCAACGGCACCGTCAGCCCGGACAGATCATGCTCAGCGCGCCGCGTGCCGAGCACGACATGCTTCGTGCTGACCACGACGATATCGCCGACGCGGTCGTTCGGCAGCTCGAAGCGCTCGCAGGCCGCCGCGTTGTCGAGCACGGTATCGATCCCCTGCAAGCCGCCGATCCGCTCGATCACCTGCGCGACGCTGACATCGTGCGGTAGATAGACGGTCGCGAAAGAACCGAGCGCGCCGTGATGCACCACATACGGATCCGTGATCGGCAGAATCACACGCGCGCGGCCGGCGCCGAGCCAGTCGTCGAGTACGTCCTGCAGATAGATCACGTTCGGCTCGCCGGTCTGCGGATCGTGCTTCGCGTTCATGCCGTGATCGGCGGTCAGGCCGATCACCCAGCCGAGCGCGTCGAGCTTCGCGAGGTAGCCGTCCATCATCGCGTAGAACGCGTTCGCGCCCTCGGTGCCCGGCGCCCATTTGTGCTGGATGTAATCGGTGGTGGATAGATACATCAGGTCGAGCTTGCGCGTTTGCGCGAGCCGCACGCCGGCGGCGAACACGAATTCGGACAGCCCCGCGCTATACACATCGGGCACCGGCAAGCCGACCAGATCGAGTACTGCGCCGATGCCGTTTTCCTCGAGCGTCGCCTTGTCGGCTTTCTCCGCCGAGAAACAGATGCCCTTCAACTGCCAGCCGAGCAGCCGGCGCAACTTGTCTTTCGCGGTGACCACGGCGACTGCGGCGCCGGCTTCGGCGGCAGCGGCGAGCAAGGTGCCCGCGCGCAGATAGGCGGGGTCGTTCATCATCACTTCCGCGCCCTCGCCGCCGTTCGCGTCCGGGTCCCAGAAGTAATTGCCGCAGATGCCGTGCACCGAAGGCGGCACGCCGCACACGATCGACAGATTGTTCGGGTTGGTGAACGACGGGACCACGCAGTCGCCCTTGAAGGCGCCGCCGCCCTTGAGCATCTTGCCGATGAACGGCGCGACGCCCGCCGCGACCGCGGCTTCGAGATAATCGAATTCGCAGCCGTCGACGCACACCACCACCGTCGGTTGCGAGGGCAGCCGGTAGCTGCGGCCGTTGACTTCGATCGTGCGTTCGCTTGTATTCGCCATCGTTCCCTTCCATGCGTGCCGGGCACACGCGTCGTAGTCAGTTCGTTGCAGCCATCTCAATCGTTCGACGCCGCCGGCGTCCGCAACACGTTCAACGGCCCCGCCGTTTCGCACGCCGCGTGGGCGCGCCGCAGGCCGCCGTTCACGTGCGCATGCATCAGCGCCGCGGCATGCTCGGCGTCGCGTGAAGCGAGCGCCGTCAAGATCGCGCGATGCTCGGCAAGCGAGCGCTCCATTGCGTCGGCATGCACCACCAGCGCGGCACGTCGAAACAGACTCAATTCGCACACCAGGCGCCGGTACGTTTCATACAACTTCGAATTACCCGATGCCGCCACCAACGCATCGTGAAACGCCACGTTCGCGCGCGCATAAGCATCGTGATCCCCGGCGTCGAGCGCCGCGCGCATCGCGTCGAGCCAGTCGCGCAACACGGCGAGCGTGCGGGCATCGATACTCGCCGCCAGCATCCGGCACGCCGCCTCTTCGAGCACCGCGCGCACTGCGTAAATCTCATCCGCTTCCGCCAGCGACACCGTCCGTACGAACACGCCGCGGTTCTTCTCGGTACGCACGAGCCCGGCCTGCTCCAGCGCGCGAAACGCCTCGCGCACCGGACCGCGCGACACCTGCAGGCGCGTCGCCCAGTCGGCTTCGTTGAGCTTGTCGCCGGGCGCGAGCGCCCCCTCGATGATGTGCCGTTCGATCTCGTCGCGAACCAACGTCGTGAGCGAATGCCTGCGCACAACCTCAATCGGATCGACAGAAGCAGTTTGCATATATTCGGTCATTTTGACAAATTTTGCCACATCGATATCTGTATGGGCTTTGCGCGCCGTCATGGCGCGCAAACACAACGTTCAGGGTTCGGGCGTCAGTCGACCCGACGGCGTGGGACGCGCGCCGCGATCAGCAGCAGCGCAGCGAGCGAAACCAGCAGAAGAATCAGCGATAGCGCGGAAGCCGGCAGGTAATAGCCGCGCTCCACCTGGCCGACGACCACGATCGGCACCGTCGCGAATCCCGGCGGATACACGGTGAGCGTGGCGCCGAGTTCGCCGAGCGAGAGCGCGAAGCCCAGCGCGAGACTCGCGCGGATCGCCGGCACCAGTTGCGGCAGCACGACGCGGCGCAAGACCATCGATGGCGGCGCACCGAGGCTTGCCGCGGCTTCGCGCAGAATCGTCAGTTCCGGGCGCAATGCGGCGGCGGCGCAGCGGTAGCAGAACGGCAGCACCAGCGCCAGCTGCACAAAGACGACGATCGCCGCGGAGCTCGACAGATCGAACGGCCGCTTGTGATACGCGATCAGCACCGCGAGCCCGAGCACCACGCTCGGCACGCCGTTGGGCATCATCGCGATGGTGTCGACGATCGCGCCGAGGCCGCGGCGGTCGCGCCCTTCGAGCGCCAGCGCGAGCCACAGGCCGAGAATCGTGCCGAGCACCGCGACGCCCATGCCGATTTCGAGGCTCGTGGTGAGCGCGTCGAAGTCGCTCGAACCGAGGCGCTCGAACCAGCGCATGCTGAAGCCGTCGGGCAGGATCGTGCCGGACCAGTGCGCGGCCACGCTCGACAGTGCGACGACCAGCACCGGCAACACGAATAGCCAGAAGCACAGCAACCCGGCCAAGCCGAGCAACACGCCGCCGAGCAGGCGCACCGCCAGACTGCGGCGCACCGGCCGCGCTTTCTTGTGCATGACCGGCAAAACGGTCGGGTCGAGTTCAACGGCCATGGCCCGCTCCCTTCACCTTGCGACGGTTGACCTGGCGGTACAACGCGTACAGCGACAAAGACATGATCAGCATCACGACCGCGCCGGCGGCGGCGGTCGGCAGATCGAGATCGACGGTGGCGGAACTGTAGATCGCCACCGGCAGCGTGATCAGATGCGCGCTGCCGAGCACGAGCAGAATGCCGAACTCGTTGAGCGTGAGCAGGAAGCAAAGAATCGTACCGGCCGCGATGCCCGGCCACGCAAGCGGCAGAATCACCTTGAACGCGACCATCCAGCCGCTCGCACCGAGACTTCGCGCGGCTTCGATCAACCGCATGTCGAGCGTGGCGAACGAAGCCAGTGTGGGACGCACGACGAACGGCGCGTAGAACACCACTTCCGCGAGAATCACCCCGCCCACGCCGAACAGGAAGTCGAGCGGCGGCGCCTGCAGATGAAAGAGCCGCTGCAAGCCGATGCTGACGGAGCCTTGCGAGCCGTACAGAAAGATCAGCGTGAAGGCGACCAGAAACGACGGGAACGCGACGAACAGTTCGAGAAAACGCGTGATCATCCGCGCGCCGGGAAACGGCTTGAAGAACAGGAGCGACGCCAGCGCGACGCCGAGCAGCGACGCGAGCCCGGCGCTGGCGAACAGAATCCACAGCGTCGTGCCGATCACGCCGCTCGTTTCCGGATTGCCGAAGAACGCCGAGTAAGCGTGCAGGCTCAGGCCGTGAGGGCCGGCCAGGCTCAGCAGCACCAGGCGCACGAGCGGATAAACGACCAGCGGCCCGAGCACCACCACCAGGATGAACAGCAGATGCCATTGCGCGGCGCGTTCGCGACGCTTTACCGCGGCCGTATGCGAGGCAGCGCTGGCGCTACGGCGCGCGGCGGCGGCATCGGCTGTGGCCGAGCCGAGCGGATTGGGCGTATCAGGGGTTGATAAGGACGACATCGTCAGCCTCGTAACGCAGGGAAATACGCGCACCCTTCTCCGGCATCATGCCGTGGCCGCGCGGCATGGTGACGAGCATCGGCTCGTTGGGCATCGCGTCCAGTGCGACGGAGACCGACAATACCGCGCCATACCATTCGACCGACGTGATCGTGCCGTGCAACTGCCCTTCGCCGAGCGGCACGATCCGTAACGCCTCCGGACGCAGACAGGCCACGCGATCGCGCTCGTTATAGCGTGCGTCGCCCAATCCGAAGGCGACCTGCGGCGGCAGCAGGTTGGCCGCGCCCAGATAACGCGCGACGAAGCCGTCGGCCGGCGTGTCGTACAACTGCTGCGGCGTGCCGAGCTGGGCGATGCGGCCTTCGCGCATCAATAGCGTGCGGTCGGACAACACCAGCGCGTCGTCCTGATCGTGCGTCACGCAGACGATCGTCAGATTCGGCAGGCGCTCATGCAGCGCCTTGAGTTCGGAACGCACCGAGGCGCGCAGATTGGCGTCGAGTGCGGAAAGGGGTTCGTCGAGCAGCAGCACATCGGGTTCGATCACGAGTGCGCGCGCGAGCGCCACGCGCTGCTGCATGCCGCCCGACAACTGCGCGGGCATCACGTGGCCGGCGTCGCCGAGTTGCACGAGCTTGAGCGCGTCGGCGACGCGGCGCGCGACATCTTTGGACGGCGTGCGGCGCGCGCGCAACCCGAAGGCCACGTTCTCGAACACCGACAAATGAGGAAACAGCGCATAGCTCTGGAACAGCAGACCGAGATTGCGCTTATGCGGCGGCACGTGCGTGAGATCGTGACCGGCCACGGTCAGCGTGCCGGCGAGGCCGTCCGCTTCGATAAACCCCGCGATGAAGCGCAACAACGTCGTCTTGCCGCAACCGCTGCGGCCAAGCACGGTAAGCAATTCGCCGCGCTGGATGGTCAACGACAGATCGTCGAGCACCGTGCGCGAACCGAAGCGCACCGTCAGATGATCGATCTGCACGCCGCCCGGCGTAGTCGAACGCGCGGCATCGAGCGTGTCCGGTGCGGCGCCGAGCGCGCCTGGCTGAGCAAGACTGGCGGTATTCACCGGGTTCATCCTCCAACTGGATTAATGCTGACGCAGCGCCTCGGGATTCCGCAGGCGCCGCCTGATTCCGCGACGTCGCCCGGTTACGTGACCGGTTGACGTCGATAACGCGACGAACGACGGCTTACTTCGGTTTGACCACTTCGATCTGCTTGCCCGACGAACCGATCACATCGTTCTTCCAGCGCGCCGTCCAGTCGGCCTTCTTCGCCATCACATGATTCCAGTCCACCGGAATCAGTTTCACGCCCGCGATCGCCTGCTTGACCGCTTCGCCATTCTTGCCGGTGAGCGGCACGTCGGTGCGCGCCGGAATGCCGAAGATGTCCGGCACCTTCGCCTGCACTTCCGTCGACATCAGGTAGTCGATCAGCTTCTTGCCTTCCGCCTGGTTCGGACCGTTCTTGATCAGGCCGATGGCGTACGGCAGTTGGAACGTGGTCGGCTGGCCGCCTTCGTGCGCGAGGAAAATCGGCTTGAGCGACAGGCCGCCGTTGGCCGCGTCGTCCAGATCCATTTGCAGGTCGCCGTTGGCAACCGCGATCTCGTTACGCGAGAGCAGCACGTCGAGGTAGCCCGTGCCCTTGGTGTGGAACTTGGCGCTGTTTTCAAGCTTCTTCAGATAGTCGAACGCCTTGTCTTCGCCCATCAGCAACGAGGTCAGGATGATCACCGCCATGCCGTCGCCCGCCGTGGCCGGGTTCGAGTAGGCAACCTTGCCGCTGAAGTCCGGGTGCAGCAGGTCGGCGAAGGTCTTCGGCTGGGTCTTGGTGACTTCCGGGTTGATCGCGAACGAGAAGTAGTTGTTCACGAAAGTCGCCCACGCGCCGTTCGGCGCCTTGGCGATCGCCGGCACGTTCTTGTAGTTGGCGCTCTGATAAGCCTGCAGCAGGCCGCTCTGGTCGGCTTGCTGAATGAACGGCGGCAGCGTGACGAGCACGTCGGCCTTCGGCTGATCTTTTTCGATCGTGGCGCGGTTCACCACTTCGCCGCTACCCGCCGTGACGATGTTGACCTTCACGCCTTCCTTCTTTTCGAAGGCCGGCAGCACATCCTTGTAGAGATTCTCGAGGCCGTCGGCGGTGTACAGCACCACGGCGTCGGCCGCGTGCGCCTGCATGGCCGTGGCGCCGAATGCTGCCGCGGCGACCAGCGCCGGCAGCAGTTTGCGTGCGAGGCCGGCCGTGGCGTGAAGGGAATTTGTCTTTGTCATGTCGTTTTCTCCGAAAGGCAAAAAACCAGACGGTCGGGAGATCCCGATACCTGTTGTGATTGAACGGCGGTAGCGCCGCGCCGCTTGCGTGTTGCCCGCATGAAGCTGTCGTGCGGATTCATGCGGATTGCAGATTGCCAACAACTTTGCTGTCCTCTTGTCGCCTCTGTCCAGCCTGACTCACAGCCCCGCTACGACACTCGCGCCGCCGGCCTTGCCTGAATGGGCACGGCAAGGATTACAGGTTTCCATGACAGCGCCATGACGATTCTGCCGATTTCCAAAAAATGACACAATTCGCCAATAATATCCAAATCAATATTGCCGTCGCCGTGCTGGGCGGCGCTCGTTCAGACAACGACGAAAGTTTGCGCGATGGCTGGAATCGAGCCGGTCCGGCCACGCCTGACACCCTGTGTGCCGACTCAACGCGATCCTACATGGCGAAAATGACGATGTATGCGTAACGCTTCGCGGCAGCGCAAGTTCGCGGCGGAGGTCGCTTTTGCCACGAACTTGCGCTTCCGACACGCCGCGTCTGTGGGCTAGTTCCGATCGACGGCGCGTATTGTGCCCGGTCAATCGGAATATTGCAGCGGATGGGGATAGTGGAAACGCGGCGTGTGTGTGTTGCATCCGCGCTTAAGGTGAACGACAGCACAGTGCGAGCCGCGGATCGGCTGCATCCTGAAGGCGGCTCGGCGGTATTCGACGCAGGGACGCCCGCCGCCGGCGGCAATCAGTGAGCGCCGCTCAGGCGATCAGGATTTCCGGACCGTGCGCCGTGATGGCCTTGCCGAGCGTGCGCTCGGGAGCCAGTTCGGTCACCAGATAACGTGCCGACTCGATGCCGTTGATACGCACCGGCGTCACACGGCCGAACTTCGAATGATCGGCGACGACCACCACCATGTCCGCCGCGGCGATCATGCGGCTACGCACCTCGGCGGCCATGCGGCTGTAGTCGGTCAGATAGCCGTCCGGCGAAATCCCACCCGCGCCGATGAAGGCAAAGTCCGCGTGATACTGCGTCAGTTGATGGACGGTATCGAGCCCGAAGGTGGCGTCTTCGATGTCGGACAATTCACCGCCCAGCAGCGTGATGCGATTGTCGTTGCGGCGGCCGAGCAGCAGCGCGATCCGCCAGTCGTTCGTGTACACGGACAAGCGATGCCGGTCGAGCAGCGCCCGCGCCACCGCCTGCGTGGTGCTGCCCGAATCGATGATCAGGGACGCGCCGTCCGGCACGAACTCCGCCGCGCGCTCGCCGATGGCGCGCTTCGCGCCGGCATTCGCGGCTTCGCGTGTATCGAGGTCGGGCTCGCGCCGGTCGCTCGACAGTGCGCCGCCATGAGTCGTGACCAGCAGGCCGCGCCCGGCCAGCGCGTTCAGGTCACGGCGAATGGTCTCGCGCGACACGTTCAGTTCGCGCACCAGCTCCGCGACCGAGAGCGCGCCGGTTTTGGCGACTTGCGCCAGGATGTATTGGTGACGTTGTTCTGCGAGCATCGACGGCGTTTCCTTCATCATCCCGCGTGGGGCTTGTCACGCGGGGCGTTTCTTGATCAAACGCCCTTCAGATAAGGGCTTTTTGCATCTGCAATCTGCACTGCGTGCGGCATCTACGGTTATCTGCAAGTTGCTGAACTCCAGATGTCGGCGCAACTTCTTAGCTCACTCGCCGAAAACCTACACCGGCCGTGCGAGTTGACGCCAAGGCCTCGAAACAGCTAAAGCCGGATACCCATATAGAGGCTTCAAGGCGTTCCTTGCGTTCGTCTGGAAGCGACCGTATCGCGGCGCAATTGGACCTGCCGATTCCAATCTCCGGTCGACGGCAAGATTAGTCGAGTGGCAACTCATTCGCGCGCGCCGCGACGCTGGCGAAGACCCCGTTCTCATACAAGGAATTGAGCCCGCCTGTGATGGCTTCGACGCCGGAATCATACACGGTGCGAAAATTGTGTGAGGATTTCCTCGCGGGCCACATTGAGCGACAGCTTCCGGATCGCAAGGGCCGTTCGGCTCGACACTCGGTCCTACAATTCATCGGCCGCTGAAGTCTCTTGTGCGGCGCGCCGCAAAAATGGCGGCGACCGCAAAAATCAAAGTCCATGCCGGCGGTGGGCGGCTCAACGAGAGAGGTGCCCTGCCCGAGGTCTTAGTCCGCGTGTGCGCGATCGAACGCCCACACTTCGGGGAAACCCATCAACTCGCACATCTCGGAGAACGGATACATCGCGTCAACGGCGGCTTCCGTGCTCCTGTGCGCCAGAATCTGCCCGTACATGTCCTTGAGCGCCTTCGTGACGGCTAAAAAGCCTGAAGCCGGATAGATTGCGAGCGAGAAACCGAGCTTCTGCAACTCATCGGGCGCAAGCTGCGGCGTCCGTCCACCTTCGACGACGTTCACCAGCAACGGAACATTGAAGGTTCGCCCGATCGTTTCGAGTTCCTCGATACTTTCCGGCGATTCGATGAACAGCACATCCGCACCCGCCTTCGCATACGCCTCGCCACGACGCAGCGCTTCATCGAGGCCGAGGGATGTACGTGCATCGGTGCGTGCGACGACCTGGAAATCGCAATCGCTGCGGCTTTCCACGGCGACCTTGATTTTGCGCACCATATCCTCGACCGGGATCACCCGCCGCCCCGGTGTATGGCCACATTTCTTCGGGAATTCCTGATCCTCGAGTTGAATGCCTGCCGCTCCCGCTTGCTCATAACCCCGGACGGTATGCGCGACGTTCAGTAATCCGCCATAACCCGTGTCGCCGTCGCAGATCATCGGCGTGTTCGTGCCGCCGCAGAATGCCGCGACGCGATTAACCATGTCGGTGTAGGTCGCGAGGCCCGCATCCGGCAGACCGAGGTACGACGCTACGGTGCCGAAGCCAGTCATATACAGACAGTCAAAGCCCATTGAGTCGGCCATCTTCGCGGATATCATGTCGAAGATGCCCGGGGCAGTGACAATCTCCTTGCGCGCCAACCGCGCTTTCAACGCTTGACGTTTGCCTTGCTGTGTGACGCTCATACGTGTCCTGTTTAACGAGTGAAGTAAAGTTTCAACGTTGCGATTCATGTGAAAGCGATGACGCCGGCAGTGCATCGTTCGGGTCGGTCGAAGGCGCAATGTCCTCGAGCGAGCGCCGATTCGTCTCGATACCGAACACTGCAAGGACAACCGCCAATACGACCAGCGCGCCGATGATCATTGTCAGCACGTCCTTCACACCGCCCGTCGCGTACATCATGACGACGAGTTGCGGCGCGAAGATGCCCGTAATGCGCCCGGCGCAACCCGCGATGCCACTTGCCCGCATGCGGTTCTCCGTCGCGAAGAGCTCGGGGATGTAGGTCGCAATGCCCAGCGCCACCATCAGATACGTGAGCGTGAACAGCAGGAAGCCGAGCAGCGTCGCCATTTCGATGCCGGTGGAATGCCCGTATAGCCAGCCAATTACCGCCGCAAGCGTCGACACCGCGATGAGTCCCTTCTTGCGCCCGATCCTGTCGGCGAGAAGTACGCCTAGCAACGCGCCTGCCGGTCCGCCGAGCGACATGAGCGCCGTATAGCCCAGCGACGATGCCATGCCGATGCCCTGTTTCATCAGGAACGTTGGCACCCAGACGATGAAGCCGTAGATCACCATGTTGATCGCAACCTGCACGACGATAGACACGAACGTGCGGCGGATCTGCGAGGGCCCGAAGAGCTCCATCAGCGTGGTTTTCCTGGTAGCGGTGTGCGGCGCATTGACGACGGGCGGCAACGTTGAATTGCGCGCCGACTCCTCCTCCGCTGCGCGCAGGATCGCTTCGGCTTCGTCGTAGCGGCCTTTCGATTCGAGCCAGCGCGGTGATTCAGGCATCTTTTTGCGAAGGACCCACACGATCATCGCGCCGACGCCAACGATTGCGAACATAGCGCGCCAGCCGATCGACGGAATGATCAGATAGCCGAGGAATGTCGAAAAGAACAGCGCCGAGTTGGTGATGAGCGACAGATACGCTGACCATTTTCCGCGTACGGTGGGCGGCATGAATTCGCCGATCGATCCGTAACCGACGACGATCTCCGCGCCCAGGCCGAGGCCCATGAAAAAGCGGCACACAATCAGCCACGTCATGTTCGGCGCAAACGCGCCCGCGATCGATGCGAGACCGAGCACCGCGAGATTGAATTGATACGTGAATTTGCGGCCTTTGGCGTCGCCCAGCACGCCGGCGGTAAACGCGCCGATCAACATGCCGATGAACGTCGACGAGAGGAACGCCGCGTTCAGGTGCATCGTCGACCAGCCGGTCTTCGCGAGCGCGCCAAGCACGCCGCCGGCAAGGTAAATGTCGAACGAATCCAGGAACATGCCGCCGCCGATCAGCCACAGCACGCGCCTGTGAAAGCGTGAGATCGGCAATCGGTCCAGACGAGCACCAGCGCTGACGGTGCGTACGGTTGTGCTATCGGTGCTCGGCATGTGTCGTCTCCAGTATTGTCGTCGTCGCGACTATCGAATGAATGCTCGTGATGCTGTTGCTGGGCGAACCAATGCTGGGATTCAGGATCCGGGGACGCTCCCGTTGGAGCGTTCGAGCACGGCGTTTTCGGCAGCAAGAATGTGGCAGCGCATGGCGGCTTCCGTCCACGCAGCGTTACGCGCTTCGAGCGCGCGAACGATTTCGAAATGCTGGCGTGCGCTGCGTAAGCGGTCGTCGTCGCTATACGTGCCGAAGGTCCACTTGATCAGCGGCGTTTCCTTCATCGACTTGAGGGAGCGGTCGAGGCGCGCGTTATTGCCGGCGGCCGTGATGATGGCGTGAAACTCCCCGTTCGCGGCGAACCATGCTTCGCTGGACTGAGCCGTCGATGGGCGTTGTGTGATCGCGAGCATCGCCTCGGCCAGCACCTCAAGACGCCCAATGTCGGATGCTGCGATAGACAAGGCCGCGCGTCCTGCGAGATACGGCTCGACCAAAAGACGCGCCTCGAAGATCTCCCGTGCATCCTGCAAGGTCCACGCTTTCACGCGCACGCCGTAGTTCGGGCGCGTTTCAACCCACCCTTCGGCATCGAGACGCCGCAGCGCCTCGCGTACCGGCGTGCGACTCACGCCCAGGCTCCTGGCAAGCTGTTCCTCGCGCAGATATTGACCGCCGCGATATTGGCCGCTCGTCACAGCGCCCTTGATTGCGGCGTAGACGTCGTCCGCTGAACGCGCCGGCTCGGCCTGCATTGTATGCAAAGATGCATTTATGTCTGACATAACGAGGCCACTTAGTGAGTATCAGGACACATTGTATGCAATGTCTGATGCGACTCATCTCGGGGATTTCCCGCAATACCGGTTAGCTATCGAGTTGGCCGTGCCGGATCAGCGGCCTGTTGACTGATTGGAAACGATGAGATGCGGCTGTTCGACCTTCCAACGGCGGACGCCTCATGGTTTGCACCGGCAAAAATTTCTGTTGCCAAACTTTTTGTTGTCGTATCATCCGTTTTGACAACACTTGTTGATTTCCGGGCCGGTTGTGCATTGCATGTTGCGACGCCACCCGCTGTCCGGCAGCCCTCCCTTGACTTTGTCAGGGGACATTGCCCACCACCGCGGAGAAATTATGGGACGTCGCTCTTTCCTCATGTCTATGGTTGTTGTCGCCATGCTCGGCACAACCGTCGCCCACGCTGACACCAAAGAACTCGTTGTCGGCACCGACACCTCCTTCATGCCCTTCGAATTCAAGCAGGGCGACAAGTATGTCGGCTTCGACCTCGATTTATGGGCGGAAATCGCGAAAGATCAGGGTTGGAAATACAAGATTCAACCGATGGATTTCAGCGGGCTCATCCCGGCCCTGCAGACGCAGAACATTGATGTCGCGCTTTCGGGCATGACGATCAAGGAAGAACGCAAGAAGGCGATCGATTTCTCCGATCCGTACTACGACAGCGGGCTCGCCGCGATGGTGCAAACCGGGAACACCAGCATCAAATCCATCGACGACCTGAATGGGAAAGTCATTGCGGCCAAAACGGGCACCGCCACCATCGACTGGATCAAGGCGCATCTGAAGCCCAAGGAAATCCAGCAGTTCCCGAACATCGACCAGGCCTATCTCGCGCTGGAAGCAGGCCGGGTGGATGCCGCCATGCACGACACGCCGAATGTGCTCTATTTCGTCAGCACCGCCGGCAAAGGCAAGGTGCAGGTCGCCGGCACGCCGGTCAGCGGCGACAAATACGGCATCGGTTTTCCGAAGGGAAGTCCGCTGGTCGCCAAGGTCAACGCAGA
Source organism: Paraburkholderia sp. BL27I4N3 (assembly GCF_003386115.1). Taxonomy (NCBI): domain Bacteria; kingdom Pseudomonadati; phylum Pseudomonadota; class Betaproteobacteria; order Burkholderiales; family Burkholderiaceae; genus Paraburkholderia; species Paraburkholderia sp. BL27I4N3. The sequence continues at coordinate 8,174,097 of NZ_QREJ01000001.1, read as the reverse complement.
GTTGGCCAGGATGAAGGCCGACGGCCGCTACGCGACGCTGTACAAGAAGTGGTTCGGGTCGGAGCCGCCCAAGTCGTAATCGTCATCAGCAGGACGCGCGGCGAGCCCCGCTGCGCGACAGACGACTCAACAAGGAGCGGTGTGTGGAATTTGATTGGTCAGTTATCTGGACTGCGCTTCCAGACTTGATGGCCGGCGTGAAATTGACGGTGTTCATTGCGTTCGTGGGACTGATCGGCGGATTCGTCGTCGGCGTCATAGCCGGCATGTTCCGCGCATACGGCCCACTCGCACTGAACGTCGCCGCGCAGGTCTACATTGAACTCATTCGCGGCACGCCGATTGTGGTTCAGGTGATGTTTCTTTACTTCGCGCTGCCACTGCTTGCGCACATCAAGGTCGACGGGCTCACCGCCGCCGTCGTCGCGATCACCGTGAACTCGGGCGCCTATCTTGCCGAGGTCGTACGCGGTGCGTTGCTGTCCATTCCGAAGGGCTTGATGGAAGCCGGCCTCGCAATGGGATTGTCGATGCCGCGCGCGCTGCTGAAAATTATCGGACCGCTGGCATTCCGCCGGCTGATTCCGCCACTGGGCAATCAGTGCATCGTGAGTCTGAAGGATACGTCACTGTTCATCGTCATCGGGGTGGGCGAACTGACGCGCCAAGGCCAGGAGATCATTGCCGGGAATTTCCGCGCGGTTGAAATCTGGTCTGCCGTCGCAGTGATCTATCTGGTTCTCACCGGCGTGATGACACTGTCGTTGCGTCTCGTTGAACGAAGGATGCGCATACTATGAGCATGGTCGAATTCCAAAGTGTCTCAAAGAGCTTCGGCCACGTGCCCGTGCTTAAGAACATCGATCTTCGTATCGAGAACGGTGAGGTGGTGGTGATCGTCGGGCCCTCGGGCTCGGGCAAATCCACCCTTCTCCGTTGCATCAACGCGCTCGAAAAAATTAGCGGTGGTGAGTTGCTTGTCGATGGTGTGAGCGTCAAAGGTAACGCATCCGACATACGCAGCATTCGCCTCGAAGCCGGCATGGTGTTTCAGCAGTTCAATCTGTTTCCGCAGATGACAGCGCTCGAAAATGTCATGTTCGGTCCCATCGAGGTACGCGGCGCAACGCGCACCGAAGCGCGTGATCAGGCGATGGCGTTGCTCGACAAAGTCGGTCTCGAATCGCGGGCCAGTCACTATCCGTCGGAGTTGTCCGGCGGACAACAGCAGCGTGTGGCCATCGCCCGTGCGTTGGCCATCAAACCCCAGCTGATGCTGTTCGATGAGCCGACGTCCGCCCTCGATCCCGAGCTGCGTCACGAAGTGCTGAAGGTCATGCAGGACCTGGCGACGGAAGGCATGACGATGATCGTCGTCACGCATGAGATCGGCTTCGCGAAACGGGTGGGGACACGTCTGCTGTTTATGGACAACGGAGGAATTGCGGAAGACGGTGAGCCGGCAGAGTTGATCGATAACCCGCCTACGCAACGATTGAAGGACTTTTTAAGGCATGTGTCGTAGTTGAGTCGTACATCGGGTGCAAGCTTTGAGTCGTCCTTTATTTCCGCCCCGGCGTATCACGGGAGACATGGCTTCCACGCCGGAAGCGGGCGATTTTTTCGAAGGCACGTCCGCATACTTTTTTGCACTGTGTCCGGCCGGTGCGGCTATGTGCGCCCGGTTATTTCCCGCTCGCCGCGAACGTGAGACACGATAGCGCGAAGACGCAAATATCTTCGTAGGGGTTGCCCCAGTGCTCCAACCGACTATTTCCGCGGTTGACCAGACGCTAGCTCGGCTCGCTTTTTCAATGCGTCATTCATCGCATGCATGCTAATAACCGTGTCCCTCAGCACGCTCTGAGTCAGGGTGCCAGCAAGAATGCCAGTGAATGTTTCAGCCTGAATAAAGCGCGTTTTGCTGCCGATAGGTTCGAGAATGAAGCGGTGCTCGCCGTCAAAAAGACCAGGAAACCAAACGTAGCCTTTCCAACGTAATTCTCGAACAGCCTGCACCGCCAATATCTTGGGATGAAACACCATTGCGTCTGGCCCCGTCCCCGCCACAAACTCGATGACGTTGCCTTCACGAAGCTGCCCTCGTAATTGTGAAATCTCCGGATTCCACAATGGGTAGTCGTCGGTCGCCGTGAGGAGCGTCCACACCGTGTGAGGTGGACTGTCAATCAAAGTCTCTGTTTCAATCGAACCGTTGTGGTGCAGCGCCAATATTGCCAGGAATGCCAGGAAAACTGCCCCTGCAAAACCGCATATAACGCGCTTGACTAAATTCAAGATGGATTCCTTGCGGTCGAAGAAGTCGCATATTAGCCGCTCTGGCATGCTCACCCACTGATCCTTGCGCAGGCGTTTGCCGATAGCGACCCGTATGCAAGCGGCATGAATGGCTCTGAACCGCCTTTCGAATTGCATATATCGGCCTTTCAATCTTCGTCGAGAATCTCATGCACGGCCTTGGTCGCGAAGCGGCAATCACCCTGAATCGTCATTCAGGCCACTTTGTGAGCCATTCCGTTGCTGCTTTATTTTTCTCGCTAGAATCACCGGCTGCAACCGGTCCGTCACGCTATTCCCCGATACATCCAGCTTTTCTAACAATCCATTTTTGATTAGAAGGAAGACTCTATGTCAGGCGATTCGAGCAAACTGGATTTGGGCGATTTCGAGAGGTATATGGAAACTCTCGTGCGTGACTGGCACGTGCCGGGAGTCGGTGTGAGTATTGTCAGGGATAGCGAGGTCGTGATGACGCAGGGGTACGGCTATCGCGACGTTGCGAACGCGCTGCCATTTACTTCCTCGACACTGTTTCCAATTGCGTCGAATACGAAGCTCTTTACCGCTGTCGCTGCAGGTTTGCTGGTTGAACGCGGCCTGCTGAGTTTCGATGAACCCATTCGCAATGCAGTGCCCAGTCTACGGTTTTATGATCAATCACTTGATGCGGCAGTCACATTACGCGACATGCTCGGGCATAGAACCGGTGTGCCGCGTTATGACATGATCTGGTACGAATCGGATTACTCGGCGAAAGATCTGTTTGATCGCATCCGGTTCATGAAGCCGATTGCTCCGCTGCGCTCGCGGCTCATCTACAACAACATGATGTACGAAGCGGTCGGCCATATCATCGAGTTGATAAGCGGCAAGCCATGGCAACAATTCATCAGCGACGAGATTCTGGTGCCCCTTGGTATGCACCGAACCTTGTTCACGTATGGCGACGCAAAAGCCGACGACCAGGGAGACTACGCGCTACCGTTCTCTGAACGACGCGACAGCAATGAATTTTGGCAACCACCTGCGCCGAAAGATGACGAGTGCAGTCCGGCGGGCAGCATCGTCGCCAGCCTGGAGGACATCGCGCGCTGGTCGATCATGCTGATGAACGACGGACTGATCGACGGCAAGCAAGTCATACCTGAGAGCGTTCTAAAAGCGACGCTCGCTCCCGGCTTGCCGTGGCCAACCGAAATGAGCGACGTGTACGGCTTTAAAACCGAGCTTAACGGCATCTATGGCATGGGACGCATGACGGCTGCGTTTCGGGGTCATCTGTTGACGAGCCATGGCGGCACGCTGCGTGCGTTTCATTCGCAGGTGTCATATCTGCCGGAAGAGAAGATCGGTGTTTCTGTATTCGTGATAGGCGACCATTGCGCCCCGCTAAGCAACGCCATCGGCTTCGATATCTATAGTCGCGCGCTTGGCCTCAAAGAGACCGACTGGACGGCGCGCCTGCTCGACTTTCGCAGGAAGGCAAAGGCGACAATGCGCGAGGCGCGAGAACGGGCCGTGCCACGTGCGGTTCCGAACACACAGCCGTCGCACAACCTAGCGGATTACGCCGGTTCGTACGAGCATCCGGCGTATGGAACGTTGGATATCGCAACCGACGGCACGCAACTCCAGTTCGCATTCCGTCAGGTCAAGCTGCCCCTTAACCATTTCCATTACGACCGCTTCGACACGGCTAATGACGAGACGAATGGCGCGTGGTCGGTTTCGTTTCTCACGAGCATGCTCGGCGATATAGATCGCGCGGCGATACAGCTTGATGAGGCGGAAGCGGTGTTCGTTCGCCGGCCAACGCGACCCGATGCGGATGTCCTTGCAAGACTTGTCGGCACGTACGAAACGCCTCTTGGCAGGAAGGTCGGTGTCAAGCTGAGTCGGGACGGCGATATTTCGCTGTTCCATCCGGGCGAACCGGCCGATATCCTAAAGCCATTCAAAGGCTTGCAATTTCGCAGCAGCGATTTCCCGAGCATCACGTTTGAATTCGTTCTCGAAGAGGACGGTCGTGCGAAAGCACTTCGCCACTGGAATGCGCATGTCGAGCTGGAATGGCCGCGCATCGACGACTCCATCCCCGTTGATGCGCTCGAAGGCGGTGGGCTGGTCAAGAGTTAGCCTGGCGTTCCAGGCAGACGGCTGTAGGTATAGCTAACTGCCCGGACACGTCGCCTGCTCACATGCTTCAATAGAACTATCCTTTCGCGATGCAATGCCTTCGTCATGACAACCTTTGAACCGGTCACATTGTCTACCACTCGTCTCATTCTGCGGCCGCTGCGCCATGAGGACGCGCAAGAGCTGTTTGCGATCTGGTCAGATCCTGAGGCAATGCGCTATTTTCCGTTTCGAGCGATGACATCGCTAGACCAGGCAACGGATCGCGTCTCACGCAAATTGAAGACGTCAGCCGACGGCGAGGATTTTATCTGCGTAGTTGAATTGCGGACGACTCGCGAAGTGCTCGGCGACTGCGCTCTCTTTAATGCGAACGAGCAATGCCGGCGCGCGGAGATAGGCTTTAGTCTTAAACGCAAGCATTGGGGAAACGGATTTATGCGAGAGGCGGCTTCCGCGCTAATCGAGCATGGTTTCGGCACGCTGAATTTTCACCGGATTGAAGCGGATATCGACCCACGGAATTCAGCCTCGGCGCGTCTTCTCGAGCGGCTCGGGTTTATCCGTGAAGGACTGTTGCGTGATCGTTGGATAGTTGGCGACGAGGTGTCAGATAGCGCGTTGTATGGCCTGCTTGAACGTGATCGTGTGGCCAATACGGACACTAACTGGCGCTAGACCGATGAACTTGCCACTGTCCCTTGAGAGGCTGAACTCTCGACGACGGCGCAAATCCACTTCGCGTGTCGACCTACCGGAATTGGCTTACCACTGCTGCATTCTCTGCCGCGATGGTGGTCACGCGACAAACGGGAGCGGCGCACTCCCCGACTCGCCTCTTACCCATTTTGCGGCGCCTAGCCCAGACGAGTGAAAGTGGGGTTTTGTCTTCCATTTGACGACTAGGTGCTCGCAAGTTGCCACCTACTTCAGCTGCGACGTGACTAATCCGACCTACGCCAGAGGAGCTTCATGCCACTTTCTCCCAGTTCAATTCCACCCGCTGGCAAAACTCCATGCCTCACCTGACGACTTTTCCTGAAGGAGCAGTTTGCCTTCGTTATCGTGAATCACGGCTGCAACGGAGGGACTCAATAGCAAATCGCTACCAACCTTTTTCCTCAGCCAACTGAGGTAGCTTTCGTTATCAACGTGCAGCGACACCTTCCCCCCGATGAGTTCTTAGTTATCGGACTGTCGGCGATTTAGGGGGTGTAGTCGACCGTCTCTTCCTGACCGAACAGAGCCCCAAATATACCTCAGTGATCTAGCGCAATGCGGTAGCGAAGAGACTCAGCGAATCCATAGGCGGCCGTCTTTTTGAAGCGCTCGATCAAGACACCATTGCATGCTGCGATAACCCGCTGCGAGGCTAAATTCTCCGGGTCAACCGTTAGCTCGACGTAGGACAAACTTTGTCGCCTCGCTTCGCCCAGGATTAAATTGAGCGCTTGGCTGGCGTAGCCGTTGCCTCTCTTCCACGGTACGACTGAGAAGCCGATGTGTCCGAGTACATTCGGCGGCAATTCGGCGGTTCCAGACTGCCAACGAAATCCGATTGCGCCGCTAACTTCGCCACCCCAGATCCATCGGACAATGCCTGGCAGACGCGCGACGGTCGAGCCATCGGGCAAAGGAATCGGCCCGCCCGATGCGGTTGGATCATCCAGGCCGTCGACAAATGCCTCCGCGTTCACTTCGATAGCGTGCAATTGTTCGCGCGCAGCGACGTCTTTACGAACATTATCCGGTGACCATCCCGTCTCGAGGGCCGAAACGTAGCTTGGCAGCAATGCGGTCGTAGGTCTCAACAGTTCAATTGCGCTCATTTTGTTCGATGCGTGTCAGGGAGCAATGATCGTTAGCAGTTTAAGCGGTGCCGTCGAATGGCTCAAAATAGCCGAACTTTGCCGGATGCCCTTGAGCGTCGAATCGCTCCGCATGGATCAGCGCCCGGTTGTATTACCCGGCTCTCGACACAAGCTGGCGACGCGGCCTTGCTGCCGGAAACCCATCGCCTCGTATATCGCTCCGGCATGGTAGGTTTCATCTGCAACCATGATAAGCCGGTCCGAGCGTCCGGCGGTCAGCTTGACAACCTCGCTTATCAAAGTCTTGCAGACATTTTTGTTTCTATGCCGTGTCTCAGTAATAACTGCCTGGAAACGTCCAATGCCGTCGAGGAAGAATAAACCAAGACTTCCCACCTGCTCATCATCGATAAAAGCTCCCCACCAGTTTCCCAGACCGCGTTCGATCAGGTTCCTGTAAGCCCTCTGTTGATGCGCCATGTAACGCTGCGAGCTAATGCCCGTCGGATCCGGCATGTCGGCGAGTTGCATTCGGGACCAATCGTCCCATTCCTGCTGCATGGCAAACGGGCGCACCTTGACCAATGAATTGGTCGCAACCTGATTTATCTCATCCGGATGGGCCACCAGCACCCGACAGACAGTTGCCTCATAGCCTTGTTTCACGAATGCGTCGAGGGTCACCACGCTGCCGGCGCTCTCTGGCCACGCAAATGTCCGGTGTGCAATCAGCGGTGGTGTCCCGATGAGTTGGGCAAAATCATGCTCTAGCCGTTTCAGATCACTTTCCGCTGGTCCCTGTTGCAGGACCAGCATGTTGCCGAAAAAGTATTCGGGCGCGTCTGGTGTGCGAACGACGATATAGTCATCCCGTGACTCGACCATCCCGGTTTCCGTGTGCAGCAATAGATCAGTAGCGAGACCGAGGTTATCGGGAAATTGGTGCATTTTTTATATCATTACCAACGAACGGAAATCGTTCTTCTGCTTTTATGCGTATTGATTCTTCGCTTAGGGCGGATCACAACGTGCTGGAGGCCTCGTCAAAATCCGGCTCCATGGTTGCGATTGTCAGCGATCTACCCGGTCGTGTCGACCGGCCGAAATTAGCCGTTGCATACCGCACGCCGCTCATCACGGCTGCGTCCGTGACATGCTCTCGCGGGTGGAGAATCGCCGCCACCAATGGTTCAGTTTTTCGCATCCTTCCATCAAAGAAGCCGCTTCATGAGCCTGCATGAAGCACGCGAAGATCGGAGCGGCGTACAGATCGGCAAGTGTCACTTCGCCGCCAATCAGGAACCCTTGCTCATCGGACAGGCGGGTCAGCTCAGATAAACATACAGCGGCACGCGGCAGCGCGGCGGCGATCTTCGGCTCATCTGCCAGACGGCCTTCGCGAGTTGAAACTACGCGTTCAACGTATATGTCCCAAACAAGCGTTCGATATGCATAGGCATCCAGTATCGCGATAATCTGGTTTGCCCTGGCACGAGCTTTCGGATCTCTCGGCTGCAGCTTGACGCCGGGAAAAGCTTCGTCGATATAGCGCACAATCGCGCTTGTCTCGTAAAGATGGAAATCGCCATGCTCGAAGGCCGGAATGCGTCCGAACGGATGGCGTTCCAAATGCTCCTGTGGAACGCCGGTCGCTGCGAATACGTCTACCTCGACCAAACTGTATTTGATCTGCTTCTCTTCCAGAGCCAGCCGGGCGATTCGCACGTACACACTCCATGCTGCTCCGTACAGTCTCACCACTTCGGTCGTTGTCACAGGATCGCTCCATTCGCGTACGAGAGGGCGCGCTGTCGATAGGCTATGCGCGAATCATCTCGTCAATTAACTGGAGTGGCATCCGGAAACGTCCATGCGCCGTTCAGAATCTCAGCACGTGGCCGATAGAGTCGCACCGTATAGTTCCATCCGGCAACGATCGGAAGGCAATTTTCGACGTGGCCATCGCAGCCACCGAACTGTATGGCGATCGAACCGTCAGCGCCCTTTTTTGCAGTAAGGTCATTGATCGAGTACGCGTTAGACGAGTTCTTTTGAAAATAGCCCCGTGCATTGTAGAGGCTCACCGACCAGAAGGCGTCCACGGGAACGTTTTTAACCACGAGTCGATAGACCGTCTTCCCGTCGTTTCGCGATGGTGTGAAGTTGAGGTAAATCGCGTCCCTGTCCGGATTGCCTCCCCACGCCGCAGCGGCTCCGAGCAGGCGTCGCACCGGGTCGACTTCCTCTTTGGTACCGAAGGCGTGCTTGAAATCTGGAATCGTCGACGCAAGAACCAGTAGCGCGTCGCGGACCTTTTTCTGACTTACCGGATCCCAGTTCGGCAGGTCGAGCTTGCCAGGCGACTTCTGGCTTACTGTGATCGAGTCCTGTAGCTTGTGGACCTGCTCGATGTCCTCCGGGCTAGACGGCTCGACAAGGGTTCGAATCGCAACGGCAACGTAACGCGTGCCGACGCTCTCCCGCGTGAGGACATGCGTGCCTTCGCCGTAGAACACATTCGGCACGTACTGATCCTCATTGATGATCTGTAACGCCATGAAGCGCTTGCCAGGATCAGGCATGTCGATCGTAACCGGCCCCGCATCGAGATCGAACACTCCTGACGTATAGAGCGTGTCGCGGTTCAGGCGTATGACCGTCTGATGATCAATCGGTGCAGGCTCCCGGCGGTGTTCCAACTTGCCAAGGGTCCCTTGCTTTACCAGTGAAGTGAAATACAGGTCCGACTCGGCGCGAACAAAATTGTCGACTGTTACCGGTACGGGCGATCCGCCAGACGACTGGGTCTGGGCGGCCACGACTCCCGCGGCAAACAGAAGCGTTGCCAACGTGATTGAGTATTTCATACCTGTCCTTTTGCTTATCTGACCTGGAATGGCGTCGTAGCGCGAGCGCGTCAACGCACTTCGGTACCGGCTGGCGGAGCCCATTTCCCCTGCTTGACGATGTCCTTACGTCAGCGAGAATTGATTGCCGGGCGCGCATGGCAGCCAGTTTGTTTGCGGCACGCTTGACAGGTTGCGGGCCGATCGCGATTTTCAGTGATCCATCTGGCTCTTTCGTGAGACTACGGTCCACTTTCTCCTGCCGGATCACCAGGAGACGGCCCAGTAGGTATATGTAGGCGTCAGCCACGGTACGTTCATCGGGTTTCGCAACTGCCGCCGTTTGCGACTGCGAAAACGCCGCACCCGGGATTCCAATGCCGGCCGCGAGAGCCAACGCTACTACAACGCTTGCAAATACCTGCCTCGCCGCTGCGCAACCATGCGTGTACTACCTCCGTTCGAAAGGGATGTCGCTGTGTTCTGTCCCTGTCTGAGCATTGTTGAAACTTTCTGGAGAAATTGCAAGCTTTGGAAGCTTGCCCTAATGCCAGTGGTCAACGACCGAGAGGACACAGAGTGTGTCAAAACGTTAGCGCCTGAACTGAGTCAACGCGCCGAGACCGGGCGACTCATGAAGCGATTCGTCGAAGGCGATGCCCGCAACCAGGTCGCACTACTTCCTAATGTGTCGACGAAAAAATAGGACAGGACAGACGATCGCCGACTTTCGCCGTGACAGCGGCGCAGCGATTCGCAATGTATGCGGGCGTTTCGTCGAACTATGTCGCGGGCTGACGCTAGTATCCAGTGACATGGTGACCATCGAGGGTAGCAAATTCAAGGCGTCATACAGTCGCGACAGGAATTGCACGGCTAGCAAGCTCGATAAGCGTCGGCAGCAGAACTGGTCAGCACGCGCACGCTCTACGGCCCTGCGCTTCATTCAGATTCCACCGAAAACCCCAGATATTCGAACCTCGGAGCACTGTTCGCGTCGACAAAAGAACTGAGCGCTCCCACCGACACAAGAACATCGACCGTCGTTCGGCGCTTCGACACGAAATGCCACGTTGGAGGCATAGCAGGCATAGTGGGTTCGTTGCTCGCCTGACGCAGCGCTGCCAGCAGATCGGCGCGATCGGGCGAATACGCGACAAAGCCTTCGTTCGACACCGCCGCCTGATCGATACCCATTGCCGCACACACCTGCTGCTTGATGGGAACGTCTTTCTCATCGGCATCGCGCGACTGCTGGATCAGTTGCGCGACGCCCGCATCGACCAGCTTGCCAGCGCGCAACAACGGTGGCAATCCCGGCGTCCAGGCGTCGGGCGGACACGCTTTATGCGCGGGTGTCAGCGCGATGAATGGATTGATTTCCGCCGGATAGATCCGGCATACCAACGGCCTCTGTTCATAGATACCGCAGCGCATGTCGTCCCTAAGATTCGGGCATGGGCCGGGATGCGTGCCCGCCAGAATGACCACGATTCTCGCCGGCAAGGACCCACTCATCGCGGCAAACGATCGACGACGTTTTTGCGCCGCCTGAAGATTGTCCTCAGCGGGCTCTTCTGGCCACGGCAGCGCCTCGCAAAGAATCTGCACTTCGTCGCCGTGCTCCAGCCAGGCAATCGCCTCGCTCACTGTCAACGGCAAACGCAGGTCGTGGCAACACTTGCCACACATCGTGCACGCAAAATCGATATCCATGTCTCATAGCCCTTGCGTCGCGCGACGCGGTTCGGTTATCCAGCTACAAGTCCGGCAGACACACACGAGTGCGGACGCCCCCGTGTGGTTACCGCTTAGCTGAAACAGTCGGGCTTAGTCGCGTGAAAGCGCCAGACATTACAGGCCACGACTTTTATTTTTAGTCCATTGCGTGAATCTGCCTTCAAATCCCGCCCTGACGGTGCAAGCATGCGCTCGAGCAACTCCGAGCGGACGGCTTCCGGAAATACTGGCAACTGGTTGTTGGCAAAGATTGCCATGGCAAGTCCGCGCTCCGGAATCAGCGTGACGATGGCTCGACCGCCAGCCCGGCAATCCAAGAATCAATTCCGGCTTCGTCGACGTGCGGGACGTGGCCGATCTGCATGTGCGGGCGATGACTCACGAAGCCGCCGGCGGCGAGCGCTTTCTTGCCATCGCTGGCGAAAGCATGTGGCTGGCCGACGTCGCTCAGGTGCTCAAAGCGCGCATTGGGGCGTTGTTTTGTACAGATGCCAGCGTGCTCAAGTTTCGCCACGGTAGGGAAAGGCCGGGGTATTGTGTTACGCGTCGCGCGGCAATGCTCGCTTGCCCCGCTTACCTGCTAACCTAACCGCCTTGGCCGTGCGCGAGCGCCCCTCGAGAGACGGGGACGCCGCGTGGCCCATCAACCGAACTGCCGATGCCGCCACTGTTTCGCCGTCTACTGCTGCTGTTCCACGCGCTGCGTTACGGCGCGCGCCTGATCTGGCTTGCCGCGCCGCAAGACCACAAGCTGCACTGGATGATCGAGCTGATCGGCCGCTTGCATGCGGCTGACCGCAGCGGCAAGAGCCTGAGCGGCGTGCTGCCGGCACTCGGGCCGCTGGCGGCCCGGTTCGCGCAAACGCTGGCCGAACGGCCCGAACTCGCGACCGGCACCTTGCACGACGCCATCGACGCAATCGATCACATGGAAGCCCCGCTGCCGCCGCACGAGTCCGAACAGGCGCTCGCGCGCGCTTTCGGCAGGCCGCTCGCCACGCTGTTCAGCGCCGTGGATCTGGTGCCGGTGCGCAGCGGCTTCGCCGAACAGACGCATCTCGCGCGGCTCATCGTGCCGGTGAACGGCCATTACGAAGTAACCATCAAGCTGGTGCGCGCCGACCAGTTGCAACAGATCGGCGATGAACTCGCGCTGCTGCGCTGGGTCGCGCGCTGGCTGGAAAAGTTTTCAGGCACCGCGCGCCGCCTGCAATTGCGCACGCTGGCGCAGACCTTCACGGACGACATCCTGCGCCGCTTCGATCTGCGTGCCGAAGCCGCCAATCTGAGCCAGACCGGCCATCATTTCGACGACGACAAGCGCATCGTCGTGCCGGACGTGATCTGGGATCTCTGCACCGCCTATACGCTGACCATGCAACGCGTCAGCACCTTGCCGGCGAGCGACCTGCCCGGCCTGCATGCACATCACATCAAACTCGCGCCGCTCGCCGCGCATATCGTCGAAGTGGTGACCGAGCAGGCATTCGAGCATGGTTTCTTTCACGCCACGGTCGACGCGCGCCGCGTGCGCGTGAGCATCGACCCGGACACGCAGGGGCGCCTCGTGCTGGCGGAATTCTCGATCATGTCGAGTCTCTCGACCGGCGAGCGCGAGTTCTTCGTGCACGGCGCAACCGCGCTGTTCGAACAGGACTACGGGCGGCTCGCCGAAATGCATCGCGATGCCGGGCACGTGCCGCACGACACGCGCGCCGAATTGCTCGAAGCCGAGTTGCGCACGCGTGCGGAGGCGCATTTCGCGGCCGCGCCGGAAGACCGTTCGGCGGGTTCGCTGTTTCATCATCTGCTGCATGCGGTGCATCCTTTCGAGGGCGCGGTGCCCGCGCGGCTCGCGACCGCCCAGCGCTCGTTTCATCAAGCGGAACTGCTAGCGCGCGCGCTGCATCCCGGCGTCGACACGTGGAATATCGCCCGCGGCGTGCTGGCGGATATCGCGCGGCGCGACGTCGATCACCGCGGCTGGCTCAAACGCATTAGCCGCGAGTTGCCGCATCTCGCGCATATGCTGCCGCGCGTGCCGCAACTGGCGGTGCGCTATCTGCAACACGAGCACGATCTCGCGCGCACGCCGCAGCAGAGTGCGCAACTGATGACGGAGATCGGCCGCGAGTACCGCCGCACGCGGGTGCTGCTGTGGGCGTGCGCGGTGTGCGGCGGCGTGCTCGGCGCGGGGACGGTGCTGCTGATGTGGTGAAGTGCGCCGGTTCGCGGTTCAAACCACACTCCGCCCACACGTTCGGCCGATTGCAGTTTCAAGCAAGACGCGCGTTGCGTCTCCCGACAAGATGGCGGCTTTTCTCTTGACGCTTGCCAATGCTCGCTTCCTTTATCGCCGCTGTTTTCGTCGTGTTGTGGTCGACCGGTTTCGTGGTCGCCCGCGCGATTACACCGTATGCGGATCCTAACCTGTTCCTGCTTGCACGCTTCGGCGGCACGGCGCTGATATTCGCGCTGGCCGCGCTGTTTGCACGCGCCACGTGGCCCGGCGGACGCGACTTCGGCAAACATCTGGTAGCGGGCGCACTGCTGCAAGGCGTCTATCTCGGCGCGGGCTACTGGGCCGTCGCCCAAGGCTTGAGCGCGGGCGTGATGGCTTTGCTCGGCGCGCTGCAACCGCTCGCGACGGCCGCGGTTGCGGCGCCGCTCTTCGGCGAACGCCTGTCGCGGCGCGGCTGGACCGGCATGGCGCTCGGCCTTGCGGGCGTCGTGCTGGTGCTCGAACCGAAGCTGACGGCGGCCGCCGCACCGACGCCGCACGGCAGCGCGCCCACCTGGCTCGTCGTGCTGATCTCGATCGCCGCGATCGGCGCGATTACGGCGGGCACGTTGTTCCAGAAGACTTCTTTGGCCAAGGCCGATATTCGCAGCGCGAGCGCGGTGCAGAACTTCGGCGCGGCGCTTGTCGCGGCCGGGCTTGCGCTTGCGCTCGGTGAACATCGCTGGATTGCGTCCGCTACGCTGTGGGGATCGCTCGCGTGGGGGATCGTGATGCTTTCCGGGATCAGCGTGACTTTGCTGGTGTGGATGATCAGACGCGGCGACGCGGCGCGCGCGACCGCGCTGATGTTTCTCGCGCCGCCGCTCGCCGCGCTCGAAGGCTATGTGGGCTTCGGCGAGACGCCGGTGCCGCTGCAGATTGCGGGGTTCGCGGTTGCGTTGGTAGGCGTGTTGCTCGCGCGCTCGTGATGGGCGGCTTGCTCAAAATGAGCGGCGCGGGCGCGACGAGTACCGCCGCGAATCAATCCGCCGTGTCCGCTCCGGCCGGCACTTTGGCGCGCGCCTTGCTGCCGGGCGCAGGCGCCCACGCCGGGCGGCTCTTGCGCGCCGAATCCACCACGGCAATGTAACGCCCAGCCCACGGCGTCACCTCTCGATCGCTTTTCAACACCCACAGCGACTTACCCGACTCGACGAGCGCAACATATTCGGCGTCGAGAATGCCATAGTGATCGATAAACGAATTGAGCGACGCGGGAATGCGCACGCAACCCTTCGAGTGACGCATGCCGAGCAGCGATTCGAGATGGTCGGGGTCGGTGGCGTGCATCTGGAAACGCATCTGCGACATGCCGCCCTTGCCCCAACCGCGCTCGCCCTGGGCCCAGCCGAGGTCGAAGATCCGCATGTCGCGCTTGCCATAGCCGCGAATATGGTTTTCGTTCTGCGTGCCTTCCGAACGGAAATCCATGTTGGCCGGCGTATGCTCGAATACGCCGAGCGGTGTGATGAAGTGATCGTATTCGCCCGGCTGACCCGTCGAAACCGGCGACGCGCCGATCATCTGCCAACTGTCGGCCGGCGCGGCCCGAAAATAGATGAAGAGCGCCTGCACATTGGCATTGCGATCGACCAGCACGACATACTCGCCCGACAGATCGCCGAGCATATGCGCGCCGAGCGCGGCTTCCAGCCGATCGGCATAGGCTCGCTGATCCGCGGCCGGCACTTTCAGCGTGCGCGTGACGCTCTCTGCGAAAACGTCCCGCAGCATAAACGCGCGACGCGGGTCGACCACGCCGGCGGCATCCGGCGCCGCGACAGCCGACGCGTTGACGGCGACCACCGGACGATTCGCCGCCTTTGGTGCCGAGGCCGCAACGGGCGCCGAAGCTGCGATCGCCGCGCCGCATGACGCCATGCAAAATGCGGCGCTAAACGCACGTGCCAAACGGCGCAAGGAAGGCAACGCGCGGGCGATGCTCCGCACGGAAAGTCGATACGGCATACACGACACGTCGCGCGGACGATCGACCGGCGCGAAAGACAGATGGTCTATTACAGGCTGGCCAGGCCGCTTGGTGTGGTTCATCGCGTGTTTGAGCAAACCTGATTATTATTGACTGCTCGCCGGCTCATGCGGCGCTCTCAGAACGAGGATGTTACTAAGCACATTGCGATCTGTCGATGAAGATTCGCCGACTCAGTGATACCCCTGTAATAAGCGGACGTCTTTGCCGGTCAAAGCGGCGGATTTAAAGCGGTGCGAAGGTGAATTGAACCCGGGCCGGTTACGGTTCGACATGTGCGCGAGCGCGCAAGGAGCAAAAAGGAATCATGACGCAACACGATCCAGTCGCACGCCAGGCAAGCATCGCTGAGGAAATGCACATCAGCGCCGGGTTCGATCCTGAATATGAAATCGAGCGCCGGGTGGCTTTTCTCGCGAATTATCTGCGTAGCAGCGGCCTGAAAACGTATGTGCTCGGGATCAGCGGCGGCGTCGACTCGACAACCGCGGGGCGGCTCGCGCAACTCGCGGTTGAGCGATTGCGCGCCGAACATTACGATGCGCACTTCATCGCAGTACGTCTGCCTTACGGTGAACAGAAAGACGAAGCGGACGCGCAGCAGGCATTGCGCTTTATTCGCGCGGACGAAAATCTCACCATCGATATCAAAGCCGCGGCCGATGCCATGCTCGTCGCGCTCGATCAAAGTGGCCTGCTCTACAAGGACGAATCGCAACAGGACTTCGTGCACGGCAATATCAAGGCGCGGCAGCGCATGATCGCGCAATACGCGATGGCGGGCGCGCGGGCCGGCGTGGTCATCGGTACGGATCACGCGGCCGAATCGGTGATGGGCTTTTTCACGAAGTTCGGTGACGGCGGCGCCGATGTGTTGCCGCTCACGGGGCTCAACAAGCGTCGCGTGCGCGCGCTGTCCAAAGCGCTGGGTGCGCCCGATGCATTAGCGCACAAAGTGCCGACCGCCGACCTCGAAATGTTGCGGCCGCAACGGCCCGATGAGGACGCCTACGGCATTCCATACGATGCTATCGACGACTTCCTGGAGCGCAAACCGGTGAGCGATGCGGCGCGCGAGACCATCTTGCGTTTTTACGACGTGACGCGTCACAAGCGCGCGTTGCCGTACACACCGTTCGATTGGCCGACGCAGACAAGCGGAGATTGAGAAAGGGATGGGTATGCAGGTGACGCGCCAAATGCGCCGCGCCGGGCGCTGCGCGGCGTGTCAGCTTACGTGCGCTCTTGTCGCGCAACGCATTGAGGATAAATCGATCGCGCCGGGTTACTGAGCCGCCGGCGGTTCGTCGGTGAACAGATCGGCGCTGGCTTCCAGCGTCTGACCGCCCAACTGTTTGCCGTGAATCTGCCGCGCGATCACTTCGCCTACATAGGGCACTTCGGCGTCCAGTTCGACCATGGCGTACGCGCTGGGCTTGCCGGCGTCGACCACCTCGATGTTTTTCGCGTAATGCCCAAGTTCGTGCTTGAGGAACTCCCGCACTTCCTGCTCGCTGCACGATTCCGCGATGTTGCGCACGATCAGGTTCATGCGGCCTACCCTCTGCGCGCGTTGCGGCCAGCGCCGCGATCCGCGGACTGCACGCGCACAGGGCGCAATGCGGCACGCTGCTTCGCCTGCTCGGCAGCGAGTTGGCGGATCAATGCAGCACCGGCGGCGCCCAAAGCGGCCAATGACAGATAGAAGGCGATCATTTAATTCTCCCCTGCGAGTTTCGTCCCGTACTCAGGATAGCCACAATCGACAGTAAAAGCGATGTAACACAGTGTCGTCAAAAAACGGACTTAAATATCGCCGTCAATGCACTGTACCTGAATAAGCGGCGTCAAAAATAGCAAAACAGCTGTTCATTTTGCGTGATAGGCCCGGCAAGCGCATCGAATGCGGGCGCTGAATGCAAAAACCGGGCCGCGACACGCATCGCCACGGCATCCTGCGGGGGACCTGCGCAAAAGGCGGACTGGTTGTCGCGATCAGTCCGCCGCTTGCACGTTGGCCGAACTCACCCACCATGCGTTCTTGCCTTGCGGCAGCTGAACCAGCACCGCGGACGGATCGTCGACGCCGTCATCCGCAATTTCGCATACCGCCAGACCGTCAGGCAGGCGCTTTACCTCGCCGGCCGACTGGAACAGCGCAACCCGTTGCGCGCTCAACGGCCGCAACTGGCGATACACGTCGAAGCTGATGGCCGCGGGCACATCGCCGCGAATCTTCAGCGTGTCGGCCTGGCCGCAATGCACTGGCTCGGCAGCGAACACGGCAGTACTGCCGAATACGCAGCCGATAGAAAGAGCCATGACGGCAAGACGTGAATGGATCATGATGATTCTCCGAAAACTAGATGGGGTCACGGCCTGCGAGTTGCAAGCCGGGCGGCTGAATAGATGCCAGATGCGCATGAACGAAGCAGGCGCCGCAAACGAGGCGGCCGGCTTCATGGCGGGTTGTCGCGGCCGGCGCCATGACCATTGTCGCCACCGGTGGCCACGTCGAGCCGGCTGACGTCGCAGGACGTTTGACTGAAGCCCGAATAAACCACCGACCAGTTGCCGATAATCGCGGCTTGCGCTTCGGCGAGGCTCAGTTTGCCTTCGCAGACGCAGCGCTTGAGCATGACTGCCGCGCGCGCCTTGCGGCGCTCGCCCTGATGGCCGGCCCACGGCAGAAGATCGAGATTGGCGCGAGCGTCCGGCGAGCCGCCGAGCACGATAGGCACGCGGCGATCGAGCGCGAAGGAGGCGCCGTTGTCCGCATCGATGCCGCGCGCGGCGAGCATGCGGTCTTTATGCGCCATCAGTTCGTCGAACGGCGGGGCGACCGTGTCGGCGTAACCGGGACGGCAAATCGTGTCCCCCACCGATTGCTGCGTGACGCGCTCGTCGAGCATGGCGGCGTCCTGCGCGCAGGCGTCGACCGTGCGTAGCATCGCCAGCGCCGTGAAACCAACCGCGAGCGCAAAATGCGCAGTGCCGCGGGGACGCGCAACGCCGCACCGGCGCTCGAGCGCCGGCAAAGCCGTGCCGTACGTACTGCTGGTCGCGTCGCTGGAATACTCTGTGCGACGCCTGTCTGCAATGCCTGCGTTCATTCGTCGGCGCGCCGGGAGCGGCACGCAATAGTTCAATTCGCAGACTAATTAAAACACATTCAATATGGATAAGTAAAAAAGCCTGACTACGCGCGCCGCGCGCATAGGCCGCATTTA
Source organism: Paraburkholderia sp. BL27I4N3 (assembly GCF_003386115.1). NCBI lineage: Bacteria > Pseudomonadati > Pseudomonadota > Betaproteobacteria > Burkholderiales > Burkholderiaceae > Paraburkholderia > Paraburkholderia sp. BL27I4N3. Next base: position 8,155,762 of record NZ_QREJ01000001.1, on the reverse strand, counting down.
GCCGATTTGGCAGGCCGAGGAAACCGGCAGCGCCACCGCTCGCGCGTCGCCGGTCCCAGCCGCCTGATAGCCAGACGCCCTTGCGATGCCAAGGCGTCCCGCACGCGCCGCGTCCGCGACGCGGCGCGTCGATTCGCCGCTACTGCGGCACACGCGCCTGCAATGCGCGGATACGAAACAGCGCCTGCGTGTTGGACACCGTCGTATCGTACATCGTTGCGAGATCGGCCTTTAGCGCGGTACGCGATCCGCCGTCGAGATAAATCATATGTCCCGAAGGATAAAAGCGCGCCGACAGGTTCTGCCGGACCTGCTGGCTGAGCAACGGCATTTGCTGCAGATCGAGCACGGTCTGGTAAAACGGCGTGACGAAATCGAAGAAGCCGTTCGCCGACAGCACCTTCAGATCGGGATTGAGCGCCATCACGGCGGCCAAATCGCCGGCGGTGTACAGAATGATGTTGCCCTTCGAGTCGACGCCCTTCTGCGCGCCCGTCGGATCGATGTGACTGAAGTCCCAGTACTTGAAGGCCTGGTCGTTCAGATCCGTGAACGACGAATTCGACGTGTACTTCAGTTGCTCGTTCAGATACACGTTCCACATCGTCGTGTAGACGCCGGTGACCGCCGTCATGGTCGGGTCGTTGCCGCCGGAATTCGGGTCGATCTTGCCGGCAATGCCCGTGCCGATCGCCGTCACACGGCCGTCGTACTCGCCGAGCGCAAGCCCCTTGGATTTCAGCAGCGTGGTGAGGAATAGCGAATTGCCCCGGCTGTCGTACGAGGCGACATCCAGGCTCCACGCGAGCAAGGTCGTTTTGTCGATGCCCGTGTATTCGCTGAGCTTTTCGACCGTGGCCGCGTCGGTGGTCGGAAACTTGCGCAGCGCGGCCAGATAGTCGGTGCGCGCGAACTGCGCGACTTCTTCGGCGAACGTGCCGAGATCGGTCGGTCGTGGCGCGATGCCGAGCTTCTTGTGATACCACGCGTCCGCGGCCGCCGTGGGCAGCGCGCCGACCGGGTTGCCGGCCTGCGTGTAATCGAGAATCGACGATTGCAGCGTAATGCCGTTCAGATCCACGCCGTCTTCATGCAAGCGGTACGCCAGCACGCAACTGCGCGCCGTGCCATACGACTCGCCGAACAGGTACTTCGGCGAATTCCAGCGGTTGTTCTTCGTCAGAAAACGCTTGATGAACTGCTTGATCGAGTCCGCGTCCTGGTCGACGCCCCAGAAGTCGCGGTTCTTCTTGGGCGCGATCGCCGCCGAGTAGCCGGTGCCGACCGGATTGATGAAAACGAGGTCGCTCTTGTCGAGCAGGCTATCCGGATTGTCTTCCATCGAATACGGCGCGGGCGGCGTGAAGCTCGGCATCGAGGTCTTGATGCGACGCGGCGCGAACGAACCCAGCAGCACGAACACCGACGACGATCCCGGGCCGCCGTTATAAAAGAACGTGACCGGCCGGGCTTCTTCCTTCTGGTTGTCCTGCGTGAACGCCACGTAGAACATGCGGGCTTCCGGCTGCGAACTGCTCGGATCGACGATCACGAGGTGGCCCGCGGTTGCCGTGTAGTTGATCCTGTGCCCGCCGATGGTGACCGAGTGGTGCGTGACGGCGGCGCTTTCATCCGTGGCGGTGACGGAATCGTCAGGCCCGTTGCCGTAGGCGACCGGATCGAAGAACGGCTGATCTTTGGCTTTGTGCGGCGCGCTGGCGGGTGCGGGCGCCGGAGCCGGCGTGCCCGAAGCATGCGAATTGTGCGACGGCTGCGGACTAACAGAAGCTGACTCGGTATTCGTCATGATCGCTCCATGGGTTCGTTCACGTCTTTTGTGCACCCCGAAGGACTTTCTTCGGGGCGTGTGTTGCAGACTATAGTGCGGCCGCCACCTTCTGACCATTGGGACTGCCGAGCCCCGTGCAGGCATCCCAACCCGCGGATGCCGCGAAACTGCCGTTGTTGCCTTGCGTGATGTCGTTGCACGCGCCCGCCGCCTTATACAACTTAGGGTTGATGAAGCCGGCCGGCTGCCCTTTCGCCGCATTGATACGCGCGATCAGCGCGGCCCACAGCGGCGCGACCGCGCTGGTGCCGCCGACCACCGTCTGCGTACCGTCGATCAATACACTGTAGCCGGTCACCGGCGAAGCGTCGCCCGCCACGTCGGGCACGCCGCGCCCGCTGAGCGCTTTCTTGCCGCCCTTCGTCGACGTGGCGGACAAGCCCTTCTGCCAGACCGGCAGCGGGAAAGCCTGGCTCACGCCGCCGCCGGTCGCGCCGCCTTGCGCGCCGTCGTTCCAGACCGCCTCGTGCGAGATCGCGGTGCCCGACGCGGTCAGGCTCGTGCCGCCGCAGGCCAGCACATAGGGGCTCGACGCCGGGAAGTCGACCTGGTCGCTGCCCGTGCCGTCGCTCGAACCACTGTCGCCCGACGCCGCGCAGACCGTCACGCCAAGGGTTGCCGCTGACTGCAGCACGCTGTTGAAGGCCTGCAACGACTGACTGGTCCAGTTCGACTCCGGACCGCCCCAACTGATCGAAATCACCGACGGTTTGTTGGTCGTGTCGTGCACCGCGCGGCTCACCGCGTCGATAAAGCCGGCGTCGCTGTTCTGCGTGAAATACACCGCGATTTCCGCCCCAGGCGCGATTGCGCCGACAATTTCGATGTCGAGCGTGACTTCGCCGTCCGGTCCGTTCGGATCGCCCGTGGGCTGGTTGCTGCCCTGATCGACGCCGACCGACTTCACCTTGGGCGACGCAACGCCGAGACTCGCGAAATAGGACTTGAGATCGCTGGCGTTATACCCGCCGCCCAGTTCGATGATGCCGACGCACTGCCCGCCGCCGTCGCCTTGCGGAAAGTGGTAGAGCGACGCGAGCTGCGGAGGCGTGAACGAAACCTGATGACCACGGGCCGGCTGGAACGGCGGCCGGATGCGAAAGTGCGGCCGCGCCTGCGGGCGGTTGTCGAGGCCGAGCACGGCCTGCACCACGCCGTGCAGATCGTCGGGCACGCTGATCGCGCCGGTGCGGCCGCGGAACTGGCCAGACGTGTGATGTTCGTAATGTTCGAGCTTCACGGCGAACGCGTCCTGGAACTGGGCAATCGTGCCGCTCAGCAGCACCGTGCGCGCCGCCGGATCTTCGCGCACCACCGTCAAACCGTGTGCGCTGGCGAAGGCCTTGACCTTGGCGATGTCGTCCGGCGCGGCGCCGTAGTCCTTCGCGAGCGTCTCGCGCGACAACGGCTTGACGCTGGGATCGCCCGCTTCGATCTTGCTCATCAATGCGTCGAATTGCGCCTGCTGTTGACGGCGCAACATGACGAATACCTCGATCCGCTCTGTGGGATCGCATTGCCCGACGACTTTCGAACCCTGTTCCACTGTTCGCTCACTGCCTGGCAGCGGCTGCTTATTGACCATGGTGTCGACTCTCCAGTTAGCGTGACGGCGGGTTCCACGAGTTGGATCCACTCGCCACGCGCCTCTCACAACCTCATCGCCTGAAGGCGGCGGCAAGTTCGCTGTTTCGAGGACGTCAAAACGGTCCGACCAATCCATTCAAACACAGTTCCGGCGTGCGCGGCAGTTGTCCGAATGGCTAACGCCGCGCCGCCGCGATGCGCGTCTTTCGCCGCTCGCGCTATGATGCTGCAGCGGCAATCCAGCCGTTACATTGCCTCGCGCGCCATCCGCGCGCACGATCAAAGAATCAGAGGAAGCCCCATGTCAATTTCGATGTATCAAGCATCACTGCCCGTATTGATTCGCGGCCTGACGAACCTGCAAGTTATTCTGGGCAAAGCCGAAGCGCATGCCGCCGCGAAACAGATCGAGCCCACGGTGTTCACCACCGGCCGGCTCGCACCGGACATGCTGCCGCTCACACGCCAGGTCTATATCGCGAGCGACACCGCGAAGGGCTGCGCCGCCCGGCTGGCCGACGTCGAAGCGCCGAAGTACGACGACGTCGAGCAGACTTTTGAAGAACTGATTGCCCGCCTTCAAAAGACGATCGATTATTTGAAGGAATTCAAGCCTGAGCAGATCGACGGCTCGGAAGAACGCCCGATCACGCTGAAGCTGCGCTCGGGTCCGGTCGAGTTCACAGGCCAGTCGTATCTGCTCGGTTTCGTGCTGCCGAACTTCTTTTTTCACGTCACGACGGCGTATGACATTCTGCGTCACAACGGCGTCGATCTCGGCAAGCTCGATTATCTCGGCGGCATCAAGTAAAGCGCGAGCCTGCGGACTCGAAGTTGGCGCGGAAGCGGCAACGAGCGCGCACAGAGAGAGGCCTTTGGGAGCGGGAAAGATCGGCTCGCCCGCCTGCTCAAACGCGCGGCTGGAACGCGATGATCGCCATGCCGGCGAGCGTGAAAGCCACGCCGGCGGCGTCCCACAGCGTGGGCCGCACCTTGTCGACGCACCATAGCCAGGCAATCGCCACAGCTACATATACACCGCCGTAAGCCGCATACACGCGGCCTGCGGCGGTACCGTGCAGGGTCAGCAGCCAGGCGAAGAGCGCGAGGCTGAGCGCGCCCGGCACCAGCAGCCAGATCGAACCGCCCTCTTTCAGCCAGCGCCACGGCAAATAGCAACCGACAATTTCGGCAATGGCGGTCACGGCATAGAGCAAAAAAGTTTTCATCGAGTGGGAAAGCGAGTGATTGTGCCGCCACGAACAAGCTCTGGCGCTCTATTGGCTTTATTAACACAATCACTTTGCGCGCGGGCATGGGGCATGCGAGAGTCTTGGCATTTCCTTTAATTGCCAATGGCCATGAGCATCGCGTCACCCTGCATCGACATCTGCAAGTTCGACAGCAAAACCGGCTTCTGCATAGGCTGCATGCGCACGCGCGACGAATGCAAAAGCTGGAAGAAGATGAAAGACAAGCATCGCCGGAAAATCATCGAGGACCGCTCGCGGCGCGAGCACAAGCTGAGCAGATAAGCGGGCTCTCCTGCGCGGTTCACGGCCGGGCGGTCTGGAGAAGCGACGCGCCCTAGCCAGCCAGAATCAGTCCAGCGAGAGCCGCAACGCGAAACCGATCAGCGCGGCTGAGAAGGTCCAGCGCTGCAGCGTTTGCGCTAGCGGATGGGCGCGCATCCAGCCGGCGATCCGCGCGGCGCCGATCGCGTACAGCATGTCGAAACAGGCGCCGATAGCGAGCAGCACCAGACCGAGTTCGACCATCTGCAAAGCCACCGGCCCCGCCTCCGGACGCACGAACTGCGGCAGCAGCACAGAGCAGAACAGCAGCGCCTTCGGGTTCAGCAAGTTGGTGAGCAAGCCCTTGACAAAAGCAGCCCGCAACGGACGAGACTCGACGCTTGCCGTAGCACCCGCGCGGCCGCCGGCGGCATGACCGCCAGGCAGCGCGAACACCGGCGAACGAAAGATCTGAATTCCCACCCACGCGAGATAAACCGCGCCGCCATAGCGCACCACTTCGTATAACCACGGCGCGCTGCGCAATAGCGCGGCCACGCCGCATGCCGAGAGCGTAACGTGCGTCGCGCGCGCGAGCCCGAGGCCGCCGGCAGCCGCGAAGCCGCTGCGCACGCCGCGTCCGATACTGGTTTGCAGCACCAGCGCCATGTCCGGTCCAGGCACGGCATAGACGACAAAAAGCGCCGCAACATACACAGCCAGCAGATGTGCGGAAATCATCGAATTCTCCTGTTTTCAAGGCTCTATCTTGCAATCGTCGGCGGAGGGTTTGCTGGCGTATTACCGGCCCGGAGTGCTCACCCGTGGAGGAATGCGCTAATATTGCGGCCCGAGCACCGGCTTTCCTCCAATCCGTCATCAGCACCACAGAGCCATGACAACCGACCTCGATAAAACCGACCGCGCGATCCTCGCCGCGCTTCAGAAAGATGGCCGTATGTCCAACGCGCGGCTGGCCGAAACGGTCGGCCTCAGCGAAACGCCCTGCGCACGCCGGCTGAAGCGCCTCGAAAACGATGGCTATATCGACCAGTACCGCGCGATGCTGTCGCGCTCCGCGCTCGGCTTCGGCGTCGTCGCGTTCGTCTACGTGCGTTTTGCCGTGCACGACCGCGCGGTGGCGACGCGCTTCGAGCGCGAGGTGCAGGCCATCCCGCGCATCCTCGCGTGTCACAACGTGTCGGGCAGCGCCGATTACATCCTGCAGGTGGTGGCGCGCGATCTCGACGACTACGGCACCTTCATGCGCGATGAAATGCGTGGCCTGCCGGGCGTGACATCGGTGGAATCGGCGCTGTCGTTGCGCGAAGTGAAGGCCAACGGCGGCTTGCCGCTGTCCTGAACGCTAACATGGCATAGTCACCCCTTTAAAACGGCGCGAGCCGACCAGTTGAACACGGAGTTCTCATGGATCACGAACAGGCGCGAGCCGAAGAAACCGCGGCAATGCAGCGTGTATTGACCGCGACCCAACGCGTGCAGTCGGCGTTCGCGTCGCTGCAATCGCAATTCCCGCCGGCCGGCAGCGGCACGCCTTCGCAGTTCGCGCTGCAAACATTCGACGCCGCGCTGCAGGAACTCGAAGACGCGCAAGCCGCATTCGACGAACTGCTTGGCGATCTGCTCGACGGCAATCGTTGAGACATTGGAAGGCGTGTTTTCGTCGGCGCGGGGCGGCGGATCGTGCCGAGTCACGCACGCGCCGCGCCCCGCCATATCGGCTCAAGCCGCTCTCCACCGGCAGCAGCGAGAAATAGCCTTCATTAGCCTTTCTTTTCCATCGAAATTGAAAGACAAGACGCCTCCCACCACCACAACGTGGCCTGGCCCACACCCCGCCAAACAATATTTGCTTCGTTTAACGAAGCATGTTGACTTCCGCTTGCTGCAGTGCCTAAAATTCGCCGTCTTCATCAACGAGGCCCATGCCTTGGACACCAGCAGTAGTCGACCTTCGAACAGTTTCACTGCCTGACCGGCCCGACGCCCGCGCTTTTTTCTCAGCCGCCGTCTTGCCGACAGGCAGACGGTGCGCGCCGCAGTAACTTACTCCGTGCACCTTGACTAGCGCCATCCGGCCGCGCCGTGCTTACGCACATGCGTCCCGCCGATTGGCATCCCGTCGCGAGCCTTCGCTCGCGGCAGCGTTCGCTCGCGCCGTTTCGATTCGTTCGACATGCGGTGCGGCCGAACGCGTGGACCAACACGTGCGTACCGAACGCCGATAAGGAGCCGCCATGGACAGTGACAGTTATCCCATATGCCGACGAGTTGCCGCTCAATGTCCGCTCAGTCACGACCGAGCGGACAGGCAAACAATCATTTGCCCAAGGAAAAGCGAGTAGACCTGCTTCGCCGCGCGCCTGATGCGCCGCGCTCCGTGTCTGCTGGCTTTCCGCAATCCGCGTCAAGCCCTACGCCCGGAGAAAAAACATGTACCTCGCCACTCTCGTACCGACACGGCAGCAAACCCACAGCCATAGCGACGCCGCCCTCGCACTGCACGGCGTCAAGCCGCACTGGCTCGCCGTGGCCTGGCACCGCGTCAGGGCGCTCGCTTTGCGTGCCGTCTCGCGGTCCGCTTCGTAAGCACACACGCTCAGCGCGTCTTCGCGTTTGCGCCCGCGCCGCCGCCCCGTTCGGCCGCGCATCCGGCGGATCCTGAAGACGCCCCGCTCAATCCAATCAAACCTACTCAGGCGGCCAGCATGTCCACTCCAATCAACGTCTCACCACCCCGCAGCGCCGTTCTCGACGACGCGCACCTCGGCGACATCAAGGGCGCACTCGGCACCATCGCCCATCACGACACGGGGGCGCGCAACAGCTGGTGGGCCCGCGTGCGCACGCTGCTCGCGATTGTTGGGCCCGGCCTCATCGTGATGGTCGGCGATAACGACGCCGGCGCCTTCGGCACCTACACGCAAGCGGGACAGAACTATGGCACGACCTTGCTGTGGACCATGCTGCTGCTCGTGCCCGTGCTGTTCGTCAATCAGGAGATGGTGCTGCGTCTGGGCGCGGTGACCGGCGTCGGTCATGCACGGCTGATCTTCGAGCGCTTCGGCAAATTCTGGGGAGCCTTCAGCGTCGTGGATCTGTTCATCCTCAACGCGTTGACGATCGTGACCGAGTTCATCGGCATCACGTTCGTGCTCCAGTTTTTTGGCATTTCGAAGGTGGCCGGCGTTTGCATCGCCGCGGCGGTAACCATGGCCGCAGTGAGCACGGGCGACTTCCGGCGCTTCGAACGTTTCGCCGTGGTGCTGTGCGTGATGAGCCTGTTGCTCGTGCCAGTGCTGGTATCGATTCACCCGCCGGTCAGCCAGATGGCGCACGATTTTCTGATCCCGGGCTGGCCCGCTCAATCGAAGCTGAGCGACGTGATGCTGCTCGTGATCGGCATTGTCGGCACCACCGTCGCGCCGTGGCAGTTGTTCTTCCAGCAGAGCTACATCGTCGATAAACGCATCACGCCGCGCTTCATGAAGTACGAAAAGGCTGACCTGTGGATCGGTATCGTTTTCGTGATGATCGGCGCCGTGGCCATGATCTCGTTTTGCGCGGCGCTCTACGCGGGCAAGCCCGAGTTCGGGCATTTCACCGACGCGGGCGGCGTGATCGCCGACCTCGAAAGATATGCCGGCCGCACGGCCGCCGTGCTGTTCGCCGTGGCGCTGCTCGACGCGTGCATCATCGGCGCGGCGGCGGTGTCGTTGTCGAGCGCCTACGCGATCGGCGACGTCTTCAAGATTCGCCACTCGCTGCATCGCGGCGTGTCGGACGCGAAGGGCTTCTACCTCGTCTATTTCGCCATCGTGGCGGCCGCGGCGACGCTGGTGCTGATTCCGGGCAGCCCGCTCGGCCTTCTGACGGAAGCAGTGCAGACGCTCGCCGGCGTGCTGCTGCCGAGCGCGACCGTGTTTCTGCTGCTGTTGTGCAACGACCGCGCGGTGCTCGGACCGTGGGTCAACTCGAAGAAGCTCAACCTCTTCACAGGCGCAGTGGTCTGGGTGCTTGTCATGCTATCCATCATTCTCACGGCTTCCGTCATGTATCCGGACATCACCGGCGAAGTCATGCTTGAAGTGCTCGCAGCCGGCACGCTGATGGCCGTGGCAGGTTATGCGGCCACCGTCGTGGCCCGCAAGCTGCGGCGGAAATCCGGGAGCGCAGTGGCTCAGGAGAGCGAATTCGTGTGGTCCAAGGAAACGCGCGCAGCGTGGCGCATGCCGCCTCTGGACGAGTTGCCGGCGCCGCAATTGACGCTGTCCAAGCGGGTCTGGATGGGCGTGCTGCGCGGCTATCTGATCGTGGCGGTGGCGCTGGTGATCGTGAAAGTCGTGCAGATGGCGCTGCTGCATTGAACCGATAGCGCCCAGCCGGCGGCCGGGCCTGCCTCGGTCAATCACTATCCGTTTCGATGACCGCTTCGCAGAGAATCGGGAAATTGACCGAGTTCGCGATGTAGCACTTCTCGTGCGCCACGTGATGCAGGTGCGCGGCGAGTTCGGCATCACCGCCCGCGCGAATCACGACGCGCGGGTGCAGCACGATCTGTGAAAAACGGCCGTGTTTCGGGTCGTCCAGCATGGTGCCTTCGGCGTCGTCGCGATACGCCGTCACCGTGATACCGGCATCCGCGCACAGATGCAGATACCAGAGTTTGTGGCAGGCGCTGGCCGAGGCGACCAGCAGATCTTCGGGGTTCCAGCGGGTGGCGTCGCCGAGAAAGGCGGCGTCCGATGAACCTGGAATCTCCGGCTTGTTGCCTGCTGCTATCACATGATCGCGCCCGTAATCGCGGTAGCCGGAAGTGCCGCTTCCGCGATTGCCGGTCCATTGCACCGACACCTTGTATTTGTGCTCGCCGTACGCCATGCCCATCTCCTTGCCGTCGAATCGGATCCGCTTGCCGAGGCGTGCATTTTATCCGCGGCGCTCACGCGATGGACACGCCCCGCTTGCTGACTAATTCCGCGACGGCGGCGGCGCGCCCCTGCCGGCGAAATTCGGCACGCGCGGGTCCGGGTTCGCGTTGAGGCTCGTGCCGTTCGCCCGCATGGTGTTGAGTGCGGGACCGGCTCTTACCCCGCCCGCCGTTCCCGCACCCGGCGACATCGGGCTCAAGCCGGCGGCCGTCGACGGACCCGTTCCCGCTGTGGCCCCCGCATTGTTGCTCATGCCGGAAGGCGCGCCATTGACGGCAGCCGCTCCGGTGGCGCCTGGCTGCGTGACCGACTGCCCATACGCTGCGGCAACGGCACCGATCATCATTGCCGACGCCGCGATACTGCCCTTTACGATCTTCATAGCCCACTCCGTTACTTCGTCGAATTGCGCGAGCGCGAGGTCCGTGTTGCCCGACCGCTCAAATAGTAAGACGGCGCCCGGCCCGCTTCGTTCGCCACCGTACGACCCGGCCGACCCACACGCAACCCAGCGTCTACTGGATGACACGTGGTACACGCTCGACCACGTCCACACCAGGCTGCTGAAACTGGCCGAGGGTTTTCAGGCGACGACCGGCGCACGCCTGGCGAGCATCCGCCACGACCGCCCGCAACCTATCCGCGACGAACTCAGCGACGAAATCTGAACGTGTAACCGCTCGCGCGAAAGCGTACAAATCCTTACAAAGCAGCACGCAGCCCGCGTGCACCGAACGCACTTTCGCGGCGTTATTGCAGGCACCTACCCGCGGAGTCCGCCATGAATACGAACCTCACTTCCAGCCAGCCGCAACGCAGCCGCATTCATCCGCTAGTTGCCGGCGCGGCTGTCGCCGTCATCCTGGCGAGCGCAACCGGCATCGCCGCGATGACCGGTTTGCTGCCGACTTCGCACGCCGTCACGGAACCCGCGCTGCCGGTCACGGCAGCGGCGGCGCCGCTCGCCAGCACGCCGGTTGCGGCACCGCAAGCGGCCCCGGTTCAGCAGACGGCGCAGCAAACCGCCCCTGCCCGGCCGCCGGTTCATCATCCGCACCGCGCGACACCGGTCGCCGCGCCGAATTCCGCAAACAATCAGGGCTACCAGGCACCTTACGACGCCGCGGCACCGCGCCCGGTCGCCGCCGACCCGTACGCGGGCGAAGTCGTCGCCATCAATACGGTGCAGGCGCCCGAGCCGACCACGGGCCTCGGCGCGCTGGGCGGCGCGGTGGCGGGCGGGCTGGTCGGCAACCAGATCGGCGGCGGCCGCGGCAAGATTCTCACGACGATTGCCGGCGCGGTCGGCGGCGGCCTCGCAGGGAACGGCATTGAACACGCGGTGCGCAAGCAGACCACGTACCAGGTGCAGGTCCGCATGCAGGACGGTAGCTACCGCAACTTCAGCTACCCGACGCAGCCGGCCGTGCAGATCGGCCAACGCGTTCACGTCTCCGGCGATTCGCTTAGCGCTTCGTGAACCTGCGGCCGGCGTCCAAAAAGGAATAAGACGGCTCCGTCGCGCGTTATGATCAATCGTTACGCCAGAACGGCTGATCGCGCACGATGGAGCACGCCTACATCCACCTCTTGCACCAGTTAGCCGGCCATCCCGGCTGGACGCTCACGGTCATCTTCCTGGCGGCGTTTCTGGAGTCGCTCGCCGTCATCGGCACTTTCGTTCCGGGCAGCACCGCCATGTTCCTTGCCGGCGCGCTGATCGGCACCGGCTCGCTGAGTCTCGGCTGGGCACTCGCGTGGGCGATCGCCGGCGCCATCGCCGGCGACGGCATGAGCTTCTGGATCGGCAGCCGTTACAAGGACCGCATCGTCCAGTTCTGGCCGTTCTGCAAACATCCCGAGGTGCTCGAGGCAGGCCACCGCTTCTTCCACAAACATGGCGCGAAGAGCGTCGTGCTGGCGCGCTTCATCGGCCCTTTGCGGGCAATCGTGCCGGTGGTGGCGGGCATGCTCGGCATGCCGCCGCTGCGCTTTTACGCAATGAACGTGCTGTCGGCGCTGATCTGGGCGCCGGCCCATATCCTGCCGGGCATGATCTTCGGCGCCTCGGTGCTGCTGGCCGGCGCGGTGTCGTTCAGGCTCGTCGTGATCATCGCGCTGCTGGTGGGGATTGTCTGGCTGAGCTTTCGCGCGGCGCGTTTTCTGCTCTCGCACGCCAATGCGTGGTCGAGCGCGGCGGGCCAACAGCTGGGCAGCTGGGCCTGTCGGCATCCGGGTCCGTTCGGCCGTTTCGCGCGCAAGATGCTCGACCCCAGTACGCCTGACGCCAGCAGCATCCTGCTGACGTCGCTGGTCGTACTCGTGTCGGGCGCGCTTTTTTTCGGCGTGCTCGACGACGTCGCCAGCGGCGATCCGCTGACGCGAGTGGACGTCTCCGTCTACCACTTCCTGCAATCGGTACGCACGCCCTGGAGCGATACCGTTCTCGCCGGTCTCTCGACGCTCGGCAGCAGCATCACACTCGCGGCGCTGGTCGTGACGGTCACGGTATGGATGCTGTTGGAGCGGCGCCGGCGCACCGTCGGCTACTGGCTCGCGGCGGTGGTGTTTTCCCAATTGCTGATCTACGTGCTGCAGTTCGCGATGCACCGCGCGCCGCCCAATACGTCGATGATCGGCGCCTATGTGTTTCCGAGCAATCACGTCGCCGCAACCGTCATTGTGTACGGTTTCCTGGCGTTTCTGCTGGCGCGCCGGGTCGAGAGGCTGGAAGGGGTGCTGGTGGCGGCCGCGAGTGCGATCGTGGTGATCCTGGTCGCGCTCGCGGGACTGTACTTCGGCAGGTACTGGGTGTCCGACGCGCTCGGCGGCGCCGCGCTCGCCTACCTCTGGGTGGCGATCGTTGCGTTGACAGCGATGTGGCGGCACCCGGAAACGCCGCCCGAACGTGCGTTCATGCCCGTCGTGGTGCTGGTGGTCGTGCTGCTCAGCGTGGGTGTCCAGGTCGGCTTCAACATGCCCACGCCGCCGCCGGACAGCGCGCTGCGCCCGCCTCCCGTGCTGGTCTCGCAATCGCAGTGGACACTCTCCGTATGGAAGCGCCTGCCGTGTTACCGCTCGGACATGGGCGGCGATCGCAAGGAGCCGCTCACGCTGCAGTGGGTCTCGAACCTCGATTCGATCCGCGGACAGTTGCGCGCCCAAGGCTGGGTGGAAGGCACGGACGTCTCGGCGCACAGTCTGCTCTCGCTGGCCTCGCCCAATGTGGCGGCGGTGTCGCTGCCGGTCTTGCCGAAGCTCAACAACGGCGTGCCGTCTTCGGTGGTGTTCATGCGTCCGGGCGACACGCGCGACGAGCGCGACGTGCTGCGGTTCTGGCCCAGCGGTTACGCGGTGGGCAACGGCACCTCCGTCACGCCGCTGTGGGTCGGCGCTTTCGCGCACGAACGGCTGTCGCGCGCGTCGTGGCCGATCAACATTCTGCGGGTCGACAGGGAGATGACCTCGTTCGATGCGCACGAGAAATCGAGTGCGGGTCTCGGCGCGGAGCTCGTCGCCCGGGTCAGCTGCCGCGGCGTGCCGGTGTCGCTGCTCGCTTCGCCGACGGAGTGAGCGCGTTCGCTGCTCCAGCGAAGAAATCCTTCTGCGCTCAATCAGTTATGTCGCTTGGCCAGGAGTTGTCCACAGGGATGTGAACAATTTCTGTGGATAAATTCGCCCGCGACGCTCAAGAGCTACAAACACCTGTTCCGCTTGAATTTAACAACCTGGTTGCTGGCACACGGCCTCTGGTTGTCCGCATCATCGGGACACGGCAGGTGTTTTGCGTGACCATTCAGGGCGACTCCGGTCGCCCTTTTTTATCGGGTTGCTTGCTGCGCGTTCCCGGATTTGTTCGATGTCACGGCTGCGTACACGACCCGCGCATTGATTCTGCATGTCGGCACAATTCCCCTCCTGATCCGCAGACGCGCTCTCGTTGCCCGCGCCCGTCGCAGGCTTTTTTATGCCTGCGCTGACGCCAGCCTGGTGGTCCGTGTCGATGCACGATACATAACTTGCTCAGGACGGGGTGGATAACCGTCAATGCAACTGGACGCCGCTGACATTTCCCAGCGTTATTGCGAAATAGTCCTGCTGACTATCCAACGACTATCCCCGATGATTGAAAGAACTCGGGGAAGAGGTCAAACGATGAAAGCTGTACGCTGCGACAGGTATCCACGTCTTACGTATCCACGCCTCACGCCTCCTGTCTTTCCCGTGCGGGCCGCATTAGGCGCGTCCTGATTGATGGAGCGCGCCCGCTTCGATCTGCCCATGCCCGGCGTAGCGCTTTCACCGGAAAGCGTTGAACGTCTGATGGCCGAACCCTGGCGCTACGGGTTCATTTCCCTGCTGCGCCGTATCGGCGCCGATCCCCGCATTGATCCGGTCGGCACCGCGCGGCGTCCACAGGCGGAGCCGTTCCGTCTCGGCCAGGCACCGAGCCTCGCATTCGCGTCGCGCGAGATTGCCGACGTGCGTGAGGTCAACGGGCGTCTGAAGATACGGCTTCTCAGTCTGGGCATGTTCGGGCCGAACGGGCCACTGCCGATTCACATGACCGAGATTGCACGCGAGCGTGAGCAGAACCGGCGGGATGCGACGCTCGTCAACTTCCTCGACATCTTTCACCACCGCTACCTGACTCTGCTGTACCGGGCGTGGGTCTCCGCACAGGCCGCAGCGGGCCTTGACCGGAAGGATGACGAAACATTCTCCTTTTTTGTCGCGAGCCTCGCCGGCCACGATCCCGCCGAAATCGCCGGCCGGCCGTTTCCTGGCCATGCGCGCCTCGCCGCCTCTGCGCATCCGGTGCGCGAAGCGCGTAATCCCGACGGCCTGCGCGCGACGCTTGAGCAGTACTTCGGCGTACCGGTCGCAATCGAGGAATACGTCTTTCACTGGCTGGAAATGACGCCGGCCAGCCACAGTTATCTCGGCAAGCCCGTGGAGTCTTCGACGCTTGCGATGGGCGCGATGCTCGGCGAGCAGGTGCCGGACCGCCAGCACCGGTTCCGCATTGTCCTGGGGCCGCTCGACTTGCAGGTGTATCTGCGTTTCACGGCGCAGGGCGTGGACCTGCCGAAGCTGGTCGAATGCGTGAGGGAATTTGTCGGGCGCGGCTACCGGTGGGAACTGGAACTGCGCATCAAGCCACAGGGCGCACCGCCTGCGGTGCTGGGTGGAACGGAACAACTTGGCTGGTCCAGCTGGCTTGGACAGGCGCCCACGGATGCGCCGATTACCGGCATGCGCTTCGAACCGGAACAGTACGTGGAGCAGCCGGCGAGGCGATCCGTACCGTACCGTCAACGCCCGGAAACCGGCGCGGGTGATCTGCTGACGTACTACAACGAGGAGTTCCTGTACCTGCGCGAACTTGCCGCCGAATTCGCGCAGGCGCATGTAAAAATCGCCAGGCGTCTGGGCATGCAGGCGGGTGAAATCGGCGATAGGTATGTCGAGCGGCTCGTCCAGGCATTCGCTTTCATGTCCGCCCGCATGCGCATGAAACTGGACGCCGCATTCCCCGACTTCACGCGCCCCCTGCTGCAATGCCTCTATCCGAATTACCTCGCGCCGACGCCATCGATGGCGGTGGCACGGCTATACCCGGATCACGCCAGGAGCAAACTTGCACAGGGGTTTCATGTCCCACGCGGCAGTCCGTTCGCCTCCCCCGTGCCGCAGGGTGGCGGCTGCGTCTGCCAGTTCCGCAGCACCCAGGACGTCACGCTCTATCCGCTGGAAATCGTCAGCGCCCGGCTCACCGGCATTCCGCCCGATATCTCCGCGCTTGACCGCTACGTGCGCCCGGACCGGAACGTACGCTCCGCGTTACGCCTGCGGCTGCGAGCCACCGGCAGCGCCACCATCGGACAGCTGCGCGGTCTGGATCGCCTGCCGGTCTATCTGGCGGGCGACGTGCGGCTTGCCTCCCAGCTGTTCGAACTCCTGCATACCGGGGCGGCCGCATCGGTACTCGCCGCGCCGGGGAGTTTTGCCACTGCCCAGGAGCCGCTGCACGTGGTGCGAAACCAGGCCGTGATGCATGAAGGCTTCGGCACGGATCAGGCAATGCTGCCGCTTGTCTGGCCGAAGTTTCACGGCCACAACCTGCTGCACGAATATGCCACCTGTCCCGAGCGTTTCCTGTTCTTCACGCTCACCGGACTCGAGGCGGGCCTGCGCCGGATCGAAGCTCAGGAGGTCGAGATCGTCGTGCTGCTCGACCGCCCGGCAGGCGAACTGGTCAACCAGGTCGATGCCTCGCATTTTGCGCTGTTCTGCACCCCTGTCATCAACCTGTTTCCTGTCACGATAGACCGGCTCGAACTGCCTGAGAACAGCACGACCGCCGCCCTGCATGTCGATCCACTCGCGCCGGCCGACTACGAAGTGTTTTCAGTCGGGGCACTCTCGGGATTCGAAACCAGGGAATCCGCGAGTCTTGAGTTCCAGCCGCGGTATCCGACGCTGGCCCGCGACGAGAACAGCACCGGCCGCTATTTCGTCACCCGTCGCGAGCCCGCCCGGGGCACCGATCTGGCGCGTCGCTACCAGACACGCGCCACCTACGCGCCGGGCGACACACTGGTGTCGCTGGTCGATGCGAACGGCACGCCCGCTCATGACAATATCCGGTTCATCACCGCGCAGGTATGGGTGACGAATCGCGATCTGCCGAACCTGCTGGCCGTCAACGGGGTGGACGATCTCAGCACGGTCGTCAATGCACCGCTTGCCAGCGTCGGACTGATACGCGCGCCGGGCACGCCAAAGCGACCGCTTGCACAGGGCACCACCGCCTGGCGGCTGGTGCGCCAGCTCAATTTCAATCATCTGCCGCTGGAGGACCCAGGCGGCGCGGGACTGCGCGAACTGCTCCTGCTCTACCGGACCGGCGACAACCCCGGCTTCGTGAAGCAGGTGCAGGCAATCACGGGCGTGCAGATGCAGACGGTGACGCGCCGCCTGCCCGGTACCGGCGATCTCGTCTTCGGCTGCGGCACCGGCTGCACGCTCACCGTCGACGAAGGAGCGCTTGCAGGTGAAAGCCCGTATCTGCTCGGCGTGATCCTTGAACACTACCTGGCGCGCCACGTCCCGATGCATACCTTCGTGGAGACCTCGATGCGTTCGGTACAGCGCGGCCCCGTCGCGCTCTGGCCGCCCCGCATGGGCACCCGCAGCGCGGCCTGAATGGCCTGAGTAGCCGTGAGCCACATCCATTCATTCTGGAGGAAGGACACTCATGCTGGATTTTTCGACCCGCCGCACCATCACCGTGAGCGGCGCGGCGCTGCCGGACTCGCCGTCAGGCGAGCCCGCACTGGTGCTCAGATCAATCCGTGGCGAGGAAGCCCTGTCGGAAATCTACGCCTACACGCTGGACATGGTGACCACGCAAGACCTCGACATGTTCAGCGACGACGCGGCGAACCTTGACCTGCGTGCGATGATCGGCAGGCCGCTGACCGTGGCTATCCAGCTTGAAGGAATGAGCGGGGTTTCCGGCCCTTCGTGGATGTCGAACATCGGCTGCGGCATGCGTGAGATCAGCGGCATCGTGACCAGCGCGCGCTTTGTCGAACAGCAGGACCGGCAGAGCCATTACCGGCTCACGCTGCAACCCGGCCTCTGGCTTGCCGGGCAGCGCTCGGACTACCGGATATTTCAGCGTAAGAATGTTATCGACATCATTCGCGAAGTGCTGCGCATCTATCCGTTTTCCTGCGCCTGGCGCACCAGCCGGATATACCCGCGACTGGACTATCAGGTCCAGTATGGCGAAACGGATTTGAATTTTGTGCAGCGGCTGATGGCTGAGAACGGCATCTACTGGTTTTTCGAGCACTCGAAGGGCTATCACCGGATGGTGTTCGTGGACCATGTAGGCGCGCACAAGCCGGTGGAGAGCGAGGCGTATCACACGCTCGCGTACTACCCGCCGGGCCACAGGATCGACGCGGAGTATATCGACGCGTTCGATATCGCCCAGACGTTGCAGTCGGGCGTGTGGACGACCGGCGACTATGACTTCAAGCAGCCCGAAGCCAATCTCGGGGTGCGCAAGGTCCAGCCGCAGAAGACGATTCACAACGATCTGACGCGCTACGAGTGGCCGGGCGACTTCACCAGCACGGCCGAGGGCGAGAAGTCCGCGCAGATCCGCATCGAGGAACTGTTCGCGCGCGGCGAGCGCGCCGAAGGCCGCGGCGCGCTGCGCAATGTCGTATGCGGGACGACCTTCCATCTGGAGAACCATCCGTATCGCAAGGCGAACCAGGAATACATGGTGATCCGCGCGAAGCTCGATGCCGAAGAGACGATGGAATCGACCGGTCCGGGCGTCTACCGGTTCGACACCGACTTCACCGTGCAACCGGCGACCAATGTATTCCGTCCGGCGCGCACGGTCCCGAAGCCGCGCACCACCGGACCGCAGAGCGCCGTGGTGACGGGCTTCGATAGAAACGTCGTGTCCACCGAGCCGTATGGCCGCGTGACGCTCAAGTTCCGCTGGGACCGCTCGCCGAACCGGGACGAGAATTCGTCGTGCTGGGCGCGGGTCATGTCGCCGTGGGCGGGCAATGGTCACGGGGCCATCAACCTGCCTCGCATCGGCACGGAAGTGATCGTCGATTTCATCGACGGCGACCCGGACCGGCCGTTCGTCATCGGGCAGGCCTACAACGCGGACAACATGCCGCCGTGGCCGTTGCAGGACAACCATGCCCTGTCAGGCCTGCTCAGTCGCAATCTGCAAGGGAGCGGGTCGAACCAGTTCGTTGCGGACGACACACCGGACCGGTTACAGGCGCAGGTGACGAGCGATCAGGCGAACTCGCGGCTGGTGGTGGGTTACAACACGCGCATCGTGCCCGGCGAGGGACGCAAACAGGCGCGCGGCATCGGCTGGGAACTCGCCACCGATTCATGGGGCGTGGTCCGCGCAAACCGGGGCATGCTGGTGACCACCGAGACGCGCAGCGGTGCGCAGTCGCCCGCCAAGGACATGGGCGAGACGGTGCAGCGCCTGACGCAGGCGCGCGCGCAACACGAGGACATGGCGCGGCTCGCGCAGCAGCACAACGCGCAGTCGTCCGACGCGAGCCAGCACGACACCGCGAAAGCCATCAAGGCGCAGAACGACGCGATCCGGGGCGACACCGCCCACTGGCGTGAAAATCCGTTCCCCGAAATGACGCGGCCCGATCTTGTCGTTGCGAGCGCGGCGGGCATCGGGATGACCGCCGCGCAGGGAACACACATCGTGAGTGGACAGGATCATGCGGTGACAGCAGGTCGCGACGTGAGCGTGTCGTCGGGGCGCTCACTGTTCGCGTCGGTGCGCGGTGCGATCTCGATGTTCGCCTACCAGCTTGGGCTGAAACTGATCGCCGCGAAAGGCCGCGTCGATATCCAGGCGCAGAGCGACCAGATCGCGCTCGCCGCCCTGAAGGACATCACGGTCAGCAGCACGGACGGCAAGGTCGTCATCACCGCGTCGAAGGAAGTCTGGATCGGCGCGGGTGGGTCGTATATCCAGATCAACGGCAGCGGGATTATCAATGGCTCGCCGGGGGTGATTCTGGAGAAGGGGGCATCGTGGAATGTGCCCGGACCGTCGCTGATGTATGCCCGCCTTCCGCAGTTGGCTACTCATCCTATTACATTTAACTGCACAGCATTTGCGGCGCTGGAATCATCGGGGACAAGTTCAGACGCGGCGGCATTCATGCCGCCCAGCCCGGACGCAGCGAACATATCTACGCTCGCGGCGCCGACCGCCCCCGTCAGTTTCGCTGCCGCCTCGGGTAGCCTGGGAGGAGCCACGGCTGGAAGCGCGTCCGGTACGGCGCCTCAACAGGGGAACAAGGGCGAACCATGTACGTGGCAACTCGCGGATATTGTTGAGAACATCACAAGAAACGTGGACAGTGCGGATTATCTCGCTGTGAACGAAGATGGCACGCCGTACTTGTTTGGCACCGGTCAGTTCATGGCATGTTATGCAAATTACTGCGGTCACTTCGAATTAGCCTATGATTCGCGGAAGAAAGAAATTACCGCGACGGTGCGTATTTTGATGCGTCCGCGACAGGTGCGAGAAGCCAGCGCAGACGGAACATTTACGGTTGTTAGCTACAACCACGACAAGGAATGCGGTTTAGTAAAAGGTCCCGAGCGAAAGATCGAACCACGTACAGCAGAGTCGATTGCTAATTTTCTAAGTGATGCCAAGGCGAAAATAGAGAAAGATTTAAATCAAGATGGCTATAAGTTAACCGTGGCGGACTGTCTGAAGGGTAACGCCTGTTCATGCAAGATTCCGGTACATTTTCGCGTTGAATTTTTGACAAACGATCCGAACGGTCAAGCGCATGCAACAGTAAATCTGCATCCCTCCGTGGTGCGGGCCGACTCTGCGAATTGGGGAGAATCCGTCAGGTACGAAGACCGTAAAAACGGAAAGGAGGTCGCAATTCTGGTACACCATGTCCACACGCACGAAGCCGGGCATTTGTTCAGCTTCCCCGATGAGTACTATTACGCCTGTGGCGCGGTGCATAAGCAGTACATCAAGCCGGACAAGACCGTAAATATCCCGCTCGCGTTGTCAAACCCGAATAAGGATACGTGGCAGGGCAAAACGCAAGACACCCTGATGGGCGGAGGCGTCTACTTTAACAAGACAACTCGCACGCCGCCCTACTACCTCGAACATATCTCGGAGTGGTTCAAGCAGAAAAGCGGGATCACCTGGAAGGTAATCTAGACCAAGGAAAGGTAGCCAAGTGCGTAACGTTAGAAAATTATTTCTGGTGGCAGCGTTGGGTTTCTCAACTTCAATAATTGGTGGTGCTGCAATGGCAGGTAAGGATGGAATGCAATTCGCGGTTAATGGCTCATCTACCGGCAATGTCGTGACAAGCGTAAAAGTGGAAAATGGTCACTACACAATGACGATGCGCGGCGATACATTCGACGCCAAGATGGCGGGGTTCGGCGTATTCGAGGGCCAAGTGGACGCGGAAACGGAGAGTCAGCTTGAGGCGCTTAGAAATAGTGCTCCTCCTGGCGGACCCTATACCAGTTGGACACAAGTGAACAAGTATCTGCATTCGTTCTACGCGAACGGGACGAAGCTGGCAAAACTTGACGTCACAGGAACGATCGCGCCCAGAGACGGCAGACTAGTCCTTACGCTAGAGTTCCAGAATTCCGGTAAAAGCGAAGTTGTGTTCCGCAGCCCTGCTACTTGGGAAGGGATTTTTAACCCAATCAATGGGAACTCGTGGATTCTGGTTACCGGCGTCCGCAGCGACAATTTAAAGAAACATGAAAAGGAACTAGAGTTCGACACATCATGGTTCGGTGGCCAAGCACTTCTTAATCGCGCGGACTTTCCTGATGATGTAGTTCGAATCCAGCCTGGCCAAATTCGCAGGGCTAATTTTCTGGTGTGGCCGAGTAACCCTTTCAAGATGGGACGTTATCTTCTCGGCATCACTGTTGCGATCCGTGAAGTTCTGGCGCCTCAAGCCCTGAAAGGAAGCGTCGAATTCGTTGCGCCCGATACCTATGTTGAATTCACACAGGACTACCCTACGACCCATGAGGAACATGCGGCATTCGCCACACATTTGCGGGAGCAGAGCCAATGAGGCTAGCTTTCCGTGCCAGCGTCAAGCATAGGCCTAAGCCATGAACCTGATCCGACTCGGTGACACCACCGACCACGGCGGCGAAGTTATCACCGCCTCCGAAGTCATGCGCTATGGCGGTGTGCGCGTGGCCCGCAAGGGCGACGAAGTGACCTGTCCGCTCCACCCTGAGGTCGTGCCCAACGTCATCGTTGAGGGCGACGACAGGATCACGGACCACGGTGTCCCCGTCGCGCGTCAGGGCCACCATGCCACATGCGGTTGCAGCCTTATATCCAGCGTCGTCTGATTTCACGTTCTCGGGTCGCTTCCACGACACGGGTATTTGCATGGGCGTGCTGCGCAACCACGGCATGCCGGTGACCACCGAGACGCGCAGCGGTGCGCAGTCGCCCGCCAAGGACATGGGCGAGATGGTGCAGCGCCTGACGCAGGCGCGCGCGCAACACGAGGACGTGGCGCAGCTCGACGCGATCCGGGGCGGCACCGCCCACTGGCGTGAAAATCCGTTTCCCGAAATGGCGCGGCCCGATCTTGTCGTTGCGAGCGCGGCGGGCATCCGCATGACCGCCACGCGGGGAACGTACATTGTGAGTGGACAGGATCATGCGGTGACAGCGGGTCGCGACGTGAGCGTGTCGTCCGGGCGCTCACTGTTCGCGTCGGTGCGCGGCGCGATCTCGATGTTCGCGTACCAACTCGGGATGAAACTGATCGCCGCGAAAGGCAAGGTCGATATCCAGGCGCAGAGCGACCAGATGGCGCTCGCGGCCCTGAAGGACATCACGATCAGCAGCTCGGACGGCAAGATCGTCATCACCGCGTCGAAGGAAGTCTGGATCGGCGCGGGTGGGTCGTATATCCAGATCAACGGCAGCGGGATTATTAACGGCTCGCCGGGGGTGATTCTGGAGAAGGGACTTTGGGATGTGCAGGACGCAGACGCTCGCATACCGAGCTTCCCTCCGTTCGGATCGGGTACGCCCACTGATGACTACATCCATTCGCTGTAACTTTCCCTCCTGACAGACCTATGATTATCAGCCCGCCCTTTCTTTCAGCAGCCCACCCGCAGCAGAATGACGCAATGCCCACAGCGGATGCGGGCAACACGGTCGTACCCGACGGTGATGTGTGTGCCGCCAACATGCTCGAATGTGCGCCGGGCAACGGCGCCTATCCGGTCAGCTTCAATCTTGGCTGGCATGGCGGTGCGCATCTGAAAGCCCCGCTCGACGGCAATCAGGTCACTTCCGTGCGCGCCATCGCGGACGGCACAATCGTGTACGTGCGCCAGACGGATACGACCCATAAGCCGACGCTTCAGTACCGCAACGTGCGTACGGACGACGGCTGTGTCGTCATCCGGCACGATACGGAAATTGGCGAAGGCGACAACGCGAAGGTCACCTATTACTCGGTGTACATGCACCTCCAGGCCGCGCTGTCGTCGCTGTCCGTGGGCAAGAAGGTTTATCGCAAGGATATCCTGGGCACACCGGGCCAGATTTACGGGCAGTTTCCGCAGATCCACTTCGAGATCGTCTGCAACGAGGCGAACCTGAGGAAGTTCATCGGGCGCGCCCCGGGCCGCTGGGCAGCACCCCGGCTCGTACCGATGCGGTCTATGGCGATAACTGGTTCTTCATTCCTCGTGGTGCGAAGCTCTTTGCCAACGAACCACACCCTTTCCGTGATGACGACAGCGCGCCGCCTGTCGCGACGTTGCACCCACAGCCGTCTCTCGCGCCGGCGGGAACCGGTTGCGATCTTGTCGCCCGCATGCATTACGAGAAAGACTGCACGTTGACGACCTACCGGCAGAATGCGGATTTGGGCTGGTCCGTTTTCGGCGCAATGCCCCTGGAAAGAGATGCAGAGTACGGCCTGTATCGGCGTGCTAATGCCCTTCACGGACGCTTTACAGACGATTCTCTGGCGGCAATTGCTCCAGGCATGGCCGTGGCCTCTCCGAGTGCCATCTTCGAGATGATCCGTTTCGGACGCTGCATCAACGATCAACTGCCCGCCGGCGCGCGCTTCAATCACTGGCGGAAAGTTAGGACACCGGACGGTGACGGCTGGATCAATCTTTCGAAACCTGGTGTGCGAGTCTATAGCGATGCGGATTTCCCGGAGTGGGCCGGCTGGAGCTTCATTAACGATGACCCCACTCCCGACAGCCTGTGCGATTCACCGACTGTGAAGCGGTGGCTGGACGTCAATCATTCCGGTCATGTCAGCCACGCCGACGCTGTCGGGGCTCTGGGTGTCGATGCGGTTCATCAGCGCCTTGCTCACGCTGTCTGCAAGTTTCCTTCGGAATGGAGCCGGGACGGACTGGAGGCGCGATACAACTGGCTCAGGAGTCCGCATGAGGCATTGACCAGTCCGTTATCGGACGCAGCTTTTAGCAAGCTGGTGGATCACGCGCGCGATCTGGCGTTTTGGGAGGACGTCAGCGATCCTGATTTTCCGCATGCCGATGAGGTCTGGCATTTTCCGCCGACGGCATTTCTGCGGCACTTCAGACCGTGCCGTTGGCTCTCGTGTGAAGAACTGGAACAAGTCTACCCAAATACCTACGTCGAAAAATCGGGTGGACATCTGCATCAGGCCGCGAATGCTTTATCGAATGAGGTGCGTGAGCGTTATAGAACCATACTGAACCGACTAATGGAAAAGCACTCTATTACCCGAAATCCGATGCGAATGTCCCACTTCTTGGGCCAAGGAGCAGAAGAGTCAAGAACGCTCGCGTGGATGGAAGAACATCGAAGCGAAGCTTCATGCAACTCCTTATATGGGCATCTCAACGGTAACGACCTTCCGGGAGATGGCTACAAATTTCGAGGAAGAGGTATGAAGCAGCTAACAGGTAAATTTAATTATGCGGAATATTGGGTATATAGAGGCTGGTTAAGCCGGCAAAGTTTTACAGCGTCCTGGTGGAGTCATCCGCATCCGACGAGGCCAAACATCGCGACGCCGGACATCCTGCTGACAGTGCACTACAACACTATAGACACCGGCACTTGGTACTGGGAAGCGGGACCGAACCACGGGCTCCCGCATCCCCAAAGCACCATGAATAGCTACGCTGATAGAGGGGTAACGGCAGAAATCGCACATGTGCTTACAACACAAATAAACGGCGGCATCTACGGCCTGGAGAATCGGACCTATCACACGATGCGGTTGTATAAACTCATTGGAGATCAATAATGCATCTAGCGAATCGGTTCATCGCTGTCGCTTTGTTTG
This sequence comes from Paraburkholderia sp. BL27I4N3, assembly GCF_003386115.1. NCBI lineage: Bacteria > Pseudomonadati > Pseudomonadota > Betaproteobacteria > Burkholderiales > Burkholderiaceae > Paraburkholderia > Paraburkholderia sp. BL27I4N3. The sequence goes on along the minus strand of NZ_QREJ01000001.1, from coordinate 8,130,918 downwards.
CATGCGCCTTTGTTGAAAATGCCACTGGCACATCGCAAGCGGCGATAAAAATTTACACTGACGAACATGTCCGTTTTTCGTACCCAGCCAATCGGTATGCAAAAATTGAAAAGCTCGATACGTCTCAAACTGATTTTCATGCATATTCTCTGCGACTGAAGGGTGTCGAGGCTGAGGATGTTTTAACGGTGTGTGAAAAGAATATACACGACTGCGGAGCCGATACGGGATTGGTTCAACCGTACTGGTACGATGCAGAAGGAACTCTGATGCTATTCAGCGCGACTACTGCGGTGACGAAGAAATCAGTGATCCCAGGAGAAACAGTGTACGAAGCTTTCCCTGCGTGCCCTGCTACAGAGGCTGGTGGAGCGTCGGCATATGCCGGAGATTGCTATGAGCTAGTCGCCAGTACACAGAATAAAACGATCTCCCTGACATACTGGATTGGGCCTAAGTCACGTCATCGCTCAAGGCGACAAGCTGTTAAGGCTGCAACTGAAATAATCCGTTCTGTTGAAGATAAATAATTCGCTTTCGGCCTTAAACTGGGAAAAATCACGATTGATCTCATTCGTTCAGATTTTGGGCGAATACTACTCTTCCTGCGACTGTGCGACGATATTCGAGTTTGCGAATCATTTCATGTCAGGTACGGACGGACAGGCGAAAATATTTACCGCATTTATGCTAAATCTGAAACCAGAGGGTGTGGAGGGGCTGCGAACTCGCCACTGGGAACAAGTGGCACTTTCGTATAACGGAAAGAATTGGAAGAAAATTAATCCAAGCTATGCGGCTAACTTGGCCAAATACTATGCGCAATTTAAATAAAATCATCATTTTGGCGTTGCTAACATGCCTTTGCCGGTCTACGGTTGCCGGGGAAGCCATCATCTTCGACCAAGCAAATTTGCTCGCTTTTAGTGATAGCGGGAGGGTTGCAGGATTTTATGATTCTGAGGATAACAAGTTCTCATGCTACTTTTTATTCTCGCAAAATTCCGAGGAAGATGAAAAAGTCCAAAATGTTCAAGAATATTCAGTCACCAAGATGCTTACCTTCGTTCCAAGTGATAGTTCCCTTGAATTCGAGGAGAGGTATAAACAATTCGACATACAAGGGCTTTTGTATAGGAAGAACGGTGAATGGATTATTAGAACATCCCGTCCGCAAGCTGGATGCGGAAATGCCACGGGGGTTTTCGAATTTGATCCACCGGATATCCGAGCCGAAAATTATATTGAATCAAAAAGAATTCCAGCAACAGGTATTAGACTAGTAAATACGAAGACGTTTTTTTATGACTTGCGGGGTGGGAAATTCATTGCTAGAAAGGGCTATCTAACGAAGTCGAACGGAGTCATCGTGTTAAGGACATATGGTCAGTTTTCCTATGTCCGGTTCGCAGACCCACGAGCGAACGCGACAGATTCCGGTCGGGTTTCAACCGGTTGGGTTCGCTCGGCCAACTTGGTTAATCCCTTTCCGCCGACCAGTAGGCAATGAACGAGGAACGATTCCATGATGAACCTGATTCGACTCGGTGACACCACCGACCACGGCGGCGAAGTTATCACCGCCTCAGAAGTCATGCGCTATGGCGGCGTGCGCGTGGCCCGCAAGGGCGACGAAGTGACCTGTCCGCTCCACCCTGAGGTCGTGCCCAACGTCATCGTTGAGGGCGACGACAGAATCACGGACCGCGGTGTCCCCGTCGCGCGTCAGGGCCACCATGCCACATGCGGTTGCAGCCTTATATCCAGCGTCGTCTGATTTCACGTTCTCGGGTCGCTTCCACGACACGGGTATTTGCATGGGCGTGCTGCGCAACCACGGCATGCCGGTGACCACCGAGACGCGCAGCGGTGCGCAGTCGCCCGCCAAGGACATGGGCGAGATGGTGCAGCGCCTGACGCAGGCGCGCGCGCAACACGAGGACATGGCGCAACTCGACGCGATCCGGGGCGGCACCGCCCACTGGCGTGAAATCCGTTTCCCGAAATGACGCGGCCCGATCTTGTCGTTGCGAGCGCGGCGGGCATCGGCATGACCGCCACGCAGGGAACGTACATCGTGAGCGGGCAGGATCATGCAGTGACAGCGGGCCGCGACGTGAGCGTGTCGTCCGGGCGCTCACTGTTCGCGTCGGTGCGCGGTGCGATCTCGATGTTCGCCTACGAGCTTGGGCTGAAACTGGTCGCCGCGAAAGGCCGCGTCGATATCCAGGCGCAGAGCGACTAGATCGCGCTCGCGGCCCTGAAGGACATCACGATCACCAGCACGGACGGCAAGATCGCCATCACCGCGTCGAAGGAAATCTGGATCGGCGCGGGCGCGCTCGTATATCCAGATCGACGCCAGCGGGATGTCGGCACGCCACGAGTCCCCTCCACCTCAGCGCTTCGCGCGCAGCGAAGTCCTCGAATCGTTGCGCGTCCACGCTCGCGTCGGCACGCACAAGACTTCTCGTCCGTTCGTCCAGAACGGCACCCCGGATCATGCCGCCGCGCGTGCATCGGTTATCATTCAATCGCCCGCTTACCGTGGTCCGCCCATGCGCGCGCGAGCTGCGAGTCAGGCACAACCTGACTGTTGCCGACAGGACGATCATGAGAGTTCTCCTTGTTGAAGACGACCTGCAGATTGGTCAAAGTCTGCTGCGTGCACTCAAGGACGCCGACTATAGCGTCGACTGGGTGAGAGACGGCGTCGCCGGGCGCGACGCGATGGCCAATGCCGAATACACCGTCGTGCTGCTCGATCTTGGCTTGCCCGGCGTGAGCGGCATCGAGTTGCTGAAGTCGTCGCGCGCGGCTGGCAACGTGGTCCCGGTGCTGATCCTGACCGCCCGCGATGATCTCGATTCGCGCGTACAGGGTCTCGATGTCGGCGCCGACGACTACCTGCTCAAACCTTTCGACGTCCCCGAACTGCTCGCCCGCATCCGTGCGGTGCTGCGGCGCAAAGCGGGCTATGCATCGTCGCGTCTCGGCGACGAATCGCTGAGCCTCGATCTCGACAAACGCACGCTGACCTGCAACGGCGCAACGACCGTGCTGTCCGCACGCGAATTCGCACTGATGCTCGCGTTTCTCGAACGCCCCGGCACGATCCTGTCGCGCGAACAGCTTGAGGACCGTTTGTACGGCTGGGGCAAAGAGGTCGAAAGCAACGCGGTGGACGTGCTGATTCATTCGGTGCGCAAGAAATTCGGCCTCTCGGTGATTCGCAATGTCCGCGGGCTCGGCTGGACCGTGATGCTCGGCGAAGCCGGCAAAGGCCCGGCGTCATGACGCGCCTACGTGCGCTCGTCGCGGCAACGTCGCTGGTCGCGCTATTCGGCGCCACGCAGCCCGCGCTCGTCGAAGCGAAAACCGTCCACTACACGAACGAGAAGGCCTGCCCTGTCGTTGCCGATCGCCCGGACCACAAGCCGTCGACTCGCGAGCAGATCGCCCATACGGTGAACGGCGACATCGCGTACTACCGTTTCGGCCACGGCACGCCGATCGTGCTGCAAACCGGTTTTCGCGCGACGGTCGCGGAATGGGACGCGGCCTTTCTGACCGATCTAGCCAAACGGCACGAAGTCATCGTCTTCGACAACCGCGGCATCGGCCGCTCCGAACCGGCTGCATCGAGCTTTACGATGCGGGACATGACGCTCGACGCGGCTGCGCTGATCGACACGCTGCGACTCTCCGACGTCACCTTCGTCGGCTGGTCGATGGGCGGCGCCATTGCCCAGCAACTCGCGCTCGATGCGCCGCTCGCCGTGCGACGCATCGTCCTCATGAGCGCGCCCGCGCCGGGATCGCTCGGCGTGCCGGTGACGCCCGAGGTCGAAGCCATCCTGTCGGGCAAAGCGGGCACCACCTTCATGGACGTCATGCGGCTCCTGTTTCCGCCCAACGCCGTGGATGCAGCGCAGCGGTGCTTCCGTCGGAATATGTTCCAGCCGGCCGGCTATCAGCCGCCCGCTGTGTCCGCGACCGTGACCGAGGGGCAGTCCGCGTTGCTGCACGATTGGGCCGGTGACGAGGCCGCCGCTGCGGCGCTGAAAAAGGTCCGCCTCGCCACCCTGATCCTGACGGGCGCCGACGATCAGGTCTTGCCGAAGCAGAACTCGGAAGCGCTCGCCGAACAGATTCCGCATGCGCAACTGCTCGTGGTGCGTTCGGCGGGCCACGCGATGATGTATCAATACCCGCACGCGCTGGCCGCCGCGATCAACACGTTTATCGCAAGGTCGCGCCCGCCCAGCAGCGCCGAATAAATCCCCCAGCCTCGGCCGGCGCCGCACGCATTCCAGTCCAAAAGTCACTCAAGGCCGAGCCGTGGTTCGCCGGTTTCACGCGCTCATTTCCCGCTCATTCTTCACGCCTAAGCTCTATTCCATCGACGGGCAATGCCGGCTCCCACAGCCAGATCGCAACGCTCGTCGCAACACGGAGTGGAGAAAATCATGTTCACTGAGCTTGCAAAGAAACTGAGCGCCTTGCTGATCACCACCGACGACCACGAACGCGACGCCTATCTGGCGTCATCGGCCGATCTGGTCGATCTGGAGCACCGCATCAACGTGGTCGAAACGCATGCGGATCCGGTACGCTGGTATGGGGCGAGCACGCCGCATGAAGGGAGGATGTGAAGCACGTCGTGCCGCCCACGCTTTAATGCGCGCGTCGCTCAAACGGGTCCATGAGGTGCGGACCGACTGGCTCGCCTGCTCCCGGCGAAGCGCCGAACTCAGTGACGCCACTCGTTCATACGGCCGCCCAAAATTTTCCAACGGAAAGATCCCGGCTTCTGCGGCCCGTTTGGCCAACGCATCTTCTCGTTGGAAAAATCTACCGGACCCGATCGCCGCAGATGCCCATTCTCGGCAATGCGAAGCAACAGACGCGCACACCGCATCAGTTTTCTCTAGAGTTGAAGGGTCGACCATCCAACACGCCAGTCGACTTTGTCGCGCTGATCGTCCAACGCGAGTTTCAATCAAAGGGAAAAACAAATGAAAACTTCTGTTCACCACGAAATACAGACCTATTCCGACGGGCAAATCGGGGGTCGTCAACTTCAAACGGGCGCCTTAAAACTTAAGCACACCATCCCCCCGGACGAGATCCGGGATAACCTGCCGGCCGGTCAAGGCGGCGTCGGGTTTCTCTTTCACGCGACCGACTGGGAAACCCTTTCCTTTTCGTTTCACAATGTGAAGCATCGAAATGCGTCATTCGAAGAAGAGCTTTGGAACACCAGGCCTTTCATTGCCTCACCCATCTATTCGGGATCGCAGATCATCGGCGCCAATATCGCCTGTCCCGTGCCGCTCGAAATGTGGCTCGGCAGCCCGCGCGGCATCAAGCGATTTCGCGAGACGCAATTTTTCCCGGCCCTGGAGCTGGCAAGACAGGCCGGCCTGAACATGGTGGCGATGGGCGCCTCCACGCCTTATGCGTGCAACTACGGAGCCCTGCCGCGCGACATCAAACCGCCGCATATCACCACCGGCCACGCCGCCACCGCCGCGATGCTGAAAGACTGGGCCATGCACTGCTGCAATGAACTCGACCTCGAATTCGGCAACACCAAGCTTGCTCTATTCGGCGCAGCTGGCCGGCTCGGCACGACGGTGGCCAAATACGCGCTCTACAAAGATGCACCGCGCGAGCTTGTTCTGATCGATCTGCCGGACAAGGTGAATCTGCTCGCCGAGCAAGCCAGGGAGTTGATGGCATCGGACCTGCTCGGTAAAACGCGCGTCTCTGTGCACACCTTCAGTCCAGACACCCCACTGCCGGACTTCGACGGCGCGATTCTGGCGAGCAGCACCAGCGTGCCCTACCTCACCGCGGCCGATCTCAAGCGCGCGCAGTTCTGGATCGACGACTCCCACCCGCGGGCGGCGAGCGTCGAGGCCGAACTCGCTTCACGCGGACATACGCTATATATTGAGTGCTTCGCCCGTGGGCCGGCCGGACTCAACACCGCGTTCCCGTTCCGGCTGCCGACCACGCGCGACTGCTATACCTGTTTCGCCGAAGGCTACTCCGCCTGGCAGGAAGGCATTGCGTCCGACTTCATCATCGGCAGCCCGCCCGTGTGGTCCGTCTCGTACACGCACAGCCTGCTGAAGAAGTACGGTTTCGCGGTCGGCCCTTTCCACGGAAAGGACGGTTCGCCGATCGAGCCGGCGGCTGCGCAACTTCGCGGCAAGCAAGAATTGATGGGCTCGTAAATGTCACTGGAGGCCTGATGGTCATGCCGCGCGAGAGCATGCGGGACGTGCTGGAACGAAGCCGGTTTGCAATACGATGGGGCGGCGCACTGGGCCTCCTGTGCCACCCGATCTACTACGTAGTCTGGACCTATGTCCTGCCACAGCCTTACGACAATCTTTCCCTTCGACTGAGCGCGGCGCTAGTCTGCATTCCGTTGATTTTTCAGGCGCGCTGGCCGAAGCGGTTCAATCATTACCTGCTGATCTATTGGCATTGCTGCCTGATCTACGTCCTGCCATTCGTTTGCACATTCCTCGCGATCAGAAATTCATTCTCCACCATGTGGATGATGACCGAGGTCATGATGATCTTCATCATGGCGTTGTGCATCGACAATCCGCTTTTGCTGATGGGCTGCATCGGCATTGGCGTGTTCTCCGGGTCGCTCGCCGCGCTGCTCAGTTCGCCGGTGCCGATTGTCGTGACCGCCGCCGATCAGTCGAATCTCGCCTTGCTGCCGGTCGTCGTCCTGTGCAGCATGGCGTTTAGTCATGCGATCAGTAAAGGACGCATCTTCGTTGAAAAGAACCGTGCGCTGCAGGCGCTCGCCGGTTCGATCGCGCATGAAATGCGCAATCCTCTGAGCCAGTTGCGCTACGTGCTGGATCGCGTGGAAGAAGCGCTGCCCGCAACCATGGGATCCGAGCGCCTGCTCGCGCTCGTGCACGACCCGCACGATCGACACGATAGCAATGGAAATACCGCCGGACTGTATCGTCATCTCGCGCAAGGGCAGTTGTCGATCGAGCGCGGCCTGCGCATCATTGCCATGACGCTGGACGAAGTCAGCGCCAAACCGATTCGTCCGGACTACCTCGCTTATCTGAGCGCGGCGAGCACCACGCGTAAGGCACTGGAAGAATACGGCTTTGCCGACGAAAAGGAACGCGACAAGGTCAGGCTCGTGGTGCGGGAGGACTTCACCTTCAAGGTCGACGAAACCGTCTATCTGTTCACGCTGTTCAATCTGATCAAGAACGCGCTCTATCACATCGCCACGCATCCGGCGGCCACGCTTACCCTGACCATCGAGCAGCAGTCGGTCATGGTTCGCGACACCGGTCCCGGCATTGCGCCCGCGATGGTATCGCATCTGTTCGAGCCGTTCCGTACCGCGGAGACTTCGGGCGGCACGGGGCTCGGGCTCGCCTATTGCCAGCGCGCCATGCGCGCCTTCGGCGGCAGTATCGGTTGCCGCTCGGAAGTCGGCAGGTTCACGGAATTCACGCTGCAATTTCCCGTCGTGCCAAAGAGCGAAATCGTGGACCACGAGCGGCAGATATTTGAACGCGCCACGCCGGTCTTCAAAGACAGGCGCATTCTGGTCGTGGACGACGACGCCGGTCAGCGTGCGCGCGCCTGTCGTGCGTTGTCGAAAGTGGGCGCATGCGTGAGCGAAGCGGAAAACGGCGCGGTTGCATTGACCGTGCTCCGCGAGTCGGCCCCTTACGACCTCGTGTTGATGGACATCAACATGCCGGTTCTGGACGGCTATACGGCCGCCGAGAAAATTCGCGCCGCTCACGACTATCCAAGCTGGAATGTCCTGATTGCCGCCTATACGGCCGAGCCCGGAAGCGTGGTGCGCGTGCTCGCGCGGCGCGCCGGCATGGACGGAATCATCAGCAAGTCCTGCAGCGTGCTCGAATTGATCACGACGCTGCAGGCGCTTCTCGAAAACGGCAACCGCCACCATCTGAGCCAGCAATCCGACGCGTTCTCCGGCAAATCGATCCTCGTCGCGGACGACGACACCTACAGCCGGCTGGTGGCCAAAGCCTATCTGGAGCGATGCGGCGCAAGCGTCGTCGAGGCCGAGCATGGGCAGGCCGTGCTCGCGCATCTGCAGGCGGACGGCGTGATCGACGCCATCGTCATGGATATGAATATGCCGGGCATGGGCGGCCTGGAGACGACCGCGTCGATTCGCGCCCGTGCCGACTCGTATGCCACCGTGCCGATCATCGCGCTGACCAGCCAGTCCGATCTCAAGGCGGTGCAAACCTGTCTCGCCGTGGGCATGAACGAAGTCATGATCAAACCGGTGCAAGCTGGTTCGCTCTACGCGTGCCTCGCACGACAGTTTGGGCGGCAACGTGACTCGAACGCGCCGGCGCAAACCGACCTATCGTCGACGTCGGCGGCCACGCCGGCCGGCAATCTGCCGATCGTGACGGACAGCGAACTGCTCGACGAGAAACACCTCGAAGAGCTGGCCTCGCTCGATCTGCTCGACGAATCGTTCCTCAAAGGCATCGAGCAGATCCGCCAGCTAGTGGCGCGGCTTGCGACAAGTGTCGCGGCCGGCGACCTCGAATCGACGCACGGCGTGTTGCACATCCTGCTCGGCGTGAGCGGCAATCTCGGCGCGCGAGCGCTGCATCAGTTCGCGCGGCAAATCTATCCGCGCGTGGTGCAAGGCGAATGGCCGGCGGAAACCGATTGGCTCGCGCGAATCGGCATCCTGAGCGAGCGTTCGACCGATGCGCTGCAGACGTATTTCGCCACGGCCAAGGCGGGCCGTGAGCATCGGGATTATTTCAGCGATCAGGAGTGACGCAAGTTGCCATGCAGGCCATCCAGATCACCGCAAAGCCGCCTGACTAGCGGACGGCTCCTCGTCATCAGCGGCGTGCAGGCGGCTATTGAATCCCGGAAAACCCATCGTCACCGTCGTCCCCGCGCCGACCGTCGAATCGACTCGCAGGCATCCGCCGAACGACTGCATGATGCGGTTGCAAAAGATCATCCCCATGCCGTGGCCGCCGGCGCCGGCGTACGTGGTGACCGGATCCTGCAGCAGACGCGCCTTGACCTCCGGCGCGATCCCCGGGCCGTTGTCGCGAATGCGAATCTCGGGTTCAGGGAACGCCACCACTTCGAGCCGCAACGCAGGCGCGCTGCTGCCGTCGAGCGCACGCAGCGCGTTGGACAACAGCGAAGACAGCACGAGCGCCACGCAATTGGGCATGGCGTGCACGATAAAATCCCCTTCCACGTCGACCCTGACCCAATCACGCTGTGACGCGACAAACGGATACGTGTCGAGCAGCGTGGCGATCAGGCGCGTCGCCCTGACGGCGCGCGTACCGCCGCCCGAGGCGGACTTCTGGCCGCCGCTCTTGTGCACCGTCGCCCAGAATGACGAGATCAGCGTCAGGCAATACTGCGCATTGTTCAACATCGACTTCGCGGCGAGGCCGATCTCCCGCTGACGCTCCGGATCGTATTGCTCGGCCACGTCGTTCTCGACGGAGCGCGCGAACAGCGAGATCGTGGCGAGCGGCGTGTTCAGTTCGTGGGCGAGGAAGGCGAGCGTCTCGTCCATGGCCAGCAGCCGCTGCTGACGCGTTTCGCGTTCCGTGTAGCGCGCGGTTGCGAGTTGCAGCACCTCGCGCACCATGTCCGTTCGCAGCGGCTTTTCGATAATGCGGAACACGTCGCCGGTATTGACCGTTTGCAGCAGCATGTCCTTGTCGGCATAAGCGGTCACGAGAATGCGCACGATTTGCGGATACTCGCGCGCCACCTGGCGCAGCAGATCGTCGCCGTCGCGGCCCGGCATGCGGAAGTCCGTCACCAGCACGGCAATCTCCGAGGCGTGCTTGCCGAGCACCGTTATCGCCTCGTCGGCGCCTTGGGCGACATACACTTTGTAATCGGCGCTCATCGCGCGCGCGAAGTGATTGCGCGACATCTCGTCGTCGTCGACGAAGAGAATGGAAAACGGCGGCTGCATAGGGTCACTCATCGCATTCCCAGCGGATGGCGGCGGGTCGACATTGAACGAAACCCACGTTACGGATGATAAAAATGGCTTGCCGCGCGGCAAGCACCGGATCGTTTTGGCGTTTGGAAGTATAGGGTATCGCGTCTCGCGAAAAATGGGGAATCACCGCACAGCCTTATCCGATATGCATCAGCGCAAACCAGACCGGCTCGCCGCGCATAACGGCACGTTGCTTGCGTACCGACAGAGCCGGACTGATCCACTGTCGCCTGCGCCGCGGGACCGCACAGCATGGACGCCGGAACCCTTCGAACCAGTGCGGTGCCATGGAACTGTCCAACGATGGCGATGCCGGCCGGGCCGGGCGCGTGCGCAGACGGCGGCAATCCCGCGTGCTGTCGCGCTACGCCGGGCGGCCCATCCGGCTGATCTGGCGCTACGTGGCGCGCCGCAAGCTGACGCACACCGTGGTGCTGGCGAGTGTCGTGGCGGCGGTCGGCTGCGCGCTGGCATCACAATATGGGATCCGCAATCTGATCGACGCGTTGCCGAACGGCCGCGCCCACCCGCAACACGTGATTCACGCGTTTGCCGTGCTGGTCGCGCTGATCCTCGCCGACAATCTGTTCTGGCGCATCGCGGGTTGGGTCTCGGCGCGCACGTTCGTGGCCGTGACGGGCGATATCCGGCGCGAGATGTTCGACTATCTCACTGTGCACGCCCCCACCTTCTTCGCCGACAAGCAACCCGGCGTTCTGTCCAGCCGGATTTCAGCGACGGCCAACGCGGTGTACGTGATCGAAAACACGGTGGCGTGGACGGCGTTGCCGCCGAGCCTGACCGTGGTCGGGGCGATCGTCATGGTCGGCGCGGTCAGCGTTCCCATGAGCCTGACGCTGGTCGCCATGTCCGCCGTGCTGGCGTTCTGCCTGTTCCTGCTGGCGCGCAAAGGCACGGCCCGGCACGAGGCATTCGCCGCGCGGGCCGCCTCGGTCGACGGCGAACTCGTCGACGTGATCGGCAATATGGGCCTCGTGCGCGCCTTCTGCGCCGTGGTGATGGAACGGCGCCGCTTCGACGAACTGCTCGCGGTCGAAAGCGACGCCCGCAAAAGCAGCGTGCTTTACCTCGAAAAGCTGCGCCTGCTGCACGCGCTCGCCACTTCCGTCCTGTCGGCGTGCGTGCTCGGGTGGACCGTGTGGCTGTGGAGCGTCGGCCGTGCGACCACTGGCGACGTGGTTCTGGTCGGCTCGCTCGGTTTCTCGATCCTGCATGGTTCGCGCGACATCGCCGTGGCGTTCGTCGACCTGACCCAGCATGTCGCCCGGCTCGGCGAAGCGTCCGAAACATTGCTGATCCCGCACGCCATGCCCGAACCCACCAGAGCGGCGCCGCTGGAAGTTCGGCAGCCCACCGTGGACTTCGAAAACGTGACCTTCGCGTATCCCGGCCGCCGCCCGGTGGTGAGCGGTCTGAACCTGCATATCGGCGCAGGCGAGCGCGTCGGTCTGATCGGCCCGTCGGGGGCGGGCAAATCGACCATCCTCGCGCTCCTTCAGCACTTCTACGAACCGGTCTCCGGGTGCGTGCGCATTTCAGGCCAGGACATCGCGCATGTCACGTTGCAAAGCTTGCAAGGCGCCATCTCGGTCGTGCCGCAGGACGCGTCGCTGTTTCACCGCTCGCTGCTGGACAACATCCGCTACGGTTGCCCCGACGCCACCGAGGCCGACGTGCGCCGCGCGTGCGAGGACGCCTACTGCCTCGATTTCATCAACGCGATGCCCGAAGGGCTCAACACCATTGCGGGCGATCGCGGCACCAAACTCTCCGGCGGACAGCGGCAGCGCATCGCGATTGCCCGCGCCATTCTGAAAGACTCGCCCATCCTGCTGCTCGACGAAGCGACCTCGGCGCTCGACACCGCATCGGAGATCGCCATTCAGGCCGCGCTCGAACGGCTCATGCAGCATCGCACCGTCATCGCGATCGCTCACCGGCTGTCGACCCTGCAGTCGTTCGACCGGATCGTGGTGCTCAACCGCGGCCGCGTCGTTCAGCAAGGCACGCCGGCCGAGCTGGCCGCCGTGCCGGGCATCTATCGCGACACGCTGGCCCGGCAGATCAGACGCACGCCGGCGCCGCGCTCCGATCTCATGTGATCGAAACGCCGGCGACGCCGCAAGGTCCTTCTTTCACACGCCGCCGCCCCCGCCGACCAGACGGCGCACGAGTTCACGGCCCCGGTTCGTCAGCCGCAGCGTCGACGCGCCGCCCACCATCACGCCCTCCTCGCGCCGGTCGATTTCGATCAGCTCGTATCGGCTCAGCGCGAGCACGTCAGGATCAATGGCTTCCTGACGCCGCCCGGTGTCAGCGAGACGCAGCAGTATCGCGAGTTCATGATGGCTCAGCATCGGGTATCTCGTCGGTTGAGATTGGACAAGGCCCTCATGCTAGCGAGCGAGCCCGACATTCGGGCTACGGTTCTGTTGCGTCGAGTTACGCGGTTACACCTCGGCTGCGCGTATGCCTCGCTTGTTCCCCCGTCACGGTCCGCGTCGTTGCTACTTTTTTCCGTATGGCCGCGCTCGCGCCGAGTAGACGGCACGGTGCCACGGCCCGGTCGACCGTAACAAATCGAAACGCCCGTCAAGGTGGTGTCGCGAGAATTAGCTCCACAGTCGGATAGACTCTGGGCGTGATTGTCTGGATTCCTGTCGCCGGCACCGGCGATGCCCATCCTGGGAGTTCGTATGACGCTCTTCGACAGCCATTGGCCGGACCGTCCATCGACGGCGTTCGCCGGGTGCCACGCATCCGGCGGGAGACCGTTATGAGCGAAGCGTCGACGATCCAGGCCAAGCGTCCGCGGCGTGGCCGCATCGTGTTCGCAATCGTGGTGCTGGCGCTGATCGCCCTGGTGGTGTTTCATGTGTTGCGCTCGAAGCCGGCCAAGCCGGGCGTGGCGCCCCAGGTCGTAACGGTCGCCGCCGCCACTACTGGACCGATGCCGGAGACGCTGAGCGAACTGGGCACCGTGACGCCGGTTGCCACCGTCACCGTGCTCCCGCAACTGAGCGGCTACCTGACCGCCGTCGGCTATCGCGAAGGCCAGGACGTGCAGAAAGGCCAATTCCTCGCGCAGATCGACCCGCGCCAGTATGAAATCAGCAAGCGTCAGGCCGAGGCGCAACTTGCCAAGGACAAGGCGGCGCTTGCCCAGGCGCGCGCCGATCTCGCGCGCTTTACCCAGCTCAACGAGCGTAAGTCGATCGCCGAGCAAACCTATGCGGACCAGAAGTTTCTCGTCCTGCAGGACGAGGCGGCGGTCAAGGCCGACGAAGCCAACATCGCCCAGTTCGATCTCGACCTGATCTACTGCCACATCACTGCGCCGGTGTCAGGCCGGGTCGGGCTGCGTCTCGTCGACCCGGGCAACTACGTGACCGCGTCGAGTCAACCGGGCATTGCGGTCATCACCACGATGAAGCCGACCACCGTCCAGTTCACGGTTCCGCAAACCGCGCTCGATAAGGTGCTGCAACGCGTCAACGCCGGCGCGCAGTTACCCGTCGCGGTGTTCAGCAGTGACAATTCCCGGCAGATAGCGACCGGCACGCTGTACGCGATCAACAACCAGATGGCGACCGCGACCGGCACCGTCACGTTGCGCGCAACGGTCCCCAATGACGACGAGGCACTCTTCCCCAACGAATTCGTCAACGTCAAACTGCTGGTCGACACGCTGCAAAACGCGGTACTGGTGCCGACGCCCGCGGTGCAGAGCGGCGCGCCCGGCGACTACGTGTATCTGGTCAACGCCGACAACACCGTATCGGTGCGCAAGGTCACGCTGGGACCCAGCGACGGTCAGCATACGGTGATCACAACGGGACTCGCCGCCGGCAACGTGGTCGTCACCGACGGCATGGACCGCTTGAGCGACGGCTTGAAGATCAAGGCGTCGGCTGCGCGGCCGGGCTCGGGTGCCGCGGGTGCGTCGGCGGCCACGCCGGCCGCACGGCCGGCCTCCGCGTCCGCGGCCGACGCGGCATCCGCGGCTTCATAGCACGCCGCCCCGTCGATGAACTTCTCCCGCCTGTTCATCCTGAGGCCCGTGGCGACGTCGCTGCTGATGGTCGCGCTCGTGCTCGTCGGCCTGGTCGCGGTGCGCTTCCTGCCGGTCTCGTCGCTGCCGGCTGTCGACTATCCGACCATCCAGGTCCAGACCTTTTACCCCGGCGCGAGTCCGAATGTGATGGCGACCACCGTCACCGCGCCGCTCGAAGTCCAGCTCGGCGAGATTCCGGGCTTGCAGCAGATGGTGTCTTACAGTTCGGAAGGCGCGTCGGTGATCACGCTGCAATTCGATCTCTCGCTGAATCTCGACATCGCCGAACAGAACGTGCAGCAGGCGATCAACGCCGCCAACAGCTTCCTGCCGGCCGGCCTGCCCGCGCCGCCGACCTACGCCAAGGTCAATCCGGCCGATCAGCCGATCCTCACGCTCGCGGTCACGTCGAAGTCCATGTCGTTGACGCAGTTGCAGGACACCGCCAACAATCGCCTCGCCACCAAAATCTCCGAAGTGCCCGGCGTCGGCCTCGTCACAACCGCCGGCGGCAATGTGCCGGCCGTGCGCGTCGAAGCGGACCCGCAGAAGCTCGCCGCCTACGGCCTGAATCTCGACGATCTGCGCACGCTGCTCGCGAACGTCAACGTCAGCCAGCCGAAAGGCAATTTCGACGGACCGGAGCTCGATTACACCATCAACGCGAACGACCAGATCGTCGATCCGCAAGACTATCTGGCCACCGTGATCGCGTATCAGAACGGCGCGCCGGTGTATTTGCGCGACGTCGCGCGCGTGAGCCAGGCCGCGCAGGATGTGGAACGCGGCGCGTGGTACAACCGCACGCCGGCCATCGTGCTGAACGTGCAGCGTCAGCCGGGCGCGAACGTGATCGCCACCGTCAACCAGATCATGAAGCAATTGCCGGCGCTCGAATCGACGCTGCCCGCCGGCCTGCAAGTCACGGTGGTCGCTAACACCACGGGCGTGATCCGCTCGTCGGTCTCGGACGCCGCGTTCGAACTGGTGCTCGCCGTCGTGCTGGTCGTGCTGGTGATTTTCGTGTTCCTGCGCAACGTGCCCGCCACCATCATTCCGAGCATCTCCGTGCCTGTCTCGCTGATCGGCACGCTCGCCGTGATGTACCAGCTCAACTATTCGATCGACAACCTCTCGCTGATGGCGCTGATCATCGCGACCGGTTTCGTCGTGGACGACTCGATCGTGATGATCGAGAACATCGTGCGCTATCTGGAAGAAGGCAAGACGCCGCTCGAAGCCGCGCTCGAAGGCGCCGGCCAGATCGGCTTCACGATCCTCTCGCTGACGGTCTCGCTGATCGCGGTGCTGATTCCGCTGCTGTTCATGGGCGGCGTAATCGGCCGGCTCTTCAGCGAATTCGCGATCACGCTCGCGGTGACGATCGTGATCTCCGCGGTGGTCTCGCTGACCGTCGTGCCGATGCTCTGCGCGCGTCTGTTGCGCGCGCAGGCGCAACGCCATCCGAGCCGTTTCGAGCGCATCAGCGAAGGCCTGTTCGACAAGACGCTCGCCGCGTACGAGCGCGGCCTCGTCTGGGTGCTCGATCACCAGTTGCTGACGCTGGTGGTCGCGCTGATTACGGTCGCGCTCACCGCAATTTTGTACATCGTGATTCCGAAGGGACTGTTTCCGGTGCAGGACGTCGGCGTGATTCAGGGCATCAGCGTGGCCGACAACTCGGTGTCGTACACGGCCATGGTCCGGCGCCAAAGCGCCCTCGCCGACGCGATTCTGAAGGATCCCGACGTGGTGTCGCTGACCTCGTATGTCGGCATCGACGGCACCAATCCGACGCTGAACAACGGCCGCTTCCTGATCAATCTGCGCCCGCGCGACGACCGCTCGATCACCGCCGAGGAGATCGGCCGCCGCATCCAGCAGGAAGTCGCCGACGTGCCCGGCATCCGCCTCTACCTGCAGCCCGAACAGGACCTGACGCTCGATACCTCGATCTCGCGCAACCAGTACAACTTCGTGCTGCGCGGGCCGAACCAGCAGGCTTTCAATCAATACGTGCCCGCGCTGATCGCGCGCATGAAGCAGATTGCCGCGATCACGGACGTCACCAGCAATCTGAACACCAACGGCTTGAGCGTGAACGTCGAAGTGAACCGCCAGCTTGCCGCGCGCTACGGCATCACGGCGGCCACGATCGACAACGCGCTGTACGACGCGCTCGGCCAACGCATCGTCTCGACCATCTTCCAGCAGTCCGATCAGTACCGCGTGATTCTGGTGGCAAAGCCCGAGACGATTCCCACTGTGCAGTCGATCGGCAATCTGTATTTGCCGAGTCAAACGAGCAGCACCGGGCAGGTGCCGCTGTCGGGCATCGCCAAGATCAGCATCACACAATCGCCGTTGTTGATCAGCCACCTCGCGCAGTTCCCTTCCGTCACGATCTCGTTCAACCTCGCGCAGGACGCATCGCTCAGCGCCGCCGTGGCGCAGATCCGCGACGCCGAGAAAGCGGTGGATCTGCCGCCTTCCATCACGACCTCGTTCCAGGGCGCGGCCCAGGCGTTCGAGGATTCGCTTTCCAGCGAGGTGTATCTGCTGATCGCCGCGCTGGTCGCGGTGTATATCGTGCTCGGCGTGCTGTACGAAAGCTACATTCACCCGGTGACGATTCTCTCGACGCTGCCCTCGGCCGGCATCGGCGCTTTGCTTGCGTTGATGATCGCGGGCAGCGATCTCGACGTGATCGGCATCATCGGCATCGTGCTTCTGATCGGCATCGTCAAGAAGAACGCGATCATGATGGTCGACTTCGCGCTCGAAGCGGAACGCGTGCACGGCAAGCCGCCGCGCGAGGCGATCTTCGAAGCGTCGCTGCTGCGCTTCCGGCCGATCCTGATGACCACGCTCGCCGCCATGCTCGGCGCGCTGCCGATGCTGCTCGGCACCGGCACGGGTTCGGAACTGCGCCGGCCACTGGGTCTTGCGATCATCGGCGGGCTCACGCTCAGCCAGGTACTGACACTGTTCACGACGCCCGTGATCTATCTCTTCTTCGACCGCCTCGCGCAGCGTGTGAAGAACCGCCGCCGCGCCGCGAATGACGGCACCGCGGCGCCGCCGGAGAACGCGCCGTGAACATCTCGGCGCTCTTCATCCGGCGCCCGGTCGCGACCGCCCTGCTGGCGTTCGCGATCCTGATATCCGGCGCGCTTGCCTATTTCCGCCTGCCGGTCGCGCCGCTGCCGAACATCGCCTTTCCGGTGATCGCGTTGCAGGCGAACATGGCAGGCGCGAGTCCGGAAATCATGGCGGCCACGGTTGCCGCACCGCTGGAGCGGCGCCTCGCCACCATCGCCGACGTCAACCAGCTCACCTCGATCAGTTACGTGGGTTCGTCGCTGATCATCGTGGTGTTCGGCCTGAACCGCGATATCAACGGCGCGGCGCGCGACGTGCAGGCCGCCATTCAGGCCGCCCGCGCCGATCTGCCGACCACGCTGCGCAGCAACCCGACGTACCGCCAGTACAACCCGGCCGGCGCGCCGATCATGGTGCTCGCGCTGACCTCCGACACGCTGACCAAAGCCCAGCTCTACGACTCCGCCGATTCGGTGATTCAGCAGCAGTTGTCGCAAGTCACCGGCGTCGGGCAGATCACGCTCGGCGGCGGCGCGTTGCCCTCGGTGCGCGTCGAGCTGGAGCCGGGCAAGCTGAACAGCTACGGCATCGGCCTCGAAGACGTGCGCGCGGCGATCGGCGCGGCGAACGCGAACAGCGCGAAAGGCCATGTCGATCAGGGCGAGCAGCGCTACGTGGTGACATCGAACGATCAGATCAGCAAGGCCGCGCCGTATCGCGACGTGGTGATCGCCTATCGCGACGGCGCACCCGTGTTGTTGCGCGACGTCGCCCAGGTGCGCGATTCGAATGAAAACATTCGCAATGCCGGACTCTACAACGGCAAGTCGGCGGTGCTCGTGATCGTTTATCCGACGCCGGGCAGCAACGTCGTGCAGACCGTCGGGCAAATCCGCGCACGTCTGCCGATCATCGAAGCCGCGTTGCCGAGCGCGATTCATGTGAACGTCGCCATCGACCGCTCGGAGTCGGTGAACTCCTCGGTGGCCGATACCGAGCGCACGTTGTTCATCGCAGTGCTGCTGGTGGTGGGCGTGGTCTTCGTGTTCCTGCTGTCGCCGCGCGCCACGCTGATTCCGGCGGTCGCGCTGCCGCTCTCGATCGTCGGCGCCTTCGGACCGATGTATCTGCTCGGCTATAGCATCGACAATCTCTCGCTGATGGCGCTGACCATCGGCACCGGCTTCGTGGTCGATGACGCGGTCGTGGTGCTGGAAAATATCGTGCGTCATCTCGAAGCCGGCCTCGAGCCGAAAGAAGCCGCGCTGCGCGGCAGCGCCGAGGTCGGCTTCACCGTGATCTCGATGAGCCTCTCGCTGATCGCCGTGTTCCTGCCGATCCTGCTGATGCCCGGCATTGTCGGGCTGCTGTTTCACGAGTTCGCGGTCACGCTATCAATCGCGATCATTTTGTCGCTGATCATTTCGCTGACCGTCACGCCGGTCATGTGCGCCTACCTGCTCAGCCACGAACGCGCGATGCATTCAAAGGCACGCTGGGCACGCTGGATCGAGGCGCAGTTCGAGCGCTTCAAACAGGCCTATTCCCGTTCGCTCGCAACGGCGCTCGATCACGCGCTCGCGGTCGTCCTGCTGCTGATCGGTCTGCTCGTGGCCAACGTGTTTCTTGCACGGCTCCTATCCGGGACGTTCTTTCCAGAGCAGGACACCGGCATTCTGATCGGACAGATCATTGCCGACCAGAGCGTCTCGTTCGCCGCCATGGAAAAGAAGCTCGCGCAATTGCAGTCGATCGTGAAGCAGGACCCCGCGGTAGCCTCGGTCGCAGGCTTCACCGGCGGACGCGCGCTGAATACCGCGAACGTATTCATCGAACTCAAACCGCTCGCCGAACGCCATCTGTCGGCGACTGAAGTGGTCAACCGCTTGCGGCCGAAGCTCAACGCCGTCTCGGGCGCGCGGCTTTTCCTGCAGGCGCAGCAGGATCTGCAGATCGGCGGACGCCAGGCCGCGGCCGAATACCAGTACACGCTCACCAGCGACGATGCGAACGCACTCTTCACATGGGTGCCGAAACTCGTGACCGAACTCGGCAAATACCGCAGCAAGATGGAGGACGTGAATTCGGATCTGCAACAGAACGGCTTGCAAACCTATGTGAATTTCAGCCGCGCGACCGCCGCGCGTTATGGCTTTCAGCCTAACCAGATCGACAATGTGCTGTACGACGCGTTCGGCCAGCGCACCGTGTCGACCATTTACAACGCGCTGAATCAGTACTTTGTCGTGATGGAAGTCGCGCCGGCCTATTGGCAATATCCGCAAGCGCTCAATCAGATCTACCTGAGCACCGCCGCCGGCAACGCGAACGGCACGCAGCAGACGCAGATGTCGCGCGCCACCGTTAAAGCCGTGCAGCAGCCGGCGGCTGTCAGCAGCGCGTCGAGCACCAGCGCGAACACGAATTCGCTGAACGCCGATGCCGAAGCGAATCAGCAGACCAACAGCATTTCGAACAGCAAGGGCGGCAATTCCAGCGGCAGCGCCGACAGCACAGCGGCCGAAACCATGGTGCCGCTCGCCGCGCTGATGACCTTCTCGAACAGCCACACCGCGACGCAGGTGAACCACCAGAGCGGACTTGTGGCCGGCACCATCTCGTTCAACCTGCCGGCAGGCGGATCGCTGAGCGAAGCCGGTCAGATCATTGCGCAGGCCGAGCGTGACATCGGCATGCCGGCGTCGGTGCATGGCGCGTTCGCGGGCGCCGCGCAGGCTTATGGGCAGTCGATGGGCGCGGTGCCGCTGCTGATTCTCGCGGCGCTGGTGGTGGTGTATCTCGTGCTCGGCGTGCTGTACGAGAACACGGTGCACCCGCTCACGATCCTGTCGACGCTGCCGTCGGCGGGCATCGGCGCAACGCTGGCCTTGCTGATCTTCGGCACGCCCTTTTCTGTGATCGCGATGATCGGCATCATTCTGCTGATCGGCATCGTCAAGAAAAACGGCATCATGATGGTCGATGTCGCGATCCAGTTGCAGCGCCACGAAGGCAGGAACGCGCGCGACGCAATTCACGAGGCCGCGGTGGTCCGCCTGCGTCCGATCATGATGACGACCGCCGCCGCCGTGCTGGGCGCCGTGCCGCTCGCGATCGGCATCGGCCAGGGCGCGTCGCTGCGCCAGCCGCTCGGCGTGACGGTCATGGGCGGCCTGCTCGTCAGCCAGGTTTTTACGTTGTACACGACGCCGGTGATTTATCTGTACCTCGACCGGCTGCGCGCGCGACTCGCCAGATGGTCAGCGCGCCTGCCGTGGAATCGCCGCGGCGAAGCACCGGATACGAGTTCATGATGAAGACGATCTCCCCCACCCGACTGGCCGGCGCGATGCTGGTGTTTTCGACTGTGTTGTCGACGGTGTTGACTGCCGGCTGCACGGTCGGCCCCGACTATCATCGCCCGCCCTTCGCGACGCCCGCCACGTGGAAAGAACTGCCTGGCTGGACCGAAGCGCAGCCCGCCGCCGAGTTTCCGAAGGGCGACTGGTGGACGGGCTTTAACGACCCGCTCATGGATGAATTCGAGCCGCTCGTGTCGGTGTCGAACCAGACCGTGCGCCAGGACTATGCGAATTACCAGCAGGCACTGGCCGAAGTGCGGCTCGCACGCAGCGCGCTGTTTCCGACGATCGGCGTGACGGGATCGGCGACCCGCGCACGTTCGTCGACCGGCAACTTCAGTAGCGGCTCACTTGGCGGTCTGGGCGGGGCGAGCAGTTTTCAGCGCATCAACAATGCCGGCTCGCTCGAAGCCAACGCGAGCTGGGCGCCCGACCTGTGGGGTCTCGTGCGCCGCAATATCGAGCAGAGCGCCGCCACCGCGCAAGCGACTCAGGCGACGCTCGCGAACGCCACGCTCTCCGAGCAGATCGCGCTGGCAAACGCGATCATCGATCTGCGCGTGACGGACGCGAATATCGACCTGCTCACTCACACCGTCGACGCGTTCCAGCAATCGTTACGCGTCGTCGCCGAGCAGGACAAGGCCGGCACCGTGCCGCCGTCAGACCTGGTGAGCGCGCAGACACAACTGGAGTCGGCGCAATCGAGTCTGATCGCGCTGGGCGTCGCGCGCGCCCAGAATGTGCATGCGATCGCGGTGCTGGTCGGCAAGAACCCCGAAGAGTTGGACATACCTCCGAACACCATGCTGCCGACGCTGCCGTCCATTCCGGTCAGCGTGCCGTCCACCCTGTTGCAACGCCGGCCCGACATTGCCGCCGCCGAGCGTCAGATGGCGGCGCAGAACGCCGCAATCGGCGTGGCCGTCGCCGCGTATTACCCGACGATCTCGCTGTCGGCGCTGGACGGCTTCACGCAGTCGCCGTTGGCCGGCCTGCTGCATATCAGCAACTACGTGTGGTCGTTGGGTGGCCAGGCGAGCGAGACGCTGTTCGACGGCGGGCAGCGCAGTGCGCAGGTCGATGCGGCAAAGGCGTCGTACGAAGCGGCCGTGGCCAATTATCGCGGCACCGTTTTGGCGGCGTTCCAGGGCGTGGAGAACGACCTTGCCGGCTTGCGCATCCTCGCGCAGCAATCCGAGGTGCTGGAGCGCGCCGTCCGCGACGCGACGCGCGGCACCGAGATTGCGCGCAACGAATACCAGGCCGGCACGGTGGACTTTACGA
Organism: Paraburkholderia sp. BL27I4N3; assembly: GCF_003386115.1. NCBI lineage: Bacteria > Pseudomonadati > Pseudomonadota > Betaproteobacteria > Burkholderiales > Burkholderiaceae > Paraburkholderia > Paraburkholderia sp. BL27I4N3. The sequence continues at coordinate 8,109,035 of NZ_QREJ01000001.1, read as the reverse complement.
CGGTGGCGACTGCGCAAGCCGCTCAACTGAATCTTCAGCAAACCGCATTGAACGTGCAACAAACACGCTTGCTCGATGCGGCGTCGTTGATCGGCGACCTGGGAGGCGGCTGGTCCGATAGCGAACTGAGTGATCCGCGCAGGACGGGGCAACAGAGCGCGTCGCCGTAAGCCCTTACTTGCCGATCCGTTCGGTCGAGACGCTAGTCGTTTTCTTTCGCCACCACCGCGCCGGCGATCCGATGCCGCGCTGGCGACGCCGTGACAAAGCCCGGTTCACCGCGCGACGACTATCTCAGGATAGCGAAGCAAGCATATTCGACAGCCGTCTGATGTGAGCCTTGAACGCGTCGCTGGCTTCGCGATCGGTGGTGGGATTCAGATGCGACGTCTCGGCGAGTTGAGCCTGCTCGTGGAAATCGTTGGCGACCGTGCGCCGCACGTCCGGTGGCAACGACCGCACGATGGAGACCAGTAGCGCCTCTTCGGCGTGGATCATGCCCAGAATCGAATGAGTGTCCATGGCAACAACTCCGTTGATGGCGCAGTAAGTTCAATCTAGCACGCTCCGCGCCGGGTATTCTGGTTACTTCCGCATACCTCTCGTTACAAACCGTCAGCGGCCGGTTGGTTATCATGTGCGCTCGCATCGCTCTGAGCACCGTTGGCTAATTATGAGGAAGATCGGAAAAGCGTTGGTAGTCGGTCTGGTGCTGGCAGAGGTCGGATTCGCCGTTTACCTGCTGTCCCCAAAAAGTGATCCGGCCACCCGCGACCCCGCGGCCGTTTCGGACGGCTCCGCGGCGTCGGCTTCGGACAAAGTGCAGTCCGGCACGTTACATGTGACAGCCGACCACGCAATCGGCACGCCGCCGCCCGGCGCGAGCGCGGATATCGCCACTCGCGCTCCCGCGCCGAGCCCCGCTCAATCCGTGCAGGGACACATCACGTCCGCCCCCGAACGGTCAACTAAACACGCCGCGCAATTGCCGCAGCAACCGGCACAACCGCATCCCCAAACGGTCCAAACGCCCGCCGTGGCCACTGTGCTTGCAGGCACCGATTCAAAAGCAGCCACCGTTGTGCAACCCGCCCGCAGCCGCGACGGTCTGCACCGCCGCGACTCGACTTCGCGCTCGACCTCGGCAACGGACGAACTCGTCAAGGAATCGGCCAAGCTCGATCCGGCGCTCCCACCGCCTGAGCCGGTTGCACACGACGACCAGCCTCGTCGCGGCTCGAACGCGGTAGGAGCCGCGATGACGGAACAACTCGTCAGAGAGTCCGCCAAGCTCGATCCGGCATTGCCGCCGCCGAACCCATCGGGCGTGCACTAGTCGGGTGAAACGCCGTTCGTGCGGCCGCCGTAATCCACGTGATCGCCGTGATCACGCACCGGCTGCTCAAGCCATGATGCGTTCGATTGCGCCGTAGTCTACGATGTAGTGCACATCCATGCGCGCCAGCAGCAAGTCTGCCAATGCAGCGCGGCGCAGGCCTGGACGCATTCCCATCGCAGCGAATCTTGATGGAGCACGAGCATGGCCAACGACTCCCCCGACATGGCAGAACGCGGCACCGGCTGGATCGACCAACCCGACAATGCTCAGGCGATCGCGCTGCTGGTCGAGAAAATCAAGGCACAGCAGGCGACGATTGCCGCGAGCAGCGCCACTCATCTGGACGGACGCGTCGACCGCGGCCAGCATCAGAAGCAAACGCTCGGCGCCTTCGGCACGCTGCGGATCTTCGAAACGATACCCATCGCGCTCAAGCATGGTCCTTTCGCGAAGCAGGACGATCTGGAGCGCTCGCTTTGCTATCGGGTCGCCTGCCGTTTTTCGAACGGCCAGCCCTGCCCTTTCTCCGACCAGGCCGCGGATGTTCGCGGTGTCGCCATCAAGTTCTTCACCGCCGAAGGCATGGAAACCGACCTCCTCATGACCAACGAGGGCGGCCGTTCGCACGCGCGGAACGCGGTGCAATTCATGGACTTCGCCGATATCCTCGTCGCCCAGATCGCCAGAGGCGCGCTGGGAGCACTGGAGCGGGCGTCGATCGAACTGTTGAACGGCACGCTGGGCCCCGCCGAAACGGCACGTATCGTCGCCATCCTGGCCAAGGAAACGACGTTGCACTCCGTCGAAAGCCTGACGACCGAGCGGTTCTGGGGCTCGGTGGTGAAGCTCGGTCCCGCAGCCATCAAGTACTCACTGCAACCCGAAGACGCCACGGCGCCAGGCACCGACGGCGACCGTCACGGCGACGACTATCTGCGCGAAGACCTGTTGAACCGCCTGCAAAAAAGTCCGCTCAAGTGGCAGCTCTGCGCGCAGTTCTTCGTGGATGAAGAAAGCACGCCGGTCAACGATGCATCGGTGGTATGGGCAGGGTCGCCGATTGCGATCGGCGTGCTGGAGATTGCGTCACCGCCTTCCGCCGACGATGAAACGCGCATCAATCGGATGGCATTCAACCCGGCCAACGGCTTCGAACCGCTCGGCATTACGCACGCCCGCAAAGATGTCTACGCGGCCAGCGCCGCAAATCGCAAGGACCGCGGCGTCTTGTCGAGCGAGGAGGCGCGCCGCTGCATTGGGCCAGTGTGAAACCGCTTGCGCCCTAAGCGGATCATCGTGAAGCCTCTCGACAGAGACCGGCAGGTTCGACGCCGGCGGATAGATTTGCAATGCCAGATCGAAACCTTCCTGAACCGGATCGATAGCGCGGTCGTTGACGGTCACGACAAATTCCACGCGTCGGTAAGCGGCGCGAAATTCGATCAGTGTCTGCGAAAAATGGCCGAGAGAGCCGCAGGACGTGGTTATTGAGCGTACCCGCCAGCGCCTGCGGATCGCCGCGCGAGCGCCCGGCTAACGCCCCACTACTCGCACTCACACCCGCTAATTCTCCGCTCATTATGCAAACGCACAATCCGTCTCAGCACAGCCTGATTCGCCTATCGAATCATGCATCACTGAAGCGGAGCAATCATGCAACACGAAGAGAAAGCAGCGTTTCGGCCGTATATCGACGCCTTGCTCGATCAACTGGAAACACATTCTGATCGGGCGGTGCTGCGCTATTTCGACCATGACGTAACGGGCAGTACCCTGCGAACGGCAATCTTTCGCTATGCACGGGCGCTTGCGGTGCTCGGCATCGGCCGGGGCTCGCTGGTCGCACTGCTCGCCCCCAATTGTCCGGACGCGCTTGCGATCCGCTACGCGGCAAACCTGCTTGGTTCGGCGACGATGTTCGTGCCTGCATCAACGAATGCCGGGCGGCACGCAACCTTGCTAGCCCGCGTCCAACCGGCGCTTCTCGTGGCCTTCCCGGAAACCCTTCACGACATACCCATTGCGCTCGAGAGCCGCGTGCTGTTCGCCGGCGTCGGTCCCGCCTCTGTACGCCTGGACAAGCTTGCGCAAATGCATGCGAATCAGCCGTTGCGCAGACCACTGAGCGCCGACGACCTCGCGGTCGTCGTCTCGTCGGGCGGCACGACGGGCGTGCCCAAATGCAGCCGCCGGTCCTTCGCGGCGTACTCGGCGATGGTCTGCGCGGCGAACGACAAGGACCGGCGCCAGCTTATCAATGGCCCGCTCGCGTACCTGTCGCAAGTGCTGGTGGACATGACGCTCATCGGCGGTGGTACGGTCGTGTTGAAGCGTCGCTACGATCCCGCGGAGACGCTCGCGACGATCGAATCGGAACGTATCACCGACGTGCTGCTCGTCGAGCCTCAGCTGTTCGAAACAATGGACCACCCGGACGTCGGCCGGCGCGACCTGTCGTCGCTGCGCTCCATCGCGCACATCGGCGGGTCAGCGCCCGCGGTACTGCGCGAACGCGCGATCGCGCGTCTCGGTCCCGTGCTTACCCATCTCTACGGTTCAAGCGAAACCGGTGTCGTCAGTATTCTGCCGCCATCCAACTATGAGGCCAATCCGGAACTGCTGCTTTGCGCGGGCGCTATTCGACCCGGCGTCGAGGTACGTTTGCGGCGCGCCGACGGAACGGTGGCAGGTGCCGGACAGTGCGGAAACATCGAAGTTAAGTCGGCCGCCGTGGCGGATGGTTACTACCATCAGCCGCTCGAAGAGGCACAAAAGTTTCAGCACGGTTGGTGCCTGACCGGCGACGTCGGCTTCATCGACGAAGCAGCCGATCTGCACGTTCTCGGCCGCGCGGCCGACGTCGCGGAAATCGACGGAGTGACGATCGGTCCGACACAGATAGAAGATGTCTTGTGCCGCTTACCTGACGTTCGCTACGCCGTGGCGCTGGCCGCAAACAGGAGTGCCAGCGAACACGGATGGGACGCGCTGATCGAACCGTGGACCGCTGGGCAGGTGGACGTCACGCGATGCATGCGCAGGCTGGAAATTTCGCTCGGCTCGTTAATCGCGAAGCGGATCCGTATCGTCGTGGCCGATCGCGTGCCGCTTACTGAACAGGGAAAAGCCGACCGCGCCGCAATCGAAATGATCCTGCAAGGCGACTCTCAGCCGAGCCACGGTGCGCTGCAACCGGTCGGCAATGTCGACACTGGCCGTCAGCCGGGCGATCGCCGCAATGCCTCCGCCAATGGACCCCGATCCGCCACATGACACACCCATCATCCGTTTTCCTCAGCTAGCGCCCGCGTAAGGCTAGCTGAATTGTCACGGCGATTCGCCCGGACTATCTCAGGGTTCATTTCGCCGCCCCGTTCTTGTCGATATGGAAAGGAGTAGCAAATGCGTCACTATCAATGCAACAGTCCCGAGGCAGCGGGCCGCATCCTGGCGGCATGCCTGTTAATCGATGGACACCTCAGCCTCACTGAACTCGACGCGCTTGACCGCTGTGGTATGGAAAGGCGCCTGCGGTTGGATCGACACCGATTGCTTTCGATCGTGCAAACGCTGTACGAAGATCTGACGCGGTCTGGCTATCTGAATTGGAGCGACGTATGTCAGGTCGATCCCGCGACGCTCGCCTGGCTCGCGGCTGATGTGCAAGACCGGCGGCTCCGTCGCGACATCATGGACCTGTGCAGCGAAGCGGTCATGGCCGACCAACGCCACTGCTACCGCGAAGCCGAGTTCCTGAGACTGCTGCGCGACGCGTGGCAACTTGCGGCCCGTCCCGTTCGGCAAGTTTCGGTAGAGGGCACGTCCGCTTCTTAACCCGTGGCCTCTCGCGCCACCGGCCATATAATCTGCCGCATGGCTGCGAGGATGGCTCGACATCATTGTCATAGCCGCGCGATAAATGGAGGCTCCTTTTACATGGATCACGCTGTCTTTTCCGCCATTGTGCCTGGGCCTCTCGTTTCGAGTGCGGCGGAGAGATGACGCTCGCCGGCACCCTTGTTCAGCTCTGCCGCACGGCTATTTTCGGGCTCGTGCGTGAGCTGGCGGCCTGGAAGGCTTCCCGAGCGCGCGCGACATTCGCCGCAGAGGCAATGCTCTCGGTCGCGCTCTCTGTCGCGCTTGCAAACGCGTTGGGCCTATCGGACACGTGGTGGGCCGCAATCAGCGGCTTCGCGGTCATGCAAACGAGTTTTTCCGGTTCCGTGCAGCGTGCCGCACACCGCATCATCGGCACGGTGATGGGGGCCGCGCTCGGGGCCATCGCCGGGCCGTGGGTCGGCGACCGTCCGTGGGTGTTCGTGCCCGCGCTGGGGGTGATCGGCGCCGTCGCGGTGTATCGGGCCAACGGGTCCAAGGCGACCTACGCCTGGGTTCTGGGCGGCGTGACGGCCCTGATGGTGATGTACGAAGCGCACAAGTTCGCGTCCTTCCGGGCGACCGCCTTGTTTGCGGCGCTGCGCGTCGCCGAGGTCGCGGTTGGAACACTTGCTTGCCTGCTGGTGGCGAGCGTGTTTCATTTCGGGCCGAAGTGGTATCGAAGGAACAGGACGGCACTGGAGGCTTCAACCGCTCGTGCGGCGGGTGAGTCCGACGGTGTACCAGCCGCTGAAAATTTGACGCCGCCACTGGAATCGGCACGCTCGACTCGTATGCTGTTGTGCTTGCAGGCCGCGCTGTCCATCACAATCCTTGCATCGCTGACGTACGTTCTGCATCTGCCGGGTTTCGCGCAAGCAATGGTTACGGCGATCGCGGTGCTGATCGTGCCGCCGGGTCTGGCAGCAGAAGGAACGCGGCAGCCGGTCATGGAAAAGATGGTGCAACGCGTAGCCGGCTGCCTGCTGGCCGGTGTGATTGGTGTGGCGCTCCTCCCTCTGATGCAAGGGCAGGCAATCCTGTGCATGCTCGCGCTGTCCATCGGCGTGTGGGCAGGATGCCACGTGCAAACAGGACGGGAAGGAGCAAGCTACGTGGGGCGGCAATTCACCATCGCCTTCATCATGGTGTTTGTCCAGGATCACCACTGGTCGTCCGATCCATTGCCTGCGCTCATGCGGCTATCCGGCATTCTCACCGGAATTGCCGTGCTGGCGCTGGTGATGTTCGTGACCGGCCGGCTGTACATGCCGCCCATGCCGCCCATGCCGCGGGATGCGAGTCGTTGAGACACGTGCGCACTTCGTGTTTTCGCCGGGATTCATTTTCGACTGCGATCATTCACCTGGTAGCCGTTCAGCGAGTCCGCGGCACCGTGATAGATGGTCGTATGGTCAATTCGCGGAAACGCTCGAAGCCTGTTGAACGCTCAGCGGCTATACATTGCATTCCAGTCCTCAGCCGACACGCCGCCGCCCACTCGGGACGTAATCGATGCACCGGCGTTGTTACTCGTCGATGCATCGCGCGCCGCCACCTTCGCTTCGGCGGCCTGGACTTCATCAGGATAGTGCGTCGTATCGCCGTCACCGACGTGCCATCCCACGCTCTCCAGTTGCACGAGTTCTGCACGGACCTGCGCACGTGTCGTGTGTTCGGTCGACTGAGCGAACGACGCAACGGGAATCACAAGCGCGCTGGCAAAAAGGGCTCCACGGATAATCGATTTCATGGCAAACACCTCGATAAATGTTGAACCTGCCTGTAACAAACTCTATTGTCTGAAGTGGCGAATGAAGTCTGTGCTTCAACGGGGCGCGCAATGCATAAGTGAATATCTCGCTTCCATCAACCGGGATCAGATCGCGCCATCGATCTACATTGCGCTTCTGCGGTAGCATCACCATCACAACCTGGAGGCTCGACATGAATGCGAAACCGCTGACACTTGGTATCGATCACATCGGCTTGACCGTTCGCGATCTGAATCTCACTCGCGACTTTTTCATCAATTGTCTGGGATGGACGCAAGTTGGCGAGAAGCCGGACTATCCGGCTGCGTTCGTGTCCGACGGACAGGTGATGCTCACGCTGTGGGAAGTCCAGAATCAGGCGGGACGCGTCGAATTCGACCGCAAAACGAACGTCGGCCTGCACCACCTGGCGCTGCGCGTGGGCAGTGAAGCAGCGCTCGATGACGTGTTCTCGAAGGTGTCGAAATGGCCCGGCGTCGAAGTTCAATTTGCACCAGAAACCTTGGGTGCCGGCCCGAAGCGGCACACGATGATTTTCGAACCGGGCGGCATCCGGCTCGAGTTCGACTTCGATCCGCGAGTCGCGGCGGCCTGAGCGCGCGCTGCAACTGCAAGCAGACTCAGTGCGGCAGGCGGTCCGCGACTTTCGCCACACCCGCCGCCGCGCACACCTCGTCCTTGTCGCCGCCGGGTGCGCCGCCGATCCCAAGCGCGCCCACTATCTCTCCATTCACCTTGAACGCTACCGCACCCGGCAATGCCATGACGTTGTGCACGGTCGCGAGTTGCGGCGCGTATGGACTCGTCTTCATCAATTCGAAAAAGCCGCTCGACCGGTCGAAGCCGAATTCCGGCCCTAGTGTCACGACGGTAAACGCTTTACGCATACTCGATTCAGCGGTGTGTACCGTGCTCCTGTCTCCGCGCAGTACTACCTGGGGCGCGCCATCCATATCGAGCACCGTCGCGGTCACCCAGTAATGCTTCGTTTCGCACACGCGAATCGCTTCTTTCGCCGCGTCGAGCGCGACATCGAGCGGCAAGGTGTAGTGATAGCCGGACGGCTGCGGGTCTTGTGCCTGACTTGCCGGCGACACGAGCGACGCAATGCATAGCGATGCGGTCAGACTAAAACGTTTCATGGTTACACCGTGCGGGCCGCGATGGCGCGTGAACAGATCGATAAACGGCAGTAGTGCACACATAAAGTTTTGGCGCATGTCGACTGACAATATCTGCTTGTGGTTCAAGCGAACTATAGGAGTCGCGGTGGCTATTTGGCACGGCGTGTCGCTGAAGAACAGTTTTTCCTTGCTGGAATAAATGCTTCCAGAAATGGATCGGTTGGCGGCAACTATTCCCCATTAGCCATTTGCAACAGGTCCGGGGCTAGCCTATCTTGAATCACTGAGCGGGATTGGCTGCGTGGTTTGCGTCAAGGGCCAATCGGAGCATTAGCAGCCAATTCGAGCACGGATCGAGGGAGACGCGGCCATGACAACACCGCTGCATGGTCAGATGATGGACGTCCCGCTGACGGTTTCTTCGTTGCTGGCGCATGCGTCACGCTACTTCGGCACGACAGAGATCGTGTCGAAGCGCGTCGAGGGCGATGTGCATCGGTACACGTATCGCGACTGCGAGCGGCGCGCGAAGCAACTCGCGCAGTCGCTGATCGCGCTCGGCGTCGAAGCGGGCGACCGGATCGGCACCCTCGCATGGAACGGCTACCGGCACCTGGAAACGTACTACGGCACGACGGGCTTCGGCGCCGTCTGCCACACGATCAATCCGCGGCTTTTTCCCGAGCAGATCGCCTATATCATCAATCACGCCGACGACAGTCATGTGCTGTTCGACATCACGTTCGCGCCGCTCGTCGACATGCTTGCGCCGCAATGCCCGAACGTGCTCGGCTGGATTGCAATGACGGACGAGGCGCATATGTCGCGCATGTCGACGGCCGCGTCGTGCTACGAAGCGTTGCTCATGGCGAAGGACGGCGACTTCGACTGGCCGCTCATCGACGAGCGAAGCGCATCGAATCTCTGCTACACCTCGGGCACGACAGGCAATCCGAAAGGCGCGCTGTATTCGCATCGCTCCACGGTGCTGCATGCGTTCGGCGCATCGCTTCCCGATGCGATGGGCTTGTCCGCGCGCGATTCTGTGTTGCCGGTCGTGCCGATGTTCCATGTGAACGCGTGGGGCATTGCGCATGCCGCGCCGTTGACTGGGGCGAAGCTGGTGTTCCCCGGCAAGGACCTCGACGGCAAGTCGCTCTACGATCTGATGGAAGCAGAACGCGTCACGTGTTCGGCGGGCGTGCCGACCGTGTGGCTCGGACTGCTCAACTACGTGCGTGAAACGGGCGTGCGGTTCTCGTCGCTGGAGCGCACGATAATCGGCGGCTCGGCATGCCCGCCCGCCATGCTCAGAATGTTCAAGGACGACTACGGCGTCGAAGCCATCCACGGGTGGGGCATGACGGAAATGTCGCCGCTCGGTACCCTTGCAAGACTCAACTGGGAGCAGACGCAGCGCCCGCCCGACGAGCAGCGCAGGCTGCTCGAGAAGCAGGGACATGTGGTCTATGGCGTCGATATGAAGATCGTCGGCGACGACGGGCGCGAATTGCCGTGGGACGGCGCCACGTTCGGCGATCTGCATGTGCGCGGACCGTGGGTGATCGACCGCTACTTCCGCCACGATGCGTCGCCGCTCGTCGATGGCTGGTTTCCGACCGGCGACGTCGCCACGATCGACCGCGACGGCTTAATGCGCATTACCGATCGCAGCAAGGACCTGATCAAGTCCGGCTGCGAGTGGATCAGTTCGATCGACATCGAGAATGTGGCGGTCGCCCATCCCGCGGTGGCGGAAGCCGCGTGCATTGCCTGCGCGCATCCCTTGTGGGCGGAGCGGCCGCTGCTGGTGGTCGTCAAGCGCCCCGATATGGATGTGACCCAGCACGAGTTGCGTGCGTTCTACGAAGGCAAGGTCGCCAAGTGGTGGATTCCTGACGACATCGTTTTCGTCGGCGAATTGCCGCACACTGCAACCGGAAAGCTACACAAGCTGAAACTGCGCGAGCAGTTCCGCGACTACATATTGCCGACGGCACGCGAAGTTCAGAACTGTCCACTGACCAATCGGATGGCGGGCGGTTAGTACCCACCTGGAAGTCGCGGTAAATCGATGCACCGCTGCCCCAATCGCAAATTAATCTCCGCAACGAAGCATGGAAAACCGACGCCTTGAACCTGGAACCCTATGGCCTGCCATGCTGCGCCAGGCGGAGCACGCACTACGCTGCGGTGCGCTGCAACAGATCGAGACTTCGCAGACGGTGCTGGAAAGCGACGGCATCCGCTTTGTCGTGCGGCAGGTCTCGACCCTGATCCGCAAGGAGCAGCAGCGGCGGCAAACACCAAAGCTTCACGACAGGGATCACGCGCCGGCAGACCCATTCCTGCCCTACGAGCCGGACCTCTTTGTCGCGGATATCTCCGACACGCATCTGGCTTTGCTCAACAAGTTCAATGTCATCGACAATCATCTGCTGATTGTTACCCGTGACTTCGAATCGCAGAACGCACTCCTCAACCTGGCCGACTTCGAGTCGCTGATTGCCTGCATGGCCGAGTTCGACGGCCTCGGTTTTTACAATGCAGGCGCTGCTGCGGGGGCGAGCCAGGCGCATAAGCATCTGCAAATGGTGCCGTTGCCGCTCGGCGATTCTGAACCGCCGGTCCCCATCGAGTCCGTTCTGGCAACCGCGCTCCTTGATGATCTGGCGCGAACCGTACCGCGCCTGCCATTCCGGCACGCTTTCGCGAGCCTCGAACCCGGTGCCGCGATTTCCGTGGATGCGGCGCCGTCGCTCCTGTCCCGCTACCGCGCGCTGCTCGAAGCCGCAGGCATCGCGCCAGTCGAAGTCGGCGGTGAACTTCATCAATCCGCGCCCTACAACCTGCTCGTTACACGCCGTTGGATGTTGCTAGTACCGAGATCGGAAGAGCGTGTCGAGGGCGTATCGATCAACGCACTCGGGTTCGCCGGATCGCTCTTCGTGCGCGACGCGGCGCAGATGAGAGCGATCGAGCGGCTCGGGCCGATGGCCGCGCTTGCGCGAGTCGCGCTGCCTGTTGGTCCAATGCGTTAGCGCGTTTTCAGGCTTGAGGCACAAAAAATAGCCCCAGGCTGTCGCGGACACCGACTCAACCGCAATACGCCGATCGTCCTTAGTCCGCGTCAACGACGCTACATGCTTGTCAACGCTTTTGAATCACTCAAGCTTTTTTGGCTTCGTAGCTCTTGACGCTAGCGGCGACGATCTTTACTGGCCACCGTTCTGTTTCGAACGGCTAAGCCCGCTATTGACGTCGCTGTTCGCACCGCTTTTTGTACCCATATTTAACCCGTTGGTCTTCCCGCTATTGGAACGGGTGGTCGCAGAACCAGTCGAGCCGGAACCCGCACTGGTCCGCGCCCCCGCGTCGGTGCGCGCGTCCCCGGGCGAACCATAGTCCTGCTGATCCAAGGCTTGCGCGGAACCAGCGCCCGCGCCGGATGTTGAGCTCCGCGCAGCGCCATCGCCAGCTCGCGCGCTTGCCGCAGACGACAACGCGATAACAAGAGCCACAGCAACGAACGACCTGTTTCCATGTTTCATGACGTACCTCCAAGACGGTATTTCAGGCAGGCGGGCTGCCTTCCTATGCGTGAGGCGGCGCAAGCGGCGTGCCGCCTGCCGGCGATTCCTCACCAGCGCAGCGGAAATGACGGACACAGAGCCACGGCGTTGCTTCGCCCTGATCAGCGCACTCCGTAAGCACTTCAAAGTGCGTTGTGCGGAAGACTCTTATGAATCGCCGTCGCGGCAATGGCCGCTTCGCCTGAGGCGACGCTGATCTGATTGAGGGTATTGACGATGTCGCCGGCCGCATAGAGCCGTTCAATGCTAGTACGCTGATGTTTGTCGGTTCTCACCATTCCGTCCTCATCGCGCGCTACGTCGAGCCCCAATACGTCAGTCCGTGGATCGCAACCCATGACGGGATATACCGAGTCGAAACGGTGAACAGCCCCGCTCTGGCCGATGATCTGCACCGCCTGGCCAGCGCCCCGAATTGCGTCGAGTCTCGATAGCGCGATCAAACTGACGCCGCAAGCGGCAGCCGAAGCGACTTCCGCATCCGATAGCGCGTCGAGGTCGGACGCGACCACGGACACGTCGCGTGAAAATGTCCGCATAAAGATGGCATGTGACAGCGCACACTTCGCAGGCCCTAACATCGCTATAACCTTGCCTTCAGTCTCGTAACCGTCGCATATCGGACAGAGACGAAACAGGCCGGAGCGTGTCAGTTCATCGACGTTCGGCACCGACGGCAGTCCGTCACGTATGCCTGCGGCGAGCAACACACGTCTGGCGTGCACCGAGCGCGCGGTTTGTGCGTCGCCGCCTCCGATTGGACGATAGTCGATCCGGAAACCATCGCTGAGAGCTTCGATGGCCTCCACGCGGGCAGGTTCGGGCGTCACGTCGTACGGCGCGAGTTGCTCGCGCAGGTTGGCCAGCCAGGCCTCACCGTTGATGCCCGATGGAAAGCCCGGCACGTTGCGCGCAACAGGGATAAGCCGCGCGCGACTTTCGCCGGCGTCAAAGACTCTCGTCGTCCGGCGATAGCGCGCAAGATAGAGTGCCGCAGTCAAGCCGGCCGGCCCTCCGCCTACGATCACACAGTCGACCGAACCGTCCATGGGAAAGCTTCCATTTCGAGCACAAGGAAAGGCCGCTCGGTGCGCAATCTGTGCGGGCGAGCAAAAAGCTCGCGGCACGGCCTGCCTCCCTATCAGCCGGCTTCGCCCACCTCTTTCGGGTCGGGCAGTTTTTCGCCGCTATTCGGCTTCGGCGGCTCCGGTTCATTCTTCAGCGACTCTTTCTGCTGCTCGCTCAACCGGCGGTCCGCGGCGGTCGGATCGGACTCGGTTTGACGAGGTGGCGTTGGGCGTGCGGATTCGGTAGTCATATAAACTCCATTTCGATAGGTAGACTGATGCCAACAGACGCGTGGTGCTGCGTACACAAGCATGCGGCGTGCCGCGGCCGCTTTGAAGGGCTCGAGTGCGGACGCTTCCTCGGTCAGCTTCTTCAGCCGGTTCGCGGGTTGACGCTCAACAGAATGCTTTCGATAAAAGCTCTATAACTTCAAAAGGAGACAAGCATGACCATCCTCTCTTCAGACGAACTGGACGAGTACGCGGCAACGTTCGAGCGCGATGGCATGGTTGTGTTGAAACGCCATTTTCCTCAGGCGACGCTAAGAGCCTGGCGCGAGGCATTCGAGCCGCTGCTACGCGAGCGCGTCGCCTCGGGGACAACTGCTGTGCGCGGCGACAATCGGCACTACATCACCCTGCCGTTCGCGGGTGTGTTCGCCGACGAAAGTATTTTTTGCGACCCGGCCATTCTCGGTATCGTCGAGCGGGTCGCCGGCGACGACCCGGTGATGTGCCAGCTTGCCACCGACACGCCGCTGAATGGCTCGACGTATCAGGACATCCACCGCGACACGCCGCCGTTGTTCGATGACCAGCCGGAAATGCCCTCTTTTCAGTTGGCGGTCAATTTTCCGCTGTGCGACGTCTCCCTCGAGAACGGTCCCTTTGAAACCACGCTAGGCACTCATCGCATGCGTCCAGACGAAGCCATGAAGGCGTGGCGCGAGAACCGGGTCGGTCTGCAGGCCGTCCAGATGGAACTCGGCGATGTCATGGTGCGGGACGTTCGCGCACTGCATCGAGGTACGCCGAATAGAACGGATCAGCCGCGCCCAATGGTGGTGATCGGCTACAGCAGGAGATGGTATTTTCGACCGGAGGTTCATATCGACGTGCCGGCCGACGTGGACGAACGCCTGAGCCTGCGGGCGAAGCGGTTATTACGCTATATGCCGCGCGTGGATCGACTGGACATTGCCCGCGCGCCGGAGGCGTATCAGAAGTTCGCGTATTGAGGCAGTCCACTGCAGCGGTCAAATTGCCGCGACAAGTGCAGACCTGTTTGTGCGTCCACACCTATTATGGACAGGCAAAAAGTGCGCACTTAACGTTCCCCTGAGGCTGCGGCTGTCCGCGTTTCAAGATTGGCGCCACGCGGGGGATTGCCAACCTTGAATGCAATGTTATAACATTGCTACCGCTGCGTAACGTCGCCCTGTCGTCGATGGCGCATCGTGGCCTGACATCAGGCACGTCCACCCCTGAACCACAACAAGACAATGAACCGATCGCCGCTATCGCAGGCCGGTATGCTGCTGCTCGCCTGTACACTTTGCTCCCGCGCAGTCGCTGCCGGTAGCGACGCCGCACTTGCCGGCACGGTGGCCGACGCCCAGGGCCACACGCCCGACCATGCCCAGATATCGCTTCAGGACGCCAGCGGCAAAAGCGTCGCACGGACGACGGCTGACGCCAGCGGGCACTTCCAGCTCGACCACATCGCGCCCGGAACCTACGCCGTCAAGGGGGAGGCCCCAGGCTACGGCACCGTCACCCGCGTCGCGACGGTGACGCCGGGACAGGTGCCCGAGCCGCTCGCCGTCGTGCTCCAGAAAGACACCACGCTCGACGTCACCGTCAATGTGCAGCGCCTTGACCGCGCCCGCAACGGTCTGCTGCCCGAGGTCGGTGCAAGCGTCTACCGCATCACGCAGGCCGACATCGACTCGTCGCCACAAGGCGCGAACACGCCGCTCAATCAGATTCTGCTGCAGGCGCCCGGCGTCGCCAACGATTCATACGGTCAGCTTCACGTGCGCGGCGACCACGCGAACCTGCAGTACCGACTCAACGGCATCATCATTCCCGAACCGATCAGCGGTTTCGGGCAGTCGCTCGACACGCGGATCATCGATCAGGTGAATCTCGTGACGGGCGCGCTGCCGGCCCAGTACGGCTATCGCACGGCGGGCATCGTCGACATCCGCACCAAGTCCGGCGACGCCGGCAACGGCGGCACGATCGACGTATACGGCGGCAGTCACCAGACGATCCAGACGAGCGCCGACGTGTTCGGCTCGAGCGGCCCGTTCAGCTATTACTTCGCCGGTTCGCTCGGCCAGAACAATCTCGGCATCGAGGCGCCCACTTCGGACGGCAGCCCCCTGCACGATCACACGCGCCAAGGCAACGGTTTCGGTTACATGTCGTACCTGCTCAACCCGCTCACGCGCGTGACCGTGATGTTCGGCACTGCAAGCAACCAGTTCCAGATTCCGAATACGCCGGGGCTCGCCCCCGTCTACACGCTGAACAGCCAGTCCACGTTCGACTCGGCGAACCTCAACGAGACCCAGTCGGAGCTGAACAATTTCGCGGTAGTCGCGCTGCAGGGCACCAACGGTGGCGCGCTCGACTATCAGGTGGCGCTCTTCACGCGCTACACACGCACCAAGTTCAATCCGGACCCGGTGGGCGACCTCATTTTCAACGGCGTCGCTTCCGAGGACTTCCACAGCAACCAGGCGAATGGCGTCCAGACCGATTTCACCTGGCGGCTCAATGATCACCACACGCTGCGTGCCGGTCTCCTGTTCCAGCAGGAACATGCCGTGTTCGACAACACCGTGGCCGTGTTTCCCGTCGACGCGAACGGAAATCAGACCTCCGACCAGCCGCTCACGATTCAGGATGCGAACAGCAAGTCAGGCTACCTGTACAGCCTCTATGCGCAGGACGAGTGGAAAATCACGCCGAAGCTGACACTCAACTATGGTCTGCGTTACGACCGCATGGACGAGTATGTGCAGGCCGGACAGCTAAGCCCGCGCGTCGGACTCGTGTACCAGCCGACCAACGCGACGACGCTGCACGCCGGATACGCGCGCTACTTCACGCCGCCCGCGTTCGAACTCGTGTCCGATTCGACGATCAGCAAGTTCAACGGTACGACCAATCAGAGCCCGACCTCGCAGAACGACCCGGTGAAGCCCGAACGCGCCGATTACTTTGACATCGGCGTCACCCAGCGCCTCACGTCTGCACTGACCGTAGGACTCGACGCGTATTACAAGCGCGCCAGCGATCTGCTCGACGAGGGGCAATTCGGCACCGCGCTCATCTTCACGCCGTTCAACTACCAGCACGGGCGCGTCTACGGCGTGGAGTTCACGTCGAGCTACCACCAGGACAATGTGACTGCGTATCTGAATGTCGCGTACAGCCGGGCACAGGGAAAGAACATCGAATCGGCGCAATTCAACTTCGGCGCCGACGAACTGGCCTACATCGCAAACCACCTGGTCTACCTCGATCACGATCAGCGCATTACCGCGTCGTTCGGTGGCAGCTACGCCCTGGGCCAGACGACTTTCACGACAAATGCGATCGTCGGTAGCGGCCTTCGCAGCGGCTTTGCGAACACCGGGCGTCTGCCATGGTATGCGCAGGTCAACCTCGGCGTGATCCAGCATTTCAGCGAGCCGCTGATCGGCAGGTTCGATGCGCGGCTCGTGCTGGTCAATGCCTTCGGCCGTGTCTACGAACTGCGTGACGGATCCGGCATCGGCGTAGGCGCGCCACAGTATGGCCCGCAGCGAGCGATCTACGCCGGCCTTACCAAGCACTTCTGATTATTCCGGCACGAAGGAGCCAGTCATGAACGAATGGAAAGGTGTCGCCGAGGCGTTGAGGCTCGGCGGCTGGGTCGTCTACCCGCTCAGCCTGCTGGCGATCGTCGCGCTCGCGATCGCGTTCGACCGGGCTTACGTCTGCTGGCGCTACGCGCGTATGCCGCGCAATGGCGCCGCGCACTCACTGCCGGGCGAGCATGTCTTACGGCGTGTGGACGTCCTGTTCGACGACGACAGCACGCCTGTCTGGCGTATCGAAGGGCAGATCGAAAAAGCCGCTTCGCAGATCGAGCGCGACATGAGCCGCGGTCTGTGGCTGCTCGAAACGATCGTCACCGCCGCGCCGCTGCTCGGATTGCTCGGCACGATCGTCGGCATGATGCATTCGTTCCGGCTGATCGGCGGGGATGGCGTCGTCAGTCCCTCGGGCGTGTCGGGTGGCGTCGCGCAGGCATTGGTCGCTACTGCCATCGGTCTCGTGATCGCACTGGTTGCGCTTTTTGCGTTCAACTATTTTTCGCGACGCGTGGACCGGCTCATGGAGGAGATCGAGACGTTCGCGAACGAGCGCCTTGGCGACCTGCGCCTCGCGCGCGAACGTGCGGGAGCGGTCTCATGAAGCTGCGGCGCGCACGCATATCGCGACGTGGCCGCATCGAAATCATCCCGATGATCGACGTGATGTTCTTTCTGCTGGCTACGTTCATGCTCACGACACTGGCTATGCAGCGGCTCGATGCGGTCCATGTCGACCTGCCGCGGGGACAGGCGCAGCCGGTGCAGGTTGAGCAGTCCCTCACCCTCTCTGTGAATCGCGCCAACCAGATATTTGTGAACCAGCGGCCCGTTCGGCTCGATGAAGTTCGCGCGGCGGTCACGAACCTGCTCCGAAAGGACGGCAATCTTGTCGTGGCGGCCGACGACGGCGCTTCGCATGGCGTGGTTGTGCAAGCCATACTCGAAGCGCGCAAGGCCGGCGCCGAACACTTTCTCGTTGCCGTGTATCGTGAGTAGAGAATCGCTGCTGTACGGCAACCGCAATGGGCGTCGCGTGATCGTTGCCGCAACGCTGGCAGCGATGGTCTGGTGGTTCTTCCTTTCCCACGTGCGCTGGCTCATTGGCTCCGGGCAACCCGCAGCGCCCCCGCAGGCGATCGAACTGCAGGTCGTGGAGCTGCCGTCCGCGCCACGCACAAGCGAAACGCCCCAGGGCAACGTCCGGCGTGATGCCGTCACCGCGTCCCATGCCGCGCCCCTTGCGCAACGACGGCTGCAGTTGGCGCGTAGCAGCGCCGTGCACCAGGCCCCTCGCGTGCTGCCGCTGCCACATCCCGCCCCCGACGCGCAGCAAGGCGCCACGGCCGCTCGGCAAGATGCGCCCATCACGCCAGGGTCGAAAGCGGCGCCAGCCCCAAGCGACGACATCGCGCAGCACGGCGCGCCATCTTCAGCCGCAGGCTCACCCGCGACCGTCAGCCAGCAGGCCCGGCTGCTCTCGCAACCGCTTCCGGAAGTCCCCGACGATCTTCGGGATCAGGCCTTTCAAGCGGTTGCCGTTGCACGCTTCGCTGTCCATGCAGACGGTACGTTCGATGTCGAACTGGTCAAGCCCACGCAGAACCCGCGGCTGAATCAGATCCTGCTTGCCACGCTTGGGCAGTGGCGTTTCTTCCCGGCAATCGAGAATGGACGGCCCGTCGAAAGTCATCAGGACGTTCGCGTGCACTTTAACGTGAATTGATACGCGAAACGCCGAGCCCGCGGAAGCGGTCAACTCAGCTCCGCTAGTACTACGTCCGTGATCTCGGTGTTTATGAGAATCCGGATGAGCGAATGGCCGACTATGGCAACAGATTTTTCTCCGAAATGCGCATCTACAAAGTCACGCCAATGTTCGATCGCTGTCTGCGAATGGCGCGCTGGACGCGGCATACGGAAGAATGTTCAAGAGCCTGGCACGCGCCTAACAACCGCCCCGTCGAGTTGGCGTTCTCGTAGCCGGTGCCGCCGGATCGTGCGTCGAGAATTCCTCCAGCATCCAGTCGCGCAGCTTGCGCAGCGCCGCGCTTTTGTCGAGGCGCTCCGGCGTGTAGCAGAGGAAGTGGCCCTGGTTGTCGACATCAACTGGTGCATTGACGGGCTGCACGAGCGTACCCGCATCGAGTGCTGCGCCAATCAGGAACGCTGGTACGAGCGCAAGGCCGAGTCCAGATTGCGCAGCCTGGATCAGCACTGCGTACTGCTCGAAGCGCGGTCCAGAGAACGCGTTCATGTGCGTGATCTCATGTCTTTCAGACCATACAAGCCAGACGCTTTCTGCCTGCTCGTGCACAAGCCTTGGCGCGGCCGCGAGGTCAGGCGGTGTGCGCAACGTATGCTTCGCTGCGAATTCGGGCGAACAGACAGGCACAAAAGTGCGCCCCGCCAGATAATCGCAGTTCACCCCATCCCAGCGGCCGTCGCCATAACGGATCGCTGCATCGAGTCCGAGTGGGAACGGATCGCCGTGCGCGAGATGGCGCCGGAAGCTCAGTGTGATGTTAGGCGCTGCCGTGAGGAACGACGTTAACCTCGGCACTAGCCACTTGGTAGTGAAGGTCGGCACGCTGGCGATGGTCAGCAGGTCGCTGTCCTCGCGCACACTCAGCAATTCAAGCGAGGCGTTGCCGATCTCGCGCAGCGGGCCTGTGACGCGCGCGTGATAGACCTGTCCGGCACGCGTCAGGGACAGGTTGCGCCCCTCTCTCACGAACAGCTTCATTCCGAACAGCACCTCCAGATTCGCGATCTGCCGGCTCACCGCGCTCGGCGTCAGGCACAGCTCGCGCGCCGCATACGAAAAATTCAGATGCTTGGCCGAGCTGGTGAACGCATGCAGTTCAGCGATGTTCGGATACAGATGTTTCATGGCGTGATGTTCCAGATTCGCAAAGCACGATGCGGACTTTGTACTTTTTTTTCATGACGATGCCATGTCGGCAACGCACAATGACACCCGTTATCGCAATTCCAAGTCATTGATTAGACGGGGTTTTGCGCTGTCTCCTCTGCTCACCACCGGATTCGCTGATGTCATCCTATGCTGCCGCGGCCAGCGCCGCTGGCGTTCCTGTTCGTCGTGGCGACCGTTCGCCATCGCCGGGCCGCATGCTTGTACGTGCCGTGGTGGTGCTGTTCGCGCTCTACCTGCTGCTTCCGATCGCGCTGCTGGTGATCGGCTCGATGGGTCAAAGCTGGACCAACACGCTGCTGCCAACCGGCCTGACCGGTCATTGGTACGCCGAACTGGCGGCCGACCGTAGCTTTCGCCGCGCGTTCGCGACAAGTCTCACGGTGGCACTCGCATGCTGCGCGCTGAATGCAGTGCTTGGTGTGCCGCTCGCCTATGCGCTGAACCACCGGGCAAGAGCCGGGCGCGGGCTCGTCGCCCGGCTCGTAATGCTGATGCCGATCGCCGTGCCGGCGCTCACACTCGGATTCGGCTATATCGCCGTATTCGGCGGCGACACGCTGCCTTGGCTCGGCACGCTGTGGCTGATGATCGCCGCGCATGCGGTGCTGACGCTGCCCTACCTGCTGCAGACGCTACTCGCCGACTTGCGCCATCTCGATCTAGCCACGCTCGAGGCCTGCGCGGCCACGCTCGGCGCCGCGCCCTCGCGCCAGTTCCTGACCGTGGTACTGCCGAACCTACGTCACAGCCTGTTCGCCGGCCTGGTGATGGTGGCGGCACTGTCTATCGGCGAATTCCAGATTTCGAATCTGATCGCGGGCTTTCGCTATCGCAACTATCCGGTGCTGCTGCTACAGGCGTTCTATGGCGCATCGGGCTTTGCATGCGCGGCAACCGTCGTGCTGCTCGTGCTCGCCGTGGCGGCCACACTCGCCTCAATCACCACCGTGCAACGACTGAAGTAATGCCATGAGCCTCGAATTCGATACCGTCAGCTACACCTACCCGGGCGCTTCGCACGGCATCTCCGACATCTCGCTGAAGGCTGCGCCGGGCGAGCTGCTCGCCGTAATCGGCCAGAGCGGTTCGGGCAAGTCGACGCTGTTGCGGCTAACGGCGGGCCTGCTGACGGGCTATGCCGGTCGTATCGTGATTGGCGAACAGGACGTGGCTGAGCAGCCGGTCTGGAAGCGCGGCGTCGGCATGGTGTTCCAGCAATACGCGCTATTTCCGCACCTAAGCGTGACCGACAACGTCGCCTACGGTCTGAGGATGCGTGGCATCGGCTTGGCCGAGAGGCGCCGCCAGGCGTTGGCAATGCTCGAGCGCGTCGGCCTGACGAGTCACGCCGGGCGACTTCCGACGCAACTGTCGGGTGGCCAGCAGCAGCGTGTCGCGCTGGCGCGGGCGCTCGTGATCGAGCCGCGCGTGCTGCTGCTCGACGAGCCGCTGGCGGCGCTCGACGCTGGTATTCGTCATCAACTGCGCGACGAGATCCGCACATTGCAACGCGCCTGTGGCGCGACCACTCTGCTTGTCACACACGATCAGGACGAAGCGCTCAGCATGGCCGATCGCGTCGCGATCGTTGACGGCGGCCGCCTGCTGCAGGTCGGTACGCCGCGCGAACTCTACGAACAGCCGGTCTCGGCACGTGTCGCGCGCTTCATCGGCCATTCGACGATCCTGCCCGGGCGCGTGGTCGCGACTGATCGCATCGATGTCGGCTTCACGACGCTGTGCGCCCCGTCCGGCTCGCTGCGCGAGGGCGACGCCGTCGAGCTGTTGCTGCGCCCCGAACACGTGCAAGCTGATCCCGAGCAGGGGTGTGCAAACCGCATCCACGGTGCGTGTGGCGAGGTCCGTTATTTCGGCTCGACACATCGCTACGACTTCATCCCGCACGGCGCCACCACGCCCCTTCTTGGTGAGGGGCGCGAGGTGGCCGTGCACAGCATCGCGATTGATCCGTGCCATCTGCGCGTTTTGCCGGCCACGGTGCGCGAATGAACGCTCATCGACACCGCACCATCGGCTGGATCGTAGCTGGACCTGTTCGCATGACTGATCAACACACACTCGCCCGCCTCGGCGGACACCCACACGCATTACGGAGAACTACGATGTTTGCAGGTCCCACCCTGATTCAACGCATACGCGCGACTGCGCTCGCGTTCGGCACGCTCGTCGCCTGCGCGGCCCATGCCGCGCTACCGGCGCCGCTTTATCCCGGCGAGGACGCGCTCTATGAGAAGGCTGCCGACGAAGGTATGCTGGCCTCGTTTGACACGGGTCCCGAGTGGGCCAACTGGAAAGCTCTGTTCGCCGAATTCCGCAAGCGCTATCCGAAGGTCGAGATCACCTACAACGACATCGGTTCGGCCGCCACCGTGGTCACGCTCGACAAGTCGCGCCGCCGCCCGCAGGCCGACACGGCCTATTACTTCGCCGCCTCGGCTCTCGACGCGACGGCCAGGGACGTGGTCGCGCCGTTCAAGCCGCTCAACTTCGACAAACTGCCGCCGGTGTTCCGCGATCCCGGCGCCCGCTGGTTCACGGTGCATTCGCTGAACGTTGCCTTCCTCGTCAACCGTAAGCTGGTGAAGGACGTGCCGAAGCGCTGGTCCGATCTGCTGAAGCCCGAATACAAGAACGCAGTAGTCTATCTTGACCCGCGCTCAACCGGCCAGGGGCAGGTGGACGTGTTCGCCGCCGCCTACGCGATGGGCGGCAGCGTCGACGATCCGAAGCCGGGCGCGGATTTCTTCGGCAAGCTGAAGACGGCCGGCAATGTCCTGCGCGTGGAGGGCACCACGCCCTATGCGAAGTTCGTGAAGGGGGAGATCCCGGTCCTGATCGGCTATGAGAACGACGGCCTGAAGGCCAAGTACACGGACGGTATGGGCGACGCGGCCGAGGTGGTGATTCCGCAAGATGGCAGCGCGTCGGCGCCGTATGCGATGAGCCTGGTCAAGAATGCGCCCAATCCGTCGGCAGCCCAACTCTGGCTCAACTTTGTGATGAGCGATGCAGGGCAAGCGCTGTTCGCGCAGGGTTATGTGCGGCCTGCCGTGCCCGGCTTGACGCTGGCGCCGGAGATCGCAGCCAAGATGCCGAACGCGCCGCAGGTGCACCCGCTCGACGTGGCCAAGGCCGCCGCGAAGAAGGCGCAGGTCGACCAGCTGTGGTCGCAGGCTACGCTCGGGCAGTGAATCCAGTGATCACCGGTAACGATCAGGGACGCCCGCGATGACACGGAGCTCGACTCTCGCCACCCGCGACGCGGGGCTGCTGCGCCGCTTTGGCGCGTTGCCGGCCGGCTTGCTGTTCGCAATCGCATTCGCGCTGCCGCTCGCGGCTCTGGTCGGCGCCGCTTTCGACGGCGGCGGCCGCGCGTTTGCCTCCGTGTTCGGTGATCCGCTGGTGGCCGATGCGATCGGCCGCTCGCTGGGCCTGGCGGCCGCCACCGGCACGCTGTCGACGGCGATCGGCATGGTTCTGGCAATCGCGCTGGCCGGGCAGTCGCCGGCGAGGCGGCGACTCTCGCTCGCCGCGCTTGGCGTGCCGCTCGCCTTCTCGGGCCTGGTGATCGCCTACGGCTTCATCCTGAGCTTCGGCCGCGCCGGCTTCGTGACGATGCTGCTCGCCAAGCTCGGCGCGAATCCGGCGCAGATAGGAGGCCTGATCTATACCAGCGCGGGCCTGGCGATCGCCTACGCGTACTACCTGATCCCGCGCGTCGCGCTGATGCTCTATCCGGCCTTCGCCAACTTCGACCGGCGGCCGCTCGATGCGGCGCTCACGCTCGGTGCGCGGCCGTGGCGCGCCTGGCTCGACGTGGCCTGGCGCGAGCTGTGGCCGTCGGTGGCTGCGGCCTGGTGCCTCGTCGCAGCGATCGCGCTCGGCACCTACGGTACCGCCGTCGCTCTGGCCGGCACGCAGATCAACATTCTGCCGCTTTTGCTGTATCTGAAGCTGTCCGATGGGCAAACCGATTTCTCGCAGGCAGCCGTACTGTCGATCGTACTGACAGCGCTTTGCACCTGCGTTCTTGCAATGGGGGAATGGATTGTCAGACCAAGGCAACACTGAACATGAGCGGCTCGTCGCGGTTGCCCTCGCCGATCTCGCGGAACGTCAGCGCTGCGCGAATCGGCACCTGATGCCGGTTGGCGTGATCGGCCCAAGAGCGGCCACTGAGGAACAACTGCGGATAGCTGAATCGATCGCGCACGCGCTCGCAAAAGCGCGCATCGCGATCGTCGGCGGCGGTAAGGGTGGCGTAATGGAAGCGGCCGCTCGCGGAGCTTTCCGCGCTGACGGCATAGCGATTGGCCTACTGCCCGAGGACGACGCTGAAGGCGCAAACCCGTACCTGAGCGTCGCACTGCCGACCGGGCTCGGCATAACACGCAATGCGTTGATCGCGCGTTCATCGCTGTGCCTCGTTGCGGTGGGCGGCGGGCTAGGCACACTGTCCGAGATCGCGCTCGGGTTGCAATGGGGCAAGCCGGTATTCGCGGTGTGCGACGCGCCGCAGGTGGCGGGCGTCGAGACGTTCGATTCGGCAGACGACCTGCTCCTCCGCGCGGCGCGCTGGCTGACCACGCTCGCCTGAACGGGGAAGGCGAAGCCGCGACATTTTTCGTTTTCTCAACACAAAATAGGATTACTAATGATAAAAAAGACCATCGTCGCCTCGTGCATGCTGGGCGGTGTCTGCGTGGGCGCCCATGCACAAAGCAGCGTGACGCTGTACGGTGTTGCCGACAACGGCCTCGCATGGCAGAACAGCGCGACTTCGTTGGGCTCAACTTCGGGCGGCCATTCTCTCGTCAAGATGACTGCGGGCGTGTGGGCTGGCAGCCGGTTCGGTCTTAAAGGCAGCGAGGATCTCGGGAGCGGTACCAAGGCTATCTTTACGCTGGAAGCGGGGTTCAACAGCACGAATGGCACTTCGCAGTTCACGGGGGGGATGTTCACTCGGCAATCGTGGGTTGGCGTGACCAACGACCGTTACGGCACACTGACTGCTGGACGCCAGTACACGGCCTACTACAACATGCTGGCGCCTTGGAGCCCGACCACCTGGCTGACCGGGTATTTCGGTGCGCACCCGGGCGATATCGATTCGCTTGACAACATATACCGCGCCAATAACTCGCTCGTCTACCAGTCGCCGACACTGGGCGGCTTCACGTTCAGCGCGTCATACGCGTTCGGCGGCGTGCCGGGCAGCGTTGACGCGGGCTCGACCTGGAGCGCAGGATTGCGATACCAAAACGGCCCATTCGGGATCGGTGCCGCGGCTCAGCGGGTGAACAACTCGACGCCGGGCGGTGGCGCTTGGGGCGCGTCGTCGACCACCTCAAACGGTGGCGCGCAAACGGCCGTCTCGGCGATCAACTACGGCTACCAGACCGCGCAGGCGCAGCAGCGCGTCGCGGTGACGGGTGGCTATCGCTTCTCGGCCGCCTGGGACGTGTCGGCGTCGTACTCGAACGTCCAGTACATCCCCGGCATCGGTTCGACGTTTCGCGATACTGCGATTTTCAACACGGCGGGCGCGGTACTGCATTTCAAGCCCGCCAGCGCGTGGGATTTCGCTGCCGGCTACAGCTACACGCGCGCTACCAAAGCGAACGGGATCACGAGCGCCGCGCAGTATCAACAGTTCACGTTGTCGCAGTACTACGCTCTGTCGAAGCGTACCGGCGTATATGCGGTCCAGTCCTATCAGCGCGCGAATGGTGACACCTTGTGGAGTAACGGCAAGGTGATAGTCGCGAAACCATCGCTGGGCGATGGATTCAGTAGCACTCCGGCGTCGTCGCGCAGCCAGATTGCGGTCGGTGCGGGTCTTGTGCACCGCTTCTGATGCTGTGTGTTGTGTGTATCGTCAGATGCACGTGACGTAGCGGTTTCATGTTTTGTGGACGCAAACCCGGACGCGCAGTTGAGCGTCTGGGTCTGAAGACGCGACAGAATTCGCGGTCACGTGTCGGGTAGCGGCAAGAGACCTCGTTCCTTAACAAAGCAGCCAAAGGCAGATGAGCTGCCGCTGAGTTAAAGTCCGTGAACGAGTTTTCCATCGATCAACGCCACGGGCAGTTTGTGCTTCGGCATCTTTGCCAGGTTGCCGATGCACGTCTCGTACGGCAGGTCCGACATGCGCAACCACGTTTCGAGCTTGACGACGAACGGACTGATATCGGGCGAGTCTGCGCTGCCTCCATAGCCGAATTTGTATACGATCATCTGTGGCTCCTCTCTACTTCGAACTACGCTAGACGGCCCCAGCCCGATTTTCAAGTCGCAATAGCCGTATCGAACTAAAGCTAAGTCCCCGAGGAGAACCTGAATGGCGGCTTCATGCCCTGAGTTAGTCCGTCAAGTGGTGTTGGCCGCAAAGAGCCAGTCTTGCATGGTCGGAGGCGCGGGAAAGCCGCGCTTCCGACCATGACGTAGCGCGGCAAGCCGAGTTTGCGTCAAGGGGTTTCTTCGGCCATCCATGTCGTCACGGCGAACGTCAAGTAATCGGCGACGCCATCGGCAAACCCTGTTTACGGTTTCCTCCCCACTGACGATTTCTGCGGTACGGGCGACGCGACAATTCCATCGTCACCCACGCAATAGATGACAGGAGAGGTCGAAGAAGTGCTGTTCCTTTAGTCCGATCAATCGCGCTACTCGACAGCCAGCCCTAGTGGCACTAAGCGTGGGCAGGGCACGCCCCTTTGGATGTTTTTAGGGTTCGCCACGCGCGCAGCGCGATGGTCTGGTTGTGATTAACGCTTGGCGTCACGCGAAGTACCGAACATCTCATTCCGGTTGGTTTAGTCTCACCAACTTCACGCCTCATGGAGGCAGCACCATGGACATCTCACAGGCTTTTTCCGCGTTGAACGGTAGGTTCGTCGATACAGTCAATTCTCACGATACGATCGGTTGGGTGGCTCTGTTTGCCGAAGACGCCATTCTCGTCCCGGCGGGCCAGGAAGCCGTGACCGGCCGAAAGGGGATCGAAGAATGGGCCGAAGTGGCAACGACCGTCTGGAACCATTTGGAAATCCAGCAAGGGCTTTGCAGATCTGATGGAAATGTGGCTTGGGAATCCGGAACCTGGACTGGGAATATCAATGTGCCGGATGAGCGGACCATGGACATCGGCGGAAACTTCCTACTCATTGCCCAGCAGGAAGGCTCCACGCTGCGCATCAAAGCGCACTCGTGGAGCGTGAGTCCCACGACGCCTCGGCCAACTGCAGCTTGAGCGGCGAGGCCTCGCTCGGCGAGTGCGCTACTGCTTCCTTGGCTCCCCGGCCCGGTGCGGAAGCTGGGCTTGGGCGCCGGCCGACACGCAACATCGAAAACATACCAATGAAGTTTTCCATAATCGTGACTCGCAGGGTCCGCACGACGTTCACCGGAGAAGCCTCCCCGTTGTGGCAAGAGCTTCGAGCTTGCGTTTGAGTTCATCGTTCCCCGAGCGCAAGGCGGCGTTGTGGCGTTGTGCAAACCTATCCAGAAGGCCGACGATCCGACCGACATGATCGGCGTAAGAAGGTCCGTTGTCCAGGGCAGAGCCGACATTCGAGCGTCCGCGCAAAAGCTTGGGCCAACGGCCGCTCCCGGCCGAGGTTGTGTAAAAACTCAGATGATCATCTAGACTGAATCAACCTGCTGGATCGAGAGGCGCAGATGGGGCGATTTGTCGAAGGTGCGGAACGCAATCAGACGACACTCCTGCCGGAATGTCTCGATGACTTTATCGCTGAAGATAATCCTGTGCGGATTGTCGACGCATTCGTCGAAGAACTCGAACTGGCATCCCTCGGATTCGAAGGCACTACGCCGGCAAGCACCGGGCGACCTTCTTACCACCCAGCCGTACTGCTCAAGATCTATATCTACGGCTATCTCAATCGCGTGCAGTCTAGCCGACGCCTGGAGCGGGAGTGCCAGCGCAATGTCGAATTGATGTGGCTGACCGGCCGGCTTGCGCCGGACTTCAAGACGATTGCCGAGTTCAGGCGGAGCAATGGCGAAGGCATTCGCAACGTGTGCCGTCGCTTCGTGATGATATGCCGTGACCTGAAGCTGTTCACACAAGCGGTCGTAGCCATCGACGGTAGCAAGTTCAAGGCGGTCAACAGCCGCGACAACAACTTCACGCCCAACAAGATTGCACGGCGTCAGGAGCAGATCGAGCAAAGCATCCAGCGTTATCTGGACGCGCTGGAGACCGCCGATCGCACTCAGCCGGCCGAGGTAGAAGCGAAGACTGAACGCCTACGGGAGAAGATCGAGACGCTGCGTGAACAGATGCGCGATCTGAAACGCGCAGCGGAACTCCTGAACGATCTGCCGGAAAAGCAGATCTCACTGACCGACCCGGACTCACGCTCGATGATCTCCCAAGCCAAGGGTACGGGCGTGGTTGGCTATAACGTTCAGGTCGCCGTCGACGCCCGGCACCACCTCATCGTTACCCACGAAGTTACGAACGTCGGCAACGACCGGACGCAGTTGAGTCCGATGGCCAAAGCGGCGCGCGACGCGATGGGGAAGAAGAAAATCAAGGCGCTGGCAGACCGTGGAT
The DNA here is from genome assembly GCF_003386115.1 of Paraburkholderia sp. BL27I4N3. NCBI lineage: Bacteria > Pseudomonadati > Pseudomonadota > Betaproteobacteria > Burkholderiales > Burkholderiaceae > Paraburkholderia > Paraburkholderia sp. BL27I4N3. The sequence goes on along the minus strand of NZ_QREJ01000001.1, from coordinate 8,080,852 downwards.
ATTTCAGCGCACCAGAGATCAAGGCGTGCGACGACGCGGGTATCGCGGCACTGGTACCTAAGACGCAAACATCTGGTGCAAAGGCCGACGGCCGCTTCGATCGGGCTGACTTCATTTATATCGCCAAAGACGACCAGTATCTATGTCCGGCGGGCCAGCGTGCGATTTACCGGTACACCTCGTTTGAAAGGGCGAATCTGCTGAAATTGCGGACCTACTGGAGCAGTGCCTGCCCACACTGTCCACTCAGAAAGCAGTGCACGCCGGCGCCGTATCGGCGCATTCGCCGATGGGAACACGAAGCGGTACTCGACAGAATGCAACGCAGACTGGATCGTCAGCTTGATGCGATGACAATACGGCGACGGACGGTCGAGCACGTGTTTGGCACGCTGAAGCACTGGATGGGCTCAACCCACTTCCAGATGCGCAGGCTTGGGAACGTCTCGACCGAAATGAGCTTGCATGTGCTGGCGTACAACCTCAAACGCGTGATGAAGATCCTCGGATTTGCGAAGACACTGCGAGCGATGAAGCTGGCAGGCGCGTAATCTCACGCCTGCCCATGCTCGCCGGCGCATCTCAATCTGGTCAGCCTTCAGAAATCGTCGACTGCGAAGACGCGGCGGCCTCACAGTTGTCCTACCCGCCTGTCGGCCCATACGTTTTTACACAACCTCGGCCGCACTGAGCCGGACGGCGGACATCGCAGGGACACCCCATCTCGATCTTTCGGTCGGCGCTGCGATCATTGTCGAAACGAGTTGGCTCGATGGCTCGATGGCTCGATGCAAAGAATCGCACTTGGACGTTTGATCGGACGGCTATTTGGCCGACGCATGCATGGATGCATGCGCGGAATGTCGCTGCCTCGGGGACGGCGAGCGAGGGACCGAATCTTGCTCGCGATGTCCCTGTCCTGCTGATGGAAGGGAGCGCGTCATGATCAAGCTACTTGGCATCCTGGCTTTAGCGTTCGGTATTGCGGGTTGCGTCGCCGCCCAGCCGCCCTACTACGGCTACGGCGACCCGCCCGGCTATTATGCGCCGCGCCCCAGTTTCGGCATCGGGATCGGGGCGGGCAGTTTCGGTGGGAGTGGTTTCGGAAGCGTCGGCGTCGGGCTCGGGTTTTAGATGGAGCGCTACTGCCGTCAATCATGCGTCGTCTCTGGCCAGCAGTCCGACATGAAGCACGCCACTGTCCCGGGGAGAGCCTCATGCGCGACGTAGCGGGAGCGTCAGTTCGTTGCGCCCATAGATATCGGCCATGAAACCGATTCTCTCGCCGGCATCACTTCGCATTCGTCCCGTTTTTGCGCCGCGTTGGTCCCACACGGCCCCACAAGAGCCGTTCAGAGCAGTGAAAGATCAACGACTCAAATGCGTCGTGAGACGCCATGACCTCGACATGAGCGCCGAAATGGACAAGCGCGACTTCCGGCTCCCCGCGATCGGCAATCTCAGCGGACGAGTGAAGCGCAATGGCGTCCCGGACGACGTCGATTTTTTCGTCTCAGGATAGTCGTGGGCATGCAGAAACCTGCTCGCAGCGCCGGCGCCATCGACTTCGAAGCGCTTATCCGCAGCATGATTCTCCGACAGACCCAGGTCGTCACCCGTTTCTCGATGATCTGACGGTTGACGCGGAGCTGGTCAGTTCAGTGTTGCGCAGTCCCGTAATCAGGCGCGACGACATCCGCCTCGCCGTCGATACCTTCTATGTTTCATAGACGCCCACGTATCTTCATACCGTCGGCTCGCAGCTTTTGCTGTCGGTCGCAAGATTGGACAGCGCCAAATCACGAACAGCGTGACTATTCTGGAGGTGAATTCGGATCGCCCAGACATCTTTCGGCTTCAGCGGCGGCTTCTGACCGACCAACATATCCTTGCTCCAAGGCTCACGGCTTTGAATGCTTCCCATGACCGACTCCCGTTGAGTTGATGGGAGTTTGATTGTCGTCCGGCGTCTTGATCGCCGCTTCGCACCGTCAGGGTCCTTGCTATTCGGTCAGTGCCAACGTTCGTTGATCGCTGGCGGGACGACTGTTCAACTTTCGACACCCGCCGTTAATACCATAGTCATCTCGATCGGCGGTTCATGCTGATCGTGATGAATCCACGTCCGCTCATGGTCTGGCTCCGGCCTGGCTGTGATGCCGCAACATGCGCCACAACGGTCAGCACGGAGCAGGAAACCCGACATTTCTAATGAGCCAGAACCGGACATTTCTAAAAAGCTACTACAACCACTGCGAACGACAACTAAAGCTTATGTCACATAGATAGGAATGCTGTGCATCGATCTCTACCCATGACGAACTCCGATGATTTGAAACCATTTGTTGGTGGCAGTCCGCAAGTTGACGCATTGCCTTGATCGTCCTAACCGGAATCGCACTTTGCTCAAGGTCGCACCTATTTACGGAGTCAAAGCGTATGGACGGACGCTCGACCGCTCTGTCAGCGATGGCCTTCCTCTCACCGAGCCAAAAATTCACGCGGCGGTGATAGCGACCACTCAGGACGCCGGCTCTGAACTTGCACTTCGAGCCTCGGCACCCAGCCACTTTCTGAGCAAGGGTTCAACCCACGTCAGCGCCAGAAGAAAGCAGATTGCGACGGTAAAATTGAATATCAGATGCGCCCATGCCACCGCCATCCCCGGGTTGGTTGTTAAATCCACCATCGCTCTTGAAAAGGATCTCAGGAATGGAAAGTAGCACAGCACCCCGGTCGCATTGAACAGAAAGTTCGTAATCGCCGTAGCTCTTGCGATGGAACTCATCCCGAGACCTGCAACCAACGCAGTTGAGGTCGAGCCGACGTTCGAGCCAATGACAATCGGTATCGCGGCCTGCGGCGGTAGCACCCCCTGCTGGACGAGGAGAATCGCCAGACCCGTGGTGACGCTGCTTGACTGGACCAACGCAGTGAATAGCAAGCCGGCAAGCACGCCTGCCCAAGGAGCCTCTGCTAGTGCCAGCCATTCCTTGAACTGCGGGCGATTTTGCAGAGGCCTCAGTTCCGCGGATATCAGATCCAACGCGAAGAAGATCAATCCAAAATAGAAAACAGCTTTTCCGATGTACCTGGCGCGGATCGGCAACATCGAAATCAAGGCGCCAAGTACGATGAATATCGGTCCGATACCCGTGAGTTTGAAGGAGACCAACCAGGCAGTTGCAGTGGTCCCGACATTGCTGCCGAGCAGGATCCCAAGACTGGCGCGGAAGGAAATGACGGACGCGTCCACAAGAGTGACCGCAAGCGCTGTGATTGCGCTGCTTGACTGCACAATCGCTGTGGCGAATGCACCAACCAGAAACCCGAGCCAGCGGCTTGCTGTCACACGTTCGAGCCATGACTGCAGCGCCGTGCCCCCGACTTCCTGCAGTTCGCGGCTAAAGCCCTGAAGGCCGTAAAGGAAAAGAAGAACCGCGGAGGCCGCGGCGAACAGTCCCTGGATTGGTGTCATGGCGACCTCCTTGTCCGTTCTCCTCTGTGCGGGAAGCCGTTCGAGTGTTGAGATCACGTCGACGGAAGACAATGCTGCGCCGCATGCCAAGTATGTACCCGCTTCGGGGTTCTGACCACCATCTCTCCCCCGCCGCTGCCGAAAGGCAGAACACCCCGCGAGTTGCGCCGGCCTGTCGCCTCGGCGTGGTTCACAGCTACTGGACGCGTTTCATCGAACGCCGCGTTTGCGACAGGGTCGGTAGCGGAAAGTTACCTGCGAACCTCCGCGATAAACCTGAATGGATAGTCAGGCTCTTTGTAATCTCCGGGCTTCTGTCGTTTGGGCAACGTGACCTTGTCGCGGGCCACCTCCTTATAGGGAATCTTGCTTAGTAAGTGGCTAATGAGATCGAGGCGTGCGCGCTTCTTGTCATCCGACTTCACGACGTACCAGGGCGCAAACTCCGTGTCGGTCGCCATGAACATTTCGTCGCGTGCGCGGGAGTAATCGTACCACCGCTGGTATGACTCGAGATCCATCGGTGACAGCTTCCAGATTTTCCGTTGATCATGAATACGCGCTTCCAATCGACGCGTCTGCTCTGCCATTCCAACTTCAAGCCAATACTTGAGCAAAATGACGCCGGAATCAGTCACCGCCCGCTCGACCAATGGCGCGTCTTTCAGAAAAATCCTCGCCTGTTCTTCGGTGCAGAACCCCATGACCCGTTCCACCCCGGCTCGGTTGTACCAGCTGCGATCGAACAGGACGATCTCGCCGCTCGCGGGAAGATGCGGCAGATAACGTTGCATATACATCTGCGATCTTTCGCGGTCGGATGGCGCTGGCAATGCGACGACGTGAAATATGCGCGGACTCACGCGCTCGGTAATCGCCTTGATCGTACCGCCCTTTCCCGCACCGTCGCGCCCTTCGAATATCACACATATCTTGGCGCCTGTCGCAACGACCCATTGCTGGAGCTTGACCAGTTCGACGTGAAGGCGAGCGAGCTCTTTCTCGTACTCCCTGTTTCCCAAATGATGTCGCCTGTTTGCCTCTGTCGGACTTGCACCTACCTTTGCATCCTTCATCGCCTTTCTCCCTCGGCATGTCGGGTTTGCTGCCTTGCCGCACTTAGGGCTACACTGAACAAGCCGCGAAATTGGCGACGCGTTAGCAATTTGAACGTCGTCAAGTCATGAGGCCGAGCTTGCGCCGTTGCTTTGCGGCCCTCGCGGGCCTTGTGGGCGGGCACTTTGCCCGCCTTTGGCCCACTATGGGCGTACCGATGCCGTCAGTTGCCTGCGCGACAGGTAGACGTTGGCCAGCGCGAGCGCGACGAACGCCCGGTTGGCGTTCTTTGCCAACCCGCGATAGCGCACCTTCGTAAATCCCCATAGTCGCTTCACGACCGCAAAGACATGCTCGACCCGGGCCCGGATCTTCGACTTGTTGCGATTCCTGCCGCGCTGCACCTCGTCGACTTCTCCGCCCGCACGACGCGTCCGCTGATTGGTGAAGTCGCGTGCCTTCGGCGCCTTGCCGTGAATCAGGTCTTTCTGGCTCGCATAGGCGCTGTCGCCGTAGACGCGCTGCTCCTGGCCGTGCAGCAATTGCGGCAGCGGGTGCTTGTCATGCACGTTGGCCGGAGTGAGCACTGCGCTGTGCGCCAGCCCGCTTTGGCTATCGACACCAATGTGCAGCTTCATGCCGAAGTACCACTGCTTACCCTTGCGGGTCTGATGCATCTCGGGGTCGCGCGCCTTCTGTTCATTCTTTGTCGAGCTCGGCGCACCGATGATCGTGGCGTCCACGATGGTGCCGCTCCTGAGCTTCATGCCGCTGGCCTGAAGTACCCGGCCCACTTCGGCGAAGAGCTGCTCACCCAGTTGGTGGGTCTCCAGCAGGCGCCGGAATTTGAGCAGCGTCGTCGCGTCCGGCACGGCTTCGCAGCCCAGATCAATACCCACAAAGCGACGCAGGCTAGCACTGTCGTACAGTGCCTCTTCGCAGGCGAAGTCGGCCAGATTGAACCAGTGCTGGATGAAGTGAATCCGCAACATGCGCTCCAGACCAATTGGCGGGCGGCCATTGCCGCGTTTCGGATAGTGCGGCTCGATCACCGCGCACAACTGCGCCCATGGCACGATCGCATTCATCGTGTCGAGAAACTCGTCGCGCCGCGTGCGTTTGCGGTGCGTCTCAAAACCCGCACCTTGATCGGCTGCCATCGCCAGCGTCTGCTGCTTCATCCTGGTTCGCCTTCCTCATTCAATCCGATCTCTATAACGCTTGACGTACCGGATCGGCGGACTTAATCAGCGTTGCCTTAGTTTGTCACGGTCCCTTTGAATTGCTATAAACACCTGTTGGCGTACCGAATGACACCAGCATACGCGGGCAGAAGCGTTTCGAAATCAACTGAGCGAAGACCTCGAACTCAAGGGACCATTGAGCGCGTTTTCCGCTGGGTTTAGTGGCGCCATAAAGAAGGACGGACAGTGAAGCTTCCTCGCCGAAGATGGTTCGCCCGGCCCCCCGTACGTTCGGGATAGAAATAAGGTAAGGGTTGCGGCCCCTGAAGACGTTTGCGTCGAGCAGTAGCCTCGCAGTACGCGAACTATCGATTCAAGCCCACCTTCCGGTTTTCCTCTACGACACAGCGGCCGTTACCGATCAAATCCGCGCCGGCGACGGTCAAGGTGTCGCTGCAGACAGATCCTCCTCGGTCACCGCATCGTCGCTCAGCCCGTCCATTGGAATGCCCGGCGAATCTGCAGAAGTCGTCGCAGCCGAAGTTGACGTCGAACGATCGAACGACTGACGTGACGTGCCCGATCGCCGCACGGGCTCGCCGATGGTCGCGTCGAGTCGCGTCAAAACGTACGGAAAGAACGGATTAGATGCGATCCGAAAGAGCGTATCCAGACTGACAATCAGCCCTCCGCGCTCCCCGCGTGGAACGAGAGTGCCGAGTGCTGCGCCATACTTCGTGCCTGATTCCTCGTCCTGGCGGGTTCCATACAATGGATCATCGGGTGGAAAAGGAATGGCGACATGTGACAGTGAGAACACCTGCGGCGGGTAGACGAGGTCAAGCTCGCGTGTTTGCCATTGAGTGCTTCCCGGCTCGACCACGCGTTCCTTCATGTTCTCGGAGCCCGACGGAGCATTGGCGATGACCGTGAGCCGGTATGCCACAGGAAAACGCGGTACCAAGCGTGATAGCGCCAGTGGTGATGCCGGATTAAGTATCTGGCCCATCTTTGCCCGCCTGTTCACGTCGAACAGTACCAGTTCGCTTCCGTTTGATGGGAAATTCGCGTACATCGCGGTCAGGATCGCGCGTGTGCTTACCGTGGAATCGATAACGGATTGAAAGGTTAATACCGGCGGAAGTTTCTCGAGTTGTCCTATTCTCGCAAGACGAGCCAATTCCTCCTGCAATGCCACTGTCAGCCGGTGCGATTGCCTTGCACCATTAACCGGAAACGAGTTGTATTTGAATGGATTGAATTCAGGCACGATCCCGAGCCACGCAGCCTTTGCAAATGGTGGCAATAGCGCCGGAAGTGACGCGAGACCGGCAAAACGCGCATAGCGTGTAATGCCAATCATCGGTGAGAACAGCACGATCCGTTCTGGCCGGTCCAGCCGACTATCTTCGAGGCTGTCCAGTGCATACTTCATCGCGAGCGCACCACCATTCGAGAATCCGACCATCTCTAATGGGCAATTCGGCCCGACTCGACGTCTGGCTTCACGCATCGCAAGCCGCGTTGCCGCCATCCATGTCTCCCAGTCGACATCGGTCAGCCCGGCGGGCACCGTGCCGTGACCAGGCAGGCGAATTCCGATTGCAACAAACCCATGGGCGACGTAGATGCGTGCAATATGCCGAAGACTATACGGAGAGTCGGTCAAACCGTGCAGCAGCACGACAGCGCCCAGGGGCTTTCCAGACGGGAGCATCTCATATGACCTGTTCCAGTCGTGGTCGAAACCTGGCGGATAGATGGGACTGTTTTTAAAGTACCGATTCGACATTACCTGCGCCGATGCTGGCAAACGGTCCGTGACCTCCCGGCGCACCTGCTCGAAAAGACTGTCTTCGTGCCTGAGATACGCGTTCCAGTCCGATCCATCGGTTTGCCCAGCGCTCAATTCTTCGGGTACATAGGTGTGCCAGAGTTCGAGCGGAGGCCCCGTGCGCGAATCGTACGCACGGACGGCAAGCAGGAGTGAAGACAATGCGGCGATTAATAGCAACGCTCGCACCAATATCCTGACAAAGCGAGTGCCTGTTTCCATTTTTAACTACCCCGTCCCAATGAACCCGATCTGGACGATAAGGCGCATGAGGGTGTTTGCAGTCCAACTGACGCAATCACTTTCTTGTAGCGACTACGCCGGGCCTATCGCCGTAAGCTTGAACGACACAAGCGTGGCGGTGGCCGTTGTCGCCACAGGGCGACGCCGACATCGTCGCGCCCAAAACCATTGGCGCCCAGCAAGACTTTTCCAGACTGACGCGAGGTACAGCCGCATCCCGTGTCGCGAGTTCGGCATGACGTGTTGGAGCGTCACAGAAGCCATCGGTTTGCATCGTCCGACATGCGTGGGACCGCATGCAGATCGCTTCGCGCGAAACGCACCAGACAGAAGGCACGCGATTCCTGCAATGCACCCGGCACCCGCGCCAGATGAACCTGGATCTCGGTACTTTCACGCTGATGGTCGTCGTCCACGATCACGTTCGTCCGGTCAAGACGCAGCGTCCTCTTTTCCACCTGAATGTAAGGACCGGGCGACGTCAGCATCTCGCATACCATGCTGATCTCCCGCTCCAGTGCGTCGGTCTTTAGCCCAAGGCCAGCCAGTTTGCGGTTGTTCTCCTCGAGCTGCGCCTGCAAGGCAGCCATCTCTCCGACACCCGACAACCGGTTACCGTCCAGAAGTGAATTCATTCCCTTGCCCTGCCGCCCTAGAAGCATGAGTCGCGTATTCAGCAGCGCACGTTCCTGTTCCAGCAGGCCACGGCGCGATACATCGGCGGCGATCCGGTCGAGCGCTTCAAGCGCGAGTTGCTCCACGACCCGCAACACAATTTCGTCACGCAACTCCGATTCATTGCGTTCGCACACGCGCACCTGATGATCGCCAAAACTGACCGTCGTTCGCTCAACGTCGGTACGTACAGCATCGCCGTGCTGCGCGACGCCCAGGGTGCGGCGCTCGGTCATTGCCATACCAAGCAAAACAAACGCCTCGCGATCCAGTGCATTTCGGTCAAAGTACGCACGCAGTTCGGCCGAGCGACTCAGCGCGCGGGTGACATCCTCCGACACCGCAAAGAACGCGTGAATGTGTGGGTCCGATGACCACGCCGCGGCGCTCGCCTCGCGCGCGATTGGGACATCTTCGGTCAGATCGCGCACATATTCCAACGCACATCTGATGGCCGGTGCCAGTCTCGCCGCATGGTTCGTCACCAGCCGCAGTTGCGGAGCCAGGTTGAGGATTCGATCAAGCGCTTCACGCGTCTCTCGCGCGGTAGCTTCACCGGGCGGTGGTTCGCGTCTAAACAACCAGTTGAACACGCTCATGCTGGCCCTACCTTGTCCGAGACCGCTAAAACATCACGCGGAGACTTACGCTGACCGTCTCACGCAGCGGGAGTCCACACTTCGGCGTGAACCGGCGCTGATGACTTGTATTGAATGAGAATCGAACGTACCCGAGCCAGAGCGAACGCCTGTCTTCTACTAACCCTATGGGAGCCATGTCCCTGTTCAGTTTTCGCCCGGATGTCCGGATACCCGCTCTTTTCCCGAGCCGTTCAACCATGATGCCACGGCCCTTTCCTGCTAACGAACTTTCTTTCGCGATACTGGGTTACCCGCAAACGCAAACTGCCCCCGTCGCATTCGTCTCAGCAGGGCGTTGGCGAATGGCGGCAATCCGCGTCGACATGACCGCGCGCCGACTGATCAAACTGCGACTCCTGGCGGCTGAATGCCGACTCCTTCGGCGACAAAAAATGGGTATCAATGGGTACACGCGCCGCCTATTATCATTTTGTAGAAGGTCAATTCCTCCCCACCAGTGTGCTTGCGTCGCTGCACTGCGACGAGTCGCTTTTATCAAAAGGCAAGTTATCGGCGCTCTCACTTTCGAAGACGCGAACATGTCACACCGCTCCGTCTCGGCGTGATCGTTGGCACGGCACTATTGGGTATTACCGGTTGCCTGACGGGCTTTGCGTGAAATCGTTCACTCGCCGACACACCGTATGGGTTCGTGTGAGCATCCTCCCGACTGGGGGTGGGTCATGTTCAGGCTCGACACGCAGGAAACGCTGATGGCTGCCGCCCTGGTGCTTCTGCTCGGTCGCCAGATTCTTGCCCGGATCCGTGTGCTTCGAACTTATACGATCCCCGAACCGGTGGTTGGCGGCCTGCTGGTCGCGTTACTCGTGTTTGCGTTACGCAGCAGCTTGCGAATTGAAGTGCGGTTCGACACGACGCTTCAGGCGCCTCTCATGCTCACCTTCTTTGCCACCATCGGCCTTAATGCCGATCTGGCCGGACTGAAGGCCGGCGGCCGTGCGTTGATCGTCTTTCTCGGTGTCGTGGTCGGACTGCTCGTGATGCAGGATGCGCTTGGCATCGGATTGGCCTGGGCGTTGGGGCAAGACCGCCTTCTCGGTCTGCTCGGCGCATCGGTGACCCTATCCGGCGGACACGGAACCGGAGCGGCGTGGGCGAAGGTTTTTGCGGAGCGTCACGGGCTTGCCTCGGCAACGGAGATTGCGATTGCCTGCGCAACGTTCGGCCTGATCCTCGGCGGATTGATCGGTGGACCGGTCGCGCGTTTTCTCATCAGCCGGTACAGTCTTTCCCTCAGCCCGGAACCTGATGTCGCTGGCACAGCAGGCTTCGAACAGCCAAAGGCAGTACGGCCGATCACGGCAGAGGCCGTAATCGAAACAGTTGCGCTCATAGCCGTTTGCCTTGCCGTTGGTTCGGCACTCGCATCGTGGATTGCTGGCACAGCGTTCGAGCTGCCGACGTTCGTGTGCGTCCTGTTTATCGGCGTCATCCTGCGCAACGCGCTTGCCGTGCGCGGTCTATATCAGCCATTCGAGCTCGCGGTGTCGCTGCTTGGCAATGTTAGCCTCGGGCTTTTTCTCGCCATTGCGCTGATGAGCCTACGCCTATGGGATCTCGCCTCGCTTGCACTACCACTCCTCGCGATTCTGGTCATGCAGGCCATCGCAATGGCGATGTACGCGATTTTCATCACCTTTCGCGTGATGGGCCGCAACTATGACGCGGCCGTGCTGGCCGCCGGACACTGTGGTTTCGGCCTCGGCGCCACGCCGACTGCCATCGCCAACATGCAGGCTATTACAGAACGGTTCGGCCCATCGCATCTCGCCTTTCTGGTTGTACCGATGGTGGGCGCATTTTTTATCGATATCGCCAACGCGATCGTCATCAAGTTGTTTCTGCTGCTCCCTATTTATGGCTAAAGTCCGTCTCTCGGCCGCTCATCCGGACGCGATGCGAGACCGGAGCGTTCGTTGAAAAGGTCCGCTTGCCAACCGGGCGTGATAGCCGGATTCGTCTGTTCCGCGGGGGCGCGTCCTGCCGCCGCACCTCTCTTTCGTGAGACGCTCTGCCCGCTCGCGTTTCGTGCTGTACTTCGTCCAGGAGGGCGTCAGAGCAAGCAGCGATGTTTTTGCACTCATCGGGGATGCGCTACCTGTGCAACACTCCCGGGCATCTGCCAACCACCTCCCATCGCGCGAAACATCGCAATCTGGGCCTGAATCACCGCGACCTGTTCCTTCACGTGCGATCTGCACGACACGCCCCGTCACGTCGAATGCGAGCGGCGAGCAGGGTCGAGCGCTGGCGAAAAATCACGATCATCCCTGAGACCACAACCTTGCGTCGCGAAAAGGATTAGCCAGAAACCTTCCCTCGAACGCGTGTATACACCTAGGACCAAAGTCCACTTTCTCGGCATCCGGACCGTATGACATGATGCCATCAGGCGGAAGCTCGCAGCCGGCCTGTCATGGCCGCCGACAAACGGGAGGCGACGCCTTGGCCGGTATTCGTAGCTGCCGAAATAGCAGCGCTCAAATTGCTTCAATGTTGTCCGACCAATGAACGCCGAGATCGAGACGTTATACTGCGCAGCCTGTTCATGTGGCGCTGTTCAACAGCCGCCCGTAGTGCACTGTTTCACGCCGTGCATACGAAGACCGGGAATGCACGTAATGAACGTACGAAGTGCTCCGAGATGAGGCAAGGTCATTCGTCTTTTTAGCGGGTGCGCACTCGCCAGACGCTGACATCTAGACCGGGGCTTAACGCTATTCACATGCGTGCTGTTCGTAGGCCATAGCGCCTGCGGGCAGATTGCGCGGCAGAGACGACCTGCATCCGCAGCACCGACCGATCGGTAGCGCGCTGCAATACGCCTCTGCCCGGGAGGCGCGGCGACTCAACCAGCGCCATCAAACCGATCAATAGGAAACGACGGCGGGAATTGCAATGGAGGATGACATGCAACGACGTAATTTTCTGCTGCACACCGCGACCGGCATCACCGGTCTACTCCTGGCGGGATGCACCACGACTCCGAGTGGGACCAGGAGTGAGGCGACTGACGCTTCAAAGCGTCAGTCGATTGACGCAAGCGTTGATGGAACGATATCGCGACTCTACGCGTCGGTGCCGGGCGCGCGCGAGCTCGTGTCCAAAGCGCAAGGCGTGCTGGTGTTTCCCTCAGTTCTCCAGGTCGGGTTCGTTGTAGGTGGACAGTATGGCGAAGGTGCGCTGCGGGTAGCCGAGCGCACGGTCGGCTACTACAGTACGGTATCAGGTTCGTTCGGTCTTACAGCCGGCGCACAATCCAAGGCGATCATCTTCCTTTTCATGACGGAAGATGCACTCCAGAAATTCCGCGGCGCCAAGGGATGGTCGGTTGGCACTGACGCGTCAGTTGCACTTGTGAAAATAGGCGCAAACGGCACAATCGATACGTCGACGGCAACCGCCGCTGTTGACGCAATTGTGCTGACCAACTCGGGGCTGATGGCCGACGTTTCCCTTTCAGGAACCAAGGTGAGCCCACTCAGTATCTGAATGCAATCTCAGCGATCCGGGGCATGCATGCGCGACCCCGCTTCTATCCCAGGCTTCACCCTCACGAGAAACTGCCGATGCGCGAGCCGACACGATGAATCACAATGCGTCTCGCAAGCTTTCCGATGGCCTTTCCGACTTCCTGAAAATGGAATCGGCCGGCGGCCTGTTGCTCGCGGCCGCCGCGCTTCTCGCCTTGATCTTCAGCAACTCTCCGCTTCGGCAGGTCTATGACCATTTGCTCAACATTCCGGTCGAGATCCGGTTCGGGTCGTTCCACATCGGAAAGCCACTACTGCTCTGGATTAACGACGGATTGATGGCCATCTTCTTTCTTCTGGTCGGCCTCGAAGTGAAACGTGAGGTGATCGAGGGTGAACTGTCAACGCCCGCGCAAGTAGTGCTGCCGGTCGTCGCCGGCGCTGGCGGCATGGTGGTGCCGGCATTCATTTTCTTCTTTATTTGCCGCGGTGATGCGGCAAACCTCCGCGGCTGGGCCATTCCGACGGCAACTGACATCGCGTTTGCGCTCGGCATCCTTTCCCTCCTCGGCCGCCGGGTGCCGATGTCGCTGAAAGTATTTCTGACCGCAGTTGCGATAGCCGACGACCTCGGGGCCATCGTTATCATTGCGCTCTTCTATACCGCTGATCTTTCGCTTGCAATGCTCTTTCTGGCGGCCTGCGCCATCGCGGTCCTGATTGCGCTGAACCGGCAAAGGGTTACGCGCCTTGCGCCCTATATTCTCACCGGAATCGTCCTGTGGGTATTCGTTCTGAAGTCCGGTGTTCACGCAACGCTTGCGGGCGTCGCACTCGCGTTCGCCATACCCTTGAAGACGAAGGACGCCAAGGGACAAGCTCCCCTGCATCAGCTTGAACACGGCCTGCACCCGTGGGTCGCCTTCGCGGTACTGCCTGTCTTTGCGTTTGCAAACGCCGGCGTATCGTTTGCCGGCGTTACCCTTGCTGCGCTGTCGGCGCCGCTGCCACTCGGCATTGCGGCGGGTCTTTTTGTCGGCAAGCTCGTCGGTGTATATGGTGCAGGTGCAGCACTCATCGCTGTCGGGCTGGGAAAACTTCCCGAAGGGGCAAGCTGGCGACAATTCGCTGGCGTCGCCTCATTATGCGGCGTCGGCTTCACGATGAGTCTGTTCATCGGTTCCCTCGCCTTCGAAGGAGCCGAATTCTTCACTCCTGTCCGGCTGGGCGTCATCGTCGGCTCATTACTTTCCGGGATTGCCGGGTGCCTCCTTCTGAGCTTCGGATCGAAGCCTTCCCTGGCGGAATCGCCGCAAAGTGCGGTATGAGCGTTCTGCACTTTGACGGTTACGTGTCAGCCGCGAGAGGGCGCGCGGCGCCAGTTCCGCACATCTGCGACCTTCAGTCATGCGACGCGGGGCAAGACCGTCTGCAAGTAGCGCGCTAATTTCTTTAACGTACACACGATACGTAGTTTGGTTGCGGATCGTGCCGGATGCTCACCCGACCGTCGGCCAGATTCACTACCTTGTGCATGCGGTTCCCTGCAAGCGTATGCGACCAATACGGGCTGGAACCGCCCCAAGCATAGATACCACCCTCATAACGCGAGTCGTCTTTTGACGCGACGATTGCATTATGGCTTCCTCCACCCGGACTGCCATGCGCGTTCGTATAGGCAAAGAGTGCCTTCAGTTCATCAAGCGTAGGCAGCCGCATACGCCGCTTGGCACAGTGGTAAAGCGCGTCGTGGTAATCGTACATCACGATTCGTAATCCGCTGAAGGCGTCGGGCGCGCCTTTTTTTATCCGCGCGCTCTTCTTCTCCCAAGCGTAGGTGTCAATCGCGGGACGGCTAAAGCAGGTCTTTTCGTGCGAGAAAACCGTCGTGCCACCACCCGCCGTCGGATATGTTCCTTTAGGTATGCAGATTTCACGGGTAGTCACGTTGGTGCCCACCGGCTCCGCACCGAACGAAAAACTCGAACCGGGTAGTGCCGCCGCTGTCGACAACGCCAGAAGCAATACAGCGCGTCCATGCAGCTTTCCGATGGTTAGTGTCATGGCAATCCAGTCACCGGTAGCCAATCGGGCTGCAACTGCCCCGCTCTTCAAGACATCGAGCATAAGCATTCTCCCTGATACAACCATGGATACAGCAAGGGCCCATGTATCGGGCACACTCAGGTTGTAGCCGCGAAGGCCCGTCTGCACAAGGACTGGCGATCAGAAATTCTGCCATTCTCAGGCCTTGTCACGGCGTCCGGCCCAATCTATCTACCGGGGTCGCGACTCTCCGTTGGCGCTGCCTCTCATATTTTTTGTAAGCCGGCAGCCACCGTATGGAATCGCTTAATGCACTTGCTGCACAAGCCCGTCACATCTGGACAGGGAGCGGCAGAGTTTTCCACGCGCCATCGGCCTGTCGATTTCAAATGCGAGAGTCTTGCAAAAAAAGATGTTCGCGACACTACAGCGGAAAGCTGTACGCGAAATGGCGTTAAGACAAATTGGTTCTCACGTCAGCAAGAAGGGGCAGTTGTTCCGAGTTGTACTGCCGATCCGCCCCGCGGAGCATGGCAAGCATTGTCAAACAGGCCTATAACGTAAAAGTGGGCCTCAAGACCGCGTGAAAGAAAGCCTCAAGAAAGGAAATGACGACTTGCAAGCTGCCCCGTGACAAAAACAAGGCCCTGTCTGACACGGCATTTCCCTGTACGGACCTGAAGTGAAAGGGAGTTTTCCGTGAAAAAGATGAATGAGCGAACACTTTCCCCGGCGTTCCAATCGCTCAGATTCCTCTTGCGGCTCAGGAAAAGATGAAGTCCCATTTGTTTGTCCGCAGAGCCCGGTTAAGCCATGCCATTGCCGAGACACTTTGCACCCGGCTTCTTCCAAAGGTCGCTTATTGTCGTTTCATTGAATGTCGTTTGCGCGGCCGCGCTATGCGGTTGCGCGTTGCCACCGCTTGAAAGCCGCACGCCATCGACGGCAATAAGCAACGCAGAGGCGCAGGCCACAACGCTTGGGCGTTCTACCGCTCATGAGCTTGCTGCTCACCATGATCTGGCCGGCATTCATCCGCTGGCGGACCCGCGTGCAGCCTTCGCTGCGCGCATGGAGCTAATTCGCACGGCTGAGCGTACGTTGGACGTCCAATATTACATCTGGCGAAGTGATCTCACGGGCACGCTCCTGCTCGATGCATTGCGTGCTGCCGCCGATCGCGGCGTACGCGTACGCCTGCTGCTGGACGACTACGGTATATCGTCTTCACTCGATGGCACGCTGGCCGCGCTTCAGACGCATCCAAACATCGAGGTCCGGTTGTTCAATCCGTTCGTCATCCGCAAGCCGAAGTTCATCGGCTTCCTGACGGATTTTTCGCGTGTCAACCGTCGCATGCACAACAAGTCATTCACCGCCGACGGCGCCGTAACGATCGTCGGCGGACGCAATATCGGCGACGAATACTTCGGCGCCACCGATGGCATCGTTTTCGCCGACCTCGATGTACTGGCAGTAGGCCCGATTTCAGCCGATGTCGCAAATGAGTTCGACCGGTACTGGGCGAGCGGATCGTCATATCCGGTCGACCTTATCGTACATCGTGCCGCCAGCGACAAGCCCGATGAACTGGACCGGAAAGTTCGAGCAGTCGAAAGTGACTCGACGGCCGCCGCCTACCTGGACGCCCTGCGTGATGCACCGATCGTGCAGCAACTGCTTGATGGCACGCTACCACTGGAATGGGCGAGAACACAGATGGTCAGCGACGACCCGGCAAAAGCTCTAAGCCAGGCGCCGTCTGAGACGAGCGTCGTGCATCAGTTTCGGGAAATTCTCGGCGACCCGATGCATGAACTGGATCTGGTGTCTCCGTATTTCGTTCCGGGCGTGGCCGGAACGGCATATTTCACCGGGCTCGCTCGTCGCGGCGTCGCCGTGCGCGTGCTAACCAATTCACTTGAAGCCACCGACGTGACAGCGGTTCATTCCGGTTATATGACCCGTCGTGTCGAACTGATCGAGTCGGGGGTGGAGCTGT
Source organism: Paraburkholderia sp. BL27I4N3 (assembly GCF_003386115.1). Taxonomy (NCBI): domain Bacteria; kingdom Pseudomonadati; phylum Pseudomonadota; class Betaproteobacteria; order Burkholderiales; family Burkholderiaceae; genus Paraburkholderia; species Paraburkholderia sp. BL27I4N3. The sequence goes on along the minus strand of NZ_QREJ01000001.1, from coordinate 8,064,199 downwards.
ACGAATTGCGACGATTGCCTGGCGTCGAACACAAAAGTGAGGAGCATGCCGGCATATTCGGCAGCTCGGGGTCGAGCCTGCACGCAAAGACCTTCGTAGTGGACAGCAGCCGCGTCTTTGTTGGATCATTCAATTTTGATCAGCGGTCGGCCCATCTGAATACCGAGTTGGGCTTCGTTATAGACAGCGCACCGCTTGCGAGCCGGATCGCATCCATCTTCGTGTCACTCGTACCACAAGTCGCCTATTTGACGCGCCTCGATGCCGACGGGAGACTCTACTGGCTGAAGCGGGAGAATGGGATGGAAGTGCGCTATGACACGGAGCCCAACACGACCTGGCTGCGCCGTCTGGGGGTCTGGTTTCTTTCAATCCTGCCAATCGAATCTCTCTTGTAGACGGAACGGCATCTATGCCCGGGCCCTGTTGCCGGAGTCGCAACTCGTGCGACCTCTCCGCAGCCTCGCAATTTCAATGGCACTATTGCACCGCGTCGTGCGGAATCAATGAAGATCAACTGAGAAACTCCACAGCGCCGGTTTTCAGGTTATACATCGCGCCAGCGATCTTGATCGTGCCTTTGGCTTCAAGCTCCGCAAGCACCGGGCTATCCTTACGAATGTTCGCCAATGTCAATTCGACGTTCTTGCGCGCCACCGCGTCCACGAAATCATAGTTCGTCGCGGAACGATCACCGTTGTAGGTCGTCGCCTGCACCGCGGGCTTGATCTTGTCCAGCAATCCGGTCAGATTGCCGAGCTCGGCATTGGCAATGGCTCCCTTGATCGCGCCACACGCTGTGTGACCCATCACGAGCACTACCTTTGCGCCAGCAAGCTTGCACGCGAACTCCATGCTACCCAGGATGTCGTTGTTTTCAACATTGCCGGCAACACGGCAGTTGAAGATATCACCGATGCCGAGATCCATGATCACTTCAGCCGGCGCGCGCGAATCGATACAACTGAGGAGCACGGCTGCCGGATACTGTCCGCTGGCACTCGCCCTCTGTTCATTCAGGTAATTGCGTGCTTTCCTCTCGCCCCGCCGGAAGCGCGCGTTACCTCGCTTCATTGCCTCGATGATCTGCTCTGGCGTCATGCTGTCGCGCTGCTCCCTGGTCAAAGCGTCGGCGTGCGCGGGACTCGCAACGAGGGCGCCGCCAGCAAGCCCGAGCGCGACTGCCGTGCCGGTGAACTTAAGCAAATTCCGACGGCCGGAACCGTTGCCGGGCAGAAGAGGCTCACATGTGTCACACATGATTCATGCTCCATTCTGGCAAACTAACGCGCTGTATAAGCCAGCGTCAGCATTGGGCTTCGAATGCGCCCATGCCTTCGGCTCGCTCATATGGCCAGGCCGCTCGCGCTGGTAGGCGATAAACATCTTTTCGTTTGGTGTTTTTCCCTGGGCGGCACAATGTCCTTTGTACAGGGTATTCGCCGTGAGGCTCGAGCGCTATTGGACTTTGGTCCGATAGCGGAGGATTCACCGCCAATATGCGATATCTGGAACTACGCCAGGCGTCGGACGACCTGTGCGTTACGTGATCGGCTGACAGTCTCGGTGCCGATTGCAGCCGGCTGGTCGGCGAAACTGACATTGCCGAAAGGACTGGTGACGAGCGTGGGCGGCGACTACAAAGCTGCATCGCTTGCGCTGCAGCATCGATGGTTCGATCGCTGAACCAACGCCTCTGCCGATCAATTGTCGCGGCCCAGCTATTCCTTCACCTTCTCACCAACCTGGGAAATCCGGTTCCGCACGACGCCGATCGCCTGTTTGAGGGCATAAACGTCCTGAAAATAACGATACGGAATACGTATCTGGCTGGCATGCGCATCAATGTTCTCGATTTCATCGCGCCATCTCGCAATATGGTCTGGGGTGGGTTGTCTGTTTCTCCATATTTCGTCTTCCAGCGATTTTATTTCGCGATACCAGACCACAAGCCGTCTTCTTATCCGCGCCTCCAGCATACGCGGCAATGCCTGCAGCAGGCCTAGCACAAGGGCCATGAAGGGGAGCAGGATCAGCAGCCGCCTTTCGATGAGACTGGCGAGCCAGAATGGAAGGTAGCGCTGCAGGAAGGGGCGACCCGATCTGAAATAGCGCACGCTTTCGTCGGAAATGGGAAATTCCTCAGTGGTCAGATTGGGGAACGCGCCCAGCGGCGTGAAGTAGTCTTCACCGCCGTGGACGGTTCTCGCTGCATCCAGCAGCAGGTAGACCAGGGCCGGGTGCAGGGTATCTTTGGACACGAGCAGAGCCGTGGCGGCCAGCAGGGTGACATCAGACCGAGGCAGATCGTCGACGATGCTGGTTGAGGCGCGGGGGAAAATAACTTTCGACAGGGACGGGAATTTCTGCACCAGCGCATCGGCCTGGGCAAAACTCATCAGCTTCAGATCGCTGTTCAGCAGCCTTTTCTGCATCGCAGCGTCGGGCCTGCCAATAAAGAAAGCAGCATCCAGTTGGCCAGTTTCGAGGCCTTCATATGCCTTGGTGGCGTCCATTTCCAGCAGCGTGGTGTTGTCGCCAGTGACGCCGCTATAGCCGAGCAATGCCCGGGAGACGTGAAGCAGGCCGCTGCCGGGAACGCCTATGGCGATCCTCTTGCCGCGCAGTTGTGACAGCCTGTTGACGGTAATGTCGCCACGAAAGAACACCCAGATCGGTTCGTATGAGACGGCGGCGATGGTCTGCAGGTGGTCTGTTGCTTTCGGACTGGTGGTGCCCGATTGGATAAAACCCACTTCGTATTCGCTGTCCGGATTCGTCAGCCGCTGATAGTTTTCGACCGAACCGGAAGAACTGCGGATATCGAGCGTGATGCCTTCGCGCTTCAGGATGGGGGCATAGCGATCGGCAAAGCTACGGTAGATACCTTGGTCCGCTCCGGTGGTAATGACTATCGTGCGCTGGATGGCAGGTTTGAGCATTGTCACCAGCGCCCAGCCTAGCGCGGCCAGCAGCACTGTTACGCAAATGACGAGAAGCCGCCGGCGCCCCGGTGTCATGGGGGACTTCTGGGTGCGTTGAAGCGCTGGGTTCTGCTTGGGCATCGTTGCCCCTCTCTCGTCAGGCCTCTCTTGCCGGGGTGGACTCGGGGCAAGCGTTTAAGTGACTGCGTTGCCGACAGTCGCCCGTAACGCTGCGGAGAGATTGTTGAAATCTTTTGCAACAGCGGGACTGCGTGGTCTCGAATGCCTCCACTTGACGTTGTCAGGAGCGGCCGGTTGACGCCGACCGCCCGCAACAGCAAGATGAACCAGCCCGCCGCCGACGTCAGAGCGGCAGCGTATGCGTGATTGCCTGCAGGCAGACCGTCATCAGCGGACCCGGCACAATACCCAGCACCAGCACGGCCACACCGTTCAGCGCGAGCAGCGTGCGGTTACCGGCGCCGGCCGAGATCGGCGATGTGTCTTGCGGGTCGTCGAAATACATCAACTTCACGATACGCAGGTAGTAGAACGCGCCGAACAGCGACGTCACCACGGCCAGCACCGCGAGCCACGTGAGGCCCGCGTTCATCGTCGCTTCGAGCACGGCGAGCTTCGCGTAGAAGCCGACTGTCGGTGGTATGCCGGCGAGCGAGAACATCATCACCATCATCACGAATGCAGACACCGGGCTGCGCTGGTTGAGACCCTTGAAGTCGTCGAGCGTGTCAGCTTCGAAATTGCGGCGCGCAAGCAGCATCAACACGCCGAACGAGCCGAGTGTCGTCACCAGATAGATGATGCTGTAGAACATCGCCGAACCGTAGGCGCTTGCCGCCGAACCCGCGTTGCCGTCCACCACGCCGGACAGCAGGCCAAGTAGCACGAAGCCCATGTTCGAGATCGTCGAGTAGGCGAGCATTCGCTTCACGTTGCGTTGAACGATACCCGTGATGTTGCCGACGATCATCGACAACGCCGCGAGAATCACCAGCATTTCCTGCCAGCCGACGGCGAGCGGCAGCAGCCCCATCACCAGGAAGTGCAGACCCCACGCGAACGCCGCGACCTTCGGACCGCCGCCGACGAACAGCGTCATCGCGGTCGGCGCGCCCTGATAGACGTCCGGCACCCACATGTGGAACGGCACCACGCCCATCTTGAATGCAACGCCCGCGACGATGAAGACCACACCGAACAGCAGCACGACGTCGTCGATGTGGCCCGAGGCAACCGCCTTCAGCACCTGGTTCAGTTCGAGCGAGCCGGTCGCACCATAGAGCATCGAGATGCCGTAAAGCAGGAAACCCGTGGCCAGTGCACCAAGCACGTAGTACTTCATCGCCGCTTCGCTCGATTGCGCGACGTCGCGGCGTAGTGCAACCATTGCGTACAACGACAGCGACATCAGTTCAAGACCGAGGTACAACATCAGGAAGTGGTTGCCCGAGATCATGACCAACTGGCCGAGCAGCGAGAACATGCCGAGCAGGAACACGTGGTCGCGAAACAGGCCGCGATCTTCAAGATATCTGCGCGAATAGACGAGCGAGACCGCGAAGCCAAGCGAAACGGTTGCCTTCATCACGCTGGCGAATGGATCAATCACGATCATCCGTGAGAAAAAATAGTAGTGGTGCGGATCGGACGATTGGATTGCGAACCAAACGCCTGCCGCCGTCGACGACACGAGCGCGATGAGGTAAGTAAGACGCCGGTTCGTTGCTTCGGAGCAGAAATCTCCTACCCGCGAGGCGATCACGAAGCCGAGCACTACGAGTGCGTCAGGCAGCAGCATATGTGCGTTTTGCATGATCTATATGGCTCTTAGCAAGTTGGAGTCGATTCAGCCGCATGCGAATTGCTTAACGAGGAGTTGGGGCCTGTTCGCCCGGACACTCTCGCCATGCACTCGGCTTTGGCCTGAAGGCTTTTCAATCCGTCCAATGCCGTGGGCGCCCCCGCGCATTGGTGCCGCAATTAGCGAAAGTTATTCGCGGGGTATGTGCGAGCATCTTCCATGACACGCCACGTTAGTCCGAAGTTAACTTGCCCTGTCAATTCAAGTTAGCGGGGGTATCGAATCTGCCGATCACTCTTCTGCACATGTCGCGCACGCGCAGATCCACGCCGTCGGCCGAATGGTCTGCAGACTGATAGGCCATCACTTGCCGATCTCTGATCGACACCCCAGTAACTGGCTTTCTGTAGACCTGCCAGGACTGTCTTTGGCGTTTATGGCCAAGCACACGACATAACCGAAGTACAGATGGAAACTGAACCCGCCCCACGACTTTTGCGCACGCTGAGGTACTGAACCAGTGCGTTAGTTGTGTCCTCAAACCGTGCTTGGCGATACCTCTCAATGATCGTTTTGTAGTCGGCTGGGTAGTGACCGTACTGCGCGCGCAGGCTACTAATCTCAACCGGTGCAGCCCGGTAGGCGCAAAGTAGGTAAGGCGTTAAGTAAAACACGCAGACGGACGAAAACAAAACGCTCGAGGGGTTTGAATCCTCCCGGGTCAAAGTAAGCCGCGAGAAGGAGGATGTAAACGTTTTTCTGACCTCCGCCTCCCCCGCCCGGATATTCCTCGCAACGACGTGGCGGGAAGCCAGCGGGCGCGCGTCGAGTCGCCGCTGCCGCATTCTGATCCGACGGCCGCTCGCTATCGTCGAGCGCCTCTTGATGGCCGAGAGCACCAACTCAATGAGGGTGCTGTAGGGCTGCCGTTGAAATCTTCAGCGGCGGCTTTCGGGCGACTTTCGTGAATGCGTACAGTGGGCCGATGCAGCCACCCAGACAAGCGTCTTGGCCGTCCGGATTCGGGCTGATATGAGACGGCCGCCGTAACGTTTCGCGTTCAACTCATCGTGCGGCCGTATACGCGAAGGTGTGCGAGGTTACCGTCAGTTGATTTGGGTAGCGTGTTGCTCGGCCAGAGCGAAAATCTTCATGCCGCCGAGCATGGCGATGACGAACAGCATCGCTTTAAACTCGCCGCTGCCCGCGCTCACGAGGGCCGGTCCCGGGCAGAATCCTGCCAGGCCCCAGCCGGCACCGAACATGGCGCTGCCAGCAAGCAGGCGGCGGTCAATGCGCGTCGCGGTAGGAAGCGACATGGGCGCGTTGAACAGGCTCCGCTTGAGCCTGCGTGCAATCGCGAAGCCGACACTGCCAACTGCGATCGCGCCGGCCATGACGAACGCCAGTGACGGGTCCCAGTTGCCCGCGATATCGAGAAAGCCCAGCACTTTCGCAGGGTTGGCCATGCCGGAAACGATCAGTCCCGTGGCGAATATCAGACCGGCCAGCAGCGCGTTGAGAATCAGCATGTCAAAGCCCCAGCAGATGACGGATAACGAAAACGGTCAAAAAGCCCATTGACATGAACGTCGCGGTGGCCGCAAGCGAGCGGACGGAACCGCGGGAAAGGCCGCTTACGCCGTGACCACTGGTGCAACCGGACGCATAGCGGGTGCCTATGCCAACGAGCAGACCGGCCACAACGAGCACAGGTGGCGATGACGCAATCGCGACGACCGGTAGCGCCGTGAAAAGCTTGAATATCCAGGGCGCGGCGAAGAGCCCAAGCACGAATGCAGCGCGCCAGCCACGATCACAGGATGTCTTGTCGAGCAGACCGCCAACAATCCCGCTGATCCCGGCGATACGGCCGTTTCCGAGCACGAGCAGCGTTACCGCGAGACCGATCAGCAAGCCGCCGGCGAGCGCGGGAAGCGGCGTGAAGTGGGCAAGGTCGATACTCATTTCAGGCGTCCTTTGACTTTGCCGCAATAGAGGTTCGACAACGTCTCCATGATGCTTAAGACTTCGACGCTCGCGAGACTGTAGTACATGTACTTTCCCTCGCGCCGCGTACTGACAAGACCTTCGTCGCGCAGCACGCCGAGATGCTGCGAAAGGCTCGGTTGATGAAGACCGACAGCCGCTTCCAGTTCTCCAACGTTATGTTCGCCTTCGATCAGCTGGCACAACAGCAGCAGACGATCCTCCTGCGCCATGGCTTTGAGAAGGGCGCAGCATTTCGTCGCGGATTGGCGCAGCGCGTCGAGCGCGGCAGGAGATAACGGTGTGCTCATCGATCGGCGTCCTTTCACCTGACAATCGGGTTGACCTTCAGTATATAAAAATATATATTGTTTTTCAATGTATTGACTGGAGCATCCGATGAAGCCACTGGTAGAAGCGTTCTTTGATCGGACTACCTGTACCGTTACCTATGTCGTTCACGCTGGCAACGGCTCTGCGTGTGCCGTGATCGATCCGGTGCTCGACTACGACCCGAAGGCCGGTCGTACCTCGACTCAATCGGCCGACAAAATCGTGAAATTTGTGCAGGTACGCGGGCTACGTGTTGAATGGCTGCTGGAAACGCATGCCCACGCGGATCATCTTTCGGCTGCGCAATACTTGAAGGCCCGGCTGGGAGGAAGGGTTGCCATCGGCGAGCGCATTCGCGTAGTGCAGGGCGTATTCAAGCGCGTCTTTAACCTGGGGCCGCACGTGCTGGACGACGGCCAGCAGTTCGATCATCTGTTCACTGCCGGCGAGACGTTCCGGATCGGCGAACTGAGTGCGCACGCCATACACGTGCCCGGACATACGCCGGCTGATGTGGCGTACCAGATCGGAGATGCGGTTTTTGTCGGCGACACGATGTTCATGCCGGACGTAGGTAGCGCACGGTGCGATTTTCCGGGCGGCGATGCGCATGCGCTTTATCGCTCAGCACGCACACTGCTGTCGCTACCTGACGAAACCCGGCTCTATATGTGTCACGACTACCCGCCGCAGTCGCGTCAACCACAATGGCAAACCACTGTGGCGGAACAGCGCAAGTGCAATATTCATCTGCATGACGGCAACTCGGAAGATGCGTTCGTTGCGATGCGCACCGAACGTGACCGGACGCTTGATATGCCCACGCTCATTCTTCCCGCTGTCCAGGTCAACATTCGTGCAGGCTTATTACCTGAGCCTGAAGACAACGGCACTCGTTATCTGAAAATCCCGCTGGGCGCGTTGTAGAGCGTGCATTTACGCAGAACAGCGCGAATTTTCTGACCGTTCAGGAGAACATGGCCGTGTGGTTTGGCCCCGACGTCGCAATTCCTCGCCACAAACACTTATTCGGCGGATGAGGAATCGTTATCGATGCGCTCGCCGAACACGCCCTCGATTCCGACTCTTCGATATCAAGAGTTTCCCGTTCGGTAAATGTCCGGCGCAACACCCATGCCGTAGAGCTACTGTCAGTAACCGACTAGTGAACGGGAAAACCGATAGGCCCCGCGCGCTTTCGAACCCTGCTGGACCGCGCACGTCAACAACCGGCACATATGCCAAGCCTGACTCAAACGCCAACCTTTTCTATGATCGCCCGAATCGGCAACCATTATCGTGCGGGCCGACACGCTTATAACGCCGCTCGCCGACGACGGGTTTTCTGCCGACAAAAATGGCGCACCAAGCAATTCAGAGCCACTTCTTCGGTCCAATCGACGACAGCAAAAATCGAAGGGGAATTGAAATATTCCGCCAAAGCCATGTCTGCTATACCGAGTGCGCACTTTTAACCTGGCATCCGAAACCTATCACCCCCATTGTCAGTAGTGACTTCCACCATATCGTTAAATTACGATATATGATTCGCGTTGTAGCGATGCAGCTGCAACGGCGCTAACCGGCGCCCTCGCCTGCCTGTTGTTGTTGACCACCCCGAAACTTACCCATGACGCTCGACATCGACGCGATTCACAAAGCGCTTGCCAACCCGGTCCGCCGGGAGATTCTCAGCAGGCTGCGCGAGCCGTACGCGCATTTCGGCGACCAGGAACTGCCGCTCGATTACGGCGTGTGCGCCGGCAAGATCGAGGGACAGTGCGGCTTGTCGCAGTCCACCGTGTCGGCCCACCTGGCGGCTTTGCAGCGCGCGGGGCTGGTCACGTCGAAGCGGGTGGGTCAATGGGTGTTCTTCAAACGTAACGAAGCCGCCATCCAGGCGTTCCTCGAGCACATCAACACCAAGCTGTAGGCGCCGCGATTTGCATTGCCGCGCTTCTTTCATCAAGCAGCTTTTTCCGGCTCGGGCCGCGCGCCCTCGGCCAAAGGTGAACTCATATGCCGACTCTTTTCGATCCGCTGCAAATTGGCGACATCACGCTGTCGAACCGCATCATCATGGCGCCGCTCACGCGCCAGCGCGCGGAAGAAATCCGCGTGCCGAACGCGCTGATGGCGAAGTACTACGCTGAACGCGCGAGCGCCGGCCTGATCATCAGCGAAGCCACCTCGGTCACGCCGCAAGGCGTCGGTTATGCCGAGACGCCGGGCATCTGGTCGCAGGAGCAGGTCGAAGGCTGGAAACTCGTCACGAGCGCCGTGCACGCCGCGGGCGGCAAGATGTTTCTGCAGTTGTGGCACGTGGGTCGTATTTCGGACCCGCTGTTCCTGAACGGCGAATTGCCGGTCGCGCCGAGCGCGATCGCCGCACGCGGCAACGTGAGCCTGGTGCGCCCGGAGCGTCCCTATGTGACGCCGCGCGCGCTCGAACTCGATGAAATCGCCGGCGTGGTCGAAGCCTTCCGCAAAGGCGCGGAAAACGCCAAGGCAGCCGGTTTCGACGGCGTCGAAGTACACGGCGCCAACGGCTATCTGCTCGACCAGTTCCTGCAGGACAGCACCAACCAGCGTACCGACGCATACGGCGGCCCGATCGAAAATCGCGCGCGTCTGCTGCTCGAAATCACCGACGCATGTATCGACGTGTGGGGCGAGAACCGCGTCGGCGTGCACCTCGCACCGCGCCGCGATGCGCACGCGATGGGCGATTCCGACCCGGCCGGCACGTTCGGCTACGTGGCTCGCGAACTCGGCAAGCGCAAGATCGCGTTCATCGCCGCACGTGAAGCCCTAGGCGACGACCGTCTCGGCCCGCAACTGAAGAAAGCCTTCGGCGGCCCGTACATCGCGAACGAAAAGTTCACCAAGGAAACCGCGCAGCAAGTGCTCGACGCGGGCGAAGCGGACGCCGTGGCGTGGGGTCAACTGTTCATCGCGAATCCGGATCTGGTGCGTCGCTTTGCGACGAATGCGCCGTTGAACAAGCCGAACCCGGCTACGTATTACGCACGCGGTGAAACCGGCTACGTCGACTATCCCACGCTGGAAACCGTGGAATAAGGCTTGCCACAGGCTGAAAAAAGCCGAAGCCAGGCGGAGCGTTGGCGAAGGTAAGCTGCTGAATCGAAAAGCAGCCAATGCGTGACATGTGTGTCGAAAAACGCGCGGCGGGTGAGACTCGAACGATATGTTCCGGTCATACCCGCCGCGTTTTTTTATGGCTCGACACCCGGGCCCACGCGTCCCACGTCACGCAATATCACGCCGCATGAACACCCGTTTCGATTCGTCCAGTCCTCGCGCGATATGCGCATTGCGCCGCGCGATCAACGCCGCGTCGAGGTCGGCCTCGTCGATATCGCGAAACCCGAGCCGGCGATAATACGGCGCGTTCCACGGCACCTCGCGAAACGTCGACAGAATCAGTTGCGTGAGCCGTCGCGTGCGCGCAATGTGCGCGACCTGCTCGATCAGTGCGGCACCGATACGTTGCCCCGCGTGCGAGGTGAGCACATCGAGTTCCTGCACGTAGATGCGCGTGGGTTGCGGCTCGAACATCACGAAACCGGCGCACGTTTCATCGGCAGCAACGGCAACGATGATTTCCCGCGCCGCGATCTTGCGCTCGACGATTTCCAGATCCATCGGCGGCGCATCGGCGATACCCGCCATATCGACGCTGAGAAAGCGCTGTCCCGCCTCGAATTCGATCGCGCGGATCGCATCGGCATCGCGCAGTTCGGCAAGCCGGAAGGTGATTCGGGCAGCGTGTTGCATGGGCGCTTTGGGAGTTTCGTGCTGAGGGTTATGAGCGTTATTCTCGACCACACCCCCCGATATTGACATCACCTCCGAGAAATAGACAAGTCAGCGCGCCGCCGCGGGACTAAACTCCTGAAGATCCAAATTCCCCTCCGACCCAAAATGGATCTGATGCATGTGCTGCAGGTCGCCCTGCACTTCGACCAACACCTGAGCGGCCTGATCGTGCAATACGGCACCGCCGTCTACGCAATGCTGTTTCTCGTCGTATTCGTCGAGATCGGTTTCTTGCCGCTGTTCTTCCTGCCCGGAGATCCGCTGATTTTCATATGCGGCGGACTCGCGGCCACCGGCGCGCTGAATGTCTGGCTCGTGATTCCCGTGCTGTTCGCCGCAACGGTGGCCGGCAGCATCGTCGACTACGCGATCGGGCGGGCGATCGGCGAAAAAGTCTATACCGCCGACTATCGCTGGCTCGACAAGAACGCGCTGCGCAAGGCGCACGCGTTTTACGAAGCGCGCGGCGGACTGACCTTCCTGCTGTCGCCGTTCATCGCCGTGGTGCGCACCTTCGCACCGTTCGTCGCAGGCGTTTCGCGCATGACGTTCGCGCGTTTCGTGTCGTTCGTCACCGCGGGCGCGGCGTTGTGGATCGTGTCGCTGGTGGCGGCCGGCTATCTGTTCGGCAACGTGCCGCTGGTGCGCGATCACATGAGTTCGATCGTACTGTTGGGCGTCGCGCTCGGTGTCGGCTCACTGCTCATGAGCGCCGTGTGGCGTTTCGTCAACCGGCGCCTGCGCGCGCACTGAAGGTCGTGGAGATCGTCATGACGCTCTCTGCGTTGCTCGTTTTCGCGCTCGCGCTGATCGTCGCGGCCGGCACGCCGGGACCGAGTGTCGCCGCGCTGGTCGCACGCGTGCTGACTAACGGCTTTCGCGACGTGTTGCCCTTTCTCGCCGCCATGTGGATCGGCGAGGCGCTTTGGCTCACCTGCGCGGTCGCGGGCCTGGCAGTGATCGCGCGCAGTTTCGGCATGGTGTTCGTGGTGCTCAAATTCATCGGCGTGGCGTATCTGCTGTTTCTCGCCTGGAAAATGTGGCGCGCGCCGGCCGACGTGCAAGGCAGCGACTTGCCGAGCGGCCAGTCGCCGTGGCGTATGTTCATGGCGGGCCTGTTCGTCACGCTCGGCAATCCGAAGATCATGATGTTTTACCTCGCGCTGTTGCCGACCATGGTCGACGTGTCGCGCATCGGCACCGTCGCGTGGTTCGAACTCACGCTCACCATGCTGATCGTGCTGATGACTGTCGACTTCGGCTGGGCGCTGCTTGCCTCGCGTGCGCGCAAGCTGCTCACCACCCGGCGCGCCGTGAAGATCGCCAACCGCGCGAGCGCAACGATGATGGCGGGCGTCGCGGCGGCAATCGCCACGCGCTGAAACTTTCCTCGCCGGGACGTCTTCGCGCTCCTCACCCCGTCGATCCGGACGCCTGCACCGCGCTTCGCAACGATGCCAGCAACACCTGCCACCATTCGCCGTGCCGCAGCAGAAACACGCGATCGGGGAAATGGTGACGCGCCACATGGTCCTGAGGCACGCTATCCCAGCCACGATGTTCGACGGTCACCCGCGTCTCGTCGCCCACCGATTCGAAACGCACCTCGACATGCGTGTGCTGCGCGTCGCTGAAGCTGGCCTGACGCCAGCCGAAGGCGAGACGCTCGCCCGGCTCCCAAACCGTGACGCGACCGATCTCGAAGACGCTGCCGTCCGCCTGCGTCTCAACCAGGCGGCGTTGCTCGCCCGCTGGCTCAGCCGCTTCGAACGACAACACGCCGGCGCTTTGCGGCGTGAACTGAAACAGCTGATTGGGCCGCCACCATGCGCCAATCTCGCGCGTAAAAACATCGAACGCACGTTGCGGCGAGGCAGCCACGCGCAACGACACCTGCACGCGCGAACTCATCTCTCGGCCTCCAGATGCGCCTTGAACGACAGCAACTGTCCAGTCCACATGGCCTCGGTCTGTTCGAGCCACGCCTTCAGTTCGCTCATCGGCGTCGAACGCAACACGTAAAGCCGCACACGCGCGTCGACACCGTCATGCGATTCCTCGATCAGTTGGCTCGAGCGCAGCACGCGCAAGTGCCGGCTCATGGCTTGAGGCGACAGGCCGGTGGCTTGCGCGAGTTCGCCGGCGCGCATCGGCTGCCGGCTGAGCAGATCGACCACCTGACGCCGGTTCGGATCGGCTAGCGCGGCCAATGTGCGGTCGAGCGAGGCGGCGGCAGGCAGGGCCATGTGTGTTACACCCATCCTTCGATCTTCAGGCCGCTGACGCGCTCGGCTTCCTCACGCGACACGGTGCGAACCGTCTGGCCGAAGCTCCACACGTGCCCCTCCGGATCGCGGACCGCGTAGACGCGGTCGCCGTAAAACTGATCTTCCGGCTCGCGCGTGACTACCGCGCCCGCGGCGCGCGCGCGGGCGCAATGTTCGTCGATGCCGTCACGCAATTGCACGTGCACCGACTGCGTGTTCTTGCCGCCAATCGATGCCGGACTGGCCGCGTTTTCCGACCATTCACGGCAGATCATCACGTAGCTGTCGCCGAAACGCATTTCCGAATGGCCCAACTGGCCGTCGTTGTCCATGACGACCAACTGGCGCTCGAAGCCGAACGCCCGCTCGAGCCAGTCGAGCGCGGCAAAGGGGTCCTTGTAGTACACCGCGGATCCCAACGAAGGACGATGAAGCGGCTCGCTCATGATGCCTCCTTTTATAAACGTCATGGTTGATATTTAACACTATAGTTAAACAAACGGGCAAAGCAAGGACGACTTGAATACCTCCCTCGCCTTGACCTCAACCATATACGAAGGTAACCTTAGCAGGTAACCTTCACATTCGTCATGGCATAAGCATGAGCAAGAGCGACCTACCGCCCGACACCGACGCCCTGCACGCCATGGCGGAAGACCTACGCGTGCTGGTCGGCAAATTGCGCCGCCGTTTGCGTGAGGAATCGCATCTGGGCGATTTCACCCCTTCACAGGTGCAGGTCCTCGGTTTGCTGGAGCGCGAAGGTCCGGCAACGGTCACCGCGCTCGCGCGTGCTCACGGCATGCGTCCGCAGTCCATGGGCGAGACGCTTTCGGTTCTGAAGGCTGCCGGACTGGTCAGCGGCGCGCCCGATCCCAATGACGGACGGCAGACGGTCCTCTCCCTCACACCCGCCTTTCGCAAGAAAATCAAGGCAAGCCGCGCGGCGCGCGAAGACTGGTTGTTCCGCACCATCCAGACGCGCTTCTCGGCGGCCGAGCAACGACAACTCGCAACCGGCGTGGACTTACTCAAACGCCTCATCGACTCGTAACTTTCAGGAGCCCCTCATGGCATTCACCACGCTCGACGCAAAAACCGCACTGATCGTCATCGATTTGCAGCAGGGCATTGTTGCGCTGCCCACCGCGCATCCCACCGGCGAAGTCGTCAAGCGCTCGGCTGCCGTCGCCGACGCGTTTCGCCGCCACGGCCTGCCCGTGGTGCTCGTCAACGTGACCGGCGGTGCGCCGGGCCGCGCGGAACAGGCGCGCCCATCCGGCGACTTCCCCGCCGGCTTCGCGGACCTCGTGCCCGAGATCAACGCGCAGCCGTCGGATCATCGGGTCACCAAGCGCACCTGGGGCGCATTCACGAACACCGATCTCGAAGCCTATCTGCGCGAGCAAGGCGTCACGCAAGTGGTGCTGGTGGGCGTGGCAACCAGCATCGGGGTCGAATCCACCGCGCGCTACGCCAACGAACTCGGCTTCAACGTCACGCTGGTCGTCGACGCCATGACCGATCTCCATGCGGACGCTCACACCAACAGCATCACGCGCATCTTCCCGCGTATCGGCGAGACCGGCACGACACAGGAACTGCTCGCGTTGCTCGAGCGCTCGCGCGCATGATGTCAGGTTCGACCATCTATCGAAGCCCGCGCGCCGGGCTAACCTCGCACGGGGAAACAGTCCGGTGACAGGCACTTTCCGTTCGCTGCGCAATTTCAATTACCGGGTCTGGGCGAGCGGCGCGATCGTCTCCAACATCGGCACGTGGATGCAGCGCACGGCGCAGGACTGGCTGGTCCTCACGGAACTCACCCAGCACAATGCGACCTCGGTGGGGATCGTCATGTCGCTGCAGTTCGGGCCGCAATTGCTGCTGTTGCCGCTCACCGGTTATGCAGCCGATCACTTCGACCGCCGCAAGCTGCTGTTCGCCACCCAGGCGGCCATGGGTGCTTGCGCACTGGGCCTCGGCATTCTCACCGTCACCGGGCTCGTGCAGTTGTGGCACGTCTATGTGTTCGCGGGGCTGCTCGGCTGCGTCACCGCGTTCGACTCGCCGGTGCGGCAGACCTTCGTGTCCGATCTGGTCGGCGAAAAGGATCTGTCGAACGCTGTCGGACTGAACTCCACTTCGTTCAACATGGCGCGCATGGTCGGGCCCGCGGTTGCCGGATTGCTGATCGCATCGGTCGGCACCGGCTGGGTGTTTCTCATCAACGCGCTGTCTTTCGTCGCCGTGCTCGGGTCGCTGCGCATGCTGCGGCTGAACGAACTGCATCTGAGACCGCACGCGGCGCGCTCGCGCGGCAGTTTCGTGGAAGGCTTCAAGTATGTCTGGAAGCGTCCCGATCTGGTGACCGCGCTGTTGATGCTGTTCCTGATCGGCACGTTCGGCCTGAACTTCCCGATCTTCATTTCGACGATGTCGGTCACGGCGTTTCATGCGGGCGCCAGCGAATACGGCGTGTTGAGTTCGACCATGGCGATCGGCTCCGTGACCGGCGCGCTGCTCGCCGCACGCCGCGCGAAACCGCGCATGGTGCTGCTGCTCAGCGCGGCGGCCATGTTCGGGGTGGGCTGTACGCTAGCTTCGCTGATGCCGAGCACCCTGTCATTCGGCCTGATGCTCATCGCGATCGGTGTTTCGACGCAGACCTTCTCGACGTCCACCAACAGTCTCGTACAGGTCACCACCGAGCCTGCCATGCGCGGCCGCGTGATCGCGATTCTGCTGGCTATTTTAATGGGCGGTACGCCGCTCGGCGCGCCGGTCGTCGGCTGGGTCGCGGACCGTTTCGGCCCGCGCTGGGCGCTCGGTGTAGGCGCGGCTGCGGGATTCGCGGCGGCGCTCGTCGGCTTGCTTTATTTCGTGAAGTACCGCCAGTTGCGCGTGTATATCGAAGCGGGACGTCTGCGCTACAGCGTCGACGATCCGCGGCAGGCGCCCGCCTATGTCAGCCCGGCTGCCGCAGTGCAAAACGCTGTGTTGAGCGAAGCGGAAGAAGATTCGTCTGCGGGCGTTTAAGAGGCCGCTGCCGCGCGCAGATGCGAAAAAGCCGCGCCTGACTTTTGTCAGGCGCGGCTTTTTATCATTGCTACGATCCTGTCGAACGATTTACTTCGCCACCGGCATCGTAAATTCAGCACCCTTGGCGATGCTATCCGGCCAGCGCTGCATGATGCTCTTGTAGCGCGTATAGAAGCGCACACCCTCTTCGCCGTAAGCGTGATGGTCGCCGAACAGCGAACGCTTCCAGCCGCCGAACGAATGCCATGCCATCGGCACCGGAATCGGCACATTGATGCCGACCATGCCCACCTGAATCTGCCGGCCAAACGCACGCGCCACGCCGCCGTCCGAGGTGAACAGCGACACGCCGTTGCCAAATTCGTGCGCGTTGATCAGATCCACGGCGCTCGCGAAATCGGGCACCCGCACCACTGCCAGCACCGGGCCGAAAATCTCTTCCTTGTAGATCTTCATGTCCGTGCCGACATGGTCGAACAGCGTGCCGCCGACAAAGAAGCCTTCTTCGCTCGCCACCGGATGCGCGCGGCCGTCGACGATCAGCTTCGCGCCTTCCGCCTCGCCCGACGCGATATAACCGGTCACCTTGGCCTTATGTTCAGCGGTAACCAACGGGCCCATTTCAGCGTCGAGATGTTCGCCGTTCTTGATCACCAGCGACTTGACGCGCGGCACCAGCTTTTCGATCAGCTTGTCGGCCACGTTGCCGACCGCCACCGCAACCGAAATCGCCATGCAACGCTCGCCGGCCGAACCATAGGCCGCGCCGATCAATGCATCGACAGCCTGATCCAGATCGGCGTCGGGCATCACCACCAGATGATTCTTCGCGCCGCCGAGCGCCTGCACGCGCTTGCCGCGCTTCGACGCTTCCGTGTGAATGTATTCGGCGATCGGCGTCGAGCCTACGAACGAGAGCGCCGCGACGTCCGGGTGATCGATCAGCGCATCCACGGCCACCTTGTCGCCGTTGACCACGTTGAACACGCCGTCCGGGAGACCGGCTTCCTTCAGCAATTCGGCGAGACGCAGCGCCGCCGACGGGTCACGTTCCGACGGCTTCAGCACGAACGTATTGCCGCAGGCGAGCGCAACCGGGAACATCCACATCGGCACCATCACCGGGAAGTTGAACGGCGTGATACCCGCGACGACGCCCAGCGCCTGCCGCAGATTCCAGTTGTCGATGCCGCCGCCGATCTGGTCGGTGAAATCCGTCTTCAGGAGGTTCGGAATGCCACAGGCGAACTCGACCACTTCGATGCCGCGCACTACTTCGCCTTGCGCGTCCGTGAACACCTTGCCGTGTTCGCGCGTAATCAGCATCGCCAGTTCGTCGTGATGCTGGTTCAGCAACTCCTTGAACTTGAACAGAATGCGGGCGCGCTTGATCGGTGCCGTTTCGCTCCAGGCGGGAAAGGCGGCCTTGGCGGCCTGCACCGCCGCATCGACTTCCTCGACCGACGCCAGCGCGACCGAGGCGCTCACCTTGCCGGTGGCGGGATTGAACACGTCCTTGAAGCGGCCGCTGGTCGGCGCCGCCGGCGCGCCGCCAATGTAGTGGCCCAGCTGCTGCACCGACAGCTTCGCTTGTTCGTTCACTGCATTCATGTCCTTACCTCGTGTTCGGGATAAACCGCGGCGCGTCGGCACCGGGCCATAGGCAAAAAATCAGGCTACGTCGCCTCGCTCCAGAGCGGTAATCCGCTCGTCGGCAGGCTCCATGAGACCCGCCAACTGTATCGACGGCGCCGGTCATACTCCCGATACAGCCAATTAAAACCGCGCCTCACTGTATTGTTTTTTGTGTGGCAACTGTATTGGGACGCGAACCCCGTTCAGGCGTCAGCGCACGTCGCTGCGTGGCTCGGTCAAAACCCGCCCACGCCGCGCGTCACCAGCGCATACGGGCCGCTCGTCAACTGTTCCCGGAGAAATTCGATGCACACCTGGATCTTCGCCGACGACGACAGCCGCTCCGCCGTCACCGCCCACACATCCGCGGACTGCATGTAATCAGGCAGCACGCGCACGAGTTCGCCGGCGCGCAGGCTTTCGGCCACGTCCCAGATCGACACCATCACCACGCCGTAGCCGTCTCTCGCCCACTGCACGACGATATCGCTGAGATTGGACGCGACGGTGCCCGTCACCTTCACGCTCTTTTCGCCGTCGGGGCCGCTCAGACGCCAGACGCCGAAGCGGTCGTCGCGTCCGCGAAACAGCAGGCAGTCGTGCTGGGCCAGTTCGGCCAGTTCGAGGGGCACGCCGCGCCGTTCCAGATACTCCGGCGACGCGCAGAGTATCCGCGCGCTCTCCACCATCTTGTGCGCGATCAGGTGCGGTTCATGCACTTCGCCCACGCGAACGTCGATATCGAAGTTCTCGCCGACCAGATCGGCGCGCCGGTCCAGCAATTCCAGCCAGATCTCTAGATTCGGATGACGCTGACGCAGCAAGGCCAGAATCGGCGACACGTGTTTGCGGCCGAGCCGCAGGCTGGTGCTGATGCGCAGCAAGCCGCGCAGTTCGGTGCGGCGGTCGGCGAACGCATCGGCCATGCCTTGCACGTCGTCGAGTATTTTTTGCGCCCACTGCAAAGCGGCCTCACCGTCGCTCGTCACGCTGACCCGGCGCGTGGTGCGCTGAAAGAGCTTCACGCCAAGACTCGCCTCCAGCATGGCGATACGCTTGCTGACATGTGAAGGCGACAAACCCATTTCCGTCGATGCCGCCACGAAGCTGCCCCGGCGCGCGATGTTGCAGAACAACTGCAGATCGCGCAGGAAAGACTCATTGCTGGCTGTGAGCGCATTCTGATTTTCCATCTGGCCGCATTGTGTCCGTGCAGAAGCACATTACCCTAGCCTTAACGAGCCCACCGGGCAAGCGACGCTGGCGGGATGAATTGCTCGGTACAACCAGGTACTCGTTAACCCTGTATTCGAAAGACCGCTTCGCTGCACAGCAACATTCCAGGTGCCCGGAAAGCAGATCGCGCGGTCGGGTCCAGGTAAATCCTGGCTTGCATAGTTTTGCTTTCAGTACGCCAATGAATCAGCCGTAGAAGCTGATCAAAAAACATTTCTGTTATGGAGACGACATGGAAACGACTACCTCGGCGGGCGGCCACGAGCGCCGCTCGCAGGCTCGCAAAGCAACCGCCAGCGGCTGGATCGGCTCGGCACTCGAGTACTACGACTTCTTTATCTACGCCCAGGCGGCGGCCCTGATCTTTCCGCAATTGTTCTTTCCCTCGGGCAATCCGAAGATCGCCATCGTGGCTTCGCTCGCCACTTACGGCGTCGGTTACGTCGCGCGGCCGATCGGCGCGGTGGTGCTCGGCCACTGGGGGGACACTCACGGCCGCAAGAACGTATTGCTCGTCTGCATGTTCCTGATGGGCTTCTCGACGATGGCAGTCGCCTTTCTGCCTACCTATCACAGCGTCGGACTGCTTGCGCCCACCCTGCTGGTGGTGCTGCGCCTGATTCAGGGTTTCGCCGTGGCCGGTGAAATCTCGGGCGCGAGTTCGATGATTCTCGAACACGCACCATTCGGGCGGCGCGGTTACTACGCCAGTTTTACGCTGCAAGGCGTGCAGGCGGGCCAGATTCTCGCCGCCGCGGTGTTCCTGCCGCTCGCCTACTTCATGGACGAGAGCTCGTTCAATTCGTGGGGCTGGCGCATCCCGTTTCTGCTGAGTGCGGTGGTGCTGATTGCCGGCTACATCATTCGCCGCGAAGTCCATGAAACGCCCGCCTTCACCAAGGAAGACGCGAGCGGCAACGTACCCAGGTCGCCGATTGTCGACGCCTTCCGCTACAACTGGCCCGACATGGTGCGTGTGATTCTCTGCTCGCTGATGAACGTGATTCCGGTCGTCGCCACCATCTTCGGCGCGGCCTATGCGGTGCAGGCGTCGTACGGCATCGGCTTTTCCAAGAGCGTCTACTTGTGGATTCCGGTGATCGGCAACATCGTCGCCGTGCTGGTCATTCCCTATGTGGGCAATCTGTCCGACCGGATCGGCCGGCGCCTGCCCATCGTCGTCGGCGCGCTCGGCGCGGGTCTGCTGTCGTTCGGTTACCTGTACGCGATCAGCATCCGCAACGTGCCGCTCGCCATCGTGATGTCGATCCTCATGTGGGGCATCATCTATCAAGGCTATAACGCGATCTTCCCGAGCTTCTATCCGGAACTGTTCCCGACCCGCTCACGCGTTTCCGCCATGGCCATCGGCCAGAACATCGGCACGACGATCACCGCCCTGCTGCCCGCGCTGTTCGCCTATGTCGCGCCGCCCGGATCGACCAATGTGCCGCTCATCATCGGCACGATCACGTTCGCCATCACCATCGTTGCCGCGGTGACCGCATGGACCGCACGCGAGAACTACCGCGTCAAGTTGAGCGATCTGGGCGAACCCAATGCGGTGCCGATCGATAAGGCCAGCTACGACCGGATGCGGGCCGAGAGCATGGCAGAAACCAAAAAAGCCCTCGCGTAAGCCATTTCGATCGAACTTCAAAGGAATCGATCCATGACCACCATCCGGATCGCCGTGGCCGGCGCGGGCTATATCGGCCGCGCTCACATGGCTGTCGCGCAGCAGAGCGGCACGTGCACGCTGTCGGCGATCGTCGACCCGTCGCCGACGGCACAGGCGCTCGCCGTCCAGGCCGGCGTGCCGCTTTACCGGACGCTCGAAGAACTGCTCGAACGCGATCGCCCGGACGGCGTGATCCTGGCCACGCCGAACCAGTTGCATGTGGAGCACGCGCTGACCTGTCTCGCGGCCGGCGTGCCCACGCTGCTCGAGAAACCGATTGCGCCCACGGTCGATGAGGCCGAAACGCTGGTCGGCGAAGTCGGACGCCGCGGCGTGCCGTTGCTGATCGGGCATCATCGCGCGCACAGTCCGATCATGGCCCGTGCGAAGCAACTGATCGACGAAGGCCGGCTCGGCAAACTGGTCGCGGTGATGGGCAGCGCGGTATTCTTCAAACCGGATGAGTACTACGCCGACGCCCCCTGGCGGCGCGAGCCGGGCGGCGGTCCGATCCTGCTGAATATGATTCACGAGGTGCACAACCTGCGCATGCTGTGCGGTGATATCGTGGCCGTGCAGGCGTTTTCGTCGCATGCCACGCGCGGTTTTCCGGTCGAAGACACCGTGGCGATCAACCTGCGCTTCGCGAGCGGCGCGCTCGGCAGCTTCATGCTGTCGGACACGGCCGCAAGCGCGCGTAGCTGGGAACAGACGTCGCAGGAAAACAAGGCATATCCGACGTATCCGGATGAAGACTGTTACGTCATTGCGGGCACCTTCGGCTCGCTCGCCGTGCCCACCATGCGCCTGAAAACCTATGGAAAAGCCGAGGATCGTTCGTGGTGGAAGCCATTTCAGGTCGGCGTCGCCGAGATGACTCGCGACGATCCGCTCAAGCTTCAGCTCGAACATTTCGTGCGCGTGATCCGCAAGGAAGTCAAACCGCTCGTGAGCGCCCGCGACGGCCTGCAAAATCTGCGCATTACCGAGGCGATCGTCGAAGCGGCCAATACCGGTTGCGCGGTCGACACGAGGTCCGCGCTCGCGGCGGCGCACTGATGTCGCCCGGCCTTTACTGAATCCATTGCTCCAGGGACATCCCATGAAAACCTTCGTGATGCTTCACGGCATCAACCACAATATGTTCGGCAAGCGCGATCCCGCGCAATACGGCACCGTGACGCTGGCCGAAATCGACAGCAGTCTGCAGGCATTGGGCAAGGAACTAGGCGTTCAGGTCGAGAGCTTTCAGACCAACAGCGAAGCCGCCATGTGCGAACGCATCCACCAGGCTTTCACGGACAATGCGCACGGCGTCATGATCAACGCCGGCGCGTGGACGCATTACAGCTACGGCATTCGCGATGCGCTGGCGATCCTGACGGTACCGGTGGTGGAGGTCCACATGTCGAACATCCACGCGCGCGAAGCATTCCGGCACGTGTCCGTGTTCGCGGAAGTCGTCAAAGGGCAGATTTGCGGCTTTGGTGTGGACAGTTATTTGCTGGGGTTGCGGGCGGCTGTATCGGCGGCGGCCACTTAAACAACGGGGCTTTGGCGTCGCCGCGTTCGGGGTGGTTCACCGTACGCGGCGAATGCTCCATCAGCGCCATGCGTCGGTCAGTTCGTTGGCCAGCACCATCTTTTCGCGGATCACTTCGACAAAGCCGGCATCCGCGCCACCCTGTGCCTTGAGGAATTTGAGCGCGGCGGAATGCACGGCACGCATCGCCCTTCCGTCGATGCCGCTCACGCGCACCGCACCGCGCCGCGTCTCATCCACCAGATCGCGTGCGCTGCCGAAGTCGGGCGATAAGCCGCTCTGCGCTTCGAACGCCGCGCGCAATCCCGCCGCATAGTCAGGCGATGTTCCGAGCCGGTCCATGTCGATCAGCAGATCGACGCCGCCCGCCATGCGCAACGCACACAGAATCCACAACGCAACGAACGCCCGATACGCGTTATTGCCTTCGGCCGTGCGCGCATACTGCTCGCAGGCCATTGCATAAGCGTCATCCGAAGCGGGTGCGGCGGGCGGCAAGCTCACGCCGCAAATCTCGATGGCCTGCCTGACTAGCGGGTCTGTCTGATTCAGCCCAAGCACTCGAAACGGCGCGGCCACGAAAAACGGATTGCTCCATTGCCGGCCAAGCAGCCACCCCGAAGCGAACTGCGACGCGGGATTTCGCAGCACACCCACATGCATGGCCTGCGGAAAAGCCTGTTTGAGCCACGGCAATCGGCCGGACGAGCGGCAAAACTTGAAGACCGGCACGCCGCCTTGTTCCGTGGTGCGCTCGCAAAGATTGCGTAAATAGGCCTGCAATGCGGGAAATTCCGCGTCCGGTGCGCTAGCGAAGCGATCGAGGCTGAACCCCCGGCGGTAACCGTCCACACCGCGAGCGCCGTCGCGCAAAAACGGGCGATATTCGTCGAAATACGGCGCGTCGAGCGGCGGGTGTCCCGACGTCAGCGTGGGGCGCGACGCGGACACATCGGCCAGACTCAGATCCGCGAGCACGTTGCTGAGCGGTTCATAAAAGGCGATCACGGTGTCGAGTTCACGCAATCGCGACCAGACCCACGTTCCCGCACTACGCCAGCCTGTATGCAGAAATACAGCCTGTTTCAAGGCGCTGTACCGCGCGGCATCGTTTGACGGGTCATGCGGCGACCCATAGGACAACGGCATGTGGACTTCTCTTCAATGAAAGGTAATCGGCGCAAGCGTCTACTTTAGCGGCTCGCGCCGCCGCCTGCGTGACAGAAGCATCACTTTACCTTGCAAGCGGCACCGCGTTCGCCGGCGCGCGTGTCAACCCGAACTGGAAACGCCAGTGCAAACACTTTAAGCTGCCAGTCTTTCGAACCAAAACGCCGCTCATATGAACGATTCGGCCGATATCCGCTTCCTGTTGACGCTGCGCGAAAGCGGCAGCCTGGTCGCCGCGGCGCGCAAGCTGGGGCTGTCGCCCTCGGCGGTCACGCAGCGTCTTCAGCAACTGGAAAAGAAACTGGGCGCGCAACTGGTGAACCGCACGGCACGCCGCCTGCAGTTCACGGACGAAGGCACGCTGCTGTGCGAACGCGGCGCCGACCTTGTCCAGCAGTTCGACGCGCTGTTCGAAGATCTGCAGATGCGCCGCGGCGGACTCGTCGGCACGCTGAAGATCAACGCGCCGCTGGGGTTCGGACGGCGGCATCTCGCACCCGCGATTGCCGATTTCCAGCAACGGAATCCGGATGTCGACGTCGCGCTCACGCTTTCCGACAAGCCGCTGACCGAGACGATGGATCGCTTCGATATCGTCGTGCACATCGGCGAGCTGCCGGTGTCGAATCTGATCGGCTACACGATTGCGCCGAATGCGCGCTTCGTCTGCGCGGCGCCCGCGCTGATCAAGCGAATCGGCACGCCGGAATCTCCGGATGAATTGAGCAAACTGCCCTGCATCGTGCTGCGCGAGAATAACGAAGATGTCTCGCTGTGGCAGTTCAGCAAAGGCCGCACGCGCCGCAGCGCGAGGGTGTCGGCTCATTTGAGTTGCAACGACGGTGACGTGATTCGCCAATGGGCATGCGAAGGACGCGGCGTGATCCTGCGCTCCGAATGGGACGTGGCCGAAGATATCGCGAAGGGCAAGCTGGTCCGTCTGCTGCCCGGCTGGAAAGCGCCGGATGCCGACGTCATGGCGCTTACGCATCAACGCGCGGGCCTGCCGGCACGCACTCGCCATTTCATGCAGTATCTGCAAAGCAGGTTCAGGCCGCAGCCGCCCTGGCGGCGATGAATGTTGAAACCCGCTCGTGCGCAGTCGCAAAACGAATCATTCAATTTGGCTGAATCTATGAGTTAGCTAATCTGAACGTCGCGCCGCCGGTGAAACTTTATAATCAGTTCACCGTCCGCTGCTGGTCAAATCGATCATGACTCTTGCCTCCGTGCCTGCCGCCTATCCCAAAGCCGTCCTGTTCGATCTGCTGACCGCCCTGCTCGATTCGTGGACCTCATGGAATCGCGCGGCCGGTTCCGAGCAGGCGGGCCGGACATGGCGCGCCGCGTATCTGCGGCTGACCTACGGCTGCGGCTCATACATTGCGTACGAGCAACTGGTGCGCGAAGCCGCCACCCAAGTCGGCCTGCCCGAATCCGCTGCGCTGGCGCTCGAAGCGGACTGGCCGATGCTCACGCCGTGGAGCGGCGCCCTCGACGCACTGCAAACGCTCGCACCGCATTGCAAGCTGGCGGTCGTCACCAACTGCTCCACGCGCCTCGGCACACAGGCGGCGCACCTTTTGCCGGTCCGCTGGGATGCGATCGTCACGGCCGAAGAGGCCGGCGTGTACAAACCGGACCCGCTGCCCTACCGCCTCGCGCTCGACAAACTCGGCGTGCAAGCTCACGAAGCGGCGTTCGTGGCCGGCTCCAGCTACGACATGTTCGGCACCGCCGCCATCGGCATGCGGACGTATTGGCACAACCGCGTCGGCCTGCCGCTCGTAGCCGGCGCGCAGCCGCCCGAGATCCAGTCGGCGACGCTGGACTCGCTCGTTCCGTGGCTCGCTCGCTTCGGCACTAGCCAGCATGACCACGCATAACCCCATTTCCGGTGAAAGCATGAAACTCGACCAGATTGAAACCCCCGCCGCGTTGATCGACATCGCACGGATGCAAAGGAACATCGCGCGAATGCAAGGGCGTATGAACACGCTCGGCGTCGCGTTTCGTCCGCACGTGAAGACCACCAAATGCATCGACGTGGTCCGCGCGCAGATCGCTGCCGGCGCGCGCGGCATCACGGTGTCCACATTGAAGGAAGCCGAGGCGTTCTTCGCCGCCGGTGTCGACGACATTCTTTACGCCGTCAGCATGGCCCCGTCGAAGCTGCCAAGAGCGCTCGCGCTGCGCCGCCAGGGCTGCAATCTGAGGCTCGTGGTCGACAATCCGACGGCCGCCTCGGCCATTGCCGCATTCGGCGATCAGCACGGCGAAACCTTCGAGGTGTGGATCGAAGTGGATACGGACGGGCACCGCTCAGGCATTACGCCGGAACAGGACACGCTGCTCGAAGTCGGCCGGATTCTGCACGACAACGGTGTCAAGGTGGGTGGCGTGATGACCCATGCCGGTTCGAGCTACGAGCTCGATACGCCCGAAGCACTCGCCGCGCTCGCTGAGCAGGAACGCGCCGGCTGCGTGCGCGCCGCGCAGCGGCTGCGCGAAGCCGGCATTGCTTGCCCGGCCGTCAGCGTCGGTTCGACGCCAACGGCCCTCGCTGCCACGCAGTTGGAGGGCGTCACGGAAGTGCGCGCCGGGGTGTACGTGCTGCTCGACCTCGTCATGCACAACGTCGGCGTGTGCGCGCTCGACGACATCGCGCTCAGCGTGCTCGCCACCGTGATCGGTCATCAGGCGGACAAGGGCTGGGCGATTCTCGACGCGGGCTGGATGGCGATGAGCCGGGATCGCGGCACGTCGAAGCAGTCGCACGATTTCGCGTACGGCCAGCCGTGCTTGCTGAACGGCACGCCGCTGCCCGGCTACGTGGTCAGCGGCGCCAATCAGGAGCACGGCATCCTCTCGCCGACAGCGGACAGCGCGCAGGCCCACGACGATGTCACGCAGCGCTTCCCGATCGGGATGAAACTGCGCATTCTGCCGAATCACGCGTGCGCTACCGGCGCGCAGTTTCCCGAGTATCACGCGGTGGCGCCGGACGGCGACAGCGTGGAGTGGCGGCGCTTTCAGGGCTGGTGAAGCAGGAGGCGCCAGCGCATGACACCTCTGTTGCGCAGCGCCGAGGGTGCGATCAAGCTCTACGGCGAGGGCCTCTCGCACAAGGCAGTCGCATATAGCATGACGATTTCGCCCACCACCGTGCTCGACTATCCGCGTTGCTTTTCGCGTACAAGGAGCGAGGTATGAACGACACCGCAGCGAACACCGCGACACCCGACTCGCGCCGCTGAGCCGCTGAGCCGCTGAGCCGCCACCTCACTCCTCCTCTTCCTCCAGCCCCGCCAGCAGATCGTCCACCGCGCGATACACGCGCTCGACGATCTCCGGCCCCACCTTGCGCTCCAACGCGCGGTAATGCGCTTCGAGATCCTTCGAAATCACGCGCACCAATTCCGCGCTGGTGTCCGTCAGCGACACCAACACGCGCCGCTGGTCTTCGGCGAACCGCTCCTTGGTCACCAGTTCCATGCTCTCCATGCGCGCGAGCACGCCGGCCATGCTCGGGCTCGAAATCGTGCAGATATCGGAGATGTGACGTGGTTCCATCGGGCCGTGCTCATTGAGCGCGCGAATCACGCGCCACTGCTGTTCGGTCAACCCATGCGCGGTAATCAGCGGACGAAACCGCTCCATCATTTTTTCTCTGGCGCGCAGCAACAGCATGGGCAGGTTGCGGTGCAAAACTCGGGTCGAGGCGGAAGCGGACATGTTGGAAGATGATTTAAAAGCAGCCGTCGAAGCTTAAGGGAAAACCCGCGATCAGCCGACAGGCTATTGACCATGGATGATATCAAGCGCAATACTACTAACATGTTAGTGTTTTTGCCGAGAGACAGCTAATTTATGTTTGCACTTGCCGATCATCTGCTGCATCCCGAAGGCGAGGCGCTGCCGCGCGACGTGGATGCGCGCGCCGCGGCCGCGCTGCTCGCTCGTGGCACGGCCTGCCGCGCGCCGGTTCGCGGCGCTGTCTATGGAACCTTGCTGAACGACTGCGCCGCGCTCGCCGCGCTGGGCGACGCGGTGCACGCCGCGCCGTATAAAGCGCCGCCGCAAGCGCCGGTGCTTTATCTGAAGCCGCGCAATACGCTCGCCGGACATCGCGCGCGAGTGGTCGTGCCGGACGACGCGTTGGGGGTGGAAGTCGGCGCGTCGCTCGGCGTCGTGATCGGCCGCACTGCAACACGGGTCAGCGTGGCCCAGGCGTTCGACTATATCGCCGGCTACACGCTGGTCGCCGATCTCAGCGTGCCGCATGCGAGCGTGTACCGGCCGTCGGTGCGATTCCGGGCGCGCGACGGCTTCTGCGTCGTCGGACCCGCCGTGGTTGCATCGCATCATGTTGCGACGCCGGATAATCTGGCGATCCGGGTTCAGCTCGGGTCACGGGACGCATTCACGGCGAGCACCGCGTCGTCGGTACGCAACGTCGCGCAATTGCTTGCGGACGTCACCGATTTCATGACGCTCAACGCGGGCGACGTCATCACGCTCGGCGTGCCGCACGGTTCGCCTGTCGCGCATATCGGCGACACCGCCACGCTGTCGATCGGCGCCATGCCGCCGCTCACGGTGTCGTTAGTCGGTCCCGAAGAACACGAAGGGGAACAGCCATGATGCGCGGCCGCGTTGCATATGCAGGCGCGATTCACGAAGCCTATCCCGACGCCAACGGCGTGCGTCTCGCCGATGGCCGCGTGCGTCGCGAAGATGAAGTGGTATGGCTCGCGCCGATCGAAGTCGGCACGATCTTCGCGCTCGGCCTGAACTATGCCGAGCATGCGAAGGAATTGCAGTTCAACAATCAGGAAGAGCCGCTCGTGTTTCTCAAGGGGCCGGGCACGGTGGTCGGCCATCGCGGCGTGACGCGCCGCCCCGCCGACGTCGCCTTCATGCACTACGAGTGCGAACTGGCGGTGGTGATCGGGCAAACCGCGAAGAACGTGAAGCGCGACAACGCCATGCAGCATGTGGCGGGTTACATGATTGCGAACGACTACGCGATCCGCGACTACCTGGAAAACTATTACCGCCCCAACCTGCGGGTCAAGAATCGCGACGGCGGCACGGTGCTGGGCCCATGGTTCGTCGACGCTGCCGACATCGAAGACGTGACGCAACTCGAATTGCGCACCTTCGTGAACGGCACGCGGCAGCAACACGGCAACACGCGCGATCTCGTCACCGGCATTCCGGCGCTGATCGAATACCTGAGCAGCTTCATGACCCTCGCGCCCGGCGACGTGATCCTGACCGGCACGCCCGAAGGCATCGTCAACGTCAATGCGGGCGACGAAGTGGTCTGCGAAATCGACGGCCTGGGCCGTCTCGTCAACACGATTGCATGCGACGCGGACTTCAACCGCGCCTGAGCGACAGCGAGAGAAACAGAAAAGGACACAGCAATGCGAATCGAGCATCTGATCAACGGTAAAGCGAGCGCGGCGAAAGACTACTTTGAAACGGTCAATCCGGCCACGCAAGAGGTACTCGCCGAAGTCGCGCGAGGCGGCGCGGAAGAAGTCGACGCCGCCGTGCGCGCCGCCAAAGACGCGTTTCCCGCATGGGCCGCCAAGCCCGCCGCGGAACGCGCGAAACTGGTGCGCAAGCTCGGCGAACTGATCGCGAAGCACGTGCCGGAAATCTCCGAGACCGAAACGAAAGACACCGGCCAGACAATCTCGCAAACGCGCAAGCAACTCGTGCCGCGTGCCGCCGACAACTTCAGCTATTTCGCCGAGATGTGCACGCGTGTTGACGGCCATACGTACCCGACCGACACGCATCTGAACTACACGCTGTTCCATCCGGTCGGCGTATGCGCGCTAATCTCGCCATGGAACGTGCCGTTCATGACGGCCACATGGAAAGTCGCTCCCTGTCTCGCGTTCGGCAATACCGCGGTATTGAAGATGAGCGAACTCTCCCCGCTCACGGCCTCCATGCTTGGCAAGCTCGCGCTCGAAGCCGGTATTCCCGCCGGCGTGCTGAACGTGGTGCACGGCTTCGGCAAGGACACCGGCGAGCCGCTGGTCGCGCATCCGGACGTGCATGCCGTGTCGTTCACGGGCTCGACGGCGACCGGCAACCGCATCGTGCAAACCGCGGGGCTGAAGAAGTTTTCGATGGAACTCGGCGGCAAGTCGCCATTCGTGATTTTCGACGACGCCGATTTCGAACGCGCGCTCGACGCCGCCGTCTTCATGATCTTCTCGAACAACGGCGAACGCTGCACGGCGGGCTCGCGCATCCTCGTGCAACGAGCAATTTACGCGCGCTTTGCCGAGCGTTTCATCGAGCGTGCGAAGCGTTTGACGGTGGGCGATCCGCTGTCCGACAGCACCATTGTCGGCCCCATGATCAGTCAGGGCCATCTGGCGAAGGTGCGCAGCTATATCGAACTCGGCTCGAAAGAAAGCGCGACGCTCGCGTGCGGCGGCCTCGACATGCCTGAGTTGCCCGAGGCCATGCGCAAAGGCAACTTCGTGCAGCCCACCGTGTTCGTCGATGTCGACAATCGCATGCGCATCGCGCAGGAAGAGATTTTCGGCCCGGTCGCCTGCCTGATTCCGTTCGACGACGAAGCCGACGCGATCAAACTCGCCAACGACATCTCCTACGGCCTGTCGAGTTATATCTGGACCGAGAACACGGGTCGCGCATTGCGCGTCGCCGCCGCCGTCGAAGCCGGCATGTGCTTCGTCAACAGCCAGAACGTGCGCGATCTGCGCCAGCCGTTCGGCGGCACCAAGGCGTCGGGCGTGGGCCGCGAAGGCGGCACGTGGAGCTATGAAGTGTTTCTCGAACCGAAGAATGTTTGCGTCTCGCTGGGCTCGCATCACATTCCGCGCTGGGGCGCTTGAGCCATTAATACGCTTCGTGCGCCAAGGCCTGGTGCCCCGCGCGGAGCAGCCACACCGAACAGGAGACCGCGATGGGCAAACTCGCGCTGGCAGCAAAAGTGACGCACGTCCCGTCGTTATATCTGTCCGAACTCGACGGTCCGCATAAAGGCTGCCGTCAGCCGGCGATCGACGGCCATCATGAAATCGGCCGGCGCTGCCGTGAACTCGGCGTCGATACGATCGTCGTATTCGACGTGCATTGGCTCGTGAACAGCGAATACCACATCAATTGCGCGCCGAAGTTCGAAGGCGTCTATACGAGCAATGAACTGCCGCACTTCATCAAGAACATGCCGTACGCGTATCCGGGCAATGTCGAACTCGGCAATCTGATCGCGGAAGTCGCCAACGAGATGGGCGTGAAAAGCCGCGCGCACAGCGAGACCACGCTCGAACTCGAATACGGCACGCTGGTGCCGATGCGTTATATGAATGGCGATCAGCATTTCAGGACCGTCTCGGTAGCGGGCTGGTGCATGTGGCACGACCTCGACAACAGCGCGCGCTTCGGCCTCGCGGTGCGCAAGGCCATCGAGGAGCGTTATGACGGCACCGTGGCGATTCTGGCGAGCGGCTCGCTCAGCCACCACTTCGCCAACAACGGCACGGCCGAGCAGTTCATGCACAAGGTGTGGAGTCCGTTTCTCGAACAGATGGACCGCAAGGTGGTCGAGTTGTGGGAAGCCGGCGATTGGAAAACCTTCTGCGAAATGCTGCCGCTCTATAACGAAAAATGCTGGGGCGAAGGCGGCATGCACGACACCGCGATGCTGCTCGGCGCGCTTGGCTGGGACCGTTACGACGGCAAGGTGGAAGTTGTCACGCCGTATTTCGGCAGTTCGGGCACTGGCCAGATCAACGCGATCTTCCCGGTTACGCCGCTACCCGCCTGAATACCCGTCAAGGAGTTCACCGTGCCGCATTTGACTCTCGAATACAGCGCCAATCTCGCCGCTGAAGAAAGCATCGGCCAACTTTGCCGGGCCCTCGCGCAGTGCCTCGACGCGCAACGCGAGAACGAACAGCGCATTTATCCGTTGGGCGGAATCCGCGTGCGCGCGTTGCGCTGCGAACAGTACTGCATCGCCGACGGCCGCGCCGACGCCGCGTTCCTGCACGCGAACCTGAAGATCGGCGCGGGCCGCTCCGAAGCGGCAAAAAAGGCCACCGGCGACGCGCTATTCGCGTTGATCAAGCAGCACTTCGCCACGGAATTCGAACGACACGGCCTCGCGTTGTCGCTGGAAATCAATGAATTCAGCGAAGCCGGTACGTGGAAACATAACAACCTGCACGCACGCCTGAAGGCTGAACAGCGGCACTGAGAGAATCCATCATGCTAGATGAACAGACGATCCGCGAGCTCGCGGCACAACTCGACCAAGCCGAGAAAACGCGCACGCAACTGCGCCACTTCTCGGCCGCTTATCCGCAGATGACCGTGCAGGACGGCTATGCGATTCAACGCGAGTGGGTCAAGCTCAAGCTCGCCGAAGGCCACGTGATCAAGGGCCGCAAAATCGGCCTCACCTCGCGGGCGATGCAGCGCTCGTCGCAGATCGACGAACCCGACTACGCGCCGCTGCTTGACAGCATGTTCATCGAAAACGGTCAGGACATTCGTGCGGACCGCTTCATTGCGCCGCGCGTTGAAGTGGAACTGGCGTTCGTGTTGAGCAAGCCGTTGAAGGGTCCGGGGGTCACGCTATTCGATGTGCTGGACGCGACCGCTTACGTGACGCCGGCCGTGGAAATCATCGACGCGCGCATCGAACAGTTCGACCGCGAAACCAAAGCCCCGCGCAAGGTCTACGACACGATCTCCGACTTCGCGGCGAACGCAGGCATCGTGCTGGGCGGCCGGCCCGTGCGTCCGCTGGATGTCGACCTGCGCTGGGTCGGCGCGTTGCTCTACAAGAACGGCACCGTCGAAGAAAGCGGTCTCGCGGCCGCCGTGCTGAATCATCCGGCCACCGGTGTGGCCTGGCTGGCCAACAAAATCGCTGCGTACGATGAAACGCTCAACGCGAACGACGTGATTCTGAGCGGCTCGTTCACCAGTCCGATCACCGCGCGCGCAGGCGACACCTTCCACGTGGACTACGGTCCGCTGGGCGGCATCGGTTTGAATTTCATCTGAACTCATTTGAGCCGACACGACATGTCTCTCCCGCAGAACCCATTCAAGCGCGCGCTCGCCGAAGGCAAACCGCAATTCGGCCTGTGGGCCGCACTCGCCGACGCCTACGTGACCGAGTTGCTGGCCACCGCCGGCTTCGACTGGCTGCTGATCGACAACGAGCATGCGCCCAACGATGTACGCAGCACGCTCGCGCAATTGCAGGCGGTGGCCGCATATGCGTCGCATCCGGTAGTGCGTCCGGTGCGCAGCGACAGCGCGCTGATCAAGCAATTGCTCGACATCGGCGCGCAGACCCTGTTGCTGCCGATGATCGACACCGCCGGGCAGGCCGCCGACGCGGTCGCGGCCACGCGCTATCCGCCGCAAGGCATTCGCGGCGTAGGCAGTGCACTGGCGCGCGCATCGCGTTGGAACCGGATACCGGATTACCTGAACACGGCCGCCGACGAATTGTGCGTGCTGGTGCAAGTGGAAACCGTGCAGGGCATGGCGAATCTGCCCGCGATCGCGACGGTGGACGGCGTCGACGGTGTGTTTTTCGGTCCTTCGGACCTCAGCGCGTCGATGGGGCTGCTCGGCAAACCCGGTCATGCCAGCGTGCGCGAAGCGATTCGCGACGGCATCCAGAGCGTGCTGCGCGCGGGCAAAGCGGCCGGCGTGCTCGCGCCCGATCCCGCGATTGCCGCCGACTACCTCGAAGCAGGCGCGACTTTTGTGGCGGTCGGCACGGACACGGGTTTGCTGAGCCGCGCGGCGGCCGATCTGGCGGCGTCGTATAAAAAGACTGCGACGATGGCGGCATCGCCCAAGGGCGGGTACTGACCCGACCCGTTCAGCGCGAACATGCAGGGCCGCGCCGTGGCAAAAGGACAATGAAAGGGAAGAAGAAGCCCTATTCCCCCGCGGGCCAAGGCAAGCCCGGCGCCGACCAGTCCAGTTCCACCCCGATCACGGACCGCTCGGTGGCGAACTGCAGCGCCAGCGTCACCGCGATACACGGCCTGCCGCTCGCCAGCGAAAGATAAGGATTGCTCGACACCGCCGCGCCCGGCAGCAATACCGCGTTACGAAAATACGGCCGATGATCCCAGCGCGCATCGCGCGGATTCGCCACGGGTTGCAGCGAGGCCCCGTCCGCGCTCCATGCCGGCCCCTGCACCTCATGCCCGATCTGCCTGCCCGCGTCGTCGAGAATGAAACAGCTGACGCAGCGCTCGAACCTCGCCAGTTGAGCGAACGCGTCGTCCATGGCCACACCGGCCAGCAAGGCATCGGCAGCGAGCCGCAAGGCAACCCGGTAGGGCTCCACTTCGGTTTCGAACAACGCATGCTGATGCGCCCGCCCTTGCGCGATCACATCGAAAGCCTCATCGATGCGCCGGTGCACCGACTCCGGCGGCGCGATCTCTCTGGCCGGCCGCCCCAGCAGATAACCCTGCGCGAAATCCACATTCGATTCCACCGCGAGAATCAGTTCTTCCGTGGTCTCCACGCCTTCGACGACCACCAGCATCCCCGCCAGATGCAGCAACGAAACGAGTTTCGGCAGAATCGGCTGCTCGGTGCCGTGACCCGTCGCGCGAATCAGTTCGCCGTCGAGCTTGACGAGGTCCGGGCGGATCCTGAGCAGCCGGTCGAGATTCGACTGGCCGGCGCCGAAATCGTCGACGGCGATCAGGAAACCGTGCTGGCGGTACAGCGCCGCCGCCCGCGACATGTCGTCGACACTGCCGCCGTGCGATTCGAGAATCTCCAGAACCACGCGCTCAGGTTCGAGCCCCACCGCCCGCACGATTTTCGCCAGCTGATCGGCGTAGCCTTCCGCGATGAACGTGGCCGGCAGAATGTTGAGGAAGAGCCACGCGTCGTCCGGCAGCGCCTGGCGCGCGCCGGCCAGATGCACGACGTGACTCGCGCGGTCGAGCGCGCCTTCGTCGCTCGAAGGCCGGGGTGCGAACAGCACCGCGGGCAGCACCAGCGTGCCGTCCTCCTGCTCGCCGCGCAGCAAGGCCTCGAAGCCCACCTGCTTCTGATGCGACAAACTGTAGAGCGGCTGAAAATGCGACGTGAGGTAGTACTCCTCCCAACGGTGCCGCCGCACGGGCGCCCCGCCTTCGTAGGATCCGTCGTCGGCCAGCAGTTGCAGCGCCTCGCGCGGCAGCGCGCGCTCGGCGCATACCCGGTTTCTGCCGGAATGCTTGGCGCGCAGCAAGGCTTCGTCGGCGCGATCGAGCAGCACCATGATGCTTTCGCCACTGCGGTGCTCGGCCACGCCGAAGCTCGCGGTCAGGCGGCCGTCCGGCCGCTCGATGGCGGCGATCGCCTGGCGCAGCCGTTCAGCCACATGAAGCGCGCCCGTAAGACCGTCGCCCAGCAGCAGCGCGAATTCCTCGCCGCCGATGCGGCTCACGCTGTCGTCCGCGGAGACCTCTTCCGTCAGCACCTGGGCGACCTGGTACAGCGCCTGGTCGCCGACTGCATGGCCGAAGCGGTCGTTCAGGGATTTGAAGTTGTCGATGTCGAGAAAGATCGCGCTGATCCGCGTATCCGGCGTGACACTGTCGAGGCGGCGTTCGGCCTGTTTGACGAACGCGCGGCGGTTTTGCAGGCCGGTCAGCGGGTCAGTTGCGGCGAGTTGCGCGAGCTGGCTTTCCAGCAGAAAGTGGCTGCGGCGAAACCGGTAGAAGCCGAAGTGAAACACCGCGGAAGTCGGCACGCCGATCACCACGATCCACATCCACACCACCGTCGCGACGTCATGCGTCAACGGCGCGCCGAACAGCAGCGCGAACGCCGTGGCATAGAAGAGCACGCTGCCGGTGACGAAGTGCGTCGGCGTGAGCCATAGCGGCGCGGCGCAGATCGGTATCACGACCATGGCGGGCAGCGTCCACAGCAACGGTTGCGCCACGCCGACGATGTTCATCGCCATGCCCGCCACCAGCACCTGCGAGTAGGCAACCCCGATCAGGCCGAAACTCCACGTCGACTTGGCGCGCGGAATCGCCAGCACCAGCAAGGCGAGCAGCAGCGCACACGTGAGCCGGTAGGCGAGCGGCGCAGCCGGGCCGTCGACCAGACTGCGCGCCCCGACGAAGCACAGGAACGCGACCACGGTGAATGCCATGGTCACGGTGGACAGCGGACGCTGGTGCTCGAGCGAGCGCCCGTGGAAGCGATCGCGCAATCCGGCGTCGGACTGGTGCTGCGTTGCGGTGGAAAGCATATTGATAGATATCAGCCTGGTTCCGGTCACTCTGCCAATGGATATCGGCAAATGTCTGACAAATATTTATGCCTTCCATACAAATAGGCCGAAGATTTCTCCTGTCGCGCTCTCCCCTTTTCCGCTTTCCGCTCGCTCTACGCCGCCATCACGCGATTGCGGCCGGACGCCTTGGCCGCATACAACGCGCCGTCCGCGCGCGCCATCAGCTGGGCGAGCGATTCATCGCGCCGAAACTGATCCACACCGACGCTGAAGGTGTACCGCAGCCCACGCGGCAACTCATCCGGCGCGGCCGCGGCCAGGCGGCCGCGCAGACGGTCGAGCAGGCTCACTGCTTCGGCGGCGCTGGTGGCCGGGCACAGCACGCCGAATTCCTCGCCGCCCAGCCGGCCGAACACATCGCCGACTCGCAGGTTGCCGGCGACGAAGGTCGCGAAGTGTTTCAGCACCTGGTCGCCCGCAGCGTGGCCGTAGTTATCGTTGACGGCCTTGAACGAGTCGATGTCGATGATCGCCAGCGCCACCGGCGAGCGGCTACGCAGCGACGCGCTCAGCAGCGCGTCGCCGATCGCGAGAAACGCGCGGCGCGACAGCGCGCCGGTCAGGTCGTCGACGTTGGCCAGCCGTTCGAGCCGCTCGGCGAGGCGGTCGTGCGCGAGCATCACCACGCCGATCGAAAGACAGGGCGGCGCAAGAATGCCCAGCGCGAGAAAAATGATGTTGGACGGCGACACTTGCATCAGGCTGCTTTGCGTCATGAGACCGAAGCCGTACATGAGCCCGCGCGACGCATGCCCGGCGCACAGCAGCATTGCTGCCACCGCGAGGAAATAGTAGCTATAGCGCGGCCGGTGCGCGGGACGGCCGCGCAGCATGAGCGCGGCGAGCGCGGCATATAGCGCCGCGTGAAACGCCGACACCAGCGCGACGCGCGCGTTGAAGTCCGGCGCGGCGAAGGTCCAGTACGAGATGCCGAGCAGCACGGCGACAAGGCCGACGTAAGCCGGCCACGGACGCGCGCGGCGCCCTAGAAAGCGACAACAGCCTTCGACTACGAGCTGCAGCGAAGCAGCCAGCAACACGTTGGACGCCACGAAGGTCAGCCAGCGCGACCCATGGCCTTGCAACGCGAAAGCCAGCAACGCGACGATCGCGATCGCGTTGGCCGAGATCCAGTAACCGACGCCGGGGATCGCCGCGCGCCACAACGAACCGAGCACGGCCATCGCCATGGCGCTCGACAACACGGTGACCAGAAGAATACTGAGTGGATTGAGCATTGCAGTGAATGAATCAAACGGCATCGTCGGCATTCGCCACGTACGCCCGTTCTTTTTGCGTGCGCACCTTGATGCAAGTCCGCAAGCTTAGCGGCTCGGACAAAAAAATTGGGCGTGCAAGGGCTCCGAAAGATTCAGAAAGAATTTCCGCCGGAGGACGATCACAACTGCTTCCCAATCGCGAAACGTTGCATTTATCACGAAACCAAAAATGCTAAATCACCTGGCGAGTCGAGCCGTTAATACAGCCATGACGGACACATTCTTACCGGCCCTCCATGATGGCTCAGCGCGCGGGCGATTCAGGCAGCAAAAATTACTTAATCCAGAATGCATCCATCGCAATCGATTGCGCGTATAAACAGACGAATGGAAAGTGGCCAAAAGTTAATGTCTTAAGTAGACTGCTTCGAAGTGTGGTGGACAGACTAGACAGCCCGGTAAAATTAACCTAGGCCGCGTGCAATACGCAATTTCCCGCAAGACTTCTTCTTTTCACCCGGTCGTGGCATCTAATTTTTTTAAGCAGTCAAAGCAACGACCATTTCTCGCAAAACATGGTCCCCATTCTCGATTACCTGCTGGAACGCCAGATCTCGCCGCAGTGGCGCGGCATGCTCACCGCCTTGGCCACCGAGTTCGAAGCGCAGATCGGTCGCGACGAACTGCGTCAGCTGATGCATCGCGTCGGCAGCCGGTTTGCCGCGGCGCATCCGTTGCCCGCCTGCGACTCCACCGCCGAACTCGCACGGACTTTGAATCTGCACTGGCATGAAATGGATTGGGGCTACGTCGAGTTGGCGGACGAACCCGAGTCGCTGCGCATCGTCCACTACTGCGCGCCGTTGCAGGCATTCGGCGGCGCGGCGCTTGCATGGACGCCGGCCTTTCTCGAAGGCGTGTATCAGACCTGGTTGAGCGCGCTGGGCGCGCAAGGTCTGTCGGTCGCGCAAACGAGCGGGTACAGCGAGGACACCGCGATCGAATTTCGTCTGGGCCGTCATCCTGTTTGAACGCCGCACGGTGATGAACATGTGGCCGGATAGATGGGCCTCGTTTGTGAATGGACACCATAGCAATGAGCAGTAGAGGAACGCGCCAGACCGGTGCGCGTGAAGTGGCAGAACAGGCAGGACCGGCGTTTCAGGGCCGCGAACGCAAGTCAGGATCGGGGCAAGGGTAGGCATGAATAAGACGGCGGCACTATGAGCTCATCGAGCGACATCGAGAAACTTTTCGATCATTTTGGCGGCGACGCCAATGCGTACCAGGAAATCGGCCGCGAGAACGAAGCGCGTTCGGCGCGCACCCGTTGGCCGCTATTAGTGACGCTCGATCTGACGCAGCCGACGATTCCCGCCATCGGGCAGCATCGCGAGGCCAAGCCTCGGTCGCAGGCGGTCGAGGCGGCGGTGGCCGTCGATCGTCAGGACACCACGCCAAAAGATGCGGCCTCTGTCACGCGCGCGAAGGCGCCGCTGTTCACGCGTTCGCATCGGCGGGATATTCCGCCGGTCGCTGTGGCCGCGCCGGTGAATGGGCCGAAGGGTGCGTCGCGCTTCGGCGAACTCGAATCGAAAAGCGACGCGACGCCGCCAGCGGCAGTTGGCGCGGTTCGAGTGGAAGCCGTCGCGCCGGTGGCTGCGCAAACCGCGCCAACCGCGCCAACCGCGCCTCAGGCTCCGGTTCAGAGCACGTCGGCTGCAACTCCGTTCGCTTCGGCTGCGAGTGCGGCACGGACAGCGCCGCTTGCTCCCGTGCCTCACGCCGCGCAACCGGTTTCCGTGCCGCCGGCGATCCCGCTGCGACCGCCGGTGATGCAAGCGGTCGCGGCCGCCGCGCCGAACTGGGCACAGACCCCGGCGTCCGCGCGTGCTTATGCGAGCACGAGCGCGCCGCTTGCACCCGCCTCACCCGCCGCTCCGACGCAACCCGCTTCCATCCTCGGCAAGCTCTTCGCGCCGGAACCCGCATTCGCATCCGCGCCGCCGCAACCGGCCAAGGCCAGCGATGCATCCGCGCCATTGCAGTCGGTCTTCGACCGTTTGCGCGGCACCCCCGCTCAAGCCGCAGCACCGGCCGGCGCCACGCGCGCCGCCGCGCCCGCCACCTCCAACTCGTGGCTGATCAACGGCCCTCGTCGCTCATGAAAGTCATCGCGGTGGTGTCCGCCAAAGGCGGGGTCGGCAAGACCACTCTTGCCGCCAATCTGGCATCGGTGCTGGCCTCCGGCGGCCGGCGTGTGATCGCGCTCGACCTCGACCCGCAGAACGCCCTGCGTCTGCACTTCGGCGTGCCGCTCGACAGCATCGACGGTCTGTCGCGCGCCACGCTGACGGGCGACCCGTGGCAATCCGTGATGTTCGACGGCGTCGACGGCGTGACCGTGCTGCCCTACGGCGCGCTGCTCGAAGACGACCGCCGCCGCTTCGAAGCGCACATCGACCAGGATCCGCGCTGGCTCGCGCAGTCGCTGCAGAACCTGCGCCTCGACGCGTCCGACATCGTGATCATCGACACGCCGCCGGGCTCGTCCACGTATGTCCGCACGGCCCTGACGGCGGCCACCTTCACGCTGAACGTGGTGCTCGCCGACGCCGCGTCGTACGCCGCGATTCCGCAGATGGAGCGGCTGATCGCAGCCTACGCGGCGCCGCGCGCTGAGTTCGGGGGCGAGGGCTATGTGGTCAACCAGATCGACCAGTCG
The DNA here is from genome assembly GCF_003386115.1 of Paraburkholderia sp. BL27I4N3. Classification (NCBI taxonomy): domain Bacteria; kingdom Pseudomonadati; phylum Pseudomonadota; class Betaproteobacteria; order Burkholderiales; family Burkholderiaceae; genus Paraburkholderia; species Paraburkholderia sp. BL27I4N3. The sequence goes on along the minus strand of NZ_QREJ01000001.1, from coordinate 8,024,426 downwards.
CGCCAGCTGACCAAAGACGTGCTCAAGGTGCTGCGCCAGATGCTCGGCACCAAACTGTTCCCCGGCGTGATCCACCTGGACGAAGGCGTGAGCGAAGCGCTCGCGTGCGACACCACGCTGATTCACTACGATCCACTCAGCCAGGCGGCCGCCGATTTCAAGTCGTGCGGCGCATGGCTGCTGGCGGCGCTCGACGCGATCGCCGTCTCGCCGAGGAACGTCGCATGAGCACGTCTCCAGCGCCGGGCCTGGAGCCCGCCGAGTCGTCGCGGCTCGATCGTTTCGTCGACGCGCGCTTCTGGAACAGCCGCATCGTCACCGGACTCGTCACGCTGTTCGCGCTGGTGATGCTGTACTTCGTGTTCACCGTGCCGCTCGCCTTCTACGAACAGTTGACGTTCGCAACCTGCTGCTTCGTGACCGCGCTGATGTTCCGCCGTCTGCAAGGCCGTTACGCGACGATGGTGATGATCATGCTCTCGGTGGTGACGTCGGGCCGCTATATGTTCTGGCGCCTGACCGCGACCACCTACTGGGAGCATCCGCTCGACGCCGGCTGGGGCCTGCTGCTGGTCTCCGCCGAAGTGTATTCGACCATCGTGCTGCTGCTCGGCTACTTCCAGACCGCGTGGCCGCTCAAGCGCACGCCGATGCCGCTGCCCGCGTCGCGCGACCAATGGCCGACCGTCGACGTGTTCATTCCGACCTACAACGAGCCGCTCTCGGTGGTGAAGCCGACCATCTACGCCGCGCTCGCGCTCGACTATCCGGCCGAGAAGATTTCGATCCACGTGCTCGACGACGGCCGCCGCCCCGAGTTCAAGGCGTTCTGCGAAGAGGTCGGCGTCAACTGGACCATCCGCACGCACAACCGCCACGCGAAAGCCGGCAACATCAACGAGGCATTGAAGATCACCAGCGGCGAATACCTCGCGATCTTCGATTGCGATCACATTCCGACCCGCTCGTTCCTGCAGATCGGCCTCGGCTGGTTCCTGCGCGACAAGCTGCTGTCCATGCTGCAAACGCCGCATCACTTCTTCTCCGCCGACCCGTTCGAACGCAACCTCGGCACTTTCCGCAAAGTGCCGAACGAAGGCGAGTTGTTCTATGGCCTCGTGCAGGACGGCAACGATCTGTGGAACGCCACCTTCTTCTGCGGCTCGTGCGCGCTGCTGCGCCGGACCATGGTCGAGGAGATCGGCGGCATCGCGGTCGAGACCGTGACTGAAGACGCGCACACCGCCTTGAAGCTGCACCGTCTCGGCTACACCACCGCGTATCTGGCGATTCCGCAAGCCGCGGGGCTGGCCACGGAATCTCTGTCCGGCCACATCGGCCAGCGGATTCGCTGGGCGCGCGGCATGACGCAGATTTTCCGCATCGACAATCCGCTCACCGGCAAGGGCCTCAAAATTGGCCAGCGCCTGTGCTATCTGAATGCGATGATGCACTTCTTCTACGGCATCCCGCGTCTGGTGTTTCTCACCGCGCCGCTGTCGTATCTGTTTTTCGGCGCGCACGTGATCGAAGCCGCCGCCGGCACGATCGCGATTTATGCGCTGCCGCACATGATGCACGCGAGCATCACCAACTCGCGCATGCAGCGCTCGTTCCGCCATTCGTTCTGGGCGGAAGTCTATGAGTCGGTGCTGGCCTCGTACATCACCGCACCGACGCTGCTCGCGCTCATCAACCCAAAGCTCGGCAAGTTCAACGTGACGGCCAAGGGCGGCCAGATCGAGAAGAACTATTTCGACTGGGCGATCTCGCGGCCCTACCTGTTCCTGCTGTTGCTGAACCTGATCGGCTTCTGCGTGGGCGTCGTGCACATCTACTTCAACTGGCATGTGCGCAGCGTGGTGCAGACCACTATCCTCAACCTCGGATGGACCACGTACAACATGCTGATTCTCGGCGCGAGCGTGGCCGCCGCGAGCGAGCGCAAGCAGATTCGCGCGGTGCACCGCGTGGCGATGCAGATGCCCGTCATGCTGAAGTTTTCGACCGGCCGCACGCTCGCCTGCCAAACCATCGACTACTCGGAAGGCGGCGTGGGCGTGGCGCTGCCCGCCGCGATCCAGGTGCCGATGCACGAGCGCGTGACCGTCTCGCTGTTTCGCGGCGACGAGGAATACGCGTTCCCCGCGACCGTCGGCTTCACCGCCCCAGGACGCGTGGGCCTGCGCTTCTCCACCATGACGCGCGAGCAGGAGTACGAGTTCGTCAAGACCACCTTTGCACGCGCCGACGCCTGGACCGGCTGGGCGGAAGGACGGCAGCAGGACACGCCCCTGCGCGGCCTGTCGCATGTGCTGACGGTGGGCGCGCGCGGTATCGCGGGTCTGTTCGAGCATCTTTATGCCGACCTTCGCAGCTCGATGAAAAGCCGTCCAATGGACGTCAAGAAGCTAAAAACGAAAGACTGATCTATGCGCAACTGGATGGCGAAGGGCAACATCGAACGCTCGAATCACGAGCGCAGCGGGACCGGATTGAACATGCATCGCGTGACGCGCCCCGGCTCGCAACGGCTGATGCGCGGCCTCGCGTGCTGGCTGGCAATGCAGACGGCGCTGGCCGCGCCGCTCGCCTCGGCGGCTGAAGCCGTGGCGGCGGTTGCAGGCGGTGCAAACCCGACGGGCGCCGGGCAGAGTGCGGCGAGCTCCGTTCAGAGCAAGCCGGTTGTGCCGACTGCGACCGGCGCCGGCACTGCGAACGCGGCGGGTCCGGCCGTGCCCTACGATCCGAACGCGCTGGCGCAGCCGCAACTGGCGACACCGACGCCGGCGCTCGCCGCGTCATCGGTCAAAGCGTTGGGCGTCAGGACGCCGACCACCGCCGAGCCCGGCACGCTGGTGCCGGGCGGCCGGCGTCAGACGCTGACCTTCGCCGATCTCGGCGCGCTCGACCCGCTGCAATTGCGCGGCACCGACGGCCAGAACGGCGTGGCGTTTTCCGTGCGCGGCGACGAAGTGGTGACGGGCGCGGTCCTGCATCTGGTGTATAGCTACTCGCCCGCGCTGCTGGCGAATATCTCGCAGCTCAAGGTGCTGGTGAACGGCGAAGTCGCCGCCACCCTGCCCGTGCCGCACGAACAGGCCGGCATGCTGGTAGCGCGCGACGTCTCGATCGATCCGCGCTTCATCACCGAGTTCAACCATCTGAATGTGCAGCTGATCGGCCATTACACGACGAGTTGTGAAGACCCGGCCAACTCGTCGCTGTGGGCCACGGTCAGCAATGCGAGCTCGCTCGATCTGACTTACGCGTCGCTCGCCAGCAAGCCGGATCTGGCCGCGTTGCCGGCGCCGTTCTTCGATCGACGCGACGTGCGCCGTCTCGAGCTGCCGTTCGTGTTCCCGCAAAAGCCGGGCAATGCCACGCTCGAAGCGGGCGGCATCGTGGCGTCGTGGTTCGGCGCGCTCGCCGGTTATCGCGGCGCGGTGTTTCCGGCGCAACTGGATAATGCGCCGCTGTCGGGCAACGCCGTCGTGTTCGCGACTTCCGATCAACGACCGGCCGGCATCAACATTCCGGCTATCTCCGGCCCGACCATCGCGGTGGTCGATCGCGAAGCGCCGGCGCGCGGCAAACTGCTGCTCGTGCTCGGCCGCACCGAGGCCGAACTGAAAACCGCCGCGAAATCGCTCGGCATCGGCCAGAACACCTTGACGGGCCCGAGCGCGACCATCACTCAACTGAACGAGCTCGCGCCGCGCGCGCCGTACGACGCGCCGAACTGGCTGCCCACCAATCGTCCGGTGCGCTTCGGCGAACTCACCGATCCGCGCGATCTGACGGTGTCCGGTTACGACGCCGACGCCGTGCGCGTGAATCTGCGCGTGCCGCCCGATCTGTTCATGTGGCACACCAAGGGCGCGCCGATCGATCTGCGCTACCGCTACACGGTGCGTCCGCTGCGCGACCGCTCGTCGCTGAACGTGAGCGTGAACAACGGCTTCGTGCAGGCGCTGCCGATTCCCGCCGAATCCGCTTCCGTGTTCGAGCTGAGCCATTACTTCGCCACCGTGCTGCCGGACAAGACCGCCGAAGCGCGCCGCACGCTGCACATTCCGCCGCTGCTGCTGACGCCGCGCGCCCAGGTGCGCCTGCACTTCTACTACGACATTCCGAATACCGGCGAATGTCATGGCCGTCTGCTCGACAACGTGGTCGGCGCGATCGATCCGAACTCGACCATCGACCTCTCGTCATTCCCGCACTACATGGCGCTGCCGGATCTGGCCGCGTTCGCCAACAGCGGCTTCCCGTTCACGCGCATGGCGGACCTCTCCGAGACCGCCGCGATCCTGCCGAACGACGCCGATTCGAGCGACTACAGCCTGTTTCTGCTGACCATGGGCCGCATGGGGACCTCGACCGGCTATCCGGTGACGGGCGTCACGGTCGGCACCGCCGACGACGCCGACAAATTTGCCAACAAGGACCTGCTGATTTTCGGCGCGCCGGGCAAGCAGCCGTTGTTGCAGCGCTGGGCCAAGTCGATGCCGTTCTCCAGCGACGGCGACTCGCGCACCTTTCAGCTCACCGACATCGTCTTCAAGCTCGAGGACTGGTGGCACGGCGAACGCGGCGTAGAGCGCACGCCGGCGCGCGCCGATCTGACTCTGGTGAGTTCGAACGGCGACGCGTTGCTGACCGGGTTCGAATCGCCGCTGCAGAAGAACCGTAGCGCGGTGGCGCTGGTGAGCGCGGCCGGCCAGTCGGACGCCGACCTGTCCGCAGCGCTGCTCGACTCGGACGTGTTGCCGCAGATTCAAGGCGCGATGGCCGTGATCCACGGCCGCACCGTCACCATCACCTCGAACGGCGAAGCGTATTACGTCGGCCATCTGTCGCCGCAGGAGTATCTGCGCTGGGCGCTGTCGTCGCATCCGCTGCTGTTGATGCTGGGCGGCGTGCTCGCCGCGCTGATCATCGCGGGCCTGTTCTACCGGACGCTGCGCTCGATCGCCGCGCGTCGCCTGAGGGACTAATAGGACTGATATGCGGGTTCGAATCAACAAGAAAATCGGCGTGGCGCTGACGCTCGGGCTGGCCGCGTCCGCGAGTTTCGCCAGCCTCGTCAAAGTGGCGCAGACCACCGCCGCCCCCGGCGCCTGCGGCGATTGGAGCGGCTATCGCACGTTCGTCGAACGCTTCGTGCAGGCCGACGGCCGCGTGATCGACTATTCCACGCCGGCGCAGCAAACCACTTCCGAAGGCCAGTCGTACGCGCTCTTCTTCGCGCTGGTCGCGAACGACCGCGCGACGTTCGACCGGCTGCTCGGCTGGATTCGCAGCAATCTCTCGGGCAATCAGTTCGACGCGCAGAACATGCGGCTGCCGTCGTGGCAATGGGGCAGAAAAGCGGACGGCTCGTATGGCGTGCTCGATCCGAATTCCGCATCGGACTCCGACCTGTGGATCGCCTACGATCTGCTGCAAGCCGGCCGCCTGTGGCATGAAGCGGCTTACACGCAGTTGGGCGAAGCACTGGCCGCGCAGATTGCGCGTCAGGAAATGACCACGCTGCCGGGCGTTGGACCGATGCTGCTGCCCGGACCGCAAGGCTTCAAAAGCGGCGGCGTGACGCGTCTGAATCCGAGCTATTTGCCGCTGCCGGTGTTGCGCTCACTCGCGCACGAGATGCCGAACGGACCTTGGGGAAAGCTCGCCGACAGCGCCTACAGGTTCATCAAAACGACTGCGCCGCAAGGCTTCGCGCCCGACTGGGCGGCCTGGCAAAACGGCCAGTTCGTGGTCGATCCGAAAAACGGCGACACCGGCAGCTACGACGCGATCCGCGTCTATCTGTGGGCCGGCCTCGCGTCGCCCGCCGATCCGCTCGCCAAACCCTGGCTCGCGGCGCTCGGCGGGATGCGCGCGCGCGTCGCGCAAACCGGCATTCCGCCGGAGAAGGTTTCATCGACCACCGGCGCGGCCAACGGCGAAGGACCGCTCAGCTACTGGGCTGCACTCGCGCCGTACTTCAAGGCGCTCGGCGACGAGCGCGGCCTCGGCCTCGCGCGCACGCATCTCGCAGCGCTCGACACCAACGTGCCGGGCCGCGAACCGGTTTACTACGATCGTGTGCTGGGTCTGTTCGGCACGGGCTTCATCGACGGCCGCTATCGTTTTGACGAAGCCGGACGTCTCGTGCCGGGTTGGAGGAACGCATGCGACTGAGCGCCCTCGCGTTGTCATTGCGCCTCGCGCTCAGCCTCACGGCCGTCTGCTGCGTGGCGACGGCTGCGCCGGATGCGCTGGCGCAGGCGTCGAAAGATCCCTTGAACGTGTTGATCGATCAGGGCAAGTACTGGCAATCGCATCAGCGCGGCGACCTCGCCGAGCAGGCGTGGCTGAAGGTGCTGCGCATCGATCCCAGGCAGCCCGATGCGCTCTTCGGCATGGGCATGGTGCTCGCCGACCGCAAGGACGGCGCCGGCGCGCAGCAATATCTGGCGCGTCTGAAGGCAGCCGCGCCGAACTATCCGAATCTGGATGAGCTCGGCCGCCGTCTTGGCGAATCGAGCCTGCGCGACCAGACCGTGAACGACGCGCGGCGGCTCGCGCAAAGCGGTCAAAGCGCGAGCGCGGTGCAGGAATATCAGCGCGCGCTGAACGGCAAACCGGCCACGCCCGAATTGCAACTCGAGTATTACCAGGCGCTCTCGGCCACGCCGCAAGGTTGGGATCAGGCGCGCCGCGGCCTCGAACAGCTTGCGCGCGACAACCCCGACGACCCGCGTTACGCCCTCGCCTATGCGCAGCATCTGACCTATCGCGACGTGACGCGCCGCGACGGCATCGCGCGTCTGCAGAAACTGGCGGGCGACAGCACGGTCGGCGCCTCGGCGAAAAAAAGCTGGCGTCAGGCGCTGTTGTGGCTCGACGCGCGGCCCTCCGACGCCCCGCTCTATCAGGCCTATCTGCAAACCGCCACCGATGACGCCGCCGTGAAAGCGCGCTTTGATTCGATGGTCCAGCAGGACAGCGCGGCGCGCGCACGTTCACAGGAAAACGCCGCAACCGACGCACGCGGCCGCACCATCGCCGACGGTTTCAGCGCGCTCGATCGCAACGACGTGGCCACGGCGCGCGCGAAGTTTTCCTCCGTACTGGCCACTAGCCCGAACGACACCGACGCGCTCGGCGGCATGGGCATTGCTGCGTTGAAGCAGGAGCATTTCGCCGAAGCCCGCAACTATCTGGAACGCGCGTCGCGCAACGGCAATCCGGCGCGCTGGAAAACCGCGCTCGACAGCGCGAGCTATTGGACCTACACGAGCGACGCGATCGGCGCGCGCAGCAACGGCGAATTCGCGAAGGCGAAGTCGCTGTTCGAACGCGCGATCGCGCTGAATCCGTCCGACGTCACCGCGCAGGTGCTGCTCGGCGAAATGCTGCTCGCGAACGGCGACCCGAGCGGCGCCGAACAGGCCTACCGGATGGCGCTGCGCCGTCAGGCCGACAACCCGGACGCGGTGCGCGGGCTGGTCGGCGCGCTCGCTGCGCAAGGCCGCGGCGACGAGGCATTGCAGTTCGCCAACCAACTCAACACCGAACAGCAGTCGAAGGCGGGCGGCATCAACCGTCTGCGTGGCGAAGCGCAGGCCGCGCAAGCGCGTGCCGCCGAAGCGCGCGGCGATCTGGGCAGCGCGCGCAGTCTGTTCGAAGACGCGCTGCTGAATACGCCCGACGACCCGTGGCTGCGGCTCGACCTCGCGCGCATCTACGTGCGCCAAGGCGCGGTCGCCAACGCGCGCAGCATGATGGACGGCCTGCTCGCCGCGCATCCCGACATGACCGACGCGCTATATGCGAGCGCGTTGCTGTCGGCGGAAACGCAGGACTGGTCGGCGGGTCTCGCGCAACTCGACCGCATTCCGGTCGCCCAGCGCACCGACGCGATGACCACGTTGCAGCACCGCTTATGGGTGCATCAGCAAGCCGACCTCGCCACGCGGATGGCGCGCAGCGGGCAGACGCAGCAGGCGCTCGCCACACTGCACGCGGCCGAGCCGGTCGCGGGAAACAGCCCCGAACTGATCGGCGTGATCGCCGCCGCTTACCAGCAGGCCGGCGATCCCAACCGCGCGCTCGGACTCGTGCGCGCCGCCATGAACGCGGCGCCAGGCAACACCGATTTGTTGCTGCAATACGCGGGCATTCTGTCAGCCACGCAACAGGAAGCCGAACTCGGCATGGTGATGCGCCGGCTCGCGTCGATGCAGTTGACGCCGCAGCAACGCACCGACTTCGGCAACCTGAATCTCGGCATCGTCATCAAGCAATGCGACGCGGTGCGCCAGCGAGGCGACCTCGCGAGCGCTTACGACGTGATCGCGCCGTGGCTCGCGGCCATGCCCGACAATCCCGACTTGCAGGCCGCGCTCGGCCGCCTCTATTCGACGGCCGGCGACGATCGCAATGCGCTCGCCAGCTATCGCGTCGCGCTGCAACGCAAGCCCGACGATCTGAACCTGCTGCAAGCGACCATCTCCGCCGCGACCGGTGCGAAGCAGTTCAGTTACGCCGAAACACTCGCGAAACAGGCCTTGAACGCGGCGCCGGGAGACCCCGGCTTGCTCGCCACCGTCGGCCGCATGTATCGCGCGGAAGGCAAGCTGTCGCTCGCGTCGACTTATCTGCAACGCTCGCTGGTCGCCGCCAACACGCCGCTGATGGCCAACGCGCCGCGCAGTCCGGCGAGCAACGTGCCGCGCGGCTGGGAAGCGGCGATGCGCCGGATTGGCGCGACGCCGCTCCCGGGCACCAATCCTTTCGAAGGCAAAACCGCCACGGTCACGCCAACCGGCGCCGACAACGCCGCGCTCGCCGGTGGCTACAACGCCGCGCGCTCAGCGCTTCCGTATTCGCAGTCTTCCTTGCCGACACAAACCGTGCCGAACTATCCGCCGCCTACGCAACCCGCGCCTTACGTCGCACCTTATACGGCGCCCGCGCAGCCTTATGCGCCGAACGGTGCGCCTGCCGCCTTGCCGTATAACGCGCCGCGTCCCGCGCTCAATACCGGCGGGTATGGGCAGGAGACTTACGGGTCAAGCCAGTCGGGCGCGCCGTTGCAGCCTTATCCGGGCCAAGGACAGCCGCCAATGCAGCAGCAGGCGCAGATGCCGCCGATGCAGCAGGCCCCGCAGCAGTACAACCCGGCCTATCAACAGCAGGCGCCTTATCCGCAGCAGCCGCAATACGGTACGCCGGATGGCTACGCGGCCACGCCCTGGCCGATGTCGCCGGCCGCGCGCGCAGCGCAGGCCAATGCCGGTTCGATGCAAACGCAACCGTATGGCGCGCAGGGCGCGAGTCCGAAGCGTTCGACCGGCAAGAAGCAGAGTGCGTCGAAGAATAGCCGCAATGCACCCGCCTATTCGCAGCAGCCTTATGGGCAGCAGCAAGGTTATCCGCAGCAGCAACAGCCGTACTACGGGCAGCAGGCGTATCCGCAACAACAGCCGCAGCAGGGCTACGCGCAACAGCCGTATCAACCTCAACCGCCGCAGCAGCAGGCTTACGCGAATCAGGGCTACTACGCGCAGCAGCAGCCATACATTCCGCAGCCTCCCACCGGTTACGCGCAACCGTACTACCCGGCGCAACCCGGCGCGAACGGCAATGGCAACACCTACGCGCAGCCGAATGTGGCGAACGCGCAAACACTCGGCGTCGCGGAAGAACTCGCGCAGGTCAATCGCGAACAGTCGAGCAGCATCTCGGGCGGCATCGTGTTCCGTAACCGCGCCGGCGAGGACGGCCTGTCCAATCTCACCGATATCGAAGCGCCGATCCAGGGGCGTATCCGGGCGGGCAACGGCCACGTGGTCGTCACGGCGACGCCTGTCACGCTCGACGCCGGCAGTCCCGCCGACAATGTCTCGACGCTCGCGCGCTTCGGCGCCGGGCTGTCGAACGGCACGTCGGTCTCGGCTGCCAATGTCGGCAGCCAGACGGCTAGCGGCGTGGGCTTGTCGGTCGGCTACGAGGGCCGCAGCCTCAGCGGCGACATCGGCGTGACGCCGATCGGGTTCCGCGAGACCAACATCGTGGGCGGTGCGAAGTACAACGGCGGCATCACCGACAAGGTGTCGTATTCGCTGGCCGTCGCGCGCCGCGCGGTGACCGACAGTCTGCTGTCCTATGCCGGCGCGCGGGATTCCGGCTCCGGTCTCGAATGGGGCGGCGTCACTTCGACCGGCGGCCTCGGCAGCCTCGCATGGGACGACGGGACGAGCGGCCTGTATGTGAATGCGGCGTTCCAGTATTACGACGGCAATAACGTACTGAGCAATACTGCGGTCAAGGGCGGCGGCGGCATCTATACGCGTCTGCTGAAAGACGCCGATCAGACACTCACGATCGGCGTGAATACGACGCTAATGCGATACGACAAGAACCAGTCGTATTTCACCTATGGCCAGGGCGGCTATTTCAGCCCGCAACAGTACGTGATCCTGAACTTGCCGGTCGAGTGGACCGGGCGCAATGGCGCGTTCACGTACGACGTGAAGGGCTCGATCGGCGTGCAGCATTATCGTCAGGATGCGTCGAACTATTTCCCGCTCAACGACGGTTCCAATCGCCAGAACGCGGCGATCAGTAATGCAGCAACTGTCGGCACCAGCGTGCAGAGCGGCGCACAGTATCCGGGCCAAAGCAAGACCGGCGTGTCGTATTCGCTCAGCGCAGTCGGCGAATATCAACTCGCGCCGCAACTGGCGTTCGGGGCGACCGCTTCGCTCGGCAATGCTTATGAATATCGCGAGTATCTCGCGGCGGTTTATGTGCGGTATAGCTTCAGCAAGCAGACCGGTTTGCAGCCGTTCCCGCCTACGCCGCTTGTTTCGCCGTATCTGTCGTTGTCGAATTGATGCGGGTGTGAATGCCGGCGGCGGCTTTTATCAGGCCGCCGCCGTGCGCAAAACAACATCAGCTACCCCCACGCTCCGTCGCATACCGCCGGCAATGCTCCAGATACCCCGCAGCATGGCTGCTCACCAGTTCCACAATACCCGTCCACAGCCAACCTGGCGCGTCCAGCGTCTTCGAACGGTTTCTGCGTAGCTCGGTGAGCCACGCCTTGCGTTCCGCGCTATCCATTTGCCGCGCGTGCGCCTTGCCGACCACCATCGCCAGAAAGCGCGCGGCCTTCATTGCTTCGTCGCGGGTCAGTTGCTCGATGGTCAGCTTCATGTCCTGCGGCAACAATTCACGAATCACGACAGCGCGATCCGCGAGACGCGCCGCGCGCATCCGCTCGCCCAGCGATGGCGACAAATGCCGCGCGCCCTCCACCACCCGCTCCGCGTTATCGCGCGGCATGCGCGCGCCGGGATAGCGCGGCGCGGCCGCTTGCGCGGCTTCCTTGATATCCATCAGGCACAGGTCGTCACCCTCCACCGCCGCGCCGTCGATGTCGAGCAGCACCGCATAACGCAATCTGCCGAGCGAACTGCAGCCCTTCACCCAGTAAGCGGCGTCGAGAACTTCCACGTCGGCTTCATCGCCGGCGCCGCGGATCACCGTGGCGAGGCGCGCCAACGAGCCTTTCTCGAACAACGCCTCGATCTCGCGACGCTCGCTTTTGGCGAGCGGCCAGAAACGCGGACCGAGCGGAATGGTCGGATCGAGATCCTCGATACGCTCCTCCGCGAGATGCCGCCACGAACGGCGCACCGCTTCCCTCATCACCACCCGCACCGCTTCGGGTTTTTCCGCGTGAATGTCGGCGTCGCCCGCCGTTTCGTCGAAGGCGCGCTCGTAACCGTCCGCGAGCGCTTCCATCATGCGCACGGTGGTGACGCCGGGCAGATCCGAGCCACGCGCGGCGGTCGCCAGCGAGAGGCCGAGGCGGATCAGGTCATGTGCCGGATTGCCGATCACGGTCTGGTCGAGATCGCGAATCTGGATTTCAACGCGCCCTTGTGCATCGGCGACGGGTCCGAGATTGCCGGTATGGCAATCTCCGCATATCCAGATGGCCGGGCCTTCCGGCAAGGCGTGGCCTTCTATGCCTTCGAGCCATTCGTAGAACTTGCTGGTGTTGCCGCGTACGTAGGCGTGCGCCGAGCGTGCCATTCTGGCGTTGCGGCGCGTGATCAACAGCGCCTGGCGCGCATCCGGTTTGGGCAACTTGTTTCGTGTGATGTTTTTCTTCGCCATGATGGGGTCCGCGTTTATCGACGTTCGAATTCTGCGTGGCGTTGAACGCCACGGTGCGCCAATCGGCGCGCGCGAACGCCTCGCTGCAGCAGGATTCGCGCCTATCTTCTGAATGCGAACTGTAAGCACCGAGCCACCACACAACGCATGCGCGATGAATCCCCGGCCCGGTGTTGTGGCTTACAATTGTCGCAGCCAGGTGCCCGCCATGCACCGGCACGCGGTACACGGCAGAAGCTTCATCCCACCTCCTGCTGCGGGTGCAAACGCATCACGCGAGCCGGCAGAGTGGGACACTTTCATCGACGTGACCTCTGTGGAGCGCAGCATGCCATTTCCGGCACAAGACCACGGCTGCTCCGGCTGGCGCGGGGAGATGGCGCAGCGCATCAGCGCATTCGACTGGGCAGCCACCGGGCTCGGCGTCATCGAAAACTGGCCGCGCAGTCTCACGGCGACCGTCCAGTTGCTGCTCGCCTCGCCCGTGCCGCTCGTGTTGCTGTGGGGCAAGCCCGGCTACATGATCTACAACGACGCGTATGCGATCTTCGCGGGCGGACGACATCCCTATCTGCTCGGCTGCCCGGTCGAACACGGCTGGCCGGAAGTCGCCGATTTCAACCGCCATGTCATGGCCACGTGTCTCGCGGGCGGCACGCTGTCGTATCGCGACAAGGAACTAATACTGCTGCGCGACGGCAAGCCCGAGGACGTGTGGCTCGATCTCTACTACAGCCCGGTCGCCGACGACAGCGGCGCGCCGGCTGGCGTGCTGGCAGTGGTCGTCGAGACCACCGCGCGCGTGCTCACCGAGCGCTGGCGGCAACGTGCCGAAAGCGAACTGCACGAAACCAACGAACGGCTGCAACTCGCGCTCAATACCGGCACGGTGCTCGGCACCTGGATGCTGGATCTGCGCACGGGCAAGGTCAGCGGCGACGAACGTTTCGCGCGCACCTTTTCCTTTCAGCAGGAAGAAGCCGCGAAAGGAGTCGAGCGCCGCGCCGCCGTCCACATGCTTCATCCGGACGATCAGGCGCTCAACGATGAACTGACCGCCGAGGCGATCCGCACGCGGCAGCCGTTTCGCGCTGAGTTTCGAATCCGGCGGCCCGACGGCGACTATCTCTGGGTGCAGGCGAACGGCCAGTGCGAATTCGACGAGCACGGCGAACCGACACGCTTTCCCGGCGTGCTGATCGACATCCACGAACGCAAGATCGCCGAACAGTCGCTGCGCCAGTTGACCGAGACGCTCGAACAGCGCGTGGCCGACGAGGTCGCGGCGCGCGCGCTGGCCGAAGAGCAGTTGCGCCAGGCGCAGAAGATGGAAGCGATCGGCAGCCTCACGGGCGGCGTCGCGCACGACTTCAATAACGTGCTGCAGGTGATCAACGGCAACCTGCAAATGCTCGCGGCCGACGCCGGCGACCATCCGGCGACCTTGCGCCGCCTATCCGCCGCGACGGACGCCGTCAAACGCGGCGCGAAACTGGCCGCGTATCTGCTCGCCTTCGCGCGACGTCAGCCGCTCTCGCCGACCGTGCTGAACCCTCGCCGGCTGCTGAGCGGCATGAGCGAGATGCTGCACCGCGCGCTCGGCGAAACGGTGCGGATCGACACGGTCCTGAGCGACGATTTGTGGAACGTGCAGGCCGATCGCAACCAACTGGAAAACGCGCTGCTCAATCTCGCGATCAATGCGCGCGACGCGATGCGGGCCGACGGCACGCTCACCGTGCGCGCGGCCAACCGCGTGCTCGACACCGCCTTCTGCCGCGGCAAGCCGGAGCTCTCGCCGGGCGAATACGTGGTGTTTTCCGTCACCGATACGGGCACCGGCATGCCGCCCGAGGTCCTGCAGCGCGTGTTCGAACCGTTCTTCACCACCAAGCCCGACGGCCACGGCACCGGCCTCGGTCTGAGCATGGTGTTCGGCTTCGTCAGGCAAAGCGGCGGCCATACCTTGATCGATAGCGAACTGGGACGCGGCACCACCGTCTCGCTGTTTTTCCCGCGCTGCTGCGAAGCCGAAACCTCGGAAACCGTCGACGAGACCACGGCGCCCACCGGTAGCGGCGAAACGATTCTGGTCGTGGAAGACGACGCCGACGTACGACTGACCGCCATCGAAATGCTCGCGCAACTCGGCTACAAGGTGCTGACCGCGTCGAGCGGCGACGCGGCAATCGAGTTCATCGACAGCGACGTGCCGATCGATCTGCTGTTTACGGACGTGGTGATGCCAGGCAAGATCAAGAGCGTGGAGCTCGCGCAGCGAGCCGCGGCGCGCTCGCCCGCGGTGCCCGCCCTCTTCACCTCCGGCTATACACGCGACGAGATCGTCCATCACGGCAAACTCGACGCCGGTATCACGCTGCTCTCGAAACCGTACCGGCGCGACGACCTCGCCCGCAAGGTGCGCAGCGTTTTGCGCGCCGGCGCTGCCGTGGCGGCCGGTGTGGCGTTGCCCGTGTCCGTGGCCGAAGGACAGATCGCCGCCTGCGTGCCGCCTGCTGCTTACGACCCCGCCAGGGAATCCGGCCACGAAAGCCAAGCTCCCTCGGTTGAAGCTATCCGCCAGAGAAAGTCGCCGTTGGGGACGGCGCGCTCGACTCGCACGCCGGCTCGTGTGCTGCTCGTCGAAGACGATATCGACTCACGCGAAGCATTCAGCGATCTGCTGACTGCGTTGGGCCTCGATTGCACTGCGGTCGCGAGTGCGGAAGAAGCGCTGCCGCTCGTGCCCGAGCAACACTTCGACATCCTCTTCACCGATCTCACGTTGCCCGGCATGTCCGGCGACAGTCTTGCACGCGTCATGCTGCGCCAGCAGCCGGGTATTCGCGTGCTGCTGGTGTCGGGCTACGGCAAGAACGCGCAGATCGGCGACGCGATTCCAGGCGCACGGCTGCTCGGCAAACCGCTCGATATCGCGGAACTGCGGCGCGAACTCGCGGACTGGATCGACCACACCGAAGCAGCGTCCTAGCCGGCGCGCGCCACGCATTCAACCGACTTCACGATGGACATTCGCTGCGGCACCGCAGGCTGGACCGACAAGACACTGATTGCGTGCAAGCGCTTTTATCCGCGCGGCAGCAGCAGCGCTGAAGCACGTCTGCGTTTTTATGCTTCGCAGTTCCCGCTGGTCGAAGTGGATTCGGCCTACTACGCGATGCCTTCGGCGAGCAATGCGCAATTGTGGTTCGAGCGCACACCTGAAGGCTTCACGTTCAACTTCAAGGCCTTTCGTCTGTTCACCGGGCATCAGACTTCGCCCGATGCGTTGCCGCGAGACATTGCGATGGCGCTGCCGGAAGGCATCACCGGTCCGCGCAAGAAGAACGTGTACTACCGCGACATGCCGGACGATATCCGCGATGAACTGTGGCGGCGCTATCTGGAAGCGCTCGAACCGCTGCGCGTGAGCGGGCGGCTCGGCGCCGTGCTGTTTCAGTTCGCGCCGTGGATCACGCGCGCGCCGGACGGCCTCGCGCTGGTGGAGGAATGCCGGGCGCGGATGGCGGGCTACATGATGGCGGCTGAGTTTCGCAATCAGTCGTGGTTCGATGAAGAGCATGCAGCCTGGTCGCTCGAATTCCTGCGCGAGCGCGGCATTGTGCATGTGATCGTCGACGCGCCGCCGGACGTGACCAACCGCGTGCATACGGTGTGGGACGTGACGAATCCCGAACTCGCGATGGTGCGTCTGCACGGACGCAATACGCAGACTTGGAGCGCGACCGGCACTGCGAGCGCGGCGGATCGGTTTGATTATGACTATGACGAAGCGGAGTTGACGGAACTCGCCGTGCCGATTCGTGCGATCGCGACGCGGGCCGGACGCACGCATGTGATTTTCAATAACTGCTTCGAGGATCAGGGGCAGCGTAATGCGAGGGTGTTGATGGGGATCCTCGGTTCCGACGCCATCGCGCCGTGACGTTGCAAGTCAGCGATCGGCCAATAAGCGGCATTCGCTCACTTTCTTGCTAAGACATTCGGGAGTCGGCTCCGCTCCCTGGGAGGCCATCCGGTTCTCTCTTGAGTCTGGACCTGGTCGCGGCTCCGCCTCTTCAAAAGCTCGGGCAAGAACCTGCACAGTCAGCCGTCAACCGTTGGCAGCTCACTTGATTCTCACAACGACCTTGCCCCTGGCGCGTCCCTGGGCCAGATATTCAAGCGCTTCCTTCGCCTGGTCAAACGGAAACACCTTGTCAATTACTGGACGAACCTGTTCCGACTTGAGGAGTTCGCCAATTTCGGCGAGCTGGTTTCCATCGGGACGTACGAAGAGAAATGAATACGCCACATCCCGCGTTTTCGCAAGCCGCATGATCTTGCGGCTCATTAGCCCGAATATCAACCTCAGGATAAAGTTCAGCCTGCGAGCACGGGCGAACGCCGCGTCCAGCGGCCCGATGAGAGACACAATCTTGCTCCCCGGTTTGAGGATGCCTATGGATTTTTCAATCGCATCACCTCTGATAGTGCCAAGCACTACGTCGTAGTCGCGCAGCACTTTTTCGAATTCCTGCTTTTTGTAGTCGACGATCTCGTCGGCGCCCAGACTGGTTACCAGTTGGACGTTGCCCGTACTGGTGGTCGTTCCGACCCTGGCGCCGAAGTGCTTTGCCAACTGGATCGCAAACGTGCCGATACCGCCGGATCCGGCAGGAATGAACACCTTCTGGCCGGCTCGGATATTAGCGCGCTCCTTCAACGCCTGCCAGGAGGTAAGCCCGACCATCGGAACGGCGGCAGCCTGCACGAAGTCCAGCTTGACCGGTTTCGACGCCGCAACGCGCTCCGGCACCGCCGCGAATTCGGCGATCGAGCCCCTACCAAGATCGAAGAGGCTGGCAAAGACGGCATCACCCGGTTTGAAACGCGTCACACTGCTGCCGACCTCGGTCACCACACCAGAAATATCGCTGCCGAGCGTAGCCGGCAATTCGAATTTGAGGACGGGCTTGAACGTCCCTGCCGGAATCATGTTGTCGATTGGATTCAACCCCGCCGCGTGGACCTGGACCAGCAGTTCATCAGGCTTTAGCGTGGGGAGAGGCACTTCGGCAAACCCGATCTCGGGCGACTTGCCATAGCGTTTGAAGGTGAGTGCTTTCATGGTGTTCTAAATTCAATGTTGGGTACCTGTCGCCGACCGCGAAGGATTCATCGCGCCAGAAACTCCAGTGCTTTGATCACGAAGTCGGTGTGATACTGAAAGATGCCACCGTGCCCGGCGTCCTGGTATATAACGAGCTGCGCGTGGGGAATGCGGCGGGCCATGTCAGAGCTCAATGCGGTGGGCACCATGATGTCGTTGTCTCCATTGGCGATCAGGACAGGCATGCGCAGGCGGGTAAGGTCTTGCGCCGCCTGCTGGCCCCACGCCTTGATCGCCTTGAGTTGGCGAAGCAACGCGCGGGGTGTCGGCCCCCTGTCGCGCCCGGCCTTGCGTTCCTTGAGCCTCTTCAGAAAAGCGCTTGCTGCCTGTCGGCCGTTGGTGGTGGCGGTGAAGAACAGATAGGTCTTGGGATCGCGCATCGTCACCAGACCCTTGAGCATCAGCGGCCAGGACGTAGCCCCCACGCGATCGATTCCCTGGCCGCCCGCGGGTCCTGTGCCTGTGAGGATGAGTCTGCGCACCAGATCCGGCGCCTTGAGCGCCACGTCCTGCGCCACGAAGCCGCCGAGCGAAAAGCCGAGCAGATCAACCTGATCGAAACCCATCGCGCGGATCAACGCGATGGTGTCGTGCGCCATCTCGTCCACGCTCACGGGCGCAATGCCACCGGAAGAACCGATTCCCCGGTAGTCGATCGCAATGACGCGATGCTTGCGGGCCAGGCCATCGACGATGCGCGGGTCGAAATTATCCAGCACGGCGCCCCAATGGTTGAGCAGCATCAGCGGGATGCCCCCGTGCGGGCCTAGTTCGCGGTAAGCGAAAGTGGTTCCCCCCACCCTGACCTCGTTGTTCTGTGCGTGGGCATAGGATGTTGCCGATTGGCTATCTGGGTTGAAACTGATCATCATCGATTCCTTGAGGGGCGGCCTTCACGCGTTGACGTCCACGATAGTGCGGCCACCCACCTAGCCCTGGAGCACCGCATCTGCAAGGCCAGGCACTTCGGCCACGGCGACCACCCGGGTGCGTGTGCGAGCTTTCCGGGGTCCACGTCGGCGGCCAGACGTGCTCACGCTTCTAGCCGCACGATAAGGCATTGGTGGCTTGGGGTATGACAGAAGCCGCAGGGGTCACGCTTCTGACCGATAGCGATCGGCCGCGTGCGCCTGCCGAATGTCCGACAGGAGCCCTTGACGCGCGCCATCCAGCGCGTCCCAGCGCCCGGCCACGTGCAGCGGCGGGATGGTGACGAGTTCCCGGCGATCAAAGCCGACCAGTGCCGCATCAACCAGTTCGCCGACCTCCATCACCTCGGGAAGCGTATTGACGTCGATGCCGGCGCGCCCCCAGATCTCCGTGCGGGTCGCCGCCGGGAGCACCGCCTGCACGTAGACGCCGCTGGGCGACAACTCGAGGTTCAATCCCTGCGACAGGAACAACACAAAGGCCTTGGTGGCGCCGTAAATCGACATGCCGAACTCGGGCGCGAGACCCACCACCGAGCCGATGTTGACGATCGCGCCGGTACCCGACTGCACGAAGCGCGGAGCGACCGCGGCAGCGAGCCGTGTCAGCGCCGTGGTGTTGAGCGTGATCAGGCGTTCGATGCCCTCAGCAGTCTGCTGCACGAAGCTACCGGCCTGGCCCACGCCGGCGTTGTTAATCAGGATGCCTATGCGAGCGTCGTCGCGCAGGCGAGTCTCGACCGCGGCGAGATCCTCAGGCCGGGTCAGGTCGGCCTGCAGCACGTCGACGGCCACATCGCTTTCCTCACGCAGGCGTGCGGCGAGAGCATCGAGGCGCGCCTTGTCGCGTGCAACCAGCACGAGGTTGTGGCCGCGGCCGGCGAAGCGCTCGGCGTACGTGGCGCCGATACCAGAGGAGGCGCCCGTGATGAGAACTGTGGGAAGCGTGGTCATGAGTTAATTCCTTTGCAAGAGAGGTTCGGATGGTGGACGCAAGCTGCGCTCGCCTCAGGCGATGATGGACGGGTAGTCGGTGTAGCCCGCAGCGCCGCCACCATAGAGCGTGGCGAAGTCGGGCTGCGCCAGCGGTGCGCCGGTCTTCAGGCGTTCGACCAGATCGGGGTTGCTGATGAATGCACGGCCGAAGGCGAACAGGTCTGCTTTACCCTCGTTGAGCCTGGCAGTAGCGAGTTCCAGGTCGTAGCCGTTGTTGGCCAGGTAGGTTTGCCTGAACCGACGGCGCAGCGCGTCGTAGTCGAACGGTGCGACATCGCGCGGGCCGCCGGTCGCGCCCTCGACCACGTGCAGGTAGACGATTCCCAGCGCGCTGAGTTGCCCGGCGATGTAGTCGTACTGCGGCTGGGGATCGCTGCTCGAGATACCGTTTGCCGGCGACACAGGCGAGATGCGCACGCCGGCGCGATCGGCACCAATTTCTTCCACCACTGCAGCAACGACTTCCAGCAACAGACGCGCACGGTTCTCGATTGAGCCGCCGTAGGCGTCAGTGCGCCGGTTGGCCCCGTCCTTGATGAACTGCTCCAGCAGATAGCCGTTGGCACCGTGGATTTCTACGCCGTCGAAGCCGGCCGCGATAGCGTTGGCCGCAGCCAGGCGGAAATCATTCACGATGCCCGGCAACTCGACAAGCGCCAGCGCACGGGGCTGGGACACGTCGACAAATCCGTTGTTGACGAAGGTTTTCGTCTCCGCGCGAATGGCCGAAGGGCCGACCGGCGCAGCGCCCCCAGGCTGGACATCGACGTGCGAAACACGACCGACGTGCCAGAGCTGCGCGAAGATGCGTCCACCCGTGGCATGCACAGCCTGGGTGACCTTGCGCCAGCCGGCGATCTGCTCGGACGTGTACAGGCCAGGAGTGTCCTGATAGCCCTGAGCCTGAGCTGACACCTGGGTGGCCTCCGTGATGATGAGGCCGGCCGAGGCGCGCTGGGCGTAGTAGGTCGCGGCCAGTTCGCTGGGTACCAGCCCCGCGCCTGCGCGATTGCGGGTCAGCGGAGCCATGACAAAGCGGTTGGCGAGTGTCAGGCGGCCAAGGGCGTAGGGCTCGAAAAGCGTCTTGTCGGTCATGTTGCGTCGGCTTCCAGGATTGGGAATGGACGCAATAATGACGATCATAATCTAATGTGTCAAGGTTTTGATGATGACCGACATCAATGTATAATGGAACCTTCGCAGATATGCACTCACAGTGGTCAGGAAATGAAGATCACCAAGGCACAGGCGCAGGCCAACCGGGACCACGTCGTCGAGACGGCGTCGAAACTGTTTCGGGAGCGCGGCTATGATGGGGTTGGCGTTGCCGATCTGATGGGCGCCGCCGGCTTCACCCACGGCGGCTTTTACAAACAGTTCCGCTCCAAGGCCGACCTGGTGGCGGAATCGGCGGCCTGCGGCATCGCGCAGACCGTGGCGCTGAGCGCTGGCGTGGAGGCGCCTGAGTTTGTGCGGTACTACCTTTCTCGCGAGCACCGCGACACCCGCGCGACCGGTTGCACGATGGCCGCACTGGGCGGGGATGCCGCGCGTCAACCGGAAGCAGTCCGTGCCACGTTCGCGGCTGGTATTGAGAGCCTGCTGGCTGCGCTGAGCCCCGAGGGCACTGCGTCGGGCGATGCGGATGCGGGCCAGGCGCGAGCCCGGTCCCTCGACATACTGGCGCACGCCGTCGGTGCCATTGTCATGTCGCGCGCCTGCCCGGACGATTCGCCACTGGCCGACGAAATCCTGGCGGTTTGCCGCGACGCGATTCTGGCGTCAATGAGCCCGTCGGCGACCGCGGGCGAACCCGCGCGCAATGACGGTAGCGACACGTCGGCAACGACGGAGTGACTCTGTTACCGGCGAGTTCCGGTCACAGCGGAGCACTCCGCGGTTTCCTCCATCGGATTTATTCGTCGCCCGCCGGCACGCACGGAGACATTCACACTCCTGTAGCGACGGCAGGTATCAAATAACGTCTCGCGCCGGCCGCATCTGTCGCCGTTCCGCCCAGAAGGGGCTTTAAGCTCGACGTGTGGATCGCCAACAGTTCTGCTTTGGGCGGATACACAGTGGCGAAGTCGGATCAGGGGGCGAAGGCTCCTTCCGGCTCTGATAGCGGCAATCGACCCTCTCACGCTGTCCGTTTCGCGCTGCGGATTGAACCCGTCGATGCAGCACGGGTAGCTGGTCAGGTGTGACGGTGGCGGGAGACAGAAGCCACTGCCAAACCCTGAGTACTGGTTGCGAAGCGATTCATGAGTCGGTTTTCCTGAGCGCCAAACGCGCCACCTGTGGCGTCTTCCCCGTCCACGCCTGAAATGCCCGCGCAAACGAGTTGGGATCGTCAAAACCCAGCAGAAATGAGATCTCTGCGCCGGACATCGACGAATTCGTCAGGTAGTGTTTTGCGAGCGACTCGCGCAGGACGTCCAGCGTCTCCTGGAAACTGGTACCTTCAGTCTTCAACTTGCGCTGCAGGGTCCGAGTGCTGACACCGAGTTTGCGGCAGACGACATCCATCGTCAGTTCACCAGCCGGCAACGCCTCGAGTAGCACGCCGCGCAGGCGTTCCGCCATGCTGGCAGTGCGGTCCAGTTCCGCCAGTCGCATACGCAGAGCGGGCTTGAAATATGACCACATCTTGTGGTTCTCGGTCAGGAAGGGACGTTCAACGTCTTCCGCAGCAAAAACAAGCGTGGCCAATGCGGTGCAGTCGACCGGTACGCCGAAATACGCCTCGCATGCACGGAGGTCCGACTCCGATCCCGGCGGCACGGGCCAACCTGCCCGCAACGGTCGCAAGTGGCTGCGCGTAGCGAGCCGTGCGAGCTGCACGAAGATAGACAGCTGGACGTACTGGTTAATAATGCAGGTTACATGGTCACAGGCATCGCGGAAGAAACGCCAATCGAATTGGGGAGGCAACAGTTTGAGACCAACTTCTGGGGCACGGTCAAGGTGACAAATGCCTTGCTACCAAAGTTCCGGGCCCAGAAGCAGGGGCAGATTATCACTGTCAGTTCCATCGTAGGTCTGATCGCCCCCCCCCCCCGAACCTGTCGTATTACACTGCTTCCAAGCACGCGGTTCAGGGTTTCTTCAAGTCGTTACGTTTCGAACTGAATCAGTTCAACATAAAAGTTAGCATGGTGGAGCCGGTCTGGTTCAAAACCAACCTTAGCCAGAATGCTGTCTCCGCGGGCAGCGGCAGTATCACGGACTACAACACATACCGGAAGCAGATGACAGCCGCGACGCAAAAAGGCATAGACGAAGCGGAAGCACCAGATACGGTTATCAATACCATTACTCGGCTGATTAACGCCGGTGAACCGAAATTCAGTAATCCTGTCGGAAAAATGACAGGCACGATTCCTTTCCTTCAAAACTACGCACCAAAAATGTTCGAAGGTTCAATACTGAAGAGGGTAACAGCCGCGAAATGAAGCTACCAGCGCTCATCAATCCTTCAGTTACGCGACACACTACCCGACGAAAGAAAATCAGTTGGAAAAACCGCAGTCGTCGTGAATTTGGGAATGACAGTCAATTTGTGTGAACGGCTGTGAGAATCCGACACTAAACGGCGGCGTCAATCAGAGATGCGGAATGGTCATGCTCTGCTAAACGGTTTGGGAATGGTTTGCGCGGAGAGCGAGAGGCGCTACCCGGTGCGTCGGAAGGAGCCCGTAGGGCGAGTGCAGACGCACCCGACGCGGTTCATTTCAGGAAGTGGTGACGCTCAGGTCAAGATGCGGTAGAAGAAGGAATACCGCCGAAGAAACAGGCCCGACACCGGCTCAAACCGCCAAGTTCACTCCGATGTCGAGCCCCACACGCGCATGGGCACGGGTGCCGGCCCAGTATGGCACGGTCCACCAGTCCCGTCGATAGCGTTTCGGCATTGACGGGGATTGCCGATGCCGGCCACCGGCCGCCTGTTTGTGTGCGCCCGCTGCCGGGCGCAGGTCATCGTTTGCCGCCGTTGCGACCGCGGCCAGATCTATTGCGACGGCGACTGTTCGGAGGTCGCACGTCAGGCCAGCATGCGCGTGGCCGGCCAGCGCTATCAGCGCAGTCGTCACGGCCGCTTCGCGCATGCCGAACGGATGCGCCGCTATCGCAGCCGCCGGAATAAAGTGACGCATCAGGGTTCCTCTGCGCCTGCCGCCGATGCTCTACTGGCACCGACTTCGACGACGTCGGCGGCAACAGCGGCGGTATCCGCCACCGCCCCAGCTGTGCCTGAGCAGTGCCATTTCTGCCACTGCGTCTGCCCGGGCTTCGTGCGCCTGGGGCCACTACGCCGTCGGGTCTTCCGTGATGTTCGTACTACTACCTACTGCACAGGAAGTGACCCATGACCATTGGAGTTGAACTTGAGGCGCAGATCCTGCGCTACTACCACGTCGAGAAGTGGCGCTGCGGCACCATCGCACGGCAGTTGCACGTGCACCGTGGCACGGTCCAGCGCGTGCTGGCGCAGGCCGGTCTGCCCCGCATCGGCGGGATGCTCAGACCTTCGCAGATCGATGCCTACCTGCCGTTTATCCATGACACGCTCAAGAGGTTTCCGTCGCTCACGGCCAGCCGGCTGTATGCGATGGTCACCGAGCGCGGCTACCGTGGCAACCCTCATCATTTCCGGCACCTGATCGCGGTACACCGTCCGCGTCCTGCACCAGAGGCTTATCTGCGGCTGCGCACCTTGCCTGGAGAGCAGGGCCAGGTTGACTGGGCCCATTTCGATCACCTGCAGATCGGGCGCGCGCGCCGGCCACTCATGGCCTTCGTCATGGTGCTGTCATGGTCTCGGCAGATCTATCTGCGCTTCTTCCTCGATGCCCGCATGGACAGCTTCCTGGCGGGCCACGCCGGCGCGTTCGCGGCGTGGTCCGGATTGCCACGAATCCTCCTCTACGACAATCTCAGGAGCGCTGTGCTCGAGCGTCAGGGTGATGCGATCCGCTTCAACCCCACGCTTCTCGCGTTCGCCGCTCATCATCGCTTCGAGCCGCGTCCCGTGGCAGTGGCCAGAGGAAACGAGAAGGGACGCGTCGAAAGAGCTATCAGGTATGTACGCGAGAATTTCTTTGCCGCGCGCAAGTTCACCGATCTCGACGATCTGAACATCCAGGCCGCGCAATGGTGCGCGGGCATGGCGGCGGATCGTCCCTGCCGGGAAGAACCCACGATCACGGTGCGCGAAGCCTTCGCCCGCGAGCAGCCCAGCCTGCTTGCGTTGCCGGAGAATCCGTACCCCTGCGAACTGCAACTGGCCGTGAAGGTCGGCAAGCAGCCGTATGTGCGCTTCGATCTGAACGACTACACGATCCCGCATACCCACGTGCGGCGCGTACTTACGGTCCGGGCTGATCCCCGGCAGGTGCGCATTCTCGACGGCGCCGATCTGCTTGCAACTCATGTGCGCAGTTACGATCGCGGCGCGCAAATCGAGATTCCCGCACACATCGACGCCCTCGTTGCACGCAAACGCGAAGCCCGTCACCATCGCGGCCTCGACCATCTCGCCCGCGCAGCGCCGGCCAGTCACACACTCATGCTGCGCGCGGCTGAACGCGGCGCCAATCTGGGTAATATCACCGCCCACCTGCTGCGGCTGCTCGACCGTTATGGTGCAGCCGAACTGCAGGCAGCGATCGAGGAAACGCTCGCCAGCGATGCCGCGCCTCACCAGAATCCGGTGCGTCTGGCGCTGGAGCGTCGGCGCGAGTCGCGTCAGGTACCGCCGCCAGTGACGGTGAACCTGCCCGAGCACGTGCGTAGCAAGGACACGCTGGTGACCCCGCACCGGCTCGACATCTACGACCAGATAACGGGAGGTACTGATGAGCTCGCCTGAGAACCTGCAGGAACGCGCGAACGCCCTGCGCCTGTACGGGCTGCTGGCGCATTGGCCGGAACTCACTGACGCCGGCTGGGTTGCGCCGCTGTTGCAGTGGGAAGAAGACGAGCGTGCCCGCCGTTCGCTTGAGCGACGCATCCGGGACGCCCATCTGGGCAGCTTCAAACCGCTGTGCGACTTTGACTGGACCTGGCCCACGCGCTGCGACCGGGCCGCCGTCGAAGAACTGATGTCGCTCGAGTTCGTCAGAGACACCGCCAACGTCGTACTGATCGGCCCGAACGGCGTGGGCAAGTCGACCCTGGCGCTGAACCTCGCCTACCAGGCGCTCGTCAACGGGCACACGGCGCTGTTCACAACTGCTGGCCAGATGCTCGGCGAGCTCGCCGCGCTTGACAGTGACTCAGCGTTACGCCGGCGGCTGCACCGGTACGCCACGCCTGACGTGCTCGTAATTGACGAGGTCGGATACCTGTCCTACTCGAATCGCCACGCCGACCTGCTGTTCGAGCTGATCAGCCGCCGGTATGGCGCAGCGAGCACCGTGGTCACCACAAACCGGCCGTTCGCAGAATGGTCGGAGGTGTTTCCGAACGCCGCCTGCGTCGTCTCGCTGGTTGACCGGCTGGTGCATCGCGCCGAAGTCGTCGCGATCGAAGGCGAGTCCTACCGGGTGAAGGAGGCGCGTGAACGGGCGGAGCAGCGCGCAAAGAAACGCAGCGCAGCACGTATGGAGAAGAAGAAATCATGAAGCGCCTTCACCTGCCTTCGGGCATCACTCACGGGCTGGACTTCCTGATCCCAGACAACTGGTCCGCAGATCAGGCGCTCGCCGTCGTGGAACTCATCGACGATCTACGCGAGCGTATCGCCGCGCACTATCAGATTCCGCTCAATGACCTGCTGCACGAACAACGCGCGCCTCCCGACAATCCTCACCCTCGTGACATCGACGATCCATTCTGATGACCATCACCCAACAACAGCGGCCCATAACCGCCTCTGTTGTTGACGCTTCTACTCAACTTTGCGCCGCCATCTAATGGCGCTTTTACACCGCCGCTAACAATTTGCTAAATGAGAGGAATTTAACGATGAAATATTATCTTTGCAAATTCATTCCGCCGCGTGCGGATTTCCTCGCGACGATGTCTGCCGGTGAAAAGGAATGGATGAGGCAGCATGGAGTCTTTCTGAACGAGCTCCTCGATAAAGAGCTGATCGTCGCTCATGGGCCCGTGATTGATGACGCTGGTGGCTACGGCGTATCGTTCTACCAGATCGCCGATGATCAAGATATTTCCGCGCTGACATCGGAAGACCCGATCGTGAAGAACGGGGTTGGTCATTACGAACACTACACCATGCTTCATTTGACAACGCGTGGTTGAAAGCCCCAGCGGTTAGCAGGGCGCATCAACTGTCGCCGTTTGACAACCTCTCATGGCGAATTCACCCGCTCGATCCAACGCAACCCCTCAGTTCGCCGTGTAAACAGACAAAGAAATCAGTACCTTCAACGAAGCGCAGCCGCCACTGCCTCGTCAATCTGCAGCGCAAAGCGCGCGTCGACATCGGGCACCCTGTAGCCAATTGACAGTTCCAGATACGCGTCGCCCAGCACCAACTGAACGAACGTTGCTGCCCGCAATGCAGCAGTCGGCTCATCAAATCTCTTCCGCAGAATTCTCGCAGCGAACGCACGCACGACCTTTGCACCATTTTCGTAGAACACCTGACCGAGTTCCGGAAGACGCTCGGCCTCAGCGACGATCGCCCGGTAAAGCCGCAGGTAATCCGGCGCAATAAGACTTCGTGCGAGCAGCCATCCCAATTCGTGCAACTCCACTTCAGGCGATCCATCGGATGGCTCGTGCAGAGCGCCCGCAAGAAGTCCGCCGATCTCAGCGCACATCGAGCTCACCAGACCCACGAAGAGTGCCTCCTTCGACTTGAAGTGGCGGTAGACCGTCTGTTTGCCGACGCCAGCGGTCGCCGCGACGTCGTCCATCGTGGCGAGACCAAAACCCTGGCTTAAAAAAACGGCTTTCGCGCCGTCGAGGATCGCGGACCGCTTCCGGCGTTGCAGCGGGCTCAGGTCAGGGGATGAGAAAGCGTTCATACGGCATAGATAGCAGATCATCGAACGGTTGACAAGACTGGGCAGTCTCGTTTACCTTTGCCAAAACGAGACCGACAAGTCTCGTTCATCTGATTTATCGATTTCACAGGCGATCATCAAGGAGAGCGCTTTGGAACTGTTCATTACGGGTGGTACGGGCTACATCGGGCAAGCGGTCGCGCGCAAGGCAATCAGCCTCGGCCATCAGGTGACTGCGCTGGTGCGCCAGGACAGGTCATCGGCCGCCGGCGCGCTGGCGCGTCTCGGTGTGAAACTGCATGCGGGCGACCTGCGTGAGCCGCAGTCTTTCGCGGCGGCTGCCGGTGCCGCCGATGGCGTGGTGCACGCCGCGTCGACCAACGATGCTTCCGCCGCGTCTGTTGATGAGGCTGCGGCGGTAGCGATGCTTTCGCATTTGCGTCCGGGCGCGGCATTTGTCTATACGTCGGGCACCTGGGTCTACGGCAATACGGAGGGA
Organism: Paraburkholderia sp. BL27I4N3; assembly: GCF_003386115.1. Classification (NCBI taxonomy): domain Bacteria; kingdom Pseudomonadati; phylum Pseudomonadota; class Betaproteobacteria; order Burkholderiales; family Burkholderiaceae; genus Paraburkholderia; species Paraburkholderia sp. BL27I4N3. The sequence continues at coordinate 7,996,667 of NZ_QREJ01000001.1, read as the reverse complement.
GGGCCCGCGACTGAAGCATCGGCGCTGAACCCGACACCGCTCATCGCCTGGCGGCCCGCAGTGGAGCAACAGGTGCTGGCACTGGCAGCGAGCCGCTCGCTTGTCGCAGCGATTTTCAGACCGGCGATGGTGCACGGCTACGGCGGCGGCGTCTTCGGCATGCTTGCGGGCATGGCCCGTAAGACCGGCAGTGTGAGGATCGTTGGCGATGGTCGCAATCACTGGCCCGCCGTTCACGTCGATGATCTCGCCACGGCTTACCTCAGCGCGGTCGAGCAGGCGGCAAGCGGGGACGTGCGAGTCGCCGGACAGATCTTCAACGTGGTCACGGAAGATGCCGTTGCTGTTGCCGAGATGGGTGAAGCGATCCGGGCGTCGGTCGGCGCCGATCGCGTCGAACTCTGGCCGCTCGACGATGCGCGCCAATCGCTTGGACCGTTCGCTGACGCACTGGCGCTCGACCAGGCGATCAGCGGCCAGCACGCCCGGCGAGTACTGGCGTGGGAACCCCACGGCCCCGGCCTGATTGCGGACCTCTCTGCACAAGCGCACTTTCAGCAAAGCAACGGAGCATGACGATGGCGTGGAACAGCGTATCTTTCGAATCGATTCTCGCGACGATCGCGGCGGTTTTATTCGCGATTGCCGGGGTGATCAATCTCTCACGACGCGGCGCGGCAAAACGGGACTTCGCGCGCTGGGGTTACCCGGCGTGGTTTCAGTTGCTCTGCGGCGCGCTCGAACTGCTGAGTGCGGCACTTCTTCCCTGGCAGCAAACCAGAGTCCTGGGCCTGACGCTGGCGGGAGCGATCATGATCGGCGCGCTCTTTACGTTGCTACGAAACCGGGAGCCGTTCGGGCATCTCGCCCCGGCGCTGGTCTTCTCGGCTCTGATTGTGGCCACCTTGGCGGCCCGCGGTTGAGGCTTTGGCGTCACCACGTGAACGACCCCGAGACGCTAACATGCCGCGCCGGCAATCCGCTGCAGGTACTTGAAATACACACGCGGATTGCGGCATTGGAGCAATATCAGTTGACCATGCGTTTGGATAGGTCCGGCTTTTGCAGCGACGGCCAGGCGCTCCCTTTTCACGTGCTGTGTGCCCTGACAATCGCGACGATGTGAAGGATGATGAAAAAGAAGATCGTCGGCGGAAGCGCTTTCATGAATTCTTGCTTGAACCTCCCCGTCAGCGTACCCATGATGCGCTCCTCGCCAGCCGCCCTGACCTACCCGCACTCTCAACACACGTCAGCAATCATCGGTGACGGCTGGCTCCGCAATCGCGAGCATCTGCGTTAGCGGTCCGGTGGAACTGGCAGGCGCGTCGATCATGAACAGCGATTCGCGCAAAGCCAGCTCAATATCGAAGCGTTGCTCCAGCCACGCTCGCAGTCCGGCCTCGGACATGATGACGATGTTGCTGCGTTTCGCTTCATCGGTGGTCGTCACGTCAGGCATTTCGGGGACAACGTCCGGGTCGAAGCCGTTCGTGGTCGCATGAAAGAAACCCCACGTGTCATTTTCAATGAGCAGCACATAGAAGTCCGGGAGCGCCAGAAGCGCGTCTTCACTGTGAGCCGCTTCGATGCGTGCCTGAAGCAGGTTCAACGCTTCGACGGCGGACATGCGCATGCGCGCCGCGGAGAGCGCGCCCCCCGTGGTGTCGATCGGCTCGACAATCCCCGAGTCAATCGCCTTGCGGGTCGCTACCGCGACGGTCAGCGCAAGAGGATGACCAACGCCGAAATCAATCTTGAAGTTGCAGATCGCGCACATGGTTTCACCTCAAGGCGTGACGATGTTGAACCAGAAATCGAAGTTGTCGAGCCAGGACACGAACTCGCCAAGCTTCTGGCTATTGCCGTCGATTTTGGCGCTGCCCGCCATCACCAGCTTCTGCATATTGGTTTGTCCCATCATGATGCTGTTGAGGTCCGCGCGCGTCATGGTGACCGTTGCGTCCGCTGATTTCGAGGTTCTGTCTTTCGAATAGTGCAACGCGCTGTTCTCGACGCCCAGCACGCAGTTTTCCTTCGTATCGGTCAGTACGAGATTGAACGACGCCGTCTTCCCGTTCGCTCGCTCACCATTCAGCCGGATACCAAGGTAGTCGAGGAACATGTCGAGTGGCATGGCCTGAATGGTATCCGGGCTCTGTGGCGCGGGCGCCTGTCCCTTCCTGACGCCGTTGCGCAATTCCATGGCTCCCGTCAGATAGAAGTTGCGCCAGGGCGCAGACTCCGACTGGTAGCCAAGCTGTTCATAAGCGTCCGCCAGCAGCTGTTTGGCAGCGGTGTTTTGCGGTTCCGCGAACACCACGTGGTTGACGACTTCCGCCACCCATCGGTATTCGCCCTGATTAAACGAATCGTGCGCCCTTCGCAGAACGGCAGCCGCTCCACCCATGTACTCGACATACCGCTTACCGCTGTCGGTCGGCTGCAAGCGGTGCAGATTTGCGGGCACGCCGTCAAAGAATCCAAGGCGCAGGTTGTACTGCGCGACGGCGTCGTGATAGACCGTGCCGTAGTAGCTCCGGCAATACCAATGCTTCGCAAGGCTGTCCGGTAGACGGACTGCCTCGCCAATCTCGAGCGGCGTCTGGCCCGTGTTGGCCATGCGCATGACCTGGTCATGCAGATAGCGATACATGGCGCGTTGCGCACGCAGGAAAGCATTGATCCGGTCGTTGCCCCAGGTAGGCCAATAATGTGAGGCAAAGAGGACCTGCATATCGTCGCCATGCAGATCGAGCGCAGTTTGCAGATACTTGGACCAGAGCAGCCCATCACGAACCTTTGCGCCTCGTAACGTGTACAGATTGTGCAGCGTGTGAGTGGCATCTTCCGCCGCGCAGAACGCCTTGAACTTCGGCAGATAAAACATGAACTCTGAAGGCGCCTCCGATTCCGGCGCCATCAGAACCTCAATGTCCACGCCGTCGAGCGTCAGTTTCTGGCCGGTCTTTTCTGCAAACATGGAGGGCACGGCCAGCGTGATAGTACCGACCGAAGTCGTCTTACCCAGACCACCATCGACAATCCCCGTCGGGCTGCGCGGTAGCAGTGAGCCATACATGTAGCTGGCGCGACGCCCCATCGCATTGCCGGCGATGATGTTCTCGCCGACGGCAGCCTCAGTGAAACCAACCGGCGCCACGATCTGCACCTTGCCCGATTTCAGATCGTCGTCACTGACGAGGCCTCGCACACCGCCATAGTGATCGACATGGCTGTGCGTGTAGATGACGTGAGTGATCGGCTTGTCGCCAAGATGCGGAATGACGAGCTGCTTCCACACCGTCGAAGCTACTTCGGTCGTAATGAAAGGATCGACGACGATATAGCCGTGATCTCCCCGAATAATGCTCATCACGGAAAGGTCGTAGCCGCGCACCTGCCAGATGCCATCGACCACCGTGTAAAGCCCGTGATTCATGTTCAGCTTGGCGTTGCGCCAGAGGCTCGGATTGACCGTTGATGGAGCGTTGTTTTCCGCGCCGCCGTGTACAAACGCGAACTGCTGAAGGTCCCAAGCCGGAAATTCGCCTTGCCCCTTGATGATGACCGGCTCGGGGAGCGTGGCGATGAGACCGCGCTTTGCGTCTTCAAAATCCTGGGCGTCAGCGAAAGAAAGAAAATCGGCGTATTGCTTGTTCAATGCAATGGTCGAGGGCGACGCGGGCTTTGAGGCCGCACTGGTTGAGTTTGTCGACCCGGCTTGCGCAAGCGTTTCGCCAACTGCCCCGGAAAATCCAGTTGCTACGCCGACAACCGCCACGTTTTTCAGGAACGCCCTGCGTGCTCCAGGCTTTGCCGCATCATCCGATTGGGACATGCCCACCTCCGGTAATTAGGAAGAGCGGACGCTCAATGGCCTTTGAGAGTGGCCTGCCCGCCCTCTTACTGATCCAGAAAACTCGATGGATTAATTAACTGCCAGCTACGTATTCAGTAGTCTGCAGCGTCGCTGGCCTGAAGCAAGCTTTTGGGCTATGTCCGCGTGAATCGGCAATCAATGAACGTTATGCGATTGTCACAGGCTTCCAAGTCGTATTGACCGACTGATCCAATGCCCGCAACTGATAACGTATAAATGACCGGCTAACGATATGGCGTTTAAAACGCGGTTCAAACATCCACAGTTTCTAAACATAGGACAATTTTTTGATATGTCTCACATTTTTTGCGTCAACTTGGTCGCGTGGTAATTCGCAATATCGGAAGTTATCTGGAATTGGCGCCCTACGATACGAGGCCACCGGATCAACTGGGTCGCCTTCCGCCTCACCGAACGCCGGGCTCGGAACTCAAGCAAGTACGAACAGTTGTTCAAACGTGCGCGCCCGGCGCAGCGGGTCTTGCGAGAGCAGCTTGCCGTGCTTCTTAGCGAGACAACCAGGATCGCCTGCGGCGGAGCCGTTTCGTTTAATTCTGCGAACCGTTTCCGTGGATGGCGATTGCGATGCGGATTACAGAGCCTGCTCGACACCCGCAATCACATCGACCTGGTTCTGACGCGATAGACTTCCGCCTGAAAACATCTCAGCCACAACACGGACTTCACGGTCCTTCAAGGAGAAGCAGCGGCATGGACCGGATGGCGGCAATGGAAACCTATGTGAGTGTGGTGGAGGCGGGTTCGTTCTCGGCGGCCGCAAAGCGGCTCAAACTCGGGCAACCGGCCGTGTCGAAGTCGATCGCGCAACTCGAAGAGCGACTCGGCGTGCGACTCCTGTTGCGCTCGACACGCGGACTGACGCCCACCGATGCAGGTCAGCGCTTCTACGAGCACGCGCGGCGCGCAATCGAAGAAGTGGACCTTGCAGAACATGTTGCGCGCGACGCGTCTACGGGGCTCTCCGGCGTGCTTCGCGTCAGTGCCGCCGTGACCTTCGCGCGCCTGCACATCCTCCCTGCGCTCAAGACTTTTCTGGACCGGCACCCGAACCTCCAGATCGATATCGTGCTGGACGATCGCACCATCGATCTGCTCGAAAAAGGCGTGGACGTTGCGCTGCGCATGGGATCGCTCGACGATTCGACGATGACTGCGCGCCGCATTGCGCAAAGCCGCAGGCGGGTGGTCGGAACGCCTGCGTATTTCGCCGAAGCGGGCGTGCCGAAAACGCCTGCGGACCTCAGCCAGCATCAGGTGATCGTGTATTCGTTGCGAGGCGGCGGCGAGTCGTGGGCGTTCAGCCAGCATGGCAAGGAAGTGGCGGTGGTCGTGTCCGGCCGCGTGAGCGTGAGCGCCGCCGAAGGCATGCGTACAACGCTGCTTGGTGGACTGGGCCTGGCGATCGCGTCGGAATGGATGTTCTCGCCGGAACTTGCCGATGGCACGGTTCAGGCGGTACTGACCGACTGGGAATTGCCCTCTATCGACCTGTGGGCGGTCTTCCCGGCCGGACGCCTGGTGAGTGCAAAGGCGCGAGCGTTCGTCGCCTTCGTGGAAGAGGTACTCAGTGCCGCCGGCAGCACCAACGGCGGCACGCTCTCAGAAAGCGAGCCTGCCGATTGACGCGCCTCCGTCGACGTAGAGCGTCTGACCGGTCATGAAAGCGGCGCGTCGGACACCAGCCAGATCGACGCGGACCAGTTCGCCGGGAAAATTGCTTGCTTCGCGCGCGAGGCCCACTACGTGATGGCCGTCGGCAATCAGCCGTTCTGTCAATGCGAGACCGGTCCCCTGGTCGCGCCGGTGACAAGAAATGTACGCTGTGTCATCAAATATCCTTTACGAACGGCGGGAATTGAAAAGCCGCGACGGGTTCTCCGGCGCGGCGTGACGGATCTCCAAGCGTCGAGCGGTCAGGCTCAGGCGTTGGCTGCCGCTTTTTCCAGCACCGGAAACATGTCCGACGGATCCGGGCGACGCGTGTAATCCGGGTTGACCTCCGAATACAGCACGATGCCATCCTGTCCGATGACGTAGCGCGCGGGCATTGGCAAAGTCCAGCTCGGGTCGTTATTGAACGCAGGCAAGTCGTTTTTGAGGTTCCGGTACAACTCGACGAGATAGTCGGGCAACGCGAAGCGCAATCCGAAGTCGGCGCCCGTCTGGCCGTTTGCGTCGCTCAGCACCGGAAAACCGAGTTCGTTGGTGCGCACCGACTTGCGGCTATTGACCGGCGTTTGCGGCGAGATCGCCACGACGTTCGCGCCGTAGGCCTGAATCGCCGGCAGCACTTCGTTGATCGCCTGCAATTCGATATTGCAGTACGGACACCAGACGCCGCGATAGAACGTCACCACCAGCGGGCCCTTCACCAGCAACGCAGCGGAAGACACGTCGTTGCCATCCTGATCTTTCAGATTGAAATGCGGCGCGCGGTCGCCGGCCTTGATCGCGCGGCCCGCCTGCCCGCTCGCAATCAGCGCTGCGGTGGCGCGTTCCATCACCGGATGAATCTCGGGCGGTGCGTTGAACGGCGGCTTGCCTGCCTTGAAGTCGGCCCGGAATGCGTCGAGTTTGTCTTGCAGTGACATGAGTGTTCTCCATCAAAAGGAATCGTGGAATTGAGGACGAACGAGCCAGTGGATTCAGGCTGCGTTCTGCGCTGCTGCAATGCGGGCCACTTCGGCCGCAGTGATGCCTTCGAGCGCCAGCCCGTCGAACGTGAATATGTCGGTTTCTCGGTCAGCGTCCATATGGGATTAGCCGCGAGGGCTCCCGAAGTCGGCTGGGGCTTAGGCTGCGACAGCGACCGGTTTGGTCCACTCGTTGCCTGCCATGAAACCGTCGAGTTCGGTGTGGACGATGTGGTTGGTGTAGTTGCTCATCACCTTGGTCGCAACGCCCAGAATCACTTCGAGGACGTTCTGACGGGTGTAGCCGGCGGCGAGAAACGCGTCGACATCGGCGTCCGGGACGAAGCCCCGCTCGCGCACCACGAGCGTCGTGAAATGATGCAGCGCTTCGAGCTTTGCATCCGGTAAAGGCGTGCCGGCGCGCAGCGCGGCGATCACGCCAGCGTCCATCTTGATCATCTTCGCCAGCGTGCTGTGACCGGCCATGCAGTAGTGGCAGTTATTCTCGAAGTTCGAGGTCAGGTAGACGACTTGCTGTTCGTGCGGCGTAAGCGTGCTTTTCGAGAACAGGTCCCACAGCGCCGAGTAACCGGCCAGCAACGCGGGCGATTCCGCCATAAGCGCCTGCAGGTTGGGAACGAAGCCAAAGGCGCGCTTCGTATCTTCGAGGCTGGTCTTCGAGGCGGCCGGTGCGTTATCGGTCGTGTAGGTTTGGAAGTTGCTCATCGTTTTGCTCCTGTGGGTTGACGGTGAGCAAATCATGAAGGTCGGCGCCCGCTCGAAGAAGGCAGGAGCCGTCGATAACAGTCATTCCTGGCAGGCATAAAGCGAGGCGGAGCGTTGAACTGCACGCGGCCGATAACGTGGGGCGGCACCGGCCGTCGCAATCTGGATGCGACAACGCACATCGCGGGGGGCTCCAGGTCGCAGGTAAGTGATGTCGGTGTATAGATTGATTGTTTCGACGATCAGGGGCCGCGCAGTGCGAGAACTCTAATGACCATCCTGGAGCAATCCGCTATGAACCTATCCGACGACAGCCTTACGAAATCAGGTCCACTAGAATTTCTTCCATTGCCTTTGCGCTAACGCAGTCATGTCGCCATAGCCGCGAGTTATCGCGCTCTGGTGACATTCAACCGCGCACGGGACGCGACCACCCGGCGTTTCCCGTTGCGGGCGGGCGTTGAAGTCGAACGGCCGGCAACCCGACGACGAATCTGCCTGGTGCCGAAAAAATGCGCCCGCTACGAAGCAAAGTACGCGGCACGTTAAGTGCTCAATTCGTGATCAAGCAGGCGGCGATCGTCTGCGTCTTTATTCCGGTCTAACCAAGGAGGACCAATCATGAATAAGGCAACCAGCACCTTAATCGCGGCCGTCGCCGCACTCGCCCTGTCGGGCGGCGCTTTCGCACAAACGGCCGGAGGCTCCAGCGGCGCAGGTACATCAGGCAGCACCGCTAGCCCGGCGAACCAGACGAACCAGATGAATGGCGCAGCAGGTGGCTACGGCACGCCAAGCGGCACCAACTCCGCTAGCGGCATGGCCACCCGGCAGGCGCCGAACTCCGGCCTGCCGAGCGGGAACAGCACTTCGACCTCCGGCACCAGCGCTCCTAAGACGAACAACACACTGGCCACCCCAAGCGTCGTGTCGCCGGCCGCCGGCCAACAGTAGTGGTCATGTCGGTTCGCTTGAGGACCAGCCGTCGGCGACGACTCCACAAAGGATGTCGCCGAATGAGATCCATAAGCGTCGGCAGCGCTGTTCGAAAGCAATTGTCCGGCGCGTTAATTCAGACACCGTGTCCGCGCTTACGGAGGACGTCCAACCAGAGCTGTCGCCGCATGACCTTGTGCTGTTGAATACTCCCCGCCGACTGGCGAGTACCCGCGCTAACTTCCAATCCGATGAACCCGAGGGCGCAACCGCCGCAGAGCGCATTGTCATGCGTCCGACAATCTGCGCGTGCAATCCGGCCATCGGCATCGCGCTTTTTATCCTGTTGCCGCCAATGCGGCTTATATTGATGTCAGGCGTGTTCCCGCATCAACAGGATTACGGTTCAGCGCGATCGCCGCACTCGTGCCGGCCATCGCGGCGCAACATAAGTGGTCGCGGCATGAAATGCGCGGCACGCGCGCGCCCTGGTATGATGCCCATCGCACGCCTTTGGTGGAGTCCGCTTCACTGTTGCTCCTCACGCAGCCTGTCTTTTCGTCACGAGAACCATCATGCCCGTCCAACCCGACAAAGTCCCCGCTGCCAGCGCCCCATCGGACAAGGCCCCGCGCAAGGTCATGCCGATCGCCGCGCGCAATCTTCTGATGGTGGCCGTGGGCGTCGCGGTCTTCGCGATCGTGGCGACCGTCGTGCTTTACGGTCCGATTACGTACGGCGACGAAATCCCGAACTTCGGCATCATCCTCATGCTCACCGTGCCGGTGATCGCGGGCGTGGCGTTCCGGGTCGGGCTGGATGCGTGGTTCGACCGGAAGTGAACGACGGCCGCTTCAAGCGCACGCCGTTTGAAATCTGCCGCGTCTAGCGTATCGAGGCGCCAAGCGGCAGCACCACCCACACCTCCAGCCCGCCACCTTCGCGCGCATGAAACTCCAGACTGCCGCTGTGCAGACGCGCGATTCGCTCGACGATCGCCAGTCCCAACCCGGTGCCGCCGCTGTGCGTCCGCGCATTGCGGCCGCGCTGGAACGGCGCCTTCAGTTGCTCCAACTCCTGCGCTGAAAGACCTTTGCCGCGGTCGCCGACTGCAACGTACACCGCCTCGCACGTGGCCCAGCTTCGCACTGCCAGTCCGCTTCCGCCGTACACGATCGCGTTCTGCATCAGGTTCATCAGCAGCCGCATCATGCTGATCGGGCGGTACGGCACAGCGGGCAGCGACGCAAGGGATAGCTCGAACTCGTGCCCCAGCCCCGCGAAATCCCCCGCCAGCCGTTCGATCAGCGCATTGAGATCGCCAGGCTCCGGCTGCTCGCGCTCGCCGCTGCCCGCGTAGTCCATGAACTGCTGCAAGATCGTTTCGATCTGATCCAGATACGATTCAGCGGCGACCACGAAGCTGCTGTCGCTGCCACTGGGCATGGCCATGGCCATCGAGAGACGCAGCTTGGTCAAGGGCGTGCGGATGTCGTGCGAGATGCCCGCGAGCATCAGCGCGCGCGTCGCCTCGGCTTGCTGCAACGCCTGCGTCATCTGGTTGAACGCGCCGCTCACCGTGGCGATTTCGGTGGGGCCGTCGGTCGGCAATGGCGCGGGCGTTTCACCGGCGCTTACGCGGCGCGCCGCGCGCGTCAACTCCTGGAGCGGCCGATTGAGGTGGCGCTGGATCAGGTAGCCGGTCAGCGCCGCCAGCGCGCCGAGTCCGAGCGTCAGCACGATGGCGGCGTCGAGTCCGTTGCCCTGCGCGTCTTCGGGAACGGGCAGCGCAATCCAGTACGGCGCTTGCGGTGCATCGGCCGGCGCATGCATGCGGATCCACAGTCGCTGGCCGCCCAGCGTTTGCCAGCGCGCCGGCATGTCGGCGGGCAGATGCGCGCGCAAGCTCTCGAGAAACACGTTGCGCTGATAGGTGCGGTACGCGCGCATGAGATTCGGCGGCGGCGCGGTGGCGGCTTCGTCCGGCGCCTGGGCGCGGGCGTCGAGGCGCGCGGTCAAGCCTTGACGCGCCGCGGGCGGCGTGGCCGCGAGCAGATTGTCGAGCGTCGTCACATAAGTGGCGAATACCGCCGCCGCACGCTCGACGCGCGGCCGCTGCACATAGTGCAGCAACACGCCGAGCGCGCACACCTGGCTCAGCATCACGAGCGCGATCAGCAGCGCGATATTGCGCGCCAGCAGCGTTCTGGGCAGCAAGCTTTGCAGCAGCGAGCGTGTCATGAGTCGACGTCCGCGACCAGCATGTAGCCGACACCCCACACGGTCTTGATGAAGCGCGGCTTGGACGGATCGTCCTCGACGATCTGCCGCAGCCGCAGCACCTGCACGTCGATGCTGCGATCGAGCGCATCGTGCTCGCGGCCGCGCGCGCGCGCCAGCAGATTGTCGCGGCTCACCGGCCGGTTCGGCGATGACGCCAGCGCGACCAGCAGCAGCATCTGCGCGGAGTGAATCTCCAGCAACTCTCCCGCGCGCGACAGCTGCTGCTTGACGATATCGAGCGAGAAGTCGCCGAAGCTCACGCTTTGCGACGTCACGGTAACCTCGCCCGCGGCGATCTTCTGGCGCCGTAGCAGCGCGTTGATACGCGCCACCAGTTCACGCGGCAGGAACGGCTTGGCGAGGTAGTCGTCGGCGCCGGTTTCCAGGCCGACCACCCGGTCGAGCGGATCGCCCTTCGCGGTCAGCATCAGGATCGGCAAGGTCTGCCCCTGCTCGCGCAAACGGGCGCAAATAGCGAGGCCATCCTCTTCGCCGATCATCAGATCGAGCACCAGCAGATCGAAGGGCTCGCGCTCCAGGTAACGGTCGAGGCGTTTGCCGTCTTCGGCGACGCGCACGTCGAAGCCGTGGCCGCGCAGAAAGCGCTGCAGCATATTGCGCAATTCGACTTCATCGTCGAGCACGATGATTTTGGCGGGGCGATCCATGCGAAGGCTCCTCGATTCAGGCTAGGCGTCGGGCGGCGCTTCTTTCCGTGCCGCATGCCGTTCGACCAGACCCTGCAACAGCACATAAAACGACGGAATGAACAGCACGGCAATGCAGGTGGAAGCGAGCATCCCAGAAAATACCGCAATCCCGAGCGAGCGGCGCGCGCTCGCACTCGCGCCGGTGGCGATCACGAGCGGCACCACGCCGAGAATAAATGCGAACGAGGTCATCATGATCGGCCGGAACCGCAGGCGCGCGGCTTCGATCGCCGCCTCCGTTATGGCGACGCCCTGCGCGCGCAGATGCCGCGCGAATTCGACGATCAGAATCGCGTTCTTCGCCGACAGCGCGATCAGCAGCACGAGACCGATCTGCGTGTACAGATTGTTGGCGGTGCCGAGCGCGGCGAGCGTGCCCGCCGTGCCGAGCAGGGCCAGCGGCACCGCCAGAACCACGGCGATGGGCAACAGCCAGCTTTCGTATTGCGCGGCCAGCACGCAAAACACCAGCAGCACGCCCACGGCGAACACCCAGTACGCCGAATTGCCGACCAGTTTCTCCTGATACGACATCGCGGTCCACTCATAGCCAATGCCCGCCGGCAGAACACGCGCGGCTTCCTGCTCGAAGGCCTTGATCGCGTCGCCCGTGCTGTAGCCCGCCGCCGGATTGCCGTTGATGGCCGCGGCGGGCGCGAGGTTGTACAGCGTCGCCACTGCCGGGCCGACGCTCGTGCGCGCGTCGATGAAGGTGCCGAGTTCGACCATGTGGCCGCTGTTGCTGCGGATCTGCAAGCGGCGAATGTCGTCGGTTTCGCGGCGGAATGCGCCGTCGGCCTGCACGAACACGGGGAACGTATGATTGAAAGTGGTGAACTGGTTCACGTAGCTCGAGCCGACATAGTCCTGCAGCAGATCGAACACATTGCCGACCGGCACTTGCAGCGACTCCGCCCTGGCGCGATCGAGCGTGAGTTCGACGGTCGGCACGGTCGCACGGAACGGGCTGAACACGCGCTGCAATTCGGGCCGTTTCGAGACGCCGGCGATCAACGCGTCGGTCGCGTCCTGCAAGCGCCGATAGTTTTGCGAGCCGTCGGTCAGCATGACCTGCATCTGCACGCCCCCGCTGTTGCCGAGGCCCTAGATCGGCGGCGGCACGATCACCACGGAGCGGATGTCCGGCAGCTTCGCCAGCTCGCTATTCATGCGCAAATACAGCGAGCGCAGGTCTTCGCCTTTGCCGCGTTTGCTCCAGTCGTCGAGCGTCACGTAGATCAGCGCGGAATTCGGCAGCGAGGCGTTGTTGTCCAACGGCGAGATGCCGCCAATCGACACCACATGGCTCACGCCCGGAATAGCGCCGACGCGTTTCTCGATCTGCGTGCTCGCCTCGCGCGTGCGTCCGAGCGAAGCGGCGTCGGCGAGTTGCGCGGCGATCAGCACGTAGCCCTGATCTTCGAGCGGAATGAAACTGGTGGGTATGCGCGTCAACAGGAAAGCGGAGCCCGCGCCGAGCACCAGGGCGATCACCAGCGCAAGCCCGCAGCGCGCGACGAACCACGACACGACCCGCACGTAGCCCTTTTCGACGCGAGCGTAACCCTTGTCGAACACGCGATACACGATATTCGGTTTGCCGGGCCGCGCATGCCGCAGCCAGCGCACGCTTTGCACCGGTTTGAGCGTCACCGCGTTGATCGCGCTGATCACAGTGGTGGCGACGACCACCAGAGCAAATTGACGGTACATCTGCCCGGTCACGCCGCCGAGAAACGCCGACGGCAAAAATACCGAGACCAGCACCAGCGTGATGCCGATGATCGGCCCAAGCAATTCATGCATCGCGTCGATGGCGGCCTGCTTCGGCGTCTTGCCCTGTTCGATATGCTGCGTGATGCCTTCGACCACCACGATCGCGTCGTCCACCACGATGCCGATGGCCAGCACGATCGCGAACAGCGTCAGCAGGTTGATCGAGAAGCCAAGCATATAGATTGCACCGAACGTGCCGATAATGGTCACCGGAATCGTCGTGGCCGGCACCAGCATCGCGCGCCAGTTCTGCAAAAACAGCAGGATCACCGCGAGCACCAGCAAGGCCGCTTCGAACAGCGTCTTGTACACGTCGATCACCGATTGCCGCACGAAGGTGGTCGTATCGAACGGCAGCTGATAACTAACGCCTTTCGGCATGTCTTTCGCGAGGCGCGCCATAGTCGCCTTCACCGCGTTGCCCACTTCCAGCGCATTCGCTTCGGGCAACTGATAAATGGCGATGCCCGCGGCCGGCTTGCCGTCGAGATTGAAGAACTGTCCGTAACTCGACGAGCCGAGTTCGGTACGCCCCACATCGCGAATCCGCACGAAATGGCCGCCACTATCCGGATCGGCCTTGACGATGATGTCGTCGAATTCGCGCGGATCGGAGAGCGCGCCGTGCATCGTCACCGTGAGCTGGAACGCCTGGCCGCCCGAGTTCGGCTCGGAACCGAGTTGGCCCGCGCTCACTTCCCTGCTCTGGCTCTGGATCGCGTTCATCACATCGGCGGCGGTCAGATTGCGTTCGCTCAGCTTCTGCGGATCGAGCCATACGCGCATGCTGTATTGCCCCGTGCCGAACACGGTCACGTCGCCCACGCCCGGCAAACGCGCGAGCGTGTCGCGCAGATAGATCACCGCGTAGTTGCTCAGAAACAGCGAATCGTATTTCGGATCCGGCGATTGCAGCGTGTAGAGTTGCAGGATCGCGGTCGAACGCTTGCGCACCGTCACGCCCTGCTGCTGCACCGCCTGCGGCAGTTGCGCGGTCGCCGCCGAGACGCGGTTCTGCACCAGCACCTGCGCCTTGTCGACATCCGTACCGACGGCGAAGGTGACGGTGAGCGTATAGGTGCCGTCGTTGGTGCTGGTCGACTGCATGTACAGCGCGTTTTCCACGCCGTTGACCTGGGTTTCGATCGGCAGCGCCACACGGTCGATCAGCGTCGCGGCGCTGGCGCCGGGAAAGCGCGCCACCACTTGCACAGTAGGCGGCGTGATGGGCGGATATTGCGCGATCGGCAGATTGATCAGCGCGACGGCGCCAAGCAGCATCACGATCAGCGCGATGACATTGGCGAAGACCGGCCGCTCGACGAAGAAGCGGATCATGACTGGCCTTGCGTGTCCGCGGCCACCACTTGCACCCTGGTGCCCTGCGCCACCGCTAGCGCGCCGCCCGTCACGACCTGATCGCCTGCGTTCAGGCCCGACGTGATCGCGCGCAGCGAGCCGAACAGTCCGCCCGTCACGACCGCGCGTTTCTCGATCACGCTCGCGCTGTTCACGATCAGCACGAAAGCGCCGGCCTGTTCGCGCAGCAATGCAGTGTCGGGCACCAGCAAGACATTTTGCGGCGCGCCGGCGGGAATATGCACCTCGACCGACATGCCGGGAATCAGATGCGCGTCTTTGTTCTCGATGTCGGCACGCAGTCTGAGCGTGCCACTATTGGCGTCGACCCGCGTATCCACGAATTCCAGCGCGGCGTCCTCGCCCTTGCCCGCCGGCGCGCCGAGCACGTTCACCCGCACCGTGTGCGGCGGTTTGGTGAACAGGCCGATGCGGTTCGCGTCGCGTTCGTTCAGCGTGAAGTTCACGTACACCGGCTGGATGCGATCCAGTGTGGCGAGCTTGGTGGAATCGGACGCGCCCACCAGATTGCCGACGTCGAACGACCGCGCGCCGATGCGTCCCGCGAACGGCGCGCGAATTTCCGTGTAGCCGAGATTGATGCGCGACATATCGCGTTTGGCGAGCGCCTGGTCGCGCGTGGTCTGCGCTTTCTGCAACGACGACTCCGAGGTCGCGTTATCGGCAGTGAGCTGCTTCTGGCGGGTCAATTCCTGTTCGGCGTTGACGAGTTCGGCCTGATCGTAAGTGAGCTGCGCGCGGTACGTGTCCGGCTCGATGCGGAACAGCAACTGCCCTTGCTTGACGTTGGCGCCGTCGCTGAAGCCGATTTCCTTCAGCACGCCCTGCACGCGCGCCACCAGCGTGACGGTGGCCGAAGGCGCGACCGTGCCGCTCAGATCGAGCTGTTCACGCACCTCGCGCGGCTGCGGGCGCATCACGCTCACTTGCGGCAGGGGAGCAGTGTGGACGGCCGGCGCGTTGCCGTCGCGGCAGGCGGCCAGCGCCATGGCGAGCACGATGCATATCCCCACCACCACACGTCTGGCTATCAGACCGTTTTCTGCCATTTCGTTATTTCCCATTCTCGGGCTCGCCTCCGCTCGCGCGCGCCAATGCGGAATTCGCGGGCGGGTTCAACAGGCGGCCCCAATCCGTGCGCCGCGCCATCTGCTCGGCAATCTGTTCGCTCACCACCTGCTGCCCTTGCGCCACTTCCCAGCCTCCGCCGAGCGCGCGATACAGCGCCACTGCGGCGATCGCCGCGAGCCCCTGGTTCTGCGCGAGCGAATCGCCGTCACGCAAAGCCGAGCGCGACGCGTCGAGCACCGTGTCGTAAGTAACGGAGCCCGAGCGATACTGCGCGTTGGCGAGCCGCAGCGCGCGCTGCGAGGCGTCCGACGCGCGCGCCGACGCGGCCAGCGCGTCGAGCGTGGTGCGCAGTCCGGCAATCGCATCTTCCACTTCTTTCTGCGCCTGCAGCACTGTGTTCTGATAGTCGAGCACGGCCTCCTGAAAGGTCGCGTCCTGAATCCGCACGGCGTTTTTCAATTGACCGCGATCGAAGATCGGCAGCGTGATGCCCGCGGAAAAGAGGCCGATGGTTTTGCCGCCCCACTGCGTCAGTCCAATGCCATGCTGTTCGCCCGACGACAGCCCGAACAGGCCCGTCAACGACAAGGACGGATACAGCTTCGCCTTGGCCGCGCCGATCAGCGCCGATTGCGCCGCCGCGTTGAGCGCGGCCTGGCGCACGTCGGGCCGGCGCCGCAGCAGATCGGCGGGAATGCCGACATCGATCTGCGTGGGCGGCACGGGAATCGCGCTGCTGCCTTTGAGTTGCGCGTCGACGGCGTCGGGCGGATCGGCGAGCAGCACGGCCAGCGTGTCGCGGTCCTGCGCGCGCGCCTTGATGAGCGGCGGAATCTGCGCCTCGGTTTCCGCCACCAGCGTGGCGGCCTGCTCGACATCGAGCTGGCTCGACGCACCATGTTTGTAGCGCGCCTGGGTCAACGTGAGACTCTGCTGGACCGACTTCAGATTCTGCTGCGCGACGACGATGCGTTGTTCGAGCGCACGCAGATCGATGTACGCATTGGCGACGTCGCCGAACAGCGACACCAGCGCGTTGTCATACGCGGCTTCCGACACGCGCAGTTGCGCGCGGTCCGATTCGATCTGCCGGCGGTATTTGCCCCAGAAGTCGATCTCCCAGCCGGCATTCACGTGCAAATGCTCGGCCCACAGATGGGCGGGCGGAATCGGGCCGACGCCGCTCGTGTTGATATGTTCGGCACCCACCGACACGCTGCCCGACTGCGGCAGCAGATTCTCCGTACTGGTCGCGAGCTGCGCGCGCGCCTTGAAGATATGCAGGCCGGCCACTTGCAGCGACAGGTTGCGCTCATACGCGCGCTGCTCCAGCGCGGTGAGCACGGGATCGTTGAAGGCGGTCCACCAGGCGGCTTGCACGGCAGGTGTGGCTTTCGCCTCACCGGGCAGACTTTCGAGCCACTGGTTTTCGAGGGTCGCCTGCGGTTGCTTGAAATCCGGGCCGACGCTCACGCAACCGCTCAGCGCCGCGCTGATCGATACGACGATCGACGCGCCGGCGATACGCAGATAGCGGGACGTGGCAGGTTTCATCGCACGTTGTTATTGGTTCGGGGGACAGCCGACGGTTCGGCGGGACGGCTCGTGCGCCGGCGGCAGACCGCGCCGCGCCACGGCCTCATGGTCCCGCCAATGCCCGCGGGGCTCAGTGCGCTGCCCCGCGTTCCTGCATGAATGCCTCGATCTGCGGCAGAGTGATGTAGCCCGCCTTCTGCGTATCGATCTCGTCGAAGTGCTTGGCGACCATCGGCATGCCGGCGGCGGCCTGATCTTTGGTGAGCTTGCCATCGTGCGTGGTATTGGCGTTCGCAAAGCGCGATTGCAGCTGCTGCACCATACGCTCCATGCGCTGCGGATTGCCACCTTGCGGTGCGGCTTGAGCGAACGTGACGGTGGATGCGCAGCACAGCAACACGATAGCGATCAACTTCTTCATGACTGACTCCTTCGATTGAGCCACCGGGCGTCGCCTGCCGTTTGCCGCGATCCGTTTCGATGACAGGCCGAATTCTTGGGGAAGCGCCGTCGCAAGGCAACTTCAGAATCATGTCGATTCATGTCACGGCTTTTAAGGCATCCCCTCGAGCCGCCACGAACACGGCCACGAGCCCGCACCGCAATGCAGCATGCGCTCCCATTACCCGCACCCATGCCGCAGCGCCGCCGCGGCGTGACATGGAATGAAATGAGTTTGCGATACCGTTTTGACGGCGCTTTGCGTATCTTTCGTCTGCCGGCGCCGTCAGCGCCTCGCCGCAACGGCTGAGTTCTCACGTCACCCGAATCAGCCGGCCCGCTTCTTCACCCGAAGACGCCTCGCGCTGCTCAACGCATCAGGAGTACCAATTGACTATCCGTCTCGTCTGCGCCTCAACTGTCACCGCCATCGGCCTCGCCTGTTCGTCGACAGCGTTCGCCCGCGTGGTCGTCTATCTGCCCGCCGCCGTGGTCTACGCCCCGCCGCCGCGCCCGGTCTACTACTCCGTGCCGGTGAATCCCGTGTACGTGGTGGCGCCGCCGCCAGTGCCCCTGCCCGTGGCGGTTCCGGTCGCGGCCGCCGTGACGGCGCCGAAGCCCATCCCCCTGTACACCACCGTCGTCGTCCCCGCGCCGACCAACTATGCGGTCGTACCCGCCCCCGCGGTGACCTACGCCCAGCCCCTCATGATGATGCCGCGTTAGGCGCGCGTGGCGCGTCACCAGTGAATGTGCCAGTTACAACCCAGGCTGTGGAATCAGCATAGGACATGCTGCCGCCAGCATGCCTGGTGGATTCCCGCTGTCTTGGGCACCGTCCGGCGGCGTGACGTGAGCGCGAATCCGTGCTGCAAAACCGTGAATGTGCCCTTGGAATAAAGCGGTGCGTCTGGCGGTTATAGAGGAAGGCCGAACGCAGCACGACTCCGTTCCAGACGATGTGGAACATCGCTTGCTCACTGTTCGCCATGACCGGGCGCATGTCCATTCGTTGGACACGTCCGTCCAACCTTGGGACTCTCAAGCGGCCTGCGGGCAGATTTCGGGCAGGCCACCGCCCTTTGCGGATACATCAGATGAACTACCAGGAACTCGACAGGGAGATCGCGCACCTCGAACGCGTATTCGAGATGATCTCCGCCAACGATCGCATTCCGCTGTCCTACTGGCACAGTCGCCTGCGAAATCTGCCCAGACCGATGTTGATGCCGATCCAGCGCGCGCGCATCGCGCGGCTGGAGGCGACGCTGCGCTCGCTGACTGAAGCGCACGAAGCGTCGTTCGCCGAACCGCCATTGCGTCCCACCGGCACGCGGTCGTAACGCGGCGGCCCGGACCGGCCGCCGCCCTCGAAACGGGATGCCGCTCCGTCAACCCGTCAGGATTCGCGCGCCGAGCGCCAGCACAAGCGCCGGCAGCATCACCAGCGCGCCCACCTTCAGAAACTTCATGAAGCTCACGTCTTCGCCTTCGCGGCGAATCGCGTTGAGCCAGAGAATCGTCGCCAGCGAACCGGTAATGGACAGGTTCGGCCCGAGGTCGACGCCGATCAGCAGCGCGTCGATCACACGCTCCGGACTGTGCGCCTGCATCACAGTCGAACTGGCGATCAGGCCCGCCGGCAAGTTGTTCATCAGATTGCTGCCGATCGCGATGACGGCGCCCGCCCAGCCCGCCGTGGCCAGTTCGTGCTGCTGCGCGGCGCGCTGCGTGAGTTGCGCCGCCGCCGTGATCACACCGGTGTGATCGAGCATTTCGACGAGCACGAATAGCGCGGCGACCAGCGGCAGCACGCTCCATGAGATTTCGCGGATCATCGGCAGCGGCGATTTGCGCTCCAGAATCAGCACGATCAGCGCGGTCAGCGCGCCGAGTATCGCGGTCGGCATGCCGAGCGGAACGTCGAACGCGGAGACAGTCAGCAGCACGGCGGCCGTCACCGCGATGCCAGCGAGCGCCACGCGGCCGCTGGACGACAGCTCGACCGGATCGAGATTGGCCTCGCAGGTGCCGGCGAGCGCGTCGCGCTGGGTCCAGCGCAGCATCACGTAGGTCGCGACGATCGACAGCAGCGACGGCAGCGTGAAGCGCATCAGCCAGGCGCCGAGCGCGGGCGTGTGGTTGCCGTACAGCACGATGTTGGCGGGATTGGAGATCGGCAACACGAAGCTCGCCGCATTGGCGATAAACGCGCAGACGAACAGCAAAGGCAGCGGATGCGTCTTCGCCTTTTTGGCCGCGGCGAACACGGCCGGCGTAAGGACGACGGCGGTGGCGTCGTTCGAAAGAAACGCGGTGATCACCACGCCGACCAGATAGACGAGCAGGAAGAGTTTGCGCGGCGAACCCTGGGCATGATTGACCGCGAGCACAGCAACCCAGTCGAACAGGCCTTCACGGCGCCCCACTTCCGACAGCAGCATCATGCCGAAGAGGAACAGATAGACGTCGGTGCCCTTGCCGATCGCCTCGAGCGCCAGATGGACCGGCAATAGCCCGAGCGAGACCAGCAGCAGTGCGCCGGCCACGGCCCACACGGCTTCGGGCCATTTGAACGGCCGGGTGATGACGCCCGCCGTGGCGGCGGCGGCGATACCCCAGGAGAGGAAAACGGAATTCACGAAGTGAGCCTTGAATCATTGATGACGCGCGAGCGCGATATCCGGCCTGGCCGGGCGAACGTGCCGATGAGACGGCGGATGCAGGCGCTGATATAGCAAGTTGCGCGCCCATGGCAGCGCCGACGCGCGCGCTTCATCCCACGCGCTTCATCCCACCCGGTTCACCGCCGCGATGCAATCGCGGCCGTTGTCCTTCGCGTGATACAGCTGCGTGTCCACCAGATTGACGAAGGCCACCGGATTGGCCGCCGCGGCGGGAATCGTGGTGCCGACGCCGAAGCTGGCGGTGATGGTCTGCCGGAACGGCGAGCGCTCATGCGGGATCTGTTCGGTCGCAATGCGGTCGCGGCAACGCTCGGCCACCTGGCGGGCGGCATCGGCGCCGGTGTTCGGCATGATCAGCACGAACTCCTCCCCGCCGAAGCGGCCGACAAAGTCGCCCGGCCGAACCGCGTCGGCCAGCACGCCGGCGATCCGCCTCAGGCACTCGTCGCCCTGCACGTGGCCGTAGTAATCGTTGTACGACTTGAAGAAGTCGATATCGACCATGACCAGCGAGAGCGGCGCCGCATGACGCAAAGCCGCGCTCCATTCGCGCTGCAGACTGGCGTCGAACGCGCGGCGATTGCCGACGCCCGTCAGGCTGTCCTTGAACGACAGCGCCTCGAGTTCGCGCTGCAACGCGGCCAGTTTCTCCTCGGTCTTCTTGCGCTCGCTGATATCGAACATGAAACCGACCAGCGACTCCACGTTGCCGCGCGCGTCGCGCACCACATGCACCACGTCGCGCAGCCACACGTATTCGCCCCGGCTCGTCAACGCGCGATAGTCCGCTTCGTGATCGGTGCCCGCCTGCGATTGCGCGACACAGAATTCGACCACTTTCTCGCGGTCCTCGGGATGCATGCGCGCGGCCCAATCCTGCACGGTTTTCCAACTGGACGGCGCCCAGCCCAGCAGGGCTTCGATCTGCGGGCCGATATAGGCGAACTCCATGGTCGCCCAATCGATCTTCCACGGAATCGCTTTGGTCGATTCGAGCAACGTGCGGTAGACAGCCGCGTCGTGCTCCATGTAGCCTTCCACCCCGACCGCGGCAGATGCCGCAGGTGTACTCTCGTGCCGCAGAAAATCCGCGCCCAGCGCGATATTGTTGTTTTCAAGCCTGTTCATCGGTCCCAACTCTCCTCGCGGTTCAGCCGGCAAATTAACACAGCGGACGACCTCCCGGCCCTTTGCAGCCGCCGCACCGTTTTATTCCAGCGACATTAGCGTCACGGCTACAACAATCTGTTCCCTTCTCCCCGGCTATTCAGCTTCCATTGGCATCCCTACTATTCGCACTCACCTGCAATACCCGATAACCCTAGAACGTCAAAGTATGAATTCCAGCCCTGTCCGTTCAGACCGCTACCACGGCGCCGCCATTGCCTTGCATTGGCTGATCGCGGCGTTGATCATCTGCGGCTTCTATATCGGCTGGATCATGAGCGATATTCCCGGCTTCACGCCCACCAAGCTGAGGTATTTCTCCTGGCACAAGTGGATCGGCGTGACGGTATTCGTGCTCGCCGTGGCGCGTGTGCTGTGGCGCGCCACCCACCGCGCGCCGGCGCTCGACAGCGCGACGCCCGCATGGCAGAAGGCCGCGGCTCACCTGGTGCATGGCGTGCTGTACGTGCTGATGCTGGCGATTCCGCTGTCCGGCTATTTCTACAGTTCCGCCGCCGGTATTCAGGTGGTGTATCTCGGCGTCGTGCCGCTGCCGACCATCATCGGCCCGGATCAGGCGCTCAAGGCGAGCCTGCGCACCGTCCACGTGCTGCTCAATTACACGTTGCTGGCACTGGTGGCGATGCATGTGGCGGCGGCGCTCAAGCATCAGTTCGTCGACCGCGACGGATTGCTGGCCCGAATGATTCCCTTCCTCAAATAACAGCCAGCGATTGGCTACGGCTTGTTGGCAATCTAATTCCCAGCCGTGTGCAATTAGCGCACACGAGTTCGATAGGATGCGTACCACCATGAAAACAACCCTTTACCACTCCGTTCAACGCGTAACGCTCGCCGGCATCGCGGC
Source organism: Paraburkholderia sp. BL27I4N3 (assembly GCF_003386115.1). Classification (NCBI taxonomy): domain Bacteria; kingdom Pseudomonadati; phylum Pseudomonadota; class Betaproteobacteria; order Burkholderiales; family Burkholderiaceae; genus Paraburkholderia; species Paraburkholderia sp. BL27I4N3. The sequence goes on along the minus strand of NZ_QREJ01000001.1, from coordinate 7,974,549 downwards.
CTTCTCGCTCTTCGGCGCAAGCCTCGCGCATGCCGATGTCGATACGAGCAAAAGCAGCGTGATCGCCACCACGAAACAGATGAACGTGCCCGTCGACGGCAAGTTCAGGAAGTTCTCGGCGCAACTGAATTTCGATCCGGCCAGGCCGACAGCCGGCAGCGCCAATGTGTCGATCGACACCGGCAGCTACGACCTCGGCGCCGACGACTACAACAAGCAGGCCCAAGGCAAGGAATGGTTCGACAGCGCCACCTTCCCGGCCGCGACCTTCGTCTCCAGCGCGATCGCGCCGGCGGGCGGCAACCAGTACAAGATCACCGGCAAGCTCACCATCAAGGGCAAGTCGCAAACCGTCGTGGTGCCGGTCACCATCGCCAGCCAGGGCACTACGCAGACCTTCGACGGCGCGTTGCCGATCAAGCGCTCGCAATTCGACGTCGGCACCGGCGAATGGAAAGACACGTCGGTGGTCGCCGACGAAGTCGTCATCAAATTTCACATCGTCGCTTCGAAGAAATAACTCGATACGAAGCGTCGCAACCCAATCTGAAACCTGGAGAACACCTTGAAGAAACAACTTTCGCTCGCCGCGGGCGCGCTGGCCGCCGCATTGTCGTTCAACGTCATGGCAGCCGATACTTATCAGCTCGACCCGACGCACACCTACCCGAGCTTCGAAACCGACCACTTCGGCGGCCTGTCGATCTGGCGCGGCAAGTTCAAGAAGAGCAGCGGCACCGTAGTGCTGGATCGCGCCGCGAAGACCGGCACGGTCGACGTGACGATCGACATGAGTTCGGTGGATATCGGCAATGACAAGCTCGACGCGGAACTGGTCACGGACAAGTTCTTCGACGCCGCCAAGTACCCGAGCGCCACCTACAAGGGCACGCAGATTCGCTTCGACGGCGACAAGCCTGTGGAAGTAATCGGCACGCTGACGATGCACGGCATCACCAAGCCGGTCAATCTGAAGATCGAGTCGTTCAAGTGCTTCGTGAACCCGATGCTCAAGCGTGAAGTGTGCGGCACGGAATCGACCGCGACGTTCAATCGCGACGACTTCGGTGTCGACTTCGGCAAGACCTACGGCTTCAAGATGCAGACCACGCTGCACATTCAGGCCGAAGGCATCAAGCAGTAAGCGCCTGCCTGTCAGGCTTGCGTTTCGCGGTTGCGGCAACCGGTCTTTCGACCGTCACGTTGCCGCGACCCGCCCCCCTACTATCCACGTCCGCTCGTTGTTCCGCTCAGCCGCTGATCAGCGCGCGGAACGTGTCCGCGCTTTCCGTGTAGGTGCCCGTCTGCCCATTCGACGTCACGGTGATGCCGACCGTCGACGCATCTTTCGGCGTGATGGTCTCGACGGTATCGCTCGTCGAGAGCTGAATCACACCGGCCTGCACGTTGCCGCCGCTGATCGTAACCGGTGCCGGCGTCGCGACATTGAAGGCGATCACCGCGTCGGCCACGTTCACGCTAATACTGCCGCTGGTAGTGAGCATGTCCGTGACCGGATCGGTGCCGTGCACGCGCGAGTAATTCAGCGACGTAATCGTGATGGTGCCGCTGATGTTGCCCGAGCCCGCCGGCTGCGAACGGCTGAGCGTCACGCTCGGCGCGCTCGCGGTGGTGGTGGTGACACCCGTCTTCGCGTCGTAGCTCATGGTGAAGTTGACCGTGCCGTTCACCACGGTCGTGCTGTTCGCGGAAACCAGCGTCAACGCGTTGGCCGTTTCAACGGCGGTGTACGACCAGTTGCTCGACGCGCTGCCGACCACGCCCTGCGAACTCTGAATCTGCACGCTCACCGTGCCGGTAATCGAGGCGCTGTTCGATACGCCGGGCGCCTTCAGCTGTCCGACGCATTGATTGAAGCTGACGGCGGCGCTTTCACCGCCTTGCAGGCCGCTCGCGCCCGCGTTCTGTGTCGCCACGTTGATCGACCCGCCTGCCGGGCAAGCGGTCGTGCTATTGGGCGTCCCGGCTGTGACATCGCTCACCAGCGACTGCACCACCGAGGTATAGATTACCGCGACGCCCGGCCCCGACAGCATGCCGAATGCGCCGGCATAACGCGCGACGTGCTCGCTTTGCACCGCCGAAGACAATTTCAGCACGTTGCTGCCGCTACCGGCGCTACCGCCGCCCGAGCCGCCGCACGCGCTGAGTAGAACCGTTGCGGCGACAACCACGGCTGCGCCGAACGATCGTGATGTTTGAGACGAAAACATAACTGCTCCAGATCCAGAAAAGCGGTCGCGCACACCATCACGACACACCCAAGACGAAGCGCAACGCGCTCCTTTTCTCAGACGAATAGACCCATTTCCCGAGTACCGTGTGCGTGGCAAACGGGTCATCTGCGAGAGTCATTATCAGAGCGCGGCATTCTGTTCGATTCACCGAATATGCCTTTAAAACGGGGCTATTCCGCGCACCACTCGCGATTCAATCGTTCGTTCGGCAGGATTTACAGGTCATAAATTCCGTTTTCCTCAAACCACAAAACTTGAGCGCGAGGAACTGCCATAACTGCCCGCTATTCGTTCCTTTGAACCGCATGGTTAAACCGTACAGTCGCCCCACGGAAATGATCCTTGTCGGGAGACGGTGCGGTGAAACGGGTAATAAATGCAGCTGTCGTCGCGGCGTTCGCGACGGTGATGGTGGGAGCGGCGCAGGCGCAGGAAATTTATGTGCATGGCGGCACGCTCGGCGCGGGTGTCGGCGCCGCCTTGCCGCTGAATTCATGGGCGGGCGTGCACGCGGAAATCGAGGGTTTCGGCCTGTCGCACTCGGTCAACGCCAGCGGCAACGAGTACGACGGCCACCTCAAGCTGTTGCAAGGCGGCCTGTATCTCGATCTGTTCCCGTTCAGCTCCAGCGGCTTTCGCGTGACGGCCGGCGCGCTCATCAACGACGACGAACTGAGCGCGCATGCCGTGCCGAACGCACAAGGCAACTACAAGATCGGCGACGACTTCGTGCCGGCCGTGGGCGCCGCGCCCTCGGCGACGGTCACGCTGCCGCGCGTGATGCCTTACCTCGGCATCGGTTACGGCCACAAGCCGGTCTCGAAAGGCTTCGGCATGACGGTCGATCTGGGTGTGGCATATGGCCGCCCGCGCGTCTCCTACAACGTGCCGGCCATCTATTCGATGTTCACGCCGCAGTCGAACATCGACGAACAGGAGCGCAAGATCACCGACCATGTGGAGCGTTACAAGCTCTATCCAGTGCTGCAGATCGGGGTGAGTTACCGGTTCTGAGCAGCTTTGGGACATGGCAATGAACTCGCCTGCAACCCTTACGGTTGCGGGCTGCTCTGGCACGCACGCGTCCAGCAGGACGAAGGTAGTCGCCGGATGCGCGCGGCTGGTGATCGATCTGTTCGTGGACGCGACAACGCACGTGCGCAAGAAACAAAGTCTGCGAGAAAAAGAAATGAGACCGGCCAGTTGCCTTCAGGCATGCGTGCTACTCATCGCTTCTGCTCGGCCGCGAGATCATAGCTCGAAGCGACCTTCGGTTCCGCTTCGGCTGTAACATTCATACGGCAGGTCGCATTGTGGCGGCGAGCGGCCGCGCTGCCCGAAGCGCACATTCATCCAACTGGCAGGAGCGTGTTGTCATGAACATCCAGCGGATCACGCGAATCATCAAACGGCTCGCACTCGTCGTGCTCACGCTGTCGGGTCTCTGGCCCGGCGGCCTCACATGGGCCGACGACAACGCCGCCGCGCTGAGGGGCGAGTACGACACGCTAGCGCCACAGCTGAAGTCGAACGTGTTCCATCGTCCAATCCATCTTGATTCGCAGGAAGCGCAGAACGCGCTGAAGGGCGATATCTACGCCGTAGTCGATTATCCGTTCGCGACCGTCAACAGCGCCTTCAACGACCCGCAGCGAGGCCCCGCGACCTGGTGCGAAGTGCTGATCCTGCATCTGAACACGAAGTACTGTCATGCCACTTCAGGCAGCAACGGCGCGACCATCAGCATGAACGTCGGGAAGAAGACGGAACAGGAACTTGGCGACACCTCGCGTGTGCAGCTCAACTACCGTTCGGTCGCGACCAATCCCGACTACTTCCAGGTCGATCTGAGCGCCGCGGAAGGACCGCTCAGCACCAGGGACTATCGCATCGTGCTGGAAGCCGTCGATATCGGCAAAGGGCGCACGTTCCTGCATCTCACATATTCATACGGATTCGGCATGGCGGGACGCATCGCGATGAAGACCTATCTCGCGACCATCGGCAGCGCGAAAGTGGGCTTTACGCAGGCGTCGAACGGTGATTACGTGGGCGGTGTGCGCGGTCTCGTCGAGCGCAATACGATGCGCTATTACCTCGCCATCGACGCGTACCTGGGCTCGCTTTCCCTGCCCGCCGACAAACGCGTCGAGCAGCGCTTTGCGACATGGTTCGATGCGACGGAGCAGTACCCGCGCCAATTGCACGAGGTGAGCCGGCAAGAATATCTGCAGATGAAAAAGAACGAATACCAGCGCCAGCAAACGGCGCAATAGAAGAACCGGCGGAGGTCGCCGCGTGCATGTCGAGAAGCCGGTTGCGGGCGGACCGCGCCACCGTCAATGACCGGTTGTCGGCTTGAGGCTAGCACTGCGTTGCCCGTCGCACCACGTTTTCTCCGATAATGAGGTCCGGTCAGGGATGAGCGTTGATGCGCCCAGGTCCCATCGCTACAGGAGATCGCGATGCATCTCGCCGGCACAATACTGCCGATCTTCGCCATCATTCTAACGGGGTGGGTTGCCGGCGCCTCGGGCTACATGCCGCGCGCGCTGGCCGCGCCGCTGATGCGCTTCGCCTACTACGTGGCGATGCCCGCGCTGGTCTTCCTGACGATCGCCGACGAGTCGCTTCACTCGCTCCTTGACTGGCGCTTTCTGGCCGCGTTCGGCGGCGGCTCCATGATCTGCTTCGTGGCGGTCACGATGTTCGTGCGAACGGCGTGGAGCGCGGGCGTCGCGAAGAGCGGAATACTGGCTGCGGCCGTGTCGATGACCAACACCGGATTCGTCGCGCTCCCTATATTGAAGACGCTTTTTGGCCAACCGGGCGTACTCGCGGCGGCGATCGCGACCGTCTTCGTCGGCGCCGTCATGTTTCCGATACTGGTTCTGCTGCTTGAAATCGGGCGATACGATACGTCGCGCAACATACGCACGGGTGCGCTGTTGCGGCAGATCGCGACCAATCCCGTCATTCTCGCGACAATCTTCGGACTGCTTGCGTCGATCCTCAGTCTGAAGCTGTACGGACCGGCCGTGTCGTTTCTCACCATACTCGGCGAAGCGTTGACGCCATGCGCGCTGTTCGCAATCGGACTCGAGCTGACCATCGCCGAACTGCGCGAGCGGCTGGGTTTGTATGCGTTGCTGACGGCCCTCAAGCTGGCCATCATGCCGCTCGTGGTCTATGGCCTTTGCCTCGCGGCCGGGCTCGACCGGACTGCGACCATTGCCGCCGTCGTGTGCGCTGCCGTGCCTACAGCCAAGAGTGCGTATGTGCTCGCGGTCGAATACGACGTCGAAAAGAACGTAGTGGGTGCCGTGATCTCGATGTCTACGCTCTTTTCAGTCCTCACCTTGCTCGCCTGGCTTTACGTTTTGTAGCGTGGATACCACCGCAGCAGCCATCCCGACAACCGCGCTCCTTGCCGTCGTTCTGCCGGGCGATCACTGGATCGGCGGCACCACGCCAAGCTTTTCGGCCAGCATTCTCTCGTAGACACCGAAGTGCAGATCGACCTCCTCCTGCGTCACTACGGTTACCAAAATATTGATCTGCGCGGGTTGCAGACCCAGGACTGTCGCGATCGCCGCTTCCAGCTGCGGCGCGCAAAGGCGGTCGTCGGCAAACGTGGTGCCGACAGCGATTTCGTAAGCGGATTCCCGGTGAAATACCACTTCAACCAGGCGCGCGCGGGCGCTCATATTGTTGTCGATTGCCAGCCGGATGACTTCGACCGCGGTGCGCATCGTCTCGGTCGGAAAGCCCTTGGTTGAGCGCAGCCGGATCCGGTGCCGTCCCAGTGTCAGCCAGTCGTATTCGAATTCCATGGTGTCCTCGCATGGTTCGTCAGGGGTGTCCTGGAGGTAGGGATACGGCCGCCCAAATTCAAGGATAAAAAGTGGCGATACCCTCTTGAAATTTCCGCACGGGATTTCTATCTTGAATTCCGCTGAGGCAGTCGCGCCAGTAGTCCGGCGCGCTGCGTGTTTCTATTTGTTTGCCCGCAGCACGGCAGACGGACTGGAGCGCGTAGACCGGTTCGTCTTCCTGCTGGCTTGAAGGAGGAAATGACCATGAGCGATCTCTACTTCGGGACCGATCTTTCCAGCGAGCTAGACCGTCTGCAACGGCAGATGGCGAGCCTGTTTGGCGGCTTCCCGTCCAGCATCCGTTCCGGGCGCTCCGGCGCGTTCCCGCAGGTCAACATCGGCTCGACCGACGACTCGATCGAGATCGTCGTATTCGCGCCGGGCGTCGATCCGGCGAATCTCGATGTGTCGATCGACAAGGGACTGCTGACCATCAGCGGCGAGCGCCGGACCCCACAGCCGGAAGCGGCCGGCGACGACACCCGTACCTATGCGCAGGAGCGGTTCGCCGGCGCTTTCCGGCGCGTCATTGAACTGCCGCAGCACGCGGACCCCGACAAGGTCACGGCGCAGTACACCAATGGCTGCCTGACCGTGAGTATCGGTAAGCGGGAAACATCAAAGCCGCGGGCCATCACCGTTCAATGAAACCGGTCACAGAACTGAGGAGGACATCATGAACGACACCACAGAACTTGCCAGGAAAGACGAAAAGGCGATGGCGCGGCGCGCAGACGACCCGTCACAACGCCGGATCACGCTAACGCCGCCCGTGGACATCTTCGAGGATAGTCAGGGTGTCACTTTGTGGGCGGATTTGCCCGGCGTGACAAAGGACCGGCTCGATGTGAAGGTGCACGACGGCAACCTGTACATCGAGGCAGAGGCGGTCGTACCCACGCCGGCGGAACTGCGCCTGCACCACGCGGAAATCCGCCAGCCTCACTTCGCGCGGGCGTTCGCTCTTGGGGTTGACTTCGACCCGACGAAAATCGACGCCAACCTGAAGGACGGGGTGTTGACGCTGAGGATACCGCGCCGCGACGAAGCCCGGCCGCGGCGGATAGAAGTGCGCACGGCCTGAACCCGGCAGACAGGCGACAACCATAGGAGAGAACCCGGTGGCGGCCACCAGGCCGCCACCTTTCACTGTGAGGTCAGGACGCTGGAGTGAATGTACTGGCAGCTCGCGGGCAACCGGAAACATCGACGCTCACGCCACTGTTCGCGCCGAATGACCGGCATCCGGCTCTCCTGCCAGACCGGCCTTAAGGAGAAAACTACCGGAGGAAACTACGATGAACACGGATCTGAAGAAGTGGAATCCTTTTAAATTCCTTCGACGCGCAGGGCACAAGTCCGATGCGGACAGCCCGGAAAGCCCGCCGGCCACCGACCCGTGGCGCGCCTCCTGGCCCGACCTGCCGGGATTGTTCATGCGCGAACCCTGGCGCGTCGTGGAGGAGTTTTTTCACGACCCCTTCGCGGGCCGCGGCGCGCTGGAACGATGGTTTGGGGACTTCAGTTCATCGCGCTTCCAGCCGCGCATCGACGTGGTCGACGAAGGAAAAGTGCTGCGCGTGACCGTCGAACTGCCCGGAATGCAGCGGGAGGATCTGACCGTCACCGTCGAGGATGGGGCGTTCGTGTTGCGCGGCGAGAAAAAGCAGGATGTGCGCAGCGAGGAAGACGGATGCTACCGGCTCGAGCGCGCCCATGGCAGCTTCGTGCGTACGATCCCGATGCCGGAGAACGCCGATCCCGATCATGCCCTGGCAAAGTTCGACAACGGTGTGCTCACGTTGACCGTACCGAAATCGGAGCCGCTGCGGTCCGTGGGCCGCACGATTGACATCGGGTAGCCCGGGCGCCGGCAGGAGCCGTCATCGAGGCTGATCGGAACTTCGTCTTGTGGACGGACGCGAGGGCGACAGCGTGATCGCACTGTTCGCCGGAAAAAAGAGGGGGCCGCACGGTTCTTTACGTAGCGGCCTCACGCACAGTTCGACGGGCATCGACGGCAATTCGCGCTGCGCCACAAAACACCAGTTACCGCCAGGCGACCGGGCCGCGCCACGAAGCCTGTCCTTTTAGTTGTCCCGTGTCCGCGCCTGTCCATCGCCGGCGCGCCGCTTCGCCCGTGAGCTGTGGGCCGGCGGCAAGGCGGCGCGCAACTGGTCAAGCGTGAAAGGTTTGCGCAGCGCCGACCATTCGAAGTCAAACCTCTCGTGCGCCGGAACAACGTTTCCGGAAGCGAAAATGATCCGGAGTGCCGGGCGGGCGGCAGCCGCGCGTCGCGCGAGCTCGGTGCCCGACATGTCCGGCATGATGACATCCGTGAACAGGACGTCATAGTCGTCCGCTTCCAGCGCATTCAGCGCGGCCGCCGCGCTTTCTGCGCGCTGCGGACGCATCCCGATCAGCATCAGCAGTTCGCAGGTTGCGTCCAGCGACGCGACGTCGTCTTCCACGACCAGGATGCGCAGGCCCTCGCCGTTTCCGCCCGGCCCGACATCCTCGCCTCGACGCGTATCGGCCGCACCCGCTCCGGTCGCTTCGGTATCGCTTTTACCGAGCACCTGTCGCACCTTGGAGGCGAGCTGCTGGCGGCTGTACGGCTTGCTCAGCAGTTCCACGCCGGGATCGAGCCGGCCACCATGCACGATCGCGTTCTGCGTATAACCCGACGTGAAAAGCACCTTCAATCCAGGCAGCATCTGGACTGCCCTTCTGGCCATTTCCGGACTGCGCAGTGCGCCGGGCATCACCACGTCGGTAAATAGCAGATCGATGTGCACGCCGCTCGCCACGACGCTCAGTGCCTGCTCTGCGTCGTTGGCTTTGAGTACCGCATAACCAAGACCGCTGAGAAGTTCAACGACGGTCGTCTGGACCTTCAGATCGTCCTCCACCACCAGGATCGTCTCGCTGCCGTGCTTGAGGACACCGCCGGTGCTACGTCTGGTTTCAACCGCCGTGCCGCTTGAGCGGGGCAGATAGATCCTGACGGTCGTTCCCTCACCGAGCTCGCTATAGAGGCGGATATGGCCGCCGCTCTGCTTGACGAAGCCGTAGGCCATGCTCAGGCCGAGGCCCGTGCCGCGGCCCTCCGGCTTCGTGCTGAAGAACGGGTCAAAAGCGCGCTCAATCACTTCCCGGCTCATGCCGGTCCCCGTGTCCGTGACAGCCAGCATCACATACTGCCCGGCTGAGACGTCGGTAAGCGCTGAGACGTACTCGTCGTCGAGCGTCGCGTTGGCGAGTTCAAGCGTGAGCTTGCCGCCGTCCGGCATCGCATCGCGCGCATTGATGGCCAGATTCAGGATCACGTTTTCAAGCTGATGGGGATCGGCGATGGTATTCCACAGGCCGCCGGCCACGACGGACTCAATCTCGACCCGCTCGCCCAATACCCGCCGCAAGAGGTCGTCCAGCGCCTGCAACTGACGCGCAGGGTTGATGACAACGGGCTCAAGAGGCTGCTGGCGACCGAAGGCCAGCAGTTGCGACGCGAGCTTCGCGCCGCGATCGACCGCGTCGAGCGCGTTGCCCAGCCGCTCGGCGCTCCAGCCGTCACGGCCGTGCCGGCTTTCGAGCAGTTCCAGATTGCCGCGCATGACCTGGAGAACGTTGTTGAAGTCGTGCGCCACGCCGCCCGTCAGTTTGCCCAGGGCTTCCATCTTCTGTGCCTGGAACAGGGCTTTCTGCGTTTGCTCGAGTTGCTCGCTGGCGCGCCGTCGCTCGGTGATGTCGCGTGTGATTTTTGCAAATCCGACCAGCTCACCGTTTTCATGAATGGCGTCTATCACGACATGCGCGAAGAAACGGCTTCCGTCGCTGCGCACGCGCCAGCCCTCGGCCTCGAAACGTCCCTCCCGCCGTGCTGTGCCCAGGCCCCGGAAGGGAACGCCCGCCGCGACATCCTCCGGGGTGTAGAACCGGGAAAAATGCGAGCCGATGATCTCCTTCTCGGTGTAGCCCTTGATCCTGCGCGCCCCCGCGTTCCAACTGGTGATGTGCCCGTCGGGCGAGAGCATGAAGATGGCATAGTCGGTAACGCCCTGGACCAGCAGACGGAAGCTGCGCTCGCTCTCGAGCACCGCGTCGTGAGCGGCCTTCTTGTCGCTGACGTCGCGGACCACCTTGCCAAACCCGATGAGCTTGCCGCTGCTGTCGCGCAGCGGTGTCATGACGACGTTCGCCCAGAACGACGTGCCATCCTTGCGCACGCGCCAGCCCTCCGCGATGTAGCGCCCGCCCGCGGTGGCGGCGCGCAGCGCGGCCTCGGGTGCGCCCGCGGCACGCTCTGCCTCGGGGTAAAAAAGGGCAAACGACCGGCCTATAATTTCGTCGGGGCGATAGCCTTGAATGCATTCGCCGCCTGGGTTCCAAGTGAGCACCGTGCCTTCCGGCGAAAGGGCGAAGATGGAGTAGTCCTGGGTGGATTCGGCCCAAAGCCGGAGCCACACAGAGCTAAAGGCATCGGATTGCGGGGTCATGGAAGTCATTTCTGATTGAGGCGTGCAGTGGATCTGCCCGTCGGGTGCCCGGCAACAATAGATGCGGGCGCACTTTAGTCCAGATACGGTAGCAATTATCGAACCCGGCGCAGCGGGCGGCCGATCATTGCACCAAATGGTCGATCTTGGCGCGCTGGTGGCCGCCGAACTGGACCAGTTGTGCGCCGCGCACGCGGGCCGGAGGGTCGCGCTCGAGATCACTGGCGAGACCCGAACCACGTGCGACGGTCGGCGCATCCAGCAGATGCTGGGCAACCTTGTCGGAAATGCGTTCAAGTACGGAGAACCGGCCACCGCTGTGAAGGTGCTTGGCGCCGGGAGCGGTGAAGACGTGTCGATTGAGGTGGTAAACCAGGGCCCGGCAATACCGCCGTCAGCAATGCGCCGTATCTTCGAGCCTCTTGAGCGCGGTCCGGAGGCCGAAACGGTATTTACGGTGCGTCTGCCGCGCCATTCTGCGAGTCCGTAAGACGCGAGCGCAGGTTAATACGATCCAGCGCCTTTGCAAGCCTCTCCACCGCACCCTCAACGTCATGCAGTTTGTCCAGGCCAAATAACCCAATGCGGAAGGTCTTAAAATCCTCAGGCTCGTCACATTGCAGCGGAACTCCAGCCGCGACCTGCAACCCTGCATCCGCGAACTTCTTGCCGGATCGAATCCCATCATCGTCCGTGTAACTGACAACCACGCCCGGAGCCTCGAAGCCTTCGGCCGCCACGCTTCTGAAACCGTTGTCCGCAAGGAGTGCGCGAACGCGCTTGCCGAGTTCAAGCTGCTCCGCTCTCACTTTATCGAAGCCGTATGTCTCGGTCTCCTTCATGACGTCCCGCAAGACCGCGAGACCGTCCGTGGGCATCGTTGCGTGATATGCGAACCCGCCGTTCTCGTAGGCTTCCATGATCTGCAGCCATTTGCGAAGATCGCAAGCGAAACTGGTGCTCGTCGTTCCGTCGATTCTTTCGCGTGCAAGCGGGCTCAGCATGACCAGCCCGCAGCACGGTGAAGCGCTCCATCCCTTTTGCGGCGCGCTGATCAGAACGTCGACGCCGCTCGCCTTCATGTCGACCCAGACCGTGCCGGAGGCAATGCAATCCAGTACGAACATGCCGCCGACGGCATGCACAGCGTCGGCCACCGCGCGCAAATAAGCGTCCGGCAGCATGATCCCGGACGCGGTCTCGACATGCGGCGCAAACACCAGATCCGGCTTGTTCTCCCTGATCGCAGCGACCACGTCTTCGATCGGCGGCGGTGCGTAGGCCGCCTGTCTCCCTTGTTCGACCGGGCGCGCCTTCAGCACGATCGATTCAGACGGAATGCCGCCCATGTCGAAAATCTGCGTCCAGCGATAACTGAACCAGCCATTGCGGATGACCAGACATTTCCTGTTCGTTGCGAACTGCCGGGCAACGGCTTCCATGCCGAAAGTCCCGCTGCCCGGGACGACCACGGCCGACTTCGCGTTGTAGACCTTCTTCAGCGAATCGGAAATATCGCGCATGACTCCCTGGAAGAGTTGCGACATGTGATTGATGGATCGGTCGGTGTAGACGACTGAATATTCGAGGAGCCCCTCGGGGTCGACATCGGGAAGTAAGCCTGGCACGTTGGTCTCCGGTTTTAGAAATATAAGGATCGAAAACAGATTCTAACGAAAGCGATCTATGGCTGAGGCAAAAAGCATTTTGCCATTCGGATCGAAGCCCAAAACAGTTCCCGAGGGCCGACGACCTGACAAAAATACTGTATGAATGTACAGTCTAGGTATTTGCGCCGCAGAACGCGACTTCTCGCTATATCGACGTTCATGACTGGGGTCCAGATAAGCGCCCATTGGCCAAGCCAGACCGTGAACGCTATTTTTGAGTATCAAGGCATGCCAGATGACAGGCGCATAGCCCATATTGACATGGACGCATTCTTTGCGTCCTGTGAACTTTCGCAGTATCCGGAACTGCGGGGCCAAGCCATGGTGGTTGCCGGCCGTCGTTCGGACGCGCCCCGAATGAACGCCGATGGGACGCGTGACTTCGCGCGCTTACGCGACTATACGGGCAGAGGCGTCCTGACGACCGCAACCTATGAAGCACGAGCACTCGGAGTTCATTCCGGGATGCCCACCATGCAGGCAGCCCGGCTGGCGCCGGATGCCATTCTCCTTCCAGTGAACTTTGATCTCTATCGAACGTACTCACGACTGTTCAAGGACGCAATCCGGTCTGTCAGTCCGACAGTCGAGGACGTGGGCATCGACGAGGTCTACGCCGATCTATCGCTTCTGAACGACGAATCGGAGCAAATTGCACGGAAGCTGAAATCGGCCGTCTTCGAGGCGACCAATCTCACATGTTCGGTTGGCATTGCGCCTAATAAGCTTCTGGCAAAACTATGTTCGGACATCCAGAAGCCAGACGGCATCACCATTCTGCGGCGTGAGGATCTGCAAGCCAGGATCTGGCCGATGGCTGCCGCAAAAATCAACGGTATCGGGCCGAAGGCTAACGCCAAGCTGACGTCTCTAGGGATAACGACCATCGGTGACATTGCCGCATGCAGCGAGCAATGGCTAATCGAACAGTTCGGACGGAGCTATGGCGCATGGCTTCGCAGAGTTTCCCATGGGCTCGATGACAGACCAGTGGTCACTTATAGCGAGCCTGTCTCGATGAGCCGCGAGACCACCTTCGAGCAGGACCTGCACGCCGTACGACACAGGCGGGAACTCGGTACTGCATTTACCCGTTTATGCGAACAGGTGGCGTCGGACTTGCAGCGTAAAGGCTATCTCGCGCGCAGGATCGGGATCAAGCTCCGCTTCAACGACTTTCAGACAGTGACGCGTGACGTCACACTCCAGGAGCCGGTTGCGGACGCCAAGGCACTGCGCCACGCGGCCACCCAATGTCTGAAACGGGTCGAACTGGTTAAATCCATCAGGTTGCTGGGCGTGAAGGCAGGCGGCCTCCAACGCGCGGGAGCGACAGAGAGCGACGCGCCGGCTCAATTCACGCTGGATTTCTAGTCCATGTATCGGCTTGCCGGGCGAATGTATCGCGACGAGCCGCGAGACGACCTTCGAACGCCGCTGCGGTGTCTGGCGATTCAGGCTGACTTGCTCTTCACCAGTGGCGGATAACCGGTTCCGTCAGCAGCCGCACCCGAATTCGAGCGCGCCGCCGGCACGCCGGCTTCCGTCGGCGAAACCGCCGCGACCGAAAACACAAAGGTGTTGATGCCGTGCGCGCTTTGCGCCGACACGCTGCCGCGATGCATCTCCGCGATCGCCTTCACGATCGCGAGCCCGAGGCCGTGATTTTCGCGGCTATTCGTGCGTGAGACTTCCGCGCGGTAGAAGCGGTCGAACAGATGTTCGAGCACATCCGGCGAGATCGGCTCACCGGGATTGGCCACCGCCACGCGCACCTGACTCTCGTCACTCACGATCGTCACGCTGATCTCGGCGTCCGGCTCGCAATGCTGGATAGCGTTCATCAACAGATTGGTGCAGGCGCGGCCGAACAGCGAGCGGTTCACGCGCGCCAGGGCGTCGCCGCGCAAGTGTGCCCGTACCCGCGCTTCTTCGAGCGGTATCTCCAGAAACTCCAGCGTATGCGCGACTTCCGCGGCCAGCGACACGTCGACGAGACCCGTCGCGCGCTCGCCCTGATCGGCGCGGGCGAGAAACAGCATGTCGTTGATGATCGCCCGCATGCGCTCGTATTCTTCGAGATTCGATTGCAATGTGTGGCGCAGATCGTCGACCGAGCGATTGCGTGTCAACGCCACTTCCGTCTGGCCGATCAGAATCGTCACCGGCGTGCGCAGTTCGTGGGCCACGTCCGCATTGAACGATTCGAGGCGGCCATACGCGCCGTCGAGCCGCTCTAATGCACCATTGAAGGAGTTGGCCAGGTCGTTCAGTTCGAGCGGCAGCGAGGCCGTATTCAGACGCTGCGAGCGGTTATTCGGACTCACGGCGGAAGCGTCGCGCGTGAGACGCGTGAGCGGCGCGAGACCGAGCCGCGTGACCGAATAGCTAAGCAGCAACACGCCAAGACTGCCGAGCGCCGACAGCGCGGCGAGCGCCGAGCCGAACACGCGCATGGTGCGCACATTGGGCGAATAGCTCGCGGCCACCTGCAACTGCACCGCCGGACGCGCGCCGTAAGCCGGAATTGTCACCGTGGAGCTCAGCATGTCCTGGCCGCCGCCCGCCGGCGTCACGCGTGAATAGCCGCCGGCCCAGCTCGTGACCACCGAGCCGCCGACCGGCGTGCCGTAATGGAAATACGGATCGGTGCTCGACACCGCATATACCGTGCTGCCGTCGCGCGGCGTCATGTCGGTAAGCTTTTCGCGCGCCATGCGCCACTTCTCCGGCGTCACGGCGTGATACACGATGATGCGCGCGATCTGCGTGCGGTCGTCGAGCGACTCGCGCAGATGGTGTTCGAGCTGCGTGCGCAGCACCAGAAAGAGCCCCGTGCCGACCAGCGTGAACACGAACAGCGCGACCAACGCGAACATCAACGCGAGGCGCCGGGCAATCGACCTGTTCATGGCTGCTCCGCCTCTTCGCGCACTTCGAGCACGTACCCCATGCCGCGCACGGTATGCAGCAGTTTCGAGGGGAACGGGCCGTCGAGCTTGGCGCGCAATCGTTTGATCGCGGTCTCGACCACGTTGGTATGGCTGTCGAAGTTGACGTCCCAGACGAGTTCGGTAATCGCCGTCTTCGACAGAATGTCGCCTTGCCGGCGCGCCAGCACGCTGAGCAGCTGGAATTCCTTGGCGGTGAGATCGAGGCGCACGCCGTCGCGGGTCGCGCGCCGGCCGATCAGATCGACGAACAGATCGCCGACGGAAATCAGCGTCGACTCCTGCGAACGCGTGCGGCGCGCGAGCGCATGAAGCCGCTCGACCAGTTCGAGAAACGAAAAGGGTTTGGTGAGGTAGTCGTCGGCGCCTTCGCGCAGGCCGCGCACGCGGTCGTTCACGTGATCGCGCGCGGTGAGCATGATGACCGGCGTGGACTTGCGCATACGCAGCGCCTTCAGCACGCTGAAGCCGTCGCGTTTGGGCAGCATCACGTCGAGGACGATCACGTCGTAATCGAATTCGGTGGCCAGATGCATGCCTTCCTCGCCGTCGAGCGCAACGTCGACGACCCACCCCTGCTCTGTCAAACCGGAGCGCAGGTAGTCCACCACCTTGTGCTCGTCTTCAACAATCAGCAATTTCATGCGCGTCCCCTTGTATGTGCATTATACGAAACGCCTTGCAATCGTCTTGCGCACCGCCGCGTGCTCCCGCTGCTGCCCCTGCTGCTGCCCTGCTGCTTCATGATCCGCCAGCTCACCGCGCGGGAGCCATCGCCTCCTTCGTGTCGTCGCGCTGCGCGCCCGCGGGCGTATTCGACATGTCCGCGCCGACGTCCCAGCCGCCGCCGAGCGCCTTCACGAGCGAGACCGACAGCGTCATCTGCTGGCCGTGAATCTGCACGTCCTGGCGCTCGCTGGTGAGCAGCGACTGCTGGGCGGTGATCACGTCGAGGTACGCGACGAGGCCGCCCGAATAGCGGTCGTTGGCGAGCGCCAGCAGATGCTGCGCATCGGTGACGGCCTCGCTCGACTGCTTCGCCGCGCCGTCCAGCACGGACAGTCCGGTGATGCCGTCCTGCACCTGCTGGAACGCGGTGAGCACGGTCTGGCGGTAGTTCGCCTCGGTGGCCTTGTAGCCTTCGCTCGCGAACTTCACGTTGGCCGCGCGGCGGCCGCCGTCGAACAGCACCTGGCTGACTGCCGCGCCGAGCGTCCACATCAGCGTCGGCGCGCTCAGCAGACTGGCGAACTGCGTGCTTTCCCAACCGATGCTCGGCGCCAGCGTGAGACTCGGGAAGAACGCCGCCTTGGCGACGCCGATCTGCGCGTTCGCCGCGGCCATCGCGCGCTCCGCCGAGGCGACATCCGGCCGTCGCTGCAACACGTCGCTGGGCACGCCGAGCGGAATCGACGGAACCTGAACCGCGAGCACCTTGGGCTCGATCGAAAACTGCGGCGCGGGCACGCCGACCAGAGCAGCAATCGCATGTTCGAACTGCGCCCGCTGATTCAGCAGCAGTTGCGCCTGCACGCGCGTCGAGTCGAGCAGCGACTTCTGTTGCAGCACGTCGAGCCCGGACACCGAACCGAGATCATGTTCCGTGGTGACGTAGTCGAGCGCCTTCTGCTGCAGTTTCACCGACCGATTCAGTACGTCGATCTCGGCGTCGAGTTCACGCAGCGAGAAATAGTCGCTGGCGAGATCGGTGGTGAGCACGAGCCGCGCGTTGGCCAGATCGTCCGCCGATTGCTGCGCGGAAGCCGCCGCGCCTTCCACTTCGCGACGTATCCGGCCGAATAGATCGGTGTCGTAGCTGATCGTGGGGCCGAGCTGCACATTGTTTTGCACCGTCGACGTCGTGGGCGTGCCGTAATTCGTCTGTGGACGGTTCTGCGAAATCCGGAAGCGCGATCCCTGCGCCGCGAAATCGACTTCGGGAATCTGCTGTGCGCGGTTATTCGCGAGCGTCGCCCGGGCCTGCTCGTAGTGTGCGCTGGCCGCGACCAGCGTCTGATTCTGCGCGAGCGCCTGCGTTTCCAGCGTGGCGAGCGTCGCATCGCTGAACGCGCTCCACCAGTCCGGCGAAATCGGTGCATGAGACGGCACGGCCACGCGCCAGTACGAATCGGTTTGCCAGCTGGGCGGCACCTCGGCCTGCGGCCTTTCGTAATTCGGCCCGACCGTGCACGCGGCCAGCAGCGCCGCGCCCGCCAGCGTCGTCAACGCACGGCATGTGGCCACGTGCTTCACGACGCCCCCTTGCGGTTGGTTTGCGGCTGCTGGATCTGCACGTGATCGCCGTCCGCGATCGAATCGCTCGGGTTGATGATGATCTTGTCGTTCGCCTCGACGCCGCTTTCGATTTCAAGCGACTGTCCGAGATCCTGCGCAATCACGATCTTGTGCAGCTGCACGTTGCCCTTCGCATCGACCACCGCGACGCGCGGGCCTTCGGCACGAAACAGCAAAGCATTGCCCGGCACCGTCAATCGCGCATGCGCCGAGGCCGGCACCGCCACCTGGACATACGCGCCGGGGCGCAGCTTGTCGTCCGGATTCGGCAAGGTCACTTCGACCTGCAGCGAACGGGTGGGCACGTCGATCGCGCCGGAAATGTGCGTGATCGTGCCGTGGAATTGCTGGCCCGGCAGCTCGGCCTGCGTCACCACCACCTTCTGCCCCGCCGACACGTTTTGCGCATACGCCTGCGGCAATTGCACATAAACGCGCAGCGGATCCGACTGCGCGAGCGCGAAGAGCGCGCGGCTCGTGCCGCTGCCCGCGTCGATCAGGTCGCCGACATCCACATTGCGTTGCGTGACCACGCCCGCGAACGGCGCCACGATCCGCTTGAACGATTCGAGTTGCTGCAGGCGCTTGACGTTGGCGTCGGCAGCGGCGAGATTGGCGACGTCCTGCGTATAAGTGCTCTGCCGTTCGTCGAGTTCCTGTTGCGAGACCGCATCGCGCTGACGCAATTGCTGCCAGCGGTCCAGTGAGCTCTTCGCGAGGCCGAGGCTCGAACTGGTTTGCTGGCGCTGCGCCAAAGCCTGCGCGAGTTCCTGATCGATTTCCGGCGTATCCAGATCGGCGAGCAACTGGCCCTGCTTCACTCGCGCGCCGATATCGGCGTACCAGTGCAGCAGATAACCAGTGGAGCGCGCAAAGATCGGCGATTCGACGTAGCCGCGCAGCGTGCCCGGCAGCAAGGTATCGCCGCCGCCTTCGGTCTGGGTCGGGCTCACCACGTTCACATACTGCGTGGCGTTCTGCTTCGTGGTCTCCGCCACCGCATGGTTTTGCATGACGTTGGCGATCACGGTGCGCAAGGCCCCCGCGGCCAGCAGCGCCAGCACGATCCACACGGCGAGTTTGGCGCGCTTCCATTCTTGATGGCGCGGTGGCAAGGCGTGGCCGCCTTCCGTCTCTCGCGCAGGAATCGCTAGCGATGCATGAGTTTTTTCGGTCATCTCAGTCAGCCATCTCAGTCAGCCATCTCAGTCAGCCATCTCAGTCAGCCATATCAGTCAGCCGTCATTTAACTTTACGCGGGCTTGCCAGCGCCGCCGTGCTCGGGCGCGGGGCCGTCGTCGTGGGAACCCGTGTGATTCGCGCCGCCATGGTCATCGTCGCCGCGGTGGCGGCGCGCGAGGCGGGAGTGAATCGCCGCGAACACCAGCGGCACGAAAAACAGTGTGGAAACGGTGGCGAACAGCAAGCCGCCGATCACCGCGCGGCCGAGCGGCGCATTCTGCTCGGCGCCTTCGCCCAGGCCGAGCGCCATCGGAATCATGCCGATGATCATCGCGAAGGCCGTCATCAGCACCGGCCTGATCCGGCTTGCGCCGGCTTCGAGCGCGGCGGTCAGCGGCGGTGCGCCAGCCGACAGACGCTGGCGCGCGAACGACACCATCAGAATACTGTTGGCGGTAGCCACGCCCATAGTCATGATCGCGCCGGTCAAGGCCGGCACGCTCAGGTGCGTGCCGGTCAGGAACAGCATCCACACAATGCCCGCCAGCGCCGCGGGCAACGCGCTGACGATGATCAGCGGATCGACCCACGACTGGAAGTTCACGACGATCAGCAGGTACACCAGCACGATCGCCATCGCCACGCCGAGTCCCAGCCCGAAGAACGAACTGCGCATGGTCTTCACCTGGCCGCGCACGGTAATCTGACTGCCGCGCGGCAGCGACGCGCGCACGTTGTCCACCAGCTTGTCGACCTGATTCGCCACGCTCCCCAGGTCGCGCTTCTCGACGCTCACATACAGATCGATCACCGGCCTGATGTTGTAGTGCGTGACTTCGGCGAACTGCGTCTGCGGTGCGACCCGCACCAGGTTGCCGAGCAGTTGCGTCGGGCCGTTGGCCGAACCGGAGACCGGCGTGCGCAACAGTTCGTCGATCGACGACACCTGGTACTGCGGCGTTTGCACCGCGACGTTGTATTCCACGCCGTTGCGGTTGTTGAACCAGAAACCCGGCGATGTTTGCGAACTGCCCGACAAGGAAATGAGCACGTTTTGCGCCACATTGCTCGCGCTCAGATTGAGTTGCTGAAGCCGCGTGCGGTCCATCTGAAGATTGATCGCCGGTTCGTCCAGTTTCTGCTGGATGTGCGTGTCCACGGTGCCGGGAATCATGCGCACCTGTTTCAGCAGTTTGCGCGCAACGTCGAAGTTGCCCTCCTGATTCGTGCCGGAAATCTGCACGTCCACGGCAGCAGGCAAACCGAAGTTAAGAATCTGAGTGACGATGTCGGCCGGCTGGAAGAAAAACTCGACGCCCGGAAAGCGCTGCGGCAGAATCGCGCGCAGTTTGTCCATGTAGATTTGCGTGGGCTTGTGATCTTCATTGAGCGCCACCTGGATCTCGCCGTCGAGCGTGCCGATCGTGCCCGCATTGCTATACGAAAGGTTGATGCCGCTATAGGGCAAACCGAGGTTGTCGAGAATCGTGCCGAGTTCTTTCCGCGGCACGACTTCGCGGATCACCTTTTCGACTTCGTCGGCGAGACGCGCGGTTTCCTCGATGCGCGTGCCGGTCGGCGCACGCATATGCAGGCGAATGTCGCCGGCGTCCACGCTTGGGAAGAAGTCTTCGCCGAGCACGAAAATCAGGCCCATCGAGACGACGCAAAAGCCGAGGAACACGCTGCCGAACATGCCGCGACGCACCAGCAAGCTGCTCAGAATCATGATGTAGCCGGCGCGCATGCGCTCGAAGCCACGATCGAAGCGGTGATAGAGGCGCATGAACAAATTCGGCTTCGCACCCTGCTTCGGCTTGTGCGCGTGCCCCATCAGCAGCATCGCGAGGGTCGGCACCAGCGTACGCGAGAGAATGTACGACGCCAGCATGGCGAACACCACCGCTTCGGCGAGCGGCACGAACAGATAACGCGCCACGCCGGTCAGGAAGAACATCGGCACGAATACGATACAGATACAGAGCGTGGACACCAGCGCTGGAATCGCAATTTCACCCGCGCCGTCGAGAATCGCGTCGTGCAGATTCGTGCCCATATGCAGATGCCGTTCGATGTTCTCGATCGTCACCGTGGCATCGTCCACCAGAATCCCGACTGCCAGCGCGAGACCGCCGAGCGTCATGATGTTGATGGTCTGCCCGAGCGCATGCAGCGCGATCAGCGAGGACAGGATCGACAGTGGAATCGAGATCGCGATAATGCAGGTGCTGCGCCAGTTGCCGAGGAACAACAGGATCATCGCGGCGGTCAGCGCGGCGGCGACCAGCGCCTCGCGCACCACGCCCTGCACCGCCGCTTTCACGAACACCGACTGATCGAACAATGCAGTGATTTTCAGATCGGGCGGCAATGCCGCTTGTGCGTTCGGCAGCAGCCCTTTCAGCGTATTCACGATGGAGAGCGTCGACGCGCTGCCGTTCTTGAGCACCGACATCAGCACGCCGCGATGCCCGTCCTGCCGCACGATATTGGTCTGCGGCGAGAAACCGTCGCGCACATGCGCAACTTCACGCAGATACGTGGTCGCGCCGTTGAGCGTGCGCACTGGAATATCGTTGAGCCCTTCCAGCGTGCTGGGCGAGCCGTTCATGTTGATGGTGTATTCCTTCGGTCCGATCTTCGCCGTGCCGGTCGGCAAGATCAGGTTTTGCGCGTTGAACGCGCTAACCACATCGGAAGGCGTCAGGCCTTTGGCAAGCAGCGCGCGTGTGTTCAGGTCGACCGAGATCAGCCGCGACTTGCCGCCATACGGATACGGCACGGCCGCGCCGGGAATCGTCACGAGTTGCGGGCGCAGAAAGTTCAGCGCCGTATCGTTGAGCGCCTGCTCGGAGAGTTTCGGGCTCGACAGGCCGAGCTGGATCACCGGAATACTTGAAGCCGAATAGCTGATCACGAGCGGCGGCGTGGCGCCCGGTGGCATCTGCTTGAGCTGCGCCTGTTCGACGGCCACCGTTTGCGCGATTGCAGTCTGAATGTTCGCGTTCGGCTGCAGGAACACCTTCAGGATCGTGATGCCCGCGAGCGATTGCGATTCGATGTGCTCGATGTCGTTGACCGTGGTGGTCAGACTGCGCTCGTTGACCGAGGTGATGCGGTTGGCCATGTCCTGGGCCGACAAGCC
Organism: Paraburkholderia sp. BL27I4N3; assembly: GCF_003386115.1. Classification (NCBI taxonomy): domain Bacteria; kingdom Pseudomonadati; phylum Pseudomonadota; class Betaproteobacteria; order Burkholderiales; family Burkholderiaceae; genus Paraburkholderia; species Paraburkholderia sp. BL27I4N3. Next base: position 7,952,674 of record NZ_QREJ01000001.1, on the reverse strand, counting down.
CGTGTAGGTCCAGATGATACTGACCACCGGAATATTGATTTCCGGCAGCACGTCGACCGGCGTGGTGAACAGCACGTACGGCGTCGCCAGCAAGATCAGAATGGCCATCACGATGAACGTGTAGGGCCGCTTAAGCGCAACGTTGACGATCCACATGAAACGCGCCCGAATGAATGCAGGTAAGGGATGGTGAATCAGCGCTTATGCTAGATCGCTAGCACCAACGCCTGCATGGCGCCAAAATGGCGGAATTGTCAGGAAGGCTAACGTAAGGAAAAACGGTGCTTGAACTGCGAGGAGTTTGCCGGCAAGCAAACGTTTGATAAGAGAAGATAGCCGGAATTGAGGTGCCGCTTCAATGCGATGTCACGCGAGCGCGTCGCGAAACATCGCATGGATTGTTTTGCGCGAAGCAAATACTTCACGCGCATTCAAAGCCTGGTCGATCCTCGACCCTTTGCCACGCCGCTACCGGCGTTACTTCGCGAACAACGCCGACATATCCGCGAACGCCTTGAATTCCAGCGCATTGCCCGACGGGTCGAGGAAGAACATGGTCGCCTGTTCGCCGACTTCACCCTTGAAACGCACATGCGGCTCGATGATGAAGTCGATGCCGGCCGCTTGCAGCTTGTCCGCGGCGGCCTGCCATTGCGCCATCGAGAGCACCGCACCGAAGTGGCGGACCGGCACGGCATCGCCGTCGACCTTGCTGGTATGACGATGGCCGATTTCCTCCGGCGCGAGATGCGCGACGATCTGATGGCCATAGAAATTGAAATCGACCCACGCGTCCGAGCTGCGCCCTTCCGGGCAGCCCAGCAGTTCGCCGTAAAACTCGCGCGCGGCGGCAAGGCTATGAACAGGGAACGCCAGATGGAACGGCGGCAAGACGGTATCGGCAACGCTCATGATGGGGAAACTCGCTGATTGGAATTGGGTGGAACGTGCGGGCACTTTGAACACCTCACGCGTGAAGCAAAGTTTAACCATGACTAAAAATGGGGAAAAACGATATATATTTGATCTGACTATCACCAAATTCGATCAATCCAACATGCTAAGCGAACTCAAGACTTTCATCGCTGTGAGCCAGTACGGCACGTTTTCGAGCGCCGGCGCGCGCATCGGGCTGACGCAATCCGCCGTGAGCGCGCAAATGCAACGGCTCGAAGAAGAACTCGGCTTCGCGCTCTTCGACCGCACCGGCCGCTCCGCCACACTCAACGACGCCGGCCGCGAAACGCTCACGCTCGCCGAGGAAATGATGACGCTCTACGCGCGGCTTTCCGAACGTGGCGCGGTCGCGGCGGAAAGCGGCATGCTGCGGGTAGGCGCCATTGCATCCGCGCAAGTGTCGTTTCTCGCCGACGCACTCGCGCGCTTTCGCGACGACCGTCCCGGCTGGCGCATTCGGGTCGTGCCCGGCGTGTCGCTGGGCTTGCTGGGGCAAGTCGATTCCGGCGAACTGGACCTGGCCGTCATCATCAAACCGCCCTTCGCGCTGCCGTCCGAACTCGAATGGCGCACGCTCGTCACCGAGCCGTTCGTGCTGCTCGTGCCCAAGGCGCTCGTGCGCGGCAAGGGCGCGCCGCGGTCCTGGCGCGAACTGCTGCGCAGCGAGCCGTTTATCCGCTACGACCGCGGCTCGTTCGGCGGCAGGCTGGTCGACCGGTTTCTGCGGCGCTCGCGGGTCAATGTGCGCGACGTGATCGAGCTGGACGAGCTGCAAGGCATCGTGCAACTGGTCGCGCGCGGTATCGGCGTGGCGCTCCTTCCGAATAGCGCGGGACTCGGCAAATGGCCGGCCGGCGTCGTCGCACTCGAACTCGGCGAGGCGACGTTTCAGCGGGAGATCGGCCTCGTGCAGCGACCGCGGCATAGTCGCCAGGCGGTGGCGGGCGCGCTCGCGGATTGCATCGGCATGGCAGCCGGTGCGTGAGCCCAAGCCGCCGCGTCCGCGCGATTGTGCTGTTGCTGGAGCAACGAACTGTATCTTTGAGATTCTTCCGCCCGCGCGCAAAATCTGCGTTTGCGCGACGACTCGCGCTCCTTACCCGTGTGCGCTGCGAGCCGCACGCCCTGCCCGCCGCCGAGGTCCAGCCCATGATCGCCAGCAGTTTCCTCACCGCCGATGTCCTGATCGCTTACAGCGCCTACTTCGTCGGTACGGCGAGCCCTGGGCCGAGCAATCTCGCGATCATGTCGCTGGCGATGAGCGCGGGCCGCCGTTCCGCGCTCACCTTCGCGCTCGGCGTGGTGTCGGGTTCGTACTTCTGGGCGCTGCTGGCGTCACTGGGTTTGTCGGCCGTACTCGCCACTTATTCGGAATGTCTGGTGGCGATCAAGATTGCCGGCGGTCTGTATCTGTTGTGGCTCGGCTTCAAATCCGCGCGCTCCGCGTTCCGTCCCAAGGCATTGCCCACGGGCGCGACGCGTGACAACGAACCACTCAAGCGTCTCTATCTGCGCGGCCTGCTGCTGCATCTCACCAATCCGAAAGCGATTCTGGTGTGGCTCTCGATCGTCTCGCTGGCCATGTCGCCGGCCGGCGGCACCTCGCATACCACGCCGGTGGTGCTCGGCTGCATGTGCATCGGCGTGTCGGTGTTCAGCAGCTATGCGGTGCTGTTTTCGACCGCTTCCGCACGGCGCATCTACGCGTCGATCCGGCGCTGGCTGGACGGCTCGCTCGCCATCATGTTCGGCATTGCCGGCATCAAGCTGCTGACTTCGAAAAGCTGAGCGCGTCCAGGAGACGCCCGCCGCTCTGCGATACTGTCGCCGTGATAATTGAAGCGGATAGACGAATACGATGAGCGGCGGTAATGAAGTGAATCCGGCAGCGCAGCGCTCGCCATGGCGCCAGCGGCTCTACCTCGCGGGCATCACGGCATTCGTGGCCGGCGTGGTTCTGGCCGTGATCATCTATGCGACCACGCCGCCGGACAGCGCCGTCTCCATGTACAGCGTGGCCGATCCGCGCTATCAGATCGAATTGCAGCGTATTGGCGGCAATGCGGCGGTGCTGATGGCGCAGCTTCATCAGTGGTTCGACGGGCTGTGGCACGGCACGGCGCTCGCTTATACGGTGGCTGTGCTGGGTGCTGTTATCGCGGGCGTGTGTTTCTTCATCGGCTATTTCTTCGCTGACGAATAGCCGCCACACCAGAAGCTGCGCATTGCGCTGCCCTCGCGCAATCCCGCGCTTACGTGGCCTCTTTCACATGCCGGTCGGGCTTCTCCACACCGGCCGTGCGCAGCGCTTCGTGCAATGTGTTGAAAATGCGACCTTCTTCGACGATCGGCGTGATGCCGTGCCGGTCCATGTCCGACCGCAAGTAGGGGTTCACGCGCGCGAACAATACCTCGATGCCCTGGCTTTTCAATGTCTGGCACAACTCGCCAACCGAGCGTGAGGCCGAATAGTCGATGTCGGTGATCGCGCTTGCGTCGATCACGAAACAGCGCACCTTGCTCGGGGCAAGGTCGATCAGGCGCCGGGTATCGTCGACGAAAAAGTGGTCGTTCGCGTAAAACAGATCGGCGCCGAAGCGGTAGACGATCAGGCCCGGCGCGGTCTGGACGCCGGGCACAGCGGGCACCGGCACCCAGACGTCGTCGTCACCAGGGGCGAGAATCATCGTATGCGGACGGTAGCTGTGGCGCACGTGCCGCAGCAGCGAGAGCGCCACCGCCACCAGAATGCCGTGCTCGACGCCAATCAGCACCACGGCCGCCGCGGTGAACACGGCCAGCGCGAATTCGCCAGGGCTCTCCCGGCGAATCGCGAACAAGGTTTTCAGATTGATCAGGCCGATGGCGATCGTAAACACGATGCTGGCGAGAATGCAGTGCGGCAGATACTGCAAAAAGCGGCTGAAAAACAGCAGCACCGCCACCACCACGGCCGCGAAGACCAACTGCGCAAACTGGCTGCGCGTGCCGGCCAGGTCGGCCATGGCGGTTTGCGTCGGACTGCCGTTCACCACGAAGGCGCCTGAAAACGCCGCCGCCGCGTTGGCCGCGGCGATGCCGAGCAAGTCGGCGTTGGTATCGACCGGTTCGTGGTGACGCTCGGCGAACACGCGGCTCGCGGCAGCGCTCTGCGCGACGATCATCACGAAACAGGACGCCGCCACGGGCAGCAGATCGAGCATCTGCTGCCATGTCACCGACGGTACGCGCAGCGGTGGCAAGCCGCCCGCCACCGGGCCGAGCACGGCAATGCCGTGGGCCGGAAAGCGATACATATCGCTCGCCGCAATACCCGCCACGACGGCGATCAACGGCACCGGCACGCGTGGCAGAAAGCGTTTGCACGTCAGAATGGCGACGACCACCAGCAGCGAAATGGCGAGCGTCGGCCGATGGACCTGGCTAACTTCGCGCACCACCAGCATGAGCTGATCGACGCTGCGCGCGGCGTGTCCGGGCAAGCCGAGCATGTCGCCGAGCATCGCAATGCCGACCTGCACGCCAACGCCTGCAAGGAAGCCGACCAGCACGGTGCGCGACAGAAAATCGGCGAGAAAGCCCAGTTTGAAAATCCGCGCGATGAACAGCAAGGCAGCGGTCAGCAAGGCGACCATCGCGGCGAGCGCGGCGTATTCAGCGCTGGAGGGCGGCGCCATGGTGGCAAGCCGGCTTGCGAAGATGGTGGCGGTCGCGGAGTCCGCGGCGACGACCAGATGCCGCGAGGCGCCGAAAAACGCAAAGGCGATCAGCGGCAGAAAGACCGTGTACAAGCCCGTCACAGCTGGCATGCCGGCAATACGCGCGTAGCCGAGCACTTGCGGAATATCCATCGACGCAAGCTGCACGCCGGCCAACGCATCGCGCGCCGCCGCGGCGCGGTTCAGAGGAAGGACGCCCTTCAGCACGCTGGCGCGTGCCGCAAAAGTCGCCAGAAAATCTCGCATACGCGATACCGCCCTAATCGAGGTTATCGCGCATCGTGCCGCGACTCGACACTCAAAGGCAAGACTTGTAGCGAGATCGGCTAAAGAAAGTGAACACGCAACACGCGCCCGATTGGCGCTGCGGACAACATCCCGCTGCCTGACTTACCGCTTGAATCGTCCCGTCACCGGATGCACGTACCGCGCGAAACCGAACAACGCGGCAATGCAGATCGGACAGGCAATGAAGAACACGGCCAACATCTCGCACCCCGTAACGTCTTGTTCCTGCGAGTTTACGCGATGGGCATGCGAACTGAATGGGGGAAAACAGCAAATGACTGTGTCGGCGATTACAACAAACTCGCGCGAGTCCGCAGCCGTTTCACGGCCGCTTTTTATGCTCGAGGCAGTCTCCCCGTATAATCCCGCATGACCCGAATCCCGCATCACCTGCCCTCGCAGCCGGCCGCGTATCGCCGCCGCGCCGACCACCGCTCTTCGGCGGTCGCATGAAAACCCCGAAACGTCTGCTCCCGCTCGTCGAAGAAGGCCTGATCGACGAAGTCATCTCCCAGTTGATGAGCGGTAAGGAAGCCACCGTCTACGTGGTCCGCAGCGGCGACGCCACGCGCTGCGCGAAAGTCTACAAGGACGCCAAACAGCGCAGCTTCCGCCAGGCTGCGTCCTACCGCGAAGGCCGCAAGGTCAAGAACAGCCGCCAGCAACGCGCGATGGAAAAAGGCAGCCGCTATGGCCGCGAAGTGCAGGAACAGGCCTGGCAGAACGCCGAAGTCGACGCGCTGTTCCAGCTCGCGAACGCGGGCGTGCGCGTGCCGCAGCCTTTTATCTGCACCGACGGCGTATTGCTGATGGAGTTGGTGACCGACGCCGACGGCAACGTCGCGCCGCGTCTGAACGATGTCGAGATGACCGAAGAGCGCGCGCTCGAACTGCATGCGCGGCTGGTGAACGAGGTGGTGCGCATGCTGTGCGCCGGCATGATTCACGGCGACCTGTCCGAGTACAACATCCTGCTTGCCGCCGACGGCCCGGTCATCATCGACCTGCCACAGGCCGTGGATGCCGCCGGCAATCTCGAAGCGCCCGCCATGCTCGAGCGCGACGTCAACAACCTCGCCACGTATTTCGGCCGCTTCGCGCCGGCGTTACTGGAGACTAGTTACGGCAAGGAAATCTGGTCGCTCTACGAAGCGGGCGCATTGCATGTCGACGCGGCGCTGACCGGCCGCGTCGCCCTCGATACCACGCCGATCGATCTGGAAGCCGTGCTTCAGGAACTCGAAGATACGCGGCTCGATGAAGAAGCGCGCCTGCGCTACGAGCAGTCGCTGCGCAGCGGCACCTGAACCTTCACGGGCGGCCGGGCAGCGAGGTCAGCGCTTCCCGCCTCGCCGCCTCACGAGAAGCAGCTACGACGTACTGCTCAACCGCGCCGCCTGCATCGCCCCCTGCGCCGGTCCCACCGACTCCCGCATCGTCACGCTCACCGGAAACTCGCGGAAAATCTCCCATGTGGTCCGGTAGCACTGATTGACCAGCCAGCGCACGGCGTTCTGCGTTAGTTCCGCAGTCGGAATATGCACCGAGGTGAGTCCGGGCGCGGCATACGCGGCCGAATAATCGTCGTCGTAACCGATCACCGAGACTTCACGGGGCACCGAGATCCCCGCCTGGTGAAAACAGGCCAGCGCACTCACCGCCATCGTATCGTTCGCGCAGAACAGACCGGTGAAACGGCGCTTCGTGCCGAGCAGCTTTTGCGCGGCGGCGTAGCCGCCTTCCGGTGAAAAGTCCGATTCGATCAGCGTGACTTCGTCGCGTGCAATGCCCTCGCGCGCCAGCTCGGCGAAAAAGCCCTCCAGACGCATCTGGTTGTCCGAAGAAGTGAAAGGCCCGGAAATCACAGCAATCTCGCGATGCCCGTGATCGAGCAGCGTGCGCGCCGCCAGTTCGCCGCCCCGGTGGTGGTCGGCGCAAAACGACGCCTCCGGCAACTGGTCGAACGCGCGGTTCAGAAACACCATTTTCGGGTGCATCTTGTGCAGCATGATCAGGTCTTCGTCGTGCAGATCGTGGCTGATCACCACTACGCCGTCGCAATCGCGGCCGATCAGAAAGCGCACCGCCTCGATGGCCTGCTCGCGCGGCGAGACTTCTCCGCAGCCGGTCGCCACCACCACGTGACGGCGCACCGCGCGCAGTTCCTCGTCGGTCTGTTTGAGGATCGTGCCGTAGTAGGAACCGAAGAACGTCGGCACGAAAATGCCGACCATGCCGAGCGACTGCGTGGCCATGGCCCGGCCGATGGAAGACGGACGAAAGTTCAACTGTTCGATGGCCGCCTTCACGCGCGCGGCGGCATCGGCTGAGATGGGTCCCTTACCTGAAATGGCACGCGAGGCGGTCGACATGCCCACGCCGGCCAGTGCCGCGACATCTTTGAGTGTTGCCACGCGGATCTCCGTCAAGCATGTTGTATTGTCAGCGACGCCGCGTGCCGGCGCTACAAACGCGCGCCGCCCGCTTCGTCGAACAGAGAGACATGGGTACTGTCGAACGAAAACGCCGCGGTTTCCCCTATCGCCACCGGCGTCTTCGTCTGGTCGATCGATGCGACCTGCACTCCATGATAGTCGAGCCAGATGACGCGATGGTTGCCCATCGGCTCCACCAGCGAAACTTTTGCGTGTTCGCTCGCGCCTTCGGCGAGCCGCACGTCTTCGGCCCGCACGCCGAGCACGCACGGCAAGCCGTTCGCGGGCGCGATCTTGAACGAGTACGCCGACACGTCGAGCCGCCAACGCTCCGTGCAGAAGTGGAGCGCGCCGTCGTGCGTTTCGAGCGTGCCCTTGAGCAGGTTCATCGCGGGCGTGCCCAGAAACGTCGCGACGAACAGGTTGTCGGGGCGCGCGTAGACTTCGGCGGGCGTGCCGAACTGCTGGATGACGCCGCCGCGCATCACCGCCATGCGGGTGGCGAGCGTCATTGCCTCGACCTGATCGTGCGTGACGTAGATCATCGTCGCGCCCAGGCGCTGGTGCAGTTGCTTGAGCTCACGGCGCAGTTCGGTGCGCAATTTGGCGTCGAGATTCGAGAGCGGCTCGTCGAACAGGAACACGTCGGCTTCGCGCACGATCGCCCGGCCAATGGCCACCCGCTGCCGTTGGCCGCCTGACAGTTGCGCCGGTTTGCGCTTGAGCAGCGGTCCGAGTTGCAGCATGTCCGAGGCGCGCGCCACGCGCCGCGCAATCTCCGCCTTCGGCGTGCCGTTGATGCGCAGCGCAAACGACAGGTTGCGCTCCACGCTCATGGTCGGATACAACGCGTACGACTGGAACACCAGCGCGATGCGACGGTCTTTCGGGTCGGCCCAGGTCATGTCTTCGCCGGCAATCTCGATGCTGCCGTCGGTCACGTCGATCAAGCCGGCAATGCTGTGCAGCAAGGTGGATTTGCCGCAGCCGGACGGTCCGAGCAGCACGACGAATTCGCCGGCCCGCACGTCGAGATTCAGATTCTCGATCACCGTGTTCGCGCCGAGTTGAATCGTCAGATTGCGCACGGCGACGTTGGCCGGATTCGTGAGGCCGGCGGCGTCCGCCGCATCGGGACTGCTCGCCACACCCGCCATGTCCGCCGCGTTTGCCATATTAGCCACGTTTGTCATCGCCCTATCCCTTGACGGCGCCGGATGCAATGCCGCGCACGAACCAGCGGCCCGAAACGAAGTACACCGCGAGCGGCACCATGGAAGTCAGAATGGTCGCCGCCATATTGACGTTATAGAGGCGTTCGCCGGTCGTCGTATTGATGATGTTGTTCAGTTGCACCGTCATCGGCAGATTTTTGGTGCCGGCGAACACGAGGCCGAGAATGAAGTCGTTCCAGATACCCGTGACCTGCATGATGACCGCCACCACGATGATCGGCGTGGACATGGGCAGCATCAGTTGCAGGAAGACGCGCCAGAAGCCGCCGCCGTCGATGCGTGCCGCCTTGAACAGCTCCTGCGGAATCGACACGTAGTAGTTGCGGAACAGAAGCGTCATCACCGGCATACCGAAGATGGTGTGAATCACCACAATGCCCGGCAACGAACTGAACAGATGCACGCTCGCCAGCACGCGCACGAGCGGGTACACCATCACCTGCACGGGAATGAAGGCGCCCATCAGCAGCACGCCGAACAGCAGGCCCGCGCCGCGCGGCCGCCAGAACGACAGCGCGTAGCCGTTCACCGCGCCGATCGCGATCGAGAGAATCGTGCTCGGCACGACAATGCGCACCGAATTCCAGAAACCGACCTGAATGCCGTTGCAATCGAGCCCGGTGCAGGCGGACTGCCACGCGGCGCTCCACGCGCTGAGCGTGAAATGCGCGGGAAATGCCAGCAGATTGCCGAGGCGGATCTCGCTCATCGGCTTGACCGAAGTGACGAGCATCACGTAAAGCGGCAGCAGGAAGAACAGCGCCGCCGTGAGCAGAAACGCGTAGACGCCGAGCCGCGCCGGGGTGAACGCCGAGCGGCGGCGGCGTTGCTGCGCGCGGCGAGGCGTGCCGCTTTTCAACGGCGGACTGAGCGTGTTCATCACACCTCCTTGCGCAGGGCGGCGCGGCTGCGGGCATAGAAGAACGGCGCGAGAATCGCCAGCACGGTGGCAAGCAATACGATCGACGCCGCCGACGCAAGCCCGATATTGGCGCGGCCGAACAGATAGTCCATGATGAACTTCGCCGGCACTTCACTCGCCGTGCCGGGGCCGCCTTGCGTCATCGCGACCACGGCGTCGTAGAGCTTCACGACCATCACGAACAGCAGCACGAAGGCAGTGGAGATGGATGGGCCCAGCATCGGCACGACGATGCTCACGTAGACGCGCCAGCGCGGAATGCCGTCGATGCGCGCGGCTTTCCATAACTCGTCGTCGATGCCGCGCAGGCCCGCGAGCAATAGCGCCATCACCAGACCCGAGGCCTGCCATACCGTCGCAATCACGATGGTGTAAATCACCCAGTCCTGATCGACGATCCAGTCGAAGCGCGCGTGCGCGAAACCGAGCTTGTGCAGCACGGCTTGCGCGCCCAGTTCAGGGTTCAGGATCCACTGCCAGACGAGCCCCGTCGCCACGAACGACATCGCATACGGATACAGAAACACCGTACGCAACGCGCCTTCGGCGACCACACGCTGATCGATGAAAATCGCCAGCAGCAAACCGATCACCATGCACGCCACGATGAAACACGCGCCGTAGATCACGATGTTCTGCAACGAGAGCAGCCACCGGTCGTTATTGAAGAGACGCGCGTATTGCGTGAAGCCCGCGAAATCGCCGGAAGGAAACGTGCGCGAATTGCTGAGCGACACGCGCGCGGTCCAGACCATCGTGCCCAGATAGGCGAACACGACGGTCAGGACCATCGGCAGCAGCGCCAGCCATGCCGCGAACGGAAAACGCTTCTTGAGCGGCTTTTTGAGCCGCGCCTGGCGAGCCTTGGACGACGACCCGCCGGCGGGCAGCTTGAGCGCGTGCATGCCGCGCACCTAGCTCTTCAACGCGCTGGCGAACGCTTTCTGCGCGTCGTCGACCGACTGGTTCTTGTTCCAGAAGTTGGTGATGACGTCGATCAACGCGCCCTGCGTGTCGGGCGAGAGCAGCATTTCCGGATTCGGCAACTGCCGCGACTTGTCCTTCATGATCGCAATGCCCTCCTTCGCGCAGATGTCGAGGCTGCCGGCGTCCACGTCGGGACGAATCGGAATCGAGCCTTTCTTCGCGCTGAATGCGACTTGCGCCGACGGCGAGGTCATCACCGTGGCAAGCAGATTCTGCGCCTTGATCGTGGTGGGATTGTCCGTTTTCGGGAACACGAACACGTCGCCCGCGACCAGATACGGCGAGTGCGGACCGAAACCCGGGAAGCAGCCGAAGTCCTTGCCCGCGCTCTGATTGGCCGCGGAGAACTCGCCCTTGGCCCAGTCGCCCATGATCTGCACGCCCGCCTTGCCGGAAATCACGAGCGCCGTGGCATCGTTCCAGTTGCGGCCGGGCGAACCCGGGTCGACGAAATCGTGCAGGTGTTTGAACGATGCCAGCACTTTCTTGAACGCGTCCGACTTCACGGCGTTCATGTCTCGATCGCGGTACACCTTCATGTAGAGATCGGCGCCGCCCACGTCCGCCAGCACCGCGTCGAAGGTGATTTTCTCCTGCCAGGGCTGGCCGCCGAGCGCGAGCGGAATCACACCCGCGGTTTTCAGCTTGCCGAGATCGGCGATGAACTCGTCATAGCTTTTCGGCTCGCCTGCAATGCCCGCTTTCTGGAACACCGGCTTCGAGTAGAAGAACCAGGCGGGCATATGGATATCGACCGGCGCGGCGTAGTAATGTCCCTTCACCTTGATGCTGTCGAGAATCGATTGCGGGAACACGCCGTTCCAGTTCTCTTTCGCGGCGACGTCGTCGACATTGTTCAGCAGGCCCTGGTCGATCAGGTCGTGAAACTGCCTGGACGTATTGAACTGCGCAGCCGTGGGTGGGTCGCCGCCGACGATCCGGTTGATCGCCGTGGAGCGCGCCTGATCGGCGCCGGCCACCGCGTTGTCGACCCACTGGCCGCCGGCCTTGTTATACGCATCGGCAAACTGGCGGATCGCGGCCGACTCGCCGCCCGAGGTCCACCAGTGAATCACGTTGGCCTTCAAAGGCTCCGCCTGCGCAACGACGCCATACAACGCCAGTGCCGCAACCACGCCTCGCAAGACCAGTTTTTTGCTGTTCATTCCGTCTCCTCTCGATCATGCAACCAACTTGCGCCAAGCCTTGGCACCCGTGTTTCAAGTCGACATACAAACCAGCTTTCACCTGCTATTCCGTGCGTGCCTTGCGCTCCTTCAGGAATTTCGACACCAGCTCCGCGCTGCGTTTGATCGTGCGTTTCTGGGTAGCGTAATCGACATGCACGATACCAAAGCGACGCTCGTAGCCGAAGGCCCACTCGAAGTTGTCCATCAGCGACCAGAGAAAATAGCCGCGAATCTCCACGCCGGCCTTGATCGCCTGATCGACCGCGGCGAGATGGCGTTTGAGGAACGAGATACGCTGGCTGTCCTCGACCTGAGCGTCGATCACCTTGTCGTCCGAGGCCATGCCGTTTTCCGTGATGTAGATCGGCGGCAGGTTCGCGTAGGCGGCCTTGAATCCCGTCAACAGATCGCGCAGGCCGTCCGGATACACCTCCCAACCCATCTGCGTGCGCTCCACGCCTTCGAGCGGCACATCCTTGAAGCGGTGCGCGCCGTCGCTCGCGACGTTCGTGCGGAAATAATAGTTGATGCCGAGGAAGTCCAGCGGCGCGGCGATGGTTTGCATGTCGCCGGCGAGCACCAGCGGCTCCGTGCCCGGCCACAACTCGAACAAGTCCTGCGGGTAGCTGCCCTTGAGCAGCGGATCGAGAATCCACGCGTTGTGCTGGACTTCGAACAGATGCGCCGCACGCTGGTCGGCGGCGCTCTCGCTGTTGGCCGTGCCGCGTCCGACGTTGGCGACGATGCCGACTTGCGCCGCCGGATCGTTGGCACGCAACACCGGCGCCGCGAGACCGTGCGCCAGCAGCAGATGATGCATGGCCTGCGTGGCGTAGCGCGCGTCGGCGAGTCCCGGCGCGTGGTGGCCGTTGCCGTAGCCGAGATAGGCCGAGCACCACGGCTCGTTGAGCGTCATCCACGCATCGACGCTGCCGGTCAGTTCGCGGCTCATCAGGTCGGCGTAATCGGCGAAACGGTAGGCGGTATCGCGATTGAGCCAGCCGCCGCGATCTTCCAGGTGCTGCGGCAAGTCCCAGTGATACAGCGTGACGAAGGTCGTGATGCCCTTCTCTTTCAGCCGCGCCAACAGGCGTTGGTAGAAGTCGATACCTTTGCGGTTCGGCGCGCCGGCCGCGTCCATCACGCGCGGCCAGGCGATCGAGAGCCGGTAGGCTTCGAGGCCGAGGCCGACCAGCAGGTCGATGTCGGCTTCCCAGCGATGATAGTGATCGCAGGCCACCGCGCCGGTGTCGCCGGCCAGCACTTTGCCGGGCTTCGCCGAGAACGTGTCCCAGATGGACGGCAGGCGGCCGTCTTCGTTCACAGCGCCTTCGATCTGATACGACGCGGTGGCCGCGCCCAGCAGGAAATTCTTGCGCCACAGCGACGAGTCCGCGGGCGGCGTGAATGGATCGGCGAGTGATGACGAATGGGGAGAGAGAACGTCGGATACAGCGGATGTGTCATTTGCCACGGATTCCTCGCTGAGGTCGTTGAACCGGGTACGGTGGAAGCCGGAACGCCCATCCCCGGCACCTGGGGTGGAAGCGCTTCCACAACACCCGCGAACGATAGCAGCGGCGGATTCGACGCAGCAATCAGGGTTTGTCTGGAGCGATGGCTGGCATGCCCGGCGCGGCGATGCGCCGGGCATTGCAAGAGCCTTTGTCAGCGGTAGCGCGAATCTGTTGCAAGCGTGGCGGGCGCAATCTCACACGCGACCTGCGCGACGCAATCTCACGGCTGTGCGGCCAGGTTGAACGCGCCGCTGTCATACGCTTCGCAGTAGGTTTTCCAGTCCGCCACCACCTGCGCCTCGCACTGCGTCGCGCTTTCCACCAACGGCAACTGCCAGTCCCGGCGATTGCCGAACGCGATCAGATCGTCGGCGATCGACGACTTCTGCCGCCCGCCGCTGCGCAGATGCGCCCACGCGCTCAACTCGGCCATGCTGCCGACCACCTCTTCGAGACGCGGCAGCTTGCCGTCCCAGTCGCTCAGGGCCACGCGATCTTCGGAAGGCTGCAAGCTGCGCAGCACATACGAGCGCTGATTGAATTCGACCGCATGGAGGAACGCCTGCGAGACCGCCTGATTGCGCCGCTGGATTTCGACGACGCGTTGCGCTTCCGTCTGCCACGCCGGCTGCGGCGTGCCGACGTGCGGCGTCACGGAAGAAGGCAGCGCCTCTTTCAGATCGATCAGATAGTTGCCATCCGGCGAGCCTTTGCCTTCGACGAGAATCACGTAACGATCCACGCCCAGGCTCCCCGTGCCGGCAATCCGGCGCGCCACGTCGAGAATGCGGAAGAAGTCGGGATTGGGCTCGCCCGCGGCGAACTTCTGCATGAACTGCGTGACGGCGGCACGCTGCGTGTCGCTGACCGCCAGCGCTTTCTTGCCGTCCACTTTCAGCGTGCGGGTCTTGCCCTTGAGCACCGTGCGCCGGTCCAGATGCGCCACCCGCGTGCGGCTGGCAAGCGCGACGAACAGATCGCGCACCATGCCGGTCGCGGTTTCCGCTTCGATCCAGCGTGATTTGCCGTTCGCCAGCGCCGCGCCATACTTTTCCAGCGCGACCTGGCACAGCGCCAGCGCCTGCGCGCGGCTCAGCTTGAGATCGCTCGCGCCGACCAGCACGCTCGTCAACAGGCGCACCAGCTCGTAAAGGTTCGGCGCGAGGCAGGCTTCGTCGAAGTCGTTGTTGTCGAAGTAGATGAGCCGGTTGTCGCCCTTGTAGCTGCCGAAATTTTCCAGATGCATGTCACCGCAGATCCACACCGGCGGCGCGTCATCGAACACCTTGGCTTGGGGCAGGCGTTCGTAAAACAGGTGACACGTGCCGCGCAAAAACACGAACGGCGACGTGCGCATGGCTTTGTATTTCATCGCGAGCCGTTCGGGATCACGACCGGCGTTAAAGCTGGCGATCGTCCTGGCAATATCGAACATGAATTTCCTTTGAATGCGAGCATGGCGTGCATTGCGAGGACCGACGGCGTAGACCGTGCGGCGCGGCAACCGACTGTTCGACAGTAGACCACACCGCGCTCCGCAAACACCTGGTTTTGGCATTCACCTTCGACAGCGCTTGCGCGTCGCGCGCATCTGAACGCTAAGCCGTTTCCCGCGCACCGAACTTCTTGCGGTACGCACCCGGACTCGTCAACGCAATGCGCCGGAAGTGCCGCCGCAACGATTCCTCGGAACCGAAGCCCGCCAGTTCCGCGATGCGCGCCATCGGCAGCGGCGCCTGCGCCTCGAGCAGTTCGCGCGCGATGGCCACGCGTTCGCGCACCAGCCATTCATAAGGCGCCATGCCGGTGGCATCGTGAAACTGCCGCTGCAGTGTGCGCGGGCTCATTGCCGCCCGCTCGGCGAGCGAGCGCAACGTATGCGGCAAAGCAGGATGAGTGCGCACCCAGTCCATCAGTCTGGACAGACGGCCGCTGTCGTCCTGCGGCATGGGGCGCGGCACGAACTGCGCCTGGCCGCCCTCGCGATGCGGCGGCACCACGAGCCGCTGCGCGACCCGGTTCGCCACCGCGCTGCCGTGATCGCGCCGCACCAGATGCAGCAGCATGTCGAGTCCTGCCGCAGAACCCGCCGACGTGATGATCTGCCCTTCGTCGACATACAGCGCGTCCGGCTGTACATGCAAGTGCGGATAGCGCTGCTGCAATTTGTCGGCATAGCGCCAGTGGGTCGTGACGGTCTTGCCGTCGAGCACGCCCGCAGCCGCGAGGACGAACACGCCGGAGCAGATCGAACAGAGGCGCGCGCCGCGCGCGTAGGCGGCGCGGATTTTCTTCAGGAGCGGTTCGGGCGGCGCTTCGTCGGCATCGCGCCACCCGGGAATGACAATGGTGTCGGCACGCTCCAGCAATTTGAGCGTATAAGGCGCGGCAAGCGTGATGCCGCCCGCCGCCCGGATCGGCCCCGGCTCGCTTGCGCAGACCGCGAAGCGGTACCAGTCCACGCCGAGTTCCGGACGCTCGAGCGCGAACAGTTCGGTCACGCAGCCGAACTCGAAGGTGCAGAGCCGGTCGTAAGCGAGCGTAACGACGAGATGATTGTGCATGGCGTGATGTTACCGGATATTGACGATTCCGCCACTTATCCCGCATGGCGCGCGGCGCCACAATGAAGGCGTCTGAACCGCGTTCCCAGGCAACCCACACACCTACTACTCCTATCGGAAACTCACGTCACCATGACGACTCTGAACGCCGTTACCCAAATTCCCGCCGCCGACAGCGCCGCCGCGCAAGCTCATTTCCAGGCCACGCTGCAGTTCGAAACCGATTGCGCCGATGTCCACTGCGCGCTCGCGAGCGGCGCGCCCGGCTTTGTGCTGCTCGACGTGCGCGGCCCCGCGCTGTTCGCGCAGGGCCATGTGCCGGGCGCGCTCAATCTGCCGCACGGCAAGATCGTGGCCTCCAGGCTCGCCGACTATCCGCCGCAGACGCTCTTCGTCACGTACTGCGCAGGGCCGCATTGCAACGGCGCTGCGCGCGGCGCGCTGCGCCTCGCCCAGTTGGGGCGGCCCGTCAAGCTCATGAGCGGCGGCATCACCGGCTGGCTCGACGAAGGCTTCGCCCTGACGCAAACGGCGTCCGCCGGCGAGGTGGCCAAAGCCAATGGCTGACTTATTGAGAATCGATTAAATAAAAGCCTCGGGCTGTCGATAACAAGTTCAGCCGCTTCCCCTTCGCGGTTGGACTGAACATGCAGAGCTCATATAATTTTTGGCTGGTCACCATCTCGTTCGCCGTTGCGACGCTGGCGTCGTACACGGCGCTCGACCTGACCGGCCGCATTTTCCTGCTGGCATCGGCGCGGCTTCGGCGCGTCTGGCGGCTGGGCGGCGCTGCATCGCTCGGCTGCGGCATCTGGTCGATGCACTTCATCGCCATGCTCGCCTTCTCGCTGCCGATTCCGCTCGGCTACGACCTGGCGACGACCGCCACGTCGCTCGCGCTCGCGATCGGCGCTTCCTATCTCGCCCTGTGCCTCACGACCCACGAACGGCTCACGGTGGGCCGCCTGCTGGCGGGCGGCGTGCTGATGGGCTTAGGGATCGCCGGCATGCACTACACCGGCATGGCGGCCTTGCAGATGGCGCCTGGCATCCGCTATCGGCCGGGGTGGTTCGCCGGTTCGCTCGCGATCGCGATCGGCGCGTCGACCGCCGCGCTGTGGATGGCCCGCGCGCTCAGCAACGACGACGCGCGCCACGTCGTGCGCAAGCGTGTGGCTGCGGCGCTGGTGATGGGCGTGGCAATCAGCGGCATGCATTACGCCGGCATGGCCGCCGCCGACTTCCTGCCGGGCGCCATCTGCGGCGCGGCCCAAGGCGTGAACGCCACCTGGCTCGCGACTTCGGTGATCCTGCTCACCTTTGCCGTACTGATCGTTACGTTGATGCTGTCGCGCTTCGATGCGCGCAACGCCCTTCTGACCGGTGCCGTGTCCAGGCTCAACGGTCAGATCGTGCGGCTCGCCACGCTCGACACCCTGACAGGACTGCCCAACCGCAGCACGCTGACCGAGCGCATCGAACGCGCGATCCTCGGCGCGCGGCGGCAGCGCACGCTGTTCGCGATCCTTTTCATGGACCTCGACGGCTTCAAGACCATCAACGATTCGCTCGGCCACTCGGCCGGCGACCAGGTGCTGACGGCGTTCGCGCAGCGCCTGCTGCAGTGCGTCCGCGAGACCGACACCGTCGCGCGGCTGGGCGGCGACGAATTCGTGGTGCTGGCCGAAAACCTCGGCTCGCGCGAGGATGCCGGCGCGCTCGCGGAAGGCGTGCTCGAACGCATGCGCGTTGGCGTGTGGACCGACTCGCAGCCGCTGCAGGTCATGCCGAGCATCGGCATCGCCCTCTATCCACACGACGGCGACACCGTCGAAGTGCTGTTGAAGCACGCCGACGCGGCCATGTACGAGGCCAAACGCGCGGGCCGCAGCACCTATCGATTCTTTGAACGCCGCATGAACGAGGCCGCCACGCGCACGCTGCAAATTCAGAACGCTTTGCACGACGCGCTCGCCGCCGGTCATTTTTCGCTGCACTTCCAGCCCAAGTTCGAAGGCAACGGCAACTCGCTGGCGGGCGCCGAAGCGCTGATCCGCCTGCATCACCCGCAACTGGGCACGTTGACCCCGCTCGAGTTCATTCCGATCGCCGAGCGTTCAGGGCAAATCGTTCAGATCGGCTACTGGGTCGTGCGCGAAACCTGCCGGCAGATTCGCCAATGGGTCTCGCAAGGCCTGCCGTCGATGAAAGTAGCGATCAACCTGTCGCCGCGCCAGTTGCTGCAGCCGAACCTCGTGGCGAGCATGCTTGAAATCGTCAACGCCGAAGGCGTGGCCTGCGAGCAGATCATGTTCGAGATCACCGAAACCGTGGCCATGCAGGACGCGCCCAAGACCATCGAAATGATCCGCGAATTCCAGGCGAGCGGCTTCGAGATCGCGATCGACGATTTCGGCACCGGCTATTCGAGCCTTGCCTACCTGCAGCGTTTTCGCGTCAAGCAACTGAAGATCGATCGCTTCTTCACCAATGGGCTCGACGCGCACGGGCCGGAGGGCAGCGCGATCGTGTCGGCGATCATCGCGCTTGCGCACTCGCTGGATATGGATGTGGTGGCCGAGGGTGTGGAAACTGAATCGCAACTCCACATGCTCAAGACGATGAGGTGCGACGAGATGCAGGGCTTCCTGCTCGGCAAGCCGCTCAACGCCGACGACTTTGGCAACCTGCTGCGGGACAGAATGGTGGCCGCATGAACCTGACGATCGTCTGAAGCGCACGGCGCGGCCGGTGCTGGACCTCGTTTCACGAGCAAAAAATAACACGCAGGCCAGGTGTTGGAGACTTCATGAAATTCGATGTAGCGACGTTTACTTCGCTGTGGTTGACCACGTTTTTGTGCTGCGCCTTGCTCACGACCGCGCTGTCGCGCATGTTCGCGCGTGTGAGCGCGTTCCGCCTCTGGGCCGTCGGTTTCTATCTGCTCGCCGCGTCGTCCGCCTGCTTCACCCTGCATCTCACCTGGCGTCACGACGTGCTGCTGATCGCCACCGCGACGCTCGCGCTGCAAAGCCGCATGCTGATCTGGGCCGGCACACGCGAGCTGTTCGGCGCGATAGCGCCGTGGCGCGCCGGTCTGGCCGTCACGGCCGTGTTCTGCATGCTCTATGCCGGCGCGCTGATTTTCAAAGTGCCGACCGTGTTGCGCGCGGTCCTGCTCGCACTGTTTTTTCTGCCGGTTCGCGCCGCCACGCTGTATGAAGTGTGCCGCCGGCGCCGTCCGCACCTCGGGCCGGCCCGTCTGATCGCGATGATCGGCGGCACGATCGTTACACTCAACACCATCGTGCCGCTCGTGCTCGTGCTGCTCGACCGCACCAATCTGTCGTTGTTGCTCGGCAATCCGCAGACCACGTCGGCGCTGTACGCCGTGGTGTTCGCGGGCGATCTGCTGCTGGCGAGCGGCCTGATCGTGCTGGCTTTCAAACTGCAGATCGTCGAGCGGGACATGCTCGCGACGCTCGAACGAGTCGCCATGGAACGGCTCGCCGCGAACCGGGAATTGCGTGCGGAGCGCACTGGGCGCCCCGTGCCCGGCGACCCGCTCGGCCACGACACGCCGGCGCCGCGCCAGCCGCTGCCGGGATCGATCTGATTCGCCGGGTGGGCGCTGCGACGCCCTAGCCGGCCTTACGTTCGTCGAAGGCGCTGTCAGCCACCGACACCAGATGCGGCGTCGCCGCCTGAGCCGCTTGCGCCGCGTCGCGTTTGGTGAGCTTGCCGTCCACCGCCGCGCCGCAATCCATCCGCAACTGCTGGTAGTAGATGTTGCCGGTCACATGCGCATTGCTCTGCAACTCGACGAAGTGATCGGCAATCACGTCGCCGACGATCCTGCCGTTGACCACGACGTCGTAGCCGTGCACGTTGCCTTCGATCGAGCCGCGATCGCTCAGGACCAGCAGGGTCTGGCCGCCCGGCTCGCCGCTGACGTTGCCCGTCACGTGGCCGTCCATGCGCAGGCCGTCGCTGAACTGCAGGTCGCCGGTGATTCGCACGTCGTGAGCGATCAGGGTGGCGAGCTTGGTTTGCTGGATGCCGGTGCTTTTCTTCTTGAACATAACAATTTCCTCGAAATGAAACGGGTCGTCGCGTAATGTTGGGCGTGGCGACGAGCCTGGGGGCGGCTGCTTTGCGTGCCTTGCGGTTTGCAGCTTGCGGTTCGCCTGGTTCGCCTGGTTCGCCTGGTTCGCGCGGTTAGCTGCGCGGCGCGGCGGTGGTGGCGGGAGAACGCCGCTTGCTCTGGCCTCGCAGAAACTGCAATTCCGCGCTGAGCCGCGCGACCTCGGCTGCGGCGCTGTCAGCAGCCTTCTGCACCGCGGCGCGCGCCGCCGTTTCTTGCTCCAGCGCTAGCCGCGTGCGGGCCAACTCGGTCTGCTTCGTTGCTTCGTCGACGGGCGCAGGGGTGCATTGCTCAGGCGGCAAGCCGGCGCGCCTCGCGTGCCAGGCCGTGAGCGCCGCCGCGCCCGCGCATGCGCACAGGACGCACACCACGGCCCACACCGTCATGCGAAACACCACCGAGCGCGTGGGCCGAAGCGTGTAGGCGCGGTGGGTGAGACTGCGCGCGTCGCGCGGAGAGTGCCGTTTAACCATGAGCCGCGGGCGCAAACAGCGCGAGGTAAGCCACCGGGTTGACCGGCGCGCCGTCGACGAGGACTTCGAAATGCAGATGCGGGCCGGTGGAACGGCCGGTCGAGCCGACATCGGCGATGTATTGCCGCGGCAGCACCAGATCGCCGACATGCACGACGATTCGCGACGCATGGCCGTAGCGAGTCATCAGCCCGTTGCCGTGATCGATTTCGACCGCGTTGCCATAGCCCGATTTCTCGCCGGCGAAGACCACGCGGCCGCCCGCCGCCGCCAGAATCGGCGTGCCGGTTTTAGCGACCAGATCGAGCCCGGGATGAAAGCTCAACCGATGCGTGAACGGATCGGTGCGATTGCCGAACGGCGACCCGAAGCGCGCGCCGTCGGCGGGCATGCGGCCCGGAAAGGCGGCGTAGGCGAGAGCGTGATCGGCGGTCTGCTGTTCGAGCGCCGAGAGGGTCGCGGCAAGGCAATCCAGATGCTCGCCCGTGCGCCCGGCATCCGCATGGCGGCCCAGCGACGGCGTGAGGTCGCTACAGCGACGCGGCGGCAAGGCCGGGCCGCCCTCGCCTTCGCTGTCGGTGGCGGAGCTGTCGGCTTCGGACGCCGCGGACGCAGCCGGTGCGACGGGCGCCGCTGATGCGCGCGGCGCGGGCCGAGGCGTGTTCAGGCGTGCTTCGAAATCGCGCAAGTCGCCGACCTGCGCCGTGAGTCGCGCGATGCGCGGTTCGATCTGCGCCACCGACGCGTTCAGCTTGCCAAGCTGGTCGATTGCATAGTCGTGCTCGACGCGGACCGACGCCTGATCGCCGGAACCGTTGCGCGCGAACCAGTGAGCGCCGATCGCGAAGCCCGCGGCAAGCGCCAGCACGGCCGCGCCGCCGGCCGCGCTCACGGCGAGCGTCAGCGCGGTACGGCGTGTGACGAAGCCGACCGAGCCGCTGGAAAGCTGGCTGCCGGCGCGAAACACGGAAGCCATCAGCGGCTCCTCGCGCGTGCCGGGCTCGCGGCGCGCGCCCACCTGTGCGCGCCACGACGCCGGCTCGAAACCGGCAACGCGCGAAGCGCTCCGGCCGTGCGACGCGTGGCGGGCGATTGCAAACGGGACAGAAGATCAGTGAACGGGGCTAACTGCATACGGCATCGACCGGCTACGCGCCGGCCGCGATAATGACTGAGGGCGCCGATTATCCCCTGGCAGCACGAAGCATCATCTCAAATACAGGACGCCAGGACGATGTGCCGCGCGCGGCGTGGATGCCGGGCACTTCATGCCCCCCCGTTTCGCCATGAACGCCCCCGTCAAACCGATACTCCGGTCTCCCGCGACTCGCTCCACTCCCGTTCAGCCAGGGCTTCGAGCCGCTCGACCAGCGCACCGCTGGCGCGCGTCATCGGCATGCGCAGTTCGTCGCGTATCAGGCCTTGCGCAGCCAGCAAGGCCTTGACCGGAGCGGGATTCGGCTCGGCGAACAGCGCCTGGATCAATGGCACGAGCGCGTGAAAAATGCGCCGGCCTTCGGCTAGCCGCCCCGCCGCGAGCGCGCGATACATCTCGACGAAGCGCTCGGGCCGCAGATGCGCGGACGCCGCGATCGCTCCGCTGCCGCCCAGGCACAAGGTACTGAACATATTGATGTCCTCGCCGGCAAGCACCTGCAAGCGAGCGTCGCGGATCAGCGCAAGCGTGGTGTCCGGCGAACCGGCGCAATCCTTCACCGCTTGAATCCGCGGATGCGCCGCGAGCGTGAGCAGCGTGTCGAGTTCGAGCCGCACTCCCGTTCGAGACGGAATGTCGTACAGGACGACCGGCTTCTCGCTGGCATCGGCCAGCGCCATGAAGTGCGCGACGATGCCCGCCTGCGAAGGCCGGATGTAGTACGGCGCGGCCATCAGCACGCCGGCCACCGGCAGCGCGTTCAGTTGCTCGATGCGCTCGCGCATGCGCGCCGTGAGATTGCCGGACACGCCGGCCACCACGGGCAGCGCACGCCCATCCCGCGCCAGATGGGCGGCGGCCTGCGCTTCGTCGAGAATCGTCGCCAGCACGGCGTCCTGTTCGGCGGCGTCGAGCGCGGCGGGTTCGCCGGTCGTGCCGAGCGCCACCAGCCCGGCGATGCCCGCGCCGGTATAGCGCCGCACCAGCGCGCGCAACGCGGCGTGATCGACGGCGCCGTCGGCGAACGGCGTGATGAGCGGAACCCAGATACCCGAAAAAATAGACATGTCTTTACCTCGATGACGACCGTATCGATTCCGTCAGGCGGTGCGAGGGAGGAAAGACAGGAAAGTGCCCAGGCGGGCGTTGACCGGCTGTTCCGTCGCACATCTGACGGAACAGCAAGCTCCGGTCAGATGAGCGGCTGTTTTTTGGCTTTGGCGCCGGCGTTCGAACCCGACGCGCGTGCGGCAACCACGCTCGCGTGAGCGAGACGTGCGGAGGTCGACGGGCGGAGTCTGAGCGTGGGGCCGGAATGCATGAGACGCAGTGTAACCGCGGCCGACGCAGCTTGGCAAAGTGCATCTCGAAATTGCTTGACATCTGCCGCAGGAAAACTAATATACGCACCGCGTACATCAGACCGCCATTCCCTCTTCCGACAGGTGCCCCATGAGCGTCCCGCAACAAGCCTTCCTACGCGATGCGATGCGTCGCCTGAACATGACGCGCGACACATTCGCGAGCCGCATCGGCGTGTCGCGCCGGGCGCTCGACACGTGGCTGCTGCCGGACGACTCGCAGGAATCGCGGGCCATGCCGGAGATCGTCGAGCGCTTCGTGTCGGAAATCGTGGTGCACGGCGAGCCGGGCGAAAAATATACGCAAAGCGTAGACGCGCAATCGCTCGCCAGCCAGATGCTGTTCGAGGGCAAGCCGCAACTGCTTTCGGTGGATCAGTTCTCGCGCGATTCGGTGGAAGCGCTGTTTCGCGTGGCCGACATCATGCAGCCGATCGCCCGCCGCCGCAAAATCTCCCGCGTGCTGGAAGGCGCGGTGCTCGGCAATCTGTTCTTCGAGGCGAGCACGCGCACCCGCGTGAGCTTCGGCGCGGCATTCTGCCGGCTGGGCGGCTCCGTTTGCGACACCACCGGTTTCACGTTTTCGTCGATGGCCAAGGGCGAGTCGATCTACGACACCAGCCGCGTGATGAGCGGCTACGTGGACGCGCTGGTGATCCGCCATCCGGAGCAAGGCTCGGTGGCCGAATTCGCGCGCGCCACCAACGTGCCGGTCATCAACGGCGGCGACGGTCCGGGCGAGCACCCGAGCCAGGCGCTGCTCGACCTCTACACGATCCAGCGCGAGTTCTCGCGCCTGGGCAAGATCGTCGACGGCGCGCATATCGCGCTGGTCGGCGACCTCAAATACGGGCGCACCGTGCACTCGCTGGTCAAGCTGCTGGCGCTGTACCGCGGCATCAAGTTCACGCTGATCTCGCCGCCCATGCTCGAAATGCCGAGCTACATCATCGAGCAGATCTCGCGCAACGATCATGTGATCGAGCAGACCACCGATCTGACCACCGGGCTGCGCGGCGCCGACGTGGTGTACGCCACGCGCATTCAGAAAGAGCGCTTCACCGACGAATCGTTCGAAGGCTACACGCCGGATTTCCAGATCAACCAGGCGCTGGTGGACAGCGTATGCGGCGCCGATACGCTGATCATGCACCCGCTGCCGCGCGACAGCCGGCCGGGCGCGAACGATCTGAGCGTCGACCTGAATCACGATTCACGGCTGGCAATTTTCCGGCAAACCGACAACGGCATTCCGGTGCGGATGGCGATTTTCGCGGTACTGCTGGGCGTCGAGAAACTGGTCCAGCATTCCATGCGCGATGCCGCATGGCGCCCGCCCGCCTATCTCGGCCCGGACGATGCGGTGTTTCACGGCATCGATTGATGGATCAGTGGGCGGCTTTTTGAAACCGGTCCGCCGCACACCAGCACAGTCTCATCAAGCCGCGGCGCTTGCCGCCATGGCGCCGTTGCGCTTGAATGCCCCGGCGAAAAACAGCACCTGATACTGCACCGCGTTGGCCCAGTACTTCCAGGTGTGGCCGCCGGGCCGCTCCGCGTAGTCGTGCGGCACGCCGAGTTCGACCAGCCGCTCATGCAGCGTGCGGTTCGATTGCACCAGCGAGTCGTTGACTCCGCAGTCGATCGTGAGCGCGATATGCGCGTTGCCGAAACTGCGCGCGTTCTCGACGATCGCCTCGTTGTTCCAGAAGTCCGCATGCCGCATCGGATCGCCAAATACCTGGTCGATGCCGGGCTCATCCTCGCAGCCACGCGGATCCACCGCGCCGCTGATGCTGCCCGCGGCGCCGAATTCGTCCGGCCGGTTCAGCGCGATATGCAAGGCGCCGAAGCCGCCCATGCTCAAGCCGGTAATGGCGCGTGCCTGGCGTGTCGCGATCGTGCGGAAATGCGCGTCGACGTAACCCACTACCTCGGTGCCCACATAGGTTTCGTAACGGCTGTGCGGATCGACCGGGCTGTCGATATACCAGCTTTCGTGGCCGCCGTCGGGCATCACGAGGATCACGTGATAGCGGTCGGCCAGCTTGCCGATCTGCGAATTCGTGGTCCAGTCGGTGTAGTCGCCGCCCGAGCCGTGCAGCAGATAGACGACCGGAAAGCGGTCGGCCGCCTTGCCGCGCGCATATTGATCGGGCAGCACGACCGTCGCTTCGAGCGACTTATGCATGGCCGCGCTCGGAATGACGACGACCCGCGACTGAAACGCCCACGCAGGCGCCGTAAAGAGCAGCGTCAGAATGAGCCAGAACGTACGAGCTTGATTCATGGTTTGTCGCTCTTCCCTTTCCAGAAGTCCGAAGAAAACTGTCCGGCATACGGCGGCAAAATTCTGTCGACGACTCTAGCAATGGCGACTTACAACCAAATTTCAGCGAAACATACGATCTCGTCAGCTTGGCTTCGCGAGCGATCGTGCGATCGCGATCCGCTGCTGCTAGCCGCCCAGCTCGATACGATCTTCAAAATCGAGGGCGTGACCGCATGATGGGCGGCGACAGCCTCACTTCGCGGTAAAGAGGGCCTCGAGACGAGCGCGCTTCCTGACGATGGGCGATTCGACGATCACGTAGCTGAAGTACGTCTGGATCCCGATGTCGCGCTCGAGCAGCCCCTCGATCACGCTGTGGTAGTGCGCGATGTCGCGCGTCACGAACTTGAGCAGATAGTCGTAGCCGCCCGTCGCGTGATGGCACTCCAGGATCTCGTCGATGTCGCGAATGGCGTCGATAAAACGCACGAAGTCCTCGCGGCGATGATCCGCGAGTGTGATCTTGGCGAACACGATCTGGACATCGCCGAGCTTCTCGATCTTCAACAGCGCGCCGTAACCCGCGATGTAGCCCGCCGTCTCGAGCCGTTTGACACGCGTCAGGCATGGGCTGGGCGACAGTCCAACAGCGTCGGACAGTTCCACGTTGGTCATGCGGCCGCGCATTTGCAACTCGGCGAGAATGCGCAAGTCCAGCCGGTCGAGTGTGCAATCCGTTCTCATCCCCGCCCTGCCTCCTTTCCGTCAGGCGCCTCCATACGAGCGCCTCGGCGTACTCCACGGGCTCAATAGTAGCCCGGCACGCACGCCCGACGATAAGACGATCCTGCTATTTGCTCCTGATTTTGCATCGCGTCGCTCCTCGCCGCAGGAACTGCCGTGAATCCCCTCAACAACGGGTAAAAACCTGTTTTTTTTCGTCCTTAATTCGGTTTAGTAGCGAAGTCATTCCCGTTTAAATTTCATCTATCGACATTTCCATCGGTGCTTGCCTGAACTGGTGTGCGGCAAGCCCTTCATTCAAGAGTCCCTTGGGATTCGTCACTCATCGAGACTGAAGACATGATCGACTTCGAGCCGAAATTCATCACGTTCGACTGCTACGGCACCCTCGTCAACTTTCGCATGGCCGACACGGCGCGCGAAATCTACGGGAACCGCCTCCACGGCGACGCGCTGGAAAACTTCGTCAAGCTGTTCGCCGCCTATCGGCGCGACGAAGTGCTCGGCGCCTGGAAACCCTACCGCCAGGTCGTCCTGAACGCCGTGCGCCGCGCCTGCGAACGCACGGGCGTGCCGTTCGCCGAAAGCGAGGCCGAAAAGTTCTACCTGGCAGTGCCGACGTGGGGCCCGCATCCGGACGTCCCGGAAGGTCTCTCGCGCCTCGCGAAGAAATACAGGCTGGTGGGCCTGACCAACGCGGACAACGCGCAGATCGCGAGCAACATCGAAAAGCTCGGGGCTCCGTTTCACGCCGTCATCACGGCCGAAGATGCCCAGGCCTACAAGCCGCGTATGCAAGGCTTCGAATACATGTTCAGGAAGCTCGACGTGCAGCCTCACGAAATCCTGCACGTCTCGTCGAGTCCGCGCTACGACCTGATGACCGCGCACGATCTCGGCATCGTGCACAAGGCGCACGTGCTGCGCGGCCATGAACCGGAAGCGCCGGAATACGGTTATACGGCGGTCCGGAGCATCGTCGAACTGGCCGAGCAGCTTGGCCTGTAAGCGATTTGCGCCTCCTTGGCCGACGTGTTCGACGGCGGGCGGGGATTCGCATCGCACGACCGATCTGACGTCTGTCCTCAGGTCGACAGCACGTCGGAAACGTCCTGCTCCACTGCAGTCCACCCTTCTCGCGCCGCATTGCCCATGTTCACGCCCAGCCCTTCCGCAAGCTTATGCACAACGTCCGCCGTTGCGCTCGATACCCTGTTGGAGAGCGGCCTGTCGGTCAGCTTCCCACGCTTGAATACATTCGATGCGCTCGCGATCACGCGCCGTGTGTACGGCATCGACGGCGCGGCTACACGGTTTGCGACCGAGAAGGACGACACGTTCCGCATCGACGCAAGCGACGGCGCGCGCTACGTACTGAAAATCTCAAACCCCGGCGAGACGCCCGAAGAACTCGACTTGCAGGTCGCCGCGATGCGCCACGTTGCCGCCGTCGCGCCGGACTTGCCGGTGCCGCGCGTGCTGCCGGGTATCGACGGACAATTCGTCGTACCCGTGGCGTCGCCCCCGCAGCCGTATCGTACGGCGAGGCTCTATAGCTACCTCGAAGGTGTGCCGCTGGATGCGCTGCGCGGGAGCGCGGTCGATCATTACGGGATCGGTGAAATGCTGGCGCGACTGCAGGCGGCCATGGCCGGTTTCCGCCATCCGCACCAGCATCGCGTACTCGCCTGGGACGTCAAGCATCTGGCGAGTCTAACGGGGCTGCAAGCACATATCGCCGATCCTTCGCATCGCGCCTTCATCAGGGAGGCGTTCGCACGCTTCGCCGCGATCGAGCCGGCCCTGCGGCTCTGTCCCGCGCAAGTCGTACACAACGACTTCAACCGCTCGAACATCGTCGCCAACCCGGGCGGCCGGAACTTCGTCAGCGGAATCATCGACTTCGGCGACACCGTGCACACCGCGGTAGCGATCGACGTCGCCACGGCGGTAATGAACCAGTTTCCGCTCAACTTCGATGCCGACGGCCCGCACGACCTGTTCGCCGACGCGCGCGACCTGCTGCGCGGCTATCTCGCGCGTGCCGAACTCAGCCGCGACGAACTGCTCCTGATCCCGCACCTGGCGATGGCGCGCGTCGCGGCGCGAGCGTTGCTGACTTCATGGCGCGCCATGCTGTTCCCGGAAAACGAAGCCTACATCCTGCGCTTCACCCGGCCGGGATGGGAGCATTTGCGCTGGTTCATGCAGCGCGACCCTGAGACTGTTTCCAACGCCTTGCTCTAGCTCTTCCATCGCACTGCTCACCTCTCCGATTCTGACCGCCCTTATGAACACTACCAGCACGTCGCAGCCGGCCGCCCAAACCGAGGCCGCCGGTACCGGCAAATCCCACGACGCACTGCGCGGCGACATGCCGAACGGCTTCAATCCGGCGTCGCTCGACCACCTCGACGCCGGCACGCAACGGCACATTGCGCGCCGCTTACGGCTGCTCAGTCCGTCGTATCGATTGTTCTACGCCGAGCCCGTCAAAATCGTGCGCGGCGAGAAGGTCTATCTGTACGACGACCAGGGCAACGACTATCTCGATGCCTACAACAATGTCGTCTGCGTCGGGCACGCCAATCCGCG
This sequence comes from Paraburkholderia sp. BL27I4N3, assembly GCF_003386115.1. Classification (NCBI taxonomy): domain Bacteria; kingdom Pseudomonadati; phylum Pseudomonadota; class Betaproteobacteria; order Burkholderiales; family Burkholderiaceae; genus Paraburkholderia; species Paraburkholderia sp. BL27I4N3. Next base: position 7,924,115 of record NZ_QREJ01000001.1, on the reverse strand, counting down.
CATCGTCGATGCCGTCACCCGCCAGCTCTCGACGCTCTGCACGCATACCCGCTACATGCAGGAGCCGATCCTCGACTACGCCGAGGACCTGCTCTCGACGTTCAACACGTCGATCCGCGCGGGCCAGATGATGTTCACCTGCACCGGCTCCGAGGCCAACGACCTGGCCACGCGCATCGCGATGCAGTACACCGGCAAGACCGGCGTGATCGTGACCAGCGAGGCCTATCACGGCAACTCGCATCTCACGTCGAGCTTTTCGCCGTCGCTGGGCCGCAGGGCCTTGCTGGGTCCCTACGTGCGCACGGTGCCCGCTCCCGACTCGTACAGGATGACGCCGTCGGAGATCGGCCAGCGCATGGCCGGACAGGTTGAGTTGCAGATCGAGGACATTCGCCGTCACGGCGGCGGTCTGGCGGCATTCATCGCCGATTCATTTTTCTCGTCGGATGGCGTGTTCGCCCACCCGACCGATGTACTCGCACCAGTAGCCGAGGTGGTGCGCCGCGCCGGCGGGCTGTTCATCGCGGACGAGGTGCAGTCCGGCTTCGGGCGCAGCGGTACGCATATGTGGGGGCATGAGCGCCATGGCGTCGTGCCTGACATCGTCACCCTCGGCAAACCGATGGGCAACGGCTATCCGGTGGCGGGCCTGGTCGTGCGCCCGGAGGTGGTCGCGGGCTTCGGGCAGGACATGCGCTACTTCAACACCTTCGGCGGCAATTCGGTCGCGATCGCGGCCGCGCAGGCCACGCTCGACGTGCTGCGCGACGAGCACGTGCTCGACAACGCGCAGCGGGTCGGCGCGGTCCTGCTTGAGGGCTTGAACGCACTGGCAAGGAAATACGAATGCATCGGCGACGTGCGCGGCACGGGCCTGTATTTCGGCGTCGAGATTGTGCGCGATCGCGCGAAGAAGGACACCGACATCGCGACGGCGCTCAAGATCGTCAACGGCTTGCGCCAGCGGCGCGTGCTGATTTCCGCGACCGGGCCGGACGCGAGTGTGCTGAAGATCCGCCCGCCGCTGGTCTTTGGCGCTAACGATGCCGACCGCCTGTTGACGGAGTTGGATACGGTGCTTGCCGCGCTGTGACCGCCGATGACCGGCACGCAAACGTGTCTGGTCATCGGCAAACGGCCTGATGCGAGCACGTTGCCCGTGCAGAAGTGCCGGCAGTCCATCAGGCCCTCGACAAGCGTTTCTGCATTAACCGTTATTTAACGTCCGCTTGTTGGAGCGGTTAATCATCCGGAGATGCTCGCGCCGCATAATTGCGTGCACGAACCATCATCCGCGCAATTCATGGGAGCAGAAGTGACTACAGCATTCGTATTGCACCGCGCCGAAGGTGCGCCTGTTTCGACCGCCTTCCGCAGGGGAGGTTTCGGCCAGAACGATCCCTTCGTACGCCATCGCGAGATCGCGTGGGAAGGGCCCGATTCGATGGCCGCGGGTCGGGTCAGCTTCATCGGCGAGCTCGACGTGGCGAGTTTTCCCCACATCGAAACCATCGTCGTAATGGAAGGCTCGCTCACGCTCGAAGCGCCCGGCATGGCGCCGCTGGTGCTGAGCCCGCAAGAGGGCGCGGTGATCGGCAAGGGTACTGCGCTTCGCTTCAGGGCGGAGTCGCGCGCGCTCTTCGTATTCTGTTCCGCGGCTTCCACCATGCCGACCAAAACAGGCTTGGTCCCGTTGCGCGCGCAAGCCGACTTCAAGCCATCCGCAACGCTTCCAGCAGAGGTACTACTGGGCCCGGCTCCCGAATGTCGCAGCGACAACGTGTTCACCGACGACGACGCGCAGTACAAAGCGGGTACGTGGGATTCGACGCCCTACCATCGGATCGTTCGCCCGCATCGCGTCAATGAGTTCATGCATCTCCTCGCCGGCGGCGTGCGATTCGCCGCGCCTGACGGCAGCGTGCTGTCCCTCGGCGCCGGCGACGCGCTCTTCGTGCCGCAGGGTGTGTCGATCGGATGGGAAAGCAGCGAACGCGTGGCGAAGTTCTACGTTACGCAAACTGTCCAGGCTCCAGCCGAACGAAATTGATCATGTCCCCTCCGCTGACTCACATTCAAACTTCGCCCACACTGCCTGCCGCCGCCGACGTGGTCGTGATCGGAGGCGGCATCATCGGCGTCTTTGCTGCCTATTACATGGCCCAGCGCGGCGTTTCAGTCGCCTTGGTCGAGAAGGGAAGGATTGGCGCCGAGCAGTCGAGCCGCAATTGGGGCTGGTGCCGACAGCAAAACCGCGACGAGCGTGAATTGCCGATCGCAAGCAAGAGCCTCGATCTTTGGGAACGATTTGCCGTCGAATCCGGTGAGGACACGGGCTTTCATCGCTGCGGGCTGTTGTATCTGAGCAATGACGACGCGGAGCTGGCCCGTTGGGCGAGTTGGGGCGACTTTGCAAAGACGGCGGGCGTGACGACCTACCTGCTCGATAGCAAGCAAGCCGCCGAGCGTGGGAAGGCGACCGGGCGAGCCTGGAAAGGCGGCGTCTTCTCGCCCAGTGACGGCACGGCCGATCCCGCGAAAGCCGCGCCCGCCGTGGCAACCGCACTCATGAAGCTAGGCGGCAGCGTGACGCAACATTGCGCGGCGCGCGGCATCGAGTTGGAGGGCGGCCGAGTCTGCGGCGTCGTCACGGAAGCCGGAGTCATCAAGACCCGGACAGTCGTGCTTGCCGGCGGCGCGTGGGCGTCCGCATTCTGTCGCCAGCTCGGCATCCGCTTTCCCCAGGCATCGATCCGCCAATCCATCCTTAGCGTCTCGCCTGTCGAGCATCCCTTGCCGGACGCGTTGTTCACTTCCGGCGTATCGATCACCCGCCGAAACGACGGACGCTACGCACTGGCGATCAGCGGACGGGCGCGCGTGGACGTGACGCCGCAGTTCCTGCGATTCGCCCCGCAATTCGTGCCCATGTTCGCCAAGCGTTGGCGCAGCCTTCTTCCGGGCGGACTGGAAGGCGTGCGCGGCGGTCATGAGACGCTCAAGCGGTGGCGGCTCGACGCGCCCACACCCATGGAGCGCGTACGCATCCTGGATCCGAAACCCGATATGCCTACCGTGAGGGAAACGCATCGCCGCGCCATCGAACTGCTGCCCGAACTTGGCAAAGCGAAAATCACACATGCGTGGGCAGGCTTCGTCGACAGCACACCCGACGGCGTGCCGGGTATCGGCGAAGTGCCGGGCGTACCCGGATTGATCCTGGCTGCGGGCTTCTCCGGTCACGGGTTCGGGATCGGGCCCGGCGCTGGACATCTGATCGCGGATCTGGCCACCGGTGCGACGCCGATCGTCGACCCTATCCCGTATCGGCCTGCCCGATTTGCCCACTCGGCATGGGGCAAGGTCGCTGACTTTTAGAAGGGCGGAAGGCGCGGTCACTGCAACAAGCGCCGTGCCACGAGGAGCGTGGGCACGGCGCTTTTACGGATAACGCGGATTACGCGGTCCGAAGTAACGCTGCGCCAAAGCGACCCGATACTGCCCATGGCCCCGCCGCCCACGACGACGACGTCGCAGCGTCCGCCATGCAGATCAGGCGAATTGCCGACAAATGGCTCGGACGTATCCAGCCAGTAAGAACTGAAACGCATTGCACTCTCCAACGCTGGCGCACCGATTCGATCGGACCGGCTACACCCAAGCCACCGCTTCGACCTCGATCTTCAGACCGAAATGCAGCGCGGGAACCGGAACCACCGCGCGAGCGGGTCTCGCCGCTCCAGCCCAACGCGCATAGATCTCATTGAACGTCGCCTAATACTCGATATCGACGATATAAACACGAACCTGGACCAGTTTCGTGACGTCGCTGCCCGCACCGGTCATCGCCCTCACGCCCACGCGGCAGGGGCTGACGATCCGTCAGCGCGTGTTTCTGGAAGCCGCGAAACAAGCCTTCGATCCAGCGCCCTGGCGGAAATGATCACTCGATTGATCCCGGTGGAACATCAATCGCCCGGAACACTGCAGTTATAGCCCCGGCGGCTCGCTTTGGTTCTGTCGCGCCAGGGATAACAGGCCGAGCATGACGCCGCCTGCACAGGATTCCTTTGTGATCGGCGACTAGAACTGTGTGGCACCACCGATCGCGTCCAGTTCCGCGCACACCTCGGCGGACAACTTCAACTGCGACGCCTGCAGGTTTTCACGCAGATGCCCGACGCTCGACGTGCCGGGGATCAGCAGAATGTTAGGTGCCCGCTGCAACAGCCACGCGAGCGCCACTTGCATCGGCGTCGCGCCGAGTGTTTGTGCAATCTCCGACAGTGCGGACGACTGAATCGGCGTGAACCCGCCCAGCGGAAAAAACGGCACATACGCGATGCCCTTGCCCGCGAGTTGGTCGATCAGCGCGTCGTCCTCCCGGTGAACCAGGTTGTAGTGGTTCTGCACGCAGACGATTTCCGCGATGTGACGCGCCTCCTCGATCTGCGTCGCCGTCACGTTGCTCAAGCCGATGTGGCGCACGAGTCCACGTTGTTGCAGTTCGGCCAGCGCCGTGACCTGCTTTTCGATCGACCCTTCGGCGGGCGCGTGAATGTCGCCCATGTTTCGCATGTTGACGACCTCCAGCGCGTCGAGACCGAGATTGCGCAGATTGTCGTGCACGCCGCGCTCGATATCGTCGGGTTCGAGCGCCGCCAGCCACGCGCCGTCGCTGCCGCGCACCGCGCCCACCTTGGTGACGATCACGAGGTCGGCGGGATAAGGATGCAGCGCTTCACGGATCAACTGGTTGGTAATGTGCGGCCCGTAAAAGTCGCTCGTATCGATGTGGTTGACGCCCGACGCCACCGCTTCGCGCAGCACCGCGAGCGCCGCGTCGCGATCCTTCGGCGGCCCGAAAACGCCGGGGCCGGCCAGTTGCATGGCGCCGTAGCCCATGCGTCGCACCGGGCGGCCGGCGAGCGGAAAGGTGTCCGTGGTGCTGAGATTCGACATGATGCGCTCCTTCGTGAGTGGTTTGAACGCAAGTATGGACGCGGTTGCGCTGTTGAACAAAGCCGTCTAACGTGTACGGGTTGTTAAAAATTTCGCACAATCGCCATGGAATTAAATGATCTGGCTGCTTTCGTCTCAGTCAGCCGCGCGGGTGGCTTTCGCGACGCGGCGCGCATCAGCGGCGTATCGGCGTCGAGTTTGAGTATCGCCGTGCGCCGTCTGGAGGCAAAGCTCGGCCTGCGCCTGCTCAACCGCACCACGCGCAGCGTGGCGCCAACCGAGGCCGGCTTGCGGCTCATCGAGAAGCTGTCGCCGCTCTTCAGCGAAATGGAAGCGGCGCTGGACGTGCTGAACGTGTTCCGGGACAAACCGGCCGGCACGCTCAAGCTCAACGTGCCGTCGAGCGCTGCTCGCATCGTCTTGCCGGGTATCATCGCCGCGTTTCTGAAAACGTATCCCGACATCCGCGTCGAGGTCGTGGTCGAGGATGGTTTCGTCGACGTGCTGTCGATCGGCTGCGACGCCGGGATTCGCTATGACGAGCGGCTCGAGCAGGACATGATCGCGGTTCCGATCGGGCCGCGCGTGCAACGCTTCGCCACGGCGGCGGCGCCGGGCTATCTGGACACGCACGGGCGCCCCGATCATCCCAGCGAGTTGCTTTCGCACGCCTGCCTGCGCGGTCAGTTCGCCGGCGGCGCCATGCCGATCTGGTATTTCGAGCGCGACGGCGAAGTGCTGCAGTTGAATCCATCGGGGCCGCTGCTGGTGCGGCCGGGCGCGGCGATCGATCTCGCCGTCAGCGCGGCCATCGCCGGCGTGGGTGTCGTGCACCTGTTTGAAGACATGCTGCGCCCGCATCTCGACAGCGGCGCACTGGAGCCGATTCTGGAGCCGTGGTGGCAGCGTTTTTCAGGCCCGTTCCTTTACTATCCGGGGCGTCGTCATTTGCCGGCGCCGTTGCGCGCGTTCGTCGATTTTTTGAAGGTGATCAATTCTGACTGATGCAGCGACGCGGAATATGCAGGGCAATATTGCCGACCAGCCCAAGAAACGGCACGCGCGTTTCGGAAGAAATCGCCCATTGCACCGCGAGTCCATCAGTAGTCAGGGCCGCAGTTTGCACAGCTGCGCGACCGTCGTCAGAAAAAGCGTCGCGCCCACCGGCTTTCTCAGACAGATATCCCAGTTCTTGCCCGCACTTTCGTTAGGCGGAACGGCGGTATGCACGATAATCGGAACGTTGGCGAGCGCCGGCATCCCTTTCAGCCGACGGCACAATTCGGCGCCGTCCATGAGCGGCATCATCCAGTCCGTGATGATCAAGGCGGGCACGTGGGCCGCGACGCGCGCGACCGCCTCCACGCCGTTGCTCGCGCAAGCAACTTCGTAGCCTTCGTTCTCGAGTATCAGGCGCCACGCCGCGAGGATTTCCGGCTCGTCGTCCACCAGCAAGATTGAGTGCATCGAGGGCCGCCGGGTTGAACGTCCGGTTGGACGTTGTTGTTACCTCCCGACAGCCCCGCAAGGGGTGTTCCACTATCCGCACTTACACCGATAATGATGAGAATATCCGGTTGTCACCACGTTTTCGGAGCCCGTGATGGCGGAACGCTTGCCGGCCCGGCCTATCGGTCACGGCGGCCCGGAGTATCGGCCTGCCGGACACAACATGCGCGTCCGGTCGGACGCGTCCGAATGCTGCCAGCCTTTTGTCACTTGTAGAAACTTCATCCCACTGCGCCATCATGACCGATACACGCGTTAGCCCTTTGCGCAATTTTGCCGACTTCGTCCGCGCGGAGCGGACCCGACTGACCGAGCAATGGATGCATGCCGTCTTCGGCGACACCGATCTCGTCGAAGCGGACAAACTCACTTACCAGCAACTCGCCGATCATCTGCCGGAAATTCTCGAAGGACTGTGCGTGGCGCTCGATGTCGAAGATCTCGAACGGGTCGAGACAGCCATCGAGCGCGATGCGAGAAAGCATGGCAAGGTGCGCTGGCGCCAGGGCTATCGCATCGAGGAACTGGTGCGCGAACTCGATCTTTTCCATCAGGTGCTGGCCGGGGCGCTCGAAGAATTCGCCGGTCTCGACAGCACCTTCACGCGCCGCCATGAGAGCCGGGCGCGCCGCCTGATCGCCGAAACGTTCAGCATGGTTACGCTCACGTCGATCAAGGAGGTCGTGAGCGAACGGGACCGCAAGATCGACGAGTACACCGGCCAGCTCGAGCGCGCCAATCACGAGCTGGTGCTGAAGCAGCGGCTGGTGAGCGACCTGTACGAGTCGCGCATGCAGATCACACGCAGCGTGGTGCACGATCTGCGCAACTTTCTGAACGCGTTTTCCATGGCGTTGCAATTGATCGCGCGCGCGCCGGCAAAAGCCGAAATGGCGTTGACGCTGGCGAACCGTCAGGCCACCGACATGAAAGAGCTCGTCGAGCAGATGGTCGAGTACTCCGTGGTGCTCGGCGACGGCGCCCCGCTCGCACTCGAACCGGTCGAACCGCGCGAGCTATTCGATGAACTCGTCGCCTCGTCGCGTCCTTCGACCGAAGCAAAAGGACTCACGTTGCGCGCGGTGTGCGATCCCGCTTTGACCGCCGTCATTTCCAATCGTCTCAAGCTCAAACAGATTGCCATCAATCTGCTCTCCAACGCAATCAAATACACGAAGTCGGGGCAAATCGAATTGAGCTTCGCGATGGCCGGTGCGGAGCATTGGTCGATTCGCGTCGCGGATACTGGCGTGGGTATCGCGCCATCGGATGCGGAGCGCGTGTTCGGCGAATTCGAGCGCGCCGCGGGCGACGAGATCCCCGGCACGGGCCTCGGTCTCGCTATCGTCAAGGAATTGTGCCGCGTGTTGAACGGGCAGATCGACTTTGTCTCGCGCGAGGGGGTGGGTACCCGGTTCGAGATACGCTTCCCGCTGGTGCTGGTGGAACCGCAATAGAACCGCGCGGCCAACGAACACCCATGATCGAGATCGCCACCGCCGAATTCCCGCAGCAACTGGAAACGGTCCGGGCCATCTTCCGCGAATATGCCGGGAGCCTGGACATCGATCTCGGCTTCCAGAACTTCGAATCTGAGCTCGCCGGCTTGCCCGGCAAATTCGCCGCACCAAGCGGCCGGGTGCTTCTCGCGTACAACCGGGAAGAACTGATTGGCTGCGTCGCCATGCGGCCTCTCGACGACACCACGTGCGAAATGAAGCGGCTCTATGTCCGTCCATCGGGACGCGGTCTGCGGGCCGGCAGGCAATTGGCAACGCGGATTTGCGATATCGCGAGAGACGCGGGATATCACCGCATTTGTCTCGACTCGCTTCCCACCATGCAGGCGGCGCTCGATCTTTACGCATCGCTGGGTTTCGCACGGATTCCCGCTTACGTCTTCAATCCAATTGCCGGCGCGGTATTTCTGGAGCGCAATCTGGTTCGCCCGGAAAATCAATCGAGCTGATCGGACAATGCCGCACTGATTATTCAGTGCGTTTAGCAATCTTTTTGGCGGCGTGAGTGGCGTGCGTGGCGTAGCGCGAGTGCTGTAGGTGCCGTGAGCGACGCAAGCGACGTGAGCGGCAATCACAACGCTAATCCGCCCTGGCACCGCCCATCGACAAACATTCGCTCATCGCGCCGCCTCTGTCGCTCAGCCCTCGCACGACCACCTCCGATGATTTGCCATCGCGTCTCGCCAATTCCGCAAGATCGAGCAACGCGGCGTAGCGAGCGGAGCATTCTTGCGACGGTTCACTCGCTTCACGTGTATCCACTGGCACGGCGAAGCGGCTCATCGCAAGCGCCGCTCCCGCGGCCACGACAACCGCTGCCAACGCGCCTGCTTTATAGAACCGCCGCGCCGGTGAATCCTTGAGCGACGCTCGGCGCGCCGCAACTGTCTCCCGGGATTTGACTCGCATGGCAGCCCCCCTCAGGACCAGTGCGCCGGCACCCAGACACGCCCGATCCAGTGGCCCGGCACCCACACGACCGGACGCGGCGCCGGCGCGACATAGACGACGCGCGGAGCGACATACACAGCATGCGGCGGGGGCGGCGGTGCGTAGACGACCGGCGGGCGCACATAAGCAACGGGCGGCGCCACCACCACCGGTGCAGGCGTCACCACGACCGGAGGCGGCGGCACATACACAACCGGCGGAGCGACCACGACCGGCTTCGGCGCCACTACCACCGTCGTGCCGCCCGTCGCGACGACACCCGTCGTGGCCACCACCGTTCCACTCGACGTCACCGTGTTGCCGTGCGTGCCAGTCACGCTCGTCGAGGTCGTCACGACGCCCGGTGCGACACGCGTGGCCGAACCTGAGTGATTGACGGTGCCGCCATCCGAACCCGTCACGGTGCCCGAGCGCGAGCATGTCGAGCCGGCGCAGTTCGTCGACGCCGAATGGTTGACCGTGTTGCCGTTCGAGCCCGTCACCGACCCCGACGACGAATACTGTCCCGGGCCGTTCTTCGTGACATCGCCGGACGTGGTCGCCGTCTTGCCGTCGGGTCCGGTAAGCGTGCCGGTGTGCGAGCATGTGCCGCCGGCGCAATTGGTATCGCCTGCATGCTGGACGGAGCTGCCGTAGCGTCCCGTCGCGGTGCCCGAATTCGAGAACTGGCCCGGCGCATTGCGCGTCACCGTGCCGGTGTTGGTCGCGAGACCGCCGTAAGGGCCGGCCACGCCGCCCGCATGCGAGCAGCTGCCACCGCCGCACGAGCCGTAGCGCGCGCCGTTATAGGTGCCGCGCGACGTGTAGGCCGTGCCGTGTTGCGACCAGGCGAATGCCGATGCGCTGCCGAGCGCGAGCACGGCGACCGTGGCGGAGAGCACGAGCTTGCGCAGTGCGCCGCGAGCGGATGAAGGGATCGTCAAGGAGGCGGAAGCGCAGACAGATGCAGCGGCGGTGGCCGGGACGACGAACGAACGATTTTTCACGATATGTCCTTCTGGGATTCGGGCCACTTCTGTCACTGCTGCGTGGCGACGAAACGGACTATAGAAGGACACGCCGACATAATCGACCGGGAAGATATGTCACCCTGTTTCACCACGAGCAAAGCCCGTGCGACAAGGGTTTGCGGGCGTTTTCCGCGCCGCGTGACATATCTCGACATAGATTGTTGCAGGCGAAACGGCGGACCGCGCCTGCTTTTAGAAACGGCGATTGGCGCTCCTCGCTTGTCGTCCGCGACGACAAGCGAGGCTGCCAACTCTTCCAACCCTTCTTCATGTCATTGCGTTGCGCGCGCCACCGCGATATCGGCAATCTGGTCGGCCTGATACGACGAGCGCACCAGCGGCCCCGCCACGACTTCGAGAAAGCCCATCGCCAATCCCGCCTCGCGCCAGGCGTCGAACTGTTGCGGCGTCACGTACCGCCGCACCGGCATATGAAAACGCGACGGCGCGAGATACTGTCCGATCGTCAGGATGTCCACGTGATGCGCGCGCAGATCGCGCATCGCGTCGAGCAGTTCTTCGTCGGATTCCCCCAATCCGGCCATCAAGCCTGATTTGGTCAGCATCGTCGCGTTCGCCTGCTTGACGCGCGCGAGCAGCTGCAGCGAGCCCTGATAGTCCGAGCCCGCACGCGCGGCACGATACAAGGCAGGCACCGTCTCCAGGTTGTGATTGAACACATCCGGCCACGCGTCTGAAAACGCCAGCAATGCGCGCTCGACACGTCCGCGAAAATCCGGTGTCAGCACTTCGACCCGAATGCCCGGCACGCGCTCGCGCAGCAACGCCACACAGCGCGCAAAATGCGCCGCGCCACCGTCGCGCAGATCATCGCGATCCACCGACGTCACCACGACATAGCGCAGGCCGAGCGCCGCCACGGCATCGGCGAGCCGCTCGGGCTCCGCTTCGTCCAGCGGCGCGGGGCGCCCGTGTGCGACGTCGCAGAATGCACAGCGCCGCGTGCAGATACCCCCCATGATCATGAACGTCGCGGTGCGCCGCGCAAAACATTCGCCGATGTTCGGACACATGGCCTCCTCGCACACCGAATGCAACCGGTGCTCGCGCAGGATCGCCGCAATGCCGGCGACCGTCTCGCTCATCATCGGCTTCGCGCGCAGCCACGGCGGCTTCGGCAAGACCTCGCCGTCCGTGGCCGGCACGATCTTCACCGGAATCCGCGCGAGCTTGTCAGCGCTGCGCTTGCCGTGCTGACCGAGCGCGGTGACGCTGTCGCCATGCAATGCGGCGTCCATTTCAGCGCCCCAGAAAATCGTTGAGCAGACGATTCACTTCGGACGCCGCTTCCATCTGCACCATATGCCCTTTGCCTTCGAGCACGTGAACCCGGATGTCGCCCGGCAGGCCCTGCGCATGCGCGGCCGGGATGATCTGATCTGCAGCGCCCCAGATCACGAGACTGCGCGGCGCGAGTTCCGCGAGCCGGTCCCGATAGCTCGTGCGCTGCGCGTTGCCGTCGAAGGCCGACGCCGATATCTTGCGCAGCGCCTCGGGCACGCCTTCGAGCCGCTTGTACTTGACGATGTCCTCCACCAGTTGACGCGTCACGAGACCCGGGTCGGCGAAGAGTTTCGCCAACTGCGGCTTGAGCGCATTGCGATTGCTGCCTTCAGTGAAACCGTTGATGTAGTCGCCGTTGATTTCCGTGCCCAGTCCCGCGGCCGAAATCAACGCCAGCGACGCCACACGTCCCGGCGCCTTTGCCGCAACGGTCATGGCGACCAGTGCGCCCATGGAGTGACCGATCAACTGCACCTTGTCGATGCCGCGATCATCCATGAAGGCGATCACGCTGTCCGCGAACTCGTCGGCACTGCCGGTCTCGAGCGCCTTGCCGGATTCGCCGTGACCCGGCAGATCCAGCGCCCACACCGCCCGATGCGCGGCGAGGTCGGCGTGATTGAACAACCAGTTGTTCAGATCGCCGCCAAAACCGTGAATCAGCAGCGCGGGCGTGCCGCCCTCGCCGAGTTTCAGATAGCGCACCGTGCGCCCGCCGATCTGCGCTTTCTCCGGTTGCGGTCCACTGTCGCCATCCGCCGATGTGGCCGGCACGAAGTCGCGCTGAAACGCTTCGACTTCGGCGTCGATCTGCGCGTCCGGCGTTTCGGCGTCCGCCACCACGGCCAGCAATGCACCGATGGGCAGCGTGTCGCCCTCCTGCGCGATCTGCCGGCGCAAGATGCCCTCGAACGCACACTCGACGCCCGACGAGATCTTGTCCGTTTCCACGTCCAGAATCTCGTCGCCCTTCACTACCTTGTCGCCGATGGCCTTAAGCCAGCCGTTGACCTGTCCCTGCTCCATCGACAAGCCCCATTTGGGCATCGTGATCATATGGATCGGCATCGCTCAAGCCCTCACTTTCAGTACGGCCTCGGCGATCTGCGCAGCCGACGGGATATACATGTCTTCGAGCACGCCGGCAAACGGCGTGGGCGTATGCGGCGCGGTCACCATTTCGATCGGCGCCTTGAGCGAGTGGAACGCGCGCTGCGCGATCAACGCGGAAATGTCGGTGGCGATCGAGCAGCGCGGATTCGCTTCGTCGACCACGACCACGCGTCCGGTGCGGTTCGCGCTCTCCAGGATCGTTTCTTCGTCGAGCGGCGAGGTTGTCCGCAAGTCGATCACCTCCACCTGGATGCCGTCCTTCGCGAGCTTTTCAGCGGCTTCGGTGGCGTAATGCACCATGCGTCCGTAGGTGACGATCGTGGCGTCGTCGCCGTCGCGCACCACGTTCGCTTCGCCGAACGGAATCGCATACGACTCTTCGGGCACCTCGCCTTCGCGGCCATATAGCAACTTGTGTTCGCAGAAGATCACCGGATCGTTGTCGCGGATCGCCTGAATCAGCAGACCCTTCGCGTCATACGGCGTCGACGGGCAGACCACTTTCAGTCCGGGAATGTGCGTGAACAGCGAAGTCAGCATCTGCGAATGCTGGGCCGCCGCGCGCAAGCCCGCGCCCTGCATTGCGCGAATCACGACCGGCGTCACCGCCTTGCCGCCGAACATGTAGCGGAATTTGGCGGCCTGGTTGAAGATCTGGTCGAAACACACGCCCATGAAATCGATGAACATCAGCTCCGCGACCGGCCGCATGCCACAGGCCGCCGCGCCGACCGCCGCGCCGACATAGCCGCCTTCGGAAAGCGGCGTGTCCAGCACGCGGCCCGGATACTTGTGAAAGAGTCCCTTCGTGACGCCGAGAACGCCGCCCCACGCGTCCTGTTCACCAGGCGAGCCGGCGCCGCCCGCGTTGTCCTCGCCCATCACGATGACGGTTTCGTCGCGGGCCATTTCCTGACTCAGGGCTTCGTTGATTGCCTGAGAGAATGTGATCTTGCGTGCCATGTCTGTCTCCAGAATCGTTTAGATGTGCAATGCCGTGCGTTACGGATAAGACACGTAGACGTCGCTCAACAAATCTTCCGCAGTCGGCAGCGGCGCAGCCTTGGCTTCGGTCACCGCACTGTCGATCAGACTCTTCACCTCGGCATCCACGCCGCGCAACTGATCCGCGCTCAGCATTTCGGCGCGCACCACGCGCTCTTCGAAACGCTTCAGGCAATCCTTCTCGTCGCGCAGTTTCTGCACTTCGCCGGGCGCGCGATAGGTTTGCGCGTCGCCTTCGAAATGGCCGAAATAGCGTGAGAATTTCACTTCGACGAGCGTCGGCCCACCGCCATGACGCGCGCGTTCGATCGCTTCACCGAGCGCTTCATGCACCGCAAAGAAATCAAAGCCGTCCACGATCACACCCGGCATGCCGAAGCCGCTCGCGCGATCCGCAATGTTGTCGGTTGCCACCGACCACGTCGACGATGTCGCTTCCGCGTAGCCGTTGTTCTCCGCCACGAAAATCGCCGGCAGCCGCCATACCGAAGCCAGATTCAACGATTCGAAAATCACCCCCTGATTCGAAGCACCGTCGCCGAAAAAGCACACGCCCACGCCGCCCGATTTCTTGTACTTCGCCGCCAGCGCCGCGCCGCAAATCAACGGCCCACCCGCGCCGACGATACCGTTCGCGCCCAACATGCCTTTCGACAGGTCGGCGATATGCATCGAGCCGCCTTTGCCATGGCACACGCCGGTCTTGCGGCCGTAGATCTCGGCCATCATGCCGCGCACGTCCACGCCCTTGGCGATGCAATGGCCGTGACCGCGGTGCGTGGTCGCCACATAATCGGCGTCGTTCAGATGCAGCATCGTGCCGACGGCGGACGCCTCTTCACCCGCGTACAGATGCACGAAGCCGGGAATCTCGCCGGTCGCGAATTCCACGTGCAGACGCTCCTCGAACTCGCGGATCGTGCGCATCATGCGATACGCCTTCAGTAGTTCTTCCTTGCTCAACTCAGTTGAAACCGACATGGTGTGTCTCCTTGGAATGAATGCACTGCCTGCCTACAACCTACTTTTGATGCGCAACCACGTTCGCCACTTCCCGCACCAGTTGACGTGACGCCGCGAAACGCAGCGTGCGTTCGACGTCAACGGTCAACGGCCCTTCCCAGTCCAGCGCGATCTCATAGCGGTCGCCGCGCTCCAGTTCGATTTCGCGCTCGCCGTCGAAAGCGAGCGTGCCGTGCTCGGTGTCGAGCGGCCGCCACACGCCGACTTCGACGCGTTCGCACGTGCGCATAAGCACGCGCTCGACGCGGCCAGGCGCAATCGGCGCCACCAGCGGCACGCCGGATTCGCCCGGTGCGGCAAAGCGCAGATGCAAACCGTGCGACGCGGTGCGCTCCACGGGCGCCCACGCTCCGCCGATCGACGAAAGGCCGGTGCCGTCGGGCGAGGCAAACGTGAGAAAGAGTTCTTCGATATCGGCCGGATCGGACACGGCCCGCGCGCCGACAAAGCGCTGGCGGCTCACGCAGACATCGACGAGCGCGATCTCCTCGCGACCGCGATTCGGCCCGGCCGTGCAGCGCACCACGAGCCGCTTGTTGCGCATCAGCGCCGCGTCCGGCGGCACCGCGCCCGACGCGACAAGCGCGCCCGCAAGGCCGGCCACGGTCGCTTCGCGCAAATCCGGAAAGGCGTTATTGGTGCCGGTGGACAAGGTCAGCAGCGGCACTCTCCCGCAATGGGCGGCGACGGCGCGATGCGTACCGTCGCCGCCGAGTACGGCGATCAGTTCGACACCCGCCTTCAGCATCGCGGCGACCCCGGCGTGGGTATCGGCGACGCTGTCGGTGATCGGCTGCTCGATGAACTCGACGTCGGGCCAGCGCTGTTGCGCGGCGACGGCATCGTGCGTGTCGAGCGCGCGCAGCAGCAGCGCCGCCACGCCGGTCCGGTCGCGCAAACACAGCACGCGGGTCACGCCGAGCACACCGAGCCCGGCCAGCAGGCGCACCACCATGTTGGCTTTTTCGGAGGTCGGAAACACCGACGCGTAGGAAGTAAGACGACGAATGTCGCGACCCGACGCCGGGTTCGCGATCACGCCGACGGTGATGGGCGATGGCACTGTGCTTGTCTCCTTTCTACGCCGTCGTCGAACGGCGGCGCTTTGTCATGCGCAGGACACTGCAAAGGGTGTGCCAATTTGCTGAAAAATCGTGACGCCACACGAAAGTGCCGTATTTAAAGGGCTCTGCGCATTGCCATGCGGGCGAGACATCGAACCACCGCCGCGCGATGCAGCGTCACGGGCGTCTCACGCCGACCGCTTGCGACGTTCGCAACCGGCACGACGCAACCGAACACGCCGCGCAAACCCTTCAGCCGCCTCGATCCGCGCGGCAAGCCTCAACGTCTCACCCGAGACTGAGACAAACGTCTCACGCGTCTCGCGTGCTGCATTGCAGTGTGATTCATCAAGCGGGATGTGATACAAGAAGCCCTGATCTCACTGTGTGTCGCTCGCCTGGAGCCGACCATGCCTTACCTCTCGCAGACCCAGCACATCGATCGCGTGCGTGGCGCCATTGAAGGACGCCTGCCCGCGCCTGCCGATTCTCCGCGGCTCGTCTCGTCGTGGCAGCGTTCGTTCGAACAGTACCGGCTCGACCCAGGCGCCGTGATCGGACCGCGCGTGCTGACGTCCGCCGAATTGCGCGAAGTGCAGGGCAAGGAAGAGGACTTTCTGCGTGCGTCCGGGCAATGTCTGTCACGTCTGCACGACATGATTCGCGTCGCCGACTATTGCGTGATGCTCACCGACGCGCACGGCGTCACCATCGATTACCGGATCGACCGCGAACGCCGCAGCGATTTCAAGCATGCAGGGCTGTATATCGGTTCATGCTGGTCGGAGCGCGAGGAAGGCACCTGCGGTGTGGCGAATGTACTGACCGACCTCGCGCCGATCATCGTTCACAAGACCGATCATTTCCGCGCTGCGTTTACCACGCTCACCTGCAGCGCGGCGCCGATCTTCGCACCGACCGGCGAGATGATCGGCGTGCTCGATGCATCCGCCGTGCAGTCGCCGGATAACCGCGACAGTCAGCGGCTCGTGTTTCAACTGGTGCGGCAAAGCGCCGGTCTGATCGAAGACGGATACTTCCTCAATCAAACTAGCCAGCACTGGGTTCTGTTCGGCCATTCGAGCCGCAACTTTGTCGAGGCGCAGCCCGAAGTGCTGATTGCCTTCGACGAGTGCGGCAATCTCGTCGCCGCCAATCGCAAGGCGCGCGAGTGCATTCCGGCGCTCAATGGTCCACGCCACATCGACGATGTATTCGACACATCGGGCTCGCATCTGCACGACATCGCGCGCACGGATGCGATTGTCGGCTTACGCCTGCGCGCAACCGGGACCACGCTGTATGCGCGGATTCGTGCGCCGCTCAGGCGCGTCTCGCGCTCGGCGTCCACGATGAACGGCGGCGCCGCACGGTCGTCGCAAAGCGCGTCGCAAGACGATCTGCAACTCGGTGCGCTCGGGCGTTTTCTGCACAGCGCGGAGCCGCAGATCGCGCACAACGCAGCCGTGGCGCTGCGCGTGATGGGCAAACGTCTGCCGATTCTGATTCTCGGCGAGACCGGCGTCGGCAAGGAAGTGTTTGCGCACGCGGTGCACGATTCGGGCGCGCGGCGTGCGAGGCCGTTTATCGCCGTGAATTGCGGCGCGATTCCCGAATCCCTGATCGAAAGCGAATTGTTCGGCTACGCGCCCGGCGCCTTCACCGGCGCACGCAGCCGCGGCGCGCGCGGCAAGATTGCACAGGCACATACAGGTACGCTGTTTCTCGATGAAATCGGCGACATGCCGCTCGATCTGCAAACGCGTCTGCTGCGCGTGCTGGCCGAAGGCGAAGTGACGCCGCTCGGCGGCGATGCGCCCGTGCGCGTGGATATCGACGTGATTTGCGCCACGCACCGCGATCTCGCGCAGATGGTCGCGGCCGGCACGTTTCGCGAAGACCTGTATTACCGGCTGAGCGGCGCATGTTTGCCGATGCCGCCGCTACGCGAGCGCGCGGATATCCGCGACGTGATCGACGCGGTCTTCGACGAAGAAGCGCAAATGGCCGGCCACGTGCTCACGCTGGATCCACAACTCGCCGAACGTCTTGCAGGGTTCGCATGGCCGGGCAACATTCGCCAGTTGCGCAACGTGATGCGGTACGCGTGCGCGATCTGCGACAGCGCACGCGTGGAATTGCGCCATGTCGCACCGGATATGGCGGCGTTGCTCGCGCCCGAGGCCGTGCACAAACCGGCGTTATTGCGGATCGATCCGCAAGACGGCCGGCGACGCGACGCGCGGCAGGATCCGCACGAGGAGCGTGCGCGCATTATCGACGCACTCACCCGCCATCAATGGCGGCCCAACGCGGCAGCGCAAGCGCTCGGCATGTCGCGCGCCACTTTGTATCGGCGTATTGCGTCGTTGGGCATCGTCGCGCCGCATCGACGTTGAAGCGCTCGTTGTCAGTGCGATGCGCCGCCACGCGCAAGACGCCCGAGTCGCCATTGCCACTACGCGTTTTCGTATTCCATTTCACATACCCGTTTGTATGGATTGCGATCTTTTCGATTGACAAGACCTGCGGCAAAACGGCACACTCGATCTCATGTTGACGCACATCTCCATCGCGAATGCGATTACACACCCGAAGCGAGCCATCATCGGCTGGCCATTGGGAGTACGTGCGCGTTAGCAGTCTGAATCTGCGTAACACATCCCCAAGGCCCCGCCGGTAACGGAAGGGGCCTTTTGTTTTGTGGGCGCCTCCGTCAGCCGGCTTGATGACGGAGAACGAGATGGATCAGGCAAGCCCGCAGTGCATGGATGATGACTCGAGTCTGGTGGCGTATCGGCAGGACGAGCGTCTGCCGAGGCTGGTGCTGCATTTTTCAGTGACGCCAGGTGCGACGCTGAGCTGGCGTGTGGAGGCCGATAGCATGCTCGCCGTGCAGGGCGCACGCCTCTGGCTCACACGCGTCAGTTCACCTTACGATCATTGGCTCGATCCGGGCCACACATTTCAACTCCAACGCGGCGAGCGTGTGTGGCTGAGTACCGATGGCGAATGCGTCGCGCGCGTGTCGTTGAGCTATGCGTTGCCGGCGCGAGGCGGTCTGCTCAGACGCTGGCTGGGACGACTCGCGTGGTTGAGTCTGGGACCGCCTGCGCCACGTTAGCCGAGTTCGTGACAGCGCGGCTCCGCGAGGCATCACACGCGGCGGGAAAGACACAAACACCCCTGCAAACGAGGGGTGTTTGCTCGCACGCTCTTTTGCATGTACGCGCGATGGCGCAAGACTGTTTATATGCTTACTTCGGCGTCACCTGCACGGCCGCCGCTGAAACGAATACCGCGTGGATCGTATCGCCGACCTTGACGTCTTTCAGATCGACGTCCGGACCGGCTTCGAGGGTTTGCGTCTGATACGCGCCGCGCAGCGTGACCAACCGCTTCTTGCGATCGATCTTCTGCACGGTGGCGAGCACTTCGATCTGGCGCGCCGATTCGAAGCCGCCCGAAGCCGGGGCATACACCTGCGTGTCGACACGCGCGCGAATGCCCTTGTCCTTGCCGGTGACCTTCTCGGCCTTCACGAGCAGCGCATTCTTGTAGAGCACGTCGACCTGATCACCCACTTTCAGGTTGTCGAAACCCTCCACCTGCTGGCTCACGAGCACGACCACCACGTTGCCGCCCGACCCCTTGAGCGTGAGCGTACGTGTGCCTGGATCGATACCGACGATCTGCGCCCGCACGTGCACCGGCTCCACCGAGCTGACGACGCCTTGCGCGGCACTGGCCATGGCATCTTGCGCCCAGGCGGGCTGGGCTGCGGCCAACGCCGCGAACACCAACGCTGCTCCAATGGTCGTTGCCTTCATATGCATGCTCCTCGAGAAATTGTTTGATGCAGCGTGACGGCGATCTGAAACCGCGAGATGCCGATTGATAACTCCATGAGTGCCTGTGTGTCTTCAGGATGATAGTTTTCAAAAGGTACGGCGCAAATGATTTTACATGCCTTACAACGGCCCGCAATTGATTGAATTGTGATTTTCAAATAAATGCACGCAGCCCTCTAATGTGCCGCGACGTGGCGTCGCAGCGGCGTCCTGCCAGACGACAACGACGCGAGATTGCCACCGCCATTCAAAACGAACCACAGGTTTTAAATGCACCCAGCATTAAGCGGATACTGCATGGTTGCCGAATCGGCAATCAATATTTTTCTGGATATTCAGGCATTATCGCGCGTGTCATTAGATCGGATTCGATGCTGATTCGATATGCGCCCCATGCGCGTTGAGCACAAAGAGAAACAGCCTCGTCGCGTGAGCAACGAGGCTGTTTCATCCAGCAGCTTCAACCGTGACGCGGACTAAGCCGCTGAACGATCACACCCGCTCGATCGCGATCGCAATGCCCTGGCCGACGCCGATACACATCGTGCACAGCGCAAAACGGCCTTGCGTGCGATGCAGTTGATACATCGCCGTGGTCACGAGACGCGCGCCGCTCATGCCGAGCGGATGGCCCAGTGCGATCGCGCCGCCGTTCGGATTGACGCGGGCGTCGTCGTCGGCCACGCCGAGTGCGCGCAGCACCGCGATGCCTTGCGAAGCGAACGCCTCGTTCAGTTCGATCACGTCGAATTGATCGATGGTCATGTTCAGACGCGCCAGCAGTTTCTGCGTGGCGGGCGCCGGGCCGATCCCCATCACGCGCGGCGCAACGCCGGCCGTGGCGATACCCAGCACGCGAGCACGCGGCGTCAAGCCGAAGCGCTTGGCGGTCTCTTCATTCGCGAGCAGCAGGGCCGCCGCGCCGTCGTTCACGCCCGACGCGTTGCCCGCCGTAACGGTGCCGTCCGGACGCACTACGCCCTTGAGCTTGGCGAGCGTTTCGAGGCTCGTCTCACGCGGATGCTCGTCTTGCAGCACCGTGATCGGGTCGCCCTTCTTCTGCGCGATCGTCACGCCGACGATTTCCTGCGCGAGCGTGCCGTCGCGTTGCGCGCGCGCCGCTTTCTGCTGGCTGCGCATCGCGAAAGCGTCCTGATCGGCGCGGCTGATGTTGTAATCCGTGGCGACGTTCTCGCCCGTTTCCGGCATCGAATCGACGCCGTACAGTTTCTTCATCAGCGGATTGACAAAACGCCAGCCGATGGTCGTGTCATGGATTTCGGCCTGGCGCGAGAACGCGGTGGGCGCCTTGCCCATCACGAACGGCGCGCGGCTCATGCTTTCCACGCCGCCCGCCACCATCAACGCGGCCTCGCCGGACTTGATGGCGCGCGCCGCGATGCCGACCGCGTCCATGCCCGAACCGCACAGGCGATTCACCGTCGTGCCCGGCACACCCTGCGGCAAGCCCGCCAGCAACAGCGACATGCGCGCGACATTGCGGTTGTCCTCGCCGGCCTGGTTTGCACAGCCGTAGATCACGTCGTCGATTGCGTTCCAGTCGACGTCCTTGTTGCGCTCCATCAACGCCTTGAGCGGCACGGCGCCCAGATCGTCGGCGCGTACCGACGACAGCGAACCCGCATAGCGGCCGATGGGGGTGCGAATCGCGTCGCACAGGAATGCTTCGGTCATGTGATGTCTCCAGTTGATGTGCTGCGTGCGCCGCGCCGCGGCCGGAACTGAGGCCCGGTGCGAACCGGACGCGCCGGAAAGCGGCTGCTGGGCAGCGGCGGCATCAATTCAGCTTAGCGCAGGATGATGAACGGTGGGCTCGAGAATGTCGCAATATGTTCTTGATACGAACATGCGGTCATATATCGAACAACTTGACACGATAATAGGCGCGCGGCCGAAACCATGTCAAGCACGGCCAGGCCCGCACCAGGGAATACGTGCAGGCCGCGTGCGTTTTCTCGAAGGATCAGACGAATCATGCGCCCCTGCCGGCGGCCCGTTTTCCAGGCGCCGGCACGGGGCTGAAGACTGCGTGGCGCGTGTTTCTAGCGG
Organism: Paraburkholderia sp. BL27I4N3; assembly: GCF_003386115.1. Lineage (NCBI taxonomy): Bacteria > Pseudomonadati > Pseudomonadota > Betaproteobacteria > Burkholderiales > Burkholderiaceae > Paraburkholderia > Paraburkholderia sp. BL27I4N3. The sequence continues at coordinate 7,902,729 of NZ_QREJ01000001.1, read as the reverse complement.
AGCTGGATATGCTCGTCCTCGATATAGCTGCGGATTACATCGGCAAAATTGCGCTCGCCGCTCAACCCCAGCCCTTCCGCACGAGACGTATCCCACCGTCCCGGCCAGCTACCCACGATTTTTTCGACGCGCGCATCCGGTTCGAACACGATCCGCGCGGCAACCGCGTCGCCCGCGACCTCGCGCAGCGCGGCGACCATCTCGTCGACGCTCACCGAAATACCCGGCAAATTCAACACGCGCTGGTTACCGAGCGCGGCGGAATCGAGTTCGAGTCCGGCGATCAGGCTCTCGATCGCCTTGCGCGGCGACAGCAGCCACAGGCGCGTCGAGCCCGCCACCGGGCACACCGCCGCTTCTCCGTTCAACGGCTCGCGAATGATGCCGCTCGCGAACGACGACGCCGCCGCATTCGGCTTGCCCGGCCGCACGCTGATGGTGGGCAGCCGCACCACGCGGCCATCGACGAATCCGCGCCGCGCGTAATCGTTGAGCAGCAACTCCGCGATCGCCTTCTGCGCGCCATACGACGACTGCGGATTCAGCGCGGTGTCGTTCTGCACGACCTCGGGCAATTCGCCGCCGTACACGGCGACGGAACTCGTGAACAGCACGCGCGGCCGGTGGCCACGTTGCCGGCAAACTTCGAGCAGCAGCCGCGACGCATCCAGATTGATGCGCATGCCGAGATCGAAATCCGCTTCGGCCTGGCCGCTCACGACTGCGGCCAGATGGAAGATCGCCGAAGTCTGGTCGTCGATCACGCGCTCGAGCACGCCGCGCTCGGCGATGTCGCCCACTTCCGCGCGCACGCGCTTATCGCCGAAATCGTTGGCTTGCACGACGTCGAGCAGCACCAGTTCGGTGATCGCTTGCGGCGTGCCTTGCGCGTCTTTCAGGGAGCCCCGCGCGAGCAGTTCACGCGCGAGACGCTGGCCGAGAAAGCCCGCCCCGCCGGTAATGAGTACTTTCATGATGTGTTCGTCCTTGTTAGCGGGTCGCGTTCAGATACGGTTTGAGCCAGCCGAGGCCGGCCGACGTGCCCGCGCGCGGCCGGTATTCGCAGCCGATATAACCGTCGTAGCCGAGCGAGTCGATCAGTTCGAGCAGGTACGGGTAGTTCAGTTCGCCCGTATCGGGCTCATGACGCTCGGGCACGCCGGCGATCTGAATGTGGCCGATGCCGGCCATATCGCGCTTGAGTTTCACCGCGAGGTCGCCTTCGACGATCTGGCAGTGGTAGCAGTCGAATTGCACCTTGAGATTTTCAGCGCCGACTTCCGCGCAGATCGCTTGCGCTTCGTCCTGACGGGTCAGAAAGAAGCCCGGCATGTCGCGCGTATTGATCGGCTCGATCACGACGGTGATGCCCTCGGCCTGCGCCGCCTTGGCGGCATGCGCGAGATTGCTCAGGTACACCTCGCGATGTTTCGCGCGCGGCTGATCCGCGCCGATCAGGCCGGCCATCACATGCAGTTTGCGATTGCCGAGCACGCGCGCGTAGTCGAGCGCGGTATCGATACCGCGGCGAAATTCATCTTCGCGGCCCGGCAGCGAGGCGATCCCACGTTCACCGCCGGCCCAGTCGCCGGGCGGCGCATTGAAAAGCGCTTGCGTCAGACCGCTCGCGCCGAGGCGCGTCTTGATCTCGTTGGCGGGGAAATCGTACGGGAACAGAAACTCGACCGCTTCGAAGCCGTCTTGCGCCGCGGCGGCGAAACGGTCGAGGAAAGCGTGCTCGTTGTACATCATCGAGAGATTGGCGGCGAAGCGAGGCATGGCAGCGACTCCTTGAAAACGGTGTGATGCGGCACGCGGCAGCAACGCATGCCGCGCGGGCGTATCGATTTATCGGTTGACCAGTTTGGCCGGCGTGAACCACGTGGCGATCGCGCCGATCACGAGCATGCCCGCCAGCACATACATGCCGGTTTGCGTGCTATGCGTCATATCCTTCAGATAGCCGATCATGTACGGGCTCGCGAATCCCGCGAGATTGCCGATCGAATTGATGATCGCGATGCCGGCCGCAGCGGTCGCGCCCGACATGAACGCGGTGGGCAGCGACCAGAAGAGCGGCGCGCAGGTCAGCACGCCGGCAGCGGCGAGCGAAAGAAACGCGATCGACACCACCGTGTTGTCCGCGAACGAAGCCGCGACCGTGAAGCCGATTGCACCGAACAGCGCCGGCACGATCAGATGCCAGCGGCGCTCACGACGCTTGTCGGCACTGTGCCCCATCAGATTCATCACGACGATTGCGCACAGGAACGGAATCGCGCTCAGCAGGCCGATATTGAATGCGCCTGTCACACCCGTCGATTTGACGAGCGTCGGCATCCAGAACGTCAGGCCGTATTGCCCCGTGACGAAAGCGAAATAGATCAGCGACATCCACCACGTGCGCGGATCGCGGAACACCGCGCCGAGCGAGTGCGCCTGGGCCTTTTCCTTCGGCTGCGCGGCGGCGATTTCATCGGTGAGCAGGCGCTTTTCGCGTTCGCTCAGCCACTTCGCGCTGGCGATGCCGTTGTCGAGATACAGGATCGTGGCGATGCCGATCGCAATAGCCGGAATCGCTTCGATCAGAAACATCCATTGCCAGCCCGCGAAACCCGAGCTGTTGTGGAACGTCTGCATGATCCAGCCGGACAGCGGGTTGCCGAAGATGCCCGACACCGGAATCGCCGACATGAACACCGCAATGATCTTCGCGCGCCGATGCGACGGGAACCAGTAGGTCAGGTACAGGATCACGCCGGGATAGAAACCGGCTTCGGCGAGGCCGAGAAGAAAGCGCAAGATGTAGAACTGCATCGGCGTCTTCACGAACACGAACACGGCCGAGAGCAAGCCCCACGTAATCATGATTCGCGCGATCCAGATGCGCGCGCCGAGCTTGTGCATGAGAATGTTGCTCGGCAACTCGAACAGAAAATAACCGATGAAGAACACGCCCGCGCCAAGACCGAACACCGTTTCGCTGAATGCCAGGTCTTGCGACATCTGCAATTTGGCAAAGCCGACATTTACGCGGTCCAGATAGGCGACCACATAGCAGAGCATCAGAAACGGCACGATGCGCCAGAATACTTTCTTATAGGTGCGCTCGACTTCAGCGGCGCCGGGTTGTCCCGCGGCGGCTGCTGAAATCGGCTGGCTCGAGGTGGCCTGATACGAACTCATGCATTGTCTCCTTCAGTGGATAGCCCGATGCGTCATGTGGAGCGCAACGTGACCTGGCTGTGTTTTGTCGGCTGTGACTACCAGCTAGCGCCGAATACGGTGCGCAGTTCTTCGAGTGCGGCTTCGTCGAGCGGTGCGGGCCGCGGGTTCGTCATCAACCATAAACGCGCGGTCTCTTCGAGTTCTTCGAGCGCATACGCGGCTTGCGCCACGGAACGCTCCCACACCACCGGACCCAGACGTTCGAGCAGCACCGCGCGAACGCTGTCGGCCAGCGCGGCGATCTGTTCAGCGACTTGCGGATCGCCGGGCCGCCTGTAACGAATCAGGGGGACGTGGCCCACTTTCATCACGTAGTACGGCGTGATGGGCGGCAGCACGTCGGTCTCGCGCCAGACGCCCGCTAGAGTCAGCGCGACCAGATGTGTCGAATGCGTGTGGACGATGCCGCGCGCCGCGCCGTTGCGCGCGTAGATGCCGCGATGCAAGGCCAGCGTTTTCGAGGGCCGGCCGCCGGACACCGCGTTGCCGTCGAGATCGACTTTGGCGATATCGGCGGGGTCGAGCCGGCCTAGACAGGCATCGGTCGGCGTGATCAGCCAGCCGTCGTCGAGCCGCGCGCTGATGTTGCCGGCGGTGCCGACCGTGTAGCCGCGTTGATAGAGACTCGCGCCGGTTACGCAGATTTCCTCGCGAACGCGTGCTTCGTCCGTGGTGTGGAGTGCGGGTGCGCCGGTCATTGCGCGGCTCCGTTCAGATGACGCAGTGCTTTTTCGAAGAAGTCGGTCGTGCCGAAGTTGCCGGATTTCAGAGCGAGCGCGAGCGGTTCGGCGCCGGTCGTGGCGGTGGCCGGCACGCCGGGATCGATCTGCGCGCCGATGCGCAGCGTGTGCACGTCGAGCGCCTGCACCACTGCGCCCGAGGTCTCGCCGCCTGCCACCACGAACTTGCGCACGCCGCGTTCGTGCAGACCGCGCGCGATCGACGCCAACGTGTTTTCAACCAGATGCCCTGCTTCATTCACGCCGAGCTGACGTTGTACCGCCTTGACTTCGTCGGGCGTGGCGGTGGCATAGATCAACATGGGCTCGGCTTTGTCGAGGTACGGCTGCGCGAAAGCCAGCGCCTGCTCGACGACGTTCTCGCCGCGTGCGGCCGCAAGCGGATCGACGCGGAACGCGGGCCGTGTAGAGCGCCACTGCGCGACCTGTTCGTTAGTCGCTTTGGATGCGCTGCCGGCCAGCACCGCCGACAATCCCCTCACCTGAGGCAATTGCGCGGCATCGGCCTGCTCCTTGAGCAAACCCGCGCGGCGGAAGTTGGCGGGCAAACCCAGCGCGATACCTGAGCCGCCTGTGATCAACGTGAGATCGGCGCACGCTTCGCCGAGTACGTAGAGGTCGGCATCGGACACCGCATCGGCAATCGCCATGCGCACGCCTTCGTTACGCAACCTATCGAAAGCGTCGCGCACGGCCGACACGCCTTGCGCCACGGCGTCATAACGCACGAGCCCGACCTTCGACTGCGTCTGCCGCTGCAGCACGCTCACGAGGTTCGCGTCGCGCATCGGCGTGAGCGGATGGTTCTCCATGCCCGACGCGTTAAGCAACGTGTCGCCGACGAACAGATGGCCGCGAAAGATCGTGCGGCCGTTCTCGGGAAATGCCGGACAGGCGATCGTGAACGCGCCAACGCTGCCGTCGCCGGACAATGCGTCGAGCAACGCATCCGTGACCGGGCCGATATTGCCCGCGTCCGTCGAATCGAAAGTCGAGCAGTATTTGAAAAAGAATTGCCGGCAACCTTGTGCGCGCAACCAGTCGAGCGCAGCGAGCGATTGCGCGACCGCATCGGCGGCGGGAATCGTGCGCGATTTCAGCGCGACCACCAGCGCGTCCGCCTCCACCGTTTCATTCGATGCGGGCACGCCGATGGTCTGTACCGTGCGCATGCCGCCGCGCACCAGCATGTTGGCGAGATCGGTGGCGCCGGTGAAGTCGTCGGCGATGCAGCCGAGCAGCGCGCGTTTCGTTGTAGCCGTCATGACGCTGACCTCCTCACTTCGCCGCCGGCACGTCGATGCCGGGGAAAATCTTGATCACCGCGGAATCGTCCTCGCCGCCGTGACCGGCCGTGGACGCCATCATGAACATCTGATGCGCCGCCGCCGACAGCGGCAACGGGAATTTCGAGCGGCGTGCGGTATCGAGCACGAGGCCGAGATCCTTGACGAAAATATCGACGGCCGAGAGCGGCGTGTAGTCGCCGTTCAGAATGTGCGGCACGCGGTTCTCGAACATCCACGAATTGCCCGCGCTGTGCGTAATCACTTCGTACAGCGCATCCGGATCGACGCCCTCGCGCAAGCCGAGCGCCATCGCCTCGGCGGCCACCGCGATATGCACGCCGGCCAATAGTTGATTGATGATCTTCACCTTCGACCCGGCGCCGTGTGCTGAGCCGAGGCGATACACCTTGCCCGCCATCGCGGCCAGCACGTCCTCGCATGCAGCGTAGGCCGCAGCGGGACCGGACGTCATCATGGTCATCTCGCCGGAGGCTGCGCGCGCCGCGCCGCCGGAGACCGGTGCGTCGAGCATCTGCAAACCGGCCGCCTCGATCCGCTTGCCGAGTTCGATCGCGAAGTCCGGCGCCACGGTCGCGCTGGCGATCACCACCCCGCCCGGTTTCATCGCCGCAACCGCGCCCTGCTCGCCGAACAGCACAGCTTCGGTTTGCGCGGCATTCACGACCAGCGTGACGACCACCTCGCACTGCGCGCCGAGTTCGGCGGGCGTTGCGCAACCCACGCCGCCTTCCGCGACGAACGCATTCAGCACCTCGCTGCGCAGATCGCACGCATGGACCCGCAGACCCGCGCGCAACAACGAGCGCGCGACACCCAGGCCCATTGCGCCAAGACCGATGACACCGACATTTCTGGACATGCTTGACCTCTATGAATTCGTTGGACGCTCGCGCGGAACACTGGGCGTTTCAAGCTCGGCAGCAAAGCTCAGCAGATCCCCGCTTCCGCGAGACGCCGTGCCGCGTTGTACATATGCGTTCGCGCCGCATTGCGCGCCGCCATCGGATCGCCCGCGCGAATCGCGGCGGCGATCGCCGCATGCTCTTCGCGCACCTGACGCGAAAAGTCCTCGCGCAACGCTTCGTTGCGGCGCGTGACGACCGTGCCGGCCTCAAGGTACTGATTCAGGAACGTGAGGGTTTTGAGGAAATACGGATTGCCGGTAGCCGCCGCAATCGCGCGATGGAACGCGACGTCTTCAGCCACACCGTCCTCGCCTTCGGCCACCGCCTCGTCGATCTTCGCGAGCGCCGCGTCGATCGACATCATGTCGGCGTCGCTGCGGCGCATCGCGGCTTCCGAGGCGACTTCCGCCTCGATGGCCCGCCGCAGCGCGAGTATCTGCACCACCGAGCCGGGCTCGACCGCTTCCGCGTAGTCGATCCGCAGCGGCCGCACCGTGCCGTGCGCGGCGACGAACACGCCGCTGCCCTGGCGCGGCTCGACCACGCCCTCGTTCTTCAGCCGCGAGATCGCCTCGCGGATCACCGTGCGGCTCACGCCGAACTGCTGCGCCAGCACGGCCTCGGTCGGCAGCTTGCCGCCGCGCTCGAAAGTGCCTTTGTCGATCTGCTTGAGCAGCTGTTGCGCGACCGTGTCGCTCAACGCTCTCGCAGGAATCTTCTCGAACATCGATGCCTCGATTGATCATGTTATCGGGTCATCATACAAATTTTAGATGCGGGCTGCATCCATGCAAACCCTGGGATTTTTGTCCATCAGGCGGCAAAGTTGGCGAAACAGAAGGCTTAAGCTATCGTCACGCCTTTAGCGCGCCGCTCGGGGAATCCAAGTGCCGCGCGGGTCCGCAGTTCTTCGAACGCATCTTCAAGGTCCATGAGCAAAGCCCTGCCGCCGTCTTCCGCCGTTCCCGTCAGCGCCGAACCGGCCCCGGACAAACCGGGCGATTCGTATGTGCAGTCGTTCGCGCGCGGCCTCGCGGTGATCCGTGCGTTCGACGCCACGCGCCCCGAACAGACGCTCACCGACGTCGCCGCCGCCACCGGTCTCACACGCGCCGGCGCGCGCCGCATTTTGCTGACCCTGCAGACGCTCGGTTATGTGGAGGCCGAAGGCCGCCTGTTCCGCCTCACGCCGAAGATCCTCGATCTCGGCTTCGCGTATCTGACCTCCATGCCGTTCTGGAACCTCGCCGAACCGGTAATGGAACAACTGTCCGCGCAGGTTCACGAGAGCGTCTCGGCAGCCGTGCTCGATCGCACCGAGATCGTCTATGTGCTGCGCGTGCCGACCCACAAGATCATGACGATCAACCTGTCGATCGGCAGCCGCTTGCCGGCCTACTGCACGTCGATGGGACGCGTGCTGCTGGCCTCGCTCGACGACGAAGCGCTCGAGGCAACCCTGGGTTCGACGCCGCTCTACGCGCACACGCCGCGCACGGTCACCGACAAGGAAGAGTTGAAGAAGCTGATCGCGCAGGTGCGCCGCCAGGGCTGGGCGATCGTCGATCAGGAACTGGAAGGCGGTTTGATTTCGCTGTCCGCGCCGATCCGCAATCGCCAGGGACGCGTGATTGCCGCGATGAATATCAGCGGCAATGCGCAGCGCAATTCCGGCAAGCAGATGGTGAAGGCGTTTCTGGAACCGTTGCAGCAGGCCGCGCAAACCGTATCGGAGATGGTGGCGCGGCGCGGGTAATCTCGAACGCGGGGCTCCGCGCGATGGCAACGCCCTGTTCAAGCAATCAATCGATCGGCTTGTCCGCCGTTTCCTTCAGCATCGAGACCGCGATCAGCGACACCACGACGCACGCCGCCACATAACCGGCCGGCGCCAGCTTGCTGCCGGTCAGCTTGATCAGCCACGTGGCGACGAGCTGCGCGGTCCCGCCGAACACGCACACGCTCAACGCATACGCGATCGAAATGCCGGTGGCGCGCACGCGCCGCGGAAACGACTCGCACATCAAGGCGAATTCCGACGCCGAGCCCATCGAGTAAAACAGCAGCATCAGCGCGGTCAGCGACATGATGACGGGCAACTGCGGAAAGCGGTTGATCAGCATGAAGGCCGGAAACAGCAGCAGCACCAGCACGCCGCGTCCGAACAGAATCGGCCGCTTGCGGCTGCCGATGCGATCCGACAGCATGCCGAATAGCGGACACGTGATCAGCATCACGAAACCCGAGGCGACGCCGACCAGCATCGACAGCGACATCGGCAGGCCGAGCGTGTGGATTGCGTAGGTCGGCATGTAGAAGGTCAGGATGTAGGTCGAGACCGTGCCGCCCATCACCGTCAGCGTGATCAGGATGAGCGGGCGCACATGGCTGGTGAAGAGTTCGCGCAGCACGCCGCGTTCAATCGCATGGCTGTGCGCGCTGGCCGCGTCGTCGGCGAGACGGCGGCGCAGATACATGCCGACCGGCGCGATCAGCACGCCGAGCAGGAATGGAATGCGCCAACCCCAGCTTTCCAGCGAGTCTTTCGGCAACGCGCCGGACAGCGCCGCCGCGATGCCCGAGCCCATTAACGCCGCGCCGCCTTGCGTGGCGAGTTGCCAGCTTGCGCGAAAACCGCGCCGCGTGCCGCCGCCCTGTTCGAGCAACGTGGAGGTGGCCGCGCCGAACTCTCCGCCTTGCGAGAAGCCTTGCACGAGACGCGCGAACACGATCAGCAAAGGTGCCGCCAAACCGATCTGCGCATAGGTCGGCGCGATTGCGATCAGGCCGGTGCTCACCGCCATCAGCATGATGGTCAGATTGAGCGCGGCTTTGCGGCCCTTGCGGTCCGCGTACACGCCGAGCATGACGCTGCCGAGCGGCCGCGTGATGAAGCCCGCCGCGAACGTCGCCACCGACAACAGCAACGACGTGGTCGGATCCGCCGACGGGAAATACAGCTTGCCGATGATCACGGCAAAAAAACCGTACACGGTGAAGTCGAAGAACTCGAGCCAGTTGCCGATCACGGCGGCAGCGATCGCGCCTCGGCTGTTGGTCCGGCTCGCCGCGGCGGCATGGCTCGCATCGGTCGTGGTACTCATCGCGTGGTCTTCCTCGTTGTTATGGTTGTAAGGCTTGACTTGGGCGCGGCTCGCCGCGCCGGATCACTGGCCCAGATAGCGCTCCACCAGCCGCGTCCAGAACGCCGCGCCGACCGGCAGATTGCGGTCGTTGAAGTCGTAGTGCGGGTTGTGCACCATGCAGCCGTCTTCCCCTGCGCCGTTGCCGATGCGCAGGAACGTGCCCGGCCGCTTCTGCAGCATGAAGGCAAAATCTTCGCTGCCCATGAGTATCTCGGTCTGCGCGACCACCTTGTCGTCGCCGACCAGTTCGCGCGCCACCTCCACCGCGAAATCCGTTTCGGCATCCGAATTGACGACCACCGGATAACCTTCGATATATTCCACGATCGCCTTGCCGCCGTAGCTCGCGGCCTGCGATTCAGCGAGTTCGGTAATGCGCTTCTTCAGCAGCGCGCGCACCTCGGGACTGAACGAACGCACGCTCAGTTCCAGCTTCGCGCTGCTCGAAATCACGTTGTTCGCGGTGCCCGCATGCATCGAGCCGACCGTCACCACCGCCGGCTGCGACGGATCGACGTTGCGCGCGACAATCGTCTGCAACGCCATCACGATGCTCGCCGCCACCACGACCGGATCGACCGTGAGGTGCGGACGCGCCGCGTGGCCGCCGACGCCTTCGATCGTGATGATCGCCTTGTCGCCCGCCGACATGAACGGCCCTTTACGGAACAACAGCACGCCCGGTTCTTCGCCAGGATGGTTGTGCACGCCGAACACGGCGTCGCAGGGAAAGCGCTCGAACAGGCCGTCGTTGATCATCTTCAGCGCACCGCTGTCGATGCCGCTCTCCTCGGCCGGCTGAAAGTACAGATGCACCGTGCCCGAAAAATTGCGCGTGGCCGCGAGGCGTTGCGCGGCGCCGAGCAGCATCGTCGTGTGGCCGTCGTGGCCGCATGCGTGCATCTTGCCGTGCGTGCCGCTGGCATACGGCAGGCCGGTCTGCTCGATGATCGGCAGCGCGTCCATGTCGGCGCGAATGCCGATACTGCGCTTGCCGTCGCCTACTTTCAGCGTGCCCACCACACCCGTCTGGCCGACGCCGCGCGTGACCTGCCAGCCCCATTGATCGAGCTTGTCCGCGACAAGCGCGCTCGTCTGGTGTTCCTCGTAGGCCAGTTCCGGATGATGGTGAATGTGATGGCGAATCTCGCGCAGGCTCTCGGCGACGGGCGCCAGGTCGGACACTTCGGTAAAACGCGCGGCTTCGCTCATCTCCAGGGCTCCAAGGATTCATGGCCGCATCAAAAACGCGGCAAACAGGCGAGCACTATAGCCACGCCGTTTTGTTCGAATAAGATGCTGTTTTTTTCACCCCGATTAACAATCGTTATATACGGGATTACCCCAATGAAACCGCAGCAGTTACAAGCGTTCGTGGCCGCCGCCCATCACCGCAGTCTGCGCGCCGCCGCGCGCGAGCTCGGCGTGACGCAACCGGCCGTCACGCATACGATCCGCGAGCTTGAGAGCGCGTTGAATGCCGAGCTGATGGTGCGCAGCGTACGCGGCATCGAATTGACGGCATGCGGGCTCGCGCTGCTGCCGCGCGCCGAGCAGTTGCTCGGCGACATGCGGCGTACGGTCGAAGCGGTCGAACAGGTCAAGGGAGAACTGGCCGGCAGGGTCAGCGTGGGCACCATGCCGTCGATCGCGCTCACGGCGCTGCCGCACGCGGTCTCGAAGTTTCGCCGCGCGATGCCGCGGGTCAATCTGCACCTGGAGGAAGTGACGATCCCGGACGCCGTCGCGCGTTTGCGCAACGGCGCGCTGGATATCGCGGCGATCCATCACGTGCAGGCGCTGGACAGCGATCTGGTGCAGGCGCCGCTCTACTCGACGCAGTTCGTCGTCGCCATGCGCGCCGGGCACCCGCTGGCCAATGTGACGCGCCTGCATGAGTTGCTCGACGCGGAGTGGATCGTGACCGTGGGTGCCGATCACTTCCCGCACAGCGTGATGATGGCCATGTTTGCCGCGCACGGCTTGCCGGTGCCGAAGCGGCTGGTACGTGCGCCGTCGTCGTTCGCGGTGACTCTAGGACTGGTGTCGCAAACCGACGTGATCGGCTGCTTCACGCGGCCGCTCGCGCAAATGGTCGCGCCGCTCGGCATTCGCGTCGCGCAGATCGAAGAGGCGCTGCCGAACTACGATCTCAGCATCATTTCGCGGCGCGGCCTGCTGCCGACGCCGGCCGTGCGGCAGTTCGTGTCGTGTCTGCAGGATGCGACACGGGAAAGTATGGCGGCGGCGGATAGTACGGCTTACTGAACGTCGGCTTCCGCCTTTAAAAACGCAATCAACTCATGTCCGGCTTCGTCGAGCGCGCCGGAATTATCGATCGTGGTGCAGCGCACGCCGTCCGGCAACGAGAACGGCGCGCGGCGCGCGAGCCGCGCTGCGACCTGTTCCGCCGACTCACGCGCCCGCGCGCCGAGGCGGGCTTCGAGAATGTGCGGCGCGGCGTCCACGTGCACCACTTCCGTATGCGGATAGCGCGCCAGCACGTGCTGCAAATGCTGCCGTGAGCCATTGACGACCACCGTGCAGCCGCGTGCAAGCCACGCATCGAGTTCGACACCGATGCCATAACGCAGCGAATGGCTCGACCATTCGAGCGCGAACAGGCCGAGCACGGAACGCGCCGCGAACTCTTCCACGCTCAATGCCACATGCGCCTCGCCGTTGCCGCTCGGCCGCGTGATGTAGCGATGCGCGAACAGAATCGGCTCGCCCATCAGGTGCTTGCGCGCGAACTCCAGCAACGAATCCTTGCCCGCGCCGGACGGTCCCATTACGTAGATCAAGCGACCTGTCATTGTTATTTCACCTCGCCGGTCTGAAACGGCACGCGCTGCCACAACACGAACGGCTCACCGGGCGCCGGTTCGACGAAGAGCGCCGCCTGATCGACCAGCAGCGGCCCGAGCGCGGGCGTTCGCGCTCGCCACCATGCGACCAGCGTGGCGCGCTCCTCGGCATCGGCGAGTGAACTGGAGAGCGTCATATGAAAACGGAATTCGTCGAACACGTATGGATAACCCCATTCGATCAGCAACGCACGTTGCCGTTCGCTTAACGGGGCCGCCAGACGCCGCGCCCGATCGGCGGCGGACTGCGGCGCGCGCAAGCTGCCGAGCGTTTGCAACGCGCTCGCGGCCACGGCGCGAATGCCGGCCTCACCTTGCGCATCGGCGGGCCGCAACGCAACAAAGTCGCCGAGCGTCGCGGCTTCCACCGGCAATGCAAATGCGCTTTGCGTCCGTGCCCACTCACGCGTGGCTTGCAATACATGTGCCTGCGTCAGGCCGTCGGCGAGTCGAAACGGCGCGACCAGTGTGCCGTGCCAGCCGTAGCGGCGCGGTGCTTCGGTCAGTTCGACGAGTGGACGTGCGAGATCCGAAGGTTGCGGCGCCTCGCACCGCTCGCCGCTTTCCGCGTCGCGCGCGAGCCATTCCGACCCGGCTCGCCACCACGCCGATTCGCGCGAGGGCGCGTAATACACGGCAAAACGAGCCTCGGCGCTCCATTCACCGCCGCTCATAGGTCGTGCTCCACTAGCAGTTGCACGCGATCCGCAGCGAAGTGCGTGAAGCCGTATTTGACGGGCGTGCCTTGCAGATCGACATCGACGTTCTCGACCCACAGCACCGGTTGCTGACGGTTGATATTCAACCGCCGCGCCACCTCCGGTTCGGGCAGCACACTGCCGATGCGACTCCACTTGCGCAAATAATCGTTCACGCCGAATTCCGCCATGGCCTTGGTGATGCCGCCGGTGCGCTCCAGCACTTGCGGCAGGTCAGCGAACCGCGCCGCGGGATACCAGTTGCGCGCGAACGTGAGCGGCACGCCGTCGGATTCGTGCAGCGATTCGATCCGGTAGACCGATGCACCGGCCCGCAGACTCAAGGCCTTCGCGACGCTCGGCTCGGCCTTCACGCGCGCGGCCGACAACATCGTGCCCGCCGCCGCGTGATGCTGCTGGCGCAAGTTTTCTGTAAACCGCGTGCGGCGTCCAATCGTATAGTCGATGGCGCCCGGTTGCACGAAGGTGCCGCGCCCCTGCTCGACGCTGACGAGGCCCAATGCGGCAAGACCCAGCATGGCCCGGCGCACCGTATGCCGGTTCACGTCGAAGCGTTTGGCCAGTTCGCCCTCGCTCGGCAGGCGCCCTTCTTCGCCAAAGCCGCTGGCGGCGATTTCCGCCGCCAGGATCTGCTCGATCTGCCGCCAGACGGCAACGCCCGCGCCGCGTTCGAGCATCGTGCCCGGCGTCGCGTTGTCGTTCGATGTCATGGTGCTGTCATTCCCCTGGGTTCAAATATTCGCTATGACGTGCATTGTAGTGCGCAAGCCGTGATGGAAATATGAAACGGCCGTCATACGCTACACGGCTCGACAAGCATACCCCTAAACGTCTAGACGTTTAGATGAATAGATGGTCAAATGTCTACTCGCTGGATCAACAGGAATTTCGATGAGTGCCACTTCCGCCTCGCCTTCCTCCGCTCCGTCATCGGCTGTCCGGCGCGCATGGATGGCCGTGCTGGCGCGCACGCCGCGCGCCGATCTCGAAGCCGCGCTCGAACGCGCGCTGCGGGACATCCCCACTCCCACGTATGACTGGTTGCGCCCGCCCGAGATCGGCCTCGCGATGGTGCGTGGGCGCGTCGGCGGCAGCGGCGATCCGTTCAATCTCGGCGAAGCGACGGTCACGCGCGCCACCTTGCGCCTGCGTGCTTCGGGCGACGCGGCCGCCGCCGTCGGCGTGGCATGTCATCTCGGCCGTGACCGCCGGCGCGCCGAACTGGCTGCGCTAGCAGACGCGCTCCTGCAAATGCCGGAGCATCACGCCGTCTTGCATAAGCAACTGATCGAGCCGTTTGCCGCGCAGGTGGCCGTGAAACGCGCCGGGCGGCAACAGGACGCCGCGGCCACGCGTGTCGAATTCTTCACGATGGTCCGGGGCGACTGATGGAAAACTCACAGATTGCATTGTCTACTTTGACGCCGGGTTTCGCCGACCCGGTGCATGACACCCAGGCGGTGTTCCGCACCCTGCTCGACGCGCTGTCGCGGCCAGGCACGGTCGGTGTAGTCGAGAACGTGCTGCCCGAAGTGCGGGCCACGCGCGCCGAACTTGCCGCCTTCGCGGCACTGCTCGCGCTGTGCGACTACGCGACGCCCGTATGGCTTGCGCAACCCGATACGGCCTTGGCCTCGGCGCTGCGCTTTCATACCGGCGCGCCGCTCGTCGACGAACCGGGACACGCCGCATTCGCTTATATCCACGATGCCGGCGCGTTGCCGCCGTTGGACTGCTTCGCGCTCGGCGCGGCGGAATCGCCCGAGCAATCGGTCACGCTGCTGATCCGCGTCGAAGCGCTGACGGGTGGCGCGCCAGTCGTCTTGAGCGGCCCCGGCATCCAGTACACGGCCACGATCGCGCCGGTCGGCCTGCCCGAGCGTTTCTGGCGCGAACGCGCCGCGCTCGCGCCGCTGTTTCCTTGCGGGGTGGATTGTTATCTCGTCTGCGGCGCGCGTCTGATCGGCCTGCCGCGCACAACTGAAGCGAAGGTGAACTGATGTACGTTGCCGTCAAGGGTGGAGAACGCGCGATCGAAGCGTCGTGGCGTCTGCTCGACAAGGCACGCCGCGGCGACACGCGGCTGGCCGAACTCAGCGTCGCGCAAATCCGCGAACAGTTGCGCCTCGCGGTGGCGCGCGTGATGACCGAAGGCTCGGTCTACGACGAAGAACTCGCCGCGCTCGCCATCAAGCAGGCCGCCGGCGATCTGGTCGAAGCGATCTTCCTGCTGCGTGCGTATCGCACCACACTGCCGCGCTTCGGCTACACGCGGCCGATCGATACCGAAGCGATGCAAACGGAGCGTCGCATTTCGGCGACCTTCAAGGACGTGCCGGGCGGCCAGCTGCTCGGCGCGACTTATGATTACACGCAGCGTCTGCTGGATTTCGCGTTGCTGGCCGAAGGCGATACGGCTGTCAACGCAGCGTCGTCGTCGCCGAATCAAGCCGCCGCAGTGCAAACAGAACCCATGCCGCGCGTCGTCAGCCTGCTCGACAAGGAAGGCTTGATCGAACAGGAACGTCCCACGCCGAACGCGCCGGAACCCGGCGACCTGTCGCGTGAGCCGCTCGCCTTTCCCGCGAGCCGCGCTACACGTCTGCAAAATCTCGCACGCGGCGACGAAGGCTTTCTGCTTGCGATGGGTTACGCCACTCAGCGCGGCTACGCGAATTCGCATCCGTTCGCGGGCGAGATCCGCTTCGGCACGATCGCCGTGGAAATGGAACTCGACGAGCTAGGCGAAACGGTCGAAATCGGCGACATCGACATTACCGAATGCCAGATGATCAACCAGTTCGCCGGCAGCGGCGAGGTGCCGCCGACGTTCACACAAGGCTACGGTCTCGCGTTCGGCCACTCGGAACGCAAGGCGATGGCGATGGCGCTCGTCGACCGCGCGTTGCGCGCCGAAGAACTCGGCGAAACGCTTGCCTCGCCGACGCAGGATATCGAATTCATGCTCTCGCATAGCGACAACGTCGAGGCGTCCGGTTTCGTGCAGCATCTGAAGCTGCCGCATTACGTCGACTTTCAATCGGAACTGGAACTCGTGCGCCGTTTGCGCGCGAAGCACGCCATGCAGAGCCAGGAGGAAGGTACGGATCAACCCAGCGGTCAGCAGGAGCAGGCAGCATGAACGCGCCCGACACATCTTTCGCTACCGCGCCCACGGCGTCATACGACAGCGCCGCCAACGGCTACAACTTCGCATACCTCGACGAACAGACCAAACGCATGCTGCGCCGCGCCTTGCTCAAGGCCGTGGCCGTGCCGGGTTATCAGGTGCCGTTCGCCTCGCGTGAAATGCCGCTGCCGTTCGGCTGGGGCACCGGCGGCATTCAGGTCACCGCGGCGATCATCGGCAAACAGGACACGCTGAAGGTGATCGATCAGGGCTCCGACGAAACCACCAACGCGGTCAACATCCGCCGCTTCTTCGCGCGCACCACCGGCGTGGCGACCACGCGCCGCACCGTCGACGCGACGATCATCCAGACGCGTCACCGCATTCCCGAAGCACCGCTCACCGAGAAGCAGATTCTCGTCTATCAGGTGCCGATGCCCGAGCCGCTCTTTCGCCTCGAGCCACGCGTCGCCGAATGCAAGAAGCTGCATGCGCTCGCCGATTACGGCCTGATCAGCGTGAAGCTCTATGAAGACATCGTGCATCACGGCAGCATCGCGACCACGTACGACTACCCGGTGATCGTCAACCATCGCTACCTTGCCTCGCCCTCGCCGATTCCGAAGTTCGACAATCCGAAGATGCATATGAACCCCGCGCTGCAATTGTTCGGCGCCGGCCGCGAGCGGCGCATTCACGCGATTCCACCGTACACGCCCGTGCGCAGTCTCGACTTCGACGATCATCCGTTCGAAGTGCAGAAATGGCAGCACGCGTGCGCGCTGTGCGGATCGACGGAAAGCTTTCTCGACGAAATGATCGTGGACGACGCCGGCAAGCGCATGTTCGTCTGCTCCGATAGCGACTACTGTCACGAACGCCGCGGCGACGCCGATCTCGATCTGCCGGCGCGCGAAGCACGCAAGGGAGAGCCCGCATGACGCCGCTTCTGAGCGCCCGCTCGCTCACCAGACAATACGGCGGTCGCAACGGTTGCAGAAACGTCAGCTTCGATCTGTATCCGGGAGAAGTGCTATGCATCGTCGGTGAATCCGGCTCGGGCAAGACCACGCTGCTCAACACGCTCGCGCTGAAAAACGAAGCCGATAGCGGCTCCCTTCACTACACGGCCACGCGTGGCGACAAGCTCGATCTGCTCGCGTTGTCCGAGCCGCGCCGCCGTTTGCTGATGCGCACGGAGTGGGGCTTCGTCCAGCAGAATCCGCGCGACGGACTGCGCAGCGGCGTCTCGGCCGGCGCGAATATCGGCGAGCCGCTGATGGCGGTCGGCGCGCGCCACTATGGCGACATCCGTTACGCGGCTACGCAGTGGATGGAGCGCGTCGAACTCGACGCTTCGCGCATCGACGAATTTCCCGCAGCGTTTTCGGGCGGCATGCAGCAGCGTTTGCAGATCGCGCGCAATCTCGTCACTAGCCCGCGGCTCGTCTTCATGGACGAACCCACCGCCGGTCTCGACGTGTCGGTGCAGGCGCGTCTGCTCGATCTGCTGCGCACGCTGACGTCCACGCTGCATCTGTCGGTGCTGATCGTGACGCATGATATCGGCGTGGCGCGTCTGCTCGCGCATCGGTTGATGGTGATGCAGGGCGGCGAAGTCGTCGAGGCGGGCCTGACCGATCAGGTGCTGGACGATCCGCAGCACCCGTACACGCAAACGCTGGTTTCCTCGGTTCTGCCGGTTTGAGGCTCACAATGCGATCCATTGAAACAAGCAGTGAAGCGCGCGCCGGCGAGCACGCGTTCATCGACAATGCCGCGCTGATGCTGCGCGCGGTCGGCATCGGCAAGACGTTTACGTTGCATGGCCAGGGCGGTGTGCGGATCGAAGCGCTCGCGGGCGTCTCGCTCGATGTCGAGCGCGGCGAGTGCGTGGTGCTGGTCGGGCCGTCTGGCGCCGGCAAGAGCACGCTGCTGCGCTGTCTGTACGGCAATTACCTGGCGAGCAGCGGCTCAATCGTGGTTCGCGATGCGGCGAATGACGGCCAGCCCGTGTCGATCACCGGCGCCGAGCCGCACGACGTGTTGCGTCTGCGCCGTGGCGTGGTCGGTTATGTGAGCCAGTTCTTGCGCGTGATTCCGCGCGTGCCGACACTCACGCTAGTCGCCGAACCGCTGCTCTCGCGCGGCGTGCCGGAGGACAAAGCGCGCGCGCGTGCGGCCGCGCTGCTAACCAGATTGAATGTGCCGGAGCGGCTGTGGTCGCTTGCGCCCGCCACGTTCTCCGGCGGCGAGCAGCAGCGCGTGAATATCGCGCGCGGTTTGATCGCGGAGCACCCGCTACTGTTGCTCGACGAACCGACGGCTTCGCTCGATGCGGAAAACCGCGACGTGGTCGCCGATCTGATCGTCGAGGCACGCGAGCGCGGCGCGGCGATCGTCGGCATTTTCCACGACGAAGATACGCGCAGCAAGGTGGCCACGCGCCGCCTGGAACTGCAGCCGCCGCTGCGTCACTGACGCGAATCACATTAAGCGGCGCGAGTGCCGCGCGAAACAGCACTACACTGACGCATGCGGCATCGATGCAAAAACACCCATACAGCCACACTCAAGTCTGACTGACTACGGAGCAAGTCGATGTTGATCAGGAACGCTCGCATCGTGACGCGAGACGAAGTATTCACCGGCGTGCTACGCGTCGAAGACGGCGTGATTCGCGACGTCGAACGCGGCACCACCAGCGCGCGCGAAGCCGAAGATTGGGACGGCGACTATCTGTTGCCCGGCCTGATCGAACTGCACACGGACAATCTGGAGAAGCATCTCGCGCCGCGTCCGGGCGTGCAATGGAACACCGATGCCGCCTTCGTGATCCACGACGCGCAAGTGGCCGCGGCCGGCATCACTACCGTGTTCGATGCGCTCGCCATCGGCTCGCGTACGAACGTGGGATTGCGGGGCCGCGATCTGCAGACGCAATGCGCCGCGTCGCTCGCGCGGTTTTCCGAGCGCAAGCTGCTGCGCGCCGAACACTTCCTGCATCTGCGCTGTGAAATCGCCACCGCCGACGTGGTGGAAGTGTTCGACTCATTGTGCGCGCATCCACTGCTGCGGCTCGCCTCGGTGATGGATCACACGCCGGGGCAGCGCCAATGGCACGACCGTGAGCAATGGCGCCGCTTCCAGGAACGCAACGGCAAGTTGAGCGACGAACACGTCGAGACGGCGCTGGCCGAACTGTCGGTGGAACAGGCGCGTTACGCCGATGCGCACCGCCGCGAGATCGTCGCGCGTTGCAACCGGCTCGGCATTCCGGTGGCGAGCCACGACGACACGCTGATCGAGCACGTCGAACAGGCCAGGCAGGAAGGCATCGTGCTCGCCGAATTCCCGACCACCCGCGTCGCTGCCGAGGCCGCGCGCGAGCACGGCATCTCGACCATCATGGGCGCGCCGAACATCGTGCGCGGCGGCTCGCATTCGGGCAACGTGTCGGCGCTCGAACTGGCGAAGGCCGGCTTGCTCGATATCCTGTCGTCGGATTATGTGCCGTCGAGCCTGATGACCGCTGTGTTCGAACTGGTCGACAAAGCCGGCTGGACCTTGCCGCGCGCGATGCGAACGGTCTCCGCCGAACCGGCGCGCACCGCCGGTTTGCACGATCGCGGCGCGATCGAAGCGGGGTTGCGCGCGGACTTCGTGCGCGTGACGATGCTCGACACGTTGCCGGTGCCACGCGCAACGTTTCGCGGCGGGGCACGGATCGTTTGAAGTTTGAAATGTGCAGAAAAGACCTTGTTTCAAGGGTCTTTCGCTGTTCGCCGGGCGTGTGCGAGGCGTGTGCCTCACGCCTCGCGGACGGCCTCAGGGCGCGGACGGCAACTGCCCCCACGCCACCAGCACCTTCTGAATTCCACGCGCATAGGCATCGCGCTGTTTCGGCGTTTCCGAGTGGTAAGCGCCGATCGCGCGCCACGTATTGCCGTGCTTGACCATCTTCTGTTTCAGCAGCCAGGCCGCCACGTACACGTTCACGCACGGATCGATCAGCGCGCGATGCGGCACGCCTTCGCGCGCGAGATCGTCGAAGTGAATCGAATTGATCTGCAACTGACCCACGTCGATCGAACCGTTGACGTTTTGCCGTATCGCGCTCGCGTCACCCTTCGATTCATACCACGCCAGCGCTCGCAGCACCCACGGGTTGACGCCTTGATAAGCCGCGGCTTCGTTGAAACAGTCGTCGGCCGCTTGCGCGGCGCCGCACACTGACAGGCAGGCGAGTGCGGTCAGGAGGATCTTCAGGGACATGATGCATCCTTCCGCTTGTCAGCGATAAAGAGGCGAGCGCCGCAGCGCCGCCGGATTACTTCGCCAACGCCTGTTCGATCTGGCGCTGCACGGAGTCGAGATAGGCATGCGAGGCGTCGGATACGACGATGCGCACCACCGGCGTCGGCGGACTTCTGCGCTCTTGCGTGGGCGCCGCCGCATGCTGCTTCTTGCGATGCGTCGCCGGCTTGAGCGGCAACGTGTCGTCGCCCGCGCCCGGCGGCGGCAGCATCGCGAGCGACGGCAACGGTGGATACACCTTGTCCGCCGCAGCCGGAAATGCGGCCGGGATTGCGCCGCCGGATTGCGGATCGGCGCCCGGCTGACCGGCGAAGGCCGGCGCGCTCAGCAGCATGGCCAGCGCGAGAAAAACGATGCGAACCGTCACGGTGCCCTCCTTCACTGAACCGTCCTGATGGACACGCTATACGGCTGACCCAACCCGGCGGTGCGGTTCTCGAAGTTCACGCGCGCGGTGCGCTGTGCCGGCACGCCCTTCCACACCGCCTGATTCAGATACGCGAAGTCCTGTCCCAGCGCGGTCACGAGCACGACCGTGGACTGTGGCTGCGCGGCAGCCAGCGCGCCCGCCTTGGCGAGCACGGCGGCGAGTTGCGGATCGCGCGCACCGAGCGCATCGGGCGGAATATCGAAGCTGATCACCTCGTTCGGCGCCTTGTCCGGATGAGCCGCAGTGGGCGCAGGCATCTGCGCGCATCCGGCGACCGCGAAAACGGCAGCCAATAACCCTATCTGTCGCTTCACGGAAGTCTCCCTTCAGATTCGTTGCTATATCGGAGTTTTCGGCAGGCTCGCGGCAAAGTTGATATGGCGGAAACGCTTCGCTGAAAATCAAAAAGACTTGCCTCAAGATCGGCGCAAACGATTGCTTCGGCGCTCGGCAAAGCGAGGATCGAGGCAAACTTGCCTCGCGGTTTTGGAGGGAAGAGAGAAGCCGGCGACAGAGATAGAAAGCAGTTGGAAAGAACACGGAAAGCTGAGAGCAAAGTCGCTTACCCGCAGCAAGCGATGCAGACGGCCACAGCGACGCCCGTCAGAAGCGTCGCCAATCCAGGCCGGCAGCCCGCGTGTTCAGCCAGATCACGCCGTCGGCTCGGCCTCGTGCCCTTGCGTCGCGCCAACGTCCGCCTGCGCCTGCTCGAACTGTTCGCGGCGGCGCATGTCGAGCACATCGTGGTAACGCATATAGCCGCAGCGTCCGCCGGATTTGGCCGCGTACATTGCCGCATCCGCGTTGAGCAGCAGTTCCTCGGCTGTGCCGCTGTCGTCCGGGAACTGGCTGATGCCGATGCTCGCGCCCACGGTCATGCCCTGCCCGTCCACCTGGAGTTCCTCGTTCAACGCCGCCATGATGCGCGAGGCAATGGCGGGCGCCGCCTCCGCAGAACGCGGCCCTTCGATCAACACGATGAACTCGTCGCCGCCCAGACGCGCCACCACATCCGCGGAACAGAGCACCTGTTTCAGCCGGCGTGCCACCGCGACCAGCACCTTGTCGCCAACGGCGTGGCCGAACTGATCGTTGATCTGCTTGAAGCGGTCCAGGTCGACGAACAGCACGGCCAGCCCTTCCTCGCGCCGCGTCGCTTCGTCGATCGAGTTTTCGAGCTTCTCCATGAACAGCACGCGGTTCGGCAGGCCGGTTAGCACGTCGTGGGTGGCGAGATGCACGAGTTCGCGTTGCTTGGTGTGCAGCGCGTCCATCTGCGCCTTGATTTCGCGGCGCAACCGGTCGAAGCAGCGCGCCAGCACGCCGATCTCGTCGGTGCGTTTGAGCGGCAGCGTTTCCATCGCGTGCTCGGCGAACAGATGCGTCGCCGCGTACGCGAGACTATGCAGCGGCTTGGTCAGCGCGCGCGCGAACAGAACCGCGAGGAACAGCGCCAGCACGCTAAAAATCAGCACCATGCGCACGATTCTGTCGCCGAGCAGATTCGCGCCGGACAAGACGTCTTCGAGCGGTTTGGCGAGACCGAGCACGATGAAGCGGTTGCCCTCCAGATCGCCGAACGGCCTGCGCACGAAAGCGAGCACCTGGCCGGCGGCCTGGTGCGGCCGCGCAAGACCGTTGACCAGCGCCTCGCTTTGCGTCTGTTCGAAAAGCGGCTTGGTGACGGAGAAACTGTCCTGCATCAGCACGCGCCGGCCGCGATCGAAGCCGAAGGTTTTCGAGGCGTCCGGATTGACGAGGAAATCGCCCCACTCGTTGGCCAGATAGACCTGATAGTCGCTCGGCAAATCGCTTTGCACGCGCTTGAACAAACCCGCCAGATCGATGTCGATCACGACCACGCCCACCACCGTGCCGTTACCGTTCGACACCGGCGTGCCGAGCCGCAAGGTCGGCTTGCCCTCAGCGGCATGTGAGCCGTATTCATGGTTGACCAGAATCGGCGAGGTGTAGATGCGGCCAGGCGAAAACGCCAGCGTGTCGAACACATACGCGAACTGGCCTTTCTCCTGCAGTTTGTCCCCTTCGACGCGCACGAGGCCGTCAGCGTCGCGGTCGAAACGAACCAGTTCGAGTCCATAGTGCTGACGCGAAATCAGCCGGACTTGCAGGTACTCGGGGTGATGCACCATGAAACTGGAATACACCTGCGCCAGCCGTTCGCGTGCCGCGCTCGGGCCGGCACCGTCGTCGGTCTGCGCGAGCTCCGCCGTGGACGGCATGCTCGCGAGCACGAGCGCGTCGGCGGCGACATCGTCGATCGAGGTGGAGAAGCGCTGGCCGAGCAGTTCCGTCGACATGAGCAGGCTGCGCTCGGCTTCGTTCACGAGCATCGTGCGGTTTGCGCGATACGCGTAATAGCCGGTCGCGCCGGACGCGAGCACGCCGATGCACGCGAGCAGCACGGATAATTTGAAGGTCAGCCCGGGCCGCATCATCAAAAACGCTCCGACCGGTCCCCGGACACGATTCGGGCCCACAGGTCCTCGCGCCGCTGAATATCTTCCACCGGGCCGATCCACACAATGCGCGCGTTATCGGTGTTTTCCGCGGGCGCCGTCAACGTGTTCGCGAGTCCCTGGCGTTGCGTGAGCAACGCGCTGACCTCCGGTTCGAGCATGTAGTTGATCCACGCGAGCGCCAGCGGCCGATCGGCCGCCGCGCGCGTCATCGACCAGCAATCCAGCCACGCGAGCGCACCTTCGTCGGGAATCACGTAGCCGACATCGGCGCCGGCGCGGCGCAGCAATTCGACCTGCTGGGTGCCGTAGTTGCCGAACATCAGCGCGACCTTATGCTGGATGAAAAACGCGGTCGCCTCCTCGGGCAACGTGTAATAGGTCAGCAGATTGCGGCGCAGATCGACGAGCTTGTGAGCAATCGCGCGCATTTGCGCGGCATCGAGTTGAAAAGGATGCGGATAGCCGAGCGCCAGCGCCGTGAACGAGAAATTGTGCTGCGCGCTATTGAAGTCGAGCACCTTGCCGCGATAGCGCGGATTCCACAATTCGCGCATGGAGCGCGGCGCCACGGCGACCTGCTTGCGGTCGTAGATCAGGCCCATCGACGAATACGTAAACGGAATCGCGTATGCCTTGCCGCCCGACGTGATGCCGCCGATCGAGGCAAGCGCCTGGAAGCGCGGCAGTTGTCGTTTGGTGTTCGGCACGCTCGCGAGATCGAGCGGCGCCAGCAGATTCGCTTGCGTGTAGCGCTGGATTTCCGCTGTATTGGCGGCGAGCACGTCGAAAGGCGGCGCATTTCTGGCGTGCATCTGGGCCCACAGCGCCTCGTCGGAATCGACCAGCGTCACTTCCACTTTGGCTTGGTAGCGCGCCTCGAAATTCTTGACGACGTCGGCGTCTGCATAGCCGGGCCAAGCCAGCACGCGCAAAATCTTCTCGTCGGCTTTAACCGGCGACGCCGAGAAAAGGCCCATGCCGATAAGCGTGCCGATCAAATATGTTAAAAATCCCCGACAAACGCCACAAAACGACAAACGTGGGCGCGCCACGGCAGCAGCGATTCGCGAATGGAAGAATCGTTTAAAACAGCGCTTTGCATCTGCCGTCAACATCATGTGCATAACCAACACCGTTTAGCAGAAGGCCTTTCTGACGAGCGCAAACACGCGGACTCGATCCGCGGACAGGTTGCCCGGTGACTTTCTTCAGACAGAGACGCTCGATGCTGCATGTGGCTGAGCGCGAGGAGCATCGATAATAGCGCTAAGAAAACCATTTTTGGTTTTTGGCTCAGCCACAGTCGAAAAAAATTGCCAGTCGGATGCGATGCAGCAGACCCGCTCATCTGCATTTGACGGCAAGTTTTGCGCAAACTTTAACTCGCCATTGATAGATTGAAACGCGCGAACACGTGAACCGCGCGCGGTAATGCCGCGCGACAGTCCGTCGCTTGATCATGGCATTCGGAAGTTGACAGCGGCGCTTCTAAAGAAGACCCGCGCCGATGCCGATAAACGATCTCTTGCCCCAAGCCGCCGGCGGCGACAGATGGCAGACCGCAGCGTCGCCGGATGCCACGCGGCCTGTCTCCTGGGCAATCGAAGAGACGGACAAGAAACAGATCATGCGCCTGAGCAAAATAGAGTGGATGTGGGTGGCCGTCGCGGCCGGTTCGATCGCGTGCTTCGGCAGTTGGCTGCAGGGCGAAATGAACCGGACCGCGCTCGCGCGCGCCGAGCGCGAGACGCAGGACATGCGCGGCACCTGCGCAGGCATGTCCGCGCATGAGGCGCAGATGATGACCAAAGGCGAGCTATGGTGCGGCGAGGTCGGCGCAGCGCGCGCGGAAGCGCTCGGCAAAGAGTAAACAGAGTAACCGGCCGCGTTGTAGTCCACCGGCACTCGGGCGCCTTGAGGCGTGCTTGAGTCGCGCTTGAGTCGTACATGAGTCGTACATGAGTCGCACATGAGTCGGACAGACGCGATCGGCAGACGCAATTAGCCAACTTCATTACCGGGCGATTACAAATCCGAGGCGCGCAGCTTATTCCACCCATTCCCATGCAATACGCACCGCAGCCGCTTTCGAATCTCCACCACATTCAAGCACTAAAAGCTATCCTCATGCGCCATCCGGTGTTTCACTAGCTACCCAATCTTTTTGAACTGATAAGCTTGGCGCGCGCTGCTGGCCGCCCCGGCTGGCAGCTTCAACCCAAGCCCGGTCGTGAGTCGCGCCGGGTGCCCCGCAGCGGCACAATCGCATGCGGGCGAATTTGAACTACACCGAGGAGTTAAACAGTGAAAAAACTGCTAGCGGCTTTGACGGTTGCTCTGCTTGCTACCGTCTCGATTGGCGCACACGCTAAAGATTGGTCGACCGTGCGTTTCGGCGTTGACGCCAGCTATCCCCCGTTCGAGTCGAAGGGCGCGGACGGCAAGCTCGTTGGCTTCGATATCGACCTCGGCAATGAAATCTGCGCGCGCATGAAGGCCAAGTGCGTGTGGGTGGAAAACGACTTCGACGGCATGATCCCGGCTCTGAAGGCGAAGAAGTTCGACGGCGTGCTGTCGTCGATGTCCATGACGCCGCAACGCGCCGAGCAGATCGCCTTCTCGAACAAACTGTTCAACACGCCGACGCGCCTCGTGGCGAAGAAGGGTTCGGGCATTCTGCCGACGGCCGACTCGCTCAAGGGCAAGACGGTTGGCGTGGAACAAGGCACGATCCAGGAAACCTACGCGAAAACCTACTGGGAACCGAAGGGCGCGAAGGTCGTGCCGTATCAGAACCAGGACCAGGTCTATGCCGACTTGCTGTCGGGCCGTCTGGACGCAGCGCTGCAAGACGCGGTGCAAGCTGAAATCGGCTTCCTGAAGACGCCGCGCGGCGCTGGCTTCGAATTCGTCGGCAAGAACCTCGACGATCCGAAGATCCTCGGCAACGGCGCAGGCATCGGCATGCGCAAGGAAGACACGGATCTGAAGGCGAAGGTCGACAAGGCGATCGCCGACATCATCAAGGACGGTACGTACAAGAAGCTCGAGAAGAAGTACTTCGACTTCGACGTGTACGGCGGCTAAGTCGGCCATGCGCGTCTGAGCGCGCGCATGCCGGTTGGCAGAAACGGGCTCCGCCACAGGCGGAGCCCGTTTCATTTGCGGCGCCGCATAAAACCACACACTGCGTCATATCGGCTAAGATCGTGCGATCGAGGCGCCCGCGAGGCGCCGCCCACCGGCCCGCCATTGACCGGCCGCGAAGCAAATTCCCCACTGTTATCAACGAGATAGCGCGGCGCGCCCCACTTGGCCGCGGATTTGAAAACCATGCAAACCCAAACCCATCCGCTGATTGCCCCGACGCTCGGCACCGCCCGCAACCTCACGAGTTTCCACTACGGTCCTGGCGGCGGCCAGAAGATCTATATCCAGTCCTCGCTGCATGCCGACGAGTTGCCCGGCATGCTGGTGTCGTGGGCGCTGCGCCGCAAGCTGGCCGCGCTGGAAGCAGCCGGCAAGATTCGCGGCGAAGTCGTGATCGTGCCGGTAGCCAACCCAATCGGCCTGAATCAACACTTTCTCGGCCATCTGACCGGACGCTTCGAAACCAACACCGCGCAGAACTTCAACCGCAATTTCCACGATCTGTCGGCGCTAGTGCAACCGGTGATCGAGTCGCGCCTGAGCGACAGTCTCGAGGCCAACCGCACCGCCATCCGCACCGCCATGCGCGAGGCGCTCGACGCGCAGAAGCCGGCAACCGAACTCGAATCGCAGCGCCTCGCACTGCAAAAGCTCTCGTACGACGCAGATGTGGTGCTCGATCTGCATTGCGACTGGGAAGCCGCGATGCACCTCTATACGAACCCCGATCTGTGGCCCGAAGTCGAGCCACTCGCCTGCTATCTGGACGCCAAAGCGTCGCTGCTCGCGCTCAATTCGGTAGGCAACCCGTTCGATGAAATCCACAGCTTCTGCTGGTCGGATCTGCGCGGCCGTTTCGGCGACCGCTTCCCGATTCCGAACGGCTCGATCTCGGTCACGATCGAACTGCGCGGTCAGCGCGAGGTGTCGTATGAGTACGCCGAGCACGATGCCCAGGCGATCATCGAATATCTGACCTCGCGTGGCGTGATCGATGGCACGGCCGCGCCGCTGCCGCCGCTCGAATTCGCCGCCACGCCGCTCGCCGGCGCCGAGCCGATCGTCGCGCCGATCAGCGGCGTGCTGGTGTATCGCTGCGAAGTGGGCAGCTGGATCGACGTCGGCCATGAGATTGCCGATATCGTCGATCCGTTGACAGAGCAAGTCGTCACGCTGAAAAGCACGGTGGCCGGCGTGCTGTACGCACGGCATCTGACGCGCTTTGCGACGGCCGGACTGGAGTTCGCGCGCATCGCGGGCGCGAAGGCGTTCCGCAGCGGGTCGCTGTTGAGCAACTAACTCTTCGGGCGGTGCCGCGCTGTTGCCCGTCGCCCTCGTAAGTGCCTGAACCGAAAAGCAAATCGCCCGCTATTCAAGCGGGCGATTTGCTTTGGGCGCGTCGTTTATCGAAACCCGGATCAGAAGGCAGGAATGATCGCCCCTTTGAATTGCGTATCGATGTACTTGCGCACTTCGTCCGACTCGTACGCCGCCACCAGCTTCTTCACCCACGGCTGATTGCGGTCCTGCTCGCGCACCGCGATCAGATTCGCGTACGGGCCCTTGAGGTCCTCGATCGCGATCGCGTCTTTGGTCGGCTGCAGGCCGGCCTTGACCGCGTAGTCGGTATTGATCGACGCCGCGTCGAGATCGCCGAGCGCGCGCGGCAGTTGCGCGGCGTCGAGTTCGACCAGCTTGATCTTCTTCGGATTCTCAGCGATATCCAGCGGCGTCGCGTTGACGCCGTTCGTGCCGACGCCCGCCTTCAACTTGATCACGCCGTACTTCTGCAAAAGCAGCAGCGCGCGGTTGCCGTTGGACGGATCGTTCTGGATGCCGACCTTCGCGCCTTCCGGCAAGTCCTTGAGCGATTTGAGTTTCTTCGAATAGAAGCCCATCGGCGACACATAGGTCAGGCCGACATTGACGATCTTGTAACCGCGTTGCTTGATCTGGCTGTCGAGAAACGGCTGGTGCTGAAAACCGTTGGCTTCGAGGTCGCCCGCGTCCAGCGCAGCGTTCGGCTGAATGTAATCGTTGAATTCGATGACCTTGATGCTCAAGCCTTCGCGCGCCGCCACTTTTGTCACGACCGTCCAGATTTGCGCGTCCGGACCGCTCATCGTGCCGATCTTGAGTTGTTTGTCGTCCGCGTGCGCGAACGTGGCCGTCAGCGAGACGGCGGCGATAGCGAGCAGTTTCTGGATGATTGTCCGGCGTTGCATGCGTTTCCCCACTGGCGATTTGTCGATAGGCGCGCATCGTCGCATGCGGACGCGGCGTCCGAAACCAATCGTTTTTCACACGCTTATGCCCGATCCGGAAAAAGCTTATACGCGCATGCCCTGCGCGATTTGCGCCGGCAGCGCTATGTGAGTGTCGCGTAGTCACGACAGATTGCAAAAATAACCATGCTGTCACATACCTTACTCTGCGTTCCCTTAAATTGCGGGCCATCGCACGACCTGACCAAAGAGTTCGGCGTCGCGATCGCTTAATTTTTATTCGGAGAAAGTCTTGAACAAGAAACTATTGACCGCCGCTACTCTCGCCGTCTTCGCCACCGCCGCCCATGCGCAAAGCAGCGTCACGCTGTATGGCGTGATCGATGCCGGTATCAGCTACGTGAACAACTCGAAGACCGCAACGGGTCACGACAACCTCTTCAAGTACGACGACGGCGTTGCGCAAGGCAGCCGTTGGGGCCTGCGCGGCACGGAAGATCTGGGCGGTGGCCTGAAGGCGCTGTTCGTATTGGAAAATGGCTTTAACAGCGGCAACGGCACGCTCGGCCAGGGCGGCGCGCTGTTCGGCCGTCAGGCTTATGTCGGTCTGTCGCAAAACAACATCGGCTCGCTGACGTTCGGTCGCCAGTACTCGTTTTCGACCGACTACCTGGGTGGCAACTACTCGACCGGCGGCCAGACCGTCGCGGGTAACTACGCTTACCACATCAACGACGTCGACCAGCTGACGTCGAGCCGTATCAACAACGCAGTCAAGTTCAGCAGCGCGAATTTCGCGGGCCTGACCTTCGGCGCGATGTACGGCTTCTCGAACCAGGCTGGCGCGTTCGCCGGCTCGCCGACGGTCGGCACGACCGCGGGTTCGTCGCGCGCTTATAGCTTCGGCGTGAACTACGCAAACGGCCCGTTTGGCGTCGGCGCGGCTTACACGGACATCCGCTTCCCCTCGCAATCGACGCCGGCATTCTCGACGGCGATGGCCAACGTGACGACGGGCACCGTGCGCGATCTGCGCACGTTCGGTGTCGGCGGCCGTTACACGATCGCGGCAGCCACGCTGTGGGCGTTGTACACGAACACGCGTTTCGAGCCGATCACGGGTGGCACGACGACGTTCGCCGCCTATGAAGCAGGCGCGAAGTACGCGTTCACGCCGGCTCTGACGGCAGGCGCGGGCTACACGTACATGCACCTGAGCAACGCGAACAAGGGCCACTGGAACCAGGCGGACCTGAGCGTCGACTACGCGCTGAGCAAGCGTACGGACGTGTACGCGCTGGGTATCTACCAGATCGCTTCGGGCCACAACGCGGCAACGGGCGATGTGCAGGCGCAGATCGGTTCGAGCACGAGCTACTTCAGCACGTCGGGCACGGGTTCGGATAACCAGTTGGCGTTCCGTGTCGGTATCCGTCACAAGTTCTAAAGCGAGTCTCTCGCGGCGGGGAACGCGAGTTCGCTGCTGCGAGAAATTCTGGAAAAACGCCCCGCGGGGCGTTTTTTCTTTTGGGCAATGGCCCTGCTTGCTACGGACGCGGGAAGCCGAGCGCGTCCGCCTGCGTTCTCAGCTCCGCAAAGCGGCCGCCCACCGCGCTGACTGCCGTATTGGGGACGGCGCTTTGCGGCGTGACCTGACTTTTGTCCAGCTGTCCGATGCCGGTCGCGGTCGAGGCGCCAGTGGCCGCAGACGCCGTGCACGCCGCGCCGTAGACACCCGGCGTGACGGCAATGGCCGGCACGTCGGTGCGCGGTGCGTCCGCCAGATCCAACGCATACGCGAGGTTGACCGTTGCCGGATCGCTGCCCCGCGCGCCGAGTGGATCGAGTCCAAAGCGCCAGGCAAGCAGTTGGTGGATCGAACTGGGATCGAACGGGTAACGCGACACACTGTTCGCACGTACGCGCGGTCCGAGCAGTACGCACGGCACGCGAAACCCGAGCCGCCCGTCGTTGCCCAACGCGCTTTCCGCGGCCGATACCGGCCTGACAGGCGGCGCGACATGTTCCATGAAGCCGCCCCACTCGTCGTAGACGATGATCACGAGCGTCTTGCTCCAGTTCGGGCTCGTGCGCAGCGCGTCGTAGATCTGCCCCAACAACACCTGGCCATTGCGCACGTCCGCATGCGGATGATCGTCGTTCGAGGTCCCTTGCGATTCGCCGCCGAAACTCGGATCGACCATGCAGAACGACGGTAGCGTGCCCGCGGCGGCATCGGTGAGGAAATCGGCGAACAGCTTGGAACGTCCGACATAGCGGGTGCCGTAAAGCGCCGTGAACGGCACGTCGTGGAAGTAATACGTCGACGAGATGTTCTTCGCGTCCAGCCGGTCCCAGATGGTCGGCAGCGACGAGACGTCGAGCGTGTCGCTCAGACGGTCCGTTTCACCGCTATGCAGGTAGACCCGGTTCGGGTAAGTGTCGGCGAGAATGCCGCTCATGTAATAGTCGCACACCGTGTACTGCGTGGCGGCCCCTTGGTAAAACTCCAGATCCGCGGACTGGAAATAGCCGACCGGCAGCAAGTCGCCGGGCGTGAGGCTGGTGGCCGGCGTTAGCAGAAAGCCGTTCATCGCGCCGTTTGCGAGGTGGACGCGCCCGGCTTCGTACGCGTGATTCGGGTCCGCATAGGCGCAACCCTGGAAGCCATAGGCCGCATTGGCGGTGAGCGCGAACGACGCACGCGCCGTGCCGAACGCATCGGTGAACGTGCGGCCTGCCTGTGTGCCTTCGGCGT
Organism: Paraburkholderia sp. BL27I4N3; assembly: GCF_003386115.1. Lineage (NCBI taxonomy): Bacteria > Pseudomonadati > Pseudomonadota > Betaproteobacteria > Burkholderiales > Burkholderiaceae > Paraburkholderia > Paraburkholderia sp. BL27I4N3. The sequence goes on along the minus strand of NZ_QREJ01000001.1, from coordinate 7,871,321 downwards.
TCGGCACCCATCCCAGCAAATGATCGAAGGAACGGTTTTCCATCGTGACCAGCACGATATGGTCGATGCCGGAAGTCGACGGATCAGGCAGAGGAGGACGCGGAAGATTGGCGCGATCCGGCGGGATCGTTCCGATCGCAGGCGGGGTCGACCCGTCTGACCCGGAGCCGCTGCCGCGCCCGCCACATGCCGACAATGCAATAGAACTTGCCAGCGCGGCGAGAATTTTCCGGCGCGCAAAATCAGGCGGATTCGGGGGCCGAGTGTTCATTTTTTCGTCTCCTGGGTCTATGTGTGTATCGTGAGGGCGTGTTCGCTCGTACCGCTGCTCGACTGCGTCGAGAGAGGTAGCAGTTAACGTTCCTCCCTGCCGGATGCTTTGCACATCGGCGCATAAGATATGTGTCCAACCAGTCGCGCAAGTGCGCAAAGACTGGTTCCCACTATCATGGGGTCATGGCTATGAAACACAGGCTGCTGACGGCCAAGGCCGCCGATCGGGTTATTGTGGGAACCCCTCAGTCATCCGAAGCGTATGGCAAACGCTCGTATCCGCCGCGTGGGTCGATGCTTACCGGCACGGCTCGGCCGGCAGAAGGCGCCGTGACATCGGATGGCGAAAGTTCTGGTACGCTGCGCGCTTTGCCACCGCTTGCATTCGACTCGATGGAAACACCCTTCAATGATCGTGGCGTGTCGGTCACGCGCAACGCACTCTCGTCCGCCGGCCAGGTCTTTCCGCTGCGCGAGATCGTGGATGTGCGCGTTGTCACCGTGCCGAAGAACAAGGTCTTGCCGATCGCGATTTCGCTGCTTGGACTCGCCGGCGTTATTGCCGGCGCGATATTGCGCTCGCCGGTAGGCATGGTGTGCGGCACGATGCTGGCCGTGGTCGGCTGGCTCACCTGGCTGAGCCAGGACATCACGCATCGTCTGATGGTGCAGACGGCGAATGGCGAGCGTGAAGCGCTGTCGAGCGTCGATCGCGATTTTGTCGAACGCGTCGGCGTGGCCGTGAACGAAGCGAAGGCCACAGCCGCCGCACCGAAGGTTTGATGCCGCGCCACGCGGCTATTTGCCGCTATCGAGGGCGATAGCACGGCACGCGCCCCCGCGCGACTATTGATGTAGATCGACATTTGCACGGGCCGGTTGCCGGCCGCGCCCGCGCCTTCACACATCTTTGCAATCGCACCCGAGCGGCCATGTAGAGTCGCCGCTCCTGTTATCGCGTGTTCCCTCCCGCAGGTTTGCAAGCGACCCGGTTTTATCGATCACGCCGCGGCCAATCCAGCGCGATTGCTGTTCGCGCTGTCCGCCTCGCCGCTTGCAATGCCTCGCCTTCGTCAGGGACCCGCCCTCTTGCAAAGCGTGTGACCTATGTTCCTGTCGTTTCTCGATGCCGCGCGCCGGCATTCGCGCCTCAGCCGGCGTCGTCTCAGCGCGGCCGCGCTTGTCGTGACCGGTGCGCTCGTAATGAGCGGCTGCGCCGTGACCTTCCCCACGCCCACGCCGCCCGCGCCGGCCGCCTCCCTGATCAACGGCGGCCAGGACGGCCTGCTGATTCCGCTGCAAGTGGAGCATGTCGACACGGGTCACGCGCGCCTCGGCCTGCCGATCCAGCTCGACGGCAAGGCGGTATATGTCGCACTGGATACCGGCACGCAAGGCGTTCGCGTGCTGAAGTCGGTCCTGCCGGGCACGGACTATCCGAGCGCCGGTCCGCTGAGTTCGCTGCCGTTGGCGAACGGCGCGCAAGTCTCCGGCGCGGCCGTCAGACTGCCGATGAGCCTCGCGGGCACGAAGCCGGCGCAAATCGACGCGCAATCCGTCGAACTGGTGAACTGCCAGCCCAACGCCCGGCGTTGCGTGGGCATGGATGGCTACACCGGTGAATTCGGCTGGGCATTCTCGGGGCTGTTCGGCATCGGCGCGGCGCAACCTGACGACACCTGCTGCACGCAACCGCTGCGCGCGTTGCCCGGCAACATCGGCCAGCGCTACCTGGTGCACTCGAACTTTGCGAAACCTTACCTGGTGCTGAGTCCGTCGAGCGCGCTCACGAAGGACTACACGATGGTGCCGATGACCGTCCTGCAAGACGGCACGGCGCAATGGCCGAGAGGCTGCGTCAACGTCGGCGACAAGATGACCTTTTGCGCGCCGCTGGTGTTCGCCACGGCCAGCACCGACATGATCCGCGTTGAAATGGACAAGGCGCCGAACTGGACCGGCGACGACGAAGTCGGCAAGGTGCTCAATCAAGGCAACTACAACGCGGCGCTCGGCACAGGCAAATGGGTGCATCGCTATGAAGGCGCGCAAGTGACGATCGTCAAGGCGAAACCGGGCGCCGATCGCATCGTGATCGGCCTGATGGGCATGCAGAATATCGACGTGCTGTTCGACTTCCCGCACGGCCAGCTGGGCCTGCGCGCCGCGAGCGAGATCGAGCAGTTCGGGCAATGACCGCTGCGGTATCAGTTGCGGCATCGGTCAATGAAAAGGCCGTGCGATTCTGAACCAGCAATCGCACGGCCTTTCCACGTCCACGTCGAGCTGAGACGAAGCAACCGTCCGCTATTCGATATTCAGCGGATTCACATGCCAGATGTTGCGTGCATATTCGCCGATCGTGCGATCCGACGAAAACTGCCCCATGCCCGCCACATTCTCGATCGCGCTTTCCGTCCATGCGCGCTTGTCGACGAAGCGCGCGTCCACCTCGTCCTGAGCCTTGGCGAACGCGGCGAAATCGGCGAGCACCATGTAGTGATCGCCCCAATCGACCAGCGTGTGGAAAATATCCGAGAAGCGCAATGGATCGTCCGGCGAGAAGAAGCCCGTGCGAATCTGGTCGAGCGCCGTGCGCAGTTCCGCGTTGTCTTCGTAGATTTGCCGCGGCCGGTAGCCGGTGGCGCGCAGGCTGTCCACTTCGTCGGCGGTATGGCCGAAGATGAAGATGTTTTCGCGGCCCACCGCGTCGCAGATTTCGATATTCGCGCCGTCCATCGTGCCGATCGTCAACGCGCCGTTGAGCGCGAGTTTCATGTTGCCGGTGCCCGAAGCTTCCGTGCCGGCCATTGAAATCTGCTCCGACAGATCGGCGGCCGGAATGATCAGCTCCGCCACGCTCACGCCGTAGTTCGGCACGAACACCACTTTCAGACGGTCGCCGACCAGCGGATCGTGATTGACCTTTTCGCTGACGTCGCCGATCAGCTTGATGATGGTCTTCGCCATCCGATACGCGGACGCGGCCTTGCCGGCGAACATCACCACGCGCGGCACCCAGTCGAGTTCGGGATTCGCGCGAATCTGGTTGTAGCGCACGATCACATGCAGAATGTTAAGCAATTGCCGCTTGTATTCGTGAATGCGCTTGACCTGCAGATCGAACAGCGCGTCCGGATCGAAATGCAGTTTCGTGTGATGCGCGAGACGGTGCACGAGCCGCAGTTTGTTCTGCCGCTTTGCTTCACGGAAGGCTTCGATAAAGCCGCTATCCGTGCGCAGGTTGCGCAACTGCTCCAGTTCAAACAGATTGCTGCGCCAGTGTTTGCCGATCTGCTGATCGATCAGCGAGGACAGCGACGGGCTCGCCTGCGCGAGCCAGCGGCGCGGCGTGATGCCGTTGGTGACATTGGTGAAGCGGTCCGGATAGATGCTTGCGAAGTCGGCGAAGATATCGCGCGTCATCAACTGCGAGTGCAGCTTCGACACGCCGTTCACCTTGTGGCTCGCGACGATCGCCAGATACGCCATGCGCACACGGCGCTGCCCGTATTCGTCGACGAGCGAAATGCGGCGGATCATCTCGGCGTCATGCCCTGATTGCTCGCTCACGTGCTTGAGAAACTGCGCGTTGATCTCGAAGATGATCTCGAGATGGCGCGGCAACAGCCGCGCGAGCAACTCGACGTCCCACGTTTCGAGCGCCTCGGGCATCAGCGTGTGGTTCGTGTACGAGAAGATCTGCGTCACATGCTTCCACGCCTTGTCCCACTGCAGATGGTGGACGTCCACCAGCAAACGCATCAGCTCGGGAATTGCCAGCACGGGGTGCGTATCGTTCAGATGCACCGCCACCTTTTCGGAGAAGCGCCCGAACGTACTGTGCGTGCGCTGATAGCGGCGAATCAGATCCTGCATGGTCGCCGAGACGAAAAAGTATTCCTGCCGCAAGCGCAGCTCGCGGCCGGCCGGGGTCGAGTCGTCCGGGTACAGCAGGCGCGAGACGTTCTCCGACATGTTCTTCGTGTCGACCGCATTGCGGTAGTCGCCGCGATTGAACGCGCCGAGATCGAGCTCCTCGGCGGCGCGCGCCGACCATAGGCGCAGCGTGTTGGTCGCGTCGGTCGCGTAACCTGGAATGACGGTGTCGTACGCGGTGGCGTTCACGTGCTGGGTGTCGATCCATTCCACGTGTTCGCCGCGCTGTACCGTGCGGCCGCCGAAGTGAACCATGTACGTGACTTCGGGCCGCGGAAACTCCCACGGATTGCCCGCGCGCAGCCAGTAGTCCGGCGCTTCGACCTGCTCGCCGTTGACGATCTGCTGACGGAACATGCCGTATTCATATCGGATGCCATAGCCGAAGCCAGGAATGCCGAGCGTCGCCATCGAATCGAGAAAGCATGCCGCGAGCCGGCCGAGGCCGCCGTTGCCGAGCGCGGCGTCCGGCTCGATATCGGTCAGCGCGTCCATATCCACGCCCAGACTTGCCAGCGCTTCCTTCATCTGATCGTGGATGCCGAGGGCGAGCAAGGCGTTCGTAAAGGTCCGGCCGATCAGGAACTCCATCGACAGGTAGTAGACGCGTTTCACGTCCTGTTCGTATTGCAGGCGCGTGGTTTTCATCCAGCGCGCGACCAGCCGGTCGCGCACGGCGAGCGCCGCGGCGTGCAGCCAGTCATGCGGATGCGCGGTGACGGCGTCCTTGCCGACGCCATACATCATGCGATTGGAAATTGAGCGCCGTAGCGCGTCGACGGTACTGTTGAGCTGGTCGAATTCCAGATCGACGGCTGTCATCGAAGCCTCCGGGAAAAAAGACGCGACATACGCGAACCGCACAGATGACGGGCGGGAGGCGCGAGCCGGTCAGGCGGGTTAAGAAACAGAGTAGGTCATTTTACGACCACCGGACACCGGCGGGCACGAGCGCCTGGTTACGCACATGCCATGCCCGCCGACATCGGCCGGCGCGCCGCTTTTTCGCACGCGCGAGGTGCAAGCCACGTGTGTGTGGCACTGCGCGCGTGCATCGGTTCCGCAAAACTGGCAAACGATTGCGAAACGCCCAATGCGCACCGAGTGAAAGGCCACGCCATTATTTTTTCGCCGCGTGACGCGCGGATGAAAGAGTGGGTGGCTCGACGCGTGGTCAAATCGGAGCACCTCACCTGCAAGCCGGTTGTGCCGGAATGGCGTGTGACAACGCGGGCGCGCAGCAGCTCTGTAGACACCGGGCGGGCTTGACCGTTAGTTGCATCTACGCAGGCTTGATCCGCGCCCTGCTTCGCCCGAGTCCCAGCACGATTTCTGCGTCTCTGTAACAATCGCTACATTCGCCGCGCGGCTGCCTGAAATGCCTCGAACGCTGCATTCGGGTCACGCGCGTCGCACGTCCCGCAACCTCTGCCACTCGCGCGCCGCGCGCCTCGACTCGTCCGGCTGCACGCAGGCATGCTCAACCCGTCGAGTCACCGCCTTGTCCGACAAACCCAGCGCCGCCCACCCCGCCCCGCCTTTTCCCGCGGACGTCCCGATGTCCGCGGCCAACCGCCGCGCGATGGCCGCGATCATGCTCGCCGTCGCCCTCGCCACGCTCGACACCGCCATCGCCAACACCGCGCTGCCGGCCATCGCCGCCGACCTGCATGCTGCGCCGGCGGCGTCGGTGTGGATCATCAATGCGTATCAGCTGGCGATGGTCGCGACGCTGCTGCCGCTCGCCGCGCTCGGCGATATCGTCGGGCATCGGCGGATCTATATCGGCGGGATTGCGCTTTTTACACTCGCGTCGCTGGCGTGCTCGCTCGCCTCGACGCTGCCGCTGCTGGCTGCCGCGCGCGTGCTGCAAGGCCTCGGCGCGAGCGCGATCATGAGCGTCAACACCGCGCTGATCCGCTATCTGTATCCGCCGCACCGGCTCGGACGCGGTCTCGGCACCAACGCGCTGATTGTCGGCGTGTCGTTCGCGGTCGGGCCGACGGTGGCGTCGCTGATTCTGTCGATTGCCGCATGGCCGTGGCTGTTCGCGGTCAACGTGCCGCTCGGCCTGCTGGCTTTGGGCTTCGCCTGGCCGGCGTTGCCGCACACCGAGCGCGGCAAGCACAACTTCGATCCGGTCGCGGCGCTCCTGAACGTCATCACCTTCGCCGCGCTGATCTTCGCGCTCGGCGAGGCGGCCCAGCGCGCGTCGACACAACTGGTGGTGAGCGCGGCGGCGATTGCGCTGGTGTTCGGCTTCTTGCTGATCCGCCGCGAGGCGGGCCACCCTGCGCCGATGCTGCCCGTCGATCTGTTCAAGCGGCCGGTGTTCGCGTTGTCTGCGGTGACGGCCGTGTGTTCGTTCGCCGCGCAAGGGCTGGCGTTCGTCTCGCTGCCGTTCTACTTCGAAGACGTGCTGCATCGCAGCCAGGTCGAAACGGGCTTTCTGATGACGCCGTGGCCCGTGGTGGTCGCGCTGGCCGCGCCGCTGGCGGGCAACCTGTCCGACCGCTATCCGCCGGGACTGCTCGGCGCGATCGGTCTCGCGGTGATGTCGGCGGGAATGGCTTCGCTGGCACTTCTGCCCGTGCATCCGAACGTGCTCGACATCGGCATTCGCATGGCGATCTGCGGCGCGGGCTTCGGGTTTTTCCAGTCGCCGAATCTGAAGGCGTTGATGGCGAGCGCGCCGCCGGAGCGCAGCGGCGGCGCGAGCGGCATCGTCGCGACCGCGCGGCTGCTTGGGCAAACCACCGGCGCGGCGCTGGTCGCGTTGAGCTTTGGGATTGCCGGGCGGCATGGGCCGACGCTGGCGCTGGGCACCGGCGCTTTCTTTGCGGGAGCGGCGAGCCTCGCGAGCGGGCTCAGGTTGCTCGCGCCGTCGCATCGGTCAGGCGTGCATGCGAAGGCGTCGATGAAATGAAAAAAGCGGGCGCGCTGGAGTGACAGTGCGTCCGCTGTAGTTTGCTGGGTTGCAGCTTCGTTCTGCTGCTTTGCAGTGTTGCTCGCAGCCGGGTGGCGTTCGGCTTTATTCGGCTTTACCGCGCCGCGAAATACGCCTTCACTGCTGCGATAAACGTATCGACATCCCCGCGCGACACATCCTTATGCGTCACGAATCGGGACGCATACAGCATCTGCGTGAGAATGCCGCGCTCCTTGAGCCACGCTTCGAGCGGTGCGCAGTGCTGCTGCGGAAACTGCGCGAACACCATATTGGTCGCGACCGACTGCACCTTGACCTGATCGATCGCCTCCAGACCCGCTGCCAGATGCGCGGCGTGCGCGTGATCGTCGGCGAGGCGTTCGACGTTGTGATCCAGCGCGTACAGGCACGCCGCCGCCAGCACGCCGGCCTGCCGCATGCCGCCGCCCAGCACCTTGCGCCAGCGGTGCGCCACGTCGATCAGTGCGCGGCTGCCGACCAGCACCGAGCCGACCGGCGCGCCCAGTCCCTTCGAAAAACAGACCGAGACCGAATCGAACGGCTCGCACAATGCCGCGACCGGCTTATCCGACGCCACTGCCGCGTTATAAACGCGCGCGCCGTCGAGGTGAGCGGACAGGCCGTGCTGACGCGCAAGCTGCACCGCCTCGGCGACATACCCCGCCGGCAGCACCTTCCCGCCGATGGTGTTTTCCAGCGCCAGCAACCGCGTGCGCGCGAAATGGTTGTCGATGGGCTTGATCGCCGCAGCGATCTTCTCCAGCGGGATCGAGCCGTCCGCGGCATTTTCGAGCGGTTGCGGCTGGATGCTGCCGAGCACCGCCGCGCCGCCGCCTTCATATTTATAGGTATGCGCCAACTGGCCGACGATGTATTCGTCACCGCGCGCGCAATGCGCCATCAGCGCCGCCAGATTGCTTTGCGTGCCGCTGGGGAAGAACAGGCCTGCTTCCTTGCCGGTGCGTTCGGCCAAGGTGGCCTGCAAACGCAACACGGTGGGGTCGTCGCCCCAGACATCGTCGCCGACTTCGGCGGCCGACATGGCCGCGAGCATCGCCGGAGTCGGACGGGTTACGGTATCGCTGCGCAAATCGATCATTGTGTGTCCCTGTGCGTCTGTGAATGACAGCCTGTAGCAGCCGCTCGCCGTGGCGAACCGTCGCTATCGACGGGCGCCATGGCGGCGGCAGTTAGTCGCACAGTATATTCAATTAACGCTACGCTGAAATCGCGCTGGAAAGAAGCATCACCCGCCCGACTTGGGTAGCCATGCGAGCGGATCGACCGGCTGGCCGTTCTGGCGGACCTCGAACTGGATCGACGCCACCCCGCGGCTGTCCACTCCGACTTCGCCGATGGTTTGCCCTTGTGCGACTGCATCGCCTTCCTTCACGAGCAGTGTGCTGTTCTGTCCGTAGGCGGTGATCAGCGAGTCGTCGTGCTTGATGATGATGAGCGGTCCGTACGCCTCGATACCCGTGCCGGCATACACCACGCGGCCGGTGGCGGCCGCCTTGACCGGATCGCCGGCCCGCCCGCCGATCACGATGCCGTTCGATTTACCGGGCGCGAAGGCTCTCAGCACCGGCCCACGCACCGGCCATTGCAATACGCCCTGCTGCGGTCCGGCGGCTGCCATCGGCGCGCCGGGCGTGGCGGAACCGCTCGGCGCGACGGCGACCGGCGGCGTCACGACGCTGCCCGAGGCCATCGGCGGAGACACCCGCAGCACTTGCCCCGGTGTGACGGCGGCGTTGACCGGGAGGCCATTCCACGCCGCGATCTCCTGCGGCTTGTGGCCATACGCCGACGCAATGCCGTCGATGGTGTCGCCCGGATTGACCCGGTAGAAACCGGCGGGAACCGGCACCGTGCTGAGCGTGGTCGGGCGGGAAGGTGTAGTGCTGTAAAACGGCGTGCTCTCCCACGGCATGGTCGTACAGCCGCTGAATATCAAGCCGAGCGCGGCCGCTGCCAGCAACCGGGTCCCCGTCAATTGCCATGATCTTGTCATTTGATTTTCCTCGACATTTTTTCGATCGATCAGATTCAATCGATGCCCAAGCATTTGCCATGCCGCTCCTCTCGCGGGCGCGGCGGCGCTTATCCATTATGCCGCCACGCGCGGTGAGAACCGCGCTGGCATGGCACCGGGCGGCCGCCAGAATTCAGACGCTGCCTTCTGCCTCGACCACCAGAATGCGCGCGACACCGATAGGATGCGCCACATGTTCGGTGCCGACCGATGCGTAGAACACGTCGCCCGTCTCCAGAATGGCCGACTGTTCGACGCCGCCCTCGCGATAACGCATCTCGACGCGGCCATCGAGCACGGCGAACACTTCTTCGCCGTCGTTGACATGCCATTTGTACGGGTGATCGGTCCAATGCAGGCGCGTCGTGATGCCGCGCATGTTGGCGATATCGAGCGCTCCCCAAGGGCGCGCCGCGATGAAATTCTTGCTGCGAATGATCTTCATGGTCACGAGGCAGTTGGAAAAAACGGCGCCGGCATGGCGTTCGATGCATCGGGCACGGCGGGCCGCCGGAACTGGCGCAGACTGGTTTCCGGCTGGCCCCATTATAGGTGTGCTGGACGGCAGGCTTACGCCAGCGGACGGTGCCGCGATTCGTGTGAGCATTGAATCCGCGGGGCGCTCGCCTATACTCGTTCTTGCTGCCCCGACGCGCCGAAAGTAAAACGTTTGAATTCTGCGAGGGAGTTGAGAATGAACAAAGCCACCTTTCTGGCCGTACAACTCCACGTCGACGATGTCGCGGCGTCGCCCGGGCTGGTCGAGTTGCTAAACACACACCTGGTTTTCGCCGCCGACGTGGCCGAGGCCGCCGACGCCCTCGTCCAGTTGGCCAGTATCGCGGGATTGTCGAGCGGCGTGGAGGCGAGCGTCGAGATTCCGGCAGTGGCGATCGAGCGGTTGCGCGAGGCGCTCGACAACCTGAGCGGCTACGACGAATCCTGGCTGCTCGCCCTCGAACCCAGCCGCGCATTATTCGATGAAATAAGCCGCCGGCATCGCACGCTGCACTAGAGCCGCGCTGGCGGATTGCATCCGGGTGCATCCGCCGCACCGCGCACCTTCGGCGTCCACTGAGCGGCGTCGCCGGTCCGCCACGTTTTGCTCACCGCTCGGCCTGGCTGATTCGCCGGCATGCTTCACCGCCGGTGCCGTCTGCAGATTTCGGGCGACTCAACCGGAGGACCGCCGTGAAAAGTCTCCTGAACCGCCGCAACGTACTGGCAGGCCCATCACATCTCGTGCAGAACGCGCGAGAGAGTGCCTCCGATCCCGCCTCACCCGACAGCAGCGAGCACGCAACCTTGGCGGCGGCGTCCGACGGCTCGCCGGCCGGTCCCGCGTTGCCGCGGCCGGTTCGTCCGGTAAGCGCCTTGCGGCCCGTGCCGGTGGTGCCGGCGCAGGTCGGCGTGCGCGGCGTGCAGATCGCCGACGTCGCCGAAGTGGAATGGCTCGCGGAAGAGGAAGCGCTGGCGCCGTTTCGCGTCTTCCGCAGCTTCGACTATTCGGTCAGCCTGCTGTTTCACGCGAAGGAACTGGCGTACTACGTCGCGCTCTATGAGGACGGCTTGCTGTGGCGCGCGCTGAAGGCCGCCGATCTCGACGCCGCGGAAACCGCTTTTCATCATTTCGAGGAACAGGCGACGCGGCTCGCGGACGGCGAAACCCGGCGCGCCCAACTGGAGGCGCAGAACGAACAGTTGGCGCGCATGATCGCGCGCTCCGAGGCTCAGGCCGAACGGCTGCGCAGCGATCTGCAAAGGCGCGGCACGCACGAGCAGGCGGTGACGGCCCGCCAGCACCAGGTACGCAAGGAAGTATCGCAACTGGAAGCGCAGCGCGTGGCCGCGCAGGCTCATCTGAACAAGGCGCATCGGCAGATTCACCAGCTCAATCTGACGAGCAACGAAGCGATCCCACATTTGCCGAATCGATGAGCACCGCGCGCCGACGAGCGCGCACCGGCATCGCGTCGAACACCGGCGCCCTGGCCGCGCCGTAAACGACAAACGCCGCCCGGCAATCCGGACGGCGTTTCCATTTGCTTGCCGCCTTGCGATCAGGCGGCGCTTCCATCAGCTTCAGCGCAGATTAGTTGCCGAAGTAGACCGAATTACGGTCGTTGCTGCTCACCGGACGGCCCGCTTGCGAGCTGCCGGCGATCGGTGCGCCATAGCCGCTGTTCACAGCCTGAGCGGTGCCGTTTTGCGCATCGACGCGTGCTTGCGCTGCCTGGATGTTAGCCGGGTAGTTGATCTGATCGCCGACCGGGTTGTAACCGGCCTTTTCGAGTTGAACCAGTTCAGCGCGAACTTGAGCGCGCGTAACCGGCTGATTCGATTGAGCAAAGGAAGCGACAGGAGCGGCCAGAGCGGCGGCGACTACGACTGCAGAGATAAGAGCCTTCATGATGTAAACCTCCAGAACTTGTTTTTAATTCGCCGCGGTTTGTATTCCGTAGCGCTTAAGTAGAAGTTTAAGAAGGTCGACACTTAGGGGAAACCCCTAAAACAATGAAACTCTATTTCGAATTTAGCAACAGTAGCGGACCGCTGGCCTGGGAGGCCTGTCTTGGTCCTGGCTTTCAGCAATAATTCATCATCTTGCATTTGCAGCGTGTTTGCGGCCGGTCGCGCCCTGCTCCAAGGGCGCGACCGGCCGCGATTCAAACGCTCAGCTCCAGTTCGCGTGGAAGCTGCCCGGCTTGTCGATGCGCTCGAACGTATGCGCGCCGAAGAAGTCGCGCTGCGCCTGCACCAGGTTCGCCGGCAAACGCTCCGAACGATACGCATCGAAATACGCAATCGCCGACGCGAAAGCCGGCACCGGCACGCCCGCGTTGACCGCGGCCACCACGACCTCGCGCAAGGCTGCCTGGTAATTTTTGGCGATGTCGCGGAAATACGGATCGAGCAGCAGATTGGCGATCGCCTTGTCCTTCGTATAAGCGTCCGTGATCTTTTGCAGGAAGCGGGCGCGGATGATACAGCCGGCGCGGAAAATCTTGGCGATCGTGCCGTAATCCAGATCCCACTTGTACTCTTCCGACGCTGCGCGTAGCTGCGCGAAGCCCTGCGCGTACGAAATGACCTTGCTGAAGTACAGCGCGCGGCGTACCGATTCGATGAAGGCGTCGCGCTCGGCGCCGAGCGGCTTGGCCGCCGGTCCCTCCAGCACTTTGCTCGCGGCCACGCGCTGGGTTTTCAGCGAGGACAGCACGCGCGCGAACACGGCTTCCGTGATCAGCGGCAGCGGCGCGCCGAGGTCGAGCGCGTTCTGGCTAGTCCACTTGCCGGTGCCCTTCTGCGCGGCGCGATCGAGAATCACGTCGACCAGGTCCTTGCCGGTCTCGTCGTCTTTCTTGCTGAAAATCTTCGAGGTGATTTCGATCAGATAGCTGTCGAGCTCGCCCTGATTCCACTCGGTATAGACCTTGCCGAGTTCTTCGTTCGACAGACCCACCACCTGTTTGAGCACCGCGTAGCTTTCCGCGATCAGCTGCATGTCGCCGTACTCGATGCCGTTGTGCACCATCTTCACGAAGTGGCCCGCGCCGTCCGGTCCCATGTAGGCGACGCACGGTTCGCCGTCCGGCGCCTTCGCGGCGATCTCGGTGAGGATCGGCGCCACCAGATCGTACGCGTCGCGCTGGCCGCCCGGCATGATGGACGGACCCTTCAGCGCGCCTTCCTCGCCGCCCGACACGCCCGTGCCGATGAAGTGCAGCCCGGACTTCGCGAGGTCCTGATTGCGGCGGATGGTGTCGGTGAAATGCGTGTTGCCGCCGTCGATCAGGATGTCGCCCTTGTCCAGCAGCGGCTTCAACTGATTGATCGTGGCGTCGGTGCCTTCACCTGCCTTGACCATCAGCAGAATGCGGCGCGGTTTTTCCAGCGACTCCACGAATTCTTCCAGCGTGAAAGCCGGCACCAGCTTCTTGTCCGGATATTCGGCGATGAGTTCGTCGGTTTTCTCGCGGCTACGGTTGTACACCGACACCGCGTGGCCGCGGCTCTCGATGTTGAGCGCCAGATTGCGGCCCATGACCGCTAGCCCCACCACGCCGATTGCCTGTTTGCCCATGTGAATTCTCCAGAGTCCAAAAAATGTCGTGACGCCGCGCCGGAAAAAACGTCGGCGGGACGTCGAGGGTGAAAGAATAAAAGAAATGCCAGCTTGCCGCTCGTTGGTGGACAACGGGCAGCGTTTTCCACCGCGTCGAATCTGCGGTGGACCCGCGCTTGACCGCGTTCAATCGCGTTTGACGCGCGTCAGACTCGCGTCGCGTCCGCGCGTTTCCTGAACACCAGACTGAAATTGTTGGCGGGCATCGCGATCGGCTCATCGCACACCAGTCCGACCGACGCGCCCAACGCCACGACCTTCTCCATGTCGCGTACGCCCCATTCCGGATCGCGGCCGCGCAACTGCTGATCGAAGGCATCGTTGCTCGGAGAAGTATGCGCTCCGCCGCGTTTATATGGGCCGTACAGGTACAGCACACCGCCGTCGACGAGACGGCGGCCCGCACCCGCGAACAGCGCCTGCGCCGCGCTCCACGGCGAGATGTGAATCATGTTGATGCAGACCACGGCGTCGAGCGTGTCCACGCCCCAGTCCGGCTGATGCACGTCGAGCGCGAGCGGCGCGTGCACGTTCGTGAGCCCTTCGTGCGCGACCCACGCGCCAATCGAAGCACGCGCGTCGGCATCGGCGTCGCTCGGTTGCCAGTCGAGTCCGGGCATCGCGCGGGCGAACCAGATCGCGTGCTGGCCGGTGCCGCTCGCGATTTCAAGCACGCGGCCGTTGGCCGGCAGCACGGCGCGCAACAACGCGAGGATGGGTTCGCGGTTGCGTTCAGCGGATGGCGAATGTTGCCGCAGCGCCGGTTGGAAATCGGTCATGTTCAGCTTCGGTTCTGCTTCAGTTTCAGTTTCAGTCTCAGTACAAGGTCACACGCACGAGTTCGGCGAGTTCGCGATCATAGCGCCAGCCGGCCGGCCAGTGCAGTCAACGTCTGCGCGCACGGCGCGGTGATTTTCAACGACAGCAAAGGATCGGCGCGCGTGCGTCCCAGGTTGATGGCGACGACCGGCTTGCCCCGCTTTTGCGCCCACACGCAAAAGCGATAGCCGGAATAAACCATTAGCGACGAGCCGACCACCAGCACGGCGTCCGCCGTGTCGAGCGCGCGCGAGGCCGCCTCCACGCGCTCCTTAGGCACGCTTTCGCCAAAGAACACCACGGCGGGCTTGAGCAAACCGCCGCAATTCGAACAGGACGGAATGCGGAACCCTCCGAGATCGTGCCATTCGAGATGCGCGTCGCCATCGGCGGCGGTTTCGGCGGTCACGTCGACGAGCGCGGGATTGTCCGCTTCAAGCGTCTGCTGGATCAACGCGCGCGAGTGCTGCATGCCGCAGTCCAGGCACGTTACACCGTCTATGCCGCCATGCAGTTCGATCACCTCGCGGCTGCCCGCCCGCTGATGCAGGCCGTCGACATTCTGCGTTACCAGCGTCGGCACGTGGCCGGCCGCTTCGAGCCGGGCCAGCGCGGTATGCGCGGCGTTGGGCTGCGCGTGTGCGACCACCGGCCAGCCGACCATGCTGCGCGCCCAATAACGCTGGCGCATGGCGAGCGTGCCGAGAAACTCCTGCACCGTGATGGGCGGCGAGCGTTTCCATTCGCCGTTGTCGTCGCGATAGCCGGGAATACCGGAGTCGGTGCTGATGCCCGCGCCGGTCAGCACGAACAGCCGCGGATAACGCTGCACGAAGCGATGCAGGTCGTCCAGCGTGTGCGAGTCGTTCAGGGGTTCGAGAGGCGCGGACTGAAGGTCGGTCATGACGAGGCGTGGTGAAGGGCGGTGGCGGTCCCGAGGCAACATCCCATGTTCCGCTCAGCGGTGCGAACGCGGCTTGCCGCGCCGCGTTTCCGGCTTGCGCGGGGCTTGCCGCGCCTGCCACTCAATGAGCGCGCTTCGATAACGTTCCAGCGCTTCGTCGTAGAGATCGAACACACATGGATTGCAGCCGCTATGACAACAGTCGTCGAGATCGGGCTGCACGGGCGGCACAGGCTGCGGGTCGTCCTTCGGTGTGGCTCGGGGCACGGCAAGTTGCGTTCCATCAAGGCGGGAAGCGGACAGTATAAGTTGATCCCGCGCCGCTTGCTGCTCGTGCGAAGCCGTCAGCCCCGGCCGACGAACGGCATCTTGCTCGCCATGATCGTCATGAATTGCACGTTCGTCGAGAGCGGCAGTTCGGCCATGTGCAGCACCGCGTCCGCGACGTGCTGAACGTCCATCAGCGGCTCGACCGCGATCTCGCCGTTCGCCTGCGGCACGCCGCGCGCCATGCGTTCGGCCATTTCCGTCGCCGCATTGCCGATGTCGATCTGGCCGCACACGATGTCGTATTTGCGGCCGTCGAGCGACACGGCTTTCGTGAGCCCGGTGATAGCGTGCTTGGTAGCGGTATAGGCGATGCTGTTCGGCCGCGGCGCATGCGCCGAGATGGAACCGTTATTGATGATGCGTCCGCCGCGCGGATTCTGCGTTTTCATCAGACCGAAGGCCGCGCGCGTGCACAGGAACACGCCGGTCAGGTTGGTATCGACTATTGAGCGCCACTCGTCGATCTCGAGTTCGTCGATATCGACGGGCGAGCCGTTGCGGCCCGCGTTGTTGAACAGCACGTCGAGCCGGCCGCGGCGCGTGCGGATCGTCTCGAACAACGCGGCGACGCTATCGGCGCTGGTGACGTCGCACGCCACCGCGAGCGCGTCACCGCCGAGTTGCTGCGCTTCGCGAACGACGGCGTCGAGCGGCGCTTGACGGCGGCCGGCCAGCACGACGCTATAACCGTGCTCCAGCAGCTTGAGCGCACACGCGCGGCCGATCCCGCTGCCCGCGCCCGTCACCAGCGCGACTTTCTTGATTCCCGTATCCGTCACGTCACGTCTCCTCGTAGTTCAGTGGATCCAGAGTGCAGACAGTCTGCCCGCGAACCGGCCGTAGTGGGCACAACGTCTTTCGGCGCGCTTTCATTATTTGCCGTTCCTGTCGACGGGCGCGTCGGGATGCGCATCAATGGTATCGTTTGCCGTTGCGCGCCGCGCACGCAATTCAGCGCCTTCCCAGGAAGGAGGAAGGAAGACAGGAAGCACGCTTTATGAAAGAACTCTCCACGCCGCCGTCTGGCGTCCACGACGCGCCGTCGCGCCGCTGGCCGCAAACCGGTTATCCCGCGATGCTCACCGCCACCGCCGCATGGCATGTCATCGTGCTGGCGGGATGGCTGATCGCACCTGCCGCGTGGCCCTGGTGGCTCGCCGCGATTTTTGTGAATCATGCCATTTTCACGGTAGCCGGCCTGTTGCCGCGCACCTCGCTGCTCGGTCCGAACTGGACCCGCCTGCCGGCCCATGCACGCAACGCCGACGCGATCGCGCTGACCATCGACGACGGTCCCGATCCGGCCGTCACGCCGCACGTGCTGGACCTGCTCGACGCCTTCGGCGTGCGCGCCACGTTCTTCTGCATCGGCGCGAAGGCGCAGCGTTACCCGGAACTCGCACGCGAGATCGTCGCCCGCGGCCATGCGCTCGAAAACCATTCGCAGGTTCACGTCCACACGTTTTCCGTGACGTTGCCGGGCGCGCTCACGCGCGAAATCGACGCGGCACAACGCACGCTCGAAGCCTTGAGCGGCGAACGGCCGATGTTCTTCCGCGCGCCGGCCGGCTTGCGCAACATCTTTCTCGAACCGGTCTTGCGCAAGCTCGATCTGCGGCTCGCGGCATGGACGCGGCGCGGCTACGACACCCGTGAGCGCGATCCGCGGGTGGTTACGCGACGGCTGCTCGATGGCCTCGCGCCACGCGACATTCTGCTGCTGCACGACGGCAACGCCGCCCTCACCGCTGAAGGCACGCCGTTGATCCTCGCCGTGCTGCCGCGTGTGATCGACGCGGCGCGGCAACGGCATCTGCGTTTCGTCACGCTGCGCGACGCGCGCGTGAACGACTGAAGCGCGGTAACGCATATGGGCGCAGGCCACTCGGCTCATGCGCGTTGCAGGTTACGCGGCTTGCACGCAGTTCATCGCGCAGCGCAGCGCGATCACCGCCGCTACATGCGGAAATCCGCCGCCATGTCTTCGTCGGTGCGCGCCTCGAGCTGGCCGCTGCGGCACGCTTTCAGGAACACGTCGTAATCGCGCTCCACCTGGTCCGCGTAGGCGGCCGCATAACCGGTGAGCGCTTCCGCGAACTGGTCGCCACGGCCGATATACGCGCTGACTTCAATCGCCTGCCCGCTCGCCTTGGCATGCGCGCGCGCCATGATCCAGCCGCATAGCCGCGCATAGCCTCCCAGCAGTTCGATATCGAACAGCTCGATGTTCGCCGAGAGCTTCATATCGCGTAGCTGCCGGAAATAGAAATGCCGCCCGAGCGGCCCCGTCGCCCAACCGAGAAAGATATCGCTCGCGGCCTGCAGCATGCGCTGTCCCTGCACGACGCGCTCGCCCTCGTGCTTGTGGGCTGGCGACTTGTAGAACCGCGCGATCACCGAAGGCCGCGCCTCCTTCATTTGCAGGAACAGCGGCTTACCCATGTGATCGGCCAACAGCACCACCATGCAGCGCGTGCCGACGCTACCCACGCCCACCACCTTGAACACGATATCCTGCACGGTGAAATGACTGAGCAGTTCGCGCCGGTCATGCGACATCGTCTTCAGGTACTCGGCCCACATGCGTTCGAGCATCTTGCGCGAGTTCCCGGTTCTGTACGCTTCGGTTTCTTCCTCGGTGAACAGCGTGTTCGCACCGAGCACATGGAACAGCGCCGGCGGCGCGTCGCGAATCGTCCAGCGTTCGCCGTCGCGCTCCGCCATTTTCTCGAGCAGATTTTCGTGCGTCCGGCTCGCGGCTTTTTCCATGCCGCGCCGCACGGCGCGGCGGGCTTCCGGCGTCAGCGCGGTTTCCGCCATGCGGTCGAAGGTGATGCGGTCGTACCAGAGTTCGAGCGCGCCGCATTGCGCATACTGCGACATGCGATCGCGGTATTCGGTGACCGCCGTCATCACGAGATTTTCCGCCGCGCCCCGACTCAAACGCATATGACGCGCGGCGACGACGAGGCTCGCGGTCAAACGCTTGAGGTCCCACTCGAACGGTCCGACCGATACCTCGTCGAAGTCGTTCAGATCGAAGATGAGTTGCCGCTCCGGCGTAGCGAAACCGCCGAAATTCATCAGATGGCCGTCGCCGCAGATTGGCATGGTCAGACCGGAGTCACGCACCTGGCTAAGGTCGTGCGCCTGCAGAAGCGCGGTGCCGCGAAAAAACGTGAAAGGCGAGGCGGCCATGCGTCCATAGCGCAGCGGCACGAGGTTGTGCACGCGATCCTCGCTGCTTTGCCTGAGCAACTCGATCGGGTTGCGATGCAGTTCGCCTACCGCCTTATGGCTCGAACGTTTCGAATGCTCGCGAGCGGCACGGCCCCGGGCCTCCCGTTCGGCGATGGTGCTGGCTTTCATGCTGTTCTCCGTTTTTCCGGTTCTTGACTAGCGGTTCGAGAGACTGCTTCTGCTGGCACGACGACATCCGGCGACTGACGCATGAGCCCTCACCAACGATAGCCCACACCGCCGAAAATCACATCCGAATCGCGATCATAACGGGTCACGACGCGGTTCCATTCGAGCCGCGCGTTCCAGTGCCCGGTCAGCCGATAGGAGCCCGCAATCGTGACGAGGCCGGAGAACTTGCCGGCGCCCGGCCCGGGGGTCGCGCTGTTTTCGTTCTCGTTGATCGCATAGTAAGCGCCGAGGCCGACCGCCAGCGAAACCTTGTCGTCGAGAAACGCGCGCGTGGCCCACAACTGGCTCGTCAGGCCATCGCGCCGCGCCACCTTGCTGCTGCCTTCGTGAAGATAGCCGACCGTCACGTCGAGATACTTCGCGAGGCCGCGCCGGTACTCGACTGCGCCGCCCAGCGCAGTCGGCGAACTGGTCGAGTTGACGATGGTTTTGCCGAGATACACCGCTACTTCGTTATTGGTGACCTTGTGCGCGCTGCCGCTCGCCCAGTCGCGCGGACCGGGCGAGCCCGGGGCGTCGAGCTGATAGCCGACGCCGAACATCACGCCGCTCGAATCCGGTCCGCGCTGAACGTGCACGCGATTCAACTGAAGCTGCGTAATCCACCGGTTCGACGCGTAGTACGCGGCGCGGACGCTGTACACCACACCCCAGCCGTGCGTGTTGGAATAGCTGCCGCCCTGCTCCGCGGTGGTCGTATCGAAACAGCGATAGGGGCCGACACCGGCTTGCAGCACGAATTGCGGACTGCCCACGGGAATGCGCGCCCACAACTGGACCATCTGGCCGTCGCGGTGATGGTTGGGAATATGTCCTTCGTTGAGCCAGGTGAAGCTCGCGGCGAAATATTGCCCGAGGCCTTCCTGATAGTTGAAGGCCCACGTATAGGTGTTGATACTGCTCGCGCGCGAGCCGCCACCGAATAGCGAAAATTCCTGGGCGTTACTGAGCGTGGGAATGAACAGCAGGCCGGCGCCCGTGAGGCAGGCGGCGGCCTTGTGACCCAGCCAACGTTGAGCAGCAGATGTCGAGGCTCGCAAAGGGGATTCCTCTCCGGTTGAGTGCTGGCGCTGCCGGGGTTCGTGATCGGCGGGGCACGGTTACGCGGCAAGGCTCGCACATGAGTGGCCGGCGATGCAAATTGCACGTCATGCTAGCAGACCGGTCGGTATAAAGGTTACGTATCCTCTTTGCATCAGCGGGGCATAGTGACTCGGGTTATACCGGGATCGGCCAATACAGGTTGCAATGGCAACGATCGCGAAACGCGGACAAATTTACCGGCGCTTTTTCGAAAACTAACTGATTAGTGAATTTTCGGCGTTTCACGCGGACGAGCACTTCAGCAACGGCGAATTCAGCCGTTTACCCATACATGCAAAAACTTTTGTGACGCACCAGAAAAGTCCTCGAAACAGGACCTGCTCTGATCGAGCATGCGCCGCGCAAGATAATCGGAGAGAGTATGTTTGTTGCAATCGGGTGGCTTCTGGTGATCGGTTCTGTGATCGGTAGCTTTATCGGCGTGGGCGGGCACTTGCCGGCGCTGCTTCAGCCCTTCGAATTACTGTGTATTTTCGGTGCGGCAATCGGCGCGTTTGTCGTGAGCAATCCGACTTCCACGCTGCGCAAAACCATCAAGGCGATTCCGTCATGTTTCAAAGGTGGCGGCTACACCAAGGAAAAATATCTGGAACTGATCGCGCTGCTTTATGAACTGCTTCAGAAGGCGCGCAAAGAGGGCATGATGTCGCTCGAAGCCGAGGTCGGTGCGCCGGAAGAAAGCGTGATTTTCCAGAAGTATTCGCACGTGCTGGAAGATCATCATCTGCTCGACTTCATTGTCGATTATCTGCGCATGATGTCCGGCGGTAATGTGAACGTGCTCGAAGTGCAGGACCTGATGGATGAGGAACTGGCCACGCATCACGCGGAAGCATCGGTCGCGGCCAACGCGATTCAGAAGATGGCCGATGGCCTGCCCGCCTTCGGCATCGTCGCCGCGGTCATGGGCGTCGTTCACACCATGGGTTCGGTGGGCGCACCGCCCGCCGTGCTCGGCGAGATGATCGCCGGCGCGCTGGTCGGCACATTCCTCGGCATTCTGCTCGCATATGGCTTCATCGGCCCCATGGCCGATCTGCTCAACGCAAAGGGCCGCGCCGAAGCCAAGCCGTACCAGTGCGTGAAGGCGGTGCTGCTCGCGTCGCTCTCCGGCTATGCGCCGCCGATCGCAGTCGAGTTCGGCCGCAAGGTGCTGTTCACCGCCGACCGTCCGAGCTTCCAGGAACTCGACGACGCCGTGCGCGCCACCAAGATGCCGAAGTCGGCCTGACGCGGAGCGGCATGATGAGCGAAAGAAGATCGCGCGCCTCGCAGGAGGAGCGGGCGCCGGCGCCGGTGATCGTGCGCCGTTCGAAAAAAGCCGCCGACCATGGCGGCAATCACGGCGGCGCATGGAAGATCGCCTACGCCGATTTTGTCACCGCGATGATGGCGTTCTTCCTGCTGATGTGGCTGCTCGGCTCCACGTCGAAGTTTGACAAGCAGGGTATCGAGGATTATTTCAACACGCCGCTGTCGAGCCTGCTCGGTGGCAATGAAGGCACAGCCGCCGCGCGTCCGAGCGTGGTGCAAGGCGGCGGCCGCGACATCTCCGATACGACGCCTGCAGTCGGCAGGAAAAGCCAGGCCGAACCGACGCCGCCCTCCGCGGCCACGCCGTCGGTGACGCCGTCCGATGCGGCGCGTCTCGAGCAACTGAAGGCGAAGCTCACCGCCTTGATCGAGCAAAGCCCCACTTTGAAGGCGTTCAAAGATCAGATCCGCATCTCGATCACGAACGAAGGATTGCGTATCGAGATCGTCGATTCGCAGAACCGGCCGATGTTCCCTTCCGGCAGTTCGAAGCTTCAGCCGTATGCGGTGACGATCCTCACGCAGATCGGCGCAGCGCTGAACGACGTCGACAACCGCGTTTCGATCGCCGGCCATACCGATGCGGTGCCATACACCGCGGGCCCGGAAGGTTATTCGAACTGGGAGCTGTCGTCGGAACGCGCGAACGCCGCGCGCCGCGCGCTGGTCGCCGGCGGCATGCATGGCGAAAAGCTGCTGCAGGTGCGCGGACTGGCCGACGTATTGCCGCTGAACAACCATGTCGCCGACGAACCGACCAACCGGCGCATCAGCATTCTGGTGTTGAACAAGGCCGCGGAACTCGCCTTCTTTCACGACGGCGGACGCACCGCGATCGACGAAGCCACGCCGGCAAGTTCAGCCATCCCCGCAGTGGTCGCACGCTTGCAGCCCGTGACCGGTTCGCATAGCACGCCGTAGCATTTTCCGGCCGCGCGTCCGATAGATTTGGCGGGTGCGCTCGATAACGCACATTGATCAGCACCTGTGTGTATAAAATCGAACCCATGCGCCCCGCCCTTTCCGAGCAACGGGAGCCCGAACTTCCGCTGCATACGCCCAGTGTGTCGTCGGTGACACTCGCCGCGATCATCGCCCTCATTGCGTGGATTTCGATCGTCGCGCAAGCCGAGGTCACGATCGATCGCACGCTCGCCCGCGGGCTCACCGTGCTCGACGGCCTCGCCCGCATGAGCAGTTACCTCACCAATCTCACGGCGCTCGCCTGCGCGATCTGTTTTACCTGTGTGGCCTTGCGTAGGCACAGATCGGCGCCCGCGCGCTTTTTCCGGCAGCCTACCGTCGTCACCGCCGTGGTGGTGTACATGGCATTCGTGGGGATCGCCTACAACCTGCTGTTGCGCGGTTACTGGACGCCCACGGCATTGCGGATGCTGCTCAACGAATCGCTCCACAGCGTCTTGCCCATGCTCTCCGCGCTTTACTGGGTGCTGTTCGTGCCGCGCTTTCATCTCAAGCTGCGGCATTGTCTGTGGTGGCTGGTGTATCCGCTGACCTACCTCGGCGTGACATTCTGGCGCGGGCGTTTGTCCGATTTCTACCCTTATCCGTTCATCAATGTCGACAGGCTCGGGTTCACGCACGCGGCGGTGAATTCGGCGCTGCTGTTCGGCGGCTTCCTGATGCTGATGGCCATCTTCGTGGGGATCAATTCCCGGCGGCGCCACTGAGCGCCCGTCCGGCGCCGCCTGTTTGCCTTTTTCGCTCGGGCGCGCTTCTTGCGCCCTGTCTGGTGAACGTAAGTCGCGCTTTCCGGCGCGGCGTACGTGAGACCTTGGTGTGACAGCGTTGCGATCGCAATGGCTCACACGTAAATTTGACAATGGGAGCAAAACCGTATGGACACCAATTCGGCAGCCAATTCAGCGGAAGGCACGGTCAAGGAAGTCGCGGGCAAGGTACAGGGCGCCGTCGGCGACGTGCTGGGCGATACCGGCACGCAACTGGCCGGCAAGGCGAAAGAGCTCAGCGGCAAAGCCCAGCAACTGGCCGCGAGCACGACGAGTCTCGTGCGTGAGACCACGGCGGAAAGCCCGTTTACCGCGATCGCGGTGGTGGCGCTCGCCGGTTTTGTGGCCGGCGCGCTGTGGGCGCACGGTGCGGCGGGACGCGACTATCGCCGTTGATTTTTGACGGGGTTGACCCACCGGGCGATCTGCTTCAGGCGATCGCCCGTCTCATGTTCGTACACCGCCGTTTGTACAGCGCCGGTTTTGCACGGTTTTACGCGTCGCCTTTCTTGCGGCGCCCCGCGTCCATCTCCAATTCGACCCACGTAGGCGCATGATCGCTCGCGTGCGGCTCGCCCCGCACCCAGCGGTCGACGCCCGCATCGCGCATGCGCGGCGCGAGGTCGGCGCTCAGCAGCAGATGGTCGATGCGCAAGCCTGAGTTCGTGTCCCAATGCCGGCGGAAATAGTCCCAGAAGGTGTAGACCCGCTCGTCGCCGAAATGCGTTCGCAGCGCGTCGGTCCAGCCTTGCGCGAGCAGCCGCTGGTAACGCTCGCGGCTCTCAGGTTGCAGCAGCGCGTCCTTCAGCCAGGAGCGCGGGTTGTAGATGTCTTCGTCGGTGGGCACCACGTTGAAGTCGCCAGCCAGCACGACCGGATGAGCGCTTTTGTACAGCTTCGCCGCGTGCCTGATGAAATGGTCGAACCACGCCAGCTTATAGTCGAACTTGGGGCCCGGTTGCGGATTGCCGTTCGGTAGGTAGAGGCACGCCACCAGCACGCCGCCCACTGCGGCTTCGAGATAGCGGCTGTGCGTGTCGTCCTCGAAACCGGGCAGGCCACGGCGGCTCTCCAGCGGCGCTTCGCCTTTCGACAGAATCGCCACGCCGTTCCATGCGCTTTGCCCTTGCCAGATCGCGCCGTAGCCCGCGTCGCGCAGTTGCTCCACGGGAAACGCGCTGTCCACCGCTTTGAGTTCCTGCAAACAGACGATGTCGGGCGCCTCGCGCTCGAGCCACTGCAGAAGCGCCGGCAGGCGCGAGCGGATCCCGTTGATGTTGAAGGTCGCGATTCGAAGCCTGGCCACGGCATGTCCTCCCTGCAATGCGTGCTATTGCGCCGCTGCGTCGCACCACTCGATCGCCCATGACCTCGCGCATGAAATGGCATCCGCCTGGTCCGAAAAGGCGTCGATGTCGCCGGAATCGTGCGACTGGACGTGCTCGTTTTTGCGCGGCGCGCGAGTGATCTTCGCTCTCGCGTAGTAGAGGCCGTCGTCGTCATGGCGGGCGCGGCAATCGATATGAAAATGCCGGTAGTCGAACTGCATTCGCTCTCCTTTGAACGCGCTTCACTGCATCTGCCGTAGCATCGCTTATACCCGGGCAGTTGTCTTCACAGCACGACGGCAATCGCACGCGCCGACCTCGCGCGCGTGATTGCCGTCGTTGTGAGGCCGCGCGTGCAGTCGGCGCGAGTCAGTTCGGCACGTTCACGGCGCCGTTGGTCACGGTGATCGCATTGATGCCCGGACTCGCCGCGATCGCCGGCAGATTGGCCGTGGTCAGCGCGGGGGCGGCGCCGGCCGTGCCGCCACGGGGCACCGTGTGAATCACCTGCGACGGCGGCAGCGGCGTACCGCTCTTCAGATGACTCCACATCAGATTGAGCGCCTGAAGATTGTAGTAATGCAGCGGCACGAAGCGCGAGTCGAACCCCGCCACGCCGAGGAACGCATCGAAATGCTGGGCGTTCGTCACTTCGTAGAACGAGAGCTTGCTCGCCCCGCCTTCGCTCAATTGATTCAGGCCGAGATACGGCCGCGACGCATGGTTGATCGGCACCAACGCATCCGCGCGGCCCTGCACGATGATGGCAGGCTTGCCATGCAGATTCGCGTTCACGCGAATGGCCTCGACGCTGTTGGCCAGCGTGCCGTTCGTCCACAGCGTACGCAGGCAGGAGGCGCCCGAGTAACTGCCGTCGGGGGTCGCCAGCCGGTGGTCCGCCGCTCCGCCGCCCGAGTTGAAGACGAGGTTGATGCCGTTGGTCGGCGGCACCCCGTTGCCATTGCCGAACACCGTCAGCATCGGTGACACGGCCGGTGTCACGCCGGCTGTTCCCGTCGCGCTCGTCGTGCCGAAGCTGAAGTCGCAAAGGTTGGCGGTGACACTCGCTTTCGCGTACGCATTTGCGTAAGTCACTGCAACAGCCGGCACCGCTTGCGAGTCCCACATCGGCGCTTGCAGCAGATCGGAGTCGGTCTGATAGCCGTTTTGATGCAGCAGCGCCAGCGCGTTGATCGCCTGGGTCGTCACGTCCCCACCCGCGATCACGCCGGCGCTAGCGAGAGACGCGCATCGTGCGGTACGAATCGCCGTGGTCGTGGCGAGCGGCAGTGCCGTCAGATACGGTGCGCCGGCCGCGGCGGGCGCGAGCGCCGCGCACGGTTGCAACTGGTTGGCGAGCGTCATGTAGTCGGCGAGCGGCTTGCCGAATGCACCGACGGGCACGCCGCCCTGAGCCACCGACACCTGCGCGGGCAAGCGCAAATTGATCTGCGGTTCGCCGACGACAACCGCGGTGATCCAACCAGTCGTGTCCTGTTCCGCCGCCGCGAGCGACGCGCCGCCGCCATTGCTCACCGAAGCCGCAATCGTCGTGATGCTGCCGCCCGCGTAACGCACGGTACGGGTCGAACCGTTGAGCGCACCATACGAATCGTTGAGCGCCCAGTACGCGAACTGGATCGCCTCCAACGTATCGTTGCCCCAATCCTTCTCGGGATTCTGCTGCGAGTGCGCATGCTTGAACGCGTAGCGATTCGGAAACTGGCTGTTGAAAGTTGCGAGATCGGTGTTGCCCAGGTTGGCCGTGAAGAGGCTGGCCTTGCCCGCGGCGGTGGCATCCTGCAAGGTGCCGTCGATCAATGTGACCCGATTGGACGACAGTTCGTGCGCACCGTTGCCACTGCCTTTGTCGGTGTACGCCACCGCGCAACCTCGCTTGAGCCCCCACTCGCCGGCGGCGGAAATCGCGCCGTACACGCCGCGCGAACCGGATGACGTCGCCGTGACTATGCACGGCTGATCAGGATTAAAGCTCGCTGGAATCTGCACCAGCATGGTGACGTTCTGCGTGCCGCTGCCGTCGTCGGCGTAAGCGAGATATTCCTTGCCGGCGATCTTGCCTTCGCCGAGCGTGTCGTTGCCGTTCAGATCGACATTCGGCCCCCAGAAGCGTCCGTAGCCGCCGTTCGCCGTCATGTCGACGAGCGCGCGATAGTTCGACCAGATGGCGAGGCGGCGGAGTTCGGCGGCGGTAGGTTGCGCAGCGTTGGCAATGGCCGGCGCCGCAGCCGATCCGAGGCCGGTTTTGCCGAGGCCCGCGGTAAGCAGGTCATCGGTATTGCCGTCGTAGGATTGGCTCTTGACCGATGCTGCGGTGATAAAGCTGGGCAGCGTATTGGCTTGCGGTGGCGGGTTGCTTTCGCTACCGCCGCTGTGGCATGCAGTCAGCACGACTGCCACCGCCAACATGATCGCCAGGGTTCGCACCACCGGGACCGGCCGTTGCGTGGGCTCGACTCTGAGATTGGACTTCACGTTTTTCGTCTCCGATATTTGCTAATACCGTTGTGAATGCAACGGCACCGAAATTGCCGCGTACTGTCCAATGGATCGCGACGCTTCGGATACCGACGCATCGCTAGCCTGCATTGACCTTTCAATGGAGTCAATAGACGTCATGTCTTCGCATAACGAAAGTCAGGATCCGGGCGACGTCCAAGCCGCCATCCCAACACAACCTTCACGCCGCCGCTTTCTTCAATCTGCTGCCGCTGCCGCCACAGTCGGCGCTGCGCCGCATCTGCGCGCGCAGACCCAAACCCCGACCGCGCCGCCGGCTCAGGTTCAGCAAGTGGTGCCGCCGCGTCCGGTCACGCTGACCGTGAATGGCCGCGCGTACACGCTGCAACTCGAGCCGCGCGTGACCTTGCTCGATGCATTAAGGGAATACGCGGGCCTGATGGGCACGAAGAAGGGCTGCGATCGCGGACAGTGCGGTGCATGCACGGTGCTCGCCGATGGACGCCGTATCAACTCCTGCCTGACGCTCGCCGTGATGCATGAAGGCGAGAACATCACGACGGTCGAAGGGCTTGCCGCCAACGGCGTATTGAGTCCGATACAGCGCGCCTTCATCGAACACGATGCCTTTCAATGCGGTTACTGTACGCCCGGGCAGTTGTGTTCCGCGACCGCCCTTCTGAACGAATTCCGCAACGGCACCGCCAGCACCGTCACGGCCGATGTCCGCAGCCGCCCCGCCCAACTCTCCGACGACGAAATCCGCGAACGCATGAGCGGCAACATTTGCCGCTGCGGTGCCTACGCGAATATCGTGGCCGCCGTACGCGCGGTGCACGAAGGTGGCGGCCAGAACAGCGGCACCAACACCCCCAACGCCTGACGGAGCGACAGCATGGATGCGATCTCATACGAACGCGCCGGCGATATCGCCGGCGCAGTGCGGGCAGCGCAGCAGCCGGGGGCGGTGTTCATCGGCGGCGGCACGAATCTGCTCGATCTGATGAAGGGCGGCGTAGCGCGGCCGATGCGGCTGATCGATATCACGCATATCGGCGGACTCGATACGGTCACCACACTGCCGGACGGCGGCATCCGGCTCGGCGCGCTGGTGCGCAATAGCGATGCCGCCAACCACGCGCTGGTGCGCGAGCAATACCCGTTGCTCTCGCAAGCATTTCTGGCGGGCGCGTCGTCGCAATTGCGCAATATGGCGACCGTCGGCGGCAATCTGCTGCAACGCACGCGTTGCGGCTACTTCTACGACACGGCCTTCACGCAGTGCAACAAGCGCGTGCCGGGCAGCGGCTGCGCGGCGCTCGACGGCGACAATCGCACCCATGCGATTCTCGGCGCGAGTCCGCAATGCATCG
This sequence comes from Paraburkholderia sp. BL27I4N3, assembly GCF_003386115.1. Classification (NCBI taxonomy): domain Bacteria; kingdom Pseudomonadati; phylum Pseudomonadota; class Betaproteobacteria; order Burkholderiales; family Burkholderiaceae; genus Paraburkholderia; species Paraburkholderia sp. BL27I4N3. The sequence goes on along the minus strand of NZ_QREJ01000001.1, from coordinate 7,843,162 downwards.
CGGTGAATCCGTCGGATATGAGCGTGGCGCTTGCCGCGCTCGATGCCGTGGTGCGCGTGAGCGGCCCGGCCGGCGAGCGAACCATTGCGTTCACCGACTTTCACCGGCTTCCCGGCGACCGGCCCGATGTCGACACCACGTTGCAGCCGGGCGAGCTGATTACCGCCGTCGACCTGCCGCCGCCGCTCTTCAACGCGAACTCGCATTATCTGAAAGTGCGTGACCGCGCCAGTTACGCATTCGCGCTGATCTCGGTCGCCGCCGCCTTGCAGATGGACGGCGTTCGCGTGAAGACCGCGCGCATCGCGTTGGGCGGCGTCGCGCACAAACCGTGGCGCGCGAGTGTCGCGGAACAGATGCTCAACGGCCAGCCGCTCACGCAGGCAACGCTAAATAACGCCGCCTCGGCCGCATTACGCGAAGCGCGGCCGCAGCGCGAGAATCGCTTCAAGGTGGAGCTCGCGCAGCGTGCGATCGTGCGCGCCGTGAACCAGGCCGCCGGGCACGCGGGAGGTGTCGCATGAATCTCATCGGCCAACCCGTCGACCGGATCGACGGTCTGCTCAAAGTCACCGGCGAAGCGCGTTACGCCGCCGAATTTCCCGAAGCGCGTCTCGCGCATGCGGTGCTCGTCACCAGCACGATCGCGCGCGGCACCATTGCCTCGATCGATGCGAGCCGCGCGCAGTCACTGCCCGGCGTGCTGCTCGTGATGACGTATCAGAACGCGCCGCGTCTGCCCAACGGCGGCAAGGCTGCATTGGCGCCGCCCGCGGGACGCCGCCTTTCGCTGCTGCAGGACAATCAGATTCACTACAGCAACGAACCGGTCGCCGTGGTGGTGGCCGACACGCTTGAACACGCCACCGACGCCGCGCATCAATTGCGCATCACGTATCAGAGCGGCGCAGCGACGCTGGACTTCGCGCAGGCCAAGCCAAACGCGCACACGCCGGACAAGCCGCAAGGCCGGCAAACCGACACGCGACGCGGCAGCTTCGACGACGGCCTGCAAAGCGGTGCGGTACGCGTGGACGCGACGTACACCACGCCGATCGAACATCACAACCCGATGGAGCCGCACGCCACCATGGCGCGTTGGGACGGACCGCAACTCACGCTCTACGATTCGACGCAAGGCGTCAGCAGCGCGACGCAGGCAATCGCCAGAACGCTCGGCGTTTCGCCCGGCGATGTGCGCGTGATTTCGCCATTCGTGGGCGGCGGCTTCGGTTGCAAAGGCTCGTCGTGGTCGCATGTGTCCTTGTGCGCGATGGCGGCGAAACAGACCGGGCGCCCCGTGCGGCTCGTACTCGAACGGCCGCAGATGTTCGGGCCGGTCGGCGCGCGTCCGCGCACCGAACAGCATTTCGTGCTCGCCGCTCGCCACGACGGCACGCTGACCGCGATGCGCCACGACAGCATCTCGAACACCTCGGTGATCGAAGACTGGACGGAGACCTGCTGCATGGTCACGCGCATGCTGTACGCGGTGCCGAACCAGGTGACCACGCACCGCATCGTGCCGCTCAATCTCGGCACGCCGACCTTCATGCGCGCGCCGGGTGAGACGACCGGTTCGTTCGCGCTCGAATCGGCCATGGACGAACTCGCGGCGGCCTTGAAGATGGACCCGCTCGCGCTTCGCATCAAGAATTACGCCGAGGCCGATCCGCAGGAAAACAAGCCGTGGTCGGGCAAATCCTTGCGCGAGTGCTATCAGACCGGCGCGGAGAAATTCGGCTGGTCGCGCCGCTCGCCGGCGCCTCGCTCGATGCGCAACGGCAGCACGCTGATCGGCATGGGCATGGCGACCGCCACCTATCCGGCCAATCGCAGCGAAGCCAGCGCCGTTGCGCGGATCTTGCCGGACGGCACCGCGATGGTCGCCTCCGGTACGCAGGATATCGGCACCGGCACCTACACCGTGATGACCCAGGTGGCCGCCGACGCACTCGGCTTCGCGCCGGAGAACATCCACTTCGCGCTCGGCGATTCGTCGCTGCCCAGAGCGCCGGTGTCGGGCGGATCGCAGTCGGCCGCGAGCGTATCGCCGGCCGTGCGCGACGCGGCGAGCCAGGCGCGCAGCCGGTTGATCGCGCTCGCGCTTGCCGATCAGGCTTCGCCCGTGTACGGCATCGCGCTCGACGACATCACCGTGGAAAACGGCTGGGTGATGAGCCGCTCGCAACCGGGCAAGCGCGATCCGGCGGCGGCGATCATCGCGCGCTCAGGCGGCAAGCCGATCGAGGCGAGTGCGACCGTCAAGCCGGGCGACGAAAAGCAGAAGTACTCGTTCCACTCGTTCGGCGCGGTGTTCGCGGAGGTGCACGTCGATGCCGATCTCGGCACGATCCGCGTGGCACGCGTGGTCGGCGTGTACGACGTGGGCCGCGTTCTCAACCTGAAGACGGCGCGCAGCCAGTTGATGGGCGGCATCGTGTGGGGCATTGGGGCGGCGCTACAGGAAGAGACCTCGCTCGATACGCGCTATGGCCGCTTCACCAATGCAAATCTCGCCGAATATCACGTGCCTGTGAATGCCGATATCGGCTCGCTCGACATTACCTTTATCGACCGGCCGGATCCGTATATCAACTCGCTCGGGGTACGAGGAATCGGCGAGATCGGCATTACGGGCGTACCGGCGGCAATTGCGAACGCGGTGTATCACGCCACCGGCGTGCGCGTGCGCGATTTGCCCGTCACGCTCGATAAGGTCATGGGCGCGATGCAGGTTTGATGGGCGCGCTTTTGCGGTCGCGGCGTAAATCGGGGCGGTGAGCGCCGCGCATTGATATTCGCGCTTGCCTGTGGCCGCGTTGCATCGCACAATCGACCTCATTCCTTCTACCGGTGCCCGCCCATGGCCTACGCTTCGCTCGCCACTGGCGTGTTGCTCGCCGCCGGTTTCGGCTCGCGCTTCGACCCGGAAGGCCTCCACAGTAAACTGCTGGCACGCATGCCCGATGGCACGCTGGTGGCGCATGAAGCCGCGCATCGGCTGCTGCGGGTCGTGACGCAGGTGGTGGCCGTGGTGCGGCCAGGTTCGGACGCGCTCGCGCGGCTGCTCAACGACGCCGGCTGCGACGTCGTGTTCGCGGCGGACGCCGAGCGCGGCATGGGCGCAAGCCTCGCCGCCGGTGTCGGGGCAAGCGCGGAGGCCGAAGGCTGGATCGTCGCGCTTGCGGACATGCCGCGCATCGCCACTACCACGATCGAAGCCGTGGCGCGCGCCCTGGACGGCGGCGCTTCGCTGGTCGCGCCGTTTTACCAGGGACAGCGCGGGCATCCGGTCGGCTTCGGCATCGAGCATCGCGACGCGCTGCTGGCGCTCGACGGCGATATGGGCGCGAGATCCCTCTTCATGTCGCAGCAGGTGACGCGCCTTGATGTGGACGATGCGGGTATCTTGCGCGACGTCGATACGCCTGAGGACTTGCGCAAGCTGTAGTTGTCCGCTTGGTACAGCTGGGCGTTACCGGTAGACACACTATCGTCGGCGCAATCGGCCGCGACTGCTGACACGCTTGATCTGGACCGGCATTCAGGCGCATACTGTATATCCATACAGTATTTCAACCCACGCGGTTTAATGCGTTTAGTCACGCACAGCCGCGGCGCGTCCGCATGAAACGTATTTCTATCGAACCGTCTTTTGCCGCCTGGCGCCATGCGGCGCGGGAACTGTTACGGCAAGGCGTCGAACCGGAGCGAATCGAGTGGGTTGAACGCGATTCGTGTGATCCGGCCGGCTCGCATAACGGCAACGCAAGCGCTCAACAAGGTTCCGCCACCGCTCCGGCCGCCCCTACGCCCGCCATTCCTCGCGAACTGCTCGCCTGGCTGAAAACGGCGGCGTGCGTTTACGCGCCGGACCGCTGGTCCCTGCTCTATCGCATCCTGTGGCGTTGGACACACGGCGAACGCCACGTGCTCGATCCGCAAGACGCCGACGGCGCGCTGCTCGATCAGCGCATCCAGTCGGTCGACCACGAAACCGGCGATCTGGTGGCGCTCACCCTGTTCAGGCGACGCAATCCGTCCATGGGGCCGCCGGAATTCGTCGGTTGGTACGAGCCGCATCATGATTTGCTGGCGCAGGCCGCCGAGCGTTTTGCCGAGCGCATGGGCGATTCCACGTGGATGCTGGCGACGCCGCAGGGCGCTGCGTTCTGGAACGGCATGTTGCTGCAAATCAGCCGGCCGGCAACGGAAGAAAACGGACACGTCACGCACGCTTTGCCGGTCGGCCAGTTGAACGAGCCAGCCACGCCAGTATTACCACCGAGCCAGCCGAACGGCCCGACCACGCCGACATTGCCGCCCGCCGCCATGGCCGGCGAAGCCACGACCAGCGAACCCACCGAGGCGCTTTGGCTCGCCTACTACGCCAACGTATTCAATGGCGCGTCGGCGCCCATGCCACTGCGTTACTGGAGAACGCCGCCCGCTGGTCCGCCGCTGCCCGCGCAACTCGCGCGCAAGCGCAGCCGTCTCGGCGCGCAGAGCGGCACCGTCACCGTTCCGGAGATGCCGCCGCTCGAATATTCGGCGGTGACACCACCCTTGCGCGAGCCCACCGGCCCGCTAGCCACCTGCCGGCGCTGCGCGTTGTGGCGCAACGCAAAGCAGGCCGTCGCGGGCGCCGGCCCGGCTCACGCCGCGCTCATGGTGGTCGGCGAACAACCCGGCGAGCATGAGAACCAGCATGGCGTGCCCTTCATGGGCCCCGCCGGTCAACTGCTCGACACGGTGCTTGCGCGCGCCGGCCTCGATCGCGGGGCGCTCTTTCTGACCTATGCCGTCAAGCATTACAAATGGGAAACGCTGGAGCAGCAGCGCGTCCACCGAACGCCCGCGCGACGCGAGGTCGAGGCTTGCCAGTACTGGCTGGACCACGAACTCGCGCAGATCGCGCCGCGCGTGGTTGTGACACTCGGCGCGACGGCGCTGAAGGCGTTGACCGGCGCGCACGTCAATCTGTCGGAATATCTGGGGCAAACCATCGATCACGGCGGCCGGCTGATCGTGCCGACGTGGCATCCGTCTTATGCGCTGAAAATGGCCGACAGCCGGTTGCGCGAGGATATCGTCGCGGGCATGGTGACGGCGTTCAGTCACGCGGCGGCGTTGGCGGCGGAAGGGGTGTAGCTTTTTTACCGCTGGATTTGCGCTGCTCGCGCACGCGTCGGCTTCATTGATTGACTATCGAATGCCTCTGCTTATCCAAAATCATTGCAGGGCCGTTGCCACCTTGACCTGCTCGTTTTCGAACGCGGGCTGGAAGGCATCAAGGTCCTCGTCAGTCATGCCGACCGGTGCCGACTTCGCGACGCGTTTCCAGTCTCTGACCGCGTTGCGAACTTCATTGAGAATGCGTTTTGCCTCGTCGGCGGAGAGCCTGAAGTAAGGCGCTTCATTCATCACGGCCTCGATCGAGTCGACCGGCCCGTAGTCTTCATTGAGCCATAACTTCAACTCGGGGTCCTTATCCGGGAAAGGGTTGATGTCGAACGCCGGCGCGAGCCGCCACTGCCCATGCTCGACGTGCAGGAAACCGTGGTTCTGCACATGGTCGTCGACATTGGTAATCAGCAGATTGAACACGAGTCGCCGCCACAACTCCTCGAGGTCGCGCTTCGGGTCCACGCAACGCGCGATGACGCAATCAGCTATCTGGGTGTAGGCGTGCTCTTCCTGCCGTGACGCTTGCAGCATGGAGCCAGCCGAGAGGTACGGGATCCGGCCGCCGTTCGCGACACGATCAAAGCGGCGCACGAGCGCAACCGGGATGTCTTCCGACATGACAATGCGCGACTGCGCCACCGTAATGCCGGCGGCTGCGGCCAGATGAAGAGCGAGCACTTCCCCACGCGTGACGCTGCGGTCGTCGTTGACGCTGGGAAATTTGCCGATGGCCAGTTGCCCGTCCTCATCGAGAATCGTGCACTTGGGGCGCATACCGCCAAGCGACGTCCCGCGCCCGCGCAAATACTTCAGGTCGGCCGCGGTTTCCCTGTTCATCTCGACCGCGCGAGTGGCGCCGATCAAATGACCCAATTCGAGCAAGGGCGGCGTGCCACGCCCTCCGTCTTCAATGCTGCGCAAATAGTTGCCCGCTTCGTCCACGAATCGCAACGCACCGATCCGGCTCATATCGTCGACGCCCAGCAGGTAGTCCATCTCCGTGAGCCCGGCGCGCGGCACCTCCAATCCCTTCTCCTGCGCCGACTTGCGACGCCTTGCGTGGTCACGCGCGATCACCCGGCATCCCCATCCGTCGGGCTCGGTATCCGCAAATGCGAAGTGAAAAATCGAATCGTCTCTGCTGGGCGCCTTACGAAACTGCTGACCGTACACCAGCTGCAAATCGGGCGAAATCTCGAACCGGTCGGTGGATTGCAGCCACGCTTCGTGATAAGCAAAGCTTGAGTTTTCGCGTGCGCCGTCCTTGTTGAAAGTCAGGGCGCCAACGGGAAGCGCCGCTTGCCCAAGCGCCACCCGGACGATCTGCTGCGACACAGGCCGCTTCATAGCGCCCCCGATTCTGGCGTGACACGTTTATTGCGAACCCGCTGCGGCAGTTGCTGGTTCATTAAGGTCAGCCCGATGGTGTCGCCAGCGGAATCCATTAGTCCGTCGATTTTGTCCAGCTCACCCAGAACGAGAAACGCCTGCGCGATCGTGCCGATAGAGATACGTTCGTCGCCGTGTTCCATGCGACGCAGCGTAGCGACGGACGTCTGAATGCGCTCGGCCATTGACGCCTGGGTCAACCGGCGTCGACGGCGCGCCAGCGCAAGGTCGGCTCCGAGTTTCTTCAAGGCACGCACGACCGGCAGAGGGATCGGATCTCTTTTTCTTTTAACGCTCACATGTGAGCGCTTATGTGGCTTTGTGGTTTCCATATGAGCGGTAATTCAGGATACGGGTTTCCTATTGTCCGCGCCCATTGTTCCTGGGTCAAGGAAATCGACTTAATCGCTCACAGATGATCTTTTATCAACATATAGCGATCATATGTGAGCGATTAACAGGAACGGAAAGTCGTGCGGATGGCGGCACACGCGTAGCCAAAAGGGACATTCCGGGATTCACCCACCACCCGTCGAGCCCTCAGGCACGCGCCTTGCGGATCACAAACCCGCCGCGCAAGCCGCAACGATTCCGCCTAAGCTGATGTGACGCCGCATTTTCCCAAGCACCGGCGCGACATTTGAGCCTCTACCCGTTTCGTTCCCGGCCCGCGCGTCGCGAACCCATCACACGCCCCATGAGCGAAACCAGCCCGCGCCTTTTCATTGTCTCGCCCCATTTCGACGACGCCGTCTTCAGTTGCGGCGCATTGCTCGCCGCCCATCCCGACGCCGCCGTCTGCACGGTATTCGCCGCGCCGCCCGAGCAGCCGATGCACACCGAATGGGATGAAAAGTCAGGCTTCACGGACGCCCATCAGGCCATCCACGAACGCACGCTGGAGGACAACCGCGCACTCGAAGTGCTCGACGCGATTCCGCTGCGCATGCCATTTCGCGACAGCCAGTATTCGGACTCGCCGTCGATCAGCAAGATGGCGGCGGCGCTCGAAGAAACCATCTACCGCACCACCGCCAACACCTTGCTGATGCCGCTCGGCCTGTATCACGACGATCACGTGCGAGTGTTCGAAGCCTGCTGTGAAATCCTGCCGCGCCTGTCGCATCTAACCTGGTTCGGCTACGAGGAAGCGATTCACCGGCGCACGCCCGGCGTGGTGCAGGCGCGGCTCGCCGATCTCGCGCAGCGCGGCATCGTCGCGACGCCGGCCAGTCCAAGCGCCGGCCACACCATCGACGCGCAGCGCCGCGCGCAACTCAAACGCGAGGCGGTCTATGCTTATGAGAGCCAGTTGCGCGCGTTTGGCGCAGGCAATTACGACGACGTCTTCGCGACCGAGCGCTACTGGCAGCTCAGCGTGGGTCGTCGCGTGAAAAAGTAGCAGACGCGGCGCGCCGGAAAGGCCTACGCTTGAAGAGAACGGCCGGCGAGAGTTCGACGCCCTCGCCGCACCGGCTTCTTCTCCACTCAAAGGTGCTGCCATGAGCTACGACATGCATACCAGTCCGATTCCCGACCCCAACGCCGATCCGAACCGCGACCCGGAAGCCGATCCGCTGGTGCCGCCGTCGCCTGGCCATCACACAGAGGAGCCGCAGCGGCCCGATGGGCCGCCGGACAAAGACCCGGTGTGACCGCGTTGCGCGGCCAGCCACCGCAAGCGCGAATCAGCGCATCAGTTCGGTAAAGCCTTGCAACAGACGGTCGATGTCGGCCGCGTGAATGTTGCCCATCGTCGAGATGCGGAACAGTTCGGCCGACAAGCCGCCTTGCCCTGCATAGATGACGAAGCCGCGCGCCTTCAGCGCGTCGTGCAGGTGCGGATACGCGACGCCTTGCGGCAAACGGTACGCGCGCAGCACCACCGACGACTCTTCCGGCGGCAACACGCTGCCGATGCCGCGCTCGGCGAGGCCCGCCCGCGCGTGTTCAGCCAGCGCCGCATAGCGGGCGTGACGCGCGCGCCAGCCGCCTTCGTCGGCGAGTTCGCGCAGCGCTTCGACCAGTGCGTAGTACGCGTGCACCGACGGCGTGAACGGCGTGTTGCGCTGATCCTGCAACTTCGCGAGACGGCCGAGATCCAGGTAATACGCGCGGCTCGCCGCTTGGGCGAGCGCCGCGCGGCGCACCAGCACGAACGAGGCGCCCGGCACGCCATGCAGACATTTGTTCGCGGTGGCGGCGACCGCGTCGAGACTGGTGTCGGCGAAATCGATCGTCTCCGCGCCGAAGCTGCTCACGCCGTCCACCAGCAGACGCAGTCCGTGTTCGCGGCACAATGCGCCGAGCGCAACCAGATCGTTCAGACGGCCCGTGGTGGTTTCATGATGGATCACGGCGACGTGCGTGAACGCCTTGTCCGCGTCGAGGCGTTCGGCGATCCCGGCGAGATCGGGCGCCTGCATCCAGTCGTGCTTCAGCGATTCGTGCGCGATGCCATATTGCGCCGCGATCTGCGAAATACGCTCGCCATACACGCCGTTTTCCACCACGAGCAGTTTGCCGTTCTGCGGCACCAGCGCGGCAGTCATGCTTTCGACGGCCGCCGTGCCGGAGCCTGTCATCAGCACCGCCTGCCATTCGCTCGCGTCGAGACCGTAGAGATCGACGAGGCGCGTGCGGGCCTCTTCCTGCAAATCGAAAAATTCGCTTTCGCGATGGCACAGATCCGTCTGCAACAGGCTGTTGCGAACGCGTTCGGTGAGCGTCACCGGGCCGGGATTGAGCAGCAGCATGAGCGTTCCCTGACGTTGAATCGAGTTTGACTCGAGGTTGACTTCAAGCGGCGCCGATGTGGCGCATCAGACGCGTCTTCACATCGGGCGGCGTGATGGTGGGACGCGGCAGCCCGTCGGGTGTGCCGCGGCGAATGGCCAGACGCACGAAGCGCGGGCCGTCGAGCGGCGCGGCTTCGAACAGGTCGTCGAGCACATTCACGTCGTCGCTTTCGACCGCGGACGCATAGCCGCACGCCGCCGCCACGCCCGCAAACGAAACTTGCGACGAGACCGTCGCCTGGCCGCCGGTCGAATCGTGCGCGCCGTTATCGAGCAGCACGTGCGTGAGATTCGACGGGCCGTACGCGCCGATGGTGGCGAACGCGCCCATGCGCATCAGCGCGGCGCCGTCGCCGTCGAGCGCGACCACGTGCAGGTCGGGACGCGACAACGCAAGACCCAGCGCGAACGGCGTCACGCAACCCATTGAGCCGACCATGTACAACTGGTTCGCACGGTCGTCGATCGCATAGAGCTCGCGCCCGCAAAAGCCGGTCGACGCGAGCACCACCGTCGATTCGAGCGGCGTGTGCGCGATCACCTTACTCAGCGCGTCGTGACGCGAAGCCAGTTCGCTCGCCGGCACATTCGTGAACCGCGATTGCGGCGTGACAGGCGCGCGGCGCTCGCTCGCACCGTTGTCCTTCAATTCGTACGGCGCCACGCTGCCCTTCTGCATCACAAGCGCGTACGGGCGGCCGGTTTCATCCATATGCGCGATGGCGCGATCGAGCGCCGGGCCGATTGCGTCGGCTTCCGTCGGGAAGGTTTCCCAGGGAATCTCCATCGTCTCGAGCATCGCGGGTGTAACCGGACCCATCAGCGCGTGCTGCGGTTCGTCGGCGACACCGGGCTGGCCGCGCCACGTGACGATCAGCAATTGCGGCAGACGGAAGGTCCACGTGAGCGAGGTCAACGGGCTCACGGCGTTGCCGAGCCCGGAGTTCTGCATCATGGTGATGCCGCGCCGGCCGCTTTGCGCGCCGAGCGTGACGCCCGCGATCAACGCGACGGCGTCGCCTTCATTGGCCGCCGACACGTAATGCAACGATTCGTCCTGCAACACGTAGTTGATGAACGGCGTCAGATACGAGCACGGCACGCCCGCATACCAGTCGAAGCCGCGCTCGCGCGCCGCCTCGACGAACTGTGCTGCCTCGATCATTGCGCGGCTCCGCTGGCTGCGTCCGTCGCATCTTTGCCGGCTGCGCCAACCGCGGTCGCGAACGGCGCCTGCGCGTGCGCGAAATCGCCCGCACGGCGGAAGTCTTCGAGGTCGTTCACGCCGCGCCAGTGGCCGTGCACGTATTGCACTTCAATCGACTCGCCCGCTTCGATCAGCGCGTTCAGCAACGCCGGCATGTCGAGCGACGCGAAATCCGCGCGCGCCTGTAACTGGCTCATCACCGCCTGCAAACGCTCGCGGCCTTCACCGCGCACATTCAGCAAACCAACCCAGCGGCCATGCGGTGTTTGCGACGCGATCGCCGAGGATGCATCCTGCCCGCTCGACACGTGACGCAGCACGACCTTGTTGCCGAACAAACCGCGATCGTCGGCGGCCGAACACCAGGCGAAGTCACGCACGCTGGCGTTTTCCGCGTCGGTCAGCGACGAATCGACCACCACGCTGAACGCCGCTTCGCTCTCCACGAGATCGCGCAAGATGTAGCTGCGGAACAGCAGATCGCCGTACGAGACCACCGTGTCGCCCGCGAGTTTATCGATCGCGCAGGCGAGCGACGCGAGTTCGCCGGTTTGCGCGTGTTGTTCATTGACGACGAGCTTGATGCCCGCCGTGTCGATCGCATCGGCGCGATAACCGCCGACCACGGTAATGTTGTTCACGCCCTGCTTTTTGAACGCATCGACGAGCCAGCGCAAGAGCGGCTTGCCGGCGATCGGCAGCATCACTTTCGGACGGTCTTCGGTCACGGCTTCGAGGCCCTTGCCGCGGCTCGCCGCGAGCACAACCGCGGAACCGGCGGCACGGCCGCTCGACAGGTAGCGATCCTCGGCTTCCGAGTATTCGTCGGCGTCTTGCAGGCGGAAGATTTCGTTGACGGCGGCAATGCTGTCTTCCACATTGACGAGCGTTTCGCTCGAATGGATTTCCTTGGCGACGGCCTGCATGGCCGATGTCGCCGCGCGAATCAGATGGTTCGCCCAGATCACCGTGCTGATGCCGGCTTCGCGGAACACTTCGGTCGGCGTGCTGTAGTACTTGGTCGGCACGATCACGAGCGGACCGCGGCCAGCCCATTCGCGCGCGAATTCGAGAATTTCGTCGGGACGCGACAGCTTGCTGTGAATCAGGATCGCGTCCGCGCCGGCCCGACGATACGCTTCCGCGCGACGCAGCGCTTCATCCATGCCCCAGCCGGCAATCAGCGCTTCCACCCGCGCGACGATCGAAAAATTCTCATCGGACTGCGAGTCTTTACCCGCCTTGATCTTGCCGCAGAACTCGTCCATATCGGCGAGCGGCTGCGCTTCGCCGTTGATGAAGCTGTTGGTCTTGGGGAATTGCTTGTCTTCGATACACACACCGGCAATGCCGCGCTGTTCGAGCTTGCGCACGAGGCGGCGCACATTGTTGAAGTTGCCGTAGCCGGTATCGCCGTCGAGCAGGATCGGCAGATCGCTGGCGTCGGCCATGAATTCGAGCGTGTCGACCACTTGCGTCCAGCTTGCTTCGTTGTTGTCGCGCACGCCGTATTGCGCGGAGATCGCGAGGCCCGAACCCCAGATGGCCTTGAAGCCGGCTTCGCGAACAATGCGGGCGGACAGGCCGTTATGGGCCTCCATCATGAATTCGAGTTCGTTGCTGACGAGCATCTGGCGCAGGCGCGCGCTACGGGAAACAGACACGAAAGCGGGTTCGCGGGCGTTCATTTTATGTACTCCTGGTGGCGGGCTTATCAATGCTCTTCTATTGCCCGGCTGGCGTCTGGAAAACGGCGACTATAGCGGAATTTTTATTTATTCGTCTTTTCCGTGACTGCGGTTTTCTTCATTTGCGGATAAGTGGAAAAATGTGTCGTTTTTTGCAATCCGCAAATGCGAGAAGTTGCTTGGATTTTATTGGCGTTTTGTGGAATTCTGCCCCAACCGCACGACCACGCTTCGACGGACGGCGTGTCCGTTCGTTTTTGTCATCACGCGGTTGTGGCGATACCGAGGTTTTAGTATCCGTATTTTATTTACGGAAGGTTTTAACTCTTATTATCGATTCGCCAACACTGCCATTTTCCCACCCGCAATGGTGGGGAAACCCGATTGAGTCGGCATCAAATAAATCAGCCAGTGCAATGCAGCATAAAGCCGCCCTCGCGATGATAAAAAGTCCTTTTAGTCAGACGAATAAAAATACCTGACAGCGGGTTTCCCCTGCCCTGCGCAGCTTCTGTCGCCGCGCCGTAAACACAGTCAGCGACAAGCCACTCGCCGCAAGCGAATCCAATCCCTGACCGACCACTGTGCGAAAGCAGAAACCGCTATGACCCTGAACAAAAAACTGACCTCGATGATCGCCGTCCTCTGGATCGGCCTGATCCTGATCGGCGGCTTCGGCGCATGGCAAAACCGTGCCTCCATGATCGCCGACCGCCGCGATCAGTTGAAATCGCTGATCGACCAGGCCGACCACATCGTCGAGCGCTACTACACGCTCGCGCAGCAGCACACCATCACGGACGAGGAAGCCAGAAAGCAGGCGCTCGATTCCCTAAAGGCGATGCGTTACGGCACGGACGGCTACATCTCCGTCAACAATTCGCAGCCCGTCATGCTGATGCATCCGTTCAAGCCGCAGATGGTCGGCAAGGACCTGACGCAATTCACCGATCCGGCGGGCAACCATCTGTTCGTCGATATCGTCAATGCGGGCAATCGCGACGGCGGCGGCTTCGTCGACTACCTGTGGGCCAAGCCGGGCAGCGACAAACCCGTGGCCAAGACCAGCTTCTCGCGGCACTTCGCGCCGTGGGACTGGTATATCGTCACCGGCATGTACATGGACGACGTGCAACGCGCGTTCTACGCGAATCTGCTGCGCTGGCTCGTCATTACCGTCGCGCTCGGCGCGATCGCCACCGTCGTCATGTTGCTGGTGCTGCGCAGTATTCGCCGCATGCTCGGCGGCGACCTCGAAGTGGCCGTCGAACACGCGCAGTTGATGGCGCGCGGCGATCTGGCCACGCGCGTGCCGGTTCAGTCGGACAACACCGGCAGCCTGTTGCACGCGCTCCAGACGATGCAGGCCGGTCTCGTCGAAACGGTGTCGCGCGTGCGTCTCGGCACGGAGAACATCAATATCGGCGCGACCGAAATCGCCGCCGGCAACACGGACCTGTCGCAGCGCACGGAAGAACAGGCCGCCGCGCTCGTCGAGACGGCGTCGAGCATGGACCAGATGACGGTCAACGTGAAGCAGAACGCGGACAGCGCGCTGCAGGCCGCGCACCTCGCCGGCCAGGCCGCGGACGTCGCCACGCGCGGCAGCCGCGTGGTCGACGACGTGGTGCGCACGATGGGCGAGATCACCACCAGCTCGCGGCAGATCGGCGACATCATTGGCGTGATCGACGGCATCGCTTTCCAGACCAACATCCTGGCCCTCAACGCCGCCGTCGAAGCGGCCCGCGCGGGCGAACAGGGACGCGGCTTCGCGGTGGTCGCCGCCGAAGTGCGCAGCCTCGCGCAACGTTCGGCCACGGCGGCGAAGGAAATCAAGGCGTTGATCGAAACGTCGACGACTACCGTGGAATCCGGCGCGTCGCTGGTCGCCAACGCCGGGTCGACGATGGGCGAGATCGTGCAGTCGGTGCGCCGCGTGAACGAGATTCTCGAGGAGATCAGCAACGCCTCGCGCGAACAGAGCGCGGGCATCGAGCAGGTCAATCGCGCGGTCGGCGAAATGGATCAGGTCACGCAGCAGAACGCGGCGCTGGTCGAAGAGGCCGCCGCTGCGGCGCATTCCTTGAAGGATCAGGTGGGTGTGCTGCGCGAAGCGATTTCGAGCTTCGCGCTGCCGGCCTGAGCGTTTTTTGCACCGCCTGACACGAGCAGCGGAAACAGCAGGAGCAGCAAAAAAAGAAGGCGCTCGACAGGCAGGGAGCGCCTCTTTAACACGCCGCGTCGGAGTCGACGCATTAATCGAACGAAACAGCCGCGCGGATTTTTCAAGTCCGCGCGGTTTTTTTATGGCCGCGCGCGCCCCAGTCTAGCGTCGGTTTGCGCCTGGTCGGCACTGTCACCGCGCTCGGCGGCGGCACGGTGCGCGACGTTCGGCTCGGTCACTATCCTCTTGCGTGGATCTCGCATCCAGATTACGTTCTCATTACAATCGGAGCGGCGTCGATAGCCGCGGCGTGCGCGAGGTGGCTGCGCAACTGGCAAAGGCTCTTCGTCACGGTCGACACGATCGGCGCGATCGGCGCGATCGGCTGCGACGTGGCCGCCGCGTTGGACGCAAGCCCCGCCATTGTCGTGCTGGCCGGCGCGACCGCCGGCGTGTGTGCTGCGCGACGTGCTGTGCAACCAGATGCCGCTGGTGTTTTGCGTCAGGAGTTGTACGCGAGCATCGCCCAGCGCCGGCGTCGTGTATGTGACTTTGCAAGCCTGCGGCGTGGCGCCGGAACCGGTGTCGCTCGTGGTGCTAGCAAGCGGTTTCACGATGCGCATGCCAGCCGCGCGTTTCCGCTGGCAACTCAAGGTATTCACCGCCGCCGATTCGGGCGGCGCAAGTTAATCGAGCTGTTCGTTATGCGCATCCAATGATCCAGAAGAAGAAATCGCAGTCGCACGATCCCTACGCGCCCGTCGCGAAGCACCCGCTGCTGGCCGCGCGCCTGCCGATGTGGCGTTCGAAATTCATCGTCCTGCTGGTGTTCGGCGCGTTCGCCTCGCTCGCGGGACGCGCGTTCTGGGTGCAGGTGGTGAACCAGGACTTCTACGTCGATCAAGGGCAAAAGCGCTACCAGCGCACCATCGAACTCGACGCGACGCGCGGGCGAATTGTCGACCGCAATGGCTCGATGCTCGCCGTCAGCCTCGCAACCTACGAGATCTGGGCTTCGCCTAAGCTGATCGACGAAGCGGCTGTCGCGCCGCTCTCGAAGCTGCTCGATCTGCCGCTCGCGGAACTGCGCCGGCGTCTGAACGGCGACAAGACCTTCGTGCTGCTCAAGCGTCAGGTGGATGCCGAGACCGCCGGACATCTGTCGAAATTGGGCCTCGCCGGCATCACGCAGATCGCCGATTCGAAGCGCTTTTATCCCGAAGGCGAATCGGCGGCGCACGTGGTCGGTTTCACGGACATCGAGGACAACGGCCAGGAAGGCGTCGAACTCGCCGCCAACGAACAACTGCTCGGCGTGCCCGGCCAGCGCGAAGTGATCCGCGACCGGCTGGGGCGCGTGGTGTCCGAGACGCGGCCGCTCGTGCCCGCGCAGAACGGCGATACCATCCACCTGACGATCGACCGACGGATCCAGCAACTCGCTTATGCGCAACTCAAGGAAGCGATTGCCAAACATCACGCCGAAGCCGGCAGCGTGGTGGTGCTCGACGCGCGCAACGGCGAGATCCTCGCGCTCGCCAACTATCCGAGCTTCGATCCGAACGACCGCGCCCGCCTGACCGGCCGCCAGTTACGTAACCGCGCGGTGGTCGATACCTTCGAGCCGGGTTCGACGATCAAGCCGGTGGTCGTCGCGCTCTCGATCGACGAGGGCAAGGTGCGGCCGCAGAGTATGATCGATACCGCGCCAGGCTGGTACAAGATCGGGCCGGCCGTGATCCACGACACCTCGAATCATGGCGTGATGACCGTCGCCGAAGCCGTGCAGAAGTCGAGCAACATCGCGCTCGCCAAGCTCGCGTTGAATCTGCCGGCCGAAAAGATCTGGACCAAGTATCAGGAATACGGGCTCGGTTTGCGCCCGGAACTGACGTTTCCGGGCGTGGCATCCGGCAAGGTGCGTCCATACAAACGCTGGCGTCCGATCGAACAGGCGACCATGGCGTATGGCTACGGGCTGTCCACCTCGCTGCTGCAAATGGCGCAGGTGTACACGGCCTATGCCGGCGACGGCACCATGCATCGCGCAAGTCTGTTGCGCAACGGAGCGGGCGCGGCCGCGCCATCCGACGACAAGGGCCACGCGGTCACGACGCCGGCCACCGCGCGCGCCATCCGCTCGATGCTGGAAATGGCAACCGGTGTGGGTGGCACAGGCCGCGCGGCGACCGTGGAGGGCTACCGGATCGGCGGCAAGACCGGCACGGCGCGCAAACAGGTCGGCGCGACTTACGCGAAAAACCGCTATCGCGCGCTGTTCGTCGGCATGGCGCCGATGAGCGACCCGCGGCTGATCGTTGCGGTGATGATCGACGATCCGGCGGGCAAGGCGTTTTATGGCGGGACGGTGGCCGGCCCGGTGTTCAGCGGCGTAACGGGCGGAGCGCTGCAGTTGCTGGGTGTGCCGCCGGATGCGCCGGGTACTTGAACGAGAGCTTCGGCGGCATGCGGGGAACGACGGAGGCGCGAGCGTCAGCGCCTCAGATCAACGTGCCATCTGCGCATCGCCCGCTGCTGCCAGCGCCTCGATGCGATTGCGGCCGTTGCGTTTGGCCTGATACATCGCGCGATCGGCATCTTCTATCATCGTGCCGCCCAGTTTGGCCGCGTCGGTCGGCGTGCCGCTGATCGTGCGCGCCGCCACACCGATCGACACCGTCAGGACGATGCGCTCGCCATGATCGTCCTGCAAAGCCAGCCGTTCGACCGCCAGCCGCACACGCTCGGCGACGGTAAGCGCGTCGGCCCGGTCGCCTTGCAGCAGCGCGGTGAATTCTTCGCCGCCATAACGCGCCACGGTATCGCCGAGGCGCACCTGTTGCCGTACACAGGCCGCCACAGCCGCCAGCGCGCGGTCGCCGGTCTGGTGGCCATAGGTGTCGTTGATGCGCTTGAAACTGTCGATATCGATGAACAGACACGCCACCGGCACGCCGTAGCGACAGGCGCGCATGATCTCCTCGCGCATCCGCTCGTCGAAATAGCGGCGATTGGCGAGGCCCGTCAATGAATCGGTCATGCCCAGTTGCTTGAGCCGCTCGCGATGCGCGACGTTGTCGAGGCTCGCTGTCACGATGCTCGCGAAGCGCTCCAGAATGTCGGTGGCCATGCCTTCGGCGAAACGCGCCGGGTCGTCGCTGCCGAGACAGAGATAGCCGCTCGCGGCATCGCCCACGGCAAGCGGCAAAACGATTGCGCTCGCGGGGACCGCGCCGTCGCCGAAGAATGCACGCCGCGCCGAATCGCCCATGCCGTGCAGCTTGCCGAGCCACGGCCGGCCCGCTTCGCACAAACCTTGCGCGGCAAGGCCACCTTCGCGCGAGACCAGCAGCTTCGACTGATCGAGTGCGCGCAAGGCGGCCGGCTCGAGCAGTTCGCGCAGCATGGGCGCGCGGTCGTCGAGCCAGAGCGTCACGCCCGCCAGCGAAAATTCCCGCGGCAATTGAGTGAACAGCGTGTCGAGAAACGATGCGAAATCCTGAGCACCGATCAAACGCAGTTCGACGTTCTGGAAGCGCCGCAACGTGCGCTCGTTGTGCTGCACGGTATCGACGAGCGAACGAAGGCGCTCGGAAAGCGGCGTTTGGGCAAGGTTCGTCACGTTATCTGGGGCGGCCCCGAAGGCGAAGCGGGGTTGGCGACCCCAATCGCTGTAATAACGGCGGATCTTGCCGGGTCTTGAGGGTCCGATCGCGCGACTACGCTTTTACGCGGTCCGCTTTTTGCCTTCTTAAGTCTGGCTTAATTCTTTGCTGCAACCATGAGGCACAACATCCCCTGTTGAAGCCGCCAGAGCACCGGCGGCGCTTTTTCCCCGGGGTGTCGACGACGCGCCAGAAGATGGGCTGCAGGCCCGCGAAGAAGGAGTCAGACCATGGTTGAAGACACGGTATTCGAGCATCTGCGCGCCATGCCCGGCAACGACTGGGTCAGCCAGATTCACTCATGCAAGGTCTCGGACCCGCTGCAGCATCCTTGGGGTCGCTCATACCGGCTCGTCGAATGGACCATGAAGCACACGCCCGAATCAAGCCACCGCGTGGTGCCCGCCGAGAGTACGCCGCTCGAGATCGCTCAAGCTGTTGTCTCGCACGTGCCGGGCCGCCGTTTTTGCCAGGACGGCAACGAATAACCAGCAGCGCGCCGATCACGCGCGGCGCATTCGACGCCCTAGCCGCGCGCGGCGATCGATGCGCAGTGGTCCAACGCATCCTCCAGCCGGTCGTTGCCCCAGAACATTTCATCGCCGACAAAAAACGTCGGCGCGCCAAAAATGCCACGAGCCGCGGCCGCCGCGGTTTGTTCACGCAAGCGTAGTTTGTTCGCGTCGCTTTGCGCTTCGGCGATGATCTCCGCCGCCGGCAAACCCAGTTCATCGAGCGCTTCGCTCACCACTTCCATCGAACCGATATCGCGGTCATACGCGAAGTTCAGTTGCATGATCTTGCGGCAGTAAGTGGCGATCCATTCGCGCTGCGCGCCGAGCAGCGCCACGCGCATTGCAAGAAGCGCGGCGCGCGGGAACGTGGAGGGACGCTTCAGGGCGATGCCGTATTTGCGGCATTGCCGTTCCATGTCCTTCCACACATACGCACCCTTTTCCTTCTGAAGCACGAACGGCGAATTGTCGAAACCGAGATCGCGAAACACCGGCCCCAACAGGAACGGACGCCAGCGAATCCGCACGCCTCGCGCAGCGGCCTCCGCTTCGATGCGCATGACGCTGAGGTAGCTGTAGTTGCTGCCGAAGTCGAACCAGAAATCGATTTCCGGTACTTGCGTGGGCACGCGCGTTGCTGATTCGTTCATCTTTTGCCCTCCAGTCATTCGTAACCGGACCGCGCTCATGTCTTGCAAAGCTTAACAGTCGGACAGAGCGCGTGTCCCTATGATGGCCCTTCACACCGCAACGTCAGATGCTCATAACATGATGAAGTACCCCTACGACATTCTCACCGCCGCGTGTCTTTTCATCATCGTGGTTTCCACGTCAATCATGCTCGCGCTGTCCTGAGCGATTCGCACCCTCTTCCGCAGCAACGGTAAACCTAGGTACGCGCGCTACGCGTTTCCGTAAAAAGACGGGATATACTGTACATATATACAGTACTTTTCTTCTGAGCAATGCGCCTTCCACCCTTTGAACCTCCCACGCTCGCCGAACTGCGCGCCTGGTGGCGCACGCGCGACGAGCAGGCCGTCCAGCGGCTCATCCTCGAAATCCAGCGGCAGCGGCTCACGCTGCTGGAACTGCGCAATCTGATCGACGGCGGCGTCCAGCAGGCGCGCGCCGCGGACCGCACGCTGGTCGAGCGTGGCGAACCGTTGATGACACTGCGTATCAGGATCGCCCAGGAAGTGCTCCGGGTCGGCGAGATCGACGACACGCGGCAAATGAGCCGCGCCGAACAGGAAAGGCTTGCGGTTCGCACCGAAGGCCAGATGGACTACGCGCGCGAAGGCCGTCTCAGGCGACAGCGCCGCAATATCTAGTGCAAACGCGACCTCGCTGCCGCGGCGGTTAAGCGAAGCCGCGCCGTTCGATCAGCGCGTTTGGGTGGCCACGCGCAGGCCGAGCGAAATGAACAGCACGCCGATGATCTTGTTCTGCCAGCGCGTCAGCCACTTCAGACGCTTGACGAATTTGCCCAGCGGACGAATTGTCAACACGATCAACGTCGTATAGAGCGCGCTCATGCCGACAAAAATCAGCCCGAGCGTGGTGAACTGCACAAACGTGGAACCGTGTTCGGGACGAACGAACTGCGGCAGAAACGCGAGAAAAAACAGCGCGGTCTTGGGATTCAATACTTCGGCGGGAATGGCCTGAAAGAAGGCTTTCGCGGCCGACACCGGCGCGACGGCCGGCATATGAGCGCTTGCCTGTTTTTCGCGCAATGCGCGAACGCCCAGATACACCAGGTAGGCGGCGCCGACGAACTTAACCGCGTTGAAGGCCAGCGCCGAAGTCATTAGCAGCGCCGACAGGCCGACCGATGCGCCCAGCGTATGAATGAAATCGCCAACCGCAATACCGAGGCCGGTGAGAATGCCGGCCTTGCGGCCGCCATGCACGGTGCGCGTCAACACCAGCAGCACAGCCGGACCGGGAATCAGAAAGAGCCCGAGTACAACGGCAACGAAAGTCCCTAGCGTGGATAGATCAAGCATGTCGTCTCCCTGGTGTCGCGCCGGTTGCAGCGAACAGGCGCGCGTTCAGCGGAAGATTGTAGACGAACGGGTGATTTCTGATACGCGCGCGCCGTGCCTGCCGTCCGGTGCATTGCTATCACTTACACGACAAACGCGCGGCGAGCGGCCGGCACAATGCACGCCGCAAACGGGCGCACGGGTCTTGCAGAGTCGTCCCCGAGATAGTCCGTCAGTGGAGGCTGGTCCGTTACCATGGCAGGCGCGACGCCGCGTGCGGCCCGTATTTTTTTATCTAACGAACTCCTTGCCTTGCCCACTTACACCCTGCCCGCGGCGTTGAGCGCGGAACTCGATATACGCAAAAGCCGATTTATTGCGTACGCGATACCGGTTGCCGACCGCGACGCCGCGATGGCCGAATTGCGGCGCCTGCGCGACGAGCATCCTGCCGCGACGCATGTCTGCTGGGCGCTGCTGGCTGGCGGCCAGTCCGGCATGTCCGACGACGGCGAGCCCTCCGGCACCGCCGGCCGGCCGATTCTCGAAGTGCTGCGACATCACGACCTGGACGGCGTGCTGGCCGCCGTCGTGCGCTACTACGGCGGCGTGAAGCTCGGCGCAGGCGGTCTCGTGCGAGCGTATACCGATGCGATCGCTTCGGCGCTGCTGGATGCGCCGCGTGTCGAGCGTATTGCGCAGGTTTTGCTGACCGTCGAGGTCAGTTACGCCGACGAGGCGAAAGTGCGTCGATGGATCGACGCCGAAGGCTACGCGCTCGTGGACAGCGCCTACGCGATGCTGGTGAAAATGACGATTCGTTTGCCCATCAACGCGGTGGATGATGCGCAGCGAGCGTTGGTGGATATGACTCAGGGAAAAGCCGGCTTCTTCTGACGGCGCGGTGTGCCTCGTCCTTAAGGGAGGCCGAGCGCGCCCCGATTAAGAGATGCCAGAGTGCAAGCCGCTGTTACCATGTTGTTTCTTCCCCGGAACGACTCAATTTAATAGGGTAACTCCTCTGACCTCGACCGCCGCTTTTTCCAGCATAGCGCCTGAGTCGCCGCATCGGAGCGCGTCTGTGCCGCAGTCGCTCGATGCCACGCGTTCACCGTTGACTTCGACCGTGCTCAAGGGATGCGGCACGCTCGCGCTGCCGTTGATGCTCTCCGCCTGCTCGTGGTCGTGGTTCGGCCTGAATACCTCGGCACGCGCGGTGGCGCATCCGACCGGCTGGCTCAGCGTCGCGCCCGCAAGTGACTTCGCCTACGTGCCCGCTCGCGACGGACAAGTTTCGCCGAACCGCATCGAAAACACGGCGATGACGGGCATCGTGCTCAAGAACGACATCAATGAAACCGTGCGCAATGGCATTGTAAAGAGCCTGCGGATCGCCGGTTTTCATCTCGACGGGGGCAAGCGGGTCCTCAGCGGCAGCATCGAGAAATTCACGGTGGACGACACGCGCTCGCCAGCGTTCTGGACATTGAAAATGCGCTACGTGGTGACCGACGCCGCAACCCAGAAGGTTGTGTTCTCAACCACCAAGACGGTCAAGCAAAAATCGCCGAAGTTTACCAGCAGCACCATCGCCATTGAAGACACGGTCAAGCTGAGCGTCGACGCATTGATCGACGATCCGGGGTTTGTCAAAGCGGTGAATTAAGCGCACCCTCGACATCGGCCTCACCAGCTTCGCTACAATCGCACAAGGGTGTCGCGCGCGCCGTCTCGCGCGCGGCCCGTCGCAACTGCGTTCTTTCTACGTGCGAGCCGTCATGTCCGTCACCGCCTGGCTGTTCTTTCTGCCCGCCTGCTTCGCGATCAATCTCGCGCCCGGGCCTAATAATCTGCTGTCCATCAACGTGGCGGCGCGTCATGGATTCATGACCGCGTTTGTCGGCGGCACGGGGCGTCTGGTTGCATTCGTGGTGATGCTCGCGCTCGCCGCAACCGGTCTCGCCGTCGTGTTGCACGCGTCGGAGTGGTTCTTCCTCGCGATCAAACTGGCGGGCGCTGGTTATCTGATCTGGTTGGCCATTCAATTGTGGCGCAGCGATGCGCCCACCATCGACACGACGCCGCAGGAAGATGCCTCGCTTAAGCGGGTCGCACGCAGAGAGTTCCTCGTCGCTGCCGGAAATCCGAAGGCTATTCTGGTGTTCACCGCGTTCTTGCCGCAGTTTGTCGATATTGCCAAGCCGATGTTGCCGCAGTTTGCAGTGCTAGGAGCGAGTTTTCTGGTGTTGGAGTGGTTCGCTATCGCGCTGTATTCGTGGGCGGGAATGTATCTCGGGAAGTGGTTAGTGCGTGCGAGAGTAAGGCGGTGGTTTAATCGGTGCTGCGGGGGTTTTCTGGCGGCGATTGGGGTGGGGTTTTTGATGGTGAGGCGGGGGTGAGGGACTCCGAAATTCAGACGCTTCGCCGCGGCTGGACGATTCGCGCGGGCACGCCCACTACGGTTACGTCTGGCGGCACATCGAACGTGACCACGGCATTTGCACCGATCTTCACGTTGCGCCCAATCGTCACCGGCCCCAGTATGCACGCGCCCGCGCCGATCAAAACGTTGTCGCCGATCACGGGCGCACCGGGCTGGCCACGGCCCCCAATCACAACGTTCGGCGAGATCACAATATTGTCACCGAGCACGGCTTGCCGGTGCACGACGATACCAAGCCCCTGATAACCGAAAACCACGTTGCGCCCAACTGTCACCGACGGCGGCAGCGATACGGAAAACACCACTCGGTTAAAAACCTTCAGCGCCCATGGCAGAAAGGGCACGCGCAATCGATGAAGCAAATGCGCGATGCGATAGATGTACAACATGAAGAACTTCCTTCTTATACAGCCGGTGCGGTCGGCCGTCCCTGCTAACGTGGAACGAACAGCGCCTTACCCAACATAAGCGCGAACTTGCTGTTCGTGACCAGATAGCGGCGCCACATACGACGCGGTTCTTGCAGAACACGAAAGAACCACTCCAAACCTGCCGTTTGCATCCAGCGAGGCGCACGGCTGACTTTCCCGGCTACCACGTCGAAGGTCCCGCCAACGCCCATCACGAAGTCGACGCCGAGCGATTCTCGCCAGCGGTTAATAAAATTTTCTTTGGTGGGTGATGTGATGGCTACGAACAGCAACCGTGCACCGGACTCGCGGATCCGGTCGACCACGGGTTGGTGATCGTCGCCGAAATAACCGTGGTGGTAGCCCGCGATTCTTAGACCGGGATACGTGTCTGCGCATAGCACGGCCACGCGTTCCACGACTTCGTCGGTTGCTCCTAGCAGATAGACGGGAAACTTTAGTCTCGCCGCTTCCGCTAGCAGCTTGTCGAATAGATCGACACCCGCGACGCGTTCCGGTACGGCATGACCCAGCACCCGGGCAGCCCACACGACGCCCATTCCATCAATGCTGATCATGTCGCAGCAACGGACCGACCTCGCAAGTTCCGTGTCTGCCTGCATGTGCACAAGCTTTGCGACATTGACCGCAACGTGCTGAGTGAACTGCTTCGCAGCAATGCGAGTTGAAATCTCGGCGACCGTTTCATCCATTGTCGCCGCGTCCATTGGACATCCGAATACTTCAATACGCTTCATACCAACCATTCTCTATGTTCGTTCGCATCCGCCCGCGAATCGCTCGCCGCAGATGTGCCTTCATTTCTTCGATACGGAAACCGATCCAAAGAACAAGGTAATGTCGCTGACGTCGGAAGCAGAACTCTTCCACCCCGACTTGTACAGTCCCATCTTCAGGTAGGCATCCTGAACACCGGGATAGGCATTCGGTATTCCCTGCGATGCAAACACCGAATGCCCGTCTTTCCACAATTGAGTCGAAGCATGGTGACCGGAATCGTCGGCGATGTAGCGCAGCGACCAGTTCACCCACTTGCCCCGGTCCGCGTCGGCGCAGCACAGCCATTTGCCCGCGGAAACGGTCGAAGTATTCGCCCCGCCGCGCTCGGAGATGGCATACCGATTGCCCTGCAGACTCAAAGCGATTGTCGGACCGCCCGTCCGTTCGCCCTGGTGCACCTGAGTAACAATGACCGCCTGTTTGTTATCGAAGGCGAATCCGGCGGGTATGAACGTACTCCACCTCAGCAGATAGTCAGGTCCCTGCGCAAAGTTCACCGCCTTGGGAAAAATCAGCTCTGCTCGGGGAACACCGTTCGCGATCTTTGAAAAGTCTTCGGCTCGGCTCATGTGAACACGTACGGCTTTTCGTCCGGCTATTACTGGATCATCGACCACCGCGATATCACCCGGATTCGCCTGCACGCCGATGCCCGCATCAATACCGCCGCTCCACTCTGTCGAGAACAGCTTGTCGTACGTGCTCGCGAGCGCAGTCATTTGTGGATCGGTCCAGCTAACGTTCGTATCTTGCGCGACGGCAATACTAGATAGGGTTCCTAAAATGCAAGTCAGCGTCCAGCGACGTATCGGGCTACACTTCATATCACTCAACCTCCTTTGGATTCGCTCACATTTCTATAGCAGTGAACATACTGCCTGACGACTGCCTCGACGGAATAGCGACTCAAGGCTCTTGCGACGCCATGCCGCCCCATCGTGTGCGCGAGTTCGGGACTTTCCACGAGGCGCCGGATTCTTTCCGCGAGCTCGGCCACGTCCCCGCATGGGACAAGATAACCAGTCACGCCCTCCTCCACCAGGTCCAGAAAACCGCCAATGCGCGTGCCGACTACAGGTCGACCGATAAACATTGCCTCGAGCGTGGAAATCCCGAATGCTTCGAAATGGCTCGGCATGCAAAACAATGCGGCATCGCGATAGAATGCGAGCTTGGCGTCACCCTGCAGCCACCCGACAAAGCTGACCTGGTCGCGCACGCCATATTCGATCGCTGCGCGCGTCCATCTATCCGTATTGCCAGCTCCGGCCAGTCTCAGTTGTATCGTCAGGCCTTGCCGTTTGAGCAGCGCCGCCGCACGCAGCAATTCGTCGAGCCCCTTGCCCTCTGTGAATCTGCCTGCAAACGCGATATATGGATTCTTGTCTGCGGCCTTCGCGTCGGGAGCCTCGCGCAAAGCCGCAGCTACCGCCGCTTCGGCGCTATATGCCGTGTTGCCGATCACATAAAGATTTCTCGCAATGCCTTGACCGCCTCGAAGTCCTGCCGCGACTGCCGAAGAAACAGCCACCGCGGCGTCCGCTCCGCGCACGAAGCCACACACCGCCTTGCGAGTCAGCGACCCACCGCCGGCGTAGAAATTCTGGAAGTTACCCGCATGAAGATGAAAAATCGTTTTCTTACGCAAAAGCCGTGCGAGAAGATACAGCGTGAACTTTCGATAGAACGATCCGCGAACCGACACATGGAAATGAATCAGGTCGGTACCCATGAACAGCGCGAATAGAAAGCGCGGAATATCGAACAGCGGAAAGCACAACAGCGATTTCGCGCTCTGGAAACCATGCGTTTCGAAGATGGCTACCGCTACACCCGCGCGCTGGAAACTCGCACGTTGTGCAGCAAGTTCCGCGAGAACGGACGCAATGCCGCCTCGCTGACCTTGTCCCGGCCCCACGTGCAGTACGCGTAACGGCGGTGCGTCGTGAGCTGCTTGCGACTCTTTGCTTCCGCGCTTACTCATCGTGTGCCCCTTCTATAAGAGCGCGATTGTCCGCAGCACGCTTGATAAGCACGGCGATCATGGCCAGATACGGACTCACAATTGCTGAGACGAGGATGTGCCCCGCCGTGCACGCGGTCGCCATGAGAACGACAAAGAACCACTTGCCAAAGCGCGACTCAGCCCCACCTTCACCGCAGACAAACGCCTTCTTTATGTCCCACAGGTAAAAGACACAAACGGGTAATCCCATTGCCAACACAAGATCGGGCACGTCAATTTCGACCAGATATCGCACCACCGGATAGCCACCGGTGAGCAGTGGAAGATAGCCATCCTTCGCGACTTCGTCCCACACGTTGGAAAACTTGACATCCCGCCCGGACAAGACCATCGTGAGTGCCCCACCACTGTTCACGTGGTCATGCTGATACATGAAATATTGAAAGCTGAGATCGACGGCGCTTTGCACGCCCGGCAATGACAGATAGGCAGCCGCCGCCAAGCCGGCCAGCAGCCCAAGAAGGGCCAACGCACGCACGGTGGCTTGCGGCACGTTATGCCGGCAATAGAAGTACGAGCAGATCATCGCAACGGTTCCGGCCATTGCGGCTTTCGTACCGACAAGGCACGAAGCCAGCACGATGCTTCCTACCAGTACGCCGTTCCATGCCGACCAGCCGAATTTCAACACCCTCATCAGTCCATAAGCCAGGCCCACGATCATGAGTGCGGACGCTTCGTTCTGCGCGTACACGATACCTTTGTAGCCAGACCGGATCTGCGTATCGGCCCAGTAGCTGCGAAACAGGTCGATCGAAAATACCGCGCCAGCCACGATCGCCGCCGCATATGCCAATAGCGTGAGCCGTATGATTGGTTCGAGTTTCTCAAGCTGCCTGTCGCTCATTCCCGATAGGACCGCGAGACAAACAAAGAAGGAGAACACCTTCAGGACGAAAACCGCCTGCTGCGCGAACTCCGCACTCGACATATCGCCAAACGCATATGTCGCGGCCGAGGCGGTGATCGCCACCATCGCCAGAAGCGCCGTGCGCCAACTCGACAGCCGGATCCGTCCACTCGCCAATAGAAGCAACAGCAGTCCGGCTACCATGGTTCCGCGCACGAGCAGCGAGTAACGAGCGTTCCCACCCGCAGCGTCGAATCCATGCGCGGCCCTGACCGACAGGAAATCCGCAAAAGGCGACAGCGCGAGACCGCCGGCGAATATCGCCCAGGTGATTGAGGTTGAACACTGACGCGCCGACTTCTGCGCTGTCGAATCGCTCATCCGCCTCGCAACTGCGGTTTTACTCATGACGTGCTCTCACCACATCGCTCCCAGATGAAAGCCGCTGCAATGCAACCAGGCTCCAGCGAACCGTTGTGCGCAGGAGACGAAGAGGCCAGAGCGCTGCGATGTGCAACGACGCACGCGGCTTTATACGCGCCTTACGTTCCTGCTCGATACTGCTCGATAGCCGCTCGAAGTCTTCCCACACAGCATAGGGGCGCAATTCCGCGACGCGAGCGCCGCCCTCGTCCCGATGCCACGGCCAGTCGTCGAGCAATGCTCCGAGTGGGCCTTCACTGTAGGTAAGCGCCTGCCGAGCAGCCTGCGCGGATATCCAGTAGCCCACAGACCCAGATGTCCATTGTTTGAACGGAAAGCCGACCCGCAGTCCGCCAACGCTCGCGCGCCACCTGAGCGGTTCATTAAAGTAGGTCCAGGATGACGCGGCGCGACGCAGCTTCGATCGTCCCAGCAGCACAATGTCGGCGACAGCCGACAACTCGGACTCGTCGGCATGCAACACACGTTCAAAAAAAGCCGGTTCGAGAATCGCGTCGTCTTCGAGAATCACGGCGGCGCGGCCGGTGTCCACGACCTTTCGCCACACCGACCGATGGCTCATGAAGCACGCCACCTCCGCACTAGTCAGCGAACGTCCGTAGCGGCGGCGAGCCGCGGCGTCGTCGTAGACGGCATTCAGTTCGCTATGCGTGAGCAAACGCCCGTCGACCGCGTCCTCGAT
Organism: Paraburkholderia sp. BL27I4N3; assembly: GCF_003386115.1. Taxonomy (NCBI): domain Bacteria; kingdom Pseudomonadati; phylum Pseudomonadota; class Betaproteobacteria; order Burkholderiales; family Burkholderiaceae; genus Paraburkholderia; species Paraburkholderia sp. BL27I4N3. The sequence goes on along the minus strand of NZ_QREJ01000001.1, from coordinate 7,814,896 downwards.
ATGAAACTCGACGCCACGGTCGGACAACAATGCTGCGATCGCGTCGCGGCGTCCCGAGCGAGGCAGAGATATGACGTGAATGGGTGCCAGACTTTCCATCATCGATTCAACAATTGCGTAAAGTGGTGGCGCAAAGCCGGCTTGCTCAAGATCATCGACACGTAGACGACCAGCAACACCGCTTCTGCGACAAGCAGCGATATCGCCGCCCCCTGGGCGCCGAAGCGCGGCGTCAGAACGATCGCCAACACGACGTTCAGCACACCTGCTGCCAGCATCAACAACGACCGGATACGAGCGTTGCCGAACGGCACCAGTACTTGCAATCCGAGGAAATAAGCCAGATTGCCGAAGACGGTCGCAAGGCAAAGCATATTCAGGAGCGACGCGGCACCTGCGTAGCCGCCGCCCAATACCAACGTAGTGAGCGGTGCCGAAACGCGGCCGACAAAGACCAGTCCGCCAAGCGTGGCCAACACGGTGGCGAGCGCGCCAAATACCGTCAGCCGGGCGGCGGACCTGGGCTGCGCACCGAACAACGAAGTGATACGCGGATAGCAAACCGTGTTGATTTGAGCGGGTACCATGTTGGCCACGGTCTTGAGCTTGTCGGCGGCCGTATAGATGCCCACCTGATAGGGCGTGGTCATTGAAGCGAGGATGACCGCGTTCGTCACGCCGAAAAGACTTACGGACGCCGAGGAGACGAACATGTCGGCACTTTCCTTGATGCGCTGCATGACCGAGCGCACCGAAACGGAAGGGCGTCGCAACACGTCCAGGCGCCGTGCCGCAACCAGCGAGAAGACGCCGGTAAAAACCGCCGCCCCTGCCTGGATTCCGGCTGCGAAAGCGACATCGTCGCTGTGACGCACGAAGACGAAGGTCAGCGGTAAAGCCGCAAAGCGGCCAGCCAATGCTACTGTCGCAAAGACTGAGAAACGCTCCAGCCCTTGCAATAGCCAGTTCAATGTAAAGACATTGCCGATGACCATCGGCCAGGCTGCGAGCACCACGGGAAACACCGAAGCCAACTTGCGATCGAAGTGCGCAACGACCAGCAGCACGGCAAACGCGATCACACACAGACACGCTTTCGCGGCCATCGTCGACCATACAAGTTCGTTCAGCCGCTCCGGATGCCCCCGGCGCTCGACCACCGCTTTGGGACCGCTGAGAAAAAATCCCCATTCGGTCACGAGCATGCCGTATGTGGCAATCGCCGTCGCATAGCCGAGCATGCCAAAATGCGCCGCCCCAAGCACCCGCGTCAGATAGGGAAAGGACGCAAGCGGCACGAGATAGTTACCGATCTGCCAGACCATCATCGCCACGAAGTTCGTGCGCATACGCGGCGTCTTCAGCATCGGCATGCTGCCCGTAGTTCCCCGATCACTCACGAACGGCTCCAATTGGGGGCCGACGAGCGGCGCGCGCGATCACGCATGCGCCAGCACCCCACGCGTGTCGATCACCACCTTCGCCTGAAAGCGGACGGGATCCACACGCCGAAACTGCGCATGGTCGACCAGAATGACAATAATGTCCGCCTCCAGCAGCGCTTCGTTCAATTCACAGAGGCGAACCTTGCCATCGAGCGATGCCGGCAACGTTCTCACATTCGGTTCGACGACGACCACCTGGCCGGCGAATCGCTCCGCTAGTTCGTCGGCGATTTCGACGGCCGGGCTTTCGCGCAGATCGTCAATATTCGCTTTGAACGCCAGCCCGAGACACGCAATCACCGGATCCTTGAAGCGCCGCGCCGCGCGTTCCACGCGCTCTATTACATAGCCCGGCTTTGCGTCGTTGACCGTTCGCGCGGTGCGGATCAGGCGCGCCTCGTCCGGCGCAGAGTCCACGATGAACCACGGATCGACGGCGATGCAGTGGCCCCCCACTCCCGGCCCCGGCTGCAGGATGCTCACCCGCGGATGGCGGTTCGCAAGACGGATCAACTCCCATACGTTGATATCGAGCTTGTCGCAGATGATCGAAAGTTCGTTCGCAAAGGCAATGTTGACGTCGCGGAATGAGTTCTCCGTCAGCTTGCACATCTCGGCAGTGCGGGCATCCGTCAGGATACAGTCGCCTTGCACGAAGCTTTGATAGAGCTCACGCGCCAGCTCGCTACAGCGCGGCGTCATGCCGCCGATTACGCGGTCGTTCTCGACCAGCTCGCGAATCACGTGGCCAGGCAGCACGCGTTCAGGACAATGAGCGATGCGGATGTCCGACTGCTCGCCCGCCTCTTGCGGGAAGGAGAGATCGGGACGGAGTTGTGCCATCCAAGCTGCCATCTGCTCAGTTGTCCCAACCGGTGAAGTCGATTCGAGGACGACAAGGTCGCCCTTCTTGAGCACCGGCGCGATCGCCTGGCTCGCTGCTTCGATGAAGCGGAGGTCCGGCTTGTAGCCGTCGGAGAAAGGCGTCGGCACAGCGATCAGAAACGCGTCCGCAGGCTCCGGCGTGATGGTCGCGCGCAGATAGCCTTGCGTGACTGCCGCGTGCACCAGCATGTCGAGTTCAGGCTCGACAATATGAATGGCGCCACGGTTGATGGTGTCGACCGCATGCTGACTGACGTCCACGCCGATGACACGTTTGCGGCGTGCCGCAAACACGGCTGCAGTAGGAAGCCCAATGTAGCCGAGGCCGACCACCGAAACAGTTTCAAAATCCATTTCTTTTCTATATCCGTAAGCAGGGTATGTTCGCTCAGACCGCCAGAGCCGGACCGAAACGTTTTTCAAGTAGCGCGCTCGCAATGCGAGCGCAAGCATGGCCGTCGCCATAGGGGTTGCCGCGCACGCTCATCGCCTGGTAGACGGTTTCGTCGCACAGCAGCTGCGATACGGTCTGGATGATTTTCTGCACGTCGGTGCCGACAAGTTTCACTACGCCCGCATCGACAGCCTCCTGACGCTCGGTGGTTTCGCGCATCGCAAGCACCGGCTTGCCGAGCGAAGGTGCCTCTTCCTGAATCCCACCGGAGTCGGTCAGGATCAGATAGGCACGGTCCATCAGACAAACGAACGGCAGATAGTCGAGCGGCTCGATCAAATGAACATTGGCAATGCCGCGGAGAATCCGGTTCACCGGCTCGCGCACGTCCGGGTTGAGGTGAACCGGGTACACGATGTCCACGTCGGGATACGAATTCGCGATCCGAGCCAGCGCCGTGCAGATACGCTCGAAACCGCCGCCGAAACTCTCGCGCCGGTGTCCCGTCGCCAGAATCAGGCGCCGTCCTGGCGACAGCAACGGGAGATGCCGCTGCGCTTCGTCGCGTAGCCGCGTATCGCTTGCCAGTTGCTGCCGCACGTGCAGGAGCGCGTCGATCACCGTATTGCCCGTTACCACGATGCGTTCGTCCGGCACGTTCTCCGCGAGCAGATTCTGTCGGGCGCGCTCGGTCGGTGCGAAGTGCATCGCGGCAAGCACGCTGGTCAGCCGACGATTCGCCTCTTCCGGCCACGGCGACAGAAGCTCACCCGTTCGCAGGCCCGCTTCCACATGGCCGACGGGCACGCGCTGGTAAAACGCCGCGAGGCTGGCGGAGAAGGTTGTCGACGTATCGCCATGCACCAGCATCAGGTCCGGGCGGCAGTCCTTCAATACATCCCGCATGCCGAGCAGGATGGAACTCGTCACGTCATAGAGATCCTGATTCCGCTTCATCACGTTCAAGTCGAAATGAGGACGGATCTGGAACAGGTTCAATACCTGATCGAGCATCTCGCGATGCTGGCCGGTTACGCAGACGAAACAGTCAATTCCCTCGGCGCTCTTGAGTTGCCTCACGAGAGGCGCCATCTTGATGGCCTCAGGACGGGTTCCGAAGGTAAGCAGAATCCTCTTGTTCATAAGCGAGTGGTTGGCTGGTCGCGCACCTGGAAGCGCCGCGACACGACTATCGTGGAAGACGCCGCGTGGCGCCGTGACTAGATGCTGCAATCCGTCATGCGGATTTTTCGGCCCCGTATTCGGAGAACGCGCCGTACGCACTGGCCCGTTGCGGAACGTCGTTCAGCAGAACGCCGTCGACGGTATGGCCGCCGTTACTCAGCTGACGCACGCTCTCCTGGAGTTCGGCCGCAGAGTGCCGTCCGTGACGAACGACGAGTAACGTCAGGCCCGCGTGCTTGCCGATCAGTACCGGGTCGGTCACGGCCAATACCGGCGGCGAATCGACGATGACCACGTCGTACTGTTTGCTGAACTGTGCCAACAATTTGCCGAAGGACTCGCTCATGAGCATTTCGGCCGGACTCGACGCAACGCTGCCACTCATTAGTACGTCGAGGTTGGGCAGGACCTGGTAGTGCACCGCGCTTGACGGCTCGACTCCGCCGATCACGTCTGACAAGCCGGGTTTGCTCGGGAGCGAAAAGTATCTGTGCACGTCACCTCGGCGCATGTCCGAGTCGACTAACAACACGCGTTTGCCGCCAGCCGATAGCACCGCTGCCAGATTCACCGAGAGAAACGACTTGCCGACGTCGGGCCTTGGCCCCGTCAACATCACGATGTTGTTGTGCGAATTGAGCAAGCCGAACTGCAACGCCGTTCTCAAGCTACGGATGCCTTCCACCGCCACGTCATCGGGTTGCGCCGCCGCGAGCACGTTCAGTTCCGACCCGCCGCCGCGAGCCGATTGATGCAACGTCCGCTGCCGCGCGCTTCGAGACACGATCGCGTACACCGGCACGCCGACCGCGCCTTCGATTTCCGACGGCGTCTCGAGTCCGCGATTCAAGGTACTACGCACGAATGCGATAGCGCATCCGAGCAGCACACCGATCAGGCCCGACAGCGCGATCACCAGCGCTTTCTTCGGTTTGACCGGTTTTTCGGCTACCTCTGCGTAGTCGACCGTGTGGACGTTGCCGAGTTGGCCCGCCTTCAGCACACGCAACTGCTGCGTGCTATCCAGCAGCTTGGTGTACAGGTCGGTGTCGACCCGCACGTCGCGCATGAGGCGCAGCGCCTGTTGCTGTGTGCTCGGCAAAGCCGCGACTTTCTCGTTGAACGAGCGTTGTTGTTCCTGCAACTCACCGATCTGGGCGTCGATCGCCTGCACGGATGGATGTTCCGCCGTGTAACGCTGCGCGAGCGCGGCGCGCTGCTGCTGCAACTCGACCAGTTTGGTTTTGCTATCGACGATTGATTGCAGCAGAAGCTTGCCCTCTGCTTCCAGATCAACAGTGCCGTTTTGCGCGCGGAACGCGTTATATTTGGCCTCGGCCTCGTCCAGATCCGCACGCAGTTGGGGAAGCTGGTCGGCGAGGAACTGCAGCATCTGCTGTGCTTGCGCGGACTTCCGGTCTACATTTCGCTGAACATAAATGCTCGCCACGCGATTCACGGTAGCGGCGATCCTCGCAGCATCCCCGCCTTCGAGCGAGACGGCGACAATACCCGACTGTTTGGCCTTCTCGCTAATGTCGAGTGCGGTCCGCAGATCCGCTGTCGTCAGTTGCGTCGAGGCCCTCGCCAGATTGAACGACGTGCCAGCGCGCGCGACCATGTGGTCCACTCTCAATTGCACCGGCCCGAACCGTGTGACGCCCTGCTCCGCGATGCCCACGCGGCCGCGTAGCACCGTATGGCCATCCGCATCGCGCAGTTCGAACGCCTGATCCGCACCGACCATCAATTTGAAACGCTGATCGTACAGCGCAGCTGGGACGTCGAATTGGGTCACGCCCAAAGCCTCTCCGCCCCAGGCGAAACTGCTCATTCCGAGGAAGGGACTCGCCGGACTGCCGGCCGGCGCCTGCCGTGCGATCAGCGCGCCGATCAGAGGAAATCGGTGCGGCGTGGCATTAACATCGAGATGCAAACTCCGGACAGTTTCTTCGACCACCATTCGCGAACGGATAAGTTCGATTTCCGCGTCGGTCGATGCCTTGCTCTGGAACAGCGAAGCGAGGTCGCCTAGCTTGTCGTTGAGCGTATCGCTGCCGGGGTCGCTGTCGACCTGAATCATTACATCGGCTTTGTACAGAGGCGTGCCGAAAAATGCATAGGTAATGCCGAGAAACAGCATTGCCGCCGTGGTCAACACGATCAAGAGCCGATTTTCGCTCAGCAATGCGAAAACTTCGGATAGCGTGATTTCCTTTTCGCCCAGCGCGTCGGCCGAGCGTTCTCGATCAAGTAATTTCATGATTTAGTGCGTCAGCCTGATAATGTCGTCGCACCATTTCAAAACGCTGTGCTCGATTTGCGCGAAGGCCAGTTCGAAAATGACACGATGCCGCTGATATGGATCCACAATGTCGAGCTGTTCATGTTCGCCCAGACGAAAAACCTTTCCTCTTGCAGAAGGAAAGCGATCGAGAATCAACGTGCGCTGGGAATTCGTCATGGCCAGCACGACATCCGCCGCGCGTACGTGTTCGTTGCTAAGCGCCTCGGCTACATGACCGCTGATGTCCACGCCGTGCTGGCATGCAACCTGAACCGCGAGTGGATCCGCGTGCCTGCCAACGAGCGCTCGCGTACCCGCGGAACTCACTGAGACAGCAGGCAGCGCCCGTTCAAGAATGGCCCGCGCAACCGGACTGCGGCAAACGTTTCCCTCACACACCATCAAAACCCCGGTCATTTCGCAATGACTCCAGCTGTCAGACCCGTGTTAATCAACGGCATCAACAGACTCAACACGCGATTGAAGCGAACAAGACCGCTACCATCCACGTACACCACGTCCTTCGGTTGCAATTCGAAATCCTTCGCAAGCAGCATCGCGACCGGTGAATGCGCGTCGAGGTGAAACACCTGCGGCGTCCCGGTCAGTGAGCCGCGGATCACGAACATCTGCGCGGCATCGGCGGTCGAAGCGTTCACACTGCCGGCCTGCGAAAGTGCATCGGCCAACGTCATGCGACCCGTTCGGCGTGGAATCGCCGAAACCGGTTTGTTGACTTCACCCATCACATACACGTCGTTCTCATCGCGCGAAACGACACGCAGCAGATCACCCGCCTGCAGAAAGAGGCGCGACGGGCTCAATCCTTGAGCGAGCATTTGCGTCAGATTCACGCGATAAGAGCGATCACCGCGCACCAGAACGAGGTCGCTCTGATCGGCCGCCTCACTGAACCCACCGGCGCGGCTGACAGCTTCGTAAAGCGTCATTGGCACATCGTTGACCGCCAGCACGCCCGGGCTATGCACTTCCCCGTCGACGTAAACTTCATGCGCGCGGTAAGAAGCCATTCGCACTGTCACCTGCGGCTTGACGAAGTACCTGGCAAGCGCACTGCTTAGCCGCTGCTGAATCTCTTCGGCGCGCAGGCCCGCCACATGCAGCGTGCCCGCATAGGGAAATGTGAGTGCGCCGTTCTGGTCGACGACAAATCCCGCAAGCGGATCTCCCGGCCTCGTCGACGATTGGGTTTGCGAAGAGCCGAGTGCCGCAGCGAATTCCGGATGATCCCAAACGACGATCTGCAGCACGTCACCGGGACCGACCGTGTAGGCCTGGGGCGCTCCAGAGAGTAATTGCGAAACTTCGAGCTGCTGCTGTTTGCGGCTTTGTGCGAGCTGCGAAATCAGCGCAGCATCGAGTTCCGTTATCGCGATGTCTGGCGTACCACTCGTTGCACTCGCCTTTTCGCCCGGCGCACCAATGCTGGTTTCCCCAGCCGTGCCGGAAGTGACATACGTACCCGAGTGATCCTGCGCCTGAGACGTGTCCATCCTCATCCCCGGCGCCACCGAGCACGCACTCGCCAACAAACTTACTGCCGTCATCACCACCCCAAGCCTGAAGGCGGGTCTGGCCAGAAATACCGCTAACATCGTGTTCAACCTATTCAAACCAGCGTGCCGAGGCAACGCTCTCGCCACCCAACATCGGGCAGATGTAATCCATAACTCGTGGCGATCTCTGCCTTTCTATGCAGAGTATTGCCTCACAAAAACTCGCCGGCGCCACATCGCGAAACCGCATTTCAATACGCATTCCGATGCAACAACCCTCTCACCACCGTCGCCAGCACAATCCGCATATCCAACCCAAACGACCAGTTCCGCAAGTAATACAAATCGTGCTCAACTCGCGCCTGCATCTTCTCGACCCGATCCGTCTCACCGCGAAAGCCATTCACCTGCGCCCACCCGGTAATACCAGGCTTAATCCGGTAGCGATGGATATACCCATCGACAATTCCCCGATACTGATTATCGTGTTCGATCGCATGCGGCCGCGGCCCAACCACCGACATTTCCCCACGCAACACATTCAGAAACTGCGGCAATTCATCAAGGCTCGTGCGACGTAAGAACGCGCCGACACGAGTCACCCGCGCGTCTCCTCGCGTGGCCTGCAGAACCACACCTGGCTGCGCCGAGTGCTCGCGCATCGAACGAAACTTGTAAATGCGAAAGACGCGTCCGTCCGCACCCTTACGCCGCTGGGTAAACAACACCGGTCCCTTCGAAGTCGCCTTGACGGCAACCGCAATCGACAACATCACTGGCAACAAAGCCAGCAGCGCCACACTCGCGAACAACCGGTCGAAAACCGCTTTCTGAACCAGCGCGTACGGTGTCATCGGCGAGGCCATCAGATTGATCGCCGGCGCGCCGATCAGATCGACCACGTTTCGATCGAACATCGCGAGACTGCGCACATCAGGAATGAAGCGCAAATTAACAAGGTCACCACTGAATTCGTCGAGCACCTTCAGCACGGTGTCTTCTTCGGACATCGGCAGCGCGATCCATACCTCTTCAATCTGTTCACGGCGCACCCAGTCTGCGAATTCGCGCAGCCGCTCGAACGACGGCAAGCCGTCAAACCCGGACTCACCATCCTGTCGCGTGTTGAACGTGGCAACCGCCCGGAAGCCCGCATCCGGTGAGTTCATGATGTTGGCGATCACAGCGTCGCGATGCGCGCCGGCGCCAACCACAGCAACCATTCGCAGATTCCGGCCGCCACGTCTCATCCGGCCGAGTACCGCATGCACCACCCACCGCGAAGCGACCAGCGCCGCAGCGGCGATCACGGTCCAACTCACGCACCAAAGCCGGGACACCGACGCAGCGCGATGAAGCAGGAACAACATCGCGAGCCCGCAGGCTTGCACGGCGATCCAGCCGAGCACCAGTTTGACGCTCAGCCGCCATTTCGAGCGGCCACGCCATGAGCCATACACGCCGAACCAGGGCAGCAGCAAAACAGCGAACGCAATATCGAGAGCGACGAAGGCGCCTTCGAGAATCGAATACCCTGAGCGAGGCATGAACAGCAGCGAGGCGAGCGCCGCCGACAACGCGATCAACGTCGCATCTAGCAGGCGCGCCAGCACGCTTTCCATCTCCGCCAAATCCCGGCCAGCGGTTTTACGAATCACCGTGTGCATGAGACCGGGCCTAGCGCGGAGCCGCCGATCCGACACCGCGCGACTCCCGCACAGACGTCACACGCAAGAACACAACGGGATAACTCACATCAAGCTTTGACTTCATGGCACCACTCTCAAAATTCCTTTCGCGATGCCACGTGCATGCGCAACTTCTCATAGAGGCCGCATTCTGCGCCCACGAAGATTGGAGAGGCTTAAGAGATTTCCGAATCGTTCGCGGCATTCGTCCGCCATCTCCCCTTGCCTTCCGATTCGGTCCGGTCCTGTCCTACGTTTTTTCGGGCGCCGCGCCACCCATAACCTATCCCTAATGCACCTCTCCACAAACTTTAACTATCCGCAATCGTCCCGCCCCCGTATGCTCGAACAATGACCTGCAACCGTGCACGGCAAGACACGGCATCGGGCAAGCGACTATTCATCGTCAGAGGAGCGGCATCATGAAGATCTGTGTCTTCGGAGCGGGAGCAATCGGCGGCTTGATGGGTGTGCAACTCGCACGCGCCGGTGCGGATGTGAGTTTCGTCGCGCGCGGTCCGCATCTCGCGGCCATGCGCGAGCACGGTGCGCGTCTGATCATGGACGGTGAGACGTTCAGCGCACCGGTGCGCTGCACGTCCGACCCGCGCGAACTCGGCGTGCAGGACTTCGTGATCATTACGCTCAAGGCGCATTCGCTGCCCGGCGTAGTCGATGCAATGCAGCCGCTGCTCGGCAAGCACACGGCCATCGTCACGGGCGTCAACGGCATTCCGTATTGGTACTTCTATCAGCACGGCGGACGCTTCGCCGGCACGCGTCTCACCAGCGTCGACCCGGACGGCAGTCAATGGACGAAGCTCGGCCCCGAACGGGCGATCGGCTGCGTGCTCTACCCGGCTGCCGAAATCGTCGAACCCGGCGTCATCAAGCACGTGTACGGCAAGAAATTCCCGATCGGCGAGCCGAGCGGAGAACGCACGCCGCGTATTCAACAGTTGCACGAGATCATGCAGGCGGCGGGTTTCGAGGCGCCGATCCGCGACAATATCCGCGACGAAATCTGGCTCAAGCTATGGGGCAACCTGTGCTTCAACCCGATCAGCGCATTGACGCACGCCACGCTCGACGTGCTCACCAGCGACCCCGGCACACGCGCGGTATCGCGCACGATGATGCTGGAGGCCAAGCGCATTGCGGATCAATTCGGCGTGCACTTTCGCGTCGACGTGGAAAAGCGTATTGATGGCGCGGGCGCGGTCGGCGCCCACAAGACATCGACGCTGGTCGATCTGGAGAATCGCCGGCCGATGGAGATCGATCCGCTGTTGACCGTCGTGCAGGAAATGGGCCGCCTCGTCGCCGAGCCGACGCCGACTATCGATGTCGTGCTGGCGCTCATTAAACTGCGTGAACGGATGGCGTTGCAAGGAGATTGAGACTCGATAGAGAGCGCGCGATCAGAAATTCGTTCGCTCTCCCGCCTATCGGCAAAGGCAAACATAAAAGGATCGAACGCCAAAACGCGTTCGATCTTTTTTACGCTACTGATCGATGGCGAGCCACACAGCCTTGGGCTCGGTGAAGTTCTCGATCGCGACGTCACCGTGTTCGCGGCCGAACCCCGAGTCGCCTGATCCTCCCCACGGCAGACGCACATCGGTGTAGCCGTATGTGTTGATCCACACGGTCCCCGCCCTCAGGTCCCGCGCAACCCGATGCACCCGGCCGATGTCCGCGCTCCACACCCCCGCCGCGAGGCTGTACAGCGTGCCGTTTGCAATCCTGATGGCGTCGGCTTCGTCGTTGAAGCGAATCACGCTCGCCACAGGCCCAAATATTTCCTCCTGCGAAATGCGCATTTCATGCTCGACGTTGGCAAACACAGTCGGCTCGACAAAGAAGCCGCGCTCGCCCACGCGCGCGCCACCCGTTACGAGCGACGCGCCCTCTGAACGACCCGCTTCGACGTAGCCCAGCACCGTCTTCATCTGCGCCGCGGAGATAAGCGGTCCCATCGACGTTTCGCGCGACGACGGATCGCCGACCTTGATCGACTTCGCGCGCGCGGCGAGGCGCTCGACCACTTCGTCGTACACATCGCGATGGGCGAGAATGCGCGACCCCGCCGAACACACCTGGCCGGTATTGAAGAAGATGCCCGACGCCGCGGCGCGCACCGCGTTGTCGAGATTGGCATCCGGGAAAATCAGGTTGGCCGATTTGCCGCCGAGCTCCAGCGTGACGCGCTTGAAATTGCCGGCGGCGCCTTGCAGAATGCCGCGCCCCACCGAGGGCGAGCCCGTAAACGTCACCTTGTCGACGCCGGGATGCGCGACCAGTGCGTCGCCGACCACCCGCCCTTTGCCCGTGACGATATTCAGCACGCCCGGCGGCACACCCGCTTCAAGCGCGAGTTCGCCGATGCGCAGCGCGGTCAGCGGCGTAATCTCCGCGGGCTTGACGATCAGCGTGCAACCGCACGCGAGCGCCGGCGCGATCTTCCACATGCCGATCATCAGCGGGAAATTCCACGGCACGATCGCGGCGACTACGCCGACCGGTTCACGCAACGTGTACGTCAACGCATCGGGGCGCACCGGCACGACCTGACCGTTGATCTTGTCGCACCAGCCTGCGTAGTATTCGAGCGTATCGATCGCGGCCGGAATATCCTGGCGCATCACCGCCGCGATCGGTTTGCCGGCGTCGAGGCTTTCGAGCGCGGCGAGTTCCTCGAGATTCGCGCGCATCAGACCGGCGAGGCGCATCAGAATGCGGGCCCGCTCAGCGGTCCGAATGCCGTTCCATACTTTCAACGCAGCGCGCGCGGCGCGCACGGCGGTGTCCACGTCGGCGGCGCTGCCTTGCGCAACCAGCGCGATCGGCTCTTCGGTGGCGGGGTTGATGTCGACGGAATATTCGCCGGTGCCGGGCGGCAAGCGCTTGCCGTCGATCAGCAGATCATGGCGCCTGAGGTCGGTTTCAGTTTCCATCATGAAGCTCCTTGCTTGGATGTTGCGTGGGCTGAGTGCGTGCGAGCCGCTTCGATTAAAAGACGCTAGGGCTCGTGGAGGACGGCGCCGTCGCGTGCAACGGTCGGCTTCGTCTGCATCTGCGAAGCGGACGGCGACACGTCGGCGGTCTGTGAAGGAGTGGAGAATTGCGCCCAGGCTGCTGCGGCGTTGGGTCGGAGGGAACGGTTGCGGCGATGCACGAGCACTGTCGCCAGATTCATCGCGGGTGCGAGCGGCCGGCTGACCAATGAGGCGCCTATTGCGGGCCAATGCGTGTCGATTGGCAATATGCCGACGCCGAGGCCGAGCTCAACCATGCGCAGCACCGCCGCGACATGTCCGAGTTCCTGCACCGGCCGTCGTTTAACGCCGTTCGCGTTGAAGGCGAGTTCGAGCGCCCCACGCACACCTGTGTCTGCGTTCAGCGTGATGAGCGCCCATTCGTGCAACTCGCTCCATGCAACACTCGCGTGGCGCGCAAGCGGATGCGCAGGCGGCATCACCGCATGGAGCGGTGTCGTGAAAACCAGTTGCGCGTGCAACAGGTCGCCGGCAAGCGGCTCGGCCATCGAGACCACACCGAAGTCCACCTCGCCCTGTTCGACGCTCGCGAGCACGCCGCTTTGAGGCTGATCCCTGACGGAGACAGCTAGCTCAGGAAAAGCCGCCGCGCAGCGCGCGAGTCCCTGCGCCACCCAACTCGACGACAACACCGGATTGCTGGCGAGCACCACCACGCCGGTGTGACCGTCGTAAGCCGCCCGCTCTTCGCGCAGCGTGAGTTCAATTTCATCGAGCAGGCGGCCAATTCTTCGCTCGAGGCTCGCCCCTGCGTGCGTCAGTTCGACCTGGCGCGTGGTACGGTCGAACAGCTTTAATTCCACGGCTTCTTCGAGTTCGCGCACGCAACGACTCACCGCCGACTGTGTCAAGTCGAACTCACGCGCCGCGCGCGTAAAACTCCGCTCACGCGCGACGGCGACAAATACCTTGAGTTGCTGCAACGAAACATTCATGACGTCACTGCCGGGTGTGGGCCATTCACCTATTCTCCTGTCTGCTCAGGCCAATGGCTCAAGCGCGAAGCCTTGCCGTTGCCGGCAACGGCCAGCACACCTTGCGGCTCATTGTGCGTTTCGATCCAGCGCGAGCGCATCGGCGCGAGTATGAACTTCGCGGAAATGCCCGCGACGATCGTCACGACGGCGGAGACGATGAACACGAGATTCCATCCGCCCGTCGCCGACAACACCGACGCGATCGGTACCAGCAACGAAGCCGTACCCTTGGCGGTGTACAAGGTGCCGGCGTTGGCTGCGGCATATTTGCTGCCGAAGGTATCGGCACAGATCGCCGGGAAGATCGAGAAGATTTCGCCCCAGAACAGGAAGATCAATGCGGCGAACGTCATGAACGCGTACGGGTTAGTGCCGTATTGCATCAGACCGAGCAACGCCAGGCCTTCGCCAATAAAGATCACGAACATCGTGTTTTCACGGCCGAGTTTGTCGGAGATGAAGCCGCACAGCGGACGCGTAAAACCGTTGCAGACGTTGTCGATGGAAAGCGTGGCGGTCAGCAGCGGCAAGGTCATGCCGAAGAGCGTCATCGGGATGCGTGCGAGGCCCCAGTCTTTCGCGATCGGACCGATCTGCGCGGTCGCCATCAAACCGCCCGCGGCCACGGCGACGAACGACACGTAGATCACCCAGAACACCGGCGTCTTGATCATCTGCCCGGGGGTGAAATCGACCTTCGACACGGCGAACTTCCTCTTCGGTGCGGCTTGCGAGCGCAAGTTCGGCTTCTTCAACAGCAGCGCAAGCGCGAGAATGCACCCGCCTTGAAGGATGCCGAAGAAAAAGAACGTATGCTCATAACCCGAACGCGTGATCATGTTGGCAATTGGAATCACCGTCACCGCGGCGCCCGCGCCGAAGCCCGCAGCGGTGAGACCCGCTGCAAGTCCGCGCTTGTCGGGAAACCATTTCAACGCATTGCCCACGCACGTGCCGTACACGCCGCCCGCACCGATACCGGCGATGACGGCGGAGACGTACAGCATCGGCAGGGTCGTGATGTACGAGTTCATCACCCACGCAACGCCCGCGCAAATCGCGCCGCCCGCGACTACGGGCCGCGGTCCGAACCTGTCGACGAGCCAGCCTTCGAGCGGCACAAGCCACGTTTCAGTGAGGATGAAAATCGCGAACGCAAGTTGAATGGATGCTTCGCCCCAGTGATGCCGCGCGTTCATCGGCGTGACGAACAACGTCCACGCATATTGAAGATTGGCCACCAGAGCCATGCACACCATGCCGATGACGAGTTGCCACCAACGGTTGCCCCAAAATGCGCGGCTCGTAGTCTGCTGACTGATATCGTCCATTCGCTTGTCTCCACTATTTGTCTGGTGCAGCCGGCTGGCGTCCCGCAGGAAATCGCCCTGCAACGCGCCGTACTGTATGCGTCCCACCTTATGTTATGACCCGAAAAAGCCGCGCTCTTCGGGAATATCTGATATTTGCGTCTTTAATTCGCTGCTTTAAAAATAGATCGACTTAAATCATCTCTTTGTGGGAATTTCTTTATTCCGATCAATTAATGCCTTTAACCGCGAGACGCCGGTTGTTTCGCCCATCAGGGCTCGCATCCAAGCGTTAACCCGAGTTTTTCGCCACGCGCTCCGGCGGCAATTCCGCTTTCTTATACAGAGCCATGCTAGGGTCATTGCTGAATTACTAATAATTAAAGTTTGTTATTATGTTGATTCACATTTGCTTATACATCGGTCATGACGATGCGGAATGCGACTCTGCGGCAACTGAAGGTTTTCGAAACGGTGGCGCGCCACCTGAGCTTCTCGCGCGCCGCCGAGGAATTGCACCTCACCCAGCCGGCCGTTTCCACTCAGGTCCGGCAACTCGAAGAACACGCCGGGCTGCCGCTGTTCGAACAACTCGGCAAAAAAATCTATCTGACGCCGGCCGGCACCGAAATGCTTCACTACAGCCGCGCGATCATTCAGCAGTTCCACGAAGTCGACGAAGCGATGAGTCAGCTCAAAGGCGTCTCCGGCGGCAAGCTGAATGTCGCGGTGATCAGTGCCGGCGACTACTTCTTTCCGCGGCTGCTGGCTGAATTCACGCGCCGTTACTCGGGCGTCGTGCTCAACCTCGCCGTGCACAATCGCGAGGAACTGCTGCATCAGCTGGCTACCAACCAGACCGATCTGGCGGTGATGGTGCGTCCGCCCCACGAGACCGATGCGACCAACGAGCCGTTTGCACCGCACCCGTATGTGATCGTGGCGGCGCCCACGCATCCGCTCGCCAATAAGCGCAACATCAAGTTCAGCCAGTTGGCGAACGAAGCGTTTATCGTGCGTGAGCGTGGCTCGGACACGTGGAATTCGATGGAAGAAGGCTTCGCCGGGCGGCTTGCCAACCTCAAGATCGCCATGGAGATCAAAAGCACCGAAACGATCAAGCAGGCCGTAATCGCTGGCATGGGTATCGCCTTTCTGTCCGCGCATACCATCAGCCTCGAATTGCAGCTCGGTCACCTTGTCGTACTCGATGTCGAGAGCTTTCCGGTCATGCTCAACTGGTACGTGGTGCATCGAAAGAACAAGCGACTGCCGCCGGTGGCAGTCGCCTTCAAACGCTTCCTGATGGAGGAAGGCGCGAATCTGATCGAGAAGATCACGCGCGTCAAGGAATTGAGCGTGTATAAGCAGTAGGCTATGAAGATCCAATGAAACTTTAACTATTGCAGATTCATCAGGACTTCTATGCTGCAAGCGAGTTCCATCACTCGTCTGCCCAGGAGTCCGGTCATGAATCACGCTTTGGTTGAGTCTCATCCCAGCGCACACACTGCCCGTGTTGCCGCGAACCATCCCGACGACGCCCACCTGAGCGCGTACAACGCCGCCTTCAGCGACCTCGGCCTGCGCTTCCGCTGGGACCGCGCCACCCTCGACGTGCTCAAGGAATTCAATAGCGAGGCGGCGCGGATCACTGCCTATATCGAGCGCTTTCACGCCCATCTGCATAGCGCATACGACGCCGACTTTCTCGCTCAAATGATTCTGCACAAGAAGGCGCAGTACTTCAGCGAGTTCGCGCCGACGGCCGATTGAGGGTGTTCGCGGGGTCACGGTCCCGCGACGCGTCACGCCCGTCCACCTGAAGGTGTGAGCATTCATGGCATTCGCCGTGTCGCGGCGCGAGCCGGCCGGCGGCGGTCGCACGCACGTTGCCGCACCTGGGCACTCACACCATTGCTGCCGTTTCGACGATACGGGTAGGCCGCCGTGCGTACGCAGTATGTCGTTATGTCGCGCAGCATCCAGCTCTGCTCTTCCCCGCCGCGCCATTCGATTCGTGCGAACAGCCCATGCTTGCCCATCGTCAGGCTATGACAGCGCGCGGCAAAGGCGAGTGTGCTCGAATCGTGACCATGCTCGTGGCTGTCGGAGTACTCGCGGCTGAGCATCAAATGTACGCCCATCGCACAAGCCAGCGCGCTCATCGCGAGGAGCGCGGCGAGTCCGAATGGCTGCGCCGGTTCGGTCACGAATCCGTAGCCAAGCCAGCCGCATAGTAACAGCGCAAACAGGTTGACGATGCCGTGCCCCGGACGCGCCACCACGCTGAGTTGCAGTGCGCCGCGCAGTTTGCAGAACGCGATGGCCGACGTGGCGAAGATCAGTGCGCCGATGAACACGGCGACACAGAGCTCGACGCGCTCGACATTCGCCTGCGCCGCCGACGACAGATAACGCGCGAAGCCGCCCGACATCACAGCGAGCCCCATGCTGCTGGCCAACAGCGCAACGAGGCGCGGGCGCCGCGTCAAGTTGCGCCGACGCACCAGCCACGCGCCGAGCACCGCGCCCGCCACGGCTGCGCCGACCACGCCGTCGCTCGCGCCTATGCCGGCTGCGAAAAGACCGGCGAGCGCGGCGGCCAATGCGCCCGCATGCCAGTCAGGACGGCGCTTCGGTCGCCGTTCGAGCGGCAGTTGCCCGACAGCGGCAAGCGCAACGGCCAACACCGAAGCAAACACCAGGGCCAGCGAACACCAGACGGTACTGTCATACGCTAGCGGCATGCGTGCTCCTTCGTACCGGAATGCATGGGCGCGATCCCAACGGATCGCGCAATCGGTCAAGCGTTCAGACAGCGCCTGCCACGGCCGGCTCCGCGCCTGCGGCGGCGCCCGCGCGCACGGCGCTCAAGGTGTTGCTCAGCGTGCCGATCCCGTCGACCGTGACCGTTACTGTCGCGCCATCCTTGATCGAACCGACGCCGACCGACGTGCCGCACGCGATCACATCGCCCGGCTCGAGCGTGAGATCCTGCGAGATCAGACTCACCTGCTCGGCGGGCGAGAAAACCATGTCGGCGAGCGGATAGTTCTGCCGCTCCACGCCATCGAGCATTGTGATGAGATGTGCCTGCTGCCAGTCGAAACCGGAGACGATCGCCGGGCCGACACAGCAGAACGTATCGAAGCCCTTCGCCCGGCACCATTGCGGAAAGTGCGGATTCTCGTTCAACAGATCGGCCGCGGTGACGTCATTCACGAGCGTGTAGCCGAAAATCGCTTCGGCCGCCTCTTCGACACTCGCATCGCGGCAGCGCCGTCCGATCACAATGCCGAGCTCGCCTTCATAGGCGATCTTGCCGGCATAGCTGAGCGGCCGCCTGATCGGCTCACCTGAACCGATCACCGAACCCGCGGGCTTCAACAAGAAAAGCGGGTGCGCCGGCACCGGTTTGTCGAGCTTCGCCGCCAGCGCGTGAAAGTTGTTCCACAGCGCGACGATCTTGCCGGGCGCGCACGGCGCGAGCGGCGTCAGTGCGCGCGTCGACAGCACCGCGCCAGTCGGCACCGGGTGCTCCAGACCTTCATACTCGTGCAGATAGCCACCCTCCACACGGCCGAACACGACGCCGCCGTCGCTCGACATGAACCGCATCCATGTATCCATACGTCGCTCCCTGTTTACGTGGATCGGGCCTAGATCGCGCCGGCGGTGCGCAGCGCACTGACCTGCTCGGGCGAATAGCCGAGTTCGGCCATGACTTCGTCGGTATGTTCACCCAGCAACGGTGAGCGCGTGACCTCGGTCGGGCTGTCGGACAGTTTGATAGGATTGCCAACCGTCAGATACTTGCCGCGAGTCGGATGATCCACTTCGACAATCGTGCCGGTTTTGCGCAACGACGGTTCTTCGGCGATTTCCTTCATCGACAGAATCGGTCCGCACGGAATGTCGTACTTGTTCAGAATCTGCATGGCCTCGAACTTGGTCTTCGTCATGGTCCAGCGTTCGATCTCGGCGAAGATATCCTTAAGATGCGGCAGACGCGCGGCGGGCGTTGCATAGTTGGGATCCGTGGCCCACTCTTCCTTGCCGATCACATTGCAGATCTTCGCCCAAACCGGCGCCTGCGTGATGAAGTAGATATACGCGTTCGGGTCGGTCTCCCAGCCCTTGCACTTCAGGATCCAGCCCGGCTGACCGCCGCCCGACGCATTGCCCGCACGCGGCACCGCTTCGCCGAACTCTCCGTTCGGATACTGCGGATACTCTTTCATCACGCCGGTACGTTCGAGCCGCTGCTGGTCGCGCAGTTTCACGCGGCACAGGTTGAGCACGCCGTCCTGCATCGCGGCGAGTACGCGCTGACCGCGTCCGCTGTGTGTGCGCTGATAAAGCGCCGTGACGATACCGAGCGCCAGATGCAAGCCGGTGCCGCTGTCGCCGATCTGCGCGCCCGTCACGACCGGCGGGCCGTCGTCGAAGCCGGTGGTCGAGGCCGCGCCGCCCGCGCATTGCGCGACGTTCTCGTAGACCTTGCAGTCCTCGTACGGCCCAGGACCGAAGCCTTTTACCGACGCGACGATCATGCGCGGATTCAGTTCCTGAATCCGCTCCCACGTGAAGCCCATGCGGTCCAGCGCGCCTGGCGCGAAGTTCTCGACCAGCACGTCGCATTTCTGGATCAGCGCCTCGAGCACCTGCTTGCCTTCAGGATTCTTCGTATCGATCGTGACGGAGCGTTTGTTGTGGTTAAGCATCGTAAAGTAGAGGCTGTCCACATCGGGAATATCGCGCAGCTGCTCGCGCGTGATATCGCCCGCGCCCGCCCGCTCCACCTTGATGACATCCGCGCCGAACCATGCAAGCAGTTGCGTGCAGGTAGGCCCGGATTGCACATGCGTGAAGTCGAGAATGCGCACACCGTCGAGTGCTTTGCTCATGTCCTGTCTCCTGTGTCGACCAAGGCTTGCGCATCAGCGCCTTACTCTGGTCCTGAGCAACGTAGTTGTTGAAAGGGCGTCTACTTGTAATTTCCTGGCAATTTCGGGGCGTTCTCCGCGGCGCTGACTATGTATGCGGCTTGTCTTCGCGGCAAAAAACGTTGGCTCTGTCTCTTGATGCGAGTGAGACACCGGCATCGGCTTTCGGTCCGCATCTTTTGATATATCACATACCATATTTTTCAGACCGTCAAGCGAGGTTTATCCCGCATTCGCCGGGAAGCCGCGCGCCGCCTGCGTTCGACACAAATAAAAAAGGCCCGCGGTGTCTGCACCGCGGGCCCTTCCTGTCCTACTCATCCGTCAAACGCCGCCTCGCGAGGCCGCCGCGTCAGTCCAGAAAATCGCAATTCGCCTCGACGAACGCCGCCAGATCCAGCGAATGCTGACGGGTGAGACGCTCGGCCAGTTCGGTATCGCGCTTCTCCAGCGCTTCGATAATGCGCAGATGATCGACGATCGAGCGCGATGCGCGGTCGCTCTGCGAAATGGTCATGCGGCGAATCGCGCGCACGTGGATGAAGATGTTCTTGATCGTGTCGAGAATGATCTGCGACTTGGACAACTCGACAATCGCCTGGTGAAACGCAATGTTGGCGTCCGAATACTCGGCGATGTGTTCAGCCGGCGTCGCGTCGCGGAAGTTGTCGAACATGTGGCGCAGACGGGCGATCTCCTCGTCCGTGGCGTGCAGCGTGGCAAGACGCGCCGCCATGCTTTCGAGCGCGGCCCACATCTGGATCATCTCGACGATTTCACGCTTGCTCTTGCGCACGATATAGATGCCGCGGCGCGGCACCATGCGCAGAAAACCTTCCTGTTCGAGCAGCGTCATGGCCTCACGCACCGGCGTGCGGCTAACGCCGAGCGACTCGCTCAGCACCCGCTCGTCGAGACGGATTTCCTCACGGTTCTGATAGATGTCCGCGTCGGCAATGGCCTGGCGGAGCATCGCATACGCCTGATCGCGCAAACTCGCGCTCGCGCCGATCGGCTGCAATGACAACGTCAACGGTGTGGCCACTGCTTCAGTTTGAAGTTCTGACGACATTCATCGCCTCTTGTTGAACATGCGCACGATACGGTCTTGCTACTGCCACGCGTTGCTCGCCCAAGCCGACGAAGCGGCCATGTTGCGCTGCAAGCTGCGCGACCGGCTGCGGAATCCAGCGGGTCAACAGCACAGTGGCGGCAGAGCCTAAACCGACAACAGCAATGGCAAACAGCGAGAGAGGAACAACTTCCATTTGTAACTCCGAATGATTGAGTGAAGGAATAACTCAATCATATGCTGCAATGCCGCAAAAATCAATATTCCGTATGTAGTATATCAGTCGCTGTTGTTTTTAGGATTATCTGCTCACGGTAGCACGGGCCGCTCCGGGGTGTTCGGCCAAGCGGGCCGACGTGGCAAAAGATGCCGAAGTCCGGCTGCCGTCCTGTGAGAATCCGGTAGCTTATTCCGGACAACGCCACCATCAGGCCGCGATTCGACAGATTACGGTCGTGTTTCATCAGGCAAACGCCATATGTATTTGCATCTCATATTGCCAAGGGCTTGATCGCCCCCTATCGTTCGACGAAGTTGATTTCGTCGCGAATCCGAGCACGCCATATGCAATGAAAATACATATATTGGCGGCATCGAAAACCGCAATTTTTACGCCACAAGACCTAAAGCATTCTTGTGCAAGGCCGATAACAACTAATTCGTCACCGGGAGACCGACCATGAGCAGCATCACCGAGCCGAGCGGGAATTCAGGCTCCGCCCCCTTCTTTTCCAAGCAGGCCACCGTCGCGAAGCCAGGCTTTTCGCGCTGGATGGTTCCGCCCGCGGCCCTTGCCGTTCACCTCTGCATCGGCCAGGCGTACGCCTTTTCCGTGTTCAACGGTCCGTTGACAAAAGTCATCGGCATCACGCAATCGACTGCTGACGACTGGTCGCTGACCTCGCTCGGCTGGATCTTCTCGCTGGCGATCGTGTTCCTCGGTTTGTCGGCGGCCTTCGCCGGCAAGTGGCTCGAACGCGTCGGCCCGCGCCGCACGATGTTTACCGCCGCATGCTGCTTCGGCGGTGGATTCCTGGTTTCCGCGCTCGGCGTATATCTGCATCAGATCGTGCTGCTCTATCTCGGCTACGGCGTGATCGGCGGAATCGGGCTCGGCCTCGGCTACGTGTCGCCGGTGTCCACGCTGATCCGCTGGTTCCCGGATCGCCGCGGTATGGCGACCGGCATGGCGATCATGGGCTTCGGCGGTGGCGCGATGATCGCCGCGCCGTTGTCCGTGGCGTTGATGAATCACTTCCGCAGCGCGACCAGCATCGGCGTGGCCGAAACGTTCGTCGTGCTCGGCATTGCGTATTTCATCTCGATGACGATCGGCGCACTCGCGATCCGCGTGCCGCCGGCGGACTGGAAGCCGGCCGGCTGGACGCCGGGCGCCACGAATCAGAACAAGATGATCTCGCGCAATCACGTGCATATCGATCAGGCGTTGAAGACGCCGCAGTTCTATCTGATCTGGCTCGTGCTGTTCCTGAACGTGACGGCCGGCATCGGCATTCTCGGCCAGGCCTCGGTGATGATTCAGGAGAGCTTCAAGGACACGGTGTCGGCAGCCGCGGCGGCCGGTTTCGTCGGCCTGCTGTCGCTCTTCAACATGGGCGGCCGTTTCGTGTGGGCGTCGGCGTCGGACTGGATCGGCCGTAAGAACACGTACTTCATCTTCTTCGCGCTCGGCGCAGTGCTGTACTACCTCGTGCCCGGTTTCGCGGCGTCGGGCCACATCGCCCTTTTCGTGCTCGCCTACTGCGTGATCCTGACGATGTACGGCGGCGGCTTCTCGACCGTGCCGGCTTATCTCGCCGACATGTTCGGCACGGCGTTCGTCGGCGGCATTCACGGGCGTCTGCTGACGGCGTGGGCCGCGGCGGGCGTCGCCGGTCCGGTGCTGGTGAACTACATTCGCGCTTATGAAGTCGCGCAAGGCGTCGCCAAGGCGGACGCGTACACGATGACCGTTCACATCATGGCCGTGCTGCTGGTAGTCGGCTTCGTCTGCAACCTGCTGATCAAGCGTGTGGACGACAAGCACCACATGACCGACGCACAACTCGCCAAAGGCGCTTAAGGAGACTCGCATGTCGACCATTCAAGCAGTGAATCAGACCAGCAAGGTCAAACTTGCCGTCTTCTGGCTGTATGTGACACTGCCGCTGGCATGGGGCGTGGTCAATACGCTCTCGCAGGCGATGAAGCTCTTCAAGTAAATGTCGTTCGGCACCCCGCGCGCTCGGACGTGCGCGGTGCCTCTGCAGCGAGTGTCACTCGCTGACTGTCTAGCGGCGCGTTTCAAGCACGCCGATTTCCCGCCGCCCCGCTACCACTGATACGCCGCCCCGGCCGTGACCGCAGTGGTGGCGGAACTGATGCCCGCGCCGAGTTTCACCTTCAAACTCTGTGTGACGCGCGCCGAAAGACCCACCGCCACCGCCTGATAGCCTTTGTAACCAGCCGTTCCGACGCCGATTGCGAGGTTCTTCGTGGCATCGACTTCGGGGATCGAGGTCAGCGCCAGCGCCGATGCCGTTCCGGAGTACGCGCTGCGCGCCATGTCGCTCAAACCGCCCTGGAACTGCTGCATGTTGACGGCGTCGGTCGGCCCCTGCCCCGCCGCGACGTTGGTAATACGGCGCTCGCTGCCGGACGAGCCTACCGACACCGTGTTGGTCACATCGGCCACCGAGCCCTCGCCGATTGCGACCGAATTCGGCGCCGATGCTTTGGCGCCACCGCCGATCGCCACAGAACCGTTGCCGATTGCCTGCGCAGCGTTACCCGAACTATTGACGGCAACATAGGGCGTGCCGCTGGTCTGGTTGTTCCGCACCACGTTGATCTGCTGGCTAAGCGTGCTGACAGTCTGGTTGGTGGTCCAGAGTTGCGCTCCTGTCACCGCGTCGGTACTGGTGGCCGATAGCGTGCCGTCCTGCAGATTGGTCAGTTGGACTTTCGGCGCATTGGCCACCGCGCCGCCGAGCGTGATTCGGTCATGCGCCGAACTGTCGTACTGCACCGCATTCGCAACCGCGCCGCCAAGGTTGCCGACGGTGGTTTGCAGACCGGCAATATCGCTGCTGTTCTGCGTCACGCGCCCGTCCAGGTTGGTGATCGCGCCGCCGACATTGTTCACGACCGTGCCGCCCACGCTATACGACGGCGCCGAGACCGAACCGTCCGCGTTGACGGTCGCCCCGCCGCCGAGCGCCACCGCCGTGCTCGCCGCCTGCGCGTACAGCTGCGAGCCATTGACCGCGTTGCTGCTGGCCGGCCCCACCGCGCCGGCTGCCACGCCTGTGACGACGCGGTTGCCCGCCGTGCCGGCCATGTCGATCAGCTTGCCGTCCGTGGTCGCACCGACGTTGATGACGCGCGACACGGGATCCTGCGTGACCATCCCAATACCGCCGCTCTGCATGCTTTGCTGCAAGGTGTTGAGGCCGGTGTCGAGCGAGTCGAGCGCGTTGCCGACGGTGGTTTGCGTACCGCCCTGCATGTGATAGCTGGGGCCGGTCAGCGAACCGTCGGCGTTGATCTGTGCGCCGCCGCCCAGCGCGGCCACCATCGGTCTGAACTGGCCGAGACTGACCGCGGAGGCATCCGTGGTGCCGGCCGCAATGCCCGTTAACTCCCGTGCGCCGCCGGTCCCGGTGAAATCGACGCGAGCGCCGTTCGTGTCCTTCGCCACCGTGAGATTACGCGAGGTCTGATCCTGCTGAACCAGCCCGATCTCGCCATTGCTGATCTGGTTCGTGATGTTGCTCACGTCGCCTTCGATCGTCGTGGTGCGCTGATCGAGGCTGCTGATATTCGTGGTGTTGTCCGTGGTGCGCTGATCGAGATTGCTGATATTCGTCGTGTTATCCGTGACCCGTCGATCGAGGTTGCTGATATTCGTCGTGTTGTCCGTGACGCGCTGATCGAGATTGCTGATATTCGTCGTGTTATCCGTGACCCGTCGATCGAGGTTGCTGATGTTCGTCGTGTTATCCGTGACGCGCTGATCGAGGTTCGTGATGCTGCCGGTGTTCTGCGCGATGGCCTGATTGGTGGCGAACAGTTGCGCGCCGTTGACGGCGTCCGAACTGCCGGCGGCAAGATTCGCGGCGCGCACGTTGGTGAGCCGGACCGGCGCGCTACTGCTGCCTAGCGTGACGGTATCGTGAGAACTCGAATCGTACTGAACGGAATCGGCGCTGGCCTGGGTGGTGGTCGTGACGACGGCTGCGAGCGCCGAGCCGACATCGTTGTATATCCTCCCACCGACTTTATAGACGGGCTTCGCAATCGTTCCGTCAGCAGCAACGTCGGTCCCGCCTCCCAGCACGCCCGCCATGCCCTTCAACTGCGAGACGTTAGTGGCATCGCTGCCCTGGGTGCCGGCCGCGACATTGGCGATCTGCCGTTGCAGCGTGGCGCTGCCGATTGAGACGGTATTCGCCCGGTCCGCGGAGGAATCCGCACCCAACGCAACCGATCCCGCTGCCGTGGCCGTCGCGCCGGAACCAAACGCGATTGCCTTCGTGGCGGCCTCCGCGATAAAGGCGCCGCTACCCGCCGCGATCGAGTTCGCCGCGTTCGTCTGGACGCTCGTCCCGATCGCCAATGCGTTGACGTTCTGAACGGCTGCGTTATAGCCGATTGCAACACCGTTCTCTGCAAAATTGTTGCTTGTCGCACCAGCGCCCACCACCGTCGCATTCGGTGCCAACGCAGCGGCTCCCGCGCCGACGGCGGTCGTATTGACGCGCGCCGCGCCCGAACTGGTGCCAACGGCGAGTGCGTTATTGTCGATGGCCATCGCGCCGACGCCGATCGCCATTGCGTTCTCGCCTCCCGACGCGGACGTCGTCAAAGCGGGTGTCGTGAACTGACTGACGGCAATGAATTGAGTGACGGGTACGGGATCAGCCAGCGCAGCAGTTGCAAGCGTTAGCGTTTTTGAACGGTTCACGTTGGACTCGGGCGTTTGGCCGACAGTCGCCGGATCGGCGACATCCCATTCGACAGGCGCATTCATGAGTGGGTTGGGCGACTCCCCGGCCGCTTTCGCTGGCAAAGCCATCACTAACGTCCCAAACAGACTGGTGCCGACGGCTAGCAGTGCGCTATAGCCCGCAACCCCTCGCCCACCACGGCCTTTCGTCACCTCGGACCCCGCCGCGTATGTGCGGGTCGTGCTATTCCATACGGTCTCATAAGACTTGTTCAACATTCCTCCCAATCTTTTATAGAAGATCCAAAGCACCAGGATTTTTACTATGTCATCCTAATTATTTAACGCGATCCAATAGAAACTTAAGACAGCGTGACTACCTGGTCACGACCACAAAGTCGCCGAGCACAAATATACCGTGTAAAGCGATTTTTTAGCTTATATTGGAAAAACGGCATAACGCGTTTAAGACCAAAAATGCCAAACGTCTTATATCGCGCTCATTATTTCTAGGCACTTCTAAGAAGAAATTTTGACTATTCCGAATCAGCGCACGAGGCAGCGCTAATTCCGTTCGAAGTTCTCAAACGGGACGAAAATCGACCGCAACGGGTCTACCCTCGGCAGTCAAACGGAAGTCATACGGGAGAACAACACGTGAAGAAGCGTGAACTGATAGAGCGGGTGACGCTATTCCCAGGCAGATCTATCAGCCACCCGCGGCCTCCAGACGCATCGGAAAACTGATCTCGAAGATCGTCCCCTCGCCTTCGTGCGAGTCGAAGCGAATCTCGCCCTGCAGCACCCGGCACAGTTCCTTGACGATCGCGAGGCCCAGGCCCGCGCCCGGAATGTCCTCGTCCGTGGCGCGCTCGAACTCCTTGAACACGCGCTCGCGGTCCGACGCGCCGATGCCCACGCCCGTATCCGATACGCGCAGACGCCAGCGATCGTTTTCCATCGCCGTCATGCTCAATTCGACCTCGCCCGCCTTGGTGTATTTGGCCGCGTTGGTCAACAGGTTCAGCGCGACCTGTTTGAGTTTGAGACGGTTGGAGACGACCACGTCCAGCGCGCCGTCGAAGGCGGTCTGAAGCTGCAGCCCTTTCGCTTCGATCGTGCTTTCGCAGGAGATCACCAGTTCGTCGAACAGCTCGCGCAGTGCGAAGCTTTCCAGCACGAGCGGACTGTCGTCGCCGAGCACCACCGAGTATTCGACCAGTTCGTCGACCAGCGTTTTCATATCGGCCGCCTGACGGTTCGCCAGCGCGAGCGCGGTCTCGATTTTGGCCGGCGCGCGGCCGATCAGTTGCAGCGCCATCGAAAACACATTGAGAAAGTTGCGCAGATCGTGCACGACGCTGCGCGTGATCTGCATGCGCGACTCGTACAGGTCGCCGACCAGCCGTTGCTTGAGCGTCAGCTCGTGATTGGCGCGCTCGAGGCGCTCGGTATAGTCGTCGATCGTGCGGTCGCGTTCGTTGACGACCTCGCGAATCGACGTCAGCGTGACAAAGCTCACGGCTTCGTCGATGAAGTGCCGCGCCCGCTCCTCGTGACGCCGCGTGAAATACGGCCGCGCTTCGCTGAATTCGACGATCGCGCCGGTCAGCATCTGCCTGAACAGATCGAGCTCGCGCACCAGTTCGTCGATCCGGTAGCCTTGCTTCCAGCGCAATTTGCCGTGCAGGCGCGCGTCGCGTTCGATCGCGCTCTCGACGTGGTCGAGATCCTGGCTCTCCAGCACGCTGCAGATTTCGTCGAGGATATTCGGGATGTGATCGGCCAGTTGTTCGTAGGTCAGCCGGTCAGATTCGGTCAATTCTGCGTCATGAAAGACAGCCTTCATCCAGCGTTCGGTCAGTTCGACCTGTTGCAGGCGCAACTGTTTGGCGAAAGCGGTGAGCGGCAGTACGTGCGAGTCTGTCATGTGGGAGACCTGGCGCCGCATGGCGGCGAAAATAGGTGTTCCGCGCCGTCCCAGCAACACTACCTTCGGGACATACTTAACGCGACCGCATGGACTGCAAACCGCGCTCAGGAGGCAATGGTGAGCGCTGCGCAAGCCGCCCGGGCGCCTCCAGTATGCGCGATTTATGGAACAAAAATTAACCAGGGTTAGGACGTGTCCGCCCGGCTCGTCCCAAAGAAGGAAGTCCGGGAGGTTGCCACCCGGAGGCCATCCCCTTGCGCGAAACTGCGCCGCCGCTTCAGATCTTTTCGAACAGCACGTCCTGCGCGCCTTCCCACAGCACTTTGGTGCCGAGCTCGCGCAGCTTCTCCTTGCCTTCGACGATCGTCAGGAAGTGATTGCCCGCGAGCTGCCCCATCTTGCTCGCGAAGCAGCACGAACCGTACGCGAGAATGATCTCGGTTTCGCTGTAGCCGCCGGGATAAAACAGGATATCGCCGACCGACGGATGGCTCGTATGGTTCTCGAAGCCGACCGCGTTGCCGTCGTTTTCGAGCTTGAAGTCGCCGAGCGGCACCCAGCATCCTTCGCCGCTCCAGCGCACGTGAATGAGCTTTTGCCGGTACGGCAGGAGCTTCAGGAACGCGGCCACGGTTTGCGGTGCGTCCGGGTGGGTTTCGGCGGTAAAGACATGGCCGCAGGAGGTGATTCGGAGTCGGTTCATCGCCAGGTTTCCAGTGTGAAGGTGAAGGGAACGGTCGGTCGGAGCAGTTGACGCAGGGCGGGGGCCAAGCCGCGGGCACATGATTCTGTCGTCCGATGCAAGGCTTCGACAGATACAGTTGCTGTCCGACTGGTCAGTCCAGTTGGCCCCGTGCCAATGTTTTGAGCGAATTACGCCCGGCAAGCCACATCGGCACACGCATGCCAGGTCCAACCACCTCGCCGCCACGAAAGTTCGTAGTTTGCAAGCTGCGCAATGCACAGCACACTGCGCGATGTGCGTGACTCGCCGAAAGCGGCTCATCGGTTGAATCTTCCGGCGACCCGATCTTCTCCGCGGTCGGAGTCAGGGCGGCAGCACTGGCCGGCGGCGAAAGCGGCGAGGGGCGAGGCGCTCTCATCAGGCTGCCTCGAATCGTCCACTGCCGTCCCGCCATTGCCGCGCTGACCAGCCGGCCACTTCCAGCCGCGCAATCCGTACTTCAGCCGCGCAGCCGGTAAGCGAGCGGCGTTACGCCGTAGCCACGCTTGAACTGCACGGAGAAATGACTGGCATTCTCGAAACCAACCGCGATCGCAATCTGCAGCACGGTTTGACCGGTGGCACGCAACAGCCGCGCGGCTTCCTCGAGCCGCAAGCGCGATACATACTGATGCGGCGTCTCGCCGGTCTCGCGGCGAAACACCCGCGCAAAATGGAAACTGCTTAGCCCCGCCTGCGCGGCCAGTTCGCTGATCGCCAGATCACCATCGAGATTGGCGCGAATGTAATCGGTTACACGGCGGACCCGGCGCGGCACGAGGCGCTCCGGGCGCGCCGGCGTTGCGGCGGGCCCGGGACGGCCGCGCGCATAGTGCTGCAACAGATGCGCGGCTAGCGCGTGGACCAGCGCATCGACATACAGACGCGAGTCGGACGGATCGGCGGCGGCGCGATGCAATGCAGAAAGCATTGCGGCGATCAGCGGATCGCGAAACTGCATCGCGTCGCCGAGGGACAGCTCACGGGAGCCGCCCAGTTCCATCTGCTCGGCGACGCTATCGACCAGGCTGCGCTCGAGGTGCAAATGGACGGTCGACAGCGGCGCATCGCTGATCGAACGCCAGCGCCAGGAGATCGGCGCGGGCGGCACGAACCAGACGTCGCCCATATGCAGATCGGCGCTTTCCCAGCGGCCGTCCAGGTTGCGTTCGAGATGCTCGGCGCCGCTCGCGAGCGTCATCAGCGTGAGGTCCTGCAAGCCGGGCGCTTCCAGCAGCTCCTGCTCGGCCGGTTCGAGATACGAGCGCAGCACCAGGTGCCGCCACGGGCGATCCACGCTCGACACCAGTTTCTGGCCCGCCATGTAGCGGTCGTAGGCGAGCGTCGTTGTGAGTTTTGGAATTCGTACCATCACGTCCATTCCCAGGGAGGTGCCATATGAAGAGTGAACCCTGCCATGCCCGCGTTGCCGATTCTCTATCGCAGCAAGAACTCAAAAATGATAGCAAGGAACCGGCTACCGCAATTTCTGGAAATAGCTAATCATTCAGGTTGTCGTCTTTCACGCGTTTCGAACGCTGGAGCTACCGTTTCATGGAACACGAATGCGATACGGTGCCGCACTGGTTGACCGGTTCGCCGCAAGGTGAAGCCGGGCACGCGTCGGCAGCATACAACTCGGCGGTTGCCGCCCAACCGGCTTACCCGGCCGGCACACGGCAACTCGAGAAATCAGCCCACGCGGCTGAAGCATCCAGGGCACCCAACCGCACCGCAACAGGCGTGGCGCCCGCAGGCTTTCTCACGCTCTTCACCGAGGAGGAGATCGGCACGCCCTCGCCCGCCGCGCGGCGCGCCGCACCCGTCATCAGTCCGCTGGTGCGCTTTGGCAGCGCGCAGGACCGCATCGAATTCGTGCGGCGGCGCATCAGGCAACTGGGCTTCGACTCGTTCAGCTATACGGCCACGCGGACGTCGGCGCATCACAAGACGATGTTCGTGCTGACCAGCTACGAGTCGCAGAACTGGCTCACGCGTTATTTTCGCGAGCGGTATTTCGAGCTCGACCCGCGCGTGGCCCTCGCCTCGCCGACCGGCATGCCGTTTCTCTGGAACACAGCCGATATGCGCGCCGACCTGCCGCGTGCGCAAATGCGCAGCGAACGGCTCGGCGGGCTGATCGACATGCTGGAGGCGACCGGGCGCAAAAGCGGCATTCTCACGCAGATGCCGCTGCCCGAGCCGGAACTGAGCGCGAGCCTGTGCTTCAACTCCGAGATCGGCAATCCGCGCTGGATGACCGAGTCGATCGTGGCCGAAACGCTGATGTTCGCGCACACAATCCACGAATTTATCTGGACGCACGCGAAGAGCGTGATCGGCATCGCGCCCGCGCAGCAGCAACGCGTGACGCTGAGCGAATTGCAGCATGCGGTGCTGAAGGCGGTCGTGCAGGGTCAGCGAGACAAGGAGATCGCCTACTTCCTTGGGCTGTCGCCGCATAACGTCGATTACCACTTGCGCCGTCTGCGCCAGTTGTTCAACGTGCGCAACCGCGTGCAGTTGATCAATGTCGCGCAGGCTTATGTGACGTAGAGGCTGGCAAAGCTCAGAGCCGGCACGCAAACGCGTGCCGGCCACTCGGAAGCCGGTTGCGATCGCACCGCGCTTGCTGGGCTGACGCCTGCATGCGCGCGCCCATGCCCTCAGGTCTTGAGCCGATAACCCGTCTTGAAGATCCACGCGACGATCAACAAAAACACGGCCAGAAACAGTGCGGTCATGCCGAGACTCACCTCGACATTCACATCGGCGAGACCATAGAAGCTCCAGCGAAATCCGCTGACCAGATAGACGATCGGATTGAACAGCGTCACGACCTTCCAGAACGGCGGCAGCATATTGACCGCATAGAAACTGCCGCCGAGAAAAGTCAGCGGCGTGATGATCAGAAGCGGCACGAGTTGCAGCTTCTCGAAACTATCCGCCCAGATGCCAATAATGAAACCGAGCAAACTGAACGTCACCGCCGTGAGCACGAGAAACAGGATCATCCAGAAAGGATGCTGCACTTGCAGCGGCACGAACAAGCCCGCAGTCGCGAGAATGATCAGCCCGAGCAGGATCGATTTGGTGGCCGCCGCGCCCACATAACTCACGACGATTTCTAGATACGACACCGGCGCCGACAACAACTCGTAAATGGTGCCGGTAAAGCGCGGAAAGTAAATCCCGAACGAAGCGTTCGAAATGCTTTGCGACAGCAGCGACAGCATGATCAAGCCCGGCACGATGAAGGCGCCGTAACTGATGCCGTCCACTTCCTTGATGCGCGAACCGATCGCCGCGCCGAACACGACGAAGTACAGCGAAGTCGAAATCACCGGCGCGATAATGCTCTGCATCAGCGTGCGCCAGGTGCGCGCCATCTCGAACTTGTAGATGGCGCGAATAGCGTAGATATTCATTGGTTACCTCGGAGCAGACTGACAAAGATGTCTTCGAGCGAACTTTGGGTCGTGTGCAGGTCCTTGAAGCGGATGCCGGCGTCGTCGAGCGCCTTGAGCAGCGCGATGATGTCGGTGCGCCCGCCCTCGCCTTCGTAGGTGTAAATCAGTTCGTTGCCGCCCTTCGCGACGTCGAGCCCGTAACCGGCGAGCGAGGCCGGCACTTGCTCGAGCGGGCTTTCTAGTTGCAGCGTCAACTGCTTCTTGCCGAGCTTGCGCATCAACTCCGTTTTCTCTTCGACCAGCATGATTTCACCCGCACTGATCACGCCGATGCGATCGGCCATTTCCTCGGCCTCGTCGATATAGTGCGTGGTCAGGATGATCGTCACGCCGCTCTCGGCGAGCGAGCGCACCAGCTTCCACATGTCGCGACGCAGTTCTACGTCCACGCCCGCGGTCGGCTCGTCGAGGAACAGCACGCGCGGCTCGTGCGAGAGCGCCTTGGCGATCAGCACGCGCCGTTTCATGCCGCCCGAGAGCGTGATGATCTTGCTATTGCGCTTTTCCCATAGCGAGAGGTCGCGCAACACCTTTTCGACGTAGGCCGGATTTTTCGGCTTGCCGAACAGCCCGCGGCTGAACGAGACGGTCGCCCAGACGGTTTCGAAGGAGTCGGTGGTCAACTCCTGCGGCACGAGGCCGATCAGCGAGCGCGCACCGCGGTAGTCGGTTGCGATGTCGCGGCCGTCCACCGTCACGCTGCCGGCGCTGGCGTTGACAATGCCGCAAATGATGCTGATAAGGGTCGTTTTGCCCGCCCCGTTTGGCCCGAGCAAAGCGAAGATTTCCCCGCGGTTGATCGCCAGATTGATGTTTTTAAGTGCATGAAAACCGGTGGCATAGGTTTTCGACAGGTTCGTGACTGAGACGATTGGCTGCATGGAATCGACGATGGCAGACACCGTTGTTTGATTAGAGGGAGCGATGCTAAAGCAGCATCGCACCCGCAATGTAAAGGAAAGTGGGAAAGCGTGCAGCGCATCACGGCAGTGCGCCGGAAGCGCGCGGGGTCGAGGCAGGGATGGAAGCGCGCCGCACCGGCACGGCAAAAGGCGCAAGTTGACCGGCTTCGCTGCAGTGCAAAATAGTTCGGTTTCCAAAGCGGTTTGGTCGCGCGACGCCGGGAACGCCTCCTGCTCGATTGCAGGCAGTGCCGCCGCGGCGCCTGTCCGAGCAAAACGCGCTCGAGCGAGGCACACCGCTTGCGGCAGTCCATGCATGCAAGTGACAGGCGCTTGCGTGACATTAGACCGACTCTATGGAGGTGAACCATGAAACGCATTACCAGGACGATTTTCGCTTCGGCACTCGTGATGGCATTGTCGGGCGGCGCTTATGCGCAGGCAGGCGGCGGCGCGGGAGGGGCCGGCGGCGGTGCGGGTGGTGGCGGCACCGGCGTGGGTGCGGGCGGCGGCACGACCGGCGGCGCGGGTGGGACTGCCACACCGGGCACGGGCGCCGGGTCGATGAAAAGCCCGAGCGAGTCCGGCTACGGCTCGCCGGGTGTGACCGGCACCGGTGGCGGTATGGGCACCGGCACGGGGGCGACACCCAACAGCCCGTCGATGAACCGCTCGAACAGCGGCATGAGCAATGGCATGAACAAAGGCACGAACAAAGGCATGAGCAACGGGACCGGTAATGGCATGAACAACGGTGCCGGCGGCACGATGCAGAACGGCCAGTAACACAGGCGTCGTTAGATTGACCGGTTCAGTTTCGAACGGGGCGGCAGCGCTGATGTAAAGCATCGCCGCCCTCTTTTTTTGAAGCGTCGATCA
The DNA here is from genome assembly GCF_003386115.1 of Paraburkholderia sp. BL27I4N3. NCBI lineage: Bacteria > Pseudomonadati > Pseudomonadota > Betaproteobacteria > Burkholderiales > Burkholderiaceae > Paraburkholderia > Paraburkholderia sp. BL27I4N3. Next base: position 7,781,272 of record NZ_QREJ01000001.1, on the reverse strand, counting down.
CGCGTTCATCCACCGGGGGCTCGGATCACGCACGCGAGTCATTCCTCTTGCGAGGCATTTTTTCACTAACTACCGTTCACGGCTCCGCGCAAACGAAACTGTTGGCGGAATTCACATTGCCTTTGCCGACATAGCGCGGAAACAACGGATAGCGGCACAGCGGACGCGAGCGCCCATTGGTCGCCGCCGCGATATCGGTTGCCGTCAGCGTCTCGGGCGATGCCCCGCGAGTCACCCAATTGTCGAGCGCGCCCAGCAGATCGACCGATGGAATGAACACGCCGCTGCCGTGCTGGAATCCCGGCACCATGTACAAGCGCATGAAACTATTGACCTGGTCGATGCCGAACCTCGCCACCAGCCTGTCGTAATAAGCGATGGTCTGGTTCGGGCTGATGACCTCGTCGGCGAGGCCTTGCAGCGTGATGAGCTTGCCGCCGCGCGCGATGTAGCGCGTGAGGTCGGGGTTCATCGCGCCGATCGTCTGCGACAGCGCGACCAGTTGCGCGCGATATTTGCCGGGGTGTTGCGGGTCGAACCTGAGCGAGTCGAAGCCGGCGTCCCGCGCGACGAAGTAGCGGATATAGCCGTCGCCTTGCGCGAACAGGTAGCCGTTGGCAAAAAACGTCGGCACCGGCAAGCGCTCCGGCTGATGCGCAAGGCCGAGCAGGCCGGTCAGATGCGTGCCCTGAAAAATGTTGTAGCCGCGATAGCCGTCGACATCCCACGCCAAACGGTAGGGCAAGGAGAGCCCGTCGCGCATCACGAGCAAAGTGGAGAGTTGCGTGTTGGTGAGGCATTCATCGTGCGAAGGCGTGCGTCCGCTGCAGCGCAACGAATCGATGATCTCCGCCTCGCGCTCACGGCATGCGGCGACGTCGCTGACAATGCCGTCCGCCGCGCCGTCGAGCCGGTCGCACGCGGCGAGCGTGCGTTGATAGACGTGTTCGAGCAGCATCGGTGGAATGAAGCCGCCGGGCGTGCTGTATTCCGCCTGGCCGAGTTTCACGCCCAGCAGACGTACGCCAGTGAAATTGAGCGCGGGCGAATTCGCGATCACGCCGTCGTAATCGTCGGGATAGCGCTGCATCACGGTGTAGCCTTCGCGGCCGCCGGTCGAACCGCCGGCGAAATACATGCGTTGCGGCGGCCGGCCGTATGCGCGGACAATCAGCGCAAGCGCGGCATCGTGGGTTTTCTTCAGATGCGCAAAGCCGAAGTTGGTGACCGCCTCGTCAACGAGGCCGAACACCGCCACCGATGAATCGCCGACGTGCCCTGAGTCGTCGCCGAAGGTTGCATAGCCTTGCGCGAGCGGCGCGCGGTTCGGCGAAAACGGCATCACGCCGGTGCCGCTCACCACCACGCCGTTGTAACCGCCTCCACCAATCTGCAACGCGCGGCCGTTCCAGCGGCGCGGCAAATTCAGATCGAAACGGATATCCGGCGTCGTGGCGCTGAACCCTTTGATGCGGCCGGTGATACGGCAATACTCGCCGCCTTGCTGATTGCCGGGTGCGGTCGCGCTCACCATCGCCGCGCTTTCGATCTGCACGCCGGCAGTGGGCAACGCAATCAGTTCGGGTTGCAGGACGGCACCCGCCAATTCCGCACAGCGCATGGCGAGCGGCGCTTCCGCGAGCGCCGGCTGAGCAGCAAGCCACAACATCGCGCCGACAATGCGGATGACCGCGCGCGAGTTTCGCGCGACACGCGCACAGCGCCGCCGCGACCTCATCCGTAACCCGCGCCATTGGCGACCGCAGCCGACTTCTGCCCTTTCCAACCGTTCCAGCCGCGCGCGATCATCAGCACGGCGCCGATAGCGACGAGATCGCCGCCCAGACCGATCAGCACGCCGCGAAAGCCATGAAACATATGCGGCGTCGCCGTATCGACGATCAGCGAAACGAGTGTGCCCGCAACGAAACACACGAGCCCCGTGCGGCCGACGGTCACCACGGCAGGCAGCCGCCGCGCGAGCCACGCGATGCTGCCCAGACGCACGAACTGTGCGGCGAGCCAGGCTATGACGATGAAGTTGATCACGCGGTCAGGAGACAGATTCTGTTTAAACGCGCCGGGCAAAGGTTGCGTCAGCACGAAGAGTTTGACGATAGCGAACGCCAGCACTGCGACCACCGCGACTCGCGTGAACCAGCGCGCGGTACGGGTTGCGTGAAAGCGCTCGCTGATGGGCTGCACCCGGCAGAGAATCCCGAGTACGAACATCAGTTGCCATGCAAACGGATTAAAAGCCCAGGCGGCCACATCGTCAATGCTGAATAATGCGGCCAACGGCCGGGCCAGCGCCCAGATCAGCAAGCTCAGGCTCACCGCCATGAGCGGCGAACGCCGCGCCAGCGGCACCGCGAACGGCACGCTGAGCGCGAAGACCACGTACATGGGCAATACGCTCGACAGATAAGGCTGGCGCCGCAGCAGCATGATATCGAAAGCGTCGCGCAGCGGCTGAACCGCAAAAGGCGGCCAGCCGGTGAGCTCCACCATGGGACGGTTCAGATTCAGCGTTGCGAGAACGGCGCCGGACAGCAGCGTCAAGACCGCCGTCAACAGATAGGCACGGTAGATTTCCCAGCAGCGCCGCATGAAGCGCATCTTCGCCGCGTTCTCGCCGCGGCCCGCGAGCACCGCCGTGTACGCCGCCGCCGATGCATAGCCGCCAAGAAACACGAACACTTCCGCCGAATCGCACAACGCGTAGGCATGCAGCATCAGATGCGACAGCGTGCTGCCGGGAATGTGGTCCAGCACGATGACGATCAGCACGACGCCGCGGAAGAAGTCCACTTCGATCGAACGCCCTCCAGGAGGACTTCCATCGGGGCAGCCGCGACGGGTTTCCATTCAGGTTCTCGCAGGAGAGACGCACGCATGCCGCGCGTCGTTTTTCGTAGAAACACCATGACAATAAAACGTTCCCAGCGAGGCTGCGCAGATCAACGCCGCGCGCTGACAACCCGCCTCTAATTTCGGATCACGTGGCGGCGATTTGAAATTCGGTTGTCGGCATGCGGTAATACTGAGTCATCGCGTCTTCAATTCGCGGCAAGATTTGCCGCTTTAATTCGGCGTCGAGCGGGGGATCGGTAATCGGCGCGGAAAATAAATCGCTGGATGCGATGCGCGATTTTTTTCGCTTTTTTTCATCGTAGGATGGTTTCATGCACGCCCGTCGGACCTCGCGCGATTCGCGCGACGCCACCGTTCGACGGCGGCCACTCATGTGGACCGGACACGCGGGCGGCCGATCCGCGATCGGCCGGCTCGCCGAGCGTCATTGCGACGCCTTCAACTCGCCACGGCCGACCCGAGCGTCACCGATGCGCGCCGGTCCTTCCACTACCGCCCAGAACGGCTGCGCCGCGCGCGCCGCCTTCGCAATGGAAGACGACCACATGAACAACAGAATTGCCGGCTTCGACGGATTGCGTGCGATCGCAGTCCTGATGGTATTTTTTCAGCACCGCCTGTTCGGCGACATCGGCGAGATCGGCCATCTCGGTGTATGGATCTTTTTTGCGCTGAGCGGTTTTCTGATCATCGGCATTCTTGCCGCGCGACGCGCACGCATTGAAAGCGGCGCGAGCCGATTCGGCGCCGAATTGAAGCGCTTTCTGTTTCGCCGGACCCTGCGCATTTTTCCGATCTACTACCTGATGCTGGTGGTGATGTGCGTGCTGATGGCATTCGGCATGGCAAGTCCCGAACTGGCGAGCGGCATGCCGTTTCATTTCGCCTATCTGTCGAATATCTGGATCGGCTCGGTGCTGCACTATTGGCCGGGGCGCTACTCGCATTTGTGGAGCCTCGCAATCGAAGAACAGTTTTATCTCGTGTTCGCACCGCTCCTGCTGCTGCTTGCCACGCGCCGGCATCGCGCGGTGTGTGTCGCGATCGTCGTGGCCGGGCTGGGTTCGCTGCTCGCCATGCGCGCGGCGCATTGGCAGGAAATCACCATTTACACGCATCCGCTGACGAACTTCTGGTTGCTGGCGTTGGGTGGCATTGGCGGCTTGATGATCGCGGGACAAGCGAGCCGCTTGCGAGGCTGGCTCGGGCACGGCGTGACACTCTTCGCGCTGAGTCTCGCGCTGGTGGGCTTCTGCGCGACCGAACCGAGATGGAGCGAGGTGGACAGTCCACTGCTGTTCACCATGGTCAGTGCTTCGTACGGTATGTGCATCGCGGCGCTGGTGTGCTCGATTGCCTGCTGCCGCAACGCCTTCGTGATCGGCCTGCTCGAAACGGGCTGGCTGGTGAGCTTCGGGCGAATCAGCTATGGCTTTTACCTCTATCACAATCTGATCCCGGACCTGACGCGCAACCATCACGCCGCGGCGCTCTTTGGCGGCACGGTGCCCGTGTGGGCGCACGTCGTGGGCATCGCTGGGTCGTTTGTGATCTCGCTTGCGATGGCGATGCTGTCATGGCGGCTGATCGAAGAGCCGATCCTTCGTTTGAAGACGCGGCCTGCGTCGGCGGCGTCGCCCTCGCGTCGTGAGCGGACGGAGCATTCGTCGAGGAACGACAGCACCGCATCCGACGCAGCCTGATCCAGGCGCGACTTACGCTCACTTGCAAGCGGCGCAGTTGGGGGCACCATTAGCTCGCGTTCGAAATGGGCCGTGGTACGCGCATTGCTGCACAACGGTGTACCCCAATCAACCGGAGAGCCCGTCGTGGCAACCATGGACAATTCCCCGAACGAGCAAGAGCACGAGCCCGCGCGCCAGCCCGAGGAAGATCCCGGCAGACCGCCCACCGAGGTTTCCAAGCCGATCGGCGACGCAATCCCCACGCCGGTCGAACCGGGTCTCGATCAACCACTGCCGAAAAAAGGCGAGACGCTGCCGCCCGCTAACGAAGCCGATGGCGCGGCACTTGGCGATACCGAAACGCCTCCGGGCGTTCCGGAGCCCGGACCATCGGATTTCGCGTAGCTAGTGCCAGCCAATAAAAAAGCGGCGCCATTAACTGGCGCCGCCCATTGATTGTGATCGGGGCAATCAGTCGATCAACCGTTCAAGCCGCTTCCGGCTCGTGAACGATCTTCAGTGCGCTCTTGTGTTCCCTGATCAACCGGTACACGGTTTCTCCGGGCACGGTCTCCTGCTCGAGCAATTCGTCCGCAATCGCGCGCAGCACCGGCTCGTACGCATGCAGCAAGCCGTAACACAGTTGGTTCAATTCCTTGAGCAGCACATTCGCATGCTCGATGGCGCTTTTCATTTGCAGACCCGCGTACTGCGACGGCAGCGCCGCCAGGCTGAACAGATCGCCGTCGCTGTTGAAACCGAATTTCGACACCATGTCGAGGCTGATGCGCGACGCTTCCTGCAAATCCGAAGCGGCACCGCTCGATGCTTCGGAGAACGTCAGAATTTCCGCGTTGCGGCCGCCGAGCAACACCTGGATTTCGTTGCGGATCTCGGTCTCGCGATACAGATGCTTGTCTTGCGCTTTCGTGATCAGCGCGACGCCAAGCGCACCGCCGCGCGGCAAAATCGTGACCTCTTCCAGCACCCCCGTGCCCAGCAGCGCGGCGACGAGGCCATGCCCCGCTTCGTGCACGGCGATACGGGTACGTTCGTCTTCGCTCAGCGCGCGCTCGGCGCCGCTCACGTCGCCGATGCGCGCGATCTTGATCGCTTCCATGAAATGCTTCGAGGTGATTTCGGTGCCGCCCGCCTTGCGAGCGACGAGTCCCGCCTGATTCACCACCATCGCGACCGTTGCCGGCGACAAACCGGTGGTGAGGCGCGCCAGTTGATCGTAGTCGATGTCAGCGGCTTTCGACTTCAGCTTCTCCGCGTAGAAACGGAAAATCTTCGCGCGGTCTTCGCGATCGGGCAAACGGACCTGCACGGTGCGATCGAAGCGGCCCGGCCGGCGCAATGCCTCATCGAGATTGTCGGGGTGATTGGTCGCCGCGACGATAATCACGCCTTCGTTCGAAGCGAAGCCATCCATTTCCGCCAGCAGCTGATTGATGATGCGGTTGCTCTCGGCTTCGACTGGACCGCTGCCCGTATCCGTGCGCTTGGCGAGCCCGTCGGCTTCGTCGATGAAGATCACCGTGGGCGCATTCTTGCGCGCCAGTTCGAACAGATGCTTGACCTTCTGGATGCCGACGCCGTAATACTTCGCGCTGAAATAGCTGCCCGTGATCGAGATGAAGTTCGCGCCGCACTCGCCGGCCAACGCCTGCGCAAGCCGCGTCTTGCCGACGCCGGGGCCGCCCACCATCAGAATGCCGCACGGGGCGCGCACGCCCATCGACGTGAACTGCTTCGGGTCGGAGAGATAGCCGCGAATGTCCGCGAGCGCCGCCTTCGCTTCGCCCGCGCCGATCACGTCGTCGAAACGCAGTGCGGGCGCCCTCGCGAGCAGCGTCGCGCCGCCGCGCATTTCGCGGCGCATGAACCACACCATGCCGCCGACCAGCAGTAACGGCAGCAGCACGCTGATGGCGTCGCGCACCTGATCGAACGCCTGCACCCAGCGCGCGCCGCCGGTTTGAATATCCGCATCGGGAAGCCAGACGAGTTGATAGGCGGCGGCTTCGTCCGTCTTCGGCTCGCCGAGCAGCAGCGCGTGAGAGAACGTCGCGTTGTGGTCGGTGACGAAGTATTTCGTGCCGTCGCGCTTCGAGACCAGAATCGCGTTGGGACTCACGCCGATCGCGGCAACCTTGGCGTCGTGAATATCGCGCAGCATTTGCGAGGCGTCTTTCTCTTCGTGCGTCCATGCCGAGGAATCGTGGCGCATCTGGCTCGCAACGCCGGTCAATGCAGGCGCGACCTGTGCCGCTCGCTGCTGGTAATGCCACACGCCGAAGGCGAGCAGCACTGCGATAAGCGCCGCCACCACCGAGGCGGCGATCTTGCGCGTGCGTCTTTTACCAAGCGAATTGTTTCGCGGCTTCATGAGTCACTTCCAAAAACGGGCCCAAAGCGAGCCCCGATACTTGTCAAAGTTCAGGTGGGCAGAGGTTGGCGGAGGGGAATCGACTGATGCGACACCATGCAAGACCGGAAGACAGGACAGCCAACCATACGTCCCTTTTTTACGACGTGTCCACGGCCAGTATGCCGTGCCGCCGCTTCTTCCAAATCGCAGAAAAGGCCTAGTTCTACCGTCTATCCGGCGCTTTCGAGCCGCCATATTTTGGGGAGCGAGCGCTGTGTTCAGCCCGCTGTGAGACTGCTCCGGCGCACAGTTTATCAGCGCTAAATTCATTGCGTATTCCGCACATCTACTATTAACCGCTCCCTATTTAAAGCGGTCAGAATTACTGAATATAGTCTTGTCCATGCGCGCTTATCCTCCGACGAAAAATGCCCTGCCGCCGCGTTCATCTGCATCTACTCTAAAAAGACCACCGTGGATGCAGGTTCGCCGCGGCGAGCTGCACAATCCTGTGCATCACCGCGACGCCACACGATGGGGGGACTGCCATGCACGACAACACGCCGGTATTCGATACAGCGCTGACCCGTTTGCTCGGTTGTCGGCATCCCGTCATTTCGGCTGGTATGGGCGGCCCGGCGCGCGCGGAGTTAGCGGTGGCCGTTTCTGAAGCCGGCGGCTTCGGTCTGCTCGGCATGGTTGGAGAAGCGCCGGAAGTGATCGAGTGCGAAATCGCCGCCGTGCGCGCGACGACGAACCGGCCGTTCGGCGTCAACCTCATTCCTTTCCGGACGGAGCCCGCGCTGCTCGATGCGCAACTCGACGTGTGCCGGGCGGCGCAGGTGCCGGCCATGTGCTTCTTCTGGGACGTCATGCCTGACGTGGTGAAACGGGCTAAAGATGCCGGCGCGCTCGTTCTCTGGCAGGTCGGCTCGCTCGACGAAGCGCTCGCCGCGCAGCAGGCCGGCGTGGACGCAATCATCGCGCAAGGCGTGGAAGCCGGCGGCCACGTGCGCGGGCGCATCGGCATCATGGCGCTGCTGCCGGAACTCACGCAGCGTTTGCGCGTGCCGGTGGTGGCCTCCGGTGGCTTCGCTACGGGTGGCGGCCTGGTTGCCGCGCGCGCGCTCGGCGCGGCGGGCATTCACTGCGGCACGCTATTCGTCGCCACGCATGAATCTTTCGCGCACGACTATCACAAGCAACGGATCGTCGACGCCCGAGCGGGCGACACCGTGCATACCGACATCTACGCGATCAACTGGCCGCCCGGCTCGCCGGTGCGCGTGCTGGCCAACAGCGTGACGCGCGAGGCCGGCGGCAATCTGTTCGGCAATCGTCCGCATGTGTTGCCGCGCGAAGAAATCGCACACGACGACCAGGGACCGATCTACAAATTCAGCACGGTCTCCCCGCTACGCGACACGGTGGGCAATCTGGAAAAAATGGCCTTGTTCGCGGGGGAATCGTCGGCGCTGGTCGAGCGATGCGCGTCGGCGGCGGAAGTTATCCACCGGCTCATGAACGAGGCGGCGGACGCAGCGGCGCGGGTTCGCGCCGCAGGTGTGCATTGACAGTCAGGTGATGGGAAGGTGCGACGGGCCTCTTCGGGCCCGTTCGCATCGTCGCCACTTGCTCTCTCAGGTTCTGCTGTTTTTATTGGCTTTTGTTAGCGATGCCGGCCTGCATCGATCTGGTTCTCCTCGGCGCGGCGCTATATCTGCGCGCAGTTTCGATTCCCGTTGCGGCGGCGGTCGACTGCCTGCCACGCCGTCCGCGAAAACGATCTGCATCTGATCACGCAACATTAATGCAGCTTTTTTGTTAGGCTTGACCGTCCGTCTCAAATTCGGACGGCGGCACGTGAAATCCCGCATGCGCGCCGCAGCCCGCCGAAACACATTTCCCGCTTGCAGCAACCGATTAATGAACCAGCGTACTCCGCCGCACCATGTGGCCGCGGCCGCCGCGGCCAATTCGCGCTCCGCCACGTCGACGAGCCGTTTCAGCACGCACGGACTGGCGCCCGACGAACAATTCCTCGCCTGGCGCCGTCGCGTGGGGCATGTGGTCGACGCGCCGCCGTCGAAAGCGCGGATTGCCGGGGGATTTCGCGGCGAAATCGATTTATACGCGGTCGGCGGCATGGTTTTTACCGACTGCCGCACCGATTCCATGCTGCTGGAGCGCTCGGTAGCCCGCGTATCCACCGATTCGCGGCGCGACTACGTGTTTCAGCTCTTCGTGGAAGGGGAAATTGGCCACGTCACCGGCATGCACAAAAAGCGCAGCGCGCCGGGCTCGGTGGCAGGCATTGTCGCGTTCGATCTGAACCAGCCGTTTCGCGCCGAACGCCCGGACTGCCGCCTTCTCAGTCTGTTCGTACCGGCCGCGGTGGTGGACGAGGCATTGCGCGACGGCGCGGCGATTCACGGCCGCATCGTCCAGCAAGGCTCGCCGTTGACCGGCGTCGTGCTGGATCATATGACGGCGCTCGCCCGCGACATCGCGCGGCTCGATCCGGCCAGCGCCATCCATGCGTTGCAGGCGGGCACGCAGTTGCTGATGGCCGCGTTTCGCAAGGAGGCGCGCCTGAGCGGCGCGGGCCGCGCCGCGCTGCAGGCCGCGGTGATGGGCCGGATACGCCGCTATATCGAGGCCAATCTGCACCAGGGCGACCTCACGCCGACCAGCGTGGTTCAGGCGCTGCAACTCAAGCGCGCGACGATCTATCGCTGGTTCGAGCACGAAGGCGGTCTCGGCGCCTATATCCGCAATCGACGTCTGCGCGAGGCGGCGGACGAACTAGTCCGTTATCCGCATCTGCAGGTCGCGGAAATTGCATTTGGACTCGGCTTTCAGAGCGCGTCGGACTTCACCCGCGCGTTTCGCCGCGCCTTCGACATGAGCCCGCAGGACATGCGCGCCCGTGCCTTCGTCCTGCAGCAGTTGCACGACGCGGCCTAGCGCTTCAGGCAGGCGATTGCGACGCGCTTGCAGCGCACGCGTCCGCCTCGGGCTCCACTTCCGGGAACGCCTTCAGCGCGATCAGCGTTAGTGCGGCGGCGGCCATCAGATACCAGGCCGGGATCATCGGATCGCCTGTCCGGCTGATGAGCCACGTCACCAGAAACGGCGAAAATCCGCCGAACAGCACCACGCCAAAACTGTAAATCACCGACAGTCCGGCCGCGCGCCGGTGAGCGGGGAATGCTTCCATCATCAGCACCGAGGCGGCGCCGGCATTGTTCACCGCGAGCGCCACGTAAGCCGTGATGATGACGAGCGCCGCGAGATCGCCCGCACCGTGTGTCAGCGCCCAGAACGCGGGCCATGCCGCCGCCAGCGAGGCGAGAAGCGACGCGTACTGCAGCGGCTTGCGGCTCGCGAGCCGGTCGGCCGCGCGCGCGATGAGCGGCGTCACGAGCAGAATCACGACGCCCGAAAGGCACGCCGTCAACAGACTGATGGTCGGCGGCCGGTGCAAGGTACGCGCCAGATAGGCCGGCATGTAGAACACGGTGATATAGATGCTTACCGAAGGCGCGGCCATCATCAGAATGCCGCAAACGAGCGGGCGCGTATGCTCCGCGAACAGCCGCCGCGGACTGAGCCGGGTGCGCTCCCGCGGCGCGGCCGCCGGCATGCGGCGGCGCAGATACCAGCCGACCGGGCCGATCAGGCCGCCCAGCACGAACGGAATCCGCCAGCCCCATTCGTGCATGGCGGCGGGCGACAAAAGCGCCGTGGTGCCCGCCCCGACCAGCGCGGCGGCGAAAGCGGCCGCGCCCTGACTGGCGCCGCGCCAGCTCACCATGAAACAGCGGTGTCGATAGCCGGCCGATTCCATCAGCGAGGCCGACGCCGGGCCGATCTCGCCGCCCGCCGCGAGCCCTTGCGTCAGGCGCGCGAGCACCATCAGCACCGTCGCCGCCGGGCCGATCGACGCATAGCCCGGCAGGCAGGCGATCAGCCACGTGCCGAGCGTCATCAAGGCGAGCGATACGGTGAGCCCGGCTTTACGGCCGCGGCTGTCGGCAATATGGCCGATCATGAGCGCGCCGAGCGGGCGCATCACGAAACCCGCGCCGAAGGTGGCGAGCGACAGCAATAGCGACGACGCCGGATTGTGCGACGGAAAGAACAGATTGCCGATCACGACGGCCGAGAAGCTGTAGACAGTGAAGTCGTAAGCGACGAAACCATTGCCGATTACGATGGCGGCGACGATACGCCTGAGTTCGGCGCGGGACAGCGGGACCGCTTTGCCGGCAGCAGTGTGCATGAGTGACTGTCGACGCATGTGTCGAGGTATTCAGGAAGGTTATGGAAGAAACGCGAGTTGCCTGTTCGACTTAACGGCGAGGTATCACGCTGCACTTTTACGGGTCCGGGCCTTGGGTCTCGCACAAACTGGCGCGCGCCGCCAGTAAGCAACGCAGCCAGAGGCTCAAGCGGCGCGCGGCCGTCCCTCACGCTTCGGCTCGACCGCTGCACCACGGCCGCGACCGTCGCCACGCGCAGACTGCGCTTGAAATACGGCGAACTCATACCATTCCACAAACGCGAAGCGCAAGATATTTCTGCATTCATGGAGGAATGACGCTGCGCGTACTGATGTCAGGAGGAAGCGGTTTTCTCGGGGGAACCGGTCCACGGACCGTTCGCGCAGTACATACTCAAGCCAGATCGCCCGGCATCGCGGCATGACGAAAGCCAGGCAACACTCTGGAGACACACAACATGACACAATCCGACGCCTCTTCTTTTTCCACCTCGCTGGATGAAGGCCTCAGCGGCGCCACGCGAGTGGTTTTCATCGTCGGCGATCCGATCGCGCAGGTCCGTTCGCCGTCCGGCGTGACCATCGCTTTGCGCGCGGCCGGACGCGATGCGGTGGTGGTGCCCGCGCACGTCGCGCCCGCCGATCTGCCCGCATTTTTTGCGGGCGTGACGCCCATGCGCAATGTCGACGGCGTGATCATTACCGTGCCCCACAAGTTCAGCGCCATCAGGTACTGCGGCTCGCTCACCGAGCAGGCGAGCTTTCTCGGCGCGGTCAACACTTTGCGCCGCACGGCGGACGGCATCTGACACGGCGGCATGTTCGACGGCACCGGTTTCGTGGCGGCGCTCGTCGATGCGGGTTGCGATCTGCGCGGCAAACGTGCGCTGCTGGTCGGTGCGGGCGGCGCGGGCTCCGCGATTGGACATGCGCTGGTGCAAGGCGGTGTGGCGTCGCTCGAGGTGCGCGATAACGATGCCGAACGCACGGCGTCGCTGATCGGCCGGTTGAACGCGCTCGGCCCGGGTGAAGTGCGCGGTGCGGCCGCTTCCGTGGATGCCAATGCCTATGACGTGGTCGTCAATGCATCGCCGCTCGGCATGCGCGCGGACGACCCGCTGCCCATCGACGTATCGCGTTTGCCGGCCACGACATTCGTCGGCGATGTGGTGACGAAGCCGCCGCTTACGCCGTTGATCGAAGCCGCCCGCGCGCGTGGATGCCCGACCGTGACGGGCACGCAAATGTTCGCCCGCGTGTGCGACCGGATGGTGGCGTTTTTGCTGGATGCCGATCGGTAAGCGAAGCTTCGGACGCGACAGCGTCCACGGCTCACGCTGCTACACTTGCGCGACGCCAACCTGTAGAAGACATCTGCCACGCGATTCAACGCGGCCAGTCGTCTCCTGATTCACGCTCCAACCATGCTTCGATTCGAAAACCTCAGCAAACGCTACGGCGAACGCCCCGTCTTTGAGGCACTGCATTACGACACAGCATCAGGATGCGTCGCGTTGAACGACGAATCCGGCAGCGGCAAGTCGACGTTGCTCGGCATCCTCGCGGGCACAATCGAACCCGATAGCGGAGAGGTGTGGCTCGGCGGCCATTCGCTGCGCAGTGCGCCGCGGGTCGCGCAATCCGTGCTCTCCTACGTGCCCGAAGACTGCATGCCTTGTTCGGATCAGACCGGTCGCGAGTATCTGAACACGGTGGCATCGGCGCGAAACACCGCTGTCACCGCCGGCGCGTTGACGCTCGCGGACCGCTTCGGTCTCACGCCGCATTTCGACAAACGCTTCGAGCAGATGTCGTTCGGTACGCGCAAGAAGTTTTTCCTGACGTCGGCCGTGCTCGGCGACACCCAGGTGCTGATCGCAGATGAACCCGTCGGCGGACTCGACGCCGCCGCCCGCGCCGTGCTGGTTGATCTGTTCAAGACCCTGGCACAAACACGCACGGTGTTTTTCTCGAGCTACGACGAGGTCTTTACGTGTGCGTGCGAAGCGCACAGCGTCAACTTCGCCGACTTGGGAAAGCGCGCCTGACACGCTTGCATGCCCTGCATACCGTTTGTAGCCCTTGCGGCGATATGGACAACGCGAGCGAAACCGGCACACGTCGGCATTCACTCGCACACGCTAACGGTCCTTACACCGCCACGCAAATCTTCCCGAAGTGAGCGCCGGATTCCTCGTGCGCAAACGCCTCGCCGAGTTTCTCCAGTTCGAACGTGCTGTCGATCACCGGCTTGATGCCGGTCACTTCAAGCGCGCGGATCATGTCGCGCTGATCCTGACGGCTGCCGACGATCAAGCCTTGCAGGCGCTGCTGCCGCGCCATCAGCGCCGCGGTCGGCACCGGCCCTGCCCTTCCGGTCAACACGCCGATCAGCGCGATATGGCCACCTATCCGGCACGCGGTGATCGACTGCGGCAAAGTGCCCGGCCCGCCGACTTCGATCACATGATCGACACCGCGGCCACCGGTCAGCGAGCGGACCTGCTTGCCCCATTCCGGGTTCTCGCGATAGTTGATCGTGTGGTCGGCTCCGAGTTCGCGAAGCCTCTCTAGCTTCGCGTCCGATGAAGACGTCGCGATCACCGAAGCGCCCATCGCTTTAGCGATCTGCAAGGCGAAAATCGACACGCCGCCGGTGCCGAGCACGAGCACCGTGTTGCCGGCCTTCAACTGGCCGTCCACGACGAGCGCGCGCCATGCGGTCAGCCCCGCTGTAGTCAACGTTGCGGACTCGGCGTGGCTATAGCCGCGCGGCGCATGTGTGAAGTAGTGGCTCGGCAGCACGACGGCTTCGCGTGCATAGCCGTCGACGCCGTCGCCGGGTGTGGTCGTGAAATCGGCGATGGCAGGCGGCCCGTTTTCCCAAAACGGGAAAAAGCACGACACCACGTGATCGCCCGCTTTGAATTCCGACACGCCCGCACCAACTGCCTCGACGACGCCCGCGCCGTCCGCCATCGGAATCCGCCCTGCTTCAGCAGGCAGATTGCCGCTCACCACGCCATAGTCGTGAAAGTTCAAGGAGTTCGCGTGAATGCGCACGCGAATCTGGCCCGCCGCGGGCTGACCGGGATCGGCGATGTCGACGACCTGGAGATTGGCGACAGTAGCGGGCGAACCGATTTTGACGGCTTTCATGTTTTCGTTCCTCTGTGAGTTGCGCCGGCGCGCGACGCGTCGCGGCGAAATGCTCGCAAAAGAATACCGCAAGCCTGCTCAGCGCGTAGTCGAGGCGCGCACCGGCTGACGCCGGCGAAACACTCGCTCAAAGCGCATTATCAACGGGGGAGTCCCCTCACGACGCCCGTGAATGACACGGGACGCGTCGCGAACGTCATGCATTCATTTGACGGTTTGAATGACTTCGAAGCCTTCGAATTCCGGATGCCCGAGATAGAGCACGCGATTGTCGCCGCCCGCGTTGCGATGCGCGGCGCGAAAGGCCTCGGATTGCGTCCACGCCTCGAAGGACGCGTAGTCCTTCCAGATCGTATGGCTGGAATAGAGAACGTGATCGTCCTTCTGCGGACCCTTCAGAAGATGAAATTCCACGAAACCCGGCACCTCTTTCAGATGCGTATCGCGCGTGGTCCACAGATGTTCGAAAGCAGCTTCGGATCCGGGCGTCACTTTGAAACGGTTCATGGCAATGTACATGCTGAAGGCCTCTTTGCAGTCACGATGTATCTGACGGATTGCCGGATTCGAACGAATCGTTCCGGCAAAACCGTCAGGCGGCCTTTTATTATATGCGCGCCACTCTTCGTACCCGTGTCAAGACTGCGATACGGCCAACGCACCCGACACCGTCCGCGTTCAGGCCGCCTTGTCCTGCGCCACCTGTTCGAGCCATAGCCGGCTGTCGGGAAACCAGAATGCGTCTGGCCGCGGCGGCGACACGAGTTTCACCGGCAGCGACGGATTGAATATTCTGGACCATGCCGACAGATACGACGGCGTCTTCACCAGATACCCGCAACGGGACAACAGCAGACTGGAGACCAGCGCTTCGCGGCCGATTTCGAGTCCCGGATAACCGCTGAAATGAATGGGCGTATTGCCGTACGCGAGGAGTTTCGCGGGCGCCACTTTGACCGGCCTGGAAAACGGCCACACGGCGAAGTAGTCGAGAAACGCCTGTTCGTCGCTTGAAACGAAAACGTTGCTCAAGTGCGGGTTTTCAGCAAGTGTCGTTTCTATTTGGCGGCAGAAATCGCTCCATGAAACCGGGATGGCTTCCAGCGATTTGTCCGTGCCTCTGAAATGCGCACCAAGCGTGGACGCGCCGATCTCTAGCTTGCTGCAGATCGCATCGACTTCATCGACGATATGGGCGGCTGGGCGGTAATGTGCGAAGAATAGTTCGCTGGCGCTCTTGAGCTGAAGCTGAGTCTCATAGCGTTGACGAAACCCTAACTGGACCAGGTCGCGAACCGTCGATTTTCTCACCTTGCGCGCAAGCGATGCCCCGGCCTTGCCATTCACGGACTCGAAGAAGGACGAGAACCAGTCGATGGTTCCCTCAGCGTCTCCGTAGAGACCGCCGCGTGCGCTGATGGACGGCGTCAAAGACTTCTCATTGCAATACATCAGAATAAACAGGACCATCTGCATCACGGAGAAGAAACCAGAGTTCTCCTGAATTTCAATGGCAAAGATTCCCCTGTTTAACCGCTGTGTTGCATGAAGTGAGATGCGACGCGGTGTGGCAACGGAATGCTTGAACCCCTCACTGCGTCGGATCTGTTTCGCCCGATCGACTACTTTTCTTAGCATGCCCGGCTCCTAATGGAATCTAGGTATTTTTAATTTCGCACGCGTCTATGCATGAAGAAGTTCACGACGCCCGAGCATAACATCTGCGAAGCGCGCGGCGAGTAAGTTCCGCCCGTCTTCGTGAGCTAACGCACAAAGGATCGGTAAGACTTCCTATAACTTGCGCCCGGTCGAGCGGCGCAAAGCATCGGCGACACGTTCGAGCACGCCGTCCCAGTCGCCGCGTTGCGACTGCGTGAAGAGCCGCACGCTGGCGTACCAGGGGCTATCGTCGCGATCGCGCAACCAGCGCCAGCAACCGGCGAAGCGGTTGAGCAGCCACACCGGCTTGCCCATTGCCGCGGCCAGGTGTGCAACCGAAGTGTCGACGCAGATCACCAGATCGAGGTTGTCGATCAGCGCGGCGGTATCGGCGAAGTCCGTCACGTCGTCCATCCAGTCCGTCAAACGCGCGTTGCATGTTGCATCGGCGCGCTTCGCGGGGTCATCCGTCTTTTGCAGACTGATCCAGCGCACATTGGGCAACGCGAGCAACGGCGCGATCTGCGCTGGGGTCAAGCTGCGCGCCCTGTCTTCCGTCAGACCTGAATGGCCACCTGCCCACACCAGGCCGACGCGCGGCAAGCCGGCGTCGGGCAGCAGGGCAAGCCGCGCGCGCCATGAAGCGGAGCGAGCGGCATCCGCATGCAGATAGGTGCCGGCGGGAATGTTGTCGAGCCGCGTGCCGAACGCCATCGGCAGCGACATCAAAGGACAATGCCAGTCCCAGTCGCTCAGGTCGGACAAGCCGTCGTCGAGCATCACGAGGCCTGGCAAATGCGCGAAAGATTCTTCGTACAAGCGCCGCAACGACGGCGGGCATATGTAGCCGACGCGCGCAAAACGTTCCAGCGCCATCGGCAGATAGCGCACGAACTGCAGGCTGTCGCCATGGCCCTGCTCCGGGATGACAAGCAGACGCGCGCCGTATGCGGGCGCTCCCTGGCTGGCACTCGGGATGTCCAGGCGCTCGCCCTTCCATTGAGGCAGGGGCAGCGTCGGGCGCGCCGATACGGGGCGCCCGTCCGCATCAACGAAATTGGCCCAACGGTCTTCGAAATACGGCCAGGCCTCTTCATAACGGCCGGCGGCCAACAGGACCTGACTGAGGCTGGCACGCGCGCCGAGGTAGGACGGCGCGAGCGTGATGGCTTGCCTGAGATGCCATGCGGCTTCACTCAGCGAGCCGAGATCCTTGAGGACCACACCCAGATTAGCAAGCGCTTGTGGATGATCCGGCTGGAGTTCGAGCAAGCGACGGTAGACCACCGCGGCATCTTCGGAACGTCCGAGCACTTGCAGGATGACCGCCATGAAGAAGCAGAGCGGCAGTGACGCCGGTTCGAGCGCGAGCCCGCATTCGGCCGTTTGCAAAGCGCTTGCATACGCACGCAGTTTGATCTGGATAATACATAAGGTGCCGTAATACGCCGGGTGCGAGCGCACTTCGAGCGCCCGCTCGACCCAGCTTTGCGCCGACTCGAGCTGATTCGATGCGAGCGCAACCAGCCCATGCGTATGCAGCGCGTCCGCATGTCGGGGGTCTTGCCCGATGACCCGGTCGAGGAGTGTTCGGGCCATGTCGAACTCGCCTGCGAGGCGCGCCTGCTCGGCCTGATTGAACCAGACATCAAGGGTTTCTTCGGATGGCAAAGCGGGATGGGTCGGCATGTTCGGCGCAATAAGAAAGATGGTCTCGTGTCGCGGGCGATGCTGCCTGCCCCGCGACACTGTGTGCGCGGATTATCCTTACCGCTCATCGGCCAGTCTGTAGGAGCGCTCCGAAACGCCCCTCACGCGAAGCGCGCTACCGCTTCTCCAGTTTCACCACCGTCAGCACTCCGGCCACCTCGTCGGCGATGAAGTCGATCGTGTCGCCCGGCTTGACCTGCGCGAGGATTGCCGGGTCCTTGACCTTGAATACCATCGTCATGGCATCCATGCCGAGGTTTTCCAGAGGCCCATGCTTGATGGTCAGCTTGCCGGCCGCCGCGTCCACTTTCCTGACTTCGCCATGCGACATCGCCGTTTGCGCATCGGCGCTCGCACTCATTTGCGACTCACTCGCCTCGCCCGCCGCGTACGCCGACGCGGAAATCATCACCATGCAACCCATCGCCATTGAAGCCAACCGATTCTTCATCTCACACGCTCCCACGTTAAATACGATCCACACGGCCAGCTCGCGACCGTCGACGTCAACCATCCGGCAACTCGCCGGTATATTCATAAGCCACCGTTCCCTTCGGATGCCTGAACCAGCCCGGGTCGCGGTAGTCGTTGCGACCCAACCCTTCGCGCACTTTCACTACCGCAAACATGCCGCCCATTTCGAGCGCGCCGAATGGGCCCGTGCCGGTCATCATCGGCAATGTGTTGTCGGGCAGCGGCATCTCCATCGCGCCCATCGAGCCCCCCGTGCTGCCCATCGCCATGTAGTCGGGCACCAGCCGGTTAATGCGTTTGGCAAGGTCCTGCTGCGGCACGCCTATCATGTTCGGAACCTTATGCCCCATCGCGTTCATCGTGTGATGAGACTTGTGGCAATGAAATGCCCAGTCGCCGGGACGATTCGCGGCGAACTCGATGGCGCGCATCTGCCCGACCGCGACATCGGCGGTCACTTCGGGCCAGCGCGCGGACGGTGGAATCCAGCCGCCGTCCGTGCCCACCACTTCGAAGTGGTAGCCGTGCAGATGAATCGGGTGATTGGTCATGGTCAGATTGCCGACGCGGATCCGCACGCGATCGCCCGCGCGCACCGGCAATGAATCGATGCCAGGAAACACGCGCGCATTCCACGTCCACATGTTGAAGTCGGTCATCTCGTTGACACGCGGCGTGAAGCTGCCCGGGTCGATGTCGTAGGCGGACATGATGAACACGAAGTCGCGGTCGACCTGCATCACGCCCGGATCTTTCGGATGGACGACAAACGCGCCCATCATGCCCATCGCCATCTGCACCATCTCGTCGGCGTGCGGGTGATACATGAAGGTGCCGTGCCTCTCAAGCTGGAATTCATAGACGAAGGATTTGCCCGGCGGAATATGCGGCTGCGTGAGACCGCCCACGCCGTCCATGCCGCAGGGCAGCGACATGCCGTGCCAGTGGACCGTGGTGTGCTCCGGCAAGCGGTTG
Organism: Paraburkholderia sp. BL27I4N3; assembly: GCF_003386115.1. Lineage (NCBI taxonomy): Bacteria > Pseudomonadati > Pseudomonadota > Betaproteobacteria > Burkholderiales > Burkholderiaceae > Paraburkholderia > Paraburkholderia sp. BL27I4N3. The sequence continues at coordinate 7,762,077 of NZ_QREJ01000001.1, read as the reverse complement.
GTCACGAAGATGCGCACCTTGTCGCCTTCCACCGCCTCAATGGTCGGCCCAGGCGCCTGACCGTTGTAGCCCCAGAGGTTCGCGCTCATGCCCGGCGCCAACTCACGCACCACCGGTTCGGCAATCAGATGAAACTCCTTCCAGCCGTTCTTCATGCGCCATGGCAGCGACCATCCGTTGAGTGTGGCAACCGGCGCGTACGGCCGGCCGTTCGACGGCGCGCGCGGCGGCTGCATGGAGGACGTGGCCATCGACGGTGCTTCGGGGAGCGACGCGGCGCCGGCCTTGCTCACCAGTGCGGCTCCCAGCAAAGCGGCGCCCGAGCTGCTCATAAAATGTCGACGAGACACCATGTCATTGACCTTTGGATTCTTCGGATTGGGTGGACGACGCCGCGAGCGCGGTCATCGGCAAACGGCCGCCGACCGCCTGTTGCAAATCGGTCTGCGCTAGCCAGTAGTCCTTCAGTGCGTCGATAGCGCTATTCACCGCGCCGACCTGGTCGCGCGAATCGGCGAGCAGTTCGAACACGCTCGCCAGCATGCCGTTATAACGAAGCAGCAGTTCGTCGGAGATGGTTTTGCGGATCGGCACGACTTCGTCGCGATAGTGCTTCGCGAGCGCGTAGCCGGACACGTAGGTTGAATACGCTTCGCGCACTTCGGAACGCGCGTTGATGGCGGTCCCGGCGAGGCGATTCGCCGACTGCATATAGATCGCTTCAGCGCGCGCCACTTTGGCGCTGCCCCAGTCGAATAGCGGAATCTCCACACTGATTTCATAGCCCTGCTCGCGTCCGTCGGACGTCGTGAAATTGTTTTGATAGCCCACGTCCAGCACGTTGATGAAACGCGTCGCCTTGCTCAATCCCAATGAACTCGCGGCGCTTTGCGTTTGCAGTTTCGCGGCCTGAATATCGAGCCTGTTTTGCATCGCAAAGGTTTCCAGATCCTGCAACTCGGGGCGTGTGGCAGGCAGATCCGGCAGAAGCTCGGGCAATGCGTATTGCGCTTGCGAACCCCACAGGCCCATCACGCGAGTGAGCTTTTCTCGCGCGGATGCCGACTGCTGCCGCGCTCGTGCCACTTGCGCCATCGCATCGGCGTAGAAGGCCTGCTCGCGCGCGTAATCGAGCTGGCTGAAGTTGCCGGCCTGCTGCATGCGCCGTGCGAGTTCGGTGCTGGCCTCGGCCGAGCCCTTCACCTGCTCCGCGTAGGTGGCCGACTGCTTTGCAGCGACCGCGCGGATGTAGGCGCGCCGTGCATCGGCGGCGACTTCGAGCATGGCGTTGGCGGCTTGCAAGCGGGCCTGTTCGAAGCGACGGCTTTCGATGCGCGTCGTCAACGGCATCGTCAACACGCGCAACATGCCGAGCGTGAACGTGCGACTGATACTCAGGTCGTCGCTACCACGCGTGCGGCTAAACGAGAAGCCGGGATTCGGCAAGCGTCCCGCCTGAACGAGGTCCGCCTCGGCGATACCCAGTTCGCCGTACGAAGCCTGCAAACCGCGGTTGTTCAGAAGCGCGATCTGGACAACCTCGTCCATGCCGAGCGGCGCGGACAGCAGTTCCTGTGTGCGTTGGGCGACGGCATTCCGGTCGTCCTCGGTCTTGATCAGGACGGCGTCTTTACCGAGTCGCTCGGACGCAACGCTCGACACGGTGCCGAAACCGCCGTCCTTCGAAAACGCCGTGCAGCCCGCAAGTAAAGTCACCGCGACGGACATGGCCACGGTGCGGGCGACAGGAAACAGGCACGGCCTCATTTCGCCGCCCCTTCACGATGAGAACTGTGAGCGTCTTCTTCGGCCTCAGCGATGCCCGAATGGAGCGAGCCATGGCCCGCTCCGGAGCGGCCCGCTGCATGCGTCACCGCCCGGTTGAGCGCCGGCCAGCTCGCCGCCTGCTGCTCACGGTATGGCCGATAGTCGGCCAGTACCGACGGCGTATCGAGCGCCGGCACGGATGCCGCCGCATCGGCCGGGTCAGGGAGTAGGGATATAGCGTGCGCAAGCGCCGGCAGACATGCCGCCGCGCCGAGCGCCACAATGAACGTTCGCATGAATCGTCTCGTCAAGTACGGCCACGACGCACGGCACACGGCCGTCCATCGGGGCGGAATGAAACAACGGGAACCACGCAGCGTGAGGCTGCGAAAGAACTAGACGAGAGAGATGCGAGGAGGCCGTTCGACGCCGCCGGTCAGAAACGACGCGACGCGCACAGCGGGAGGCAGGGGAACAGCGAAATGAGCCGCGTTGGCGGACAAGGACGCAAGCGGCGTAACGGGCAACGCGCCGCCGAAACAGCAGGACGCGCAAGTGGAGCATGCGTGCGCATGATGCTCGCCGCCTGCGGGACTGTGATGCTGAAGATGAGCCCCGGCGTTATTGTCGGCGTGGTCGGCTTGTTCGGCCAGCATCGCGGCATGGTCGTGATGATGGGTCATTGCATCGGTTGCCGCCTGGCGCGCGGGTGCCGCATCGCCCACGGAATGCGAGGACCCGCATTTCATGGAGACGGCCGCGAACGACTGAACCGGTAGGCTCAGCACGAGCAGCACGACGATGAAGAGTTTGAGCCAGTAAGACATGGGTACGGAGTCTAGCATGCAGATTTGCAAAATCGTAAAGCTGAAAACGATGCCGCGCATGATGGCTTTGCGCGCGCCAATAAGATTTCAACCAGCGACGAAAACCTGCTTGACCTTACCGCCGTGGGAAGGTCCACGCTGGAGTCATGACTTCTCATTGGAGGTAGGAAATGGAATTCGACGTCCCGGATATGTCCTGCGGCGGGTGCGCCAACGCAATCAAGCGTGCAGTCACGAGTCTCGATCCCGCGGCGAGGCTCGAAGTCGATGTCCCCGTTAAAATCGTCAAGGTTACGTCGACGCTGGCGGCCGGACAACTCATCGAGGCCATCGAGGCGGCGGGTTTTCATCCGTCGCCACGAGGCTGACGGACACCCTTTCCCAACGGACATTCACAATGAAAAAACTTCACGCCTTTCGTGCCCTTTGCCTGTTCAGCGGCTTTGCATTTGCTGTCGCGACCGCGCCCGTCCACGCCCAGCAACCGGCCGCCATGCCTGGCATGGACATGTCGAAGTCGGCGGATGCCGGCACCGGCGACGCGACGCAAGCCTTCAAGGCCGCCGACGACAAAATGATGCGCGACATGAGCGCCGACTATACGGGCAACGCCGACAAGGACTTCGTCGCGCACATGATTCCGCATCATCAAGGGGCGATCGAAATGGCGCAGGTCGAGTTGAAGTACGGCAAGGACCCAGAGTTGAAGCGGCTGGCCAGAAACATCATCAAGGCGCAGCATGATGAAATCGCGTTCATGAAGAGCTGGCAGGCGAAGCACGGGGTGAAGTGAGGACGGCGCACCCGCTCGCGCGGCTGGCGCTCTAGGCGCCTCGATCGTCGAACGATCCGTCCACGGCGGCGGCCGCCGCGCCGGCAGAGCCCGCGGAAGTCGCCGCCGTCTCGCCCCGGCTCCTCCGCCACCCGGCCGGCGGCATTCCGAACTCGCGCTTGAAAGCCCGATTGAACGCCGCCTCCGACTCATATCCCACCTGATCCGCCACCGCCGCCAGCGACTTCGTCCCAACACGCAACTCCTGCGCGGCAATCTGCAAACGCCAATGCGCGAGATACTGCATAGGTGGCTGACCGAGCAACTGGGTGAATCGCTGCGCCAGCGCGGAGCGGGACAAGCCCGCTTTGCGCGCCAGTTCATCGACCGTCCAGCCGTGTGCCGGCTGCGCATGCATCAACGCAAGCGCACGACCGACGAACCGGTCTCCCACACCGGCGAGCCAGCCCTTCCGATCGGACGGCAGCGCGTCGATGCAACGTCGCACTGCCTCCACGAAGAGCAGCTCCGATAGCCGCGCAAGAACAATCGCACTGCCCACTCGCCATTCCGCTGCCTCAGCCGCCGCGAACCGTAACGACGATTCGAGCCACGCGGACTGCGGGTCATTGCGCATGTCGACCTTGAAGATGCGAGGCAGTGCGGACAGCACCGGATTGCTCAACGTGTCGTCGCACGCGAGAAAGCCGCACACCAGACGCGTGCGGTCTCCACCCCCGCCGTAGCGAAGCGCCATTAACTGTCCCGGAGCATTGCGCAACTGATTCTCGAGCAGTTCGCCAGTGGGTCCGGGCGCGATGTCGAGCGAACTGCCGAGCAGATGCGCTTCGCCTTGCGGTACGACAAGCAGTTCGCCCGCAGCCACGTAAATAGCGGACTCAGGGTCCTCCGGGAGAGAAGCCCAGCAGCCTCCCTCGGTGATCAGATGGTAGGAGACGATACGTTCGGCCGGAGGAAGGAAGCTGCCGCACAACGCCGCGTCAGCCTGGCCGTACAAACACCAGGGTGCGGTGAAGTCGCCATTTAAATACACGGCGCCACCAAGGCGAACCAGGCGGAGCACGTCAGAAAGAGCGTCCATCGTTGTCCACGAACTTCGGCGTCCTGCGCAAAAGATCTGGACGCCCGGTCATTCACCGATTTAACAGTCGCACCGATACTAGCATCCATGCGAATCCCTTACAACAATGCTAAGGAATCTTGAATGAATAGAACACTTAACCACAATTAAGGAGGCACCACATGAATTTATAAACCCTGGCGCAATAACACTAGCGTGCATCGCACAACTTTTTCTCTGGAGCATCTCATGTCTGAAGTCCAATCTTCTTCATCACAAACCTCCGAATTCGCTGACGTCAAAGCGCGCCAGCACGCCGCGTGGGAAACGGGCAATTACGCCGTGGTCGGCACAACGCTACAGATCGTCGGAGAAAACCTGTGCGAAGCACTCGACTTGCGCGCCGGCAGCCGCGTGCTCGATGTCGCGGCGGGAAACGGCAACGGCACGCTCGCCGCCGCGCGCCGCTGGTGCGACGTCACCTCGACCGACTATGTGGCCTCGCTGCTCGACGCGGGGAAAGCTCGCGCGCAAGCGGAAGGTCTGACAGCGGTGCAGTTCCGCGAAGCCGACGCCGAAGCGCTGCCCTACCCGGACGCCTCGTTCGATATCGTCATGTCGACCTTCGGCGTCATGTTCACGCCCAATCAGGAAAAGGCGGCCGGCGAGCTGGCGCGCGTATGCAAACCCGGCGGCAAGATCGGCCTCGCGAACTGGACGCCGGATAGCTTCGTCGGCCAGGTGTTCAAGACGATCGGAAAATATCTGCCTCCGCCGCCTGGTCTCAAGTCGCCGGCGCTGTGGGGCACCCGGGCGCGGCTCGACGAGCTCTTTCATGGCAGTGTGCGCAGTGTCGCCGTGACGAGCCGCGAATTCATGTTTCGATACCATTCGCCGGCGCATTGGCTCGAGTTCTTTCGGACCTACTACGGCCCGATGAACAAGGCATTCGCCGCAATGGACGGCGAACGGCAAGCGGCCTTCCAGCTCGATCTGATGACGCTGATGGAAAGCCGCAACCGGTCCGGCGACGGGACGCTCGTACTGCCCAGCGAGTATCTCGAGATCGTGATGGTGCGGCAATGAACGGGGTCGGCCGCGTACTGGCCGGCGCGGCTGTCTACTTTTTCGATCGATGGCCACAGGCCAGCGCCGTCGGCTTGCGGTGTATGTCGCTAGCTCTCGGCCTGCCGCTGTTTTCGTCAGTTTGTTTCTTCGGTCTTCGGTTCGTTCTCGCCAGCTTCGGGCTGATGTCTTAGGCTTTGCCGTTGCATCAAAACCCGTTTTTTCCCGGCTTCGTCCGTTGCGGACGAAGCCGGACGTTCGCTCAGCGCTCCTGCGGCACCCGCACCCAGCCTTCCATCAGCACCCGCGCGCTGCGGCTCATGATGGCCTTGGTGACGGTCCACTCGCCGCCGCGCTCGCTCGCCTCGGCGCCGACCCGCAACGTGCCCGATGGATGACCGAAGCGCACCGATTCTCTGGCGCCGCCGCCCGCCGCGAGATTCACCAGCGTGCCGGAAATCGCCGCCGCCGTGCCGATCGCTACGGCTGCGGTGCCCATCATGGCGTGATGCAGCTTGCCCATGGACATCGCCCGCACCAGCAGATCGACATCGCCCGCGTCAATCTGCTTGCCGCTCGACGCCACATACGCAGCCGGTTTCGCGACGAACGCGACCTTCGGCGTATGCTGGCGCGTGGCGATCTCGTCGAGGTTCTTGATAAGCCCCATGCGCAACGCCCCATGCGCGCGAATCGTCTCGAACATCGCGAGCGCCTTGGGGTCGCTGTTGATCGCGTCCTGCAACTCCGTGCCCTTGTAGCCGATCGATTCCGCATCGACGAAGATGGTCGGAATGCCCGCGTTGATCATGGTCGCCTTCAGCGTGCCCACGCCCGGTACGTCCAGATCGTCCACCAGGTTGCCGGTGGGGAACATCGAGCCGCCCGCGCCCTCTTCTTCCGCAGCCGGATCCATGAATTCGAGCTGCACTTCCGCGGCCGGAAAGGTCACGCCGTCGAGTTCGAAAGCGCCGGTTTCCTGCACGGCGCCATCGGTCATCGGCACGTGTCCGATGATCGTCTTGCCGATATTCGCCTGCCAGATGCGCACGACAGCCATGCCGTCGCGCGGAATGCGGCTCGGGTCGACGAGACCCGCGCTGATCGCGAACGGCCCGACCGCGGCGGAGAGATTGCCGCAATTGCCGGTCCAGTCGATGAACGCCTTATCGATCGATACCTGCCCGAACAGGTAATCCACGTCGTGATCGGGCCGGCTGCTTTTGGCGATGATCACCGTCTTGCTGGTGCTCGATGTCGCGCCGCCCATACCGTCGATCTGCTTGCCATACGGATCGGGGCTGCCGATCACACGCATCAGCAGCGCGTCACGCGCGGCGCCGGGCACCTGGGCCGCTTCGGGCAAATCTTGCAGGCGGAAAAACACACCCTTGCTGGTGCCGCCACGCATGTAGGTGGCTGGAATCTTGATCTGGGGTTGGTAGGCCATGAAAATCGTGTCCTGATGTGGGCGGGTGACATGGCATAGCGTGCCGTGTCACCCTGTCCCGCGTTGTAGCGTCCGCCGCTTCAGGCGAAGCGATCCGAAAAACCAGCCATCTCAAGCCGCCTTCTTCGACGACTCGAGAAAGTCCTGCGCAAAGCGTTGCAGCACACCGCCGGCTTCGTAAATGGAAACCTCTTCGGCGGTGTCGAGCCGGCACGTCACCGGCACCTCGACCTGCTCGCCGGTCCTGCGATGAATCACCAGCGTGAGGTCAGCGCCCGGCTTGCGCTCGCCGACCACATCGAACGTCTCCGTGCCGTCGATTGCCAGCGTGAGCCGGTTCACACCGGGCTTGAACTCCAGCGGCAGCACACCCATGCCCACCAGATTCGTGCGGTGAATGCGCTCGAACCCTTCGGCGACGATTGCTTCCGCGCCGGCCAGACGCACGCCCTTCGCCGCCCAGTCACGCGACGAACCCTGGCCATAATCGGCACCGGCAATCACGATCAGCGGCTGCTTGCGTTCCATGTAGGTTTCGATTGCTTCCCACATGCGCGTGACCTTGCCCTCGGGTTCGATGCGCGCGAGCGATCCGGCTTTCACCTTGCCGTCTTCAAGCACCATCTCGTTCTTCAGCGTCGGGTTCGCGAAGGTGGCGCGCTGCGCCGTCAGGTGATCGCCACGGTGCGTCGCGTAGGAATTGAAGTCCTCTTCCGGCAAGCCCATCTTCGCCAGATATTCGCCCGAGGCGCTATCCGCCAGAATCGCGTTGGACGGCGACAGGTGATCGGTCGTGATGTTGTCGCCGAGCACGGCGAGCGGACGCATGCCTTTCAGGGTGCGCTCACCGGCAAGCGCGCCTTCCCAATACGGCGGACGGCGAATGAAGGTGCTCATCGGGCGCCAGTCGTAGAGCGGATTGGCTTTCTCGCCTGTATCGACGGAAACCGCGAACATCGGTTCATACACCTTGCGGAACTGCTCCGGCTTCACGCTCGACGCGACGATCGCATCGATTTCCGCATCCGACGGCCAGATGTCCTTCAGCGTGACGGCGTGGCCATCGGCATCGATACCGAGCACGTCTTTCTCGATGTCGAAACGGATCGTGCCCGCAATCGCATACGCGACTACCAGCGGCGGCGAAGCGAGAAACGCCTGCTTCGCGTACGGATGAATGCGGCCGTCGAAGTTGCGGTTGCCCGACAGCACGGCGGTCGCATACAGGTCGCGCTCGACGATCTCCTTCTGGATCGCCGGATCCAGCGCACCGGACATGCCATTGCACGATGTGCACGCATACGCCACCACGCCGAAGCCCAGCTGCTCCAGTTCCGGCAACAGCCCGGCCTCTTCCAGATACAGCGTGACCGCCTTCGAGCCCGGCGCGAGCGAGGTCTTCGCCCACGGCTTGCGAGTCAGTCCGCGCCGGTTCGCGTTGCGCGCGAGCAAACCCGCGGCGATCATATTGCGTGGGTTGTTGGTGTTCGTACAGCTCGTGATCGCGGCGATGATCACCGCGCCGTCCGGCATCAAACCCGGCTCGTTCTCCACCTTGCCGCTGATGCCGCGCGCCGCCAGTTCCGACACCGGCAAACGGCGATGCGGATTCGACGGACCGGCCAGTGTGCGCACCACGGTCGACAGATCGAACTTCAGCACGCGTTCGTATTCGGCATTAACGAGGCTGTCTGCCCACAGGCCGGTTTCCTTCGCATAGGTTTCCACCAGCTTCACGAGTTCGTCGTCACGGCCGGTGAGCTTCAGATACTTGATGGTCTGTTCGTCGATCGAGAACATCGCGGCCGTGGCGCCGAATTCGGGCGCCATGTTGGCGATCGTCGCGCGGTCGCCGAGCGTCAGATTGGCCGTGCCCGCGCCGTAGAACTCGAGGTACGCGCCGACCACCTTTTCCTTGCGCAGGAATTCGGTCAACGAGAGCACCACGTCGGTCGCCGTGATGCCTTCGGCCGGCTTGCCCGTCAGTTCCACGCCGACGATATCGGGCAGGCGCAAATACGACGCGCGGCCCAGCATCACGCTTTCCGCTTCGAGCCCGCCCACGCCGATCGCGATCACGCCGAGCGCGTCGACCATCGGCGTATGCGAGTCCGTGCCGACCAGCGTATCCGGAAACGCCACGCCGTCTTTCACCTGCACCACCGGGCTCATACGCTCCAGGTTGATCTGATGCAGGATGCCGTTGCCCGGCGGAATCACGTCGACATTCCTGAACGCACGTTTGGTCCAGTTGATGAAATCGAAGCGGTCTTCGTTGCGGCGATCTTCGATCGCGCGGTTCTTCGCGAACGCATCCGGATCGAAACCGCCGCACTCGACGGCCAGCGAATGGTCGACCACGAGTTGCGTCGGCACCACCGGATTGACCAGCGCCGGATCGCCGCCTTGCGCGGCAATCGCGTCGCGCAGGCCGGCGAGGTCGACGAGCGCCGTCTGGCCGAGAATGTCATGACACACCACGCGCGCCGGGAACCACGGGAAATCCAGCTCGCGCTTGCGTTCGATGATCTGCTTGAGCGACGCAGTCAACGTGACCGGATCGCAACGGCGCACGAGGTTTTCGGCGAGCACGCGCGACGTGTACGGCAGTTTGTCGTAAGCGCCGGGCTGGATCGCGTCGACCGCGGCGCGCGTGTCGAAGAAATCGAGCTGGGTGCCGGGAAGGCGTTTGCGGTTTGCAGTATTCATGGCGTAGGGGACAAGACAGTAATGATCCGGGGACGATGGCGGCGGCCGATCACGATCGGCGGCCCCTTTCTTATGGCGTTTCCCTGGCGGGCCCGTCAGGCAGCACGTGTAGTTTAGCGCGCGGCAGCATGCCGGTCGGGTTTGCAGGCGGCCGCGCAAACGCGCCGCAAAAAACGGCGCTGGCTTGGGGTTTAAGAAAGCCAAGGCCCAACTTCATTGCGCCGCGCTCTTTAGACGCAATGGAGGAGAAACGCTTACTTGCGTGCGGTTATGCGCTCACGCGACTTCAAACACGCTTGGCGAGCGGCACGAACGGCAGGTCGTCAGGTCCGGTGTAATTCGCGCTCGGACGGATGATCTTGTTGTCGATGCGCTGCTCGATGATGTGCGCGCTCCAACCCGCCGTGCGCGCGATCACGAAGAGCGGCGTGAACATTGCCGTAGGCACGCCCATCATGTGATACGAGACCGCGCTGAACCAGTCCAGATTCGGGAACATCTTCTTCGCCTCCCACATCACCGACTCCAGCCGCTCGGCGATATTGAACAGCTTGCTGTTGCCGGCTTCCTTCGAGAGCTTTTTGGCGATTTCCTTGATGACCTTGTTGCGCGGATCGGAGATCGTGTACACCGGATGGCCGAAACCGATCACCACTTCCTTGTTCTCGACGCGCTTTCTGATGTCCGCTTCGGCTTCGTCCGGCGTCTGGTAGCGCGACTGGATCTCGAACGCGACTTCATTGGCGCCACCGTGCTTCGGTCCGCGCAGCGCGCCGATTGCGCCGGTGATAGCCGAATAGATGTCCGAGCCCGTGCCGGCGATCACCCGGCCGGTGAACGTCGACGCATTGAATTCGTGTTCGGCGTACAGGTTCAGCGACACATGCATCGCATCGACCCATGCCTTCGACGGCTCAACGCCGTGCAGCAGATGCAGGAAGTGGCCGCCGATCGAATCGTCGTCGGTTTCCACTTCGATGCGCTTGCCGTTGTGCGAGTAGTGGTACCAGTAAAGCAGCATCGAGCCGAGCGAGGCCATCAGCTTGTCAGCGATATCGCGCGCGCCCGGCAGGTTGTGATCGTCTTTCTCCGGCAGCACGGTGCCGAGCACCGACACGCCGGTGCGCATCACGTCCATCGGATGCGCGGCGGCCGGGATCCATTCGAGCGCGGCCTTGACGTTGGCGGGCAGACCGCGCAGCGCCTTCAGCTTCGTTTTGTACGCGGTCAGCTCGGCCTGGGTCGGCAGCTTTTCGTGCACGAGCAGATAGGCGATTTCTTCGAATTCGCAGGCGCTCGCGATATCCAGAATGTCATAGCCGCGGTAATGCAGGTCGTTGCCGGTCTTGCCGACCGTGCAGAGGGCCGTGTTGCCCGCTGTCACGCCGGACAGGGCGACGGATTTCTTCGGTTTGAATGCGCCCGCGTTGGGCGTGCTGTTGTCTGCTTCGCTCATGGGTTCGTCTCCTAATGCATGGGGATGCTTTTTGAACGCAGCCTGAAATGCAAAGAACGGGCCAGCCGCTTCGACGTGCGCTAAGTGCCTGATTTCATAAGAGACACGCGATCGCATCAACCGGCATTCAATTTCACAACTGAAATGCTGATTTCAAATCAGAAACGGATGCGCGCATAATAGACGCACTTCACCCGCCTCGCCGCGAGCCGCCCTCCCTTGAGCACACCTCTTTTCGAACCCGCCCAGCGCCCCCGCATCTGGGCCGTGAGTATCAGCCGACTGCGCGATCTGTTCTTCGATATCGCCGGCGAATACGTGGAACGCGCGGATCTGCGCATCGTCTCGCACGGTTTCGAAGACGCCGTGCGCGAGATCGACGCCGCGGGCGCGGGCCGTCCGGATGTGGTGATTGCCGGCGGCTCGAACGGCGCGTATCTGAAGACGCGCGTGTCGGTGCCGGTCGTGCTGATCAGCCCGACCGGCTTCGACGTGATGCATGCGCTCGCACGGGCGCGACGCGACGGCGCGAAGGTCGCGCTCGTCACGCACGGCAACACGCCTGACGAAGTGCGCCGCTTCGTCGCCGCCTACGCGCTCGACGTCACGTTCGCCTCGTATCAATCGGCGCAGGACGCGGAGAGCGTCGTGCTCGATCTGCGCGATCGCGGCATCGACGTGGTGGTCGGTCCTGGCATGGTCACCGATCTCGCGGCGAATGCCGGCATGGGCGCGGTGTTTCTATATTCGCGCGCGTCGGTGCGCGCGGCCTTCGACACCGCGCTCGAAGTCGCGCAAGCCACGCGGCGCGAAACGGTCCGGCGTCAACGGCTCGACAATCTGCTGCAGCATCTGCGCGACGGCGTCGTCGCGCTCGACGCGCAAGGCCGCGTCGAAGCGATGAACCAGCGCCTGGCCGCCGTGCTCGGCCTCGACGCGGCGAAGGCCGTGGGCCGCGTGCTGCTCGAACTCGCGCCCGATCTCGCGGGCAGCCTGCCGGACGCCGACGGCGACACCTTGTGCACGGTGCGTGGCTTGAGCTATGTCGTGCATCGCGGGCCGCTGGCGAGCAGCGGCGCGGCGGCGGGCACGGTGCTGACGTTTCAGGAATCGCGCGCGGTCGAACGGCTCGACCGGACCTTGCGCTCGCGCCAACGCGTGCAGCAGTTCAGCGCGCGTTACCGGCTCGACGATATCGTCGGCGCGTCCGAATCGATCGAACGCGTGCGCGCGCTCGTGCGGCGCTACGCGCGCTCGGACGCCACCGTGCTGATTCTCGGCGAAAGCGGCACGGGCAAGGAGATGGTCGCGCAGAGCATGCATCAGTTGAGCGCGCGGCGCGACTTCGCCTTCGTCGCGATCAATTGCGGCGCGTTTCCGGAGGCGCTGCTGGAGAGCGAACTGTTCGGTTACGAAGAAGGCGCGTTCACCGGCGCGCGCAAGGGCGGCAAGGCGGGGCTGATCGAAGTGGCGCACCGTGGCACGCTGTTTCTCGATGAAATCGGCGAAATGCCGCTGTCGCTGCAAAGCCGGCTACTGCGTGTGCTGCAAGAGCGTGAAGTGGTGCGGCTCGGATCGACTGAGCCGACGCGGGTGGATATTCGCGTGGTCGCGGCAACGCATCGCGCGTTGACCGAGGGCATCGAAGCGGGCAGCTTTCGCGCGGACCTGTACTACCGGCTCAACATTTTGAGCATCGCGCTGCCGCCGCTGCGCGAGCGGCCGACCGATCTGCTGCCGCTCGCCGTCGAACTGCTACTGCAAGCCGCCGCGCGCGAACCGAGGCTCGCGGCGCGCCTGCCGGACGCGGCCGCCGCCGGGCGCCTGCTTGCCGCGCTCGCGGAGCCGCTCAAGCGCTACGCGTGGCCGGGCAACGTGCGTGAATTGCAGAACGTGATCGAACGGATCGCGGTCGAACTCGCCGATGCGAATGCCGAAGCCGAAGCCAATGCGGGCGCGACGTCGGAACACGCCGCCGAACCCGTTCTCACCCGCGACATGCTGCGCACGGTCGCGCCTGAAATAATCGAGCCGCACGCGCGCACGAAAAAAGCCGCGCTGACCCTGCGCGAACGCAGTCGTCACGTGGAAGCCGACGAAATCCGCGCCGCGCTCGCCGCGCACGACGGCGATCGCGACGCGGTCTGCGAGGCGCTCGGCATCAGCAAGACGACGTTATGGCGGAAGCTGAGCGCGACGCAGTAGGCGTCCCGTTCAAGCTATTCAAGCCGCTAGCGCCACTCAAACCGCCAGCGCCATTCGCTGCGCTCGCCCCACCGTGCCGCGCCGCATTGGCCGCGGCCCGCGCGATGAACATGCTGGGCGTCATGCCGCAGCATCGCTTGAAATGGCGGCCGAAGTGGCTTTGGTCGAAGAAACCGACCTCCGTCGCCACCACCGATCCCGGCACGCCTTCGAGCAGCAGCGTCTGCGCGCGCTGGATCCGCAGCCCGCACAGATAGCGGTACGGCGATGAACCGTATTGCTGCCGGAACACCGTGGCGAAACGCGACACGCTGAGCGCGGACAGCGCGGCGAGTTGGGCGAGCGTCACCGGTTCGTCGAAGTGAGCTTCGATGAAAGCGCGGGCCGCATTGAGGCTGATGGACTGTTTCATGACGTCACGATGGTCGAGCGGGCCGCCGGTTGTTTCGTGAAACGCCGGATGGAAAACGCGTCGAGAGGAATCGCCGTGCTGCCCGTATCGACGAGTTCCGCCAGCGTTTCGCCGACGCCCGGGCCGATCTGAAACCCCGACCCACTGAAGCCGAACGCGTAGAACAATCCGTCGACCTGACCGCTCGGACCGATCACCGGCTCGCTGTCGGGCAGATAGCTTTCCACGCCGCTCCACACGCGAATCACATGCAGCGGCGCCAACGCGGGCACGAGCCGGCGCATTTGCGCGAGTTGCCGCACGGTGTTGATCGGCAACACGGAAGCGCGGCTCGTCACGGCGTCGGCGGGACCGGCAGGACCTCCACCGACGATGATGTTGCCGCGCGGAATCTGGCGAAAATAAATGCTTTCTTCCTTGATCGACGTGAACACGCCCATCGACGACTTGAACACGTACGGCACCGGCTCCGTCACGCACATTTGCGGTCCGCGCGCGGTGAGCGGCGCGGATTCGCCGAACTGTTCGGTCAGCCGGCACGCCCACGCTCCGGCGCAGATCACGAGTTGCGCCGCCCAATACACGTCGCCGCGCGCGCTTTCCACGCGAAACCGGCTACCGTCTTTTTCGACGCGCACGATCTCCGTGTCCTCGATCACCCGCGCGCCCAGCCGGGCCGCCGCGCGGCCGAACGCGGGCGCGGCGAGGCGTGGATTGGCGTGGCCGTCGAGCGGAGAGATCGAAGCCGCCAGCACCTCGCGGCCGAGAAACGGAAAGCGCCTGAACAGCGCTTCGCCGTGCAGCACTTCGAGTTCGAGACCGTAGGCGCGGGCGTCGATCGCGTACTGGTCGAAATTCTCCACGTCCTTCTGGTGGTAGCACACACGCGTATGACCCGACGGCAGAAACTCGATGTCCTCGCCGAGCAGTTCCGTGGAACGTTGCCAGGTACGCAGCGCGCGGTTCGCCATCGCCAGTTGCGACAACGCACGGCCCTGACGGCGAACGCCGCCGAAGTTCACGCCGCTCGCCTGCTGACCGGTGAGTCCGCGTTCGAGCAGAATCACCGAACGGTTGCGCCGGCGCAGGAAGAACGCTGTCGTCGTTCCCACGATGCCGCCGCCAATCACGATCACATCGGCTTCGTTCGCGGTCGTCGCGCTCATTCGATCACCTCGTCGCTCACCGCTTCGGTCAACGCCACCGGCAGCGGTTTGACCGGCGCCTGGCCGCGCAGCCGTCCCACTGAAGACAGCGGCACGCACGCCGCAGCCGCAATGATTTCCGCGCCCGCGTGGCCGCAATAGCGCCCCTGGCAACGACCCATGCCGACGCGCGAAAACGCCTTCGCGCGATTGGCCTCTTTAGCGCCGGTCGCGCGCACCACGCGACGCAACTCGCCTGCCGTGATCGTTTCGCAACGGCAGACAATCGTTTCGTCCGGCAGCGACGTGGCGAATTTCGCCGGCCACGGAAACGCTTCACGCAAGCCCGCGGCAAAACGCGTAAAGCGCGCGAGTTCGGCGCGCAAGTGCTCCACGCCGTCGACCGGCAGGCCGTGATCCTGCAAGGCGGCCAGCGCCGCGAGACGGCCCGAGCGTTCCGCTGCGTCCGCGCCGCGCACTCGCGCGCCGTCGCCGGCCAGATAGACGCCTTTGATGCTGCTGCGGCCATCGGAGTCGATTTGCGGCAGCCACTGCCGAGCGGCCTCGTCGAACAGAAAGCGACAGCCGGCAAGGTCCGCGAGTTGCGTCTCGGGCCGCAGGTGATAACCGAGCGCGACGGCATCGCACTTGAATTCGAGCCGCTTGCCACGGGGCAACGTCACCTCGACCGCGCTCACGCCGTCTTGCGCCGAGCCTTTGATTTCGAGCGGCACTACACCGCGATGAACCGGCACGCGCGCGTCGGCCAGCACGCGCGTCAACGCAATGCCTTTTCTGAGCGCGGCGGGAATCGCCAGCAAACGCGGCAACGCGGCCACGCGCTGCATGAACGTCGAAGTGTCGAGCACCGCGGCAACCTGCGCGCCCGCTTTCACGTACTGCGCGGCCACAAGGTACAACAGCGGACCGCTGCCCATCATCACGATGCGCGAGCCGATCACGCAGCCTTGCGACTTCAACGCGACCTGCGCGCCGCCGAGGCTATAAGTGCCGGCCTGATGCCAGCCCTTGACCGGCATCAGCCGATCCGTCGCGCCGCTGCAAACGATCAGCGCGTCGAACGCGAGCTCGTGATAGCGCGTGCCGCTCACCAGATGCACCGTGTTCGGCGAAATGTTCCAGACCAGCGTTTCCGGCAGATAGTCGATCCTGCTTTTCAACGCATCGAAGCTCTCATGCAGCGACGTGGCTCGCTCGGCCTCGGTGCCGTAGAGCGTCTCGTAGCTGCGCGAAAACCCTTCCGGCTGACGCCGATAAATCTGCCCGCCGTCGCGCCGCCCTTCATCGATCACCACGGGCCGCAGCCCCGCTTCGACGAGCGCCTGCGCCGCGCGCACACCCGCCGGGCCGGCGCCGACGATGACTACGCGCGGGGCCATACACCCTCCCCGGCTTCCGCCAGCTTCGTGACGATCGACATGCCGGGCAGTGCCGGCGTGCTGCATGCGCGCACGCGCTCGCCTTGCGCGGTCCACACCCAGCAGTCCTGGCAGGCGCCCATCAGACAGAAACCGGCGCGGCGGCCGTCGCCGAATTCGGAGTCGCGCAACGTACGCGTGCCGGTGAGCAGTGCGACCATCAGCGTGTCGCCTTCGGCGGCCTCGCGCACGACGCCGTCCACCGTGATCGGAAAGGTCTTGCGGCCCGTTTCCGCGACGCGTACAAATCGTCCGCTCATGCCGCGGTCGCCTCCACGGTCTGCAGGCGGTTCAATTCGGCGGCCGGATGGTGGCACAGAATCTCCGCGCCCGAAGGCAGTTTCTTCAACGAAGGCGGCGTTACGTTGCACTTGCCGTCGATACGCACCGGACAGCGCGCGCGGAACGAGCACAACTCGGCAATGTCGGCGCTCTCGCCCATCGCCGGCAAGGCGGTCGCGACAATGTCGCGGCGCGCGTCGAGCCAGCCGGGTTTCAAGGCCGGCACCGAATCGACCAGCAGGCCCGTGTACGGGTGATACGGCGGCGCCGCCAGCACCTCGCGCTGCCCTGCTTCCACGCGATGCCCTGCGTACAGCACGATCACTTCGTCGCAGATCGCGCGCACCGTCGAAATATCGTGGCTGATGAACATGTACGACACGCCCAGTTCGCGCCGCAATTCGGCGAGCAGATCGAGAATCGCCGCGCCGACCACCGTGTCGAGCGCGGAGGTCACTTCGTCGCACAGAATCAAGGCTGGATTGGCGGCGAGCGCACGTGCCAGATTCACGCGTTGCTTCTGGCCTCCAGAGAGTCCGGCAGGCGTACGCTTGGCGATCGAAGCCGGCAGCTTCACCAGATCGAGCAACTCCAGCATGCGTTTTTTTGCGGCCGAGCCACGCAGATGGTGATAGAACGCAAGCGGCCGCCCCAGAATATCGGCAATCGAATGGCTCGGATTGAGCGCCGTATCGGCGTTCTGAAACACGATCTGGATCTGCCGATACTGCTCCGGCGTACGGCGGGAGATTTGTGCGTGCAACGGCTCGCCGTTGAACAGCACCTCGCCGCGCCCGCGGTCGACCAGGCCCGCCACCACGCGCGCGAGCGTGGTCTTGCCGGAGCCGGATTCGCCGATCACGCCGAGCGTGCTGCCGCGTGGAATCGACAGACTGACGTCGTCGAGCACGCGCACGGCAGGCACGCCTTGCCGGTCGATCCGTCCATAGCCCGCCGACAGCCCGCGAATCTCCAATAGCGGCGGCACGTGTTTGCCGAGATTTGGCGGCAACGTCAGCACGGCTTCCGGACGCCGCGTCGCGGCCAGCAACTGACGCGTGTACGCATCCACGGGCGCGTCGAGCACTTGCGCGACCGCGCCGTTCTCCTTCACCGCGCCACCGTTCAACACGACGATGCGGTCCGCCATCTGCGCGACCACCGCCAGATCGTGCGACACGTACACGGCCGTGGTGCCGAGTTCGCGAATCACCTTCTTGAAGGCCGCAAGTACTTCGATCTGGGTGGTGACGTCGAGCGCGGTAGTCGGCTCGTCGAACACGACGACGGCCGGATCGGTGATCAATGCCATCGCTGCCATCAAGCGCTGCAACTGACCGCCGGATACCTGATGCGGATAGCGCGCGCCGATCGTTTCCGGCGCGGGCAGCGCGAGCGAGCGGAACAGTCCGATCGCTTTGGCGCGTGCGGCTTCTTTCGTCATCAGGCGATGCAGCAGCGCCGGCTCGATGACCTGATCCATGATCGTGCGCGCCGGATTGAAGCCCGCCGACGCGCTCTGCGCGACGTACGCGACGGTGCGCGCGCGCAACGCGCGGCGTCCCTTCGCATCGAGCGACAACACCTCGAGCTCGCCGATGCGCACCGACCCGCCGCTGATCTCGCAGCCCGCGCGCGCATAGCCGAGCAATGACAGCGCGATGGTCGTCTTGCCCGAACCGGACTCGCCGATCAGCGCGAGCACCTCGCCCTTCTTCACCGAGAAATCGACGCCCTTGACGATCTCCGTCACCGGCCCCGGTGCGGCACCCGCGACGACTCTCAGGCCCTTTACCTCGATCATGTCCCGCTCAGCCATCACGCACCTCCCTGCTTGCGGTTGCGACGCCGCAAGTTGTCGATCAGCAGATTCATGCCGATGGTCAGCGTCGCAATCGCGACGGCCGGCATCAGCACGGCGGGCGCGCCTTCCGACAAGCCGCCGATGTTCTCGCGCACGAGCGAACCCCAATCGGCGTTCGGCGGCTGCACGCCGAGGCCGAGAAAGCTCAACCCGCTCAGCAGCAGCACGATGAACACGAAACGCAGGCCGAAATCGGCGAGCATCGGATGAATCATGTTGGGCAACACCTCGACCCGCGCGATATAGAAGATGCCTTCGCCGCGAGCGCGGGCCACCTGCACGTATTCGAGGCTCATCACGTTCACCGCGAGCGAGCGCGAAATGCGGAACGCGCCGGGAATGTAGGCGGCCGCGGCGACCGTCGTCAACATCGGAATCGACGACCCAAACGCGGCGATCACGACGAGCGCGAGCACCTTGCTCGGAATCGAAATCAGCGCGTCGAACAGGCGGCTCAGAACTTCATCGACCACGCGGCCCGAGACCGCCGCGAGCAGGCCGAAGAATGTGCCGATCACGCTGGCGAGCACGGCGGCCGCGAGCGCGAGGCCGACGGTATAGCGCGCGCCGTAGAGAATCCGGCTCAGCATGTCGCGGCCGAGGTAGTCGGTGCCAAGCGGGTACGCCGCGCTGTAACGGCCGAAAATTTCCGTCGAGGTCAGCGCACCGCCTTTGTACGGCGCGACCAGCGGTCCGATGAACGCGACCAGCAGCCAGAACGCGACCATCAAGAGACCGATCAGGCCGAGTACCGAGAAGCGGTGCACCAAGCGTTTGAACACGCCGTGTTTCAGCGGCGCGACTTCGACAGGCGCGGGCTCGACGACCACTTCATCGCGGCGCACGTCGTACAGTTCGGTGCCGGCGTGAGGAACATGGTGGGGATTGGTAGGTTGGCTCATCATCGACGCAGCCTCGGGTTGGATACGATTTGACACAGGTCGGCGATCAGCACGAGCGCGAGATACGCCGCGCAGAACACCATGACGCAACCTTGCACGAGCGGCATGTCGCGGTTGGTGACCGCGTCGACCATCAGGCTCGCAAGGCCCGGATAGTTGAAGATCGATTCGACGATCACCACGCCGCCGAACAGATACGACAGACTCAGCGCCACGGCGTTGGCAATCGGCCCGACGGTGTTCGGCAACACATGCCGCCACACCACGCGCACCGGCGAGGCGCCCTTGAGCAAGGCCATTTCCACATACGACGAATTGAGCTGGTCGAGCACCGCGGCGCGCGTCATGCGCGCCATCTGCGCCACGAGCACGCAGCACAGCGTCATTACCGGCATCGCGTAGATGCGCAGCAGCGCGCCGAACGAATGCACTTCCGACAGATACGACAGGGCCGGCAGCCAGCGCAGCTTGACGGCGAAGATCAGCACGGCGATCGTCGCGATCAGGAATTCCGGCACGGCGACCGTGGAGAGCGTCAGCACATTGAGCGTGCGGTCGAGCAGCGAGCCACGGAACATCGCCGACGAAATGCCGATCAACAGCGCCACCGGCACGGACACCACCGCCGTCAGTCCGGCGAGCACCAGCGAGTTCGGCAGGCGCGTCGCGATCAGTTGACTGACGGGCAGATTGTTCGACAACGACGTGCCGAAGTTGCCGCTCACCACGTGAAGGAGCCACACGAAGTAGCGTTGCAGCGCGGGCTGGTCGAGGCCGAACTGATGCCGCAGCGCGGCCACGGCTTCGGGGGTTGCCGCCTGGCCGAGCGCCTGTTGGGCCGCGTCGCCGGGCAGCAGCCCGGTGATCGCGAACACGACTGCCGACACCAGCAGCAGCGTAAGCAGCGCGAGGCCAAGGCGCGCGGCGATGAGACGTTGCGCATGTGCTTTCATCGAGAATCGCCTCCATTGCGGTTGAAGCCGCGCACCGCCGATGAGGCGGCGCGCGTGTTGCAGGGCGTGCCCTGAGTCGAGCTCAGGCTTCGAGCCAGACGTTTTCCGCGAACATGTAGCCCATCAATCCGGCGAGAGGAATGGAACCGAGGCCCTTGAGCTTGTTCGTGTACGCGTCGAGCGAACTCTGGAACATCGGAATGCCGACGCCGCCCGTGTCATGTACCAGCACCTGCATATCGCCGTACAACTGCTTGCGCTTGGCGTCGTCCGGTTCGCCGCGTGCCTGCAGCAGCAACTGGTCGAATTTCGGACTCTTCCAGTTAGCCTCGTTCCACGGTGCGTCCGACTTGAAGAACTGCGTGAAGATCACGTCGGCGCTCGGCCGCGCGTTGATATTGCCGAAACCCAACGGATGCTTCATCCAGTGGTTCGACCAGTAGCCGTCGGCCGGTACGCGCGACACCTGCAGATTCAGACCGGCTTGCGGCGCGACCTGCTGAAGGAACATTGCCATTTCAACCGAGCCTTCCGCCGCCGGCGACGCGAAAATCTGGATCGGCGCGCTGCCCACCTTGGCTTTCTGGAAATGGAACTTCGCTTTGTCCGGATCGAAGGCGCGTTGCGGCAAGCCGGCCAGGTAGTACTTGTTGGTCGGATCGATAGGCTGATCGTTGCCGATGGTCCCGTAACCCTGGAAGATCGCGCGGCGCATCTGCTCGCGGTCCTGCAGGTACATCATGCCGCGACGGAAATCGTCGTTGCCGGTAATGCCGCCTTCGTCGCGCACGATCAGGTCAGTGTACACGCCGCTCTTCGTCTCCAGCACCGAGAAGCCGCCCGCACCCTTGATCTGCGTGGTCGAACGCGGGCTCACCGCGTTGATCAGCTGCACGTCGCCGGAAAGCAGCGCGTTCACGCGCGCCGACTCGTCGCCAATGCCGATCAGCTCGATTTCGTCGAGGTGCGGCATGCCCGGCTTCCAGTACTTCTCGTTCTTCACGCCGACCGTGCGCACGCCCGGCGAAAATTCCTTGACCTTGAACGGGCCGGTGCCGATCGCCGTTTTGAAATCCTTGGTGCCGTCCTTGATGATCTGGAAATGCGAGGTAGCGAGGATCACCGGCAAATCGGCGTTCGGACCTTCCAGCGTGATCGTCACTTCGTTCGGGCCGGTGGCCTTCACTTCCTTGATCTGATCGGCCAGCGTCTTCGCTTTCGAAGCGGTGGCCGGATCCTTGTGGCGCATGATCGAATAGACCACGTCGGCCGGCGCGAGGGCTTTGCCGTCGTGGAACTGCACGCCATTGCGCAGCTTGACGACCCACACGGTGGCGTCTTTCGTATCGAGCGAGGTCGCCAGCGACATCTTCGCGCCGAGATGCGAGTCGAGTTCGGTCAGGCAGTTGTAAAACATGAAGCCGCGCACGTAGTCGGTGCCGAGCGCGCCCTTCGCGGGGTCGAGCGTATCGGCCGCGGAGGCGGACTGCGTCGCCACGCGAATCTTGCCGCCCTGCTTCGGCTTGGCTTGCGCCAGCGCCTCGCCGCTCGCGGTCAGAAGGCCGGCGCCCGTCACCGACATCATCCCGGCTGCGGCCATCGCGCGCAGCACGCCGCGCCGCGATGCACCTTTGGCGGTCAACCGCTCCAACTCGGTGCCGAGACCAAGAGCGCCATGTTGCGAGTTTTCCTTATTCATCGAACTTCTCCGCGAGGTAGAGCTATGGGGTTGAGCAGGCGTGGCTGCGTTTTTTTAACTTCCGGGTGCAAGTGTCAATCCAACAACGAAACCATCAGTAGAAAATGTCTTTGATACGGTAATACGTGCCCACCAGCGGCAGAAACCAGGGCTTGCCGGTATGCCCGGGAATCGCGGGCCACTCCGACTCGCGCCACGGGTTCTGGTCCTCGTGGCCGTCCATCACATCGGCCATCACCTGGCCCATGTGCGTCGACATCTGCGTGCCGTGGCCGCTATAGCCCATCGAAAAATAGATGCCGTCGTGCTGCCCGGCGTGCGGCAGACGGTCGGCGCTCATGTCCACCAGACCGCCCCAGCAATAGTCGATGCGCGCGCTTGCGAGCATCGGGAACATCGCGGCGAGGCCTTCCTGCAGGATGCGTCCGCTCTTTGCATCGGACGGGCGTTCGGACGCCGTGAAGCGCGCGCGGCCACCGAACAGCAGACGCGAGTCCGGCGTCACGCGGAAATAGTTGTGCATCAA
Organism: Paraburkholderia sp. BL27I4N3; assembly: GCF_003386115.1. Taxonomy (NCBI): domain Bacteria; kingdom Pseudomonadati; phylum Pseudomonadota; class Betaproteobacteria; order Burkholderiales; family Burkholderiaceae; genus Paraburkholderia; species Paraburkholderia sp. BL27I4N3. Next base: position 7,739,523 of record NZ_QREJ01000001.1, on the reverse strand, counting down.
ACGCGTGGTCGTGTACGCGCGCCGGTTGGGGAACACTTGCGCCAGCAACTCGGGCGACAAGGGTTCGGTCACGACGATGAACGAACCGATCGGCGCGAGGCGCCGCCGATACCAGCCGAACGGGCCGTGCCGCGACGGACCTGTCGCGATCAGCACCTGCCTTGCGCGCACTTCGCCGCGCGCCGTGGCGATCCGAAAGCCACTGCCGTCTTTCACGATGGCGGTGACCGCCGCGTTCTCGTACAGCTTTGCGCCGCGCCGCACCGCCGCCTCGGCGAGACCGACCGCGAACTTGCCCATGTGCATCTGGCCGCCGTGGCGTTGCAGCAGCCCGCCGTGAAAACTGTCGGACTGGATTTCGCTGCGAATACGGCTGCGGTCGATTAGTTCGATATCCGTATCGACTTCACGGCGAATCGCTTCCGCGGTCTTCTCAAGATGCGCGAGGTGATGCGGCTTGGAGGCCAGTTTCAGCTTGCCGGTCGCGATGTAGTTGCAGTCGATGTTTTCCTCGCGGATCAGCCGCTCGACCGTATCGACCGCATCTGAAAACGCACGGTAGCAGGCACTCGCGCGCTCCACACCGAGTTGCGCGACCAGCGCGACGAAGTCCTGCGCGACACCGGTATTGACCTGCCCGCCGTTGCGCCCGGACGCGCCGCCGCCGATACGGCCGGCGTCGAGCACGGTCACCGCGGCGCCGCGCTTGCCCAGCGCCTGCGCCGCCGACAGCCCGGTGAAGCCGCCGCCGATCACCACCACGTCGGTCTGGCCGTCGACCGGACCCTCGCACGCCGAAAGCAGGGGCGGCGCGGTGTCGAGCCAGTAGGAATCGAGCTTCATCCGGTCTGTCCTTGAGATGGGCAATGAACGTGAAAAACCGGCGCTTACAGGCCGAGTTCCGAAGCCAGATGCGGAATGTCCTGGACCTCGTAGTACTGGTAATAAGGCGTGGACGGTTCGTGGCCGCGGTTGACGAATACCTTGTGCTTGATGCCCATGTCGTGCGCGGTCATCAGGTCGTAGCGCAGGCTCGACGATACGTGCAACACGTCTTCCGGATTGCAGTTGAGCTGGTCGAACATGTATTCGAAGCCTTGCATGCGCGGCTTGTACGACTGCGCCTGCTGGGCGGTGAACACCTTGTGGAACGGCGCGCCGAGCTTGTCGACGTTGCTCTGGATCTGGTCGTTCGAAGCGTTCGAGAGAATCACCAGCTTGTACTTCTTCGCCAGACGAGCGACGCCTTCCGGCACGTCCGGATGCGGGCCCCAGGTCGGCACGGCTTCATAGATGCTCTGCGCACCCGCTTCGTTGAATTCGACGTTCACGCGCTTGCACGCGCGGCGCAGCGCATTGACCACCACGTCGCGATACGGCTTCCATGCACCGAGCACTTCATCGCGACGATAGCCCGCGTAGAACGCGACGAGCTTTTCGAGGTCTTCACCGCTCAGCAAGTGGCCGTACTGTTCGCGCGTCATGTCGGCCATGCGGAATTTCGTCAGCGTGCCGTAGCAGTCGAAGGTGATGTATTTCGGTTCGAATTCGATCATGGTGCAGTCCTATCGTGATGGTGAACCCGCTGTCGGAGTTCATTGGCGGAAACCGCTTTGCGTGAGACCGGAGCAACGCGTCTAAGCGCGCGAGCCGGTCGACTAAACCTCAATTCCTGTTAAAGATTTAATCAGCGCAAAAACATAGATGTTCCTGATTAGTGCGCTGCTGGTGACACAAACATTGCGTTTTAACGCCGCTGACAGCACAGAATGCGGCGTTCGGGCGGAAAGCCTTATCCCGCCTGGATTTGCGGCCGGCGCGCGAGGCGTGCATCGCGCGTTCGGGCGCGCAGCTTGATCAGCACGCTTTCGAACCGCAGGCTGGCCTGGTAAGCGTGGCGGCCGGGATTCCTGCCGCCGCCGTAGCGCAGCGTCGCGCCCGGCTTCAACTCGGCGAAGGTCTCGCCGATGCGCTCGGACAGCGGTTCGACAAGACTTCGCTCGACGTCGTCCGGATTGAAGCTGTCCATGAGCAAGGTCTCCTGGGTGATTAACCAGTGGTCCGCGCGGTGCGTTTCGTGAATGCTTGCGCCATGACAAAATCGTAGAGCCGCGGGCCTGACATATATCGCCGACAAAATTCGCCTCGCAGCAGAAGTTACCTGTAATGCGCACCCAGACCTGGCGTTTTGCATCGAATTTCGATGCGGCCCTGTCCGTGGGCCTCGATAAAAAGATCGTCCTAGTCACACCGCGCACCGGATGACACAGTGACGGCGTAAGCCTTCAGTCAATCAGGGAGTACGGCGTGTCCGATTCGATTACCTATAGACGCTTCACCCTCGACGACATTCCCGCCGCGCACGCGTTGACGGTCGAACTCAAATGGCCGCATCGCGCGGACGACTGGAGATTCGTCCTCCAGCTGGGCGTGGGTTTCGTCGCGGAAGACGCGAGCGGCGTGATCGGCACGGCCCTATGCTGGAAATACGGCGCGCAGCGCGCCTCGCTCGGCATGGTGATCGTGTCGCCGCAAAGCCAGGGGCGCGGCATCGGCAGAAAGCTGATGGAACTGGTGCTGGAAGAACTGGGCGGCCGGGTCACGTTCCTGCACGCCACCACCGCCGGCCAGCCGCTTTATGAAAAGCTCGGCTTTCGTGCCGCGGGCACGCTCGACCAGCATCAGGGCGCGGCGTTTCAGCCGCCGCTCGTATCGCTGCCGCCGGGCGAGCGTTTGCGCCCGCTCGGTTCGAGCGATACGGCGCGCCTGGTCGAACTGGCGTCGCGGGCCAGCGGACTGGATCGCGGCGAGGTATTGCCCGCGCTGCTTGACACCGCCGATGGCATCGCGCTCGACCGCGATGGCGAACTGATCGGCTTCGCGCTGTTTCGCCGCTTCGGCCGCGGCTTTGCGATCGGTCCGGTGGTCGCGGCCGCCTCGGAGGATTCGAGCCGCGCCAAGGCGCTCATCAGCCACTGGCTCGCGCTGAACGAGGGCGTGTTCGTCCGCGTCGATACGCCCAGCGATAGCGGTCTCACGGAGTGGCTGGAAGAGTTGGGCTTGCCGCGCGTGGACACGGTCGTCAGAATGGTCCGCAACGCCACGCCGGGCGAGCCCGCGAGCGCCGGCCAGGACTCGCATTACCTGCAATACGGCATCATCAACCAGGCAATCTTCTGACCGACATGGCCTTCCTCTATAAAGCCGATCCGGCGCGCGGCGCGCAGTGGGCGAAACTCTTCGCGCAGAAAGCGCCTGAGCTGCCGTTCCATATCTGGCCCGATCTCGGCGACCCGGCCGCCATCCGTTATCTCGCCGCCTGGCAACCGCCCGAAGATCCCACGCGCACCTTCCCCAATCTGGAGGTCGTGTTCTCCGTCGGCGCGGGAATCGATCAGTTCGATCTGTCGGGCGTGCCGGAGCATGTGCCCGTGGTGCGCATGATCGAGCCGGGAATCGTCGAAGGCATGGTCGAGTACGTCACGCAGGCCGTGCTGACGATTCATCGCGATCTGTTCGACTACGGCCTTCAGCAACAGCAGCAAGTCTGGCGCGAGTTGCCGCTCAAACCGGCGAGTCAACGCCGCGTCGGCGTGCTCGGCCTGGGTGTGTTGGGCACGGCCGTGCTGGAGCGGCTGCGGCTGTTCGGCTTCGACTGTGCGGGATGGAGCCGTTCGGGCCGCCAGATAGAAGGCGTGACCTGCTATGCGGGCGAAGACGCGCTGGATGCGTTTCTCGCGCGCACCGATATCCTGATCTGCCTGCTGCCGCTCACGCCCGCCACGCGCGGGCTGCTCGACGCGGCGTTGTTCGCGAAGCTGCCGCGCGGCGCGTCGCTGATTCAAACCGGTCGCGGTCCGCATCTGAATCAGCAGGATCTGCTGGCGGCGCTCGAGAGCGGCCAGTTGCACAACGCCATTCTCGACGTGACCGATCCCGAGCCGTTGCCCGCCGGTCATGCGTTGTGGACACATCCACGCGTGCGCATCACGCCGCATATCGCCAGCGCGACGCGGCCCGAAACCGCCGTTGAAGTCGTGCTGGAGAATCTGCGCCGCCATCGCGAAGGCATGCCGATGGTCGGTCAGATCGACCGCGCGCAAGGCTATTGAGGGCAGTACCGCCTGAAACGCCCGCGCGGTGGTGCTTTTCAGCGTCCGCAGCAGAAAATGCCAAGACGGTGCATCAAAACGCGTCGTGCGAGCTTTTCAGGCAATTGTTTAGGTAAGCGGGCGATCGCCGCTGATCAGTAGTATGGAACGGTCAACAGCCCCTTCCCGCGACGAGATACCCACCATGCCGATTCAATCGCTCATCGAAGCCGACCGCAAGCATCTGATTCACCCGGTCATCAACTACCGCGCGCACGAAGCACGCGGCGTCACCGTCCTCGAATCCGCCAGCGGCGCGTTTCTGCGCGACGCGGCCGGCAACGAATTGCTCGACGCGTTTTCCGGACTCTGGTGCGTGAACGTGGGCTACGGCCAGCAGAGCATTGTCGACGCCGCTGCCGCGCAGATGCAGAAACTGCCCTACGCGACCGGCTATTTCCATTTCGGCTCGGAACCGGCCATCGAACTCGCGCAGAAGCTGGTCGAAGTGTCGCCCGCGTCGCTGCAACACGTGTACTTCACACTCGGCGGGTCCGACGCGGTCGATTCGGCGCTGCGCTTCATCACGCATTACTTCAACGCCACGGGGCGGCCGTCGAAGAAGCACATCATCGCGCTGCAACGCGGCTATCACGGCTCGTCGACGACCGGTGCCGGTCTTACCGCTCTGCCCGCGTTCCATCGCAACTTCGATCTGCCGCTGCCGAACCAGCATCATCTGCCGTCGCCGTACGCCTACCGCAGCGATTTCGCCGACGACGCCGCGCTGATCGCCGCCTCGGTCGCAGCGCTCGAAGCAAAGGTGGCCGAGCTTGGCGCCGACAACGTCGCCGCGTTCTTCTGCGAACCGATCCAAGGCTCGGGTGGCGTGGTCGTACCGCCGGTCGGCTGGCTCAAGACCATGCGTGAAAGTTGCCGCAAGCTGGGCATTCTGTTCGTCGCCGATGAAGTCATCACCGGTTTCGGTCGCACGGGTCCGCTGTTTGCCTGCCAGGGCGAAGACGTCGAACCGGATCTGATGACGGTCGCCAAAGGCCTGACGGCGGGCTACGCGCCGATGGGCGCCGTGCTGATGTCGGACGAAATCTATCAGGGCATCGCGGACGGCGACGCCGAAGCCGTGGTCGGCCACGGCCATACATATTCGGCCCATCCGGTGAGCGCGGCGATCGGCCTCGAAGTGCTGCGCCTCTATCACGAAGGCGGCCTGCTCGCGAACGGCGTGGCGCGCGCGCCGCGTTTCGCGCGCGGCCTCGATGCACTGCTCGCGCATCCGCTGGTGGGCGACTCGCGGCATCGTGGCCTGCTGGGCGCGCTCGAACTTGTCACCGACAAGGACAGCAAGGCGGGCTTCGACCCGGCGTTGAAACTGTCCGAACGGATCGCCGCCGCCGCGTATGAAAACCGCCTGATTTTCCGTGCGTTCGGCGACAACATCCTCGGCTTCGCACCGGCGCTTTCCTACACCGAGGCCGAGTTCGATCTGATGTTCGAACGGCTCGAAAAGACCCTCGACGACGTTCTCGCACAAGCCGATGTGCGCGCCGCGTTGAAGGTCAAAACTCATGCCACTGCATGCTAGAGTAGAGGGCCATCCCAGCCCCCACCACGATCGCCGGAGCGACAACGTTACGATGAGCAGCGACTGCAAGCTAGACCGGATTGACCTGCGCATACTTTCCCAGTTGCAGAAGAAAGGCCGCATAACCAACGTCGAGCTTGCCGACGCGGTCGGCTTGTCGCCCAGTCCTTGCCTGATCCGGGTCAAGCGTCTGGAGAAAGCCGGCTACATCATCGGCTACGGCGCGCAGATCCAGCTCGAAAAGCTCGGCGACGTGCAGATCGTGTTCACCGAAGTCACGCTCGCCGATCATCGGCGGGAAGACTTCATCAAGTTCGTGAATGCGATTCGCGACGTCGACGAAATTGTCGAGTGCCATCTGGCGAGCGGCGGTTACGACTATCTGCTGAAGTTCGTCACGCGCAGCGTGAGCCACTACCAGAGCATCGTGGAAGGACTGCTGGAACGCGATATCGGCATCGAGAAGTACTTCAGCTACGTGATCATCAAGTCGCCGTTCGTGAAGAGCCATTACCCGCTCGAAACGCTGTTCTCGCAGAATCATCACTAGGCATTGCTTTGTTGTGGCCGGCCGGATCTTGCCGTCGTTCAGCGTGCAGTATTCAACGTTCGGCAATGCCGGCCACGTTCGCGCCGGCCGCATCGTCGCCCGGCGCGTTGCCTTGCGCGAATTCCTCGCTCAAAAAGTCCACGCAGACGCGCACCTTCGCCGACTGCGCGAGGCGTGCCGGATACACCGCCCACAGGTTCGCCGGTTGCGTGACCTCGGGCAACACCTGCCGCAACTGGCCGCTTTCGAGCAGCGGCCGCACATCCCACATGGAACGCAGCACGATGCCGCGTCCGGCCAGCGCCCACTCCACCGCCACTTCGCCGTGATTGGTCGACAACGGTCCGGTGACCTTGATCGACACGGTCTCGCCGCGCACCGTCAAACGCCACAGACCGAACGGATGGTCGCGCTCCTTGATCGCGAGACAGGCATGCGAGGACAGCTCGGCAAGCTGGCGCGGCGCGCCATGCCGCGCGATGTAATCGGGCGACGCGCACAACACGCGATGATTCGACGCGAGCCGCCGCGCGATCAGATGCGGCGCGATCTCGTCGCCGATCCGCACGTCCAGGTCGAAGCCCTCGCCACCGACATCGACGAGGCGGTCGAACAGATCAAGCCGCACGCTCAGTTGCGGATAGCGCTCGGAAAAGCGCGCGAGCGCGGGCGCGACGAAGCGCCGGCCGAAGCCGAAGCTGCTGGAAATGCGCAGCTTGCCGCCGGGAATGCGGCGCGTGGTGGAAACGTCTTCCACGAGCTGATCGACGTCGTCGAGAATCTTTTCGGCCCACGTGTAGACGCGCTCACCGGCTTCCGTGATCGCGACGCGGCGCGTGGAACGGTGCAATAAACGCGTACCGAGCGTAGTCTCGAGCACGTTGATGCGTTTGCTGACATACGCCGCGGACACCGACAAGGCCTCCGCCGCCGCGCTGAAACTGGACTTGCGCGCTACTTCGCAGAACACGCGCAAATCGCCGAGATCGGGTGATGGGACGGCGGTCATGGGTCGATTGCTCGCACCTGAGTTTGTACACGAATCGTGCACAGTGGCTTAACTAAAGCGACTATTTTAGTCTGAAATAGCAGGAATAAAATAGCCGTTATCGAATCGTCCAGAAGCCCCAACAGAACCCAAGCGGAGGAGCACAACATGTCGAAGAAATATCGGATCGCAGTCATTCCCGGCGACGGCATTGGCGTTGAAGTCATGCCGGAAGCCGTCCGCGTGCTGGAGGCGGTGAAAACGCGCTTCGGCATCGAGCTGGAGTATCAGCACATTGAATGGGCGAGCTGCGAGTACTACGCGAAGCACGGCAAGATGATGCCGGACGACTGGAAAGCGCAACTGCAATCGGCCGACGCGATCCTGTTCGGCGCGGTCGGCTGGCCCGACACCGTGCCCGACCATATCTCCCTGTGGGGATCGCTGCTCAAGTTCCGCCGCGAATTCGACCAGTACATCAATCTGCGCCCGGCGCGCCTCTTTGCCGGCGTGCCTTCGCCGCTCGCCGGCCGCAAGGCGGGCGACATCGACTTCTGGATCGTGCGTGAAAACACCGAGGGCGAGTACTCGTCGGTGGGCGGCGTGATGTTCGAAGGCACGGAGCGCGAATTCGTGCTGCAGGAATCCGTCTTCACGCGGCACGGCAGCGAGCGCGTGCTGAAGTTCGCATTCGATCTCGCGCAACGGCGCGAGCGCAAGAAGATCACCGTGGCTACCAAGAGCAACGGCATCGCGATCAGCATGCCGTGGTGGGACAAGGTTGCGGCCGGCATCGCGGAGCAGTATCCGGACGTGACGTGGGACAAGCAGCACATCGACATTCTGTGCGCGCGCTTCGTGCTGAGCCCGGATCGCTTCGACGTGGTGGTGGCCACCAATCTGTTCGGCGACATCCTGTCGGATCTCGGCCCTGCGTGCACCGGCACGATCGGTCTCGCGCCGTCGGGCAATCTGAATCCGGACCGCAAATTTCCGTCGCTGTTCGAACCCGTGCACGGATCGGCGCCGGACATCGCCGGCAAGAACATTGCCAATCCGATCGCGATGATCTGGTCGGCCGCGATGATGCTCGACTTCCTCGGCAACCACGAGGGCAAGGAGCGCGAGGCGCACGACGCGATCCTCGCCGCCATTGAAGCAACGCTGGTGGAAGGCCCGCATACCGGCGACCTCGGCGGCAAGGCGAACACCACTGAAGTCGGCCAGGCGATTGCGGCAAAACTCGCCTGAGTCTTTCGTTCACTTTCTGCCAGGACAACTCGCATGAGCATGGAAGCCTACCCCATTGAAGTCGAATTCCCCGATATCTCGGCGCACGAACAATCGGCGTCCGGCATCGCTTACGTGCATACGTTCGATTCGGGCGCGCCGGGTCCGCATGTCATGATCAACGCGCTGACGCACGGCAATGAAGTGTGCGGCGCGATCGTCGTCGACGAATTGCTGCGCCGTGAGTTGCGGCCGCGGCGCGGGCGTCTCACGCTGGCGTTCGCCAACGTCGACGCTTATCGGAGTTTCGATCCCGCGCAGCCGGATGCGGCCCGCTTCGTCGATCAGGACTTCAACCGCGTGTGGACCGCCGCGATGCTCGACGACACCTCGCGCACGTCCAGTGAACTGGAACGCGCGCGCGCGATGCGGCCGGTGATCGACGCCGTCGACGCCCTACTCGATCTGCATTCCATGCACGAGAAGAGCAAGCCGCTGATCGTGGCGGGACCGCTGCAAAAAGGCATCGATCTCGCCGTGCGGCTCGGCACGCCGGCCACCGTGATCTGCGACGAAGGCCATCCGGAAGGCCGCCGCATGCGCGACTACGAAGGTTTCGGCGATGCGGCCAGTTCGAAGAACGCGCTGCTGATCGAATGTGGACAGCATTGGGAACAGAGCGCGGTTGCGGTCGCGCGCGACACCACCGCGCGCTTCCTGTTGCTCGCCGGCGTGATCGACGAAGCGGACCTGCCGGAAGGTTGGCTTGCTCCACTGCCGCCGGTACAGCACATTGTCCGCGTGACGCAGCCGGTGGTGGCCACCAGCATGGATTTTCGTTTTGCGGCGCCGTACACGGGTCTCGAGATCTTCGCCGAGTCCGGCGCCGTAATCGGCTGGTCCAACGGCGAGCCGGTCACCACGCCCTACGACAACTGCATGCTCGTCATGCCTTCGCTGCGGCAACTGCGGCCCGGCGTGACCGTCGTCCGGTTAGGCAAGATCGAGCAGACCGTGACGAACACCCAAGCCAGCGGCCAGTAAAGCGGCCCGTGCACACTCAAAAGGTAACGTGAAGATGAAGGTACAGCAGCTCAAGCAAAGCGTGAATCTGCAGAATCTTGAAGACTGGGGCAAGGTAGGATTGCCCGATACGACGCCAATTCAGGTGTCAGGCGTGCAACGCGTTATCAAGGGCAGCGAAGCCGTCGATACCGGCATCTTCGAATGCACCGCCGGCACCTATCGCCGCTCGGTCAAGCAGGCCGAGGTGATGCACTTCATTGCGGGACGCGGACGCTTTACGCCTGACAACGAAGAGACCATTCACTTTCAGAGCGGCGATACGCTCTTTTTCGAAGCTAATACAGAAGGGCTCTGGGAAGTCGAAGAGACGATGCGCAAGGTCTACGTCATCTTCTGAACGTCGCGTCATAAGTTGCACCGAGCGGCGGCCTGCACCGCGCCAAACCGCTAAGGCCGGCGCTCCACCCTCTCTCTTGCCCCTCCTCCCCGCGCGCGCCTCGACCATTCGGCTCTGTCGCGCCGCCTCCCAGCGCTCCCCGCTTTCCCATGCGCGTCCGCGACAGCGTCGGGTAATCCCGCGTTGCTCCCATGTTGTCGTCCTACTTACAATTCAGCTTCGTTCGCAGATAGAATCTACGTTCTTATTATGAACATTTACGCGTTGCAACTATTACTTGCCGTCCCTGCGGCGTAACTGGTTCGCCGCGGCATGGGCGTCGCACGGCTTCTAAAACGGCGTCCGATCGTATAAAAAGAAAAGGCTCGTTCCCGCGAGCCTTTGCTTATCCGGCAGTGAGGAGACCATCATGAACCGCAGCACGGCTGTGAACGTTCAAGCATTTATCAACGAACATCCCTTTTCGCCGTTCCAATGGCTCGTGTTCTCCATGTGTTTCATCATCGTCCTGCTGGACGGTTTCGACACGGCGGCGATTGGCTTCATTGCGCCTTCGTTGATCGCTGAATGGGGCATCACCAGACCGGCGCTCGCGCCCGTGCTGAGCGCGGCGCTGTTCGGCCTCGCCTGCGGCGCGCTCGGCTCGGGTCCGCTGTCCGACCGGCTCGGGCGACGTTCCTTGCTGCTCGGCTCGGTGCTGCTGTTCGGCGTGGCGTGCCTCGGCTCCGCCTTCTCGACCAGCATCGAACAACTGACGACACTGCGCTTCATCACCGGCGTCGGTCTCGGCGCGGCCATGCCGAACGCCGTGACGATGATGGGCGAATACTGCCCGGACCGCCGCCGCGCGACGGTGATCAACCTGATGTTTTGCGGCTTCCCGCTCGGCGCCGCGTTCGGCGGGTTCCTCGCGGCGTGGATGATTCCGCATTTCGGCTGGCGCAGCGTGCTGCTGCTCGGCGGTATCACGCCGCTTCTGCTTCTGATCGTGCTGGCGATCAAGATGCCGGAATCGGTGCGCTACATGGTGGCCAATAACAAGCCGGTCGAACGGATCCGCGCGGCGCTCGCGCGCATTTCGAGCGAAGCTGCGCAAGCGGGCAGCTTCGTCATGACCGAAACGGCGCCGCAAACCGGCGGCAAGGGTGCGGCGGTAGTGCTGTCGCGCTCGTACATCATCGGTTCGGTGATGCTGTGGATCACCTATTTCATGGGTCTCGTGATCTTCTACGCGTCGATCAACTGGATGCCGATCCTGCTGAAGGACGCCGGACTCACGCCGCAACGCGCGACACTGATTTCCGCGCTGTTCCCGCTTGGCGGCGTGGGCGCCGTGCTGTGCGGCGTGCTGATGGACCGCTTCAACGCGAACCGGATCATCGCGGCCTGTTATGCGTTGACGGCCGTGAGCGTGTACTTCATCGGTCAGGCAGTGGGCAATGTGGGCGCGCTGGTGTTCATCGTGTTCGTCGCGGGCGTGCTGATGAATACCGCGCAATCGTCGATGCCCGCGCTCGCCGCCGCGTTCTACCCGACCGAAGGCCGCGGCACCGGCGTGGCGTGGATGCTCGGCATTGGGCGCTTCGGCGGGATTGCCGGCTCGTTCCTCGTGGCCGAACTGACGCGTCGCCATTTTTCGTTCGCGGGCATCTTCGCCATGATCGCGGTGGCGGGTCTGATTTCGTGCGTGGCGTTGCTGATCAAGCAGGCGGCGCGGCCGCATGTGGCGAACGTGGGTGCGCCGAAGGCGGAGTCGTTCGGGCATTGAGCGGGTGAGTCGAATGCGTACCTAATCGACTCAAATCATGAGTCGATTAGCTCCCACGAGGCTGAACGGCCGGTTGCACGTAATTCTGAGGCCGGATTCGGCATAAAGCTGTTGTCCCTGACAGTGAAGGGTTCGTGACTTTCCCGATAAACTACGCGCTTGTTGACCCGTGCCCATCTACCACAGGATTCAGGGAATGAAACGCGTAGTCGTATCCGCGCTGCTTGCGGCGTGCCTCGCGCAGCCGGCCGTTCAAGCCGTTGCGCAAACCGTCAGCGATCAATGCTTCGCGATCGGCGATATCGCCGGACAGGTCGCCTCCTGGCGCGCGCACAAAAAGACCAGGGCGCAAGCGCTCGAGCAGGCGGCCAGGTACTACAACGATGCGGCTGACCGGCAAGCGGTCAGCGCCATCATCGAGAAGATCTACAGCCCGGACGCGCCGCGCATGACGCCGGATCAGGCCAGCATGGCGTTCACGTCGGATTGCGCGAACCGTAAGGCGCAGACGCCCAGGCAGTAGCGCCTGCACTGCCTCTGGCGTTTGCGCAGCGCCCTGCTACGTCAGCGCGTTGCCGTGACAATGCGCTGAACCCCGCTCATTGCCGATCGGTTCTGTCGAACGACCAGCCGGTTCAGGCGACCTTCCACGCGCAGGCATCGGCCGTTCTTGAACGTGCCGGCATGAATCAGCAGAAAATGCTGTGATCGCCACAAAAAAAACGGCATGCGCACCACCGGCGCCTCGATTGGCAATTTCATCGATTGCGGCAGAGGCGTAGCATCGATCCATCAATCGACGCGCGTACGCGGCCGCGTGCCTCGCTACGTCAAGGGCAACCTGAAGGAGCAACCGAATGTCTCTCGCATTGACACGCAATGAACTGATTCGCTCGCAGAACCTGATCGACGGAGCATGGACCGGCGCCGCCGACGGCGCCCGCTTTGCCGTCACCAACCCGGCCACCGGCGAGACGATCGTCGAAGTCGCCGACAGCGGCGCCGCTGACGCGCGTGCCGCCACCAACGCCGCAGCCCGCGCGTTCCCCGCCTGGCGCGACAGGCTGCCGCGCGAGCGCGCCGAGATTCTGCGCCGCTGGCATGCGCTGATCGTCGCCAATACCGACGACCTCGCGAAGCTGATGTCGATGGAACAAGGCAAGCCGCTCGCGGAGGCCCGCGGCGAAGTCGCTTATGGCGCGTCGTACGTGGCCTGGTTCGCCGACGAAGCGACCCGCATCTACGGCGATCTGATTCCGCAGCAGCAGCGCGGCAAGCGCATGAGCGCGGTGAAGGAGCCGGTCGGCGTGGTCGCGGCGATCACGCCGTGGAATTTCCCGCTGGCCATGATCGCCCGCAAGATCGCGCCCGCGCTCGCGGCGGGTTGCACCGTGGTCGCCAAACCCGCCGAAGACACGCCGCTCACCGCGCTCGCCCTCGCCGCACTCGCTCAGGAAGCCGGTTTGCCGGATGGCGTGCTGAACATGCTGTCGGCGTCGCGTGAACAGGGCATTGCCGCCGTTGCCGACTGGCTCGCCGACGCACGGGTACGCAAGATCACCTTCACGGGTTCGACGCCGGTGGGCAAGCATCTCGCGCGCGAATCCGCGGGCACGCTGAAAAAGCTCTCGCTGGAATTGGGCGGCAACGCGCCCTTCATCGTATTCGACGACGCCGATCTCGACGCGGCCGTTACCGGCCTGATGGCGGCGAAGTTCCGCAATGGCGGCCAGACCTGCGTGTGTCCGAACCGCGTCTATGTGCAGGCCGGCGTCTATGAGCGTTTCGCCGATCTGCTCGCGAAACGCGTCGGCGCGCTGAAAGTTGCGCCTGCAACCGACCCGCAAGCGCAAATCGGCCCGATGATCAACGAACGCGCGATCGAGAAAATTGCCCGTCACGTGGAAGACGCCGTCAAACATGGCGCGAAGGTGCTAGTGGGCGGCAGGCGCCTGACGGAATTCGGACCGAACTACTACGCGCCGACCGTGCTGACGGACACGAAGGAAGGCATGCTCGTCTGCTGCGAAGAGACCTTCGGCCCGGTCGCGCCGCTATTCCGTTTCGACGACGAAGCCGAAGCGATCCGTCTCTCCAACGACACGCCGTTCGGCCTCGCCGCCTACTTCTATACGCAGGACGTGAGGCGTATCAACCGCGTGGCCGCGCAACTCGAAGCAGGCGTGATCGGCATCAATGAGGGCGCGGTGTCGAGCGAAGCGGCGCCGTTCGGCGGCGTAAAGGAATCGGGCTACGGCCGCGAAGGGTCGAAGTATGGGCTCGACGATTACATGTCGATTAAGTACATGTGCCAGGGCGGGCTGGATTGACGGGCCGCCCTCCCGCAAGAGCCTGAACACCTGAACGCCTGAACACCCTGCCGCCGAACGCCATCGCTTCCCAGTTGTGAGAAGCGCTGCGCCGAGGCGGCAGTTCTCATTTTACCCGCAATAAATCCAGTACGTCGCCAGACCCAACGCGTTCGCCGCTCAAGAGAACGCAGCCCCTCTCGCCGTAACACCCCTCGCGCGAAATACCGTAACCGTCATGCACACGATTCATGACGGCCATTTTTGGCCTGAATTTGACCGCCTATTTCCGCGGTCATATTGTTCGACCATGCCTGCCGGCTCGTTTCGCCGCTCCTGCCGAACACCATGACAAGAACGCGCGACCCTCCACATCGTGACCCTCCACCTGCCATGACCCGCCATGAATTCTGACGCGACAGCCGCTCTGACACCTCTGCCCGCAACCCGGCCCACCAGCAAGGTTCGTCGCGCAGTGACGACCGCCGTGCTCGGGCAGGTCCTCGAATGGTATGACTTCTTCCTTTACGGCACCGCTGCCGCGCTCGTGTTCGGCAAGCTGTTCTTTCCCGTCGGCAGCGATCCATTGACGGGTACGATCGCCGCATTCGGCGGCTTTACGGTGGGCTTTATCGCGCGGCCTATCGGCGGCGTGTTATGCGGCCATATCGGCGATCGCTACGGCCGCAAGACGGTCATGATGCTGACGCTGCTCGTGATGGGCACGGCCACCGTCTGCATGGGTCTGCTGCCGACCTATCAACAGATCGGCCTTGCCGCGCCCGTCTTGCTGGTGCTGTTGCGCATTCTGCAAGGCCTCGCCGCCGGCGGCGAATGGAGCGGCAGCATCCTGCTGATTCACGAAAGCGCGCCCGCCTCGCGGCGTGGCGCGCTCGCCGCCTGGAGTCCGTGCGGCGCGGCGTTCGGCTTCGTGCTGTCCACCGCCGCGTTTCTGCTCGTGCAAACGCTCTCGCCCGCCGACTTCCACAGCTGGGGCTGGCGCGTGCCGTTCCTCTGCAGCGCCGTGCTGGTCGCGCTGGGTCTGTGGATGCGCCGCTCCGTCGACGAAAGCGCGGAGTTCGCCGCCGTCAAGGCGACGCACCGCGACGCCCGCATGCCGATCGTCGAAGTGCTGCGCCAATGTCCGCGTCAGGTGCTGACCGTGTTCGGCCTGCGCTTCGGTGAAGGCGCGGCGTCGTACATCTTCTTCGCGTTCTCGATTGCGTACGGCCAGTTCATCGGCCTCAAATCGAGTTGGGTGCTAGGCGGCCTGACCGTGTCGATGCTGTTGATGATTCCCGTGTCCCTGTTGATGGGCCGTCTCACGGACCGCGTCGGTCGCAAGCCGGTTTATCTCGCCGGCGCCGTGGCGATGGTGCTGGTCGCCTACCCGTATTTCACGCTGCTCGGCTCCGGCGTGCTGTGGAAAGTCGTCGCGGCGCTCGTGCTCGCCAACAGCATCACGCTCGGCATTCTGGAAGGCGCGCAGCCTGCTTTCATCAGCGAATTGCTGCCCGTTCATTTGCGCTTCTCGGGGCTCGGCATTGGCCGCGAGATTTCGTCGGTACTCGGCGGCGGCCTCTCGCCGATGGTGGCGACCGCGCTGCTCGCGCATTACCGCAGCGCCGCGCCGGTGGCGATTTATCTCGCCGTGCTCGGCTTGATCACGGTGCTCGCGACCTGTCTCGCGCCGGAAACCTTTCCCAAAGCGCTACGCCTTCAGGCGAAAGCCAAAGAGCACGCCGGGCACGAAAGCGTCTAAGCGCGCTTCTTCCGCACCCATTCACTTTCTTTCGAAGCCGTCATCATGCAAAGCCTTCAGATGAGCACTCTTTCGACTTACGCCTACAAACCTCGCGCGACCGATCACGCGGATCCGTATCCCGACTACACCGGCCCGCTCACACTCGATGCGCTGATCGGCGAGATCGAGCGCCGCCGCGACGAGTTCGATCATCTCTCGCATGTGCCGCGCGACATGATCGCGAAGATGAAGCGCGCCGGCATCTTTCGGGCGAGCACGCCGCAGCGCTTCGGCGGCGACGCGCTGCCGCCGGCGCAATTCCTGCGGATGCTCGAACGCATCGCGAGCGCCGACGGCTCCGCCGCGTGGGTCGCGGCGTTCGGCTCGGCGAATACCTACCTCGCCGCTTTGCCGATCGAAACGCAGCAGCAGATTTACGCCGCCGGCCCCGACCAGGTTTTCTCGGGCGGCCTCTATCCGCTGCAACCCGCGACGAAAGCGCCGGGTGGCTTCGTGGTCAGTGGGCAGTGGCGCTTCGCGAGCGGCTGCAAGGGCGCCGACTGGATCGGCGTCGGCATCGGCGGCACGCCCGCCAATTCCGGCGATGCGGGCGCGGGCAAGCCGTTCACGGCCGTGTTCCCCGCGCATGAAGTGGAGATCGTCGAGAACTGGAACGTGGTCGGCATGCAGGGAACCGGCAGCCACGATTTGCGGCTGCGCGAGAAATTCGTCGATACACAATGGACCTTCGTGCGCGGCGGCGCGGCGCTGATCGACGAACCGCTTTACCGCTATCCCGCTGTCGCGTACCAGGCGCAGGTGCACGCCGCCGTCAACATCGGCCTCGCGCGCGCGGCGCTCGACCTGCTGACGGACATGTCCGGTTCGACCAAAACCACCACCGGCGCGCCGCGTCTCGCCGACCGTGGCTACTACCGCTCAGGCCTCGCGAAAGCGGAGGCCAACTGGCGCAGCACCCGCGCGTTCTTCTACGAATCCGCCGAGGCCGCGTGGCGGACGATCATCGACGGCGATCCCGTTTCCCAGGAGCAGGCCAATCTGTTGCGCCTCAGCGCGACGCACGCCGCGCAGATCGGCGCGGAAGTGGTGATGCAGGCGTATCAGATGGCGGGCATCGCCGCGATCTATCGCGAGAACCGTTTGCAGCGCCTCGTGCGCGATTCGATCGTCGTGACACAGCATGCGTTTCTCGGCGAAGGCACGTATGACGCATCCGGCGCGCTGTTCGCCGGCGTGCCGCCGGTCACGCCGTTTCCCTAACGCGGCGCGTCCCGACTCAGGCCAATGCAAAAGGAAAACATCGTGACGATCGAAGACACCAGAAAGCGTTTCCGCGATGCGATGGCGTGCCTGCCGGCCGCCGTCAACATCGTCACCACGGACGGACCCGGCGGCCGCTGCGGCATCACTGCAAGCGCGGTTTGCTCGGTGACGGACGCGCCGCCCACCATGCTGGTCTGTATCAATCAGGCCAGCTATGTGCATGACGTACTGCATCGCAACCGCAGCGTGTGTATCAACGTGCTTGCCGCCGGGTGCCAGGAAGTGGCCCGTGATTTCGCCGGCATGACAGCGTGCTCGATGGACGAGCGTTTCGGACGCCATGCGTGGACCAGCGGCGCTTTGCAGGCGCCGGTGCTCGCGGATGCGATCGCCAGTCTCGAAGGCGAGATCGTCGACATCAAGACGGTCGGCTCGCACTCGGTCATGTTCGCGCAGATTCGGCACATCGCGTTGCGCTCGGACGGCGACGGGCTCATCTATTTCGGCCGCGAGTTTCATCGGCTGACACGGCCGCAAGCGGCGGCGCACCTGGCTGCAGCGCCGGGCGCGAGGTGAGCGTGGAAGTCTGCTTCTTTCTCCTTGGCCACGGTACGTCTGCATCTGCGCCTCGCTTCGAGCCAACACCGCGAAACGTAGAGGGATTGCGCCGTTATGTGACCCACGTACCCGCGGCATCGGACGACTGCGATCCTTTGTCGAAGTCCGACGTATCCGCGCGACCTCGCTGCGTGCTGCAATGGTATTTCGACGACCTCGAACTGCTTGAACAAGCGCTGCAACCGAAGGGTGCGATTCACGACGTCGTAAAGGAATCTGCGAGCACGGGTCTCACCTTTGTGCAGCAAGCCATGGCGGTCAGGCAATTCACCACCCCGGATCCAGGCGATCTTGACGCACGCGCCGAACGCTGCACCTACCTCGTCAGCTACGAAGGCGAAGCGCAAGACTTCAACGCGTGGCTCTCGCATTACCTCGCGCATCATCCACCGCTGATGGCGCAATTGCCCGGCATTCGCGAGCTCGAAATCTACACGCGGCTCGATTACCGCTCGGGTCTCGACGTCGAGCGCGCCATGGCCATGCAACGCAACAAAGTCGTCTTCGACGATTCCGCGTCGCTAGCGGACGCGCTGGCCTCGCCGATACGCGCCAGCATGAAGCAGGATTTCAACGCTTTTCCGCCCTACAGCGGCGCGACGCTGCATTTCCCTATGCGTAGCATTTACGGTAATCTGAAACCCAAATAAACGCCCGCCCTCGCCGCGATCCGAACGTCATGACCAAGTCGCACCCCGGCATTACGGATTTGAACCTGCTGCGCGTATTCCTGGCCATCTCCGATCTGCGCAGCCTGACCGCCGCGGGCGAGCGTCTCGGACTCACACAACCGGCGGTCAGCCACGCGTTGCGCCGGCTGCGCGTTTTATTCGACGACCCACTGTTCGTTCGCACGCCCACCGGCATGGTGCCCACCGACGCCGCATTGCGCCTGCACGCGCCGTTGACTCAAGCGCTCGGCATCATCAACGACGCGGTCCAGCAAATCGCCAAATTCGATCCCGCCACGGCGCAGCGCGTGTTTCGCGTGTCCATGTCGGATATGTCGGAGTTCTATTTCCTGCCGCCGCTTCTTTCGATGCTCGACCGCAGCGCGCGCGGCATTCGCCTGGAGATCGCGAACGTCTCTGTCGATTCGGTGAGTTCGGCCATGCGCAGCGGCAAGATCGACCTGGCGCTCGGCTACGTGCCTGGTCTCGATCCAGGATGCGTGAGCAGGACGCTGTTCGTCGACGAACATGTTTGCGTGGTGCGGGCGGGCCATCCGCTGCGCAAACAGAAGCCGACCAAAGACGACCTTGCGAGCCTGCGCTACGTCTACGCCAGCACCAATGCGACCGGTCACCGGATGGTCGAACAGTGGCTCGAAGAATTGAATCTGCGCCGTGATATCGTGCTGCGCCTGCCGCATTTCGTGGTGGCGCCGGAGATCGTTCAGCATACCGACCTCGCCGTGATCTTTCCGCGAAGTATCGCGCAGCGCTTCAATCGCAACAAAGCCTTTCGCATTTTGCCGTTGCCGTTCGCGCTGCCGCCCATCGAAATCCAGGTCCACTCGCACTCGCAATTTTCGGCGGATCCGGGCATTGCGTGGTTGCTCGATGAGATTTACGGCATGTTCCATCAATCGCCTGATAGCGGTAAGACACGAATGGGAAAACCGCTATGAACATCAGAGCCCTGCAATGCTTCGTGATTCTCGCGGAGGAACTCAATTTCAGCCGCGCCGCCGAGCGCCTGCATATCGCGCAGCCCGCGCTGAGCCAGCAGATCCGTTCACTCGAAGAACGGCTCGGCACGCAACTGGTGGATCGCGCACGACGTCCGTTGAGTCTCACCGAAGCGGGCCACTATCTGTGCAACGAGGCGCGTCAGATTCTCGGCTCGCTGGAACAGGTGACGCTCGTCGCGCAGGAAATCGGCGTGGGCCGGCGCGGCTGGCTGAGTGTGGGCTTCACGCGTTCGTCGATGTACAGCGTCTTGCCGCCCGCGCTGAACGCGTTTCACAAGGCGTATCCGCAGGTCGAACTCAAACTCTTCGAAATGCTCACCGAAGAACAGACCGATGCGCTGCGCGACATGCGCATTCACATCGGCATCGGCCGGCAGCCGCTGACGGTTGAAGGCTGCACCTCGTATACGCTGCTTCGCGAGCGCGTCGTGGCCGCGCTCGACCCCAGTCATCCGCTTGCAGCGCAAAAGAAGGTGAGCATCGCCGATCTCGCCGACACGCCGCTGATTCTGTACCCGAAGCATCAGAATGCGCAGTTCAAGCGCTCGGTGCAATCGCTCTATCGCGATGCGGGCATCACCCCGCTCGTCGCGCACGAGGCTTATGAAATCCAGACCGCGATTGCCCTGGTTGCGGCAGGCCTGGGCGTGACGTTTATCGGCGAATCCGTGGCGCGGCACGCACGCACCGATGTGGTTTACCGTCACCTTACCGGACCGGGCTCGTCGTACCGCTCCACGCTTGCCGCCACCTTCCGCACCGACGACGCTTCGCCCCACCTGCGGGCGTTTCTGGCTTGCCTTCCCGCACCGCTCAAAACCAGTGCACTATAAGCAAAAAGCTATAGAAGAATAAGCAAGCGGTCTTGGACTCCCTGTCCGCACGTTCTTATCATTGACCTCACACATGATTAGAACGCAGCGTTGGCTAAGGCTATCGCCGCAAGGTAGGAGACAGGATGACCGCGATCAACGAAGCCGTAACCATGCGAAAAGTCTACGGGCGCCTCATGCCCCTGCTCTTCGCGATGATGTTCTTCAACTATCTCGACCGGATCAATATCGGTTTCGCCGCGCTGGACATGAACAAGCAGCTCGGTTTCAGTCCGGCCGTGTTCGGCTTCGCGGGCAGCATCTTCTTCGTCGGCTACATGCTGCTGGAAGTGCCGAGCAATCTATTGCTGCATCGCGTCGGCGCACGCCGCTGGATTGCCCGCATTCTTCTGACGTGGGGCGCGGTCGCCGCGGCCACGGCTTTCGTGTTCAACGATTCGAGCTTCTACGCGCTGCGGTTTCTGCTCGGCGTGATGGAAGCGGGCTTTCTGCCGGGCGTCGCGGTCTATCTGACGAAATGGTTTCCGGTGCGTTACCGTGCGCGGGCGGTTGGAGGTTACATCATCGCCGGTTCGTTTTCGGCGGTGCTGGGCGGCCCGATTTCGACCGCGTTGATGACCTACGCGAACGGCATTCTCGGTTTGCAGGGCTGGCAGTGGATGTTCATCCTCGAAGGCGTGCCGGCCATGCTGCTCGGCCTGTTGACGCTGCGCATCATGACCGAACGCCCCGCCGACGCCGACTGGCTGTCCGACGACGAAAAGCGCTGGCTCGAGTCGACGCTCGCCGCCGAGCGTCAAGCCGTAGGCGGCAACGCGCATTTTCCCTTGCTGCGTGTGGCGGGCGACATCCGCGTGTGGAGCCTGGCGTGTCTATTCGGTTGCGCGCTGGTCGGTATTTATGGCCTCTTCCTCTGGCTGCCGCAGATCGTCAAGAGTCTTGGCCATCTGAGCAATCTCGAAGTCGGCTTTCTGTCGGCTGCGCCGCCCTTGCTCGGCGTGTTGGGCACCTTCCTGATCAGCCGCAGTTCCGACCGCACCGGCGACCGCAAGAAGCACCTCGCCTTCGTGTACGGCATGAGCGCGCTGGCCATTGCCGGCAGCGCGTACGCACCAAACCCCGTGATCGCTTATGTGCTGCTGTGCGTCACCGGTTTGTTCATCTATGCAGGCAACCCGCTGTTCTGGAGTCTCGCGTCCTCCTTCAGAACCGGCGCAGCAGGCGCGGCGACGATCGCGCTGATCAACACCATCGCGCAGTTCGGCGGGCTGGTCGGCCCGTGGAGCATCGGCCTCGTGCGCAATGCGACCGGCAACTTCAAGCTGGCCTTGCTGACGATCGCGGCCTTTCTGATTGTCGCGACGATCATCGCGCTAGTCATGCGGGTCGCGCCGGTTGAAGACGAAGCGAACTCGCTCGCCACCGGCGACGCCGCGCCGCGCGCCTGAAAGGCCGAGCGGCAACACATAACGCCTGACAAAACAGCGGACTGAATCTGCGCACGCATTACCTGCGTGCGCAAGGACAACTTACAGGATTTGCACACCATGATCATCGATTGTCACGGTCATTACACGACCTCACCGCGCCAGCATGAAGCCTGGCGCGCGCAGCAGATCGCCGCGCTGAAGGACGGCGGCACGACGCCACCGCGGCCCGTCATTACCGACGACGAGATTCGCGAGAGCATCGAGGGTGGCCAGTTGCGGATTCAGCGCGAACGCGGGACGGACCTCACGATTTTCTCGCCGCGTGCGGCCGGCATGGGTCATCACCTCGCCACTGCCGAAGCCAACGCGCTCTGGTCGAGCGAATGCAACGACCTCGTGCATCGCGTGTGTGACCTGTTTCCGCGCAATTTCGTCGGCGTATGCCAGTTGCCGCAAGCGCCCGGCGTCGCGCCCGCGAACTGCATCGGCGAATTGCGGCGCTGTGTCGAAGAGCTCGGCTTTATCGGCTGCAATCTGAACCCGGATCCGTCCGGCGGCCACTGGTCCGGCTTGCCGCTCACGGACCGTTGCTGGTATCCGCTCTATGAAGCGATGGTGGAGCTCGACGTGCCGGCAATGATCCACGTCTCGTCGTCCTGCAATCCGAATTTCCATGCGACGGGCGCGCATTACATCAACGGCGATACGTCGGCGTTCATGCAGTTGCTGCAGGGCGATCTGTTCGCCGACTTTCCCACGCTGCGCTTCATCATCCCTCATGGCGGCGGTGCGGTGCCCTATCACTGGGGACGTTATCGCGGACTCGCGCAGGACATGAAGCGTCCGCTGCTCAGCGAATATCTGCTAAAGAACGTGTTCTTCGATACCTGCGTCTATCACCAGCCCGGCGCCGAACTGCTCGCCAAGGTCATTCCGGTGGGGAACATTCTGTTCGCGTCGGAGACCATCGGCGCGGTGCAGGGTATCGATCCGGAGACCGGCCACTATTACGACGATACGCGCCGCTATATCGACGCCATCGAATGGCTCAGCGACGCGGACCGTCAGCGTATCTACGAAGACAACGCGCGCCGTGTCTATCCGCGGCTCTCGCGTCAACTCGATCTACAACTCGCTGCGCAAGTAACTCAAGGGGCAACGGTATGAATCCAATCGGATGGCGCGAATACGACTCCGCGCCTCAGGCCGACGCGGCCACGCTCGAAACACTTCGTGAACTGGCCGTCTCGCTGCTGAGCGACAACATGGCGCGCGCGAGCGGCATGGTGGGCTTGCGGCCTTATCACCAGCCGCGCCCGATGGCCGGCACTGCAGTCACGGTCCACACACGGCCGGGCGACAACCTCGCGATACATCGCGCGTTCGACTTTTGCCGGCCCGGCGACGTGCTGGTGATCGACGGTGCGGGCGACCTCACGCAGGCGCTGATGGGCGAGATCATGGCGAGCTTCGCGGAAAGTCTCGGCGTGCAAGGCCTCGTAATCGATGGCGCGATCCGTGACGTCGGTTCGCTGCGACAGCGCGAGTTTCCCGTCTATGCGCGCGGCGTGACGCATCGCGGGCCGTACAAGAACGGACCGGGCGAAATCAACGTGCCGGTCACGGTCGGCGGCACGGTGGTGCATCCTGGCGATATCATTGTCGGCGACGAAGACGGCCTGCTCGCGATCACACCCGCCGACGTGGCAGCGGTGATCGAAGGCGCGCGCCGCCAGCACGCGAAGGAAACGGCGGCGCTGAAGTCGATTGCCGAAGGCAAGTTCGACCGTTCGTGGGTCGTTCCGCACCGGGAACGGATGATGAACAACTGACCGTGAGCCCCATGGCGCAATATCTGAACGCTGCAACACTCCTCGAACTCGCGCGCGCCGCGCAGACGCGCGCCATCGCGCCCTGCACGTGCACGAAAACGCCGCTCGACGGCTGGCAATCGCAGCCTTTATCGCTCGATGAAACGCAGTTCGAGGAAATCGGCACCTTGATGCCGGAGGACGATCCGGAGCCGACGTTCAGCGAGTATCTGCCGGGCAAGACGACATACTGGGCGGTGGATGCGCCTATCGCGCCGCGCTACTTTCCGTATAACCGCTGCGCCGTGTGGCAATGCTCGCTGTGCGGGCGGCTTTATCTGCGTTACGTGGAAGGCGGCGGGTATTTCGTGGACCGCAGGATCCGTGCGGTGAAGGCCGAGTTGATCGAGGATGTGCCTTTGCCGGCGTGATAGCGGCGACGCGGACGCACGCCGCCTAATGCCCCGGCTTCAACGCCGCATACGCCCCGGGCGTGATCCCATAGGCTCGCTTGAACAGCCGGTTGAGATGGCTTTGATCGTAAAAGCCCACGGCCGCCGCAGCCGTCGCCGCACTCTGCCCTGAGGCAAGCATCCGCTTCGCCGCCAGCAACCTCACCTGGGTCGCGTAGGCGTGCGGCGGCAGCCCGAATTCCTTGCAGAAAGCGCGCGTGAGGTAGTAGCGGCTCAGTCCCACCAGTTCCGCCAGTTCATCGACTGAAATATCGCGCTCGTAATTGGCGGCGACGTACTCCCGCACCTGCTCCATCTTGCGCGCCTCGCGCCGAGGTTCTCCCACCTCCTCAGCCGAGCGCCCATAACGTCCGACCAGCATCCCCATCGCAGCCCACCAGTTCGCCTGACGCTCCATCAGCGAGACAGCGCGCTGTTCGTCCAGGCTCGCATGCGCCTTGACCAGCAGGCCCGCGAGGTGCGGATCCTGATACAGCCCGGGTGGAATCAGCAGCGGTCTGTCGGCGCGCGCGTCGGGAGAGAAGACTGCGCTGAGCGCGCCGAGCCCTTCCATGTCCAGGTAGATCGCGCGATAAATCCATTCGCGCCCCTCCCAGACCTCACCGCTATGGTATTCGCCTGGCCCGAAGACCAGCACGCTGCCGGGGCCGGCAACCTCGCTGCCCGCGCGCGTGTGACATTGGCCCGCGCCGGTTTCGGTCATGACGATGACGAGTTCGTCATGCAGATGCCGGTCGAACTTGTGATTGCCGTAACGGGCGCTCGCGAGACATGCGCCGTCGAGCGCGCCGTCGCGCCAGCAGACCACTTCCGGCTCGCTCTTATCCGATGTCTCCATAGCTCGTGCCCCCTGTTCTTCAAACCAGTTCGATTCTGACCCGGCGATTACGACGGCCCTTGTTCTCTATCTTCGCGATGCGAATGGGCCGCGACTGCGCGGTGTTGGTCAGGTGAGTGCCGCCGCATGCCTGCCGGTCCAGATCGCCGATCTCGACGATGCGCACCGTGCCGTCCGGCGTCGGCGGCGGCGCCACCGAGAGGCTGCGGATCAGACCTTGCGTCGCCTTTGCTTGGTCGGCGCCGACGTAATAGGTGCGCACCTCCATCGCGCTGCGGATCACCTCGTTGACCGGCTCTTCCAGCAGACGCAGCGCGTCGTTGTCCGCTTCGGGCAGATCGAAGTCCATGCGCGCGGTGCCGTCGGCGTTGATCTGTGCGCCGGTCACGAGTGCGCCGGCAAAGCGCTGGTACACCAACGCGTTGAGAATATGCGTGACGGTATGGAGTTGCGCGACCGTGGCGCGGCGCGCCGAGTCGATGGCCACGTGCACGTTGCCGTCCAGTTCGAGCGGTTCGTCGAGCAGATGCCAGAGCATGTCCCCTTCCGCGGCGACACCGGTGATGCGCACGGCGCCATGCGCGTGCGTCAGCGTGGCGGCGTCCGACACCTGGCCGCCGCCGCCCGGATGCAAGGCGGAACGGCCCAGCACGACCGCGCCAGGCCGCGCGGCAATCACGGCCGTTTCAAAGTCCAGCAGATCCGGCTGCTCGTGGCAAAGATAATGCGGCACCTTGATGTCCTCGCGGAAATTGACTGAATACGCCTAGGATACCCAGTCCCGCGGGCGGCCGTCTTGGTTAAAAATGCCCTGCGGAGGCTGACCGGGCAAACTCATGTCGGCGGATATGGAACAGCCTCTGCCGGAAGCGCTCCGGACAAGGCCCGTTTCTCGCGAATTCCAGTATCCTGAACCATCTCCCTGAACGCACCCAACCGCCCCGGCTTTCCTCAATGAATCTATCTTTTGAAGTCCTGCAGGTACTCGATGCAATCGATCGAACCGGCACGTTTGCGAACGCCGCCGAAACGCTTCACAAAGTGCCGTCGTCGCTCAGTTATCTGGTTCAGAAACTCGAACTCGATCTCGGCGTCAAGCTGTTCGACCGCACTGGCCGGCGTGCCACGCTGACGCACGCGGGACGCGTGGTCGTCGAGGAAGGCCGGCGTCTGCTGGAAGCGGCCGAAGCGCTCGAATTCAAGGCGAAGCGAATTGAGCACGGCTGGGAATCCGATCTGCACATCGCCGTCGACGAGATCATTCCGTTCGACCTGCTCTGGCATCACGTCAGCGAGTTCTACAAGCTGAAGCTGGAAACGAAGCTGCATCTGTCGAAAGAAGTGTTGGGCGGCTCGTGGGACGCGCTGCTCACTCGTCGCGCGGATCTGATCGTCGGCGCGGCCGGCGATCCGCCGCCTATTCCCAATCTGATCGCGAAACCGATCGGCTCGCTGAAACATGTGTTCGTGGTGGCGCCGGATCATCCGTTGGCGTCGATACCCGGACCGCTCACGATGGACATCGTCGCGCGCTATCGCGCGGTCGCGATCGGCGATACGTCGCGCAAACTGGCGCCGCGCACGATCGCGCTCGCCGTCAATCAGGAAGTGCTCACGGTGCCCACGCTCGAAGCCAAGCTTGCCGCACAGATCAGGGGCCTCGCCGCGGGCACAATTCCGGAATGCCTCGCCGTCAACGCGCTGAGGCAGGGCGAGCTGGTGCAAAAGGAAGTGATCGGCATGCGCGACGTCACGCACTTCTACCTGGCGTGGCGCGACAACGAGAGCGGCAACGCGCTGCAATGGTGGGTCGATCAGTTGAACCGGCCGGACCTGATCGACGACGTAGTGCAACAGCGCATGCTGCACGGTTGAGGTTCGATGACTAGCAGGCTTCGCTGATCTCGCCCGGTGGCGGGTCGTCGAACGACGCCGCATTGGCATCCGCATGCGGGTGCATCCGCGTATCGATTGCTGTTGCAATACCGGCCGGCGCGCACGCTTCAGCCGCCGCACGCAGCAATGTTTTAGCCGCCTTGAAGTCGTCCCAATCGCGGCCCTCCGTCAGTCTCGCGCAAGCGGACCTCAGCAGTTGCACCGCCTCCGCGCTCCGGCCTTGCGCATGCCAAAGCCGCGCGAGGCTAGTCGCGGCCCGCAGTTGCAACGTGCCGCAACCCTGTACCGACGATTCTTCGACCGCCGCGGTCAAACTCGCCTGCGCCTGCGTCGCCGCGGCGCCGAACGGCGACTGGCCAAAGCCGTCTTCCATCAGCACTAGTTCGGCGTGCACGCGTCTGAGTTCGGCCGCATACCACTGGTCGCCGGTTTCGTCGCCCCGCGCGAGCGCGTCGACCACGGCGGCGATGCCCTCTTCGAGCTGTCCGGCACGGCCGAGCGCAAGGCCGTATTGCGCGACGAGCATGGCGCGTGGCGCGGCGTAGCCGAGCGCGTCGAGATCGTCCAACGCGGTGCGGAAGCTGTGCACGCGCTGCGCGCTGCTGTCATCCAGCGAATGCAGGTATTCGTCGAAACAGCGGCAGCACGCATGCGCCACACGCAGCCCGCCGCGCGTCGACACGTCCTGCAATAGCGCGATGGCCTGAGCCGCCCGCTTACGATCGCCCGCGAGCAGCGCCAGCGGAATTTCCGCTTCGACCAGCACATAACACGTGACGATAGCCTGCTCCTGCCGGCACGCTTCGGCAACGCATGCCTCGGCGACCCTGAGCGACTGATCGCGCGCGCCCTGCAAGCCGAGCACGCGAGCAAACGTCGCGCGGCCGACCACACCCTGATCGATGGATTGCCCGAGCGGCAGCCGATGCTGCAGACGGCCGGTATGCTGCAAGAGCTGATCGAGCGACGCGCGCGCCTGGTGCTGATCGCCCGCATAGTGCGAGGCGATGCCAAGCAGGCGATGAGCGAGAATCCTGTTGGCGGTATTGCCCGTCTCGGCGGCGAGCAAAGCGAAGCGCTGCGCGAACGCCAGCGCGTTGCGCGCCTCGCCGGACGACTGGCTCGCGTTCCACATGCCCCACAACGCGCGCGCTTCGAAGGTCTGATCACCGAGCGCAATCGCGAGCGCGAGCACTTCGGCCCAGATGCCGAGCGTCTCGCGATCCGGTCCATTGACGTAGACAAGCGCCGCACCGAGCGCGGCCAACAGTTGCATGCGCACGCGTAAATGGCGCGGCGAGCGCGAGCCCTGATACGTCGCGTGCACGGCGTCGAGCGCGCGCCGCGTCCACACGCAGCATTCGTCGACCAGCGAAAGCTCATACAGCAGCGACACGAACTTCACCGCCAGCGTTTCACCCAGCGCGGCGTCGCCTTTGGGCGATAGCGCCCAGCCCAGCGCGGCTCGCAAATCGTCGAGTTGCTCGCGCATGCGGTGATGCCAGCCGTGCCGTTCGGCGCCCGCGGCGTCCGCTTCACGCGCTCCATTGGAGGCGTCGCTCGACGGATCGCGTTCGAGCAGGTTGGAGAAATAGTGTGCGTGAGCGAGCGTGATGAGACGCCGCTCGCCGTTGTCGTCGAGCTTTTGCATCGCGTAGGCACGCGTGGTTTCCAGCAGCCGATACCTCGCCTTGCCGCGCTCGGCCTGCATCACCACCAGCGATTTTTCGACGAGCCCGGATAGCGCCGCGATCACGTCGGATTCGCGCAAGCGTTCGTCGCTCACCAGAGCGATCGCCGAGTCGATCATGAAACTGTTGACGAAAACGCCGAGCCGGCGCAACGTCGTGCGCTCCGCGTCGTCGAGCAACGCGTGGCTCCAGTCGAGCGTCGCCTTCAAGGTCTGGTGGCGCGGCAACGCAGTGCGATTGCCGCCCGTCAGCATGTTGAAGCGGTCGTCGAGATGATCGGCGAGCGTCTCGATGCCGAGGATGGCGGCGCGGGCCGCCGCCAGTTCGATAGCCAACGGAATGCCGTCGAGGCGGCGGCATACGGTGCCGGTCAAATGGATGCTTCTGTCGTCGGACGAAAAACGCGCGTCGATCGCGCGGGCGCGTGACAGGAACAACTGGACGGCACTGTGTTGCAACACACACTGGCTCTCAGCGTCGCGGGCGGGCACGTCGAGTGACGCCACCCAGTACAGGTGTTCGTCCACGACACGCAGAGGTTCGCGGCTGGTCGCGAGAATCCGCATGGCCGGACTCACGTTCACGAGCGCTTCGGCCAGTTCGGCCGCGGGACCTAGCACATGCTCGCAGTTGTCCAGCACGACCAGCACACGCCGTTCGCCGATTTCCTTGCTGATGCGGGCCAGCGTAAGCGGGCCACTCGCGGCGCTCACGCCCACGCTATTGGCGAACATGGCGAGCGCGCTGTTCGCGTCCACGGCGCACGCAAGCGGCACGAGATACACACCTTCGGGAAAGTGCGCCAGTAAGCTGCGTGCGATCTCGATGGCCAGGCGCGTCTTGCCGATTCCGCCCGAGCCGACGAGCGTCACGTGACGCGTTGAAGCGAGCGCCTGTGCAATGTCGTTGATTGCCTGGTCCCGCCCGATCAGCGGCGAGCTATTAGCCGGCAGATTGTTGGGAGTACCGCGAAGGGATGCGCTGTCTTCAGCGGCGTCGGACGCGTTATCGCGAGCGGCATTGCCCGCCTGTTCTGCGGATGCGTCTCGCGACACCAGCCGGTAGCCTCTTCCCGACACGGTCTGTATGAGGTTGCGGCTCTCGCCCAGCACCTTGCGCAGGGCGGACATATGCACCTGAAGATTGTTCTCTTCAACGATAGTGTCCGGCCAGACCTGCTCGAGCATGGCGCTCTTCGACACCAGCGCGCCGTTCGCGCCGATCAGCACGGCCAGGATGTCGAATGCACGGCTGCCGATGCGCACAGGCTGGCCGTCGAGAAACAGTTCCCGGCTGGCGAGGTCCACCTGAAGCGGGCCAATGCGGATCATTGCCTGAGTATCCAAGACGCTGCGGGAAAGAAAACACTGAGCATTGATCACTCAGCGTTATGTCCCCGAAGTCTAGACCAACCGCGAATACGCATGCGCGGAAAAAACTGAACCTATCGTTCAAATTTTTTGTACTGAGCAAGCGGCTGCTGGTGACGGACCGCGTGCCCGCAGTGGCGCGCTAACGCGAGTCGCCCGTCAAGACAGTGGACGTCATGCAGGCAATGACGGAAGCCAGAATCATGGCGTCTGCATTGGCGGGAACCGCGCTGCGTATTCTCGGCTTGTAGATTGCATCGTCACGGCGAATCGTCGCGCCGCTCAGTGCGCAGCGTCCCTTGATGCGGGCGCGGCAGCAGATCCACACCTGGTCGACGTATTGACAGCGGGTCGCGTCCCGCCACAGCACGGCGATCGATGTGTCCGACAGACGCTCGAGTATTTCGATCTGGATATGACGCGACGGCGTGTCCGCCGCGCCGGCGACGCGTTTAGCCCGCGGCTTGAGATAGGCTTCGCCTTCGGTCTCGTTGCAATAGCCCGCCAACAGCCGGTTGATCACGTGATCCCATACCGGCGCGCGCCGGTCGTCCGGCATCGCCGGCGCGTTCTCGCTGACCTGACAGCACGCTCCACGACGAACGCGCGTCTCGTACTGAACCGTATCCGTGCGTTGCGTCAAGGGGGTTTCGATATGCATGATGCTGCTCCCGAAGTGTGTGCGGGTGGAACCGATCAGCACTGATGTCACCGGCCGGGTGCGGCCTCGTAGTTGACCGGCACCCAGTCGTATCTGCGGCCGTTTTTTCTGACGTGCCCGAGGCCCGGAAAGGCGACATGCGCCGCGCCGATCAGATAGCGTTTGCTGGCCGCGAGTTCGAACGACGAGCGGCGCGAGCGCTGCGCGTCCGCCGCGCTGGTGTCGTATTCGACCGAAGCCGCGGGGTCCCGTAACTGGATCGACGCGACGTGGATAATGTCGCCCCACACCAGCAAATCCTGCGATTCGCTCTCCACCAGATAGCCGGTATGGCCCGGCGTGTGGCCGGGCAACGCGACCGCGCGAATGCCCGTTTCGAGTTCGGCGTCGCCACTGAACGGCTTGAAGCGTCCGGCCGCGACGTAAGGCGCAACAGAGGCGCTGGCCGCGTCGAAGAAGGTGCTGAGAAAAGCCGGCGCTTTCGACTTGTTGAGCGGGTTCAGCCAGTAGTCGGCTTCAACCTGGCTCACTCGCACAACCGCGTTCGGAAATGCCATCTGGCCGTTCGATACGATGCCGCCGACATGGTCCTTATGCAGATGCGTCAGCAGCACTTCGTCGATCTGCTCGGGCTGATAGCCGGCCGCGCGCAAGTTCTCGGGCAGTTTGCCGCAGCAGTCGCCGTACAGCACGCCAGCGCCGGAATCGATCAGGATCAGCTTCGAACCGGTGTTGACCAGAAACGCGTTGATGGAACCTTGCACCGGCGCCTGCAGAAAATCGCGTTGGAGATCGCGAGCGATTTCGGCTTTCGACACGTCCTTCACCACTGTATCGATCGGAAACGGATGCGTGCCGTCGAGCAGTGCGGTCACTTCAAAGCCGCCGAGCATGATCCGGTAGAAGCCTGGTCCCTGCGTTTTCACCTGAGGCGCGGCGGCGAACGCGGAATCGCTTACCATGCTCGCCGCCAGACTCAATACGAACGCGCACCACATGTTTGCATGCATCGTCCATTTGCGCCGTATCCACTTCATGATTCGATCCCTGGTGTTCATCGTGAATATGCTGAAAAGCATAGCGGCCACTTGCCAGGCGCACTCGCTAATTTTTATTAATCATCCTGAGTAGTCACCGTCGCGAGCTGGCTCAGATACGCATGAATCTGCGCGACGACCGCTGCGCCGTCACCCACGGCGGCGGCCACCCGTTTCGCGGATTCCGAGCGCACGTCGCCCACCGCGAACATGCCCGGCACGCTGGTTTCGAGCGGATATCGCGCGCTGGCTTGCGAGAATCCATGTTCGCTGCGCGCAAAACCGGTGACGACGAAACCGCGGTTATCCAACTCCACGCCGCTCATGTCGAGCCAATCCGTCTTCGGGTCCGCGCCAATAAACAGAAACAGATGGCGCGATGCCACCACTTCGTCCTCGCCATCCTGTTCGTGCCGCACGTGCAGATGCGTGAGTCCGGCTTCGTCACCTTCCAGCGCGCGCAGTGTGCAACTGGTGCAAAGCGTCACGTTGGGCAAGGAGCCGATCCGGTCGAACAGATACTTCGACATGCTCGCGTTGAGGTCCTTGCCACGAATCAGCACGCGAATGCTGCGCGCGAAGTTGGCGAGGAACACCACCGCCTGACCGGCGGAATTGCCGCCGCCCATCAGCACGATGTCCTGGCCTTTCACCAGCTTCGCTTCGATCGTCGACGCCCAGTAGTACGTGCCGCGTCCCTCGAAGCGCTCGAAACCCGCCACCGCCGGCTTGCGATACGCGGCGCCGCTCGCCACCACGACCGTGCGCGCGTTGATGCGCTGGCCGTCGAGCAGCGTGAGCAGGAACATGCCTTCGTTGCGGCACACCTCGACGACCTTGCCGGGAATCGCCAGATGCGCGCCGAACTTCAGCGCCTGCTGGAACGCGCGCGCGGCGAGCGCCTGCCCCGAAATGCCGGTGGGAAAGCCGAGATAGTTTTCGATGCGCGAACTCGCGCCGGCCTGGCCACCCGGCGCCCTCTGATCGAACACCGCAACCGAGAGTCCTTCCGTCGCGGCGTACACGGACGCCGCAAGTCCCGCCGGTCCCGCGCCGACGATCGCGACGTCGTACACATGCGACTGCTCGAAGGTCGGCACGAGTCCGAGGCACGACGCGAGCTGCACTTCGTCCGGCGCGCGCAGCACGTTTCCGTTCGGGCAGAACACCAGCGGAAAATCGCCGGGGCCGGTGGTCATGCCGCCCAGCAGCGTGATGGCTTCGGGATCGGTGCGCGCGTCGATCACCATCGCGGGATAGGCATTGCGACGCAGAAAACCTTGCAGCCTGATGAGCCGATCATCGTTCCCATTGCCGACGATGATCGGCCCCAGCCCCTGCTCGATCAGCCCGAGCCGCCGCAGAATCAGCGCGCGCATGATGTGTTCGCCGAGTTGCGCGTCGGCGACGATCAGCGCCCGCAGGCGCTCCGGCTCGATCACGAGCGTCTCGGCGTCGGTCAATGCCACGCCGTCGATCAATGCGGGCTTGCCGGAGAGTTGGGCCATCTCCGCCATGAAGTGGCCGTCTTCATGTTCCGTGACGAGCGTCGAGCGTCCGAAACTGTCGCGTGAATAAATGCGCACGCGGCCGCGCAACAGCACGAACAGGCCGAGCGCGATCTTGCCGGTTTCGAAGATCAGTTCGCCGGCCTTGAACGACATCGGCGTGGCGAAACGCCGAAGGCTTTGAATCTCCGCGGGTGAAAGCCGCGGGAACATCTGGTGCTGCCGGTATTCCAGCGACGAATACGGAAACTCGAGTTCGGACGGCGCCGCTTCGACCTGTAGATCAGGCGTGCTCATAAAAAATAACCTCTTCTGACACGCCTCGCTGACGACGTGTTGCCGATACGGCGTTACCAGCCGAACTTGAGTTCGGCGCCTACATAGTCGGAATTGCGCGCACCCAGGTCGCGCAGCGACGGTCCGACCTGAAAATGCACGGCTTCGAGGGCGGCGGCGAGATTCGCGGTGACCGCATAGTCGGCGCGCAGTTGCGTATAGAAACCGGTCCAGCGGCTGCCGTGTCCCGCCGTCCCCGGCACGACTGCCGAGCCTTGCTGATATACCGCGTCGGCGGTGGTCTCGCGCCATTGCAGCCCGACGCCCGCGAGCAGCGAGAGCTTGCTGTTCGGTTTGACGATCAGCGACGGCTTGACGTGAATCACGTTCGAGTAGCCGGTATAACCGGCGAGCGCGAAGTAGTAGCCGTTCGGAAAGAGCGGATTGAAGGTGCCGATGCGGCCGTCTCCCGGATGCGTGTCGCCCGAGGCCGCATCGATCTGCAGACCGAGACGCGGCGTCCACGGCAGCGAAGCCAGCGTGTAGCCGGCGAGCGTGCCCACCGCCCACGCACCGATCGTCTTGTTGCCGACATGGCCCGACTGATACATCGCCTCCGCGTCCCAGTCGATGTGATTGACCGAGCCGGCGTAACGCGCGTCGAACACGTCGCGATGCTCGTTGCCGGTAGCGTCGAGAAAGCGCGCGTTGCTGCGGTTGTAGCGCGAGTAATAGGCGGACAGATCGCCCGGACCGACTGCCTTGCGCTCGACCCGCACGCCGCTGAAGGTCAGGTCGCGATTGGAAACATCGTCGAAATCCGAGTTGTCGCGGTACTGCACCGGCTGCGTCGCATAAGCGATCCAGCGCCACGGGCCGGTTTCATAGTCGGCCCAGATGGCGTCGAACGCCTGGCGCACGTTCGGGCCGTCACGCACGGAAATGAACCGCTGCAAGTCGAACGCCATCTCCTGGCGGCCGACGCGGAACTTGAAGGTGCCGGGTCCGAGCGGCTCGGTGATGGCGACGAACGCCTGGCGCAGGTCGAGCGGATTCTTGTCGACCGGCGAGACGTTGTCTTTACCGAAAGGCCGCGCGTCCTCGAACTGCGTGAAGATCTGCACATGAGGGCCGAGGCGCACATCCGCGTGAACTTCGAGACGTTGCAGCACATACGTGTCGTCGTGGCCCGAACCGAGGCCGAAGAGCGGCGCGTCGTTCATTTCGAGCCGCTCGCGCAGCACCATGCCGAGCGAGATATACGCGTCGGGATTGCCGAACAGCGGAATGTATTTCAGCGAGTCGAAGGGCTTCTTCGGCACGCACGGATTGGCGAGCGCCGACCAGTTTTCCTGCCAGCGGTTGAACATGACAGCAGGCCGCGCGCATGAAGTGCCTGCCGCCGTTGCCGTTGCCGTTGTGCTCGGCGTACTGGTCGTGCTGGTATCGTCCGCACCGCCGAGCGCGGTGTCCGCCGCCGACGCCGGCAGTGCGGCCGCCAGCCCCGCGCTGATCAACAGCGCGCGGGCCGCGCGCAGCGCCGAGCGCCGGCGTAACCGCTCGCGCGGCCGCACCGCCTGCAAGGTCTGCAACGTCCGCATGAGGCCTGCTTTACTGGCCATCGTGCACTTCGGCGATATACCCGCCCGGGAATTCGAGCACCGCGCTCTTGCCGGCTTCGCTGCTGTACGGCTGCGATACCACCTTCGCGCCGGCCGCTTGCGCGCGCTCGAGCGTCTGCGCCAGATCGTCGACGGCATAGCCAGTCGTTTCACGTCCGAACGGGAACGGCAGCTTGCCGTCCGTGACGAACACCACCATGCGGCCGAAGCCCGAATTGATGCGGATCTCGCGAATCGTCTCGCCGGGACGGCCAATCACGCCGGCATCCGCGCGCGGGTTATCCGACACCACCTTGCCATGCGAAAAATGCACCCAGCGACGCACGAAGTTGTTGGCCTCATAACGCGACACATACACGCGGTTATCCGGCACGCTGTGCAACGGCGCGTAGTTCGGCGCCTTGGTGTGCCAATAGAGCTGCATCGTCAGGCCGCCCGGCCATTGAATGATCGCGTCCTTGCCGATTGGATCGTCGAAGCTGTCGACCAGCACGTCGGCGCCAGCCGCGCGCGCCGCCTTCACCGCCTGGTCGATGTTGGTGACCAGATAGCCGGTGCGTTCATTGCCGAACGGATAGGGAATCGGCGTTTCGAAGCCGAACACCGACAGCATGCCGACCGGCGTCTGCACGTATTGCGACGCGGTCTTGCTCGGCGTCGGCGTGACCGTGAACACTGCGCGCGGCGACGCCTTGCCGCCGAACGTGGCGAGAAAGCTGGTGACGAACGCGTCGAGATCCGCCGAGGCGACGTACACATGGGTCGTGTCGTACTGCGCGCCGACCGAGACGTCGGGCATGCGCGCCGCGAGCGCGGTCTTGCCGCTCGAGACTTCCGGCGGGCCGTTATCGGCGAATGCGGACGAGACCGGCGCAAGGCCGATCAGTAAGGCTGCGCAGAAAGCCGCAATGGGACGAAAGCGTTGAAGCGATGTGAACATGTGATTACCCGATCGTGTTAGCAATATCTGAATAGGCGGCTGGCAGGATCAGCCACCCTCTTTTGTCGCGCCGGGCGTGGCCGGCTTTTGCGCCGGGCTGCCCGGCTGCCGCTCGACGACCTGAACCGTGGTCGCCTGCGCGAAAAACTGCGCTTTGACGACCGGTATCGCGTGCTCGCCCAGCACCATGCCGAGCAGGCCGGCAAGCGCGATCAGCGGCGGCGCCGGCGACTGCACCTTGAGCAGCCAGTAAAGAAGTCCAACGCCGAAGCCGACTCCCAATGAAATGATGTAGCCCATGCTGATTTCCTTTGTATGCACACTTGCGGCGAACCGCGTCGTCAATTCGCCCACTCCGAACCCAGCACCAGCCCGCAGAAATTCAGCCGGCGATAGTTCGGGTCCCACCTGTCCAGCACGTCCGCATTGACGGTGCCGAACGTCGTCTCGGGACGATGCTCCATGCCGCGCGCGTAGGCTTCGATGATCTGCTTCTTGAAGCCGGCTTCGCGCGGACAGGCCTGCACGATCTCGTCGCGCTGCTGCGCGGTGAACTCGCCATAGCGGGCGCCGCGAATGTCCATCTGCACGCCCGCGCTCACCAGCGCGACGAGCGGCGACAAATGCTCCGGAATGCCCGGCGTGGTGTGCAGCGCGATCGCCGCCCAGACCTCGCCGATCGCGCCGACGGCAACGCCGTACTGGAGCATGAAGTCGCGCGCCTCGTTCGCGCTGTCCACTTCATAGCGACAAGGGGACCGCTGATGCCGCACATTCAACCCGACGTTGTGAAACAACGCGCTTACGTACAGCAACTCCGTGTCGAACGTGAGCTTGTCGCGCACGCCGGTCAACACGCCGAACAGATATGCCCTGAGCGCGTGATGAAACATCAGGCTCGACTCCGTGGCGCGGATCCGATCGGTTGCGGCCCGCGCCAACGGACTGTCGGGAATGTCGACTCCCGCGATGGTCTTCTTCACGTCTCCTCCTCCCTATCCGACATTCGCTTGCGGGCGCGCCTCGCCGACAGACTGTTCAATGCAGCGTAGCGAATTAACCTCATAAAGACTTTGGCGAATCCTTAAAAAGACTTAATCGACGCGGCACGGCTCGCACTGCGTTCACAGCGTGAGGTCATGGATGCGCCGGACCCCATCGCGAATCCATTGCAGCAGACCGCCGGAGCCTGAATCGGCCTCGTCCGGCGACGCCAGCATCAGCTTCTCCGTTTCATGGTGTTCGGACAGCAGCCGGCACATTTCGCGTCCCACTTCGGGGCGCCGCGTGAGAATCGGCGTCAACGCGGCCTTGTCGAGCCGGAAAACGGTGACTCGCGTCAGCGCATGAACGATCACGCCGGTCTTGACGCCCGCCAGGATGCCCGACTGGCCGATCGAGTCGCCCGGCGCGAGACGGCGCAGTTCGAGCTCGCCACTGTCCTTCGGCACGGTGACTTTCGCCACGCCGCTCGCCAGAATGTGCAACGCGTGGCCGCTTTCGTCGGCCGCGCTGTAGATGGTTTCGCCGACATCGAACTCATGGCGCGTCAGTTGCGCGGCCAACTCCGCGATGCCGCTGTCGTCGAGCGTCTGGAAAATGAGCACGCTGCGCAGCAGGCGCTGCTTTTCATCCGCGGCCTCGTTCACGGGCTCGACCACGGACAGCGGATGCAGCACCACACCGCGCGATGACAGATGCCGGTGCGCGAGATCGAATAGCTCGTTGCGCACGTCGATCTTCCTGCTCAGCGAATCGACATAGCAGACGATCTCGTACTCGATCGCGTCGTTGGTCGCACGCCGCACGCTGACTACCGGCTTCGGCTCGGCAAGCACGTTCTCCGAGCTTGCCGCCGCGTTGGCGAGCGCCTGCAACACGGTGGCGGGCCGCACCGAAGGCTTGACCGGCAGCAGCACGCTGATGCCGTGCGTATGCGAAGGCTGGTTGGCATTGACGATATTGGTGCGCGCCGCCACGCTGTTGGGAATCACGACGATGTTGCCCTGCCCGTTGAGCAGGCTGGTCGCGCGCCAGTTGGTTTCGACCACCTTGCCTTCCACTTCGCCGATCGTCACCCAGTCGCCAATCGAAAACGGCCCCGTTGCGTTGAGCACCACGCCTGAAAACACGTCGTTGAGCGTGCTCTGAATCGCGAGACCGAGCACGATCGCGAGCGCGCCCGAGGTCGCGAGCAGGCCGCGCACCGGCAGTTCCAGCACGAAGGCAATCGCGCCGACCGCGGCCGCCAGAAACACCAGCGCGCCGAACACGTCCTGAAACAGGCGCTCCTTGTGCCAGCTCTCCGGCAGCACGGTGCGATCCAGCACGATCGTCACGAGCCGCGCGCCTTGCAGCCACCACACCACCTCCAGCAATTGCGCGAGCAGATGACGCACCGGCTCGTCCGGCCACGGCGCCGCGCGCAGCGGATTCATGCCGTAACCGAACAGCACATAGGTCGACAAGCCGAACATCAGCGCGCGCAGTGCGAGACGTCCCTTGTCTGTTTTACGGGTCATGAAACGCCAGGCGAGGAAATCGAGAACCAGAATGCCTAGCCCATACAGCACACCATCGTTCAGGGTCGGCATAAAGGTTCTCGCTGGCCTCGTGGCATCAAGCGGTGAAGGTCAGAACGCGAAACAGCTACAACCCAGCGCGCCCCAGAAGCCGTTCGAATCGCTGACCGGCACGTTCTTGCGCCACGCCCAGCCGTGCGCGTGGGCATGCACGCCGCACAGATTGACGCAACCGTCCACGCACGCCACCGCCGTCGGTTTATAACGGCTGTAGCCGCCGAACTCCGCGACCGGCGACCACGACGGACTGACCGGCAGATCAGGCGGCGCGAGCGGCGCGAACTCGTCGTCCGCATAGACGACCTTGCCGCCCACCACCGTCATGTTCGAGGTGAGGAACTTGATGCGGCTCTCGTCGACGGTGAAGAAGTCTTCGCTGAGCACCGCGAAGTCCGCGAACTGGCCGGGCACCAGCGCACCCTTGCGCTCTTCCTCGTTCGAGAACCAGGCGCTGCCCACCGTATAGCGGCGCAGGGCTTCCATGCGATCGAGCCTGTTCTCGGCCGAATACATCTGCGTGCCGCCCACCGTCTTGCCCGACACCATCCAGTACAGCGAGACGAACGGATTGAAACTCGCGACGCGCGTCGCGTCCGTGCCCGCGCCGACCGGCAGGCCGGCGTCGAGCATGTGGCGGATCGGCGGCGTGCGCTTCACCGCCTCTTCGCCGTATTGATGAATGAAGTACTCGCCCTGATACGCCATGCGGTGCTGGATCGCAATACCGCCGCCGAGCGCCCGCACGCGCTCGATGTTTTTCTGCGTGATGGTCTCGCAGTGGTCGAAGAACCAGCGCAGTCCGTTGAACGGAATTTCGGCGTTGACGCGTTCGAACACATTCAGGAAGCGTTCGATCGACTCGTTATAAGTCGCATGCAGCCGGAACGGCCAGCGGTTCGCCACCAGCAGCTTGACGACGGCTTCGAGTTCGTCTTCGAGCGAGTCGGGCAGATCCGGGCGCGGCTCCAGAAAGTCTTCGAAGTCCGCAGCGGAAAACACCAGCATTTCGCCCGCGCCGTTCACGCGCAGGAAGTCATCGCCCTCACCGGGTTTGGTCATCTTCACCCACCTGGCGAAGTCTTCGATTTCCTTCTTGGCGTTCTGCGTGAACAGGTTGTATGCGATCCGCACGGTCAGTTCGCTGTGCTTGGCCATGTCCATGATGACGGCATAGTCGTCGGGATAGGCTTGGTAACCGCCGCCCGCGTCGATCGCGCTCGTCACGCCGAGGCGGTTTAGTTCGCGCATGAAATGGCGCGTGGAATTGCGCTGATCCTCGGGCGCGAGCTTCGGGCCTTTCGCGAGCGTCGCGTATAGAAGTCCGGCGTTTGGCCGCGCGATCAGCATGCCCGTCGGATTGCCGCGCTTGTCGCGCTGAATCTCGCCGCCGGGAGGATTAGGCGTGTCTTTCGTATAACCTACCGCGCGTAGTGCCGCTGCATTCAGCAGCGCGCTGTCGTACAGATGCAGGATGAACACCGGCGTATCCGGCGCAATCGCATTGATTTCTTCGAGCGTCGGTCCACGGCGCTCGGCGAACTGGAATTCGTTCCAGCCGCCCACCACGCGCACCCACTGCGGCGCCGGCGTGCGGGCCACCTGCTTGCGCAACATGTCGAGCGCGTCGGCGAGCGACGGCACGCCGTCCCAGCGCAGCTCCATGTTGAAATTCAGGCCGCCGCGAATGATGTGCAGGTGCGAGTCGTTCAGCCCCGGAATGACCGTACGGCCTTTCAGATCGATGTGGCGTGTCGCGTCGTTGGCGTGCCGCATCACGGCATCGCGCGAACCCGCGGCGACGATACGGCCGTTCGCCACGGCGAGCGCATCGGCGAAAGAGCGCTTGTCGTCCTGCGTGGCGATCTTGCCGTTGAAAAAGACGACCTCGGCCGGCGTCGGCGCGGAAGGTGTGGAAGTCATGGCGGTCCTCATGGGAGAGCGCTCCGCCGGCCACGCACGGAGCTATTTCCGGGCAAGCCCGGAAATCGGGAAACTGGGAAGCCTGGAGGCGCACGGCCGGCGCGCCTTCTAACGAGCACTCGAACGGATGCCGCGGCCGGCATGAGCCTGGTGGACATGCCGGCCCACGGTCGTTGAACGGCGCGGCATCCATACGCTCCGGCCGGCGTCATGCCGCGCCGGTGCGCTGAGTCAGCCGGTTAGCCCGCTTCGCTCGCGTGCTCGCCGAGAATCGACTTGGCGTATCGGACGCCGATGCCATAGGCGCTGTGCGCCTTCAGGATGTCCATGCAGCCTTCGTACGTTTCGCTGCGTCCCCAGTCACGTTGCAGTTCGAACATGTACTGGAACGAGGTC
The DNA here is from genome assembly GCF_003386115.1 of Paraburkholderia sp. BL27I4N3. Taxonomy (NCBI): domain Bacteria; kingdom Pseudomonadati; phylum Pseudomonadota; class Betaproteobacteria; order Burkholderiales; family Burkholderiaceae; genus Paraburkholderia; species Paraburkholderia sp. BL27I4N3. The sequence goes on along the minus strand of NZ_QREJ01000001.1, from coordinate 7,698,938 downwards.
ATCGGCACCGCGCCGGCCTGGATGATGCGTTGCACCGCGCGTTCGTGCGCTTCCGTGGTGATGTCGCCGCACGCGTCGGTCGGCACGTAGATTTCGTAGCCTTCATTGATCATCTGGATGGTCGGGAACGATACGCATACCTCCGTCCACAGGCCGGCGAGCACGATCTTCTTGCGGCCGGTCGCCTCGATAGCCTTGCGGAAATTCACGTCTTCCCACGAGTTCATCGACGTACGGTCGATCGGCGTGTACTCCGGGAAAACCGACTGCACTTCCGGCACCATGTCGCCGCTGAACGACCTGGCGGCCACCGTGGTCAGGATCGTCGGGACCTTGAAGAGCTTCGAGGCCTTCGCGATTGCCTGGACGTTGTGCAGGATAGTGGTCCGCTCATGCGACGTCGTTCCGAAGAACATCTGCGGCTGGTAGTCGATCAGGGCAACCGCACATGAATCAGGGGTCAAGAGTTCTTTAGGCATTACGGGCTCCGTATTGAATGGACAAAGCATGTCTGAGAGACGTGCCGTGCTCGCTTGAACAGCGAGGAAAACTGGAGCCGAGTCTATCGACGGGGCTTCGCGGAGTCCTTGTGGAAGTCCTTAATCGTTCTTAAAAATGATGACAGTGTGGAGTTGATTGCATTCCTGCAAGCGCGAGTGCGAGGTGTCGCCAGGTGGGGTCGACGCGCGCCGGTAGATCGGCGCACACAAGCAAGCGCATTCAGAAGAATTAAGCAATCTGAAGTTCTCTACAGTGGCTCGCACCGTACGATTGAAAACTGCGATGGCCGCCACAACGGGCGGCAGCGGCAACGCACACGCAGGCAATGCATCCCACTCACAGCATGGAGAGCGTCACACGATGAACACGGTAACCACGAAAGACGGCACGCGAATCTTCTTCAAGGACTGGGGCACCGGCAAGCCCGTTGTCTTCTCGCACGGCTGGCCGCTCGACGCCGATGCGTGGGACGCGCAAATGCTGTTCCTGGTGCAGAAGGGCTATCGCGTCATCGCTCACGACCGGCGCGGCCACGGCCGCTCGGATCAGCCGTCGCACGGCAACGACATGGACACCTACGCCGACGACCTGGCCGCGGTCATCGATGCGCTCGATCTGAAGGACGCGACGCTCGTCGGCCATTCGACGGGGGGCGGCGAGGTGGCCCACTACATCGGCCGCCACGGCACCGCGCGGGTGGCGAAGGCCGTGTTGATCGGCGCCGTTCCGCCGCTCATGCTTAAGACCGAAGGCAATCCGGACGGCCTGCCGATGTCGGTGTTCGACGGCATTCGCGCGAACGTGGCGTCGAACCGTTCGCAGTTCTATAAGGACCTTGCCGTGCCGTTCTACGGCTTCAACCGGCCCAATGCCGAAGTCTCGCAAGGCACGATCGACGAGTTCTGGCGAGAAGGCATGCTTGGTTCGATCCATGGCCAGTATGAATGCGTCAAACAATTCTCCGAAGTGGACTACACCGAGGACCTGAAGAAGATCGACGTGCCCACGCTGATCCTGCACGGCGACGACGACCAGATCGTGCCGATCGACGACTCGGCCCGCCTGTCGGCGAAGCTGGTGAAAAACGCCACGCTGAAGGTTTATCCTGGCGCACCGCACGGCATGTGCACGACTGAAGCGGCCAAGGTCAACGCCGATCTGCTCGAGTTTCTGCAAAGCTGATAACGGCCGGAGTGCCGGTTGTGGATGCAGTCGCACGGCGCAAGTTGAATACGTTGTAGACGCGGCGCGGCAGCCTGGCGGATTCACTTCGTCGGGCGCCGCGCCGCGTTGTTTGCCGGCTCGAATTAGCTTGTCCAAGATAGGTTGTCGGCGTTTTTGCTTTGCGTTCATACTCCCCGCCGAATGCGGGTTCAGAATTTCCATGCCGCATTCGCATGGCGCCATGGTTATCGCGACGGCGCACAGGTGTAATCAAAGGCCTACGGGTAACCGCGCCGCATATGCGCGGCGGTGCGACAAAGTTAGTGCGACTGCTTTACTTTCGCGCCAGAGTTGCATCTCGCGGATTCGATCGGCTGTCGTCGACCCTCAACTGCCATTCGACCCGACGCCCGCACTACGGCTTCCAGAAGTGGAACCGCCATTCGAGCAGCCGTCTCGGCCGGCAAGTTCTCGCCCTTGCGGACCTTCGACGAGGCTTCCTTGCACGTCGGCGATGTGTCGGGTTGCCGCCATTAACAGCGTCGCGCAGCAGAGGGCCGTTTCCTGCATTCGCGAACTCACAGTTTCGGTAAAGTCGAGATGTGGCGCGGTAGCGGTAGGTTCGGTTTGTCTGTTGCCGCCCCTTTCGTCTGGCGTGCCCGAGTAACCGTCGCCTTAGACCCGTTTCCACATCCCGCTCAGCGAACCGGACGCGCAGATCTCCCGCATCCGCAATACGATGGCCAAACCGTCAGGATGTATCATGACAGATACCGGCGTCTCCCATGTCGTCGTCAGGTAGCCAACACCTGTGCCTAGCGCCCAGCCGCCGAGAACGTTCCTCTGCCAATGGGCGTGCGATTTCATGCGAGCAAGGCCATCGTAGAACGGCGAAAGCTCATGCGTCCATACAGCAGGGTAGCGCCGTCCATAGTGGACGATTAAAGGCGTCACGAAGCTCGCCTGGAGCGTCACTTCGCCGCTCGGAAAATTTTGTCCTTCCTAAACCAGGCATTCATCGCCCCCGCGGCCCTTGGTCAGGCGCATGATCTCGACAAGTACGTCGCCCTGGCGGTAGTCGATGAACTTGTCAGCGCCCACTATTCGATCATTATGTAGGCAATCCTAGATAATCTACGAGCCGCCTCGTCCTGCCATTCTTATCGCGACACAACCCGCGGACGCGCCCGGCGCAAGCACGACAATGAGGCGATATGCACAACACAAAATATTTCGAACCCAATCGCCGCGCCACCTGGCTCGAGTTGTTCTTCGACCTGATTTTTGTGGTAGCGATCGGTGACGTAACGCATATCTTGAGCCACACGCACGATGGTCATCTTGACCCACTCCAGTTCTGGCAATACGTCCTGATTTTCATACCTTTGTGGTGGATTTGGGCCAGCCACACGATGTATGCCAATCGGTTCGATGCCGATGACCGGAAGCATCGGGTGGCAACCCTGTTCATCATGTTCCTGCTGATTATCATCTCAGGCTTGATCGACCAACGATTCCTGGCCAGCTTTGACGTTATCATCGTCTGCTACGCCGGTTCGAAATACATCGTCGCCATGATGTATTTCGTGTCCAAATACCGGCATAAGGAAAGCGAGGCACTCACAACGGCAGTTGGCTGGGTAATCGTCGCTGGCACCACCATCGGCCTCGCTTCGATCCTGTTCCCGGCGCCACAGCGATATGTCGTGTTTTACCTTGGAATACTGTTCGATCTGATTGTGTTCATCTTTTTTTTGCCGCGTCGTCTCCAAGGCATCCCAGCGCATACCGAACACCTGATCGAGCGTGTAGGTCTGCTCACGCTCATCATGCTGGGAGAGTCCGTTATCAGCCTGTCGACGGGACTGGCCAATATCAGCTGGACTGTGGAGAGGCTGGTGACCGCCGCCACCGGCTTCGTGACGATATCGAGCATCTGGTGGGTCTACTTTGACAGTTTTCACCTGCTGACCAAACAGAAGCTCGCGACCGGCCATTCGGTCCTGTACTCGCATTTTTTCGTTTTCATCGGCCTGTCGATCCTGGCCAGCCTGATCCGGCACGCGATCCTGGACGACATAGTGGTATCCGACTTCCGGGTGCTGTCGGTCATCGGCGCGGTCTGCTTTTTCATTGGCAAGCAGTACGGCTATTTCATGGAGCGTCCCGCGTTGCGGCGCCAACTGGTCGTCAACACCCTGATCGTATTCGTGTTGATCGGGTTTGCCCTGCTATTACCCAGAACCGGTTACATCCTGTTTGGTATTACCGCTGCGGTGATTTGTTATGCTTTCCTTAGTCTCAGATACCTGAACGTCCCGCCCCAGCGTCACGACCGTCCGCGCCACAGCGCTATCACAGGAGACTAGCCATGAGCGACACCGCAAGTTCTCCAGCCACGATGCGCGGCTGTGCCATCTGGGTCTGTGGAGACGTTCGGCCGCTCGTCGTCCTGCAGCGGCCGCTGTGCCCGCGTCAGACAAACGTCAGCTACGGCCGATCAAGCAACGTTCACTATCTTTAATTGAATGGCCGCTTCCTGAGTTGAGACGACGTCTGAGTGTCCCAGCGACGGTGCGGGCGAATGACGGTTCCTGGCCGACACGGGGCAGCACCGCGGCAGACCGATGCAGCACTGATTGGGCGACGATCTGATAGAACGCCCATACTCCCGCCGAAACTTCCGCCGCAGCAAAGCGAACGACGCCGGGTCCGGACTCGATCTCAAAGATCCGCGCTAAATGCCGTTGCGTTCGATACTGTGGATGAGGCAACTCGATGGGCGGTTCCGGCGATCGCCCTCCATTCGAAACTCCATGGATTCAACGCGGGAGACGTCAACGACTTTTTCAACAGCATCGGCCGGATTCTGTCCGACGACGCTCGGCGGAAGCCGGCGCCTTCCCGTCCCCAGTTAGTTTCTGCGAATGCCGCCACTGCGCTCCAGAGCGACCGTTCTGCCCCGCCGCTCGAACGCAACTAGACGTCACCGATTTGTGTCCCCGCCTGTCCATGCTCACAAAGGACTGTTCTGCGCATATCGAGCGAGCCGCTTGTCGATCCAACCCCGGTTCCTGGTGGCTTGTCACCCTCACCAGGTGCTATGTTAAGCACTGCGGGACTAATGGCGAAAATCAGTGATGGGACAGGAATAATGGCGAAAATTATCAATCTCTACCGCTATCCAATCAAGGGTCTCTCTCCCGAGCCCTTGACGAAAATGGCCGTCAGCCACGGGCAAGGACTGTCCTTCGACCGCGCATTCGCGCTGGCGCTCGGCACGACGCGTTTCGATCCGGAAGCCCCCGAGCCGCTCGACAAGGGCCATTTCCTGATGCTGCGCAAGAATGAAAAGCTTGCCGCGCTGGCGACGCGGCTGGATCCAGAGACCGGCACGCTAACCATTCGCTATCGCGGTGAGCTTGTGCTTGAGGCGGCGACGACGAGTGCTGCGGGCCGCGAGGCGATCGAGGATTTCATGGCGGCTTATCTGGGCGAAGCGACTGAAGGCCGCCCCCGCCTCGTCTCGGCCGCAGGCCACAAATTCACGGATGTCGGCGTGGTCTCGCCAGTCATGATGAAAGCGATCTCGGTGATCAACCTGGCCTCCGTGCGGGCGCTTGAGGAGGCGACCGGGACTTCCGTGCACCCCCTGCGCTTTCGCGCCAACATCTATCTCGACGGCGTGCCTGCCTGGGCGGAGCTCAACTGGCTCGGTCGGGAAGTCGAGATTGGCGGGGTACGCTTTCGCGGGGCCCTACCGACGCGGCGCTGTGCCGCCATCAACGTCAATCCCGAGACCGCCACACGCGACGCCAATCTGCCGAAAGCGATCATGCAGCATTTCGGCCATGCCGATCTCGGCATTTATCTTGAGGTGCTGAGCGACGGCGTCTGTTCGGTCGGCGATGCGGTGACGGTCGTCGCCGCCTGACGAGCCCGGAGGGGTAATCAGGGTTTCGAGATTCTGTTCGTCGGACCAGCGCTTCACTTCCGGCTTCCTTCGGATTCCAGGTTGCCCGCAGCACCGTTGCCTTTCGCTAACTTCCCCTTGTCGGGCCCGACGCGGTTTGGCCGAACCCGGAAGTTAGTCGCAAGCCGCACCGCCAACGGCGTCGAACTTCGGCTCTCGACCCGTATCGGCTGTCGGGAACGGTGCGGCATCAAGGGCCGCGGCTGATGATCTTCGGACCTTGCTTCGCTCCGGTTCACAGCCTGTGTGGGCCACGCGATGTCATCTTCAGATCGTCCTCCTCGCGCACTACCATTCCTTTACGAACTGATGACCTTGACGCGATTTGACGGCACTCGGCAGGCTATGCCGCGGCGCCCAATCGGGCCGCAAACCCTCATCTGCGCGAAATCTGTGTGAGATACGGAATAACTCCGCATCTGACAGGTTCACTCCAATGAGACACCTGTTTATAACAACGGGAGAACCATCGTGCGTACCCCAAGCCCCCGTACCGCGCTGACGATCCTGAGCGTCGTCATTGTTCTGGCGATCTCGGCGCTTTGCGACTCACCTGCCTTCACTGCCGGCTTACAGACCGACGGTACGTCCAACGAAACCCCCTTCCTGGCGGAGAACAATACCGCCATGACAAGGATGATGGACGGCATGTCGACGAGACCGACAGGCAACGTTGATCGCGATTTTGTCGCAATGATGGTGCCTCACCATCAAGGCGCCATCGACATGGCGCAGGCCGAACTGCGTTACGGTCACAACGAACAGTTACGCCGCATCGCGCAAGAGATCGTCGTCGAGCAACAACAGGAAATTGTCGCCATGCGCGTCGCACTCGGGCAGCCATTGCCGCCACCTGCCGCCGCCCCGGACCAGCAAAAGCCGGCGTCTATGCCTGTCGCACCTGTTCACCGGCCGTCCGACCACGGCATGCAAATGAACACGCCAAACCCTATGCAGGAGGACCAGCAATGAAACGCCAATCAAGAATCACCATCGCGTTGTCTGCAGCCATGCTGGTGGCGACTCAGCTCGCGTGCGCTGGGCAGGCCCCTGGATCGCAGTCCGATCCTGACATTCCCGTAAGCCATCACGACCGCGTTTACGCCGCTGAGCAGTTTTCGAACACGGTGTCGGTGATCGACCCGGCCGACACCACGCTGCTCGGCCTGATTCGGCTCGGCGATCCCTCGCCGGGCAATTTCAGTCCGTTGTATAAAGGTCAATTACTTGTGCACGGCATGGGTTTCTCGCCGGACCATCACACGATTGCGGTTGTCTCGATCGGATCGAACTCGGTTTCATTCATCGACACGCAGACTAACGCCGTCAAGCATGTCACCTACGTTGGCCGCTCGCCTCACGAGGCTTTCTTCACGCCCGACGGAAAGGAGGTCTGGGTGACCGTGCGTGGTGAAAACTACGTCGCGGTACTTGACGGAAAAACGTATGAGGAGAAAACACGCATTACTGTCCCGGCTGGCCCCGGAATGCAGATATTCTCGCCGGACGGGAAATACGGTTATGTCTGCTCGTCCTTCAACCCGGAGATCGAGGTGGTGTCCGTGGCCGACCACAAGATCGTCGGCACGGTCCAGCAGGCCAGCCCTTTTTGTCCCGACCTGGCGGCGACGCCTGACGGCAAGCAGGTCTGGTTCACGCTCAAGGACACCGGCAGGGTCCAGGTGTTCGATGCAAGGCCGCCATTCGCGCTGATCAGGACACTCGACACAGGCCCAATCACGAATCACGTGAACATCGTACATAACGACAAGGGCACGTTCGCGTACGTCTCCGTTGGGGGCTTGAATGTGATCAAGGTGTTTCGAACTGACAACTTTTCGCAGGTCGCGACGATACCTGTCGGCAACTTGCCGCACGGGCTCTGGCCGTCGGGCGACGGCAGCCGCATCTATGTCGGGCTGGAGAACGCCGACGCGATGGCTGCGATCGACACACTGAGCAACAAGGTCATCGCGACTGTGCCCATTGGCCAGGCGCCGCAGGCCGTCACCTATGTGCCGAATGCGGTGCCGGAAGGTGATGGTACGCAGAATCTGCAGACGTTGGGACTCGCTGGTCAGAGCGTCCACCTTGCACTGGTGCCGGCGGGCGCGGGCAAGATGGCGGACGTCACCCATGCACCTACGACTGTCGCGTTGTTCGACCAGGGCCTGGTGCAGGTTCTCCAGGCCGCTGTCACTGGTCTTCAACCGAAGCAACCCTATGTTCTAGGTCTTGCCGATAACCCCGACGGCACGGGTGACCTGCAAGTGCTCGCGAATTTCATGTCCAATCCGGCCGGCTCGGCGATCGTCAACGCTCTCGGGCAGATTCGCCAACTGGTCACACCAGGAATGGGCCATGCCGCTGACAAGCGCCGCTACCTCGTTGTCGCCCCGCAAGCGTCGGGTAAGCCAGGTGCCCCCGTACAGGTGCAGTCGCCGTAACCGGTTCCGCCGCCACGTCTCGTTCGCGGTGGCGGAACGGTGTGCGGTGCGGCTATCTGATTCTGGTAGTCACGGGAGCGATCCCGTCGCGGCGGCGAATTGAACGACCTGCTCCTGAGGGGAACAGACGCCGGAACGTCTGAGCGACGGCATGAGGGAACGACGCTTCATGGCCGGGTCCTGCCTGTTGGGGATCCGCAGGACATGACCCGTTCGAATCAGTCCCGCTTCGCAATCACACCTCCGCTACAGGACAATCATCTCGGCGGAGTGGTAACGTCGTGTCGACAGAACCCCGCGTTTGTAAGGTCCCTGTGCCACACTTTGATGTCAACCTATCGTCGACGCAGGTAAATGCGATGGATCAGCTACATACTGCCATGACTGCCCCCATTCTTTGCGCCGACTCGGCGGTGTGGTTTTCCGCCTATGGGTTCGGCTGGGGATACTGCGCTTTCGCGCTGCCGTTTGAAGTCGTTAGTGAAGAGCTTGGCGCTCGCAATGAAACCGTCCAACAGGTGCGACTCGCGTTCGAGTTGAACAAACGACGAATTCTAAGTACCGTGCAACAGTATGAAGCAGCATCTGCAACAGGCGAGCGCATAACGCTCTCGGTCGCGGATCTTCAGCGCCGGACGCCCGAACTCGTTTACTTCGGAGCATAAATGCCGACAGATCGCGCTTGGCCGACCTCTGCCTGACGGCGATCGGCCGCACGCGACCCACAGCCGCCCTTCAATCCTACGCAGTCTGAACGGCTGCTCACAGCGCGTATCTGCCCGATAGCCGTATCATCGCTCGACCTGAGTTGCACTTGACGTTTAGATCTGAGCGAGCAGTCAGCGCAAGAGGTGTCGTCAATCAGCACGTCCCTCGAGGTCTAGCGTTGCGTTGTCGGTTGAAAAATTCGGCGGTTCTCGATGACATAATCGCGCACTGAAATCGGCTTTCGACCGGTAAGCTGTTCGACGATGTCGTTCGCGCCGGCGAATTCGCCCGCCTGGTAACCGCGATACACCGACGTAATGTGCTGGATGAAATGTGCCGATAAGCCGATTTGCTCAAGGCGCGCCTCAAATGAATCGAGGCTTTCCGGCTCGTAGCGCACGGGGCGGCCGAGCGCGTCGCCAACTATCTTGGCCACCTGCTCGTGATTCAGTTCTTCGGCACCGAATAATGGGTATGTCTTGCCCGCATGAGACTCGGGATCTAACAGGATGCATGCAATCACCCGCCCTTGGTCGGCGGCGGCGATCGGCGCGTGACGACCATCAGCGGCAGGCACGCGCAGCAAGTCATGATTCGCGATTTGCGAGAGCTGAAACCCGTAGGTCAGCCATTCCATAAACAATGTCGGCCGCAAATGCGTGACCGGAACGCCGGCCCAATCGAACACACGCTCGCCATACCAGTGCGCGAGCGAGGCCTGGCTGCGCGCATGGGCGCTCGCGGAAATCTGCGACATGTTGACAATCGAGCAAACGCCTGCGAGCTTTGCGGCGTTCGCAAAATAGGCGGTCGCATCGACGAGTTGCGCTTGCATGATCGGGTAGACGAAGTACGCACCAGTCACGTCTCGCAGCGCCGCTTGAACAGCATGACTGTCCAGCAGATCGCCAACAACGACTTCAATGTCTTTTGCCCGCAGTGCGGAGGCGCGCTCGTCGTCGCGATGGACCAGGGCTCGCACGCGCGCGCCCTTCGATAGCAGTTCGTCAATCGCGGCGCCGCCCGTGGCGCCTATGGCGCCCGTAACCAGATACAGATCATGCTTCATCTCATACTCCAGGTTGGAGGGAAGAGGCACGCTGAGCTCTTCACTCGTCGACATATGGGACAGCGGTAGGTATTCAGGACAGACTCTGGGATTTACCAGCTCTCGCATCCCGTGGATTCGTCAAACTGTCGACTCGCGCAAAGGTGCGGCAGGAACGACAGTTTTGATGTGGCCGGTTTTGACGTCATAGACCAGACCCGACACGATCAGGCTATCCGGGAGCTCTTTGTTCGCCCTGAGTGCGGCGACGTCGAGAGCCACTGCCTCGTACGGCTGCGTGATTGCGAGATCATCGAGCCCGGCCATATCTACACCAAGATGCTTCGCGAGCAACGCAGGTGCATGCTTATGGCAACCGATGATCCCGCAATCGGTATGCTGGAGCAGGACGAGATTGCGCGCACCGTCGGGGCGTCCCGCTGCTTTGGCGACGACACTCAGCACGGCCAGCGTTTCAAGCAGCGAATTGTTGATGCGGCCACCGACGTTACGGATCACGGCCGCTTCGCCCTGCTTCAAGCCCAGCACGTTGGCGGGATCGACGCGAGGATCGACGCAGCCGACGACGACCGTTCCCGTCGATGGCATCATCTTGAGTTCGGGTGCGAACGCGGTGTTAGCGAAGTCGGCGTTGCGCTCCAGCATGACGTCGTTAAAGTCCATTTTCTTTACTCCTGCGCGTTTGGGGCAGAATTGCCCGGTTGAATTCCATTTGTCGGTTGCATCGAAATCGCGCGACTCCACGTGTGGCTCACGCGAGTGCTTCCAAAGGCGTGGCTGGCTCTTCACCCGGCGCGAGTAACGCTCGCTCGATCACGTGTGTCTTCGGCGTGCGGTCGATCACCAGCCCGAGCACGTCTGGACGGCTGTAATGACCGCGCGAGTCCATCATGCGTTTGCGCTTGTCGATCTGCCAGAAATCCAGATCCGCAATGATCTCGCCTTCCCCTTCACGCAGCGGTTCGCCGCCCATGTACTCTCCCTCCGGCGAAATGATTGCAGTGAAACAGCCGCTGGAGATTGGGCCAATCTGGTTTGTGTTGGTATCTTGCAGAATCTGCTGTTGTTGTTCGGGAGTCAGCCACGCAGTCGCGTTGACCACGAAGGCCCCGGCCTCCAGCGCGTGCTGGCGGATGTTTACGGAAATCTGCTCCGAGAAAAGATCACCTGCGAACGAACCAGGATACATGGCCGAATGGATTTCCTCGCCATCGGCCATCAGCGCGTAGCGTGCAAGCGGGTTGTAGTGCTCCCAGCAGGCCAGCTGGCCAACGCGGCCCACGGCGGTATCGATTGCACGCAGGCCTGAGCCATCGCCCATTCCCCAGACCATTCGCTCGTGATAAGTCGGCGAGAGCTTCCGGCGCCGCTGCACGAGCGTGCCATCGGCATCGAACAGGAGTTGCGTGTTGTAGATCGTGCCGCCGTCGCGTTCATTGACGCCAATCGACACCACCATTCCAGCCTGGCGTGCCGCCTCGCCGATTGCGCGAGTCGTGTCGGACGGGACAGTCACCGCCTGCTCGAGCAGCTTGTAATGCTCGGCACCCATGGCGAATGGCGATTCGATGAACGAGAAGTACGGATAATAGGGAACGACAGTCTCGGGGAACGTCGCGAACTGGACGCCCTGCTTGCCGAGCTCCAGAATTTTTCTGACGACTTTATCGACAGTACCTTCCCGGCTATAGAGGACAGGCGCGATCTGGACGGCTGCGGCACGGATGATTTTCGACATGATGATGTTCCTTTCGCTGGCTGCGACGCGGATAAGAGAAGTGCTTGTACCTTAACGTCGCGGGCCATTACGATCCATGTCGTTGTTGCCACCATTCATGACATCCGTCGCCGTGGAGCAGTAAGCTCACTACTTAGATTCATCAGTCTGCTATTGGGGAATTCAACCCAGACGGCGCTCATTCAGACCATGTTCATACTGCGAACGGCAGGATCAGATATGCACCGGATTGGCTTTATAGTGCCGAGAAGATTTCAGATGATGAGCCTCGCGGCTCTGACGGTGTTCGAGATCGCGAACATGCCGCCGAGAGGCCCGTGCTACGAGGTCCATCTCCTGTCTGAACGCGGTGGTCCTGTTGTATCTTCGGGTGGCATGACATTGGAAACCGAGGCGTTTGGCGAGCCGGCATTCGACACCGTCATCGTGGGCTCGATCACTGAAATGAAAATGCCATCTTCCGACGCACCTGTGGTTGCGTTCGTCAAAGAGGCAGCGAAGGCATCCAGACGGATAAGCTCGATCTGCAGCGGCGCGTTTGTCCTCGCCGAGGCAGGACTACTGGATGGCAGACGCGCAACCATGCATTGGGCTCACGCGTCCGAATTCAGGGCACGCTTCCCGAATGTCCGCACAGAAGAAGATCGGATATTTGTCAACGATGGTCCGTTCTGGACTTCGGCGGGAATGACAGCGGGCATCGACCTCGCCCTGGCGTTGCTCGACAGCGACCTCGGCCCCGATGTCGCAAAAATGGTTGCCAGACTGCTTGTCATGAATCAGCGTCGACTGGGTGGTCAGCTGCAGCACTCCGCACTGCTGGACATGACACCCAAATCCGATCGGATCGAACTGGTCCTCGCGCACATTCGCCGCAACCTGCGCAATCCCCTCACCATCGAAGAGCTTGCGGAAGTAGCGAACCTCAGCCCTCGCCAGTTCAGCCGCGCATTCGTGGCCGAGACGGGTCAGTCGCCTGCCAAAGCTGTCGAACAGCTTCGTCTGGAAGCAGCCAGGTTCATGATTGAGCAAGGCCGCCACACTATCAACGTCGTGGCACAGGAAACGGGTTTCGCGGATCGGGAACGGATGCGCCGCGCGTTCGTCCGCACGTATGGGGTACCTGCTGATATTCTGCGCAGGAGCGCCCGGGGGAACCCGCCGCCGGCTACTGAAGTCGCTGCGGCGTAGCGACCTTGGCCCACGCGCGGCTCATCCACAGATGGCCGATGTCCGAGCGAAGGAGACGTTCGAGTGTCCGCATCTCGGCAACGACGAGCGGCCAATATTGGCCGACTTCTGTCCGACTCGGCCTCGGCGCAGTAGATGCTCACGCTACCAGACAATGTAGTCCAGTCATACCAACCTTGTCGCTCAGTCGCACAACTGCGGCGGCAGTCGCACTCACTCTGTCGCCCTACGCCACCGATATCTGTTACGCCTATATGTCAGCGCAAAAATAAATCATTTCGGCAAGCTGAAAAAAATAAAACCGGCTGCGCCAACGATAAGGCGCGACACCACGCCTGAACGCTCCAGAGCCCACGCTTCCGCATCAAATATGTCCTTCTGCCTGTTATTAAAGCACCGCCCATTTAACTCCGCACTATCACCTTCCGCGCCGATTAAGCCATAATCCCGCTTGCTTACATTTTTTAATTTTCAGGTAAATTGCTAAAAGCAGTGCGACCGCTGCGCGACGATCGAGGTGACCCATTATGTTGAACGCCACACTGACCGCCACCACCGCCCCGGCCGCACGATCCAAAGACTCGCTGGGATGCCTCTCGAACCAGCTCGGCCGGGACCTCGAACTCGACACGGGCGAGTTCAAGTTTTATCGCAAGTCCACCGCGGACGACAAACCAAGCGCGGTCGCCATGCACGGTTCCGATCGCGGCTTCCTGATCGGCGTGTCGCTCAAGCCAGGCCACCGGCGGCGCATCTATTCGGCGCACCGTTGGACGACCCACGACTTCGGCCAGGATAGCGTCTATATCCGCGACTTCGCGGACGACTACCAGGCCGATCTGCAACGCGGATTCGATTTCGTGCTGATCGAACTGTCGCGTGCTTTCATCGCCAACGCCTGTTATGAGCGCAACGGTTCAAACGTGCCGCGCCTCGCCACGCTCGCCGGTCGCCACGATCCAACGCTCGGCCACTTCGCGCAGATCCTCTCGCTCACGCTGGACCGCAAGAGCGACGCAAGCCCGCTGTTTGTCGAACAGTTAGGTCTCGCCATCGGCACACATCTGCTCGATCGATACGGCGACACGGCGTGCTCGTCCTTCAGCAAGACCCGGCGCCTTTCGAGCTTGCAGGAAACGCGCGCCAAAGACATGTTGCTCGCCAAGTCGCAAGGCAACGTGTCGATCGAAGAAATCGCCAACGCGTGCAACCTCTCGCGCAGCTACTTCATTCGCGCCTTTCGCGAAACCACGCATCGCACGCCGCATCAATGGCTGCTCGAACGGCGCATCGACCGGGCTCGCGATCTCCTGAGAAATTCGGACTATTCCCTTTCCCAAATCGCCATTGCATGCGGCTTCTCCGACCAGAGCCATTTCACGCGGACCTTCTCGCAACTGGTCGGTACGCCGCCCGGCACATGGCGCAGACAGGCCACCGGCTGAGCGGCCAGACGTCGAACACACGCCGCTGACGGCGCCTGCCGCCTCCTGAATCATGCCGCAATTGCAACGAATCAACCGTATTCGCACGCACCGTTAGACTTTCCTACAAAGCATCGCACTAACCGACAAGACGCGCGTGATTTGCCAAGGTACTTTCGAGCCCATCGACGATGGCTGTTCGAGCCTGCGCCGCCGCAGCGAGGACATGCAAGGCGCTCAATAGCTACCGAGCGGCACATCGCCCTCTCACGCTCATTGTCCCGGGACTTGAAAACGACATGATTGAACTAGGCCGCTTTCAAATCGATCTGGAAATGCGCATCGTGCGGCGAGACGGCGAAGCGCTGCATCTCGGCTCACGCGCCTTCGACATTCTCGCCGTCATCGTGTCCGCCGCCGGCCGTCTCGTCACGAAAGACGAATTGATGAATGCGGTCTGGCCGAACACCGTGGTGGAGGAGAACAACATCCAGGTGCATCTGTCGGCGTTGCGCAAAATTCTCGGCGCGGACCGGCATCTGATTCTCACCGTGCCCGGCCGCGGCTATCAGCTTGTGCATCGGCAAAAGCCGGCCCCTGTGCGGCCCGCCGATCAGGTCTGCGCCGGGCGTCCTTTGCCTTCGCCCAAAAGCCGTCTCGTGGGCCGAGACGCGGCAGTCGAACAGCTCCGCGCGATGCTGCAGGACGCGCACGTGCTGACGCTGGTGGGCGCGGGCGGCATCGGCAAAACCAGTCTCGCGATCGAAGCCGCGCGTCAAGCTGAAGAGAATTTCGCCGAGCCAACCTGCTTCGTCGAACTGGCCACGCTGACCACTTATGACGGCGTACTCGGCGCCATCGCGGAAGGCTGCGGGCCGCTCACGGAAGGCGCGACGCCCGCCGTCACGCAACTCGCCGCGGCACTCGCGCACAGGCATCGGCTACTGGTGCTCGACAATGCCGAGCATGGGATCGGTTTCGTGGCCGAAATCGTGGAAGCATTGACAGCGGAAAGCGATTCGCTGCGTGTGCTCGTGACGAGCCGTGAACCGCTGCGCATCATGCCCGAAACCGTATTTCGCGTGGATCCCCTGGACGTACCGCGCTTGCATTGCACCGATGCGGAGATCCTGCAACAGTCGGCCGTGAATCTGTTTCTGCTGCGCGCCAACTCATTGCAGTACAAGGTGGGGGCCGAGAGCGCCGAATTGCGGCTGGTCGGCGAGATTTGCCGCAGGCTGGACGGCATTCCACTCGCGATCGAACTGGCCGCGGCGCGCGTCGCGGCGCTCGGCGTGGAGGGCGTGCATCGGCGGCTGGACGATCGCATGGCCATTCTCGCGGGCGGCTACCGCACCGCGCTGCCGCGCCATCAGACCTTGCGCGCCACCTTCGACTGGAGCTTCGCATTACTCGACGAAGACGCGCAGTGTCTCTTCCGGCGGATCGCCGTGTTCGGCGGCGTGTTCACGTTCGAGGCCATGTGCGCGGTCGTGTGCGATTCCACGTTGACGATCGCGAATGCGATCAGCGGGATCAGCGAACTGCTGGCCAAATCGCTTGCCAACGTCGAGTTCGACGGGCCGGTCGCCAAGTACCGGCTGCCCGAATCGACGCGAGCCTACGCGTTGGAAAAACTGCAGGCCGAAGGCGAGCGCCCGGCGTTCGCTTCGCGCCACGCGCGCTATCTGTCCACCTGCTTTCAGTTGCGCACGGCGACGGCCGTGCCGCGCGACGCCGTGCGCGCCACGATTCTCCACCACTCATTCGACGACGCGCGCAGCGCGTTCGACTGGGCCTTCTCCCCCGAAGGCGATGTGTGTCTCGGCGTCGATCTCGCGTCCAACCTCGCCGATGCGCTACTCGACGGCGGCATGATCGCGGAGGCCTGCGCACGCGCCGAACGGGCGGTCGGCGTACTCGACCAGCTTCCGGTCGGCACGGTGGGCGCCGCCTGCGAGATGCGGCTGCGCGCGGCGTTGGCGACGGCCTTGCCGTCGGTTCACGGGTGCGTGGCGCGGTCGGCCGAACTGTGGCGCGATGTCTTCGCGCTGGCGATCGCGAGCGGCGACCGCGCGTTTCAGGCGCGCGCGCTGTGGGGCCTATGGAACATGATGCTCTCCAGCAGCAACATCCACGAATCGATGAAGTTCGCGCGGCAATTGCAGCGTCTCGCCGAAGACGAAAGCAATGCATGGCAAGCCGTTCTGGGCGACCAGGCAGTGGCCATATCGCAGCATTGTCTCGGGCAGCACGCGGAGGCCAAACGGAGACTGCTGGGCGCGCGCGAACGCTTTGCGCAACTTGAGGGCGAGTCGCAGCGGGACAGCGCGTTCGCCGTCGATCCGCTCGTCTATTGCAATGGGACGCTCGCGCGGATCGCCTGGCTTCAGGGCCAGCCTGGTGAGGCCATGACGCTGGTCGATACGCTCGTGAGCCGGGTTCGCCCGGAAACAATGGAGCCATCGCTCACGCACATGCTCGGCGCCGTGGCCGCGCCGCTCGCGCTGCTGTCGGGCGATCTGAGCCGCGCCGGGGCGTACCTGGAGATCATGCGCTCGCAGGCAGCGCTGCATCGCTTCGACGCGTGGGTGGAGTATTGCGGCTGCCTGAGCGCTTACCGCGACATCCTCGACGGACAGGTGGCGCCGGCGCTGCCGATCCTGGCCGCATCGCTCGATGCGTTGATTGCGCGCGGCTTCAGGCGCCTCGTTACGTTGTTTGTCGTCGTGCATGCGGAGGCGCTCGTGAGCGTGGGACGCACTCGCGAAGCGACCAGCCGACTGAACGACGCGCTGGCGTTTTGCCAACATCACGGTGAACTGATGTTTGTGCCGGAAATCTGGCGTGTGCTGGGGATCGCCGCGCACGCTGAAGCCGGCGTGCAAGCCGGTGCCGGCGAAGAATTCAGCGACAGGCTCACTCACGCGCTCACCTGTTTCGCGACGGCACTTGAAATGTCCCGCGCGCAGGGCGCGAGAATGTGGGAGCTGCGCGCGTCGCTGGCCACGGCGGCACTGCTGCGCGACCAAGGCCGGAATGACGAAGCGATCGAAGTGCTGGAACAGATCGCGCCGTATTTCGACGCGTCGGCCAGCGCCGCCGATGTGCGCTCGCTGTTCACGATGATCAGGGCGCTGCGCTCACGTCACGGCAAGACACTGCAACCAGCAGTGTTCGAAATGCCGCGGCATGAAGCGCATCGGTTTAGCGATTCCATCGAACGCGTCGGCTAGGCGCGCTACCTGCTGTTGAGTTGCGCGACGGCGGCGCCCACCTCACCGCTGCAGTTCAGCAAACAACCAGTCCTGAAAGTTGCGCAGCTTCGGCAAATCCGCACGCGACTTCAACAGATTCAGCGTGTAGCCATGCACGTTCAGGCCATCCACGCCGAACGGCGCGACCAGTCGCCCGGTTTCCAACTCGCGCTGCGCAAGCAGCAGACTCTCCAGACACACACCCAGTCCATCCACCGCCGCGCTCAACGCCATGAACGAGCGGTCGAAACGCGGCCCGCGTCCAATATCGATCCGCGTCTTACGATGCAAACGCATCCAGTCCCGCCAGCCGACCAGGCAGCCCTCGCTATGAATCAACGGATGGTGCTGCAAGTCCGCGACGCTACGCAGCGGATAGTCGCCGCTCATCAGCGCGGGCGCGCATAGCGGCACGATCGTCTCCGGCGGCAATTCCAGCACCAGCGTGCCGGCCGGTTGCAGCTTGCGCGGACCATAGCGGATGTCGATATCGACCGCTTCCGAAATCAGGTCCGCCGCTTCCGATGACGCATTCAAACGCACGTCGATATCGGTATGCGCCGCGCTGAAACGCGCGATGCGCGGCATCAGCCATTGGGTCGCGAAACTCGGCGTGCAGTGAATCGTGAGGATGTCGCTCTTCGCCACGCGGCCGATCTCGCGCGTAGCCGCGTCGATGCGCGCGAATGCCGAGCTGATTTCCTCTGCGTATTGCCTTCCCGAGTCCGTCAACAGCACCGTGCGATGCAGCCGATGGAACAGACGAATGCTCAATTGCTCTTCGAGCAGCTTGATTTGATGGCTAACCGCCGAGGGCGTCACGAACAGTTCTTCTGCTGCGAGCGCGAACGACGAGAGCCGGGCGGCTGCTTCGAAGGCTTGTATCGACTTGAGCGTAACGCGATTGTGCATGGCAGCATCCACGTGAATTCAATTCATCTATCGGCCATCTTAATTCGTTTGAGCGATATCTGGTGTCCGATTACGCTTGTCATCACTGGCTGCGGCATGGAATGCAGCCCACGCAAAACAGGAGACGAGACAGTGAATCCCAGAGAACCCGCACCGTACCCCCAGCTCGCGGAGCACGCCTACCAGATCCGCCGCAACGCGCTGCGCATGGGAGAGGTGCAAGGGCAAGGCTATATCGGCCAGGCGCTCGACATTGCCGACGTGCTGGCGGTCGCCTATTTCCGCGCCATGCGTTATCGCGCCGACGATCCCGACTGGGAAGGCCGCGACCGCTTTCTGCTTTCCAACGGCCACTACGCGATCGCGCTGTACGCGGCGCTGATCGAAGCCGGCATCATCGCCGACGAAGAACTGGAGACCTACGGCAGCGACGACAGCCGCCTGCCGATGTCCGGCATGGCGAGCTACACGCCCGGCATGGAGATGTCCGGCGGCTCGCTCGGCCAGGGGCTGACGATCGCGGTCGGCCGCTGCCTGGGTCTGAAGCGCAAGGGTTCGGACGCCACCGTCTACACGCTGTTTTCGGACGGAGAACTCGACGAAGGCGCGGTGTGGGAAGGCCTGATGTCCGCCGCGCACTGGAAGCTCGACAACCTGATCGCAATGGTCGATGTCAACAACCAGCAGGCCGACGGGCCATCTTCGGCGGTCATGGCATTCGAGCCGCTGGTCGACAAGCTGCTCGCGTTCGGCTGGTTCGTGCAGCGTGTGGACGGCAACGATCTCGCGGCTGTGGTCGCCGCGTTCGATGCAGCGCGCGCGCATCCCGAAGCGCAGCCGCGCATCATCGTCTGCGATACGCGCATGGGCTGCGGCGTGCCGTTCCTCGAAGCACGCGAGAAGAGCCACTTTATCCGCGTCGATGCGCACGAGTGGCAACTCGCGCTGCAGGCGCTCGAAGCCGGGAGAACCGTATGAGCGCCGCCGCACCGAAACCGCGTCTGAAGACTTCGGCGATGATCGCCTCGATCGCCGGCGAAGGCCAGATCACCCGCTCCGCTCCGTTCGGCCACGCGCTGGTGGAGCTGGCGCGCAACCGGCCCGAAGTGGTCGGCATGACCGCCGACCTCGGCAAATACACCGACCTGCATCTGTTCGCGAAGGAATTTCCCGAGCGTTTCTATCAGATGGGCATGGCCGAACAACTGTTGATGGGCGCAGCCGCCGGCATGGCGCACGAAGGCGCGCAGCCGTTCGTCACCACGTATGCGGTGTTCGCCGCGCGCCGCGCCTACGACTTCATTCATCAGGCGATCGCCGAGGACAACCTCGACGTCAAGCTGGTGTGCGCGCTGCCCGGCCTCACGACTGGCTACGGTCCAAGTCACCAGGCGGCAGAAGACCTCGCTCTGTTCCGCGCGATGCCGAACCTCACGGTGATCGACCCGTGCGACGCACTCGAAATCGAGCAGATGGTGCCGGCCATTGCCGACCATCGCGGCCCGGTGTACGCGCGGCTTTTGCGCGGCAACGTGCCGGTCGTGCTCGACGAATACGACTATCAGTTCGAACTCGGCAAGGCGAAGCTGCTGCGCGACGGCGCCGAAGTGCTGATCATCTCGTCGGGGATCATGACGATGCGCGCGCTCGAAACGGCCACGGCGCTCGCCGCCGACCGCATCGACGTGGGCGTGCTGCACGTGCCGACCATCAAGCCGCTCGATGCCGTCACACTGCTGCGCGAAGCGCGCCGTCCGGGGCGCCTCGTGATCGTCGCGGAGAACCATACCGTGATCGGCGGCCTCGGCGAGGCGGTCGCCACCGTGCTGCTCACCAATGGCGTCACCCCGCCCTTCCGTCAGATCGGCCTGCCCGACGCCTTTCTCGACGCCGGCGCGCTGCCGACGCTGCACGACCGCTACGGCATTTCGACCGAAGCGATGTGCGACACGATCAAAGGCTGGCTGCGCTAGGCGTCGATTTCATCAGTACAAGCAAGTGTAGTCACCGATAGCAAAGACAGTAGCAAACCATAAACATCACATTCAGGAGATCCGCAACATGTCAGAGTCACGTCTTCTCGACGGCAAGGTCGCCGTTATTTCCGGCGGCGCGTCGCCGCGCGGCATCGGCATGGCGACCGCACGCAAGTTTGCCGCTCATGGCGCGCGCATCGCCATTTTCGATCTCGACGAAAACGCCGCTATAGAGGCTGCGGCGTCGATCGGGCCGGAGCATCGCGGCTATGTGTGCAATGTCACCGACCGTGGCGCATGCCAGGCCGCCGTCGAGCGCACCGTCGCCGATTTCGGTTCGATCGATATCCTGATCAATAACGCCGGCATCACCCAGGCGGCCAAATTCCTCGACATCGACCCGGAAAGCTGGGACCGCATTCTCGACGTCAACCTGCGTGGCGTGCTGTATCTGTCGCAAGCGGTCGTGCCGCAAATGAAGAAGCAGAAGAGCGGTTCGATCGGCTGCATGTCGTCGGTATCGGCGCAGCGCGGCGGCGGCATTCTCGGCGGCCCGCACTATTCGGCGGCCAAAGCCGGCGTGCTTGGTCTGGCGAAAGCGATGGCGCGCGAACTCGGCAACGACGGCATTCGCGTGAACTGCGTGACGCCAGGCCTGATCCAGACCGACATCAACGCCGGCAAGATCAGCGACGACAAGCGCGTCGAAATTCTTTCGGGCATTCCGCTGAATCGCCTCGGCGTACCCGACGATGTGGCCGGCGCGTTCCTGTTCCTCGCGTCGGACCTGTCGTCGTATATCACCGGCGCGGTGATCGACGTGAACGGCGGCATGCTGATTCACGGCTGATTCAACGCCGATTCGTCCAGCAGGACAGGCTGCGCGGCGGGAGGCCGGCGGCCTCGATGGAGACCTCGTAGTAGAGAACAAACGGACGCGGCGCGCGACACGTGCAGCCGCCGCGCTCGCGACCCCAGAAAACATAACGACACGCCACATTGGAGGAAGACACCATGACTACCCGTTCGAACGCCCCGCAGGGCATCAGCCGCCGCACCTTTCTGAAAGCCGGCGCGACCTTGTCCGCAGCCGTGCCGTTGTGGAGCGTCTCGCGGCGCGCCATGGCGGCGCCCGAGTTCTCGTACAAACTCGCCACCGGCCAGGACCCGACGCATCCGGTCAACATCCGCGCTCAGGAGGCGATCAATCACATTCGCGAAGCGACCAACGGCCGCCTCGACATCAAGCTGTTTCCGCAGAACCAGCTCGGCTCCGACACCGACCTCCTCTCACAGGTGCGCAACGGCGGTGTGGAGTTTTTCAACCAGGCCTCGTCGATTCTCGCGACGCTCACGCCGGCCGCGGGCATCGTCAATACCGGCTTCGCGTTCAAGGACTACGACGCGGTGTGGAAAGCCATGGACGGCGACCTCGGCAATTACATTCGCGGGCAGATCGGCAAGTCCGGACTCGTTTCGGTCAGCAAGGTGTGGGACAACGGCTTCCGGCAGATCAGCTCGTCCACGCGCGCGCTGCGTGCGCCGGCCGACCTGAAGGGCTTCAAGATCCGCGTGCCGCAAGCGCCGATGCTGACTTCGCTGTTCAAGGCGCTCGACGCGGGCCCCGCGCCGATCAACTTCAATGAACTCTATTCGGCCTTGCAGACCGGTGTGGTGGAAGGCCAGGAAAATCCGCTGCCGATCATCGCCACGGCCAAGCTCTATGAAGTGCAGAAGTACATCAGCCTCACTTCGCACGTGTGGGACGGTTACTGGATTCTCGGCAACCGCGCCGCGTGGGAGCGACTGCCGGCGGACATGCGCACCATCGTCACGCGCGAATTCGAAAAGGCCGCGATGCTGCAGCGCGCGGACATCGCGAAGCTGAGCGGTTCCCTGCGCGACGATCTGAAAACCAAGGGCATTACTTTCATCGACGTGGATCGTGAGTCGTTCCGCGCCGCACTGGCCAAGACGAGCTTCTACCACGACTGGAAGAGCAAATACGGCGACGAAGCCTGGAGTCTCTTGGAGAAGTCCGTCGGAAAACTGGGGTGATGCGATGATCTCGATCTCTTACTCACA
The DNA here is from genome assembly GCF_003386115.1 of Paraburkholderia sp. BL27I4N3. Classification (NCBI taxonomy): domain Bacteria; kingdom Pseudomonadati; phylum Pseudomonadota; class Betaproteobacteria; order Burkholderiales; family Burkholderiaceae; genus Paraburkholderia; species Paraburkholderia sp. BL27I4N3. The sequence goes on along the minus strand of NZ_QREJ01000001.1, from coordinate 7,676,493 downwards.
CGAGCGGCAGCACCGCTTCGCCTGTGCGCTCGATTCAGCGCTCGGGCATCTGGTGGAGATTCCCGCTGCCTTGCTCGTGCTGGCGGAAATCGTCGTGCTGCTGGCCGGCGTGACGAGCCGCTATATCCTGCACGCGCCGCTCGTCTGGTCCGACGAACTGGCCTCCATGCTGTTCCTCTGGCTCGCCATGCTCGGCGCCGTGATCGCCTTGCGGCGCGGCGAGCATATGCGGATGACCGCGCTGGTCGGCATGGCGCCGCCGGGCGTGCGCGCGTTTCTCGACGTCGTGGCGATCGCCGCGCCGATCGCGTTTCTCGCGATGGTGATCGGGCCGGCCATCAGCTTCGCGCAGGACGAGTCGTTCATCACCACGCCCGCGCTCGAACTGTCGAATTCGTGGCGCGCCGCCGCCTTGCCGATCGGTTCCGCACTGATGCTGCTGGTCGCCGTAGTGCGCCTCGCGCGCATGGGCAACTGGCGTCTCGTGCTGGGCGCGGTCGCGACGGTCGGCGCGCTGGTCGGCATTTTTATCGCGCTCGGACCGGTGTTGCGCGATCTTGGCAATATCAACTTGCTCATTTTCTTTGTCGGCCTCGTGGCGCTCGGCGTGCTGAGCGGCGTGCCCATCGCGTTCTCGTTCGGTCTCGCCACCTTCGGTTATCTCGCGCTGACCACGAACACGCCAATGCCGGTGGTGGTCGGCCGCATGGACGAAGGCATGTCGCATCTGATCCTGCTGTCCGTGCCGCTTTTCGTGTTCCTCGGCCAGTTGATCGAGATGACCGGCATGGCAGCGGCGATGATCGCGTTTCTCGCGAGCCTGCTGGGTCACGTGCGCGGCGGTCTTTCGTACGTGCTGGTCGGCGCGATGTATCTCGTCTCCGGTATCTCAGGATCGAAGGCCGCCGACATGGCCGCAGTCGCGCCGGTCCTGTTCCCGGAGATGAAAGCGCGCGGCGCGAAACCCGGCGACCTGGTCGCGCTGCTCGCCGCGACCGGCGCGCAGACCGAGACGATTCCGCCGAGCCTCGTGCTGATCACGCTCGGCTCGGTGACCGGTGTGTCGATCTCCGCGCTCTTCACCGGCGGCATGCTGCCGGGCATCGTACTGGCGATCACGCTGTGCATCGTCGTGCAATGGCGCTATCGGCGCGAGGACATGTCGAGCGTCAAGCGCGCGACGCGCAGCGAGATTCTGCGCAAGCTGGTGATCGCGTTTCCGGCGCTCGCGCTGCCGTTCGTGATTCGCGCGGCGGTGGTCGAAGGCATCGCGACGGCGACCGAAGTCTCCACCATCGGCATTGCGTATGCGGTGCTGGCCGGCTTGCTGATCTATCGCCGCTTCGAGTGGAAGCGGCTCAAGCCGATGCTGATCGATACGGCCACGCTGTCCGGCGCGATTTTGCTGATCATCGGCGCGGCCACCGCGATGGCGTGGGCTTTGACGCAATCCGGCTTCTCGGGCCAACTCGCGCAGACGCTGGGCGCTTTGCCGGGCGGCGCGGCGATGTTCATGGCGGCATCGATCTGCATGTTCGTGATTCTCGGCAGCGTGCTTGAAGGCATTCCGGCCATCGTGCTGTTCGGTCCGCTGATGTTTCCGATCGCGCGGGCCATGCATATCCACGACGTGCATTACGCAATGGTCGTGATCCTCTCGATGGGCGTGGGCCTGTTCGCGCCGCCGTTCGGCGTGGGCTACTACTCGGCTTGCGCGGTGAGCCGCATCCATCCGGACGAAGGCATGAAGCCGATTCTCGGCTACATCGCCGCGTTGATGGCCGGGCTGATCATCGTGGCCGCCGTGCCGTGGATTTCGACGGGCTTCCTGCATTGAGCCTTTGATCTCCTGAAGCGCGAGGCCAAAACCGCAAGGCTTCGCGCGATGTTCTTCCGCCCGCTTCTTTGGGCCACGCCAATCGATTGATTCAATTTGTCTGACTGCCGCCGCTGCCCGTGAAGCAGCGGCGTAGAGGAGCCTTTTGCCATGTCCACCACCGAAGCCCCGTCTGCCGCATTGAATGCTTCGCCTGCTTCGATCACGCCGCAGGTCCAGGTTGCGCAAACCGCGCCCTTGCCGTTAGCCGACGCGATCCGCTTCCTTTCCATCGATGCGATTCTGCGCGCCGGCGAAGGCCATCAGGGCGTGCCGCTCGGCATGGCGGAAATCGCGACCGCGCTGTTCACGCGCCACCTGAAATTCAATCCGGCTGATCCGACCTGGCCCGACCGCGACCGCTTCGTCCTCTCCAACGGCCACGGCTCATTGCTGCTGTATTCGCTGTTGTATCTGACCGGATATGACGCGATCGGGCTGGAACAGATCAAGTCTTTCCGCGAACTCGGCTCGCACTGCGCGGGGCATCCCGAGTACGAACCCGCGCACGGTATCGAGGCCACCACCGGTCCGCTCGGCCAGGGCATCGCCAACGCGTTCGGCATGGCGATCGCCGAAGCGTATCTCGCGGCAAAATTCGGCAGCGGCCTTGTCGACCACTACACGTATGCATTCGTCGGCGATGGTTGTCTGCAGGAAGGCGTCGGCCAGGAGATGATTTCGCTGGCCGGCCATTTGCAACTCGGCAAGCTGATCCTCTGCTGGGACGACAACCGGATTACCGACGACGGCAGCACTTCCCTCTCGATCAGCGAGGACGTCTGCGCGCGCTTTCGCGTCGGCGGCTGGCATGTCATCGAGGTCGACGGACACGATCTCGAAGCGGTGTCGGCGGCATTGACTATCGCCCGCGCCGACCTGCGGCCTTCGATGATCGCGTGCAAGACCGTGATAGGCCGCGGCATTGCGCGTCTGCAAGGACAGCGCGGCGGTCACAGCGGCAAGCTGTTCCAGGCGGACGCCGACGCGGCCCGCGACGCACTCGGCTGGCCGCACGCTCCATTCGAGATAACCGCGGAGATTCTCGGAGAGTGGCGCGCGGCAGGACGGCGTAGCGACCCGCAGTACTACGCATGGCACGAACGTCTCGCCGCGTTGCCCGCCGCGCAGCGGGACGAGTTCGAACGGGTCCAGTCAGGCCACCTGCCGCACGGCTGGCGCGACGTGCTGGCCGACTACCGCAAACGCGCCGTGGAGCGCGACGAGCCGCAGCCCGGCATCACCGTGTCGGGCGAGATCAGCGATCTGCTCGCGCCGCTGCTGCCGGAACGCATGGTGGGCTGCGCCGATCTCGAAGCGCCCACCGGCCACAAGCGTCAGCTGCATGCCTTTACGGCCGAGGACCGCAGCGGCGCCTACGTCCACTGCGGCGTGCGCGAACATGTGATGGGCTCGATGGCCAACGGCATGGCCGCGCATGGCGGCGTGATCGCGACCAGCGTCACCTATCTGGCGTTCTCCGACTATCAGCGTCCGGCCATGCGCATGGCGGCGCTGATGGGCCTGCCGGTGCACTACGTGTTCAGTCACGATTCGATCGGCGTCGGCAAAAATGGACCGACGCATCAACCCGTCGAAATTCTCGCCTCGCTGCGCGCGATGCCGAACATGCGCGTGCTGCGTCCCGCCGATGCCGTCGAAGCCGCCGAGTGCTGGGCGCTCGCGCTCGAACATCGGCGCGGGCCGAGCACGCTGGTGTTCGCCCGCCAGGCGCTACCGTTGGTGCGCCGGGAACATAGCGCCGAGCCGTTGTCGCAACGTGGCGCCTATGTACTCGAAGAGGCTGAGGGCGGCGCGCGCGTCGTGACGCTATTGGCAACCGGTTCTGAAGTCGCATTGGCCGTGCAGGCGCGCCGCCAGTTGCAGGACGAAGGCATCGCGACGGCCGTGGTGTCCATGCCGTGCTGGGAGATTTTCGACGAACAGGACGACGCCTATCGCGCGGCCGTGCTTGGCGCGGGCACCGTGCGAGTCGGCGTGGAAGCGGCGTTGCGGTTCGGCTGGGACCGCTATCTCGGTGAGCGCGGCGGCTTTGTCGGCATGACCGGTTTCGGCGCTTCCGCTTCGGCGGAGACGCTGTACGAGCACTACGGCATCACTGCGCAGCATATCGTCGCTGAAGCGAAGCGGCATCTGTAAATCATCGGGGACATGACCATGCATAAGATCGTTTTTCTGGACCGCTCGACCCTTGCGCCACAAATCGTGCTGCGCGAGCCGCGCTTCGAGCATCAGTTGATCGAGCACGAGCGCACCACGCCGGAGCAAGTGATCGAGCGTCTGGCCGGCGCGTCGATTGCGATTACCAACAAGGTGGCGCTGACGGGGGAAGTGTTGGAGCAGTTGCCGCAACTGAAGCTCGTTGCGGTGGCCGCGACCGGCACGGATTGCGTCGACAAAGCGGCGGCTCAGCGGCTCGGCATTGCGGTGAGCAATATTCGCGGCTACGCGATCAACACGGTGCCCGAGCATACGTTCGCGCTGATCCTCGCGCTGCGGCGCAATCTGGTCGCCTATCGCGACGACGTGCTCGCTGGCGAGTGGCAGAAGTCCGGACAGTTCTGTTTCTTCACACACGCGATTCACGATCTGGCCGGCGCGCGGCTTGGCATCATCGGCGAAGGGGTGCTGGGGCAGCGTGTAGCGGAACTCGCCAAAGCCTTCGGCATGCAGCCGATGTTCGCCGCGCACAAAGGACGCGAAGGTCTCGGCCCGCTATACACGCCGTGGGACGACGTGCTCGCGACGAGCGACATCATCACCGTGCACAGTCCGCTCACGCCGCAAACGCGCAATATGCTCGCCATGCCCGAGTTTCGCGCGATGAAGCGCCGGCCGTTGATCATCAACACGGCGCGCGGCGGACTCGTGGATGAAGCCGCGCTCGTGCAGGCGCTCGACGAAGGGCTGATCAGCGGCGCCGGTTTCGACGTGACCGCGGGCGAGCCGCCCGCCGACGATAACCCGCTGTTGCGCGCCGCCGGCCGGCCGAATGTGATTCTGACGCCGCATGTGGCGTGGGCGTCGGATGAAGCGCAGCAGAGTCTGGCGAATCAGTTGATGGATAACATCGAGAGCTTCGTCAACGATACGCCGATGAATCTGGTGAGCGGAGCGTATTGAGCTTGCTAGCCGCGCCGCCTGCATGTCGAGCGACGCGGCTGCCTGCCTTGAATGCCGCTTACGCCTGACGGAAAATCGGCGCGCCCCACGGTGCCCCGATCGTGCCGCCATCCACGACGATTTCCGCGCCGGTCATTCCCGACGCGTCGGTGGAAGCAAGGAACAACACGGCTGCGGCGACTTCTTCCGGAGCGGCGAGGCGCGCCATCGGAACACGCGGCGCGAGCGCCTGTTCGGTGCCGTCGAGCGTCGCGCCCTCGCGCGCGCCACGCGTCCAGATCGGCGTGCGCGTGCCGCCCGGGATCACTGTATTCACGCGAATACCGCGCTGCACCAGTTCCGACGCGAAGACCTTCGCCATACCCGTGATGCCGGCCTTGGTGGCCGAGTACGCCGACGAGCCAGGCGAGCCGAGTTCACGCATCACCGAGCCGTTCAGCACGACTGCGCCACCCGCGCTCATCAATGGCAATGCGGCTTGCACGGTCAGAAAGACCGCCGTCAGATTCGTGCGGAGAATGGCCTCGAACGCCGCGGCCGTCGTGCCGCCGAGCGGCGTCGGACCCGAGATGCCGGCATTCGCGAACACGATGTCCAGCGTGCCGAATTTGCTCTTGATCTGTTCGAACAACGCGTCGATGTCCGCTTCGTTATCCAGATTGGCCCGCACGCCCAGCGCGTTTTCTCCGAGTTCGGACACGGCCTGATCCAGCTTCGCACTGTCGCGGCCGGTGACCACCACCTTCGCGCCTTCGGCAATCAGCAGCTTCGCCGTGACGAAACCAATGCCGCTATTCCCACCGGTAATCAACGCTGTCTTTCCTGAGAAACGCATCATCTCTCTCCTTGATTGCGCCGCGAACGCGCCGATAGTCACGGCCGTGCGACGCCTGTAACGGTTAAGCGGCCAACAAACGCCGCCGCGTGCGGACATCCGCGAAAGATGCCCTCATCCAACATTCTGCATGTTGATCATCATGCACATTTTCAGTATTATGCTCATCATGCAGATTGTCAAGAGGGGTGATGGAGATGGGCTACTCGCAGGCGCAAAAAGCAGAAAGCCGGCAGCGTGTGCTGGAAACAGCGGCGCGGCAGATTCGGGAAGATGGCATCGAGGCGCTCGGTGTGGCGGACTGCATGCGGCGCGCCGGTCTCACGCATGGCGCGTTTTACGGTCACTTCGAGTCGCGTGACGCGTTGATCGTCGAGGCGCTGGAGTATGCCGTCGCGCTGAGCGAGAAACGGATCGCCGCCACTGTCGCGGCGGCAAATGCGAACGGCTCGGCGAAGAAAGAACCGCTGCGCGTGATCGCCGAAATGTTTCTCAGCGAGAAACACATCAAGGATCCGGGCAACGGCTGCGCGTTGTGCTCGCTTGCCGGCGAAGCGCGGCACGCGGCGCCGGCGGTTCGCGAGAGTTTGACGCAATACGTGCACAAGCTGGCGTCGCGCATCGCGCAGACGTTGGCCGGCGATAGCGAAAGCCTGGCGCTCGGCATTGTCGCGACCATCGTCGGCGCAGTGACGCTGGCGCGTGCTGTCGACGACCCTCAAACAGCCAGATCAATTCTGGCGGGCTCGCTGGATCTGATCGTGGCGCAAGGCGCCGAAGCCTGGCTTGATGGAGCGGCGCCGGCATAGGCCTGCGCCGCCCTTCTGTCGCCTCAATGCGCGTCGAAAACTACAAGGCGCGCGTCGGCACTTCAATGATCGTCGTCGCGATCGAAGCCGCACATGCGGTCCGACTCGCCGTGGTCGCGGCGGTGGTCGCCGTGATGATCGTCATCCACGCCGGGCAATTTTTGCGCAACGTAACCGGGCAAGTCGCTCGGGTCCCACGCGAAGGCGAAAAACTGATTCGGGTTCGCGATACCGGCCGGGTGGTTGGTATCGGTAATCGTGCCTAAGAAGTCGTTGTCGTTGGCGACGAACAAGGTGTGCTTCTTCACACCGCCCACCACGACATCGGGACCGAATGCCAAACCTTCCAGCTTCGCCGGAATATCGTTCGCGTTGTAGCCGTGGGCGGTGAGCGCGGCGACCAGGTCCACAAACAGCGTCTTTTGCACCGCATACGGCGCGAGGCCGACCTCGCCGCTCGCGTTGCCCACGTCCTGAGCACCGTTCAGGTCGATATGAAACACCTTCTTGAACACGGCCGTCGAGTCATCGCCCAGACCCTAGCCGTCCCGCTCATCCATCAGCATTTCGTGATCGTTGACGGCCACCACGTCGCTAATGGTCGGATATTTGGGTTTGGCTGGCGTGCCGATGTTCGTCAGCGGATACGCGAACTGGGTCGTCTTGCCGGTGCGCACGTCGATCCTGACGATGCGCGTGTACGCGCCTTTCGTGCCGCCATCCTGGATCAGCGGGCTTTGCATCGCGCCGAACAGCGTCTTGCCGTCCGGCGAGATCGCGAGACCTTCCATGCCCTTGTTGGCGACACGGCCCGAGATGTTCTCCGAGATTTCGTCGTTGCCGATCGGGCTCAGTGTGGCAACCGCGAACGCGTCCGGCAGCTTGTACGTGTCGATCCGGCGGCCACTGCGGCGATCAAAACGGTACACGTAAGGGCCGTACTCGTCCGAGATGAAGACGCTGTCGCCGTCGTTGCTCACGCGCACGCTTTCGGGATCGAAGCGCGCGTCGCGGTCGTTCGTCGACAGGCGTGTCGGATCGAAGTTGTCGGAGCGGCCGGTGAAGTAGTTGGTGTGGTTGCGGCGGTTGAGCGCGGGCGCGCCGTTGGGCACGCCCGCGGCAGCGCCTGTGCCGTAGACCAGCCTGTCGTCGGTGCGGAGCAGCGTCGTGGCGAGCAGGGTCGGCGTCATCGTGTACGGAAGCGACGCACCGCTCGCGCCGGGTTTCAGGCGCAGGCGCAAAGTCTGAAAACGGTTGATATACGAAGCGGTGTCGTCGATCGCCGGGTTGTACGACACCGCATTCGGGCCGCGGTCCGGTACGGCGACGAACGTATGGCATCCCGCGTAAGCGATGCCTGAACCGAGACCACCGAGCAGATTGCCCGCCACGCCGTTCTCCAGCGGCGCCGCGGTTTCCTTCGATAAGTCGCTGGCGAGGCCGCTGAGCTGGCCGACCGCGATGAGATCGATGCCGGCATGCGCGGCCGTTGCGAAGAAAAGCGACGAAGCGATCGCCGTCAGAGCAAAGATTCTTGAACGGGACACGGTGTCTCCTTGATTGGAAGGCTTGTTTGTCGACGGATCGGGCGCGCGGCGTCGTGCGTGGGCGCTTTTGTCCGTGTGGATGTGCGAAAAACGTTGAAGGCGGGCCGGCCCGCGGGCCGTCGGCCGATTGAAGGCCGCCGGTAATACTGCGTGAGGTTCGTGACCGAATAATGACGTCTGGAACCAGCCTTGAGACAACGGCGGCAGCATTGCACTGCGCCGGAAGGGTCGATGGGTGCCCGCGCCCTTACCCGATCGCCAATCCTGCGTCGGCCAGCGAACGGCGCAAACCCAACTTCGGATACGCCCGATCGACCGCGCGCACGTCCGCGCGCGTTTCCTCGATGATCCAGTCGCGCACGTCCGCCGCGGCGGGCCGCAGCGGGCGGCTCTCCGGCCACACCAGACAGCAGCGCCGGTTGGTGACGATCAGTTCCTGTTCGGCCGGCTGAAGCGCGCCTTCCAGCAGCCAGTGCGACACCACGTTCAACCAGCCGAGCGCCACGCCCTGGCCGAGCAACGCGGCCTGCACGACGATCGCGTAGTCGTTGAAACTCAACATGCTCGCGGCGTGCCGGCCGTGTGCCGAGAACGCTTCAAAGCGCTCATGCCAGCCGCGCTCGCCGTCGTCCATGACGATCACCGTGTCGCCGTGCGCGCGCCCTGCCTCGGTGGCCGCGATCTCGTCGTAGCGCCGGTTGCACACCGGCAGCAGTGTCTCCGGCATGACCAGCACGCTGTTCTCGCCGATTTCGTCCTCGCGCCGAAAGCGCATGCCGAGATCCACGTCGACGAGCGGCCCGCCGATGCGCCCCGAGATCAACTGGAACCGCAAGTCGACATGGGGAAACGCCTGATTCAGCCGGTTCATGCGCGGCATCAGCCAGTGCGTGGTGAAGGCCGTGGACACCGACAGCGTGACCGACTCCACGCCGGTGGCGCGCGCCTCGATCTCGCGGATCGCGCCTTCAATGCCGTTGAAGCCCTCGGAGATCTTCCGATACAGAATCTTGCCGTTCTCGGTCAACTCGATGCCGCCGCGCACGCGCTCGAACAGCCGCACGCCGAGATGGTCCTCCATGCGCGCGAGCATGCGGCTTACCGCGGGCTGGCTCACATATAGCTCCTGCGCCGCGCGCGTGAAGTTGCCGCAGCGCGCGGCGGCTTCGAACACGAACAGCGCATTGGCGCTCGGCAGTTTTTTGCGGAGATTAGGCATGATCTGATGTTATGCCTTCTCCAACAATTTGGGAATTGCCGCCAAAAAAGGCGAAGCCTATATTTTCCCTAACGCAGGCTTCTACAGCGAGACATGACGCAATGGACGCACGAGCGAAAACAGGTGTTTCGATCCGATCGGCAGCGAAACGTTATGGCCAGGTGGTGGCCCTCGACGACGTTTCACTCGACATCGCCCCCGGCGAATTCGTCTCGCTGCTCGGCCCTTCAGGCTCGGGCAAGACCACCCTGCTCGGCATTCTCGGCGGCTTCGTGCAGCCGAGTTCGGGCGCGGTCTGGGTCGGCGAGCGCGACATTACATTTGCGCCGCCGCATAAACGCGACATCGGCATCGTGTTTCAGAACTACGCGCTGTTTCCGCATATGAGTGTCGGCGAGAACGTCGCGTTTCCGTTGCGCGCGCGCCGTCAGCCGAAAGGCACGTGGGCGAAGAAAGTCGCCGACGCGCTGGCGATGGTCGAACTCTCCGGCTACGAAAGCCGCGGCATCGGCCAGCTTTCCGGCGGTCAGCGGCAGCGCGTGGCGCTCGCCCGCGCGATGGTGTTCGAGCCGCAACTGATCCTGATGGACGAGCCGCTGTCCGCGCTCGACAAGCAGCTGCGCGAAACCATGCAGATCGAACTGCGGCGGCTGCATCGCAAGCTCGGCGCGACGATTGTCTATGTCACGCACGATCAGCGCGAGGCGCTCACCATGAGCGACCGCGTGGCCGTGCTGAAAAACGGCCGGCTGGTGCAGATCGATACGCCCGAACGGCTCTACGACCGGCCGTGCGATGCCTTCGTGGCGAGCTTCATCGGCGAGGCGACGCTGCTCGACGTGACGCGCGCCGGCGACGACGCCGTGCGTCTCGGCGATACCGTTCTGCGCACCGCGCATCCGCTGCCGCATGGCAACAAACTGCTGCTCGCGGTGCAGACCGAAAAACTCGTGATCGACGGCGGCGGCGATGGCAACGGCGGCGTGAACCGTCTATCGTGCCGCGTCACCGAGGTGCTGTATCAGGGCGAAAGTCTGCGCGTGTTCGCCGCGCTCGCCGACGGCACCGCGATCAGCCTCAGGCAACCCGGCGGCCACGACGCGCGCCGCCGCATTCCCGAGCCAGGCGCGCAGATGAGCGTCACGCTCGACCCGCAGGACACGATCGTCGTGCCCGCCTGATTTTCTCCGCCCACGCATGGGGCACTCCCTCCCCGTTTCACCGCACATTGCAAAAGGATGATTTCATGAAGCTCACCGATTTCAAGGTCCTGACGTTCGACGTCGTCGGCACACTCATCGACTTCGAGCGCGGCGTGCTCGCCTCCGTTAGGCGCATTGGCGGCCCGAAAGCGAAGGACCTGACCGACGACCAGATTTTCGAGCCGTACATGCGCGGCCGTGCGGCTTATCCGGGCCGTTCGAGCCACGAAATGGCGAATGTCTATCTGTCGCTCGCGAAAGAACTCGGTCTGCCTGACGACGCACAATCGGCCGCCGCCTTCCAGCGCGACGTGCTCGAATGGCCGGCGTTCGCGGATTCGGTCGCGGCGCTCAAGCGTCTGCGCAAGCACTTCCGCCTGGTCGCGATGACCAACGCGGACCGCGTGGCACTCTCGGCCTACGCGCACACGCTCGGCGATCCGTTCGACGACACCGTCTGCTGCGATGAAACCGGCGTGGCCAAGCCCGACCCGCAATTCTTCGCGTACAACCGCGGCCGTCAGGCGGCGTTCGGCTACAAATTCGGCGAAATCCTGCACACCGCGCAGAGCCAGTATCACGACATCGGCATCGCCACGAAACTCGGCTATGCGACCTGCTGGATCGAACGCCGTCAGAACGTGAAGGGCTTCGGCGCCACGCCCGTGCCGGAAGCGGTGACCACGCCGACCTTCAAGTTCGCGACGCTCGGCGCGCTCGCGGACGCTGTCGAAGCCGAAGCACACCTCGCCGCCTGAGCCGATGCTCGCGCCGATGACACCTCCCACGCCCGCGCCTGATTCGCTCTGGCGCGCGCTCCTGACGGCATCGCCTGGCGCCGCTGCGGCGGTCAGCACCGGCGTACCCCTCACGCACGATCTCGACGTCGAGGTCGCCGTGATCGGTGCGGGCTACTCGGGGCTCGCCGCGGCGTATACGCTGCAAAAGCGCGGCGTCGACTGCGTGGTGCTCGATGCGAATCCGGTGGGCTGGGGCGCGAGCGGGCGCAATGGCGGCGTGGTGTCGTCGAAGTTCCGACTGTCGTTTCCCACCATCGACAAGCTGCACGGCCTCGAAACCGCGAAGCGCATGCATCGTCTCGCGCACGACGGCGTGCGGGTCGTCGAGACGCTGGTCGATGAATTCCAGTTGGCGGGTGCCCGCTTCGAACACACCGGCAGCCTGCGCTGCGCGCACACGGAGACCGCGCTCACCGCGATCCGCGCTGAAGCCGACTGGGTTCGCACGAATCTCGGCGATACCTCCATGACCGCGCAATCGCGTGCCGACATCGAACGCGAGACGGGTTCCAAGGGCTTTGTCGGCGGCGTGCTGAGCGCGGACGCCGGCACCATTTTGCCGCTCGAATACGTGCGCGGACTCGCGAGCGGCCTCACACTGCGCGGCGTGCCGATCTACGAATCGACGCCGGTGCAGCAGATGCAACGCGCGCCCGGCGAGCCGCGCGTGACGCTGCGCACACCCGGCGGCACGGTGCGCGCGAAGCAGGTCATCGTCGCGACCAATGCGTATTCGGATCTCACCGACGCCACCGCACCGTACCAGCGCGAACTCGTACCGTTTCGCAGCGCGATGATCGCCACCGAGCGACTTCCCGCCGACCTCGACGCGCGCCTGATGGTCGAGCGCCGCAGCTACACCGAAACGCGGCGCATGATGAAGTGGTTCCGCAAAGTGGACGGCCGCATGCTGTTCGGCGGACGCGACGCGTTCGGCAAGGAAGGGCAAACAACCGGCTTCGACGCGCTGCAGCGCGCCATGGTCGCGCTCTTTCCCGATCTCGCAGACCTGCGCGTGGAATATCGCTGGTCGGGTTATGTGGGCATGACGTTCAATTCGCTGCCGCATGTGGGACGCAGCGACGACGCCACGACCTTTTGTCTGGGGTATAACGGGGCAGGCGTCGCGATGGCGAGCCTGCTCGGCCAGCATGCCGCCGCGCTCGCGCTCGGCGAAACGCCCGAGCTTTCACTGCTCGGCGCGCCCGGTCTGCGGCCGGTGCCCTTCCATTCGCTGCGCGCGCCGGGTGTGAGACTCGTCGCGGCGTGGTATCAGTTTCTCGACGCCGTAGGTGCATGATGACAACCGCCAAACGGATGCTCCAGGGAACCACCTTGATGCAGGCCACCGAGTCCGATCCCGCCGCGCGCTATCAACGCCGCGAGGACCGCACGATGCTTCTCCTGATGACCCCGGCGCTCCTCGTGATCGTGGTGCTGCTGGTCGTGCCGCTCGCGTGGCTGTCGTGGCAGTCCATCTATCACGACGGCTTCACGCTCGAAAACTACCGGCGCATGTTGACCGGCGCTTACCTCGATACGTTTCTGCTGACGTTCAAGCTGAGCATTATCGTGACCGTCATCACGCTGCTGCTCGGCTATCCGGTGGCGTACTTCGCCGCCTCGCTGCCGCCGAAGCTGAGCGCGCTTGTGCTCGGCATGGTGATTCTGCCGTTCTGGACCAGCGTACTCGTGCGCACCTATGCGTGGCTCGTGCTGTTGCAGCGCACGGGGCTGGTGAACAAGGCGCTAATCGCCTCGGGACTCGTCGACCGGCCAGTGCAGCTTGCCTACAACCAGTTCGGCACGGTCATCGCGATGGTGCATATCCTGCTGCCGTTCATGGTGCTGCCGCTTTATTCGGCGATGCAGAAAATCCCGTCGAATCTTTCGCAAGCCGGTGCGAGTCTCGGCGGCTCGCCGCTGCACGTATTCCTGCGCGTGTTCCTGCCGCTGTCGCTGAGCGGCGTGTTCGCCGGCGTCACGCTCGTGTTCGTGCTGTGCCTCGGCTTCTACATCACGCCTGAACTGATGGGCGGCGGCAAGTCGATCATGGTGTCGATGGTGGTGAGCCGCAACGTCGAGATCTACAACAGTTGGGGCGCGGCGAGTGCGGTAAGCGTTGTGCTGCTGATCTGCGTGTTCGCGATTTTCTATGCCGCGAGCCGCGTGGTGCCACTCGACAAGACCTTGGGCGCGAAATGAACAAACTCCCGTTCGGACGGATCGTCCTCGGCGCGAGCGTCGTGCTGATTCTGCTGTTCCTGATGGTGCCGGTGCTGATCGTGGTGCCGCTGTCGTTCTCCGACACGCGCTTCATGACCTTCCCGCCGCCCGCCTACTCGCTGCGCTGGTATCACTCGTTCTTCGACAATCCCGCATGGATCGACGCGGCGCGCACCACGCTGAGTGCTTCGATCTGCGCCGCGCTGATCGCCACGCCGCTCGGCGTGGCCGCCGCCTACGCGATCCAGAACGGCACGCACTGGATCATGCGCTATCTGCGCACCCTGCTGATGCTGCCGTTGATGGTGCCGATCATCATCGTCGCGGTCGGCGTGTTCTTCGTGTACTCTCAGGCCGGCTACGTCAATACGCTCGGCGGCCTGATTCTCGCCGATACAATGCTCGGGCTGCCGTATGTGCTGATTTCGGTCGGCGCCGATCTGCGCACTTTCGACCGCACGCAAGAGATGGTCGCGCGCAGTCTCGGCATGAATCGCTTTCGCAGTTTCATGACGGTGACGCTGCCGCAGATCAAGGCAAGCGTCATTTCCGGCGCGGTGTTCGTGTTCATTCAGGCGCTCGACGAAACGGTGGTCGCGCTGTTCGTGTCGGGCGGTTCGAACCAGACGCTCACGCGCCGCATGTTCGTGACGCTGCGCGACGAGATCGATCCGACCATCGCCGCGATCAGCACGATGCTGACCGCGCTGACGCTGTGCCTCGTAATGATCGTCGTGGTGAGCCGCCGCTCCAACGCGGCGCGCGCCTAACCTCTCTCTGAAGAAACGTGACTACATGCTCAACGCACTGAAGTTTTATATCGATGGCGCATGGGTCGAGCCGTCCACCGGCGCACGCCGCGCCGTCGTCGATCCCTGCACCGAGCAAGCCATCGCCGAAGTGGCGATGGGGACGCCCGCTGACGTGGATCGGGCGGTAGCCGCCGCGAAGCGCGCGTTCGTGTCGTTCTCGCAGACCACGCCGGCCGAACGCCTCGCATTGATCCGCCGCATTCTCGAAGTATTTCTCGAACGTCAGGACGAAATGGGCGACACGATCTCGCGCGAACTCGGCGCACCGCGCGCGATGGCGCGTGCGTGGCAAGCGGGCATCGGGCGGCGGCATCTCGAAGAACTGATTCGCACGTGCGAAACCTTCACGTGGCAGCGCAGGAAGGGCACGACGCTCGTCAATCACGAACCGGTCGGCGTGGTCGCGCTGATCACGCCATGGAACTGGCCGATCAATCAGATCGTCTGCAAGGCCGCGCCCGCCATTGCGGCCGGATGCACGATGGTGCTCAAGCCCAGCGAAGTCACGCCTCTCAATGCGTTGCTGTTCGCGGAGATACTCGACGCGGCAGGCGTGCCGCCAGGCGTGTTCAATCTCATCAACGGCGACGGGCCGACTGTCGGCGCGGCGCTCGCGGCGCATCCCGATGTCGATATGGTGTCGTTCACCGGTTCGACACGCGCGGGCGTCGAGATAGCGAAGCTCGCGGCGCCGACCGTGAAGCGCGTGCATCAGGAACTGGGCGGCAAGTCCGCGAACATTCTGCTGGACGACGTCGATTTCGAAGCGGCTGTGACGGCCGGCGTCAACTCGTGCTTCAACAACAGCGGCCAGTCGTGCAATGCGCCGACGCGCATGCTCGTGCCCGCGGCGCGCCATGACGAAGCCGTGGAGATCGCACGGCGCGCGGCGCAGGCGCAACGTGTCGGCCCCGCCGATCACGAGCGCACGACCATGGGACCGGTGGTCAGCAGCGTGCAATTCGAGCGTGTGGAGCGGCTGATTGCGGCCGGCATCGACGAAGGCGCGCAAGTCGTGGCGGGTGGCCTCGGGCGTCCGCCGGGTCTGGAACGCGGCTATTACGTGCAACCGACGGTCTTCGCGGATGTGCGCCCTTCCATGACGATCGCGCGCGAAGAGATCTTCGGCCCGGTGCTCGCGATCATGCCGTATCGCGACGAGGAAGAAGCGATTGCGATCGCGAACGACAGTCCCTTCGGACTCGCGGCTTATGTTCAATCCGCCGATCTGGAGCGCGCGCGGCGCGTGGCGTTCAGGCTTCGTGCGGGCAGCGTGTATCTGAACTATCCGTCATGGGATGCGGGCTCGCCGTTCGGCGGATACAAGCAGTCGGGCAATGGACGCGAATACGCCGAATGGGGACTTGAGGCGTTTCTTGAAGTGAAGGGTATTGTCGGATTCGGCGACTGAGCGCCGGGCGCCGATTAGACCGTTCATCGCTTGATGCTTGACGGGCCGCCGCGCTGCAACGCGACGGCCCGTCATTGCATTCACATACGCCCGCGCAACATGTCCGCAATCCGCTCCGCGATCATGATGGTCGGCACATTCGTGTTCGCGCACGGTATGGACGGCATCAGCGACGCGTCGCACACGTAGAGGCCGCTGACGCCATACACCGCGCCGCGCGGGTCGCAGACAGCGAGCGGATCGTCGGCCGCGCCCATGCGGCAGGTTCCGGACGGATGCCAGGTGCCGCCCACGGAACGCGTCACGAAGCGCGTCAACGCGTGATCGTCGGCGAGCAAATCGTTTAGCGTCACGCCTTGTGTGACCACGCTGCGCACCAGCCACGCGCGCAACGGTCCGGCAATGTCCAGCAGCAGGCTCAGCATGCCGCGTTGCAATGCGTTCCACGCGCCCGGCACGGCCACGCTCGCGACACGCGGCGAATAGCTCGAAGGCAGCAGCGTCGCGCGGTGCTTCGCCATCATCGGATCGGCGAGTGTGCGCGCGCCGAAGCGCAGCGCGAGCTTCAGCCGTTCGAGATCGCGCGCGTCGGCGAGCATGTTGAAATCGACGATGGGTTCGTCTTTCGGATCAGCCGACGCGAGACTCACGCGGCCGCGCGAGTACGACTTGTTCACCCAGAAGAAGATCGTGCCGAGCCGGTGGCCGACCGAATGCCAACCCGAGCGCGACAGGATCGCACCGTGCATGTCTCCGGGCACTGCCCCGCTCACCCCCGACGAGAAACGCACGATCGCCTGCTCGTGATGCTCGTTCGGATATAACGTGCAGGAAGCGCGCGGCAGAAACGCCGACACGGCAATCGACGGATGCTCCATCAGATTGCCGCCGACACCGCCTCGATCCGCCACCACCTCGATACCGAGCGCGGCGAGCTCGGCTGCCGGGCCGATGCCGCTTCGCATCAGCAGCGCGGGGCTGTGAATCGCGCCCGAACAGACGATCACATGTTTGGCGCGCAACGTTTCGTTGCGGCCGTCCTGGCTGATCACGCGCGCGCCGATCACGAGCTTGCCGTCGAACAGGATGCGCTCGACGAGCGTGTGCGTGCGGATCGTGAGATTCGGTCGAGCGCGCACGGCGTCGTCGAGATAGCAGACCGAGGTCGGGATGCGTTCGCCGGCTGCGCTCACCGCGATCGATCCAATGAACGTGCCGTCCTGCCACTCGCCGTTCTGGTCGTCACGCCGCGGGTGGCCGCGTGCGTCGAGCGTGGCGAGCACCGCGCGCACGAATGGCGAGATACGCGCCCACGGCGCGCGCTGGATACGAACCGGTCCGCTCTTGCCATGTAGCGCACCGTCGAAGTCGCAATCGGTTTCGAGCTTGCGGAAGTACGGCAGGCAGGCGCTCCAGTTCCAGCCGTGCGCGCCGAGCGCGTGCCACTCGTCGTAGTCGGCCGGCGCGCCGCGATTCGCCATCAGCGCATTGATCGCCGAACCGCCGCCGAGCAGGCGCGCCTGTTCGTAACGGCGCGGCGCAGCCGGGGCGCTCATGCATGCCTTCAGTCGCCGCCAGATGTTCGCGGTGTCGAGATAGGCGCGGCCGGGATAGCGGCTGCGCACTGCCTCGGGCATATCCGTTCGCGAGATATTGCGGCCGGCCTCGACGAGGCAGACGGTCTTGCCGGCATCTTCCGACAGGCGCGCGGCGAGCACGCAACCGGCCGAGCCGCCGCCGAGAATCAGATAGTCGATCACGTTCGATGAGTGCGCAGACGATGAGCCGTGCGGGACGCGCGACAAGCGCTCAGCGTTGCGCGCGCAATTCGGCGCGTTGGCGTTCAACGGCCTCGACTCGCGCGCGCAAGATGATGGCGCTTACTGCATGAACTTGAGCCAGCGCGCCTTCGCCTGGACGCCCGCGTCCGACGCCCACCATTCTTCCGACATCAATGCCTGCTTCGACGCATTCTCCGGCGAACTCGGCAATTCGCTTGCGCGCTTCGCGTCGATCTTGCCCGTCTTGAATGCAGCCGGATTGCCCGGGCCGTAGTCGATATAAAGTGGCAAGTTGGCTTGCAATTCCGGCGACACCGCGGCGTTGATGAACTTGATCGCCTCAGGCAGGTTCGGCGCATTCTTCAGCACGCAGAGTTGCGTGTCCTGCAGAATGCCGTCGTTGAAGGTGAAGTCGACATCGGGATTGTCCTTGCGCACCGCGCTTGCACGGCCGTTCCAGATCATCGTCATGTCCACTTCGCCGTCGTGCAGCAATTGCGCCGACTGGCCGCCCGAGGTCCACCACACGGTCACGTCCGGCTTGATCTGCTGCAGCTTTTTGAACGCGCGGTCGACGTCGAGCGGATAGAGCTTGTCACGCGGCACACCGTCGGCGAGCAGCGCGGCTTCGAGCACGGTCTGCGGATCGTTGCGCAATGCGCGCGTGCCGGGGAATGCCTTCACGTTCCAGAAATCGGCCCAGCTCTGCGGCACTTTTTTCAACGACTTCTTGTTGTAGCCGATCACCGTCGAATAGAACTCGTACGCGACCGAGTACGGCGTGCGGTATTTCTCCGGCATGGCCGCCCCATTCGGAATCTTCGAGAAGTCGAGCTTTTCCAGCAGACCTTCCTTGCCGCCGCGCAGGCAGTTGGAGGTCGGCGTGTCGACCACGTCCCAGATCGGCTTGCCGGTCGCGGCCTGGGCTTTGATCTGCGGCCACGCGTCCGGAATGCTGTCCTGGTTCACCGTGATGTTAAGCAGCTTCGC
Source organism: Paraburkholderia sp. BL27I4N3 (assembly GCF_003386115.1). NCBI lineage: Bacteria > Pseudomonadati > Pseudomonadota > Betaproteobacteria > Burkholderiales > Burkholderiaceae > Paraburkholderia > Paraburkholderia sp. BL27I4N3. The sequence continues at coordinate 7,657,841 of NZ_QREJ01000001.1, read as the reverse complement.
AGCCGGGTCGAGAATCGCCTTGGTCTGCGCTTCCTGATAGGTCCCGCCTTGCGAGACAAAGGTGATCTTGCCGGCGGCGGCAAACGCGGGCGTCAAACACGCGGGCGCGAGATTCGCGACGCCGAGGATCAGAACAGCGGCAAGCGGGCGCAACATGGGCTTCTTGATCACGACGGGGTCCTCGAAACGGTTGAGCGAACATATCGTCGATGTCATGCATCGTTGAGCCCAATATAGTGAGTCTATTTATTCGCCACAACGCCGGAATTGTTTGAGTGCCCATGACGTCACGTTATAACCCGGCAAAACCCCAATGCCGTGAACACGCCTGCTTGCGTACTGCTCAAGGCGCGCGGCTCACTCGACACGGCGCGGGGACTTCTCAACGAAACGCGCAGAGGCGGCGGGCAGCTGATAGTGACGGACCGGCCGTCGAGCGGTGTCAGAACGGTGTCAATACGCAGGGAGAAAACCGCATAAATCGCATTGCAAAACGCCGCGCCAAATGTTTTTTGGCGGTCGATTATCATGACTCGATCACCTCACTCGAATGGTTCGGTGTTGGATATGACGAATACAGGCAAGGCGTTGGTCGTCGCGCTGGTGCTGGTGGACGTGGGCTTCATCGCTTACCAGCTTCTCCCTAAAAGCAATCGCTCCGAAGTGGCGCCGGACGCGGTGACGGCCAGTTCCGTCGCCACGGCGCCAGTTAGTCCGCGCGTGGACGGCACGCATGTGACCGCGGGCAACGTGGTTGCCACTTCGCCGTCCGCGAACAGCACGGGCGAGAGCGCGGGCGCACCGTTGTCGCCCAAAGCGGGGCCTGCCCTCAACGGCGCGCAGCCACAGGCATCGCGACATAAACCGCCGGGCCGCGCGCCTGCATCGGCGGAAGCGCGCGAGTCTGTCGCTGCGAAGGCGAACACCGTGCAGCCGATTGCACGCGCGCGAAGCGATCTGACCCGGCATGGTTCGAATGCCGTTGCGGCTGCCATGACGGAACAACTCGTCAGGGAATCGTCCAAACCCGATCCGTCGCTGCCGATGCCACCGCCGACGCAGGCCGCACCGGCCAGCCAGGACCACCGTGGGTCGAACCCCGTCGCCGCCGCGATGACGCAGGAACTGGTAAGACAATCCGCACGAATCGGTCCAGCTTCTCAGGCGCCGGCTCCAGGCGGAACGCAGTAATACTGCAGTCCGAACTAATTGAATGACCGCGTGGCTTCGATCCACAGGTAGCTCCCCAACTACACGGCAGCATGGCTGTCGCGTGCATTTCGAACGTCGCACCTCGCCGCAATTGGCCCAATCGCCGAACGTTTGAGCGCGATGCCGCGTGCGCTTCGTCGCAGACTCGAAGCATGAAGTCGCCGGGCGAACGGCCTATACTGGTTCGGACTCCCGCAGACCGTCCCTCCTCCACCTGCCTGTCTGGACCCAGCCATGCTGACAACCGACGACATCCGGTCAGTACCGCTCTTCGCCACCCTCTCCGACGACGAACTCGACCATCTTGCGCACACGTCCGCGGACCTCCATCTGTCCGCCGGGGAGTTCGCGGTTCACGAAGGCGGCGAACGCGCACTGTACGTCGTGCTCACCGGCAAGATGGAAGTGATCAAGACGTTCGACGGTATCGAGCGCACGCTAGGCTGGCGTTTGCCCGGCACGATCTTCGGCGAAGTGCCGCTTGCGCTGAGTTCGCCGTTTCCCGGCGCGTACCGTGCGGCGGAGCCGTCCCGCGTCATGCGCGTGGACGCTCAGCGTTATTACGAACTGGCGGCCGCATCGCCCGCTGTGGCGCTCAAGATGGGCGCGCTCGCGCGCGAACGCATCGGCGGCTTGCAGGGGCTTTCCGCTGAACCGCCCAAGGCGCGCGTCACCATGGTCGGCAGCCGCTGGGACGATGCCTGTACGGCGCTGCGGCATTTCCTCGCGCGCAACCAGATCAGCTACGACTGGATGACGCCGGACGCGCCCGAACTGCCCAGGCGTTGGCCCGGAACCTGTCCGGCGGAAGAAGAGTGTCCGTCGCTGCGACTGGTCGACGGCACGGTGCTGAACCGGCCCGAGACCCGCGAGCTTGCCGGACTGCTCGGTCTGCAAACGCAGCCCCGTCTCGCCGAATACGACACGATGATCATCGGCGGCGGCCCGGCCGGTCTTGCCGCGGCGGTGTACGGCGCATCGGAAGGCTTGCGCACCATCGTGCTGGAACGCGAAGCGCCCGGCGGCCAGGCCGGCACCTCCTCGCGTATAGAGAACTATCTGGGCTTTCCTAACGGCGTCTCCGGGGACGAACTCGCGAGCCGCGCACTGCAGCAGGCAAGGCGGCTCGGCGCGGAGATTCTGGTGACTCGGTCAGTCGACCGGATCGATGTGCAGGCGCGTAGCGTTCACCTCGACGGTGGCGACATCATCCGGACGCGCACCATCATTCTTGCGACGGGTGTCACGTGGCGGCGTTTGTCGATGGAAGGCTTCGACCGGTTTATCGGTAAGGGTATTTACTACGGCGCGTCGCGCAGCGAAGCGAACGCGACGCATGGCCTCGACGTGTATCTGATCGGCGGCGGCAATTCGGCCGGCCAGGCCGCGTTGTACTTTGCCAATCATGCACGCATGGTGACGCTCGTTCTGCGCGGCGATTCGCTCGAAAAGAGCATGTCGCGCTATCTGATCGAGCAGCTGCGCGGCAAGTCGAACGTGGCGGTGCGACTGCGGGCGGAAGTCGTGGGCGCGTACGGCGATACCCATCTGACGGCGATCGACGTGCGCGATGCGTCGAGCGAGGAAGCGCGCCGGCAAGATTGCGGAGCATTGTTCGTGTTCATCGGCGCCGACGCGCAGACCAGCTGGTTACCCGAAGAAATCGCCCGTGATGCGCGCGGCTACGTGCTCACCGGCGACGACGTCGTCAAGGCCGGACGCTGGTCTCATACCCGGGATCCCTACCTGCTCGAATCGAGCGTGCCCGGCGTGTTTGCCTGCGGCGACGTGCGCCTGAGCCCGGTCAAACGCGTTGCTTCCGCAGTCGGCGAGGGCAGCATGGTCATCGCGTTCGCCCACAAATATCTGCAGCAGGACGCCCGCTAGCGACGGTCGCGCCGCGCGGCTATTCGGCCCGCGCGCGAAAGCGCGGCGGCCGCTGGACGGCGGCGCCGACAACGCCTATTCTTCAGCGGAATACGTCGGTTTTCCGATCATCGCAGATTGACTAAAAAACAGGCTTCTGTTCGGCCGATTGGAACCTGCCCCGCCGGCGCACACTTGGCGTACCCATTGCGCAAGGAGCCCACGATGTCTACCCGCCACGATAAAGATAACGAGTTCGAAATCGGCCTGCCGGCTGCTTCGACGCCTGAATGGACCAGTCCGGTGCCGGGCGCCGACGCCGCAACAATGCGCGGGTTGCACCTCGCGTCGGAGAGCGTGCTGTGCCTCGCGACGCAGACCTACGACGCCGTTGCGCGCGGCGACGCGGCAGGCGCGGAGGCGACGCGCGCCTCGCTCGAACAGCAACTGCAACTGGCCACGTGCCTGATCGACGAGCTTCTGTTCGACGGCAGCGGCCCGCATACGACGCATTGACCGGCCCGCCGGCCGAACAGCACCCATCGCAGTCTCACCCTCTGAAAATTGACATGAGCGCTCTGACGGTAATTTTCTGCATCTGGGCCATGGTGGCCTTTTGCGCAATCCTCTTTATTCGCGGCGCCACGTCGCGCGTGGAGCGTCCAACCCAGGCACCGCAAAAGCGCCCGGCGCGCTTTTCGATCGCGGAGTAACTTCAAGCAGTGATTCCGATTCGCACGTGAGAACACCTGCGAATCGTTCGAACGTTCTCATCGGAATAGTCGTACGGCAAAAGCGGCGCGGCAGCCCATCATCACCATAGGTCGCAACGACCAGGCAGCCGCCGCAGCATGAATCCGAGCGGTGCAGTGCTGCCGGCTTCATCTGCGCTGCCTTTTATCCCATGGAGATCGTCTTCATTTAAGGCCGAGCCGTTTAGCCAACCGGTTCAGATTCGCTCGGTCAAGACCAAGCTCGCGTGCGACCGCCGCCCAATTCTGATCGTGACGGGCCAACGCGTCGACAACGGTGTTCCGCTCGAACTCGGTGACCGCGCTACGAAAATCCTTCGATCCGGTCTCAGTTGTTTCAGCCTGCGTTTTCTGGACCCTGTCTTCGTCCGGTGCGGCCGCCAGCGCAAAGTCGGCGGCCGTCAACGTCAGAATCCGGCGACGCTCGCGATTCGCCGCCAGCGCCTTGAGCGCGCTTCGGCCGATCAGGTGCTCCAACTCACGCACGTTCCCCGGCCATGGATAACGCAGCAGCATGGCTTGCGCGTCCGTCGCCAGACGCAGACTCAAAAGACCGAGCCGCGAGCGATTCTCTTCGAGAAAAAACCCCGCCAGCAGCAACACGTCGCGGCCGCGCTCGCGCAACGGCGGCACGCGTAACGGATAGACGCTGAGCCGATGATAGAAGTCCGCGCGAAACCGCCCGGCGCGAACCTCTTGAGCCAGATCGCGATTCGTCGCGGCGATCAGCCGCACGTCGACCTTGTGCTCGTGGTCCGAGCCGATGCGCTGCAACTGGCCGTTCTGCAAAACCCGCAACAGCTTGGCTTGCACAAGTAGCGGCAGCTCACCCACTTCGTCGAGAAAAATCGTGCCGCCGTCGGCCAGTTCGAACTTGCCGCGCCGGTCCGACGATGCGCCGGAGAACGCGCCCCGCACGTGCCCGAACAGTTCGCTCTCGACGAGCGTATCCGGCAGCGCGGCGCAGTTCAGGCTGATCAGCGGCTTGTTCGCCCGCGCCGAGAGCGCGTGGATCGCGTTGGCCACGAGTTCCTTGCCGACGCCGGTCTCGCCGGTGATCAGCACAGTCAGATCGCTACCGGCGACCACCTCGATTTCCTTCATCAGATGCGTGTGCGCGTCGCTGCTGCCGACCATCTCGCGCCGGCTCTGGCTGCTCGCCTGCCGGTAGGCTTCAGCACGCGCCCGCTCTTCCTCGCTGCTGCGCGCAAGCGTGTCGATTCGCTCGACGACGCTCACGGTAGCGGCGGCAAGGCCCAGAAACGCCCGCAGCGACGCCATGTCGATGCTGTCGAAGCGCGCCGGGTCGAGCGCGTCGAGCGTGAGCAGCCCCCACGGCCTGCCGCGCACGAACAGCGGACAGCCGAGGCAGTCATGCACTTCGAGATGCCCGGCCACGCCTTGCACGAGGCCGTCGTAGGGATCCGGCAGATCGGAGTCGGCGGCGAAGCGGGTCGGCTCCGGCCGCGACAACAGCTGCTCGAAGCGCGGGTGGTCGCTTATACGAAAGCGGCGTCCGAGCGTATCGCTGCTCAATCCGTCGATGGCGAGCGGCACCAGCGTGTCGCCCTCCAGACGCAATAGAGCGGCCGCGTCGCCGGGAAACAGCGCGCGCAGGCTGCTCAGCAGACGGCGGTAGCGTTCGCGGTCGGACAGTTCGCGCGAAAGATCCTGGATCAGCGGTGTCAGGACGTCCAGCAGTGCTTCCGCAGTCAGATTGACTCCATCAGGAGTCTTTTCGACTAAGGTCGAATTGACCATCATTAAATTCAGATCGTTGATTTAATTACATTTTATACCTGGCACGAAACATGGATACATCAGCACATCAGTCGAAGCACGACTGGATATCCACCAACTACCAGGACTTCCCATGCTTTCCGCCGAACACCGCGCCATCGTCAAAGCCACCGTTCCTCTTCTCGAAAGCGGGGGCGAGGCGCTGACCACGCACTTCTACGACATGCTGATCAGCGAACATCCCGAAGTGCGTCCCATGTTCAATCTCGCCAATCAGGCGAGCGGCGCGCAGCAGCGCGCACTGGCCAACGGCGTGCTGATGTACGCACGTCACATCGATCAACTCGAACAGTTGGGCGGGCTGGTCTCGCAGATCATCAACAAGCACGTCGCGCTGAATATCCTGCCGGAGCATTATCCGATCGTTGGACAGTGCCTGCTCAGATCTATCCGCGAAGTGCTCGGCGCGGAGATCGCCACCGACGCGGTCATCGAAGCGTGGGCCGCCGCCTATCAGCAACTCGCCGATCTGCTGAGCGGCCTCGAAGAGAAAATGTACGCCGAGCGCGAAGCGGCGCCGGGCGGCTGGCGCGGCACGCGGCTCTTTCGCGTCGCCCGTAAGGTGCGGGAAAGCGACGAGATCACGTCGTTTTATCTGCGTCCCGACGACAATGGCGAGTTGCTCGCGTTTCATCCGGGGCAATATATCGGCGTGCGGCTCGTGATCGACGGCGAGGAAGTGCGGCGCAATTACTCGCTCTCGGCCATGTCGAACGGCGAGGAATACCGGATCAGCGTGAAGCGCGAACCGAATGGCAAGGTGTCGAACCATTTGCACACGCACGTCAATGAAAACGATACCGTGGAACTGTTCGCGCCGGCGGGGGATTTCAAGCTCGAAGACAGCGACAAGCCGCTGGTGCTGATCAGCGGCGGGGTGGGCATCACGCCCACACTCGCCATGCTGCAAGCCGCACTGAAAACCGATCGCCCCGTGCACTTCATTCACTCGGCGCGTCACGGCGGCGTGCATGCGTTCCGCGACGTGGTCGACCAGCTGGCCGCGCGCCATCCGAAGTTGAAACGTTTTTATTGCTATGAGCAGCGCCGCGCGGAAGATGCCGACGCGCACGGCATCGGCTATCTGGACGAAAAGCATCTCGACGCGTGGCTGCCCAGGACGCGTGACGTCGACGTCTATTTCCTCGGACCGATCGCGTTCATGAAGGCCATCAAGAAGCATTTGAAGGCGATTGGCGTGCCGGAGTCGCAGAGCCGGTATGAGTTCTTTGGTCCGGCTTCCGCTCTCGAATAAAGCGCGGGTTGCGGTTGACGTGCAAATAGCCGGAGCCGGCTATTTGCATGCAACGGCCGGGCGCGTTGAAGTCACGCCTTTAGCAAAGCGTTGCGCTCGTCACCCAGGACATGCTCTTGAAGCGCGCGATCATGGCGTCCACCAACTCGCGTTGCGCTTGAGCCAGCGCGATCGTGACCTCTTCAAAACCGCTGCCCGGAAGCGTCGTGACAGCGACTGTCTCGACGTTGCGGGAGAATGGAAATAGCACCTGCCAGATTGCGGCAATGCGCATACCGTGAAGTGCCGCGCGCACCACGAGTCGATGACGGCCCGGGGTGTGCGATGTCAGTACCTGCAATCCGCTCTCAGAAGATTCACTGGTCATGTCGTGTCCTTTTATATTGACTGATCCGCGTTGCTCGCGGCTTTTCGATGTTTGCCGATTCTCCCACCTTATTAAGGCATCTTGATGATTCCGCTCAAGCGTCTGAGCAAGGCGTCGGCATGCTCGCGCTCGACCTTCGATATTTCGCGCTGGTTCAGTATTGTCTCGATACGTTGACGCCAATAATTCGGTTCATTGACGACCGACGTGTCGGCCATCGAATCACCTTTTGAAAGCAATCTCTCTAGCGTTGTGACTATCGTTTCAATATGCGAAAGATCGTTCCTATAAGAAGCGTGACTTCCCATTACATTCCCGGCTTACTTTATCAAGCGCCTTTGGACCGCCCTTCAAACGGGTTGGCAAGCAATGCGATACCCATTTCGTTTCCGAATCGGCCGATCCGTCTGCTTGGAGGAAAGCGAAACAACAGCCCCCGGCGCATTTGCGCCAGGCTGCGTGAGCATTGCTGTTGACTGACTGGCTTTATTTGACCCGCGCCTGAGCAGGCACCGTCAACTGACTGGCTTGCGCCATGGCAATGGCTTGCGCAGTGGCTTTGCGCATCGTGTCGTAGGCAGCGCCCGCACTGGAAACCGCCGACTTGAACGCAGTGACCGCGAGTTCGGAACCTGCGGGCGCATTGCGCGCGAAGTCGTTGAACGCCGTCTGCATTTTCGTGTTGGATTGTGCGAACTGGTCTTCGAAAATCTTCAGAAACTCGGCTTGTGCGTCATTCGCGATTTCAAACATGTGACTGTTATAAGACAGTACTTTCTCTGCGACGGGCTTGGCGTTGCTGGCCTGATGAACAAACAGCTCGACCGGCGTCTTACCCGATATCGCCATCTGCCATGCCTGCTCGCTCTCCGCAAGCGTGGCCCTGGCTGCCTGCAGGTTCAACTTAGCCAGCTCTTCAAAATACTGGAATGTTTGCTGCGCAAACGAAAAGGCGACGGCAACATTGGCACTTTGCAGGGAGATGAATTGTTCTGGCGTCGAAAAATACACTCTGGACTCCTTCGTTAAGACGTTCACATTGCTCAGACAAGAGACATGCGAAACCAGCGGGATGCAAGCAGATTGTTGACCCTCGAATTGCCCCAAGCTGCTCGAATCGTTTTGCGATGCAGCATTAGATGAAACATTCTAACTTTGTTAAATCTGCACCTGGCGCACTCTTTTGTAGGTAATTACCCTTGGCTGATGGCGCGGTTCTGGCTGAGGAATCGCGTGGCGGCGATGGCTGAAAGATCAGCGGAATAGGCGCCGCCTCGGCGCATGCGCCGACGTGTGGGAAGCAACGTGGAGAACACTGTCGATAAGCGGCTTGGTCGCGCTATGAAATGCGTGAGCAGATGTGCGATAGACGGTCAAATGCATGCGCATGTGACCGTCTTCGCAGCGGAGAAAAGAATCAATGTGATGCGGATTTACAACCATTTATCCGCAGCGCAGCGCCATTCAATGCGGCGGCAATACCAGTGGGCTTCAATTGGTATCAGCAATAAACGTCGGGAGTATTTTGGCCGCGTGCACGGGATCGGGCGCCCATGAACGCCAATTCCCTCTTCCTGCGAATCAACACGGATCGGGTGCCGGACACTCAGCGCGCTGAGGGCGCTGTCGGATTACCTCGAACAGCATCCTGAATCGAACGTGTTGGGGTAAATCGGCGGGCCGCTGACGTGCTTCGAGCCATGCCCGTGGGCCAGGTCGCGCCTGTGCGATGATGCCTCACGTCAAACCGCCCCCCGGAGGTCATGATGAGCGGCAAATGGTTTTCGAAGTTCGCAAGCTTCCTTTCCACGATGACCGGCAGGCCGCTCACCTTTGTCCTGGCCGTCGCCATGGTGATCGTCTGGGCCCTCACCGGCCCGCTCTTTCACTACAGCGATACGTGGCAACTCGTGATCAACACGTCGACCACGATCGTTACGTTCCTGATGGTCTTCCTGATCCAGAACACCCAGAACCGCGACACCGCCGCAATGCAGATCAAGCTCGACGAGTTGATCCGCGCATTGGGAGGGGCTCACAACGCCCTGCTCGATCTGGAAGAACTCGAGGAAAAGGACTTGACGCGCTTTCGACGACACTACGAAAAGCTGGCTGAAGAAGCGCGCGCTGTGTTGCGCGCCGGCGGCAGCGACACCGATTCGCCGTTCGTCGACAATCGCGATGATCGTGACGAAGACCGGCGAAGCGGTAAAGGTCGCGACGGCAAACCTGGAGCGGCGGAGCAACGCGGCTAGCCAATGCATTGGTTGCGTGCGCACGCTTTGCAATAGCCGTCAGCGCGCGCAATGCTAGAAACGTGCGACGTCGATCACGGCATCGGCAAATGCTTTCGGCGCTTCCTGCGGCAGGTTATGGCCGACACCACCGCCGATGTTCCGATGCGCGTACTTGCCGGTGAACTTCTTCGCGTACGCCGCCGGGTCCGGATGCGGCGCGCCGTTCGCGTCGCCTTCCATCGTGATGGTCGGCACGGCGATCGTCGGCGCCGCGGCCAGGCGCTTCTCCAGATCGTCGTATTGCGGCTCGCCCCTCACCAGTCCCAGACGCCAGCGATAGTTGTGAATCACCACCGCGACATGATCAGGGTTGCTGAACGATTGTGCCGAGCGCTCGTACGTTGCATCGTCGAAATTCCATTTCGGCGATGCCGTATGCCAGATCAGCTTGTTGAAGTCGTGGCGATTCGCGTCGTAACCCGCCGCGCCGCGCTCCGTCGCGAAGTAGAACTGATACCACCAGGCCAGTTCTGCTTTCGGCGGCAACGGCGTGCGGTTCGCCTCCTGGCTGCCGATCAGATAACCGCTCACCGAGACCATCGCCTTGCATCGTTCCGGCCACAGCGCGGCGATGATATTCACCGTGCGCGCGCCCCAGTCGAAGCCGCCGAAAATCGCCTTGTCGATCTTCAACGCATCCATCAACGCGATGATGTCGACCGCCACCACCGCCTGCTGGCCATTGCGCGGCGTATCCGCGGACAGGAACCGCGTCGTGCCATAGCCGCGCAGATACGGCACGATGACGCGATAGCCGGCCGCTGCCAGTAACGGCGTGACTTCGGCAAAGGCATGGATATCGTAGGGCCAGCCGTGCAGCAGGATCACAACCGGACCGTTCTGCGGGCCCGCCTCGGCGTATCCCATGCTGAGCGTGCCCGCGTTGATCTGCTTGACGGTGTCGAACGAGGCGGCGCTCGCTCCCGCCTTCGTGCTATTGGACTGTGCGTTGGCAAGCCCGCTTAGTCCCAGTTCCATCAGGCTGAGGCCCGCAACCGCCGTCCCGAGCAGACGACGCCGCCGGGTGTTGATCTGGTCAGACATGGCTAATTCTCCTTATGTGCGACAGCGCTGAATTGAACGGTGCGCCCGCGCGACGCACCGAATGGTTGAAGCGAAACATCGCGAGGCGTGGTCGACAGAAGCGCCCGCCCTCGAAGCCGAGTTTAAGTTACGGCTTCGCGTAGATCGCGCCGAGACCGATCACTTCTGAGTCCGACGCACGCGAGCCCGATGCCGAGCTGCCAGCCGTCGCCGAGCCGTATGACGATGCCGTCGGTCCGTTTTGCGCACTCACGCGAGCTTCGGCAGCCAGGATATTCCTGGGGTATTGCGTCTCATCGCTCGCGGGGTTGTAACCGGCCTTCTCCAACTGCACGAGTTCCGCGCGAACCTGCGCCCGGGTGAGCGGCTGATTCGATTGTGCGAACGACAAAGCCGGCAGAGCAACGGCAGCGGCGACGATAAGCGATTGAATGACTTTCATGACTTTCACCTCGAGAAAATGTCTTCCACGCAAACGCCCGTTTGCGTTCTGGTTAGCAAGGCCAGTTCGGCTGGCTTGGAAGCATTAGACCCCGTGGACGTATCTGGCTTATGTCGGCAATGCCCGTTGATGAAACGTTATGTACCTTGATACGGTGCGGATACATTGCGATACAAAGAACGGGGCGACGTTAAGGCTTCATCCCGCCGCTAAGTCCTCGCCCATGATGAGCAGAAAGGGTGTTGCCTGGGAGGAAATGCTCAGTTTCCTGTAGAGATTGCGCCGGTGAACCTTGGCCGGGGCGGGTGATACACCCAACTGTCTCGCCATGTTCCTGGTCGATTGACCGGTGAGAATCATCAGCGCGACTCCGGTCTCGCGATGGGTCAGTCAAGCATTGGATCGCCTGTGCAATGCTTTGTGTCTCCGCGATCAACTGAGGTTTTCTGTTGGGCCAAAAGACCATCGCCACTGGGTTGTCGAAGTGGACCACTTTGCGCAACCGGTGGCGGAGTTTTTCTACCAGACGTCCGAGCCGCTGATGAAACGCGACATCGCATACCTCAAGCGGTATGTCAGTGCGAACGCAATTCAAAGCGGGGCGGTAACTTACAATGCTGCGGATGAGCCAATCTTCTACAGCATCGAAGCGAGACCTGCTGACTTCCTATTTCTCGAGTGGCGATGCCATTCGCAGTCGAAGCGTCAGTGACATCGTGCTGTCAGGCATGCTCGACGTGCCACCGCTCCCCGCTCGTGTGCTTGCGGATTGGGACAGGGAGACGTCGTCGCGCATGGTCCTCGAGCCCGGTGACGTCGAGGTCATGCCGTTGGCGCGAACGCAAGTGCGCTGGCCGGACTATACGCGCTGCGTGCGAGCAGCGTCCGAATGGACGGCTGCGCTCGGCTTGCCCGGCGTGCTCGCCGTCAGCGACATCGCGCTCATGGCCTGCCGTGGCGCGAGATATCACCATGACGGCGCGCAATATGGCGGTGCGGCCTTCTGCAATCTTTTTCTCAGCGAAGACAAGGGGCTGGATGTGCATTTCCCCGGTACGGGTCATCGCATTCCTCTGACCCGCGGCACGGCCTTGATATTCGACACCGGCCAGCCACATGGGGTGATCCGGCGCGGCAGCAGCGGATTCAATGCTGCCGACTTCGCTGCGGATCAGGATTGCACGCAAATATTCCTGACGTGGGAGCTTCCCATCGAAGACGTGCATGTGGCGCAGACGCTGAACGTTGCCTTCGACATTGCCTCTTCAACCTCTTTGCACGCGGATAAAGAGCAAGTGTGCGTGAATGGCGAACCCGCCATGGTGTGCCCGGAAACCGGTCGTTGGTGTCGGGTCGAATGATCGTCGAGGTTTAAGCGGGCTGTCGCGGTTGAGCCTTGCCTCCTGCAGGCAAGCCTTAACATTGCCCTCCAGGCGTTCGCCGCGCTGGTGGTGACCGCACCGGCGTTTCTTGCGGCCCGCGGCCTGAGGCGACTCGGCCGCAACCGCACATGCATGGCCTGACGACGCGTTAAGCCATCGCGTTCGCTATACGGCAATACCTTGCGTGACCGGCGCGGCGCAAACCGCTTCGCATTCGTGCGCTGCGGGCGCGATCGCCGTGATTGGCGCGACTAGCTTTGCCAGCGGCAGGCGTACCACGAACTCCGAGCCGCGGCCCAGTCCCCCGGAAAACGCTTCGACGGTGCCACCATGGCTCGCGACGATATCGCGCACCACCGCCAATCCGAGTCCATGCCCCCTGGTGCCCAAGGCGTGGCCCGCAAGCCCGCGCGCGTAGGGCTTGAAGATGCTTGCAAGCTCGCCCGGCGCGATGCCGGCCCCTTCGTCGCTCACGCTGATATAGCAGTAACGCCCGGCGCGGGACGCCGTCACCTTGATCGCATCCGCAGCCGCCGAATATTTGAGCGCGTTGATCAGCAGATTGACGAACACCTGGGTCAGCTCGCCGAAGTCGCCTTGCACCCGCAGCGGTGCGTCGCCGGCCGTCACCTGAATCGGTGCGTGATCTGGCGCGCCCGCTTCGGCTACCAGCACACAATGCGCGAGCAGATCGCCGACATCGACCGGCGCGCGATTCACCACCGCTCTTTCGCGCGACGTACATGCCAACGCGCCCAGCGCCGGATCAACAGAACCGGCGAACCCGGCATCGTCCGGCGCCATCAATTGCTGGGCCAGTTGACCGAGCACGCTTGCCTGCCGTGAGAGTAGAAGGGCGTATCGCGTCAACTGTTCGTCGTGGCCGTACTGGGTGTTCAACAAACGCGCGAGCAGTCCGAGCGGCGTGATGGCATTGCGGATTTCGTGGCCTATCGTTGCGCCGCTCAAAGCCTGTTCCGATTCATCGCTACGCCCGGCAACAGTGACGACGTGCTCGGCACGTTGCACACTCCGCCCGCCAGCCCGCTCGCGCGCATGCCCGGAAGCCTCGACGCGCGGCCGCTCGATCTTCGCATCGTGCAGACGCTCGATCTCCCGTGCCTGCGCAGTGCGAAGCTTCTGCACGCAGTACGTGCACAAACCGATGATCGGCCGCGCAGCAAGCTTCTCCTTCAGCGAGGCTTCATAGTCGAGCAGCGCAACCCAGTCGGTGGTTTCGTTGCAGACGGCGTCGCCGGCCACTCGCAATCCTTCGAAGCCTCGCCCCAGCGCGTCGTTGATCGCCTTCGACCATAAGCCCACGGTGGCACCGCCGTTGAAGCCCGTTTTAGGCGAGGCGTAAATCTGCGCGCCGTCGAGAATCTGCAATTGGCCTGCATCGATATATTCCGCGAGTGCGGGCGCGGTTCGCGTGAGCATATAGCGGGCTTTGTCGGGTCCCAGCAGCGCGGGCGCGATCCACACGGCCGCTTCGCGATTGGCGAGTCCCGCATGCAGGAAGTCCGCGGTGACGCTGAGCAATTCGCTCCGCGATTCGTAGAAGTGACACAGATGGGAGCCCCAAGTGAGGGCGCCAAGCGCTGGAAAACCGCTTTTACGAGGTCCGGTGGTCATCGTTTCCCTCAGAGTGCGTGGGTCAAGAACCACAGTCGCGCCAGGCTTTAACGATGTCCCGCGCGCTCGAATATGAATGTCACGGCACCACTCGCGTCGATCCGCCGATCCTGTTGAAGGACAGGAAGCGGCTCCGCCGCGTTGGTGCTCGATATTTGGGATTCAGCAGAATTTGAAAGTACGCGAGGGCCAGCTTTGACAGAATAGATATTTTCCCTATGCATGATTTTGGGCGGCAATGAGCGTCTGGTCACATGCGCGTCAATCACGTGTGGTATTCGATCTGGAAAGGGGCAATGCGCTCACGGCGGCCAGGTGCTCGCCACGAGCAGATCCTCCGCATTGTTCGGCGGGCGCAGACCGTCGGTCCTGCCGGAGAAGTAGCGCTGCGTCAGATCGGCCGCCGGGACGTGTATCGCTTCGCCAAAGCCGGCTTCATGGGCCAGCGCCAGCATCTCCGGTGGAGTGAAGAAGCTGATGAAAGGTGTCCCGCTTGCTCGCGCGCCCTTCTCCGCCATCTCGAGCCCCGGACGTACCTCGGGGTCCGCCAGATGCAGCGGGAGCAGGAAGGTCATGGCAAGCGTCGATCCCGGCGCGAGAGCCGCGACCTCGCGCAGCGTGGCCATGTTCGCTTGCAGTGTGAGATACATACTGACGCCCGTGGAGACCACGATCGCCGGCTTGCTGTCATCGAAGCCGGCAGCCGTCAACTCGTCCCGCCAGTTCCGGCCCGCTTCGAAATCGACCGGCACGAAGCGCAGCCAATCCGGCACGCCGTAGCCGAGTTCATTCAGCCGCTGGCGCTTCCATGCCTGAGGACCTGGCGGGTCGATCTCGAACACCTTGAGGCGGGACGCGATCTCCGGCCTGCGCTGCGCGAAGCTGTCGAGCCCCGCGCCGAGGATCACGTACTGACTCAGCCCGCGCCCGGCCTGTTCCACGACCAGATCTTCGATGAAGCGCGCACGAGCCACGATCGAAGCGCGAAACGGACGCGTGAACTGCGGGTCCATGTCTCCGCGTCCGCGCCAGTCGTCGCCTGGAGCCAGCAACTTGAGGCCCACTGTGTCTTCCAGCACATGCGGCGGCGGGTCCGCCTCGACATGCAGCGCGCGCCACAAGGCGACACGCGCAGCGGTGCTGTCGGGCGCCGCATTTCGCTTCTCGTTCATGAGTCTCGATCCGGTTCTTTGTTTCCGGGCTCCGATTCGACATCGCACACCAGCACCTGTCGCAATCCTGCCGCGCGCAACAGGCTATGATTGCCAGGTGAATAGACGAGCCGATGACGGGGGACAGCGTGTCACAGACAAGCTCTGATCGCAAGACGACCTTCAGCACACGCCTCTTATGGTTCATTGGACTGTGGCTGCTCGGCGTTGCCGGCGCAGTGCTGCTCGCGCTGCCGTTCCGGCTTCTGATCGCCGCGGCCATGCATTATCAGCATTGATTCGTTGTTTCCACCTCAATGCCGGTCGAGCATTTTTGGCAACTGGCCAAGCTGTCGAAATAGCGATAGCCAATCTTCGAGGTGCCAGGTTTTCTCGATCAGATTTCCGCGCATCTGATGGAAAGAATGAATCGCGAATTTCACATGCTTCGAACTCGCGTCGATGCCGAGCAGCTTGCCCGTTTGCGTGCCGCTGATCTCCGCGCGCACCCCTATCCGGTTGCCATGCACCAGCAAATCGAGAATTTCGACTTTCAAGTCCGGCAGCGCGGTCGCTATGTCGTGGAACACTTGAACCATTTGACCGGGCCCGGGGGCGGCGCCGCGAGGCTCCGGGATGTACTGCCAGTCAGGGGTGACAACCTTCGCCAATAACTCGACGCTTTTCTGCTCGAACGCTCGATAGAATCCTTCAACCGCTTCTCGCGCCACCGCTTCATCGGTACCTGAGGTCATGATCTGCTGCTCCTGAGGGTGCAAGTCGCCATGGTAGACCGAATCATTCCGGGCGGCTTCACGGCATTCAACGTCAGCCCGCCTTCCATTTGCATGCGAATGAATGCGGCCGTTTTTTGCCAATCCGCCGCGCCATAGCGCGTCCCGAAACTGGCACCCAGTACCCACAAATTATCTGCCCGGTATAACATCTGTGAGCGTGATGGACGTCAACCATGTCACGCATGTTGCGCCCTTCATGCGACAAGCCAAAGCGGCATGCGTGCGTGCGGCGTCGCGGTGACCGCAACAGCTAACCTGCTTCAATCATTCAAACGAAACTCGCGCCCGCCTCCGGCATGAAACGCGCAGGCGGAACGACGTGGGTTCTACTGCTGTACGAACCCGTAACGGTCTCTAAACAATCAAGCCGATGCCCAACGAAATCCCGGAACCGCAAGCAATTTGTAATGACGTCTCCCGCAGCGCAATCTTCATTGTCGCGACCATCGCGAACGACCGCGATCAGGAAGCCAAGGTGCGCGAGTGGTGCGGCGACATTGCCGCCCTTGTGCGCGCGGTCGGCAAGCGTGTGCCTGCCGGCAATCTGTCGTGCGTCTGCTCGTTCGGCTCCGACGCGTGGGACAGGCTGTTCGGCGCGCCGCGGCCCGCCCTCCTGCATCCGTTCCGCGACATCGGCGAGGGCGAGCGTCGCGCGTTGGGGACACCGGGCGATTTCCTGCTGCACATCCGCGCCGATCACATGGATCTCTGTTTCGAACTCGCCACGCAGTTGCTGGGCGCGCTCGGCGACGCGGTCACCGTGGTCGATGAAGTTCACGGATTTCGCTACTTCGATATGCGCGACATGGTGGGTTTCGTCGACGGCACCGAGAACCCGACAGGCCGCGCCGCCGATGAATACACGCTGATCACCGAAGACCCCGGCTTCGAAGGCGGCAGCTATGTCCTCGTGCAAAAGTACCTGCACGACATGGACGGATGGAATGCGCTTTCGGTCGAGACTCAGGAGCGCATTATCGGCCGCAAGAAATTGTCCGACGTCGAACTCGACGCAGCGGTCAAACCGTCGTCGTCGCACAGTTCGCTGACCACGATCACCGAGAACGGCAAGGAAGTGAAGATCTTGCGTGACAACATGCCATTCGGCCGTCTGGGCGCGGCCGAATTCGGCACCTACTTTATCGGCTACGCGCGATCGCCCGCGCCGATCGAGCAGATGCTGGAGAACATGTTCATCGGGCGGCCGCCGGGCAACTACGACCGGCTGCTCGACTATAGCCGCGCCGTCACGGGAGGCCTGTTCTTCGTGCCGTCGGCCACCTTGCTCGAAGAACTCGCAGACCGCGATCCGCCGAGCGTCACGGCCGCCATCGAAACACAACCCGAACCCTCTTCGCCCGCCGAGCCGCGCCACGACGGCTCGCTGAATATTGGCTCTCTCAAGGGAATCTCCCAACATGAATAACCTGCATCGCGAGCTCGCCCCCATTTCCAGTGCCGCCTGGTCGCAGATTGAAAACGAAGTGGCGCGCACCTTCAAACGCAGCGTAGCCGGCCGTCGCGTGGTCGACGTCAAGGGTCCGGGTGGAACCGAGTTGTCCGGTGTCGGCACGGGGCATCAGACCGCGATTGCCGCGCCTCAACAAGGCGTCGTGGCCAGGCTCGCGGAGGTCAAGCGCGTAGTCGAGTTCACCGTGCCGTTCGAGTTGCAGCGCGAGGCGATCGACAGCGTGCTGCGCGGCGCGAACGACGCCGACTGGCAGCCCGCGAAAGACGCAGCGAAAGAACTCGCCTATGCGGAAGATCGCACGATCTTCGACGGATACGAAGCAGCGGGAATCGGCGGGATTCGCGAAGGCTCGTCGAACGCGCCGCTCGCGCTGTCCGCCGACATCGGCGATTATCCGCACGCGATCGGCAATGCACTGGAGGCGTTGCGGCTCGCCGGCGTGGACGGCCCTTATTCCGTGCTGCTCGGCTCCGACGCCTACACGGCGCTCAGCGAGGCACGCGACCAGGGCTATCCGGTGATCGAGCACATCAAGCGGATCGTGAACGGCGACATCGTCTGGGCGCCCGCGCTGAGCGGCGGAAGCGTGCTCTCCACGCGAGGCGGCGACTTCGAGTTGCACCTCGGTGAAGACCTGTCGATCGGCTATCTCAGCCACACCGAATCGGTCGTGCGCCTCTATCTGCGCGAAACGCTGACATTCCTGATGTTGACGAGCGAAGCCTCCGTGTCGCTGACGCTCGCTGAATAAGCGCGGGCCGTTGCGGGCTCAGGCGCGCAACGGCCGTTTCATTCGCGACCGGCGGCGCCGGTGTCAGTGGTAGCCGGCATCCCCTTCCCGCACCTTGCCGCGGAACACGCGGTACTGCATGGCGTTGTAGACGAGGATGACCGGCAGCACGATCACCGTGCCGACCAGCGTGAAGAGCTGGCTCGAATGACTCGACGAGGCTTCCCAGATCGTCAGCGAAGGCGGCACGATGTTCGGCCAGATGCTGATCAGCAAGCCGCTGTATCCGAGAAAGCACAGCGCAAGCGTGAGCAGGAACGGCATCGCTTCATGCTGCAGGCGAAGCGATCGAAAAATGCCCCACACGCAGGCCAGAACAAGAATCGGCACCGGCATGAACCAGCCGAGATAGCCGCTTCCGAACCAGCGATGCTCGACCGCCGGCAATCCGATCACGGTCCACAGACTCACCACGAAGATGATCCCCAGCAGCACGGCCAGCAGCGGCCGCATCACCTCGCGCATCTTGTGCTGCAGTTCGCCTTCGGTCTTGAGGATTAGCCAGCCGCAGCCGAGCGTCGCATAGGTGAAGAGCACGCCGATGCCGCAGAACAGGCTGAACGGCGACAGCCAGTCGAACGGGTCGCCGGCGAAACGGTCATCGACGATCTTGATGCCTTGCAGCAGCGACCCCAGCACGATGCCCTGGCAAAGGCCCGCGAGAGCCGACCCGGCGATAAAGGCGAGATCCCACGCATGCTGGGTCCGCGTGGCCTTCGCGCGCAATTCAAAGGCCGCGCCGCGAAAGATCAGCCCCACGACCATCAGGATCAGCGGCAGATAGTTTGCCGGCAGCAGCGTCGAATAGACGACCGGGAACGCCCCGTATAGCCCCGCGCCGCCGAGCACGAGGAACGTTTCGTTGCCGTCCCAGACCGGCGCGATGGTGTTGAGCATGACTTGCCGATCGCCTTTCTCCTCGAAAAACGGAAACAGCAGGCCGATGCCGAGATCGAAGCCGTCCAGCATCACATAGATGAAAACGCCGAGGCCGATGATCGCAGCCCACACGACCGGAAGATCGATTTGCATGGCCTCACTCCCGTTCCAGCGCGTCCAGCGGACGATTGCGCAACACCGGATGTTTAACGGACCGGCGGGCGTCGACCTGTTCTTCCGGTCCACGCTTCATCATCTTGAGCATGTAGTAGACCCCCATACCGAATACCAGGAAGTACACCAGCACGAAGATCAGCAATGACACGCCCGCTTGCTGGGCACTGATCGGCGAGAGTGAGTCTTCGGTTCGCAGAACACCATAGACCGTCCAGGGTTGGCGGCCGACCTCCGTCGTCACCCACCCGGCCAACAGCGCGACGATTCCCGACGGCCCCATGCACAGCACGAAAACCTGATACCAGCGCGTCTCATAGAGCCGGCCTCGCACCCTGAGCAGCAACCCGAGCAAGGCGGCCAACAGCATCAGCATGCCGAGGCCCGCCATGATCCGGAAGGTCCAGAAGATGATTGGCGAATAAGGGCGGTCTCTGGCGGGAAAGGTCTTGAGCCCGCGGATTTCTCCATCCCAGCTATGGGTCAGAATGAGGCTGCCCAAATGCGGGATTTGCAGCGCATAGCGCGTGACTTCCGCATTCATGTCGGGAAAACCGACCAGATTGAGCGCCGTGCCGCCTTTCTCGGTTTCCCATAGGCCTTCGATTGCAGCGATTTTTGCCGGCTGATATTGGCGCGTATTGAGGCCATGCGCATCGCCGACAAAAATCTGCACCGGCGTGAGCAAAAGCAGAATCCACAACGCCATCGAAAAGCTGCGTTTGACGGGTCCGTCGCGCCGGCCATGCAACAGGTGCCACGCCCCGCACGCAGCGACGATAAAGCCCGCCACAATGAACGCGGCGATGGTCATATGCGCGAGCCGGTACGGGAACGACGGGTTGAAAATCACCTTCAGCCAGTCGACCGGTACGATCCGGCCGTTCATCATGGCGAATCCTTGCGGCGTTTGCATAAAGCTATTCGACGCGAGAATCCAGAAAGTGGACATCAACGTGCCGAGCGCCACCATCAGCGTGGCGAAGAAGTGCGCGCGCGGACTCACGCGCTGCCAGCCAAACAGCATGACACCGAGAAAGCCCGCCTCGAGAAAGAACGCCGTCAACACTTCATATGTCAGGAGCGGTCCTGTGATGTTGCCGGCAATGGTGGAAAAGCCACTCCAGTTGGTGCCGAACTCGTAGGCCATCACCACGCCCGAGACCACGCCCATGCCGAAGCCGACCGCAAAGATCTTCGACCAGAACAGAAACATGTCCTTGTAGACCGCGTCGCCGGTCAGCAACCAACGCCCTTCCAGCACGGCGAGGAAGCTGGCCATGCCTATGCTGATTGCGGGGAAAATGATGTGAAACGAAACCGTGAATGCGAACTGAAGCCTGGCGAGGTGGAAGGCATCGAAGATTTCCATGATTGAACGGCGGCTCCAGGTTGTACCGGCACTTGCGCAAAGATGAACGCCTCGCGAAGCTGAGAGACATCACTCAGCCGGCGAACCGCGCGCCTCCCGTCTCTTTCCTGGTAGAAGAGTTCGGGAGGCATCATCAGGTCCGCTTCCGGATAATACCCGCCACACCGCCGACACGCTCGCTGCGTGTCCTTGCCCGTTGCCCACGCCACGCCGTCAGGAACTGGCGCCCTCCGTGGACTCCGTGCTGCCGACTTCGTCGGACGACTTCTTCTTTGTCCGGCTATTGACGCGCTTCGCCTTGGGCGGCGTCGCCTCGCCGCGAACGAACTTCACTTCGCCGCTGTCCTTGTCATAGCTGACCTCGACATTGTCGCCCGATTTCAGTTTGCCGCCGAGAATCTCCTTGGCAAGCCGCGTTTCCAGTTCCTGGCGAATCTGGCGCTTCAACTCGCGGGCGCCGAACTCCGGCCGGTAGCCGGCCTCGGCCAGATGGTCGACAACCGACTCGTCGATCTTGAGCGTGATGTCCTGAGCCGCCGCGGTGCGCGTGACCCGCTCGAGCTGGATCCGCACGATCGAGCGGATATTCTCGCGAGTAAGTCCGTGAAAGACGATCACCTCGTCGATGCGGTTCAGGAACTCCGGACGGAAGTGGCCCTTGAGCACATCCATCAACTCCTCGCGAAGCTTCTTTTCCGGCAACTGGTCCGCCTCGGGCTTCTCGAGGTTATCCATGATGATATGTGCGCCGAGATTGCTGGTCGCGATGATGATCGTGTTGCTGAAGTCCACCACGCGGCCCTTGCCGTCGGTCAGACGGCCGTCGTCGAACACCTGGAGCAATACATTGCTCACGTCCGCGTGGGCCTTCTCGATCTCGTCGAGCAGAATCACGCTATACGGCCGCCGCCGCACCCGCTCGGTCAACTGGCCGCCCTCGTCATAGCCGACATATCCAGGCGGCGCGCCGATCAGGCGTGCCACGGCGTGACGCTCCATATACTCGGACATGTCGATACGAATGACCGACTGTTCATCGCCGAACACCGTTTCGGCCAGCGCCTTCGCGAGTTCGGTCTTGCCGACGCCGGTCGGTCCGAGGAAGAGGAAAGTCGCGATAGGCCGGTTCGCCTGGCCGAGTCCGGCACGCGATAGGCGTACGGCGTCGCTCACGGCAAGCACCGCGTCGTCCTGGCCGACCACGCGCTCACGCAGTTTGTTTTCCATGTCCAGCAGCTTCTGGCGCTCTTCCTGTGTCAGTTCCGTGACCGGAATGCCGGTTTGACGCGACACCACTTCGGCGATGGCCGCCACGGTGACTTCAAGCGTTTCCGAACCGGTCTTGCGCTGCCATGCCTCCATCTGCTCATCGAGTGTCGTCTGCTTTTCGCCGATACGTTCCTCGAACTTCTTCGCCTCGTCATAGCGCTTTCGCGAGGACGCGTAATCCTGCTCGCGCTTGAGTTGAGACATCTCGGCTTCGAGTTCCTGGATGTCCGCCGGACGCGAGGTCGCGCCGATCCGTACGCGCGCGGCGGCCTGGTCGATCAGGTCGATGGCTTTGTCGGGCAGAAAGCGCGACGTGATGTAACGGTCCGACATTTCAGCGGCCGCGACAAACGCATCGTCCGCGAAGGTCACCTGATGATGCGCCTCCAGCTTGTCGCGCAGACCGCGCAGGATGACGATGGTCTGCTCGACGGTCGGCTCGGGCACCAGCACCGGCTGAAAGCGCCTCTCCAGCGCGGCGTCTTTTTCGATGTACTTCTGGTATTCGTTGAGCGTCGTCGCGCCGATCAGACTGAGTTCGCCGCGAGCCAGCGCCGGTTTGAGCACGTTCGCGATGTCGAGACCGCCCTCGCCGCCGCCCTGGCCGGCGCCCACGATCATGTGCAACTCGTCGATGAACAGAACCAGCTCGTCCTTCTTTGCCGTCACTTCGTCGATCAGCGTTTTTGCGCGTTCCTCGAACTCGCCGCGATACTTCGCGCCCGCCACCATCGAATTGATATTGACCTCGACGAGCCGCTTGCCGCGCAGATTTTCGGGAACCTCGTCGTTGACGATGCGCTGCGCCAGGCCTTCAACAATGGCGGTCTTGCCGACGCCGGGCTCGCCGATCAACACCGGATTGTTCTTCCTGCGCCGCGCGAGCACCTCGATCGTGCTTTCGATTTCCTGCGCGCGGCCCAGCACCGGGTCGAGCTTGCCCTGGCGCGCGAGCGCCGTGAGGTCACGGCCGAACTTGTCGAGTGTGGGCGTGCCGGTCGGTGCATCGACGCGGCCGTCCTCGGCGCCTTTGCCGACCACCTTCACCACTTTCTGCCGCAGCCCTTCCGGCGTCACACCATACTTCTTCAGCAGCGTGCCCGCGATACTGTCCGGCACCGCCGCAAGCCCGATCAGCAGATGTTCCGGGCCGACATACGAATGACCCAGATCGCGCGATGCCTGGAACCCGTACTGGAACACTTTCTTCAGGCGCGGCGAGATGGTCATTTTCTCGATCGACGCATCGGGATTCGCGGTGCCCTTCTGCGCGTGCTGATCGATATAAGCCTTGATGTCCTGCGGCGAGAGCTTGAGTTCCTTGAGCAGCGCGGTGCCGACATCGTTGTCCGCCAGTACATACAGCAGATGTTCGGTGTCAAGCTCGCTTCGCTGGAGTTCGTGCGCTTTCTCTGCCGCACGCTGCAACAACTCGAGCGTCTGTTCGCTGAAGGCGTCGGTTGCGTCGACCGATTCGCGCGGCACCTCCGCGGAGAGACTCTCGTTATCGTCGTCTTCCTCGTGCGCGCCGCCCATCCCGCCGAAGAAGCGTGACAGACCACCGCCTCCCAATAGCGAGTCGAACGGGTTCGCCATGCTCTGGTGGCGCATTAATTGACGGTAGTCGTAGTCGCAAATCGATAAAGTTTTCCGCTCGCCGTTCTGCACAACGGTCACACGGGCGACGGCGGGACGGGCGTTACAGATTTCGCAAAGGGCGGGCATCGTAAAATCACCTTTCTGAGTTAAGGCATCCGATGTTGTTAAAAATTTTAGGACGCGTTCAAGTGAAGGGAGAACGCTCGGAACCTGTCGCCGGCCTTTCGTTATGGTTATGCGCGAGGCCGATGCTCCGCTGTTCAGCGTTCAAAATGGGCGTCGCTTTCGAACAGATAGCGATGCACGAGCGGCTTGCGTCAACCGGCATGCGCTTGCGCTCTCTCACTACGCGTCTGGTCGCCGCATGATTGGCATAACGAACCTAAATAAGCCGCCCTTGAATTCTATGAGTGGATTGTGAGTAAGGGGACATTGGTTTTTCCGATGGGGCGCATGGGCCGACATGCCGACGCTATCGCGCGGCGAGGCGACGCGCTCTAATGCGCCTGGTCGTCACTACTTGCGAGCCTCGCGGCGGCTCTGCTCCGCCACGGTGAGAATCGCTTCTGGCATGACCTCGAGCCGCTCTTTCGGGATTGGCTGGCCGCTTTCGTCGGAGAGGCCGTAAGTGCCGTCGTCGATTTTCTGCAGCGCCCGCCCAATATCCGCAATGCGCTGGTCGTTCACGTCGTGCAGCGACTGATTGATTTCATTCTGCGCCATTCCCTGCGCCGCGTCCTCGTACTCCTCGGCCTCGTCGCCGTGCTCCTCCCGAGCCGTTCGATCGTCTGCGATCGTCTCTGCTTCGCCGCCCAGCAATTCCCGGCGCAGCGCCTCCAGGCGCTTGCGCTGCTGCGCGATGAACTCGTCACTCAAGCCGCTCTGTTGGTTCGACATGGTGTTCTCCCTCCGTATGATTGGCCCGCTGAACGTTGGGACGGCGCCGTCAACTGTCGTCGACGTTGTCCGCGTAATGGTCGACGGTAACCTTGCATTCGTCGATCACGACCTGAAGAAAAGCAGGCTCGTTTCTTTCCACCCATCTTTTCACGTGCAGGAAACGCTGCGTGCCGAGGTCGATTTCTTCATACGAGTGCGAGGTTTCGTGCGCGCCAGCTTGCGACCACCATGGTCATGCTACCGGGATTACGGCATGATGGCGCTAGCAGCGACACGCAGGCTAAGGAGAAAACGATGCCAGCATCCACTGTTTTCTATGGCGAGTTCGAGATGGTCGTGCGCCCCGAGACCAATAAGTTCGGCGCCTGGATCGCGAGTGTGAGTCTGAAAAATAGCGCGGGTAAAGTGGTCGATATTCGCCCGATGACCGTTCAGCCCGAATGGCTGACCGAAGAAGAAGCGATCAGAGACGCGGTCGAATGGGGCCGCAGGTTCATCGATCGTGAGTTCGAGACGCCGCAACCGCACTCCTGGGTCAGCGCCCGGTCTCGCGCGGAAGACTGGTTCCGCGATGCAGAGGAAAAATCGCACGGGCCGGACATCAGTTCCTGAACGCGGCAAACCTGAACGCTGCAAAGCCGGCCCTGCAACACGCTTGCAGGCTCAGTGAAATCTTTGCGCAGCCGCTCTCTACTTCTCTACTTACGCAGACGCGCCTCGATTTCCTGTTTACTGAGCGACACCAGATCTTCGCTGATCTGCTCGAATATCATTCGACGCGCTTCCTCGCTCAGATTCGAACGCACCATGCCGAGGAATTTCGCCTCCATGGCGAGCCGCAGCCGATTGTAGAGTTGACGGAGCCGCCCTTCTTCCAGATAGGTGGCAACCCGCTTTGCAAATTTCTCGCGGTCTTTCTCAGTCAGCGCCGTACCGGTGTATTCGTCGTTGACGAGAACTTCGACCTCCTGCAAGTCGAGCTTAAGCCCAGGCGTCTGGAAAACACGCGCGCGACCTCCGTCAGCCACGACAAGCCAGGTAACTTCAACCATCATGCACCTCTGAGCAGAATTTCCAGCGCATACGCGGCGCTCGCTCGCCGACAATGCCGGCGACACTCACTCAAGATAGCAGTTCGGACCGGCTACGCCCAAGATCAATTCACTGATTTTCTCGAGCCGTGCCGCCGCATTACCCACCGCGGCTGAAGACAAGCCGAGTTGCTGCCCGGCATCCGCGACACTGCGCAACTACGCGGCGCGGGAAAAGGCCTTGAGAGCGTTGAGACTGTCCAGACGCGTCCGCACGATCGCGGACATTGATGTCCGATAAGCCAGGAATGTCAGCATATTGATGGTCGCGGACGCAGTCCTCGGCTTCGGCCCGACGCCAAACCGCGAAGTTCGGTACGATAAGGCCGCCTGTCGCACGAGCACATCCTGCTATGAACGAAATGACAATGGATTGGGGCGATGTCCGCGTGTTTCTCGCGATCGCCCGTTGCGGCACACTCGGCGCCGCCGCGCGTCAACTGGGACAAACCCAGCCCACCATGGGTCGCCGGCTGCGTGCGCTCGAAAGCGCGGTCGGCCAGGCCCTGTTCCAGCGTACCGCCGACGGCTTCGTACTGACCGACGAAGGCACTGCGGTGTTGAGTTTCGCGGAGCGAATGGAAGAAGAAGCGCTCGCGTTCACACGTTCGCTCGCAGGGACCACGCAGCAGTTGACGGGGTCGCTGCGCGTGTCGTCCTCGGACTGGTTCGGCATTCATGTGCTCACCCCCGTGTTCGCCGGGTTTCTCTCACGGCATCCGCAGCTCTCGATCGAGTTAATCACAGATTCGCGACGCTACAGTCTTTCACGCCGTGAAGCGGATCTCGTGTTTCGCATCACGCCGTTCGACGAACCCGACGTGATCCAGCGAAAGGTCATGGATCTGAACTACGCGCTGTACGGGCACGCCGATCTGGTGGCGCCGCAGGCCGGCGATGGCGCGGGGCAATCGCTCATTACGATGGACGGCGCCTTCGAGGCCTTGCCCGACGTGACATGGATTCGCCGCATGCTGCCGAATGCGCGAGTCGCGTACGCCAGCAACAATCGCGGCGTTCAGGCGCGCATGTGTGCCGAGGGCGGCGGCTTCGCGGTGCTGCCGTGCGCGCTTGGCGACAACACGCCGGGACTGCGGCGCATCGACCTCGGCGAAACGCCACCGGGCCGCGAAGTGTGGCTCGGCTACCATCGCGACCTTCGGCGGCTGGGGCGGTTGCGGGCGTTGATCGACGTTGTCGTCGACAAACTCGCCAACACGTAATTGACGTCTGGCCGCCGCTGAATTCACTCACGATTGCCGCCCCGCGCGGCCAGCGTCACTCGATATCGACGACGATCTTGCCCCGCGCGCTGCGATCGGTGATTGCGTCGTACCCTTGTTCCGCCGAGCGGAGATCGAAGCGGCGCGGATCGAGTCGCGGCGTCAATTGACCCGCTTCGACAAGGCGCGTCGCCTCGCGCAGCATCTCGCCGTGATGCGCCCGGTTCTCGCCGCTCAGCAGCGCATGCAGGGTGAATACGCCCGAGTACGTCGCCTCGCGAAACGACAGCGGCGCGAGTGCATGCGTACCCCAGCCAAGCGCGCTGACCACATGGCCGAAATGCTTGACCGCCGCGAACGATGCATCGAGCGTCGCGCCGCCCACCGTGTCGGCAACCACCTCGAATCCCGCCCCGCCCGTATGCTGCGCGACATATTGCTCGACGTTCTGCGCGGCGTAATCGATCGGCGTGGCGCCGAGGCGCATGAGTTCGTCCTGATCGCGTGCGCTCGCAGTCGCGAACACCTGTGCTCCCAGCGCCCGCGCGAGTTGCACCGAAACATGGCCCACGCCACCCGCGCCTCCTTGCACGAGCACCGTCTGCCCGGCCTGAAGCTTCGCGCGATCCACGATCCCCATGTAGGCGGTGATGAACAGGAGCGGCAGAGAGGCGGCTTCGCGCATCGACAGATTGGCGGGCTTCAGCGCGAGCAGATCCGCGTCGACCGCGGCATATTGCGCGAGCGAACCTTGAATGCCGCCGACACCGCCTGTCATGCCGTAGACCTCATCGCCCGCTTTGAAACGCGTCACGCCCGCACCCACCGCCTCGACCACGCCGGCCATGTCGATGCCGAGCACCAGCGGCAGCGGATGTTTTGCATGAGCGGCGCCGCCTGCGCGGATTTTCGTGTCGAGCGGATTGAGACCGGCCGCCGCGATACGCACCCGCACCTGGCCGGGCGACGGTTCAGGGCGAGCCACGGTGGTGAGTTCCAGCGATCCGTTGTACTGGGAGAGAACGAGGGCTTGCATTGTCATGGTCAACGTTCCTTGCAAATACCGGTGAAAGGAAAAGCAGATGGAGCGAATAGTGACCCATGCAAACAGGTCTGAAAACTTACAAATACGCACGCTTGCCATGCATTAATGCATGAGGCAACGCCTGCGCCGCCGACCGCTTTGCGCACCCGACCCCTGAAGGGGGCAGGCCCAACATTTCAATTTCGTAATGAACCGGTGGGGATCGCGTCAGGTGCGCAAGCGCAATATGGTTTCCAGACGCTCAGAGAAGAAAGACCCGCGCAATACCAGTAGCATCGAATGAGCTGCTGCTATTCAACGAATTCCCCTCGATCAACCCTCGTATTTATTTCGGAGTCTGAATCATGAAGAAAACTATTGTTTGCCTCGCCCTCGCTGCCGCCGCCCTGTCCGCGCCGGTGCTCAGCTTCGCGCAATCCAACGGGCCGGTGACACGCGCCGAGGTCCGCAGCGATCTCGTGCAGTTGGAGCGGGCCGGCTACAGCCCGGCGCGTTCCGACGACGCCAGCTATCCGGCCGACATCCAGGCCGCCGAAGCAAAAGTCGCCGCGCAATCCACGCATGAGCAAACGCAGAGCTACGGCGGTGTGCCGGCGAACGGCACGTCGTCCGGCGGACCGGCGCATACGGCGATGCAATCGACCTGTATCGGTCCGGCCAGCTTCTGCACCCCGTACTTCGGCAAATAAGCGATATGCCGCGCCGGTCCCGTGCTTGGCGCCAGACGCACGGGACCGAGTTTGATGAAGCGCAGCGTTTTCATGCGCGAGGCAGACGTCGCGGCGGCCGCACGCGGCTCAATCCTGCAAGCCGCGCACGTACCGATAAGAACAGCGGCTCGAATCGACAAAGCGCACGCGAAACTCGACCGGCTGGTCTTTGAACGTGAAGGCCGTGCGTTCGATGCGCAGCACCGGCGCGCCGACTTCGATATTCAGCGCGCGCGCCACTTCTTCGTCGGCGGCTGCGCCGCCCAGATCTTCCACGACGCGCACGACTGAGATTCCAAAATGCTCCTGGTAAAAGCCATAAATGGAACCGCGCCGTGCCTTGAACATCTCCGCTTCCAGCGTCGGGAACACGTCGAGCGGAAACCACAAACGATCGAGCATGACAGGCACGTCATCATGCAGCCGAAGATTGTCGGCGGTGGCAAGCCGTGCGCCGCGCGCGAGCTTGAGCGTCGCGGCGAGTTCCGGGCTCGGGCCAATCGCGGCGCACTGGATTCGCCCAGACCGTCCCTATCTCGGCGAGCCCGAAGCAAAAGCGAAGGAGGCCGGCGGTTTTGCGGCGCGTATGGACGCTTACTGAACGCGGCGCCTGGCCGACGCTTGCCGGTTGGCGACGAGTTGGGCACGTCGAACCTCACGCAGTGTGAGCACGAAATCGTAGGCTAGGACTTCGTAGCGTTGCCGCTGTCATCGCCGATAACGCCGAACTCGACGGCCGTCTTCACGTAGAACAGATGCACGCCATCGGCGCGCAGCCGGTCGAATAACCGGTCGGCTTCGTCGCTCGTCACCGCCATCACGACGGACAAAGGCTGGTCCGCCAGCTCGAAGAAATGTGTGGAGTGAATGCGGTGATGGTGGCCGATTCCTTCGCAGCCTGGTATCACGGTCGCGCCGCGCAGGCCAAGTTCGCCCGCAAGATGGACGAGCCAGTCGGCCAGCGGCTTGCCGCGATGGCGGCGATCCTGTTGAGTAAAGAAAGTGACCTGATAGCCGTTCATGTCGGTGTCTCCTGTCCGCGCTGATTCGCTGTCGATTATTCTTATCAGTGGAGAGGCACGGGCATACCTGCGTCGCCCGTTCAGTGCAGTCGTTGGCATCATCAGCCAAGCTATGGAATAAGTGTAGATGCCGGGCAGAACGAGTGCCAGCTAGGGCTGCCGGGATGCCCGGCATTCCTGCTGCCAGCAGCGCAGGCCGAACAGTGGCACGAGCCCATAAGCGTGGTCCAGCATGTCCGACTGCAGGTTTTCGTATGGTTCCCAGCTGGTTTCGTCGACGTAGAGAAAAATCTCCAGCGCGACAACGGGCTGGCTGGACTGCACCTGGCGAATCACAACGGGCATGTCGTGGCGGATCGCCGGATGAGCGCGAAAATGCGCACCCAGATAGAGGCGATACAGGCCGAGGTTCGTGCGGCGCTGCCCGCCGCCGGGCGCGAATGCCGCGAGCGGTGGGTCGATATCGCTGTGCAGCCGGGCGAGCAGCGCCTCGTCGGGAAAGCGGACCGTGTCGGCGTCGAAATGAATCGAATGCTTGACGCGCCTGCAGCCGGACTCGGTCATGCCACGCCAGTTCTTCACACCGTTCGTCAGCAAAACGTAGCTCGGCACCATGACGATCGAGTTGTCGAAGTTCCGCACCTTGATCGTGTTCAGCGCAATGTCGATCACCGTGCCGTCGGCGACGAAGCCGGGCACTTCGATCCAGTCGCCCACCCGCAGCATGTCGTAGGCGGCGAGCTGGATGCTGGCGACGAAGCCGAGCAGCGTCTCCCGGAAGATGATGATGAGGAGCGCCGTCATCGCGCTGAGGCCCGTTAGGAAGTAAGCGGGCGAACGCTCGAGCAACACCGAAATCACGGCGATCAGCGCGATCACGTAGAACACGATGGTGGCGATCTGCAGGAAGCTCTTGATCGGCCGCTCGCTCGAGGACGGGAAGTGGCTGTAGCGCTCGCTGACGCTGTCGAGGAACGCCAGCGCGGCGCGCAGCAGCGTGTACACCATGTAGCAGGCCGCCAGCACCGACAGCGGATGCCCGAGTGCCGCGATCATCGGGAACGTGATGCCGGAAAGCAGCGGGCCGGCCGCGTAGACGATGGCGGCGGGCACGAGCGGCGCGAGCCGATGAAAGACCTTGTGGCGCTCGGCGGCTCGCAGCCACTTGTGCCGTTCCTGGCGCGCGAGGCGGCTGACGATCAACAGCATGATCGTACGCGTCACGTAGTAGCAGATCGTGCTGGCCAGCAAAATCGCGACCAGCAGCGCCACGACGAGCAGTATCGCGACAAGCTCGCTGTCGGTGTAGACGTGGAACTGATGCCAGGTTGGTCCGCTTTCGATTCGCAGCGCATTGTCGAACATGGTTTCTCCCATTGCCGGCGAACCTGTCGCGGCCGCAGCGATTCCCGACGCCCGCAGCTTACGTACTCTCTTCTCCAACCGCCGCCGCAGCCATGTTCGCAACGTGTGACCCGGGAAGAACCGCGGCTGCGATTGCGCGTGCGGCTCTTGAACGGCAGACTGCATCGTACAACTTGCGGATTCGCGAATGCACTGATTGAACCCTGCCCTGCCCGGGTCGAGTTTTATCCCTGCTTGATCTCAAGGAGCCGCGCGTCAAGCCGCCGCGCTAGCGCCGCGCCGCCTTCGCGCATCACCACGTCGTGATTCCATTGGAAAACCGGTCGCAGCAACGGCGCCAACGCATTCATCCACGCGCGTTTCGTGTGCACGCACCAGTCATAGCGGACCACGGTCAGGTTGCGCCCGTCGGTCGAAAAGCTCCACCGGCCTGCGCCTTCGACGTCGCCACTGGCCTCCCCCTCCAGCGCGACCAACGGGTCGACGCGCGTCACCCGCATATCGAACACGAGGCGGTAGGGCAACCGGCCTTTCCACGTGTAGCGTTGAACGACGCCCACGCCTTGATCCGAACCCGCCTCCAGTTGGTCCACGCGCTCGACGTTATGCCACCATTCGGGCCAGCGCGCCGAGTCCTGGATTGCCGCCCACACTTCCTGCACTGGCGCATCGATGCGCCAGATGGTGGAAAAGCGGTATTCGACCGTGCGCAAGCTGCCTCCATTCTTAATCTTGTTCCGGAGATTTTGGCAGATGCTCCTTGCACTTGCCACCACCGGCGAAACTGCGCCGCGCGACAAAACGTAGAACAGCCGGAAGCAGCCGGCGGCCGCTGACGCGCTCGGCGTCAGGATTAACTGTTGCTCGTCGTCCGATAGGAGTTATGCTACGATAAAAGTTCGCACACGAACTAAATTACAGCAAAAAAAGCGCCGTCCGCCGGAGCGCAACAGGTGAGGTTGAAACATGGATCATCGGCTCGTGTATCTGCTCAACGTGGGCCAAAAGCGCCTGCATCGGTGGTCGCAAACTCGGACCGCCGCAGGTGGAGTCACTGCGGCGCAGGCGGGGCTGCTTTTCTTTCTCGGGAAAAACGACGGTGCACTCACGAGCGAGGCGGCTGCGGCGCTCGATCTCAAGGCACCGGGAATGAGCGGGCTGGTCGACAGAGCGGAGCGGGCCGGTCTCCTGGAACGCCATTCGGACGAACTCGATGGGCGCGCATCGCGACTTTGGCTAACGGCGGCAGGACGCACCGCACTCAAGCGGTCGAAGTCGGGCCTCGCTGAGCTGAATGTCAGGCTGACGGAAGGATTTACGGAGGCCGAGATCGACGTGGTTGCGCGCTGGCTGACGAGTTTGCAGGACAAGTTCCCCGATGTCGACGAGGAAACGGCGTAAGGCGACACCTGAGGACGGCGGCAGCAGCGTGTCGCCGTGTTGCCCGGCAGTGTTCGCCGCTCCCATCAGCGTGGAATCCTGGTGAAGTCCGGCCGGCGTTTCTGAGCAAACGCCAGGAATGCTTCTTTTGCCTCCACGGCGGCAAGCCGCCCCATGAATGTGACTTTCTCGATCCATCTGGACTGTCAGCCGCTCGGTGTCCCGCATGAGCCGTTTCGTTGCTGCCAGTGATCCGTAGGCACGCAGGGCACATTTGAGTCCATCAACATATTCGCATGCGAAATATATAATATTCGCATACGAAGTAACCGTGTTTGTCATCGACCAGGCGGGTCAGCGAACGTCGTTGCGGGACGCAAGTGCGACCCGCTTTTGGAAAACATCGGGAATTCGACCGCGAACCCGGCGACTTCCGGTACGCCGCACTTCATGCGTTCTGCAAGCTTTCAGAAAAGCGCGATATGCGTCGCGAATCCCAATAATTGGTCTGCAGCAACCCTGAACCGTCGGGCAGTATGGAGCGAACGCTTCCCGTTCTTCTCATCCGTCTTCTTTCAGGCATCAACTCGGTAGTAATACTATTAAATCGGTGTATCGTGCACAAAAAAAGCCGCGCGTTGCACGCCAGTCATTCATATTCAAACGAGTTAAGGGTATACATCGATTAGTAGCCAAAAGTGCGTGATATAGCATTTTCGTGGGGTAGTCATGCGTACGCGCGTGCACGTGGGCTTTCCGAAAGGAGCGATGCCCAGCTCCGGCACCTGTCTTGCCGGAGTTTTTTCTGCTTGCGCCGTTACAACCAGTGAAACGTTCTACAACTGAGAGACGGGAGACTGAGATGGCGCAATCGAAGGAAGACAAGGACGAAGTACAGGGGACGCGTCGTGGATTGCTGCAGGGCGCAGGCCTGACCGCAGCACTGGCGCTAATGGGTGGAATGGGCGGCATGAGTGGAATGATCTCGTCGGCCCAGGCGGCGGAAGGCGGCTCGTTTCCGGCACACAAACGTTGGAAGATCGTGTTCGTCAACCATGTCACGACGAATCCCTTCTTCGTGCCCACGCAATACGGCATTCAGGACGCGACTGCCTTGCTCGGCATGGACTATCAATGGACCGGCTCGGCCAATGCCGACATCGGCGAAATGGTGAATGCGGTCAACGCGGCGATTGCCGCGAAAGCCGATGCGATCGCAGTACCGATCGTCGACCCCAAGGCGTTCGACAAACCCATCCAGGCCGCGCTCGACGCCGGCATTCCCGTGTTCGCCTATAACGCCGACGCGCCTTCGGGTTCCACCAATCCGCGCCTTGCGTACATCGGCCAGGATCTTTATCTGTCCGGCTACCAGATGGGCGAGCGGATCGTGAGCCTCATCGACAGCGGCCTCGTCGCGCTCTTTATCGCCACCCCCGGCCAACTCAACATTCAGCCCCGGCTCGATGGCGCGGCGGCTGCAATCAAGAAATCGGGCAAGAAGATCGACGTGCAGACCATCGCCACCGGCGCGACCGTCAACGAAGAACTCTCGAAGATCAAATCCTTCTTTCTCGGCCACCAGGATCTCAAAGGCATGTTCGCGGTGGACGCGGGAAGCACCCAGGGCGTCGCCGAAGTCATGAAGGAATCCAACCTGCCGTCCAAGGGCGTGCACGGCGGCGGCTTCGATCTGCTGCCGCGCACGGTCGATCTGATTCACGACGGCTTCCTCGACTTCACCATCGACCAGCAGCCGTACGTGCAAGGTTTCTATACCGTGGTCGAGGCGTTTACCTTCCTCGCCTCCGGCGGCCTCGTCGGGCCGGCCAACGTCAACACGGGCCTGAAGTTCGTCACCAAGGGCACGGTCGATCCGTACCTGAACACATCGACGCGCTATGAAGGCAAGAGCACGAAGCCCCAGATCGTGCCACGCACGGGTGCGATCAAAGGGTGACGTCTTCCGTGACGGACGCCCAGCAAGCCGCCAAACGTCCGAGGCGCTGGTCCGGCGCGCTCGGGCGTTCCAGCGAGATCCGCATCTTCGCGGTGGCGCTCATCCTCTGCATCTACTTCGAGACAGTCAATCATGACTTTCTGCTGACCGGCGCGAGTCTGCAGAATCTCTCGCAATTCATCGCGCCAGTGGCGATCATTGCCTTTGGCGAAATCATGCTGATGATCGGCGGGGAGATCGATCTCTCTGCCGGGATGGTCTTCGCGTTTGCGCCTTTCATCATGCATTTCGCCATCGAGGCGGGCTTGCCGCCGTGGCTCGGCATGCTCACCGGCCTGGTGGCCGCGGCCATCGTCGGGCTGATCAATGGCGCGGTGACGGTGTACCTGCGCATCCCATCGTTCGTGACGACGCTCGGCACCTTGTTCTTCGTGAACGGCCTCACGCTGACCATCTCGCGAGGCACGCCGGTTTCGCCACCGGAAAATTCAGCGTTCGCGGCATTCATGGGCGAATGGGGCTACAGCGAAATCATCTGGACGCTCGCCATTGCGGCCTTCATGCACGTGCTGCTGCGCCACACGCGCTGGGGTTTGCATACGATCGCGTCGGGCGCGAATCCGCTGGGCGCGAGCGAGGCGGGGATCCAGGTCAGACGCCTGAAGCTCGGCAACTTCATTCTTGCGGCGCTGCTCGCCGGACTGACCGGTATCCTGGAGGGATTCCGCATCACGTCGATCGATCCGCAAGCAGGCGGCAACCAGATCATGTTTCTCGCCGTCGCCGCTGCCGTGATCGGCGGCACACCCTTGGCCGGCGGGTCGGGCACGATCATCGGCGGACTGATCGGCGCGGCGGTGCTCGGCATTCTCAACGACGGCTTCACGCTGATCGGCATCAACGCCTTCACCTTCAACATGATTCTCGGCGCGGCGATTCTCGGCGCCATGATCTTCAACATCCACGTGGTTCGTCTCGCGCGCAAGGGGGAGTTGTAATGTCCGAAGTGCTGGAGGCGCTGCGCGGCGAAGACATCGTCAAACGTTTCGGCGCGGTCACCGCGCTCGATGGCGTTTCGCTCACGCTGAAACAGGGCGAGATTCTTGGCGTGCTCGGCGACAACGGCGCGGGCAAATCGACACTGATCAAGATTCTGACAGGCTTTCATCAGCAGACGAGCGGCAAGCTTTTTGTCGGCGGCGAGGAAACGTTGCTGCGCTCGGTCGATCACGCCCGTTCACTCGGCATTGAATGTGTGTATCAGGATCTGGCGCTCGCCAATTCTCTGAGCATCTATCACAACATGTTCCTGAATCGGGAGATCATCCGCCGAGGGCCATTTCGGCTGTTGGACAATCGCGCCATGCGCGAGCGCGCCGCGGAGTGTCTTGAAGAAATCGGCGTGCACGTGCCCTCGGTCGATCTGCCGGTCGAGCAGCTTTCGGGCGGCCAGCGGCAAGCTATCGCGGTCGCACGCGCAGTCAATTCGAACGCAAAGATCCTGTTGCTCGACGAACCGCTGGCCGCGATGGGCGCCCGCGAGGCGGGACTCATCATCGACCTGATCCTTCGGCTCAAGGCGAAAGGCGGCCTGTCTATCGTCATGATCATGCACAACTACGCGCAGACGCTCGACATCGCGGACCGTGTGATGCTCATGCAACGCGGACGGGTGACTTATCAGCGCGAGGCAGCCAGCACGTCGGTGGAAGAACTGATGGATATCGTGCGGCGCGAATATCGGGCGATGCGGTCGGCGACGCATTAATAGCCGAACCGGCGACCCGCCGGCTTTGCTCCTGGAGCTTATCGAATAGCCGCGCCCCGCTCGCAAGCGCCGAACCCGAATACGTTGCGAGTCGAGCCGCTTAACGAACAGTCAAGTGCGGTCAAGTCCAGCCAACGCCGGAGACATGCCATGAGCCCGACAATGGATCGACAGTGGACGCGGTGGGCCGCAATCGCGAGCGCCGCTCTGCTGGTGTCGTGCGGCGATTCGCTCAGTTCGAGTCCGACAGTTCCCGATTCGATCATGCAGGTGATGCAAAAACCGGTCTACAAGAACGCGACCTGGTCGATGCAGGTGGTCGATCTCGACTCGGGCCACGTGATCTACGACCTGAATTCGAGCGCCCAGATGTTGATCGGCTCAGTGCGCAAGCTCTTTTCGGTCGGCTCAGCACTGAATCAACTGGGCGCGCGGCACCAGTTCGTCACGCCGGTCTACCGGCAGGGCACGCTCGATGCGGGCGGCACCCTCACCGGCAATCTGATCCTGCTGGCAAGCGGCGACCTGACGATGGGCGGCCGAGCCAACCCGGACGGCACGATCGCCATCACGAACTTCGATCACAACGAGGCCAACTCGCTGGGCAACGCCATACTCGCCACGCCCGATCCGCTCGCCGGCTTCAATTCCCTCGCGGCGCAGGTGGCGGCGGCGGGCATCAAAACGATCAATGGCGATGTCGTGATCGACGACCGGCTTTTCGAGCCCTTCGACTTTCGCGGCGAATTCGACGTGCGGCCGATCTTCGTCAATGACGATGTGGTCGACGTCACCCTGAACCAGAGCGCCGAAGGCTCGGCCGTTCCGTTCGACTGGCGGCCCAAAACAGCCGCGTTCAGCGTGCAATCCACGCTAGCGACGGGCAGCGCGGCCTCGCAACTGGACATTGAACTCGCACCGGAACTGCCGTTGTGCATCGGCTCACCAGGTTGTATCGGCAACATAACCGGCAACGTGCCGGCGGGTTTCACACCGCCACTGACGAACGCCTACCCGCTGATCCGCACGTTCCGCGTGACCCAGCCTTCCAATTACGCTCGCACCGTGTTCATCGAAGCGCTGGCGCGCGCGGGTGTCACGGTTTCGGCGACGCCCGTCGCCGCCAATCCGGTTCAGTTGCTGCCCGCGCGAGGCTCGTATTCGAGCGCGACGCAGGTTGCGCAACTCATTTCGCAACCGTATGAGCAATACGTCAGATACGTCATGAAGGTCAGCTATAACATCGGTGCCGACACCAGCCTCATGCTGTTCGGTCTCGCACGCGACGGTTCGACGACGCTGACCGGCGCGCTAGCGGCGGAACAGGTCCAACTCTCGAACACGTTCAAGATACCGTCGAGCGAGTACCACTTCATCGACGGCAGTGGCGGCGGCGACTCGACGGCGAGCGGCACGGCGGTCATCGCCATGCTCAGAGGCATGAGCACGACGCAGGTCTTTTCGCCCTTTTTCGACGCGTTGCCGGTGCTGGGCGTGGACGGATCGCTGGCCACCATCACCGCCTTCGAATCCGATGCGACGCTTGCAGGGGCGAAAGGCCAGGTGCACGCGAAGACCGGCACTTACGTCACGGAGAACCCAAACACGCCATCGCTGCCGTTCCTGAGAGGACAATCCCTCGCCGGCTATATCGATGCGAAAAGCGGCCACCGGATCGCGTTCGTACTGACGGTGAACAACGTTCCTATTTCGGGCATCAGCGACGTGCTCGCAGTGTTTCAGGACGAAGGCACGATATCGGCGATGCTCTGGAAACTGCAGTAGTGCGGGCGCGTCCGCTCTTTGCGTCGATATAGCCGGTCATCGGCAGACGCAGACCGGGCCGGCTAAGGATTTCCTGACCCGAAGTTCAGCATCGACCCCGCTCATTTTCTTGATCTCCTGACAGCACTGCGAAAACTGGCCGCATACGATGAACGCACGCCGATCGTCCTTCGTCCGAGTGCTGCCATGGTTCCGTATCTGTCTGAAAGAGAAAATTCGATCGAGCACGTCAATGCGATGTGCTTGCGCCTCTTCGACCGGTGGTGCGAAACCAGAAGCGTCGTACCGCTAGCGTATCTGCTAAAGGGCTGGCCGATGACGAACGGCGACCCCGACACCCTCCGGCGTCTCGGAACCGCGTTGCGTGAGCTCAGACGGCAACATCTGCACGATTCCAACGACGCCGCCTTTCAGGAAGTCTGCGAGCTATCGGATTGTGTAGACGATCTGCTGATCCTTTCCTCCCTGCCAACGTCGGTGACAAGCGGCTGGTAGCGCGAACGGCGACAGCCGGGCCCGCGCAATGCAATGAGTAGGGGGAGGACAGCGTGCATTTCAACGAAATCAGTGACGAAGAGTGGCTGCTGCTCGCGCCCGTCCTGGCCGATCCCCCGCTTATACACCGGCAGCGCGGCCGGCCACGCGCAGCGGTTCGCGCGGTGGCGAATGCCGTGCTGTGGGTACTCACAACCGGCGATCCCTGGTCCACGTTGCCAAGCCACTATCCGTCGGTGCCGACGTGCCGGCACCGCTTCGAGGCGTGGCGTTCGAGCGGCGCCCTTGCGCAGATGTACCGGATCCTTTCGAGCAGCGGCCGCAAGTTCCGGTGCGGTCCGCAACTGACACTGGAACGCCGCAACGCCGTGACGCGCGGCATCGACCGCCAGACTCGAGACGAAGGTTTTCGGCGGGTGTTCTGGAGAGACCAGGCGTCGTGGCAGACATCGCGCGAGACATGGCAGTCGTCCCAAACGGCGGATATTTTCAAGGATCTTGCGCGCGATCTCCCGCACCCCGCCAACTCCGAGCATGCCATGCCCGAGCGCGTCGAACCCCGCGCGCCGGTGACACACCTCCCTGCCATTCATCGAGTCGCGGCGCCATGGATGGGCCTCGCGTCGAAAGGCCGAACCGAATCCGACCCGCGCGGTTACGTCATCTACATTGCCGCCGATCGGCTGGCGAACGCCCGTTTCCGCGGATGGACCGAGATCGTGCGCGACGATCGGCGAGTTGCGCGCTCAGGGCTGATCGGGCCGAGCTTCAAGAATTGCGAGACGGCACAGCAATACGCGCTCGAATGGGCCTGGCGGTGGATCGACGAGGAAAGCGGTGAAGACGGCAACGCCGCCGAACTGGACAGCGACGTCCGGCAGCAAAAAACGCGCGCGGGGTGAGCGACGCATCGACGCGGCGGATGCCCCGGCGCGTCCGCTGCGTCAATGCACCACGCCGAAGATCGCGTTGACGCCCTCCGCGGGTGTCAGGCCCACGTCGAAGTAACCTTCCAGCCTCAAAGCGGTCGCGTCGTCGAGTATGAAAGGCGGCTGGATGAAGCCGGTCGCGAATGCGTGGTCGTACCAGTCGCTCAGCCACGCGCGCAATTTGGTTTCGTGGCCCGACAGCGTCCCCAGGTTGTCTGCGTTCATCTATAAACTCCTTTGTGCGGCCTTGTTCACGTCAACTGGCGAGCGGTTCGAAGCTCATTCTGCACAGATCCTTTGCCGGCGGAAATACGTGCCAGGTACCATCGTCGTGCCGGAAGAAGAACAGCAGGATCGGACCGTCCGGACGCCTGATTTCGACGCATACCCGGCAAATCCGACCGTCCGGCGAACCATGCAGCGTAAGCACACGAACGGGTAGCGTACCCGCCGTTGCCAATAATTTGTCGCGCAGTCCGCGTAGTGAGCTTTTTGTCGCATCCACATCTGCCCCCGCACTTCAGGTTCCCATTTGACAATCGTGGGACAACGGCGAGGATTCTTCAGTCAGCAGCGCCGGATTGTTGATTCGGGAAATGCTGCTTCTCGCCTCAGGATATCCCTAAAGCCTCTGTCACTCCGTCACCAGACCGTGCCTGATCGCATACCGGATCAGCTCGGCGTTGTTGTTCAGGCCAAGCTTTTGCATCAGACGCATCTTGTGGGTGCTGATGGTCTTGGCGCTGAGCGAACACGATTCGGCGATCTCGTTGATGCTTTGACCGGCCGCCAGCATCCGTAATACCTGAAATTCACGGTCGGACAACACCTCGTGCGGCGGCGCATCGCCGGAATGCGTTTCGAAGACCATGGCGTCGACCAGTTTCGGGTCGATGAATCGCCCGCCTCCGGCCAGTTTACGGATCGCCGCGAGCAGCACGTCCGGATCGCTGTCTTTCGTCACATAACCGGTCGCGCCGGCGCGCAGCGCGCGCGACACGACCTGCGCCTCGTTATGGATACTGAGCACGAGGATCGGCAAGGGCGGCTGCTCGAGACGTACGCGGCGGATCAGATCGACTCCGCTGATGCCGGGCATCGTCATGTCCAGTAGCACGAGATCGAAGCGCCTCGCGCGCAGCCGGTCGAGTACTTCCGAACCTTGCGCGGCTTCGGCGGCGACGACGATATCCGAGGTCGTCGCGATAATCTGTTTCAGTCCGCCACGCACCACGGCGTGGTCGTCAGCAATCAGGACGTCGATCATTTTCTGCCCCGCCTGTATGCGGAATGTAAATGGAAATAGCGGTGCCCATGCCCGGCGCACTGTCGATGGTCATCGCGCCGCCGATCAGACGCGCGCGCTCCTGCATGCCGAGCAGTCCGTAGGAATACCCGGTCCGCGCCATGTAGGGATCGAAACCGCAGCCGTCGTCGCTTACGTGAAGTTTGAGCGCCGACGCCGTGCTGGTCAGCGTGACGTCGGCCCGCGTTGCATGCGCGTGGCGCCCGACGTTGGTCAGCGAAGCCTGAACGATGCGAAATACCGCTGTGGCGCACGTCTCCGGCAGCACCGGTTCGCCTCCGTTGATATGCAACTGGCAAGGAATGCCATGGCGCCGAATGAAGTCCTCCACGAGCCACTCCAATGCCGACACGACCCCGAAGTTCAGCGCCACCGGCCGCAGATGGTTCGCGACATTGCGGACCATCCAGATGGTCCTTTCGACGAGTTCGCGCATGTCCTCGGCTTTGCGCATCGCGTCCGGATCCTGGCCGAGGCGCATTTTCAGCAGCGAGACATCCATCTTCAACGCGGTCAGCAACTGGCCGAGTTCATCGTGAATCTCCATGGCGATGCGCTTGCGCTCTTCCTCGCGAATCGCCTCCATATACGCGGACAACTCGCGCAACTGGTTGCGCGATTCGAACAGCTCCTGCTCGATACGTTTGCGCGACGTGATGTCGTTGAGGCCCACGTAGATCGCCGGAGTATCGCCGAAAGTCGCCACGCGCGCGGTCGCCATGGCCCAGAACGGCGAGCCGTCCACGCGCCGCATGTGGACTTCGCTGTTGTTGAAACTGCCCTCCGTGCGCAGATGCGAGACGAGCCGGTCACGATCGACGGGGTCCATATAGAAGTCGACGATATTGGTCAGCGTGCGCATGCCGTTATCGAGACCGAACAGTTCTCGCAGTGGCTCATTCACGTACAGGATGACGCCTTCGGGCATCGACGTGATGCACAGCGGGATCGGGCTGGTTTCGACAATCGTGCGAAAGCGCGCTTCGCTCGCCTGCAATTTCGCTTCCGCACGGCGGCGCTCTTCGATCTGGGCGGACAGCCGCGCGTTCGACTCCGCGAGTTGCCGCGTGCGCTGCTCGACCTGCTGTTCCAGCGCATCGCGCGCGCTCGACAGTTCCGTCTCGGCCTGCTGGCGCACCGCTATCTCGTTCAGAAGCAGGCGGTTCTGCGCGATGAGCTGCCGGTGCATCACGCGCAAGGCGAGATGGGTTTCGATGCGCGCCATCATTTCGTTGACGCGCACAGGCTTGGCCACGTAATCGACGCCGCCGGCCGAGAAACCCTCGACCATGTCTTCCGCGCCGGTCAACGAGGTCATGAAAATCACCGCGATGTCGCGCGTGCGCGGATCCGCCTTGAGCCGCCGGCAGGTCTCGAAACCGTCGATGCCGGGCATCTTCACGTCGAGCAGGATCAGGTCGGGTTGAGAAAACAGCGCGCGTTCGAGCGCCTCTTCGCCATCTAGCGCGACGAGTACCCGAAAGCCGCGGTCCGTCAGGCTCTCCACGACCACGCCGAAATTCGCCGGCGTGTCGTCCGCGATCAGAATGGTCGGCCGTTCGCCGGCCTCCGTATTGAGCTCGTTCATGGCCTGGGCTCGACGTTCAGATGCCGCTCGACCAGATTAAGGATGGCTTTCGACTGGTAGTCGCGAGCGAGCGCGCAGAGTTGCGCCGTGAACGAGCGATAACGTGAATCGCCCGCCGCCACGCTCTCGGCCCAGACGATAATTTCATGCATATCGCCAAGGCGGGCAAGGTGATGCAGTTCTTCCATCTGTTGCTGAGGCACGGCCGCAAGACTGATTTCGGGCGTCGCGGCGCGAGCGGACGACGGCTGCGACGCATGGCTCCACGTCAGTCCGAGCAAAGTGGCGATTTGTGCCAGCAGCGCTTCGAGGTCGACCGGTTTGGGCAGGAAGGCGTTGACGCCCGCTTCAATGCTCATCACCCGGTTGACCCCGGATGGGCTGGCGGACATGGCAACGATGGGGACATTGGCGAACTCCCGCGATTGGCGCAGGTTGCGTGTGAGGTCGAATCCGTTCATCTCGGGCATCACGATGTCCGTGAGAACCAGCGCGGGTCGTTCGCGCTGCGCCACCTCCAGCGCCTCGCGGCCGTTTTCCGCCTCGACGGTATCGAAGCCGAGACGGCCCAGCAGATCCACGATGATCGCGCGATTGATCTCGACGTCGTCGACCACCAGCACCTTCCTGCGTGGCCCTTCATAGCCCGTTGCGGTGAACGAGAGCGGCGCCGGCTCCGCCGTCTTGCGCAACACGGGTGCCACGCTCGCTGCCGGCAGTTCGAAGCGGAAGGTACTGCCCTGCCCGATCTGGCTCTCCACCTCGATCTCGCCACCCATCGCTCGCACGAATTCGCGGCTGATGGCGAGGCCAAGCCCCGCCCCGCCGGCTCGCCGTTCGGCCGCGCCCAACTGCTCGAACGGCTCGAAAATCGTATTCAACTGATCGTGACCAATGCCGATCCCCGTGTCGCGCACCTCGAAACGGACACGGTTGGGCTCGGACCGCGAGATATGCAGGCTGACGCACCCTGAATCGGTGAAC
The DNA here is from genome assembly GCF_003386115.1 of Paraburkholderia sp. BL27I4N3. NCBI lineage: Bacteria > Pseudomonadati > Pseudomonadota > Betaproteobacteria > Burkholderiales > Burkholderiaceae > Paraburkholderia > Paraburkholderia sp. BL27I4N3. Next base: position 7,614,736 of record NZ_QREJ01000001.1, on the reverse strand, counting down.
TTCACGGCATTGGCAAGCAGGTTGAGCATGACTTGCCGCAGGCGCCGCTCATCGGCACGCACACCGGCAGGCGCCTCTGCGCTGATGTCGCAAATGAAGTCGAGGCGCTTCTGCTCCGCTTTCACGCCGATGATGTCGCGAATGACATCGACAAACCCCGCCAGCGGCACGTCGCCGATTTCGACACGCAGCTTGCCCGCTTCGATCCTCGCGAAATCGAGCGTGTCTTCAATCAATGTCAGCAGATGTTCGCCACTATGGCGAATGGACGCAGCGCGTTCGCGCTGCCGCTCGCTCAGCGTGTCATCGCGTTCGAGGATCTGGGCATAGCCGAGAATGCCGTTCAGCGGCGTCCTCAACTCATGGCTCATATTCGCGAGAAATTCGCCTTTGGCCCGGTTGGCCGCTTCGGCCAGATTGCGTGCTTCGCGTTCAGCCGCCGTGTCCTGCTCGTCACGATAGGCGCAATACAACCGCGCGCCCATCGCGTTAAATGCAGCCGCCACGCGATCCAGTTCGTCCGGCTCGCGCCGTTTGCGCCGCTGGAGACTGAACGGCCGGGGCGGTTCACGAAAATCGTAGTTTTCCACCATGCGCGCGATGGCCGCGACATGCCGCATCACGAGACGGGACAGAATGTAGACGATAAACAGCGAGACGAGAAAGGTGTTGGCGGCCTGAGTGACCAGGATCATCACCGCGGTACGCGTCAGTTCATGGTAAAGGTCGAGCAGCGTCGCCTCGACGTAGAGCTTGCCGATCTCGCGCTGCTTGCCTTGCACGCTGTAGTAGAGCGGGAATTCGCGGGCGATGACCCGACCGGCCGAGCGATGGCCCGCGCTCAGATAAGGAGATTGCCCCTCTTTGCCCGCCTCACGAATTTCCACGGCACGAATGTCCGGGAGACGCAGAATGCCGTTCAACTCCAATTGCAGCTGCGAACCATCCAGACGCCAGAGCGCTTCCGCGAGACTGTCGCGACTGCTGCGATCAATGTCCACAAGGCGATTTTCAATCTGCTCCACGCCCCGGTAGTAGTCGCTGTAAAGCTGCAACCCGGTCAACAACACGGTGACGACGCAACTGACCAGCAGCACAGTCACGAGAAGCCGCGAGACGAGGCTACTCCTGAAGCTGCCGATCAAACTCCACCATGCGTCGAACAGGTTGTGCTTCATACATCCCCGCGAGTGCTACGGTTCTTGTTTCGTCTATTCTGCACTCGTTGCGCGCTGCGCGGCCCAGATCTGTTGGCCGCCGCATCGGCAGGGTGGCGATTTGACGCTCGCCTGCCCCAGCCAGTTACTCTCATTTGCCGGTCTGCGCCGGTGGTGTTTCCGGGAGAAACGCGTTCCGATCGAGCTGACGTGAATCTACATGACGTAAATGTTCGATTCGACAGGCGGCATATCGTTGATCGCCGGCGGCAAGCAGATTCGCGGATACAGCAGAATCTCATCGATGCATGACGTCAGCTCGCCGAGGATCGGCCGCACGCGGCCGCCAAGGGCGCCGGGGTTCGACATCCTGAGTTCGCGCAATCCGTCCGACAATTTTTTCACGGACGCGTGCCCCCAATCCGGCAAAGGCCAGCAGTGCAACAGATAGCTGAGCGGTATCACGCTTCTGCTTTCACACCAGATGTCGAACAGGCGCTCGCAGCCGGCATTGAGGAACTCAACCGCGACTTCGCGGCTTTCCGAATGACCGTTCATAACGGATCCACTGAGATAGACGATTTCGATAGACCATCCTAGGGAGGCCGAAAGTGTCACACAGTCAGGAAGCGCGGAAAAATGCACTTCCGATCCGCTGAATATGCCGTCAGGAAATCCTGAATGGCCGTGCACGAGCGTTCGCGTGCCTGGAGCCTTGCATCGACCTGTTTCAGATCGCATCGCGCTGCCTGACAAAGGGATTACACGATTTGTCAGCACCGGCAGGACGTGGCACGATGAAATACCAGTCAGGCAAGAACCTGTGCGGACAAGCGCCTGTTTGAGCGCGTCACGGCTGATTCGAGAAACCATCCATTCATGCATCGCAGGCGCTTTGTTCTGGCCGCGCTAAGTGCGGCGGGCAGCACGCTTCGGGCACGCGCCGCCCCGGCCGACCCGTCCGTCCACTTCGACATCGTCTATCCCCGCATTCGTCCTACCCGCGACGTGCAAGCCGCGTTTGCGCTCGCCGTGCTCGATCTCGCCATGAAAATGGCCAACGCCTCCTACACGTTGCGATCCGCCGACATCGAAATGGAACGCGGCCGCGCGCTTGCCGAACTGGCCGGCCCCGACAATATGATCAATCTGCACTGGACGAGCATGGAGGCGCAGGCCGAGCGCGGCCGGAACGTCGTGCGGATTCCGATACACCGTGGTCTGATCGGCCACCGGGTGTTCATCATCAGGAAGGATCGGCAAGCCGATTTCGACAAGGTCGAGCACTTCTCCGATCTCAAAGCGTTCATGTGCGGCCAGGGACTCGGCTGGATCGATACGAAAATCCTGAGAGCTGCCGGCCTGAACGTCCAGACCTCGACCTATGACACGATGTTCGAGATGACCCAGGGCGGCCGCGTCGACTTTTTCCCACGCGGCTTAGTGGAAGCATTTACCGAACTGGAAGGACGCCAGCACCTGGAGCCCGATCTCGTGGTCGAGAACCGCCTGCTGCTGAAATATCGATCGGATTTCATTTTCTATGTTGCAGCGGGCCATGAAGCACTGGCACAGACCATCGAAGCGGGGCTCGTCGCCGCGTATCGCAATGGCGCGTACATGAGGCTGTTCAACACCCATCATTACATTCAGGATGCGCTCGCGCGCGGAAATATCGCGTCCCGGTTGACCTTCACGCTCGACAACCCCTTCCTTTCCGAAGCCGACCGGAGGATTCCAGACGAGTACTGGATGAGCTGATGTCGCCGGCGGCGGCTTACTCCGTTGGCAAAAAAAAGAAATGCCTGGGCCAAAATCAGGAAATCCTGACATCAAACTCAATCGGGCGTCGCCGTATACATGGAAAGGCGGCGCGAATCCCCCGACGCGACGCCCTTTCGAATGCAAGCGGGGTCATTCATCGCCACTCACGAATCCTACACATGGACATTGACAGGTGAAGCCGCACACGTTCGTCCTACAGGCGCGGCTTTGCGATCGCGCCACGGCGCTCAAGACGCGCATGGCCGAAGCGCATGACAAAGCGCAGCAACTGGTCGAGCGCGCCGAGGGCTGCCTCGCGGTGCTGGATCACGTGCGGCAGGGCACGTCCACCGCGGCCAACATCTCACTCGCGGACGATGCAGGTCCGCTCATCGCGGCGCTGCATCGCGCGGAAAGCGACTGGCACGATCAGTTGCAGATGTTGAAGGCGCTGCTGACCGAACTCATGCAGCAAAGTCGAAGCAAGCGCGGCGAGATCGAGTCGCTCGCCGCGCTTGCGTTTCGCTCGCAGACGACTCCTGAAGCAATCGCCGCAGCCGAGCGCGCCGTCGAAGTGCATCAGTCCCACTTTCAGGAAGTCGACGCGCAACTGGAAGTGGCGCGCGCATGGTTCGAAAGCTTCGACCTGCAGATCAACGCGATTGTCGCCGGTTTGCGGAAGTCGTCTTAACGGTTCGACCAGGTTCTCGACTGCTATGAAGCGTCGTCGGCCGGTATGCGCACGGTGATCGACGTGCCGCTGCCCACCGCGCTGAGCACCGAAATCTCGCCGCCCAGCATCAGCACGCGTTCTCTCATGCCCACCAGCCCGAACGACTTCATCCGCGCCGCCATCGAATCGAAGCCGCAGCCGTCGTCGCTTATTTCGAGGACCCAGCAGCGTCCGGTCCGTTCGAGCGAAATCGTGACCTGGGTCGCTGCGGCATGACGCGCGACATTCGTGAGCGCCTCCTGCACGATGCGAAACAGTGCGATTGCCCGCGCCTCGTCGAGGACCAGACTATCGTCAGGAATCCGTAGATGGCAGGCCACCCGGCCGTCACGCGAGAATTCGGCAGCCAGCCACTCCAGCGCTGCGACGATGCCGGCATCGATCGCGGCGGGACGCAGCGATGCAACCACATTGCGAACCACCTGCATGGTGTCGTCGGCGAGCGCCAGCAGGTCCCGGAAACGCCCGGCCAGCGCCGGATCGTCTTGCGCGAACTCGATTCGCATGGCCGATACACCAAGCCGCAGCGCCGTCAACTGCTGTCCCAGTTCGTCGTGCATCTCGCGGGCAATGCGCTTGCGCTCTTCCTCACGCGCGGTTTCGCGTAACGACGTCAACTCCTGCAACAGCGCATACGATTCGCGCAAACGAAGTTCGGCCTCCATCCGCTCGGTGATGTCGGTCCAGATCGTCAGCGCACCGCGTATGTCGCCGTTAGCGCCGTGCTCGGGCACCGCGCTGACGTGCCAGCCCACTGGCTTGCCGTTCTTCTCCGACGTGAGATCCACCTTCGCGCCGATGCCGCTTGCCATCACCTGCTCCAGCGTGGCGGTGATCATCCGCAACTCGGGCATCACACTGTCCGATAGCTCGGCAGGCGCTTTATCGATGGCGTCCGCTGCGCGAATCCCGTTGACCTGTTCGAACCTCGGATTGACGTAGCTATAGCGACAGTTGCGGTCGTAGCGAACGATCATCTCCGGCGCGTTTTCGGTCAGCGTACGAAACAGTTGCTCACTGCGCTTGAGTTCGTCGATGTCGCGGCATATGGCAAGCACGGTGGCGACCTGGCCGTCGGCGGCAAACTCCGGCACCATCCGCATGTGCCCCCATCGCACCTCGCCGTTGGCGTTGCGGAACCGCACTTCGTCCATGCGCTCCGTGCCGGTCTCGACAACGCTCCGCAGACGGTCCCGATACCGTGGCACATCGACCACTGGCGACTCGTCCACGCTTCCCGTGCCGGTGGCATCGTCGGCCGTCGGCGGCAGGATCGCTCGTAGTGCCGGATTGGCGTACACGCGACGGCAGTCGCGGTCATAGCGCGCGATATAGTCCGGCGAATGCTCCACCAGCGCTCGGAATGCCTGCCCGCTCGCATGCAAGCGCTCTTCCGCCTTCTTGCGTTCGGTGATGTCGCGCCCCAGCGCCAGCACGCTCGTGATCTCGTCGTGCAGCCCGCGCTCCGCGAGAATGCGGACGTGGTGATAGCTCACGTCATTCGCGCCGTCGCGCAACGTGAGTTCGTGCGTGCGTTCCGCGCCTGTTGCCAGCGTGGCCGCCAGCGCATTCTGATAGGCGACGAACTGGGGATCGGCGGTGTGTTCGGTCGGCGTCGCACCGAGCATTTCGTGCAGGGGACGGCGCAGTATCGCGGCAAGTCCGGAGTTGGCATAAACCAGCCGACAGTCGAGGTCATACCGGCAAATGATATCGGGCGTGCTTTCCGCGAGGCGGCGGAATTGCGCCTCGAGTTCCAGTTGCGCGATCAGGAGCTGCTCGGTGCGCTTGCGCTCGGTAATATCGCGCACGAGCGCGAGGTTATACGGTTGGCCTTCGTACTCGAAATAGCTCGCGCTGATCTCGACCGGCAAGGTCGTGCCGTCCTGGCGGCGCTGCATCGACTCGATCATTATCGAGCCGTTCTCGCGCAGCTCTTTCCAGACGTCGAGCCACCGTTCAAAGTTCCACTCGGGATCGACATCCATCACGCGCATCCGCAGCAACTGCGTCTGACTGTATCCGAGCATGCGGCAGGCCTCCTCATTGACGTAGATGAAGCATGCATGCTGGTCGATCAGATAGGCAGCATCGCTGACCAGGTTGAGCGCGCAGCTCTTCAGGTGCATGAGCGCATCTGGTTCGGCCGCGGGGAGCTCGAGGCGTCCAACGTCCTGCCGGGTCGCGGCTGCCGGCGCCTTGTGTGGGTCACCGCTGATCTCTTTCATTGAATTGCGCGCGTGTCGGGTCAGTGGTTGCGTGTCGTCGTCGATAACCGGCCCCGTCCGCCTGTATCGCGGGCAGGGCAGACAACTTACTCGATAAGCATAGCCCGGAATGCAGCGGCGGAAAATTCGGTCTGGCGCCAGGCGAAGGAGCGATTAGCCGCCTCTTCGCTTTCAATAACGTGGCATTCGTCGGCCAATCGCCGGGGTTTACCCTTTAACGCATCGCTATCGCTTGCAATCTCTTCGAAGAAAGGCACAAAATGTAAGCGCTATCATTTGAATCAGTGAAGCAAAGATGTCAGTAAAAACCCCACGATTCGCGCAAAATGCCGTTAAATGTAAGCGCTAACATTGGTGATAGAACGAAACATTCGGAGACAACGATCATGAGCGCAACACCGAGCCTCGAGCAGGCGCCACCGCGAATCCGCCGCGCCCAGATCGTGGCGCTCACACTGCTGATGGTGAGCGGCATCGTCAACTATCTGGACCGCGGCACGCTCGCGGTCGCCAATCCGCTGATCCGTCACGACCTTGGGCTGTCGCTCGGACAAATGGGACTGCTGCTCTCCGCCTTCTCGTGGAGCTACGCGCTGTTCCAGTTGCCGGTGGGCGGCCTCGTCGACCGCATCGGGCCGCGCAAGCTGCTCGGCATCGGCCTGATCGTGTGGTCGCTCGCGCAGGCGGCGGGCGGATTCGTCTCCACCTTCGGCTGGTTCATCCTCGCGCGGATCGTGCTGGGTATCGGCGAGGCGCCGCAGTTTCCATCGGCGGCCCGGGTGGTCAGCAACTGGTTTCCGCTGCGCGCGCGCGGCAAACCGACCGGCATTTTCAACTCGGCGTCGCCGCTCGGCACGGCGCTGGCGCCGCTGTGTCTTTCGGTTCTCGTCGTGCAGTTTCACTGGCGCTGGGCCTTCATCGTGACGGGCGTGGTCGGCCTCGTCGTCGCGCTCGTGTGGCTCGCGGTGTACCGCGACCCTGTCAAGGCGACCATGACCGAAGCCGAGCGGCACTATCTCGAGGGCGACGAAGCGGACCGCAAGCCGGCACCCACGGTCACCTTCGCTGAATGGCGCTCGCTGTTTTCGCACGGCACCACGTGGGGCATGCTGATCGGCTTCTTCGGCTCGGTCTATCTGAACTGGGTGTACCTCACGTGGCTGCCCGGCTATCTGACGATGGAACGGCACATGAGCCTGATGCATACGGGCGTCGCGGCATCCATACCGTTCTTCTGCGGTTTTGTGGGCTCGCTGACGGCCGGCTGGTTCTCCGACCTCATCACGAGCCGCAGCACGAGCCCGGTTGCGAGCCGCCGCAACGCGGTCGTGATCGCCATGCTCGGCATGGTCGCGTTCACGATTCCCGCAGCGCTCGTCGAAAGCAACACGATCGCGATCGTGTGCATCTCGGTGGTGATCTTTCTGGCGAATGCCGCATCCGCGAGTTCATGGGCGCTCGCCACTGCCGCCGCGCCGCCGAACCGCGTCGGCTCGCTCGGCGCGATTCAGAACTTCGGCGGTTTTCTGGGCGGCGCGCTCGCCCCGATCCTGACGGGCTACATCGCGCAGAGCTGGTCGTTCGTCCCCGCGCTGCTGACGGCCGCGGGCATCGCGTTTATCGGCGCGATGAGCTACCTCCTGCTGGTGCGCAAGCCGATCGAAGACCCGTCCACCCCAACCGAACCCGTGCGAGCGCCCGCGTGAAAAGCGCGCCGCCCAGACTCAACGAACCCTTTCAGGGAGATCACGAGCATGACCACTTGCAAGCAATTCGCCACCTCGATCGAAGGCATCGTCCCCGTGATGCTGACGCCATTCGACGACGCCGGCGCCATCGATTACGCCGGACTCGAACGCCTGATCGAGTGGTATATCGCGCATGGATCGGATGCGCTCTTTGCCGTCGCGCAGTCGAGTGAAATGCAGTTCCTGACGCTCGCCGAACGGGGCGCGCTGGGACGCTTCGTCGTCGACAAGGTGGCGGGCCGCATCCCGGTCGTCGTCTCCGGCCATATCAGCGACGACCCCGACGCGCAGGCCGAGGAACTCAACCTCGCGGCACGCACCGGCGCACAAGGCATCGTGCTGGTGACGAACCGGCTCGATCCGAAGCAGCAGGGCACGGAGACGTTCACGGCGAACCTCCGGCAACTGCTCGCGCGCCTGCCGTCCGACATTCCGCTCGGTTTGTACGAATGCCCCGCGCCCTACCGCCGTCTTCTCTCCGATGACGAACTGAAGCTGTGCATCGATACCGGCCGCTTCGTCATGCTGAAAGACGTGAGCTGCGATCTCGCCACGGTGAAACGGCGCGTCGCGCTTGCCGAAGGCTCGCCGCTGAAAATCCTGAACGCCAATGCGGCCATCGCGTGGGACGCGATGAAGGCGGGTTCCGCCGGCTTCAACGGCGTGTTCACGAACTTCCACCCGGATCTGTACAAGTGGCTGCGCAACGATGCGGCGCAAGACCCGGCTCTGGCAGAAGAGCTCGCTACGTTTCTCGTGCTCGCCGCCGTCTCCGAGTCGCTCGGCTATCCAGCTCTCGCGAAGATCTACCATCAACGGATCGGCACGTTCGGCTCGATTCGCTGCCGCGTGATCGACTACGACGTGCGCGAACGCTTCTGGGCGCTGGACGCGGTGCTCGACAAGATCGTCGCCGGCACTGAGCATTTCCGTGGGCGTATCGCGGCACTCGGAGCGCACCGCCCGGTCCACTAAGGCTTGCCTGGAGGATTTCCGGATCACACAAGCGTCCGCCGCCGCTGTCGCGCGCGTCCGCGGCGGTAAGATGGCGAGCGTTCCCCGATTCACTCTGCGCGCTCCAACCTGATGCCTGACTCTCTCGACCCGCCGGCCGCCGCCCGCACCCAGACGAACCGCGCTCGCCGCGGCACGGGCCGCAGCGTGCTTTCCGATGTCGCCAAGCTTGCGGGCGTCTCCACCGCGACCGTCTCGCGGGTCTACAACGAGCCGGACAAGGTCTCCGCGAACGTGCGTGAGCGCGTCGAGCATGCCGCGCTCACGCTCAACTGGTTTCCGAACGCGGCGGGCCGCGCCCTCGCCTCCACGCGAAGCCACATCGCCGGCATCATCATTCCGACCTTGGATGATCGCGTGTTCGCCTCACAAGTGAGCGGCATGCAGGCGGCGTTCGCGGCGCGCGGCATCACGCTGGTGCTCGGCTGCTCGAATTACGACCCCGCGCAGGCGCTCACGCAGGTGCGCGCGATGCTGGCGCGTGGCGTGGAAGCGATGGCGGTGGTGGGCGAGGCTCATCCGCCCGAACTGTTCGATGCGTTGCGGCTCTACCGCGTGCCGTATGCGGTGACGTACGCGTATCGCAAGGACAGTCCCCACACCTGCATCGGCTTCGACAATCATGCGGCCTATGAGGAGATCACCGAACATCTGATCGGCCTCGGGCACCGCGCGTTCGCGGTGTGCATCCAGCCGACACGCGACAACGACCGCGTGCAGGCGCGCGTCGCGGGCATTCGCGCGACACTCGAACGTCACGGCCTCGCGGTGCGGCCGGAGCATATGTTTGAAGGCGAATCGACGATGGGATTCGGGCGGCGCAGCCTGCGCACGATCTGGCAAGCGTCGGGCGAGCGTCCCACCGCGATCGTCTGCGGCAACGATGCTATCGCGCTGGGCGTGTTGCGCGAGGCCGAGGAACTGGGCATTGCGATTCCGGGCGAATTGTCCGTCACCGGATTCGACGATCTGGAAATGGCGCGGGAAATCCGCCCCGGGCTGACCACCATGCGCGTCGACACCTACGAGATCGGCCGGCTTGCCGCGCAGTATCTGCTCGACACGCTCGACGGCAAGCATCCGCTGCACGGGCACGAGGTGCATGCGTTGTTTCAGCTCAGGCAATCGACGGGACCGGCCGCGAGATAGTCTCGCGGCGCGATGCCTCATCGACGGATTACAGTGTGGCGGTCACGCCGCCGTCCACGTGAAGAATGTGGCCGTTGACGAAGTTCGAGGCGTTGCTCGCCAGGAAGACCGCGGCGCCGACGAGATCTTCTACGTCGCCCCAACGCCGTGACGCTTCACGGGCCTGCTCAACCATTGCATGATCGCTCTCGGGTTGCAGACGCTGTCTCGCGACGCGAAAAGATGCAGTACACCGGCTTCGCCCACAGGCGGCTCGAGCGTATCGAAATGACGTGCGACCAGCGCCCCGGGAAACTCATGATCGGTCCATCCCGCCACGCTCGCAATCGCCACGGACAAGGGAATGTCGAGGAACACGAATCGCAGGCTCGCGCATGCGCTCCCGGTAACGCATGTTCAATGCGGAGCACGACAGCACCGCGGCACCTTGGATTGCGTCCATCCGCCCGCAGAGAAGGTCGAGCCATGGCTCGCGATCGCTGTCGCACCGATATGGACATAACGGTAGATCGCCCCTGCGAATCACGCCAAGGCGGCTTCGTGCTTGCCCGATAGCAAAGGCTTATGAAGCGCGATTCTCCGGCACGTCGCGAGGCGGATAAGCGCCGCCGTCGCCGAACGGCGCTTAACGCCCATTAGTCGCCCATTGAGTCCCCGTTCTCGCCGCGCGCTTTGGCTGAAGTGAAGTAGGTCCGCAACGCGGGGGCCGAATGATCGCTCAGCGAGCAGATTTGCGCCAGCCAGTCGGCTTCCGCGGGCCATTCGCCGTCCACCACGCGCGGATAGATCTGCCGCACGAACTGATGCAGCGCCTTTGCGCCGATGTTGCCGCTGATGCCGAGCAGCACGTGCAAGGCGCCGTGCGTCGATTCGAGGTCGCGGGCCGCCACGCTGGCGGCAAGCTGCGCCACAGTCGAGCGAATCTGTTCGATGCCGTTGAGGAACGTCTGGTCCAGCAAATCGAGCGCCACCAGTTCTTCGAGGTGTTTCTCGTCGAGCAGCGAGCCTTCCCTGATCGGCGCCGGCCTGGCGGCTTGCACGGCGGGCGTCTGTGCCGGTTCTGGTTTGCCCGGCCCTTGCGACGCACGTTGCTGGGCAAACTGTCTTGCAAGAGACGCATAGAGCGCGCCGATCTGCACGGGCTTGACCATGACCTCGTTCATGCCTGCGGCCAGGCATGCCTGCACGGCTTTCATATCGGACTGGCCGGTCAATGCAACGATGGGAAGCCGGGCATACGCGTCGGCACGAGCACGGATCGACGCGGTCGTTTCCACGCCGCCCATGCCCGGCATGTTCATGTCCATCACGATGGCATCGACGGCGTCGTTCTCCTCCAGCCTCGCCAGCACGTCCGGCCCATGTTCGGCCTCGACGACGCGCGCGCCGCATCGCTCCAGATAACCTTTGGCAATCCGCCTGCTATAGGTGTCGTCGTCCGCGACCAGAATCGTTTTGCCGGCGAAACCGTCGAACGGGTGGCTCTGAACATGCCGATCGCCGCTTTCGAAAAGCTTTTGAAGCGTCGCGATCAGTTCCACCGCGCTGGCGGATTTGCTGATCAGATCGTCCATGCCGGCGCGGCGGGCGAGCACCCGCGTCACATTGCCCGGCTCGGCCGTAAGGGCGGCGATCAGAACATTCCAGTTTGGGTGTTGATGGTCGGCGCGAATCTTCTCGGCCGTGGTGTAGCCGTCCATGAGCGGCATATTGATGTCAATCAGCACGAGGTCGTGCGGCGCCGACTGTTGAAGCACCCTCAATGCCGCCTCGCCGTTTTCCGCCTCGCTCACCTGCGCCCCGACCTTCGACAACGCGCGGCGGCTTCGCGTCCGCTGAGCGGCATCGTCGTCCACGACGAGAATGCGTTTGCCGGCAAAAAATGGCGTGGCGCGCTCGAAAACCTTCTGCTCATGCTCGGCCACTTCGCGGCTGGAGACCGCAGGGAATTGCAGCGTGAACTGCGTAAATTTGCCGACCTCCGAGCGGCAGGCAATCGTGCCGCCGAATGCGCGCATTGCGCGCTGGCAATAGGCAAGGCCGAGCCCCGTACCCGCCGAATTGCCCGCGGTGCGGAAAGGCTCGAAAAGATGAGGCAGGAGGTCGGGCGCGATGCCCGGGCCGGTGTCATGAACCAGCACCGTCTGGCGGTCGATCGTCAGCGTGAGTGTCGCCAATGGATGCGCCGCAATGTGATGCAGCGCGTTCTTGATCAGATTGAACAGCGTGAACAGATAGACGGTTTCGTCCACCTTGAAGATGAAGTCGTCCAGCACCACGAGCCGGACTTTGGCGCGCTCCTTCTGATCGCCGAAGCCGTATTCGTCCAGCGCTTTACGCGTGGTGGCCGCCGCGCTCAGATAGGTGAAATGATCCGCGCGGATGGGTTTCGCGCTGACTTCATCGAGTGTCATCGCGATGATGCGCAGCCCCCGATCGATCGACAATTGGCCATGGGCAAGGTGCCGGTAAAGCAATGCCGCCCTGTCGTGCGACATGGCCGGCGTCGGGCTGGCATCCGTCACCGCGGGCAGCGCCTCTTCCATGCGATCCAGCACGTGCCTCAACTGGCTGAGAGGATTGCGCATTTCATGAGCGATCGAACCGGCGAGCGCACGGAACGCCACATTTTTTGCCTGCGCGACGATGCCTTTCAGATTGCTGTAACTGAACGTAAGGCCGGCGAAAATACCGAACGTAAAAACCGGCAGATACGTGTAGAGAAATAGTTGCCCGTCCACGTGCAGGGATTGCGGAATGACGATCCTGGCGCACAGGATGGCAAAACCAATACCCAGCATCAGATTGAGTGCTAACGCAACGACCGACGGAAAAATGGCGATCAGGAAAAACACCATGCCGAGCTCGGCCATCGACCAGAGCATCGAATAGTGACCGGCAATCAGGTAGTAAGTGAAAAAGAACGGTAGCGAATAGGCTACCGTTACGAAGTAATACCACGGCAGGAAGCGCGCGACCGAAGCAGGCCAGAAACGGTGCAATAGCAGCAGCGTACAGGCCGCCGTACCGATAGCGCGCATCGGCAGGCTTTCGTTGGGTTGAGGATCGATGTACGTCCACCACAGCCAGTACAGCGGATGCCCGATCGCACCGATTACGCCAACAGCCAGCACGCTGTAGTCCGACACCTTGGCCGATTCATAAACCAGTCGGTTGAGATAACGGATGCTCCCTGAAATGGCTCTCATGTCGTGCTTTATCTTGACTTGCCCAGCCTCAGAATTTGAAGCTGCTGACGTTGAACGACATGCCGGCGCTGCCGACCCAGCACAGCACTCTGTCGCCTCTCTTCAACCGCCCGCCGTCTTTTGCCAGTGAAATGGCAGCCGGAATCGACGCCGAAACGAGATTTCCCGTCTCCGGATAGATGTGATACATCTTGTCGTCGATCCCTACCTTGGCACCATAACCCTGCCACGCCGCCTTGGAGGATGCATGGGTGAAGACGATGTCGATGTCCTTCTTGGGAACTGGCAGTTTAGTCAATACCGCGGACAACTCGTCCGAATTTTTGTGAAGCTCATGGCCGAATGACGTGAAACGCATATCGCCGTTCTTGCCGATCCGCTCGGTCGGATGGCAATACCCTTCATAGCCGGGAATTGGAATAGTGCACAGGTCCGACACTGCCGGCTTCGCGCGAAACGCGAAGGTGAAATTATCCGGCTCTTTGGCGACGAGCAACGTCGCGGTCGCCGCCTCGCCAATCGTGAACGACGGCAACGTATATTCGATTTGAGCCTGGCTCTTCAACGCGAAATTCCCCGGATAGAGTGGGCCGCCCGCAAGCATATTGAACTCGGCATTCACAATCATAGCGTTTCTGTACTGACCCGACTTGAAAAGGCTGTCGATGATCGCCATGGCCCGGGTCCAGCTCATGCATGCGTCGACCACATCGAAACACTCGGCGTTCACGAAGCCGAGCGTGCTGGCCATCATGTGGCTGTTGCCGGGCTCGAGGAAGCCTCGTCCGATACCGACATAAATAAACAGCTCGATGTGTTCCGGCTTCAGATACGTTTCCGATAGCGCCTTGCGCGTCGCCATGGCGACATGATCGATAGGCGACTCGTGGCTTTCACACCAGCGCCGGTTGACCAGTCCGCTTCTGTCGAGCAAGGTCTTGATGGTGCGCATCCCCCGGTCGATATCACCCTCGTAGTCCCTGGAATGGAATCGAATCATATCGATCACTTCCTCGTTCGTCACGATCCTGGAGGGCAAGCTGACGGCTACGTCTTTGATAAGCATAAAGAATCCATGAATAAATTAACGCGGTGGGTAGAAGTACCTTTTGCGCCATGGCACGCGAGTATCTGGGACACCAGATACGCGGCCTCGCGGCGCTGGTACATTAACGCGTCCACCGCGATTCATGAAAAAAGTCGCGTCTGGTGTGTTGGCAATGGGAATGTTGGGTGGTGGGGAGGGCTGCAGCGCCGATGGTGCCGTCGGTGCGGATCTGCGCGGTCGCGTTCAGCGGCGTGTCCTTCTGCCTGCGTGAGCCCTTTTTCATGTCCTGTTCCGTCAAGAACGTGACCTCATCCGCCGCGCGCGTCCGTAGCCTCCTTCCAGCGACTAGACTTGGCTTCGGTCTTTCGAGGGGGCGCTTCTCTCAAGCGAACCCCACCCCTCGATCTTTCAGCCTGCCGCTCCCTCGGGCGGCAGGCTCTTTTTTTTGTGGACCGCTTCAAATTCAGGCAATAGCCGCTCGTGAGCCGGGAGGATCAGGCCGCTGCATGCGGCTCCAGCTTCATCCGCGACGGCGGCTGCTGTCGTAACCCGTGGGTCGAAGACGAGTACCGTTCCAGTGGGAAAACCGCGTGACGCTTTCGAGGCAAGCATGCAGCTACCGACCGTAGACAACTTCATCAAAGACTCGCAGCACGGCGTCACCTACAACATCTGCGCCTATCGCAAGCTTTCGGTTCAAGAGATGACACGCGCGATGCAAGTCTTTATACAACAACAGGGCAAGCGCCAACCGAAGCAAGGAACAGTCGTCAAGATCTTTTCCCTGCTCGGGTTTGGGGATCAGTAGCCGTGTTGAAGCCTGGGACGTCGATTGACGGACGTTGAACGCGCTCGCCATTGCAGGTGTGCCGGCATGCTGCGCGGCAAGATGAACAGGGTCGACTAAACCGTCTAGTCCAACATTGACAGCAGATCGGCGAGGTTCGTGTCGGGCAAGCGCTTCGCAACCATGTCCCAGAAGATCACGTCGTGCATTGCGCTCGCATCTTCCGCCGTCTTCCATTCGCGCGCACCGACGATCGAATCAGCCGTTTCGCGAGCTGCGGATACGATGGTCTGAATATCTTGTTTCTGCATGAACCCGTTAACGGTCGCATAACGAGCTTATTTAGCCTCATGCGCAATCGTTTGCCAAAAAAGTTTAATCACTGCCCCCCGCACGGGACGATGCCAGCGGTGACCTGACTGAACATGGCGCATCACGGAGTTCAAGCGTCCGCTGTGCCCGAGGAGGCGGGACAAGACGGCCGCTCTGCGACTCAGGTGAACCGCGGTGCATGTGAGCACGCACTTGTACTTCGCGCATCCTGAGCGTCGGGCGAAATTCTACCTCTTCCGCCGCGCCGCACCGTTTTGCGGCGTTAATTGGAAAACTTAAGTCCGAAACGAGCACATGGTTGGAGCCGCCTGACAACCTACCCGAGACACAGGTATTCCCGACATCGGCCGTGGCGCTCGGTTGCGACACCCGCGGCGCCGCAAATGCACCACCTTTGATCAACCCGACATGCATTCACCAAAAAAATATTTCGCCGCTAATAGACTATGCACTTTTATAGAGCAGAATTATCATATCGACGAGATAAATCGATAAATGGATGCACTTTGCATGCCGCCCCTGTCTGTTGCGAACCGCGATAATCATTTCTCAATCTTACCCGTTACGGAACGAATCAGGCGCTCAGCAAGGCTGCTCGCCATCTTTCCACTCAACTCCGCAACAGCCAATGTGTTGGTTAATTCAGCCATGAAATACTGCCAAGAGAATTACACGTATAGCATGATCTAATAAGAAAAAAGACGGAGTCTTGGGGAGAAGTCTCTGTAGACCACATATTTCCGGGGGAAAATAAATGGATTTGGTACATACTCTGCCGCGCAGTTCGCGGCACAGTGCCGTGCCGATGCAAACGAACGATCTGACTCGCATCGACATCGCGCTGTTCAACGGATTCGCATTGCCTACGGTCGCCGCACTGATCGAGATTTTTCAGCGGGCTAATTCGCTGGTCGCCGCACCGCGATCCGGCCGCGCACGTTACGACGTCTCGCTGCTTTCCGCCGCGGGCGGACGCATCGCCAGTTCATCATCGGTCTTTGTCTGGACCGACGACGTCCAGTCGCATCGGGGCACCAATGAGCCGCACCTGTTGTTCATCGCAGGCGGCGCCGGCGTGCAGCAGGCATGCCGCGACGAGCGATTGAGCGAGTGGCTTCGCCGCAGGCATCCGTTCAGCGAGATCGTGCATCCGATCGCGGAAGGCCAACTGCTGCTTCAGGCCGCCGGGCTGCCCAGCCGGTACTGCCCGCTTCTCTACGGAGACAACGAAGCACCCGGGTTGCATCGGGCGCGGTTGACGGAAGCGCCAGGCGCCGTATCGACAGCGCTGCGTATCGTCGAAGAGGATCTCGGTGCCGATCTTGCGCGGCGGGTTGCCGAGTCGATCGCGCCGCAACCCAAGACGCCCTTCGGCTCGTCGGTCACGCTTGACGTGACGCCTCAGATCAGTGAGAAGATTCTCGCGTCGGCGCGCTGGCTGGAAGCGAACGTCGCCCGGCCCATCTCGATCGACGACGCGGCCCAGGTCGCAGCGATGAGCGAGCGCAACTTCCTGCGCCGCTTCAAGAGCGAGATCGGCATGACGCCCTCGGACTATCTGCTTCGCGCGCGCCTGAATATGAGTTGCCGGATGCTGATTGAATCGCGCCTGCCTGTCGACAAGATCGCGCGCCACTGCGGTATCGGCAGTGGCGGACAGTTGTCGAAGCTGTTCAGGAAATATCTGGAGACCACGCCAACGGACTATCGAACGCGCAACCACGTGGCACTGCAGAATCCCAAAGCACCGCTACCGGATCAACGGCGCGAGTTCGATCCAGGCGTTCTGATCGAAACCGACTACGCAAGTCAAGTCGAAGCGTAGGACACAACCCAGCGGCACTTGAAAGAACATGCCGCGTTGAGCGCCTTCCATGTCATGTTCAGTCAACAGCGTGACGCAATCCGCCGCTCGCGTCTTGAGTCCGCTTCGAACGAATACACTTGGCCTCGGCCTTTCGAGGGGCGCCTCTCCTGGTCAACCCCCAACCCCTCGATTTTTCCAGCCTGCCGCTCCTTCGGGCGGCAGGTTTTTTTTCCCCCTTCATATCAGGGTGGAGTCACGTGTGCCGCTATGCGCCAGGCTTCTCGCGAGGCACATGCATCCGCGTCCTTGATTCATACGAAACCTCCCTAACGGAGCGCGCATGGATGACAAAGTGATTTACGTGTACGAGTACACGGGTGGTTTTGGTACGTACCGTACTACTGGAAAAGGTTTCGCATGTCATCTTCCCCTTGTTGGCGACAACGTAGTCATGAAGGTCGATGAACTGGGATTCGACGATGTTCTTAAAGTGAAGTCTCGACTCTTCGAGTACGACAAAGCGGGGGCATTGACCGTTACGTTCACACTATCTCATACCGTCACATAGGATCACTATATATCGACGGCAAGTTAACTTTTTCGATAATCGCACGCCCTATCAGGCCCACACTCGATATTCAAATTCCCTCCAAGGATGAAGGCATCCTGGTTCTTTGCTCGATACTCCATTGCAGCCCGTTCAATAGAGCCGCATTTCATTCCCTCTCAAAACTTACCCACATTTCAAATTAAACCCGCCTCCTATCCAGCGGATAAATCCATTTCTCCCGAAACAGCTCATGACTTGCCAATTCTTGCCAACACCTTGGCAAATTCGGCCAGTCGTTAATGCAGTGCAACAACGTTATGTAGCATTCGATCAAACAATTAAGAGCGGCTTAGAGACGGCCGGCAAGTCACTCATTTCCGGGAAAGTACGATGGAGTTTCTTTGCAACGTGAAGCATAAGAATGCACTTCAAGCACCCGCTTTGCCGCAGAGCACCGGCGCCATCCATATCGGCATTGCATTGTTCAATGGATTCGCACTGCCCGATGTGGCTTCCATCATCGAGATATTCCAGTCGGCGAATGCCCTGAGTGACACCGGCGAGCCCCGTCGAACGCGCTATGAGGTCTCGCTGTTGTCGGCATCCGGCGGGCGTATTGCCAGTTCTTCCTCGGTGTTCGTGTGGACCGACAGTGTCGAATCGCGCGGGCACGACGATAACTTCCGCGCGCTTTTCATTGCCGGCGGCACCGGCGCAACGAACGCGTTCCGTGACGATCGTCTGATCGTGTGGCTTCAGCAGGCGTTTCCGAGAAGCGGCATGGTCCATGCAATCGCGGAGGGACGCCTGATGCTCGAAGCGGCGGGTTTCTCGAACGCCTACGGCGCTCGCATTGAGAACGACAGTTACGCACGGAGCGCATTCCCATCGCGACCTCTCGTCGACTCGCCCAGCCCGCTGCGAACCGCGTTGCGCATCGTTGGCGACGATCTTGGCCCCGAGGTCGCGCGGCAAGTCGCCGACTGGGTTGCGCCTCAGGGCGAAACGCAGTTCAGTGCCATCCTGCGTAGCAAAACGGCATCGCATATCAGCGACAAGATCCAGGCGTCCGCGCAATGGCTCGAGGCCAATGGCGCTCGCCCGATATCCATCGACGATGCCGCACAGATCGCGGCGATGAGCGAACGGAATTTCCTGCGGCGCTTCAAGAGCGAAATGGGTGTGACGCCGTCGGAATACCTGCTCTATGTGCGACTCGACATGAGCTGCCGCCTTCTCGCCAAAACCAGCTTGCCCGTGGACAAGATCGCGCGTCGGTGCGGCATTGGCAGCGGTGGACGGCTCGCCAAGCTGTTTCGCAAGCACCTGCTTACCACGCCGACGGAGTATCGAATCAGCAAACAAGGTTCGCGCAGTGCGTCCTAACGCACGCCGGCGGTAAATCCACGGTCTCTTTCCAGAGCCCTGAGAACTCTGGAAACTTCAAGCGGTGCGCTCGAATCGCTCGTCTAGCGTCTGAGCAAGCGCATCCCACCAATGGGGTCGCACGAGGCCGAATCGCTCGTCGAAGCGGTCGTTGTTAAGAGCCGAATTGCGCGGACGTGCCGCACGTGTCGGAAACGCCTCGCTCGGTACAGCCTCGATGTGCGTGACGCGTACCCGGCCCGACGGTGCGAGATTGCGCGCATAGTCGATGATCGCAGAAGCATAGCCGTGCCAACTGGTCACGCCTCGCGAGGTCAAATGAAAAAGTCCGCTTTGAAAGCGTGCTTCCTGGCGCTCGCGCATCGCTTGTGAAATAGCGTGGGCAGTAACGTTGGCAAGCATTCTTGCGGGCGTCGGTGTGCCGAGCTGATCATCGACGATCTTGAGCGCTTCACGTTCTGCGGCGAGCCGAAGCATCGTCAGCATGAAGTTTGCCCCGCGCGTCGCGTAGACCCAGGAGGTGCGGAAGATCAGATGATCGCATTCGGACGCGATGATTGCGAGTTCCCCATCGCGCTTGGTCGCACCGTACACATTCAGCGGCGCGGTCTCGCTATCTTCCGTGTAAGGCTCCGCCGACTTTCCGTCAAATACGTAATCCGTCGAGAAATGAACAAACAATGCGCCCGCACTTTTTGCCGCGCGGGCCATTACGTCGACAGATTCGGTATTGACGAGCCGTGCCGTCACGCAATCGTCTTCCGCCTTATCAACCGCCGTATAGGCCGCGGCGTTGACAACGACGTCCGGGCGGTAAAACCTCATCAACCCGTCAAGCAGCGCCGGCTTGCTGAGATCCGCGACTTCGCGATCCCAACGAACTACCTCACCCAGCGGCGAAAGCGAGCGCGCGAGCTCCCAGCCGAGTTGTCCTTGCACGCCTGTGATCGCGATTCTCATCAATAAACCTCAGCCTCGTTAAAGCGGCTACCGGCGGCATCTTTCGACGAAACGAACGGAACACCGTTCAGTTCCCATTCGACGGCGATGTCCGGATCGTCCCAACGCAACGTACGTTCGTGTTCCGGATGCCAGAATGCAGTCGCTTTATAAAGGAACTCAGCAACGTCCGACAATACGACGAACCCGTGTGCAAAGCCCGGCGGAATCCATAGCTGCCGTCGATTCGAAGCGGACAGCCGTACGCCGACCCACCGCCCGAACGTGGATGACCAGCGCCGCAGATCGACGGCGACGTCGAATACCTCACCCACTACCACCCGAACCAGCTTGCCTTGTGGATGCTGGATCTGGTAATGCAGGCCTCGCAGAACGCCTTGCGCTGAAATCGAATGATTGTCTTGCACGAACGTATAGCCGCGCGCCACTTTTTCTTCGAACTCAACCTGATTGAACGTCTCGAGGAAAGCACCGCGTGAATCTCCAAACACTTGAGGCTCGATGACCTTCACGTCAGGAATTGCAGTATGTCGAACTTGAATGGTCATGTGTGGATAGCCGGAATGAGAGATGACAGATATCGGCCGTAGTCAGTCTTCTGCAAAGGCGCCGCAAGACGGGCCAGTTGCTCGGCATCGATCCAGCCACGCCGGAATGCGACTTCCTCCGGACTTGCAACCAGCAAGCCCTGTCTCTGTTGTAGCGTCGCGATAAATGTCGCCGCATTGATCAGCGATTCGTGCGTGCCGGTATCGAACCAGGCAAAGCCTCTGCCCAGCGTTTCCAGATGAAGCGCTTCGCGCTCCAGGTAGTGCCGATTCACGTCAGTGATTTCCAGCTCGCCGCGTGCGGACGGCTCGATATTCGCAGCAATGTCGCAGACGTCGCCGTCATAGAAATAGAGACCTGTAACGGCAAAATTGGAACGCGGCTTCTGGGGCTTTTCCTCGATACTCAGAACCTTGCCCCGAGCGTTGATCTCCACCACGCCGTAGCGTTGCGGGTCGTGCACGTGATATCCGAAGACGGTCGCGCCTTTGGTTCTCAAATGCGCATTGCCGAGATGCGCACCCAAGTCCGCGCCATAGAAAATGTTGTCGCCCAGAATCAGCGCGGACGGTTTCCCACCGATAAACTCGCGGCCGAGTATGAATGCCTGAGCGAGCCCGTCCGGTGACGGCTGTACTGCGTACGTGATCTGCATACCCCACTGACTGCCGTCGCCGAACATCGCCGCGAAGCGCGGCGTGTCGTCCGGCGTCGAGATCAGCAGAACCTCGCGAATGCCCGACATCATCAGCGTGGACAGCGGATAGTAAATCATCGGCTTGTCGTAGATCGGCAGCATCTGCTTGGAGATAACGCGCGTGATCGGGTACAGCCGCGTACCAGACCCGCCGGCGAGAATAATGCCCTTACGGTTCGAGTCCATCGTTCAAGCTCTCTTCAGTACGCTTTCGGGGTTCCAGCGCCGATAGGCGCCAGAGCGGATTTCCTCGAGCCACGCATCGTTTTCGACGTACCACTGCACCGTCGTCGACAACCCGCTCTCAAACGTCTCGCGCGGCACCCAGCCGAGTTCGCGACGCAGCTTCGTTGCATTGATCGCGTAACGCCGATCGTGTCCCTTGCGGTCCGAGACGAAAGCGATCTGCTCGCGATAACTGCCACTCTCGCGCGGTTTTATCCCGTCGAGAAGATCGCAGATGAAATGAACGACTTCGACGTTGGCTTTTTCGTTATCCCCGCCGATGTTATATGTCTCCCCCGGTATGCCACGGGCGAGCACCGTGCGAATCGCCTCACAATGGTCGCCGACATACAGCCAGTCACGCACATTGCCGCCGTCGCCGTATACCGGCAGTGCGCCGCCGCTTAGTGCACGTTGGATCATCAACGGAATCAGTTTCTCCGGAAACTGATAAGGCCCGTAGTTGTTCGAACAGTTCGTGGTCAGCGTAGGCAATCCATAGGTGTGGTGGTATGCGCGGACGATATGGTCCGAACTCGCTTTCGATGCCGCATAGGGACTGTTCGGCGCGTACGGTGTCGTTTCCGTGAATGCGGCATCGTGGGCCGACAGCGAACCGTACACTTCATCTGTCGACACATGCAGGAAGCGAAACACATTACGGTCCGTACCGTTCAGCCGCTCCCAATACAGCCGCGCGACATCGAGCAGTTCACCGGTGCCCGTCACATTTGCATCGATAAACTCGCGCGGACGGTCGATCGAGCGATCGACGTGACTCTCCGCTGCAAAGTGCACCACGGCACGCGGTCGATATTCTTCAAAGATCGCGCTCATGGCTGCGCGATCGCCGATATCGCGGCACACGAACACGTGACGAGGATCGTCGTGCAGCGCTCGCAACGTGCCGTAATTGCCGGCATACGTCAACTTGTCGATATTGAGTATCGGCTCATCGTGTTGGGCAAGCCAGTCGATGACGAAATTTGCGCCGATAAAACCGGCGCCACCCGTGACGAAGATCATTTGAAGTTCTCTTAGATGACGGCTCTTACACTGTGAATCGTAAAGGCGCGACTATTTTTCTATCGGCCATATCGTTGGCGCATTCAGACATTCGCCAGTTACCCGCGTGGATCGCTCACACTGACTCATTCGGATCGATCGCGTCAGTCGCCGAATTCAATCCCTGCCGATTCGCATCACGAAACTCGCTCGGCGTGAGAGAGAGTCGACGTCTGAATATTTTTGCAAGCCGCTCGCCACTTCCCATTCCGCAACGTCGCGCGATCGTATCGATCGGCAAACTGGTTCGCTGGAGCAGGCTGCGTACGACACCCAATCGAATCTCGAGCAAATACTCCGAGGGCGTGATCGACACCTCCGCCCTGAAACGACGCAAAAAAGTTCGCTCGCTCATATTCGCGACCTCGGCTGCGTGCGCAATCGAGATCGGGTGCATATAGTTCTCTCGCAGCCAATTTGCCCCCGCTCTGATCGGTGTCGTCCATTCCATCGATGACGCGCCGACGGTTTGCGCATCGGGACTACTAGTCGACGCCCGAGGACTTGCGTGTTTTCTCACAGCATTACGCGACGAAGTGAGATAAAGCAGAATCTGCGATTCGATCTGTTTTCGCTCATGCGTGCTGGTCGCCGCCAACGCCGCAACAAACGATACCCCGGCTTCTGTCATAGACAACGCCAGTCTCGAGCGCGTGCGAGCGCTGCTCAACTGTCGTCCGCGCCGCGCGGTACTCGGCGAAGCCATCACGAATCGATGCAATGAGCTATCGCTATCCCACACGACGATATCGGCTCGCGCCACCAAGGTCGACACCACGCGCAACACATCAGGATCTTCAGCCGCACCCACCCTGCACTCCGCGCCGACTACGAACACACCGTCGAATTTCTCCGATAACCGCGGTTCGATCGCCTCTGTCCAGATCCGGATTGAAAGCGAGTCATCCACATAGCCGCCTCCAATCGACAGAAACGACACCTTGAATATCAGGCCAGGCGACGGCGACCTTTCCTCCCCGATACCGTCGTCGTGAGCGCCATTGAAGATATCCGCCAGCGCGTCGACCTCTTTGATAGAGAACCCGGTGAATACGACTATCGCAATCTTCACTTCCGAATCCATGGAAGATGATGCGGCGCTCTCGGAGAATGCTCCTTTAGCTCTTGTGCGGTTTGTGTACGGGTGCATGTTCCTGTTTCCGCGGCCAGCGCTGGCGTGTCACCTATTCTCACCGCCGATATTACTCACAGCGTGCTGTTGACAACGATCGCTGGCTACCGGTGCCATAGATTTGTCTGAAATGACGCTAGCCACTGTGCGAAACGCACCAAGCATGCACCTTTACTTCTTGAAAACACCGACAATGTGCTGTTGTTCCAATACCAGTAGCGAAGTAATCCGCCGTTCGTCGAGCAATGCCAACGCATCCTGCACGCGCGTGGCGGGTGACACCATCGTGGGCTCTCTCGACATGAAGTCTCGCGCGCATTTTTCGAATGCATGGGGTCCGTGGAGTTCGATCAAGCGGCGAACGTCACCGTCGGTAATCAGGCCCCAACCCGTTTCGTCGCGAACGATTGCAATCCCAAGACTGCCGCGCGTCATCTCGCTGACGATCTCCATGACCTTCGCATCGGGTCCGACGAACGGAAGCTTGTCGCGCACCATCTCGTCACCCACGGTGCTCAGCAATCGCCGTCCAAGCGATCCTCCAGGGTGAAAACGCGCGAATCCCTCCGGCTTGAAATCGCGCGCCTCCATTAACGTCACGGCGAGGGCATCGCCCATTGCTAGCGCCGCAGTCGTCGAAGCGGTCGGCGCCAGTTGAAGCGGACAGGCTTCTTTCTCGACACCGATATCCAGATGGCAATGCCCCGCGCGAGCAAGCGTCGACTCACGATTGCCCGTCATTGCGATCACGAAGTTGTGATTGTTTCGCAGAAATGGGAGCAACTGCACAACCTCGTGAGTTTCACCCGAATTTGAAATGGCGAGAAACACGTCGTCACTGGTGACCATTCCGAGATCACCGTGGTACGCCTCGCCGGGATGCATGAAAAACGCCGGCGTGCCGGTGCTCGCGAAAGTTGCCGCGATCTTCTTGCCGATGATTCCAGACTTACCCATGCCGCACACGATCACACGGCCGCGCGTTTCGAGAATACGCGCTATCGCCTGCGTATAGTCGTCGTCCAGGGCCGACGCGAGCGCGGCAACGGCACTGGACTCCAAAGCGAAAACGCGTTTCGCCGACGAGATGTAATCGTGAGCCGTCATGATCTCCCCGAAGCGTTCACAAACAGTATTTCCCTTACTCGCGCCACATCCTCGTTCGTATCGACACCCGGCGGCGGAGCTTCAGGCCATTCGAATACGCGAATCGGCATACCCAGCCAGATCGCGCGCATCTGTTCCAGCTTCTCGAGTTCTTCGAGTTCGCATGAAGGGGTCTCCGTCAATCGGTAGAGCGCGGAGCACCGATAGGCGTAGATACCGATATGACGCAAGTACGCGGTCAACGGCCACTCGCCTTGGGGAAGATCGCGGCAAAACGGAATCGCCGAACGTGAAAACACGATTGCCTGCCCGTGGGCGCCGACCACGAGTTTGACGACGTTTGGATCAGTCAAATGGGACACTTGGGTCAAAGGGACCGCAACAGTCGCCATGTCGAGAGTCTGCGCATTCGCGCAGAATTGCACGAACGACGCAAGCAACGGCTGTGGAACGAGCGGTTCATCACCCTGCACATTAACGACGAGATCATCTGGATTCCAGCCCGATTCACGCGCAACTTGCGCGCACCGATCAGTTCCGGACTGATGTTCGGGGTCGGTCATCCGGACCGGAATCCGGTACGCCTCCAGACTGTCGACAATCCGCTCGTCGTCTGTGGCCACCACGATATCCACCGTCTCGGGCAATGCCGCTCGAACAGATCCATACACCCGCACGATCATCGGCGCGCCGGCCAGATCGATCAGTGGCTTGCCGGGCAAGCGAGTCGAACCAAAACGAGCTGGAATCACCACGTGGATCGAAGCAAGGCTACTGGACGATCGCACTGCGCACCTCCCCGGTCAAAAACGATTGATACATCTCGTCGAGCGTCATCCCGTCGGCCAACAACACGTTCTCTGCGACTTCACGGGCGACGCCGTGGCCGCCACGCGCGCGCGTGACATGATCCGCGTGCCGCAATACAAGCACGTGTGCATCGCCTGGGGCGAACGCGCGGCCGGCGCGCAACATCACCGGCAAATCGATCACGTCGTCGCCGACGTAGACGATCTCCTCGTCCTGCAAGCCCCGCTCCAGCTTGATCGCCTCGTACGCGGACAACTTGTCGTGGCTGCCGGTCACCACCAGGTTAAAACCGAGCTCTTTCGCCCGGCGTGTAAGCGGCGCACTCGATCGACCGGACAATACGCCCGTCGCAATTCCGTATTCACGCAGCAGTCCGATCGCCACGCCGTCGCGTACGCTGAAAGACTTGAGGTGTTCACCTTCGCCATTGAAATGCAACGAGCCGTCCGTCAGCACGCCGTCCACATCGAATAGAACAAGGCGGATTTTTCCCCGATACTTTCGTGGCCCGCTCATTGAATATCCAGCGCCGGGAAGCTCTTGACCAGATCGTCAAGGTCCTTCATTTGCCGGAGAAACGGTTCGAGCACGGCAAGCGGAAGCGCGCTCGGACCATCACAACGCGCGTGATCGGGATCGGGATGTGCTTCCAGAAAGAGACCGCCCAGACCGACCGCCAGACCCGCACGTGCAAGCTCGACGACCTGGCGGCGCCGGCCGCCTGAAGCGGCGCCGCCCGGATCGCGATATTGCAGGCTATGCGTCACGTCAAAGATCACCGGCGCGCCATCCGACGCTTCGATCATCTGCCGGAAGCCAAGCATATCGACCACCAGATTGTCGTAGCCGAACGAACTGCCGCGCTCGCACAGAATGACGCTGTCGTTACCAACTTCACGGCACTTGCCGACAATGTGAGCGACCTGCGTCGGGCTCATGAATTGCGGCTTCTTGATGTTGATTACGCGGCCCGTTTTCGCAATAGCTACGACGAGGTCCGTCTGCCGCGCGAGAAATGCCGGCACCTGGAGCACATCGACGACCTCCGCGACACGCGCGGCCTGCTCGACCTCGTGTACATCGGCAATGACCGGCATGCCGAACTCACGTTTGACCGCTGCAAAGATACTCAAACCTTCATCCATTCCGACCCCACGATAAGAATGGATCGACGAACGATTCGCCTTGTCGAACGAAGCCTTGAAGACGAATGGAATGTTCAACTTCGCCGTCGTCTCGACATAGTGGCGGCACGCGTACAGTGTCGAATCGAGGTCTTCGAGAACGTTGATGCCGCCGAACAATACGAACGGCAGACGGTTCGAGACCGTTACCGCGCCTGTGATTTCTACCGCACGATCGTTTATCTTCATCGCTCACGTCCACGCCAGAAAGAGTTAGAACGGTTGACCTGAATCGCCCTGCTCAGAGATATCCGGGCGCGGCGACCTTCAGTCTTTGGGTCTCATGCACTGTACGCGTTGACGTTAGCTACGCGTCTCGCCACCGTATTCATAGGCTGCATAGCGATATGAACCATATTTGGAGCCGTAACCATACCGCGCGTGCGACAGATTCAGCCCGTTAAAGAGTACGCCGTTTGCCTCAACGCCGTTTTGGGCGAGCCGCTTGACCGACTCTCCGATCTCGCCCGCTTTCGTCACCGCCGCCCGGGCGACCAGGAACACAGTGCCTGCGTTCGGCGCGAGAATTCCGGCATCGGCGGCTGCGAGTGCAGGCGCCGTGTCAATCAGCACGATGTCGTACATCTTCGACAGGTCCTGGATACAAGACGCCACACGGTCACCTAGCAACAACTCTGCGGGATTTCGCGGCAGTGTCCCAGTCGAAACAAAGTCCAGTCGCGGAATCAGATCGCGCCGCACGACCTGCTCGAATGTCGAGAGACCCGACACCAGCTCTGAAAATCCGCCACCGCGTTCAAATCCGAACGACTGATGCAAATGCCCTTTGCGCAAGTCACCATCGATCAGCAGCACTCTTTTGCCTCCCGCCGCCAGCACCGCCGCAAAATTCGCCGACACGAACGACTTACCCACGGCCGGCGCCGACCCGGTCAACAGTACGACGTTGTTTCGCGCGTTGACCATGGCAAACTGCAACGCAGTTCTCAGACTACGTAAGCTTTCGATAGCCGGATCGCTAGGCGAATCGGCGGCGAGAACGTGTGTACCCGCTTTCTTTGCGCTCGACGTCTTGCTTAGCTCCTGTTGACGCTTACTCAACGGGATCGTCGCGTACACATGAAGCCCCGTGCGGCGCTCCAACTCGGTCGGATCGCTGATGCCGCGGAACAGCATGTTGCGCACAAAGGCAAGCACCGCGCCCGCAAACAGGCCGACGACCAGCGATCCAGCAAGGACGATCAACTTTTTCGGCTTGACCGGCTTCTCAGGAATCGCTGCCGTGTCGACAAGCCGCACATTCCCCGTCTTGCCCGCCTTGACGAGCTGCAATTGCTGAAAGTTGTTCAGCAAGGACGTGTAGAGATCAGTATTGACCTGAACGTCGAGTTGCAACTGAACAATCTGCTGCTGCACGTCGGGCAGTTGCTTGATTCTGGAGGTTGCCGCGTCGCTGTATTGACGCAACGTCGCAATCTGCGAGTCGATCGTGCGGATAGCCGGATGGTGTCCATTGAATCGTGCCGCGAGTCCCTGGCGTTGCTCCTCGAGTTCGAGCAGCTTGGTCTTCGCGTCGACGGACTGCTGCAATACCACCTTCGCTTCCTCAGTCAGGTCCACGCTGCCGAGTTTGTTGCGTGCCGCCGTATAGCGTTGCTGGGCTTCGTCGAGACGCCGCTTGATCACCGGCAATTGCGAGTTCAGAAACTCCAGAGACTGCGCCGCTTCAGCAGACTTTCGTTCGACGTTCTGCCGAATGTACTGATCGCCCACCGCGTTCAACTCCGCCGCTACGCGCACCGGGTCGGTATCGAGCAGACTGGCAATCAACACGCCCGATTGCTTCACCTTCTCTTGAACGTCGAGGTTGTTTTGCAAGTCGGTGATACTTTTCATTCTCGAGTGGCGTCTAAGGACAAACTGCGTATCCGGCTTGCCTCGAATGGATTTCACCCAGAGAAGAATCTTTCCACAGCACGACGGTACTGACTCGACCCGTCCAACCTGACCGACAAACGGTTCAGGGAGATCGTCGCCGGTCAACTGGTAGTGCGTCGCGTCGATCACCGTCAGGCGGAATTTGTCGTCCTCGAGCGATGTCGGTACGTCGAATTGCGCCACGTCGATACGCTCGTTTCCCCATGCGTAGCCGCCGATGCCGAATAGGCCAGGTGTGGAAAGCTCCTGATTGCGGCGGGCTATCCAGTTCCCGATCAACGGAAAGTAGCGCGGCTGTGCGTCGATAAACAGTTTGAGGTTGTCGACCGCACGCGTAACGACAAGGCGTGATGCCAGAATCTGACTTTCTGCAGCAGCCGTCGACTTCACGTCGAACAACGACGAAACATCGCCCAGCAGGCCTTTTTCCGCCGAGCTTTCCGGGCTGTCTTCGACCTGTATGAGCAGATCGGCCTCATAGACCGGATTGCTCAGAAACGCGTAGAGCGTGCCGGCCACGACGAAGAAGGCGACCACAATGCCGATCAGCCAACGGCTTTCTATCAGCACGTCGAGGATCGTCACGAAGTCCAGTTCTTCTTCGCTATCGGGTGCCCCCGTGGGAGGCAATTTAGTTTGCGTCATCAAATAGGTGCCAAGGTAGCGAGCGGAAAAACGCCCGCTCGGTTAAGCCACAATTTTGAGTCGCTCGACCCAGTCTTCGATCGCGCGGTCAATCAAGGTGAGGCACGCTTGAAAATCCGAACGCTCGCCTCCGTAAGGGTCGAAAATATCCTGATCAATGAATTCTCCCAGCCGAAATACCTTTCCACGCGTGGTCGGATAACGATCGACCACGCTCTGCTTCTGTTTTGCGTCCATCACGAAGATCACATCCGACTGCGCACACAGAGACGCCGAGAGCGGCCTGGCGCGGTGATCGTCGATCACAATGTCGCGCTCGCGCATCAACTCACGCGCAATCCGGTCGGCAGGGTGGCCGATGAGCGCGCCCAGTCCCGCGGACTCGACCCGAACATGGCGCAGCCGTGCGCGCAAAAGGCCAACCGCCATTGGACTTCGGCAGATGTTGCCGATACAGACCACGAGAACCGATTGGACCATGTTCAGTTACCCGATGCGGTTCGTTGCAGGTAATAAGCACCGGTCGCACTGCCCACCAGAGGCGTCACGACGCGGTACCACCTGATCACGCCTGGCGCGTCTACATACACGACGTCGTCCGGCTTCATTTCAAACCCGGCGGCAAGCACCATTCCGGTCGGCGACTTGCTGTCGAGATGGAATATCTTCGGAAGCCCATCGTCCGATTTCGCGCGCACCACGTAGATTTCACCCGCATCGCCGGTCAACTGGCTGACACCACCCGCGTCGCCCAGCGCATCGCTTAGCGTCAGGTGACCATTCGTCTTGAACACGACAGGCCCCGGCTTCACGACTTCGCCCGAGACCACGACCCGATGTTCGATTAAAGGCGGGACCCGGATCGCGTCCTGGTCACGGATCGCAATGTCCTTCGGATTGAGCCCACGCTTCAGCATTTCAGGAAGATTGATCCGATGCGTGATGCCGCCGCGGGTCAGTTCGATTCTGCTCAGGTCGCCGGTTGCCGCGACGCCGTTTGCCTGATTCAGCATCTCGGCCAGCGTCATCGGGACATCGGTGATCTGCTTGACGCCCGGCTGGCGCACTTCGCCGTCGATATAGGCTTTCTGACTGCGGTATCCAATGACGCGCACCGTCACCTGCGGATCGTTGAGGTTCTGCTTCAGGTGATCGATCAATTGTTGCTGCAATTGCAGCTCCGTCAGTCCACTGGCCTTGATCTTCCTGACATAGGGAAACTGGACGTATCCGTCCTTGCTGACGACAAAACCAGGCAGACTCTGCGCCGTCATACCCACCGTAGCCGGAGAAGCGCCCGAGTCCGTGCCGATCGCGTAACTGAGGTTAGGCATCACCAGTTCCGGGTGATCCCAAACGATGATGGACAGTACGTCCTGCGCTCCGATCCGATAGGGTGCGGGTGGCGCGATCAACGATGCATAGCTGGTGTCTGCCGCAATGGCCGCCTTGCGAGTTGACGATTCCTGCTCGATCAGCTTGAACGTAATCGGCGTGATCACCGGCACTGAAGAAGGATCCTCGGGATCGATCGGCTTATGGGGATCGAAACTCATCCCTGGCGCAAATGCGCAAGCGCCAAGTGCAACCACCGAACACAAGGACAAGCGTTGAATAAGTAATGCAAAGCGATTTCTCATTGGCAGTGTGCTAGGGCAGTATGGATCTGCAGACTTCGAAATGACCGACTGCAAAAGCGAAGACCCGTGGACTATTCGAGGGCCCTTGAATGTCAGTCGCGCTTTACGGTTGTTAGACCGCATCGCACAGTCTGCCGTCGCTTTCTTGACGGCTTGTCTTACCGGGATCGGATATTACCGATGCTGCGACGCGGCGAATCGCGTTGACCGAAAACGGCATGCATTTGGCGAAATACGGAAAGTCCCGGGCGGCGCCGGTCGACTTCGAGGCTGGGTCCCCGGACTTTTTACCCAATACGACTGAATCGGAGATCGAGGCGCCACGCGGCTTCCGGCCGATGCCAAAACGCCATGCATGAGCACGTTGAGTCGATTCGGACGATTCATTGCCGTTTTCCGTCATCGGAATTGTCGTCGCCAACCTCGTGGTTATGATGCGACGCAAAACCGGTTAGCGCCTGCAAACAAATCGCTAGGGGAATGAAAATGCAATCAGTCAAACCGCTTGAGTTTCATCCCGGTACTCGCGCACCTGAATTTCTCTTCGCGCTGCTTGATGCGTGTCTCGTATTGGCGGGCGCCGAGATTGCGTATGTATTCCGTTTCGAAGACTTCAC
This sequence comes from Paraburkholderia sp. BL27I4N3, assembly GCF_003386115.1. Classification (NCBI taxonomy): domain Bacteria; kingdom Pseudomonadati; phylum Pseudomonadota; class Betaproteobacteria; order Burkholderiales; family Burkholderiaceae; genus Paraburkholderia; species Paraburkholderia sp. BL27I4N3. The sequence goes on along the minus strand of NZ_QREJ01000001.1, from coordinate 7,583,293 downwards.
TGCGTGGAGTAACTCCACGCTGCTTCTCGTCGCCTTCAATACGGCGATGACCGCACTGCTATTCCCCACGTTGGGTATCTATCAATCCTGGCGAGGACGGAATCCGCTGGAGATGGTGACGCTTGTTACGATCGGCTGGGTGGCCGTCTTCGTCCTGGGACTCGTACTGGTCTTCACGACACATCAGGCACACACCCTGTCGCGGCTCTGGTGCGGGACGTGGCTCGTCACGTCGCTTGCGCTGCTCGTCACCTTGCGGCTCGCGCAATATCACTTGTCGAAACAGCTATGGCGACGCGGCATCAATGTCCAACCGGTCGCCATCGTCGGCGCGAATCCGCTCAGCCTTACGTTGATCGATCGCTTGCGTAAGAACGCCCAGTCGGGCTTCTATCCGGAATGTGTCTTCGACGAGGATCCGCAGGCCTCCACGTATGCCGGCGGACTTCCGGTGATCGCCTCTCTCGACGGACTTGCCGATACGGTGCGCACCCGAAGCATCAAGGAAATCTGGCTCGTTCTGCCGCTGCGGGAAGAAGCGCGGGTACACGCCGTATTGAACGCATTCCGGCATGACTTCGTGAACGTCCGCTTCATTCCGAACGTGCGTGACATTTCCCTTTTCAACCACTCGGTCTCCGAGGTCGTGGGGCTATCCGCAATCAATCTATTGGCGTCGCCGTCAGCAGATCCACGTTTTGTACCGAAACAGATTTTCGACCGCACCTTCGCGGCTCTTGCGCTGCTCTGTTTGTTGCCGCTGATGCTCGTCATCGGAATTCTCGTGAAGTTGTCCTCGCCCGGTCCGGTTTTCTTCCGCCAATGGCGCAAGGGCGCGAACGGCAACGAATTTCAGATCTACAAGTTTCGGACGATGGTGGTTCATTCCGAAGATGCCGGCCAGTTGACTCAGGCCAAACGGCGCGATCCTCGTGTGACGCCGATAGGCGCGCTGCTACGCAAGACCAGTCTCGACGAGTTGCCGCAGTTCATCAATGTCCTCAAAGGCGACATGTCCGTAGTCGGTCCGCGCCCGCATGCGTTGCAGCACGACGAACTCTACAAAGACCTCGTGAACGGCTACATGTTTCGCTACAGGATCAAACCTGGCATTACGGGCTGGGCGCAAATCAACGGCTATCGCGGCGAAACCGACAAGATCGAAAAGATGCAAGGACGAATCGCCTTCGATCTCTATTACATCGAGAACTGGACGTTCGGTCTCGATCTCAAGATCGTTCTGAAAACGTTTATCCATGGCTTCGGTGGCGCCCAAGCGTATTGAAGGCACGCGTTACTTTCGACCTGCACGCATTCCGGATTTGCCAGTCGCCAAATCCGTGTCTCGCGTCCCCGGTTCAGCGCTGCGATTCACAGTAAAAGCAGCCCTTTTTTTGACCTTTATCTCAATCTTCGAGCTCGCATGAATATCCTGATCACCGGCGGTGCCGGCTTTATCGGCAGTGCACTCGCGCGTACGCTTAACCGCCTCGGCGACACTGTTACGGTACTGGACAACCTTTCTCCGCAGATTCACGGGACTAATCCGGATGAATCTCCGCTGTTCAAGTCGTTGCCTGAATCCGTGCGCTTCATCAAAGGCGACGTGCGTCGCCGTGAAGACTGGCAAGCCGCACTGGAGGGTCAGGAAGCCGTCATTCACCTGGCTGCGGAAACGGGGACCGGTCAATCCATGTACCAGATCGACCACTATGTGGAGACCAACGTCCGCGGCACGTCGCTAATGCTCGATTTACTCGCCGAAGCGCGCGACGCTGGGCATGGCACCGTCCGCCGGCTCATCGTGGCGTCGTCCCGTTCGATCTATGGCGAAGGCAAATATCGCGGCCACGCGGGCTACGTATATCCGGGCACGCGGAAAGCCTCTGACATGCGTCTCGGACTGTATGATTGCCTTTGCCCGGAAACCGGCGAACGTCTCGAACTGGTCCCAACCGACGAGACCTCCAAGACGCATCCCAGCTCTGTCTACGGCATCACGAAGCTGTTTCAGGAACAACTGGTTCTCACTGTCTGCGAGACGCTCGATATCGGCGCGATCGCACTCCGCTTTCAGAACGTGTATGGACCGGGCCAGTCGCTGCGTAACCCGTACACCGGCATTCTCTCCATCTTCTCCACGCTGCTGCTTCAGGGCAAAGACGTCAACATTTTCGAGGACGGCCTCGAGAGCCGCGACTTCGTCTATATCGACGACATCGTCGAATCCATTGTGCTCGCGCTTGATGCGACGAATAAAGCCGGTGTCGCCTACAACGTCGGATCCGGTAAGGCAACGAGCGTGCTTCAGGTCGCGCAAACGCTGAAGCGCTTCTACGGCGCCACCGGCGCGCTCAACATCACGGGCAATTTCCGTCTCGGCGACATCCGCCATAACTATGCGGATTTGAAAAAGATTCGCAAAGAGCTCGACTTCGAGCCGAAGGTGTCGTTTGCAGAAGGTGCGATGCATTTCTGCAAGTGGGTCGAGGAACAAACCATCTCTGATGCAGGCTACGACCAGTCGGTCGCCGAGATGCGCAGTCGCGGGCTGTTGAACTAAGCGCCCTCACTCTTCAAGGAAATTCGTGATGAAAATTGGCATTGTGACCGTGCTTTTCAAATCGGACCCGGTGATCGCAGGGTTTATTGCGAGCATGAACGCTCAACGATTCACGGATTTTCATGTCCTCTGTATCGAGAACGACGTCGACAACCGTGCGTGCGAAGCGGCAATTCGCGCGGATCTAAAGGTTCCGTTCACATTCATTCGCAACAAATCGAACCTGGGTGTGGCCACGGCGAACAACCAGGGACTGGACTTCTTTCTTCCAGATGAGAGCTTCACGCATGTCCTCTTCCTGAATAACGACATTGAAGTCAACGCCGATTTCCTCCAGCAGCAAGTGGATATTCTGAATGCCAATCCACACGTCGACGCGCTCGCGCCAAAGAGCTTTTACTATGACACGCCCGGCAAACCGTGGTATGCCGGTGGCAAACTGAGCTACCTCAAAGGCGGCTGCCGTCATTTCGGCCATAACAAACCCGATCGACTGACCAAAAATCTTTTGTATCCGGTTGACTACGCGCCAACTTGCTCGCTCATCGTCAGGTCGCGTCTGTTAAAGGAATCGGGAATCCGGATGTGGGAGGAGCTCTTCGTCTACTACGACGACACGATCTTCTGCCTCGAACTGAAAAGGGCCGGAATCAAGATGTATTACACGCCGACCATTCATCTTCAGCACAAGATCAGCTCTTCAACGGGCGGCAGCCGCTCAGATTTTTCACGTTATTACTTGACGCGCAACTGGCTTTACTGCGGATTGAAAACACGCAATCTCGCTGTCGCCGCGTCGGCAATCGTGTTGACCGTTTTTCATGCGGCGGCACGTCACAAGATCGAACTTCGCGCATTACGCGACGCGCTTCTGATGAAACGGGCTGTCGCATAACCACGTTCGACATCGTATCCGGCCGGCGGTTGGCTCGCTCACACACTATGAAAACTAAAGTTGTCACGCTGGTTTACTACCATCCAATGGCGCGCTTCTTCTGCGCGATAGAGGATGCATGGAAGCAGTTGGATCCCAACGTCGAATTTCTCCATCTGGCGGTTTTTCCAAGTGCGTGGGCGTACTTCCGGTTGCATGGGCGTGCGACCAAGGCGCTGTCGTGGAGGGCATTTCTGAAGAGGGTGAAGGACCGTTCGACCGATCCTGACGTCATTTCGGCTCTGATCCGCTTCCACTCATCCGATCCCGGTATGACCGATCCGCAACGGGACGCGCTTGACCGCCACGCACGGAAAATGCTCGACGTGAGCCGATCGGTGATCGAGCAGTTCGATCCGGACGTAGCCATCCTGAGTGGCGACACACGTTTGCCCGCCGAGGTGTTGATGCGCACCCTGGCCGATTCGCGTGCGACGACGTGGTTTTTCGAGCAGGGACCGTATCGCACCACGCTACTGGATCGCGAGGGAGTCAACGCGAATTGTTCGTTCCGTACGGCTCTTGCCGATCTTCCTGCGACGGGTCCTGAGTTGGTCGTACCTAGTCAGCGTCCGAGATGGAACAATCGTCTGTACTCGATGGTCGACAAGCTTGTCGTTGCACAATCGCGGCTTACCGGGTTGCTGCCTCCCGATCTCCGACCGTATCGCCTGGAGAAGTGCCCGTCTGCGCGTTACAAGGCATTGGTGCGCCAATCGGACACCGTGTCCGACCGGCGAAAGACTCTCCTGCTCGCAATGCAGGTGCCCGAAGACGCGAACAACATCTATCACAATCCACTTCAGCTCAGCGACGCTGGATTGATCGAGTTCGTCATGGCCGGTATCCCACCCGACTGGAAAGTCGTCGTCCGTGAACATCCGCTGTACCGCCGCAAATACAGCGCGGCATTCTACGCGCTAGTGGAACGCCTGGAGAGAATCGAACTCAGCGGCCGGTCGCTCCCCGAGGATATTGCCCGGACATGTATAACGGTCACGGTCAACTCGTTGACGGGACTTGATGCTTTCGCGGCCGGCCACAGGGTCATCGTGCTCGGCGAATCGTTTTACGATCATCTCAACGGAATTCTGCCGGCACGTACGCCAGCCGAACTCGGCCATCTGATCGAACACCCCACCGACAGGTCGAATCCCGCCCCGAACATGTTGCTTGGCGCGCTGGTCAACCGGTACTTCTTCCCCGGCCACTTTACCGACGTCGATCTCGGCTATACGCGCGGTATCGCTGCGCGCGTAATCGAGTCGCTCCGCGTTGAGACTCGATAAACAGTTATGACAGCAGCCGGACTTCCGCCGTCGCCGAGCATTGCCAAACGTATTGCGTCGAGTTTCGTCTTCAGACTCTCGGGCGCAGTGACGAATTTTTCGTTCGTGATCTTTCTCGGCCGTTATCTCGGCGCGTCGCAGACGGGTCTCTACATGATTGGCCTGGGGTTTCTGTCGGTGCTGTCGACATTCTGCCGGCTCGGCCTCGAACAGATCGTGATTCGCGAGGGCGGTCCGATGGTACGCGATCGTCAGTGGACACAGCTACGAAGCTTGTACCGCCAAACCATGCTCCTCGCCGCTGTCGCGAGTCTCGCCCTCACGCTGACGGTCATTCTTCTATCGAAACCCCTGGCGCTGTATGTCTTTGATAAGCAGGAACTTGTCTCTGTATTGGTGTGGTTCGCGGTAGCGTTATTACCGACTTCGATCGCGATGATGCACGTACCGTTTCTGCAGATCATCGGCAAGCCGGAAAGAAGCATTGCCGTGTTCAGCCTTTGGGTACCGCTCATCTCGTTCCTTTCACTATTCTGCATGCCGCCCTCGAACGCGGTGACGGCGGCGTATATCTTCGTTGGCGCATCAACCGTCAACCTCGCTATTGCGTACATTCCCTTCAGCAGGTTCATGCGCAGCGCCGGTGGTCTCACCAGTCCGATCGGCCCGGTATGGAATGTCCAATTACTGCGGCCAGCACTGCCGCTGCTGATCGGCAACACCTGCCAGATGGCGCTGCTCTGGATCGCGGTTTTTGCGCTGGGCATTCACTCTTCTCCTTCCGACGTGGGCGGTTATTCGGTCGCACAACGCGTTGCGCTGACGCTTTCGGGCTTCCTGATCCCACCCATCGACGCGCTAGTGGGGCCAAAACTTTCGATGATGCGTGGCACCGCCAGCAAGCACGACATCGAGTGGATTGTTCAACGAGTATCGGCTGCACTGCTGATCCTGGTGTCGGGTCTTTTCGTCGTCCTGGTCATATCGGGCCACCACCTGCTGCGACTATTCGGCAATGACTTTGGGGCGGGTTACGGCCCCCTTCTATTTTTGAGCGCGGGACAACTCGCCGTGGTCGCAAGCGGTTCAATACGTCCCTTACTGGTCGTTCACGGACTGGAGAGAGTCATCCGTAATGCGATGGTGATAGCGACCCTGGCGTGCATTGCCCTTGCCGCGTTTCTCGTGCCGGCGCTTGGCGGGACCGGCGCGGCACTCGCTACCGCTCTTGCACTGGCAGGCGAAAAACTCGTAGAGGGACTTGTGGCGTGGAAGGTTCTGGGTATCTGCGTCTATCCGTCGCTGTCGTTCTACCGACGTGAGATCACCACCCTCCTGAAGCCCCACGCCAAACGTACACAAACGGAATAGACACGTGAATATAGGCATCTTCTTCAAGATCCGGAATCGTCTTCGGACGTCACTTCAGAGCATCGTGTATCCATTTTTCTTCACTCGGTTCGGGGCACGTTCCCGCATTCTCAGGCCAATCCGGATCGACGGATCGGACAACATCGCGATCGGCACTGACGTCTTCATTAACAACTTCGCATGGATCGAGACGATTCACGCGTTCTCCGTGCAACCCAGACTTGAGATCCGCGACCGTGTATACATCGGCAACAGCGCACATATTATTGTCACCCAGTCGATCGAAATCGGATGCGACGTACTGATCGCCGACCGGGTCTATGTCGCCGACTATATTCACGGATACGAAGACATCCACAAACCGGTCAAGACGCAAAACCTGATTCAGCGCCGCCCGGTCAGCATCGGGGATGGCTCGTGGATTGGCGAGAACGTCGTAATACTCGGAGCCAGAATTGGCCGCAACTGTGTGATCGGCGCTAACGCCGTCGTCACAAGCGACATCCCCGATTTCTGCGTCGCCGTCGGCGCACCTGCCCGCGTGGTTCGCCACTGGCATCCGGATCATATGGAATGGTTAAAGGGCGGGCCTTCTGCGCGTAACGCCTGTCCCGCTAGTGTCACAACCGAAATCAATCATGCTTAGTGCCCTCTTCCGGCGCGAAATCCGCGCCTCGTTACTGCTGACCGCAATCCTGCTTGTCAGCGGCGGTTGGATCGTTGTGGTTCGCGTTGGTAATTCCGCGATGATCGCCGCAATCGTCGTCGTTCTATTTTGCAGCTTCCTGGTATCCGTACGTTTTCCTCGAGCGATCCGTGGAAGCTACGGGATTCTGGTTATCGCGATCTTCGTTGCCAGCTACGCGCAGGATTTTCAGATCGACGACAAGGAACTTTTCGTCATTCTAAAAGCGCTAATCGCGGGCGTCGCGTGCATCTATTTCAAGCGGACACGCCGCGACTTCCGCGAGCTTTTCGTCGATGTAATGTATTACATGGCGATCATCTCGCTGGTCCTTTATCCGCTCGCGTACGTGGCCCCCGGCATCGCACGCCATATCGATGACGAATACAGCACGGTCTTCGGCCTTCTCTACGTCCGCTCGACCGATCTTCAGCGCTTCAATCACTACCGCAATCAGGGCATCTTCTGGGAAGCCGGTGTTTACGGCGTCATGCTGACGATGGCCTTTGCATACAACTGTCTGAAGTACAAGAAACGACCCAATTGGGTATTTATTCTGGCTGCTCTCTCCACTCAATCCATGGGAGCCCTGTCGGTCTTGATGCCATTCGCTGCCTATTGTTACGTGCATCAGCGCCAGCCGCGGCTCGCAAATCTCGCAGCCGTCATGTTGGGCATTGTGGTGGCACTTGTACTGGCCGCCCCTGGCGCGATCGACGACGCCTTCTCCACCCTCTTCGGCCGCTCGCTGCAAGGCGACTCGAGTATCACCGTGCGAATCAACGACATGACACTCGGGGCGCGCGCCGCGGCTGACAGCTTGCTGCTCGGCCGTCCAAGCGGCGATCTCGACGCCTACAACGCACTTGCACTGGACGAGTATGGGTACATCAAGGAGAACGACGCCGGCATATCGAACTCGATTACCGGCATGATCTACAAATACGGGGTACCTGTCACCGTGATCTATTGCTGGGTTCTCTGGCTCCGGGTGCGTAGGGATTTCGGATCTATGGCGCCACTTGTTTTTGCCGTTTTCGCCGGCTTGCTAATGATCGAACCACTCGGTCTGTCTATCTTCATCTTCATGCTTCTCGCCTATCGAGACTATCCTTCGGTAGCCGGCCGGCAATAGGCCCGACATGTCTCACGAAGCCCAATTTCAAAGCGGTTGTAGTGGGTTACCCGGATCTGCCAAAAGTATGTCGAATAAAGACAGTCGACGCACAACACATAGGTTGCTCAGTAGAGTCACACCGAACGAGGCACACAGGATAGAAGCACATGAGCATTTTCCCAGTTGTTCTATGTGGCGGCAGTGGCACGCGGTTGTGGCCGATGTCTCGTGGCGGTCAACCAAAACAGTTTCTTACGCTGGCGGGCGAGCACTCGCTGTTGCAGACTACGCTGAAACGCGTCAATGCCCTCGACAACACTAAGCCGCCGGTTTTGGTTTCAAATGCCGAATACCGCTTTCAGCTTGCCGATCAATTAAAGGAAATCGCTCTCGACGTCTCAGCGATCATTCTTGAGCCAGTTTCGAGAAACACCGCAGCGGCGATTGCGGCCGCGGCACATTTCGCTGTCCAGGATGATCCCAAGGCACTGTTGCTGGTACTGCCGTCCGATCACGTCATTCAAAACGTAGACGCGTTTCACAGTGCCGTCGAAACCGGCATAGCTCTGGCGCGCGATGGACGGCTCGTCACATTTGGAGTGGTGCCGACTGCGCCGCACACCGGGTTTGGATACATCCGCAAGGGTGAGTCGTTGGCGGACATGGAGCACGAGGCATACAACGTCAGCGCCTTCGTCGAGAAACCTGACGCCGCGCTCGCTGCCGAGTTGCTGGCTAGTCGCGATTACCTGTGGAACAGCGGGATTTTCCTGTTTGGCGCGGCCGTCTACCTGGACGAACTGAAACGATACGAGCCAGACGTTGCCCGTCTCGCGGACCAAGCATACAAAGATGCACGTCCTGACCTGCAATTTTTCAGGCTCGGCAAAGATGCCTTCACCGAATGTCCCAGCATCTCGGTGGACTACGCAGTTCTTGAGCGTACCGATCGCGCGGCGGTTATCTCTGTGGACGATCTTGGCTGGAGCGATATCGGATCGTGGTCCGCACTGCATGAGATTGCGCCGCAAGACGAGCAGCGCAATGCGCTTATAGGCGACGTGCTGCAAGATTCCGTATCGAATTCCTATATCCGCGCTGAACACCGCATGGTCGCGGCAATTGGCGTCAGCGACCTGGTAATCGTCGAAACGGCAGACGCTGTGCTCGTCGCGCATCGCGATCTGGCCAAAAACGTGAAGACTATCGTCGACAGCCTCAACGCAACCGGACGGCGCGAATCCGTTACCCATCGGCGCGTGACGCGCCCGTGGGGCTCGTATGAATCCATCGACCAGGGCGAGCGCTTCCAGGTCAAACGGATCGTTGTCAATCCCGGTGCTCAATTGAGTCTTCAACTGCACCATCATCGGGCCGAGCATTGGATCGTGGTCAGGGGCACGGCGTTGGTTACGAACGGCGACCGCGAAGACTTGTTGACCGAAAACCAGTCTACCTATATTCCCGTTGGGGTATCGCACCGACTGTTCAATCCGGGAAAGATCCCACTCGAGCTGATCGAAGTTCAATCCGGAGCGTATCTCGGCGAGGACGACATCGTTCGGCTTGAGGACCGCTATGGCAGAACCGGCACCGCATAGCGCTTAAGCGCTGCGCGCGCCTGCTTCTATAGAGGCGGGCCGGCGGATCTCACCGCGCGATCTTGGGTGTATCAGGCCGACACAAGGGAGATTCCACAAGGTCCTAAGTTACTTAGTTATCCAAATTCTCTGGCAGAAATAAATCCTGTCAGAGCGCTTCGTCACGTCTTATCGACCTGAGGCCTGTTAAATGACCACCAAATGCACGATGTTCGGGATAGAGATAGACGCCATCTCAATGGATACGGCCGCAAAGACGTTGGCACGGTGGCTTGAATCGCCGCGCACAAGATGTCGTTACGTGGTCACGCCGAATGTGGACCATATCGTCAAACTTCGAAACTCGCTGGCATTCCAGGCTGCGTATGCAGACGCTTCGATGATACTGGCAGACGGTAAGCCGCTGGTGCTCGCATCGCGGATGATGGGTCGCGCATTAAAGGAGGCGGTGCCCGGCAGCGATCTCGTACCCAGTATCCTTCATCAGGCGCGATCAATGAATCAGCCCATGCGCGTGTTTCTGCTAGGCGCCGGCCCAGGTGTAGCGGAGCGCGCCGCGCAGATCATTACGCAACGCTGGTTGAACGTTCTGGTAGTCGGTACGTACTGCCCTCCTTTCGGATTCGAGACGTTGCCGTCCGAGTGCGATCGCATTCTCGACGAAATCGCCGCAGCTGAGCCAGATCTGTTGATCGTTGGACTCGGTGCGCCCAAGCAGGAGCTATGGGTGCATGAAAACAGGGCGCGCATCAGCGCAAAGGTGGCGATCTGCGCGGGCGCGACGATCGACTTCATTGCAGGCGAGAAGGTGCGCGCGCCGGTCTGGATGCGCAGGACTGGCCTCGAATGGCTGCACCGGATCGTCACCGAGCCCCGGCGTCTGTTGCGTCGCTATGCACACGACGCTTTAGTCTTCCCAACTGTTCTGGTCAGGGAACTCGTGAGCAACGCCGTTGCGCGCAATAAATGATCGACGACAGAGAGTCATACCGTGACTAACCGACGACAGGCAATCAAGGGTGCCCTCGCAGGCACGATTCTCAGCGCAGCGGCGGCCGTCAACGGGCAAACGAAACGGGACGCTTCATCCGTAGATACGGGGTTATCGAAGGACACGCCGTCTGGAGCAAGCAACGCTCAATCAATCGCATTCAAGGCGGCCGCGCCGACGAGTATCGTCCGGACGGTGGCCGAAGAGTTGAACGACGCCGACATCAATCCCAAACGATTTGGTGCAAAGGGCGATGGCCGCACCGACGACAGCGCGGCGATCCAGTCTGCGATCGACCTGCTCGAAGCACGTGGCGGCGGTGTGGTTCGCTTTCCTGCCGGGCGCTATCGCTGCAATGTCATTTTGAAGAACGGCGTGTCGCTCGTATCGAGTAGCACGATGTTCGGCTATCTTCCGGGCCACATTTCCGGCGTAACGCTGGTACAGGCAGACCACGGCTTCGTGGTCGATACGCCAACGGCACTCGTACGCGGAATCGGCATCAGCGGCATTAATTTCGAAGGACGCGGCGCCAATTTCCCCGGTGGCGGGGTGCGCTTTCAACTGGTCAAATGGGCGGCTCTACGACGTTGCACCGCCAACAATTTCGCCGATCAGGGCTTTCAGCACCTCGCAGGGTTTGGTGTCGTGTTTGAAGATATTCTGACGACGAACGTCTTGCTCAATCGCCAGCGCGACCGAATTTCCGGATGCATCGAAACGTTCGGCACCGACGATTTCCTCAACCGCATCGAAGCCAACCCTTCTCTGATCGCGGGTCGCGGTCTGGTCACGCCGGACCTTCTTCTGTGCGGGATTGTCGTGGGCGGGGCAAACAACTTCCTGTCGAATTGCATTGGCGAGGATGCCGAGCGCGGTATCTACATCGCACCGTTGCGAGGATCACAGCACCGCATTTCGCAATGCCGTGGCGACTCCAATATCGGCCACGGCTTCTATGTGGATGGCAGCGCCATATGGAGCACATGCTTCGGCTACAACAATAGTTCCGCCGAGGTCGGCACCTACAGCGGCTTCTACATGTCGTCGAAGTCGCGCTCGAACGTGCTGACCTCATGCCGCTCCGAGGGCCGAAAAGAACGTCTTCAGAAGTATGGTTTCGAGGACTACGTCAGCGAATCCGATCCGGATGCGCGTAATCAATACTTCGCCTGCGCGGGCAGTTTCAATCAGGCTGGATTATTCCTGGTGCAGAACCATGAAGGGTCGAGCGTGTCAGGCGCGCCGCTCACCATTAAGCCTCCGGCTGGGACGCGGATCGTCAACGTCACCGGCTCAGGTCTCGTTGTGCTTGATAACTACATGACGCCCACGGACATCTCGTATTTTTCCGGCGCTGCCGATGGTCAAACGATTCGCGTACTGGGTAATCCAAATGTGACGATCGTTCACGGATCTGGCATCGTGACGCGTTCATCTAAAGACGTTGTGCTGAAAGCGGACACGATCTACGCATTTACCCGATACGTCGACAAGTGGTACATGAATTGAGTGGAGCGGAAACAGTAGGACCCGTGCGATGCGAAATGTTGCTTCACCTTGAACGAGCCTCGCACGGTGCTATTTAAGAATGGCCAGCAGATCGGCAACGCTTATATCGGGCAATTGTTTGGCAAGCATGTCCCAGAAGATCAGATCGCGCATAGCACTCGCATCTTCGGCCGTAGTCCACTCACGCGCGCCGACGATGGAGTCGGCCGTCTCGGAAGCGGCACTAACGATTGTCTGAATTTCTTCTATACGCATGAATGCGTTATCGGCTACGTTCGGGACTTATTTAGCCCTGCGCGTTGAGAAAATGGCAAACCGCCGAAAAATTCTGCTTGGATCCGGTTTTCAGGCGGGTGAACTGGCAGTGGCAGTCCCATGATAGCTGGAGTTTTTGCCGCAAATTACCCCAGGAAAGCCCTACCTTGAAAAAGATCGGCTCGAGTGACATCCCGTACAGGTTGAGCGGAGCGGCGGCCACCGTTCTGGCGATTCGTTTTATATCGCGTTCTCGCATAACCCATATCTATAAATGCGCTATACACTCCGTCTCATTTCACGGGCAAATTTATGCATATACGCATAAATCCCGTCCAAATGGATTACAGATGTATCGGACAACGGATTCTCTCCGCTAAAACGGAATTTCTGCAGCCGGGTCGTGAACAGCCAATGTGTTGGCCAAATCGGACATGTAATAATTACGCTAAAATTGATGGTTAGCATGCAAAAGATAAGAAAAACACAGAGTCCAGGGCGGGGCTTCGAAGGCTAAAACATTCCGGGGGAAAACAAATGGAGCTGGTACATACTCTGCCGCGCTGTTCGCGGCAAAGTGCCGTGAGAACACAGACGCGTGAGATGACTCACGTCGACATAGCGTTATTTAACGGGTTTGCGCTGCCAAAAGTCGCGGCAATTATCGAGATTTTCCAGAAAGCGAATGCGTTCAGCGCATCACAGCAATTACATCGCGCGCGTTACGACGTCTCTTTGCTGTCGGCGGCAGGCGGCCGCATCGCAAGCTCGTCTTCGGTGTTCGTCTGGACTGAAAGCGTCGAGTCGCATCAGGTCAGGAATGACAGACATCTGCTGTTCATTGCAGGCGGCGCGGGTGTACCGCATGCGTGCCGCGACGAACGCCTTAGCAATTGGCTGCGCCGCAGGCATCCGTTCAGCGAGATCGTTCATCCGATCGCCGAGGGCAGGCTGTTACTGGAAGCAGCAAAGCTTCCCAGCCGCTACTGTGCCCTCTTATATGGCGAGAATGAAACGGGCGACTACTATCAGGCACGAGCACTGAGCGAAGCCCCGACCGAGGTCGCCACAGCACTGCGTATCGTGGAAGAGGATATGGGACTGGAAGTGGCGCGTCATGTCGCTGAATCGGTTGCCCCTCAGCAGGATGTGCCTTGGGACACGTCCATTTCCCGCAGCGGAGCGCCCAAAGTCAGTGAAAAGATCATGACGTCGGCGCGCTGGTTGGAGGCAAACGTCGACCGGCCCGTTTCTATCGACGCGGCCGCGAAGGTGGCCGCGATGAGCGAGCGCAACTTCCTGCGCCGCTTCAAGAGCGAGATCGGGATGACCCCCTCCGACTATCTGCTTCGCGCTCGTCTTAACATGAGTTGCCGGATGCTCGTCGAGTCGCGCTTGCCTGTCGATAAGATTGCACGACGTTGTGGCATTGGCAGCGGCGGTCAGTTGGCCAAGTTATTCAGGAAGTATCTTGCGACGACACCCACCGATTACCGCTTGGGCAGGGCACCGTCTCCCGCGGAGCAATCCTGAGCGTACGTCTCGGCTAAGCTCCTCCGGTAAAGCGCGTCGCAATTCCGTTGGCCGCCCCTTCCTCCCCAACTTTCCGCGAAGAGACTATTTCTAGCATCGTTATGCGCGGACTGGATCGCAACAGAACCTCGCCGCTGTCATCGATGCCATGGATCCACGCGCTATACGCCCTGCGCCGTGGTGCTCCCCGCCAGGCCTTCACGTATCCGCTTTAGCCAAAAGCGGCGCTTCTTCCGCCATCTCGCATCCATAGCCGGTTTTCGCCTCTATGGTTACGCTCGACCACCCGAGTCGATCTATCCGACACTACGCAAACGCTGCCTGGTCAGCTTCGCTTTGGCCCGTCTTGGAAGGCCGGCTACTCTCTAACGTCTGTATCGCGAACACCCCGGACAACTCATGCTCAAAGTTACCAAGGCCATATTTCCGGTGGCGGGTCTCGGCACCCGGTTCCTTCCCGCCACGAAGGCGAGCCCGAAAGAGATGCTTCCGATTGTCGACAAGCCGCTGATCCAGTACGCGGTCGAAGAGGCAATGGCGGCCGGCATCACCGAAATGATCTTCGTCACGGGCCGCAGCAAGCGTGCGATCGAGGACCACTTCGATAAGTCATATGAAATCGAGGCCGAACTCGAGGCGCGCGGCAAGGACAAGCTGCTGGAACTCGTGCGCAGCATCAAGCCGAGCCATGTGGACTGTTTCTACGTACGTCAGCCGGAAGCGCTGGGCCTGGGCCACGCGGTGATGTGCGCCGAAAAGCTGGTGGGCGACAACCCGTTCGCCGTGATTCTCGCGGACGACTTGCTGTATGGCACGCCGCCCGTCATGACGCAGATGATCGAGGTGTTCGACCACTATCACAGCTCGGTGATCGGCGTCGAAGAGATCCCGGCTCAGGAGACGAAGTCGTACGGTATCGTCGACGGCAGGGAGTGGGAAGACTCGATCATCAAGATGTCGGGCATCGTCGAAAAGCCGGAGCCGAGCGTGGCGCCGTCGAATCTCGGCGTGGTCGGCCGCTATGTGCTGAAGCCGCGCATCTTCGACCATCTGCGTGCGTTGAAGCCGGGCGCAGGTGGCGAATTGCAACTCACGGACGCGATTCAGTCGCTGCTCGCCGACGAACAGGTGCTGGCGTACAAGTATCACGGCACGCGTTTCGACTGCGGCAGCAAGCTGGGTTATCTGAAGGCAACCGTCGAGTTTGCCTTGCGTCACCCGGAAGTGGCCGCCGATTTCGAGGAATATCTGCTTGCGCGCTCGCCAGTGGCCGCAGGCTGACAGACTGATCTGCCGCGGATACGTCCAACACCTCCGCAGGTTTTGCGACCGAAGGAATGGGCATTCGTCCGGCGGCCGGTGAATCTTGACGATATCGGCCAAGACTATGGTTCATTCAGCCGCGCCTTCGTGCCGCTAGCGCGGCATCGGTAATATCAAAACCTGTCGCGCCGTCTCTCGGCGTCGAAGAGCGATTGTCCCAAGTCAGTCGACCATTCGACCGCAAACTTCGAACGGACGGTTTTCATTCAAGGCGGTTTAACGTAGCGGGCGCACAGGAAGTTATGGGCGAGTTTATTCCAGAGTATCTGGTCCGAGAACAGGCAGCCGTGGGTGCGCTCGTATTGTTCGCCATTCTGCGCATTGTCTGCGCCGCTGTCGCCGTCGAGAAGGGTTGGCGCATATCCGTCGTGCAATCTTATTGCATTGCGATTGCAGTACTTTACTGCGTACCCCAGTTATTTGATCTGTTCGCGCACTCGTACGGAATGCGAGCCGCGGCTGCGGCCGCGGAACTCGAAGGTAAGGCGGCGGGCTCAGCGGTTGCACTCTTTTTCGCGCCCATTCTGAGCCACAAGCTCGGCTACGAATAGTTACCGCGCCGCAGCGGACGCGGCATCTTCCCCCACCGCCGCATCCGCCGACGCAACATCGGCCGCTACATGCGACAGCTTCATCATGCGCGGCTGAAGCAGCAGCGCGACGAGCCCGCTCCAGCCGGTCTGGTGCGAAGCGCCGACGCCGCGTCCGTTGTCACCGTGAAAGTACTCATGAAACAGGATGAGATCCTGCGAACGCGGGTCGGCCTGCAGCATCGGATAAGCAGCCATCACGGGCCGCACACCTCGCGCATCTTTAAGAAAGAGCGTGGTGACGCGCCGCGCAAGGTCGTCGGCAATCTCGCTCAGCGAACAACGCTTGCCCGATCCTGTCGGATAGTCGATGCGGAATTCATCGCCGTAGTAGCGATGGAACTCATATAGCGATTCGATCAGCAGGTAGTTGACAGGAATCCAGACCGGCCCGCGCCAGTTCGAATTGCCGCCGAAAACGCGCGAGTCCGATTCGGCCGGCTGATATTGAATGCAGACATTCACGCCGTCATGGTCGAAGACATAAGGTGTATCGCGATGCACGAGCGACAGCGCTCGCACGCCGTGCTTGGAGAGAAATTCGTTTTCGTCGAGCGCGCGGCGCAGCAGTGTCGTCATCCGGTGTCCACGCAACAACGACAGCAGCGTGGTATTGCCCTTGCCGGGTTCGGTCCAGCGCGACACCAGCTTAGCCAGATTCGGTCGATGATCGAGAAACCAGGTTAGCCGTTCGCGCAATCCCGGCAGATGACCGTACACGCGATCCTCTAACACGTGAACGGCGAACATCGGAATCAACCCGACAATCGAACGAATGCGCATTGGCACACGGGTTCCGTTTGGCAGGTGAAGTACGTCGTAGAAGAACTCGTCCTGTCCGTCCCATAGCCCCGTTTTGCACCCTTCGCTGCAACTGACCGCTTCCGCGATATACAAAAAGTGCTCGAAGAACTTCACCGCAATTTCAACATACGCGCTGTTCGTCATTGCGAGTTCGAGGCCGATCTGCATCAGGTCGAGTGCGTACGAGGCCATCCATGCCGTGCCATCCGCCTGATCGATGCGCCCGCCGGTGGGCAGCGGCGAAGACCGGTCGAAGATGCCCACGTTGTCGAGCCCAAGAAAGCCGCCCTGAAAGATGTTGTGATCATCGGCGTCCTTGCGGTTGACCCACCACGAGAAATTGAGCAGGAGCTTGTGGAACATGACTTCAAGAAACGCGTGATCGCCGACGCCCGTCACCTCGCGGTCGAGTTCATACACGCGCCATGTGGCCCACGCATGCACCGGTGGGTTGGCGTCGCCGAACGCCCACTCGTAGGCGGGTAATTGTCCATTCGGATGCATATAGCGCTCCTTCACGAGCAGCAGCAATTGCTTCTTCGCGAAGTCGGGATCGATCATGGCGAACGCGACCGCATGAAAAGCGAGATCCCACGACGCGTACCACGGGTACTCCCACTTGTCGGGCATCGACACGATGTCGCCATTGCACATGTGCCGCCAGTCCGCATTGCGGCCGTTCCTGCGAGCTCTCGGTGGCGCCGGTTGGCCAGGGTCGCCGTCGTGCCAGCGCGTCACGTCGAACTGGTAGTACTGCTTCGACCACAGCATGCCGGCGAGCGCCTGGCGCTGCACGAGCCGCGCATCGGCGTCGGCGATGTCGTGCTGAAGCGCCGCGTAGAATTCGTCGG
The DNA here is from genome assembly GCF_003386115.1 of Paraburkholderia sp. BL27I4N3. NCBI lineage: Bacteria > Pseudomonadati > Pseudomonadota > Betaproteobacteria > Burkholderiales > Burkholderiaceae > Paraburkholderia > Paraburkholderia sp. BL27I4N3. The sequence continues at coordinate 7,565,874 of NZ_QREJ01000001.1, read as the reverse complement.
CTTCCTCTTGCCGGCGCGTGAAAAGCGCTGGCATGTCGAGATGCGCGGCGTCCGCAGCCGCTTCGGGACGCCAGCGCAGGTACAGCACCGAGCACTCATGTGGCGCAAACTGCAGGGCCACATGCGCGGCGGCACGAGTGCCCTTGTCGCGCCGGATTGCGTGCTCGTCGCCGTCAACGAGGTAGTCGTTGAAGCCGTCTTTAAACGGCCCTGCTCCATCGACGCCGAAAATCCGGCGCACATTCGTTTCGTTTTCGCAGAAGAGCCACTCGATCGGCTGTTGCGCAGACGCCGTCACGATCATCGTTGCGAGTGCGGGGTGGCGCGCGACGACACACGCGCCATCCTCGCTATTCGACTCCAGCGTAAGCGACGGCTTGCCGGGCTTACCCGACCAGGCCCATCTGTTGCGCGCCCAGAATTGCGGCAGTAGATGAAGCGCCGCGCGCTGATCCGCGCGGTTTTCGACGGTCACCCGCATCACGATATCGTCAGGGGTGTGCTTCGCATACTCCACGCAAACGTCGAAGTATCGGTTGTCGTCGAACACGCCCGTATCGAGGATTTCATATTCGGGCTGGTCCGCGCCGCGCCGCAGATTTTCGTCGATGAGGTCCTGGTACGGGTACGCGTCATGAGGATACTTGTACAGCATCTTCATGTACGAATGCGTCGGCGTGCCGTCGAGATAGAAGTAAAGCTCCTTCACGTCCTCGCCGTGATTGCCCTCCTCATTCGCCAACCCAAAGAGCCGTTCCTTGATGATCGGATCGTGGCCGTTCCAGAGCGCGAGCGATACGCACCAGTCGAGTGGGTCGTTGCCGAATCCGGCAATGCCGTCCTCGCCCCAGCGGTACATGCGGCTGCGCGCATGATCGTGCGGAAAGTAGTCCCATGCGGTGCCGTGTTCGCTGTAGTCTTCGCGAACAGTGCCCCATTGCCGCTCGCTCAGATAAGGCCCCCAGCGGCGCCAGCGGTCGAGTTCGGGGCCATGAAGACGGGCACCTTCGTTCGACTGGAGCAGATTGGTTGCGTGTAGCGGCGACATGGCACCTCCGGGACCCGACATCGACCATCCAACACGTTCAGGACATCAAGCGTCTGTCCTTTTTCATCAGGAGTACCGTTGCGCGGCGCACCGCCGTGCTTCAACAAACGCTTCCAGCAAGGGCGGCCAGACACTTCTCTAATGATAAGCGCCATCGCGCTGCAACGAGTGAACCTTGCGGCCGCCTCTTGTTGCATACTTAAACGAAATATACCGCCGGGAAGATCGTGACGATGACGAACCTTGCTCACTCATGGTTGAGTTTCAGCGGAGCTGTGGCCGCTGCACAGGCTGCCGGCCGCCCGCTCGTCGCGCTGGAATCGACCATCATCGCTCACGGCATGCCCTATCCTGAGAACGTTCGCACTGCGCGCGAAGTGGAGGCCGTGATCCGCGGGCTGGGTGCCGAGCCCGCGACTATCGCATTGATCGACGGGCGAATCCGCATCGGCCTTTCGAACGACGAACTGGAACTGCTCGGGCGCTCGGACCAGGTACACAAGGTCAGCCGCCGCGATCTGCCGGCCGTGCTGGCCGGCGGCGGCCTTGGCGCCACGACGGTAGCCGGCACGATGATATGCGCCGCCTTGGCCGGCATCGAGGTCTTCGTGACCGGAGGCATTGGCGGCGTGCACCGGGGCGCGCCGGAAAGCTTCGACATTTCGGCCGACCTGCAGGAACTGGCGAAGACTTCGGTGGCGGTGGTTTGTGCGGGTGCGAAGTCCATTCTCGACATCGGACTCACGTTGGAATACCTGGAAACGAACGGCGTGCCGGTGCTCAGTTGCGAGCAGGACAATTTCGCCGCGTTTTACACGCGCGACAGCGGTTTTCGCGCGGACCTCAGGCTGGACGACGCGGCGGAGCAGGCGCGCTTCATCCGCACCAAGTGGGACTTGGGTCTCGCGGGCGGCGTGGTGTTGAGTACGCCAGTGCCGGAAGCGGCAGCGATGAAGTCCGAGGAGATCGACGCGCTGACCCAGCAGGCGCTCGCGGAGGCCACGGAGAAAGGTATCACCGGTAAAGCCGTGACGCCCTTCCTGCTGGCTCGCATCAAGGCATTGACGAGTGGACGCAGCCTGACGACAAACATCGCGCTCATCAAACACAATGCCGAAGTCGGGGCGAGATTGGCGCTGGCGTTGGCACATGCAGGGCGCGGGGCCTGTTCGAATCGTCGATGACCTCGTTCTTTGTTTAAGTCCGTAAGGCACTATAGTGAAGACTACCTTCACTCCACGGCAAGAGGGCTTCCATGATCGCATGCAACCGTCGCACCTGGGCCAACGGGCTCCTGGTCGCTACATTGCTCTATTTTCCAACCGCCCACGCCCAACTCGGCAACCTTCTCAATCAGAGTGGAAATGGCGCCGCCGCTGGTGGACTCGACAGCCTGGGCGGTTTAGGCAGCGGGTTGTCGTTGCAGTCGCTAACGTCCGGCAGCACGGGCAATGTCGCGGGCGTGCTTGAATTTTGTATCAAGAACAACTATCTCGGTGGCGGCGCGTCGTCGATCAAAGATGGGCTCATGAGCAAGCTGCCGGGCGGTTCATCGTCGAGCGACAGCGGGTACACCGACGGCGCCAAAGGCATCCTGAACAGTGGCGACGGTAAGCAGGTGGACCTGAGTGGCGGCGGTCTGAAGGAGCAGATCACGAAACAGGTCTGCGACAAGATTCTGGCCCAAGGGAAATCTTTGCTTTGAGCAAGTGACGGCGCACTCCATCCGAAGAGAATGGCGATGTGACTTCGTTCGCGTTGAGAGCGCGTTGGCAGCTATACCGAAACGAAACCGGTTGACCACCGGCTGTTCTGATCAAGTCGCGATGGTTCGGCGAACCATCGTCGGAACGCTAGCGCATTTCGGCTCGAAGTTCGCGCACCCCGCGGCCGAGCCTTCGGCGCAGCAAAGTCCGCAACGTCGCCGAGTCGGCGTAACCCACCTCGCTCGCAATTCTCTCGAGGTCGTAGCCGATTGAGACGAGGTTCTGCGCCCGCTCGATTCGCAAATCCTGAAAGAAGGCCAGTGGCGACTTACCGAGCACGGCCTCGGTACGGCGCTGCAAAGTGCGCGGTCCGATCGACAACGCTGCCGCTGCCGCCTGAAGCGAAAACCCTGCCGAAAGATTGTCGCGAGCCCATCGCTCGAATCGCGCGACCAGCGGATCGGCGTGAGCGAGGTGATCCGGAATGATGTATTCGGACTGGGAAGAACGCTTGTCTATGAGCATGAACCGGGCAACCAGCGTCGCCAGTTCGGGGCTTGCCTGACGCAGCAACCAGAGCGCAAGGTCGAGATGACCGATCGCGGAACCCGCCGTCACCACGCGTTGTGAGGCGACGACCATGCGCGAATCGTCCAGATTGACAGCCGGATAGCGTTGGCGGAAGAAAGGCGCGAGCGACCACGTGGTTGTCGCCTCGCGGTTATCCAGAAGTCCGGCTTCGGCCAGCAGGAAAGTCCCGATACAGGCAGCCGCGACGCCGACGCCGTCGGCATGCCAGCTGCGAAGGTACGCCATCGTATCGCGCACGTCTGGACGGCTCAGCGCCTCGATCAGGCGCTCAGGCTGTCTGACATTCGGCGCAGACACCACCACCCAATCGGGACGGCTAACGGTGCTCGCGGGTTCGACCGCGGTCGACAAGCCATGCGCGGTCCGAATGCGTTTGCGCACGCCAACGACTCTGACATCGAAAGGCGGTGCGGCGAAGCCTTGGGCCACGGCCAGCTCGTTGGCAGTCGCAAAGGTATCCAGCAGGACCGTGAGCCCGGTATCGAACAGGCCGTCCAGTGCGAAGATGACCACTTTCATGTCGCAAATAGCTCTATTAATGTCATTTGCGACTATAGCCTCGCGCCTGTCGGGCGTCTAGACTGCACAGCAATACGGCCAGCGTGACACGCTGGCGGATCATTCAGTCAAGCCGCCTGCACACAGTGGCGCTTGCAAAGGGAGAAAGCATGAGCGGTTCGATAGACGCTGACCTCGACCGTCCGATCTGGGCGGCCCTCACCACGAAGCAGACGCACCTGGGATATGGCGATGCCCTTGCCCGCCGATACCACCTCGATGTGGCGCCCTTCGCTGCCTTGGCATCGGAAACGCCCGCGGCATATCAGGCGCTGCTTCAGCTTTTGCTGCCTCACGAGCAGGCCGCCGTGCTGCGCTCCGATGAATCGATCGGTCAGCTAGACGGGCTTCAGACCACACACGCGGGCGTGATCCATCAAATGATCGCCCGGCACCGCACAGCAGCGAGCGCGGACGACCGCGACGTAATTCGCCTGGGTGACGCGGACGGGAAAGATATGCTTGAGCTCGCCCAGAAGACCAAACCCGGTCCTTTCGGCAAGCGAACGGGCGAAATGGGCAACTACATTGGAATTCGCGAGCAGGGGTGTCTTATCGCAATGGCCGGCGAACGGATGCGCGTTGACGGATACGTTGAGATCAGCGCTGTTTGCGTAGATGAAGACTATCGGGGACGTGGCCTTGCGGGGCGGCTCATCAAAGTCTTGCGAAGAGAGATCGAGCAACGGGGGGACACGCCGTTTCTCCACGTGTTCAGCAACAACACCGCCGCGATCGGGTTGTACGAGCGTCTGGGATTTGAATTGCGTCGCACGTTTCAGATTACTCGTGTCGGACATGCTGATTCACGTTCGGGCGCAGGCGCTTAATCCCATTCCGGAAGACGTCGAATCAGGGGCTTTGGACGTTTTGTATCGCTTCGCGACTCTTCCTTAACTTCCCCTCATCCTCGACGAGTCACGAAACTTCGACGCGCCATATAGCCCGAAAAAAGGGAAGGTCACCCGGCCGAGACAACCAGCGTCGATTCAAGCCCAGTTGATGGAGGGTCTCGGTCCTGGACAGTTTGCGTCACCGCGAACGGGTTTCGCAGCAGCCTGAAAATACCGCTTGGGCCGGCACCAGGCCGGCCCAACCTGCTCGTCAGGCAGCCGGGGCAAGATCCGTTGCGGCATCGCACCACCGGCAGAACGCTTGCATCAGCCGATGCGCGCGTTTGTAACCGTCACCGTCGGGCCACCCTTGTCCCAGTCTTCCAGGCTCAGCCCGGTTTTCTTCCAGACCGGATTGGCGCTGGTAATCGATCCATTCACGACGTAGCCATTCAATTGCAGGCCCTGCACGTTGAATGAACCGCCGGGACTGCCCGTATCCGTATGGCCGGTAATGCTGATGCTGACCGTCTTGTTGACCGGACCCGGGAAGAAGCCAAAATAAACGTTAATCCCGCCGCCGGCGCAGTTATTCGTCGTCGGGCTGACGATGCGGATGTTTTGAAACACGGCGCTATTGTCATTCGGTTCGATATCGAGACCGGCGCCGGGAGCCGTTCCGCCGATATTTTCCCAAAGCGGACTATTAAACGTGATGCCGCTGCCGCTGATAATCGATACGCCCTGGCGTCGGCATCCGGTCGCGTGGTGCGAATTGACCGTGATGTTCGTGCTGTAGCCGTTGCTCTTTTTATCGCTATTGTTGATATAAATGCCGTCTCCCCAGCAATTGATCGTGGTCGGAGACGTAATGGTGCAATTCGTCGCGCCGTTAATCGAGATCCCCATTCCCCATTCGCCCGACTTGGCCGAATTCAATTCCTTGCTGCCGTCGAGATACGGGCTTTCAAGCGTGACATTATCCACGTCCGCCAAGCGCAGGATTTCATACGTATCGGTATTGTGCGCCAGCAGTTTGATCGAAGCGCCGCTTGCAAAGCGCACGTGGCTATTGGTGCGCAGGTCGAGGCCGGCCACATCGATCCGGCTCTTGCCGGTAATCAGCAAAATCTGTCCAATGGAGCCGTCGATTGCGCGCTGGAGTGCGACGCGATCGTTCGTGGTCCCATCGCCTTTTACGCCGAACGACGTGTCGAGAAGAACGCCCTGGGTGCTCGTCGGCGAGCTCGCGCCAGCGGGGGAGCTTGCCGCCGCCGGCGAGCTTGCCGTTGCCGGCGCGCTCGCTCCGCTCGACGAACTGGCGCCGCTCGGGTTCGATGCGCCGCCGCCGCGTCGGTATCGGTCCGCGACCGCGTCGGGACTAGCGGCATCGCCACCACCGCCGCATGCGGCGAGCACGAACGCGCCGCCGCCGGCCAACAACGACGTCAGAAATTTACGACGGACCGTGAGTTCAGTATTGGAAACGGGGAGGCTTGCCGCTGGTGTATTCTTAATCATTCAAGTCTTTCCAACTATGCCGGCGCGATCAAAAGCCAAAGCCCAGGCGAACGACCGCAACCATACAGGCGTTAATAGGGAAATTAAGCGAGATAACGGGCGCAAAGCCCGAACGCTTAAGTACGAGTTACCCCGCGTAATCGGCATGCGAATACGCGCGGGCGCAAGCGAATACCCGAAGAGATCTCCGCTTAAAGCAAAGAGAACTTCAGGATTGGTAAAGCAGGTCTTCCGGAAGGGTTCGCCAGACTTGCATTTCGATGGCGCTGAAGCGGCCGATGAGATGCATAGTAATAGCTAGAAGGTAAATTATTACCATCTCTTAATAATCGTATCAGATTAACAAAGTCAGTCCTACGTCACACTTGTTACAATATGTACATCATATCATCATACTTTTTACAAGATCCGGAACAAATTCCCTGAACCTCCATCTTTTCAATGACTTCCGTACCGATACTTTTGTCTGTTGAATGGTAAATTTTTCTAAACGTATGACGAGAAAAACGTATCAAGAACGACACATTTTTATTGTCTGATTAAATAGAAATAAATATATGAGTAATTTATTCGAAAGGAACTGAACACGGAGAATTCGCATTATGCGCGCTTTCACGCACCAGCGCACGACGCGGAGGCCGAATCGAGCTGCATTGGCGGTTTCCAGCGCGCGTCGGACACCTGCGCGCGCAGCGTGTTTGAACGTCGCTCGCCTACTTGTCCGATAAATCGATTTACCGGTGTCATGTATCAAACAACGCATTTGGCGTATTTTTATTTTGTCGGACGAGTACCGGCGAACAATCTCATTCCGCTTTATGTCCCGGTTTTGTCTGCAGAACGATTTTCCCCGAGAATAAATTACTTCAGCAATCGCCAGCACTATGTGCGAATTCGCACAGTGCGCGTGAAATTACTTTAAAACGTAACAGCTACGGGTAAATCCTTAATCGACTTTTTAAAAAATACGCGCAATCAGTGAATGTTTGTTAAAAGGCAAACGTTGTTGAGATCAAATTCATTCTCTGCCTCATGCAATGTTGTTTAGCGCACCGAAGCGGCCTCTAAAGAGCGATCCAATCGACCAAAACGCTCAAAACAAAAAGAGGCTCACACTGATGCACTACGAGACAAGAACATTGCGCGGTGCAGTTGCAAAAGACCTTGCAACGCCCGCTTTTTGCAACCCGGCCCCAGTCGGCGACAACAACCAGACCGATCGAGGCTAGCCATGAAACCGATCGCATTCGGTGGACGCTTTGGATGGTTTCATGCTGGAGAAGGCACGCATGGCATGGTGCTCTGCAGCCCGTTCGGCCATGAGGAGCCGTGGTGCCACAAGGGCATCCGATATCTCGCCGAAGAACTGTCCGCGTACGGTATTCCCACACTGCGCTTCGACTATCTGGCAACGGGAGACTCCGCGGGCGTCGACGGCAATGCCCATCACCTTGAAGCCTTCGTGTCCGATATCGTCGCGGCCGTCAAGCGCCTGAAGGAACAAACCGGCGTGACCAGCGTGACGCTCTGCGGCTTGCGTCTCGGCGCAACCCTCGCTGCGCTGGCGTCGCGTGCATGCGCGGCCGACTCGCTCGTGCTGCTCGCGCCCGTCACACGCGGGCGCACCTATCTGCGCGAACTGGCGGCGGTGCGCAAGGTCTGGCTCGACAATCTCGCCCCGTCCTTGCGCGCAACGCAGCGCGACAAGCCGTTCAACGTGCTGGGACAGGTTTACAGCGACAGGCTTTGCAGTGAACTGGACGCGCTCGATCTGTCGAAGGCGATGGACATGCACTCCGCGGTTCTCACGCGCGCGCTCGTGCTCGATGCGCGCGCCCGCGCCAGCGCCACGCTGTGTTCGACGCTGCGCGGACGCGGCGTCGCGGTCGAAACGGGCGTGCTGGAAGGCTACCTTGAATATATGGATGAGACGAAGTCGTCGACTGTGCCGGCTCGCGCGTTCGACGAGGTCGTCAAATGGATCGTGGACGGCGCCCCGGGAACGCGCGTCCACAACCAGGTGAACAGAGGCGCACGGCCGAGCGTATCCCTCGACGACGAAGCGATCATCGAAACGCCCGAAGCCCGCGAGCGCCCGGTCATCTTCGGCGCCAACGGCCTGTTCGGCATGCTGTGCGAACCACGCGGCAGGATCGCGTACGGGCCCGTCATGCTGATCACCAATACTGCCGGCAGCGTGCATCATGGCGACAGCCGGCTTTCGGTTCGAATCGCGCGGGAAATGGCCCGGCGCGGCATTCCATCCATGCGCATCGACGCGCGCGGCATCGGCGACAGTCCTCCGCGTACGCCACAAGGACCACTCGATCTGGTGCCGAAGATCCACGCATCCACGACCATCGAGGATGTCGCGACAGCCGCCGCCTGGCTCAAGCGCAAGGGCTATCAAACGGTCATCTCCTTCGGGATCTGCTCGGGCGCCTACAGCGCCTTGCGCGCGGCGCTCGTGGAGCCGGCTCTCACGGCCGTCATCGCGGTCAATATCGTGCGTTTTTACATACCCCCGCACATGTCGATGGCTGAACTGGAGGAGTTGCAGCGTAACTCGCTGAAGCGTGTCGGGCCCGCGATATTCAAGCCGTCCAAATGGTGGCTCGTCCTGAGCGGAAAGCGCAAGTTCCGGCCCATCGCGCAGGCCGTCGCTGCAACTCTGCTCGCGCGTCTGCATTCGCATCGGCTGGACGCATCCGGCCACCGTACCGGCGCGGCCGAAGCCGATACGCTGACGCACCCGCACGGCGTCGTTCACACGCTCGAACGCAAAGGCGTGCGGACTCTCTTCGTCTACGGTTCAAGCGACGAAGGAATGGATCAGCTCAATGCGCATTTCGGTAAGCGCGGGAAGAAGCTGTCGCGCTTTTCGCATGTCAAGGCGGTCGTTCTCGATGAGCTCGATCACGCGCTCTTCGATCCGCGAGCGTCGGCAAAGGTCATTGCGCTGAGCGAGGCGTTCATCAAGGATCTGCATCAGAAGGCAGCGGCGCCGAAGGTCGTCAATCCGCTGTTGGCCGTGCAGCAGCAGCGTTGAGCGAGAAGCCGGGGCGATTTTTCTAACTTCCCGCCGATGACACCTCGGCGCGCTTGCGCTGCAGAAATCGGCGCACGGACGGATCGCGCTCGAGTCCGATCGCGAGATCGTACGCGCCGAGCGCTTCAGCCGCCGCGCCGGCACGCGTGAGCAGATCGGCGCGCGCGGCCCAGTACGGCTGGTAGTCGGCCAGGCGCGGATCGTCTGCGTACGGCTCGAGCGCGTCGAGCGCCGCCAGCGGGCCGTCGCGTTCCGCCAGCGCGAGCGCGCGGTTCACCGCGACCACCGGCGACGCTGCAATCGCGAACAGCGCATCGTAAAGCTGCACGATCTCGTCCCAGTTCGAGCGATGCGTGCGGCAGCGGTGCACATGCGCCGACTGCAGCGCGGCTTCCAGCTGAAAGCGTCCGATTGCGTTGAATGCGCTCGCGCGCAGTAACAGTGCGTCGGCTGCATCGATCATGGGCGCGTTCCATGTCGCCGGATCCTGAGCCGAGAGCGGCACATAGTCGCCGGCCGCATTGCGTCGCGCGTCGCAACGCGCCTGCGCATACAGCATGAGCGCGAGCAGACCCAGCGTCTCCGGCTCCTCGGGCAACAGTTCGACGAGCAGGTGTGCAAGGAACAACGCCTCGCCGGTGAGATCGCGCCTCTCTGTATCGCGGCCGAGCGGGTCGGTCCACCCTTCCGCATACGCCGCATAGACCGCTTCCAGCACCGCCGCAAGCCGGTCCGGCAACTCCTCGCGCTCGGGCACGCTGAACGGAATGCCCGCCGCGCGGATCTTGTTCTTCGCCCGCACGAGGCGCTTGCTCATCGCGGCCGGCGACATCAGGAACGCGGAGGCAATCGTCTTCGCTTCGAGCCCCAGCACGACTTGCAGCATCAGCGGCGTGCGAATCGCGGCCTCGAGCGCAGGGTGCGTGCAGGCGAACAGCAGCGCAAGCCGCCGGTCGGGCAACGCGGCTGCTTCACGCTCGTCGATCTCGTCGGCGAGGATCGTGAGCTGGTTCGTCACTTCGTCGCCGACGCGGCGATGCCGCGCGCCGTCGATTGCCCGGCGCCGCGCGACCGTCATCAGCCACGCTTCGGGATTCGCGGGGCAGCCGCGCTCCGGCCAGTCGGCGAGCGCGGCCGCAAACGCGTCGGCCAGCGCGTCCTCGGCCGCGGCGACGTCGCGCGTGCGCATTGCCAGCAGCGCGACGAGCTTGCCGTAACTGCGACGCGCGACCGCCTCGGCGATCGCACGCGCCGCGCCGTCAGCGCTCACGGCCGCAGCCATACTGACTCATGCAACGGAAGGCGCATCGTACGGAGCGGTCCAGACCGGGCGCACCTCCATGAGGCCGTGCGCCGCGCCGGGGCAACGCGACGCCCACGCGATCGCCGCGTCCAGGTTGGGCACATCGATCAGGTAGTAGCCGGCCAACTGCTCCTTCGAATCGGAGAACGGTCCGTCAAGCACCTGCGGCTTACCGTCGACGAGCCGCACCGTGGTCGCCGTGTTCGTGTGCTGCAGCCGGTTGGCGCCGACCAGAAGGTCCGCTTTTTTCAACGATTCGGTGTACGCGTGATAAGCGGCGACGCCTTGCTGCCGCTCGCTGTCGCTCATCTGGTTCCAGCCGTTTTCTTCCGAATAGATCATCAACAGGTATTGCATAGGAGCCTCCGTCATGGGTTGAGGCGGGTGAACTGCATCGGGCCGCCATCACAATGACGCGTGGGCCGCATGCTGACGGACAGCAGGCCGCGAAAAATGTCGGACGGCAATGCATGGTAAAGCTAATCGGCTTCACGCAGCGCATGGAGATCGTCCAGCGCTTCGGCAAGGAAGGCGGCAAATGCGTGGCAGGTTCCGCTGATCGGGTCGGATTCGAGGGATGCTATTCCGGTGACTTGCGCGGCACGGCGGGGCGGCTCACGAGCCGCCCGTGCGCAGTGTTCATCCGGGTTTCAAGGGACGCCACCGTTGAGCCGGCGTCTCTCGGCCTTCCAAAACCAGTTCTTCGACGGCCACTCTTATATAAGATATAAGACAATTGACCTCAAGCGCCCATCCCTTTAAAATTGCACCCAAACGCTATCCGGCACAGCCATGGCGGGCCGGAAGCGATCCCCTGAAACGCCAACATCAGCAGGTTCTTTCATGCTTGAAAACTTTCGCGCTCACGCAGCCGCACGCGCCACGCTCGGCATTCCGCCACTGCCGCTGACCGCCCAGCAGACGGCCGAACTGGTTGAACTCCTCATCAACCCGCCCGCAGGCGAAGAGCAAACCCTGCTCGACCTGATCACCAACCGCGTGCCCGCGGGCGTCGACGAAGCCGCCCGCGTGAAGGCCGGCTTCCTCGCTGCCGTCGCCAAGGGTGAGACCGCCTGCGCGCTGATCTCGCGCGCTCGCGCCACGGAACTGCTCGGCACCATGCTGGGTGGCTACAACATCCAGCCGCTGATCGAACTGCTGTCGGACGCGGAAGTCGGCACCGTTGCCGCCAACGCGCTGAAGAAAACCCTGCTGATGTTCGACGCGTTCCACGACGTCAAGGAACTGGCCGACCAGGGCAACGCCAACGCGAAGGCCGTGATGCAAAGCTGGGCCGACGCCGAATGGTTCACGAGCCGTCCGGAAGTGCCGCAGAGCCTGACCATCACCGTCTTCAAGGTGACGGGCGAAACCAACACGGACGACCTCTCGCCGGCGCCGGACGCCACCACCCGCCCGGACATCCCCTTGCACGCGCTGGCAATGCTGAAAAACGCGCGTCCCGGCATCACGCCGGAAGAAGACGGCAAGCGCGGCCCGATCAAGTTCATCCAGGCGCTGAAAGAAAAAGGCCATCTTGTCGCCTACGTCGGCGACGTGGTCGGCACCGGCTCCTCGCGTAAGTCGGCTACCAACTCGGTGCTGTGGTTCACGGGCGAAGACATCCCCTTCATCCCGAACAAGCGCTTCGGCGGCGTGTGCCTCGGCGGCAAGATCGCCCCGATCTTCTACAACACCATGGAAGATGCGGGCGCGTTGCCGATCGAACTCGACGTGTCGCAAATGGAAATGGGTGACGTGGTCGAGCTGCGTCCGTACGAAGGCAAAGCGCTGAAGAACGGTGCGGTAATCGCCGAATTCCAGGTCAAGTCCGACGTGCTGTTCGACGAAGTGCGCGCCGGTGGCCGTATTCCTCTCATCATCGGCCGTGGCCTGACCGCCAAGGCGCGTGAGGCGCTCGGCCTGGCGCCGTCCACCCTGTTCCGCCTGCCGCAGCAGCCGGCCGACAGCGGCAAGGGTTTCTCGCTCGCGCAGAAGATGGTCGGCCGTGCGTGCGGCCTGCCGGAAGGCCAGGGCGTGCGCCCGGGCACCTACTGCGAACCGAAGATGACCTCGGTCGGCTCGCAGGACACCACCGGCCCGATGACCCGCGACGAACTGAAAGACCTGGCGTGCCTCGGCTTCTCCGCCGACCTCGTCATGCAGTCGTTCTGCCACACCGCCGCTTATCCGAAGTCGGTGGACGTGAAGACGCACCGCACGCTGCCGGACTTCATCAGCAATCGTGGCGGCATCGCGCTGCGTCCCGGCGACGGCGTGATCCACTCGTGGCTGAACCGTATGCTGCTGCCCGACACCGTCGGTACCGGCGGCGACTCGCACACGCGCTTCCCGATCGGCATCAGCTTCCCGGCGGGTTCGGGTCTGGTCGCGTTCGCCGCAGCCACCGGCACGATGCCGCTGGACATGCCGGAATCCGTGCTGGTTCGCTTCAAGGGCAAAATGCAGCCGGGCGTCACCCTGCGCGACCTCGTCAACGCGATCCCGCTGTACGCGATCAAGCAAGGCACGCTGACGGTCGCCAAGCAAGGCAAGAAGAACATTTTTTCGGGCCGCGTGCTCGAAATCGAAGGTCTGCCCGATCTGAAGGTCGAGCAGGCGTTCGAACTGTCGGACGCATCGGCCGAGCGTTCGGCTGCCGGCTGCACGGTGCACCTGAACAAGGAACCGATCATCGAGTATCTGAACAGCAACGTCACGCTGCTCAAGTGGATGATCGCGCAGGGTTATCAGGACCCGCGCAGCCTGCAGCGCCGCATCAAGGCAATGGAAGCATGGCTCGCCGATCCGCAACTGCTGTCGCCGGACGCGGACGCCGAGTACGCAGCCGTGATCGAGATCGACCTCGCCGATATCCACGAGCCGATCGTCGCCTGCCCGAACGACCCGGACGACGTGAAGACGCTGTCCGACGTGGCCGGTGCGAAGATCGACGAAGTGTTCATCGGCTCGTGCATGACCAATATCGGTCACTTCCGTGCCGCGTCGAAGCTGCTGGAAGGCAAGCGCGACATTCCGGTCAAGCTGTGGGTCGCGCCGCCCACCAGGATGGATCAGAAGCAACTGACCGAGGAAGGCCACTACGGCGTGTTCGGCACGGCCGGTGCGCGCACCGAAATGCCGGGCTGCTCGCTGTGCATGGGCAACCAGGCACAGGTGCGCGAAGGCGCGACGGTCATGTCCACGTCGACCCGTAACTTCCCGAATCGTCTGGGCAAGAACACGAACGTGTACCTCGGCTCGGCCGAACTGGCGGCAATCTGCTCGCGTCTGGGCAAGATTCCGACCAAAGAGGAATACATGGCCGACATGGGCGTGCTGACCGCCAGCAGCGACAATATCTACCAATACATGAACTTCGACCAGATCGAAGACTTCAAGGAAGTGGCAGATACCGTCGCGGTGTAAACAGGCTTAGCGTTTGCCGCGGCCACCCGCGGATCTGGCAGCCGGCTTGCGTGACTCCGCAACCGGCTTGCTGGCGGATTTGCTGCGTGGCTTTGGCACGCCGAATGAGTGACCGCGGGACGAGCTTGTACCTTTACCCGCGGCCACAGCGCCCTGCGCCGCCGGCTTGCGTTTGTTTTCGCCACTTTGCGGGCGCGATTTTTTGCTGGGCACCTGCGCTGCGCCCGGCGCAGCTTGCGGCACTTTCGGCTTCTTAGGCTTCTTGGGTTTCTTGATGATCTCGCCTGTCGCGCTAGTTTGCGGCACGCGGTGTTCGGCTTCAAAACCCGGCTCTTCCTCACGGCGCAACGTTTGCCGGATCAGCGCTTCGATCGCGGCCAGTTGCGGCGCTTCATCGGCGCAGACAAGGGACACCGCCACGCCGCTGGCACCCGCGCGGCCGGTACGGCCAATACGGTGCACATAGTCTTGCGCCACGATCGGCAGATCGACGTTGATCACCAGCGGCAGGTCGTCGATATCCAGCCCGCGCGCCGCCACATCGGTGGCTACCAGCATTTGGACTTCGCGCGTCTTGAAGCGCTCCAGCGCACGCAGGCGCGCCGGTTGCGGTTTGTCGCCGTGGATGGTGTCGACCGCATAGCCCGCTTCATCCAGCATGGCCGCGAGGTATTCCACGCCGTTGCGGGTTTTGACGAACACCAGCGCGTGCTGCCACTTGTTCTCAGCCACAAGGTGCATGAAGAGGTCCGGCTTGTTCTTCTTATCCACCGGCACCACCCACTGCTTGATCCTGCTGGCCGTGACGTTGGGCGGGCTGACGCTGATATTGACCGGGCCGCGCAGAATGCCCGCCGCCATCACGCGGATATCGTCCGTAAACGTGGCGGAGAACAGCAGGGTCTGGCGCTCGGCGGGCAAGGCAGCAAAGACGGCGTTGAGTTCGCGCGCAAATCCCAGATCGAGCATGCGGTCGGCTTCATCCAGCACCAGCGTTTGTACCTGATCGAACTGCACTGCGTTCTGGCGATGGAGATCCAGCAAACGGCCCGGCGTGGCAACGAGCACATCCACGCCTTTGCGCAGCTTCATCATCTGCGGGTTGATACTCACGCCGCCGTAGGCGGCCAGAAATCGTAAGTCGAGGCCTTTGCCGTACTCGATAAAGCTTTGCAGCACCTGTTCGGCCAATTCACGCGTGGGCACCAGCACCAGAACACGTGCGCGGTTGCTGGACACCGCCGGGCCGTGCTGCACCAGCCGTTGCAACAGCGGCAGCGCAAAACCCGCCGTTTTGCCCGTGCCGGTCTGTGCCGCGGCCATGACGTCCTTGCCACTGAGCACAGCAGGAATCGCCTTGGCCTGCACCGGCGTAGGTGTCTGGTAATTGAGGTCCTGCACATTACGCAGCAAAGGATCGATCAGGCCAAGCGAGGCAAAAGACATTGGCGTATTCCTAGCTAAAGCAGCAATTCTAACGGTTACCGCCTGACACATTGCAATCGGCGCAGGTGGGCGACGATGAATGCGTTAGACGTCCGGGCGTTTCGTGGACACCGTCGGTCTTCGGATGGCGGTGGGAATGCAGCGTACGCAATCCGTACTCTACGCACGTCTTCTACGCGGCTCGGCAACGCCTTATGTCTCGCCGGCAAACCATGGATGGCCGTGATCTATTACACCTGGGATCAATACTGCTTATCGCAAGAACGTAAGGCGTCAGGCCAACGTTTTCCGATCTGCTCGATATTCCTCATGCACTCGCTGCGCACCGCAAGCTTGCTGGACGACGGGTGGCGATTTTGACCTCGGCTAGCGGCGCCGGCACGCTCGTTACCGATAGTCTCGGTATGGCAACTTCGAGACCCGACCTCCTGACGAGGCGACCGCTGCAAAGCTGCGAGCACTCCAGACCGGCGGTGCCCGACCTGATGGCCTGCGCGATTCGCGATTCGCTGCCCGGCAGCGACAGACCTGTAATGGCGTTTGTGAGTCCCCACGCGCCGGAGATCACGCGCATGCTCAACGAGCAGACAGTGCCCGCTTTCCCGTCGCCCGAGAGAGCGTAACGAGAGCGCTAGCTGCAATGGGGCAGCATCGCGAGTACATGCAACGTGCCGTGAGTTCGGACGAACAACACGCCGAAGCAGAAGCCGACGTTAGCGATCTACCCGCCGGATCACTTAACGAAGCGCCGGCGAAAAAGCTGTTTGCGCGCTTCGGCGTGTCAGTGGCGCACGAACGTATCGTCACGAACGCAAATGACGGAGAGACTGCTGATCGCGAGCTGGGTGGCAAGGTCGTGCTCAGCTGCTGTCTAACAAGATCACACACAAGAGTGATGTCGACGGCGTAGCCGTCGGTGTGGCCACTGACAGTATCGGAGCGCGCCTGAACCGCATGCGCGACGAGGTTGAAACCGCAACCGGCGCATCTGCGGACGCATTTCTCGTGCAGGAAATGGTGACAAGTGGAACAGAACTGATTCTTGGCCTTCATCGCGACGCGTTGGGCACGGCCTTGCTGCTTGGCATCTGCCGAGCGCCCCTTGCGCGCCATCCACGGCACCCGGATACATCAAACTTTCATCCGCGCAACGCTTCCACTGCGCTATTGATGAACCGCTGCACCTCTTCGCCCGCTTCGCTATACGCGCGCGCACTGCTCCAGTCGGCAATTTCGCCGAAGCGGCGAGCGATGGTCTCCGGCGTCAGTTCCTCATCGCGCAGATGGCAAGGCGCGGTCTCCATGACTGTCGCAACTGAAAACGAGCCCCCGCCCGCGGATAGCACGACCCTGGAAGGCGCGTCGCCGCTGCACAGGAACAGCACGCCGGGCGTGACGCGCTCGGGGCGAATGGCGTCGAGCGCGTCGGCGGCCAACAATGCCTCGGTCATGCGGGTTGCCGCGATCGGCGCGATCGTGTTGACCCTGATGTTGCTCCTCACGCCTTCCTGATGAAGCACGTTCATCAGCCCGACCAGCGCCATTTTGGCGGCGCCGTAGTTCGCCTGGCCGAAGTTTCCATAGAGCCCTGCGGCGGACGTCGTCATGACGATACGGCCGTACTTTTGCTCGCGCATGATGTCCCACACTGCTTTCGTACAATGCACCGAGCCCATCAGATGCACGTCGAGCACTGTCTTGAACTCCGCCAGATCCATCTTCGCGAAGCTCTTGTCGCGCAGAATGCCCGCATTGTTGATCAAGATATCGACGCGGCCGAACGTGGCCATCGCCTGCGCAACCATGTCGGCGACCTGCGTATAGTCGGCAACGTCGGCACCGTGCGCGATCGCGCTGCCACCCGTGGCGCGGATCTCATCCACGACTGCTTGCGCCGCCGACGATGAACCGCCGGTACCATCCCGATTTGCGCCGAAATCGTTAACCACCACTGCTGCCCCGCGCGCGGCAAGAGCGAGTGCGTGTTGCCGCCCAAGGCCCGCACCTGCTCCTGTGACAACGGCGACTCTGCCGTCGAAGCGAATGCTCATTTTATCTCCCTCTCCTTAAGTACAAGCCGCGCGGGTCAGTAGAAGAAGCGCACGATGGATTCGGCCACACACGCGGGCTTGCTCTGCCCGTCGATTTCAACAATCATTTCGAGCTTGATTTGCGCGCCGGTGGTTCCCAGCGGGTCCCATTCGACAAGCCTGAACTGTGCGCGCAAGCGCGAGTTCACGGGAACCGGTGCCGCAAAGCGCACCTTATTGAGGCCATAGTTGAGCGCCGAACCGATGCCACGTACCTCGAACGCGGTCGCGAGGAAGGTGGGCAGCAGGCTCAGCGTCAGGAGGCCGTGCGCGATCGGCATGCCGAATGGACCGCTGCGCGCGCGCTCGACATCGACGTGGATCCACTGGTGATCGCCGGTCGAGTCCGCGAACAGATTGATGCGGTGCTGATCGATGACGAGCCAGTCGCTTATGCCGATCGATTCCCCGACAAGCGGCTTGAGGGCTTCGATGCTTTCGTAATGTTTCATGCGTTTTCCGTGGACAAACTCAACGCATCGCGCAGCGAGGCCGCGCAATATGCGTCGTGCTGGTCGCTGGTCCCGTACAGAAGGTCGCCAACGACGGCGCGTTTGAAATAGTGGCCAATCGTGTATTCCTCGGTCATGCCGATCCCGCCGTGCAACTGAATTGCCTGACCGCATACCTGCCTCGCCGTCCGGCCGATCAGCGCCTTGGCCGCCGATACCGTGTGCTGACGCGTCGCTTCATCGTCGTTTTCGAGCGATGCCAGCAGCACATACAGCATTGAGCGTGCAAGCTCCATCTCGGCGGCCATGTCGGCCATCCGGTGCTGCAACGCCTGAAAACTGCCAATCGGTACGCCGAATTGCTTGCGTACCCTCAGAAACTCCGCCGTTGCTACGACCGCTGCTTCCATCGAGCCCACGAGCTCCGCGCACAGCGCGGCGGTTCCGTGAGCAAGGCCGTGGCGAAGCGCGCTCAGACCACACCCCGGATCGCCCAGCGCCGCTTGCTGGCCGACCTGCACGCCGTCGAGTTGCAACTGCGCGGCCCAGCTTCCGTCATGCAGCGGCACCGGGCGCACCGTCACGCCTTGCATCGTAGCGTCGACGAGGAAGAGCGCCGGGTGGTCGCCGCTTGCACCGTTGCCCGCGATGCGCGCCGATACGATGAACTGATCTGCGCCGGGCGCACCCAGCACGGCCGTCTTCTGTCCGTGGAGCCGGAAGCCGTTTGCATCGCGAGTCGCGAGCGTCTCGACGACCGCCGGATTGCCGCGCGACGAAGCCTCCTGGTACGCGAGCGCGATACGACACGTGCCCTCGGCGATACGTGGCAAGAGCACATCCATCTGCGCGGGCGTGGCCGCCGCCACGAAGGTCTGCACCGCCAGCACCGCGCAGCCGACGAAGGGATCGACCACCAGCCCCCGACCCAGCTCCTGCGCGATCAACACGGTGTCGAGCAACGATCCGCCCAGACCGCCGTACTCTTCCGGCAACGCCGCGGCAAGCCAGCCGTTCTCGGCGAACGAGGACCAGTTCCGCGCGTGATGATCGCAGCCCGCCTTGACCTGCGCGGTGCGTCTGTCGAATGCATACGCTCGCGCGATGTAGCGACGTACGCTGTCCTGCAGCATCTGCTGTTCCGAATTCAACTGGAAGTTCATGGTGATCTGTCGCGTCAGAGTTGAAACATCAGCTTGGCAATGATTCCGCGCTGAACCTCGCTCGTGCCGCCGTAAATCGTCGACGCACGTCGAAAAAACATTTCGCTGGCAATACCCGGCCCTAGGCCCGGAGCTGGCATCGGCAATGCGTCGTGCGTCGCACCGGACCCGACATGCGCGTCAGCTTCTGCATAGGCATATGCCCCGTAGTGGCCCAGTGACTCGACCAGAAACTCGCTCATGCGCTGCTGGAGTTCGGTGCCGCGAATCTTGAGCATCGAGCCCAGGACATGAGCGCCAGGACTATGGTCTTCCTCCATTGCCGCGACGCGCTGCACCAGCATGCCAATGGCTTGCAATTCGGCTTCGAGACGCGCGAGCCGTTGCGCGAATTCAGGCCGTTCGATCAGCGGCTTGCCCTCCACCACCAGCGTGGTGGCGAGCTTGCGCAACTGCCGCCGAAAGCGTACGAGCGTCGGCAGATCCGCCGTCGCCGCATGCTCGTTGTTGAGCAGAAACTTCGTGACGGCCCACCCCGCGCCCTCGCCTCCGACACAGTTGACCACCGGCACACGCACGTTGTCGAAGAACGTCTCGTTCAGGTGATGACAGCCGTCGATCGTCAGAATGGGGCGCACTGTGATACCCGGCGTTTTCATATCGGCGAGCAGGAAGCTGATGCCGGCCTGCTTTTTCACGGACGTGTCCGTGCGCACCAGCATGAAGATCCAGTCCGCCTGATGCGCATAACTGGTCCAGATCTTCTGCCCGTTCACGACGTAGTGGTCGCCTTCGCGTACGGCCTGCATGCGCAGCGAAGCGAGATCGGAACCGGAGCCAGGCTCGGAAAATCCTTGGCACCACAGACGGTCGCCGTCGAAGATCGGCGGCAAATGTTCAGCTTTCTGCGCCGCCGTGCCGAAGTGATTCAGCACGGGGCCGAGCAGGCGTTGGCCAAACACGTCCTGGGTCGGCGCGCCCGCCGCCGCGCACTCCTCGTCGAAAACCAGGCGCTGTTGCGCGGTCCAGCCGGTGCCGCCATGGTCCGCCGCCCAGTAGGGCGCGCCCCAACCGTGCTGGTTGAGAATGCGTTGCCAGCGCACGAGATCGGCGTGCGGCGAACGCACGCCGTGCTGCGAGCCGGCCAGCTCGGCCGGCAGGTTCTCACGCAGGAACGCGCGGACCTGCTGGCGAAAGGCGTCGAGGCCCGTGTCCGGTCGAAAGTCCATCGGACGTTACTCCTGTTGAGGAATCAAGATGAGATTATTCGAAGCGGCAGCGCGCGCTCAGACGCGCTCGTACAAGGTCACGACGCACGCGCCGCCCAGCCCGACGTTGTGTTGCAACCCGAGCCTCGCGCTGGGCACCTGGCGCGCCTCGGCCGCGCCGCGCAGCTGTTGGACCAGCTCCACGCATTGCGCAATGCCGGTAGCGCCGAGCGGATGCCCCTTCGACAGCAGCCCGCCCGACGGGTTGGTCACGAACTTGCCGCCATACGTGTTGTCGCCATCGACGACGAACTTTTCCGCCTCGCCCTCAGCGCACAGACCGAGCGCCTCGTAAGTGAGCAGCTCGTTGTGCGCAAAACAGTCGTGAAGTTCGACCACGTCAATGTCCTGTGGGCCGATACCCGCCTGCTCGTACACCTGGCGCGCCGCCGCCTGCGTCATGCCGGCACCTGCGATCAGGCGCATGTCGCGGTTCTCGAAGGTGGCGGCGAAATCGGTGGTCATTGCCTGCGCGGCGATCTTCACCTTGCGGTTCAGGCCATGCTTCTGCGCGAACTGTTCCGAGCAGACAATCGCCGCGGCAGCGCCGCTGGTCGGCGGGCATGCCATCAGACGCGTCATCACCCCTTCCCACAGCATCGGCGAGGCCATTACCTCGTCTTCGGTGACAACGTTGCGGAATACCGCGAGCGGATTATTAGCCGCGTGGCGGCTTGCTTTAGCGCGGATTTTCGCGAACGTCGAGAGCTTCGTGCCGTACTGCTTCATGTGCGCAAGTCCCGCACCGCCGAAATAGCGCAAGGCCGGCGGCACGTCTGACGCGCCGACGAGATCTTCGGAAATCGCGTCGAAATGGTCGAACGGCGACGGACGGTCCTTGAAGATCGTGCCGAGCGCGCCGGGATTCATCTGCTCGAAGCCGAGCGCGAGCACGCATTCCGCAGCGCCGCTCGCCACCGCCTGACGTGCGAGATAAAGCGCCGTCGAGCCAGTC
Organism: Paraburkholderia sp. BL27I4N3; assembly: GCF_003386115.1. Taxonomy (NCBI): domain Bacteria; kingdom Pseudomonadati; phylum Pseudomonadota; class Betaproteobacteria; order Burkholderiales; family Burkholderiaceae; genus Paraburkholderia; species Paraburkholderia sp. BL27I4N3. The sequence continues at coordinate 7,544,462 of NZ_QREJ01000001.1, read as the reverse complement.
GAACAGTTGTTGTTCACGTTGATGACCGGCACGCCGGTCATGCCCACGTTGTAGAGCGCGCGCTGACCTGCGGTTGAATCGCCGTACACGTAGCCCACATAGCACTGCTGCACCTGCGCATAGCCGATGCCTGCATCGGCCAGCCCGGCGTTTGTGGCCCGGGCGGCCATCTGCGGATAAGGTTCGTTCGCGCCCGGCTTGGTGAACGGAATCATGCCGATGCCGGTTACGTACACGTCTCGACTCATGGTGTGCTCCGCGATAAATCGGTTGAAAGGAAATTCATGGCGACGCGATCGCCTTCCTGCATACCCAGTTGCTGTAGCGCGCCGGTGAGTTGCGCCACGCGATGGACGAACTCGCGGAAACATCGCGCGCGCCCCGCCAAGCGCGTGGCGACCCGCTCGGGATATTGCTGCACCGCGCGATGCAAAGACCGGGTTGCGTACATCATGTCTCCGTCACTTTTTCTGGCGTTATAGCGCTTGTTGTGTGAACTGGATGTTAGAAGCGAAGGCCAAACGCGACGATTGCGCTTGGCCCGGATTACATTGGAAAAGACCCCAATCGACACAACTATGCCAATCGGGTCTAACGCTAGCGGCGTACTTTATGCGGCTCGGCGCCGGTTTCACATCAGGCTGCGCGCGATGATCAACTTCTGGACATGGCTCGTGCCTTCGTAGATCTTGCAGACACGCACATCGCGGCTATAGCGCTCGACTGGGAAGTCTGTCAGATAGCCGTAGCCGCCATGAATCTGGATCGCGTCCGAGCAAACCTTTTCAGCAATCTCGCTCGCGAACAGCTTGGCGATCGATGCCTCCTTCGAACATTCGATACCTTCCCCGCACAGACGCGCGGCATGCAGCGCGTACTGATAGGCGATCTCGACCTGCGCGGCCATATCGGCGAGATCGAAACTCACACCCTGCAGTTCCGCGATCGGGCGGCCATAGGCTTCGCGATCCTTTGCATAGGCGACAGCGGCGTCGAGCGCAGCGCGTGCGACGCCGGCCGCGATAAACGCGATGCCGATGCGCCCGTCCGACAAACCGGACATGACGAGGCGATAGCCTTCGCCTTCGGCGCGCAGCAGGTTCTCGCACGGCACGCGGTAGCCTTCGAGTGAAATCGCGGCCGTATGCGCCGTGTGCTGGCCAAGCTTGCTCTCGATGCGAGTGACGGTGTAGCCCGGCTGTTTCGGGTCAATGATAAAAGTACTCGCGCCGCGCTTGCCCGCGTCCTTGTCGGTCAACACGAAGGCGATCGCAACGCCCGCTTCGCTGCCGTTCGAGATGAACTGCTTCGCTCCGTCGAGAATGTAGTGGTCGCCGTCGCGGCGGCCCGTGGCGCGCAGTGCGGCGGTGTCGGAACCGGCTTGCGGCTCGCTCAGCAGGAACGCGCCGATCGACTCGCCCCGCGCCATGGCCGGCAGATAGCCACGCTTTTGCTCCTCAGTGCCGTGGATCGAGATGCACAGCGCCGTGAAGTTATGCACGTGCAAAATCGTGGCGAGCCCCGCATCGGCGCCGGCGAACTCGTACTGGGCAAGGCAAAATTCGACGACGCCCGCCCCCACCCCACCGTACTCTTCCGGCACCAGCATGCCGAGAAAGCCAAGCTCGGCCAACTGCTTCAGTTCGGCGTGCGGCCACGCGGACGTGCGGTCCCGCTCCGCGGCGGTCGGTGCGATCACCTCCGCGGCGATGCGGCGCGCCGAGTCGCGAATCATGATCTGTTGCTCAGTGAGAAATGCTGTGGATTTGTCTGCCATGGGTGTCTCCTTATTCCGGGTGCGTCGATCGCCGTTCTGAATTCTCGCTCCGCAACGTCGCAACCGCCTGGTGGCCCGCTGCTTATTTACGCGGGGGATTATTTTTTCTACTCATGAGTAAATTGTTATTCTTCGTCGTCACATTGTCAACCTGAAAACTTTCCTGCTCTTTCGGCCGGGCCCTGGCAGGTGACAGTACGGTGCTTCGCAGTGCATTTCCAGTTGAGTTCCAGCGTCATCACCGCCGGTTCGACCGCATGGTAAGATTCATTTAACAAATGACGGCATCTTGACCATGACCTCGACTGCGCGCAAATCTACTGGCACCCGAAAATCGAAAGAGTCTTCCGCGCGGTGGAAAGACGCGCTGCCTTCGCGCGAAGACCTGCAAAAGCTGAAGAAAACCGCTTTAATCCGCGAGGCCGGCCGGGCATTCAAGGCGAAGGGGTTTCACAACACGTCGCTCGACGAAGTGGCCGAGGCGCTAAACGTCACCAAGGCAGCGCTGTACTACTACGTGAAGGGCAAGCGCGAACTACTGTTCGAAACGCAGAAACTCGCGCTCGACATGGGTGACGTCGCCCTGGAGGAAGGTCAGCATGGCAAGACCGGGCTTGACAAGCTCGAACGGACCATCGGCCGGTTTGTAGTACTAGTGACAGAGGATTTCATTTCGCACGCGTTCGTGTCCTCGCTCGACGACATGCTGCCGGAGCACCAGGAAATCGTTCGCAAGCGCCGCCGTGCTTTCGATCTGCGTATCCGGGAATATATCCAGGAGGGCATCGAAGACGGTTCCGTCGCGCCTTGCGAGCCGAAACTGGCCGTGGCCTGGCTGATGGGCTCGATCAACTGGATTCCGAACTGGTTCAATCCGGAGGGCGGCTACGGCCCGGAGGCGATCGCAGAGGTGTTCGTCAACTTCATGTCACGCGGGCTCGCGGCTGGATCCGCGAAGGCCCGCCCTCGTCCGCGCAAGACCACCACCGAAGCAGCCTAGACGTTCCGAACGCCGCCACGAGACGTGCACGCGCTGGACCGCGCGTATGCATGTGCCGGCAGTGAGCCGTGTATTCGCGTCGCGCCTTCCCTCGACACGACGCGTACACGCTCACTGAATCCGCTGCGCGGCAGGCGGAGTCCAGTGACCCGCCGTGATCGCCGCTGCGGGCCAATATGCTCGCATCATCAAAGAAAAATCCCCGTCGTGCGGCGCTGGCAGCCAGTTCGCCCGTTGTGCTGGATCGGCAGGCGGCTCGGACTGAATGTACACGGTCAGCGAGCCATCCGGGTTCGGCCTGAGATCCGTATTGCGCGTACCGATTGCATAACGGCCAAGCGGGTTCGGCACGAAGAAGTGATATGCGTCATACAGCGTCAGCGACCAGAAGCCCTGCACCGGCGGCCACTGTCCCTTCGCGAACGTGATCGCATACCGGTTGTGCGCATTGAGCCGCTCGCCGGCTGCATCGAGGTCCAGATAGAAGTACGTCGCCTCCTCCGGCTTGTTGACGAAAATATTGGAGCGCGCGACAGCGGTCCGGGTCAAATAGTCAGTGCCGAAGCGCCCGCCGTTGCGTTGCGTCGTCCAGTGATGTGCGAGTGGTATGCCAAAGTTGCGGAACTGAAGCAAGGGGTCGACGAGATCCTTGTCCGCGCGCGTCGCTTCGTCGATTATCGCGGCCTTGAGCGACGGATTGCGCCGCGCCGCCGCGATCACCGCAAGCGCTTCCGAGTAGCGTGCCTCTTCACCCGGCATGGGTGGGGCGTCGGCCAGTACCGCAGGCAAGCCGTCGAAGAAGCGCTCCGGAAACACCCAACGCGCTTCGCCGGGACTGGCACCCTCGTGAGCCGGCATCGGAAACGCGGGCAACTTTTTCCAGTCGTGCTGTTTGAACACGCCGTCAAACATCGCCAGCGGATACATGTCGATGCGGTTCAGCAACGGCTGGATGGCCGCGTTGTCCTGCGGCGTGTCGGTCTGAAAAACGCGCGGCACGACAAATGCCGTGCGGGTGCCCGAGCGAATCACCTGCGCGATACCCTCCGGCACCGCGCCGTGCCAGTCCGGGCCCGCCAGCAGATAGAAGCCGGGTTTCGTGTCGTACATCGACCCGAGGTTGGCGACGCTGTCGGTGCGCAGATCGACAATCTGATAGACCCAGAAACGCTTGCCGAAATCCGGAACCTGGATCACGACCGGGCTCTCGTCGAGCGCCGCGACGCCCGCGCCGTACACAACGTCCTGATTCGGGCACGCGACCAGCCGCTCTGCGGGGTCCACGTAACCGGTCAGCATCGCGAGACGGTTGAGCGGGGCAATCGGCATGATCCCGCCGACGAGCCCAGGCGCCGGCGCGCGGGTGAATGCAAGACGGCGGTTATAGGCGTTGACCATCGGCCACGCCCAGAAGTAGGTATTGCGCGCGACCATGCGCGCATAAGCCTCGGTCATGGGCGAGGCCGGTATAACAGGCGCTTCGTCCGTGCGGACCGCGCCGCTCGCCGCTGCGGGGCCGGCCCCTGCGGCTTGCGTAACAACCGGCACGCGGCCGGTTTCGCACCCGCCCAACGCAAGCAGTGCAAACGCGAATGCCGCGAACAACTGGAATGAACTCGAAAGCAGTTTGCGCATGAATGATTCCTCCGAAAGTCGACTCAACGCTGCCCGACTAGCGGGGGCGGGAAATACTGTTCCGCCGCCGCGCCAGCCACCGGGCCATATAGCCGGAACGTCAGGTTGTAGTTCGTACCAGGCTGCGTGGGCAACCAGTTCGATTCAGGGACACTGTCAGGACGCACAGGACCGAACGCGAGCGTGACAGAGCCGTCCGCGTTGGGCTGCACACGCGACTGGCGGTTTAGCGCATAACGTCCCAGCGGATTCGGCACCACCTTGTAGTGAGTCGAATCGACTTCCGTGACCGATCTGGTCTCCATCAAGTAAGTACAGGTGGCCGCTCACGCGCGCGCAAGCGGCCACCGGGGCGAATCAGCGGCCGGTGAACTGAGGCGCACGTTTTTCCTGGAACGCGGCAAGTCCCTCGCGGATGTCGTCGCTGTGTTCGTGGAGCGCGGTCATCAGCAGTTCCTGGCGCAGCGCCACCTCGGCGGGCTGCTCGATACCGTCATTCACAAGCGCCTTCATCCGGCTCAAGCCGAGCGGACTCTTCGCGGCTATCGTCTTCACAAGCGCGTCAACCGCCTCGCCAAGCTGCGCGTCCTCGACGACCTGATTGACAAGTCCCGCCGACTCCATCGACCCGGCTGAGACGAATTCGCCCGTGTACATCAGATATTTCGCGCGCGTCACGCCGATCTTGCGCGGCAGGCGAACCGAGCCGCCGCCGCCGGGCAGCAGACCGTAATTCGCATGCGCGTCGCCAAAGCGGGCCGACCTCGCCGCGATCACAAGGTCGCAGCACAGCACCAGTTCAAGGCCGCCCGCGAGCGCCATGCCGTTCACGGCGGCAATCACCGGCCGGGGGAAACGTTCGAGACGGTTCAGCAGCGCGAGCAGCGCGTCGAGGAAGCGGCTTGCGCCCGGCTGGTCGCCATCGCGCTCGCCACGTACAAATTTCAGATCAGCGCCGGCGCAAAACGCGCGGCCCGCGCCGGTCAACACGACCACACGCGCGTCGTCCCGTTTCGCGGCTTCGTCGAGCGCCTGTTCGATTCCCCGAACCACGTCGGGCGTAATCGCATTCATCGCTGCGGGGCGATTCAGTGTGATCCACATCGCTCCGTGCCGTACCTCGGCGATAACGGGCAATTCCTGCATGGTGTCTTCCTCCTGAAAGAGTCTCGGTTCGCTTGCCCGGCGCTGGATGTCCGGGCTTGATTTTAATATTGCGTATCAATACTAACTCATCGGTAGAAACTATGCCAATATAGCGCCTCAACAGCGCGACACGCGCGACGACAGCGCGGCGCATGCACAGTCTTCACGCGACCCGCTGGATCGCAGTACCAAACATCTTGCATGACAGGAGACACCTATGAGTTTGCCTTTGGAGGGTGTACGCATCCTCAGCCTTGCTGAACAGTATCCCGGCCCGTTCGCCACGCTCGTGATGGCCGATCTGGGCGCCGACGTGATCGTGGTCGAGCGGCCGCCGGCTGGCGACCCGGCCCGACAGTTGCCCGACTTTCACGCCGCACTCAACCGCGGCAAACGCTCGGTCGGCGTCGATCTGAAAACCGACGCGGGACGCGCAGCACTGCGCGAACTGATCGCTTCCGCGGACGTGTTGATGGAAGGTTTCCGTCCCGGCACGATGGCCCGCCTCGGCTTCGGCTACGACGATGTCGCGAAGCTCAATCCGCGCATCGTCTATCTGTCGATCTCGGGTTTCGGCCAGAACGGACCGTATCGCGACCGCCCCGCGCACGATCTGTCTTATCAGGCAATCGCAGGCCTGTTGCACCGCCAGGCTGCCAGCGGCCAGATAGAAGCGCCGCCTGAACTTGCAATCGGCGACCTCTCCGCGGCGATGTTCGCCGTCACGGGCTGTCTTGCCGCCCTGCTCGAGCGTACCCGCACCGGCCTCGGCCAGTACGTCGACGTGTCGATGACCGACGGCCTCGTATCGTGGATGAGCGTGTTTCTTTCGCCGGCGATGAACGGCGGACGCCTCGGCATGGCTGAAATCAATGCCCAGCCTGCTTACGGCGTGTTCCGCTGCGAGGACGAGCTTTTGCTGACGCTGTCGATCGCGCACGAAGACTGGTTCTGGGCTCCGCTATGCGAGCTTCTCGGCCTCACCGATATCGCGCACGTGACAAACGCGGAGCGCGCACCGCGCGAAGCTGAACTTCGCGCCCGCATTGCCGAAGCGCTGCGCCGCAAGCCGCGCGCTCAATGGGCGCCGCTGCTCGATCTGGCAGGCGTGCCCTGGGGGCCGGTGAACAGTCTCGACGAAGTCGTGAATGACCCGCACTTTCGCGCCCGCGGCATGTTCCGCGAGGTCGACGAACGCGGCGGCCGTCGCGCCTGGCACGTAGCGCAGCCACTCGTATTCGGCGGCGTACATCCCGGACCTACGCGCGCGGTGCCCGCCGTCGGCGAGCATGACGCCGAGTTGCTCACGCAAGCCGTCAACGCACGGGCAGCCGGGTAAACATGGACTTCTACCTTATCGACTATATTTTTACTCCCAAGTAGAATTTGATTCATTGGATGTGCCTATCCTCAAACAGCATGGGAATTGAAATGAAAGATATCTATGTGGTTGGCGTCGGCATGACGCCGTTCGGCAGGCTACTCGACCAGAGCATTAAATCGTTGGTACGCAACGCCACCCAAGCGGCGCTCAAGGACGCGGGCATCGAAAAGAGCGCTCTGGAAGCGGCGTTCTACGGCAATGCATCACAAGGTCATATGGACGGCCAGCACATGATTCGTGGCGAAATCGCGCTGCGCGACATGGGCATCGGCGGCATTCCGGTCGTGAATGTCGAGAATGCATGCGCGAGCGGCAGCAGTGCATTCGTGCTGGCGGTCAACCATCTGCGCTCGGGCGCCGGAGACGTTGCGCTGGCTGTGGGCGCCGAAAAAATGTTTTCGGAAGACCGTGAGCGCATGTTCTCCGTATTCGATAGCGCACTCGACGTTTCGCGAGCCAAAGAAATTCACGCGGAGTTGTTGCGCATTGGCGAAGGCGTCGAGATTCCGGCAGGATCGACGTCGCCGAAGCCCTATAGCGTGTTCATGGACGTCTACGCGGCGTTCTCCCGCGCGCACATGAAACGCTTCGGCACCACGCAGCGCCAGATCGCCGCCGTGTCGGCGAAGAACCACCGTCACTCGGTACACAACCCACTGTCGCAATACCGGGTCGCTTACACCGTGGAGGAAGTGCTGGCCGCGCCGCCCATTACGTACCCGTTCACGCTACCGATGTGCTCGCCGGTATCCGACGGCGCTGCTGCTGCCATCCTGTGCACCGCCGACGCGCTCAAGCGTCTGAACATCGATCCGAAGCGCGCGATCCGCGTGCTGGCTTCGGTGGTCCAGTGCGGCACGGACCGCTCGCCCGACGACATCGAGCAGCACGTCACCGTGCAGGCTTCGCGCCGCGCATACGAGCTGGCCGGCATCGGTCCGAAGGACGTGTCGGTGGCGGAGGTGCATGACGCGACCGCAATGGGTGAGATCGTACAGATCGAGAATCTCGGGTTCTGCGACTTCGGCGACGGCGGCCCGATCTCCGAGCGCGGCGAAACGTCAATCGGCGGCCGGATCCCGGTCAACCCGTCCGGCGGTCTGGAATCAAAAGGACACCCGGTGGGCGCGACGGGCCTCGGACAGGTGCATGAGCTCGTCACGCAACTGCGCGGCGAAGCCGGCCCGCGTCAGGTGGATAACGCGCGGTTCGCGGTCGCGGAAAACGGCGGCGGCCTGTATGGACTCGAGGAAGCGGTGGCCTGCATCACGATTCTGGCGCGCTAGGGCATCACGGGCGAGCGCACCGCAGCGGCCTCCTTCAGGAGGCTGAGCTGGCGGCGGGCAAGAAGCCGCTGCCGCCGCCTATCATGAATGAAAAGGTAGCCGCCGAGCACGGCTACGTCGACTCAAGGAGACTGATATGCGTCTTGCTGATTACTTCGATTCGGCTGTGTCCCGGCATCCGGACCGCGAGGCATTCGTCGATGGAACGACGCGCATCACGTTCGCCGAGGCACAGAAGTTCGTCCATGCCGCCGCGCACGCGCTCACGCTCGAGCCTTCGCTGAGGCCCGGCGCACATGCGGCGATCTACGCACCGAACGACTACCGGGTCAGCCTGCTGCAGTTGGCGATCAACCGCGCGGACATGGCCTGGGTTTCGGTCCACACACGCAATACGGTGGAAACCAATGCGGCCGTGCTTGCGTTCGCCGATTGCGAGCTGGTTTTCTTTCACAGCGCATACGCCCACATCGTGCCTGCGCTGAAAGCCGGCCTCGCGGCTGGTTGCAGGTTCATCTGTATTGACCAGCCGTCGGAACATGGCGAGTCGCTCGACAGCTGGATGCCGAATCATCGTGACCCGTTCGTCGCGCCGCCGGAAAACCCCAATCAACATGCGCTGCTGCAGCCGACCGGCGGAACGACGGGACCGTCGAAAGGCGCGCTGCATGACAATCGCTCGCTCGAAATGGGGCTGATCGCGGTTTTCTCCGAACTGAACATTAATCGGGACTCGCGCGTGCTGGCTGTGGCGCCGCTCACGCACGCCGCGTGCATGCTCACGCTGGCCGCGGCGATCCGCAATGGCTGCACCGTCGTGCTGCCCTCGTTCGACCCCAAGGTGGTCCTGCGCACGATCGCTGAAGAACGTATCACGCATTTGTTCCTGCCGCCCACGGTCGTCTACGCACTGTTGAGCGATCCCGCGATGGCGGGCGCCGATCTTTCGTCGCTACGCTGCCTCGCCGTCGGCGCAGCGCCTATTGCCCCGGAAAAAATGAAGGAGGCTGTCCGCCGCCTCGGGCCGGTGATCTACGAAGTCTATGGGCAGAGCGAGTGCGGCTTTCCCGTAGTCGTCAAACGGCCGTCCGACTATCTGCTGACTGATGGCACCTTCGATGAAGTCGCGCTGCAATCCGCGGGAAAGGCCGCGCAGTTTGCGTGTGTCGAAATCATGGACGACGCCGGCAACATCGTCGGCCCCGGAGAAAAGGGGGAAATCGTCGTGCGCTCCACGACTGTCATGCTCGGCTACTACAAGAATCCCGAGGAAACGGCACAAGTGTCACAGTTCGGCTGGCATCACACGTCCGACATCGGTATCAAGGATAAGCGCGGGTTCATCACCGTGGTCGATCGCAAGAAGGACATGATCGTCAGCGGGGGCTTCAACGTCTTTCCGGGCGAAATCGAGGCGGTCATCAACTCGCACCCCGCTGTTCTCGATTGCGCGGTAATCGGCGTGCCGGATGAGAAATGGGGCGAGGCGGTCAAGGCCATTGTCCAGTTGAAGAACGGCGAACATGTCGGCACGGAACAACTTACCGAGCTATGCAAACGCGAACTCGGCAGCGTGAAAACGCCGAAGACTTTCGAGTTCTGGGAAGACCTGCCACGCAGCGCGGTCGGCAAGGTGCTCAAACGTGAGATTCGCGGCAGGTACTGGGCAGGTCAGTGGCGCGCGGTGTGACGTCCGCGCTTGATCGCTTCATTCTTAGACATCAAACCAGGAACAGGGCAAGAACATGAATCTGCAGAACAAGGTTGCAGTCGTCACCGGCGCGGCATCTGGCCTCGGCCTCGCCACCTGCAAGGTGCTTGCGGCAGCGGGCGCCAAGGTGGTGGGCTTCGATCTCGACGGCGCGAAGCTCGGAGAAGCGCTCGGGCCCGATATCAAGGGCGTCGCGGTCGACGTGGCGAATGAAGAAAGCGTCAAGGAAGGTATCGCTACGGTCGTGCGCACGTACGGAACCGTGCACGTCGCGGTCAATTGCGCAGGCATTCTCGGGCCGTCCAAGACGATCTCCAAAGGACAGCTTTTCCCGTCCGATCTGTGGCACCGTGTGCTGTCGGTGAACCTCACCGGCACCTTCAACGTGCTGCGTCATGCGGCGCTCGCGATGACAGCGAATGAGCCCGAAGAAAACGGCGAACGCGGCGTAATCATCAACACCGCATCGGGCGCGGCGCGTCAAGGTCAGATGGGACAGGCGGCCTACAGCGCAAGCAAGGCCGGCGTGATCGGCATGACGATTCCGGTTGCGCGCGATCTTGCCGAGCACGGCATTCGCGTGCTGTCGATCGCACCGGGTCTGTTCGAGTCGGGTATGTCGGCAGGCATGCCGCCGAAGGTGTCCGAGACGATCGTCGGCAAGCTGCTGTTTCCCCAACGCATGGGCAAACCCGAAGAATTTGCGGGCCTCGTCCGGCATATTGTCGAAAACGCCTATCTGAACGCCACCACCTTCGATATCGAGTGCGGAACGCGTTAATCGTCACGGCGCGCGGCGCGCCGTGATCCAAATGTCCCTTTCCGCTTCCAATCGTAATCCGCGTTAATTCGATGGTGCAGCACCCGGCCTTCACCAGGCAACGAGCGTCCATTTTGATAAGGATTCCTTTTAATAAAATGAGATGTGGTGATTTTGAAATGAAGTGACCGGCTTCAACAATCAAGAGAAGCCCACCTGATTTTGCCTTACCCGCGTCTGTCGATGCGGCATAAACATAGAGGAGACATGCATGCGTTTTATTAGCAAGGGCATTTTCACCACCAGCTTGGCGCTCGCGGCGGGCAGCGCCGCCGCGCAGTCGAGTGTGACGTTGTACGGGGTGGCAGACACGTTCTTCCAGTACCTGAACAAGGGGGGAGCGAGTTCGGTTTCCCAGCGAAGCGGCGGCTCAACGGGTTCGATGGTCGGCTTCAGAGGCAAGGAGGATCTGGGCGGCGGGTTGAAGGCCGTGTTCGACCTGGAAAGCGGTTTCAACATCAACAACGGTGCATCCTTCGCCGATACCACCACCCTTTTCTATCGCCAGGCATGGATAGGGCTGCAGCAGGACAAGTACGGCACGCTTAGCTTCGGTCGTCAGTATCAGCCGAGCTTCTGGGCCGTTTATCCAACCGACCCGTTCCGTGGCAACGAAGTACTCTCGCCGCTTTCGGCGGCCGATCTCGCCGCGGCCTCCGACCGTCGTACGCTCGCGGTTCAGTATGCGCCGGGACGGATCAGCAATACGATTTTCTATCAGTCGCCCAACGTTGCAGGCGCGAAGCTTTATGCCATGTATGGTTTCGCAGCGACGGCTACGCAGCCAATCCCGACCACATCGGGGAATATGATCGATGTCGCGCTGACCTGGCAAGGCGCCGGCCTTTACGCAGCCGTGGCTTACCTGAACCAGCATTCCGGCGTGGAGACCATTGCGGGTCTGCCGCGCTCGCTTAACCTGCTCGGGACTGAGCATTTTAGCGGCGCACTGGCGTATCAGATCGGCATAGTGAAACTTCAGTTTAACTACTCGTATGCGCGCCCCAAAGATGCTGCGCCTGGGTCGATGGCGGCGCTCCTCGGCGCAGGACACGCTCTGAGCTACGGCGAGTTAGGTGCGACGATCCAGGCCACGGACGCCGACGAAGTCCAACTCGCAGTTGTCGAGCGCGACGTGCGCGGCGTGCACGACAATGCAGTCGGCTTCCAGGTGGGCGTCGACCACAATGTGTCGAAGCGGACCAGCTTTTACGCGCGGGCGGGCTACATCAAGAACAATGGCAGTTCGACGATGAGCTGGCCGGGTATTTCAGTGACGGAGCCTGATGCATCTCAAACGCTTGTCGCCATCGGCATGACCCATCGCTTCTGACATTCCCGCGGTTTTGTTCCGTGAAGGCCCGCCGATGTGGCGGGCCGCCGCCGTGTGTGTCGCGTCTGTATCGACCGCGCGCGGAGAGATCAAGTTGGAAACGAAGGCCTGCGAGGCCGCCCCGCTCTTGCCGAACCTGCACGACTATTCACAACGTTCGCGACGTGAACAACGCATGCGTCATTAGTCTCGCCTTCGTGCGTCGTGGCATCGTGTCGAAGGAAGTCAGGTGGCAGAAGATGATTTGCGTTTTCGGGCACTACGCGCGCCGGCAGGCCACATCGAGAGCGCCTGCTCGGCAACAGCCTCAAGCATGGCACGACTGAAGCCGGCCTTCGCCTGAACAGCCATGCCGTGGGCGACGGCGCACACATACGCCGCTAGCGCGGCACAGTTGGCAGTCTCCGGCAAGTCCCCTTCAAGCTGCGCCCGTTCGAGCCGCTCGCGCAGCGATGCTTCTCCGTCCGCCCGCGCCTCGATGACCGCGCGGCGGACGGCTTCCGAATCGTTCGAGACCGCGAGCGCACCGTGGACGCCCAGACACCCTTTGCGATCCGGATAACGCGTATTGAGTTCGGCCGTGCCCTTCAGAATGCATGTTGCCACTTCTCGCGAGGTCGGCCGCTCCAGCGCCGCCTTGAAAAAACCTAGGTAGTGCTCGTAATAGCGCTCAAGCGCTCGACGGAACAAGTCCTCCTTGTTGCCGAACGCGGAGTAAAGCGCAGGGCGTTGGACACCCGTGGCCTGCGTCAGATCGGCGTACGACGCGCCCTCGTAGCCCTTGCTCCAGAACACGCCAAGTGCCGCATCCAGCGCGTGATCCACATCGAACTCGCGGTGACGTCCCATAACTCACCTTGCCTCGCTCTTCTCATAACGGTCGGGATTGACCAGCGATCTTCCCGAAACCATACCGGACGTTATCGTAACATACGTTACGATTCACCACCATCCGCAGGGATAGGTCCAATCACCTACCGAGGAGTCCTCTCGTGCAGGGCATCGTCAGACGGCTTAACGGTGATCGCAAAGCGCCGGACCGAGCACGGCAGCCGTCCCGGCAAATTTCGCTGGGTGATTGAACGGACTCATTCGTGGCCCCACAACTTCCGTTGACGATCTCGCGACGGCGCGACGTCTCATCTTGACCAGACATCAATCGACGTTTCAACGACGGACCGCTTGACAGCCTCGCGCCCAATAACGTAACGTTCGTTATCGTAATGAATGTTATGCAATTCACCCGACGTTCGAGGGCGTTGGCATCGAGTTACCACATGAGGCCCTTTCGTGCAGAAATCATTGAATGGCAAAGTCACCCTCATTACGGGCGGGTCGCGCTGGCTCGGTGCCCATACGGCGGAAGCATTCGCCGAGCTAGGGGCAGACCTGGCGATCAGCTACGTCGCGTCGGCCGACAAAGCCGACACGGGCGAGGTAATCAGCGTGGCGGGCGGCCTGAGTATCTGACGGGTTCGGGCCGGCACGTGCGAGCCTGCGCCCACCTTTCTGACCCGCCCTGTCCAGCTTCTCAGTTGCTGGTCGGGGCACCCATTTGATCTTTCAACGTGCTGATCCTGTACAGCGGAACGCGCTCGTCGGTACGTCAGGATCAGGCAGAAGAAGATCAGAGTCCTTAGTAAACATGAAACCCAAGGAAAAGAAATGACCGAAAAATTTGGTGCAAAGTCGACCGCCGACGAGGTGCTCTCTGGTGTCGATCTCAGGGCAAAGCGGTTTCTCGTCACAGGTGCATCATCGGGCATCGGGCTCGAAACCGCCCGCTCACTGGTTGCGCATGGCGCCAGCGTGGTCGGTGCCGTCCGGGACCTCGCCAAAGCTGAACGGGCTGTTGCTTCCGTCCGTGACGCTGCGTCGCGGGCCGGCGGCAGCCTCGAACTGATCGAACTTGATCTTGCCTCGCTGCAGAGCGTTCGCGCCTGCGCTGACAAGCTGCTGGCTGACGGCAGGAAGTTCAATGCCATCATCGCCAACGCCGGTATCATGGCAACGCCGTTTGGGCGGACGGTCGATGGCTTCGAACTTCAGTTCGGGACCAATCATCTTGGTCATTTTGCTTTGGTCACCCGGATCGAGCGGCTGCTCGTCGATAACGGGCGTTTGGTCGTGTTGTCGTCGCAAGCGCACCGCGTCGCCGATGTCGACCTGAACGATCCGAACTTCGAGCAACAGACCTATGACCCGTTTGTCGCCTACGGCCGATCAAAGACAGCCAACGCTCTATTCGCAGTCGAATTTGACCGGCGACATCGCGATCGCGGCGTTCGGGCAACCTCGGTAATGCCAGGCAACAGTCTCACTGATCTCCCGCGCCATTTCTCTCAGGAAGACCTGAAGGGTCTATTCGAGACCGTCGGCAAGGCGCGCGCCGAAGCAGGTCTGCCCCCGCCCGAGCTAAAGGAAATTCCGCAGGCGGCGGCGACTTCGGTATGGGCCGCAGTCGTGGCGGACAAAGCCGAGGTCGGCGGACGTTACCTCGAAGACTGCGCGGTCGCCCCGATCAACGACACTGCCAACCCGTTTGCCGACGGCTCGCGAGCGTATCTGCTCGACGTTGAGAAGGCCAGCTTGCTTTGGGCGAAAAGCGAGCAGTTGATCAACGCCGCGTCCTGAGACAATCAAAGGACATGATATCGACCGGTTCCGCCATCTCTTGTTAGGTGCAGTCAGCGACGGTCTTTTGACTGTGCCGGCGGTTTCCGAGCTAAAGGGACGAGCGCCACGACGAGCGGTCGGGCTGGTACGGAAACGGCGTCGCGAGTGACAGGTTTGATCGCCGCGGCGCCGGCAATCTTATTGCCGGTCCGGAGAACCGCAGAACCTCGACCGATTGCTGCCCGAAGATGCCATTGGATGTGTGCACGGCGCACCTGGCAACCGTCCTTGCCTGACCGCACCCGCGCCGAGACGAATGTGAATGAGCCTCTCTGAGCGACGCCTCGAGCGCCGAATGATGCCGTTTTCCTACATGCGCTGTGGGAGTGCCAAAGCAAAAAAGTCCGTCGCGCGACGCACGCGTGCCGGTACAAAGCGTCGTTTCGGCCAGATGAGACTGACGTCTCTGACCTCACTTATGAATTCGTCGAGAACCGTGATCACGTCCGGATGTCGGAGTTCATCGGCAAGAGACACCTTGGCGAACAGGCCAATACCGACACCGGCCAGAACGCCAGTGCGGATCGTTTCGACACTGTTGGACGAAAGATTTCCGCGCACGGACACACTGAATCGACCTTCCGGGCCTACAAACGGCCAATTCGCCGACTCCGTCAGGCCGCCATATAAAAGGCAATTGTGATCGACGAGCTCGGCGGGAGTCTTGGGTATTCCGTGTTGCTCGAAGTACCTGCGGGAGCCGACGCATACAAGCGGGGTGCTAGCCACGCGCCTGACAACCGCATCGAGATCGTCGACGGCGCCCACCCGGATCGCCAGATCGATCCGATCTTCCACCATATCTCGTACGAACTCCGAAAGAACAAGATCGACCTGAAGGCCGGGATTGAGTGACAACAACTCCGGTATGAGTGGAAGGACGTGAAGGCGGCCGAAAGTAGCGGATACGGCGATCCGGATCAGACCGGACGCATTAAGCACGCTGCTGGTCAGTTCGCTGTCGGCTTCATCCATTTCATCAACAAGGGGTTTGGTCCGGTCGTAATATCTCTGGCCCTGGTCCGTCAGCGTCACGCTGCGCGTGCTTCGATTGAGTAGCATCACGCCGAGGCGTTTTTCCAGCGCGCCGATCGCCTTGCTGATCGCGGACTGCGACTCGCCGGTTCTACGCGCGGCGGCGGAAAAACCGCCAGCCTCGACAACGGCGATGAAAGCGTTCAATTCGTGAAACCTGTCCATGGCATTCCTCTCATCTGATCCATTCCGTCCAAGAATAGATCTTATGGGAAATTTGCGGATTATCATTCCCGGCGATGGTAATTACCATGGACCTGTCATTCACGAACAGGCAGAAGGTCTCAATGTCCACTCTCGCAGGCAAAATTGCAGTCATTAGCGGCGGCACCACCGGTATCGGTTTAGCGATCGCCCAGCGGTTTGTTGCCGAAGGCGCTCACGTCTTTATCTTCGGCCGTCGGCAGGCACAACTCGACGAGGCGGCCGAACTGATCGGGCGCAACGTCACCGCCATCCAGGCTGACGCCGCGAACCTTGATGACCTCAACCGGGTCGCAGCGGCAGTCAGGGACAAAAAGGGTGTCGTCGATATCATCGTGTCGAATGCGGGCTTTACGGAGCAAGCTTCGGTCGACACTCTCACGCCTGAGCACTTCGACAAGGCGTTCAACCTCATGGCCCGCGGTCCCGTCTTCCTGGTGCAGAAGCTGCTGCCGCTGATGTCAGGGGGCGGATCGATCATTCTGGTCTCGTCGGGCATGCACATCATGGGCATTCCTGGCCACACCGCCTACGCGGCGACCAAGGCCGCGTTGCGCTCCTATGCCCGCACCTGGGCTGCGGAGTTTAAGGACCGCGGCATTCGCGTCAATCTGCTCAGCCCTGGTGCAACGGACACTCCGATTCTCCACACTCAATCGATGGCACGCGAGGATCTGGTCAACATGTACCAGAGCATGATCCCGCTCGGTCGACTCGCTCGGGCTGACGAGCTTGCCAACGCGGCGCTCTTCCTCGCATCCGACCAGAGTTCGTACATGACGGGCGCGGATTTGATGGTCGATGGCGGCATCGCCCAGGTCTGACAGCTACGGTCGGCGGCGAGGCCTTTCGATATACACAGGAGATTTCAATGAGCTACGCAATCATCGGGCTTGGCAAGATCGGCACGGCCATCGCTCAGGCGTTTGCCCATACGGGCCTCGAAGTAATCGTGGCAGGCAGGCGATCGCTGGACGCACTCGCGGCGCAGATCGGCCCGTCTGTCGTCCCCCAGCGTGTCGATGACGCGGTCAAGGCCGACGTCGTCATCCTGGCCGTCCCCTTCGCCACGCATAGCGAAATCGGACGGACCGCCGAGAGCTGGCAGGGGAAGGTGGTCATCGACGCAACCAACGCATTCGGCGTTCCCCCGGAAGAACTGGGCGGGCTGCCGTCGACCGCCGCCCTTGCGAAGTCGTTCCCGGGGGCGAAGGTGGTGAAGGCCTTCAACCACCTGCCGGCAAGCGTCCTGGCCAAAGGCGCGAGGACGCCCCAGGGAGGCCGGCGGGTCGTGTTCGTCTCCAGCGACGATGACGCGGCCAGCGCCTCGGTGGCCGCACTTGTCGACAAGCTCGGCTTCGCCCCGATCGAGCTGGGGAAGATTGGCGAGGGCGGCCTGCTGGTCCAGGCACGGGGCAGCACGTGGGCTCAGCTTATTTTCCAGGACCTGGCCAAGTTCGACTGATCGAAGCGATCCTGGAACCGTAAAATGTCCTTCACGCCTCGGGGGACTCGCCTGCTTTCACATGACAGCGCCGAGTTGCCACGGAACAAACTCACTGTCTCCCATGCCGTGCTGTTCGCTGCAGGTTTTTCTTCCTGACGCCGTGTCCAGCATCAACTGGAATATCTGGGCTCCAGCCTGAGCAATACCAAGCGTTCCATCAAGGATCGTTCCACAGTTGAAATCCATATCCATGCTCATCTGCTCGAACATCCGGGTGTTCGTCGCGAGCTTCAGCGAGGGCGTCGGTTTGCACCCGTACACTGACCCACGGCCCGTGGTGAAACAGATCAGGTTCGCGCCGCCCGCGACCTGCCCCGTCGCCGATACCGGGTCATAGCCGGGGGTGTCCATGAAAACGAGTCCGTGCTGCGTGACGGCTTCGGCGTATTCATACACCTCCATCAAACCCGTACTCCCGCCCTTGGCGACCGCACCCAGTGATTTTTCCAGAATGGTCGTAATCCCTCCGGCCTTATTACCCGGCGAGGGATTGTTGTTCATGTCGCCGTGATGGGCGCGCGTATACGCTTCCCACCAGCGCAGCTTTTCCAATAGCCTGTCCGCCACCCGCGGCGAAGCCGCACGCGACGTCAGCAGGTGTTCCGCGCCATATATCTCCGGCGTTTCGGACAGTATGGCCGTTCCTCCATTGCGTACCAGAAGATCAACGGCGCAACCCAATGCCGGATTGGCGCTGATCCCCGAGTACCCATCCGAACCGCCGCACTGCAGCCCGACTTTCAGGTGCGTTGCCGACACGGTACTGCGGTTTGCGCGATCGGCGAGCGTCAGCATGTCGCCGACTATCTCTATGCCCTTTTTAATGGTTTCACGCGTTCCGCCTTCTTCCTGAATCGTCAGCGTGGCGATCAAACCGTCCGGTCTGGCGGCCAGCGTATCGACCAGCGGCGCGATCTGGTTCACTTCGCAACCGAGGCCGACCAGCAGCACGCCTGCGAAGTTGGGATTGTTCGCGTACCCGCGCAAGGTACGGCGCAGCAATTCGATCCCCTCGCCAGACCCGGCCATGCCACAGCCGCTGCCATGTGTGATAGCCACGACTCCGTCGACTGATGGAAACGCCTTGAGCGCATCGTCCTTAAACGCGTCGGCGATATGCCGGCATACGGTTGCCGAGCAATTTACGCTCGCGATCACGCCGATAAAGTTTCGTGTACCGACGTCTCCATTGGCTCGCACATATCCCTGAAACGTTGCCGGCCGCCCGTTCACTTCAGTCGCTTCGTAAGCGGTACCGCTGGCGAGTTCGTTCCCAACCTCGCTCATGCCGACGTTATGGGTATGAACATGCTCCCCCGCTTCAATATGATGCATGGCGACACCGATGACCCGCCCGTACTTCAGAATGGCAGCGCCCTTTTCAATGCGGCGCACAGCCACTTTATGGCCAGACGGAATCGACGCGCGGGTGCGCAGTGTGGACGCCCCGAGATTCACCTCGACCCCAGCCGGTACTGCATGGCGCGCGACCGCGACATTGTCCTGTTCGCGCAGAAGAATAAAAGAATCCGATTCCGTGTTCATGACTTTCCCGAAACAGTTCTAAACCGATGCGACGCGCTCGAGCATCGCGCGTATTCGCAGCGGTCCGGGCTCAACGCCGAGTGTGTCGGCAAGTTGCACAAGCGGCAGAAAACGCCGCTGCATTTTTTCTGCGTGATTCTGAGCGATGTCCGCGATCCGATGCTCAAGAAAGGGATTGAGCAGGCGATCACGTAACTCGACGAGATAGGCCAGAGCCTGCTCGTGCTGACCCAACGCTGCAAATGTCGGGAGTACATCTTCCGCCCAGACAGTTTCCAGATTCGCACGCAGGATCGGGTCGTTCATTGCCTGATAGACGGTCTCGTCAGCCGGCCTGCGGTCCTCCAGCCAGCGCTCGGCCAGATAGCTGTGACCGAGATTAAGCAGGAACAGCTTCAGACGCTCGAAGCGCTGCAGGTCGTCTGTCAAAACGATGTTCTCGTGTGTGCAAGGCAGAACCAGCCCCGGCTGCTGCTCAATCGCCCACAGCGCATACGGTTCGGCAACCGCGCCTACCGGTTCAATCGCCTGTGAAACGATGCGATCGACGAGCGAATTGGCCCATATGCAGTGCGTTCGCAGGTAGGTAATAAACAGTTCCGGCATCCGCCAGTTTGTCGCGAGCGTCACAACAAGTTCGCGCAGCGTATCGCCGTTATTGACCACGAGTTCGCATGGAAAAAGGGAGAGCGGCGCATCGGGGTTGCGTTCCCAACGGCCATGAAGCAACACCAGCAGCTTGGCCGGAAAGCTATGTGGCACGCACTCCGGGTGAGTCACGAGGGCCGCGGTGTCCCGGTCATCGAGCTGGAATCCCCGGTCTCCCGTATTGGAGACAATCACTTCGACATGTTCTGCTACGGCATCTCGCACTTGTGCCCAATGCGTCCCGGCGTGCCATGCTGCGCGCACCGCGTTGGCGCTCAACATCTCGTCCACCGGCACGCCGCGCCACATACCTCTAATCCGTACCGGATAAGGCCTGCCCTCTGCCATCGCCGCAATACGCTTCTGACTGGACTCGCTGCTGGTGGTCTGCACGACCGTAATGCCACCGAGCGCGGCGCCGCGCGTCAGCGCTTCCGAAACGAACAGGTCGACATGCGCCTGGAGAAAGCGGCTGGTGCCGAACTGGAGAATTGGCTGGCTCATGGCTTATATCCGATCTGCGCCTTCGTCAGCATTCGATGATGGCTTTCACCACGCCTGCGGACGGTTCGAGCAGTTTCGAAAATTCCGCGGGAACATCGGCAAGTTTCATCCGGTGTGTGTTGAGTGCCGCATCCGGCACCTGGCCGGCGCGCATAGCCCTGAGCACCGTTTCGAAATCTTCCGCAGTGGCATTGCGGCTTCCGATCAGGGTGGCTTCGCGCTTGTGGAACTCCGGATCGGAGAAAGTGATCTTGTCTCTCACCACGGAAATCAGCACGTATTTTCCGCCGTGCGCAATAAACTCGAAGCCACGCTCCATGGCAGCCGGATTGCCCGTCGCGTCGAAGACCACATCGAAGAATTCACCGTCGGTGAGTCTCGTCAGCTCATCCACGTCGGTATCGCCGATTTGCACGGTAGCCGCCACTTCGATTTTCCCGGCGCAGAAGTTCAGGCGATCGAGCCGTGTATCGAGCGCTGTCACCGTGGCGCCGCGCAGACGTGCAAAGATCATCGCGGCCATCCCGATCGGACCTGCCCCGACCACCAGCACGCGCTGTCCTGCCTGAACATCGGCGCGACGAACCGCGTGCGCGCCAATGGCGAGAAACTCGATCATTGCCGCCTGATCGAGCGTGATGCCTTCAGCCTTGTGAACGAACTGACGCGGCAAACTTAGGTACTCCGTCAATGCGCCATCCCGATGCACGCCCAATACCTGAATGTTCACGCAGCAATTCGTTTTTCCGTTCCTGCAGGCAATGCACTGGCCGCATGACAGATAGGGCATGACGTAGACCGGGTCGCCGGCGACCAGGCCGGAGTCCGCATCGGCTTCTTCGACCGTGCCCGACAGTTCGTGTCCCATCACGCGCGGGTAGGAGAGAAATGGCTGGTTGCCGGTAAAGATGTGCAGGTCAGTGCCGCATACGCCGACGCGCCGCACTCGTAGCAGCACTTCGCCGCGCTCGCGCGATGGCATTGAGCGCGTCCCGGCGCGTAGTACTCCGGGCGTTTCACAAATAACAGTGAGCATGAGGTTTCCCTTTTCAGATACAGAGCCCGCGACGCCATGATGCGGTTTCGATGCGGGCCCGGTTAATTTGATTCTCTATGGCGAGATCACCCGAGTGCAGTGTCGGGACCATGCCTATTCGACGTAAAAAACCTCTTCCATCCGTGCCCAGTGTTCCGACGGCGCACGACTCGGCAACGGTTTCTGGCACGGGCCGCACAGGCTCCACCAGCGTTGCGTTTCCGGGTCGTTCGCAATCTCCGCCATATCGCTTTCATAGTCGGACCCGACGTATTCCCAGTAGCCGAACAACAGGTTCTCGGGCTCCCGCAGGAATATCGAGTAGCGGGTGACATTCGAGCGTTTCAGGTGATTGAGCACCGTCGGCCAGACCTGCGCATGCAAGCGTTTGTATTCGTCGATATGCCGCGGATCGATACCGATCACCATTCCCATGCGTTGCATCACACTCTCCCTATTCTTCGAGCCGGTAGAAGCGATAAGCGTTGCCGCCGAATACGGCGCCTTTGTCCTCTTCATTCGCATATCGATCGCAGTAATCGTCACAGGCGGCAAGCCAGCCGGCGTAGTCACCGAAATGTGTCGCGAGCCGCTGGACAGGCCAGTCACTTCCCCACAGAAGACGACGCGGGCCGAACAGTCGGAATAGCGTCTCCACATAGGGCTCGAAAGCGGCAACGCCGATTTCTGGCGGCGCTTCCGTCCATAAGCCAGACAGCTTGCAATGCACATTTTCGAGTCTGGCCAGATCGGCCATGTCGGTTCGCCACGGCTCCAGTTGGCCGGTAGCGATCAGCGGCTTGGCTGCATGATCTATAACGATCCGCAGGCCGTGGTAACGCTTCGCGAACGCGACCAAACCGGGGAGTTGACGCGGAACAACCAGCGCATCAAATGCAAGGTCATTGGCGAGCATCGCGGTAATTGCCGGCCGCAATACCGGGTCGTCAATCCAGTTGTCGTCTGGAAGATCCTGCAGCATCGGCCGCAGCGCTTTCAACTTCGGGTGGCGGGCCAAAGCATCGATCTGTTGCGGCGCGTCCGGTGCTTTCAGGTCGACCCATCCCACCACTGCGCGAATGAAAGAATGACGCTCCGCCAGTTCGAGCAGGAACCTGGTGTCATCGCTGTCAGGCAAGGACTGGACCAGCACGGTTCCGCCGATGCCGCATCGTTCAAGCAGCGGTTCAAAATCGGCCGGCTCGAAGTCTCGATAGATCGCTCCAAGACTGGCAGGCGGCCAATGTCCTACACGCGCCGCCAGGCGCCAGAAATGGTGATGTGCGTCGATACGCAGGCTCACAGGCTCCCCCCGGGCACAGGTGCGGCGTCCGCAATCAGACCATCCGACTTCAGCTTCTGCCACAACCCGGCCGGCAGCGTCTGCTCGAACCACGCGACGTTCTGCCGAAGTTGTTCGACACTGCGCGCGCCCACCACGCACGACACAACCGCGGGATGCGCAAGCGGAAACTGCAGTGCCGCAGCGGGTAACGGGACCTCGAATTCGCGGCAAACCTCAGCCAGCCGGTGAACGCGCGACACGACAGCGGCGGGGGCGTCCCCGTAATTGAACTTGCCATTACCGGCCAGCACGCCGGAATTGAACACACCGCCGGCCACGATCGAATTCCCATGCCGTACGCAATCGTCGAGAAACGGTGACAGGCAATCTTGCTCGAGGAGCGTGTAACGGCCCGCGAGCAACGTCACATCGATCTGTATCTCCTGCATGGCTTCATGCACAACCTGCCATTCATTCACGCCAAGACCGAAGGCTTTGACCTGCCCTGCACTTCGCAGCGCGTCGAGTGCGCGAAAGCCCCCACCCGTGGTCAGCTGCCTCCAGAATTCGACGTTCGCGTCTCCATGTGTCATTCGACCGACGTCATGCACATACAGTAGATCGATCTGCGGAAAGCCGAGACGCTGCTGGCTGTCTTCGAACGACCTCATGACGCCATCGAAGCTGTAGTCGTAATGCGGCCGGAAAGAAAGCGGCTCGGCCCACCCGTCGTCGCCGCATTGAACAGTCGGGTCCGGACGTAGAAGCCTGCCCACTTTCGTACTCAGCACGAACTCGTTGCGTGGGCGCGCTGACAACGCGTCGCCCACGCGGCGCTCGGAAAGCGTGTACCCGTAGAACGGCGCGGTGTCGAAGTAGCGCAGACCAAGCGACCACGCTTCGTCCATCAGTGCGCGCGCCTGTTGCGGCGGCATGGTGCGATAGAGGCCGCCAAGTTGCGAACAACCCATGCCGAGTGCGCTCAGTTGCACGCCGCCACGCGACAGCTCACGCAGATCACCTGCTTTCATCAAAAATTCCGCCTTCAGGGATTCGTTTCTCGATGTTCAACGCTTTACCGCGCGTCCTGAACGGCGCAGTCCTCAAGCGCGGACAACGCCACCGGGCGTCGTCCGCGCCGCGCTTCAATACAAGACGTTCTTCGCAGCCGGCTGATCGATGTTGTTCTTGTCGACCATCACGACACCGGTATCCAGTTGCTTCGTAACCGGCTTGTGTTCGATGACTTCCACCGCCGTTTTGACGCCTTTGTAGCCCATTTGATAGGAACCCTGAACAGCGATGGCCTGGATGGTTCCGTCCTTGACGAAGCCCTGCAGGTCCTGGTTGCCGTCAAAGCCGATCGCGACGATCTTGCCGGCTTTCCCGGACTGCGCCAACGCGCGTCCCACTCCTACGGCAGTCGGTTCATTCGCACCGAAGATGCCCTTCAGATCCGGATTGGCCGACAGCACGTCGGTCGTCTGATTGAGCGCGGTCGCCATCTGCGACTGCGAATAGAACGGTCCGACAATCTGCAGCTTCGAGTGTTCCGCGAGATACTTCCGGAACCCGCCCACGCGGCCAATCTCGGAACCCGCGCCGGCAACGTACGACATCACAGCGACCTTCCCTGTCTGTCCGACACGGTCGATCATTGCTTTGGCGCACATCTCGCCGGCCTTGGCGTTATCGGTCGAGAGAAACGACTGGTAATACTGCTTGCCGGAATCGGACACGAGCGAGTCGATCAGGACAACCGGAATTTTTGCCTCCCAGGCCTTCTTCATTGCGGGGACCAGTGCATCCGGATCGGACGGCGCGAGCACGATCGCCGCAACATGCCGGTTCACCGCGTTCTCGACCATATTGACCTCGTCGGCCACCGCTGACTCGGTCGCCGGTCCCTGAAACGTCATCGTGTAGCCGTTCAGCCCCTTCATGCCCTCCGCTGCACCTTTCTGCACGTTCTGCCAGTAATTCGAGTTGGCCGTTTTGACGATAACGGCGATCTCTCCGCCCGCCGCATTCGCGTGCGCTGCCACTGCGGTCAAAAGCGCGGCGGCCCATGCCAGATATTTCTTTTTCATGTCTCACTCCTTGGGTTGGTGATTGCAATGCATTGTTGGACTTCTCGAATGGCATCATTCGATGTGCTTTATCTACGGTTTCTAACCTGATCGATCCAGACCGTGCCGAGAATGACCAGTCCGATAATGATTTGCTGGACGAAACTCGATACGCCGTTCATGTTCAGGCCATTGCGCAGCACGCCGATGACGAACGCACCAATGGCCGTACCCGAGATCGTGCCGACACCGCCCATCAGGGACGTCCCGCCAATCACGGCGCTGGCGATCGCATCGAGCTCGTACATGACGCCTTCGTTTGGTTGCGCTGTGACGAGACGCGACATCAGCACGCAACCCGTCAGACCGGCGAGCACGCCGGACAGCACATAGGTAAATAAAGTGACGCGTCGGACATTGACGCCGGAGAGCCGCGCAGCTTCGGCATTCGATCCGACTGCGTAGATGTGACGGCCAAGCGAGGTGCGCGTCAGCATGATCGACACGGCCACCGCCAGCACGACCATGATGATCACGGGATAGGGAATGCCCGGAAATACCGTATCGGGGAAGCCGTCCGCTCCGATATGCGAGATGCGGAACAGCGCGCCGTTTCCGAGTTCGCCAAACGCGTCACCAAGTCCCGAAACCGGGCGCGCGCCAGTGATCTGAAGTGCGAGACCGCGCGCGACCAGCATCATGCCGAGCGTGGCGATAAACGGCGGCAGACCCATACGTGTCACGCACAAGCCATTGACGAGTCCGCACAGGCCGCCCACCACGACGCCGCCGAGCATGCCGAGGGGAATCGGCACGCCAGCCTTGACCAGCAACGCGGCGACCACACCGGACAGCGCGAGTACGGAACCCACGGACAGGTCGATTCCGCCCGTAATGATCACGCAGGTTGCCGCCACGCCGAGATAGGCAATCGACGTCACCTGCAACGCGACCGTCATGCCGTTTTCCACCGAGAAGAACGCCGAACTGGTCGATGAAAAGACGACCACCAGCATGATCAGACTGCCGAGCGCGGCAAATTTCTGGATCAGGTCGCGACGGCGGAGTTTCGCGCTGCTGTCGACGCTAGCGGTCTGGTCAGATGTTATTTCAAGCATGGTTTCGTCCCGATGCGAAGTGCATGATTTCTTCCTGATTGGTGTGACGCGTCTCCAGAACTCCGGCGATCCGGCCTTCGTGGAATACCGCGATACGATCGGACATGCCGAGAATCTCGGGCAATTCCGAACTGATCAGCACGACGCCGATGCCCTGCGCGGCGAGCTGATCCATCAGCGTGTAGATCGCGTATTTCGCGCCCACATCGATCCCGCGCGTGGGTTCGTCGAAAAACAGAATCTTCGATTCGCGAAACAGCCATTTGCCGATGACAACCTTCTGCTGATTGCCGCCGGACAGGTTGCGCGTGAGTTGATGGACCGTCGGCGTGCGGATGCCGAGCGTTTCGACGTAGCGCCGTGCGGTGGCCGCTTCGTCGGCAAAGCGGATGAAGCCCGCGCGCCCCGACACCGCTTCGATATTGGCCAGCGTGATGTTGGTCGCGACCGGCATCTTCAGCGCGAGGCCGTCGCTCTTGCGGTCTTCCGACAGATACGCGATACCGTGGCGAATCGCATCGATAGGCGAGCGGATCGAGACACGCTCGCTGCCGATATGAATCTCGCCGCCGTCCGGCTGGTCGGCACCAAAAATCGCCCGCGCCACTTCGGTCCGGCCTGCGCCCATCAAACCGGCGAAGCCGAGAATCTCGCCGCGCCTCAATTCGAACGAAACCGGCCCGAATGCCGGTGCGCGCGACAGATTGTCGACACGCAGCAGCACGTCCTGCGTCGGAACCGACCGGCGCGGCGGGTACGCATCGTTCAGTGCCCGGCCGACCATCCGCGCAACGATCTCATCCATGCTGGTCGCCGCGAAATCGTCGGTTGAAATGTGGCGCCCGTCGCGCAGCACCGTCACTCGGTCGACAATCTGCTTCATTTCGTCGAGACGATGAGAGATGTAGACAATGCCCACCCCGCCCTCGCGCAACTCCTTGATGATCCGGAACAGGTGCATGGTTTCGGATTCCGTGAGCGACGAAGTGGGTTCGTCCATGATCAGCACCTGGGCGTCGAGCGAGAGCGCCTTGGCTATTTCAACCATCTGCTGCTGGGCGATCGACAGCGTCCCCACCAGCCTCGTGGGTGGCAACGACAATCCAATGCGGGCGAGCGCCCGCCGGGCGTCGCCATTCAGCCGCGTGCGATCGATGAACGGTCCGCGTTTGGGCTCGCGTGCCAGGTAGATGTTTTCCGCAATGGAAAGGTGCGGCACCAGATTCAGTTCCTGGTGAATGATCGCAATGCCGGCTTTCTGTGCCTCGAGTGAGGACGCGAACCGCCGTTCCAGCCCGCGAAAAACAATCGTGCCGGCATCCGGCTGGTATTGGCCGCTGACGATTTTCATCAGGGTCGACTTGCCCGCGCCGTTCTCGCCGCAAATCGCGTGTACTTCGCCGCGGCGCAATTCGAAGTGCACGTCATCCAGTGCAACCACACCGGGGAACCGCTTGCCCAGCCCGCTGAGTTTCAATAGCTCCGTAGGTTCCTTCGAACCGAAGCCGCCCACCGCGCGCGGGGCCAGTTCAGCGCTCAAGTCTGTCACGCGTGTCTCCTTCTTTATGCGGCGCTTGTGATGGTCAGGCCAATCTGAGGCAGATTAGAGAATAAAAAGCGAAACTGGTCAAGCCAATTTTCATACTTTGTAGATTGGCCTTACCTAGAATAAACCCCTATGTTTCCCATCGAATGCGCGGAGAACCTGTCGGAGCTTGCGTGATAGACTTGACCGCCAGGCGCGCCAGGCGCCCGGGCCACTTTTCCTTCTGCCAGCAAGATGAAACAGACTGAGCCAAAGCGGCTTTACCAATTGGTCGCCGACCAGATTCGCGGCCTCATCCACGGGGGCGATTTCCCTCCGGGGTCGAGGTTGCCGGCTGAACGCGAGTTGTCGCAGCAACTGGGCGTTTCGCGCCCGTCGCTGCGCGAGGCGCTAATCGCGCTGGAAATCGGCGGCAGCGTCGAGACGCGCATGGGTTCGGGTGTCTACGTGCGCGAAACCGCAAATGAAAGCGAAGGATCGCTGGCGGTACTAGGCGAAAGCCCGACGGAAATCATGCAGGCACGAGCCGTAATCGAAGGCAGCCTCGTCGTGCTCGCCAGCACGCGACTCACAGCCGCCTCTCTGGACCGGTTGCGGCGCAGCGTGGATGCCATGCATCGCCTTGCCTCCGCCGGCAAATCTCCGCTGGAACCAGACCGGCAATTCCACCTCATCATCGCGGAAGCGGCGGGCAACACGGTGTTGAGCCGATACGTGGCCGATCTGTTCGACGCGAGGCGCGATCCGATCGGGGCGAGGATTAGCGAACTCGCCGAAAATACGACTACATGGATGGCTGCCGTTGAAGAGCACGAGAGAGTCCTGCATGCACTGCAGGCAGGAGACCCGCTTGCCGCACAAGCAGCGATGCGATCGCATCTGAAGTCTTCTGAAGAGCGTTGGGTCGGAAGCGACATGAAGAAGGTCGCGCCCAACGATGCGGACAGTAAAGCTGCCCGCGTGCGATTGGGTTGAGTGGCGAATTCAAGCGGGTTGTGGTTCCCTCGAACTTTCGCCGGGTGTGCAGCGAGTTTAAATGGGCTCCGAGGAGAAGCCGACGGTCACCGCACGGCGACGCTTCATCTTTTGATCTTGCACCGGCTTCACGCTCCCTCATCGTGAAGCTCCTCACCGCCCGAGGAACTCAAGCACCATTTGATTGAACTTCGCGGCATGCTCCCACTGCGCCCAGTGGCCGCATCGACCGAAAACGTGAAAGTCTGCGTTGGGCAGGCCCCACACGAGACGCAAGCCGACATCCATCGGAACAAAGCGGTCGTCACGACCCCAGATGACGAGTGCTGGCGCCGCGATCTCAGAAAGACGATGACCGGCATCCGGAAACTGCTTCGGGTTCGCAGCGAGGCTCTTCACGAAGTTCTCGAGGTGATCGCGCCGCGCCAGCATGTTCGCGAGACGTGCCTGCATCAGTTCCTCGGTCAGCGTGGTGGTGTCGAACACAAAGACGTTCAGCATCCGTTTCAGGTTATCGAGGGTCGGTTCGCGATAGAGCGCCTGCAGCAATTTGATGCCCTCGGTGGGCATCGGCACGAACTGGCTGGGGCCGCCTGTGCCGCCGCCCATAAGCACCAGCTTGCCGACCCGCTCGGGATTCGCCAGAGCAAACGCGACCGCGCTATGGCCGCCCATCGAATTGCCGACGATATGCGCGCGTTCAACGCCGATCGCGTCCAGCAATCCCTTGAGCATGCGCGCATTCAGATCGGAGCGCGAGCCGCTGCATACGACGGAGTCGCTCTTGCCCCAGCCTGGGCAGTCCAGCAGAATCACCCGGTAGCCGGCATCGACGAACGCGTCGACGTTGCGGTTGAAGTTCGCCCATCCGCTCGCGCCTGGGCCCGACCCGTGAAGCATCACGACCGTCTCATCACCGAGGCCGGTATCGTTGTAATGCAGACGCAGTTCGGCATCGCCTTCGCCGATGCTCACGAATTTGCTGGTTGCGGTTTCGCTTTGAAGTTTCGTCGCTGCTGTCATTTCAGTTACCTCGTTTGTGTTCGTACCGGGAGCAGGCGCTACGTAACGAGCGCCCGCGCATGTGTCTGGCAGGCACGCGCGCTAGTGCGCGACGGCCATGAACTGCCCGCGCGGAAACCGGGCCACTACGAGCAGCGCCGCGACGGCCGCCACCGCGATCAGCGGAATGCTCGCGGCCACCAGCACCGACGCACTCTGCCCGATGGCGAGCAACTGGCCCGCGATCAACGGCCCGAGGATCGAGCCCATGCGGCCCACAGCGACGGCGGCGCCCACGCCCGTGCCGCGAACTTGCGTCGGATAGATGCTGCTGGCAAGCGCATACAGCACCGATTGCCCGCCGACGAGGAAGAGACCCGCCAGCAGCCCGCCGAACGCCATCGTGGCGCCGGTGCTCGCGCTGGCGAGCACTGCCAGCGCCCCGGCTATGCCCACGTACATACCGGTAACCGTGGGCCGCCGGCCGATTCTGTCCATCAGACCCGCAATGACGATCGCGCCGATACCGCCGCCGATGTTGAACATCATCTGCACGACGCCCGACTGCGTACGCGTGAGTCCCCGGCTTAGCACCATCGACGGAAGCCAGTTGATCAGGAAATACAACACGATCAGCGTGCCAAGAAAGCTGACCCACAGCGCGAGCGTGGTGCCGGCGCGACCTTCCTTCCACAGCGCCCGCGCGACCCCCGGTGCCGCCTCATGATGCGCAGCGTCGTCGGACCTGGTCGCGATGAATTGCGCGGATTCCTTCAGGAAAAGCGCGAGCAACGGCAGGGTCAGCAACGGTCCGATGCCGCCGACGTAGAAGATATGCCGCCATCCTTCATCGCCCGGGCTCACGATGCCGATGACCGCAGCGATTGCCGCGCCGAAAGGCATGCCGCAATACATCGCGCCCACCGCCGTGCTGCGTTGCTGCGGCGGCACGGCCTCGGAACAGAGGGCGATCAGATTGGGCATCGCGGCGCCGAGCCCGAGACCTGTCATGAAGCGGGCGGCGAGCAGACTCTCGAAGTTCCAGACCTGCGTCGTCGCGATGGAGAAGAGGCCGAAGAGCGCAACCGACAGCATCAGCACGCGCTTGCGGCCCATCCGGTCGGCGAGGCGTCCTCCGATCGCGGCCCCCGGCAGGAGCCCCAGCGCACCGACGCTGAAGGCCCAGCCCATCTGCGCGACAGCGAGGTGGAATTCGCGCGCCATGCGTGGGGCGGCGACGCCCGTCGATTGAAGATCGAGTCCTTCGAGCAGCGCGACGACGAGGCACAGTCCGATGGTGATGGCGCCGTTTGCGCGGCGCGGTGCTGAGATGTTCATGAAAAGTCTCCGATGTAGGTTCGGCATCGCTCTTGGCGGCGATCGTGCCGTGGGTAGCGCTGTGTTCGTTCAGACGCGCGCTTCGAGTTCGCGCTTCAGGTCCAGTGCGACATCGACGATCATGTCCTCCTGCCCGCCCACCATGCGGCGGCGGCCAAGCTCGACGAGAATGTCGACAGTCTTCAGGCCGTACTTCTTCGCCGCAACTTCCGAATGGCGCAGGAAGCTCGAATAGACGCCCGCGTAACCAAGCGCCAGCGTCTCGCGATCCACGCGAACCGCGCGATCCTGCAACGGCCGCACGAGATCGTCTGCGGCGTCGAGCAGCGTGTAGAGATCAGTGCCATGATTCCAGCCGAGGCGCTCGGCTGCCGCGATGAAGACTTCGAGCGGCGCGTTGCCCGCTCCCGCACCCATGCCCGCCAGGCTCGCGTCGATGCGGTCACACCCTTCCTCCACCGCGACAATCGAATTTGCGACACCGAGGCTCAGGTTGTGATGCGCGTGCATGCCCGTTTGGGTGGCGGGATCGAGCACCTCCTTGAATGCGCGAAAGCGCGCGCGGATGTCGTTCATGTTCATTGCGCCGCCCGAGTCGACCACATAGATGCATGTCGCGCCGTAGCTCTCCATCTTCTTCGCTTCAGCGGCGAGATGCTCGGGCGTCGTCATGTGGCTCATCATCAGGAAGCCGACGGTGTCCATGCCGAGTTCGCGCGCGTATTGGATATGCTGCTTCGAGATATCGGCTTCGGTGCAATGGGTGGCGACGCGCACGATGCGCGCGCCTGCGTCGTATGCGGCCTTGAGATCGTGGATGGTGCCAATGCCCGGCAAAAGCAGCGTGGCAATTTTTGCGTGGCTCACGACATCCGCCGCCGCTTCGATCCATTCGAGATCGCTGTGCGCACCGAAGCCATAGTTGAAGCTGGATCCTTGCAGACCGTCGCCGTGCGCGACCTCGATGCTGTCGACTTTCGCCCGGTCCAGTGCGCGGGCGATATCCTGCACGTTCGCGATCGAATACTGATGACGGATCGCATGCATGCCATCGCGCAGCGTAACGTCGGAGATATAGAGTTTCTTGCTCATGTTCATGCTCCCTTATGCGTTCGCGAGAGATTGCGCCATGCGTTCCGCAGTGGCTAGCGCGGCCGATGTCATGATGTCGAGATTGCCGGCGTACGCTGGCAGATAGTGTGCAGCGCCTTCCACTTCAACGAACACGGAAGTTTTCAAGCCACTAAAGCGGCCAAGGCCCGGAATGTTGAGTGGCGCATCAGCGGTGATCTCGTCGAACTGCACCTTCTGCTTGAGGCGATAGCCCGGCACGTAGGCCTGCACTGCTGCGGCCATGGACTCAACGGATGCCTCGATCTTCGCGCGGTCCGCGAATTCGGAGAGAACATAGACGGTGTCGCGCATCATGAGCGGTGGCTCGGCCGGGTTGAGCACGATGATGGCCTTGCCCTTCGCCGCACCGCCCACGGCTTCGATCGCCTTGGAGGTGGTCTCGGTGAACTCGTCAATGTTGGCGCGCGTGCCCGGCCCTGCCGACTTGCTGCTGATCGACGCGACGATTTCCGCGTAGTGCACTCTCGCCACGCGCGACACGGCCGCTACCATCGGAATGGTCGCCTGGCCGCCACAGGTCACCATGTTGACGTTGCGGCTCTCGACATGCGCATCGAGGTTGACGACCGGCACGCAGTACGGGCCGATGGCCGCGGGCGTGAGGTCGATCAGGCGGATGCCGGGCTTGAGCGCACGCAGGAACGCATCGTTCTTCACGTGAGCACTTGCCGAGGTCGCATCGAATACAAATTCGATGTCGTTGAATACAGGCATACGCACTAATCCCTGAACGCCTTCATGGGTTGTCGCGACGCCGAGACGCGCGGCGCGTGCGAGGCCGTCGGATGCCGCGTCGATGCCCACCATCGCGGCGATTTCCAGATACTTGCTGTGGCGCATGATCTTGATCATCAGATCGGTGCCGATGTTGCCGGATCCGATGATCGCGGCCTTGAGTTTGTCGGTGGTCATGGAAGTTCCTGGTCGGTAAAAGTAGCGCGGACGCTGCCCAGTCCGTCGATTTGCGCGGTGAACGTGGCGGGTCCGGTGACAGCCACCATCGGCCCGAGCGCACCTGTCAGCACGATGTCGCCGGCACGAAGCGGCGTGCCGAGTTGCGCCATGCGATCGGCGAGCCACACGGCTGCGTTTAGAGGATTGCCGAGGCATGCCGAGCCGTTGCCGCGAGAAAGCACCTCGCCGTCCTGCGAGAGCGTCATCGCGCAGGCTGCGAGATCGAGTTCTGCGAGCGGTACGGGACGGCTACCGAGCACGAACATTGCGCTCGATGCGTTGTCAGCAACCGTGTCCACGAAGCGGATGTCCCAGTCGCGGATGCGGCTGTCGACCACTTCGATTGCGGCAAGCGCGTAGGCGCTCGCGTCGATCAGGTCAGCGAACGTGTGCCTCTCAAGCACGAGGTCGCGCTGCAGCACGAGCGCGATTTCCGCTTCGACCTTCGGCTGGATCAGGCGCGAGAGCGGCATCGGTGCATTGTCGCCGTAGGCCATCGATGCGAAGAGCGTGCCGAAGTCCGGCTGGTCCACGCCAAGCTGGCGTTGCACCGCAATCGACGTGAGACCGATCTTGCGGCCGACCACGCGTTCGCCTTGCGCGCATCGCGCGTCGACGCGGGCGCGCTGCACGGCATACGCGAGCGCCGCATCGTCGCCCCCAGGAATCTCATCGCGTACGGGTGCGACGGATTGTCTTGCGGATTCGGCATCGCGAAGGCGCGCGGCCAGCGCAAGCACGGTTTGCTCATTGGGCATGAAAGTCTCCTTGGGTCCCGGGTTGTGCATGCATCGCGCCGAAGCCCGCGATCCATTCGGGGATAGGCCGGTAATAATCGAGCGACGCCCGATAAGAGCCGTAAGCGGCAAGCGCGCCAAACGCGGCGATCCAGGTGCGGATCTCGTGAGCGGACTTGCCGCCGTCGCGGGTGATCGCCGAGTTGGTCATGCAATCGACGGCGGTGAGGTCGCCGGCGGCGAGCAGATCCAGAAATGTGCGGTCCCACTCAGGATTGAGTGGATGCAGATGGCTGTCGCCGGCGGTAAAAGACTTCGCTGCCGCCACCGTGCGCGCCTGCCGCGCCTCGCGCGATTCGGCAGACGGATTGCGCCCGGCGATCAGCCGCTCGGCGACCTCGGCGTTCGCACCGGCGATCTCCGGCACGGGCGGTTCGTGTGAGATGCCGCCGGAACCGATCACGAGCACGCGCCTGGCTGTGCGCGAGAGAAAGCGGCCGATCGCATCGCCGAGCAGGCGCGAGCGGCGGCACGATGCCATCGGCGATGCTACCGAGTTGATGAACACCGGTACAACCGGGTAGCGATCAAGTCCACCGGTCAGCACATCGAGGGCTTGCGCGCAGCCATGATCCACCTGCATGCGGTACGACACGGACACATCGACTTCGCTTGCAAGCACGGCCTTTGCCAGAGCGAGCGCGACGTCCTCCGGCACGTCAAGCGGGCCGGCAAGACTGTTGAAGTCCCCGATGGCCGTCGCCGCGATACCGATGCAAAACTGCGGCATCACGTCATAGAAGAAGCCGTTGTAGTGATCAGGCGCGAACGCGATTACCAGTTCTGGATCGAAGGATTCGACGCGGGCGCGGGCGGCACGCTGCACTCGCTCCACTTCCGCGACGATCTCGGGCGCGGGATCGTGATAACCGTGCAGCGGCGTGTGAGACAGGCATTCGAGAAGGATCGGCATGTCAGACTCCCGTTTCGACCGCGATGGCCGTTTCGCCTGCAACTTCATTCGCGGGATGAATATCCGGGAAAGCGAGCGTTGGCGAACCCAGCTTGCCCGCCAGTTCTTCGATGCCCCACGACACTTCCTGCGGCGAACACATGCCCGCGACAAAGCGGTCCGGGCGCAGCAGCACGACCGATTCCGGCACGCGCGTGAACCAGTCCTTCAGTCGGCCGCTCACGTCGCCGACGGCGATCACGCCCGCCGGCACGTCCTCGCGATACATCAACTGCGTATCTGGCTTCGCGATCACGAAGCAACCGCCGAGTCTCTTCCACGTTTCGCGTGCCTCCGGCGTCAATCCGAAGCTCGGGTCCGAACCCCATCCGATGATCGCGAAGCGATTGCCGATTACATCATCGAGACGCAAGACGGCGCCATCGACTGAACGCACGCGCGGCTGGATGAACATGCGGCCCACGGGCGACTGGCTCGCGGAGTCGCGCCCGTGTACGAGACGGCCGAGCAGCGACTCACGCTTCTCGCTCATCAGCCCGAGCATCCGTCCGAGCGCCGTATGACCGAAACCGTCGAGCAGGCGCGCGAGGAAGCCGTCGCGCTGCTCGCGTTCGGGCAATATCACTACGCCCGATTCATAACGCGGCATCGGCTTGAAACGCATCTCGACGAAATATCGCTTGAACGAAGGAAGCATGCCGAGCGACCGGACGAAGCCGTCGCGGAACTTCGTGCCGAGCCTGCTAGTTGGCGCGAAGATGTCGCCGGCCACCTCCGACAAGTGGATCATCGAGCGCGCGTGCGCGCGCCGCTCGGTCGTGTATGTATCTAGCAGGCTGTCGCCGGCGA
Source organism: Paraburkholderia sp. BL27I4N3 (assembly GCF_003386115.1). NCBI lineage: Bacteria > Pseudomonadati > Pseudomonadota > Betaproteobacteria > Burkholderiales > Burkholderiaceae > Paraburkholderia > Paraburkholderia sp. BL27I4N3. Next base: position 7,509,235 of record NZ_QREJ01000001.1, on the reverse strand, counting down.
GACCCTTTACCACCAACGCCAGCTTCCAGCCGAGATTGTTCGCATCACGAATACCGCTGTTGTAGCCTTGTCCCTGCCACACCGGCATGATGTGTGCGGCGTCTCCCGCGAGCAGCACGCGCTTCACGCGGAACGTGCTGGCAAGCCGCGCGTTATGCGTGTACACGCGTTTCCTGATGTAATCGACCTTCTCGGGATTGCCGACCACCTTGCGGATCAACGCCGCCATGTTCTCGGGCTTCGAGAGTTCTTCTTCCGTTTCCCCCGGCATGACCATAAATTCGAAGCGCCGGATTCCGTGCGGCAACGCCGCCGACACATAGGGGCGCGCCGGGTCGCAATGCATGTAGACATGGGGTGAGCCGATCGGATCGTTGCGCACGTCGACGACGATCCACTGATTCGGCTTGGTGCGTCCTTCGAACGGTACGTCGAGCACGCGGCGCACGAAGCTGTTGCCGCCGTCCGCGCCGACCATGTAGGTAGCGCGGATCGACCTGATCGCGCCACTCGCAGCCTGCGCGTCGATCGTCACGCCGGTGTCGTCCTGTGCAAAACCCGCTACGGTGTGTCCGAATAGCACCTGTACGTGCGCGAAGCGTTGCAGCCCCTGAAACAGGATGCGATCGGCAAGCGGCTGAATGAACGCGTTGCGGCGCGACCAGCCGAATTCGTCAGTGCGTGGCTCGATTGACGCGAAACAGCGGCCCGTGCGCGTGACGAAGCGCATCCAGTGGTCCGGCGTCGTATGAGGCAGCAGTTCCTCTGCCAGGCCGACTGACTGGAACACACGCAGAGCTTCATCGTCGAGCCCGATAGCGCGCGGGTAGTCGATGATCTGGTCGAGCTTTTCGATCAGCACGACGCGTACGCCCTGCAGTCCCAGATAGTTGGCGACCATGAGGCCGACGGGTCCGGCGCCGATGATGGCGATGTCGGTTGACACAATCTCGGGACGGCCGCTGACGGCCGCCGTGTCGATGGCGGAATGCATGTCTGTCTCCTAAGGTGCGCGACGAATGAGGTTCGTGGTCGCGTCCGGTACTGTCTGGTTCAGTCACAGCCAGGAGAACATGCGTGACAGCGTCACGTGTCTCCTTGAATAGTTGGTTTTGATGCAGTCTATGGAGCGCGCCCCAGCCGCTCAACAAAATCCAGAAAATGTGCATAGAATGCACATAATTGATTTATAAGGATGTTTTCAGCGGTGACGAAATACACGAACGTTCGTGGGCTGGCGCGTGGCCTCCAGGTCCTGCGCGCACTGAATTCAATCGAAAGCGGTCGCGCCACGAGCCAGCAGATCAGCGATGCAATTGGCTTGCACCGCACGACAGTGCGTCGCTTGCTGGAGACGTTGGTCGAAGAGGGGTTCGTTCGACGGAGTACGTCGGACGACAGCTTTCGCCTGACGCTCGACGTCCGTTCGTTGAGCGAAGGCTTCACGGACGATGAACGCATCGCGACCATCGCCCCGCCGATCATGGGTCGATTGCTCCAGAAAGTCGCGTGGCCATCCGATCTGACGACGCCCGACGGCGACGCCATGATCATTCGCGAGACGACGCATCGGTTTAGTCAGCTATCTTTTCATCGGTCGATGGTCGGCCGACGCTTGCCCATTCTGCTGACGGCTTCCGGCCGTGCCTATTTCGCGCTGTGCCCCGACGGCGAGCGAGAGGACATTCTCGATATGCTGCGATCGGGTGCCGGCGGCGATGAACAAAAGGCGCTGGCCTCCAACGATGCCCTCGTTCGCAGTCTCGTCCGACGCGTGCGCGCTGATGGATTCGGTTCGAATCACGGCGATTGGACGGCTCAGAACAAGATCGGCGCCGTTGCGGTTCCGATCGTTTCGCGCGAGCGGGTACTTGCGAGCCTGAACGTAGTTTTTCTGTCGCGCGCGGTAACGCTTGCGGAAGCGAAGCGCCGCTATGTGCCCGAACTAAAATGGGCCGCGGACGAGATGGTGACGGCACTCGAAGCCGAGGAAGATGCGTCCCAGTCCGGGAAAAAAACTTAGTGAAATAAGCGCGTTGGATGGCTACATCGGCTTATTATTCCGCAAGGTTGGTGAAAATTGGCCCGAGGTAACGATTTCGCATGGCTGGCAAGAACCTTCATAACACGGCAATGCTCTCCCGCAAGCTTACGCGGTCGGCTCCAGGCCACTGCCAGTGGACACACCATGCTTGGACCTCTGAGATTATTCATGCTGCTTTGGTCGTTGGCGGGGATCGTGCAGACCGTGCATGCGACCACGATCGGCGTCGTCCTACCGGGCTCGTCGCTTGTTTTTTACCAGACGATGCTCAAGGGAATACAACAGTCGGCCCGTGATCATCATGTAGATCTGCTGACCCGCAGCCCGTCCGACGGTGAGTCGCTCGATACATCAAATATCCAGTTGCGCATTATCGATTACATGGTGACGCAAGGAGTCGCGGGTGTGCTACTTGCACCGGAACCATTGAAAAGCGACACGCGGGTTTCAATCCCTGTCCCCCTGATCCTTGTCGATCGGTATAACGCCGATTACGACGGCATCTCGACCGTATACACAGACAATTTCGGCGCAGGCAGGAAGGCCGCCCTCAGCCTGGTACCGGTTTTGAAAAAGGGTGCCAAGGTGGCGATGCTGCGGCTCGCGCCCAACGTCAGTTCGACTACCGCGAGAGAAAGCGGATTCTTAAGCGTCGCCCGGAGCGAGGGATGGGATGTGGTGATCGATACCTACGTCGGGTATCGCCCCCGCGATGCCGAAGCACGGATCGCTGAGGTGTTAAACACGTACCCAGGCCGCCTGGATGCCGTTTTCGCGCCGGCCGAACCCATCGCCTACGGCGCTCTGCGGGTAATTGAAAATGCGGCAGTCGGCCAGCGCCCGCGCCTTGTGCTGTTCGACTGGCGTCCGGAATTCCTGGAAGGCCTCAAAAGAGGAATCGTATACGCCGCCATATTGCAGGACCCTTATCGCATGGGTTACCTCGGCTTGGCATCGCTAGTGGAGGCACTGCAGGGCCATCCGCCGCCCCGCAATATATTTGTCGACGTGGTCACCGTTACGCCAAAAAACATGAACGACCCGGCGATCCGTTCCTCGTTGGCAAAGTACGCGAAATAGCCGGCGTGAGCCACGAGCGTGTTCAGTAGCGCTTGACGGGGCAACCGTTGCCGCCACTTGAACCCCCACCCAGTCCGTCCTTCTATGGACTGCTTCAGGCTTGGGGAAATCACATGCATCCGCCCGCCTCTTGAAGTGCCCACGTCACGGAATCGCAGCTAATTGACCAGACACCGCAAAACTTCATGCTGAGATCACTTCATGTCCGCCGTGTTGCAGACGCGAGTGGCCTACACGGCCACCGTCCTGGCGGTGACGTCACCCATGCGTGTGGCACGCGATGCCCATTTCACTCCCCGGCGCTCCCTGCCCGATGCGGGTGCGCCATCAACCGCAAGCCGCTCGCTATGCCGCCAATGCCCGCGAACATCGCGCCGCCAAGCAGAGCGAGTATCGGCCCGTGCTGTCCGTCCAGTCCAAAAAACAACGCAACCAGCGCAGCGCCCGTGGCCTGTCCGATCAGGCGCGAGGTCGCGACGACACCGCTGGCGCCGCCGCTGCGCGCGTGCGGCGCGCTTGCCATCAACGCCTTGATGTTCGGCGACTGGAAAAAACCGAAGCCGACACCGCAGATCCCCATCCGTATCGCGATCGAGTACGCGCAAGGATGTGCGGGTAGCAACGAGAGCGACACGAGACCCACGCACAGACAGGCGAGCCCGGCCGCGCCCAGTGCGCCAGCCGGATAGCGATCCGACAGGCGTCCGGCAATGGGCGCGACAAGCGCAACGACAACGGGCCAGGGCGTAATCAGGAACCCCGTCTCAATCTGGCTGCGATGCAGCACGTCTTCGAAGTAGAACGGCAGCGATACGAACGCGAAGCCCTGCGCGGCGAACGCGCACACCGCCGTTACGGCCGACAGCGCGAACTCAGGCCGCCGGAACAGATCGACGGGCAGCATCGGCGCGAGTCGCGCGGCCTCGCGCCGTATCAGGCACACGCCGAAAATCAGTGCGATGACAAGCGCGCCGAGCACTCGAATCGTGGGCGCACGCTGCCCTCCTTCGCCGAGCGCGAAGATCAGCGATGCAAAGGTGATCACGTTCAGCAAGGCCGCGACGGGATCGAACGGATGCGCGCCTCTGGCCGTATGTGGCAGCGCGGGCACCGCAAACGCGAGTGCAATCAGCCCAAGCGGCACATTGATCATGAAGAGCCATGACCACGATGTGGTCGAAAGGATCAATGAGGCGAGGGTCGGCCCGACGGCGACCGACACGCCGACGACAAGCGCATTGACCCCCACGCCGCGTCCAAGCCGATGTCGCGGATACAGCGCACTGACGAGCGCAATACTGACGCTCGTGATCGCGCTGCCGCCCACTCCTTGCAGAAGCCGTGCGGCGGTGAGCAATGACAGCGTCGGCGCCGCCGCGCAGGCCAGCGATGCGGCCGTGAACAAGGCCAGGCCGCCGATATAGACGCGCCTGTGCCCGAACACATCGCCCAGCGCCGCGAAAGGCAGTATCGTCGCGACCATCGCGAGTTGATAGCCGTTGACGATCCATACCGATTCGGCCGGCGTCGTATGTAGATCGGCGGCGATCGCGGGCAGCGCCGTGTTGGCGATTGCGGTATCGAGCGTCGCCAGCGCAACGGCGAGCATGACGGCCACCGTCGCGAAGCGGTTCGCCGCTGGCATCGGCGCCTCGACGCCAGTTATCACCGCATTGGAAAGGTCGGACAAGATGCCTCCTCGAATCGAACGAAACATGATGTCGTCATTGTTCGACGCGCCACGCGGAAAGCGCGGCGAGCTTTGATTCCGGGGAGGAATACCGGCGCTCCAGCGAATAGATTTACGCTAGAGTGGGACCGAACAACGGCCGGCGGAGAAAGAATGAGAATCGAAGACCTGCACGTGTTCTCCGTGCTCGCTGAAACGCGTAATCTGCATCGAGTTGCCCAGAAAACGGGGCTGACACAATCCGCCGTGTCGAAGATCCTGCAACGGCTGGAAACGGAATTCGACACCCGCCTCGTCGACCGCACAGGCCGGGGTGTCGAACTGACGGCGGCAGGACGCGTGCTGGTGGAGCGTGCTGCCGATGTCGGTGCATCGGTCGCGCAAACCTATGCTGACATGTCAGCGGCAAAGTCCGCATCGGCGGGCAAGATTCGCATCGGCGTCGTGCCCGCCCTGCTGGAATCCGCGCTGCTGCCCATCCTCGCCCGCTATACGGCTCGCGAGAGCACCGTCTCGTTCCGGCTCTCCGTGCAGGTGTCGGCGCTACTATTCGACGAACTGAAGGACGGGCAACTCGATCTCGCGCTTTGCTTTACGCCGCAGACCGTCGCGGACGAAGAACTCCAGTCCGATGACATCGGCAGCCAGCGCTACCGGATCGTCGCGCGGCAGGGTCATCCGCTCGCGCATACGCCTGCCGATCCACGCCTGCTGCAAGCGGCAAATTGGTTGCTGCCGCTGCCAGGACATGGGTTGCGCCAGATCGTGGATCGCTACTTCCAGGACCACGATCTGGCGTCCCCGCAGGCCGTGATCGAAACCGACGCGTCGATTTCGCTGCTGACATCGCTGCTGCGCAACAGCGATCTGATCACGATGCTGACCGAACAGATGCTCCAGACCTATGCGGGACGCGATCTCGCGGCCCTGCCCTACGAAACGGCATTATTCGAAAGCAAGGTTCGGCTTTTCTATCGCAGGAAAACCCCCATGTCGCCAGCCGTGCGGCGATTTCGCTCGACGTTGCGTGAAGCGCTGACCGATTCCTGAATGCAATCGCTTGCGCTTCAATGGTCGACGGCCTTTATCGGCAGCAAGCCCGTCTGCCCATAGAACTCCTGCAACGCAAACGCTTCCTGCTCCCGCTGCGCGCGAGCACCGCGATCCAGTATCGAAAAGAGCCAGATTCCCGCAAACGCTAGCGGCACTGAAACCAGCGCGGGATTGTCGAGAAACACGGGCGTATGCGCGTGATGCAGCACGTCGACCCACACCGATTTCGACAGCAGCGTCAGCAGCACGGCGGATATCAGGCCGAGCGCGCCGCCAACTACCGCGCCGCGCGTCGTCATGCCGCGCCAGAAGATCGACGACACCAGCACCGGGAAGTTCGCGCTCGCCGCGATGGCCGCCACGAGGCCGACCAGAAACGCCACATTGACATGCTCGAAGAGAATGCCGAGGCCGATGGCGACGACGCTTAAAATCGGCGTCGCTGCGCGCGAAATGCGCATTTCATGGGCTTCATTCGGCTTGCCTCGCGCGAGCCAGCACGCGTACAGATCGTGCGAAACCGTGGTCGCGCCGGAGAGCGTGAGGCCCGCCACCACGGCCAGGATCGTCGCGAACGTGACGGCGGCGATGAACCCGTAAAACAGGTTGCCGCCCACCGCCTGCGCCAGCTTGACGGCAACCATGTTTGAACCACCCAGCAGGTCGCGCGTGAGATTGAAATGCCCGTCTGCCGCCGTCTTGAAGAACTCGGGATGCTGCGCGAGCAACGCAATCGCGGAGAAGCCGATAACAAACGTCAGCAGATAGAAGTAGCCGATGAACCCCGTTGCGATGAATACCGACTTGCGCGCCTCTTTCGCGCTCGGCACCGTGAAAAAACGCATCAGGATATGCGGGAACCCCGCCGTGCCGAACATCAGCGCGATGCCGAGCGACAGCGCGTTGAGCGGGTCCTTCAGCAGCTTGCCGGGCGCCATGATGCTGAGCGCGCCGGGATGAACGTCGACGGCGCGCCGGAACATCTCGTCGGGACTGAAACCGAACTGAGCGAGCGCGGTAACGGCCATGAACGTCGCGCCGCATAGCAGCAGCACGGCTTTGATGATCTGCACCCACGTGGTGGCCGTCATGCCGCCGAAGAACACGTAGACTACCATCAGCGCGCCGACAATCACTTCCGCCATCCAGTACTTCAAGCCGAACAGCAACTGGATCAGCTTGCCCGCGCCGACCATCTGCACGACCAGATAGAACACCACGACGACGAGCGATGTGCTCGCCGTCAACAGACGGATCGGCGCCTGCTCGAAGCGGTAGGCGACCACGTCGACGAACGTATATTTGCCCAGATTGCGCAAGGGTTCAGCGAGCAGGAACATCACAAACGGCCAGCCGACCAGAAAGCCGATCGAATAGATCAGGCCGTCGAATCCGAACAGATACACCATGCCGGAAAGGCCCAGGAACGACGCCGCCGACATGTAGTCCCCGGCGATCGCGAGCCCGTTCTGGAAGCCGGAGATACCGCCGCCCGCGCTATAGAAATCGCGCGTCGTGCGCGTTCTACGCGAAGCCCAGCGCGTGATGCCGAGCGTTACGAGCACGAACAGCAGGAACATGCCGATCGCCACCGGGTTCAGTTCGACGCGGTCAGCCACCGGAGCTTCGATGCCCGACGCGCGAGCGAGCGCCGCTGTCGATGCGAGACCCGCGCACAATAAAGAACGAACGAGCTTCATGCTTCACTCTCCTGCGATGCGTTGACGAGTAGCGCGCGCATCGAAGGATCGAAGCTGCGGTTTGCGTGAAACACGTACCAGGCGGTCAGCGCAATCGCCACCGCAATGATGCAGACGCCCACGAGTACGCCGATCGTGGTCGTCGCGCCCGCATACAACGGTCGCGCCAGCAGATGCGGCGCCACCGCGACGAACAGGATAAAGCCGTAATACGTGGCGATCATCAGCGCGGTCAGCGTGAAGCTGAATCGGCGGCGTGACGCGATGAGCCGCCGGTACGCGGGGCTCGCCTGGATTGATTCGATATGGGCTTGCTGCATGCGTTTGTCTCCTGCCTGCTGTCTGTTGTCTGTTGTCGGAACGAAATGAGCGTCTCGGGGCTCGATGCAACCGCGCCGCGGGCTTCTGTCGGCACCGCTTGCCTGGCAGCGTCAGTGGCTCGCCAGCCGTCCCATCGCCTGCCGCATGTCGCACTCGAACCGGAGCACGATGTCAGCAAGCGGTTCGATCCGGTCGGTGAAGGCGAGCGACTGTCCGGCGGAAAGCAATCCCTTCGACCAGTCGCCCGTCACATAAGCGTTGCGACCGATCTTGCCCGCGACCATCGGCATCAGGTCGGCAATCGTGATGTCCGGGTTCTGTGCCTCGAGTTCCTTCACGGCCGCCGTCGTCTCGTTGCGCAGCGTCCGCACGGTATTGCGCACGGACTGCATGCACAGATCGGTATCGGTCGGTCCGGCTTCCACCAGACGGCGTTTGTAGTCGTCGTGCGCCCAGATCTCTTCGGCCACGGCGAAGCGCGTACCGACCACCACGCCCGACGCACCCATCGCGAGCGCCGCGGCAAGCTGCGAACCGCGACCGATGCCGCCGCCGATCAGATAGGGAATGTCGAGGTGGCTCTCGGCCCACGCGGCGTTGACGAACGAGCCCACCATGTCGAGACCGGGATGTCCGCCGCATTCCGCGCCGACGATCGCCACGGCATCGACGCCGACAGCGGCAGCCTTGACCGCGAACCGGAGCGCGGGCACTTTGTGAAGCACCTTGACGCGAGCCGCTTTGAGCAGCGGCATGAATTCCTCAGGATTGCGCCCAGAGGTTTCGACGTACTTCACGCCTTCGTCGGCGACCAGCTCGAACACCTCGCGCGTTTTCTCGCCCGGGACGAGCTTCGGCAGCATCGACACGTTGACGCCGAACGGGCCGCCCTCGCACAGTTCGCGGCAGCGCCGGATCTCGGCCCGCAGTGCATCAGGCTCAGGGAAGCTCGCGGCCGTGATGAAGCCGATGATGCCGGCACGCGAGGCGGCGGCGACATAGTCTGCATCGGCGAGCCACATCAGGCCACCGGCAACGATCGGCAGCCGCGTGCCGAACAGTTCGGTCACAGCATTCGTAAAAGCGGTTTGACTCATTGAACGGTCCTTGTGCAATAACGCGTGATCCAGCGTCACACGACGCCTTCTGCCTTCAGTTGCGAAAGCCGTTCGGCGGACAGCCCGAGCAGCGACTGGAGTACATCGTTCGTGCCTTCGCCGAGTTGCGGCGGGGCTGTGCGAACCGGAAGGCGCGCGCCGTCGAAGCGATATGGCGGCGCGAGCACATGCGTGCTGCCTGCTTCGGGATGTGTGTAGGTGGTCACGAGTCCAGCCTCTTCCGCTCGCGTCGAATTGAGCGCTTCGTGAAGGCCCGCGACCTCGCCACAAGGAATGCAGGCTTGCGTCAAACGTTCGAGCAACACCTTGCGCTTGCGCTTCCTGATCTCTTGCTGGAGTTCGGGTGCGAGTACTTCGCGGTGTGTGGTGCGGGAAATGTTCGTGCGAAAACGGTCGTCGTCGACGAGATCGGGACGCTCGATGACCTCGCGACAGAATCGCTCGTACTGGCGGTTGTTGCCGACCGCAATGACAAGCGGGCCATCCTCTGCATCGAATACGCCGTAGGGCATGATCGACGGATGCGAATTGCCGTAGCGCGGCGGATCCTCGCCCATGATCAACGCCTCCAGTCCGTAGTACGACGTGATCATCAGCCCGCAATCGAAGAGCGCCATTTCAATGTGGCGTCCCTTGCCCGTCTTCTGACGCTCGAAGAGTGCTGCGAGCACCGCCTGTGCGGAGTACATCCCCGTGAACAGATCGACGGCGGCTACGCCGAACTTGAGCGGCGGCTGATGGGCCTCGCCGTTGAGCGCCATCAGCCCGGCTTCGCCCTGAATGACAAGATCGTAGCCGGGCCGCGCCGCTTCCGGCCCGCGCCGGTCGTAGCCGGAGATCGAGCAGTAGATGAGGTTCTCGCGTCCTTCCTTGAGTTCCTCATAACCGAGGCCCAGTTTCTCCGCGCCGCCGAACTTGAAGTTCTGGATCACGACGTCGCACTGCTGTGCCAGTTCGCGGGCGATCTGCTGGCCCTCTTCCGTTTGCAGATCGAGACACACCGATCGCTTGTTGCGGTTCACGCTGTTGAAGTAAGCCGTCTCGGTCGTGCCGACGCGGATGCCCCAATCGCGCGTGTCGTCGCCGCGCTTCGGATGCTCGACCTTGATGACTTCTGCGCCGAGATCGCCGAGCACCATCGCGCACCACGGCCCCGCCAGCACGCGGGATAAATCGAGAATGCGAACACCGGCAAGCGGCAGGGATGAATCGAGGTTCGACATGACAGATCCGGAATGACAAAGAGTGACGAAGGCGCCGCGTCTAGCACGAACTGACTTCGGACGCACGGCGCAACGCCGAAAAATCGGCGGCGCGCTTATCGAAAAAGGCGTTGATGCCTTCGGCGGATTCATCGTCGCCAAGCGATTCCGCCATGTAATCGGCTTCGAGGTCGAGCTGCGCGTCCACCGTGTTTCCACCCGCGTGGCGGCACAGACTCTTGATCCGTGCGATCGCGCGCTCGGGTCCCGCCGCGAGCGATTGCGCGAGCGCCACGGCTTCCGACAGCGCGCTGCCCGGCTCGGCGAGTCGATTCGCGACGCCGAGTGCATGCATGCGTTCGCCCGTGACGGGCCGCCCCGTCAGACACAGCTCCGTCATCAGCTGCCGGGAGACGGCACCGGACAGAAACGCCGTCGCCCCGCCGTCGGGCGATAGGCCCACCTTGACGTAGGCCACGGAGAACGACGCGTTGCGCGCGGGCACGAGCATGTCGCATGCGAGTGCGATCGAGAGCCCCGCGCCGGCTGCCGCGCCTTCGACCGCTGCGATCACTGGCTTGCCGCAGTCGCGCAGCGAGCGAATCATGTTGTGCAGACTTTCGATGCCCGCGCGCCGCTCGGACGGCGTCGCCAGGCGCCGCTGCGCCAGCCGTTTCAGGTCGCCGCCCGCGCAGAACGCGCCGCCCACGCCCGTCAGCACGATAGCGCCGACTTCGCGATCGTTTTGCGCCGCTTCGATGGCAGCCGGAAGCGCCGCGTACACCTCGGCCGTGAGCGCATTGCGCGCAGACGGATTGTTGAAGGACAGCACCTGCACCGCGCCTTCGCGGTGTGCAAGGATAGGTTCGTTCATCGTGATTCACTCCGGTTCAAGGTGATGTAGCGTTCGAGATGGTGGTCTTCATCGCCCAGTTGATGGTCGATCATCACGAGGCGCTTCGCGTAGTGGGCAAGCGGCAGTTCCCATGTCATGCCGATGCCGCCGTGCAACTGGATGGATTCTTCGGCGACCTGCGCACCGACGCGGCCGATCGTGTACTTTGCCGCCGACAGCGCGCGTTCGCGCTCTACCCGGCCCGCGCCAAACGCGGCGGCCGCATTGATCACCGCAGAGCGGGCCTGCTCGATCTCCAGCAACAGATCAGCCATGCGGTGCTGCAATGCCTGGAAGCTGCCGATCGCGACGCCAAACTGCTTGCGCGTGCGCAGGTACTCGAGCGTGTGTTCCTTCGCGACGTCCATCGCGCCGAGTGCCTCGGCGCACAATGCGAGCACGCCCGCGCCAATGCTGTGCTCAAGCGTCGTGAAGCCCCCATCGCGTTCGCCGAGCAATGCCGTGTCGGGAAGACACACTTCGTTGAGGCAGATTTCGGCAGCGCGCCCGCCGTCGATCTTTCCGTAGCCGCGCAGCGCGACGCCTTCCGTCTCGCGCGGAACGACGAAGAGCGAGATGCCCTCTTCGGCGTCGGCGGCACCGCTGGTACGCGCCGAGACGAGAAAGAAGTCGGCCTCGGCGCCCAGCTGGACGACAGCCTTCCTGCCCGTCAGCACCCAGCCATTCGAACTGCGCATGGCGCGCGTGGTCACCTTCGCGAGTTCGTAGTGCGAGCCGGGTTCGTCGTGAGCAAGCGCCGCAGCAGTGTGGCCTTCGATCAAACCGTCAATCAGCGCCTTCTGTGCGTCGCTGCCAGCCAGGGCCAGCGCGCGCCCGACCATCAGGGCGCCGAGGAACGGTTCGACCACGAGGCCGCGTCCCAGGCTCTCGAAGACAACGGCAATATCGAAACCCTGTCCGCCGAAACCACCGTCGGCCTCGTCGAAGAGCGCGCCAACGACGCCCAGTTCCGCAAAGCGAACCCACAGTTCACGGCTGAAGCCCGAATCGCTGCGCGCGAGTTCGTCGCGCTTCGCGAAGCCGTACTGCTCGCTCACGAAACGGTTCAGCGTATCCGCCAGCATGCGGCGGTCTTCGGTATGCTGGAAATTCATCGCGGTCCTCTTACAGTCCCAGGATCATCTTCGAGATGATGTTCTTCTGGATTTCATTGGAGCCGCCGAAAATCGACAGCTTGCGGTTGTTGAAATAAAGCGCGGCGGCGCTCGCGGCCTCGTCGGGGCCAATGGGCGCATCGTCATGGTCTTCGTGCAGCGCTTCTTCGACAAAGGGCTGTGCGTACGGCCCCATCGCGCGGCGCATCAGCGACGTCAGTTCCTGGCGAATCTCGGTGCCGCGAATCTTCAGCATCGAGCTTTCCGCGCCCGGCACACCGCCGCCCGCTACCGCGGCGATCACGCGCAGGTTGGTCGTCTTCATGTTCTCCAGGTCGATTTCGACGCGGGCGACGCGCGCCGCAAAGAGCGGATCGTCGACGAGCGGACGGCCGTTGCGCGTCACGTTCTGCGCCGCGCGGCGCAAGCGCGCCAGCGCTGCGACCGAGAAGCCGACGCCCGCGATGTTGGTGCGCTCGTAGGTCAGCAGATACTTCGCGATCGTCCAGCCCCGGTTCTCCTCGCCGACCAGATTCGCAGCGGGCACGCGCACATCGGTGAAGAACACTTCGTTGATTTCGTGTTCGCCTTCGAGCGTGATGATGGGACGCACTTCGATGCCCAGCGAATTCATGTCGACGAGCAAGAAACTGATGCCCTCCTGCTTGCGTACATCCGTCGCCGTACGCACGAGGCAGAAGATCATGTTCGCGTGCTGGCCGAGCGTCGTCCACGTCTTCTGGCCGTTGACGATGTAGTGCTCGCCTTCGTCATCGATGCCGCGCACCGCGCTCGTCTTAACCGACGCCAGATCGGAACCCGAACCCGGCTCCGAATAACCTTGGCACCACCAGTCGGAACCATCGAGAATGCGCGGCAGCCAGTGACGCTTCTGCGCTTCGTCGCCGAACTTGATGAGCACGGGCCCCAGCATATTTACGCCGAACGGCACGATGCGCGGCGCGCCCGCCAGCGCGCACTCGTTCTCGAAGATGAACTTCTGCACGGTGTTCCAGCCCGGACCGCCGTATTGTTCGGGCCAGTGATTCGCGAGCCAGCCCTGTTCGTTCAGGATCGCGTGCCATTCGGCCATGTCGTCGCGCGTGAGGCGCAAGCCGTTGCGCACCTTGCGGGAGAGCCGCGCGGGCAGTTTGTCGTTCAGGAAGCGCACGACCTGCTGGCGAAAGGCTTCCTCCTCAGGGGTGAAGTTCAAATCCATATGCTGTTTCTCTCAATAGACTTCGAAGAGGCCGGCGGCGCCCATGCCGCCCGCAATGCACATCGTGACGACCGCGTACTTCACGCCACGACGCCGGCCTTCGATGAGGACGTGACCCGCGAGGCGCGAGCCCGTCATGCCGTACGGATGGCCGATGGAAATCGCGCCGCCGTCGACGTTGAGGCGCTCGGACGGAATGCCCAGGCGTTGCTGGCAATAGACCGCCTGCGAGGCGAATGCTTCGTTGAGTTCCCACAGGCCGATATCGCCGACCGTCAGCCCATGGCGTGCGAGCAGCTTCGGTACGGCAAGCACCGGGCCGATGCCCATCTCATCCGGCTCGCAGCCTGCTACCGCGAGACCCCGGAATGCGCCGAGCGGAGTGAGGTTCGCGCGCTCGGCGGCTTTCGCTTCCATCATCACGCAGGCCGATGCGCCATCGGAAAACTGCGACGAGTTGCCTGCCGTGATGAATTTGTCGGGGCCTTTGACGGGGGCGAGCTTCGCCAGCGCCTCAATGGTGGTGCCGGGACGATTGCAGGTATCCGCCGAGACCGTGACCTCACGCTGGCTGACGGCGCCCGTCTCCTTGTCGGTCACGGCCATCGTGGTCGTCACGGGCACGATCTCGTCGGCATAGCGGCCGGCGAGTTGTGCCTCCGCCGTGCGCCGCTGGCTTTCCACCGAGAAACGGTCCTGCGCTTCGCGGCTGATGCCGTAGCGCTGCGCCACGATGTCGGCGGTATCGATCATCGTCATGTAGAGCGAAGGCTTGTGCTCGACGACCCACGGGTCGAGCGCGGTCACGCCGTCTTCACGCGTACGGATGCTGGAGATGCTTTCGACGCCGCCCGCGATCATCGCCGGCGCACCGTCGACAACGATACGGCCAGCCGCCATCGCAATGGCCTGCAGGCCGGACGCGCAGAAACGCGTCACCGTCGTGCCCGCGATCGACAGCGGCAAGCCTGCACGGATCACCGTCTGGCGCGCGATGTTGCGGCCCGTGTTGCCTTCCGGATAGCCGCAACCGAGGATCGCGTCCTCGATCAGTTCCGGGTCGACGCCCGAGCGTTCGACGGCCGCACGCACCGCGAACGAAGCCAGCGTGGGACCGGGTGTGATGTTGAATTCTCCACGGTGCGCTTTGGTCAATGGCGTGCGCGCGGTGGAGACAATGACGGCTTCTCGCATGGTCTGGCTCTGCAAAGTGGGATGAAGAATGGAACGATTCAGGGGGTGTGATTGAGGCTCGCCAGCGTGGCGTCGCGCTCGACGAGATCGACGATCAGCGGCGACGGCTGCCAGAACACCGGGTCCTGTTCGGCGGCTCCGATAGCGTCGCTCAGTGCGCACCGCACCGCGACGCCCAGCGCGTTGACGGGCGGATTGTCGACAGTGACGACAGGAATGCAGTTGCGCAGCTCACGCCTGACGGCGTGTCCGGCCGAGTGGGAAGTCATGTCCCGCGTCTCCATGTATTTCGTGTTGACTGATTGTTAAATGCGCAGCGCGCATTGACAATCCAACTGACAGTTGACGAACTGTTAACTGAAAGTTGACACTGGACATGGGAAAGCCTTGATCGAGCGGGATGATGTGCCCGTCGGAGTGAAGCCGGGCGGTCTAGCTCCAGGCTTGCGCGAGCGAAAGGATTTCGGCGCGCAGGTAGTCGATCAGCGCCTGCGTCGCGGGCGACGGGTAGCGATTAGGCAACGTCACGATATACAACGTGTTCTGCATGCCGGCTACACGGAAATGCGGAAGGACTCGCGTCAGTTCGCAGCTCATCGGAGCGAGCGGCACGTAGGCCGGCAACAGACCGATGCCCATGCCCTGACACACGGCTTCCGTCAGAAATGGATAGTCCGAAGACTGCAGCGCAGGCTGCATCGTGATCACGTGGACGTCTGTCTCGTCCTCGCGGTGCGTGAGCGTCATCGTGACGCGGCGGCCAGGATAAGGTGATGCGACCAGCGTCTGCTTTTCGAGGTCGCTCGGACAGTCGATGGGACCGTGCTTGTCGACGTAGTCCGCCGACGCAACCAGATTCCAGTCGATCGAGCAGATAACGCGCGCCACGTAATCGAGCGGCGGCGTTGTCGTAATTCGTATCGCGACGTCGACTTCGGCTGCGATCAGGTCTTCGATCCGGTTGTTGAACGTGACCGTGAGCGCGATGTTCGGATGCATGCGCGCGAACTCCAGCAGCTTGCCGCCGAGAAACATCCTGCCGAAGCCCGTGGGCACGCTAATGCGAACACGGCCGCTCAACGTCTGTCCGAGGCTGTCGATCGAGGCCCTCGCCGTGCTCAGGTCTTCGAGCATGCGCTGTCCGCATTCGTACAGCGTGTGGCCGGCTTGCGTCAGTTCGAAACTGCGTGTGGAGCGGCGCAGCAGTTGCGCACCCGTCTCGCGCTCCAGCAGCTTGAGCCGCTGACTGATGTTCGCGCGCGTCATGCCCAGTTTGCGTGCGGCGGCGCTGAGGCTACGCGACTCGACGATTTCGACGAACAGGCTGACCAGGTTCAGATCCATGATTTGACGGTGCGCGTGATTGCCAGGCGATCGACTGCGGCCGCTTTCCTATTTCCAGAATAGGCCGCCAGTTTAAGTCAGCCGCGGCCAGGACCTCAGCGCTGCGCGAACACCAGCAGCGGCTTGGCGTCGTGTGCAGCGCTTTCAGCAGCCACGAAGGCTTCGTGTGCGCGGTCGAGGCTGTAGCGCTGCGCTGCCGGCGGCTTCAAGGTGCCCTCGGCCATACGATCGAGCAGACTGCGCAGCGTCTGGCTGGCTTCACTCACTCCTTTGCGTGCGAGCCACGAGAAGATCAGCCAGCCGCGCACCTCGGCAGCCGAATAGATCAGCGCCGGGGCGAAAATCGGCATCTCGAACGCTGCCGGATCCGTCTGACGATGCGACGACAAGGCGCCGTAGACAAGCATGCGACCATTCGTGGCCAACTGACGCGCAAGCGTGGCGCCTGTCTGGCCCGCGACGCAGTCGATCGCGCTTACGATGCCTTTGTCGCCAGTGGCCGTTTTCAGTTGCTCGGGCCAGCGTTCGTCAGCCGTGCATAACACGACGTCACCGCCCAGTGCCTGTATCTCGGCGACCTGCTCTTCACGGCGCACGAGGTTGATGGTGCGGAACCCCTGTGCCTTTGCGATCTGCAGCACGAGGCGTCCGACTGTCGAGCCCGCCGCGCTCTGGACCAGCCAGTCGCCGCGTTCGAGCTGATGCTCGGACATCGTCATCGCCCATGCCGTCGTCGGGTTGATCAAGGCCTGCGCCGCGTCTTCGTCGGAGACTGCAGCCGGAACCGGTATCGCACGGTCGGCTGGACTGATGACTTGCTCTCGCCACGTTCCTGGCACGTCCAGCAGCACAACACGTTCTCCTACCCGCGTGCGTGACACGTCGCTGCCCACGGCGTCGATGACGCCGACGCCCTCTGACCCGGGCGACGCCGGAAGCACCGGCTGACGCTGACGGGCGAAACGACCGCGAATCACGTGCAGGTCGGAGGGATGCACGGGTGCGAGAAGCATCTTCACCCGGACTTCACCGGGCCCGGGGGTGGGTTCGGGCAAATCACGCCAGTGGACTACCCCTGACGGCTCGCCGTTACGTTCGATTATCAAGGCCTTCATGTGCTCTTCCATACGGTCGGGAGAGACTGCGGCGAAAGCCGGACTTTCACCGCAATCGATTGGGTTCAGCGTGTCAATAGACTCAGCCCCAATAGCTTCAGACGAAGCTGATCGCTTCAACCTTCGCTCGGCTCATATGGCGACGCCCGGTTTTCGCGTTTCCATTTCTTTTCAGCTTCCGTATCGGGCCGAGGTGGGCGAATGCCGTCGATCAACCACAGTTGTTGCGGCGTTTCGCCGACATGCAGTTCGTAGTGATAGCCCCGCTCCTGGACGAATGGCGCAATGGCAGCGTTCGCCTTGCGCAGCCACGACTCCGTCCACGCGACGTCGTTGGCGATATGTCTGGCGAAATGATCCAGTCGGATTCTGACGAAATCGCCTCGCGACTCACCTCCCATGAAAAAGGAGTCTTTCGGCTGTTCATGAAACAGAACGCCGACGTAAAAGGGAGGAATGATGTAGATACCGGTGATTCGTTTCGCCATCTCCTGCTTGTCTTCAGCCGTGTAGGCACCGGGGGGATGATAGATATTCCACAAGGGCATTTTTGTCTCCATACATCAATAGATGCCGCGTTTCTTATGTCAGAACATCCAGTTGTCTTGAAAGATAAGGCGAACCAGACATGAGCGACGCGGCGTGATAGATAGCCCAAGGATAGGCTACCGTTTGAAATCAATGCTTGCGCAATGCAGCATTGATGGCGACTCGTCACATAGAAGTGCAATCACATCGTCGCACCCGTTCTAGTGGCGACGGGGAAGGCCGAGTATGCTGCGCGCCTCGTCGGGTGTTGCCACCTCCCCGCCGATGCTTTTGACGATACTGACCGCGCGTTCCACCAGCGCCGCGTTGCCCGGCGCCAGTTCCCCTTTGGCCAGATAAAGGTTGTCCTCCAGGCCGACGCGTACATGCCCGCCGAGAATCACGCTTTGCGCCACGATCGGAAACTGGGCACGCGAGATGCCGAATGCCGACCAGCGGGCATTCGCGGGCAGATAGCGTTTCATCTGCAGAAGGCTCTCGGTATCCGCGGATGCGCCCCACGGCACGCCAAGACATAACTGGAACAACGGCGCCTGCAGGATGTCCTGCGTTTCGATCAGATGGCGAGCGAGGCGCACGTGGCCCAGATCGAATACCTCGAGTTCCGGTTTCACGCCGGCTTCTTCAATCAAGGTTGCCATCTTGATCAGATGGTCCGGCACGTTCACGAATGCGCGATTGCCGAAGTTCATCGTTGCGATGTCCAGCGTGCAGATTTCCGGGCGCAACTCCAGCACATGCCGCACGCGCGCCTCGGGCGTCATCATCGTGCTGAGTTCGCTTCCGCGGTTCGGGTCCTCGTCGCTGGGAACGAAACGCGCCCCCGGTCCTGTCGTCAGGTTGATCAATATCGGGCATCCACTTTTGCGGATGCGCGCAACGACTTCGCCGTAGTGCGCCAGCTCAGTGCTTGGCGCGCCGGTCTTCGGGTCACGAACGTGAATGTGCGCGATGCTCGCGCCCGCTTCACATGCAGCAATGGCCTCATTGGCAATCTGCTCGGGCGTTACCGGAACGGCGGGGTTCACGCGCTGGGTATCGTCGCTGCCAGTGAGTGCACAACTGATAATCGTCTTGCTCGTCATGGTGTCTGTTCAAAAAGAGAAAAGAATCAGGCGCTGCAATCGCGCGCTCAGGCGGCCCGCGCGGGGCCGAACGGTGAAGCGCCGACAGGCGCAACGCGGATCAGTTTCTTGTTGACGAATTCGTCGAAGCCCAGCAGAGACAGCTCTCGCCCAAAACCTGAGCGCTTGATGCCGCCGAACGGCAGTTCCGCCGACGTGCCGAACGGCTGATTGATGAACACCATGCCACTGTCGATCTGTGCGGCTACTTGCTCGCCGCGGTCGGTATCGGCCGTAAACACCGACGCACCGAGACCATAAGGCGTCCCATTGGCTAGCGCGATCGCAGCCGCTTCGTCCTCGGCGACATAGAAAGCGGCGACCGGGCCGAACAGTTCTTCGGCGAAGATGGGGTTCCGCGGCGAGATGTCGGTGAGGACAGTCGGTTGCAAATAGAAGCCCGGACGCTCGACACGTTTTCCGCCACACGCAATGCGAGCGCCATGCGAAGCCGCGCGATCGATCTGCTCAAGCAGCAGCTGCAACGCGCGCTCCGACGAAAGTGGTGCGACGGCGGTCGCCGGATCGGCTGGATCGCCCGTCTCGAGCTCTGCCATCCGCTGCGTGAAGCCCTCCAAAAAAGCGGCACCGCGTTCCTTGCCGACCACGATAATGCGCTTGGAGCCCACGCAGCATTGACCTGCATTGAGCATGCGGCCTGCGACCGCGCTTTGGATCGCCCAATCGAGCGGCGCATCGTCGAGCACGATGAACGGATCGCTGCCGCCCAGTTCCAGAACGACCTTCTTCAGATTACGGCCCGCACGCTCGGCGACCGCAGCGCCGGCGCGCTCGCTGCCCGTCAGCGTTACGCCCTGCACGCGCGGATCGTCGATGACACGGCCAGCCTGTTCGATCGAGATGAACAGATTCGTATAGACACCTTCCGGCGCGCCCGCTTTCTCGAACAGCCGGGCGAACGCCAACGCCGATTGCGGGACGCTTTCCGCATGTTTGAGCAGCAGCACGTTGCCGACCATCAATTGCGGCCCGGCCACACGCGCAATCTGGTAGTACGGAAAATTCCACGGCTCGATGCCGAAGAGCACACCGATTGGCTCGATATGCACGGCAGCACCGGGCGCTTCATCGAGCGCGCGCGGTTTCAGATAGGCATGCGCGTGTTTTGCGTAGTAGTCGAGAATGTTCGCCGCCGACTCCACTTCCTTGCGCGCCTCGCCCCTTCGCTTGCCCATTTCCAGCGTCAGATAACCCGCATATTCGTCGGCCTTCTCGCGCAACAGCGTCGCAGCGCGCGACACGATGCGAGCCCGGTCGCTGACGGGACGACGACGCCAGTCGGTTTCAAAAGCGCGCTGCGCGGCAGCGAGTTTCGCTTCGAGCGACTCGTCGGTTATATCGTCGTAGGTGGCGAGCAGTTCGCCGCTTGCAGGATTGATCGTCGTGTACGGCATGAAGTTCTCCGCAAAAAAGTTGGCAATGAGTCATCGCGTTGATAAATGCTAACACCGTTAACAAACTCTACGACCAGCTTTTTGGCCAGGAAAAACCCTCATTGATATTCATGTTAACGCCGTTACTATTGTCGTGTATCTTCTTCAAATATGGGAAGGCGAAATGGCAAAGGGATATTGGGTGGCAGCGTATCGGGCGGTCCATGACGCGAGCAAACTCGCGGCGTACGGCGTCCTCGCGACACAGGTAGTGAAAGCAGCGGGTGGAAAATTTCTGGTGCGAGGCGGCGAAGTCGTTGCGTTTCAGGCTGGCATAAAGGAACGGACCGTCGTGGTCGAATTCCCGAGCTTCGATCAGGCGCTCGCTACATTTCAGAGTGAGGCATATCAGGAAGCTCTTGCCGTATTGGGAGACGGCGCCGAAAGAGACGCGCGCGTCGTGGCAGGCCTCGATGATTGAAATGCTCGTCCGCTCCCCGCCGTGGACTTCCGGAGAACGTTTTGGCTTGTGAACACAAATCGCTGCGTACTTTGGTCGAACATTGGCTTCCCTCCTGCACAGGCTCGGCCCGCGATGGGCGCCAGCTGTGCCTTTACTCATTGACATTGATCAACCACCGGAGTTGGGAGGCCACCTATTCAAGTTAATGCCGGCGCTATTTTTTTGATTAAATGTTATGCTTGTTAACATGCAGGCATGCGAGAGATACAAATCTGAAGAACCCGGAGCAAAAATGGACGAAGCAATTGTTCAGACAGAAATCAAAGGCCACGTAACGGTCCTTACGATGAACCGCCGACCGCACAATCTGATGGGCCCGACGCTTTATCGCGCGCTACTCGATGAATTCGACGAGGCGGTCAAACGCGGCTCGCGCGCGATCCTGCTGCGCAGCGGTCTGCGGCATTTCTCGGCCGGCGCTGAAGTGGCGCTCTTTCCGGATCGTATTGCCAAACAAGGCAAAGCACTGATGGATCCGCCCGAGGTGCTTCGTGGCTTCGAAAGCCTTCCGATCCCCATCGTTGTCGCGGTGAACGGCACCTGCCTCGGCGGTGGCTTCGAAGTGGCGCTCGCCTGTGACTTCAGCGTCGTCGCCGAATCAGCCAGGATCGGCTCGGTCGAGGTCGCGCTCGGCTTGCACCCGCTGCTCGGCGGCATCCAGCGTCAGGTGATGCGTGCCGGTCCGGCGCGTGCGAAAGAGCTCGCGTTGCTCGGTCGTCGTTACGACGCGGCGACACTCGAACGCTGGGGTTTGATCAATCTCGTCGTGCCCGACGACAAGCTCGATGAAGTAGCGTTGTCCGTCGCGCAGGAACTGGCGGCCGGTCCGACCGTCGCGCATGCAGCCACCAAGCAGCTAGTACGGGTCGCGGTCAACGAAGGCGTGGCCGCTGCCGACGAGGCGATGTTCGAACTGCAAAAGCCAATCTGGGCGTCGCAGGATCTCAAGCGTGGACTGGAGGCCTTCGATAAGGCCGGCCCCGGCACCGCCGTTTTCGAAGGAAACTGACATGACCGGACCGCTCGAAGGACTCAAGGTCGTCGACTTTTCCCGCGTGCTGGCCGGCCCGCTGTGCGCGCGGACGCTAGCCGATCTCGGTGCTGACGTCATCAAGATCGAGCCGCCTCGGCCCGACGTATCGCGTGCCGCGTTCCCGAATCGCGACGGCATGTCCGGCTACTACGCCCAGCAAAATAGCGGCAAGCGCAATATCAGCATCGATCTAAACGCGCCGGGCGCGCGTGAGTTCGTGCTACGCCTGTGCGACGAAGCCGACATTGTCGTCGAAAACTTTCGAGCCGGGACACTCAAGGGTTTCGGACTCGACTACGACACGCTTTCCCGCCGCAATCCAAAGCTGGTCTATGTATCAATCACCGGCTATGGCCAGCGCGGTCCGTGGGCGTCGCGCATGGCTTACGCACCGACCGTGCAGGCCGAAACGGGATTCACGCACAACACGTTGCGGCATTTCGACAGTGCAAGCGAGGGCCACAGATGGACCGATCCCCTATCGCATGCGGACGTCTATGCGGGCCTGCAGGCGACCATTGCCGTGCTCGCGGCAGTGCGCAAGCGTGAAGTCACTGGGCGCGGCCAGTATATCGACGTGGCCATGGCGGCAGTGATGCTATCAATCAACGAGCGCGCGCACCTCGATCTCGCGGGTGTCGATACGGGCGCCGAACCGGGCATCCTTGGCGCCGCCGATGGACCGCATTTCGTCGGCCCCGGTGGCGAAGAGTTCGTGGCGGCGCAAAGCATCGTCGGCAGCAACACGTTTCCGAACTACTTGCGCGCCATGCGCCGTATGGACCTTGCACAGGACCCGCGTTTCAGTAGCGCTGAGCGCCGCCTGCAAAACTACGAGGCGCTGCACGCAGTGATCCAGACGTGGATGCTGTCGTTCCGCGATCTTAAGACGCTCGATGCGCAACTCGACGAAGCCAAGATCGCGATGGGCCAGATTCGTACGCTGAAGGAACTGGCCGAGACCGACTGGGCAAGGCAATGGGGTGCTGTACACGAGATTTCGGATCGTCGCGGCGGGTCGTATCTGATACACGGCTATCCATGGAACTTCTCCGATGACGAGCTTGGCATGCGCAGCGCGCCCGCGTTTCGCGGCGAGCATAACGAGCAGGTGTTCCGCGAAGCAGGAATGGCCGATAGCGAAATCCGCCATGCAATCGATACCGGCATTCTGGTCGGCGGCCCAGTACCGTCCGCAACGAAGATCGGGGCCACCGTTCTTTCGCAAGCGCGTGAGTTGCAGAATGTGACCGACGAGCTTTGATCGCCGCGATATGCGTCGTAGCACCTGTATCGACACAAGACATCGGAGGACCGAATGGAAGTGGTCAATGAAGCTCGTCAAGAGGAGGCATCGTCTGATGACGACGCCCTCCTTCGGAAAGCCTACGCTTCGGCGCAATGGAGAATACTGCCGATACTGTTTGGCCTATGGATGCTGGCGTGGGTTGGTCGTTCGAACGTCGCTTTTGCAAAGTTGCAAATGGTGGTGGACCTCCGGTTCAGCGAAACGGTCTACGGACTGGGCGCCGGCCTCTTCTTCGTCGGCTACGTGCTGTTCGGCATACCGACTACGATGCTGCAAAAGAAGCTGGGAGCACGTGCCGTGCTTGCTGGCATTGCCGGTGCATGGGGACTGACGAGTGTCGCGATGACATTCGTCAACAGCGCGCCGACGTTCTATGCGCTGAGGTTCCTGCTCGGCGTATTCGAGGCCGGTTTCTACCCCGGTGTCGTGCTGTACTTCAATGCGTGGTTCCCGGGGAAAAGGCGCACGCGCAACTTCAGCATCTTCCACTCAGGATCACTTTTCTCGACGGTCACGATTGGCTTAACGGGTGGATTCGTACTCGATCACATGAGCGGACTGGCCGGATTTCAAGGCTGGCGATGGATGTTCTTCGCTCAGGCGGTCCCTACCGCCGTACTGGCCGGCGTTGCGTTCATGATCCTTCCCGACCAGCCCCCCACCGCCAGGTGGCTCTCGGCGCGCCAGCGTACGCTCATCGAGGACGATCTCCGGCAGAACGCCGAAACGATGAGCGATACCGGCGAAGACGAACGCCCTCTGTTATTCAACCCCGCCATCTGGATCTTGAGCGCCGCCTACTTTAGCCTGCTGGCCGCTACCGCCGCACTGTTTTTCTTCTCCCCGACGATACTGCGTGAAGCGGGATTCGGCGGATTCAAAGAGATCGGCCGTGCGGTCGCTGGTGCCTGCGCATTGGGGGCATTGGGCAATGTACTTATCTGCAGCATCGGGGGCAGTGCGCAGCGTCGCCGGCTCTTCTGTGCGCTGGCGTCGGTCTTTACTGCTGTGAGCCTTTCGGCGCTCGTTTTCGTATGGCATGGCAGTACGACCGCGACGTTTTTCCTGCTAGTTCTTGGTTTCGCGGGAACGGGAGCCGGTATAACGCTCTTCTGGCAAATGTCTGTCGGTCTTCTCAGCGGCAAGTCGATGGTGGTCGGCGTGCCATTGATCAGTTCCGTCGCCAACATCGCCGGCTTCGTTACACCGTTTCTGATTGGATATGTCCGCGACGCAACGGGCACTTACGCGAGCGGGTTTATTATGATCGCCTGCGTCCAGGCACTCGGCGTCGTGGTGCTTCTTTTCGGCGTGCAACGCATTGTCAGGAAGCGACCGTCCATTGACGATGTATCGGTTCGATGTCCAATGTGATGAGAAGATGCCGGCGTGGGCGCGCAAGGTACTCGTGGCGAGCCCACCGGCAGCCTACCGAGTCATTACGCGGCTAGAATGCCCGTAGCGGACTACGGTTGTCGGCGCGCGATCAGCAATACTGCGTGCCTCTTCGCGCAGAATATATAATCGATTCCTTGTTTTACTCCACGAACGAAGGCCACGTGAGTCCCAAGTCACCTATCGCGAAGAATGCGGATTACCACCACGGCAATCTCCGCAACGCGCTCATCGAAGCGGGGCGCAGTGCGCTCATGGAAGTATCCGCACAGGACTTGAGCCTGCGTTACCTCGCGCGCATGGTGGGCGTATCGGAAGCCGCGCCCTCGCGTCATTTCTCGGGTATCGACGAATTGCTGGCGACGATCGCGGCGAGTGGTTATCGTGATCTCGCTGCGCTGCGCGTTGCGATCCGTGACAGCGAAGATACGGCGCTTTCCAAAGCGTACCGGATGATGCGGGAGTATGTTGAGTTCGCACAGCGCCACAATGGACTGTTCGGCCTGATGATTGGCCCTCGCATCGTCGCGCATCAAGCGTATCCAGAGCTCATCGAGGAAAGTAACCGGTCTTTTGGCTTATTTTCCGAAACGATCGAGGCACTGGCAATCGAAACTGGCTGGTCCCAGGCCGATCTGAAGCTGGTGACGCACGCGGCGTGGAGCATGGAACATGGTCTCGCCACGCTCATCCTGGCGAATCGCGCACCACGAGCTGACACGAAAGTCTCAATCTCAAAGCTAATCGATTTTGTATTGATGACCTTGCTTAGCGCGATCACGGCCGGTCCGGATCACCTCGAGCGCGTGATCCAGCAATGCGAACTCTCCGGAAAGAAAGCGGTGTCGCGCACGGCTCGCAAACGCGCCAAAGCGTAGTCATCGCCGCCGTTGTCCTGATGTCAAGTTTCAGTTAAGGAAGGTCTGCACAATTCATTTTCGAAGTGCCTCCCGTTCGGTTTCAGCGTGGTGTCAACGTTGAGAGCATGTTAGGGCTTTGATTGCCCAACTCGTGCACCACGCCAAGCCAGGCTTGCTGAGATTTTCGGCCTCAGCGTTCTGGTATTCAGGCTTTCCGCAAAGCGCAGCGCGCCATCCACAAATTGCCCAGAGCAAATAACGTTGTGATCTGGGCGGTGTTTTTCATTAATCCCCTATACCGGGTCTTCGTGTAACCAAACTGACGCTTGAGGACGCGGAACGGGTGCTCGACCTTGGCACGGATGCCTGCCTTCAGGCGTTCGATCTCGTCGTATATCCTGTCCAGTCGGTCACCCAGATCCAGTTGTCTGCGCTTGCGGGGTCTCATCGCGATATGCCAGCGAACTGCGTCAGTCTCGCAGCGCTTCTCGATACCCTGATATCCGGCGTCAGCGTACACATCCGTTTCTTTCCCGTGCAACAAGGCTTCGGCTTCGGTGATGTCATGCACGTTGGCCGCCGTACCGATCACCGTGTGAACCGGGCCGGACTTCGCATCCACGCCGATGTGGGCAAGCGAATTGAGTGGCAAAGCGCAGCAACTCTATGCCGACTTTGTGGATGTCGTACGCGAATCTACGGTGGAGCGGCCGCTCGCGGCGCTGGCAATTGCCGCTGGCGTCGGATTCATCCTCGGGGCGTTACGCGCGGCAAATCGCTCGAGGCCCGATAACAGCCGATGCGACTGGAGAGATCGGGAGTAAGGCCATTTACATCAGGTGGCGCGCCAGGGCGCTTCCACAACGAGCCGACCTAGAGGAGTTCCGCAATGTCCATGCGTTCGAAAGTTGCGAAGTGGCGAAACGTCGGCAGATTTTGCGTCGGGCGAGCCAACGACTATGGTGAGTTGCTCGGGGTCGAACTTGAGGAGACCAAAACGCGCCTGGTCCGCGAGTTGAGCGCACTGGTTGCCCTGGCCGTCGCCGGGCTGTTCACACTGTCGTTCGTGTGCATTGCGATCATCGCGACCGCGTGGCGTACGCCTTACTTTCTCCAGGTGGTATGGGGCGTTGCCGCGACGTGGCTGGTGGTTTCAGTGATTTCTTTGCTCTTCGTCCGCGCCCAGAAACCTGGACGCTCGCTTCATCTTTTGCAGAGAGAAATCCGGAGCGATCTCGACACGTTGAAGGAGGCGCTGAAATGAACCGCACCGTTAACATCAGGGAAGCCGAGGCCGCCATCCTGCTGCGCATGGCGGAAGCACCGCGCGTCACGCTGCCATTGGCGCTATGCGTCGGCGCCATCGTCCTCGGACCTCGCCGGACTATCGTCATTGCCGGCCACTCCGGGATCACCGCATGGCTTGGAGGCACCGTCCGGAAGGTCTTGCTCAGCAAAACCCAGGCTGCAGCGGCAGATAGTCGGTCACGAAGTGCATGATGTGGAGTCGGCGGAACTGGCTGCGTTGCTGATGCGACGTGCCAGTGTGGCGGATCGCGCGGCAGGACGTCCGCTGCCGCACTGCGATAACGGCAGCCGGATGAAGGGTGCGACGATGCTCGCCACCCTGAAAAACCCAAGGGCGTGGCCTCGTTCAGCCGGCCCCCGGTGAGTGACGACAACCCGTTCGCGGAATCGCAACGGAAAGAACTAAAGCCGGTTGCTTGAAGTGACGCGACAACTGGCGCGGGGCCAACAAGAGAGGACCGGCACCAAGGCGTTCCGAAGTTGAAATATCGCGCGGAAATTCGCTTGAGTTGATTCGGCGATGAAGATGCGGTCGGGCGCGTCTTCATCCCTTTTCGTTGGTGCTCGGCCGCCTGCCGGACTGATTCTGGCCCAGCCCACTTACGATCGGTAGCGGCGCGCTCAGTGTATAAAAGGTGAGCGCTCTAGAGTGGACGCGTGCGGCCCCGGCTGAAAAGTCGCAGAACAGCGAGCAGGATGACCGCACCAATGAACGCCGTTATCAGCGAGCCGATGATGCCACTGCCCAGATGAAGTCCGAGGGCTCCCCCAAGCCATCCTCCGATAAACGCTCCAACAATTCCGACGATGATATCGACACTGCGGGAGCACTTTCCCTTCTGTGGAATCCACTGACCGAGAACGTCGTCGATGGTCTGGCTTATCAACTTCTGGAAGCCGTCGAGACCCGTCGGGTGTCGCGACTGATGATCGATGGCCTGGCAGGTTTCGAGCGCGCTGCGGTTGATAGTCACGGGGTTATCGAGTTTCTCGCGGCACTGACCAACCCGTTGCGCACCGCGATCCGGAAAAGCGACAGATCTCCAATCAATCATTCGGAATACGGAATACGTTGCTCATGCATGTGTTCGTACCATGTTAATAACCGCGCGGGTCGGCCGTTCATCGTCGGAAAGCGACGTGCTCCGGTTGATGATCGAGCCGGTGACAACGACGATTGACGGAGGCGGGCTCGCACCCTTCGCGACATCCGACTCGACAATCAACGCTGCTTCCGTAACTGCATCTCGTTGATAGTCATCCACGAAGTGTGTTTCCTGCGCCCCATCCGGACACTGACTCTCACAAAAGAAGTCCCCACCTGACTGGCGAAGAAATTCGAGGAGTATTGCCGCGCCCCTTTCCAAGCTTGAATCCAGCGGGCGTGGGGCGCCCGCTGGAGGAAGTTCGATACGAAACTGGCCCGCTGCCGAGCATTGCCGCGATAGGGAGCCAGTTCTTCAAATACGGACGCCCAAGGTGCTGCGCGCTCGGATGACGGTGCTCAATGACTGCACGCATTCTGCATCTTGTTGGCTATCGCGTATCAACGCATTAGGGATGGTTGTACATCGCGTTCCAGTCCGCCTTTGACACTGCTGGGCGTCCTGCTTCCGACGAACCGCTCACTACACCGCCGTAACCACTTGCCGAGCCGTTCTGCGCAGCAACCTTGGCTTCAGCAGCCTGAATTTCAGCCGGATAGGTCGCATCGTTACGGGCTGACGGGTCATAGCCAGCCTTTTCGAGTTGAATCAATTCAGCGCGCACCTGCGCACGGGTCACCGGCTGGCTCGATTGGGCGAACACGGCAATCGGAGCAGCAAGGGCAGCGGCAACGACGACAGCTTGAACAAGTGAATTCATGGTACTTACCTCCAGACTTTGTTTGTCTTGTTACGAACACCTTGTTCGTAACCATGACTACATTTTAGGTAAGCGCACTCTTAATATTAAGCCCGAGGTCAGGAACGGATTGTTGCAATATATCGAGCAACCCTGAGTAACACTGAGGACTGCAACTCCAAAAAAAATCCACGTTCGAGAGGGGGAGCAATCCACATTCCTACACCGCAAATAAACAACACTCCGTAATTGGTATCTATGCCGCCACGAAATGACAGGCTACGCTTCATTCACGGTTCAGTTCTATTGTTCGAGCGTTGAAAAACTTTCCCGGTTAGCTTACCCATTACTGTGGATTGCTAATGAACAAGATACTTATTTCCACCGCCACTGGCGCACTTTTCGCTGCCGCGGCGTCGTCGGCCTTTGCACAAAGCTCGGTCACGCTGTACGGCATCGTCGATGAAGCCATCCGGTATCAGACGAATGCTGGCCCGGGTGGCAACGACCAGGTCGCCATGACGTCCGGCCCGGAAACTCACAGCCGCTGGGGCCTGAGAGGCAGCGAGGATATGGGGGACGGCTGGTCCGCGGTGTTCCGCCTTGAAAACGGCTTCGAAGCTTTTAATGGGCAACTACATGTCCCTGGCACCCTGTTCAGTCGGCAAGCTTTCGTGGGTCTGTCGAACAAAACGTGGGGCTCGCTGACTTTTGGCAGGCAATATGCGCCGGCCTATGACACCTTGGGCGACATCTTCGACCCGCTGACCGTTGGCAACTATTGGCAAAACAGCTGGATGTATAACGGCATCGGCCCCTACCTCGAAGTCAACAACTCGGTCAAGTACAAGGGCAGCTTCGATGGCCTGGATGTCAATGCCCTTTACGGCTTTGGCAACCAGCCGGGCGCGGTTGGTCTCGGCGCCACCTATGCCGTCGAACTGACATACACGTACGGCCCTGCCATGCTCAACGCAGGCTTCCAGCAGGTCTCCGTTCCGACATCTGCGACCGGCTCTTCGGCTGGCACCAGTGTCGGCAGCTCAATCAATGGCGCCAAAACCAACTTCCTGCACATCAGCGGCGCGTTTCAGGTCACCCACGATATCCGCCTCCTGGCCGGTTGGCTGCGGGGGCAGGACCAGACTGGTTTGACCGACAGCTACATGCAGCAATCTGGCGCGCCGACACTGAAAAGTGGCAGTCCCAACCGTATCGACGACACTTATTACGTCGGTGCGAACTGGCACGCCATGCCTGCGCTGCTGTTCACGTTCGCCTACTACTACGGGCAAACGCGCAATGCTGAACTGCTCGACGGCACGCTCGGGAGGGGGGTGAACCAATCGGGCACCGTTCTCGCCGAATACTCGTTTACGAAACGGACGGAGGTCTACGGGATCACGGACTTCGCGCGCGGCACAGGCGCGTTCTCCGCCGACTACCCCGGCGGAGTCAACGGTGAGGGCGTTCCGACCAACACCATTGGCCGGACCAATCAGGTAGGCGTGGCAATCGGACTTCGCACGATATTCTGAAGACGCGTTCGTCCCCTTCGACGCGGACTCCGATTTCATGCGGATTTTAGCCACGGGGTGAAGCCAGCCGCCCGGACTTTGGGTCTTCGGCGGCTCATATGGCCTGGTGCCGTGGCGACTTCCCGCGCGCCGCGAGGAGCGAAAAAGACGGCGGTGCACCGACGCAGCGGTTTCATGCGACTATCCGCAGCATCGTCGAAGTCCTGAAAAGGTCGACGACACCCAGCGGGTGCCATCGAATGGTCCACTTCGACACCGCGTTTTGCCATCATTTCCTCAAGGTTGGGCGGGCCCAGCGATTATGCGACGTGCCACTGCACGCGCCACAGCATCAAATCCAGAGGACGGTGCAGTCGCTTCACCACGTTGGCGATGCCAGGTCGCAACGTGTTGCGCGGCGTCCCGTCGTCCTGGCCATCGCGGTCGTCAGCCATTTCTGTCCGCCGGATTTTGCCTCAATGCCTTGTTGCGACAGACCCTGCCGCATTGGGGCGTCGTGGTTTCGCGCGGGGTAATCGTTCCGTTGCCCCTGGGACTTACTCATCCCGGTCAACGGCAACAGGGTGGAGGACGGCAACCATTGGCGCAGCCATCAACCACTCGCCGGCCTGCTCTCGATACCTGAGGTAATGGGCGCTCTCACGGTGAGCTTCCAGCGCAGCTTCGTCCGCATAAGCCTCGATCAGGTGGAACGTGGCGGGTCGTGTGCTGTCGCGGTACAGGTCGTAGCGCCGGATGCCCGGTTCCTGTCTGCTATGCGTGAGCAGCACGCGTAGCGCTGCCTCGACGTCGGATTCCCTTTCGGGGCGGGCCTGTAGCGTGGCAATGACTTCAACGGTCATAAAGGTTCCTTTCTATCTTACGGTTGAATTGGATAAGTTTGCTGGCGGCTCACAGCCTGATCACCACTTTGCCTTGTGTGTGTCCTGCTTCAGCCTCACGCAATGCCGACGGCACCTCGTCGAGCGAAATGATGCGGGTAATCTGCGGGTCGATGCGTCCTTCCGCAACCGATCGGGCCAAGGTTTCGCCTGCGCGCGCGATGTCACGCAGGTTGTCGGCGTCTCCGTGCTGGTAGGCGAAGCCCAGTGCCACGTCATGCAGCGAAATGGCTTTTTCCCAGGGCGGAAGGTCCTTGTCCTGTGGACGACCGACCACGCACACCATCTCGCCGTTGTGGCGGAGCAAAGGCAGCAGGGCCGTGGCCGAGTCAGCCGACACCAGATCGATTACCGCATCGACGCCGCGACCCTGGGTCAGGCGCATGGCCTCGGCCAGCACGTCAGCCTGGCGGTAGTCGATAACCTCGTCAGCGCCCAGCGAGCGGACGCGGTCCACCGAACGTGATGCGGTTGCAATGACGCGCGCGCCGGCCTGGCGGCACATCTGCACCGCAAAACCCCCTACGCCGCCGCCAGCGCCCGTAATCAGAACCGTCTGGCCCGGTTGCTGCAGTTTCAGTTTCCGGTGCACCGCCTGCCAGGCCGTCAGCCCGGCGCAAGGGAGTGCCGCAGCCTGCTCGAACGACAGGTCGTCCGGCAAAAGGCTCAATACCGCCGCGTCGACGACGACGTACTCCGCATAGGCTCCCCAGCGATACAGATTGGTCAGTGCCATCACGCGCTGGCCTGGCTCCCATCCCGTCACATCCGGGCCCAAGGCATCGATCTCGCCAGCGGCATCGATGCCCAGGATATGGGGCATGGCCAGGCCGGCGCCATTGCGCGCGAACTTGAAGTCCACCGGGTTGATGCTCGAGGCCCTCACTCGCAGGCGGACTTCGCCCGCGGCTGGCGTGGGGATGGAAACATTCGCTGGCACCAGTGTGTAGTCCGGTCCCGCTTGTTGAAGAAGCAGAGTTTTCATTGTGTCATTCATGCTATGGCAGCTTTGGTTTTCATGGCGCGTTCCTCAAAATCTCAAAAGCCGGACAGCACGATCTTGCCGCGCGCCTTGCCACTCTCGAGCAAGGCATGGGCGCGGCGCAGATTGGCCGCGTTGATGGTGCCGAAATGGTCCGCCAGCGTCGTGCGCAGCACGCCAGCGTCTACCAGCCCGGCGACCCGGACCAGAATATTGTGCTGCTCGATCATGTCCGGGGTCTGGTACATCGAACGGGTGTACATCAATTCCCAATGCAGCGAGATGCTCTTGGGCTTGAGGATCGGCACGTCGAGCGACTCGGGGTCATCGATCAGCCCCAGCTTGCCCTGCGGCGCCAGCATCTCGGCGATTTCGATCAGGTGCTTGTCAGTGTGGGTCAGGCTCGCCACGTAATCGACCTCGTCAATCCCAAGGCCGCGCAACTGCTCCGGCATCGGTTGCGTGTGGTCGATCACATGATGCGCTCCAAGCTCGCGCACCCAGTCGCGTGTTTCCGGCCGCGATGCGGTGGCAACCACGGTCAGGCCGGTCAGCTGGCGCGCCAGCTGGATCAGTATCGAGCCGACGCCGCCGGCGCCGCCAATGACCAGCAGCGTCCCGATCGGGTTTTTGCCTTCGCGCACTTGCAAACGGTCGAACAGCAACTCCCACGCCGTGATCGTGGTCAGCGGCAGCGCGGCCGCTTCCTCGAAGCTAAGACTCTTCGGCATCGGGCCGACGATGCGCTCGTCGACCAGGTGCAGCTCGCTGTTGGTGCCCGCCCGTAACAGCGAACCGGCGTACATGACGCGATCGCCGGGCTTGAACAGGGTTACTTTGTCGCCCACGGCGCGCACCACGCCGGACGCATCCCAGCCCAGCACCTTGGGTACCGCTGGTGGCGGCAGCACGCCGCCACGGATCTTGGTATCGACCGGGTTCACCGAGATCGAATGCACTTCCACCAACAGGTCGTAACCAGTTGGCTCCGCCTCGGGCAACGTGGTGTCGGTCAGGGCATCCGGCGAACCGAGCGGAACCGACTCGTTATAGATAACGGCTTTCATATGTACTCCATAAAAATGACGCTTCAAGTTACAGCGGGCCGCGTTTGTTCACTCGCTAATATCGTCAGGAACGCATAGGGCAATGACCCTCGCGCCGTGAATGAACTGCATGCCCTGCACTGATGCTCAGTAGTAGTGGCGCAGGTTGATCATCGTATAGGCGGGAGTCTTGAATGCGGAGTGGACCGGCCCAGGCGCTGCACAGGCTATGTCTCTCGTTAAACATAGATATTCTGATCAGATAGTATGCTCGAATTCGGCGTCGACGGTCCAAGCATGCGAGCGGCGATTCGTTTCTTGAGTATCGGCAATGACACGCCGCGTTCATCTGATGTCTGGGCAAGGCGAAGTGTTGCCTGATTGGGCCAAAGCATGAGAGAAACGCCTGCGTGCAAAGTACATAGCGAAGACCGCACATGTGTCGTCCGCGCCTGCGAGTCGGCTGATGGCTTCTATGAGCAAGTGAAGGAGCCGATTACCGTCTATCCCGGCCTTTCAGTGAGTGACATCTTCAATGCGTTCTACGAATGCGGCCGCCGGATGACGGCCTTCACTGGAAACTCCGACAAACTCCTGGCATGGACCCACACGCGGCGCCGGGCGCTCGCGCTTAGAAGGCAAATCAGACGTGCCGTCTGCCCGCCGCATGAAGCGCAGCGCAAACGGCACATCAGTACACCAGCACATCACTACAAAAGGGAACCGACGCGCAAACTTACGCGACCGCGTAGCGTTCAAGCCAATGAGCATAAGGCGCCGGCAACGTCCACGACGGACGCTCGATACTCAGCTTCTTCGCCGCATGATACGGCCAGTGCGGATCGGCCAGATGCGCGCGGCCGACCATCACCAGATCCAGTTGACCGTCCTTCACCGAACGGTCCGCCAGTTCCGGCGTGTCGATACCCCACGCCGACGAAACCGGAATCCCGGCCTCGCGGCGCACGCGCTCGGCGATCGGCGCGAGAAACGCCGGCGCCCACGGAATCGCCGCCTTCGGCGTGGAGAAGCCCACGCTGACGCTCAGCATATCCAGTCCCTCACGCTTGAAATTCCTCGCCAGTTCGATCGATTCGACAAGGGTTTCCTCGTCGCGGCCGTCGTACTCGATCACGCCGAAACGCGCCGTCAACGGCAGATGCTCCGGCCACACCTTGCGCACCGCCGCCAGCGTTTCGAGCAGGAAGCGGCTGCGGTTCTCCAGGCTGCCGCCGTAGGCGTCGTCGCGCTGGTTGGAATGCGTCGAGAAGAAGCTCTGGCCGAGATAGCCGTGCGCGAAATGCAGTTCGAGCCATTCGAAGCCCGCGTCACGCGCACGCTTCGCGGCCGCGACGAAATCCTCGCGAACGCGCGCGATGTCGTCGAGCGTCATGGCTTTCGGCACCTTCGGCAGACCGCCGCCGAATGCGATTGCCGACGGCGCGATGGTTTGCCAGCCGCGGCTGTCGTCGGCGGCGATATGGTCGTCGCCTTCCCACGGACGGTTGGCGCTCGCTTTGCGGCCCGCGTGACCGATCTGGATGCCGGGCACCGAGCCCGCGGCCTTGATCGAGGCCACCACCGGCGCGAAAGCCTGCGCCTGCTCGTCCGTCCAGATGCCGGCGCAGCCCGGCGTGATACGGCCTTCAGGCGACACGGCCGTTGCCTCGACGATCACCAGGCCCGCGCCGCCGCGCGCCAGACCGGCCAGGTGGATGCGGTGCCAGTCGTTGATCAGGCCGTCTTCGGCGGTGTACTGGCACATCGGCGGAATCGCAATCCGGTTACGCAGGGAAACGTCTTTGAGCTTGTAGGGCTGGAACAATGCGGACATCAGGCTAAACTCCTCTGGACTTGCTTGTACGGTAGTTCGATAAACATCGAATAACGAAGTATCGCAGAAACCTTTATCATTTGCAGCATGCGCACTTATAACCACCCCGCCGCCGAGGATTTCGCGCTCGGGCGGCTCTTTCATGCACTCAGCGACCCGGTCCGCCTCGAGATCGTGCGGCGCCTCGCGTCGGTCGACGAGGCCACCTGCGGCGAACTCGACGGCGGCCGCCCGAAGTCGAGCGTGTCCCATCACTTCCGGATCCTGCGTGAAGCGGGTCTCGTGCGCACGCGCGTGGCCGGCACCGTGCATCAGAATTCGCTGCGGCGCGCGGAACTGGACAGCCGATTTCCCAGCTTGATGGAGGCGATTCTCAAGCAGATCGTCGCGGAACCGACGCTCTGACCTGGCGGCTTCCGCTAAGCCCGCCAGGCGTTTGTCGGACTTTCCGATGAAAGCGGTCATGCGGCGCGCGCATTGGGCGTTAATGAATCAAGTTATTTGTGCAGGAGGTGCGGGTCGCCAGGCCAGCATGCTCGATGCTTCGTCTAGCCCAGGTGTGGTAGACGGCGCCTGAATCGGCACTCAATCGCGGCGCGCAGCATCCGAACGACTATGAAGGAAGCCGCCAAGAAATGTGGGGGACCGATCTACTCCGTTCTGTTAAAGCGTCGACGAGTTTTCCGGAACTCTGCATTGATCGCGTCGAGTTGCCGTCGCTCTGCTTAGCCTTGTGCGCATACTTGCCGACATCGCTTTCGACAAGCAGGTCGGTGACCGAATGATGCCGCTGCGGATCGAACCGTGTTTGTCCGACGCTAAAGCGGATTTCATAGCTGCGAGTTCGATCGCCGCAATCTCCCGCTCCACGATCTGCGCCAGGTCGCGCAAGAGTCCGCGCTCTTCGCTCCCGAATTCTCGCGGGCGCATATCGATCACACACAGCGTGCCGAGTTTGCTGCCGTTCGGTGCAGTCAGCGGTTGCCTGGCATAAAAGCGAATGCCGGGCGAGCCTGTGATGAGCGGATTGTCATAAAAGCGCGCGTCGTTGCGAGCATCGGGAACCACCAAGACGTCATCGTGCAAAATGGTGTGCCCGCAAAAGGAAATGTCGCGCTACGTCTCCGCGACGCTTAAGCCTATACATGACTTGAACCACTGTCGGTTCTCATCGACCAGACTCACAAGTGCGGCCTGCACATTGAAAAGGCGACGTGCGATTCGCGTCAGCCGGTCAAATCGTTCCTCACCGGGCGTGTCTAGCAGTCGGAGCGCGCGCAGCGTGGCGAGGCGCACAGGTTCGTTAATGGGAATGGGCGCGGCAAGCATAACAGTGTGGATCCCTTGCAAACAAGGTTTGAGGGACAGGCGTTATGGATAACCAGAACGACGGCGTCGCGAGATGCGAACAGGCTGGCCGCGAGCAAACCAGCCAAGCTCGACGTAACGGCGACAGTCACCCCCGCCTCAAGATGCTGGTCGAATACAGGCCGCAGCCCGCGTATTCGGGCTGTTTAGCGTTACAAAAATCGCATGAAGTTTTTTCGCACGGCTATCTGAGTTGCAAACAATGACCTAACCGCGATCCCACAACGAGTAGCAATTACGTTTCAAAACTTGCATATCAGATCCGCCGTCATACGCGGGTAACTTGGCGCGGCAAGTCGCTGAGGCAGGCTTGTCTGCCTGCTTGGCGGCTCACGCGCTCGCCTTAACCGTTAAGACCAAATGCAAGCCCGAAGGGGAGCAGCAGTCGAGCGGCACGTGTCGTCTGCCGGCTCTATGCGGCTTTCTTCACGCTGCTGTGCGGATCGATGACGAATTTCTTCGGCGAGCCCTCGCTGAACGTCTTGTACGCCTCAGGCGCCTGCTCCAGCGTGATGATCTCAGTGTTCAGCATGGCGCTAAGATAGGGCATCCGATCCCACAGGATCGCCATCATCAGGTCGCGGTTGTAGTGCATGATCGGTGCCTGCCCCGCCGTTAGTTTCGGCGACTTGATCCAGGCCTTGCCGAAGTCAATCGGAAGCTGGCCCTTCTTCGTCAGATCGGTGCTCGCCTTCGGATCGGCGTCGGTATAGATGCCGGGGATGCCCATTGCCCCACCGGCTCGCACCACTTCGATAAGCGTGTTGATTACCGCCTCCGAGTGCTCGCTGTTCGCCTCCGGACCACAGCCGTGCGCCTCCAACCCGACGCAATCCACGCCGCAATCCACCTCCCGCTTGCCCAGGATCGCTTCGATCTGGTCGGCCACCGGCGTGTCCCTGGTGAGATCGACCACCTCGCAGCCATTATTCTTCATCAGGTCCAGCCGTGCCCGGTTGGTATCGGCCACGATGATGCAGGACGCGCCGATCAGGCGAGCTCCCGCCGCGGCACACCGGCCCACCGGCCCGGCCCCGGCGATATACACCGTAGAGCCCACCTTGGCCCCGGCCTCCATCAGGCCATGAAAGCCGGTCGGCAGGATGTCCGACAACAGCGTGAGATCGCGGATCTTCTCCATCGCCTGGTCCTTGTCCGGGAACGACAACAGGTTCCAATCGGCGTAAGGCACCATGAGGTAGTCGGACTGGCCACCCTGCCAGCCGCCGAGATTGAAGCCATAGGCGCCGCAATCGACGGCGTCATTGACGTTCATGCACACATCGGTGTGCCGCTCCTTGCAATTGCGGCAGCGCCCGCAAGAGACGTTGAATGGGACCGAACATATGTCGCCCGTCTTGATGAACTCGACGTCCGGCCCGACCTCGATGACTTCCCCCGTCATCTCATGTCCCATCACCATCCCCACAGGCGCGGCAAAGCGGCCATGGTAGATATGCTGATCGCTGCCACAGATATTCGTCGTCACGATCTTGAGGATGGCGCCGTGATTGGCTTTCTTGCCTGTCGGCGTGACCAGCTTCGGATAGTCGAAAGTCTGCAGTTCCATCTTCATCGGACCCATGAACGTTACTACGCGATTGCCACTCGCAGCCATGATATTTCTCCTTGTTCGGTGGTTGAGGTCCGATCGATGTTCCAATCGTGGCCCGGGTAAGGCGTCGCGCTCGAATGGAGCGCGCTGGTCATCGCGATCCCGACCACGTATGCAGGCCAAGAGATGACGCCCATCTCGTCGACGTGGCCATTGACCCGATGACGGTGACAACAAGACTAGACTCCAGCCGGTTGTACTTCTTCCTCATTCCTGCAAAGACGTGTCGGATATCTGCGCTCGTGCTGCGCGGATTTCAGATGTGAACGTACGGCAGCAATCCGAAAAAATTGCGCAGGTGCAGGGAAGAAAATCGGCCAGGCGCGTCCTATCGTTGTCCTACCGTGCTTTGATCGAGCAGGGCATCCTTTCAGAAAAACACCGTCGCTGCGTGACGGGAACACGCACGACGATCGTTTGATCACGTGATGGACCTTTCGATTGCTGGCTGTGTCAGTTGGCTGATCTCTCTGTTTGTCTGATGAGAATCGAGGAACCGCATCATGCAAGCTGCCCTTGAAGAACACAGAACGAGGCAATCGACGATGGCCCTCCTCTCGGCCGAAGGCGAACTGCATCTGCCCGTTAAGTCCCGTCACGTTCGCCCGATGCGCGATGACGGCTACTTCCGGAAATGTGTTATCCGGCTCCTTGAGCGTACCAGTCCGACCTCGGCAACTATTGCGTGGAGCGACGCGACCTCCTGCTGCTACGGCGCACAGCTATGGCGTCGCCGCATCGCGAAGAAAGCCGGGGTCTGTTGCCTGAGCGGCCAGACCATTGCAAAGGGCAACGCCGTATATCGACCCAGACGTGTCCGACCCATACCACGAAACATCGATGCAATGATTCTGGCCGCAGTGCTGGAAACCGTCTCTCTGGAAGAAGGCATCTGACAGTTCTCCACTTGTTGGTCACGGGTCAAGCACGAAGAGGTTTTGATCGAGAGGAATCTTCTCTACAAATGGCAGAGCGCTGCTCTCGTTAGTGCAGGATTCGTTGCAAGCGTCCTCATGCCGGTCTTGCAGATCATGCTTGAACCTTTTGGCGATGGCTCTTTACAGCCTCGACTGCCTCGGTAAATGTATCGCTGTCATTTTGAGCGCACGCCCCAGGAGCGGAGAGCGACATGAACCCAGGCTAGCGGACGCAGATCTGTTCATGCTCGTGACCCAAGGCGGTCGTCGGAGCGATGCAGGAAGTCGCGTATCGT
The DNA here is from genome assembly GCF_003386115.1 of Paraburkholderia sp. BL27I4N3. NCBI lineage: Bacteria > Pseudomonadati > Pseudomonadota > Betaproteobacteria > Burkholderiales > Burkholderiaceae > Paraburkholderia > Paraburkholderia sp. BL27I4N3. The sequence goes on along the minus strand of NZ_QREJ01000001.1, from coordinate 7,470,328 downwards.
GTAGCCGACTGCGCTGCGCATGCGTCCACAGATCCTGACCATGAATATGTCATCCCATTGAGGAGATTCAGAACTGTCTTCGCTCTTCTCGCGTTTCACAGGCAGGCGGCTGCGTCGGGATAAGTGCGGTCGCCCGTGTTCGTGCAGTCCAGGTTCATCGAAGGGTAGCGTCTTTCGCTAAACTGCCGTTTTTTATTCGCTTTCGCTGAGGTTCCATCACATCGGGTGGTGCGACCCTTCCACCTTGTGATCGACAAACCGCGTGCCCCATTCGATGCCGTCCCGCACCGCCTCCTCCTCAGCAAGCCATTCCGGCTGAACCGTATCCGGACGGAATTCGGCCACGGTGCTGTCGGCACGGCGCACACTTACCTTCGCCTGCCAGGCGCCGTACGCGTTCTGCTCCGGCTGCACCACGATCTCGTAGCCTCGATGTTCCAACGTGTGCCGCTGCATCACTCGCTCCGGTTTCGTATCAAGGGCGTCAACCTGGAAGCACGAACTCGGTGCGCATGTGTTCGATCACCTTCTTGAGATGATGTGCGTAATCTGCGCCGAGGTCATCGAGCGGCACTATGTTCCAGTTGCGGCCGGATGCGTCCGGCGGATGTCGCTCTGGCAGCGGTATGCGCACGCGCAAAGCCCCCGGTACGTCGACGCCGATTTTCGCCATGCGGCTCTGCAGTTCGTCGCGAATATGCTCCGGGGATCGAACAGTCTTCGGCATCGGTCTGCCTCCCTTTGGTCGCAAGTCCGGGTTGTGACTGAACGGCGCATACGTTCATCGTGCAAGAGCATGCGCTAACGATGCTTTAAGTCTAGTCGCTAATCCGGAAATGTTCGGACAATCGGCCGCTTCTGCGGTGTTATTGCGGATCTGGCTGACGTGGCGGCCTGCAATAAATTTGCGCGTTGGCTATTTTGAGTTCGTGGAACGTCTGTAATGTGCGGACGTTCTTTCGACGCAGCGTGTGAAGTTCGAAGCGAACCCCCGGTCTTGAACCTTTCGAAAGCGGCAGTGTAGTTGAGAGCCGGGCATGGACGCATCCAATCCCCAATGCAGCGATGGATCGAATGAGCGCAGGATCGCGACACATCTGAGCAGGAATTGGAAAGAAGCGCACGCGGGTCATGGCTAGACTCGGCGTAAAGCGGAACTCTGTGATGTGAACGACGCCGACGCTTTGAAGCATCGATGGCAGCGCTTTTCGGGCCACGTCCAAAACGCCAGGAGCGAATTTATGTCCGATACGGAAATCGCACCCAAGGTACCCGGGCAGAACGACGAACAGGTCAAACTGCGCAAGCTCTTCGAACCCATAAGGATGGGGCCGCACACACTCCGTCATCGTGTCGTGATGGCGCCGCTGACGCGTTCGCGCGCGAGCCGACCAGGCAACATACCGTCGCAGCTCAATGCCTGTTATTACGCGCAGCGCGCAGCGGCCGCGCTCATCATCAGCGAAGCGACGCAGGTGTCGATGCAAGGACAGGGCTATGCATGGACGCCCGGGATCCATAGTCGAGAGCAGGTCGAAGGCTGGCGGCTCGTGGCGGACGCCGTGCACGAGGCGGGGGGATTGATGTTCATGCAGCTCTGGCACGTCGGACGCATATCGCACCCCTCGTTGCAGCCCGATGAAATGCTGCCCGTTGCGCCGTCCGCACTCCTGCCGAAAGCAGAGGCGTTTGCGCAGGAGCGCGGGGAGGCCCCACGGTCCGTCATCGATGGGCGTTGGAGATAGACCGTCGTTGACCGGCGAACTCGCTGCCGCCACACGACGATTTGCGATGGCCGCCGAGTCGGCGACCCGTCACGCTGGGAGGCCGCGCCATGGCTGTCACTACTTGGGTTGTCGTTGCGGACGGCAGCCGTGCTCGAATCTTCGAAACGCCGGGACTTAAACTGGATTTGCGAGAGATCGAAGATCTCGTCAATGTCGCCCCTGCTGGAGCGGCGCTGAGCGAAAAAGATCGTGAAAAATTCGCGAAGACCGTCGCCGACTACGTCGAACAGGGACGGCTTCACCAGCGGTATCAGCGATTGCGATTTGCCGTGGAGCCGAAATTTTTGGGGATGCTGCGCGCGCGTCTGAGCGAGGAAACGCGTCGGATGATATTCGAAGAGATCAACGAAGACCTCTCGGCCCTCGATGCGCGCGAAATTCAAGCGCACCTGCGAAGGCATTGACGGTGACCGCGACGGACCCCTCACGACAAGTTCTGGCGACCAGTGATCGGCGATCGACCAGGATAGCTGTCCTCCTCCGAAATTCGGAGTATCAGCTTACCTAGCCCAGACACCTCGCACAGACAACGCGTAATGCGAGCTGCCGACGGAACGCAAGCGCGCTCCGGTCGCGTGGTCGTGAGCCAAGCCCGCTGAGTTCCACGCGCCGGAGCGTCGCCGCCTTTCGTCACACGCCTTCGACGAGAACTGCGCGGTAACGCGCGCCCTTGAATCGGTGCTGAACGACCTCCTGATACGCCGGGCTGTCGTACCACGCACGCGCGGCCGCTGTCGACGGAAACTCCACGATCACGACACCCTCTGGCGCGTCGCCCTCAAGGACCTGCTGAGGTCCGTAGGCAGCGAGAATCTTGACAGGATGACCTTTGAAGGTCTCGCCCACTTTGCTTTGGTAGACGTCGAGCTCACCTTGATCCTGCGTGCTTTCCCTTGTGAAGACAATATAAGTCGCCATGTCGTGCGCTCCCGCGGTGGTGTGAAGGTGCACAGGATGATGCCATGAACCGCATTTAGCCTCCAGCGCAGCGTCGGCGCGGATGCCGACCCGTAACTTGGGCTAGACAACCACCCGATCCTCGCAGTCCGACATTCCCGAGCCGATCACCGCAGGGATTTCCCCAGGCGATCTCCCTCCTCGCGTCGGACGCCTATCGGACCCACTGCGGTCATACGAGGTTCTGCCACGCAGGAGGCTGCTTCCCGCGGAACAACGCCCACCCATTGACCGCTCGCCGATCAGGAAGCGTTGCCAGGCGCCGCATTGGGAAACAACGACAGCCGAAGCCCAATGAGCGCATGCAGCGCACCTTTGCGCAGCTTGTAGCCGGGTGCATCCGGATCGGCCGCGAAGTTGGCCATGATCCGCGCGATGGCGGCATCAACGTCGATTGCAAGTGCCAGAGGTACGCTTTGACGGTGACCCGATTCGACACACCGTTCATAGTGCGACCGAATGTCGTCGAGCACCCGGTTTAACACGACTGGCAACTCCCCGGGAAACTTGCCCGAGAGTCTGCGCAGGTCGAGTGTATTGAGCGCGATGCGCATGTCGCGCAGGCTTTCGATCGACGGGTTGGCGTAGTCCTCACTTGGCGCCACGCGCGGAATAAGCTGCATGAGCCGGTCGAGCATGCGCGCGTTCAGATCGCGTTGCTGACCGACTGATAACGTGGACCCGCTCAAAATGACATCCCTCCAGTTGGAACGGGTCAGCCGCGCCGCCGCGGCATCTGCTCCAAACGGGCGGATTACCCCCGTCATCAATGAAGCGAAGAGCACCCCGGCCAGCCCTGCGAGATTGGCATTCAGGAAGTTGAGAATGTTCGCGTCATACGCGCTGTCGATACCGAGAAAGGTCGCGGTCGTCAGCGCAACAAGGGTCGATCTCAACGCCCATTTCGGGCGAGGTATCAATAGTCCAAGTGGAACGAAGACGAAAGAAAAGAAAATGACCAGCACCGGAAAGTCCTGGCCACTCGGTAACACGACGAACAGATAGAACGCTGAAATGAAAACGCTCATCGTCGCGCACCTGACGAAAGTGATCATCATGGGCACGGGCTCATCGAGTGCGGCGAAAAAGCAGACGCCGATAGCGCCCAACGAGACAGCCGCCGCACCGTCCTGCCAGCCGGAAGCGATCCACAGGCACGACAGAACGAAAACGACGAGTCCCGCCGAGAAGGCGGAGAACAAGGCAAGACCACGGTCGAGAAACGCGTGCCGGGTGCCGACCCGCCAATGCCGGAAGCGCGGCCGCCAGTTCCCCCGTTCGTGAACGATGATAAGGCGCAGGGTCCGGCAATCGACCCAAAGATCCACTAACTGCCGCAACCGCCACAGCGCGCTGGATAACAACGCCGCCTGCCAGGTCGTCAGTTCGTTACGGGCCGATTCCAGTTGCGCAATACGCATCCGCAATAGGGGCGCCTCGCGCTCCGGGTTCTCGCTGAGCGGCGCGTCCATCCAGCGTCCGATATCGCGCAGCAGTTCGCCGATGCCTGCGGGCGTGTCGGTGCCCGATTTCTGAACGGCCGCGAGTATGTCCGCGAGCGCCGACGTGATCGGCAGTATCAACTCCATCCGGCCTTGAAGTTCCTCGCTGCGAGCGAGTATCACGGGGCTGGCGTGATCGTACGCCAGCTGGCTCAACAGCAACTCGAAGCCGCGCGCACTCGACGCCATCTTTTGACGGCTTCCTGAAACCAGCGCTCCCGCAACTCGGCCATCCAGCGACTCTTTCAGGTAGAGAGTGGCCTCGCGGAACCACGAGTCGGTTCGCTCGATCAGCGTTGGCGCGAGCCGGTTCGGGAAAAGAACGCTGCCGACGATGCTTGCGCAGACGATGCCAAGCGTGATTTCTTCGGTCCGCGCCACTGCAACATCGAAGATGGTCAATGGGTTCGACACGGCTGGCAGGGCAATGACGGACAGCGAATAACTGGCAAGCAGAAACACGTAACTGCGCGCGGCTCGCGTCGAGATCGAAATGTACACGAACACGCTTGTCCATAGCGCTATGAGCGCGCTCAGCAGATAAGGCGTTTCCGCGAATGGCGGCACGAGGGCGACGGAGGCAAGCGCCCCAAGCACGGTACCGAGCGCGCGGTATAGCGCCTTCGATCGTGTCGCTCCGACAAACGGGTTCGATACGATATAGACCGATGCCAACGCCCAGTATGGCCTCGGAAGGTCGAAGTAGAACGCGATGTAAAGCGCGAGCATCCCTGAGAGAAAGGTCTTTAGCGAAAAAATCCAGTCACGTAGCGAAGGGAGTTTCATCGGAAAGATCGCGTTGGGATGAGTCTCTCTCCCAGCAGGTCGGGTTGGGCTTGCAGTGAAACCACCAACAGTGTGCTACGTTTCGCCGGATTCTGCGTGGTCAATCACACGTGGCTGCATGCGCGTCGAGGCCGCAAGTTTTTCGTGCGTCGGCAAAGCGCAGGGCCCAGACCACCAGTTTCCTTTTTTCGCGACCGCGTGTGCCTGGGATCAGCTTGTATCCGGACCTTGCCATCCCTGCCTTGCGGCTCTTCACATGACCGATCAACGCACGAGGCTGTCGTGCCAACGACGGGATGTTCACCTTCTGCGCTCAGCATGGGCGCCTCTGCGCAATGAATCAAGTAACACGAACATTCTGTAACGACCCAATGGACCCGAAATCGGGCCTGGTTATCCTCTAGATAAAGTATCGCTTGGATATCGCGCATGGCCGCCTAGAATTCATCGTGCCCCCATGACATTCAAGCGAACCTGGAACCAGACGATGAAGACAATCAATGTGCTCAGACTTGCCGCGGTCACGCTAGCGACCGTGTTTTCCGTCAACGTGTGGTCGCAAACGGCTGGTACCGCCGCGCCCTCCTCAGGCGCGCCGTCGGCAAGTGCAGGAATGTCGAAGAAAGAGATTCGTAAAGCTAACAGGGCGCTGAGCAGGAAAGTGTCCCAGGCGCTTCAGAAAGGCGGCGTTCAGATGAACGGCATGAACGTAATTGCCAAACGCGGTGCAATCACGCTCGCCGGGCACGCCGCCGATCCGACTCAGATCGACAAGGCCACCGCTATCGCACAAGGTGTCGATGGCGTCTCGTCGGTGAAGAACATTATGACGGTTCAATATGGAGGGCAGTAGGCCGCGGCACGCGAGTGTGTCCATGGCGCACCCTTGTGCGCCGCGAAGTTCGTGTGAAATCGATAGGCGCGTGATGAGTATCGGGTAGTCTCGAAGCGCTGGTCGGGCGATCGCGGCGGTCCGCCTGAAAGAGCTGCGCCATTTCCCACGCAGCATGGTGACGGCGAATTCGGTGATTCGGCGGACCGTACGCATGAGAATACCGAGTGTCGCAATGGCGCGCAATGATAGTCACCGCCGCGCCGGTGGCCATGCCGCCAGGTTTTGCGTTGCTCGAGAGTCTGGCCCAGCGTCTTCGTCGTACCACTATTCGTTCAGCAATCTGCCATGTCATCTTCACGCATCCTCGCCCCCGCATTGCGCTCGTTGGTCCGTTCTGCCGACGAAGCCGCTGCCCAGATTCGCCCCAAAATGACCGTCGCAATGAGCGGCTTTACCGGATCAGGCTACCCAAAAGCGGTGCCGAGTGCGCTGGCGAGGCAAATCCAGGCGGCGCACGAGAGCGGGGAGGATTTCCGCATCAACGTGCTGACAGGCGCCTCGACGGCCCCGGAACTCGACGGTGCGCTGGCCCGCGTCGACGGCATCTGCATGCGCCTGCCGTATCAATCCGATCCCACGCTGCGCGACAAGATCAACGCGGGCGAACTCGAATACCAGGACATCCACTTGAGTCATGTTGCGCAATATGCGTGGTTCGGCCTGTTCGGCGATATCGACGTGGCAATCGTCGAAGTCGCCGGCATTCGTGAGGACGGGCTGCTGATTCCTTCCGCGTCGGTCGGCAACAACAAGACGTGGCTTGAGAAGGCCAGGAAGGTGATCCTCGAAGTTAACTCGCATCAGCCGGCCGGCCTCGACGGGATGCACGACATCTACTACGGCACCGCGCTGCCGCCGAACCGCGAGCCGATTCCGTTGACGAAGAGCAGCGACCACATCGGCGAGCCGTATCTACGCTGCCCCGCAGACAAGATCACCGCGATCGTCGAAACCAACGCACCGGACCGCAGCAATGCCTTCTCGGCGCCGGACGCGACGTCGAAGCAGATCGCCGCGCATTTACTCGACTTTTTGCGTCATGAAGTTTCGCGCGGACGTCTGCCGACGAACCTGCTGCCACTGCAGTCGGGTGTCGGCAATATCCCCAACGCGGTACTCGCGGAATTGAACGCGGCAGGCTTCTCGAATCTGACGGCGTTCACGGAAGTGATCCAGGACGGCATGCTCGATCTGCTCCTCGACGGCACGCTTAGTTGCGCTTCGGCGACGGCGCTGTCGCTGAGCCCGGACGCGGTCACGCGTTTCGCGAACGATATCGACATGCTGCGCGAGAAAATCGTGCTGCGTCCGCAGGAAATCAGCAATCATCCGGAACTCGTGCGCCGCCTGGGCTGTATTGCTATGAACGGGATGATCGAGGCCGATATTTACGGCAACGTGAATTCGACACACGTGATGGGCACGAAAATCCAGAATGGAATCGGCGGGTCGGGGGATTTCGCGCGCAACGGATATCTGTCGTGCTTCATGTCAACCAGCCTGGCGAAGGATGGGGCGATCTCCCGGATCGTGCCGATGGCGAGCCATGTCGATCATACCGAGCATGATGTGGCTGTAGTCGTGACCGAGCAGGGTCTCGCGGATGTACGCGGCCTGTCGCCGAAGCAGCGGGCGCGGAAAATCATTGCGAACTGTGCGCACCCTGATTTCCGGCCGATGCTCGAGGATTATTTTGAGCGGGCATGCCGTGAGAGCTTTGGCAAGCAGACGCCGCATCTGCTGGGCGAGGCTCTAAGCTGGCACGAGCGCTTCGTGCGCACCGGCTCAATGAAGCCGTAATGGCGGCGTTCCGCGCCTTGCGTGCTGGCGCACACAGGCGCAACACTCCTTCCCCTTGCGCACCACCAGCGATCGTTTTTGATCGGTGATCCCCGTAGTCGGCTTGAATATGCCGCTTGTTGTCCGAGTACTCGCGTGGCCAAGTCGCCTTTCACCTGCACTGCGATAGCATTCGCGCGCATGGGAACCGGTAGTTGCTTCACGTATCCCCGCCATGCATGACGAACCTCGGACTTGTGGGATCACTGAGCGCACCGTCTTCCCGAGACAGTGCGGCGGGAAGGATCATCTCGCCTGCGTTGGCAGGACGGGGACGCGAAAACGGCATGAACACGGGTGTCCCGGCAGCGATTGTGCGCCCGCTGAGCACGCACGTCCCCTTATGTGGTGCGTGCCTCAGTCGCCATATCTGCTCTGCGTAACAGCACCCCTGCGGATCACGCCAGGAAACGGTAATAGCGTTCCGGTCGGACCGGTCGAGAACGTCCACCAGTTCGCTTCGGCTGTGAGAATGCTTCATGGAGCGACGCTCCGCGTCGCGCGACGGCGCTGTCCGGCGTACAAGCCCCTGCGACAGAACAGATGGGTGATCGGTTAGCGTTTTCGATCGCAGCAGGTCCAGGATGCCCGACCAGATTCGGTGCTGCTGCCGCCTCGTGACCATGACGTGTTGTCCTCCGTACTGAGCCACCGGCCTCTCAACCGCATCATGGAAGTGAGACCACCGCATGAAGACCCTGCTCCATCGCAGAAAGCCACAGTCTCGCGGGCACCGGCCCTAAGCGAGGATATAACCCACCGCTAGCGAAGCTAGGTTAGCTTCCCTGATAAATATCGCACGACAGTCCGATCACGCACGGTTGACCTCCCCGGGTTTTGCCATAACCATTCCGTCCGCCGGGCTGGGCACCGTAGTCCCAGACATTGTCGCGGTCCATCGGTCTCGCCGGCTGCGTTGCATTCATTGGCTGCTGCCCGGATGACTGATCAACATTGCCCGACGGTTGCATTCCTTGAGCGTCGGCAGCACCAGCCGCCGTGAGCAGAAATATCGCGACGACTGCGGACGTTTGCACTTTCATTTCATCACCTCTTCGTAGTCAACGGGTCGCGTGAGCGACACCAGTTTAGCTGGGAAGCGAGTCCGCACAAGAGAACGCACGGTTGAACCGTCGCTTCAAGTGAGCCGCGCCAAGAAAGCCTGATCGACGCGAAAAGAGGATTGGCCTTGAGCGCAGCCAATATCTACTTCATACCCCGTGCCTATCGCCGGCAACCATTTAAAACTCAAGCTTCCCGAGCGACCAAACGGTCGCTATGAGGCCATTTCCGCTTGCCCTCGAAGTCGGTCGAGCCTCTCGCGTGTCGAGGCACCGGCGCCATCATGACGCGCCTGATCCCGAAAGAATGACAGCGGCACACGGTAAGCCGCACGATCTGCGGGCCAAATCGCCCAAGCGCTTATTTCCATGGAATTGGGAGGGTGCTGAGTACAGCGTACCCGGTCGGGGTCCAGGGCGCGAGTTGGAGTCCGAATTGGCAATTTCAATGGACATTGTGATCCCTAGGCATGTAGCAGTAGCCTCTGCAAATATGTTATAGCGCAGGCAATGACACAGAGTTAGCGAATAATTGAGTCAGCTCTCCGGATGATGTGGAGGAGGCTTCTGGAGGCTAGATAAGGTTGGCCGCAGACCAGGTGAGCTGCGCACCATACTTCACTATCTGATCACCGTTCGAAGAACGTCGCAGCCAGGAAATCCTTGACCGGCCCTCTTGCAGTGTCCGAGTGCCAATGAAGAGAGTTTGTAGCGCCGTTGCTCCAAAGAGCGCGTCGCTCTGCGGCTCTTTCATCGCGAAACAATCCAGATGAAATTGACGCCGGAAAATAGCGCTCTGATCCCCCTTGACGCCAGTGACGAAGACGTGGCTTCTCGGCACTACTTTCAATGAATAAATGACCAACGTCTCTACACGAGCCACGCTGTGCGCCCGCACGCGAGGCGTCGACCGGAAAGCGTCGAGAGCAACATCTGCAGTGCTCCGGCTAAGACCGTTCCTCTTACCGATTCAGTCATTCAGATAACTCGCGACGAAGCAAGATTTCGACACGTTTTGACAGAAACGAGAAAGAAACGCTGGCTCCCTTCCTTTAGACTTATTCCCGTCGCCCGAAAGGTTGTAGTGCAAGTAGCGATCAACGAATTGCTTAGAGTGTCGGACTGACGGATTTGATATCTTGCGACCGTGACGCGATGATTCTTCGAGCGCTGGTATCTGCGCTACAAGCTAAGCCTGCGCGATCTCGTCAAAATGATGGCTGAGCGAAGACTGGCGCTTGCTGACACGACGCAGAAAATCGCAGCGTTCGAGGTGGCCTTGAAAGCGCTGATTAGATACCTGCTCGCAGGCGTCTTTCAGCCCCTCGGAAATCTAGATTTTGAAATATGCAGGCCAGAGCATGTTTACTCCCAATTCCATTCCCTATCAGCAACAACCTGGCTTTCAGCGCACCTACCGCCAAGGCCGCTTGAGCCTGGGTCTTTTCTTTCCCCTCGAAGCCTTCACCGGCGATACGCCGAGTATGTCCGACCAGGTGAGCCTGGCCCAACGTGCGGAAAAGCTGGGTTTCTCTGCCCTCTGGTTTCGCGACGTGCCGTTGCGCGACCCCAGCTTCGGTGACTCGGGCCAGGTCTTCGATCCTTGGGTCTACCTGGGTTTTATGGCGGCACACACTCGCTCGATTGCGCTGGGTACCGCGTCGGTCATCCTGCCAATCCGCAATCCCCTACACACCGCCAAGGCCGCGACCAGTGTCGATCAGCTCAGTGGTGGCCGCCTGCTACTCGGCGTGGCTTCCGGTGACCGTCCAGTAGAGTTTCCAGCATTCGGTGTGGACCCGGAGCAACGCGGCAGCCTGTTCCGCGAATACCTCGAGGTATTTCGCGAGGTTCAGCTCACCAGTTTCGTGCCTTTGACCTGGTCTGGCGGCAGGCTGGAGGGGGCAGATCTGATTCCCAAGCCGACCACAGCGGAGATTCCTTTCTTCGTCACCGGCCATAGCCGCCAGACGCTGGAGTGGATCGCCCGCTACAGTCATGGCTGGATCACTTATCCGCGCGCACCGAAGGCTCAGCAACTGATTGTCGAGCGCTGGCGCACGGCGGTTCGTGCCGAATGTGGTGAACTGTTCAAACCCTTCACCCAGTCGCTATACATCGACCTGACAGATAACCCGCAGACACCACCACGGCCGATCCACCTGGGCTATCAACTTGGGCGATATCACCTGATCGCGCTGCTGCACAGCTTGCAGGAGGAGGTCGGCGTTAACCATGTGATCGTCAATTTGAAATACGGCCAACGCCCCGCAGGGGACGTCATACAGGAGCTCGGTGAGTTCGTTCTACCTGACTTCGTCGTGTCGACATGAGCCGGGAGGGTGCCGGAAAGCGACGATCGGCGCGTTCTATCCGGCCACCGCCACGCCCGGCACATCAGCACTACCCGCTCAGGTAGCCAAAACCTGGGCGAAGAAGGTCCGGGTGCGAACCTCGATACTCTTGCGCGGCGCGGCTTCCGGCGGCCCATGGGGTCCTGATCGGGGCGGTAAGGAGGGCGAAGCGCGCACCGATCAACGGCGCCATAGTTCTTCAGCGGGCTTCGATCTCATAGGGGAATTACAGATTAAGGCGATGTCGCTTCGTGGGGCTGGGAAGCAGCAGACCTGAAGTCGCGATTGGCTGAACATTCTCGTTACGAATCTCTGGAGAGCACACGAACATGAAAACAGTAGTCGTATCAGGCGCGGTGGGAGTTATCGGACGCGGAGTACTCGCACACTATGAAACCAAGGGCGTCGATCTGGTCGCCGTTTCCAGACGCGCACCTGATTTCCCGACGCGCGCCAGGCATTTAGCAGTCGACTTGCTGGACAGAGAGGCCTGCGAGGCGCTACTTGCACAAGTACCGGAAGCGACGCATCTCGTGTTCGCAGCCTACCAGGAGAAGCCGACGCCTGCGGAACTGGTCGAGGTGAATCTGCGGATGTTGAAGAACATGGTTGAGGTCATGGAAAAGCACGCTCCGAACCTGCAGCACGTCGCGCTGATGCAGGGAGGCAAGGCATACGGCGTGCATATTGGCCCGATTCCGTCGCCAGCGAAGGAGAGCGACCCGCGCCATATGCCACCGAACTTCTATTACGACCAGGAGGATTTCCTTCGGGACCGTTCAGTCGGCAAATCGTGGTCCTGGACTGCATTTCGTCCCGAGGGTGTTGCAGGGGTTGCCGTGGGCAATCCCATGAATCTGCTGATGGTGATTGCTGTCTATGGAACCTTAGCGAAGGCCCTGGGCGTTCCAATGTCTTTTCCTGGCTCGCGCGCCGCTTACGACGCGCTCTACCAGATTACCGATACTCGAATTCTCGCGAGCGCCGTCGATTGGGCAGGCGAGTCCGACGCATGCCGAGGCGAGATTTACAACATCACGAATGGCGATTACTTCAGATGGTCTCGCGTCTGGCCGCGTCTGGCGGAGTTTTTCGATGTGTCGGTCGGCGAGCCGTTCCCCATGTTGTTACAGCAGATGATGGCCGACAAGGCAGAACTGTGGAACAGGCTGGTCGAGAAGCACAACCTTCGAGACTACCCGTACGACCAGATCGTGTCGTGGAAGTTTGGCGACATGATTTTCAAAACGACCTTTGACAATATCTCTAGCACGATAAAGGCGCGCAAACATGGTTTTCATGATTGCATCGATTCAGAGGAAATGTACATCGAGATGCTAACCGAGCTCAGGGAGCAACGTTACATTCCTTGAAAGGTTCTGTCGCGCGAAGGCCATCATATAAAAATTCGACGACTGAGATTGACATGGCCGCGATGGCCATAACGGGCAAAACGCCCATTTGCACGATCAGCACGCAGTCGACCAGCACCATCGCCGACATCCCAAGGCGCTCGCGCCAGAGACGGCTGCCACAGCCCCGGCCAAGTATTCGCCCGTGCTTCGCCTCGCAGCGCATATGCGAAAAAAAGTCGGGCGCGAGGCCCGACTAAAGGACGCGCGACATCGAGGTCCGTGTCGCGCACCTGAGAGAATTGCGATTCTCGACGGAACCTGACGAACTTAATGTGACGCGGATCACTATTGCGAACTGAATCTCCCGCTACGCCGCTTGCTTAATCCACCCCTGCTCCTCCATCGCCCACACGCTGTCTACCATTCAGGGGCTGGGAGCGGCCCGCGAGCCTGCATTACGCCTCGCTACGCTGTTTGTAGCCGGAGATACTGTGGGACTTCATGCCGCCGTACTCGAAGCCGCCCGACATCAGGTGGACAAGTTCGAGTTTCGTGTCGAAGCCGACTCCCAGTTCGCGGTGGAGGGAGAAGGCGTTGAGGCAACAGTGGACGATGTCAGCCTTGACATTCCCGATGCGACCGGCGCAACGCTGGACACTATATCGCACGACGACGGGCAGGCGGTGATCAGGGTTAGTGGAACCGCCTCTTTGAATATCGACGTGCACTTCAGCTTTGAAAAATTTGACAGCGTTGATCGCGATTACGTGGGCATGGGTAGCGCCACAATTTCTGACGACGTCGAAATTGAGTTCGAGGCGCTGGTGACGGTCCAGATCGATGCAGATGTGCTGACACTAGACGGTGTCGAATTGCTGCCGGTAACGCACGACATGCATTTCAACGACATCGAACCGGACTGGATGACCGACCACGACAACTACGACACTTACGACCGGCAGTAAGGTGAGCGCAAGTTGGTCATATCTATGACCGCATCCTGCCGCAAAGCCGGCTTGGACCACTTCGCTCACTGAGCGCGCCACAAACAGGATGATGGAAAACATGGCGATCAAGCGGTGGCTTCATCTCAGTGAGCTCGGTAGCGACCCGTGGGTGCTGCCCATCTATACCGCTTGGAACCAGGCCGTGGAGGAACACCGTGTGGCGGCGCGGACGGATGCAATCACCGAGGCGGGACTACACATCACGACTCGGCTGAATCTGCTTCGTCACATTGTGCGCCGGCTAAATCAGGATTGGGACGCCCTGGCAAAAGAGATCAACAACCACGTCAGTAGCGAGCACCACTACACACCGGACCGCGAAGGCATCGCGTTGCCCGTCGACGATCACATGAAGTACCTGATAATAGCCGACTTTCATTCCGTCCTCTCTGAGGTCGACGCCTGCATCGACTCCATGAAGGCCTTCATGCACGCCCTGCACGACCACGTCGGCCAGCCCATCACGCCAAAGCAACGCATCGAGATGATCAATTCGTGGATGCACGAGCGTGGTGTCGACCCCAAATGGTTTAACCGACTGTCCAGCGCCCGGAATTTCATCGCGCATGTCGGCGCGTTCTATCTAGCCCTAGACACCACCGATCCTCACTGGGACCTGCTGCTGGTCAAGAGGAACATAAAGCAGTTTGATGACCCAGACACCCACGTGCGGTTCTTCAGCGTCACGCAGATCGTGGAGGATTTCCTGGACTGTAGGGCGGCAATGCAAGTGCATCTCGTCGCCCTGTTCGAAGCCGCGAAATGATCGCGCTTTCGGGCACTACTCACTGAGCATGGTGAATGCCTGCTCGCTGCTTGTGAACAGTCACCACAGAGTTGGAAACTGTTAGCCCGTAAAGGATCGTGTTATGCCATTTGCATCGAACACACGGCCGAGACGATCATCGCACTCGGCCGTGGGGCGCTGGTCGGCCATCAAGAGACAGCGGTTCGGCGCCACCGAATGGCCGGTCATGGCGCCATCGCAGCCAGCTAAAGCATCGATAGTCGGTGTCTCTATCGCCGTGGTCTCGCCGCTGCCTCCTGGCGAATCCCAAGTGGGTCGAGGTCAGGTATCTGAGTCGGTGTTTTCGAGGCTACTTCGAGCAGCAGCCAGCACGGCCTCAGACAGCGTCGACAGCAGGGGTGAATCGACCTTCCAGACCTGCCAATAGAGTGGAATGTCCAGCACGGTGGAAGAAAGGCGTATCAGATTTCCTGCAGAGACGTGCTCTTTCACAACGGCGGTGGGCAACATACACCAGCCCAGCCCAAGCAACGCCGCTCTTACCTGATCATGTGTGCCACTGGGAATGAAATGCACGGGGCACGACAACGGCTTACGGCTTGCGCGTCGCACCAGCTTACTTTCAATGAAATCGTTTCTGTCGGCACGAAGCATCGGTGTGACGGCAATCGATCGCTGGTTGAATCCTGAGTCAAACCATTCCGCCGCGAAAGAACGACTCGCTACCGCTATGTAGTTCAATGCACCAATGTGCCGAACTGTGCATCCAGGGACCGCGACGCTTTCCGACGTAACTGCAGCAACGACAGTACCGTCACGTAACGAGCGCTGCGTGTGATCTCTATCCATCGCGCGCAGATCGAGTTGTGCCGTCGACTTCTTTGCGAATTCCGCCATTGCGCCGAGAAACCACGTTGCGAGTGAATCGTAATTCACCGCCACGGATACTACACGTGCCTCGCGGCGAGCCTCGTCGATCAATAGTTCGGCCGCCTCGTCCTGTAGCAACTGAATTTGCTGGGCCAACCGCAATACGACCTCTCCGGGCTCGGTTAGCCGAACCGGCGAAGAACGTACGACAACCGGGCGCCCCACACGATCCTCAAGCGCCCGGATGCGCTGCGACACCGCTCCCGGCGTAACGTTTAATTGCCTGGCAGCAGCGTCAAAACTTCCCTCTGTTACCACTGCGCGTAGCGCAGCGAGCTCTCGCAGTTCGATCATGGGCGGTAACAATAGTTTTGCTAAAGTCAGATTATAAACATTAGCTTCACAAGTGTTTGTGGCGCTTGTACCTTTGAGCCGTTCCCCGCAAACGACCCTGAGAAATCAAGTGCAAGCCCATACGTCGCAATCGAGCCGCCCAACAGCCACAACGCTCAGAAATACATCCGAGCCACTGCGCCCGTTCCTCGACTGGCCGGTCGTAACGACCCCATCCGAATGGTCGGGAAACGTCGCGCTGCTGGGCGTTCAGCGCAGCGAGCCTTACACCAGAGATGGAGTTCCCAACGATCAGGCGCGTGCGCCCGACGAAATTCGCCGGCTGTCCTTCCAGTTCTGCGATGGACCCGATCACTGGGACTTCGATCTCGATCGCCCCCTCTGCGAGTTGGCCGGGATGCGTCCAATCGACTGCGGAAACATGACGTTCAGCGATGGCGACTATGAGGCGTTTAGTACCTGGCAAACCTCGGTGTTGCGACAGATGTGGCGTAGCGGCATGCAGGTCGTTCTATTGGGTGGGGACCACGGCATCACTATCCCCGCAATCGAAGCAATGGACGTCTTAAACGAGCCCGTACACATCGTCCACATCGACGCGCATCTGGACTGGCGAGACTCTGTCGGAGACGTTCGTAACGGATATAGCAGCCCGCTGCGTCGTGCCAGCGAAAAACCGTGGGTAGGTGGGATGACGCAAATCGGATTGCGGGGCACAGGAAGCGCGCGTCGCAGTGAAATTGAAGCTGCGCAAGCGTACGGATCGCGGCTTTTCACGGCAAATGAAATCCATCGCAACGGAATGCAACAGGTCGTCGACACTCTTCCCGAAGGAGGTCTTGTCTACGTCACCATTGACGCCGATGGACTTGACCCGTCGCAAATGCCGGGCGTGCTTGGTCCGTCACCGGGTGGCCTGAAAGTGGAGCAAGTGATCCCTTTGCTGCATGCAATCGGGCGGAAGAGCACGATCGTGGGGCTTGATGTCGTGGAAATTGCGCCTTCGTTCGACTACGAAAACGCCATTACCTGCATCACAGCCGGCCGACTCGTAATCAATGCCTTGGGAGCGAGTTGGCGCGATGGTCCTCCTAGTATTCCGAACGCACGGTAAACATAGTCCCCGAACTGACTTTACGGGTCTGTCATCGATGTCTGCCCGGTCCAAAGAGGCAATCGAAAACGACACATATTGGAGATGATCAAAATGAAAAAACTTCTGGCAACCCTAACTATCGCATTGCTGGCCACATCAGTCTTTGAAGCCGCATATGCGAAGGACAGTGACAGCATTTACTTTGGCGTCGATCCGAGTTACGCGCCATTCGAATCCAAAAGCGCCGGCGGCAAACTTGTCGGCTTCGACATCGATCTGGGTGACGAGATTTGCAAACACCTGCATGCGAAATGCGTGTGGGTGGAGAACGATTTCGACGGGATGATTCCCGCTCTCAAGGCGCGGAAATTCGACGGCATCCTGTCGTCCATGATGGTCACGCCGAAGCGCGCGCAGCAAGTCTCATTCTCGGACAAGCTCTACGCCGCGCAGTCCCGCTTGATTGTGAAGAGGGGCTCACCGTTGCAACCGACCGCGGAGTCGCTTGCGCATAAAAAGGTAGGGGTTCAGCAAGGTACAGTTGAGGAAACCTATGCCAAGACGTACTGGGGTCCAAAAGGCGTCGAGGTGATTCCGTACCAGAACCAGGACTTCGTGTATGCTGACCTGAAGCTCGGACGACTGGACGCGTCGTTGCAGGACGGCGTACAGGCGTCGCTTGGTTTTCTCAAGACGTCTAATGGTGCCGACTACACATTCTCCGGAGCCTCGCTGAAGGACGCTGACATTCTCGGGGCGGGCACGGCGATTGGTCTGAGAAAGGGTGATGATGAGCTTCGCAGCCGAATCGATGATGCGATTTCCGCTATGCGTAAAGACGGCACTTACGACCGATTGCAAAAGAAATACTTTGATTTCGACATCTATAACTGAGTAGATTCCCTGACGCGCGGCCGCTACCGTTGACATTGTCTCCTTGAGCCAAGCGATCTGGGCGAGTCTGCGACCGCCGAAATGCCGGAGCGAAGGTCCGCGACGGAGCGGCATGGCCCCCTCGACATGCTCACAAGCTGGGTCCCCTCCCGATAGTCGGCAACCGCTTCGACAATAGATGACTGTCCGGAATGTGTCGACCAACAGTCGGTCGCGTGCGGTAGCCGACCGTCCACAGTGGGTCGATTTGGTGCGCTCGCCGTCGGCCCGGGTTCGGCCAACGGACTAAACCGCTCGCGCGGTATGGGGCTTCGGTCCAATGCTAGTGGTTCTGGAGAGGAAGCCGACTCTGTTTTCATGTTGAAGGGCGAGGCAATCCGCCTCGTCGTTCAACGGGAGCAGAGTCATGACCCACACACCTCAGCCCATCAGTCCCCTGCGCCAGCGCATGACCGACGACATGCGCATGCGTCAGCTCGCACCGAAGACGCAGGCCGGTTATCTGCGTGTCGTACGCGAGTTCACGCGCTTTCTCGGACGCTCTCCTGACACCGCCACCGTCGAGGACCTGCGGCGCTACCAGTTGCATCTGGTCGACCACGGCGTGTCACCCGTGTCGCTCAACGCGGCGATCACCGGACTGAAGTTCTTCTTCGAGATCACGCTCCACGAGCCCGACCTGATGGCACGCATGCAACCCGTGCGCGTGCCTCGCGTCCTGCCGGTCGTGCTCAGCCCGGACGAAGTGGGCCGCCTGATTGCCGCCACCGGCAATCTGAAGCATCAGACCGCACTATCGGTCGCCTACGGTGCCGGCTTGCGCGCCAGTGAGGTGGTGGCGTTAAAGGTCGGCGACGTCGACGGCCAGCGCATGACCCTGCGCATTGAACAGGGCAAGGGCCGCAAGGATCGTTACGCCATGCTCTCGCCGGTGCTGCTTGAACGCCTGCGTGTCTGGTGGCGAGTGGCGCACGCGCAGGGCCGGATGCTGGAGCGCGGCTGGCTGTTTCCGGGCCTCGATCCGGTCGATCCGCTCAGCACGCGGCAGCTCAATCGCGCCATCCATGCCGCCGCCGAGGCCGCCAACATCGACAAGCGTGTCTCGATGCATACGCTACGTCACAGCTTTGCGACCCACCTGCTGGAGCAGAAGGTCGACATCCGCGTGATCCAGGTCCTGCTGGGGCACAAGAAGCTGGAGACGACAGCACTCTATGCGCAGGTCGCCACCGACCTGCTGCGCGAGGTGATCAGTCCGCTGGAGAAACTTCAGAACAACGGCTGAACACGGCACACAGCCGTGCCCGAAGTCGCGGACGTCTTCCGCGCGCATGGGCCCTTGTGGCGACGGACCGTACAGCTGAGTCTGGGACAGCTGAAGGTCATGTCGGCGATCGAACAGTGCCGCAGCGCGGCGCTGGGTGGACATGTGTTGCGGTGTTCCGGTTGCGAACAGATCGAGGTTGCCTACAACTCCTGCCGTAACCGCCATTGCGAGCCTGTCAGATTTTTAGTGTGTCGAGGTCATGAGACGATAACGGAAATAACGTCCAATGACCGAAACAACAGTGACCAAGAAGAGCAAGAACCCGAAGGCGCCGAAGCTGTTCCCCGATGAGCTGATCGATCAACTGCTGGCGCAGGTGCAGAACAGGAACGCCGAGTCGGTTCTCGGGGAATCGGGCCTGGCCGGGCAACTGAAGAAGCAACTGGCTGAGCGCATGTTGGCCGCGGAGCTGACGCATCACCTGGAGAGCGAGGCGGAGCAAGGCAGCGCCGGCAACCACCGCAACGGTACGAGCCGCAAGACAGTGCTCACACCCAACGGCGAACTGACGCTGGATATCCCGCGAGACCGGCAGGCGACGTTCGAGCCGCAACTGGTCGGCAAGTACCAGCGCCGGCTGGCGGGATTCGACGACCACGTCATCAGCATGTACGCGCGCGGCATGAGCGTACGCGAGATCCAGGCTCACCTGCTGGAGCTGTACGGCCTGGAAGTGTCGCCCGATCTGATTTCCACGGTCACCGACGAGGTGCTGGCTGAGGTCGAGCAGTGGCAACAACGCCCGCTCGAGGCGATGTATCCGATTGTGTATTTCGACGCACTTCGACTGAAGATCCGCGACGAGGGCACGGTCAGGAACAAGGCGGTGTACCTGGCGCTGGGCATTCGGGCTGACGGCCGCAAGGAAGTGCTGGGCTTGTGGATCGAACAAACCGAAGGCGCCAGGTTCTGGCTGAAGGTTTTCAACGAGTTGAAGAATCGCGGTTTGCACGACATCCTGATTGCGGTGGTCGACGGCCTGCGTGGGTTCCCGGAGGCCATCGAGGCGGTGTTTCCGGCCGCGCAGATCCAGACCTGCATCGTGCATCTGATCCGTAATTCGCTGAATCTGGCGAGCTGGAAGGACCGTAAGCCGCTGGCTACCGCGCTCAGGCCGATCTATCAGGCCGCCTCGGCTGAAGCGGCGGCCGCGGCGCTCGAGGCCTTTGCGCAAAGCGAATGGGGCCGCAAATTCCCTACCGTCCCGGCCATGTGGCAACGCCAATGGGAGCAGGTGATTCCCTTCTTTGCCTATCCTCACGAGGTGCGTCGAATCGTTTATACGACCAACGCCATCGAGAGCATGCACATGCAGTTGCGCAAGATCGTCAAGAATCGTGGCCACTTCCCGAGCGACGAAGCCGCCAGCAAACTGCTGTATCTGGCCTTGCGCAACATTGAAAAGGATTGGAAGATGCCGCCTATCACCTGGCGGCAAGCTGTCAATCAGTTCGCCATTCTGTTCGGTGAGCGATTCACCGCCGCCATCAGCTGAGATTTTTAACCGGCCTCAGCACACGAAATTTCTGACACCTCCTCTATCGCCGGACACGAGCTTCGCGCTCAACCGCTTACCCCTTCAGTCCCCTTACGCTGCGCACACAAGACCCTGCCCCCGCGCTGTTCGGATGGGGGTATTGCAGAGTAGCCCCATCCGAACAAAGCCCTTCAGACCGCCTTCCCATTTTTCCCTTTCCGAGCCACTTCAATATTGGCAACTGCTAATTAGCACGGCCGCGCGTCTGGACGGGCCACCGCCTTTCATGGATCACCCAACACCACGCAAAAAACCCTCGGACTTGCCGTTGCCACCCTGCTCGCCGTCGCCGCTATTGCGCTGTGGACCCTGCTCGCCCGGTTCGAACCATCCATCAAGTCCGCCATCGAGACGGAAGGCGCGCTTGCGACCCAGACGCAGGTGCTCGTGGGTAGCGTCGAATTCTCGCCCTTGACCGGCGTGGGCGCGCTTGATGGACTTACAGTGGGAAACTCCACTGGTTTCTCTTCGCCCTACGCCGTAGTGGTGGACCGTATCGCCTTGCATGTGGAGAGCGGCTCACTTATCGGCGGCGGCCCTGTCATTGTTGATTCCGCCACAGTCATCGCCCCGCAGATTACTTACGAGGCGCAAAGTCCCACCGCCACCAGCAACCTGGAGACCATCAAGAACAAAGCCCAAGCCTATTCCGCCACCCCGGCCGCCATCCAGGCCGGCAGCCACCCGCGCAAGGTCATCATCCGCAACCTCATCGTAATGGGCGGCGCGCTCTCACTTGACATTCACCTGCCCGGAGGCGCGCTCACGGTACCGCTGCCTCCGCTGCGTCTCGCCAATGTCGGCGCGACCACAAACGGCGCCACTCCGCCCGAGATCATCCGTGCCGTTTGCGCGGCGCTCGCGGACGAATCGAAAAAGGCGGTCACCGAGGCCATCGCCCAGAAGCTCAAATCCGTTATCAGCGTCCTCAAGCCGCCCGTAGGTGGGTTGCCAAAGTTGCCTTCGCCCCCGTCGCGGCCGTCGCCTCCGTCGCTGTCGTCCCGGCCATCCCTGCCATCGCTGCCCCCACCCGGCCTACCCTTGCCGCCCCCTCCGGGCTTTTAGGGCTTTTAGGGCTTTTAGGGCTTTTAGGGCTTTTAGGGCTTTTAGGGCCTTGCGTCACTCATAGCCGAGCAACGAAGGCAGCACATGAGTCATGGACAAGACCCGCGCCCGCCCTCGCACCTGGCCCCAGCATCCTCCTTCCCGGCCGACTCTACAGCCAACGCGGCGTGAGTCGTCGTCGAGCGGCGGGCAGCTTCCATGCCCCGTTCGAAAAACTCCGCGGTATGGTCGATGAATGCCCTGACCTTTGCGGGCAACAGCGCGCGCCCGATATAGGCCAGTCGGACTTCCGCCGCCGTGTCGACGATCTCGAAGTTTTCCAGCAGACGCACGAGCCGGCCAGCCTTGATATCCTGTTCCACAAGCGTGAAGGGTAGCAAGCCAACACCGAATCCCTCGAGAATGATGTCGCGGTTGAATAGCGGGTTATTCGAGGCGATTTCGTATTTGATTGGCACTGCCACGTTTTCCTGATCGATCCGGAAGGTAAGCGTCGGCTTGTGCATCGAGGGGGGCACCGTGACAAACACATGATCGGCCAGGTCGGCAGGATGCCGCGGTGGCGCGCGCCTCGCCAGGTATGCCTGCGTTGTGACAACGACCAGCGGCAACCGCTGGAGAAGGCGCGTCACAGCCAGATCCGTCGCCAGCATGAACGGCAGTACGATCCCCAGGTCGTATCCATCGGCCGTCAGGTCGACAGATCGCTCGGTCAAAGTGATATCCAGAGTGATATTCGGATGTTTGCGCTTGAATGACGCAATCAACGGTGCAAGCCATGTCAACGCAGTTGTAGTGTGCGCGACCACGCGTAATACACCCGCCGGTATTCGTCCTCGACCTGCGGCGCTCGCTTCCAGGCAGTCCAGATCGTCGAGAACGCGGCAGCATCCCTCGTAAAAGTGCTCCGCGGCTTCCGTGAGCGAAAACTGCCGCGTGGAACGGTGAAACAGGCGCGTTCCCAGACGCTCTTCAAGCGATGCGATTGAGCGTGAAACAACCGATGGTGACAGGTCCAACGTTTCGCCAGCGCGTCGGAAATTTCTCACTTCGACGATGGTGCGGAAGAGACGCAAGCTTTCGATATATTCCATGGTCTAAGTTTTCGAGCATCTTGACATCTTGCTATCACAACACATTGCGGCCTCGCTCAGCGATTCACCCGCCTGCGGCACACGTACCTTATGCATCGGCGGTGTTTTTTCCATTGGCTGCCGAGACAGTACAGACGAAGCAAATTCCGCCAGCATTATCTGGATCGACTGGTCGGTCGCTCCCTCTGGATCGCACATATTTAAGAGCTGCATGCCATCGCACAGACTCACGAATCCGAGCGCGAGCGCGTCCGCCCGCAGTGGCAATGCGTGGTCGCTTTCGGTCAGGCGCGTCCGGATATGGGCGCTGACCTGTAAAAGCGTTTCTCGTCGCAACGCATGAACCCGCTCCTGAAAGGCGCTGTCGCGGCGCGCAAGGAGGTACGCCTCAACCCAAAGCGGAAAGCATTCGCGTTCACGGTGGGAGCGGACAATATGAGCAATCTCGCGCGCAGGCGTGCCGCCATCTTCAGGGGTCGCCTGAACATTCTGCTGCGCCTCAGCGGCGTCGCGCCGCAACAGTTCCGTCAGCAGGTCCTGTTTGTTACTGAAATTGGAGTAGAACGCGCCCCTCGTGTACCCTGCGGCCTCAACGATGTCCTCCACGCTCGTCGCAGCGAAACCCTTCTCGATGAACATGGTCCTTGCGGCGCCGTACAGGCGCTCCCGGGTCTGCTCTTTTCTGCGCGCGTGGCTCAGGCGTTCGGGCTTCATGGCGTGGCTAAAGGCGATCTCACCGTCCGCGCTCGCCTGCGCAAAGACGAACCTGTGAAATCGCTGTTTCTCGAAGACCCCGCTGAAACCGGCTCAGGTTACCCAGCGGACTATCGATATTAAACTCACAACTGATCATTTAGTCAATATGTAAATTAAGGGCTCGAGCGAGGCTGGAGCCAGCGGCCGCACGTTCGGTCCGCCGACTCAGCCACCGGCGCCCAGATTGGCGTATCAGTTGCCCTCCACCTCGACGGCAGACAGCGCGAGGCTGATTTCACCGAGGTACACGCTTTCACCGACGACACACTCGCGCGATGCATTTCCCAGAGCATGACAAATCTCGATCCGGTACATTCCGCTATCTTTCGCGAGACCCCCGAACCGAAAATCGCCGAACGCGTCCGAGACAGTTTCTGCAACGAGTTGATCGCCCGAATACAGGACAATCGCGGCACCCGCGACGCATTCAACTACGCGCCCGACCGTAGCACTGACGCTTCCGCCTATAAAGCAGCTTTTCCAGCGTTTCAAGCCGCTGTACCACACGCGAGGTTTTGTCTCCAGATTGAGCCGCAAAACCTCGAGCCCTTCACGCCGGGCTTTTTCCGCCATGGCGGCGTCATCGAGCTTGACAGCCTTGAAGACGCCAGTGGGGCAAGCCTGCTCGCAGCGCGGATGCTTCCAACCCTGGTCGAGCAGATGCGCGTCGAAGATCCACGTCTGCGGCAGTTGCAGTTCCTCGTTCCAGACTATCGCCTTGTACGGGCAGGACTTGACGATGTCTTTGCGCCCTCGCGCCTTCTCCGGATCGATGATGACGATACCGTCGGATCGCTTGCGGATCGCATCGCCGCCGACGCGCATGCAGGGCGCGTCGTCGCAGTGGTTGCACATCACCGGCAAGTACGTCGTTTCGACCATGTGCGAGTCGCCCTGCACGCGGCGCAGGATGCGAATGGGGCTTTCGGCGCTGGCCGCGGCAGGCGCGGCGTAGCCGGGAAAGTCATTACCGACGTGCTCATCGCGTGCAGCGATGACGCAGTTCTGGCAGTTCTCGCATTGCCCGACCTTGATAACCAGATTCCACTTGCTCATCGTGTGCTCCTCACGCTGCGCGACGGATCATGAAAGCGTCCGCGCCTTTCCACTTTTCCACCTGCACAAGACATGAATTCGGACTCATGCTGCTCGTACCCGCCGTCTGGGGACGATCCGACGTCAGCAGATTCATGCAGCCGCCGATTTCGACCCCCTCGCCTTCTATTTCGATCAACTGGAATTCAGCGCTCGCCTCGTAGGACTTGACTACCCCGGCAGCGACCAGGGGCGATACATCAGCCGCGCAGATAACCGCACCCCGGTCGTTGTAGACCTTGACGAGATCGCGATGGGTAATGCCGCGGGCCGCCGCATCGACGGAACCGAGTCGCAACAGCCAGAAGCGATGTCCGCCAATCAACGCACGATGATCTTCGATGCTGTTGACCGACGAGTTCTTGCCGTCGCAATGGGTGTGGAAACTGTAACGGCTATGCGTGGCGATCAGTTGCAGTGGATACCGCTGGGCGAGTGGGGAGCGCAAGCCCTCCCAGGACGGGATGTATCGGTTCACCGGCGGTCGCTCCGGGTTGTCCGCTGTGTGCCGTTTCAGCAACTCCGGTACGAACTCGAGCTTGCCGCTAGGCGTCTGCAGGCCCATGCCGAATTTCTCGGCATACTGCGACGGCATCGGATGCGGCTCCGGCAGATCCTTGCGTCGGCCTTCCGCGAACCAGCGCATATCCACGGGGGAGCGCAAACCCGGTTTTTCGGTCGGCACAACGAAGTAGCCCTTGCGGCAGAACTCGCGCCACGAAACGTGATCCGGCAGATCCGACGATTCGAATACCCGCTTGACCCAGTCCAGCTCGCCGCAGCCCTCGGTGAACACCCCGCCGAGTCCCAGCCGGGTCAAAATAGCGGTGAAGATGTCATAGTCGGAGCGGGACTCGCCCAGCGGTTCGATGCACTTATGTTGCAACGTGATCATACGGTGATTGACCGTGTTGAAGCCGTGATGCGCGTAGCCGCCGGAATTCGACCATTCGCCGATGTCCCACCGCTCGAGCGATGTGCATGCAGGCAGAATGATGTCGGCGAACTGCGCCTCGCCTTCCATCCAGATCGACTGATTGACCACGAATTCGATGCTCTCGTGACGGTACGCGTCGGCCCAGCGCCCCGATTTCGTGACCGTGCTGAAGGAAGAGCCACCATAGCGATAGATCATGTGGATCGGCGAATACCCGGGCATCGGGTAACTGAACGGCGCGAACTGCGCTTCCTGGGACATGCCGTCCCAGAGATAGCCTGTGGCATGGCCGTCGATGATGGCATCAGGCAACTGCTGCCGCGGCACCATCTGCTTGACCGGATTCATGGTCAGGATGTGCGGCATGCGTTGATAGTTGTTCACGGCGTTCGCGGTCCACGCGAGCTCGCCCGACATCCCACCATCCGCGTAGCCCGGAAAGTAGAAGTTGAGGTCGTGCGGAGCCCCGATCTGGAGGCAGCCGAAATTCACGCCCGGCTTGCCCCATCCCTGCATCGCCATCATCATGATCATGCAACGTGCCCATTGGGCCCCCGTCGCACCGCGTCCAGCTCCGCCGAATCCCGCACCCGTCATTCCGACGGCGAGATAGACCTTCCTCGTCCCCCACCGCCGAGCGAGGGCTCGAACGTCTTTGGCGGGCACTCCGGTTTCCAGTTCCTGCCATTCGGGCGTCTTGGCCACGCCATCGGTCTCGCCGGTCAGATAGGCCCGCCATTCGTCGAACCCGGTCGTCCGGTTAGCGACGTAATCCTTGTCGTACAGCCCTTCCGTGAGCCACACATACATGATGGCGGTGGCGAGCGCTGCATCCGTTTGCGGTCGTACCGGAATCCAACGCCCGCCCAGCAACTGGGCGGTCGGATTGCAGTGCGGGTCGATATGAACGAACTCGATCCCCAGTTCCTTGGCCCAGAGGCGCCGCGGCGTGCCTTCGAATCCGGCGTAGGCGCCATTCGTGCTTTCCGGGTCACTGGACCAGAAAACAATCATTTCGGCCTCCTTAAGGCAATCCTCGATTCCGCCATAGCCGGAGGGCACGCCAACGCGCATCGAGTTGCCGAAGTGATGCATGGCACCCCAGTACCAACCCTCCCAGCTGTCCGGATTCGCGGCCACCCGCGTGAAGCCGATCAGGTTGGCAAAACGCGTCAGCGCACTGAGGTAGTAGCCGATATTGCCCCACTGGTGATGCGACGACATGGGAAACGTGATGGAGCCCGGACCGTGAACACGCTTTTGCCGGTTGATTTCTTTCGCGACGATGTCCAAGGCCTCGTCCCAGCTGATCGGCACGTAGCCGGACTTGCCACGGCTTTGCGGATTGCGTTCGCCGTCAGGGTCGAAGTCAACCCGCTTCATCGGGTGAAGGATGCGCTTCTCGGAGTAGACGAGCGACTTGACCGACAATGCGTGCGGTGCGACGAGACCGCGCCGCGGCGGGCTGAAACGGCGCCCGCGCGCCTCGATCTCCCAGCTCGGCGCATCCTTGCTGTCGAGATCGACCGGCGTCACGCGAACGATGCGTCCATCCTTCACGTACACGAAGAGAGGGCCGCCGTTGGTGCACGTCGTGTAGCGCTGCGTGCCGTCGCGCATGGGTGTACCCATCGGCAGGCTGATGGTTTGCATCATGCTGAGCGTTTGCATGAACCACACCAGCAGTTCATCTTCGCCTTCAGTCACCACCGTGAAATTTTTCGCCGCATGGATGATCTCCAGGTAGTCCGGACTGGGGGAGAGAAATTTCAGGGCAGTGGCCACGTCCTTGAACACCATGCGGACGTCGGGCCGCGGATGCGTGCCCGCACACGACCGGATGCGGCCGTTCTTGATCTTGAGGACGCGACCGACGCTTTGATCCATGAGCCCGATCCACGCGACGAGATCGCGCTCTTTTAGCCGGTCGCGATAGGCAGGGAAGCGGCGCGCCGTTAGGTCGAGGACCTTGGGCATGGCAAAGAGAATGGTTTTGAGGATCTGTCGTTTCATTTTTTGATCCAATGGGAAGACTGCGCAGGTGCAATCATCAGGAATTACGGATCGGCTCCGCCGAGCGGGCGAGCCGATCAGGCGGATTCGATCATGTCTCGTGATGGTTCAAAGACCCGGGAAAGCCGGACCCCATTGCAACAATGTCTCGCGTCCGAACGGATAGCTCAGGGTCGGCGAGTCGCTGTTGACGAGGTCGCCGTCCACGTAATGCTCCACGTGGAAGCCCGCGGGATCGGTCCAGTAATCGAAGATCTGGCTGCCGTGGAAATGGCGGCCGATGCCCCAGCGGTGCTTGTAGCCCTTATCGACCATGAAGTCGCGGACGGCAGCCAGGCCCGGGTGGCGAAAAATGACGTATTCGATGTCTTGGATGAGCATGGAAAATCTCGCAATTGATGCGTTGGCGGCACGACCCGCCGCCAGGATTGATGTCAGGAAACGCTGGTCGTCACCACTAGAATGTGTAGGCGACGTTCAAAAAGACGTTAATGGGCTCAATCCGGAGCGTCGACTTCGAAACGATCTGCGTTCCGGTTGCCGTCTGTCCGTATATGGTCATGTGCGTCTGGAGCGGCATGTAGCCAACTGACGCTCCGACAGACCAGTGTTTGGCAAACGTGTAATTTGCCCCGACCTCGAACACGGGGTTCCACGATGCACTAAGGGTCGCGTGTATGGATCCGCCCGGACCGACACTATCGGTGATGAACTGGTGGTTGGTTGCGCGAACCTGGGTGAACCACGTGTAGTTCACACCCAATCCGACAAAAGGGCGAAATTTCGACTGAGCGTCGAACAGGTGATACCGAACCTCGATGGCGGGCGGCATCGGCCTCGTCGTGCCCAGGGTGCCGTACTTCGAAAGCGTCCCATCGCCATCCAGTTTCACTGTCAGTGGCAGGCCAATGAGCGTGGCGATGCCGATGTGGTCGGTCGCGTAGTACTCGGTCGTGATGCCGAGCGTATTCGTTGACGACGCGTGTGCACCAGTCCCCGTTAATTGCTGATTGACCGGCACACCGCCCACGCTTTCCACGGTAAGCGGCGTGGCATGACCCTGTGGCGCTATGTAAAGCCACCCTGTTGCCAGCGTAAAGCTTCCGGCTGATTGCGCATTCGCATTTCCAGCAAGTACAGCCGAACAGATAAAACCCGCCATCACGGCAAGCCGAACATTTTTCCTGTAATTCCTCACGCGTCTTCTCCTGCCTCACCGGCTAAATATCTTTTTTATATCGTGCACGCGGCTTGCGATCCGCCCGTTGGTCCAGCTATTTGGATTGGAACTCGGATGTTTATGCCTTATCCACAACCCATCTCCTTATGTTAAATAGGCATACTAAATATAACGATATGATTTATCCCGACCCCAGCGTTGCTTCATGCATGTTCACCGCATCGAGTCCTGAACTGCGAACGTCTGTTACTTCCTTTTGCTCTTCTGCGCGGTCGCGAGGTTTGACAGGTGACCAGGCATGTTAGTGACGCATGACAAGCCGCTCGGCCTGCGGTGGGAATACGCTCCACGAACCGTCGCGGTGCCGGAAAAAAAACAGCCCGACAGGCCTTGTCGGTAAACGCAGCTCAATATGCACACACTTCCCCGCATGCGACTGGGGACGACTTAACCGGGTAACGCGAACCCGGGTCCCGGAAGTCGGCGCAAGCCATTTCTCAACAAGCGAACGCAAGGATCTCTCTGATGCAATACCCATCTTCTTCCCCAACCAAAAAACCAGTGACATTCGCGATTCAGCCGTGCCCTCACCGCGCATGCGATTGACTGGACACCTGCGTCGATGCGAGCAACCCTGTCACTTCGATACCTTGTGCATCTATGACATTCCGTTGCCGTCACCGCTGCTGCCCGAACCCTGCGCGACAGCGATTGAAAACGCGAACGGAAAGCGTCCGAGCATGGAAGCCGCCAACGATTCGAGTTCTGCGTCGGGAAGTTCGACGTGAACTGACATCCCACGCAAGGCATCGTCCGTAATGCTAACGGTGGCGCCCTCGACGCCAGCTTCCACGAGCGCCAAGCGCAGGGCGTCTACCGTTTCAAGCCGCTTCAGCGCGGGCTTGAAAATCTTGCCGACACCAGTCAAGGGCATTGCTTCAACGATCCGGATGCCCTTGGGGAACGCAGCTCGCTCGCTGATCTCGTCACGCAGGAACGCGGCCATTTCTTCTTCATTCGCCGATACGCCTGGCTTGAGCTGGACATAAGCGACCGGCAGTTCGCCTGCGTGCATATCAGGACGCCCTACCGCC
This sequence comes from Paraburkholderia sp. BL27I4N3, assembly GCF_003386115.1. Taxonomy (NCBI): domain Bacteria; kingdom Pseudomonadati; phylum Pseudomonadota; class Betaproteobacteria; order Burkholderiales; family Burkholderiaceae; genus Paraburkholderia; species Paraburkholderia sp. BL27I4N3. The sequence continues at coordinate 7,440,725 of NZ_QREJ01000001.1, read as the reverse complement.
GCAGCAATCTGGACCGCGGGATAGCGATGCAGCGCTTCTTCGATCGCTGCAGGATCGATGTTGTGTCCGCCGCGAATAATCAGTTCCTTCTTACGCCCTGTGAGCCAGAAGTAACCATCTGCGTCGCAGCGACCGAGATCGCCTGTATTGAGCCATCTGCTGCCATCAGCCAGGTCCATCCAGATGCCGTTGTTCTGCTCCGGCCGCATATAGCCGATGAACACGTTCGGACCGGAAATCACCAATTGACCCACCTCGTCCGCAACACAGTCCCTCACATAACGGCCCGTTTCGTCGACCATCACGGCTTTCATGGCTTGGCCCGGCAGACGAAGGCCAATCGAGCCGACCCTCCGTTCGCCAAGCGGCGGATTGACGCTGCTAACGCAGGTACCTTCCGTGAGCCCGTAGCCTTCGAGGATCCTTATTCCGGTTCGAGCCTGAAATGCACGCAGCAATTCCACCGGCATCGGCGCGGCGCCGCACAGCCCGTATTCGAGCGAACTGATATCGCGGCCGCCAACGGGAACGTCCTGCAGCGACCCAAAGAGGGTTGGCACGCCGCTGAAAAAGTTGATCCGGTAGTGCTCGACGATATCCCAGAAGCGTTGGACAACGCCTTCTCCGCGATAACCTTGCGGCGTGCCCAGCACGACATGTGCACCGCGTGAAAACGGCAGCAGCCCCGTCACCATGACGGCGTTGACGTGGAAGAGCGGCAATCCGCAGAAGATCGTCTTGCCCGGACCCACGCTTTCACCGAGGAATTGTCCGACGCTCCATGCATTGGCGACCTCGTTGCCATGCCGGCGCATCGCGATTTTTGGCAGGCCTGTGGTGCCGCCCGTGCAGAAGTAGGACGATACGTCATCGCCGTTCACCCGGTGCGGGGTGGAGAGCGCCACGCCCGGCTCCCGTGCGACGACTTCGCCGAAGTCGTGGATGCCGATGTGCGAAGGAACCGCGCCTCGCACACCTTCCTCGCCATGCAACCTCGAGCATTCGCCGCGCTGAAGCATTCGGGCCGCAAATCGCTGTTCGCCCGGTGCATGGTCGGCGAGATTGATCAACGCGAGATGCTCGAGCGACGCAACCTTGTGCAAGACCGCCTGCACTTTCGGCCACAGGTCCGTGCCGGGATACGGCGCCAAAGTGACAAGCACACTGGCGCCCGAGGCATTGAGCAGCTCGCCTATCGCGTCGCTTTCGAGCAGTGGATTGATCGCGCAGACAATGCCGACCGCCTCGCCGCCCCAGACCACGAAGTGCGCTTCGGGCAGATTCGGCAATACATAGGCAACGACCGTGTCTCGCTTCACACCCAGGCGCGAGAACATGTTCGCCGCGCGCGTGATGTCGCGCACCAAGTCGCTGTAAGTCCAGCGCTCCGGGTTCGCGTAGTCGTCCGCGGTTGCGAAGAACGAAAGCGCGGGTGCCGATGGATTGATCGCGGCGCCCCGGCAGATCATTTCGTAAGTGCTCGACGGAAGATCCGCCGGTTGCCCCTGCGATTCGATGGCGAGGACATCCTGCTCGTTCGCGACGGCTTTCATGCTGCCTCTGCGACGACGACGTTGCGCTGGGTGCCAAGATCGATCGAGCCATCCTGGCTGACGATCCGTGCTTCGACCAAATCCCCATCCTGAAGGTACTGCGGTCGCTCGGCTTGCAGCGCGAGAAAAAGACGCCATTTCTCGGCTTCGGGCAGCTGCGCCGCGACGCGTTGCTTTTCCGGCGATGGAATGATCAGCGCGCAACCGGACGGCGTACCCGTTGCGAGCAAATCGCCGACGTGCAGGTCTTGAACGCCAGACAACTCGGTCAATGTCTCTGCCGGACCGTACACAAGACCCGAAGTCGAATCGTTCTGTCGAACCGTTCCGTTGACGGTCAGCGTCAGCACGAGCTCCTTGAGCTTCGGCATGTCGTGCTTTTCGAGCAGGCAAAGATACGGGCCGACCGGGCCGAACGTACGATAGCTCTTGCCCTTGTAGAACTGCATCTGCGGAATCTGCACATCGCGCGCGGAATAGTCGTTCACGATCACGGCGCCGGCGATGTAGTCGTGCAGATTCTCGTCGGTAACCGTTGTGCGGGACGTGAATTCGCGCTTGAGGACAAGACCGAGTTCGATCTCGTAGTCGAGAAACCGCACCGAATTCGGCTTCACCAGCTTCGAGTCCGCAGGAACGATGCAGCTCGTGGCCTTCGTGAAGATCATGTTGAATTTCTTCGCATCCGGATCCATGCCGGACTCGATCATGTGCTGGCGGTAATTCGCGCCCTGGCAGATGAACTGCTGATTGGCGGTTACGGGCGAGAGCCATTGCACGTCCGCTTCGGGAATCGTGGGACCGTCCAGCGTCAAGAGCCGCTCGACCGGATTGGCATGGATAAACTCCGCCGTCGTTTTGAACTCACCGGGAATCGGCTTGATCGCGTTGTGAGCCACTACGCCCCACTGGGCGCGACCATCGTGCAGATAATGCAGAACATGAATTGCCATTTTGGCTGTCTCCGGATTCGGTAAAGGGGTGCGTCAGGCAAAAATCTTCAACAGTGCCCGAAGCCGCGCCAGCGTGACGTCGGGGCTTCGGCGCAGGTTTGCGATCAGCGCCGCGATGCTCGCAAGCGTCAATCGCGGCTTGGTGAAGCTGCTCGGCATCGTCGGCCCCCATTGGGCCATCGCCTCGCGGCTCACGGCATGGATTCCCGTGGGTGCTTCGCTGGTGAAAAGATCACCGTCGCAGTAGTGCTCGTGCTTGTCTCCCCACGGGTCTTGCCAGTAGTCGAAAATCTGGCTCCCGAGGATATGTCGGCCGATGCCCCACGCGTGCGTCCATCCGCTCTTGCGCAGAACGCGCTGGCCCATGCCGACCGCATCCGCATCGACGAGTTCGTAGGCGCTATGGCTGTATTTCGGCGCAAACGTCTGTGCAAGCGCGAGCGTGTGATGATCGGCGGGTTTATCGCCGAGATCGAGCCGCATAAACGCGACAGCCGGCGACCCATCGGGCAGCACCTGCACGTCGCTCGGGATGAAACCGAAATGGCGCGTGTACCACGCACAGGTTTCCTGATAATCGGCGAGTTCCAGCACCACGTGCCCGAGCCTGATGATCTCAGGAGCGCTTTCGGGGGGACGCTGAGTGCCGTTGATGCGAACCGCGGCATCGACGGAATTGAACGCCAATGGCAGACGGTGCGGCAACGAAGTGGCGGGCGCCTGGCCCCAGATCGCATCGACACGAAACCCCGACGGATCCTCCAACTGCACCACGTAGCCGCCACCCGGCAGCGCGGACATCTTCGCCTCCGACGCGCCCGGCAGCCTGGCGAGCGCATTCAGTTCGGCTTCGCTGCCGACCTCGAGGCCAAACCCGACAAATCGCGCTTTGGACGCCTTTCGTACGACGTAACAGAAGTGCGACGCGCCTGTACCGCGCAGAAGCAGCATCTCTTCGTCACGCGTTACCGTTCGAAGCCCGAAGTCAGTGAGAAACCGTTCAGCTTGCCCGAGGTCCGGCCTCTCGAACATGAGGTAGGCCAATGCGGTCGCTTTCGCCGTTGGATTCGGGTGACGAGCCGGTTGTACAGTAGTCAGTTTCATGGTGGGCGGTAATCAGGCAGTTGGGATCGGCGATACGGCGCGCAGCGCTGGTGCGCCGCGGCCCGCGAGCATGCGAGCGCACGCAGCCTCACCAGACGGGCAATTTGCCGGCGCGAGATCGATAGCGGGCCGTAATGGCCGTAATGGCCGGATGGTCGAATGGGTAAGGTGATGCCGGCCGCTGGGCGCAATGCCGGTTCCGATTGCTGTCTCCACAGTCACTCCGCTGTTCTAGTAAGACCGGCTCCTGACGCCGTTTATGACATTAAACTCATCGATGATCGTTTTGTCAATAAAGACATTCGAATCTATACTGTGGCCATGACCAGTTTTGGATCCATCATGACAATCACGACAAAGCGCGGGGCAGCCAGGCGCTCCCCGCCTGGGGCGCCCGCCTCCTCGGCCGCCGTCATCGAAGAAAAAGAGCCTCGCGGTGCGCGCCGCAAGCGCGAGACGCGCGCACGTCTGCTCGACGCCGCCCTCAGGCTGATGGCTGAAAAAGGTATGGAAGGCGTGGCGATCAATGAAATCACGGAGGCCGCCGATGTCGGCTTTGGGTCGTTCTACAACCACTTCGAGTCGAAGGAGGCGATCTACGCGACGCTCGTCGACAACGTGTTCGAAGAGTTTGCAGACGTGCTGGATCGCCTCGCCGGGGGCATTACCGACCCCGCGGAAGTGGTGGCCGTCTCGGTACGCCACACGGTCCTGCGTGCGCGGCACAACCCCGTGTGGGGACGCTTTCTGATACGAGAAGGGTTTTCTGAGCGTGCGCTGAGCCGTGGGCTGGGCCAGCGACTCCTGCGCGACATTCGAAACGGCATCGCTGCAAAGCGGTTTGTCGTTGCCGACCCGTTTATCGGCTATCTTGCAGTGGGCGGCACAGTGCTCTCTGCCATCGCGGCCGAGCTGAACTATGTTGCGCCGGGCGCAAGCGCCCCGGATACGCTGAAGGAGCTGGGTTTCAGCGGCAAGCACTTCCCGGAGCGCACGGCAGCCATGCTGCTGCAAATACTCGGCCTGAAGCGCGCGGAGGCGGAAAAGATTGCCGCGCGTCCACTGCCCATCGTCGAGGCAGCCGACGAGGCAGCTTGAAGTCGGCTAGGCGTGAGGGGAGCGAATCTTGCGATCGGTCCCCGTCGCGACTGGCAATGGACCGCGATTTACCCCCCGGAGCGCGCAGCCGCCCTGTCAACCGCGGTTTGCGCACCGTCTGAAAATAGCGGGCAGGACAGCGTTGTCATTCCCGTTCTGCTGGACGCGCCCGCAGGGCTAAACGGCTGATCCACCGCGGTCGCAGCGAACTTGCGCACGACCTCGGCGATCTGGGCAGCGATTGCGTCGATCGCATGACGATGGCCGTCGACGATCGCCTGATACCCGCCAGAGACAGGCTCGCTCACTATGCTGCGGCAAGTCAGGGGCTCGGAGCCCGCAGACCTTCGTACATTCCATACGACGTCAACCAGTACATGCGAACCGGGCCACGATTCAAAGCGCTGAACGTCGACGCCGACCTGATAGACGGGAACCTCCTCACCGCGTCCAGCCGCGCTGCGAGAGGATGCGCCGGCCTGTCGGCTGACGCGAGCCGCGATTGCATCGCGAATCTCGTCCGGAAGGGCCGACGACCAGCGATCGTCTTCCAGCACCTGCACCTGGGCCGGGTTGAGCTGGACCACAAGCTGACTTCTGGCGACGGTGGCCGGCACTTTCACCGGGCGCACGTCGATCTGCAAAGCGGGGCTTGTCGTATGCTTCGCGATGGTCGGCTCTGCGTCGGTTCCGAGCGTATAAAAGCGCGTCGCGGGCGTTGCGCACGCCCCTAGCAGGGCGAGCCCGACGACAGAGACGAGTGTCCTCACCGTGGTGCGGAACGAGCGGGATTGCCTTGCGATCATTGCTGGTCTCCTTTCTTGCCAAACAGCAGCGCCTGCGGATGGCGCTCCAGGTATTCCGAGAGCGCATTGAGCGACTGCAGTGTGCGTGTGAGCTGCTGCATGGCGTCCTGAACATCCGACTGCATCGGCGCGGTCTGCCGCAGCGTCGATTCCGCGGTCGCGAATGTCTTTTGCGCGGCAGCGAGCGTGTCGCGTGCTTGCGGCACGACCTCGGTGTCCATATGGCCGAACAGCCTGCTGGCGTTCTCCAGCGCACCGTCGAGATGGGCGCCGATCCGGTCAAACGGCACCTGGTTCAGTTTCCTTGCGATGTCCGCCACCTGCACCTGGAGTTCGTCGAGGGTGTTCGGCACGGTCGGCAGTTCGAGCGGGTTGCTGTGCACGTCGACGCTCGCGCGAGGCGCTTTCGGGAACATGTCCAGCGCGACATACAACTGTCCCGTCAGGAGATTGCCGGTCCGCAATTGCCCGCGCAGCCCTTCCGTCACCAGGTGCTGCAGCATTTCGTGCCCGCCCGCCGTGTCCGGCGCCGGCAGCGCCGCGCTGGAGCGCCGGCTGAGCCGGTCAGGGTAAAGCGCCATCGACACTTTCATGCTGAAGCTCTTCTGCTTTTCGTCGTACTCGATACCAATCCCGGTCACCTGCCCCAGCGCAATCCCGCGAAGGTCGACAGGTGCGCCAACAGACAGCCCACGCAAAGACTGATCGAAACGCATGACCACATTGAGCGGCTGGCCGTCGGGCTCGCGCATGGCGTCCGATTCGTCTGCGGCGAGCCGGAACTCCGCCCTATCTGCTGCCGGTCGACCAGCGTCCTGCCCGGCCGGAGACTGGAACGCCAGCCCTCCGACGACGACAGTCGCGAGTGATTGCGTATTGAGCTTCAGCCCGTTGGAATCGAGACGCAGGTCGACGCCGCTTGCATGCCACCACCGCGTATTGGTACCGACGTACTGGTCGTACGGCGCATTCACGAAGACATTCACGATGACGCCCGCGCCGTGAGGATCGAGCGAGTAGCCAACCACCTGACCCGCCTGGATACGGTGGTAGAAGATGGGGGCGCCGATATCGATCGAGCCCAGCGACTCACCTCGCAGCGTGTACTGATGCCCCGGCTGTCCCGTGGTGACAAGGGGCGGGCTTTCAAGACCGAGGAACGCGGATTGCCTGTCGGTCGAGCGCCCGATGTCCACGCCGATGTACGCGCCCGAGAGCAGCGTACCGAGGCCCGAGATGCCGTTGGCGCCAACGCGCGGGCGTACCACCCAGAACCGCGTGCCTTGCGTCGCAAATTTCCCGGCGTCCTTGCTCAACTGGATACTCGCGATGATTCGCCGCAAATCCGCGGACAACGCAACGCCTTGCACGACACCGATTTCTACGTCCTTGTACTTTACCTTCGTCTTGCCTGCCTCGATGCCCTCGGCGTTGTTGAAGGTGACCGTGACGACGGGCCCCTTTTCTGCAACGGATTTGGCCACCAGCGCAACGCCGATCAATGCCGAGATCAGGGGAACTAACCAGATGAGGGATGGCAGCCAACGTTTGCGCGGCTTGAGTTCAGGTCCGGATAGATTGGAATGATGCATCGTCTGTTTCAGGAAATGCGGTTGGTGGGGAAAGGAGCAGCCGGCACTTCATCGTTCGCAGTTGGGGTGTGACGCTGCCCCGCATCCACGTTGTCCCAGATAAGCCGCGGATCGAACTGAAGCGATGCGAGCATGGTCAGGACCACGACCGCTCCGAAAGCGAGGGCGGCCGGTCCCGCAGTGATGACGGCAAGCGAGCCGAAATGCACCAGATTGACCGTCAGTGCCACGACGAAGACGTCGAGCATCGACCATCGGCCAATTCGCTCGACGATCCGGTACAGAGTTGCTCTTTCACGAGCGCGCCAGCCCGAACCGCGAGAAGCGGCTACCGTGAGTAGCGTGAGAACAAGGAGCTTGAGAACCGGCACGAGAACGCTGGCGACAAAGACGACGACAGCAAGGGGCCAGTCTCCCGATGTCCAGAAGTAGGCGACGCCGCCAAGGATCGTGTCGTCTTCCGAGCCGCCCACGGAGGAGGCATGCATGATCGGCAGCAGGTTCGCCGGAATATAGGCAAACGCGGCAGCAAGAAGCAGACTCGCCGTTCGCGTCAGGCTGTCCGGCCTGCGTTCGTGCAGCACATGCTCGCATCGGGAGCAACGCTGGTGGGCCTCCCCTTCGATAGGCGTCTGAACCAGTCCGCACGCGTGACAGCCGACAAGTCCGGCGCGTCGTGCCGTGATAGCGGGCGGTGAGCCAGCTTGGCGCGCTCCCAATGGCCGTGTGAAACGCCCTCGCCCTGTACTTACTCTTGACCAGCGAACGTCCGCCATCTGGGAACGCCCGATTTCGTCACGGACCGCCCAGAGCCGGCTCGGGTCGAATGAAGCAACAACGCCCAGCATAAGGGTGAGCGCGCCCGTTGCGAACAATCCCGGTCCCGGGATCACTTGCGCGATGCTGACCATTTTCACAATCGTCACCAGCACGCCGAGCATGAATACCTCGACCATGCCCCACGGCCGAACGAGCTGCACGAGACGCACCATCGCATTGAAACGGGGCGGCAGTGTGCCGAGCCGCAGCGGGACCAGCACATACAGCAATGCGAGCAGTTCGATCAACGGGAAAAGCACCGCCGAGCAGAACACCATGATCGCGACGACGCGCATGTTGCCGGACCAAAGCGAGCGCACGGCGCCAAACAGCGTCGCCTCGGATGTCATGCCGTTCGCGCGCAGCTCGATCACAGGGAAACTCTGCGCGATGCAAAACACGATCAATGCGGCGAGCGTCACAGCGCAAATCCAGTCAAGCGGCCATCCACTACCCGGTAACGCTGTCATGCCCGCACCACAGCGCGAACAGGCTGCGCGGCGTCCTTTGACACTGGAAGGCTTGCGAAACAGCAGATCGCATTCGTGGCAGACAATTAGTCTCTGATATTCCATACGGAGATAAAGCGGAAATCCGGGGGGCATTCACCCTGGCGCAACGCGAGGGCGTTCCTGGCGGATCGCCCTCGCGTTTCACGGACGCCTGGGTCAATGCGTTGATGCTGTCGTCTGCGGAGTCTGCTGAGCCGGGGGCAGTTCCCCCATCGCCTGGAATAGTGCGGCCGTATCGCCCATGCGCTGCCCAGCGGCGCGCGCTGCAGCGATCTGTGCGTTCAGGTAGCGCGATTCGCTGGCGTGCGTTGCAGCGGAAGGCAGCGAGCCCAGGCGGTGGCGCGACGCCGTGTCCTCGAAAGCCGTGCGCGCAGCATCGATGGCGACTTCGCTCAACGCGAGAGTCTGTGCGTCGTTATCCAGCGCGGCGAGCGAATTCGCCACGTCCTGGAACGCAGACAGCACGGTCGCCTTGTAGTGCAGCACGGCGGCGTCGTACGCGTCGATCGACGCGCGGCGCTGCGCGAACAGCGCGCCGCCATGGAAGATCGGCTGCGAGAGGCTCGCGCCGATAGCCCAAAGGCCGCCCGCGCCCGAAACCACTGCCGGCCAGCTAAAGCCGCCGCGACCCATCGCGCCCGTCAGCGACAGGCTTGGGAAGAGTTGCGCCGTTGCCTCGCCCACATCGGCGGCCGCCGCCTTGACGGCGGCGTCGGCTGCCTGGATGTCCGGGCGCGAGCGCAACAGGTCCGAAGGCACGGCGACGGGCACGTGCTCGGGTAACGAAAGGCTGTCCAGATCCGGCACGCTCGGGGCATTGTCCGGGGTCCGGCCCATCAGCACCGCCAGTGCATGAACCGCCGTCGCGCGTTGCTGACGCAACTCGGGCAACGTCGCCGCGATGGAAGCCGCATCCTGTTTCGACTCGAGCGCCTGTACACGTGAGACGGAGCCCAGCGCGTAGCGCTGCGCATCTTCGTTCGCCGCATCGTTCGACACGGCGACGAGCCGCTCGGTGAGCGCGATCTCCCGATCGAGCGCCGCCACATTGATTGTGGCGGCCACGATGTTTGCAGCGAGCGCACGGCGCGACGCTTCAAGTTCAAACGCCTGCACATTCACACGGGCCGCGCTCGCGGAATTCGCATAGCGCGTCTGGCCGAACAGGTCGAACGTGTAATGCGCTTGCAACTGCCCGGCAAAGAAGTTGTACTGCACCTGCTCGGGCAGACCAAGCTGGGGCGCGACCGGTGAACGGGCGCGCTGAACCTGCGCGGCGCCATCGATCGATGGCAGCGTCGATGAGCCGCTCTGCGCGCGCAATTGCTCCTGCGCCGCGGCGAGCGTGCGCTGTGTTGCCGCGAGCGTCGGGCTGTCGCGCAGTCCTTCGTCGACGAGTGCGTCCAGCGCGGCGCAGTGGTAGAGCTGCCACCATTGCGGCCCGGGCGTGGCGCCGACATCGAAGGTCTGCGCAACGCCACCCGCTGCCACTGTCTTCGCAGGCTGCGCCTGCGCACCGTAATGCTCGGGCGCCGGCATGGCAGGCGGCTCGCCGCTGGGCCCGAACGAGCACGCCGTCATGGCGAGCGCCGCAGCCGCCGCAACCACGGATGTCTTGTAAGTAAAAGTCATGATTAACCCTCCGTATGCTCGACGACGACCGGTTGCTCGCCGCGCTCGTCACTGCGGACCCTGAAGCAGGTCGCGTAGAGCGCCGGCAGGAAGAACACCGTCAACAATGTGGCGACGGTGATGCCGCCCATCAGCGCAGTCGCCATCGGCCCGAAGAAGCCCGAGCGCAGCAGCGGAATCAGCGCGAGCACGGCGGCGGCGGCCGTCAGCATGATCGGCCTGAAACGTCGCACCGTAGCGCCGATGATGGCGTCGAAGCGCGCGTGCCCCGCCGCGATGTCCTGATCGATCTGGTCGACCAGAATCACGGAGTTGCGCATGATGATGCCGAACATCGCGATCACGCCAAGCAACGCGACGAAGCCAAACGGCTTGCCGAACAGCAAGAGCGCCGTCACCACGCCGATCAGACCCAGCGGTGCGGTGAGCACGACGATGAACGTGCGCGCGAAGTTCTTCAGCTGCATCATCAGCAGCGTCAGCACCGCAATGATCATCAGCGGCATTTCCGCGTTGATCGACGTCTGGCCCTTCACGCTCTCCTCGACCGCCCCGCCCACCTCGATCCGGTAGCCCACAGGCAGCTTCGCGCGCACAGCCGTGAGTGCGTTCTCGATGTCGTGAGTCACGTCGATGCCTTGCGCGTCGCCGCGCACGTCGGCCTGCACGGTGATGGTCGGCTGGCGGTCGCGCTCCCAGATCACGCCGTACTCAAGCGTGTCGCGCACATGTCCGAGCGAGCCGAGCGGAACGGGGCCGTTCGGTGTCGGCATCGCAAGGCTCGCGAGCTTTGCGGGATCGACGCGCTCGCTCTTCGGCGCACGCAGATCGACGTTGAGCAGCTTGTCGCGCTCGCGGTACTGCGTGACGGTGTAGCCGGACAGCGTCATGGCGAAGAAGCTCGAAACGTCCTCTGACGTAACGCCAAGCTGGCGTGCGCGGTTCTGGTCGATCTCGAACGAGATCGAACGTTCAGCCGGCTCGTCCCAGTCGAACTGGACGTTGCGCGTGCGCGAGTCGGCACGGACCTTCTCTGCGACGGTATCGGCGATCGATCGCACCGTCGCGATATCGTCGCCGCTCACGCGGAACTTGATCGGAAAGCCCACGGGCGGACCGTTTTCGAGTCGTGCCACACGTGTGCGAGCACCGGAAAAGTCCTTCTCCAGTTTCGCGTCGAGCCAGTGCATCAGTTCCTCGCGTGTTTCGACGTCCTTCGCGGTGATGACGAATTGCGCGAAATTGGGCTGCTGGAGCTGCTGGTCGAGCGGGAGATAAAAACGCGGCGCACCCGTGCCGACGAAGTCGACATAGTGATCGATCCCGGCCTTGCCATCGAGGACCTTCTCAAGGCGCTTCGATTCACGCAGCGTAGCCTCGAACGAAGCGCCTTCCGGCAGCCTGATGTCGACCAGCAGTTCGGGACGCTCGGAGTTCGGGAAGAACTGCTGGGGCACGCGTGTGAACGCAACCATGGCGAGCGCGAACAGGCCGCAAGTGATGCCGAGCACGACCCAGCGCCGCTCGATGCACCACGTGATCCAGCCCGACAGGCGGCGGTAGAAGCCCGTGTTGTACACCGCGTGCTCATGGTCGTGTCCCGCGCCTGCGTGAACCTTGCGCTCGGGCAGCATATGAAAGCCGAGTAGCGGCACCAGCACGACCGCCGCGAACCAGGAGACGATCAGCGCGATGGCCGACACCTCGAAGATCGAGCGGGTGTACTCACCCGTGCTCGATTTCGCCAGCGCGATGGGCAAAAAGCCCGAGACAGTCACGAGGGTTCCGGTCAGCATCGGAAATGCCGTGCTCGAATACGCAAACGCCGCCGCGCGCACGCGGCTCCAGCCCTGCTCCAGCTTCACCGCCATCATCTCGACGGCAATGATCGCGTCATCGACGAGCAGGCCGAGCGCAAGCACCAGGGTACCGAGGGAGACCTTGTCCAGCCCGATACCGAAGACATGCATGCACAACGCAGTCACGGCGAGCACGATCGGGATCGTGATCACAACCACCATGCCCGTGCGCAGACCGAGCGAAACGAGGCTCACGACCAGCACGATCGCCACCGCCTCGCCAACCGCCTCGACGAAGTCGTCCACCGAGTGCTTGACGGCGTGCGGCATGCTCGAGACAACTGCGAGCTTCAGACCCGCCGGCAGCGTCGCCTGCAGTTCAGCCGCCCTGGCGTCGAGCGCCTTGCCGAGGTCGATGACGTCGCCACCCTTTTGCATCGTCACACCGATGCCGAGCACCGCCTGGCCGCCAACGCGCATCTGCGTCACGGGCGGATCGTCATAGCCGCGCTTGATGGTTGCAATGTCGCCAAGACGGAACGAGCGCTTGTTGATGGTGATCAGCGTGTCCGCAAGCGCGCGCTCGTCCTTGAACGCGCCGCTCGGCCGCACGAATACGCGGTCGTCCGCCGTCGTGATGGTGCCGACGGGCGCGACGGCGTTCTGCGCGTCGATTGCCTGGGCGAGCTGCTGAGGCGTGATCGAAAGACGCGTGAGCTGCGCATTCGAAATCTCGACGAAGACATGCTGATCAGGGTCGCCGAAGTAGTCGACCTTGGCAACGCCCGGCACGCGCAGCAGAACCGTACGCAGCTGGTCCGCGTAGTCGTGCAGTTGCGCGGGCGTGAAGCCGTCGCCTTCGAGCGCGTAGACGTTCGTGTAGACGTCACCGAACTCATCGTTGAAGAATGGTCCTGCCGTGCCCACTGGAAGCGTCGCGCGGATGTCGCCCACCTTCTTGCGAACCTGATACCAGGTCTCGGGCACCTCCTTGACGGGCGCCGAGTCCTTCATCGCGAAGAAGATCATTGACTCGCCGGGACGCGAGTAGCTCTTGATATTGTCGACATACGGTGCCGCCTGCAGCTGGCGGCTAATCCTGTCCGTGATCTGTTCCTGCACTTCGCGGGCGGTCGCGCCCGGCCAGTACGTCTTGATCACCATCGTGCGGAACGTGAACGGCGGGTCTTCCGACTGCGCAAGCTTGGTATAGCCAATCACCCCGAAAAGTGTGGCCAGCCCAATCAGGAAAATCACGAACTGCTGATGCGCCAGCGCCCATGCGGAGAGGTTAAAGCCCGTACCGCTGGCGCGTTCCTCGCCGGAAGCATTCGCCGGCGCGGGTTCGAGCCCGTGTCTGTCGTCGCGCGCGTTCATACCGAGCCCTCCGGATGCAGCGGAGGCACCACTTGCACCTGCTGGCCGGAACTCACGGCGTGCACGCCCTGCAGGATGACGCGGTCGCCATCGTGCAGCCCCGAGCTGAGCGAGACCGTGCGCTCGTCGTACCGCTGGATCGTGACGGGGCGCAACTCTAGCGTGTCGCTGCCTTTACGCACGACCCACACGGCCGGATTTTCACCCTTGTGAAAGAGCGCCGTCACCGGCAGCGTAAAGACCTGGCCGCCGGCAGCGAGATCGTCGGCTGCGCTGAATGCCACATTCGCGGTCATGCCAAGACGCACGTCGGGACTCGGTGCAGTCAGCGTGAGCTTCACACGCCACGTGCGGCTTTCCGGGTCAGCCGCCGCCGACACCTCGCGCACCTGCGCTTCGAACGTCTTGCCGGGCAGCGCGGGCAACGTGACGCGCGCCTTGCTGCCGACGGCAAGCGAGCCCACCGTCCTCTCGGGCGCATCACAAGCGATATCGACGTCGCCGGTCCAGTCGAGGTGATACACAGCCTGGGTTGCCTGAACGTTCTGGCCGGTATCCGCATCCTCCGACGTGACGACACCGTCGTGGTCCGCGGTAAGCGTCGCGTAGCGCAGGTGATCCGTCGCGAGCGCCATCTGGGCGAGCGCGGAAGTGCGCTGTGCGAGTGCGGAAGCGTAGGCATCCTGAGTTTGCTCCATTTGCGCGGGCGCAATCAGGTTTGCGCGCGCCTGCGCCTCATCGCGGTCAAGCTGCTGCTTGGCGAAGACAAGGCGATGCTCGGCGGCATCGAGTTGCGCGCGCGCATTGACGAGGTTGTTCTGCAGATCTGTCGGGTCGAGCAACGCAACCGTCTGCCCCGCCTTGACCGAATCGCCGATACGCACTCGCCGCTCGATGACCTTGCCTCCCACCCGGAACGACAGAGGCGTGGAATAGCGCGCCTGCACCTGTGCGGGCAGCGAGGTGCTGTCGACGCGCCCATCCGGATGAACCGCAAGCGCAACGACGGGCTTGACTTCGGGGACTACTGCGTCGCGCTGGTGGCATGCACAGAGGACGATGGCGCTGCACGCGGCAACGACGACAGTCGCCCTGCGTGTCGATGGGAAGAAGGAAGGTAACAGGGAGCGCACTCGTTTCAGCGCGACAAGACCGGAATGTTTCACGATGTTCACAAGGCAGGTGGTGAATTCAGGTAGAAAGTCGTCCGCGCCTATGGCCAGTCGCGCCTGCGAGACGCGTGCGTTGCCAGTAGCGCGAAAACAAAGCCAATGATGCGGAACTAATCCTCTTTAACGACCCGATAGAACGGCGGTCCGAGCTTCTTCGACAAGCCATTGCAACCGGTACGCAACACGCGCCTCGAAGCGGATCAGCACCATTTGACAGGCGCATTCGCTGATGTACGCGCGCACATCTGCACGACGTCTGCGGACTTGGGCGCTGTGCAGCTACCGCGCCCCGGAGACGCGTTCGCTACCCCTCGGCCCCGCCCGTTTCCCGCTTCAACCGCCGCACATGTGACATTAGACCCATTTCTGATTTTATTGTCAACTATGAGATTTAAATCTACAATCTGAGGATACAGAAGAGGAGCTAACATGCCCAACGTTCCGAGTTCGCGCACGAGCCGTCGGCAACCGTTGAAGGGATCCAGTCCATCCAGTCCGGGCCTCGAACCCACCGCAGCACGATCGCCGCGTGTGGCCCGACGCAAGCTCGAAACGCGGCTTCGTCTGCTCGATGCCGCGTTCGAACTGGTGGCGGAGAAGGGAATGGACGGCGTCACGATCACTGAGATCACGGACGCCGCCGACGTGGGATTCGGGTCCTTCTATAACCACTTCGACTCAAAGGAAGGGATCTTCACTGCGCTCGTCGAATGGTTATTCGAGGAATTCGCCAGTACGCTCGATCGTCTCGCCGCGGGATTGCCGGACCCGGCCGAAGCGGTTGCAGTGTCGGTACGACATACGCTTTTACGCGCCTACCGGGAGCCCGTTTGGGGGCAACTACTGATACGCGAAGGGCTGTCCACACGCGCACTGAGCGGGGGGCTGGGTCAGCGGCTGCTGCGGGACACGAAGAGAGGGATTTCGGAACGGCGCTTCATGGTCGCGGACGAACTGATGTGTGTGTTTTCTGTAATCGGCACTGTCGTCGCTGGAGTAGCAGCTGAGCTTCACCTCTCCGGATCTTCAAAGAAGGCGGTTCGTGCACGAAAGGCCCTTCGATCCAGGCATGAAAAGTTCGCCGACAGCACGGCGGCCATTGTGTTGCAGGCGTTCGGCCTCAAACGCACCGAAGCCGAAAGGATTGCGCGCCGTCCACTCCCCGCGCCCCCTCAAGCCACGAGCGTCTCAAACAATACGGCGGCATGACCCCAGGCACGGCAGGCCCTCGCAGGCGCTCGAGCATCATCCGCAGCGTGCTAGCGCGCCGCGAAGCGACCGCTGATCTGCAGTCGATCAGTCCTGGTAAAGCGCACTTGCCAGATAGCCCCGCCGTAGTTCCCGCAGCGCTGAAACAACGACGGCACTGACAGGCAGCGCAAGCAGCACACCGAAGAAACCGAACAGTTGCCCAAACGCCAGCAACGAGAAAATGACCGTCAGCGGATGCAGGCCGATGCGCTCGCCAACGAGCCTGGGTGTCAGAACGACACTCTCGAGAACCTGTCCGAGTCCATATACGACGGCCACCGCTGCGAAGCCGTACCAGTTCCCAAACTGCAGAAACGCAGCGAGCAGCGCAAGAATCGTCGCGGTCGAGAATCCGATATACGGGACGAACACGGCAAGTGCGGTAAGAAGACCGACAGGCAGCGCGATGTCCAGTCCGGCGATCGCCAGCACCGTGGGGTAATACACCGCAAGTATCACGACGACGAGCAGTTGCCCACGGAGGTACTGCGCCAGTATCTGGTCGATCTCCGCAACAAAGTGCCGGGTTCTTCCGAGCCAGCGCCGCGGCACAAAACTCTCCATGCGCTCGATCGCCTCGTGCCTGTCATAGAGCAAATAGAATAGGACGAGCGGCACCAGCACCGCATTGCCGACGAGGCTGATCATCATATTGCCGCTCGTGCGCACGTACTGCCACACAGCGAGAACAGCGCCGTGCTCGCCTGAAATCAGTCGCGCCGTCAATGCGTAGCGAACATGGGCCAGATCTAGGGAGTAGTTGATTCCCAGGTGAGCCAGTTGGGGTTTCAGCGTAGCGTCGAGTTTGGCCGCCAAAGAAGGCACCTGTTTTGCGAGTTCGGGCCCTTCCCTCTGGATGACCACGAACACCAGGAAAATGAACAGCAGGACAAGCGACGCGAACAGGGAAATCATGAGAAACGCCGCGAGACCGCGGGGTGTGCGATGACGTACGAGCCACTCCACGCCCGGCTGCAAAACGTACGCGATCATGGCACCGAGCAGAAACGGTGTCAGGACGGGACGCAGGATCCATAGCAGGACGCCAGCGGTCAGCGCAACGGCTCCCCAGAACAATGATTGGCGATGGTGGGCAGTCATAGGCACGCCCTTTTGGCGTTAAAGCAACTGTTCGGCACGCGCGCGGCGCGGGTCATGGTTCATATCCGCACATTTGTCCTGTGCCTTTACGGTAGCCAAAGCCGCACTTGCGGGTTTGGACTCTTTAGGGCGGCTACGCCCCTGCTTTTGCCGGTTATCGGATCGGCGGCGCTGCTCGGCGCCGTCGTCAGTCAGTCGAAGCAGGACGGGGGGACCGGGCGCGATGAAGGGTCGCGGCACCAGCAGCACGCCGGGTAGACCTTCTTCGTTCGTACTAGCGGCTACCGTTTTTGCTGCCACTGCCGAGGCGGCAAGACTTGCAAGCAAAAGCAGCGCTTTCGGCTTCATGTCACTTGCACAAAATGGGCTTGACTCGCACGCGCCGCCTGTACCCTGCTGTGATCACCACGCGTTTGCGCGCGCCAGCATCTGGACTGGGCCGGTACAGCCGCCGCGATTCTCATATATGATATTATTATCATATTTGGTTGCGTCGTCAACTATTTCCTGATCTGTCTTCTTCCGCGGCATGCGTTGTCGCTCGCAACACAGCACTATCGCCGACATGGAACCGCTTGCCAGTCGGCGAAACCAGTGAAACCGGTCTGATGAACTCGGTGCCGTCCGGCTGCACGCATGCCGAATACCTGACGACCGCTACCCATTCGTATATTTTCCCGCCGCGCGGCATCGCCTTGATCTGTTCAACCAGTCCGCCGGGCTCCCGGGGCATCTCCCAAAGGTCGCCGTAGTAGCGACATTTCTGATCAACCGACGCCAGTACCATGAAACCTCCGTTCGAATCTATTGACGGAGCACCCACGACTGTTGTCTCGATTGACACGTCGGAGGCCGCAATGGCATGGACCATTATCGACAAGAGCAGGACGGCAACTGCCCTCTTCATTGAGTGCTCAAACTTGAGTATTGCATCTGTTCTCAGGCGACCACGTGAGCCGATGAAATTCAGTGCACGCGCTCGCTATTCAGTGCAAGCAGGCGCTCCAGTTCCAGCAGCGCCTCGCCAAGCAGGTCAATGGCGCCGTTGGGCGTGGACGCGGTAGCAGCACTGCGAAGCGCTGCCTGTACGATCTGATGAGCGCTTTCTGGTTTTGCTTTACCGATCCTCGCGATGAAATGCTTTTCCATAAGTACTCCTTATCCGAGCAGAAAATCCAATACCTGATGAATGAGGCAACGGCCGAAAGTATATGCGCCGCAGATGTTGAATCGCCGGTCGCAACTGTTTGTTTCCATCTCGTCAACGCCCGGGCGTAGCGCCGCCCTGCCCGCCCGGGGCCCGTATCCGGCAAAGCACGAAAACGGCGGGCTTATTCGCGCAAGCTCGTAACGTTGCGCGTGCTGGAACTGTTCGTTGCTGCGCAGTTGCTTGTAAGTGGTTAGTAATTCGATAGACTTTCGCTCAACGAACTGGCAACCGGACACCGTACTGCGCCAGCACGTTATTTCAGAAATCCGCGTCCTTTTGTATCCGACGCTCTCGTGGAGATACCAACATGGCAAAGGCAAGGAAGTTGATCCCTGGTACTGTTCTCGCGTCTGTGCTATCCGCACCGGCTGTCTCATTCGCCTACAGCGCCAGCCCGCTAATGAGCCAACAGCTACGCGTTCCGGTTCTGCACGGGGGTGCAAGCTACCTGGACAGAACAACTGCCGCCGCAGGTTATCCGATGGACTTTGCATGTGCAAAGGCGCGGACACAGGCACAACAACAGGCGTTTGATCAATATGGCGGTATGAAAAGTTCGTCCGCAAAGCGTTCGTCAGTGCAACTCGCTTCCGGCGAGGGCGCAATATCGGATATTTGAAGCTAGCGGCGCCACGCGGCAGGTGGCCAGTTTCGCAGCCGCCCATGCCATCGTGATTCCCCAAAAACCAGGAAATGACAATGAAGCAACTCTATTTGGCAACGTTCGTTATCCTTAGCAGCTCATCAGTGTTCGCTCAAAGCGTAACGACGCAGCAGCTTTCGTCCCAGCAGCTTCCCTCACAACAGGTTTTGTCACAACAGCTTTCGTCGCAGCAACTGGCGCAGGCAACCTCTCAGGCCCAGAGCCAACCGTCGGCGCAACTGCCGACGCAGCTTTCGTCACCATTGCCGGCACAGCTGCCTCAACTGCCCACGCGCCCCTCATCACCGCTTCCGCCATTCCCGCAATAAAAGGGATAGAAGCTGCCTGCGGCCGCGAAGTTTTGCGCGAATTCGCACGGCACTCGCGGCCGCTATCTGTATCGGAGTTGTCATTTTTGCCGCGCTTCCTGCCGAGAACCGGCGCAGCGAACGGGCACGGCAACGCGGCGGCGACTCTATTCCCAGGCGTGGCGCCCACGAATAGCCGTCGCATTTCCGTCAACATTTTCACACTTCCATCATTTATGATATAGTCGTCACTTTCTACGTCGGACGGCGAACGTCTCTTCCGCTAAAGGCATCGGCATATCGATGGATGGCGCCTGCTGCGCCATCGGGCAGGCAATGACGTTTTTGGCGTCTCTTTCCCTGCCCGAGCCATGCAACAAGTACTTCTGGTCACGTTCCGCCTCATCGTCCTTGCATTGACTGGGCTTCTTCCGACCGTTGCATGCTCGGCTGTCACTTCGCCTACCGGCGCGGACGGTGGCTACTTTCTGCCCGTCGCTGGCGCCGGTTCCGACGCGGCGGAAGCACTCAACGCGCTTCAGGCAAGGGAAGACGCCATCAGGCAGCGCGCATCGACGGCAACCGGTGATGCCGAACTGATAGAACTAGGCTCGCTGAGCCGGCGCATCGCCGACGACGTCGACAGACTGCTCGCAGCCGCGCTGCAGCCTGAACTCGGCAAGACGCATGCGCAGCTCGATGTACTGGGAGCGGCGCCCGTTGCCGGCCCAAGTTCGGAGACACCCGCCGTCGCCCGGCAACGCGACGCCCTCACTGGGCAGCAAGCTCGGCTTGATGCCGAGGTCAGCCAGGCGGAAGGCATCAAAGGCAAACTGATCAATGTCGACGCACAGATTGCGCGATTGCTTCATGCACATCTGAAAGACCAACTCGCGCTTCGCACCGACAGCATTTTGAGCGCTGCGTTCTGGGCACCGATGGTTCACCCGGAAGCGGCTGACTACAAGAATCTGCGAGCGTTTGGCGAGCAGGTCGAAAAGCAGATGCAATTGATGTGGCAACCAGGTCGCCGCATCACGACCGCGCTTCTCCTGCTGATCGCGCTGGCCTGCGCAACAGTCGGTGCGCGCATTCTTGAACGAGCGGCAGGATCGGTTTGCCTTCGGCGTTTGCCCGAAGGACGGCTGCGGCGCAGTGCCTTCGCGATATCGACTGTGTTTGCGACGCTGGCAGCCACGATGGTCGCGATACACATTGTCAGCCTGGCCATTGTCAATCAACAAAGCTTGTCGCCCGCCCTTCAAACCTTCACGGACGAGCTTGTCAAACACATCGTCAATTGTGCGTTGGTCCTCGCGCTTGGCAGGGCGTTCCTGTGTACCGAGCATCCAACCTGGCGCGTCCCAGCTATCGCTGATCAGGTCGCGCACGCGCTTCGATCCTTTCCGCGGACGTTGGCAGCGCTCCTGCTGTTTTCAGGGGCGATAGAGCAGATCGATAGAGCCGTCGACACCAGCCTTCAACTCACGATTTTCACTCGCGGTCTCGTCGCGTTGATCGTCGCGTTGACCATCGGCGCTTCGTTGATTCATGCAAATCGCGTACGCACCGCACTCGCCGCAGCCGGAAATTCACCTGAAGGTCGTTCGACACTTGCGGGTCTGATTCATGCTGCCGTCTGCGTCGTCGTAGTGGGCGCCCTGGCTGCACTACTCTGCGGGTACATTTCCGTTGCGCGCTTCCTGACCTACGAACTCGTCTGGTTCGACATCGTCCTGTGCAGTCTCTATTTTCTCGTGATACTCACGCGTGATCTGGGCGAAAGCGTCTTTTCGCCGGCACATGCGAGCGGCAATACGATCAAGCATCTCTTTGGCCTCCAGAATACCCATCTCGCCCAAATTTCGACGCTGATTACCGGGGTTTGCCGAAGTGCGCTCATCGTCGCTGCAGTCATTGCGCTGCTCACAGGCGGCCTCGGAACAACGCCCGCCGATCTCATCGACAGCATTCTCGAGGTACTAGGCGGCGACCGGCTGAGTGCGCTCAATATCGTCCCCGCTCATATCGTCAGCGCCCTGCTCACATCCGTCGTCGGACTGTATCTGGTGCGGTCCGTGCGCAAATGGTTCGACAGGGAGTTGTTGCCGAAGACAGACATGAGTCCCGGCATGCGCGCGTCGCTGCTGACGCTGTTTGCAAACATTGGCTACGCACTCGTCGTGCTGCAGACTTTGTCTGTGCTGGGAGTCAGATGGCACAACCTTGCGTGGATAGTCAGTGCTTTGTCAGTGGGAATCGGTTTCGGTCTGCAGGAGATCGTGAAGAACTTTATCTCCGGACTCATCCTGCTCGCGGAACGGCCCGTGAAGGTGGGCGACATGATCAGTATCGCCGGCATTGAGGGGGACATACGGCGCATTAGCGTGCGTGCCACCCAGATCCAGCTTGCAGACAAGTCAACCGTGATCGTGCCGAACTCTCAACTCATATCCCAGAACGTGCGCAACGTTACGATGGGAAACACCACACAAGGTATCGCCTCCCTGGTGCTCACATTCGCGTTGGACGTCGATCCGGAGTGCGTTCGCGACATTCTTCTCGATGCCTTCAGTGATCACCTTTCGGTTCTGGAGCATCCGGCGCCGTCCGTCCTGTTCAGTCAGCTGACGCCCGACGGCATCACGCTCACGGTCACAGGACATGTCAGGAGTCCCAGGATCGCCGCCGACACCCGAAGCGAACTCCTGTTCGACATCCTGAAGCGGCTACGCGCCGCCAAGATCTCGTTGTCGAACCCACGAACGGTTTTGATCCATGCCCCGCACGGTTCGCTTCCCAATGCGCAAGGGGCCGCTTCGGGCGGAGCGCCCCGTAGCGTTTTTTCATTTGCCGGCGCAACCAGCGTATCGGAGAACACCCGGAATACCGTGGGCAGCGTCGAGGTGTAGCGCGGGTCTTGCGCGGATTTTCCTCGTCGCCGGGCAGCGCCAGTCTTTGGGCTACGGCGCTGCAATGACGGCTCACGCAGTAACGGGCGACGAACGTTGCGCACACGGAAACACTGTATTTGCGTAAGTATTTTGTAATACACGGATAAGAAGATTACGAACTTCGAGGCCATGGGCAGATAGATTCTCAAATTCGCCCGGGTCGCTTTCTGGATAACCCGCGCGCTGTTTCTGACGCCCGAGATTGGAAGTTCATCATGGCCAACGCGTTCATGCCCGTTCTCAATGTCGTGTCCATTCTCAATCTTCCCACAGACCAATTCAATAAGGAAAACGATCCTTTTGCGCGTGAACTGGCGCGCAAAGCCATCGTTCAACTGCAGCAAACGGGCCATGAACGCATCGATGGTGATGCACGCAATCCTGCAGACATTCACGTGACTTTGGCGAGCCTGGCAGCTCGACAGCAGGCGTTCAGCGGTACCAGCGCAGCGAAATTCGATTCATCGGTTTCCGGCGCAACGACCGCGTCGCGCCTGACGTCGTATCGTTCGATTTATCGGCAAAGCTGATTGGGCGCCAAAGCGCGCTATTGGCAAACCTTTCCCAATTTATCGCGTCTTGCCTTGATTGACTGGATTGCATCGGGACGTCAGGCAGCTCGTGGTCCTTCTCTTTCCTATGTGAGATCGCCAGCCGTTGTGCGCCGGATCTCAACCAAGCCTGTTTTATTGAATAGGAGAATTGATGTGCGACTGAAGATGGTTGTGCAGTTGCTGGCGACTATCGCCGCATGCGTGTGCGGTAGTGCGCAAGCTCATACGCGCGTCGGGGTCATGGTAGGGGTTCCGCCCCCGGTCATGATGGCACCCCCGCCAATGTTCTACGCTGAGCCACTCCCCGTCGTCGTCCAGTCGATCCAGCCAATTCCGACGACCGTTTATGTCGAAAATGCGCAGACAAGTCCGGCAGTGGGCAGCTGGTGGTATTGCCCGGCCACAAAAAAATATTACCCGTACGTCAAGAGTTGTTCGAGCGGTTGGGTAGAAGTGCCCGCGAGACCAACCGGGATGAAATGACATGCCTAATAGCGACCTGATTTTGAGCGCAAAACGGCGCCTATTCATAGTAGCCGCCGTGATTAGCCAAGCCGGCATCGTCACGCTCGCCGGTTGCGTTTCCACTGCAACGCCGATGAGCCCCACAGTGATGGCGCTGCCCGGCACTGGCAAATCGTTCGAACAATTCCGCAGCGATGACGCGATGTGCCAGCAATTCGCTTCCCGGCAAACAGGCGGCGCCAGCACTCAGTCGGCCGGGGCAAGCAGCGCGCTCGGCGGTACGGCCATCGGCACCGCGCTTGGGGCTGCCGCTGGTGCAGCGTTCAACGGCCGCCGTGGCGCAGCGGTAGGTGCAGGCATGGGCTTGCTCGGTGGCAGCTTGATCGGTGCCGGGATGGCACATAGTTCTACCAGCAGCCTCCAACTTCGCTATGACCAGGCGTACGTTCAATGCATGTACGCAAATGGCGAGCGTGTGCCAGTTCCGAGCGGCGCAGCCGCTGCATCGCAGACTCGCGACGAGGCACCGGCGCCTCGGCCGCCCTTCCAGACGCCACCTCCGCCGGCCTTCAACACGCCCCCGCCACCGGGTTACTTGCAAGTGTTCTGCTGCGGTTAGCGGGGTGGCACGTTTTCCGGGGACGAATTTGGGCAATCAACCCAGGGTGGTCAGATAAGGATAGTTGCACTAAACCGCTGACGCGGTAGGGGTGGAGAGCGAGTGCCTATAACTGACGTTCATCGGAGGTGGTAATCAGGCGCTGGATCATCAGCGAGGAGAAGCGGACGCTTCCCAGGAGCAATATATGAATGCCAAGCCGGGCTTCATCATTGTTTCCAGGAGGTGCTCCATGACGCCACTGCGTCAACGTATGTTACACGACATGCAGATCCGTAATCTCGCCGAGAATACTCAGCGATCCTATCTTCTTCAGGTTTCAAGCTTCGCCCGGCACTTCCGCCGTTCGCCCGAGTTACTGGGTCCCGAGGAGATACGGGCCTGGCTTATCTATCTTCGGGAAGAGCGCAAGCTAGCGCCCGCCAGTCTCCACCCAACGATTGGTGCACTGCGCTTCCTCTACCGCGTGACGCTCAAACGCGACTGGAGCGACGAGGACTTTCCATTGCCGAAGAAGCCGCTGAGACTCCCCGTCATCCTGAGCCTCGATGAGGTAACAACCTTTTTCGACGCTATTCCCAGCCTGAAGTACCGTGCCATTCTGATGACCGCATATGCCGCCGGTCTTCGAATTTCAGAAGTGGCGCACCTGAAGACCACCGATATTGACAGCCAGCGCATGGTCATCCGTGTGAACCAGGGGAAGAACCGTAGGGATCGTTTCGTGATGCTCTCACCACGGCTGCTCGAGATCCTGCGAACGTACTGGCTCAATGCTCACCCTCGCGACTGGCTTTTTCCCGGCGACATCCCCGGACACCCGATTACCACTGCCGCGATCTGGCAGGCATGCAACAGGGCACGGCAGCGCAGCGGCATCCAGAAGCCGATTACGCCGCATGTGCTGAGGCACGCGTTCGCCACTCATCTACTCGAAGCCGGTACTGATGTGCGCAAGATCCAACTGCTCATGGGTCATAGGTCCCTTGCCACCACTTCGCGGTACCTGACAGTGGCCACGAGCACCGTGTGCTCCACCACCAGCCCCTTCGACCTGCTTCCGCACCCCGCACCCATTCCGTCTGGGCCCGCTGTGCCAGAGGACGTCTGAACGCAGTCATGCGGCCGGCGATCGAAGTGGCGGACATCTTCCGCCGCTGCGGCCCTCAGTATCGGCAAACCCATGCCGAGGGGCTCAGTCGTGCCCAGCGTCGCGTGATGAGCGCCATCGAACTGTGTCGTACCGCCGCGCTCGGCGCCCATCTCGAGCAGTGCAATACGTGCTCACATCAGCGCATCACCTACAACTCGTGCCGGCATCGCGCCTGCCCGAAGTGCCAGTCGCTCGCTCGTGCGCAATGGCTCGAACGTCGGCGCGCGGAACTCCTTTCATCGGTCGAGTACTTCCATGTCGTCTTCACGCTTCCCGAATCCATCGCTGCGCTCGCCTTGCAGAACAAGAAGACGCTCTACGATCTGCTGTTTCGCGCCAGCGCCGAGACGCTGCGTACGATCGCCGCCGATCCGAAGCACCTGGGTGCCGAGATCGGCTTCATCACAATCCTGCATACGTGGGGGCAGAATCTGCTGCATCATCCCCATGTGCATTGCGTGGTGCCAGGCGGTGGCATCGCCCCGGACGGCGAGCGCTGGATCGCCTGCCGTCCGGGCTTCTTCCTGCCCGTGCGGGTGCTCTCACGGCTCTTTCGCCGATTGTTTCTCGGACAGCTGCGCCGCGCGTTTGACGCCGGCGCGCTGCGCTTCCATGGCCAGCTTGAGCCGTTGCGTGACCCGCGAGCGTTCGCCGCCTGGCTCGCGCCCGCTGCTCACGCGGATTGGGTCGTCTACGCGAAACCACCGTTTGGTGGCGCCGAACACGTGCTCGACTACCTGGGCCGCTACACCCATCGCGTCGCCATCTCCAATAACCGGCTGCTTGCCTTCGACGAGCGCACCGTGCAGTTCCGCTGGAAGGACTACCGGCACGAGGCCAGGCAAAGGACCATGACGCTCACGGCCCACGAGTTCATTCGCCGCTTCCTGCTGCATGTGCTGCCCGAGGGCTTCAGGCACATCCGCAGCTACGGGTGGATGGCCAACTGCCACCGGTCTGACAGGCTCGCTACCTGCCGGCAACTGCTCGGCGTCGAGGCTCCCGCCGCTGCGTCAGCCGAGCCCAGCGAAGACTACCGTGACCGCTACCAGCGACTGACCGGCAAGTCGCTGCGCGACTGCCCCGTGTGCGGCACGGGCCACATGCTCCGTATTGAAAGTATGCCCGGTAGCCTCCCACGAGCCCCGCCAGCTTCCGTCCATGCACACTAGTTGCCAATGCACCTGTTTTTGGACACGTTTGCCTATCCCGACGAGGCAAGCGCGGCTGCACTCGTACCTTCGATTCGTCGCAGCACCCGAATGGCACAAAACGTCAAAGCCTTTGCCCGCGGCTCACTACATTCGTGCGTCTCTCGCCACGCGGGCGTCACGCGACTGTGTCGAGCACAGGTGCGATAACCCACCACGGGCCTCGCAAATTACCGCAGCAGTCATTCAATGCCCATAGCGGTCACCGCCTGCGGAGCGGTTTAGCGCAAACGGTTTTTTAGTTACCGACCGCGGACTGATCTCAATGGGCCTGGTGATGCGCCTGTAGCCGCGATCGCTAACGAAAAAACGCTCTGCATTATCTGACCACCGGTGTCTGATTTCACATTATGCTGGGCATGATCAGCCTGACCAACAGCACGGCAAACGAACCTTCCACCTTCGCGTTGCATTAAAAAATTGCAGATAATCAAACAAACTGGGGAATATACTGCATCCAGATAACGCAACCATAAGAGTCGATGAGCAACAAAGCGGTCCAGCGGCTGATGCAGGAGAACCGGCGCGGCCATCCTATCGATTCCGACATGCTTCGGCGCATGGGAATCAGCGCTGCGCTCGCCGCGCACATGGTCAAATCCGGGTGGCTGCAACGCCTCTCGCAGGGCGTCTACCTTTTGACCGGGGACACACCGACACGTGACGGTTCGATCGCGTACCTGACCCGACGCATTGCCGGTCTTCACGTCGGAGGAAAGACAGCCCTTTCCTGGCAGGGCGTCCGTCACAACATCGCGTTTCGCGAAAAGGTTGTGCTATGGGGCCAGAATCCCTATCGCATTCCGTCCTAGGTCGACCAGCATCTGATCTATTCATTCCAGACCACATCCCTCTTCGACGACGACCTGCCCTACGACAAGGGCCTAAGGCCGCTTCCCGCTGGTGACCCAGAGGTCAAGGTGTCAGTGCCCGAGCGAGCAATCCTGGAACTCGCCAGCGACATTGGCAAAGGTCAGTCGCTTGACGAAACGAGCAATCTGATGGTGAGCCTGCGTAACCTGCGAGCCGACGTGCTCGACGAGCTTTTGAGCCACTGCCATCGGGTGAAGGTTGTCAGGCTCGTGCGCGACCTCGGACGTGAGGCCGACTTTGCATGGGCTCGGGGACTTCAAAAACATGTGGACCGTCTTGGCACCGGTAAAAGATGGTCGAATCAGACAAAGAATGGCCGGATAACACTCAAACCAGAATGAGACGGCCGCGGGACTTGAACGAGCGGTCGTCAAGAGTGGTGTGTACGGGTCGATCGGCATGATCAGGCGGCCAGTGCTCGAGGAACCGGTGTGCTTGCAATCACCGGGGTTCCGTCCTTGAAGGGGACGCCCTTCAGAAGTGCCTTGATCTTGTCCACGCCGCGGATCTTTCATGACTGCTTGGCCGCCTCGATCAACTTGAACGCCATGGCGAGGAAGGTCGCGCGCGACAGACAGTTACGCGTGCGGCTCGTGCGATGGCGCACCGTCGCGAACGTCGATTCAATCGGATTCGTGGTCCGCACGTGCTGCGAGTGTTCGGCCGGGAAGTCGTAGAACGCGGTAAGAGTTGCTCGAGCACCGTCTAGACCGACGGCGCCAAAGTGGACAAAGTAGGCCCCACCAAACGACCAGGTCCAGGTCGCCTGCGTTTTCGGGTCACGGTATCTGGCGGGCACAACGCCCCGGGCAGATGTAGCGCGCGTAGCCCGCGCCCGTCCGAAGATGTCCTGCACGGTAAATCCGTAATCGGCGACCTTGATCCTGATGTCTGCGAGCACCGCCTCAAACTCGGCCGCCCGCGCTGTCGCCGCCTGCTCCTCGAGCGCGGCGATCTGTGTCTTGAGCTCCCTGTATGTCGCCAAGATTCGCATCCCTCAGCGGACACCGTCACGGCGATCATAACGCCCTTCGATTCGGGACGACCGGTGACTGGCACCCCGTGGCAAGGCGCGACGAGACGCGACTCCGGCGGGTATCGAGGTAAACCGTGAATGCCTGTTGTCGCTCCGTAGGTGGCGACATGTTTGCAGCACGCCCCACGTGAAACGAGCGTGGATTTTCACAGTGAAAAGCGGTTCAGCACTCCTACCGCTGCGCCCACGCGAAGTTCTCGTCCTCGCCAAGAAACTTGAGGCCCCAGACGACATCCTCCGCACCCGGTGATCCAAGAATCCCTGAAGGGACGTTCAGCCGGATGTTGCACAGCATGCCGATGGGACTGGCATTGTCCTCATACAGCATTTCGGACTGCACCGAACCGGCCAGATACTCGAGGCTGGCGCGCTCGAGAACCGATACAGGCATTCGGGGATCACGCGCCGGCAATGAGTCTGTGACGTTGCGGTAAAGAATGGTTCATGCAATCCGCGCCTTGGTTTCACACAACGAAGATAGCGAAGGCTGAAGCCGGAGCAAGCCGCCTGATTTCTATGATCCCAATGGCCACCATCGCAGGGAACGACCGTATCGACTGCCAGTATGCAGGCGGCTACCGTCATGCGTAACAAAACGTAAATTGGGCAGGCGATTTTTAAACCAATTAACTTCCAGGCGGAAGTTTTATGGTTACCTCTACAGGAAGCGAAGAAACGCCTCAGGAACGTCCTGGCGGAAGGCAGCCGGAGTCGAACCGACCTGAGAGCGTCTGACGCCCTCAACTGGGTTTGAAGCCCAGCCGCGCCACCGGACGCGAATGCCTTCCTGCGGTGATCGAACTGCACGTTGCCGATGCTCAGAGCAGATCGAGCCAGCGAGTATCCGTGCGCAGCAGATGCAGCCCACGGTGGAAGCGAGTATATCCAACCCGGTCGAAGAACTCCAAAAGCTGGATCGCGCGTTTGCGGCCCAGTCCGGTGGCGTCGCGAAACGGTGCGGCCGCAACCGTGCCGGCATTCTTTTGCGCCTCGTCTGCCGCAATCGAAGCCAGTCCCCGAATCATCTCCGGGTGATAAAAGAGGTCGCGCACGACCTGAAACAGCTCGCCCCGCCGCGCGAGCTTGCGCATCAATTGCCGCACGCGCTCCTCCGGCACGCCGTTCGCATCGGCCAGATCGCGCACCCAGGGCGGGTCGAAACGCCCTGCTCTCACCGCCGGCAGCAGCATCGCCGCGAGTGCGCGATCCGCTTCGTCGAGCGTTACCGTATGGCCCGGCAGATGCAACCAGGGCCCGCGTCTGACGATCTCGCCACGCGTCGCCGCATCGTCGACAAGCGCGCGCCACAGCGCGTCGTCCACCAGCGGCGCCGCGATGCGCCGCAAGCGCGAGATGTCCGGGCCCAGGTCGTCCGGTGAGCGTTCGTGGTACTGCGCGAGCGTAGTCGTCAAGCGCGCATTGAGTGCTTGCCAGAGCGCATCGGCAATTAGCAATGCGTCCTCGCCTGGCAGTGCCACGACCCGCGTATCGGCCGGCAATGCGAGCGCGGCTGCCGGCATGCCCGTCAAACGTTCCAGCAGCGAGCGCGGCAAGCCATGCGGTGCTCTCGCGATGACGGCGTCGAGCGTGCCGGTGTCGAGCATGATCTGAAGCGCGTCGAGCCACGCCAGCCGCTCGGCCGAACGACGCTTGCGCGACGGCGCGAACGGATCGAGCACATGGCCGCCGCCAATCGTGCGATTGGCCTGCGCGTTGCGCACCACGAAGCGATCTCCCGGCAGCGCGCAAACCGGCCGCTCGAACACGAGTTGAACGCGGGCATGCTGACCGGCGCCGAGTGTTTCGCCGTCGAGCAACGCGACGTGCGCAACCTGATGCTGCGTGCCCAGATGCACATGCAGCGGCGCCCAGTGCTCCAACGCCTGCGGTGCATCGGCGAGCAGCGTCAGCATGACGTCGATTCGCTCCGACGCCTGCGAGAGCCGTGGATCGACGATCCAGTCGCCACGATCGATCGCGCTCTTCTCGATGCCCGCCAGGTTCAATGCACATCGCTCGCCAGCGCGTCCGCTCTGCGCCGGACGATTCTGCGCATGAATGCTGCGCACACGCACGGGTTGATTCTTCGGCGCGAGCAGCAGCGTATCGCCCACCGTCACGCGGCCCGACACCACAGTGCCGGTCACGATCGTGCCTTGGCCCGAGAGCGTGAAGACTCGATCGACCGCGAGACGGAACAGGCCGTCGTCGCGCTTCATTCGCCACGTCGCGGCCGCCGCGTGCAGATGCGCCTTCAACGCGGCGACGCCGGGATCGTCGGCCTGCACTGCGCAAGTATCGAACACGGGCGCGTCCTGCAGCACGCTGCCGCTCAGAAACGCCCGTACTTCGTCATGCACTTCGCGCAGACGCTGCGCGTCGACGCGGTCCACCTTGGTCAGCGCGACGGCGCCTTGCCGAATCCCGAGCAGTTCGACAATCGCCAGATGCTCGCGCGTTTGCGGCATCACGCCGTCGTCGGCGGCGATCACCAGCAGCGCGAAATCGATGCCGCTCGCACCCGCGGTCATCGTATGCACTAGCTTTTCGTGACCCGGCACATCGATCAATCCGAGCACGTCGCCGTTCTCCAGCGGCACGTACGCGTAGCCCAGTTCGATTGAAATGCCGCGCGCCTTTTCTTCCTTGAGCCGATCCGTATCGACGCCCGATAGCGCTTTCACCAGACTCGTCTTACCGTGGTCGATATGCCCCGCCGTACCGACGATCATGCGCGCACGCCTTTCAATTGCTCGACCAGTTGCGCTTCATCGGCGGCTTCGAGACAGCGCAGGTCGAGGCGCAACGCATCGTCCGCGATCCGGCCGATCACGGGCCGCACCATCTCCCGCAGCATCTTTTCGAGCGCGAGCAATTGACGGCCACCGCGCTTACCGTCCACCGTTTTGACGACCAGTCCGTAACTCGGCAGTACGTCGACCGGCAACGCGCCGCTGCCAATCTGGCTGAACATCGGCTCCGCCGTCACCGCATAACGTTCGCCGACTGCATGCTGCAACGCGGGCTGCACGCGCTCCGCGGCGAGCCGGATGTCACCGGCGGCACGGGTCAATAAGCGCAACGTGGTGAGCCGCTCCGTGAGCCTCTCCGGCGCACGATAAATCTGCAGAACAGGCTCCAACGCCGCGAGCGTCAGTTTGCCGACGCGCAACGCGCGTTTGAGCGGATGCTTCTTGATCTTCGCGATCAGATCGCGTCGCCCGACAATCAAACCGGCTTGCGGACCGCCGAGCAACTTGTCGCCGCTGAAGGTGACGATATCCGCACCGGCTTCGACGGTTTCGCGCACTGTCGTCTCGCGCGGCAAGCCCCATTGGCTCAGATCGACCAGCGTACCGCTGCCGAGATCCACGGCAACCGCGAGGCCGCGCGTGTGGGCGAGCGGCGCGATTTCATCCAGAGCGACCTCTTTGGTGAAGCCGCTGATTGCATAGTTGCTCGCGTGGACTTTCATCAGCAGCGCGGTTTGCGGGCCGATGGCTTCCTCGTAGTCCTTCAGATGGGTGCGGTTCGTCGTGCCGATTTCGCGTAGTTTCGCGCCCGCGCGGCTCATAATGTCGGGAATGCGAAACGCACCGCCGATTTCAACCAGCTCGCCGCGCGACACGATGACTTCTTTCTTCGACGCCAACGCCGACAGCGTGAGCAGCACCGCGGCCGCGTTGTTGTTGACCACGGTGGCCGCTTCGGCACCGGTCAATTCGCAGATGAGGTCATCGATCAAATCGTCGCGGTCGCCCCGCTTGCCGGTGCCAAGATCGAACTCGAGGTTGGCCGGTTGCGTGAGCGCTTTCATGACGGCCTGAACCGCCTCGTCGGGCAGCAATGCACGGCCGAGATTGGTATGCAGTACCGTGCCCGTCAGATTGAAGACGCTGCGCAAGCGCGACTCGTTGCGCCGGCGCAGTGCAGCTTCGACAGAACTCTTCAGTTGCGCGACGTCGAGCGCGCTCACGGACGCATCGCCCGACTGCGCGCCCGCGCGCCAGCGATCGAGCGACTCGCGCACCGCGCCCAACACCTGCGTGCGGCCGTATTCGACAATCAACGCCGCGAATTCGGCCGACGCCATCACCTTTTCCACCGACGGCACGCGCGCCATCAGCGCCCGCAATTCAGAGCCGCTTACATCGCTCACGAGCCAATCCCTTTTCTAGTCGCATTCATTCGCTGCTAGTCGGACTCGCCGGAAGACTCATCCGCGTTGACGCCCTGTTCGGGCCACAGCCACGGATGCGGCGACGCCCGCCGGTAACCTTCCGCCCCCATCAGCAAATCCAGCGTGAGACTGGCGAGATCATCCGCGAACGGTTCGAAATCGTAGTCCTTCGACTGAATGCCGATCTTCCGGTAAGTATGGCATTCGTCGCACGACTCCGCTTTCAACGCGGCGTTCTTCGATTCGGCTTCGCGCGCGGCTTCGCCAGCGTCCGGCGAGCCGACTGTGTGATAAGCGATGCCCTTGGTCGAATCGCAGTTCGAGCACTTCGTGCGCACCATGTGCCACTCGGTCGAGCACAGGCCGCATTGGAGGTAGCGGTAATTGTCATGCGCACCGCCCACGCGCACGATACTCGCCACCGGATGCGATCCGCACACGGGACACAGGCCGAGCGTCTCGATGTACGGCACCTCGTGCTTGTCGATATCGGCGGCGAGGTCGGTCCACACCACTTGCAGCGCGGCCACGATGAACGGTGCGCTCGCCGGATCGATTTCTTCGAAGCGCTGCCCGAAAATCGCATCGGCCTGGAATTCGAGCGCGGCGGTGTCGAGCGTGCGCAGGCGGTCGATCAGCGCTTCGAGGGGCGGCGTGAGCGGGCCCGCGGCTGCCACCTTGTCGAGCAACCGGTGCAGCACGTCGCGCCACGCCGGATCACGCACGCCGGAAAACGCGGGAATCAGCGGCATGGAATGCTGCTGCGCACTCGCGATCAACTCGGCGCTCGGCGGCGCTGCCTTGAAACTGGCGATCACGGCTTGCTGCGCGTCGGCGAGCACGGCCATCAGGCGCAAATAGCCGGCGATCGGATTGTCGAGCGCCGCCAGTTGGCGCAGCCGCGCGGCGCGCGCGGCAAACACCGCGAGCCGTTCCGGCATGCGAAGGCGCGGAATCGCCGAATGATCGAGCGATTCGATATCGCCGGCTTCGAGAATACGTTGAACCACGGTATCGACCTCTAAAAACTGAAGAGCCGCCGCCGTTCATTGAACGGGAGCGGCGGCTCGGGTGCAGCGCGCCGGCAGCCGCACTGCCTCTACTGACTATGCATGGCCCGCTATTTACGGATGACTTCCTTGAACCAGTTCGGATGATGCTTTCGCGCCCAGCCGTAGGTCACTGTGCCGCGCGTCATGGCGCCTATCGACCCCTTGATCCACAACGCCGCATAAATATGCACGACGATCCCGACGATCAGCACGAACGCCGCCGCGGCATGCACGAGCGCCGCAAGGCGGATGATCTCGATTGGAAAATAGAACGAGAAATAGCGCCGCCAGATCACGATACCGCTCGCCAGCAACAGCAGCAGACAGATCACCATGGTGAAAAACAGCAGCTTTTGACCGGCGTTGTACTTACCGATCGCGGGGAGTTTCTCCTCACGATTGTTGAGCACGTCGTCGATCTGCCTCATCCACTGAAGGTCGGCTTTGTCGAGATAATTGTGATGCCAGAAGCGCAACGCAAGAATCAGAAACGACAGGAACATCACGCAGCCGACGAACGGATGCAGAATCCGTGTCCATTGCCCGCCGCCGAAGATCGCGTAGAGCCATGACATGGCGGGATGAAACATGGCAAGACCGGACAGCGCCAAAAGAACGAACGTGATCGCAGTGATCCAGTGATTCGTGCGCTCATTCGGCGTGTAGCGCACGATCAGGCTGTTGCCTCTCACGTCCTTCAGATCAGTATGCTCAGGGTGCTTCATTGGGCGCCTCCCGCGAACGGCGTACTTCATCGGCTTCGTGCTGGGCTTCGGCTTCATCGGCTTCCGACACCTCGTTCGGCCCCACGCGCGTGTAGTGGAAGAACCCGGCTACGGCCGCGAACGCGATACCTGCAAGCGCCAGCGGCTTTGCCAAACCTTTCCACAGCGCCACCATCACGCTGATCTTCGGATTCTGCGGCAACCCGTGATACAGAGTGGGCTTATCGGCATGATGCAGCACGTACATCACATGCGTGCCGCCCACGCCGGCAGGATCGTACAAACCGGCATTCTGGAAGCCACGCTCCTTCAGATCTTCAATCCGGTCCGAGGCCTGCTGCTTCATGTCCTCCTTGGTGCCGAACATGATCGCGCCGGTCGGGCAGGTCTTCACGCAAGCCGGTTCCTGGCCGACCGCCACGCGGTCTGAACACAGCGTGCACTTGTACGCGCGGTTGTCCTGCTTCGAAATGCGCGGTATGTTGAACGGGCAACCGGTGATGCAATAGCCGCAGCCAATGCAGTTCTCCTCGTGGAAATCCACAATGCCGTTGGTGTACTGCACGATCGCGCCCGGCGAAGGACAAGCCTTCAGGCAACCCGGATCCTCGCAATGCATGCAGCCGTCCTTGCGGATCAGCCACTCGAGATCGCCCTCGGTGTTCTCGTACTCCGAGAACCGCATGACGGTCCACGAATGCTCGCTCAGATCGCGCGGGTTGTCGTAGATGCCGGTTGTCGTGCCGATTTCATCGCGCAGATCGTTCCATTCCATGCAGGCGGTCTGACACGCCTTGCAGCCAATGCACTTCGACACGTCGATGAGCTTGGCGACCGTGCCCGTAACCGGCACACGCACTTGTGGTTCAGGCAAGGTCGTGGCCGAGAGGCGTCTGATGTCCAGTGATTGCAGTGCCATCTCTTCTCCCTATGCCTTTTCGACCTTGACGAGAAACGATTTGAATTCCGGTGTTTGCGAATTCCCATCGCCCACGGAAGGCGTCAGCGTGTTGACGAGATAGCCCGGCTTCGCGAGTCCCTTAAAGCCCCAATGCAACGGCAATCCGACTGTCTGGACTTTCTTCCCTTCGATCATCAGCGGTTTGATCCGTTTGGTGACGAGAGCCACGGCGATGATATGCCCGCGATTGGACGATACCTTGATGCGATCGCCGGCCACCACGCCCACTTCTTTCGCCAGATCCTCGCCGATCTCCACGAACTGCTGCGGCTGCACGATCGCGTTCAGATGCGCGTGCTTGGTCCAGTAGTGGAAATGTTCCGTCAAACGATACGTGGTCGCCGTATGCGGGAAGTTTTCGTGCGTGCCGAACGCGGCGTGATCAGCGGGGAACACGCGTGCCGCCGGACTGTTGACGGCCGCCTTGTTGTTCGGATGCAGGGGGTTGTAGCCAAGCGGCGTTTCAAACGGTTCGTAGTGCTCCGGGAACGGCCCTTCCACCAGACCATCGCGCGAGAAGAAACGCGCGACGCCTTCCGCGTTCATGATGAACGGATTCATGCCGTTTTCGGGCGGTTCGTCGGCCTTGAAATCGGCAATGTCCGCTCCTGTCCACGCCTTGCCGTTCCATGCAATCAGCTTGCGAGTCGGATCGAACGGCTTGCCGCTGACGTCGCACGAAGCACGGTTGTACAGAATCCGCCGGTTCGCCGGCCAGGCCCACGCCCAGTTCAGCGTATTGCCGATACCGGTCGGGTCGGAGTTGTCGCGGCGGCCCATCTGGTTGCCCGCCTGGGTCCATGCGCCGCAGAAGATCCAGCAGCCGCTCGCGGTGCTGCCGTCGTCGCGCAACTGCGCAAAGCTCGACAACTGCTCGCCCTGTTTGGCGAGCACCTTGGTTTTGTCGGTCGTGTCGGTGACGTCGGTGAGCGCCTTGCCGTTGAACTCCATGGCGAGTTCTTCGGGCGTCGGGCTTTCCGGGTCGGCATACGGCCAGCTCATCTTGAGAATCGGATCGGGATACTTGCCGCCGTCCTTCCGGTAAGCCTCGCGAATGCGCAGCCATAGCCCCGACATGATCTCGAGGTCGCTCTTGGATTCCCCGGGGCCGACCGCGCCCTGCCAGTGCCACTGCAGCACACGGCTGGAACTGACCAACGAGCCGCGTTCTTCCGCGAAACAGGTGGTCGGCAAACGGAACACTTCGGTCTGGATCGCAGTAGGATCCACGTCGTTGAACTCGCCGAAATTCTTCCAGAACTCCGACGTTTCCGTAGCGAGCGGATCCATGACGACGAGCCACTTCAGTTTGGCGAGACCCGCGCCGATCTTCGCCTTGTTCGGCGCCGCGGCAAGCGGGTTGAAGCCTTGCGCGATGTAGCCGTTCATCTTGCCTTGATTCATCAGC
Organism: Paraburkholderia sp. BL27I4N3; assembly: GCF_003386115.1. Taxonomy (NCBI): domain Bacteria; kingdom Pseudomonadati; phylum Pseudomonadota; class Betaproteobacteria; order Burkholderiales; family Burkholderiaceae; genus Paraburkholderia; species Paraburkholderia sp. BL27I4N3. Next base: position 7,404,604 of record NZ_QREJ01000001.1, on the reverse strand, counting down.
TCGAAGACCTGCAGCATGTCGTACGACTTATCGAGCTTGGGCAGATAGTCGAAACCGAAGTTGTTCTCGGCTGTCGCGTTGTCGCCCCACCATGACTTCATGAAACTGACATGGAACGCGCGATAGTTGCGCCAGTAGCTCAACTGATTCGGCCGCAGCGGCTGGCTCGCGCGTTTCGCGATGTAGGCGTCGAAGTCCTGCTCGGCTTCCAGCGGCAGCGTCATGTAACCCGGCAACAGGTTCGACATCAGACCGAGGTCCGTCAACCCCTGAATGTTCGAGTGACCGCGCAGCGCATTCATGCCGCCGCCCGCAATGCCGATATTGCCCAGCAGCAACTGCACCATCGCGCCCGTGCGGATGATCTGCGCGCCGATCGAGTGATGCGTCCAGCCGAGCGCGTACAGGACCGTGCCGGCGCGCCCTGGAACAGCCGTCGATGCGAGCATCTCGCACACCTTGAGGAATTTTTCCTTAGGTGTGCCGCACGTGCTTTCGACCTGTTCGGGCGTGTAGCGCGAGTAGTGCTTCTTCATCAACTGATAGACGCAGCGCGGGTGCTGCAAGGTCGGATCGACTTTGGCAAAGCCGTCGTCGCCGCGTTCGTAGTCCCATGAACTCTGGTCGTACTTGCGCTTGTCGGCGTCGTAGCCGGAATAGAGACCGTCGGTAAACGAGAAATCCTCACGGACAATAAACGGCATGTCCGTGTAGTTCTTTACATACTCGTGCTGGATCTTGTCGTTGGTGAGCAGATAGTTGATCACCCCGCCGAGGAACACGATGTCCGAGCCGGTCCGAATCTGCGCGTAATAGTCCGCAACCGACGCCGTGCGCGTAAAGCGCGGATCGACCACGATCAACCTCGCCTTGCGATGCGCCTTGGCTTCAGTGACCCATTTGAAACCGCACGGGTGCGCCTCGGCCGCATTGCCGCCCATCACCAGAATCACGTCCGCGTTCTTGATGTCGACCCAATGGTTCGTCATCGCTCCACGGCCAAACGTCGGGGCAAGACCTGCCACCGTCGGGCCATGTCAGACACGCGCCTGATTGTCGAATGCGAGCATGCCAAGACTGCGGACAGTCTTGTGCGTCAAATAACCTACTTCATTGCTGCCGGCCGATGCCGCGAGCACGCCGGTGGTCAGCCAGCGGTTGACCTTCTTGCCGTCCGCCGTTGTCTCGACAAAGTTGGCATCGCGATCTTCCTTCATCAATTTCGCAATGCGGTCGAGCGCGTCTTCCCATGAAATGCGCTTCCATTCATTCGAGCCGGGCGCGCGATACTCCGGATACTTCAGACGGCTTTCGCTATGAATGAAGTCGATCAGGCTCGCGCCTTTCGGGCACAACGTGCCGCGATTGACCGGATGATCGGGATCGCCCTCGATATGGATGATGCTGGACTTTGCGTTCTTGGCGTTGTCGCCGAGTCCGTACATCAGGATGCCGCAGCCTACCGAACAGTACGGGCAGGTATTGCGGGTTTCGGTTGTGCGCGACAACTTGTACTGACGAACCTCCGCTAACGCGGGCGCGGGTGAGAAGCCCATAAGGGCAAGGCTCGATCCGGCTAGCGTGGTGGCGGAGACCTTCAGAAATTGTCGCCGGGACATATGGGTCATCGAATGGCCTCGGCTCTTTATGGGGACACCAATATTGATTATAGAGAGCGGTATGAAATCCTGCAGCGAGGAGTTACGCCATCTACAGTGCAACTGAATATGAATTGCCACAGCCGGTTTCAACAGCCGAGGCACCGTTATTGCTGACAGGAGGCAGACGCCTCGACGCTTACTCCTGACCTTTGGCACATATATGACCGCTCCGCTTTTCACATCTTCTCCCGCACGCACTATTTACGGCGCAGTGAAATGGCGCGCGTCGGCTGGCCTTGTGTCGCTTGCGCTCGGTGGTGCGATGCTCGTTCTAAGTTCGCACGGCGTTGCCCAGATCTCGCAAGGCAGCGGCTCGTCGCAGCAGGAGAGCCGCACTTCTTCGATGGGGTCGGCGCCGGATTCGTCCGCCTCGGCAGTTCATGAATCGCATAAGCCACAGACGAAAGATGGCGGCTCGGCGAACACGCGCGGCAAGACGGGCGGCCCGGGTCACAAGCCCCAAGGCGCGGGCGGCTTCGATAACGGGCTCTACGGCACCGGCGCAGGCAGCAACAAATAACGTGTGAGATTGCCGCATCTTGGTCGCCCGCTCTCCGGCGGCGGGCGCGTCACGGGTATGCCGCGCGTTTATAGGTACCTTCAGAAGAATCGACGACGTGTTTCGCGCTCTGGCCGGATCGCTTCGACGACCGCCGTCCCTGCGCGTTGCCCGAACAACCATCATAATGTCGGTCATTCGTCGTCTGAAATGCCTGCCACAATGACCCATACTCCCAGCCACGCAAGCGCGTCGCCCCGTCTCACCAGTCTGTCGCACGGCGGCGGCTGCGGCTGCAAGATCGCGCCAGGCCTGCTCGCCGATCTGCTCAAGCGCAGCGCGCCGCTGCCGTTCTTTCCCGACCTGCTGGTCGGCAACGACACAGCCGACGACGCCGCCGTCTACAAACTCAACGACGAACAGGCGATCGTCGCGACTACCGATTTCTTCATGCCGATCGTCGACGATCCGTTCGACTTCGGCCGCATCGCCGCGACCAATGCGCTGTCCGACGTCTATGCCATGGGCGGCAAGCCGATCATGGCGCTGGCCATCGTCGGCATGCCGATCAACGTGTTGCCGCACGACGTGATCGCTGCCGTGCTGAAGGGCGGCGAATCGGTATGCGCGGAAGCCGGCATCCCGCTCGCCGGCGGCCATTCGATCGATTCGGTCGAGCCGATCTACGGCCTCGTCGCCATCGGCGTGGTCGACCCCAGGCGCGTCAAACGCAACGCGGGCGCGCAAGCCGGCGATGTGCTGATCCTCGGCAAGCCGCTGGGCGTGGGTATTCTCTCGGCAGCCCTGAAGAAGGACCGCCTCGACGCCGCCGGCTACGCCGCCATGATCGGCGCGACGACCAAGCTCAACCGGCCGGGCGCGGACCTGTCCAAACTCGACGGCGTGCACGCGCTCACGGATATCACCGGTTTCGGGCTGCTCGGCCACACATTGGAATTGGCGCGCGGCTCAAACCTCACCGCTCGCTTGCGCTACGCGGACCTGCCGTGGTTGCCGGACGTGGTGAGCCTTGCGGAAGCAGGCATTTTTACGGGCGCTTCGGGGCGCAACTGGGACGCATACGGGAAAAACATCGATTTGCGATCCTCATTTTCCGCGACCGCGCGCACGCTGCTCACCGATCCGCAAACCTCGGGCGGCCTGCTGGTCTCGTGCGCGCCGCAAGCCGTCGACGAAGTGCTCGCCCTGTTCAGCGCCGACGGGTTCCGCGAAGCATGCGTGATCGGCGAAATGGTCAACGGAGAAGGACGCGTCGAGGTTATCTGAGCCGCGAGCGGCAGGCGGAACGACGCGGCCGTATGGACGACGCGTGCGATAATTGCATCCCGCCGCAGCGACCCTTTGTGCCCCAACGCCTTGAAAAACCTACTCGTCAGCCTCGAACAAGCCGGTGATTTCGACGAAATCATCGATGTGCGCACGCCTCTCGAGTTTGCGGAAGACCATATTCCGGGTGCGCTCAACGCGCCTGTGCTGAGCAACGAAGAGCGCGTGCTGGTCGGCACGACTTACAAGCAGGTATCGCCGTTCGAAGCGACGCGGATCGGCGCGGCGCTGGTCGCGCGCAATATCGCGCACCATCTCGAGACCACGTTCGCCGACCGGCCGCGCAACTGGCGGCCGCTGGTCTATTGCTGGCGCGGCGGCAAGCGCTCGGGCTCGGTGACCACGCTGTTCAATATGATCGGCTGGCAGGCACGCCAACTCGAAGGCGGCTACAAAGCCTATCGGCGCGCCACGCTCGACACGCTCACCACGTTGCCGAAGACATTCTCCTACGTCGCGCTGGTTGGCCCGACGGGCAGCGGCAAGACGCGCCTGCTTGCGGCCCTGAACACCGCGGGCGCGCAGACGCTGGATCTCGAAGCGCTGGCGGCGCATCGCGGCTCGTTGCTCGGCGCCTGGGCCGGCGTGCCGCAGCCGTCGCAGAAGCGTTTCGATACGCTGCTCGTGAGCGCGCTGCGCACGTTCGACCCGGCACGGCCGGTGTTCGTGGAAGCGGAAAGCCGGCGCATCGGTTCTATCGCGCTGCCGCTTGCCCTGCTCGACACGGTTCATCAGAGCCGCTGCGTCGAGGTGATCTCGAGCCCCGAAGATCGCGCGGCCTTTCTGCTGCACGACTATGCCCATCTGTTCGACGATCCCGAGTCACTCAAGGGACAGTTGCAACGAATGATCGGTTTACATAGCCGGGAACGTGTCACGGGTTGGCAGCAACTCGTCGACGACAACCGGCGCGCCGAACTCGCGCGCGAGTTGATCGGGCGTCACTACGATCCGGCGTACGCGCGCAGCAGCCATCAGCATTTCGTCCAGTTGGCGCGCGCATTGCAATGGAATTTCCGGCCTAACGACGCCGATGTCATCGATCAGGCAAAAGCACTGCTTGCAAAGCTCGACAGCAGCGCACTCGCTGTCACCTGATTAAACCCAACGTTCAAGACCCCTATGCAATCAACCCTTCGACAACCACGAGTCGCGCTAGGCTGGATCGTCTTTCTGCTGATCGCCGTGGTCGGCCTCTTTTACGTGAAGTGGTTTCCATACTACAACCGGGCGTTCGTGGCGGCGAGCCAGCACTCGATCGGCAAGTCGATTCTGATGGGCACATCGGCGAGCGCGCCGGCGGCGTCGTGGCAATCTGCCCTTGACTACGCCCTCGCCTACGGCAAAGCAATCTGGCAGGCCATGGTGCTCGGGCTGCTGCTCGGTTCGGCGGTACAGGCGCTGATTCCGCCGCAATGGGTCGCGCGCGCGCTCGGCCGGACCGATTTCAGCAGCGTCGTGAAGGGCGGCCTGATGTCGTTGCCGGGCATGATGTGTACATGCTGCGCCGCGCCGGTAGTGGCGGGCTTGCGTGCGCGTCAGGCGGCGCCGGGCGCGGCGATCGCGTTCTGGCTCGGCAATACCGCCTTGAATCCGGCTACGCTGATCTTCATGGGCTTTGTGCTCGGCTGGCAGTGGATGGGCCTGCGCCTCGCCTTGGGCATCGTGATGGTGTTCGGCCTCGGATACCTCGTGAACCGCATGGTGACGCCGAAGGAAGCCGAAGCGTCGCGCGAAGCGATGGCGCAGCTGGTCGCCGTCGATGTGCCCGGCACCGCCTTCGCACGCTGGGTGAAAATCCTCGGCACGATGACGCTGCGGCTCGTTCCCGAATACGTCGTGCTGGTGCTGATTCTCGGCGCGGCGCGCACGTGGCTGTTTCCGCATGTCGGACCGGACATCGACAACAGCCTGCTCTGGATCATTGCGCTGGCCATAGCCGGCACGCTGTTCGTGATTCCGACCGCGGGCGAAGTGCCGATCATCCAGGCCATGCTCTCGTTCGGCATGGCGGCCGGCCCGGCTGGCGCCTTGCTGATGACGTTGCCGCTGATCAGCGTGCCGTCCATGGCGATGCTTGGACGTTCGTTTCCGCGCCGCGTGCTGACGGTCGTGGCGCTGGCCGTCGTGGTATGCGGCGTGATCAGCGGATTGTTGGCGATAGCTTTGGGGTTCTAAACCATGAAACGTATTGCGGCATTTGCCTTGACGTGCTGGTCGGCGGCCGGCCTGCTCTACTTCGGACAGCATTCGGTGGCGCTGATCGTGGTGAGCGGCGTAGTGACGCTGGCAGGGTTCGATCTGCTGCGTCCGTGACCGCGCGCTGCGACTCGCCTACGCCGCCGGCGCCTCGCGAATCGCAGCCAGCCACAGCGCTACCGCATGCGCGGCGGGATCCACGTGATCTGGCGCGCGCACGAGTGGTGCTACGTCTAACTCAAGGTAATTCGGAGAGGAGAAACCGGCGGGACAGAGCGGCACGCTGAACAATGCGCCGAGGTGATACGAGAACCTGACAGTAGACGAAAGCGAAGCCGCTTTCGTCTACGTCACGGATGCGTTGGTAGGCTCGATTGGATTCGAACCAACGACCCCCACCATGTCAAGGTGGTGCTCTAACCAACTGAGCTACGAGCCTTTAGAGGCGCGAATTATAGAGAACCCGCACGCTCAGCACAAGCCCCTGACGGCACTTCTGTCGATCAACTCGTCGATGCCCACTCGGTTTGCGTATCCAGCGGATAAACCGGCCGCCTCACCTGCTTGAAAGCGAACAGGCCGTAATCCGAACTCGTCACGCCGCGGCTATCGCATTCGACCAGCGCCGCCGCAATCGGCACGAACACCGGCCGGCAGTACATGCGCGACTTCAGCAACAGGAAACGCGCGCGACGCGGATCGATGCCGACACTCTCGAACACGCCGAGGTCCCACGGTTCGTGCGTGCGCTCGGTCATCACGAGCTTGACGGTGCCCGTGTCGAGGACCGCGGCGCGGCCCATGAAAGCGCGCTGCCCGGTGTAGGTCGGGCCGCTGATCACGTACTCGCCGTCTGTCAGCGCGCGCACCACGCCGGTCACGGCGAGCGGCGGACGCGGCGTGAGCGCGTCGCTCGTGACCTTGTTGCCGATGGTCACGGTCACCGTACTGCCCACGCCCGCCGACATCAACGCGGCGACCGCCTGCGGATCGCATAATGGTCCACTCACGATGCCGTCGAGCTTCTGCTTCAACGCTTCCTCGAGCAGATCCATCGTGTCGCATGTGCCGCCCGACATGCAGTTGTCGCCGTGATCGAGCAGCAGCACGGGCTTGTCGGCGTCCGCTGCGAGCGCGGCGGCTTGCGCGACGGATTCGGCGAGCGGCGCGCTGCGATAGACGAAGTCTTCGCGCTCGTTCCAGATCTGCCGCGCGATGCGCTCCGCGACCGCTTCGGCGCGAGCGCGCTCGCCGTTGCCCACCACGACGACGCTGATGCAGGGCGCCTCGATATCGGCAAGCGAGAAGCCAGACAGCACCGATACCGCGAGCATGCCGTCGGCCTCGGCGGCACGCGCGGCGTCGACCGCGCGCTTCATCGCGCCTTCGGCCGTCGCGCTGCGCAGCGTATGCGTGAGCAGCGGCGGCTGACGCCACGCGATCACAGGCTTCGCCTTGCCGTGAATCAGGTCGAACATCAGACGCGCCGCGTGTGCACCGGTCTCGTACATATCGACATGCGGATAGGTCTTGAAGCTGACGATCACGTCGGCGTTGTCGATCATCTTTTGCGTGACGTTGCCGTGCAAGTCGAGCGCGACGGCGATCGGCGCATCCGGCAGCAACGCGCGTACGCGTTCGAGCAAGTCGCCTTCGCCGTCGTTCGAATTCTCGGCGACCATCGCGCCGTGTAGATCGAGCATAACGGCGTCGCAACCCACGGCGGCCGACACGATCGCCTCGCAGATCGCTTCGTAAGCGGCGGCCTCGACCGGCCCGCTCGGATTCGCCGACGCCGACACGGGCGTCACGATGTCGGCATGCTCACGCTCGGCGGCGTCGATGAACGCGCCCATCGCCGTTTGCATGCCTTTGTTGTCGTTGAACGCGTCTTCGCCGTAGCTCGGCCCGTTACGGCCGAATGCCGCCAACGGCGTGGCCACCGGCGAAAACGTGTTGGTCTCGTGATTCATCCGCGCGATGAGGATCTTCATGCGTCCGCGCTCCCCGCTTTCTGCGCGGCGTTCAGCATGGCCTGCAACAGCACGTTGCAACCGGCTTCGAGATGATCCGCGCGCGCGTCTTCGATTTCGTTGTGGCTGATGCCGTCTTTGCAGGGCACGAAGATCATCGCTGCGGGCGCGACTCGCGCGAGATAGACGGCGTCGTGGCCGGCGCCGCTGATCACGTCCATCGACGAAAATCCGAGTGCGTCCGCGCCCTGCTTCACGGCTTCGACTAATTCGGCGGCAAACGGTTGCGGCGGAAAATACACCACTTGTTCGACGTCCACCGTGATACCGGTTTTCTCGCGCGCTACCGAGCATGCGGCGCGCAACGCGCTGTCCATTGCCGTAAGCGTGGCGTCGTCGGCGGCGCGCAGATCGACGGTGAGTGTCACGCGGCCTGGAATCACATTGCGTGAGTTGGGATGCACGTCGAGCCAGCCGACTGTGCCGCGACCGTGAGGCGCGTGGTCGAGCGCGATGCGGTTGACGGCGTGAATCAGATCGGCCGCGACGAGCAGCGCGTCGCGGCGCAATTCCATCGGCGTCGGGCCGGCGTGCGCCTCCATGCCGTGCACCGTCACGTCATACCAGCGTTGACCGAGCGCGCCCTGCACTATGCCGATTGTTTTGTCGTGTGCTTCCAGCACCGGACCTTGTTCGATATGCGCTTCAAAATAGGCGCCTACCGCATGTGGTTTAGTGATCTCGCCGGCATAGCCGATCTGAGACAGCGCGTCGCTTACCGTGATGCCTTCTCGATCGTGTTGTTCGAGCGCGTGCTCCAGAGTAAATGCACCGGCGAACACGCCGGAGCCCATCATCACCGGCACGAAGCGCGAACCTTCTTCATTGGTCCATACCGCGACTTCGAGCGGTGCGAGCGTCCGCACATTGGCATCATTCAGCGTGCGCAGCACTTCCAGTCCCGCGAGCACGCCGTAATTGCCGTCGAACTTGCCGCCTGTAGGTTGCGTGTCGATGTGGCTGCCGGTCATCACCGGGGGCAGGTCGTCACGCAAACCCGCGCGGCGCGCGAAGATGTTGCCGATCGCGTCCACCCGCACGCTGCAGCCGATCTCCTTCGTCCACGCGATAAAGAGGTCCCGTGCCTCGCGGTCCAACTCCGTGAGTGCGAGCCGGCACACACCGCCTTTCTCGGTGGCGCCGATCCGCGCGAGTTGCATGAGACTGTCCCAGAGCCGCGCGCCGTCCACTCGCAGATCTGCGAACGTCGCGACGGTTGTTGATTCATGAACTTGCATCGATGCTTCCTCGTGTTGAAGACTGAATGCGCGTCAGACCACGCCGACGCCGAGATAACGGTCCTTGATCGAGTCGTCGGCGGCAAACGAAGCGTTGTCGCCCGCATAGACGATTACGCCCTGCTCAATGATGTAGTGGCGATCCGCGAGTTGCGTGCACACTTCGAGATTCTGCTCGACCAGCAGAATGGCTACGCCCGCCGCGCGGATCAGCTTGAGTTGCGCGACGATTTCTTCGACGATCACCGGCGCGAGGCCTTCGACGGGTTCATCGAGCATCAGCAAGCGCGGGTGATTCATGAGCGCTCGGCCGATTGCAAGCATCTGCTGTTCACCGCCGGAGAGTTGCGCGCCTCCGTTCGTGCGCCGCTCTTTCAGGCGCGGAAAAATGCGGTAGATGTCGTCGAGTTGCCACGGCGAATCTTTACGCGCGCCGAGCCGCAAGTTTTCTTCGACGGTAAGCAGACGGAAGATGCCGCGATGCTCGGGCACAAAGCAGACACCACGTGACGCGATCCTGTGCGGCGGCATGCCGCTGACCTTGGCGCCGTTGAACGTGACCGTGCCGCGCTGCGGCGCGACGACGCCCGCAATCGCTTTCAGCGTGGTCGATTTGCCGGCGCCGTTGCGGCCCAAGAGCGTGACCGTTTCACCATCGTTGATCTGCAGGGATACGCCTTGCAGAATGTGGCTTTTGCCGTAGAAGCCGTGAATCTGCTGCACGTCGAGAATCATGCGCGGCCTCCGGTGATCATGTTGCCGAGATAGGCGCTGCGTACGCGCTCATCGCCGCGAATGTCGTCGGGGCGGCCCTCCACCAGCACACGCCCTTGCTGCATGACGGTGATCGTGTCGGAAATGTCCATCACGATGCCCATATTGTGTTCGATCAGCACAACCGTGTAATCGTCGCGCAGGCCGCGAATCAACTGCTTCATGTCGTCGAGGTCGTCGATACCCATGCCCGAGGTCGGCTCGTCGAGAAAGATCGCCTTGGGCCGCGCGGCGAGCGCCATGCCGACTTCGAGCCGCCGCTGCTGACCATGCGAAAGCGCGCCCGCCGATACGTCGCTGAAACGCTGCAACGCGAGCCGCTCGAGCACGCTGTCGACAATGTCCGCATGCGTGAGCGCACCGTGCGGCGGCGTCCACGCATTCAACGCGCGCACTGCGTCGACACCTTGCGCGGCAAGCCGTAGATTTTCTCGCACGCTCAGATTGGCGAACAGGCTCGTTACCTGAAACGAACGGGCAACGCCGCGTCGTACGCGCTTATAATCCGGCTCGCGCGTGACATCGTGACCGTCGAAAACGATCTTGCCTTCGGTAATAGGCAGCGTGCCGGTCAACACGTGAAAGAGCGTGGTTTTGCCCGCGCCGTTCGGTCCGATCACGGAATGCACCGTGCGCGGCATGATGTTCAAGGTGACGTCGGAGAGCGCTGTGAATTTGCCGTAGCGCTTCACCACGCCGCTCGCTTGCAGAATGGCTTCGCTCATACGGACTCCTTGTCTGCATCGTTGCCTGCATCAGCGGATGATTTACGGCGCAACGATTGCCAGACGCGTTCGCCCAATCCCCACAGACCGCGCTGCATGTACAGGCTGACTGCCATCAGCACGATGCCAAGCAGCAGGAGCCAGCGCGGCCACAACGTGGAGAGCCAGTCAGCGAACAACACGTAAAACGCAGCGCCCAATACAGAAGCGAACAGATTGCCGGTGCCGCCTATCACCGTCATCACGAGGATCATTTCGCTCGTGTGATAGTCGATGTTGGAGAGCGGCGCGATGCCGGTCATCAGCGCGTGCAGCGCGCCCGCGAGACCCGTGACCGCGCCGGAGATCACGAACGCCATCAGCTTGAAGCGCTTGACGTCGTAACCGACCGCTGCCGCGCGTGCTTCATTGTCACGGATCGCGAGCAACGTACGGCCGAACACCGAGTGCGATACACGCATCAACAGCCAGAACACCACGAGGAACACCACCGCGACGAATCCGTAGTATTGCCACGGCGAGGTCAACGGCACGATCACCTTACCGAACAATCCCAACGCCGGGCGTGGGATGTCGAGCAAGCCGTTGTCGCCGCCGGTCAGATCGGGTGTGGTGTAGGCGAGGAAGTAGAACAGTTGGCCGAATGCGAGCGTCAACATGACGAAATAGGTCCCGCGCTGGCGAATCGAAAACCAGCCGACCAGCGCCGCGGCCGCCGCGCCGATCACCGCCGACGCAAGCAAGGCCATGGGTACCGGCAGCCCAGTTTTGGTAAGGACCAATCCCGCGCAATAGCTGCCGAGCCCGAAGAAAATGCCTTGCCCGAACGAGAGCAACCCTGTGTGGCCGAGTAGTAGATTGCAGCCGAGCGCGGCGAGTGCGAACACCAGCACTTCGGTAGCGAGCGATCCGGAGCGCAACGTGAGCGGCAAAATGCATACGACCAGCAGCGCCAGCAACAGGAAGCGATAACCGTGCAATGAGTGCTTCAGGCCCGCTGGCGTCTTCGAGGAAACAGCGCTCTGCACGATGGGTTTCGAGGTATCGATCATGCCGCCCTCCCGAGCAGACCGTTCGGTCGCAGCAATAGAACGGCGGCCATCGCGACGTAAATCATCAATCGCGCGCCTTCCGGCCATAAGGTGCTCATTACGCTTTGGACGATTCCCACCAGCAGTCCGCCCACCAGCGCACCAAGAAAATTACCCATGCCGCCGACCACCACCACGACAAATGCGACGCTGAGCGCTTCAATACCCATGAAAGGATCGACGCCGCGAATCGGTGCGGCAAGCACGCCCGCCAGCGCGGCCGTTGCGGCGCCGAGCGCGAACACGAGGCTGAAGACACGCAACACGTTGATGCCGAGCAGCGAGACCATCTCCGTCGATTCGCTGCCCGCACGCACCGCGCTGCCGAGCCGCGTACCTTCCAGCACCCACCACAAGAGCGCGGCCAGTATCGCCGTGAAGCCGATTACAAAGAGACGGTACTTGGGATACACGAAGCTGCCCCAGATCACCACGCCGTTCAGCACGTCGGGCACGGCCACGTTATCGCCGAGCGGTCCCCAGATAAGGATCGCGCATTCCTGCACGACGAGCGCGAGACCGACGGTCACGAGAATATGAAACTCATGCTGCTGCGCATACACGTGCCGCAGAATCAGTTTCTCGACGACCCACGCAAGCGCGCCCACGACGACCGGTACGACTATAAGCGCGGTCCAGAAACTCATGGACCATTGCATCGCCTGATAGCAGAAGTACGCGCCGAGCAGATAGAACGCGCCATGCGCGAAATTCACGAAGCGCAGCAAACCGAACACGATCGACAAACCGACCGCGAGCAGGAAATACAACATTCCCACTCCGATGCCGTTGACGATCTGCAGGAGATAAACGTTCATGGCGTCCGTCTAAAGGGTGGTGCAAAGAGAAGTCGCGATGCGGTATTGCGATATGCGCGCCGTGCCGCGCTTGCATGCGGCACGTGGGCGTCAGGCCATCTTGCAGCCGGTTTTGTCGAGCGGCAGGAACGATTGGCCGGAGCTCACGATATCCGCGTAGTCGTCGGCGTTCTTCATCTTGTTCTTCGCCTTGCCCTTCAACAGATAATACTTCTTCAGCACCTGATGGTCGCCTTTGCGGACTTCTTCCGGGCCGGTCAAACCATCGTACTTCATGCCTTCGAGTGCGGCGACCACTTTCTTCGGGTCGACGTTACCTGCTTTCACGATGCCGTCGAGCAGGATCTTCGTGCAGATATACGAGCCTGCGAGGCTGTAGTTGGGATTGGCCTTGAACGCGGCATTCGCGCGTTTGACGAGATCGCGATTCAGCGGTGAATCGATGTCGTGCCAATACTGCGCGCCGAAATAGACGCCTTCGCACAGGTCCGCACCGAGCGATTCGAATTGCTCGAGTCCGGACGCCCAGGCCATCAGAATCGTGCAATTGTTCTTCATGCCGAAGCTCACGGCCTGGCGCAATGTATCGGACGACTGCGAGCCGAAGTTCAGAATCAGCAGCACGTCAGGCTTCGCCGCCACTGCGTTCGTCAGATAGCCGCTGAACTCCTTCTCATTGAGCGAGTGGTAGCTGTTGCCCACGTGTTCGATGCCCTTTTCTTTGAAGACCGTCTTTGCGGCCGAGAGCAAACCGTCGCCGAACACGTATTGCGGCGTGATCGTGTACCAGCGTTTGGCTTTGGGCATCATCTGGATCAGCGGACGCACCGTCTGCTCGATCGCGCCGTAGGTCGGCACCGACCAGCGGAATGTGGCGTCGTTGCAGTCCTTGCCGGTGATCTCGTCTGCGCCCGCCGTCGTGATGAAAACGCCGCCCGCCTTCTGCACTTCCTTGCCCATTGCCAATGCTTCGGAAGACAGAATACCGCCGGCAAAGAAGCGCGCATTCTTCTGTTGCGCGATTTCCTGAACCCGACGCACGGCGGTTGCGGGCTTGCCTTCCGTGTCGAGCACCGTGTATGCGAGCGGTTGACCCAACACTTTGCCGTACTGCTCAATAGCGAGCTTCATGCCGAGGTCGGCGTATTTGCCGTTCGCCGCGAATGGACCCGACATCGGCACCGGACAGGCGAACTGCAACGTTCCGGCCTGTGCGAACGCGCTTCGCGCGACCAGCGAGCCCAACGTGCCCGGAACGGCCGACAACGCGGCCAGCTTCAACATATTTCGGCGATTCAAAATGACGCTCCTTAGGAAAGAGACACGCACTGACCGACTACGAAACTGCACACGCTGCGCGAACGACTACTCGAGCTTGCTGGCCGCCGTGAAGTTTTCCACTGCATCGGCTTTGTTCTATTTATCATGATAAATAGGTTGGACTTGATCGTAGGTACAATAAATTCGGGTGTCAATAAGGCAAAATTCCTGGCGGCGTCGGAGCAGTCTTTCAGGTAGCGACGGCGCCGGCGGATCGATCGAAGATCGTGCAGGACAAACTGGGAGCATCGAATATGGCCATGGACCGCGCCAAGGCTGGCGCCGCGATTGAGATCAAGCAGCAGAAACGCGGCGATCTGGTCGCCGAGGAAATCAAGCGGCTCATCACGGAGAAAGACCTGAAGCCAGGCGACCGGTTGCCTCGCGAGGTGGAATTGCAGCAGCTCTTTTCCGTGAGCAAGAGCACGATCCGCGAGGCGTTGAAATCGCTAGAGGTGCAAGGTCTTATCAAAGTAACCACCGGCCCGAGCGGCGGCGGTATGGTGGTGGAGGTGCCGCTCGATCGCACGCTGCAACTGCTGCAAAACTATTTGTTCTTCAAGGACGTTTCGATCGACGACATTTACACCGTGCGCAAACTGCTGGAGCCCGAACTCGCGGCCGGGGCCGTGCCACATCTGACGGAGCAGGACTTCGAAGCGCTCGACGCGAGCATTGCGTGTTGTGATCAACCGGCTTCGTCACATGGCGGGAAGGATATCGTGCGGCAACGTCAGGAAGATGTGAATTTCCACGACATCCTCGCGGCGGCGAATCCGAATCCGTTCCTGCGTTTCAGTTGCGAGTTGATCAATGAAATGATCCGGCAGCTCATCGAGTTTCGTAACGATACGCCGCAAGCGGAGCATGAGCGTTTCGGTCAGGCCAACGTCAAGATTCACAAGGCGATTACAAAGGCGGCGCGTGGGCGTGATGTGGAGAAAGTGCGAGAGTTGATGGTGATCCACATGACCGAGGCGCCGCGCTATGTGAAGCGGATGAAGGGGAAGTTGCGTGGACGTTTGATCCTGGATTCGGAGATTCGTCGGCGAGTGCGGGCGCGAAGTGTGGCGCCGGTTTCGGAGGAGGATGACGGCGAGTGAGCGACGCGTTGCCGGGGTAGGTTGAGGGCGGGTTGCTGCCTCGTTGCGACGCCGGGTAGGGGTGCGGCTGCGCGGATAGAGGTCATTTTCTCTTATGAAGAGACGCAAATGGCCCGTTGCGTCTGGCATATAGCCGAGGTTTCGGCACGGTCGCAATCCGGCATCGCGCGGAACGAAGTTCGAAGTTCGAGGTTCTGGCGAGAGAAATGCCTCTCGCAGGAAAGAAGATTGAAAGGCATTGCGCCCTTAGGCCTGAAAGACGCACGCGCCAGACTCCACGCAGAGGTGGTGACGAGGGCCGCCAGACAGCCTTCCAAGCGTTCCGGCCATGGCGTGCTCGACTGCACAATAAGGGCTCAATCTTTTACGATCCGCGCCGTTATTGCATCTGCACAGGCATAAACATTGGACCTTCATGGCACAACCTATTCCGTTATCTCGCCACACTGGCGCTGCGCGTGCGCGGCATGCCAAGGCCATGCTATTGCCGATCCCCCGGCAAACCGCCGACGACCTCGCGCTGCGGGTCCATCTGGCCCTCGACGCCTTGCGCCGTGGCGCCGGCAGTATGAGCGACGCGCAAACGCTCACGCAAATCATGCTGCTGACGGGCTTTCTAGCGGAATCGGGTTTCGGTTCGGTGACCGGTGAGCAGCTAGGAGCGGCGGAACGTGCGGTGTCGGCAGTGTTCGACACTGGTCGTGAGGCCGGCAAGTGGGAATTGGACGATACGGGCTTCGCGCTTTTTGCGACGATCGCTACGAATTACGACCGACAGTTGCGTAGCGCGCCCCTCTGGGCGATCACCGATGCGAGTGAACGACTTGACCGGTTCACCGCCGGTGTGCCGCATCAGATCCCGGTGCGTAAGCGGGCTTAGCCGGATCGCACGATTTGGGGCGGCGAGGGAAACCTCGTCGACGAGTTTTCTCGCAATCGACGGATCGTGCGGCGTGAAGGTGTGGATGCCGGACGGGCGTATCTGGAACTGACGGGCTACGCGGATGCGCGGCGGATGGGGCGGGAGTGAAGGCGGGTTACACGGTGGGTTTTTCCGCGCATGGCGGTGGAGTAAACGCAGAAACCCCACCTTTTCGGGGTGGGGTTTCTGATTGCTGCTGGGGAGCCTGACGATTACCTACTTTCACACGGGTAATCCGCACTATCATCGGCGTGGAGTCGTTTCACGGTCCTGTTCGGGATGGGAAGGGGTGGGACCGACTCGCTATGGTCATCAGGCATGACTTGTTGCTGCACTGCTTGTGGAGCAATACAGCCAATCGGGAAGAAGTAGTTTCTGGTGATGCTCACCAGGGGTAAAGCTGTTGGGGTTGTGTTGTTTCTGGCACAACACGATCACTTAACCTGAGTGTCCTTGCCCCCTTCGGGGGTGGGATGCCCGTCAGTGCTGAAGCACTGACGATCATCGCAAAACACACCTGTTATAGGATCAAGCCTTACGGGCAATTAGTATCAGTTAGCTTAACGCATTACTGCGCTTCCACACCTGACCTATCAACGTCCTGGTCTTGAACGACCCTTCAAGGGGCTCGAAGCCCCGGGGATATCTCATCTTAAGGCGAGTTTCCCGCTTAGATGCTTTCAGCGGTTATCTCTTCCGAACATAGCTACCCGGCGATGCCACTGGCGTGACAACCGGTACACCAGAGGTTCGTCCACTCCGGTCCTCTCGTACTAGGAGCAGCCCCCTTCAAATATCCAGCGCCCACGGCAGATAGGGACCAAACTGTCTCACGACGTTTTAAACCCAGCTCACGTACCTCTTTAAATGGCGAACAGCCATACCCTTGGGACCGGCTACAGCCCCAGGATGAGATGAGCCGACATCGAGGTGCCAAACACCGCCGTCGATATGAACTCTTGGGCGGTATCAGCCTGTTATCCCCAGAGTACCTTTTATCCGTTGAGCGATGGCCCTTCCATACAGAACCACCGGATCACTATGACCTGCTTTCGCACCTGCTCGACTTGTCGGTCTCGCAGTTAAGCACGCTTATGCCATTGCACTATCAGCACGATTTCCGACCGTACCTAGCGTACCTTCGTACTCCTCCGTTACACTTTGGGAGGAGACCGCCCCAGTCAAACTGCCTACCATGCACTGTCCCCGATCCGGATTACGGACCAAGGTTAGAACCTCAAACAAACCAGGGTGGTATTTCAAGGGCGGCTCCACGCAGACTGGCGTCCACGCTTCAAAGCCTCCCACCTATCCTACACAGACCGGTTCAAAGTCCAATGCAAAGCTACAGTAAAGGTTCATGGGGTCTTTCCGTCTAGCCGCGGGGAGATTGCATCATCACAAACACTTCAACTTCGCTGAGTCTCGGGAGGAGACAGTGTGGCCATCGTTACGCCATTCGTGCAGGTCGGAACTTACCCGACAAGGAATTTCGCTACCTTAGGACCGTTATAGTTACGGCCGCCGTTTACCGGGACTTCAATCAAGAGCTTGCACCCCATCATTTAATCTTCCGGCACCGGGCAGGCGTCACACCCTATACGTCCACTTTCGTGTTTGCAGAGTGCTGTGTTTTTATTAAACAGTCGCAGCCACCAGTTTATTGCAACCCCTTCACCCTCTGCGCGCAGGCGCATCAGGCTACAGGGGCGTACCTTATCCCGAAGTTACGGTACCAATTTGCCGAGTTCCTTCTCCCGAGTTCTCTCAAGCGCCTTAGAATACTCATCTCGCCCACCTGTGTCGGTTTGCGGTACGGTCTTGTTAAACTGAAGCTTAGAGGCTTTTCTTGGAACCACTTCCGATTGCTTCTTCACCGAAGTGAATGGCCTCGCACCCTTGAATCCTGCGCCCGGATTTGCCAAAGCGCCTTCTCCAATGCAAGGACCGGGACTTCCAACACCCGGACAACCTTCCGCGATCCGTCCCCCCATCGCATTTAACAATGGTGCAGGAATATTAACCTGCTTCCCATCAGCTACGCATTTCTGCCTCGCCTTAGGGGCCGACTCACCCTACGCCGATGAACGTTGCGTAGGAAACCTTGGGCTTACGGCGAGGGGGCTTTTCACCCCCTTTATCGCTACTCATGTCAGCATTCGCACTTCCGATACCTCCAGCACACTTTCCAGTGCACCTTCGCAGGCTTACGGAACGCTCTCCTACCATGCACATAAATGTGCATCCGCAGCTTCGGTATATTGCTTAGCCCCGTTACATCTTCCGCGCAGGACGACTCGATCAGTGAGCTATTACGCTTTCTTTAAAGGATGGCTGCTTCTAAGCCAACCTCCTGACTGTTTTAGCCTTCCCACTTCGTTTCCCACTTAGCAATATTTGGGGACCTTAGCTGGCGGTCTGGGTTGTTTCCCTCTTGACACCGGACGTTAGCACCCGATGTCTGTCTCCCGTGATTGCACTCTTCGGTATTCGGAGTTTGCTATGGCGTAGTAATCCGCAATGGACCCCACAACCATGACAGTGCTCTACCCCCGAAGGTGATACACGAGGCACTACCTAAATAGTTTTCGGAGAGAACCAGCTATTTCCAGGTTTGTTTAGCCTTTCACCCCTATCCACAGCTCATCCCCTAACTTTTCAACGTTAGTGGGTTCGGACCTCCAGTACGTGTTACCGCACCTTCATCCTGGCCATGGATAGATCACCTGGTTTCGGGTCTACACCCAGCGACTGAATCGCCCTGTTCGGACTCGCTTTCGCTACGCCTGCCCTAATCGGTTAAGCTTGCCACTGAATGTAAGTCGCTGACCCATTATACAAAAGGTACGCCGTCACCCCTTCGCAGAGGCTCCGACTGTTTGTATGCATGCGGTTTCAGGATCTGTTTCACTCCCCTCCCGGGGTTCTTTTCGCCTTTCCCTCACGGTACTGGTTCACTATCGGTCGATCACGAGTATTTAGCCTTGGAGGATGGTCCCCCCATCTTCAGACAGGATTTCACGTGTCCCGCCCTACTTGTCGTACACCTAGTTCTTCCTCGCTGTTTTCGTCTACAGGGCTATCACCTGCTATGGCGGCACTTTCCAGAGCCTTCGACTAACAATGAAGATAAAGAGTACAGGCTGGTCCCATTTCGCTCGCCACTACTCTGGGAATCTCGGTTGATTTCTTTTCCTGCGGTTACTTAGATGTTTCAGTTCACCGCGTTCGCTTCACGTAGCCTATGTATTCAGCTACGGATGACCCATACGGGCCGGGTTTCCCCATTCGGATATCGGTGGATCAAAGCTCGTTTGCCAGCTCCCCACCGCTTTTCGCAGGCTACCGCGTCCTTCATCGCCTGTGATCGCCAAGGCATCCACCACATGCACTTGTTCGCTTGACCCTATAACGGGTGTGTCTCCTGCATGATCCACGGGGAATCACACGCTCGCCACCCTCGCTACAGGTTGAGTATTCGTGTTGCGCCGTATTCCAAAAGCGATCTTTCGATCTCTCTTTTCATACATTGATACAATCACAACCCTGATTCACCTACTCAACCACCCATCTCTAAGTGATCTTTCGTGAATCTCTTTACTACTTCTTCCTGATTGTTAAAGAACGACAGCCGATATAAAGCTCTGCTTCATATCACTCTGACTGGCTCAATCGCCAATGCACAACGCTCTGCCTTTTACTGCCCGCAGAACGCTACGCATTGAGGATTGGTGGAGGATGACGGGATCGAACCGACGACCCCCTGCTTGCAAAGCAGGTGCTCTCCCAGCTGAGCTAATCCCCCAGTCATACAGCTACCCCAGAGGTTCAGACGATCAGCACACCAGACAAGACTTTGGTGGGTCTGGATGGATTCGAACCATCGACCCCCGCCTTATCAAGACGGTGCTCTAACCGACTGAGCTACAGACCCCTGAGTCTGTCCTGATTTCACAGCCGATAAGCGTGAGCGCTCAACGCATTGCTTTTACACAACTGACGCGTTTAGCTCGAGAAAGGAGGTGATCCAGCCGCACCTTCCGATACGGCTACCTTGTTACGACTTCACCCCAGTCATGAATCCTACCGTGGTGACCGTCCTCCTTGCGGTTAGACTAGCCACTTCTGGTAAAACCCACTCCCATGGTGTGACGGGCGGTGTGTACAAGACCCGGGAACGTATTCACCGCGGCATGCTGATCCGCGATTACTAGCGATTCCAGCTTCACGCACTCGAGTTGCAGAGTGCGATCCGGACTACGATCGGTTTTCTGGGATTGGCTCCCCCTCGCGGGTTGGCGACCCTCTGTTCCGACCATTGTATGACGTGTGAAGCCCTACCCATAAGGGCCATGAGGACTTGACGTCATCCCCACCTTCCTCCGGTTTGTCACCGGCAGTCTCCCTAGAGTGCTCTTGCGTAGCAACTAGGGACAAGGGTTGCGCTCGTTGCGGGACTTAACCCAACATCTCACGACACGAGCTGACGACAGCCATGCAGCACCTGTGTTATGGCTCCCTTTCGGGCACTCCCACCTCTCAGCAGGATTCCATACATGTCAAGGGTAGGTAAGGTTTTTCGCGTTGCATCGAATTAATCCACATCATCCACCGCTTGTGCGGGTCCCCGTCAATTCCTTTGAGTTTTAATCTTGCGACCGTACTCCCCAGGCGGTCAACTTCACGCGTTAGCTACGTTACCAAGTCAATGAAGACCCGACAACTAGTTGACATCGTTTAGGGCGTGGACTACCAGGGTATCTAATCCTGTTTGCTCCCCACGCTTTCGTGCATGAGCGTCAGTATTGGCCCAGGGGGCTGCCTTCGCCATCGGTATTCCTCCACATCTCTACGCATTTCACTGCTACACGTGGAATTCTACCCCCCTCTGCCATACTCTAGCCCGCCAGTCACAAATGCAGTTCCCAGGTTAAGCCCGGGGATTTCACATCTGTCTTAGCGGACCGCCTGCGCACGCTTTACGCCCAGTAATTCCGATTAACGCTTGCACCCTACGTATTACCGCGGCTGCTGGCACGTAGTTAGCCGGTGCTTATTCTTCCGGTACCGTCATCCCCCCACCGTATTAGGGCGGAGGTTTTCTTTCCGGACAAAAGTGCTTTACAACCCGAAGGCCTTCTTCACACACGCGGCATTGCTGGATCAGGCTTGCGCCCATTGTCCAAAATTCCCCACTGCTGCCTCCCGTAGGAGTCTGGGCCGTGTCTCAGTCCCAGTGTGGCTGGTCGTCCTCTCAGACCAGCTACAGATCGTCGCCTTGGTAGGCCTTTACCCCACCAACTAGCTAATCTGCCATCGGCCGCCCCTGTAGCGCGAGGTCCTAAGATCCCCCGCTTTCATCCACAGATCGTATGCGGTATTAATCCGGCTTTCGCCGGGCTATCCCCCACTACAGGACACGTTCCGATGTATTACTCACCCGTTCGCCACTCGCCACCAGGATTGCTCCCGTGCTGCCGTTCGACTTGCATGTGTAAGGCATGCCGCCAGCGTTCAATCTGAGCCAGGATCAAACTCTTCAGTTCAAACCTGTTACTGTTTTTCGGTTCAGTTAAGAACCGGTCGCTCACTCAACGTACTGACGAATGATCTCTCCATCTTTCAATGGAAAAACCTTCCTTTCATTACTGTGTGAGACTTGATACTTTCGCTTCTTCCGGCAGATCCCGAAGGATACGCCGGCGCGTCGCGCATCAAGCGCCCACACTTATCGGCTGTTAATTTTTAAAGATCGATTACGCATTCACTACCGAACCCGCACCGCCAGTCGTCAGCATCACAACCACCCGGTACCGCTTCGTTCTGCGTCGCTGCATCAGCAGCAGAGAAACGAGATTATGAAGAACGACTGGCACGTCGTCAACCCCCTTTTGTGAATTTTCTTTTGACCAGGTGCTGATCGACGCTAGAACACGCTATCCCTATATAGAGGGGGAGCGGTGCATTCGCGATCCCGTCGTGTGAGGACAACCGAACTCCTCTATAGTGAGGAGCTTGAAAACAGCGAATGTGCACGCACCTAGGTGCATCGGCCCAGCCACCGCTCCAAGCCCGACCGGCGGCCAAAGGACGAACCTGCGACAAACGCGCATGATGAAAAGATGTGCACACGATGAGCGCAAAGTCTCAAGCTCGGATATAATGCGAGCCGCGCGAATTTCGCACATTTCTATCGGCCCGCTTCGAGCGGGCTCATCTTTTTTGCTCCCCAGAGCACAGCCAAACAACCGCGTTGAGTCACTCAGGTGATGTTGAGCCATGCTCGAAACGCCTGACGGTCGCGTCTTGCGTCTCATAGCGAAGCCTCTAGAGGAGAATACGTGAACCCTTTTGATCGCGAAGATTCGCAACACGAAACCGCCGCCTACACCGCCAAAGCGCCCTCGGGCCGCACGGCCAAGGGCAAGGGCGCCGGTAAAGCGATCCCCGTGGCGGCCGAGTTGCCGCCGCAGCAAGCCGAAGAACGTCAGCGCCAGATGCGCGCGCTGATCCAGCTGGGCAAGGAGCAAGGCTACCTGACCCACGCGCAGATCAACGACCACCTGCCCGACAACTTCGCGCAGACGGCCGCTATCGACAGCATCGTCAGCGCGTTCAACGACATGGGCGTGCAGGTCTACGAACAGGCCCCAGACGCGGAAACGCTGCTGCTTAACTCGAACGCCCCGGCCGTCGTGTCGGACGATCAGGCGGACGAGGAGACCGAAGTCGCCCTGTCCACCGTCGATTCCGAATTCGGCCGCACGACCGACCCGGTGCGTATGTACATGCGCGAGATGGGCGCGACCGAACTGCTGACGCGCGCCGGCGAAATCGCGATTGCGAAGCGCATCGAAGACGGCCTGCATGAAATGGTGCAGGCAATCGCCGCTTGCCCGCTCGCGATCTCGGCCATTCTGGCGAGCGCCCAGCAGGTTGCCGACGGCGAACTGCGCATCGACGAACTGGTCGACGGTCTGAATGAAGACACGCTCGCCGCCGAAGAAGACAGCACCAGCGCGGACGCATCCGCCGACGTCGACACCGACACGGACAGCGACGACGACGAAGACAGCGACGACGACGTCGGCCCCGCCGACTCCTCGGCAGCGGACGAAGCACGTCTGAAGCAACTCACGAGCGACTGCCTCGAAATCTTCGCGCAAGTCGGCATGCTGTCCGACCAGATGAACGCATCGCACACGCGCGGCGACGTCACCTCGAAGGCGTACCAGCGCGCACGCGAAGATATCCAGCAGCACCTCGCGAAGATCCGCTTCACGGCACGCACCATCGACCGCCTGTGCGGCGACGTGCAGCAACAGGTGGCGCAAGTTCGTGCGATCGAGCGCAACATTCTGCAAATCGTCGTCTCGAAGAGCGGCATGCCGCGCGAGAAGTTCATCGAGTCGTTCGCCGGCCATGAAGCCGACCTCAGCTGGACGGAACGCGCGGCGCGCGGCGCGTCGTCGTACGGCGCGGCGCTGGAGCGCCATTTGCCGGCAATTCAGTCCGAACAGCAAAAGCTGATCGAAATCGAAGCAACGGTTTCGCTGCCGCTGAAGCATCTGAAAGAGATCAACCGCCAGATGGTCGCGGCTGAATCGAAGATGCGCAAGGCGAAGAGCGAGATGATCGAGGCGAATCTGCGTCTCGTGATCTCGATCGCGAAGAAGTACGTGAACCGCGGCATGCTGTTCCTCGATCTGATCCAGGAAGGCAACATCGGCCTGATGAAGGCGGTGGACAAGTTCGAATACCGTCGCGGCTGGAAGTTCTCCACGTACGCAACGTGGTGGGTTCGCCAGGCTGTGACGCGTTCGCTCGCCGACCAGGCTCGCACGATCCGCGTGCCGGTGCACATGATCGAAACGATCAACAAGCTGAACCGCATTTCGCGCGAAATCCTGCAGCAGACCGGTCAGGAAGCGCATCCGTCCGTGCTCGCGGAACGCATGGAACTCTCTGAAGAGAAGGTGCGCGGGATTCTGAAGATCGCCAAGCAACCGGTGTCGATGGAAACGCCGGTCGGCGACGACGGCGACGCCACGCTCGGCGACATGATCGAAGATTCGGCGGCGTCCTCGCCGGCCGACGCCGCGATGCAAGCCGACTTGCGCGCCGCCATCGACGACGCGCTCGACTCGCTGTCGCCGCGCGAAGCGAAGGTGCTGCGTATGCGCTACGGCATCAACACGAAGTCGGACCACACGCTCGAAGAAGTCGGCAAGCAGTTCGACGTCACGCGTGAGCGGATTCGCCAGATCGAGAGCAAGGCCATGCGCAAGCTGATGCACCCGAGCCGCGCCGACCGCCTGAAGTCGTTCCTCGACCGCTAAGCCACCGCTAATCAACCGGTAAGCCGCCAATAGCGCTTGCCGTGCGTCACGCACGGCAAGCGCTTTCTTTTTCCCGCGCCCCTTTCACGCAAGCAGCGAAATGATCCCGCCAATCGTGATTCCGGCTGCCAGCCAACGTCCGGCCGTATAGAACGCGTTGTGCGCTTCCTGAGGCTGATCCGGACGCTCGAGTCCGAGCGTGCCGTACGCAAACGATTTGACCGCTGAGACGCCGGATGCCGGCGTGTCCTCCCTTGCGGAATCGCTGACTGCGTCACCCTGACCCGTATTGTTATCCTGAGCCGCCGTTGCCACGCCTTCCGCGGAGATATGGACGGCATCGTCCTGCGCGGGCGCATCCATGGTCGATGTCTGTACGACAGCGTCGTGCGCTGCGGACGGCCCTTTGGTCGTCGTGCGATCCGGCCCCGGCAGTGTCGACGACAACGCACTGTCGATTTGCATAGCAACCTCCGTTGATTTTGTTTCTGCTGCGTCGGCCGGCGTCGCACACACAGCCGGTTAAAACTCCTATCGACCTCGATTCGCGGGAACTTGAGCACCGGTAAGAAAGGGTAAGGACTATCTGCAGGATCGCCGCGCCACACGTTGCGGATCTGGTGGTCGAACTCGCGCTGAACCGCCGAAAAAACCAGCTCCGGTCCGCGCCCCTTTTTCCGGTCACGTCGCCCACAACTGTCGATTGCCCACATGCCTCGCCGTACAGCCGCGCGCGCAAAAACCCATCACACGGCCAGCAGCAGCAACCACCTGTAAAGCGCTCCCGCGCCAACCACTCCCCGGCTAACAGGCATAGTCGTTGCGCGCTCCCCACGTACGCTTTTTATGAGGAGCACATCATGACTACGCTCGATCCCCAAGTGCCGGCATCCGCCGATCCGCAAGGGGCAACTATCGTTGGAGTCGGCGACGGTGACGGTCCCGGACCGGACGTCATGGCGGCAGCCACGCTCGACGGCAACAAGGTGATGTCGTCGGACGGCGAACATGTCGGCAAGATCTCGGACATCATGCTCGACGTGCGCGGCGGCCGGATCGCTTACGCGGTGTTGTCCACCGGCGGCTTTCTGGGCATCGGCGACACGCTTCACGCGATTCCGTGGAGCGCGCTCACGCTCGACACGGACGACAAATGCTTCGTGATCGATGCGAGCGCCGATCGGATCAAGAACGCACCGGGTTTCGATAAGGATCACTGGCCTTCCATGGCGGACATGCAATGGGGCACGGCCGTGCACGACTACTACAACCGTCAGCCGTATTGGTCGGTCATGCGTGATGGAGTGGAAGAGCGGTGATTGGACACTGACCTCTGATCGTCAGACGGGCAGAGTCGAACTGCGCAAGCCGGCCTTTCAAAGGCAGGATAGCGCGCGAACTTGTCCATGGCATTTGTCCACAGAAACTGTTTAGAAGCCTGTGGACAACCTGCGCATGACTCACCCAACTCCTTGAACGCGTTGGCTTTCACCGTCGCGCTCCGAATGAGTCGCGTGCCTCACGGCTTGCTGCTGACCGACGAGTGTTTCCCGCTTTACGGCAATACAAACGTTTTCACGAGCGTCAATTCACCGGCTTTACGCATGGGCACGCGAATCGTTTCGCTCTTTTCGTTCGGCGTATTCTCGTTCGTGATGATGGTCACTTGCGCCACGGTCATATCGGCGCCGCTGTTCCCGCTGCCGTAGTAATTCACATAGACCAGATACGTACCCTTCAACGGTGCCGCGGACGAATAAATCTCC
The DNA here is from genome assembly GCF_003386115.1 of Paraburkholderia sp. BL27I4N3. NCBI lineage: Bacteria > Pseudomonadati > Pseudomonadota > Betaproteobacteria > Burkholderiales > Burkholderiaceae > Paraburkholderia > Paraburkholderia sp. BL27I4N3. Next base: position 7,378,769 of record NZ_QREJ01000001.1, on the reverse strand, counting down.
GGCCCGTATCCCGTCGTCACGTCGACGTCGAGCGCGCCGCCGTTCGGCGCGACGCGCTCGCCGTACCAGGTGTGTGCGCCGTCGGGCGAGACGACGTGCAAATCCAGATCGGTGCCGTCGGTGTCCCACGCGAGCAGCACGCGCAGCTTCGGCTGGGTCTTGCCGCTATAGGTGTCGTAGAACTGCACGCGCTTGCGGCTGCCGTCCGGCGCGCGCAGTTCGACACTGTTGCTGCCGGCGGGAAACGCATAGGGACGCGAAAATTTGCCGTCCTCTTCCACGCGCTGCGGCAGCGGCGTGCCATCGACCACCAGCGTCCCCACCGAGGTGCCCTTCTTCTTCGGCGTGCTGCGGATCTGCCCTTCGATCAGCGCGGACCTGGACTGCCCTTCCGGCGTCGATACCGCCACCGCCGGGTAATGCACGTCCTGCGTATAGCGTTCGCTGTCGCCGCTCGTGTTGCGCCAGCCGTTCAACGGCGCGGCGAAATCGATATCGCTCGCGTGCGCCGCCGGCGCTGCCAGCAAGCAGGCCAAACCCGCCGAACAGGCCATTGCGAGCCAGGCGCGGCTCGCCTTTATCCAACCCGTCGTCTCGACCTTCATCGTCACTGCTCCCATCCCGCTGTCAGAGTCGCTCGCTCTTCACGAGCATCAGGTCGCCGATCTTGCGCAGCGGCACGACCATCGTTTCACGCCGTTCGTTCGGCGTGTTTTCGTTGAACACCAGCGTCAACGTCGCCGTAATCACGTCGCGGTCGTGCGCGGCGGCGTCGAAGTTATAGCCGGTCGAATCGAAATTGCCCCAGTAATTCAGAAAGAACAGCCACGTGCCACGCTCGGGCGCCGCCGACGAAAAAATGCCCGGCCCCGCACCGTCCACCGAATCGACATCGAAGCCGCTGCCGTCTTCGAGTGTCGGGTTGGCGAAGAAGGCATGCAGGCCGCCCGGCGTGATCACATGCAGATCGACCTGCGCGTGCGGATCGTCCCACGTGACCAGCGCGCGCAATTTAGCTTGCGGCTTGCTGCGGTCGGCTTCGTAGAACTGCATGCGCTGATGCTGTTTGCCATCGGCGGAAATCAGCTCGATGCTGTTCGAGCCCGCGCCGAAAGCCCATGGCCGCGCAAACGCGCCTTCCTCGTCGGTATAAAGCGGCGTGGGGTTGCCGTTGACGACAAGCGTCGGCGGCTTACGCGCGTGTTTGTCGATGTGCTTCAGGCGCCCTTCGATCAGCGTGCGATAGCGCTGCGCGCCGCGATCGACCGGCGGTCGCGGATAGGCCGCGACGAAACGCTCGCCCTCGTTGGTCAGCCCACTGTGACGCCAGCCGCCGAACGCGCCGGTCAGGTCCGCAATCGCGCCGTCCGCGTCAGCGGCTTGGGCGTTTGGCGCACCCGTGCAGAGCGCAAGCGCAGCCATGGTTGCGGCCAACGTCACGACGGCGCGACCACGGAAATCACGCCGTGGAAACGGCCAGCGCAACAAGGATATCGGCGAGCGCGAGACGGTATTCATTGGATCGGATTGTCGGTGCGAATCAGCGTGCGCGCGGTGCGCTCGACAAACGTCTCGTCGAGCCCACGCGGATGATGCTGAAACGCGAGGTGAATGTATTCATGCGCCAACGCAATCCGGTCCTCTTCGGTCTGCAACCGATACACGTACACGCGATTGCGCTGCGCATCCGCATACGGCCGACCTTCGCGCACGGCGCACACCGCGGGCAGATCGGGCGTTTCGTAGCCCGCCGCGCCGTCCATGCGCCGCGCCCATATCGGCGCGTTGCGCTGCAGCCATGCCTGCGCGCCGGCCACTTCGACGCAATCGCCCGACAGCGGACTCTGGAACGAAGTCAGCGTCGCTTGCGGCCACGTGCGCGCGAGAATGGCGTCGAACGTCAGGCCGGCTTGCGCCGACGCCTTCGCTGCCAGCCAGCTCATCTGTCCCGGCGCGGCCTTGTCGTGGTGGTACTGAACGGGCACGCCGGTCAGCACGAGCGCGTCGGTGAGATCGGCGGCATGGCGCGCGGCGGCTGTCGGCGCGCGCGGCAGAACGCGCTGCGTCTTGCTGCTGTCGTCGATACGGAAACAGCCGTGGTCGTGGCTGCCGTGCTGCACGACGTAAGTTCGCGCCGCGACCGCCAGCGCCTTCGCCGCTTCCACCTGGCTCGTGTCGCCTTCACGCTCGACCACGCGCGCCACATAGTCGTTCATGCCGAAGCGGCCGACCACTTGCGGCGCACCGGCCGCATCGCGATCGAGCCGCAACTCGCCGCGGCTGGTCACCCGCGCCCAATTACCGTTGACGAAGCCGACGCGGAAGTCGCCGCGCAACGGCCCCTCGGGCGCGGCGGCCGGCCCCTTGTCGCCAAGCACTTCGCGAATCGGATAGCGGCTGAAGAAATCGACCAGCACGCAGGCGCCGTCGTCCGGCACGGTGACTTGCGTAAGCAGCGGCGCAATGCGCGGCGCGGCGGCTGCCAGCACGCGCGCGCTGCCGCCCGGACCGCCGAGCCACACCGGCGTGCCGTCCGCGAGCCAGCCGGCGGCGCCGCCGATCGAAGCGCCCGGACGCGCCGGATCCGGCATCGTCCATGTCTTGGCGCGCAACACGCTGCCGTAAAGCGACACCGTGCCTTCGCCGCGTCCGCTGGTCAGCACCGACACCAGCGTGCTCGCGGCCGCTTCGCGCGGCCGGGCGGGCATAGCCTGCAAAGCGGCGAGCAGTTCGGCCACCGGCACGCGCCGCGTGGGCGTCATGGCGCGCAGATCGCGCAGCCAGGCCGGCGCGTGAGCGGCTGTCCAGTACTTGCGCCAGTCGGCGGAATCGAGTTGCAGGCGCGCGGGCTCGAAAAAAAGTCCGCATGACTGCACCAGCGCATGTTCACGGTCGATATGACCGCCCGTCATGCAGCAATACACTTCTTCCGGATCGCCGCCATTGCAGGCGTAATCCGGCGTGGCGATATTGCGGTCCACCAGATAGCCGTAGACGAATAGCTTCCAGACGCTGCCGAGCGGCGTCTCCAGCGTCGCGGGCAACACATTCGCGGCCTGCGGCGAGAAGCCGAGCGCGGCGCCGTTGCCGTCGGCTTGCCAAAGCCGGCTCTGGCCGTCGCGCAACCAGGCGAAGCGCAGCATCTGCGACGAAGATCGCGCTGACATTCCTGCGGAGGTCGCGGTGTTCATCCCGGTAGCGGCATCCGTTGCGTTCGCCAATGCGGCTGTAGACGAGGCCACCGCATACGCCGACACGCCCGGTCCAACGCAACCGAGTCCCACGCCCACGGCGAGCGCGATCCGCAGCCTGACTGCCAAACGATCGCGTAGAGGCCGAAGCGCGCGGAACATGGCGGTCTTGTCTCGCTTATTGAATGCGCAACGTCGTCACGCGATCGCTCTTGCCGCCTTCGAACGCCTTCGCGTCCGGCTGATACATGCGGAAGTAGCGCGCGGGCGGCAACGCGAACGTGCCCGGCAACGCGAAGCGCACCAGTTGCCGCAGCGTGACCGGTCGGTCGAGCAAGGGCACGGGCTGGTGATACGTCAGCTCGCCCATCTCGTACGACGCCACGCGCTGGAACGGCTGCGGACCGCTGGCGCCGTCCTTCGCGCCCGGCAGACCGTCGATCGACACGCCCCAGCTCGTCGCCTCGACATCGCCGCCCGGCGGCAGCGGCACATCGAGCAAGCCGTAGTGGTAGGCGTTGCCGGAGCGCGGCGTAAGCGTGACTTCGTCGACGTAGAGCGCATTGCTGTCGATCGCTTCGCCCTGCTTCACCACACGCGCGGTGAATGCGGAGCGGCCAAGCTGACTCTCGCTAGCGGCTTCCTTTTTCTTCGGATCGGTCGCGACTTCGACCGGTTCGAGCTTGTAGAAACGCCGCTCGACAGTGATGTTCAAGCGGCTGTCCTCGCTCGTGTGGCTGCGGAACGAGACGAGCGCGTTGACGTCGGTGCGCGCGGCGCCGGCGTCGAGGGTGGTTGGCTGTGCCGCGCCGGTCCACTTGTAAAGCGGCGTGCCGGTCGGCGTCGTGGCGCGGGTCCAGCCCGTGCCTTGCAGCGACGGCAACGACGCGGCAGTCGGATCCGCGCCGAGCGACTTGCGCAGCCACAGCAGCGTCAAGGCGCGATCGAGCGTCGGATAGTCGGCGCTGCTTTTGGCCAGCAATGCCGGAGCATCGGCGGTCGCTCCGCCGTCGCCCGTCATTGCGATGAGGCTTTGCACCAACGGCGCGGGATCGTTCACGAGCGTGAGGCGCGCGGCGCTTGCCGCGGCGTCGAAGCCATCCGGCAACTGTGCGCTCGTGCCGCGCGCCATGCTCGCGATCAGCAGCGTCGCCATCTGCTTGCCGCGCGGTGAATCGGCCTGCGCGAACACGATGCTGTCCGACGCGCCGTACGTGCCGCTATGCGCGGGCGCTTTAGCGGTGGTGGCTGCGGCATCGCTCATCAGATCCGCGGCCACACCAGCGACCGGCGTTGCGACCGGCAGACCCATCTGCTGCATCAGCCACAAAGCCAGCGCGCGATGCAACAGCGGCTCTTTGGCCCCGGCGTCGCGATAGACGTCCATGGCGTGCTGCCAGTTGTCCGCGGGCAGGCTGATGCCGAGGCTGCGGCTCGCGAGCCAGTCCGCGTAATACGCATAGGCCGTAATCAGCGCGCTGCCGCCTGTGGTATCGCCCCATCAGCCGAAGGTGCCGCCGACGCCCGCGAGCATGGCCAACCGCTGGCGCTGATTGCGCAACAGCGCTTCAAGCCCTTGCGTCGAGCTCGCATTGTCGCCTTGGCCGATCGCATCGTGCGCGAGCGCCAGCGGAATCAGACGGCTCGACGTTTGCTCGGCGCAACCGTACGGGTAGTTGATCAGATCATCGGCGACGCGCATGAACTGGCTCTGCGCGCTGCCGATGAAGCGCACGCTGACGTCCTGCGCATCTTGCGGCAGATTGAGCGGCGTGTTCGAGCCGTCGAGCGCGACCGTGTTCTGATGCAGATCGAGCCAGCCGCTCGCATCGAGATGAATCGCCGTCTGCAGACGATCGACGTCCTTACCCGCGCTGCGCAGCGACGCGTTGATCACGCCGTCCTTCAGCGCGCCGCTCGGCAAACGCAGATAGTTCGCGCCGCGCTTGAGCGTGACCTTCTGATTGAGCGACAACCCGCCGCCGTCCACCACCCACTGCGCGTCCATATCCGCATCGGTCTGATTGAAGGCGATCATGTCGATGGCAGGCTGATCGTTCACGCGGAAGTGCGACGGCCCGCTCCACTTCAGATACAGCGCCTTGTCCGAGCGCACGTAAGCAGTGCGTTGACCGACCATGCCATCCGGCGCCGCCGCGCGCACCGTAATGCGCCAGCGCGCCAGCGAATCCGGCATCTTGAACGTCATGGTGGCATGGCCGCTGGCGTCGGTCTTGAGGTTGCCTTTCCACGCGGCCGTGTCCTGATCGTCGCGACGCGGCCGTTCGAGCACCTTCACGCCGCGCTCGTTGTAGTTGGCGCGCTGCGGTCCGCCGGGTGCGCCCTTTAGCGGCGAGCGCGCGAGGTCGTAGGTGATGAACGACAGGCTCGACGAAGTCCGCACGTTATTGCGGCGCGGGTGATAGAAGAAGTCGACGATATTCGGCGCAATTTCCGGCTGCAGCACGTAGACCATTTCATCGACCACGCTCACCGTCAGGTTCGCCGCTTCCGGCTTGCCGTTCAACGTGCTGTCGAAATTCAGCGTGACCGTGTCGCCCGGCCCGTACACGGTCTTGTCGCTCTTCACGTTCAGTTCGATCTGCGGCTGCGCGACCACGATGCCCGCGTTCTGGAACACGTATTCGCCGGCATGCACGTACAGCACCGAGAACGTCATGTTCGGCGCGAAGTCAGCGCCGACCTTGACGCGCGCTTTCCATTGCGACGGCGCCACGCGTTGCAACTGCAACCAGTCGCCGCCCGCCGTAAGCAACGCGCGACGTTCGACGTTGTCGCGTTCGAGTGTGAGCAGCGCGTCGTCCACCGGCATCGGGAACGTGATCAGTGCTTCGGCGGTATCGCCGATCTTGTACTTGTCGCGATCGAACACGATCTCGACGCTGCCCGGAATCGCCTTGAGGCCATCGCCCGCGACCCAGTGGCTGGTGGCGGCGAGCAGGTTGCCCAAGTCGTCCTTGACCGACAACATGTACGAACCCGGCTCATCGAACTGCACCGGGAACGACAGCTTGCCGCTCACGCCCTTCAGCGCGCCTTCGCCATGCGTTTGCGATTCGAGGCGCGTCCATTCGTATTTCGATGGCGCATGCGAAGCCGGATCGACCGCGCCGAGCGCCTGCAAATCGAAGCTGACCGCTTCCTTCGGTTGCGAGAACGACTTGGCCGTGGTCAACCGATACGGCGTCGCGCCGCGCGCGATCAGCACTTCGCGCGTCACGCGCACCTTGTACGCCGCGCCGTCCTGCGCGAACAGCGTCAACGCATAGCGGCTCGGTTCCTTCGCGGCAGGCAGCGTGAGGCTCGCGTCGCCGTCGCTATCCGTCTTCAGTTCCTGCTGTTCGAGCTTGACCGGAAACAGCCCCGCATAACGCAATTCACCGTCGACGATCGTCACTTTCTGCGCGCGCAGCGTGACCGAAATCTTGCTGTCGCGCACCGGCTTGCCGTCCGGATAGCGCAACTGGATCTTGCCCTTCAGCGCCTCGCCGGTCGCGTAGTCGGCTTTATCCATCGACAGGTTCACGTCGAAGTGCGGCTTCACATATTCGGCGACGCGAAACGCGCTGCCATACACATCGCCGTTGTAATCGAAGCGCAGCGTGTAGCCGCCGGCGGTGGCATCGGCGGGCAAGGTAAACGCAGTATCCGCGCCGGTGTCGGAGGCGAAATGCACTTTGCTGGTCGCGACCGGCGCGCCGCTCGGATCGAGCACGTCGAGCTTGATATCGGCCTCGGCCGGCGCCGACGATTGCGTCGCGTTCTGGAACGTGCGGCCGATAAACTTCACATGCACCGGATCGCCCGGCCGGTACATCGGCCGGTCGGTCACTGCGTAGATCTTCGTGTTGTAGATCTCGCTGTCGTAATAGAAATTCTCGGAAACGAACACGCCGCCCTGCGGATCGGTGCCGAGCACATAGCTGCGCTCGGGGCTCACGTGTTGCAGCACCAGCGCGCCGTCGCCGCCGGTCGTGCCGCTTTGCAGAACGCCCACGCCGTCGGTCCAGTTCACTTCCGTATTCGCCACCGGCTTGCCGTTATCGCGCCGCGTGGTCCACACCAGCATGCCGCTCGACGCCGCCTTCACGACCGCCACCGTGTCCGACACGAACAGCAGCGTATGCGCGCGATAGTTGCCGATCACCGCCTCGACGATGTACAGCCCCGGCGGCAGCTTGCCGACCGGAATCATCACGTTGCCTGAGCTGGCTTCGATAAAGTTACTGCTGCTGCCCGCGAGATTCACGCCCTTGGGCGGCTCGATCACTTTCGCGTCCCAGATCGGATAGCGGAAACGCGCGACCATGTCGTAGCCTTTGAGCGGCGCAAATTGCGAGTTCGGCTCGAATTGCGTCGGCTTGCCGGTCTGCTCGCCGAGCTTGAACTGCGGCGCGGCTTCAGTTGCCTTGCTGCGAGTCGCGAACGACAGCACGCGCTGCCACGCGCGGCGCGCTTCGGTGAACCAGCGGTCCCACAGATACGCGAGCGTGTTCGCGAGCCCTTCGCCCTGATAATTCGGCGCGACATTCAGCCGATGCAGATTCTTTTGCGCCTTCAGAAAGTCCAGCGGCCTGGGCACGCGATACACGACGATGTCCGCGCCGCCATAAGCCTGCAACGCGTCCTTGAAATCGCGTCCAGGCGCTTCGAGCCGCACCTGCGCGAGTTGATCGCTGCCGAAGCTCGCGTCCGAAAGCAGGAAGAACGGCTGACCGTCCACTTTCTGCGAGCTGAAGTTGCTCGATGGCGCAGTTTGCAGCGTCGGATTCCCCGCGATGCTAGCATCGGCGGCGGCAGCGGCGCTCGCTGCGTCGTCGTCCGCATAGGCGGCTGGTGCGACGGCGAGCGTCATCACCGCGAACAAGACTGGCAGCAGCGCCGCGAACCTGCATGCCGCGCGACGGTGCGCACTGCCCAACCAACCGCTTGATCGTGTGACGGAAATCATTCGGGTCATGGTGTCAGAAAGTCCAAACGAAACACGCCAACGAAATTCGGATTGCCGTCGAGCGGCTGCCAGCGGGAATCTTTCCATTGCATCAGGTCGGAAACGGCGACGGCGCGCAGACCGGTATCGGTCGGCGTGACGGTGCCTGTGTGATAAGCGATGTAGCGATCCAGCCAGATCATCAGATGCTGGTCGTCGCCCTGGTCGAAGAACAGCAGATCACCGGGCAGGGCCTGGTTCACGTCCTTCGAAACAAAACGGCTGTTGCGTTGGATCAGCGCGATCGCCGATGCGTATGCGCCGGTGGAACCGTCGAGTTGGGTCCAGCGGTTGGCGATCGTGCGCTGGGACGCGGACAATTGCAGTTCGGGCGGCATGCTGCTCGTATCCGCGAGACTGGTCATGCCGTTGGCGCGCAGCCATCGGGTGTCGTGCGGACGGAGCGTCTCGCCGACCGCGAAGCGCACGAGGCCCGCGCAATCGCGTTGGGTCCAGCGCGGCGTCGGTCCGCGCCGCATCTGCTGATCGACGATGCGCGCGAACCACGCGCGAAATGCCGCGGATTGTTGCGGTGAGAGTGCGTCGGGGTCGGCGGATGCGGTGGTACTGGTGAGCGCGTGCGCGTAGGGCGCGAGTGTCGCGATGGCGAACGCGGCAGCCGTGCTCGCGAGCCACGCTCGGCGCGATGTGAGGGCGGCATGCGCAGGCTGCGCAATGGCCACGCGCCGCGCCACGCGCTCAGGCGCGTGCGCCGCCACTACCGCGTCGGATACGCGAAGGCGGCGCACTCAGTCGCCCTCGGTGCCGGGCTGATCCGCGGGCGTATCCGCCGCGCTCGTATTCGAACCCGCATCTGCTTTCGCGCGGTCGAACCACCACTCCACCGGCACCCAGCCCGTCGAGCCCGGCAGATTCTGCGGCAGCGTCAACGAAACTGGCGGGTAGTGAGCGAGCGCGTGCAGCTTCGGCATGAGATGTGTGCGCGACGCATTGCGGAACACCGCTTCCTGATCCGCCGGCAACGCTGCGCCGGCCTCGCGTTCGATCAGCGCGGCTGCCGACGACGGCGCGAGCGTCAGAATCGTGCGCGGCAGACGTTGCGGCGCGAGCGTGTCGGCGAGCGCCGGGTAGCGCTTGTCGAGCACCGCGAGCGTGTCGTCGACGAGGCGGCCGTCCGGCGAGAAAATCAGATAGCCGTGTGCGAGTGCGAGCGTGACCGGGAAATAACGTTCCGCCGACAACTGCGACGCGAACGACGCCTTGCTGCTCACCGCCGTGCCCGAACGCGCGCTCACCGGACGCTGCCACACGGTGACGTCCGCGCCCTGATCGCGCGTGGTGACCGGCAAGCGGCGATAGCCGGAGTCGGCGCCGTCGGCTTTGGCGGCCTTCGCTTCATAGGCGCCGATCACATCGCCGAAAGTCTTGCCGAGCGCGGTCTTCAATGCGGCGATGCCGGCCGCGTCCTGCTGCTTCACGCGCGCGACGAACACCGGCGCGACCAGCGTGGACTTTGCATACCAGCACACCGCTGCGGGGCCGGTGAGCTGATCGCCGATCGCGGCTGCGTTGCCCGCGCCGCCGCCGGCCACTTTGCCCAACAGACCCGAGGCTTCTTTCCAGTCCGCCGGCAAGCTCGTGCAGGCCGCCGCATTGGCCGGCAACGCGCGCCACAGGTCAGCGCCGTTCCACTGCTGCGGCAACTTGCCCGGATCGATCAGCGCCGAGGTCTGCCAGTTCGCCGCGGCGTTGCCGTTGCCGTTCGGGGAGAAGTCGAAACGCAACGCGTCGATACCGGAGAAGAACGCCTGATAGCCGAACGACAGGTAGTTCGCCGACACCACCAGCCGATGGCCCTTTGGCGCGTCGCCGGAAGCATCGAGCCGATAGGCATGCGCGGCATCGTCGCGGCCTGAGGACAGCATCTCGGACACGGCGTCGGCCCGCTCGCTCAGCAAGCCGCCCTTGCCGTCGAGCAGTACGCCGGGCGCGGACAGCACCACCAGCCGGTCGTCTTTAGTGGCGAACAGCAGCGTGCGACCGACCGCCAGCTTCAATGCGTAGACTGGCACGTCGCCGGAAAGCTTGGCCACCTGGCTCAGCTGCGCGTCGCTCGTGGCGACGTTGCCCACGCCTTGCAGCAGCTTGGCGAGGCCGTTGCGATGCATCGACATCGCCCAGTAGCCGAGGCGGCCGTCGGGCGAGCGCCACAGCAGCACATGCGCGGGTTCGTCGAAGACGCGGCGGATCAGTTCGTCGCGCCAGTCGAGTTGATGTTCGAACGCGAGACGCCGCAGCGCGCCTTCGGCCGACAGGCGCGTATTGCTCGATTCGTAATAGTCGACGAAGTCTTGCGTCAGCACGTCGTGCAGCAGCGGCACGCGCAGGATGTCGCGCGGCAAACGCGACAGCGCTTCGCTGTCGATAACCGCGTCAGGGTGATGAATATCGAGGACGACTTCGCTGTTCTCGGCGACTTTGCGATGACCAAAAGGACGCCACACCGCCTGAATGATCACGCCGGCCACGACCAGAAGACCGGCTACCAGGATTGCAATCTTTTTGCGCGACATCTTCATCTGATTTCTTCTGGCTCGATGCGACGGTATTAACGCGGATGCCCGGTGGATTAAGCCAGCGGGATCAATCTCCGAAGGCAGCGATGATAACCGATATTTTTAACTGAAAACCAGCGATGCTTCCTATTTAACAGTGGGACTTTGCTTGAGGAGTTTGACAAAAATCGGACACATGCCTGATTAAGGGAATAGGAAACGCTTCCATTGGATGCGGCGATTCGATTCGTTTAAATGGCCTGAGCCAGTGCCGCGCCTATAGGCCGGAACACGCGGGGCATGGCCTCGACGCTGTGGGTACAGCGCCCGTCGGCTTGCATGGCATTACTCGTCCGAAGTCATTATGCTAAATCCGCTTGATTTAGCGTGCGCGTAAAAAAACCCGGCTGCACGCAATGTGCTCGCCGGGTTATTTCAGGCATCGCGATTACTGCTTTGATGCGAGCATCACCTTAGCCGCCGTCAAAAATGCTCAAGCGCCTGCTTCATTCTCCGCACGCCGGTTTCGATATCCGACACACCGGGCGCGGCAAACGACAAGCGCAGTGCCGACGAATCGATATTGTCTTTATAGAACGCGACGCCCGGCACAAACATCACATTGCGCTCGATACAGGCGCGCAGATAATCGGACGCATTCTGACCGGCCTTCAATCGCGCCCATACGAACATGCCGCCAGCAGGACGATGAAATGCGATCTGTTCCGCCAGTTGCGCGTCGAGCGCGTCGCATAGCGTGCGGCATTTCACAGCGTAGGCGTCGACGATCCGCGGCAAATGCTGCTCCAGCGCACCGCTCGCGAGATACTCCGCGGCGATCGCCTGGGTCCACGGCGAGCTGCACAGATCGACGGTCTGCTTGGCGACCACGCAGCGTCGCAGAATCTCCGCGTGCGCGAGCGTCCAGCCCACGCGCAAACCCGGCGCGACGATCTTCGAGAGACTGGAGAAATGCACGACCCAATCGCGCGACCCCGGCACCTGTTCGCTCAGGGCGAGCAGCGAAGGCAACGCCGCGCCAGTGAAGCGCAGATCGCCGTAGGGATCGTCTTCGACGATCAGAAAGCGGTGACGCGCCGCCAGCTTCACCAACGCCGTGCGGCGTTTGAGCAACAAGGTCGCGCCAGTCGGATTCGCGAACGTGGGCACCGTGTACAACAGCTTCGGCGGCCGGCGCAATGTGCCCGAGTCGAGTAGCGCGGCGAGCGCGTCGATATCGAGGCCGTTCTGATCGACGGGAATCGTGACCACGTCGGCCTCTTGCAGCTTGAGCGCCTGCAAGGTCGCGGGATAAGCGGGCTGCTCGACCAGCACCGCGTCGCCGGGCGCGACCATCACGCGCAGCAGCAAATCGAAGCCTTGCTGCGAGCCGGTCGTCACCAGCAAGTCCTGCGGCGTGCAAGACACGCCGCGGCGCGTCATCAGGTGCGCGAGTTGTTCTTTGAGGACAGGCAGGCCGTCGGTCGGGCCGTATTGCAGGCAGAGCGTGGTGTGTCGCGACGCGCGCGATGCAGCGGCATCGAGCCCGTCACGATCGAACAGGTCGCTCGCCGGATAGCCGCCGGCGAACGAGATCATGCCGGGTTGCGCCAGATACTTGAACAGTTCGCGGATCGGCGAACCGGTCGGCGCTTCGAATGCGGGATTGAACGTGAACATGGTGACGGGCCGCTTCTCAGGAAGAAAGATCGTCGCCGATTGTGGCCATCGGCGAGTTGGGCGGCAAACGATATCTACGCACTACGTATTGCGTTTTCCGCATCACCCCGATGCACGCGGCTACACCACGTTTTTCTCCACGATGGGCCGGTTTTCCAGCACACGTGTGAAGCTCAGTGAGCCCAGATCGAGCGTCGTGTAGCGGCCATGCAGAATCAGTTCGCTGATGCCGCGCCCCGTTGCAGGACCTTGCTGCAAACCGTGACCGCTAAAACCGTTGGCGAAAATGCAGTTATCGACATCCGGGTGATAGCCGATGATCGCGTTCTGATCGAGCACGTTGTATTCGTAGTAGCCGGACCAGCAATTCTGCACGCGCAACGCTTCGAATTGCGGCACGCGATGCGCGAGCGTCGGCCAGATCACGTCGTCGAAGAGTGCGTGATCGACTTCGTCGAGCGGCAGATCGTCGGGGTCGTTATCCGCCGACGGCGACGTGCCGCAGATAAACGATTTGCCTTCGGGACGGAAGTACACGCCGCTCGGATCGATCAGCAACGGACACCGTTCGAGCTGCCCCGGCGAGCTGACGTTGAAAATACTGCGGCGCCGCGCGTAGACCGGAATGTCGATGCCGACCATCTGCGCGACTTTGCGCGACCATGCGCCGGCTGCATTGACCATTACGTCGCAAGCGTAGGTCTCGCCGCTCGCGGTCTGCACTTGCGTGACGCGTTTGCCGTCGCGGTGAACGGCGGTGACGTCGGCGGCGATGTAGCGCGCGCCGAGCGACTGCGCCTTCTTGCGGAGTGCCTGCACGAGTCCATAGCCGTCGAACCAGCCCTCGCCGCTTTCACCGTACGCGCCGGCCACGAGGTCTTCTGTGTTGAGCCAGGGAAAGCGCGCTTGCAATGCGTGCTGGTCGAGCAGGCTGATGTCGGCGCCAAGACTCGTTTGCAGCGCGTGATTCTCGCGCAGCGTCGTCTCGCCGGCCGGTGTTGCGAGAAACAGATAACCGCCTTCGTGCAGATCGATCGACGGCTTCGCGCCATCGACCTCGAGCCGCTCGCCGATCGAGCGCAAAAACTCGATGCCGTATAACGACATCTGAATGGAAAGCGGTGTGGAGAATTGCTGACGGATCGACGCCGCCGATAACGCCGACGACGAGCGCGCATAAGTCGGATCGCGTTCGATCACAGTCACGCCGACTGTCGGATCGGAAAGCCGCAAGAAATACGCAATCGAGCTGCCGATCACCCCACCGCCGACGATCACGACTTTGGAACTCACGTCTTACTCCACGAGTAGCGTGGCCGCTCGCAAACGCCGGCGGCGCAAACGGATTGCTGAAGAGGTTATGTCAGTTAGCAACGGCGCAGGAATGCGCCGTTGCTTTGCACCGGTCAAGCGAACGGCATCAGCCGATATTGAAGTCGATACCTTGCGCGAGTGGCAACGCGGACGAGTAGTTGACCGTATTGGTGGCGCGGCGCATATAGGCCTTCCACGCATCCGAACCCGACTCGCGGCCGCCGCCGGTTTCCTTCTCGCCGCCGAACGCGCCACCGATTTCCGCGCCGCTCGGTCCGATGTTGACGTTCGCGATGCCGCAGTCGCTGCCGGAGTCGGACAGGAAGCGTTCCGCTTCGCGAAGATCGGTAGTGAATACGCACGACGACAGGCCGTGCACCGCCGCGTTGTTCGCCTCGACTGCGTCGGCGAAATCGCTGTAGCGCAACACGTAGAGAATCGGCGCGAACGTTTCCTTCAACACCACCGACGTTTGCGACGGCATTTCGACGATAGCCGGACGCACGTAATAGCCGTTTTCATAGCCCTTCACGTCGACGCGCTCGCCGCCGAACACCTTGCCACCTTCGGCCGTGGCCTGCTGCAGTGCTTCCTGCATGCGGCCATACGATTGCTTGTCGATCAGCGGGCCCATCAGCGTGCCCTTTTGGAGCGGGTTGCCGATCGGCACCTTGCTGTACAACTGCTTCAGACGCTCGATGGTTTTGTCGTACACGCTCTCGTGCACGAACAAACGGCGCAACGACGTGCAACGCTGACCCGCCGTGCCCACCGCCGAAAACAGAATGCCGCGCATGGCGAGTTCGTGATCCGCCGTTTGCGTGACGATGCCCGCATTGTTGCCGCCGAGTTCGAGCAGCGAGCGGCCGAAGCGCTTCGCCACTTCCACGCCGACCGTGCGACCCATTTCCGTGCTGCCCGTCGCGCTGACAATCGACGCGCGCGGATCGGCCACCAGCTTCGCGCCCACGTCGCGGCCGCCGTTGATCAAGGCGGTAAGGCCGGCCGGCGCGTCGCCGAACTCGTGCAGCGCTTCGCTGAGAATCTGATTGACGGCGAGTGCGGTGAGCGGGGTCTTTTCCGACGGCTTCCAGATCACCGCATTGCCGCAGACCAGCGCGAGTGCCGCATTCCACGACCACACCGCGGCCGGAAAATTGAACGCCGAGATCACGACGCAGATGCCCATGGGATGCCACGTCTCCGCCATGCGATGCCCCGGACGCTCCGAGGCGATCGTCAGGCCGTACAGCTGGCGCGACAGACCGACCGCGAAATCGCAGATGTCGATCATTTCCTGCACTTCGCCCAAGCCTTCCTGAAGAATCTTGCCGGTCTCGAGCGTGATGATGCTACCGAGCGCCTGCTTCTTTTCACGCAGACGGTTGCCGAGCAGACGCACCAGTTCGCCGCGCCGCGGCGCCGGCACGTTGCGCCAGGCGGTGTACGCCTCTTTCGCCTGGGCAAGGGCCGTGTCGACTTCCGCCACCGTGTTGCTGGCCACTCGGCCGATGAGTTCGCCGCTGATAGGCGAATGAACCGCGATGTCGCCGGCTTGCGCCGCGTGGGCGATGCCGAGGTCGGCGAGGATGGTGGAAGCGTCCATGAAAATCCCTTTAATTTCCGATGCGAAACAAGAGTAAGTTCGGAAACTATACACGCGGGCTTTTATGGCGGCAAGGGTATTTGCCCGGAGCGGGCCGGGGCAAAGCCCGCAAAGTCTTGCTGTGCCTATGCAAGTCGGTCCGCCGAATCAATTGTTTCGCGTTTTGGCGAACGTGGGCGTCAACTCACGCCCGCACATCGGCTCTGACACATTAGTTTCTTATTGGAAATACATGACGCCGCCAGAGAGGGCGCCCGGAACGACATCTGGACCGGCAGCTTGATCGTCACCGATCAATGGCGCGCGACTGAACGCCGGCAACTATCGGCCTTAAACGCCTGCCATCAGCCGGTCGACCAGCACGCTCGCGAACGGCGGCAGGTCCTTGAGGCTGCGCACGCAGATCTTGAGCTTGCGCTCGGCCCAAGGATCGTTCAGCCCGACCGTGGCGATCTGCATCGTCTTCCTGTGCCGCAGCGCGACCGACTCCGGCACGATGCCGATGCCCACTCCCGCTTCGATCATCCGGCAAGCGGCTTCGAAGTTGCCGACCTGGATGCGCAGTTTCAGCCGCGCGCCGAGCGCATCGGCGGCACTCGTGATGAACGCGTGGATCGCGCTAGAGGTCGGCAAGCTCACGAAATTGGCCGTGAGCACTTGCGCAAAGTCCACCGACGCCAGACGCGCCATTGGATGATCGCGCGACGTGACCAACACGAGCCGGTCGTCGCGATACGGCAGCATTTCCAGGTGCTCCGCGTGCACGTTACCCGCGACGATGCCGATATCCGTCGCGCTATCCGCCACACCCTTGACGATTTCACCGCTCAACACTTCGCGCAGGTCGATGTTGACGTCAGGATGATCGCGCAAGAAATGGCTCAGCACGGCCGGCATGAACTCGCTGATCGCCGTGGTATTGGCCCAGATGCGTACGTGTCCCTTGATGCCTTCGCCGTACTCCTGCATGTCGCCGGCCAGATGCTCGACCCGTTCGAGCACGAGCCGCGCGTGATGCACGAAGGCTTCGCCCGCGGGCGTAAGCGTCACGCCCTGGCTGGTGCGATAAAGCAGCTTGAAACCTAGTTGTTCCTCGAGATTCTTGACCCGGTTGCTCGCCGCCGGTGCCGACAGATGCGATCGCTCCGCGGCGCGCGCCAGATTTTGCGTGTCGGCGATATTGATGAGCAGACGCAAGTCCACGAAATCGAAATGCATGATGGCGGCCTGGTTGAAGCGCCGCTGGGCGCTTGCAAGACAAAGGCCAATCTTAACCGGGCGTGAAGAAAGTGCCGGACGGTTTCCGCCGAGCCGTCGGTTTCGCCCGCAACGTCGCACGTCGCCTTCCTGCATATAGCCAGGCACAGCACTTGCTTTATGTTGCGGCTCGACAGGGCAAGAACATATGGCAATTCAGGCCGCCTCCCTGTCAAGGCTGGCGCCACGGACACCCGCGGCCCGGTCCAACCGAATATTTCAGGCATAAGCACTATGAGTCGCGTATTACTGGTCGACGACCAACCCGAGGCATTGTCCGCGCTACGCGCCGTGCTGGTCGGCCGTGGTTACACGGTCGCCACGGCGGCGGACGGCGCCGAAGCTTTTGAACGACTGCAACGCACGCGCGTCAGCGCGGTGGTGTGCGACTGGCGCATGCCCAACATGGACGGCGCCGAACTGATCGAATCGATGCAGGCCCGCAGTGAACTGGCTTCCGTACCCGTGATTCTCACGAGCGGCAGCGGCGAAGCGCCCGCCTTCCCCGTCAAAGGCTTTCTGAGGAAACCATTTGCGCTGGACAAGCTGCTCTCGCTGCTGGCCGAATGCGAAAGCGATGCGGCGGCGCCCGCCGTCTGCTGAGCGCTTCGCGGCCCGCTGGCGAGCGCCGTCGATGCACTCGCTCGCGCGCGTCGCGCACAAAAGCGGGGCACGCGGTAGGTTCGCGAGCGCAGCGGTGCGGCGTCGAGGTGCGGTTACTTTGGAACGCGTTCGCGTCTGGAAGAGCCAATCGACGGACCACCTCATACGCTCGATCGGCTACACCGACTTTTCGAACCACTCTCCGCCCGGCGTGAGCTCGGCATCGGGCGAGATGTCCTCTAGCGTCTGCTGACTCGTTTCGATCCGCAGCGCAAGGATCGCCACGCTCAGCAACAGCAGAACGCCGCCGACCATCGTCAGCACGCCGGTCACACCGAAGTGCGTGTACAACAGCAGCGCCACATAAGGTGTCGACATGGACGCGGCGCGTCCGCATGTGCCGGCGACGCCCGTCCCCCGCAACCGGTGCGCGGTCGGGAACAGTTCCGGGATGTAGCCGAACAATCCGAGCGTGCATACCGTATAGATCGCCGTCACCAGTGCGAACCCAACGATGGAAATCGCCGCCGGCGCCCGCATCTGCACGTACACGAACCCGAGCGCGATCGTCACGAGCGAGAACAGCACGATGCCGTTACGCCGGCCGATCCGGTCCGTGACCAGATACCCGACCACCGCGCCGGCCGGTGCGCCGAACGACATCAGCAGCACGAATCCCAACGATTGCACGATCGTCAGCCCTTCCTTGACGAAGAACGTCGGCAACCACGCGACGAACCCATACAGCGACATGTTGATCGCCATGCAGGTGAGCGCCGCCACCAGCGTGCGGCCGATCATGCCGCGCGCGAATAGCGCAGAGAACGGCGCGGCCGGCACCTCGTGGCTCATCACGCGGGCCACCGGCGGCAACTTGCCGACCCGCGCTTCGACTTGCCGCTCGATCGCCGACACCGTTGCCTCGGCTTCGTCGAGCCGTCCGACCGTTTCCAGCCAGCGCGGCGATTCCGGCATGCGATGCCGCAGAAACCACACGACGAGCGCACCGATCCCGGCAATCGCAAACATATAGCGCCAGCCGAGATGCGGAATCACCCAGTAGCCGATCGCCGTCGCGCCGAGGAGGCCGGAATTGATGATCAACGCGAGCAGCGAAGTCCAGCGACCGCGCGTGGCCGGCGGCACGAATTCGCACAGGGTCCCGGCCGCCACCACCAGTTCTGCCCCAAGCCCCACGCCCATGATGAAACGCAGCAGGATCAGCCAGTAAATATTCGGCGCGAAGCACGCGGCGATCGACGCGAGACCGAAGATCGCCAGATTCGCCTGATACGAATAACGCCGGCCGAAGCGGTCGCCGAGATAACCGGACAGACCCGCGCCGATCATCATGCCCATGAAGGTCGCGGAGATGAAAAACGAACCGAGCCGCAAATCGGTGAAGCCGCTCTTGACCATTGCGGCTAACGCGCCGTTAGCGAGATAGATATCGAATGCGTCGAGGAAGGCGCCTGCGCCGATCAGGCCGAGAATGTTCCAGTGAAAACGGCTGATGGGCAGACGGTCGAGCCGCGCGCCGGAATTGACGGTTGCCAAATTGTGTCTCCTGATGGGTCCGCGCACGGTTGGACCGCGCGCGCAAAACAGTGATGCATGGCTGTCTTTTTATGACGACGGCTCTTTGCATGGTGTTGAGTCACGCGGCGCGGATGCGTCCCCCCGCGTGACGTCAAGATTGCGTCACGCCGCGTCTTCAGGGAATTGGCATTATTGGAAGCCGATGTTTTGTCGCGGTTAATGGACGGCTCGCGGCTTCGCGTCGGCGATGCGCTTGCCGCACCCTACGCGCCCGCGAGGATCCTCCGCGCCTTCAGGATCACCGGCATATCGACCATCTTGCCGTCGACCGCCACCGCCGCGCCCTGGCTCGTTTCCACTGCGGCAAGGACGCGTTGCGCCCATGCCTTGTCCGCGTCGCTCCACGCGTACGCGCGATGCACCGCATCGATCTGCTTCGGATGAATGCACAGCTTGCCGCCGAAACCGAAGCGCCGGCCGCGACGCGCATCGGCTTCGATGGCCTCGGTATCGGTGATGGTGGTCGACACGCCGTCCACCGGCGCGCCGATGCCGGCAAGCCGCGAGGCCAGCACGATCTGCGAGCGGAACAGATGCAGTTCCTCGCCGTCGCCGTCGATACCCAGATCGATCTGAAAATCCAGCGTGCCGAACACGATGCGTTGCACGCGCGGCGCGGCGCACAACACCGCCAGGCTCGCAAACCCACGCGCGGTTTCCACGATCGGCATCACGCTCAAGGTGGCATGCGCCGTCGCCAGCACGGCTTCAATCTGGTCGCGCGTCTCCGCTTTAGGCAACACGATCCCGGCGACACCCGGCTGTCCTGACAGCGCGGCGACATCCGCGTTGAACCAGGGCGTGTCCGAGCTATTGATGCGCACCCACGCGCGCCGTGATGCTTCGCTCGATACAGCGGCTAACACCACCGCGCGCGCCGCCGGTTTTTCGTCGGGCTGCACGGCATCTTCGAGATCGAGAATCACCGCGTCCGCGCCGGCCGCATGCGCTTTCTCGAAGCGCTCAGGGCGGTTGCCCGGCACGAACAGATAAGAGCGCGGCAGTGCGCCGCTCATGCGGCCACCGTCGCGTCGGACTCGGCTTCAAGGACCGATCCGACCTGCGTTTGTTTCGCGATTTGCCACGCATTGCCGAGCAATCGCGCGGCCTCGCCTTCGGTGGCCGCCCCCGAAAATGCCGCCAGCCGATGCAGCTTGGTGGCGATTTCATCGCGCGACAGCGTATTGCCGGGGTCGCCTTTCGGTTCGTCGACGCGGCCTTTGAACGTGCGGCCGTCGGTGGTCGTGACCGTTACCTTGCCGATCCAGCGCGCGGGATAAGCGGCGTCGACTTCGGCGTCGAAAGCCATCTCGACGTTGTCGCGGAAGGCGGCGATCGCATCCGCGTCGAAGCCCTGCTCGAATTCGGTCACGCCCGCATAGCCGTGATGCGCGACGAGCCCCAGCACCGTGCCCATGTTGAACTTCGCCTGATGAACGGTGCGCGGCGTGACGACCGCGCCGAGCACGTCGAGCGCGCCTTGATGGACGTGCGCCACGACCTTCGCGATGTCGCGTGGCGCGAGACGGTGTTCCCGCACCACGGCGAGCAACGCGTCGGCGGCGGGATGCGT
Organism: Paraburkholderia sp. BL27I4N3; assembly: GCF_003386115.1. Classification (NCBI taxonomy): domain Bacteria; kingdom Pseudomonadati; phylum Pseudomonadota; class Betaproteobacteria; order Burkholderiales; family Burkholderiaceae; genus Paraburkholderia; species Paraburkholderia sp. BL27I4N3. The sequence goes on along the minus strand of NZ_QREJ01000001.1, from coordinate 7,358,419 downwards.
GTGACGGCACGCCGCGTGATACTTGAACGACGTCTCCGCCGTCGCCCAGCGGCTACCCAGGCGGTCGACGAGACGCGCCGGGTCGGCATCGCTCGACATGCCCGCCGCCATGCCTTGCGCGCCTTCCAGAATGTGCGTCGCGCCCTTGAAGCCGTCGGCGGCGAGTTGCGCGGCCATCAGTCCGTTGGCCGCCGCCATGGCCGTATGCAGTTGTTTCGAGTCGGCGGCATCGCGCAGAAACTCCCACAGGCCGCTTGCCTGCGTACCCGCCGAGCCGAACGCGTCGAGCATTTGCACCGGCGACAAACCGAGCAACCGTCCCGCTGTCGCGGCGGCCGCGACCGTGCCCGCCGTACCCGTGGTGTGAAACACCTTGTAGTGCGAGCGCCCAAGAAACTCGCCGATGCGGATGCCGACTTCATAGCCCGCGACCGCCGCCGCGATCAAGTCGCGCCCCGACTTGCGATGCGCTTGCGCCAGCGCGAGCGCCACCGGAAACACCACCGTCGCGGGATGAAACACCGAGCCGTTGTGCACGTCGTCCTGTTCGGCGAAGTGCGACGCCGCGCCGTTGATCATCGCCGCGAAATACGGCGTGGTGCGACTGCGGTCGATCAACACTTCGCATGCGCCGTCGTTCGACGCGCCGCCGGCCTGGCGGGCGAAGCGCGCGATCGTCTCGACCGGCCGCGCGCCTTTGCCCGCCAGCGCCGAGCCGAGCCAGTCGACGTAAAGGTTGACGGTGCGCTCCACCACGGCGTGTGGAATGCTGTCGAAGTCGAGTTGAGCGGCAAAGGTGGCAAGCGTCAAACTAGGATGGTCGTTCATGTGAGGTCGCTTCGAGTTCGTTCGGGTCGCCGGCGTGGCGTCGCTTACACGCCTGCACAGGACATATTCAGATCGTGCCGGCGGCTCGCAGCGCGTCGATCCGCGCGCTGTCGTAGCCGAGTTCGCGAAGAATCGCATCGGTATGCTCGCCGAGCGCGGGAACCGGATCCATACGCGGGTCGATATCCGTCGGCAAGCCCGGCGGCAATAACGCGGGCACCATGCCCGCCGGCGTGCCGACCTCATGCCAGCGCTCGCGGGCCTTCAGTTGCGGATGCGCCCATACGTCGCTGAGCGAGTTCATTTGCGCATTGGCAATACCGGCGCTATCCAGCCGCTCGATCACTTGCGCCACGCTCAGCTTCGCAAAAGCCGCGACGATCACCTCGCGCAAAGCGTCACGCGCCGACGTGCGTTTCGAGTTCGAATTGAAGCGCTCGTCGGTGGCGAGTTCTGGCTGCATCAACACGCGCTCACAAAAGAGCTTCCATTCGCGCTCGTTCTGCAGACCGAGCATCACCGTCTTGCCGTCGCCGGCCGGGAACGGGCCGTACGGATAGATCGTGGCGTGCGCCGCGCCGGAGAGCGCGGGCGGCGCTTGACCGTCGATCGCGTAATAGAGCGGATAACCCATCCACTCGACCATGCTCTCCAGCATCGACACGTCGATGCGGCACCCGCGCCCCGTGCGGCCACGCAATAGCAGCGCGCTGAGAATGTTCGAGTACGCGTACATGCCCGCCGCGATATCCGCAATCGAGCATCCGGCCTTGGCCGGCTCGCCGGGCGAACCGGTGATCGACAGAAAACCGGATTCGCTCTGGATCAGCAGGTCGTAAGCTTTCTTGTCGCGATACGGTCCGTCTGAACCATAGCCGGAAATATCGCAGACGATCAGCTTCGGATACTTCTCGCTCAGCGTGTCGTAGCTGAGACCAAGCCGGTCCGCGGCGCCGGGGGCGAGGTTCTGCACCAGCACGTCCGCGTCGGCGACGAGGGCATCGAGAATCTCCGTCGCGACAGGCTGTTTCAGATCGAGCGCAAGACTTTCCTTCGAACGATTGGTCCAGACGAAATGCGACGACAGTCCATGCACGCGCTCGTCGTAGCCGCGCGCAAAGTCGCCGACGCCGGGCCGCTCGATCTTGATCACCCGCGCGCCGAGATCCGCGAGTTGGCGCGTGCAGAACGGCGCGGCGATCGCGTGTTCGAGCGTGACGACTTTGATACCGTCGAGTGGTCTCATGTTGTTGGCGTCAGAACGAACGCGGCAGCCCGAGAATATGCTCGGCCACGTACGAAAGAATCAGATTGGTGGATATCGGTGCGACCTGGTAAAGCCGCGTCTCACGGAATTTGCGCTCGACGTCGTACTCGCAGGCAAAGCCGAAGCCGCCGTGGAATTGCAGACAGGCGTTGGCCGCTTCCCACGACGCATCGGCCGCGAGCAGTTTCGCCATGTTCGCCTGGGCGCCGCACGGTTGATGCGCGTCGAACCGGCGCGCCGCCTCGAAGCGCATCAGGCTGGCCGCCTCGACATTGACGAACGATCGCGCAATCGGAAACTGCACGCCCTGGTTCTGGCCGATCGGACGGCCGAAAACAATGCGCTCTTTCGCATACTCGGTGACCTTGTCGACGAACCAGTAGCCGTCGCCGATACATTCGGCGGCGATCAACGTGCGCTCCGCGTTCAAGCCGTCGAGGATGTACTTGAAGCCCTGCCCTTCTTCACCGATCAGATTCTCGGCGGGGATTTCGAGGTTATCGAAGAAAAGTTCGTTGGTCTCGTGATTGACCATGTTCAGAATCGGCTGCACGGCCATGCCGTGACCGATCGCTTCGCGCAGATCGACGATAAAGATCGACATGCCCTCAGATTTCTTCTTCACGTCCGCAAGCGGCGTCGTGCGCGCGAGCAGGATCATCAGATCCGAATGCTGCACGCGCGAGATCCACACCTTTTGTCCGTTGATCACATAGCGGTCGCCGCGCCGCTCGGCGGTGGTCTTGATCTTCGTGGTGTCCGTGCCGGTGGACGGCTCGGTCACGCCCATGGATTGCAGACGCAAATCGCCGCACGCGATCTTCGGCAGATACTTGTGCTTCTGCTCTTCGGAACCGTGGCGCAACAGCGTGCCCATGTTGTACATCTGGCCGTGGCAGGCGCCCGAGTTGCCGCCGGCGCGATTGATTTCCTCCATGATGACCGACGCTTCGGTCAGCCCGAGCCCCGAGCCTCCGAAGTCCTGCGGAATCAGCGCGGCCAACCAGCCGGCCTTGGTGAGCGCGTCGACGAAAGCTTCCGGGTAGCCGCGCGCTTCGTCGACTTTGCGAAAGTATTCGCCGGAAAATTGCTGGCACAGATCGCGAACGGCTTCGCGAATGTCCTGAAAGGAATCCTGCTGCGTGGTTTGCATAAACGAATCTCTTGGGGTTCAGGCGAAGCTCAGGCGATAGCGGCCGTGGCGCGCATGGTCAGATAGCCTTCGTGGTCTTTGGCCCACAACTCGATGATCTTGCCGTCGGCGGAAGGCTTGCCGCACACCGTGAAAGCCTGGCCGGCGAAGGTCGGACGCACCGCCTTGAAAGCGAAACTTTGCAGCGTGGCCTGCGGTTGTTCGCGGCGCACAAGGTCGACCAGCAGGGTTGCAATCAACGGACCGTGGACGATCAGGCCTGGATAGCCTTCGACTTCCGTGACGTATGGATAGTCGTAGTGAATGCGGTGACCATTGAAGGTCAGCGCCGAGTAGCGGAACAGCATGACGGCGTCGGCGTCGATCGCGCGGCGCCACGTTTCGCCTTCCGGCGCGAGTTGCGGCTGCGGCGGACGCGCGCCTTCCTGCGGCGCGTCGCGATAGACAATGTCGTGTTCTTCTTCGAGCTTCAGTTCGCCGCCGGCTTCGATAGTGTGCTGCACCGTGACGAATACGAGACGGCCGGAGCGGCCGGTCTTGTCTTCGATATGGGCGATCGTCGAAGTGCGCGTGGCCTGCTCGCCCACCTTGAGGGGCGCGTGAAAGGTCAGGCGGCCGCCGGCCCACATGCGGCGCGGCAGCGGCACGGGCGGCAGGAAACCGCCGCGCTTCGGATGGCCGTCCGCGCCGACTTCGGACATCGGCGCAACCGGTAGAAAGTACAGCCAGTGCCACAGCGGCGGCACGCTGTCGCCGCTTTCTTCGCGATCGAGCGTGGCGGCCATCGCCTTCAATGGGAAGGCGGTGATGTCGTCTTTGAGCACCTCCTGCTTGTCGAGCCAGTCGTCGAGTTTCTGTGGGGAAGCAGACATGGGCACCGTCTCCGTATACGCGTATTGGGCTTAATAGAGTCTTACTATGAACGAGGCAGCATGTGCTGCGAAGTTTGCATTTTCGAAGCGAGTGTTTGGATTTGCTTAAGGCTCGCTGAATCGCCGTGCGGCGGGGCACTGCGACCGAATCCGTCCGCACATCATGCGCTCGTTGCCGAGACACCGGCTGCGAACAGCGCGGAATTGAAAAGCAAGAGTCGGGGGGTGCGGCATCACGCCCGTGCTTACACTCAATCATGGTTACGATCCCGTGATGGAGAAATTATGGACACGGTTGCGAAGGTTAGTGAGTCGCGCACGCTGGATTTGGCGTTGGACCTGAAAGCTGGCACGGGACAAAAGCCGGACGTGAAAGGCACTGAAACGGAGACGCGCGGCTCGCCTGCGCAGCGTATCGGTGCGATCGACTGGTTCGATGTCGAAGCAGAATTGAACGCTTACGGCTGCGCGATGCTGCGCAATCTGCTGAGCTCAGAGGAATGCGATTCGCTGACCGCGCTCTATCCCCACGATGCGTTGTTTCGTAGCCGCGTCGTCATGGCGCGCCACGGTTTCGGCCGCGGCGAATACAAGTACTTTTCTTATCCGCTGCCGACGTTGATCGCCGATTTGCGCCGCGAGCTTTATCCGCGTCTCGCGCCGGTGGCGGATCGCTGGAATCAGGCGATGGGGATCGACGTCCAGTATCCGGCCGCGCATGCGGCATTTATCGAGCGTTGCCACGCCGCCGGTCAAACGCGCCCCACGCCGCTGATGCTTCAATATGCGACCGACGACTACAACTGTCTGCATCAGGATCTCTATGGCGAACACGTATTCCCGCTGCAGGTCGCGATTCTGCTGTCCGAGCCCGGCATGGACTTCACCGGCGGCGAATTCGTCATGACGGAGCAGCGTCCGCGCATGCAGTCGCGTACGGAAGTGGTGCCGCTCCGCAAGGGCGATGCGGTGGTGTTCGCGGTCCATCACCGGCCGGTTCAGGGGACGCGCGGTCCGTACCGGGTGAATCTGCGGCATGGCGTGAGCCGCTTACGCTCGGGCCAACGACACGCGCTCGGGGTGATTTTCCACGATGCGGCGTAAGGCAGGCCGGGGTCTGGCTTGCCTTGGTTCGACGTGAGTTCCTGCGCTACTGCACTACTGCGCTGCGGCAAAATTCGACACGCGCAATTTTGACCCGGTATCATCCGGGAAAACCCGAACCCGCTGGATGCGCTGCACCACCCTTTGCAGCGCTTTCGGCGTGTCTGTTCGAGTGTTATCGCCCGTCGACGGACGGGGTTGTCAGCCGGTGATCCCGGCATGGCAGCCCAGTTCGGCGATACGAAGGTGGCGGGCCCGCGCGCCCGCCCTGCCGCAATCGGCCAAAAGCCGGTGGCGGCCAATCAGCCTGGATATCATCGATCATGATTGCCGCCACGTTATCGCGTGTCGCCGACCGTCTGCTAGCCGCGGACGCGGGACTCGTGCGCCTCCATACCGCGCTGCGCGTCGCGCTCGCCTGCCTGCTCGCTGGCGTGGCCACTATCGCGTGGACCGTTTCCCAAGATCAGCCCATCACCCTTGCCGCGCCCGGCATCCTCTTTGCGATGGTCGCGCCGTTATTCGTGCGCGATGCGCAGCGCACCGCCTGGTTCGGCACGCTCTTCTATCTTTATCTCTGCGCTTGCGTGTGCTTTGCTATGGCGAGCGTGTTGAGCCATTATCCGCTGGCCGGCGATGCGGGCTTGCTGGCGGTGATGTTCATCGGCATGTTGTGCCAGGCATGCGGACCGCGTGCATTGGGCTGCGCGATGCTGGGCGTGGTGTGTTTTTACCTCGGCCTCTATCTGCATCCTTCGACGGCGCATCTCGTGCAGTCGCTTTTGCTGTCCGCGTTCGGCCCGTTGATGGTCGCGCTGGTGGGCCGCGTCATGGTGCCGATGCGAGCCGCGGCGAGCTTTCGCCTTGCCGTTCATACGGTGATGCTGCGCGCTTCGCGTGTGCTTCACGCTCCGGTTGCCGCGCATCTCTCCGCGTTGAATGAAGCCGCGCTGTCGCTCGAAGAACAGTTGGCGCTGCTGAATCCGTCGGATTCGAAAACGATTCGTGAACAGATCGTCGAAGTAGAAGTCGCGGCTGGGCAATATGCGTTTGCATCGGGATCTGTGGATGATGGCGTCAAGGCGAGTGCCGGTGTATTACGTCACGCGATTGCGCGCCTCAAGGAGATTGCGCAACGAGGCGACGCGCGACGCGTTTCGTCTGCACCGGCGAGCGCTTCAATTACGCTGACCGCGGCGCAGCGCTTCGCCGACTTGCGCAGCAAGCTCTGCTGGCTCCCCGCCACGCGCGCCACGACCGCTGCATTGCTCGCGATGCTGATAGGCCATTCGCTTTCGCCGGAGCGCTGGTTCTGGGCGGTCATTACGACGTTCGTCGTGTTTCTTGGCACACGGTCGCGCGCGGACACGGTGTATCGCGGTGCGCAGCGTCTCGTGGGGACGCTCGCTGGCGCGCTCGTCAGCGTGTTGCTGGTCGCACCGCTGCATGATTCGCCGGTGTTGCTGGTGATCGCGATGGTGCTGTGCGTATTCGGCTGGGCTTACTACATCTTGAGCGCGTATGCGCCGGGCGTGTTTTTCATCACCGTGCTCGTCGGCCTGGTCTACGGCGAACTGGGATTCGCGATGGGGCCGCTGGTCGAACTGCGGATCGAAGAAGTGCTGGTGGGTTGCCTCGTGTCGTTCGCCGTCGCGATGCTAATGATGCCGCTTGCAGCGACACGGCATGTCGAGGCGAGACTTGCGGCGGTGCTGGGCGCGCTACGCGACGTCGTGCGGCTCTCTGGGACAGGCGCGCAGGCGGGTGACGCGGTTGCCGCGATGCGCAAGCTCGATCGCGGTTGGCATGATCTGCGGATCGCGCTGCGGCCGCTGCAGACGCAGCGGGTGGTGGTGTGGAATCCGGACGTCGAGTTGGCGACGGGTTCGTTGTTGTGTTGCCTGCATTGGGCGCGGGTGTTGAGTGGGTTTGCGCAGAGCGGCGCATTGCAGGAAGCGGTAGCGCTCAATGCGGCGGAGGTAAGCGCGGCGCATGTCGAGTCGATCGTGGCGCGGCTCGATACTTTGATTGCGCGTTATGGCGGCGATGCGACGGGCGCTGCGCGTGGCGGGTCAGATGATCGTGGACTGATGATGCCTGCCTTTGCTTTCGACTTGAACCGGGCATCGGCACTTACACAACTGGACGGCGCCGTCGCGCAGTTGTTCGATCGGTTGACGCAGCCGGTTTCGGATGGGCGGCGCGTTTTCAATTGGGCGTTGAGGGGGAAGAGTGTGTAGAGGGTTTGGGAATGGCGGTGGGTGGAAACTTGTCCACAGAAATTGTTCGCAAGCCTGTGGATAAGTCTCTCCCCACAGCGCTGAACCCCACGCCATAAGGCTTTGCGGGCCATGTGAGGGAAAATTGAGCATTCCCCACAGCCCGCCAAACATCGTTCCCCCGCGTTTCCCCATACGCTACGGCGCGGGGAAACTGCCTTTCCCCTGAATGGGAAAGGGCCGACATATTAGACATGTGTTTTGCAAAGCATTCGAGCTAACGGCGATCCCTAACGGGAGCTAACACGGCAAGTGACTTGTTTACATTCGGACAGGTGAGTTGTCCATGCTGCGGTGTGGGCGTATGGGGGACGACATGGATTTTCCTCACGGAGTCTGGTGATAGGGCTCCTTCGCAATCCACAGGCGCAACAGCCTGATAGTGTCCGGGTTCGTCACAATCACGTCCTGTGATTCCTTCGTCGTGTATCCACGCCGCAGGAAACGTCGTGGATATACCAGCTACACGATGCTGGATATAGTGGAATGGCCTCGTCCCACCCTCGGTGGTAGTGCACGAAGGTGCTCCGCCTGAGAGCGTGGCAGTATCAGAGCTCCTGATCTGCAATTGACCGGAGGCCGTCATGAGCGTCGCGTTGCTGAGCATCGATCTTGCAAAAAATATCTTCCAGCTGTACGGCGTGGACGAACGCGGTCACCCAGTGTTGAGTCGGCGAGTCAGCCGCAACCAGCTCCTCGAATCCATTGTCAATCTGCCCTCTTGCCGTATCGTGATGGAAGCCTGTGGTGGAGCGCATTACTGGGCCCGCCGGTTCTCGGCGATGGGGCATCATGTGCAGATCATTGCGCCCCGATTCGTCAAGCCGTTCGTCAAATCCCAGAAGAACGATCGCAACGATGCGGAGGCGATCGTCGAAGCCGCGTCCCGTCCGACCATGCGCTACGTTGCGCTCAACAGCGTTCAGCAGCAGGATATCCAGTCCATGCACCGCATCCGCAGCCTGCTCATGCGAGACCGTATCGCGCAGATCAACCAGATACGAGGCCTGTTAGCCGAATACGGTGTGGTCATTGCACAAACCGCACTGAAAGTACGTGCAGCAGCTTCCGTCAATTATTGACGACGAACGCAACGAGCTCACAGGGTTGGGTCGATCAATGATGCGGGATATGTACGAGCGACTCGTACTGCTGGATAAGCAGATCGCCCGGTATGATGAATTGATCCATCAAGTGCACAAGGCATCCCCTGTCAGTCAGCGACTTGAGAAGATTCGAGGCGTTGGGCCACTGATCGCAACTGCTGTCATCGCTGCAGCGGGGAGTGCCACTGAATTCTCAAACGGCAGACAGTTTGCGGCGTGGCTGGGCTTGACCCCACGCCAGCACTCATCAGGCGGCAAGGATCGTCTGTTCGGTATCACGAAGCGCGGTAACGGATATCTGCGAATGCTGCTGGTACACGGCGCCAGATCGGTCGTCCAGCAAGCCATAAAACATACCGATACGCTCTCCCGATGGATACGCGAGGTTCAGGCGAGACGGGGAACAAACATCGCCGTCGTGACACTTGCCAACAAGATCGCCAGGACGATCTGGGTATTGCTCGCACGCGGCCTGGAGTACGCACCGCCGGTATGAACGGAGCAACGATCGGATGGCGGCAATTGTTTTACCTCTTCATTGGTTGCACAAGTGATCTGATTCAATGGCAAACAGGTCGGACCGTCGGTGACAAAACCTGCGCAGTCTTAGGGCTCCCGAAGCCGTGGATATAAGTAGGAGTCGCCGGGCGAAATCCATTGGGGCCAGGCACATGCGTGCCACAGAAAGGCCGAATGTATATATGCAATCCTGCACCTGCTCGCTGTAGAAAAGATCGTTTGGCAAACGGGACGAGGCCATGTATAAGGCTGCAACCGCACGTTGCGTGATGGCCCTGACGCGCGACGGGGACACCGTGGTCCGTGATGCTGTCGTCGCCCTCAACGATGACGTTGGGCACCACCTCGGGGTGCGGCGGGCAGGTCACTTCGTCGCCCTTGCGGGCCACGCGCACGCCGCCATAGCGCATGACTTCAGAGGCGGTGATAACTTCGCCGCCGTGGTTGGTGGTGTCACCGAGTTGGATGAGATCGATCATGATTTTTGTGTATTAGTAGAGTGGGGGACATTCCGACGCACTATTGCATCGTTGATGAGGGGAACGGCTCCTGTAAATCGCTGGTTTTTATCCAACCCGACGTAACCGTTCCTGTTGCAGGATGACTGAAACGAACGTAAGAGTAATTACCACTTTCCCTAAGCACCGCAACCACATTACCAGCCACCAGAAAACCACGGTTTTTAACCAAAGATGCATCATTATTTTTAAAAAACGTTTTGCCTTTTACAACCTTTATGCTAAGTGCAGGCAAAACGTTTTTCACGGCGTAGCGAGCGGCCTCGCGGTCAAGGGGAGTATATCGGAAAACACCAGTAGAATTATTGCAGCCAGCCTGATTTTTCGATGTGCGAATGACCCATTCTTTACCTTTTACGAAGATTTCTCCTTGAATATCGAAGTCACGCGACCTATTTTCATAACGATAATTCTTTCCCGCCAAAACAAATGTTTTTATTTCGGTCGTGCGATACGTCCCGTTTTCAACCTTGCCAGGCTTGTCATTTGATCCGTAAAAATAGAATGCGCAAGACGTGTTCCTGTCGTCCGCTGCATAATATCCGAGTAGATTTCTGCTTGACTTTAGAGCAATCAGATTGGAGCTATCGAAAATTAAGAGATCGGAAGCGCGTGCGTCATCAAAAGCCAAGATAGCAAGCGACCATAAAACTCCTAAAATTAATCTATTTAAACTTATCATAATTGGCCTTCATGTTATCTGCGTAATGGGGATTCTGCGTGCGCCAATTGCTCCCGTTATAGGCCGTCGCAAAGGCCTCCCAATCTTTATGTCGCAACGCCGCGATTGCATTTGGCTTTGCGTTCTTCATAAATAGATCGAACATTTTTACGTGGTTATCAATACTTTCCATGCAATTATTGACCATCTCATTGACTGTCTGGCAGCCACAATCCGAAAACGATTCCCCCATAATTTGAAACGCCCCCCAGGAGCAGGACATGAGGGCTGCCGCGCGATCAATAGCTGCGGCCTTTACTAATCTCTCATACTGGTGCAATCCTTCATGCCCATATCCACCATATTTTGCAAAGCAAATATCAGGAAATTTCTTAGAATATGGATTTTTTTCATGCCTCCAATTCGCTTGTTTGTTCGGTGGCAGTGTTAGCCGGTAAACATAGTGCCGTTCAAGCAGAATTCGTGGCAATCCATTGTCGTCGAATCCCCTGCCTCCGGTCTCCGTATACGTTACGGCTTTAACTGCTGCGGACTCACAGCCAAATGACGCTCCTAGATACGAAAAATGTGTGTCTGTAAGAATAGACGACTTGGGATAATTCAGCCGCGAACCGAGAAGGTTAAATGCAATGGTTTGGGGCTTGCCCGTATCAACCACCCTGTAATGGTGTTCAATGGTGATCTTTGTCTTCTTCTTACGAGTCCTTTCATCCTCCGCTACCTCTTTTTTGCGTGTTGGGATATCTTTTTTTATTTTTCCCTGTTCGGTCACTTTCTGCGACCATCCAATGTACGGACCGAAGTCGTGAACAAGACGTTCAATCGTCATTACCTCGCCGTCCTTCACTACAGGCAAATTTAGGTTTTGCTCCAGTTCGTCCTTCGGTGTCAACTGCGTGGTCGCCTCTATGTGGTATTCGGGACTGACAATGGTGAATGCGCTTATGTCCTTAGAGGGCTTGACGGTCGCCTTCCACACATATTCACCACGCCGGTTCTTCACCAGAACGTCGATTGGTTGATTGCGTGCGGCATTCTGTATTGTCACCGCGTAGCCGTCCTGATCCGTTGTGGTTTCAGTGGAGTTCGAAGGCACCGTAGCAGAAGGGGCAACTGGCAGCAGCGGGTCGGCGACAGGTACCGATGCCCCCGATGCCGGAACCACGGTCGTGGCTGGCGCAGAATCGCCTGTATCCGGGCCGATCTTCCACTCTGGGGCCGGTGGTGCGCCCGTGCCCGTTTTCACCTGTACAGCCAGACCCGCGATAGGATGCTTCAGCACGTCGCGGAAGACAAAAGTCACTTCGACAAGTGGGCTCGGCGGTGTCTTTGGATGTGATGCTACATGCCCGCCGTGCGCGTGATGATTGCTCAATTCGTTTTCCTTATTCGTTGCGTTGAGATGGTTGTGGTCCTGCGATTTTTTCAGGCGTTCGCTTCCATTTCCTCTTCGTCGTAGCAGTCCTCATCGACTGCCCAGTCCCCGGCACCTACCTCGCAGCGGAGCTTGACCGCTGTCGGCGTATTAGCCGTGGCGGTAGCGCCGTCACTGAGCATGCCTTGCTGCTGGATCGTGTTGTCTGGAAGATAGATGCGATACGGCTGGTTATCGAGAGTTGCACCCACGCCCCGATTGACGACGACTGTACTTACGTCAAAGATCTGCGTGTAGGCTTGCACTGCGACCTGCGGCAAGGCCGACAGCGGCATTACAGGCAACGGCATACGCTTCGAATCCGGGCCCGGCACATCCCAGCTCGCCCCCTTCTCCAGAATCACCCCTGGCGAGCCGTTGATAATCCCGCTGCCGTTGATCTGGATATACGACCCACCCGCGCCGATCCAGACTTCCTTCGACGCGGTGATGACGACCTTGCCGTCCGAGCTGCTGATCGTGATGTCCTTCAGGGCCGCGAGCGCCATCTGGTCGCTCTGCGCCTGGATATCGACGCGGCCTTTCGCGGCGACCAGTTTCAGCCCAAGCTGGTAGGCGAACATCGAGATAGCGCCGCGCACCGACGCGAACAGTGAGCGCCCCGACGACACGCTCACGTCACGTCCTGCCGTCACCGCATGATCCTGTCCACTCACGATGTGCGTTCCCTGCGCAGCGGTCATTCCGATGCCCGCCGCGCTCGCAACGACAAGATCGGGCCGCGTCATTTCGGGGAACGGATTTTCACGCCAGTGGGCGGTGTCGCCCCGGATCGCGTCGTTCTGCGCCTTGATGGCTTTCGCGGCGTCGTGCTGGCTCGCGTCGGACGACTGCGCGTTGTGCTGCTGCGCGAGCTGCGCCATGTCCTCGTGTTGCGCGCGCGCCTGCGTCAGGCGCTGCACCGTCTCGCCCATGTCTTTCGCGGGCGACTGCGCGCCGCTGCGCGTCTCGGTGGTCACCAGCATGCCCCGGTTTGCGCGGACCACGCCCCATGAATCGGTGGCGAGTTCCCAGCCGATGCCGCGCGCCTGTTTGCGCCCCTCGCCGGGCACGATGCGCGTGTTGTAACCCACCACCAGCCGCGAGTTCGCCTGATCGCTCGTCACCTGCGCCTGTAACCGGTCCGGTGTGTCGTCCGCAACGAACTGGTTCGACCCGCTCCCTTCCAGATTGCGACTGAGCAGGCCTGACAGGGCATGGTTGTCCTGTAACGGCCACGGCGGCATGTTGTCCGCGTTGTAGGCCTGCCCGATGACGAACGGCCGGTCCGGGTCGCCGTCGATGAAATCGACGATCACTTCCGTGCCGATGCGAGGCAGGCTGATGGCCCCGTGACCATCGCCCGCCCACGGTGACATGACCCGCGCCCAGCACGACGAATTCTCGTCCCGGTTCGGCGAGCGGTCCCAGCGGAATTTAAGCGTCACGCGGCCATACGGCTCGGTGGACACGACGTTTCTATCGAAGCCCGTCACCACGGCGCTCTGCGGTCCGGTCGTGCGCGGCTTGGGGACCGTGCGCGCCGGACGGAATACATTGGTCGCCGGTTGCACGGTGAAGTCGGTGTCGAACCGGTAGACGCCCGGACCGGTCGATTCCATCGTCTCTTCGGCATCGAGCTTCGCGCGGATCACCATGTATTCCTGGTTCGCCTTGCGATACGGATGGTTCTCCAGATGGAAGGTCGTGCCGCATACGACATTGCGCAGCGCGCCGCGGCCTTCGGCCCGCTCGCCGCGCGCGAACAGTTCCTCGATGCGGATCTGCGCGAACTTCTCGCCCTCGGCCGTGCTGGTGAAGTCGCCCGGCCACTCGTAGCGCGTCAGATCGTTGTGAATCGTCTTCTGCGGCTGGACCTTGCGCACCCCGAGATTGGCTTCGGGCTGCTTGAAGTCATAGTCGCCGGTCGTCCACACGCCCGACTGCAACGTCTGGGCGATATCGAACGCGTCGATATACTCCGCGTCGATCCTGTGCCCCGGCGGGTAGTACGCGAGCGTGTGATACGCCTCGCTCTCCACCGGCCTGTGCGCGCCTACATGGTCCACGAACACCATCCGGTGATAGCCCTTCGAGTGCTCGAAAAACCAGTAGATGCCGTTCTCAGCCATCAGCCGCTGCACGAAATTCAAATCCGTTTCGCCATACTGGACCTGATAGTCCAGTCGCGGGTATATCCGGCTGGCGCGCCAGGCGCAGGAAAACGGATAGATCCGCAGCACTTCGCGAATGATGTCGATAACATTCTTACGCTGAAAGATCCGGTAGTCCGAACGCTGTCCGGCAAGCCAGAGGCCGGGTTGCAGCGTGAGCCGGTAATGGCTCTGCCGGTCCTGCTGTTCGACAAAGCGCGCGCTCGTCACGATGCCGCTGATCTCACGCATGCCGCAGCCGATGTTCGACGTCCACGAAGGGCCGGAAACCCCGCTCATTCCTTCAAGCTGGATAGCCACGGTCAGCGGCCTGCCGATCATCGCACGCAGGTCGAGGTTCGCCGCGTCGTCGCCGAACATGTCGAGGTCTTGCGGCGTCACCATGTCCAGCGTGTAGGTGTAGATTTCCGACAGGGCTTCCTCGCCACGGATTGATCTGAGCACCAGTGCGGGCTCGCCTGACGGCGATTCCGGCAGCGCCGCGCCGCTCACGGTGATGGTGCGGCGGGTCGAAAAATCCAGCATGAGTATCCTTCCTCCAGGATGAATGGATGCGGCTCACGGCCACTCAGGCCATTCAGGCCGCGCTGCGGGTGCCCATGCGTGGCGGCCAGAGCGCGACGGGGCCGCGCTGTACCGAGCGCATCGAGGTCTGCACGAAGGTATGCATCGGGACGTGGCGCGCATGGGCAGGAAACGGCTGGCTGGCAATCTCGGCGGGATCGTGGCCGGCGAGGCTCGTGACAAAAAAGGAGAATGTTTCGTCATCCTTCCGGTCGAGGCCTGCCGCGGCCTGAGCGGAGGCCCACGCCCGGTACAGCAGAGTCAGGTAGCGGTGGTGAAAGATGTCGAGGAAGTTGACGAGCGTCGCATCCCGCCGGTTCTGCTCACGCTCGCGTGCAATCTCGGTCATGTGAATCGGCAGTGGCCCGTTCGGCCCCAGCATGCCCAGACTGAGAAGCCGTATCTTCAGACGCCCGTTGACCTCATGCACGTCGGCAATCTCGCGCGGCGCGAATGCGAGGCTCGGTGCCTGGCCGAGACGGAACGGCTCCGCCTGCGGACGCCGCGCGGTGCCGACCGGGTCAATGCGGGGATCGGCGCCGATACGGCGCAGCAGGGAAATAAACCCGTAGCGCCAGGGTTCGGCCATCAGACGTTCAACGCTTTCCGGTGAAAGCGCCACGCCGGGCATGGGCAGATCGAAGCGGACGCGCTCCATCAATCACGACGCGCCTATTGCGGCCCGCACGGGAAAGACAGGAGCCGTGAGGCGTGGATACGTAAGACGTGGATACCTGTCGCAGCGTACAGCTTTCATCGTTTGACCTCTTCCCCGAGTTCTTTCAATCATCGGGGATAGTCGTTGGATAGTCAGCAGGACTATTTCGCAATAACGCTGGGAAATGTCAGCGACGTCCAGTTGCATTGACGGTTATCTACCCCGTCCTGAGCATGTTATGTATCGTGCATCGACACGGGCCATCGGGCTGGCGTCGGCGCAGGCAACGAGAGAGTGTCCGCAGATCAGGAGGGGAATTGTGCCGACATGCAGAATCAATGCGCGGGTCGTGTACGCAGCCGTGACATCGGACAAATCCGGGAACGCGCAGCAAGCGACAAGATGAAAAAGGGCGACCGGAGTCGCCCTGAATGGTCACGCAAAACACCTGCCGTGTCCCAATGATGCGGACAACCGGAGGCCGTGTGCCAGCAACCAGGTTGTTAAATTCGAACGGAACAGATGTTTGTAGCTCTTGAGCGTCGCGGGCGAATTTATCCACAGAAATTGTTCGCAAGCCTGTGGATAACCACCCCACAACCGCCCCAACTCCTTGACGCAGAACCCATCTTGACCACTGCGCGCAAACTGCGGAGAGCGAAGCACGGCAAGCAAACCGCCGAGCGCAACCGCCGAAGCGGCCGCACTCGTCATGCCAATCAAGCCGACTTCACCGCCGACCGCCCCGCCACCCGCATCAACGCAATCCGCTCGACCAGTGCGCCAAACAGCAGCCCGATCGTCGCCCACATAATCGCCTGCATGCCGAGCGCCGCGACGCGGAATTTCCACAGCAGCACCGCCGGGAAAGCCTCCGGCACTTCGTTGATCGCGGGCATCGACAACTGCACCGCCGCGATGATCACGATGAACACCACCGCCCCCACGATCGAGCCGTTCCACGCGCCAAGTTTCATCGCCGCACGGCGCCGCACCTTGAGCGAGAAGACCATCGCCGCCAGCGAGATCGCAATCATCAGGAAGAACAGCCCCGTGCGCGTCCCGATCGTCTCAGGGTCGCCGACCGAGGGCGGGTTCGCCGGATACTTCAGATTCGGCACGATCGCGAGCGCAATGAACGCGCCAAGCGCAAGCCATGCGGACAACGCGCGCGGGCTCAACGCGCCCACTCGGCCATAAGCGTAAGCGAAGACCAGCGAGAACAAGCCGCCGAATGCCGCGCCGTAAGTCAGCACGCCAGTCAACAAGCCGATACCCCGCTGCGTGTCGCGGCTCACCATCTCAGGCTCGGGCGCCTCGCCTTTCGCGGCGTCGGCCTTTTCTTCGAATGAAATCGCCTGATTGACCTGCGGCTCGCCCACTACCCGGGCGAATCCGAACGTGAGGAGTCCCGCGACGATGCCAGCAAGCATCCCGCGTACCAACAATTTACCCACCATGGTCGACTCCGTTAGTGGCAGGGAAAGCCGAGCAGATGGCGGCCGTCGTGCACGAACTCATGCACGTACATGCCCGGCACCAGCGAGGTGGCACCCTGTTCCGCACCCACGAAGTAAAGCGCGAGCAGCAACAGCAAACCGCCGAACACGACCCAGGGCAGCAACTCGCGCAGCGGAATCGGCGTGGGTTGAGCAACAGGCTGATTGGCGGGATCGAAAACAGCTTCGGTCATGATGGACATCTCCTGGGGTAACGCGCCCCGATAGTCATTGCAGAGGATTGGTGCGAAGCTCAGGTCTGGCTTTCGGCTTGTGCTGCCGATTACAGTGGCGCGACCGCGCCGGGCTCTCACCGGCTTCCGCGCTTCGCAGTCCCGCTATTCTACGCGCTAAACTTCGGCACCCGGCAACGCAAAACACACGTTTCATGCCGCCGGCGTTGGGCTTCGGGACGTGGCTTGATAGGACATGAACGGAATGGACACAAGGCTGTTACTGGTCAGCCACGCATCGACCGCGGCCCAGCGCGCAGGCCGTTTTCCCGCCGACGATTCACTCGACGCCCGCGGCCTCGCAGAAGCCGAAGCCCACGCCGCAGGCTTGCGCCTGGCGGTCGCGGAAGACGCGCCGGCTTTCGTCAGCCCGGCCGCCTGCGCGCGCGAAACGGCGACGGCGCTGGGCCTCACGGCGTCGGTCGACGCCGGCCTGGCGGATCTGAACTACGGCGCATGGCAAGGACGGCGGCTCGCCGACCTCGCCGCCGAAGCGCCGCAAGACGTCGCCGCATGGACGCGCGATCCGGACGCCGCGCCTCACGGCGGCGAGTCGTTCAGTCAACTCGTGAAACGGGTACGAGAATGGCTCGAAACGTTGTTAGACGGCGGGACGGATCGTGCATCGAGCAACGTGATCGCCATCACCCACGCGCCCGTGCTGCGGGCAGCGATCGTGTATGCGCTCGGAGCATCGCCCGTCGTATTTCCGCGTATTGAAATCGCACCGCTTTCGATCATCGAGTTGCGGCGATCATCGCGTGGCTGGACATGGTGGCCGGCGACACACTAGCCGCTCTCGCCGGGCGGCTTATTTACCCGACACCACCAGACGCAGCTTGTTCGACCCGGTCGGCGTCAGTGTGATATCGGTCCGCTTACCCTTCGCGCCCAGATAAAAGTGCTGACGTCCCGGCGAATTCTGATCGTGCGTCGCGTCGGGCAGACACGATGCGACGTCCGCCGCGACAGCTTGCAGCGCGTCGGCATTCGATCCGGCGTCGTGATGCGGCGTCCACGTGCATTGATAGGCACCGTGACTCGCCGAACATTGCGCGTCGTCGCCGTAAGGTTGCGCGACGCCCTTGCCGTCGTCCGACGTCAATGACGCGAGCCCGCCAGGGGCCGCCGCGACGATCCGCTTCAGGGATGTGCAAGGGCTAGGCGCATCGTCGGCATACGCACCGCCGGTCAGCAAAACACCCAGCGACGCAGCGGCGAGCGCGGTGGCAAGCAATCGGGTTCTGTTCATGTCGACGCGGTCCTTGAAGTCACTCGCAGGTACCAGCGCGGTAGCACGCTTCATGCCCATGAACGCGGATTACTCAAGACCGCGCTTCAGTCACCGTCATTACAATCCAGTACCGAACAAAGCCGCCAGCCCCTGCGCCGACCCGAAAATCCCCTTGGCATCGTGCCCGACACCATCGATCACAAACGTCCGATGCTTCGCCAATCCTTCGGGATGCCGCAACGCCATATAGCGCGCATAAGCCAGCCCGCGCCCGAGCCGGTGTTCACCCTGCGCCAGCGCGGCGCACGAACGGTCGAGAGCCGGATGCCGTGGATCGCAATCCGCGCCGCCGAGCAGCACGGTCACGTCACGTTGCGCGTAACGCGCTTCGAGCGTGGCCGCTGAAGCCGCGTCACGAGAGTAAGCGGGCAAATCCTCGAGCCCATACTTCCAGCGATTGAACGACGGACACCTCGCCTGATCGAACGCCGCAAACTCGCCGGACACAGCGGACGCAACCGACCCAATCGGCCGCATTGCATCGAAGTACACATACGACGAAGGATTCGCGACCACATAGCGCAGCGCGATACCGCGCGCCGCGAGGGACGCCTCGTCTCGCGCTACTACCGCGTAGCGCTGCACGACCTGCGCGCCGCCCGAGTGTCCCGCGATCACCACCTCGGCGAGCGATGCGAACTGCTCGCGCGACGCCAGCGTGTCCACAATCGCGTCCAGCACATCGAACGAACTGATCGGCGCGGGACCTTCGGCGTTCTCGCCGGCCATCCAGCTCGTCCAGTCCCAATGCAAAGTGGACGGCGGCAGCTCATGCGCGTCGACATCCGCAGTCGCGAGAAACTGCGGCACGATCAGCAGCGTATCGGCCGCGCTGCCGCCGGCAAGCGCGCACGAACGCTGCGCGAGTTCGAAATACGTGTCGCCGTTGCGCAGGCGGCCATGAATCAGAATCACGGCGCGTTGGACATCGCGCGTCGGCGCGAGCCAGTCGCCGTTGGAAAACACCGGCACGGTGCCGCTGCCGGCTCGCGTCGTGACGCTCAGATGCCGGCTCGCCACGACCGCGACCGGATGTTCATTCGGCGCGCGTTCGTCGTCTGTGATGAAAGGCTGGGTCATGCAATAGGCTCGTGGTCGATCAATGAGTGGCGGGTCTAGCCGCCGCGCCGCTCGACATGCGTCCGGCGCGCGTGAAGTACACCATCGCGAGCGACACGAAGCCGGCAAAAATCAGGTAAAACGCGGGCGTGAGGCTGCTGCCGGTCACGCGCGTCAAGCCGGTGATGGTGAGCGGCGCCATGCCGCCGAACAGCGTCACCGCAATGTTGTACGACAGCGCCACGCCCGCCGAACGGCTGCGCACGGGGAACAAGGTCGCGAGCATGCCGGGATGCGCGCCGGACATCGCGGCGAGGAACAGCGTCGCGATCATCTGCGCGATGAACAGGTGCCCCGGCGTCGGATTCGTCACGACGAAGTGATAAAGCGGATACACGCAGACCATCCACGCGATCACGATGGGATAGAACAGCCGGTATGCGCCATAACGATCGGCGAGCTTGCCGGACAGCGGAAACAGAAACAGATTCAGCACACCGGACACGAACGCGCCGAGCAACGCGGTGGACAACGGCAAATGCAATTGCCGTTCGACATACACCGAGAGATAGGAATGCCAAACATAATTTGTCGCCGCGCCGACGATAATCACACCCATCGCGCAAATCGCCGCGTCGCCGTTGTCGCGGAAGAACTGGCGGATCGTGACGCGCAGCGGTTTTTCCTTGTGCTCGAGCAGGCGCTCGAACTCCGGCGACTCGGCCACGCGATGCCGGATATAGAAGCCGAACGGCCCCGCCAGCGCGCCGAACAGAAACGGCAAACGCCAGCCCCACGCCACCAGTTGCTCATGCGTGAGCTGCGTGGTCAGCAGATAGCCGACGCCGGACGACAGCAGCAACGCGAACGCCTGGGCCGACATGTTGAAGCTGCCGTAGAACATCTTCTTGTGCGAGGGCGCGTACTCGACCAGCATCGCGGAAGCCGTCGCGAACTGTCCGCCCACGGATAGCCCCTGCAATAAGCGCGCAAGGACCACCAACAGCGGCGCAGCGATGCCGATGCTCGCATAGCCCGGCGTGAGACCCATCAGCAATGTACTGGCCGCCATCGAAATGATCAGCAGCGAGAGCGCCTTGCGTCGTCCCGCGCGGTCCGAGTAGATGCCGAGCAGAATGCCGCCGATCGGTCGCACGATAAAACCGACGGCAAACGTCGCAAGCGTCAGCATGATCGACACGAAGCCGCTGCCGCCGGGAAAGAACACTTGCGCGATGATCTTCGCGAAGTAGCCGTAGATCAGAAAGTCGAACCACTCGAGTCCATTGCCGAGCACGGAGGCGAAGATCGCGCGACGCACCATCGACGGACTCAAGCTGTTCGGTGCATCGGCTCCAGCCGCGACACCGTCGCGCTGATTGAAGGTCGCTTCGCTCATTGCCCGCATCCCGAAGTGTCGAACATTGCTGACAGCGCGCATACCGACGTCAACATGCGCGCACCGTCGTGCCCCACGCCCGGCACGATATGAAAGTGCTGCTTCAGGCCGTCTGGATGACGCGACTGGATATACCGGTAGTACGCTTCTGCGCGCGCCACGCGTTGCGGCCCTTGCGCTTCGGCAGCACAGGTTCTGTCGAGCGCGCTCTGCTGCGGATCGTCATCAGCGCCGCCGACGAGGTAGTCGACCCGGCGCGACGCATAGATCGCTTCGAGTTGCGCGGGCGTGCGGTCGTCGAGATACGGCGGCCGGTTGTCCATGCCGTATTTCCATTGATTGAAGTCGGGACATTGCGCGGCATCGAACGGCGCGGCAATGCCTTGCGCGTCAGGCCGTTGCGCGTCGAAATACGCATACGTGGACGGGCTCGCCACCACGTAGCGCACGTCGATGCCTTCGCCGGTCAACGCGGCGATATTACGCGCCGCGACGGCGTAGCGCTGCACGACCTGGCCGCCGCCCGAATGCCCGGCGAACACCACATGCCGCAGATTGGGAAACAGCTTGCGGTCGGCGAGCCGCGCGACGATCGCATCGAGCACCTCGTACGAACTGATCGGCAGCGGCGCGCGCGCCGCTTCGCCGCCCATCCAGGCATCGCCGGTCCAGCGCAGCAAGTCGGCAGGCTCGTTGTGTACGCGCGTGTCGAGCGTGGCGAGGAACTGCGGCGCGATCAGCAGCGTAGTGTCGGGGTCCGCATGCGCGGCATCGCGAGCATTCTGTGCGGTGCGAAAGTACACGTCCGCATTGCGCAGCTTGCCGTGAATCACGATGACCGCGCGCGTCACCTGCGGCTGCGCAACGTTCCAATCCTTCGACAGATACAGCGGGAATTGCGCTTGCCCTTGCGGCGTGTCGAGCGTGAAGCGCGTGTTGGAGATCGTCGCCACCGGCTTCAGATGCGGCTCGTAAGCATGGACCGCGAACGCGGATTGCGCAAACGTCATCAGCACTGCCGCGCCTGTCGACATACACAACGCCGCAATACGTCGTGAACGATTCAAAGTCATGCAGCTTGCTCCTGATCGCCGTGCACAGTCTTGAACGCGGCGCATCGTCAAATCCGTCGTAGGGAAACCGAATACTCGGAATCGGAGGCGAATACCGACCGTCACACCGGCTTGGTTCGGACGGAATGCGATGGACGAGATCGTAGGAGCGGACATGGTAAATGTAAAATACCTGTTTCATGCACCATTCATATTTAGTATGTATGGCATCGAACCGGCCTTCATGTGCTGGTGAGGAGACGAAACACCATGGAGCTGCGGCATCTGCGTTACTTTCTGGCGGTCGCCGAAGAAGGCCAGTTCACGCGCGCGGCAGAAAGGCTGGCCATGCAACAGCCGCCGCTCTCGCAGCAGATTCGAACGCTGGAAGAAGAGATCGGTTTCGAACTCTTTGTGCGCATGCCGCGCGGCGTCACCTTGACGCCGGCCGGCCAGGCCTTTGCGGAAGACGCGCAACGCTTGCTGCAAAATCTGCAGCAGTCTGTCGAAAAGGCGAGCCGGATTGCGCGTGGAGAACTCGGCACGATTTCGATCGGACTGACCAGTTCCGCCTCGTTCCATCCATTCACGACCGAGGCGATCCGCGCGTTTCGCGCGGTCTGCCCCGAAGTCGCCGTGGACCTCGCCGAGCTCAACGCGGCGGAGATCATCGAGCGTCTGGCTGCGGGCCAGATCCAGGCGGCGTTTCTACGCAAGCCGGTCGACGCCCGCGAAGGCGTGGCGTTCGAGTTGCTGCTCGACGAACCGATGGTCGTCGTGTTGCCGGTGGGGCATCCGTTGCTCAAGGGCAAGAAGCGGCCGCAAGTGTCGCTGAAAGCGTTGGCGCACGAAGACTTCATTCTGGTCCGTCGTCCGGGCGCACCCGGCATGTATGCCGACATCCTCGCCGCTTGCCGGCAAGCGGGCTTCGTCCCGCGCATTGCCCGCGAAGTGCCGCGCATGGTGTCCGGCATCAACCTCGTGGCGGCGGGTCTGGGCGTGACCTTGGTGCCCGCTTCCATGCAGCGTTACGACCAGGTGGGCACCGTGTACTGCACGCTCGCGAACCCTTCGAAACTCAGCGCGCCGCTGCACCTTGCCTATCCCGCGGCACTGCACAACAGCGCGGCCACGCGCTTCATTCAACTGGTGAAGGAGCGCGCCGGCGCATGAATCCGTCAACCGGCACGGATTTTGCGTTCTCGCCGTACCGGCTGAATAACCAACAGCCATCCATCGACGTCAAATACGCTACGCCATGTCAAACAGACAAGCCGCCGACAAGCCGGCCCGCCTTTCCTCAGGAATCGATGGAATCGACGACATCCTGGGAGGCGGTCTCACGCCCCATCGCATGTACCTTGTGGAAGGTGCGCCCGGTACAGGTAAAACTACCTTGGCCTTGCAATTCTTACTCAAGGGAGTCGAAGAGGGACAGAGAGGTTTGTACATCACGCTCTCCGAGACCCGTGCCGAGCTGATCGCGGTAGCTCAAAGCCACGGCTGGGATATCGGCGGCTTCAACATTCTGGAGCTGGTGTCGGACGAAGGTCTCGACCCGCAGTACGAGCAGACCGTGCTGCACCCGGCCGAGGTCGAACTTGGCGAGACGGTGCGCAACGTCATCCAGCAGGTCGAGGAGCTCAAACCCTCGCGCATCGTGCTAGACAGTCTCTCCGAATTGCGTCTGCTGTCGCAGAACCCGCTGCGTTACCGGCGGCAGATTCTCGCGCTCAAGCGCTATTTCGCCACCCGAGAATGCACGGTGCTGCTGCTCGACGACAATTCTTCCGAGCCCGGTGACGTTCAACTGCACAGCATCGCGCACGGCGTGGTCAGTCTGGACAATCTGGTGCGCGACTATGGCGGCAACCGGCGGCGCACGCGCATCGCCAAAATGCGCGGCATCAAGTTCCGCGAGGGCTACCACGACCTGACGCTCGACACCGGCGGCATCCGCGTGTATCCGCGCCTTGTCGCGGCGGAACACCACGCGCAGTTCGAGACCGAGGCGGTCAGCACCGGCACGCAGGGACTCGACGCGTTGCTCGGCGGCGGTCTGATCCCCGGCACCAATGCGCTGATGATCGGCCCTTCGGGCGTCGGCAAGACCACTACGGTGGTGTCGTGCCTGATCGCCGCGCTCGAACGTGGCGAGCGCTGCGTCTACTACGTATTCGACGAGACCCTCGTCACGTTGACGATCCGCTGCGCGACGCTCGGCATGCATCTGGCGCCGCACGTCGAAAGCGGTCTGCTGACGCTGCGGCAGATCGATCCGGCGGAGATCTCGCCCGGTGAATTCGCCAGCGATGTCCGCCGCTCTGTCGAGCAGGACGGCGCGCGCTTTGTCGCGATAGACAGTCTGAACGCCTATCTGCAGGCAATGCCGGGCGAGCGCTATCTGCTGCTGCAAATGCACGAACTGCTCGGCTATCTGAACCAGCAAGGCGTGATCACGATGCTCGTGCTGGGGCAGCACGGCATCATCGGCGAGGTACAGACCGATATCGACATCAGCTACCTGAGCGACGTGGTGGTGCTGTTCCGCTACTTCGAACACCACGGCGAAGTGCTCACCGCCGTGACGGCCGTAAAGAGCCGCGCCAATGCTCACGAGCGCTCGATCCGCCAGTTCCGGCTCGGCAGCAATGGCGTGGAAGTCGGCGAGGCGTTGCGCGACTTCGAAGGTGTGCTCTCCGGACTGCCGGCTTATCGCGGCAACACAGCACTGCTCGGTGCGACGAACCGCGTCCTCGACACGTCCGGGCAGTAGGCCATGGAGCAACGCGTCCTTATTCTTGCGCCGTTTGGCCGCGACGCCGATGTGATTGCCGAAGTGCTGCACAAAGATCAACGCCTCTGCGTGGCATGCCGCGATGCGGACTCGCTCACCGCTGAACTCGACGCCGGTGCGGGCGCCGCGTTGATCGCTGAAGAAGCGCTCACGGGCAACCATGCGGCCCGGTTGTTCGAGTGGCTGGAACAGCAGCCTGCGTGGTCGGATTTCCCGTTTATTCTGCTCGCCGCCTCACGCGTCGGACATCGCTCGGAACGCGGCCTCGAAGTGCTCGAACGGCTCGGCAACGTTGTCGTGCTCGAACGTCCGCTGAATTCGGAGACGCTGCGGCGCGCGGTCGCGTCGTCGTTGCGGGCACGCGCGCGGCAATATGAATCGCGCCGCCATCTGGCCGAGCGGATCGAAGCGCAAGAAGCACTGGTGCAGTTGAACGATTCGCTGGAAAGCCGTATCGCCGAACGTACTCAGGAACTCGCCTCCGCCAACAATCGGCTGATGATGGAAATTCACGAGCGCGCCAAAGTGCAGGCGGTGCTTGTGCAATCGCAGAAAATGGAGGCGCTCGGGCAACTCACCGGCGGCATCGCGCACGACTTCAATAATCTGCTGAACGTCATCATGGTGAACGCCGAGCTGATCGCGCGAGTAACCAGCGATGAGCGCCTTCGCAGCATGGCCGCCACCGTCAAACGCGCGACCGAGCGCGGCGCGAAACTAACGGGACAGTTGCTGACTTTCTCGCGCAACAGCAACCTCGATCTGAAAGCAGTGGACGTGGTGGCGCTGCTGCAAGGCATGCGCGACATCATTACGGTGTCGCTCGGGTCGAGCATCCGTTATACCAACGAGTTCGAAGGCCAAGAGATGTGGACTCAGGCCGACGCCAATCAGCTCGAACTGGCCATTCTCAATCTCGCCATCAACGCGCGCGACGCCATGCCGGGCGGCGGCCAGCTCGCCATTCGCGTGAAGCAGCGCGAGGCGCCCGATCAGACACTCGCTGAAGGCCGCTACGTGGTGGTCGAAGTCGCCGATACCGGTTCGGGTGTGCCGCCCGATGTGGTGTCGCGCGTGTTCGATCCGTTCTTCACCACCAAGCCGATCGGCAAGGGAACCGGACTCGGCTTGAGCCAGGTCTACGGCATTGCGAGGCAGGCCGGCGGCACCGCGCGTCTGTTCAGCGAGGAAGGCGTGGGCACCACTGTCGAACTCTGGCTGCCGTTGCGCGAACGCGTGGCGCCGCAGGCCGAAGCGGCGTCGGATGCGGAAGCGAACGTGATCGGCGAAAAACGCGTGCTGGTGGTCGAAGACGACAGCGAGGTGCGCGCCATGCTGGTCGAGTCGCTGAGAATGCTCGGCTACACGGTGACCGAAGCCGCCGACGGACGCGCGGGCCTGAACCGTTTGCAGGACGACAAACCGGACCTGCTGATGGTGGACTTCGCGATGCCCGGCATGAACGGAATCGACGTGATCGCCGAGGCGCGCAAGATGCGCGAGGATTTGCCCGTGATCCTGGCAACGGGCTATGCGGACGTGGACATCTCCGGGCTGGCGGTGAAGCGCTGCACGATTTTGCGCAAGCCTTTCCAGCTGGACGATCTGGCGCGGACGGTCAGGCTCGGGCTCGCGGCCTGAGTCACGCCGACGTAGCGAACCTGCGCGCATGCCGATGCGCCCAGCCGTGCCGTATCGTCATAAAAAATTCCAGAATCAATAGTTTGCTAACGAATTTTTTAGAAATACAATACCGGCCATGTCGAATCTCGATGCCTTGCGCCGGACAGTCAGCAGCACGCTGGTCGTCGCCGCCCGAAAATGGCGGCGCACGAGCCACGGCGTGCTCGCGGCCTTCAATGTTTCCGAGGCGTGCGCCACGCCGCTCCTGACCGCCAGCCGGCTCGGCGCGGCCGTGCGCCAGGTCACGCTCGCCGATCACATCGGTATTGAAGGGCCTTCGCTCGTGCGGCTGCTCGATCAACTGTGCGCTGCGGGCCTGATGCGTCGCGACGAAGACCCCGAAGACCGGCGCGCGAAGACCGTGGTGCTCACCGAAGAAGGCCGCGCCGTCACCGCGAAAATGGAAGAAGAACTGGTCACGCTGCGGGCGCAAGCGTTGAAAGGCGTCTCGCGCAGCGACCTGGAAGCCACTTTGCGCGTGCTGGCCGCGTTCACGGCCGACGCCGGCGAGCACGCCGATCAGAGCAGCGATCACAGCGGCGATCCGGCGTAACGGTTGATGGTCTACCCTTCCCTTCGCGACTGGCTGTTCTCCGTCAAGACATTTGCCGCGGCGATGATCGCGCTCTACATCGGCCTCGCGCTCGAACTGCCGCGGCCTTATTGGGCGATGGCGACCGTCTACATCGTGTCGAATCCGTTTGTCGGCGCCACGCGTTCGAAGGCGCTCTATCGTGCGCTCGGCACCATGCTCGGCGCTTCGGCAGCCGTGCTGCTGGTGCCGCCCTTCGTCGAATCGCCGTATCTGTTCAGCGTAATCGTCGCGCTATGGACCGGCACGATGCTGTATCTGGCAGTGTCCGACCGCACCGCGCGCAGCTACGTGTTCCTGCTGGCCGGCTATACGATGCCGATTATCGCGCTGCCTTCGGTGACCAATCCGGGCGGCGTGTTCGACCTCGCGGTCAGCCGCACCGAGGAGATCACGCTGGGCATTGTCTGCGCGAGCATTGTTGGCAGCGCGCTGTTTCCGAGCCGGCTTGCACCGACGATCATCAATCAGACTGACGCATGGTTTCGC
Source organism: Paraburkholderia sp. BL27I4N3 (assembly GCF_003386115.1). Taxonomy (NCBI): domain Bacteria; kingdom Pseudomonadati; phylum Pseudomonadota; class Betaproteobacteria; order Burkholderiales; family Burkholderiaceae; genus Paraburkholderia; species Paraburkholderia sp. BL27I4N3. The sequence goes on along the minus strand of NZ_QREJ01000001.1, from coordinate 7,331,184 downwards.
GACGCCGCGTTCTACGCAACCGAAACGCTTTCTGGACGAATTGCCGGTTCGGTCATTTCGGGTGCGCGGCAACGCATCGCGGCCACCATCAATGGCCTTGAATTGCTGCTCAGCCAGTTGGCCTACGATCACACGCGGCCCGACATATTGGCGCGCGCACACGAACTGCGCGGGCGCATGCAGTTGCTGCTGCCGATCATGTCGTCGCTCGCCGATCCGCTGATCGCGCTTTATAACAGCGGCCGGCAGACGTGGCCCGACGGGCTGGAGAGCCTGCTCGCCGATGTCATCAAATGGTTCAACGAGCCGATGCCCACCGTGAGCGAAGGCTATCACCCGGACCCGACGGCCGATGCATTGCGTGCGCGCATCGCGGCAATGCAGCCACCGCCGTCGGCGCTCGCGGGCTGGGATGGCGCGCTGCTCTCGAACGCGTTGTGGCGTATGAAACAGGTGATCGATGTCTGGCAGGACTGCCGCTCGCTGCGCATCATCATCACACGGGAAGAAGGCTCATGGCGTCCACGCTTCCGTCATTGGCGGCTGGGCGGTACAGAGCGCTTCTACGATCGCGGCATCATGCTGTTCTCCACGGGCACGGCCGCGGCGGCCGTGGTTCTCGCGTGCAGTTTGTGGATCGGCTCGGGGTGGAACGACGGAGCGAGCGCAGTCACGCTCGCGGCCGTGGCATGCTGCTTCTTCGCCGCGCTCGACGAGCCCGCGCCGTTCATCTTCCGCTTTTTCGTGGCGACCGCCATCAGCGTGGTGGCGGCGGGCGTCTACCTGTTCGTCGTGCTGCCGCATGTGCATGACTTTCCCTTGCTGGTGATCATGTTCGCCGCGCCGTTCATCTTCGTCGGCACACTGATTCCGCGCCCGCAGTTCAACCTGGCCACGGTGCTGGTCGCCGTGAACACGGCCACTTTCATCAGCATTCAGGACGCCTACGACGCCAATTTTCTGGTCTTCCTGAACAGCAATCTCGCGGGCCTCGCCGGCTTGCTTTATGCGTATCTGTGGACGCGCGCGACACGCCCGTTCGGCGCCGAACTCACGGCGTCCCGCCTGTTGCGTTCGAGCTGGGCCGACGTGGCGCTCACGGCATCGACACGGCCGATCGAAGATCCCCGCAATCTCGCTGCGCGCATGCTCGACCGCCTGATGCAGTTGATCCCGCGACTCGCCGCGACCGACGACCGTCGTCATCCGTCGATCGAAAGCTTTCGCGATCTGCGCATTGGCCTCAACGCGCTCGATCTGCGCCGCCTGACCCCCAATCTAGGCGGCGACGCGCCGGCCGCGATCGATCACGTGCTCGACGACGTGCGTCAGTACTATGAAAGCTGCGTCGACCGCCGCAAGCGCGAGCCGGTGCCGGAGAGCCTGATGTCGTCGATCGACGCCGCCGTGGCGAGTGTCACCGCACAGGGCCTCGCCAACGCCGGCGCGCCGAGCCCAAGCGCGCAGACCTCGGCGCGCCGGTTGCGCGAAGCGCTGCACGCGCTGGTCGGCTTGCGTCTTTCGCTGTTTCCGGCCACGCTGACAACACCCACGCCGCCCGAACCGGAGGCCGCAGCCTGATGCGCTCATGCCGTTGGCCATTTCCTTTCCTCTTGCCCACCTCCCGCGATGATCGGTGAAATCGATATTTTCGGCGTGTTCGTGCCGGCCGTGCTCGTCCTGATGTTGGTCGCGTATCTGATCAACCTGGTCATTCGCACGGTGCTCGCGCGCGTCGGCTTTTACCGCTTCGTCTGGCATCGCTCCATCTTCGATCTTGGCATCTATGTGCTGGTGCTGGGCCTTGTCGTTGTCGTTTCACACAGACTAATAACGTGAAAAAAACCTGGTTCTCCGTCGGTCAAATTCTGCTGACCCTGATCGTCGTCGTCGCCGCGGCCCTCGTGCTGTGGAAACTGGTTGGCTATTACATGTTCGCGCCGTGGACTCGCGACGGACACGTGCGCGCCGACGTGATCCAGGTCGCACCGGACATCTCGGGACTGATTTCGTCGGTCGAGGTGGTGGACAACCAGCAGGTCAAGCAAGGCCAGGTGCTGTTCGTCATCGATCAAGCCCGCTACACGCTCGCGCTGCGCCAGGCGCAGGCGACCGCGCAACAACGCCGCGCCACGCTCGACCAGGCGCGCCGCGAAGACGCGCGCAACCGCAAGCTCGGCAACCTGGTCGCGGCGGAAGTGGCAGAAGAAAGCCGCTCGCGCGTCGAGGCTGGCGAAGCCGCGCTCGCCGATGCGAACGTGGCGATCGACACCGCGAAGCTGAATCTGCAACGCGCCACGATCATGAGCCCGGTCGACGGTTATCTGAACGACCGCGCGCCGCGCGTCGGCGAATATGTCGCGGCGGGGCGCGCGGTGGTCTCGGTGGTCGATATGCATTCGTTCCGTGTTGACGGGTATTTTGAGGAAACCAAGCTGGGTGGCATCGACATCGGCCAGCCGGTCGATATCAAGGTGATGGGCGAACCGGCGGTGTTGCGCGGACATGTGCAGAGTATCGTCGCCGCGATCGAGGATCGGGACCGCACGCAAGGTTCGAATCTGCTGCCGAATGTGAATCCGGCTTTCAGTTGGGTGCGTCTCGCGCAACGGATTCCAGTGCGTGTGGCGCTCGATGAAGTGCCCGCGGACTTCCGCATGATCGCGGGGCGGACGGCGACTGTGTCGGTGCGTGATCTGTCGCCTGTCGGGAAGAAGCATCCTGATGCGGGGGCGTCGGGGGCGGTGGCGGCTTCTTCATCCGCGTCTGCTACGTCGGCTACGTCTGCTGTTTCGACTGGCCCGGCTGGTTCGGCTGCACAGCCGGCGCCGGCGGCGGTCTCGTCATCGGGCGCCTCGCAATGACGCTGTCGCGCGCCCTGCCCTTATTGCCGTTGCTGCCGTTGCTGCCATTGGCCGTTGCGCTCAATGGATGCATGAACGTCGGTCCCAACTACGCGTTGCCGCAACAGGCGTTGATCAACGCACCGCTCGCCAACGCGCCGATCGAAGGCGCGGACACCTCGCTGACCACACGCCAGAACGTGCCACCCGTGTGGTGGAAGCTGTACGACGATCCGGTGCTGAATCGACTCGTCGACGAAGCGCTGCAATCGAATACCGACTTGCGCGTCGCGGCGGCCAATCTCGCGCGTTCGCGTGAAGCGTTGGGCGTGGCGCAGGCGCAGGGCGGTTTTTCCGGCAAGAGTTCGGTGGCGATCGAACGCGCGCAGGAATCCGCCGAGCAATACCTGCTCACCGAAAAGCTGCCGGTCGTCAACGAAGGCGACATCGGCATCAGCATCTCGTATGAAATCGATCTGTTCGGCAAGCTGCGGCGCGGGGTGGAAGCGGCGCAAGCGGACACCGAGTCGGTACAAGCCGCGGCCGATCTCGCGCGAATCACCGTGGTGGCGGACGTGGTGCGCTCTTACGTGGAGCAATGTTCGGCCGCCGAGGAACTCAGGATCGCGCAACAATCGCTGGCGCTGCAGAAACAGCGCGTGGACGTCTCGCGCCGCCTGCGCGATGCAGGCCGCGGCAATCAACCCGACGTGACGCGTGGGCAGACCCAGGTCGATACGTTGTCGGCGGATATTCCGCGTTATACGGCGCGCCGCAAGATCGCGCAGTACCGGCTCGCGGCGCTGCTCGCGCGCGCGCCTTCGGATCTGCCGCCGGCCGTGCTCGCTTGCGACAGGCTGCCGCAACTCCGCCAGCCGGTTCCCGTCGGCGACGGCGCTGCGCTACTTAAACGCCGACCGGATGTGCGCGAGGCCGAGCGTCAATTGGCGGCATCCACGGCGCGGATCGGCGTCGCCACCGGGGCGCTGTATCCGACGGTGAGCATCGGGGCGTCGGCGGGGTTGACCGGCGTTCTGGAAGACCTCGGCACGTCGCCCACGGCGCGTTGGGGCTTCGGTCCGCTAATCAGTTGGCAGTTTCCCACGAACGGCGCGCGTGGGCGCGTGCGTGAAGCGCAGGCATCGAGCCAGGTGGCGTTGGCAAAGTTCGACGGTGTGGTATTGACCGCGTTGCGCGAAACCGAAACAAGTCTCGCGACCTATTCGTCGGATTACGCCCGCGCCGATGCGCTGCGTGCCGCGGTCAAGTCGGCGACAGAGTCGGCGGATGAAACGCATCGGCTGTATCGCGCGGGACGTGAGTCGTTTATTTCGGATCTGGATGCGACGCGCACGTTGACGTCCACGAAGTCTCAGGCTGCGGCCGCGGACGGCCAGGTGGCGATCGATCAGGTGAACCTGTTCCTCGCGCTCGGCGGCGGTTGGGAAGTTGATCCGCAGAACGCTTCTGTTGGTTCCAAGCCTGCGGTCGCGGTGCCGGTCAAGGCGACGCCAACGACGGCGGCAACGAAAGCGCCTTGAGCGCCGCAAAGCGATGCTCCGGCCATGCACACACGTCTGGTGGCGACGCGCGCTCAGTTTACGAATTATTTTTGATTGCCTTTCTTTTGCCTTTCAATTCAGATTAAATACATGTCACCAACCACTCATTACGGGGACCTGTATGTCGCAATTCATGAAAAGCGCAGCCACGCTCGGCGGCTGCATCGGCATTTTTACGGCGGTCGTCGCCGTGGTGGAATTGCTAGCAGGTTGAGCGTGCGCAGCGGACTCTTTCGTTAAGGGTGAACGCGAAACTCGTCGGCGGCGTCATGCGGGGCGGCGCTTTGCCGCCGCCTGGTGGATTGCCGCCCGTACCCTCGGATAGGTGCCGCAACGGCACACGATGTGCGACATCGCCGTGTCGATGTCCGCGTCGGTCGGCTTGGGATTGTGCTTGAGCAGTGCGCAAGCCGCCATCAGTTGAGCGCTCTGGCAATAGCCGCATTGCACCACGTCGAGATCGATCCACGCGGCCTTCAACGCTTGTGCTTCCGCACCCTGCAAACCCTCAATGGTCGTAATCTTCTGCGTGTGCAGGCTCGACATGAACGTCTGACAGGCGAAGTTCGGTTCGCCGTCGACATGGATCGTACACGCGCCGCAAATACCCACGCCACAGCCGAACTTGGTGCCCGTCATGCCGAGCTCGCAACGCAGCACCCACAGAAGCGGCATGTCCGGTTCGCTCTGTACCGCCACTGCCCGGCCGTTGATGTTCAGCGATCCCATGACTGTCTCCCTGTGTTCTTGAATTCGGCCTGCTTCACGCCAGTTTCAACGGCAGCGAGCGCAAGCGCTGGCCCGTCAACTTGAACACCGCATTAGCCACCGCCGGCGCGACCGGCGGCACGCCCGCTTCACCCACGCCTTGCGGATGCATCTGGCTCGGCACGATGTCCGTGTCAATCACCGGACAATCGTCGATTCGCACCACCGGGAAATCCAGAAAGTTTTTTTGCTGCACCTGGCCGTCGACGAGTGTGATCTCGTCCTGCAACGCGGTGGAGAGACCGAAGACAACCGCGCTCTCCATCTGCTGCCGAATCAGATTCGGATTCACCGGCATGCCGCAATCGATCACGCAGATCACCCGATGCACCCGAATCTTCTTACCCGGACCGATCGACACCTCCGCGACCTGCGCGACCACGCTGCCGAACGCCTCGTGCAGCGCGACGCCACGCGCGCGCGGCGCGCCGTCGGCGGCACGCGCTAGCGGATGCTCCCAGGCCGACAGAGCCGCCACGCGCTTTAACACCGCCAGATGCCGCGGATGCTGCTCGAGCAGTGCGGCGCGAAATGCCATCGGATCCTTGCCGGTCGCTACCGCAAGTTCGTCGGTAAAGCCCTCGGTGAAGAACGCCTGATGCGAGTGACCCACCGAACGCCAGAACCCGACCGGCACCGGCAATTCGACGATCTTGTGCGCGACGCGCGCAGCCGGCCATTCGTAGGGCTGATCGAAGGCGCCTTCGCAGGTGGTCTTGTCGATGGTAAGACGCGGCGCGCCGTAGTAGCGCGCGAGCGCTTCCGGCACGATCGCCTGACTTGCCGACGTGGCCTGCCATGCCACCAGTTTGCCGTCGTTGTCGAAACCGGCCTTCAGCCGCGACAGACACGCCGGACGATAGAAGTCGTGGGTGAAATCCTGCGCTCGCGACCAGAGCGTTTGCACCGGACGGCCCCCGCCTTCGCGCGCGATCGCCGCGGCCTGAGCGATGAAATCCAGCTCCAGACGCCGGCCGAACGCGCCGCCGAGAAGAAGCGTTTGCACGTCGACTTTATCCTCGTCGAGTTCCAGCACTTTCGCCACATGGTGCCGCGCGAGGCCGGGCATTTGCGTGGAGACCCAGACCGTGGCTGTACCGTCCGCGACCTGCACGGTGCAGTTGAGCGGTTCCACCGCGCCGTGCGCGAGATACGGCGCACGATATTCCGCGCTAAAGGTGCGCGTCGCGCGGGTCATGGCAGCATCGACGTCGCCGAGGCGGTAATAGGCGTGGCCGTCGCTGTCGTCGAGTGCTTGCGCGAGGTGGCGGTCCACGTCCGCGTTCGACAGCTTCGCCGCCGGGCCGTCGTGCCAGGTCGCGTCGATGGCGGCGACTGCGTTCATCGCGCGGAACGGGTTGTCGGCGATCACGGCGACGCCGCCGGTCCCGCCGCTGTACGGCGCGACGGCGAACGCCTTGAGGAAGCCCGGCAATTTGCCGGCGGCCGTCGCGTCGAATTTCGCCACCGTGCCGCCGAGCGTTGGACACATGACGACACTCGCGTAGAGCAGGCCGTCCGGCAGCGCGTCGATGCCGAAGCGCGCCGTACCGTTGATCTTCGACGCCGCTTCGATACGGCGCAGCGGTTTGCCGATCAGCTTGAAGTCGGCGGGATCTTTCAGCGTCACCTTGCGCGGCAGCGGCTGCTGCGCGGCCATCGACGACAATTCGCCGAAGCTCGCTTTATGCCCCGACGGGTGCAGCACCTGACCGCCTTCAGCGCGGCACTCACCGGGCGGCACTTTCCATTGCGCGGCCGCCGCGCCGATCAGCATGGCGCGGGCCGACGCGCCGGCTTCGCGCATGGGCGTCCATAGATCGTTGATGCTCGACGAACCGCCCGTCATCATCGTGCCGGCTTCGCGCACCAGCTTGCGGGTCATCCAGACGGTGGCGCGCTTGACGGTACTGTCGTTGTCGGGGCGAAACGGCAAGTCGTCGATGATGCTTTGCACGCTGTTGTAGATCCTGTCGATGGGCGAGTCTTCGACGCGCACCCGCGACCAGTCGGCGTCCAGTTCTTCGGCAAGCAGCATGGCGAGACCGGTGTGGATGCCCTGCCCCATTTCCGCCTTGCACATCATGATCGTCACGCTGTTGTCGGCGGCAATTTTGACCCAGCCGTTGAGCGCCACTTGCGTGCCTTGCGCCGGCAGCGGCATGGACGTGGTCAAACGCTGCCCCGGCGGCAGCACCGACCAGCCGACCAGCAACGCGCCGACAGCGCCGGCGCCGCCGAGCAGAAAGGTTCTGCGTTTCAACATGGCATGGTTCGATCAGCTTGCACGATGGCTGGAAAGCTGTGAGAGCGCGGGTCGGCGCCTGGCGTTGTTCCTCGGAATAGTAATAAGACGGGCCACGGATGTGGGACTTAAATGCGTGGGTCCAAGTCAGGGCGGCTTGGGGCGGGGGATAGGGAGGATGGCGGGGATGGGGGGTTGTCGTGGGGTGTTTCATTAAATGGGGGTGAGCAGGACGAAGTGCATTAGCCAGCGCGTCCTATTTGCGACGTTATCGGATTTCTGATCTGACTCAAATGTAGGCTGCGCGAAGCACGCAATGCTGTGAGTTCAGCGCAAAAATAGCAACTTCATCAAATTCTGCCGACTACCCTCTCATACAAATTTTTGTATAATCGTAAATGATCGATGCGAAGTCACTCAAGTTCTGCGGTAGCTCACTGGACGACTTGCGCGAGTTCCCGCTTTCGGCCCGACGCGACGCCGGCCATCAACTCGATCAGGTCCAGCGCGGTCGTGATCCCGACGACTGGAAACCCATGAATACGATAGGCCCAGGTACACGGGAAATTCGGATTCGCGACGCAAACGGTGCATTCCGGATCATTTACGTCGCAAAATTTGCAGACGCGATCTACGTGCTGCATTGCTTCCAGAAAAAGACGCAAAAGATCGGCAAAACGGATCTGGATCTCGCCGCCCAGCGCTACCGCGAAATGAAAGAGGTTAAGGCATGAGCAATCGAACATTTTCGAGCGTCTGGGACGCTATCGAAGACACGCCCGAGCAGGCGGAGAACATGAAGCTTCGCTCGGTGCTGATGATGGCGATCAAAGACCATATCGCCCGCACCGGCATGAGTCAGGCGGAAGCGGCCAAGTGCTTCTGCGTCACCCAGCCGCGCGTGTCCGATCTCATGCGCGGCAAGATCAATCTGTTCGCGCTCGACGCGTTGGTCAACATGGCGGTCGCGGCGGATATGCGTATCGAGATGCGCGTGCTGGACGGCCCCTCGAAACGCAGCCCAAGCGCCTCCGGCGATAAATCGGCAGCGCGCAAGAAGCCTGCTGCAGCCGCAAAAAAAACGGCAACTGCAAAGAAGCCGGCCACAAAGGCGCCCGCACGGCGCAGCAAGCTCGGCGCCGCCGTTGCCGCGCAGATGCGCTGATAGACAGCTCACGCGCCACATCAGTAGAAAACAGATGCGACGGCCTCGCGCCACCGCACCCCCCTTCCACCTCACCGCCGGTTCGACCCCGACACGACATCGATCCAAACGGCCAGCACGAGAATGCTGCCCTTCACAATCATCTGCCAATAAGCGTCGACGTCGAGCATCGACATGCCGTTGTCCAGGCTCGCCATCACCAGCGCGCCGATCAGTGCGCCGTAGACCGTGCCGGAACCGCCACGCATCGACGTCCCGCCGATAAAGCACGCAGCAATCGCATCGAGTTCGCCCATCGATCCCGCCGACGGCGAGCCCGCCGCCAACCGCGCCGTGTTCACGATGCCGCCGAACGCGCACATCAGCCCCATCAGCGCGAAGATCGCCAGTTTCACGCGATTGGTGTTGACACCCGAGAGCCGCGTCGCTTCGAGGTTCGAACCGACCGCGTAGATACGTCGCCCGAACACGGTCTGCGTGGCAATCCACGTAAAGATACCCAGCAACGCGAGCAGCAACAGCACCGGCACCGGAATACCGCCATACCGATCGAGCGTGGCAACGAAACCGGCGAGTATCACACCCGCGCCGACCACCTTCACCACGTCCTGCCAGACCGGCACCACGCGCAACTGATAACGCTCGCGATTGCGGCGCTGCCGTATCGTCAGAAAGGCGAGCAGCAGAAAAAGCACCACCGCGAGCGTATCGCCAGCGAGCCGCGGCAAATACCCTTGGCCGACAAACACGAAACTGTCCGACACCGGCGCGATCGTCGATCCACCGGTCACGCCGAGCAGAATGCCGCGATACGCAAGCATGCCGCCGAGCCCGACAATAAACGAAGGCACGCGCCGATAGGTGGACCACCATCCATTGAACATGCCGACCAGCACGCCGAGCAGCATCACCACGGGCAACGTGACGCCGATCGGCCAGTGCCGGTTGACGTCGAGTATCGCCGCCACGCCGCCGAGCAAACCGAGCAGCGACCCGACCGACAGATCGATCTCGCCGGCAATGATCACGAACACCATGCCGCACGCGAGCATGCCGGTAATCGACATCTGCCGCAGCAGGTTCGACAGATTGCGCGGCGTGACGAACGCGCCGTGCGTGAGCATCGAAAAGAAAATCCAGATCGCGGCCACGGCAATCAGCAGCGCGAGAATCTTGTAGCGCGCGAACAATTGCTGAATGCGCTGCGGACCGGCGAATGCGCCTCGCGGCGCGGCTTCGTCGGCGCGTTGGGAAGTAACGTCGGGCGTCATGCGGCACTCGCTGCGGTTGGGTTCGGGGATCGCTGCACGGGACGGATCGCGGCGCTGAGAATGTCCTCTTGCGTGAGGCCGTCGTTGATGAAATCGCCTCGCAACTCGCCTTCACCGATCACCAGCACGCGATCGCTGATGCCGAGCACTTCGGGCAGTTCGGAAGACACCATCACGATCGACATGCCGCGCTGCGCAAGTTGAAAGATCAGCTTGTAGATTTCATATTTCGCGCCGACGTCGACGCCGCGCGTGGGCTCGTCGAGAATCAGCACTTTCGGATTGGTCAGCAACATGCGTGTCAGCACGGCCTTTTGCTGATTACCGCCCGACAGACTCGCAATCGACAACATGGGATGCGCGGCGCGCACTGAAAGCCGTTTCATCTCCGTATGAATCGTATCGAGTTCGGCTGCGGAGTCGATCCGCCCGCCCGATGCGAAGCGCTGCAACACGGCCAGCGTGATGTTATGGCCCACGCTCAGCCCCGGCACGATGCCGTGGCGCTTGCGATCTTCCGGCACCATGCCGATGCCTGCGCGAATCGCATCGACTGGTGCGCGAATCTTCAGCGGCTTGCCGTCCATCACAACGGTCGCCTCGCTCACGCCCGGATACGCGCCGAAGATCGCCTGCATCAACTCCGTGCGCCCCGCGCCTACGAGACCGGCCACGCCGAGAATCTCGCCATGCCGCAGCGCGAACGACACGTCGTTCACACGCTTGCGGCGCGGATTGGTCACGTCGAAACAGGTGACGTGGCGCGCCTCGAAGATCACGTCGCCGATCGGATGCGGCTCGCGTGGAAACAGGTTCTTGATTTCGCGGCCTACCATCAACGAAATGATGCGGTCGGTGGTGAGCGCGCGCATTGGCTCGGTCGCGACATGACGTCCGTCGCGAATCACGCTGATCGTGTCGCACACGGCCGCCACTTCATCGAGCTTGTGCGAGATGTACACGCAGGCCACGCCACGCCGCTTCAGATCGCGCACGATGTCGAGCAGAATACGGATCTCGGAAGAAGTCAGCGAAGAAGACGGTTCGTCGAGAATCAGCAGCTTGGCGCGCTTGTTCAGCGCCTTCGCAATTTCGATCAACTGTTGATGGCCGCCGCCATAGTTCATCACCGGCTGTGCGGCATTGATTCCGCTGATGCCGAGTTCGCGCAGCAGTTCGTCGGCGCGCTGATACATCGCGGCATAATTCATGCGGCCGCCGGGCAGCGTGATTTCATTGCCGAGAAAGATGTTCTCCGCCACCGACAACTCAGGCACCAGCATCAACTCCTGGTGAATGATGATAATGCCGGCGCGTTCGGTATCGCGCACGCTGGCGGCTTTCAGCGGCTCGCCTTCCCAGATGATTTCGCCGTCCCACGTGCCCCACGGATACACGCCCGAGAGCACTTTCATCAGCGTCGATTTGCCCGCGCCGTTCTCGCCGCACAGGCCCACGCATTCGCCGGGCGCGACCGTGAGGTCGATGCCGTCGAGCGCCTTCACGCCGGAAAACGCCTTGACGATGCCGCGCATCGTCATGAGAGCTTGCGTCATTCGCTATGCCTCGCTGCAAGGCGCGCGACGGCGCCGACGCGCATGACACGCATCGAGGTCCGCCGCGCACACGTTACGCTCATTGGCTCGCGAGCTGGGCCTGGCTATAGAAGCCGTCCTTGACGACTACATCGACATTGCTCTTGGTGAGCAACGTGGGTTGCAGGAGCACCGTGTCGACTTTCTTCTTGCCGTTGTCGTATTGCGAGTTAAAGGCGGGTTTTTCACCCTTTGCAAGCGCCACGGAGAGCTTGGCGGCTTCGCCGGCAATCAGTTTCAGCGGCTTGTAGACGGTCATGGTCTGCGTGCCCGCAATCACACGTTTCACGGCCGCGAGGTCCGCGTCCTGGCCCGATACCGGCACTTTGCCCGCCATGTGCTGCGCGGCGAGCGCCTGGATCGCACCGCCCGCGGTGCCGTCGTTCGAGGCGACGATCGCGTCGATCTTGTTGTTATTCGCCGTCAGCGCATCTTCGACAATGCGCAGCGCCGTGGACGCGCTCCATTCCGGCACCCACTGCTGACCGACTACTTTGATGTCGCCTTTATCGATGGCAGGCTTCAGTACCTTGAGCTGACCCTCGCGCAACATCTTGGCGTTGTTGTCGGTCGGCGCGCCGCCGAGCAGGAAGTAGTTGCCCTTCGGCTGCGCGTTGTACACGCCTTGCGCCTGCAATTCGCCGACCTTCTCGTTGTCGAACGAAATATAGGCGTCCACGTCGGCGTCGAGAATCAGGCGGTCATATGAAACGACCTTGATGCCGGCTTTCTTTGCTTCGGCGACCACGTTGCCGAGCGTCTTCGAATTGAACGGCACGATCACGATGACATCGACGCCGCGCGAGATCAGGTTTTCGATCTGCGAGATCTGCCGCGCTTCGCTCGCATCGGCGGATTGCACCGACACTTTCGCACCGAGTTTTTCCGCTGCGGCGACGAAATAGTCACGATCGCGCGACCAGCGTTCGACGCGCAGATCGTCGATACAGAAGCCAATTTCCGGGTGATCCTTGCTTGCATGCGCGAGCGGCGCGGCAAGCGACAGGCTGGCGAGCACCGCTCCACATACGAGCGAACTCAATACGTTACGACGCGTTGCGAATTTCATCTCTGTCTCCTTCTTCTGATAGCCGGAATACCGGATTGGACGGTTTGCGCTGCGAGCCACAAGACCGGACAAGCGACAACCCAAAGCTTCCTGTTTCGCGCGGTCGACGTGGCCGCGCGATTTTTTTTTAGTGTTGCAACTTCTTGATGCACTGCTTCCTGAAACGCTGATCAACGTCCGCTGTAAATCGCCTGATTCACGATGTTTTCCATCAACTCCTGATGGCCGCTTGCGTGCTGCGGGTTCAGACCGCGCGCCATTGCGTCCTCAGCGAGCGCGGAGAGCGAATAATCGCCGGAAGAAATCTTGCGGCCCAACTCCGCATCCCAGCCCGCGTAGCGCTGACGTTTGAATTGATCGAGACGATCGTTTTCAATCAGTACCGCCGCGCGTTCGACGGCGAGCGCAAGGTTATCGATCGCACCAATGTGACCGTAGAACAGATCTTCCGGATCGACGCTTTGGCGCCGTACTTTCGAATCGAAATTCATGCCGCCGGTTGTGAAGCCGCCGTGCTTGAGAATTTCGTAGAAGGCGAGCGTCAGTTCTTCCACACTATTTGGGAATTGATCCGTATCCCAGCCGTTTTGCGGATCGCCGCGATTCGCATCGACGCTGCCGAAAATACCCAGCGCGTAGGCCGTGGCGATCTCGTGATGAAACGAGTGGCCCGCCAGCGTCGCGTGATTGGCCTCGATGTTCACGCGAATCTCTTTGTCGAGCCCATGCTGCAGCAAAAAGCCATGCACGGTCGCGACGTCGTAATCGTATTGATGCTTGGTCGGTTCCTGCGGCTTGGGTTCAATCAGCAGCGAGCCTTTAAAGCCGATCTTGTGCGCATGGTCGACGACCATATGCAGAAAGCGGGCGAGTTGATCGCGTTCACGCACGAGGTCGGTATTCAGCAAGGTATCGTAACCCTCGCGGCCGCCCCACAGCACATAATTATCGCCGCCGAGTCGTTGCGTCGCATCGAGCGCATGGCGCACTTGTGTCGCCGCAAACGCGAACACCTCCGGATCGGGACTGGTCGCGGCGCCGGCCGCATAACGGGGATGCGAGAACAGATTGGCCGTGCCCCATAGCAGCTTGATGCCCGTGCTTTCCTGCTTGCGCGCCAGATAGTCGGCAATGCGCAAGAAGTTCTCGCTGTATTCCTTCAGGCTCGATCCTTCGGGCGAAACGTCGGTATCGTGAAACGTGTAGTACGGCGTGCCGAGCTTCGAGAAGAACTCGAATGCGGAATCCGCCTTTTGCTGCGCTCGTTCCATTGCGTCGCCGGCCTGCTGCCAGGGACGTCGAAACGTGCCTTGCCCGAAAATATCCACACCCGGCCAGACGAACGTATGCCAGTAACATACGGCAATGCGCAGATGTTCTTCGAGCGTCTTTCCGAGTACCTTTTTGCTTTTATCGTAATGGCGGTACGCAAGCGGGTTATCCGATTGAGGGCCTTCGTAGCGGATCTCGGGAATGTGTTCGAAGTAAGACATCAGCGTCTCCAGTTTATGGTGCACCGCAACCCATGCGACGTCGCCGCGCCGGTTGACAAGGTGACGCCATGCTGCCGCTTGCACGATGCGTCGGCAATTGCGAAATTGCGCAGCGTGCTTGATGTTTCTTACCGCCCTTGATTTTGTTTCGCACCGGCGCGCGATTCGGGGCCTAGAATAACCAGACGCTTAAAACCGGTGCCGTTCAAATTAAGCATCTAACAGGAGACGAAGGCGCGACGGGTCATTGGCCCGCGCGCCGCTCACCGCCATGACCCGTCCGCAAACGCCACAGACGACCCATCGGATCGCACTGCTGTTCAACGCGAACAAGGTCTACGACCGCGAGATCATTACCGGCATCGGCAACTACTTGCTGTCCACGCGCGTGGCGTGGGACCTGTTCCTCGAAGAAGATTTTCGCTGCCGGCTGACGGGCATCGAACGCTTCGACGGCGACGGCATCATCGCGGATTTCGACGATCCCGCCGTGGGCGAAGCGCTGCGCGATTGTCCGTTGCCAGTGGTCGCCGTGGGTTCGTCGTTCGAAGATCCGGCGCACTATCCTCCGGATTTACCCTATATCGCCACCGACAACAGCAAGCTCGTCTCGCTCGCCTACACGCATTTGATCGGCGCGGGTCTCGAACACTTCGCGCTGTACAGCTTGCCGCAGGCGCAAGAGAACCGCTGGGCGCAACAGCGCGAACTCGCGTTCGCTCATCTGCGTAGCGCGGATGGACACAGCGCGGAGCAGATCGACGGCGAGATGTATCGCGGTCTCTCGACCAGCGCGCCGTCATGGAACCAGGCGACCGAACAGCTCACCGCGTGGCTGCGGGATTTGCCGAAGCCGGTCGGCATCATCGCCGTGACCGATGCGCGCGCGCGGCATCTGCTTCAGGCGTGTTTGATTGCCGGCATTCCTGTGCCCGAAGAAGTCGCGATCATCGGCATCGACAATGATCCGTTGACGCGCACGTTGACGCGTATTCCGCTTTCTTCGGTGATTCAGGGCACTGAGGAAATGGGCCGCACCGCGGCTCACCTCTTGCATCAGATGCTGCGTGGTGCGCGCTTTCCCGGGCGGCGCATTCTCGTTCCGCCTGTCGGCATCAACGTGCTCGAATCGACGAAGCACGAACCGCTGGCGAGTCCGTATGTGATGCGAGCGCGGCACTTCATTCGACAGTACGCGTGCCAGGGCATTCGCACCGAACAGGTTGCCGACTATGTGGGCGTGTCGCGTTCGTCGCTCGAAGAGTACTTTCGGCGCGAACGGCAGTGCACCGTGCACCAGGAAATTTTGCGTCATAAACTCGATGTCGCGAAAGCACTGCTGGCAAAGCGCGATGCGTCGAGCGCGGAAGTGGCGATCCGTTGCGGCTTTACGTCGCTGCAATACATGTACGCGGTCTTTCGGCGTGAACTCGGCTGTACGCCGCGTGAATACCAGGAGCAGGCGAATTCGACGTCCGCGCCGGGCTGAGCATGCCTATTCTCTTTTTTTCTCACTGACGACATGATCAGCATCGCACAACTTTCTTCCGAGCCGTGGGGCACATTGCGCGGTGGCGATTCCGTTCGACTCTTCACGTTGCGCAATGCGCACGGTATGAAGGTCGCCATCAGCGATCTGGGCGCGACGCTGGTCTCGTGGCATGCGCCGGATCGCGCCGGCGTGCTCGGCGATATCCTGCTCGGTCACGACACGCCCGCCGACTATGTGGCGGCCACCACTTATATGGGCGGCCTGATAGGCCGCTGGGCGAACCGCATTGCCGATGCGCGCTTCACGCTCGATGGCATCGAGTACACGCTCGACCGCAATGAAGGCGCGAATCTGCTGCATGGCGGCACGGTGGGTTTTCATCGCGCGCTGTGGGACGTGAGCGAGGACAACGGCGCGTTGCTCATGCGGCTGGAGTCGCCCGAAGGCGACGCCGGTTTTCCCGGCAACGTGACCACGCAGGTGCGCTACTCGCTCGACGACGACGGCACGCTGACCATCGCCTATGAAGCGATCACCGATGCCGCGACGCCGCTCAATCTGACGAGCCATCCGTATTTCAATCTCACGGGCCGGCCGGGGGCCGACATTCGCGGCCACGTGTTGTCGATCGATGCCGACCGCTTCTTTGAAGTCGATGCCGCGATGATTCCGTGCAAGCTCGCGGAAGTGGCAGGCAATGCCTTCGATTTCCGGCAGAGCGCGCCGATCGGCGCGCGGCTCGACTGGCCGCACGCGCAGTTGGCGACCGCCGGCGGCTTCGATCATTGCTACGTGCTGCACGATGCACGCGACGCCGGCAAGAACGGCGCCACTCCGCCGGTGCGCCAGGTTGCCTGCGCTTACGATCCCGGCAGCGGACGCGAATTGACCGTCTCGACCGATCAACGCGGCTTACAGTTTTATAGCGGCAACTGGTTAAAAGGCGACACAGGACGCGGCGGCGTTGCGTATCAAGCACATGCCGGTTTGTGTCTCGAAGCGGGCGGCTTTCCGAACCAGGTCAACATGGCTGAGCAGGACGAAGTGATCGTGCGAGCCGGCAGCACATATCGGCAAGTGACTGCATACCGTGTCGATGTACGCCAAGGCGTCTGACGCGATTGTTCACCTATTACGAACGACATTACATCACGCCGACTTACTGTTTGTGGCAACACTGAATTACCGCATCAGGGGTTTCCCCTAGACCCCGCCCTTCCTAGAATCCGTGCGTGGTGCCGAAGATTGTTGCGGCGCCCAATAAAATATTCTCGGAGGGAAGCATCATGAAATCGCTTATCAAGGCAGTGGCACTAGTTGCGGTGTTCGCAGCGCCGGTGGCATCGTTCGCGCAATCCGAGCAGCCGGTCACGCGCGCCGAGGTCAAAGCGCAATTGAAGCAGCTCGAACAGGCCGGCTATAACCCCGCGGTCGCAACCGACTCCACCTACCCCGCTGACATCCAAGCGGCCGAAGCTCGCGTGGCCGCGCAGAACAGTGGAACGACGGGATATGGTCCTTCCACCACTGGCTCGTCCGAAACCGGCTCCGGCGTTCCTGCTGGAAATCCGAATCTGCAAGGTCAGTAGTACGCAATCTGTTTTCGGCAACTCGATGCGAGCGCATGGTTCAGGCATGCGCTCGCGTTTGTGCGTCGAATGCGTGACCATGACAGCGCGACGGCTTATAGCGCTCGCTTCGGTGGAGTTTAAGGGGTCGGTTTTTGCGGTCGTTCTGACGGTGCGGGTGAAGGAGGCGCATGCGCTTGTGCATGACGCCTCGCTTCGTTGATGCTTTTGGTTCACCGCTACCCGTTGATCAGTGCCGCACGGCGACCGTTTGCTGCGTTTGCGTTTTTACGATCGACGCGGTTTTCGCGGGCGTTCTTTTTCGCTTGGCGACGTTGGCGGTGGGTTGCGATCCGCTCGCGAGCTTGGATGCTTCGGCAAGAAGACGCGTTGCGTGGCTGGCCGTCAGACGCGCTTGAGAGACGCCCTTTGCATCGAGTGCGATCACCTGGAAAAGCTCGCGATCGTTTTCGAGGTCTTGCCGATATTGCTCCGCAGTGTCGACGAGCAGTTCAAGCATGATCTGGCGGCGGCGTCTTTCGTCACTCGTAATGGGAGGATTCCTACATATCGAGGACGCGAGCGTAATCAACGTGTTCAGTTGACTCAATTGCCGATCGCAGAAGTCGAATGCAGACAAGGCGAGTTTTTCGTACTGGAGTGCGTCGACAGGTGGGCGTGAAGCGGATTGACTCTTAATGGGCTTGGTCATTTTGCGATCTCCCTGATGCTTGCTCAGATCGCCCGACACTCTCTTTGGGAAGGGTGAGCGGGCACGTAGCGGGATTGGAAGACCGGGATACAAACAAACCGGCGAGCCTTGCGGCTCCCCCACTACAGCCCGCCCATTGGAATATAGACGTGCAGCAGCAGACGCACGACCCGCTGGGCGGGTGTGCGGTTTGTATCACTGGCTTCCAAACCAGGTCGCCGGGTGTTTCCCGACGGCGAGGTGATTATAAATCAGGCGGGATTATGAGAGGGTAACTGTGCAGGCTAAAGGCTCGGTTTTGGACGATTGCACAGGTTAATGATGTACGCAGGCTTGTGCGCGCAGACGCCGGTTGCGTTGCACTAAGCGGACTGTCGCCGAGCGCGCCATACATTTCCCGATGTCTGGTCCGTGCGACCTATACGACGATGGTTGATATTCTAAAATCTATCAGTAGTCCCATTGCACCGGCACGAAATGGAAGCGTTCACCCTTCTTTGCAATGTGACCAATAGACGGGAACGCGACATGCGCGGCGGCCAGCAGAGCGCCCGTTTCAGCGGCTTCGTTGAGCAGCGCGATACGCACATCCGCAGCCACCTCAGGCTCGTGCTCGAAGCCATTTTGCCATCGGGGATTGTCGAAGTTGACTTCGAAAATCGCGTCGCCTACGAACGTCAGCTTCTCGCCGTTTGATGCGATGTCCACGACGCAGTGCCCCGGGGTGTGTCCGCCCGTCACGCGGGCCGACACGCCCGCTGCGACTTCCACGGTCTGATCGAACCGCACAATGTTTTCGCCATAGAGCTCGACGAACTTTGCAGCAGCCTTGCGGAGTGCGGGAGGAACCGTTTCCGGCATCACCGTCTTGCTGAAGTCCGGATTTTTCCAGAACTCCACTTCCGCAGCCGACACGTGAATGCGCACGTCCGGACGCAGCTTGGCCTTGACGCCATCAACGTTCAGGCCGCCGACGTGATCCATATGCATATGCGTAACGACAATGTCGGTGATCGCAGCCAGGTCGATGCCAGCCGATTCCAGGCGCATCACCGACCGGCCGGCGCGCGAGAAGTATTCGAAACCGTCACCCACGCCCGAGTCGATCATGATCAGGCGTTCGCCGCTGCGCACGAGCGCGATATTCAGCGCCCAGTCGTACATGTCACGTTGCAGGAAACGACCATCGAACCATTCGTTGCGGTCCGCTTCGCTCACGTTAGTGGACATGGTGGAGGTCGGCAGCGGCAGAACGCCATCGCTGATCAGCACGACATCGACATCACCCACGCGCACGGCGTAGCGAGAAGGCACGAGTTCGCCTGAACCTTCTTTGCCGAGGTTGGCGGTGACAGGCTGCACGTTACGGGTTGTTTCGCTCATGGCAATAGTCCTCTTAAACAATGGGGTAAGCAGCACCGGGCGGCGTGGTTCATTAACACGAGCATGAATTTCGCGCGCTGCGTGTTGCTCGCGTTTAGACATGACCGTGAGACTGATTCTAGTGAGCGGGGGTGAATGCCAGTAGCGTCGCGAATGTGCTCAGCGTGTTGTCCGAACGGCAACAATCGGCGAGTTTGAGGAGGGTATGTGAATGACGGAACGCGCTCGAGACGAATACGGAGGCGCGAGAAGTGATGCAGCCAGGCATGTGTGCGTTCGACAAACCATCGATACTTGCGACGGCCGCTGCCATGTGTGGGACGGTGCCTGGCCATCATCGGCTTGATGCCGCAATCGCACAATATCCGCCGATGCCGCTTGGGGTTGTCGCCGCGATCGGCGTGGATCACGCGCGCGCGTTGCAGTGGATGTCCGCGCAATCCGCGCATCGGCGGAATGGCGTCGCCGGTTGGTTGTGAAGGAAGGACGCCGCTACTTGCTTAGCGGGTGTGAGCCCCGTGACTAAGCGACGGCCGCATGAACTCGCGGAACCGCACATCTACCGGTGCGAGCAAATGCAAACTCGGTCTACTGCCTCTCCCGCTCGTCCGGCATATGCCGCCGCATAAAAACATCAATACCATCCACCCGCGACGAAGCAAACGCCCTGACCACCACAACTCCCACAATACCCAAAACAACCAGCACAGCCGGGATCTCAAACAAGGTCATATCCACGATAAACCTCCTCATAAACCGGGAGCAGCCACGGCGCGCGACACCATCACCGCGACTACACCTCACACTCCCAGTTTACGAAGACAGACCTCGACCACCAAACGAGCATTTTTCATCGCTATGTGAGAAATACTCGCCGTAGCGCCAATCCGGCGTCACGCTCGCTCAATGCCGCTCCGGATAACGCAACCTCGAATGATTCCGGCCATAAGACATGTAAATAGTCATGCCGATCACAAGCCACACAACAAGCCGCACCCACGTAACAAGCGGCAGCCCAGCCATCAGCAGCAGGCAAAACAGAATCCCCAAGACAGGCACAACCGGCACGCCAGGAACCCTAAAAGGACGTGAAGCATCCGAGTCACTGCGCCGCAAATAAATCACCGCGCCGCACACAAGAATGAACGCGAACAAAGTGCCGATACTGACCATCTCTCCGAGCACGCTGATCGGCGTAAGCGCCGCCACGATTGCAACAACCGAGCCAATCAGAATCTGGCTCAAATGAGGCGTCTGAAGACGCGGATGAACTCGCGCGAACAGAGGCGGCAGCAAACCATCCGTCGACATCGTGAAGAAAATGCGGCTCTGCCCGTACAGCAGCACGAGAATCACCGTGGTCAAACCTGTCAGCGCACCGATCTTGATCAGAATGGAGAACCAGTTCATGCCGATGGCATCCACACCCTTGGCGATCGGATCAGGCACATTCAGTTCAGTGTAAGGCACGAGCCCAGTGAGCACACCTGCAACGAGTATGTACAAAATCGTGCAGATGATCAGCGACCCGAGGATGCCGATCGGCATGTCCCGCTGCGGTCTTCTCGCCTCCTGCGCCGCGGTGGAAACCGCATCGAAGCCGATAAACGCGAAGAACACCACGGCCGAGCCGCGAAGAATGCCGCTCATGCCGAAGTTGCCGAACTCGCCGGTATTCGCGGGAATAAACGGATGCCAGTTCGCCGGCTTGATGAAAAACAGGCCGAGGGCGATAAAGGCCACCACCACGACCAGCTTGACCGCCACCATGATGTTGTTGAGCCGGGCCGATTCCTTCGTACCGAGCACGAGCATGATGGTAAGAATGGCAATGATCGCTATCGCGGGTAGATTGACGATGCCTGTCGCGGTGGTGCCATCTGCCAGCTTGATGACGGTGCCAGGTGCAGTGGCGAGAACGGGCGGGATATTGATACCTACGTTATGCAGCAAGCTCACGATATAACCGGACCATCCGACCGCCACCGTGGCGGCGCCCATCGCGTATTCGAGGATCAAGTCCCAGCCGATGATCCACGCGAATATTTCACCCAGCGTGGCATACGTGTACGTGTAACTGCTGCCGCACACCGGCAACATCGCCGCCAGTTCCGAATAACAGAGGCCGACGAACGCGCATGCAATGCCCCCGAGCACGAACGACAAGATGATGCTCGGGCCGGCGAATTGCGCTGCGGCGGTGCCCGTCAGAACGAAGATGCCGGCGCCGATGATGGCGCCGATACCCATCGCGGTGATGCTGGTGGCGCCGAGTGTTTTCGATAGTGAGTGGCCTTCTTCCGCGTCGGCGCTTCCTACTATATCGGCGACGGATTTCCGTGCCATGTAGCTCGTATCAGCCATGATGAGTCGTCCCGTTCGAATGGTGTTGGGCACGAGCCGACCCGGCTTGCTTCGGCTCGCGGATCACGACAAAAACATCTGTTACTGAAAACTAGCGGGTAAGGTAAGGGGAATGGAAAATTCAGTGTAGTCCGAATTAAAAACAAAGTGAATATTTGATTCTGTCCCGCCCACGGTTAAAACTTTGCTCGCGTTCTTAGATAATCCTCAAATCTCCACTCGCGCCCCCAACTCGATCACTCGATTGGCCGGCAGCTTCAGATAAGCCGCGACGTTACCCACGTTATGCAACATGACCGAGAACAAGCGCTCTCGCCACATCGCCATGCCGCTATCACGAGTCGGCACGAGAGTCGCACGGCTCAGGAAGTAGGAAGTCTCGGCCGGCTCGAATGCCAGCCCGTGAGCCTTGCAAACTTCGAGTGCGCGCGGTAGATCGACTTCATCCATGAAACCATACGTAATCGTGACCTGGTAGCATTCCGAATCGAGGGAACGCACGCTCACACGCTCACTGGCAGGCACCCACGGTATCTCCTCGTTGTCGACCGTCACGAAGACGACGCGTTTGTGCAGCACGCGGTTATGCATCAGATTGTTGATCAGCGAATGCGGCACACCGTCAGGATCCGGCGAAAGAAAGATCGCCGTGCCACCGCAGCGAATCGGCGATTCCTTCAGCAGCGTCGCCAGATAAGGCTTGAGCGGCGTCGTCCCGGCTCTTACGCGCGCTTCGGCACGCATCATCTCCCAGCCTCGTCCCCAGGTTGCCATGATCGTGTAGATAATCAGCCCGACCAGAAGCGGGAACCAGCCGCCTTCCATGAACTTCAGCAGATTCGCGGAGAAGAATGCCGCGTCGATCACGAAGAAGAAACCGGTCGCGACCACGCACAGCAGCCAGTTGTAATGCCACGCATAGCGAATGACGAAGAACGTCAGAATGGTTGTGATCAGCATCGTGCCGGTCACGGCGATACCGTACGCGGAACCGAGCGCCGTGGATGAACCGAAGCCGAGCACAGCAGCCAAGACTGCAGCCAATAACGTCCAGTTGATGCCGGGCACGTAGATTTGCCCCATCTCCCTTTCCGAGGTATAGACAACGTTCATGCGCGGCAGAAAGCCGAGTTGCATCGCCTGCTTGGTCATCGAATACGTGCCCGAGATAACGGCTTGCGACGCGATCACGGTCGCAACCGTCGAGAGCACGATCATCGGATACAGCGCCCATTGCGGAAACAGTTTGTAGAACGGATTTTGCAGCGCGCCCGGATCGGCAAGCAGCAACGCGCCCTGCCCCAGATAGTTCAGCGCGAGCGCCGGAAACACGAGGCCGAACCACGTCAGCCGGATCGGTTTCGCGCCGAAATGTCCCATGTCGGCATACAGCGCTTCCGCGCCGGTCAACGACAGAACGACCGCGCCCAAAGCAACGAACGCCAGCCACCGATGATGCATACAGAACGCCAGCCCCGTGAGCGGATTGAGCGCGACGAGAATCGCGGGCGCCCGCATCATGTTGACGACGCCCACCACCGCTAGCACGATGAACCAGAGCACCATCACCGGTCCGAACACGATGCCGATACCGGCCGTGCCGCGTTTCTGCATCAGGAACAGCGTGACCAGCGCAACCAGCGTCACGGGTATCACACAGGTCTTGAGGAACGGCGCGGCCACTTCGAGACCTTCGACCGCGCTCAGCACCGAGATCGCCGGCGTAATCACACTGTCGCCGTAAAAGAGCGCCGCGCCCATGATGCCGATGCCCAGCAACGCATGGCGCAAGCGCGGCCGCCCGGCTACAGACGACGCGGCCAGCGCCAGCAGCGCCATAATCCCGCCCTCACCGTGATTGTTCGCGCGAAGAATCAACGTGACGTATTTGAGCGAGACGACGACGATCAACGACCAGACGATCAGCGACACAATACCCACCACATTCAGCGCATTGAGCGACAGCCCGTTGGCCGAATCGAACACCGTCTGCAACGTATAAAGCGGACTGGTGCCGATGTCGCCATACACCACGCCCAACGCTGCCAGCGCGAGCGCGGGCGTCGCCGGGCGGTGATGCTCACGCCCGCCGGAATTGCCCGCATCGGCCGCGGCGGATACTGACTGGCTCATGTCTCGCTCCCAGTTACGTGTTCTCGCGGTGCAGCATTCGGCTTGAGTCGATGCACGTGCGGAACCGATTCCTGCTTTTATCAGGCCTCGTTTTTTTCGAGGAGTCGCCTGCGTCCCACGCAACAGTCCGCCTCGCGCAAGCAACTTTCGTACGAGAAACACGCGTCCCAATCCCTAACGCCTGACGCGCATTCATATTGTTCTGATGTTTCGCGTATCTGCCTTTGGCTAGCGCGAACTGTCTCTTTTCCTGAAGACGGTGTGCCACTAATTCAACATATACCATCGGCCGTTTGCCGCGCTACTGATACGTGAAGTAGTGACAGATTTATTCTTGGGCAGACATGCGAGGCGCAAGCAGGCGCTGCACTGCTTTGCCATGCGTATCGCCACCATGGCGATGGTCACGATCGGTGCGATGCTCGGCCATGTCATCGGTCATGTGGTGCGCAGGCCCGCGGATCACCAGGCCATTAGGTCCACTCCGCGTATGACGCCGCCGACCGCCTGTATGATGGCGGGTCCGCGTAGACCTGAACGTCCGGCCAGAGTCCACGCAAACGCATCCATTCACGACAACCCAGAGGAAGATTGGCATGACGGCAGCAACACAATTCGATCAGGTTTCCATTGTTAAACGAGCAAACGTCTATTTCGACGGCAAGTGCGTTTCGCACATGGTTCTGTTCGCCGACGGCACGCGCAAAACGCTTGGCGTGATCCTGCCGGGCGCGCTCAACTTCGGCACCGACGCGCCGGAACTCATGGAAGTACAGGCCGGTCAATGCCGCATCCGCCTCGAAGGCAGTGACGAGTGGAAGACGTACGGTGCGGGCGAGTCGTTCTCGGTGCCCGGGAAAAGCCGCTTCGATATCGACGTGATCGAAACACTCGACTACGTCTGCAGCTATCTGTAAAACGTGTCGCGTCGCGCGACGTCGACAATCGCCGGTTGGGCACGCGCCACCGCCCAACCGGCGAAGAGACAAGCACGGATTGAAGATTCGGTTGCGATCAACGGCGCTCGTCTCACGTTCGCTCAGCCACGCACCGACGTGTTTCGACATTGTTCAATAGCGCCTCGAAATCCTCGATGGGAAGCGGGCGGCAGAAATAATAGCCCTGATACGCGTAGCATCCCGCCGCAGCGAGGAAATCCCGCTGAGCCTCGGTTTCGACGCCTTCGGCGATCACACCCAAACCGAGGCTGCGCGCAAGCGCCACGATAGTTCTGGCAATCACGGCGTCGTTCGGATCGATCAGGACGTCGCGCACGAATGAGCGGTCGATTTTTAGCTGATCCAGAGGCAGCCGCTTCAGGTAGGACAGCGACGAATAGCCGATGCCAAAATCGTCGAGCGCGAAGACAATGCCTTTCGCTTTCAGCGCGCTCATCTTCTCAATGATGTCCTGCACGTTGTCGACCAGCACACTTTCCGTCAGCTCCAGTTTCAGCCTGTCAGGCCGCGCGCCGGTGCGAGCGATAATCGTCAATACGTTGTCCACGAAATCGGGTTCGCGGAACTGTTGAACGCTGACATTGACCGCGATCGTGAGATGCGCCATGTCGGGCCGCGTTGCCCATTGCGCCAGTTGCGCGCAAGCGGCCTCCAGCACCCAGCTCCCCAGCGCAAGGATTAGTCCGGTCTCTTCCGCGAGCGGAATGAACTCGGCAGGCGGCACGATACTGCGCTGCGGATGCTGCCAGCGCACCAGCGCTTCCGCGCCTGTCACTCGCGTACCCACAACCTGCGCCTGGTAGTGGAGCAGGAACTGATTGTCCTCGATGGCGTTGCGCAGGCCCGCTTCCAGCGCGGCTCGCTGCACCACGACGGTCTGCATGTCGGGATCGAAGAAACGCACGGCATTGCGTCCCCGTTCCTTGGACTTGTACATCGCGAGGTCGGCCTGCTTGAGAAGTTCGTCGATCGAGGCCTGATGTCCTCTGAACACGGTGGCGCCAATGCTCGCACTCGTGCGGTACTCGATCCTGCCAAGCTGGTACGGACTGCCGAGAACGGCGAGGATTCTTTCGCCCACGGCCTCCGTCTGATTGGCCGCCTCCTGCCGGTTCTTATGCAGATTGCCGAGCACCACCACGAACTCGTCGCCGCCGACTCGCGCCACGGTGTCGCTTTCGAGCACGCTATCTGCCAGACGCCGCGCCACTTGCTGCAGCAGCAGATCGCCTTTGTCGTGGCCCAAGGTATCGTTCAACGTCTTGAAGTGATCCAGGTCGATGAACAGCAGCGCGCCGCATGCTTCGTTGCGGGCGCTGGCCGTGATCGCCTGCCTCAGGCGGTCCAGCAACAGCGTGCGATTGGGCAACCGGGTCAGCGCATCGAAGAAAGCCAATTCCTTAATTCTCTCTTCCGCGATCTTGCGCTCGGTAATGTCGTGATGCGTGCCGACATAGTGGCTGACGGTGCCGTCGTCGCTCATCACGGCGGAGATCGTGAGCCATTTCGGGTACACCTCGCCGTTCTTGCGGCGGTCCCAGACTTCTCCTTGCCATCCGCCCGCACTGTGAATCGCTTCCCGCATCTCTTCGAAGAATGCGTCGTCGTGGCGGCCGGATCGCAGCACGCGCGGTGTCTGGCCGACGATCTCCTCGGCCGTATAGCCGGTACATTCGGTGAAGGCCGAGTTCACGCGCAGAATGGTGGCGCTCGCGTCGGTGATCATCATCGGTTCCATCGAGTCGAATGCGACAGCGGCAATGCGCAGCTCAGCCTCGACCTGTTTGCGCTCGGTAATGTCGCGGCCGCTCATGCGAAAGCCGATGAACTCGCCCTTGGAATCGGTAATGGGAACCCAGGACGCGGACAGCCACATAAGTGAGCCGTCCTTGCGAACACAGCGAAACTCAAGGTCATTGCCGCGCAAACCCTGTAGCGCCTTCTGGAATTCAGGCGCCACGCGGGGAATGTCCTCGGGATAAATCACGGTGCCCGCAAAATCCGGTAAGGCCATGCACTCGTCGACCGTGTAGCCGATGTACGCCTGCACCGCCGAGTTGATCCAGCGCGGCTTGCCGTCGGGTCCCCACCAGATTTCCCAGTTGACCGTACAGTCGGCGATCGCGCGGAATTTCTCTTCGTTCTCGCGCAATTCCTTTGTCATTGCCGAGGCAAGCCGCATCGCCCGGCCGCGGCCGGTCATCATCAGCCAGGTGAGCAGCGCCAGCAACAAGCTGAGGCCCGTGCCGGTGCTGGCGATAAGGAGCGCGGCGTTGCGGCCGAAGCGGGCCTTGAAGTCGTCGTGGGCGCTCATCGAGAGCGTCCAGTCATGTCCGCCGACAACCAGATATTCATAGGCCGACATATCCGCAGGCCGATGGTGACCGGGCGCCTCGGGCGTCTTGTGCAACAACGTGGCGGCCGACATTTCGACGCCGTCGTAGATAGCGATGGTGAGACCAGGCGGCTGCTCGCCATACAGGCTGGCGATGACATCGTGCATGCGGAACGACGCGAACACCCAGCCGACCAGGTGCGCGCGGCGCTCGGCGACGCTGTCTTGTGGCTGGCCTCGTGCATAGATCGGCAGGTACATGACGAATCCGGGGCGAGTATTGCCGCCGGAATCCACCGAGAGGCGAACTTTGCCGGAAAGGGTCGCTATGCCGGAGTCGCGCGCCTGCTCCAGGGCGCGCCGCCGGACCGGATCCGCCCACGCATCGAAGCCGGGCGCAGCGCGATTGATGCCGATGAAAGGCTCGCGCTGGATGATGGGCGCATAGTTCTCGCGCGCGCCTTCGGGCTCGATCGCGTAGTCGGGCACGCCCTGCCGGCGCATGGCCGTTATATGCTCGAGCTTTTGCGCCGCCGGCACCCACGCGACGATGCCGATCGCCTGGATGCCGGAGAAGTTGGCGTCGAGATTGAGCGTGCCGACGTAGTCACGAAACCGGCCGCGGTCGATCTCGCCTGTCGCGGCGAACAGGCTCTGCACACCGCGTAGCAAGAGCTCGTACGTGCCCATGCGCTGCTCGATGCGGCTGACGGCGTCGCCCAGCGAATAGTTGAACTGGGACAGCAGTTCATGACGCGCGGCTTGCCGCTCATGGTCCCACAGCATCCAGGTCACGCTGAGCGCGGCGGACAGGACCAGAAACGGAAGCAGGACGAGGCGTGCCCAGTTCACGGCTGCGTCTTGAAATCGACCATCGAATCGGCGAGGTCGGGTTTGAAGTACTTCTCGAAGATGCGCCGCACGGTGCCGTCCGCGCGCATCTCATTCACCAGCGCGCGCCACTTTTCCCGCTCGGCCGGCGGCAGTGCCTTCTTCGACATGATGAGGCCGTGACGGACGGCGGGGTCGTCGAATTCCACGATGGTGGTGACGTCGCGGATTTTCTTTTCATCGATTGCAGGGTAATCGAAAGGCTCGATGATCATGCCTTGAATGCGCCGCAGAATCAGCGCCTGATACAGCGGATCCAGACCGCCGGCCTGGCTGACACGATTTTCAGCGGACAGCTTGTCGACCAGCCGGTTTGCCGAGTCGCTATAACGGAAGCTGCGGATGACGCCGAGCTGAAACTGATCGTTGTGTTCGAAGTCGGCCAGCCGATGAATTCCAGCGTCCTTGCGCACCAGCAGATAGTACTTGTTGCTGAAGTACCAGGCGAAATCCGCGTACTCATTACGCTCGTCGTTGGCAATGCCCGACAGGCTGAAATCCAGAGCGCCGGATTCAATCAGCTTCCAGATCCGGGCTCGCGACATCAGGCTGACTCTGATCTGGCAACCGCTGCGGCGAATCAGTTCGTCGGCGAAGTCCTTGTCGATCCCAGTATCTGTGTCGACGGAATAGAGCAGGCCGTGATCGTGCAAAGCGAGCGTAAACGAACGCGAACATTCGGGACCCGCGGCCATGGCGCTACCCACGCAGCTTAGCGCCAACAACAAACCCCCGAGGCAATGTCGAATCACAGTGTCTCCGTCGTACGAAGATGACTTGAGTACCACATTCAGTTTTCCCGACGATGGCACCGACGAGATCCTGCTATTGGGTCATTTTGAATGCGGCCAATGAGATGCCATTTTTTTTACGGACTGGCCAGCATACACCTGTCCGTAGTGCCAGCGGAACATCCAACCGAAAGCGCTCTTCACGCAATATCGGCAACGGGCTGCAGTTCTTGAGACGGCGGTTGTTATTTTTTTGCGCGGAAGCGGATTCTGTCCATTTGGAGAACTTCCACGATCAGACGCCGAGTAAGCACAATTCATCAACCAATGGCACTATTCTTCCCACCCTGCTAGATTTTTACTCAGCCGAATCATTGATCGGGAGAGATCGATGGCCGACAGACCGACTTCCAATGCCTCCGCCGTCCGTTCGCTGGTACTGATTGCCGTGGTCGTGGCCGCGCTGGTCGCGGCCTTCGCCTATACGGCCGGCTGGCTCTCGCCAGGGCGTCTCACGCCGGCCAAGATCGTCAACGGTCTGGCGCCGCCGGGCGGCGCGGCGCTCGGCTTCCGGCGCAATCATGCCAAGGGCGTCTGCTTTACCGGCACTTTCGAATCGAACGGTGGAGCCGCGGTCCTCTCCAAGGCGCCGATGTTCGCGCCTGGATCGTATCCGGTCACAGGACGTTTCAACCTCGCGACGGCCGACCCCAAAGCGCCGGACGCCACGGTCAGGGTGCGAGGCCTCAGCCTGCGCATCGTCGGACCGGATGGAAGCGAATGGCGCACAGCGATGATCGACGCGCCCTTCTTCCCGGTCGCCACGCCGCAGGCGTTCTACGCCCTGCTTCAGGCGTCGGCCAACACGAAAGATCCAGACGCGATGAAGAATTTTGTCGCCGCGCACCCGGAGTTCGGCACATTCGTCGGCTGGGCCGGCAGCGCGCCGTGGACGGCCTCGTACGCGCAGGACCGCTATAACAGCCTCAATAGCTTCATCTTCACGAATGCACAAGGGCAGGAGCAGCCTGTACGCTGGTCCTTTGTACCGGCAGCACAGCCCGAGGCTGTGTCCGCCGACCAGTTGAAGGCGAAAGGCGCCGACTTCCTCGCCGCGGATATCACGCAGCGGGTGCAGAGCGCTCCGCAACGCTGGACGCTGGTCATCACCGCCGCCAACCCAGGCGATCCGACCGCCGACCCCACCAAAGCCTGGCCGGAAGACCGACGCAAGGTTGAGGCAGGCACGCTGGTGGTCAACGCAATCGAGCCCGAGGCCGACGGTCCGTGTCGCGATCTCAACTTCGATCCCACGGTCCTGCCGTCCGGCATGCACGTCTCGGACGACCCGTTTCCGGCCGCGCGCTCAGCCGCCTATTCTGTCTCGTTCAACCGGCGGACCGCCGAGGATAAGGACTATCCGCGCCATCCGGCGGGAGGAGCCACGCCATGACGACCCCGATCCACGCTCGCTTCACACCGCTGCAACGCGCGCTTCATTGGCTCATGGCGATCTGCATTCTGGCGATGCTGTTCATCGGCGTCGGGATGGTGTCCACCGTCCGCCCGGATTATCTTTCGCTGGTGTCGATTCACAAGCCACTGGGTATCGTGATTCTCGTGCTGGCGCTGATTCGCCTGGTAGTGAGGTTGACGCGCGGCGCACCGCCGCTGCCGGCGTCGATGCCGGAACCGATGAAACTCGCCGCCCGCCTCTCGCATCTCGCGTTCTACTTATTGATGATCGGGCTGCCGCTAATCGGCTGGGGCATGCTGTCGGCGGCGGACTATCCTGTCGTGGTGTTCGGAATATATTTGCCGTCCATCCTGCCGCATAGCAACGGTCTGCACACGCTGCTATGGAACGCGCACAGAACGCTGGCGCTGTGTTTCTTTGCGCTGATCGTGCTTCACCTGGCGGCGGCGCTTCTGCACGCGCTAGTCAGACGTGACGGTGTGTTCGAGGCGATGGCGTCCTGGTCGAGGCGGTGAGGCACGCGCCTTCGGCGATTGAAACGAAGCGGGCGACCTGCACAGGCCGCCCGCGTCAAACTCTACTGAGTTACCGCATCGCCACGCTCACCGCACCTTTCCCTGCTTCCACGCAGTCAGCAGCTGGTCGTACTTGACCGTTTCGCCTTTCGGCTTCTCGTTCGCCAGCTTCTTCCACGGTGCGTGCTGATCCGACAACCATTTGTCCGGAGAGCTTTCCGGATTCAATTCCGGCGCGCAGACCTTCATCCCCGCGCGCTGCAGACGCCCGAGTACCTGGTCCATTTCCTTCGCCAGATTGTCCATCGCGGCTTGTGGCGTCTTCTCGCCGGCGACGGCTGTCGCGACGTTCTTCCACCACAGTTGCGCCATCTTCGGATAATCGGGCACGTTGTTGCCAGTCGGCGTCCACGCGACACGAGCCGGGCTTCGATAGAACTCGATCAACCCGCCATACTTGTCCGCGTTCTTCGTGAAGTAATCGCTATGAATATCGGAATCGCGAATGAACGTGAGACCGGTAATCGACTTCTTCAGCGAGACGGTTTTGGACGTGACGAACTGCGCGTATAACCACGCGGCGGCGCGCTGGTTCGGCGGCGTCGACTTGAAGAAAGTCCACGAACCGACGTCCTGATAGCCGTTCTGCATGCCGTCCTTCCAGTACGGACCGTGCGGCGAGGGCGCCATCCGCCACTTCGGCGTGCCGTCCGCGTTGGTCACGTTGCCGGGTTTCAGCATCGACGCGGTGAACGCGCTGTACCAGAAGATCTGCTGAGCGATCTTGCCTTGCGCCGGCACCGGGCCCGCTTCGTTGAAGGTCATGCCCGAGGCTTCGGGCGGCGCGAACTTCTTCAGCCAGTCGATGTACTTGGTGGTCGCGAACACCGCGGCCGGACTATTCGTGCCGCCGCCGCGCGAGACCGACGCACCCACCGCATGGCAACCGTCCGGCGTGACGCGCACGCCCCATTCGTCGACCGGCATGCCGTTCGGAATGCCCTTGTCGGCTTCGCCCGCCATCGAAAGCCATGCATCGGTAAAGCGCCATCCCAACGACGGGTCTTTCTTGCCGTAGTCCATGTGCCCATAGACTTTTTCGCCGTCGATATTCTTGACGTCGTTCGTGAAGAATTCGGCGATGTCCTCATACGCGGACCAGTTCACCGGCACGCCCAGCTCGTAGCCGTATTTCGCCTTGAACTTGTCCTGCAGATCCTTGCGCGCGAACCAGTCGGCGCGGAACCAGTAAAGATTCGCGAACTGCTGGTCGGGCAATTGATAGAGCTTCTTGTCCGGCGCGGTCGTGAAACTCGTGCCGATGAAGTCTTTGATGTCGAGACCAGGGTTCGTATATTTCTTGCCTTCGCCGGTCATATAGTCGGACAGCGGCATGATCACGCCATAGCGATAATGCGTGCCGATCAGGTCGGAGTCCGAAATCCAGCCGTCGTAAATACTCTGGCCGGATTGCATCGAGGTCTGCAGTTTCTCGACGACGTCGCCTTCCTGGATGATGTCGTGCTTGACTGAAATGCCCGTGATTTCGGTGAACGCCTTGGCGAGCGTTTTCGATTCGTACATGTGCGTGTCGAGTGTTTCGGACACCACGTGCACTTCCTTGACGCCTGCCGATTTCAGCGTCGCAGCGGTATCGATGAACCATTTCATCTCGTCCATCTGCTGTTGCTTCGATAGCGTGCTGGGCTGGAACTCGCTATCGACCCACTTCTGCGCTTCGGGCGTGCCGGCGATCGCCGCGTGGCTCGTGAAGCCAGTCGCGATGACGCCTGCCACGGCGAGCGTGACCATTCGTCTCCTCTGTTGCATGGCTTTCTCCTGTGTCTCCGCACCCCTTGGATCAACTGCCGAGGTCCGCCCGGGGCATCAACGGAACCGGTCTGTCCAGATACGCAAACCTTCAGGACGCAGTGCTGTTCATCCTTTCCACATGACGATCAGCAGCACTAGCATCGACGCCGCAAAACCGGGCCATGCGCTCGCGTGTTCCGCGCTGAGGCCGATCCACGCGAGATTGATATACGCCGCAATCAGCAGTCCGATAAAAAGCCGGTCGCCACGCGTGGTGCCGATCGGCAGAAAGCCTTTGCGTTCGGCGGTGGGCGAGCGAATTTCCCACACGGTCATGCCCGCCAGCATCACCACGATGCAGCCGAAGAAGATCGCCACTTCCGGTGTCCAATACATCCACGTGAGCATCAGACTCTCCCCATCGCAAAGCCCTTCGCGATGTAGTTCCGCACGAAATAGATGACGAGCGCGCCGGGCACGATGGTGAGCACGCCCGCCGCCGAGAGCACGCCCCAATCCATCCCCGCCGCCGATACCGTGCGCGTCATCACCGCGGCAATCGGCTTGGCGTTGACGGTGGTGAGCGTGCGAGCGAGCAGGAGTTCGACCCAGCTGAACATGAAGCAGAAGAACGCGGTCACGCCCACGCCCGACTTGATCAGCGGCAGGAAAATCTTGATGAAGAATGCCGGGAACGTATAGCCGTCGATATAGGCGGTTTCGTCGATTTCACGCGGCACGCCCGACATAAAGCCTTCGAGAATCCACACCGCCAGCGGCACGTTGAACAGCATGTGCGCGAGCGCGACCGCGATATACGTGTCCATCAAGCCCACGCTCGAATACAGCTGGAAAAACGGCAGCAGGAACACGGCGGGCGGCGTCATCCGGTTGGTGAGCAGCCAGAAGAACATGTGCTTGTCGCCGAGAAAGCGATAGCGCGAGAACGCGTACGCGGCAGGCAGCGCAACCAGCACCGACATCACCGTATTCATCAGCACGTAGATGATCGAATTGATATAGCCCCAGTACCAGGACGGGTCGGTGAAGATGACCTTGTAGTTGTCGAAGGTCACGTGATGCGGCCAGATCGCGAACGCCGACATCGTCTCTTCGTTCGTGCGCAGCGAGATCGACAGCATCCAGTAGAGCGGAATCAGCGCGAACAGGATGTACAACGTCAGCACGGCCACGCGCATCCAGCGGTTATTGCGCATGCTCGTCTCCCAGCGTTGCAGGGCCGCCTTTGCCCACGCGCTCCATCCAGTTGTACAGAATGAAACATAGCAACAGGATGATCAGGAAGTAGATCAGCGAAAACGCCGCCGCCGGGCCGAGGTCGAATTGGCCGACCGCTTTCTGCGTCAGGTACTGCGACAGGAACGTGGTCGAATCGCCTGGGCCGCCGCCCGTCAGCACGAACGGCTCGGTGTAGATCATGAAGCTATCCATGAAGCGCAGCAGCACGGCGATCATCAACACGCCGCGCATCTTCGGCAGCTCGATATAACGGAACACCGCGAAACGGCTGGCGCCGTCAATTTCGGCGGCCTGATAGAACGCGTCGGGAATCGCGCGCAAGCCGGCATAGCAGAGCAGCGCGACGAGCGGCGTCCAATGCCAGATGTCCATCACGAGCACCGTGATCCACGCGGCGGCGGGACTGGCCGTGTAGTTGTATTCGATGCCCGCGTGATTGAGTGCATAACCGAGCAGGCCGATATCCGGACGCCCGAAAATCTGCCAGATCGTGCCGACCACATTCCATGGAATCAGCAGCGGCATGGCCAGCACCACCAGCGAAGCCGACGCACGCCAGCCCGACGCGGGCATTGCGAGTGCAAGACCGACGCCGAGCGGAATCTCGAACAGCAGCACGCACGCGGAGAAGATGATCTGCCGCCCGAGCGCGCCGCGCAGGTCGTCGTCGTTGATGATCGCGCGAAACCACTCGGTGCCGACGAACACATGTTGCGTCGGGCTGATAATGTCCTGCACCGAATAATTGACCACCGTCATGAGCGGCAAGATGGCCGAAAACGCGACGCAGATGAACACCGGCACGACCAGCAGCCACGCCTTCTGGTTGACGGGCTTGCTCATCGCGTGATCCTTTCGTCGTTGCTGAAGAATACGGTTTCCGCCGTGGCGAGCTTCAACCAGACCGCCCCTTCATCGACACGCAGATGCGGTTCGACTTTTGCCCTGAAGACGTGGCCATCGCATTGCGCAGTGACGAGTTGGTAATTGCCGAGTTGCTGCACACGCAGCAGGTGCGCTTTCACTGCGCCGGCTTCACCATCGCTCGCCACGCGCACGAATTCCGGGCGAATGCCGAGCGTCAGCGTGCCGTTGGCGTGCTTCAGGGTTTCGAGCGTAGGCGGGTCGAGTCGTAAATGCTGCGTGCCGATCCTGATGCCGTCGGCATTCAGTTCGATCGGGCAGAGATTCATGCCCGGACTGCCGATGAAATAGCCGACGAACGCATGATCGGGCCGCAAAAACAGCGCGCCCGGATCGCCTTTCTGCACGACACGGCCGTTCGTCATGACGACGACTTCATCCGCGAAGGTCAGCGCCTCCACCTGATCGTGCGTCACGTAGATCAGCGTAAGTTTCAGTTGCTGATGAATCTTTTTCAACTGACGACGCAGGATCCACTTCATATGCGGATCGATAACAGTTAAGGGTTCATCGAACAGGATCGCGGCGACGTCCTTGCGCACGAGGCCGCGTCCAAGCGAGATTTTCTGCTTCGCATCCGCCGAGAGATTGTTCGCCTTGCGCGGCAATTCACGCGTCATGTCGAGAATTTCTGCCACTTCGTGAACACGCTGTTTCACGTCATGTGCCGACATTTTCCGGTTGCGCAGCGGGAACGCGAGGTTGTCAAACACGCTCATCGTGTCGTAGATCACCGGGAACTGGAACACTTGCGCAATGTTGCGCTCGCGCGGGCTCTGTGCCGTGATGTCGCTGCCGTCGAACAACACCTTGCCCTCCGAGGGCGTCACCAGACCGGACACAATGTTGAGCAGTGTGGACTTGCCGCAACCGGACGGCCCGAGCAACGCATACGCGCCGCCGTCTTCCCACACCATGCTCATTGGTTGCAACGCGTAGTCGTCGAGCGTGGCCGGATTGGGTGCATACGCGTGCGCGAGATTCTGGAACTCAATGCGCGCCATGAGCGGCCTCCGGGCCAGACACCAGCGTCGTGTCCGCGCCGAACACGAAGAGTTCGTCGGGGTCGATGTACACGTCGAGTTCCGTACCCAGATCGATCTGATGCACGCCTTGCAGTTGCGCCACCAGATCGACGCCGCCTTGCCGCGTATGCAGATGCAAGTAGGTTTCGGAGCCGCTCAGTTCGGCCAGTTCGAGCCGGCAAGGAACGGCAACGGAGCGCGGCGTTCGCGGCGCGAGTCGCAGATGGCCGGGACGGACGCCGATGCGGACCGTTTCGTTTGCGCTGACAGCCCGCACGCTGGCCCGCCCGAGCGGCACGTCGATACCGATTGGCAGGCGCGCGGTGCCGTCGGCGGTGAGATTGCTGGCGAGCATGTTCATCGGCGGGTCGTTGAAGACGGCCGCGACGTCGATATTGGCCGGCGCGTTGTACACATCGAGCGTCGGTCCGTGCTGCAGCACGCGCCCCTTGTCGACGATCGCCGTATAGCCGCCGAGCAGAAGCGCTTCAAGCGGTTCGGTCGTCGCGTAGACGACGGTGGTTTTGCCGTCCGCGAACAGCGTCGCCAGTTCCACGCGCAGTTCCTCGCGCAGCTTGTAGTCGAGATTGACGAGCGGTTCGTCCAGCAAGACCAGAGACGAGCGCTTGACCAGCGCCCGCGCCAACGCGCAACGCTGCTGCTGGCCGCCGGACAGTTCGCCCGGACGCCGTTGCAGCAGGTGATCGATATGGAGTTTGGCGGCGACTTCGTGGACGCGCCGTTTGACTTCGTCGGCGGGCGTCTTTTGCAGCTGCAGCGGCGACGCAATGTTGTCGAACACCGTCATGGCGGGATAGTTGATGAACTGCTGGTAGACCATCGCGAGGTTGCGTTGTCTCACGCTGACGCCGGTCACGTCGTTGCCGTCGGCCAGCACCCGGCCGGAAGCCGGGCGGTCGAGTCCGGCCATCACGCGCATCAGGGTGGTCTTGCCGGCTTGCGTCGGTCCAAGCAGCACGTTGATCGCGCCGGGGACAAGCCGCAGATCGACGCCATACAGGTCCGTGTGGGCGCCCGAAACGACTGTCACCCGCTCCAGTTCCAAGACCAAATCGCTCTCCTTTGTTCTAGTGCGTCTCCGGTACTGCGGGTGCCTTCTGGTCCAACTTGGGGCGGACGGCGAGCGCACCCCTTTTTTCTGAAAGGAAATCAAAACAACGGGTTCGATGTTCCTTTTTGTTCGTTTACGTTTAAATTGGTGTTAACCATACAATCGGTCAACAACGAAGTTCACCGGCGCTTACCACATTGATAACGATTGCTTTCGTTGAGTGTTTTACTTTGCGTCAATCGTAATCTGGTTGTCAGCGTAACAGAATGGCAATCCGACCGACGAATAGCCTGTTCGCGCCGCGCGGATAGGACGCAGGTTTGACGCGCGTGGTCAAATGGGGCTTTTGAGGAGGACCGCATGAGTGCTGTCAACGATAAAGAAGCCGCTGACCGGACCGTTAAGCTCTACTCGGTACGCGACTTTTTCCGCAGGCCCGAAAAACACCAGTTCACGATTTCGCCGGATGGCCGGCATCTCTCGTTCTTGACCCGGCACGCGGGCCGCCAGAACATCTTCGTTCAGGAAGTCGGCCCCGACGGCTCACCGTCAGGGGACGCGCGGGCTTTGACCAGCGAAACCGAACGCGACGTGCCGGGCCATACCTGGAAAGGAAACGACCGCATACTGTTCGTCAAGGACTTTGGCGGCGACGAAAACTATCACGTGTTGTCCGTGCCGATTCATGGCGGCGAACCGGTCGACCTGACGCCGTTCGACGGCGTCAAGGCGAGCATCGTCGACGATCTCAGAGATGACGACCGCCATATCCTGATTCAGATGAACCGGCGCGACCCGCAGGTGTTCGACGTGTTTCGCGTCGATGTCGTCACGGGCGCCTTCACTCCGATCGCTGAAAACCCCGGGAACATCCTGGGCTGGATGACCGATCACGCTGGGAACCTGCGCGTCGCGACGGCCTCGGACGGCGTCAACACGACCTTGCTCTACCGCGATACCGAAACCGAACCGTTCCGCCCGATCCTCACGGCCGACTTTCGCGAAACGGTGTCGCCGCTGTTCTTTACCTTCGACGATCAGCGCTTGTACGTGCTCTCTAATCGAGGCCGCGACAAGACGGCCATCTTCGAGTTCGACCCGCAAACCGCGCAGGAGGGCGAACTGCTGTTCGAAGCCGAACACGTGGACGTGGGCGGCATGACCTTTTCGCAACATCGGCGCGTATTGACCGCAGCGTGGTATGTGGATGACCGTTTGCATCGGCACTTCTTCGACGAGTGGGCTCGTTCGATCCACGAAGATCTGGCTCGTCAGTTGCCCGGCCAGGAGATCGCGATCACGAGCATCACGCGCGACGAGTCGCGCGCGATCGTCCACGCTTCGAGCGACCTGTCGCCGGGCTCGATCTGGACATACGATATCGCCAGCCGTCATCTGTCCAGGCTCACTGAGCTGATGCCCTGGCTCGACCCCGCCGACATGGCGCGTATGGAACCGATCCACTTCGCCGCGCGCGATGGGTTGCGGATCAACGGCTATTTGACGTTGCCCGCGGGCATTGAACTCGGGCAAAAGCTGGAGCGCCCGCTTCCGCTGATCGTCAATCCGCACGGAGGACCATGGGCGCGCGATTCTTGGGGCTTCAACCCTGAAGCGCAATTGCTCGCTAATCGTGGGTATGCCGTCTTGCAGCTGAACTTCCGCGGATCGACGGGCTATGGACGCGCGTTCTGGGAAGCAAGCTTCGGTCAATGGGGCAAGTCGATGCAGGACGACATCGACGACGGTATCGACTGGCTCGTCGCGCAAGGTCTGGCCGACCCAGCGCGCGTGGGCATCTACGGCGCGAGCTACGGAGGCTACGCGGCGCTCGCCGGCGTCGCATTCACTCCCACGCGCTATGCGGCAGCGGTCGACTATGTCGGCGTTTCGAATCTGTTCACGTTGCTCGAATCGCTGCCGCCGTATTGGACGCCGATGCTCGACATGATGTACGAGATGATCGGCAACCCGCAAACCGAAACGGGCAAGCAGGCGTTGCACGATGCGTCGCCGCTATTCTTCGTGGATCGAATCGTGACGCCGTTATTCGTCGCGCAAGGCGCCAACGATCCGCGAGTCAAGCAAGCCGAAAGCGACCAGATCGTGAGCGCCCTGCGTGAACGTGGGATCGACGTCAAGTACATGCTCAAAGACAACGAAGGACACGGCTTCCACAACGAAGAAAACCAGTTCGAATTCTACGAGGCGATGGAGGTCTTTCTCGCGCAACATCTAGGCGGCCGTTCAGCGGCGTAGCGGGCCGACAGATTCCGCATGGGACGGCGTCGGCGCATATCCGCGTCGGCCCGCCGTGCGTCGAATACCGCGATACCAGTTGAGTCCGCCTCTGAAACCCGTGCGCGCGAACTCGCCCGCCACATAGGCGATCTCTTCGCTGGTGAGCCAGGCTGGCAGCGTCTCGGGGTCGAGCGTGTTGTCGAGAAAACCTGCGCCGGGCGCCAATATTCCGGCGACGACGCGTTCGGGCCCATCGCCCGACATGCTGAAGGTGATGCGTCGAATCGCGGCTTCGGGGTCGGCCTCGAACTCGCGCTCGGCTACACCGGGCGTCTGGAAGTACTGCATATAGAATGTTCGTATTCCTTGGCGATCCAGTGCAGTAAGCAAATCCTCCCGTGCAGGCGGATGAAACGGCACGCTCATGCCGACAACGGCACGGAACAGATCGGGCCGCAACATCGCCGAGTTCCAGGCGACCGGCGCGCCCCAATCGTGGCCGACGATCACAGCCTCGCTTTCATCGAGCACGTTGACGAGTTCGACCATATCGCCGACGAGATGCAGCATCGTGTACGAGTCCGCATCGGGCGGTGCATCGGTGCCGCCATAGCCGCGCATATCGGGTGCGACGGCGCGAAAGCCCGCGGCGGCGAGCGCCGCCAACTGGTGCCGCCAGGAGTACCAGGACTCCGGAAAACCATGACATAGGAGCACCAGCGGGCCGTCGCCCTGGGTGGCCACCCGCATGCGCAATGCGCCGACTTGCAGCGTCTCGAGGCGAAGTTCGTGCAAGGTCGGCTCCATGAGATTCAGTTTAGCGCGGCGAACAACGCCGGGTTCCGGCGATCAAGCAACCCTGATGGACCATTTTGCCTAGTGGCCTATTCGCTCACCTCAAGGGGATACGTGTGCGCGCGCCTCGATGTTAACCCGCTCATGAATGGCCTCGCAATGGCGAACCAGCGCCGGACGCGAGAGTACGTACTGCTTCAACGGCGTGTCGATCCGGTAGAAATAGATGTTGGCGACAAAGCCGTAGATCGCCGCGTCGACGGTTGTCGGCTCGGGCCCGAAAACAAATCCGTTGTCGCCGAGCAGATCCGCCACGACACGCAAATCGTCGATACCTCTCGCATAGACCTGCTCCGGCTCATACCGGCCAATGCCTTGATAGTGATAACGCAACCGGTTGTATTCGCGCGCGGCTTCGAGGTCGCTTGCGCTCACGTCCGCGTGTGTGGCGAGAATGGCGCCGCGGAAAGACGGCCAGAAGCGGTCGTCGCGCCAACGTGAAAAGCTCATCGGCCAGTACAGGTCGTCGAGCGTCCTTCGAACCAGGAAGTCGAGATTCAATTGTCCCGGCGAAAGCGCGTGGTCAATGCGCAGGTCGTACCGACGCTTCAAATGGGCGATGATTCCGTCGCTATCGCCGATCGTTGCTTCGCCATCGACCAGATATGGCAACTGTCCGCGTGGCGCGAGGCTCGTATCGAGAATGTGCCGATGCTCGAAGTCCATCCCGCAGAGACGCATGAACGCAAATACCTTGAGACCGAAAGGATTGTTATCGGCGACGCCAAACAGGTCGGGATAGGAATAGAGCGTCAGCATGAGAGACTCCTCGCCAAGGCCGTCACTCCGCGAAGAGGTCACTACTGCGGAGCGCGGAAGTGAGCGGATAAGATGCGCTCAAGCTTACTCGACTCCCGGTCGACCGTCATGTGATTGGCGTGCGATGACGGTACATGGGCATAAACGGTTTTTCTCCATGCGCTGTACGCCGTCTCTCAGTGTCCCAGACCGCTCCTGGCGATTTGCTGCTCGACGAACTGGGCAAACAGTAAGTGCAGATGCGTGGTCGGATGAAGGTCGTCGGCGAACATGTACGTCTGGTCCGCGTTGCTGGTCACGTAGGTTGGCGGCGAGCACAGCAAGGCCGTGTTGTCGGGCGTCTTCTTGGGGTCGCAGGCCTGGCCGGTGTTCGACACGGCAAAGCCATTGGCCTGGAAGTTGGTGATGATCCCGTTCAGCCACGTATAGGCATCGACCTGGATGACTTTTGCCTGCACACCTGCGGTCTGCAACGCGGTGTTCAGCGTATCGTTAAACAATTGCGATAGCTGGCTCAGGTTAGCCCCGCCATCGGACGAGGCAAGGCCGGTCGGCGAGAGCCCGACGTTTGGAAGATTGACCACCACGACGTGCGCGCCGCCGTTCTGGACGATCTGCCCGATGACTTGAGCCAGCGTGTTCGCCGCCGTTTGCACGGTCGACGCCGCGGCCGGCAACTGCCCGGCGCGAAGCACGTCGTTCGCGCCGGCCCAGACGAGCACCAGTTGATTGGCGTTGAAACTGCCATGCGCCGAGAGATAGCTGGACACCTGCTGATTGACCGGCATCTCGACGTTGCCGATCACCGCAGTCAGAAAATCGGACTGATTGGCCGGGGTCGCTACGGTAGCACCGCCTTCCGCATAACCGAGGCCGCCCTGCGCACTGAGTTTATGCGTGACGTCGATCGTATAGGCAGCCTTTAGCGTGTCGCCGTAATATTGCGCGACATCCTGAGTCCACACCTGCCCGGGATTCGTCGTGAAACGGCCGCCGCCAACCGCGCTTGCAAGCGGCGCGTAGGTTCCGACGTCGGAAAGGCTGTCGCCGAACGAGACGATTTGCAGATTAATGCCGCCGGCCGGTGTGGCGGGGCTACCGCTATTATTCGAGTCGCCACCGTGGCCGCCGCACGCGGTAAGTAGTGACAGCGCTACTGCAAAAATTGCAGCGCGTACCGTGTCATTTATTCCTCGCATTTCAGCGTCTCCCTGGCTAGCGCGAGAGCCGTTGCGACATTGCGGCTTTATCGCCGGTCGCGCTCTCCCGATAAGCACACTCTTCAAGCAATAAGCGTGCGCTATCGCGGATGACGCTGCTGCGACGTCATGCGCACGTTCGAGAATGGGAGCGACGCGAGGCATTGCAGCGCATATGGCCGCCGTCAATCGAAGGATTCCGTATCAATCCGGCGGCCAGTTGCGGCACGCCCCTCATAGCGTGTCGGGCGCATTTCGCCTGCGTAGAATCACGCATTCACTTCGAAACACGCGCTCTTACTACACGCAAAACGGATCCGAAATAGAAATCAAGTGGATCGAGGACTTCCTCGCACTTGCCCAGTATCAAAGCTTCTCGCGCGCGGCGGAGTTTCGGAACGGGAGTTGCCGCTTCTGTAGCCGACGAAGAGCTTCGTAGGCAGGACCGTCGTGCGTGTCAGTCTGGTCGAGCCGACCGACGTCCTTGCACGGCAATGCGTGGCGCTGGCGACGGCGTCCGCGCCGCCCGCTCCGGTGGTTAGCGAGCCCGGTCGATTGCGCTGACAGCCAACTCCCGCGCAAGATCCGCGTAGAGTTCGGCCCACTTCCCTGTCAAGCTGGGATCATCGGTCAGAAAAAGCGGGTGTTCGGCCCAGGCGCTGACATCCGCGCCTTTCCAGGCCATTTCGAATATCCGCAGTTCCTCGTCCTCGCTGACACCGACGTCGACCAGTTCGCCGAACGAGGCCAGGTTGGAGAGAGACACATTGTCGGCCGCGGTGCCGTGGATAGCGGCCAGCGCGCCGGCCGCGCGCTTGCGCGCATCGTCACGGCTGCCGGCAAGCAAGAACACGATGCTTTCGCCGTGCGCGTTGTTGACCACCGCCCGATACAGCGAAGTTTTGCAGCGCTGACTCAGTTGCGTGCCCATGG
Organism: Paraburkholderia sp. BL27I4N3; assembly: GCF_003386115.1. Taxonomy (NCBI): domain Bacteria; kingdom Pseudomonadati; phylum Pseudomonadota; class Betaproteobacteria; order Burkholderiales; family Burkholderiaceae; genus Paraburkholderia; species Paraburkholderia sp. BL27I4N3. Next base: position 7,288,533 of record NZ_QREJ01000001.1, on the reverse strand, counting down.
TTGCCCCCGGTTCCGAAAACTGTTCGTCGTTCTGCTCCGCCGCCTGCGTTGCGCTGATTTGCGTCTCCAGGCGCTGCTGCCGGCGGCGGTATCTGTCGCTGCTCCAGTACAGGTAAATACCGCACACGAGCAGGCAGGCCAGCGCGAGAATTCCGACGCCTCCAAGTATCGCCAGATCCGCATGCGCCATTTCGGGCCTCCTCAGTCTCGCGTGTGCCACGCCCGCCATTTGCGGGACTTGCGGGCACGCCATCTATCAGAATACGGCGGCCCCGCTCGACTTTTTAAACCGTCCCACGCATGAACCGCGCGCGGAGGCGAAGAAGCCGTCTGCTCGCATCGCCAGCGTGGCCATGATCTTGCGAGCGCAGGGACGTTGCTTCGAGTATCTGATGGGAATGGCTAATGATCAACAGAGCACACCTCTCTATTGACCAATCGATCGCGCTATAGGACGCTATCAGGCTGATGCCAATGCGCCGGACGACTGTCACGCCGCCCGCGCCATCTTCCGAAACTACTGCGCCGCATCTAAACCCCGGCCAGCGCCGGCAGTTCCAACTCGTACAAAACGCGTTCGCGCCAGTTGCTCATCTCTGGTTGATGACCCGCGCGGCTCTGACGCGGCACGCTTTCCACACGCCTCGGCAGCGGCGCCGGGTAACGCGCACGCTTCTTCTCAAGAATGGCCTGACTCAAGAACTCCGCGCTATACGCTTTCAACAAGTGCGCATGATGTGCTTCGATATACGCGGCGATCTGCGCCTGTTCGCCGTCGATCATGGCCAGCAACGCCAGCGTTTGCGTATCCCAACGAAAGCGCAGGCCGAGTTCATCGAAAGCGGCGTTATAGGCGCACAGTTGCGCCTGGATTTCAGCTTGGTGCGCGCTGTCGCCAGCGTCGAATTGCGAGGGGTTCATGGTCGTCTCCGTCAGGCAGGTGGCATGAACGAAGAGTAGAAGAGCGCATAAATAAACAATAGTTAAAGTTTTTTCGAAAAACGATAGTGCTTTGTTTATATATTGGTTTACCCCAAGTGGTCACAGCATCGAGATGCGCGCACCTTGGACAGCCAGCCATCGCCGGCAATCGAGCCATGGGCAAGGGCGACAGCGCATCCATTAGGAATGCCGAATGCAAACCATAAAATGTTTTAACTTTTCCTTATTGCTGTTCTCGCGCAGCATCCACTCAGACGCGCTGCACGACTCATCGCCTCTCACTCGCCGGTTTTTCGCTCCACGGGTAAGGGTTTTCGTTAGTGCAGCTCCCTCTGGCCGACCATCGGCGCCTCGCTGCCGCAAATAAAACGGCGATGAAGCGGTTCGATCACGTAAGTCCAACGCGCCATTTGAGCGCGACGGAATATACAGGAGACGGAGACATGGGACATTCCAGCGCATCGGAAAGAGGCCGCACTGCATTCACGCATCACCGCTGGGTGCAACTCGCGATCGGCATTGTGTGCATGGGACTCGTCGCGAATCTGCAATATGCGTGGACGCTGTTCGTCGTACCAATGGACAACGCCCACCACTGGGGACAAGCGGCGATCCAGACAGCGTTCACGATCTTCATCGTCACCGAAACCTGGCTTGTGCCGGTCGAAGGCTGGCTCGTCGACAAGTTCGGGCCGCGTCCCGTTGTCATTGGCGGCTCGCTGTGCGCGGCGCTCGGCTGGATCATCGACGCCCATGCAAGCAGTCTCGCCGAGCTGTACGCCGCGGCAGTCATTGCCGGGATCGGCGCGGGCTGCGTGTACGGCACCTGTGTGGGCACGGCGCTCAAATGGTTTCCGGATAAGCGCGGTCTCGCGGCGGGTTTGACCGCGGCGGGTTTCGGCGCCGGCGCGGCCGTCACCGTGATCCCGATTGCCGACATGATCCAACGCTCGGGCTACCAGCACACCTTCATGTTCTTCGGCATTTTCCAAGGCGTCTGCATTCTGCTGCTCGCCACCATGCTGATTCGGCCGAAGCCGCCCGCCAACGCTGTCGCCGCCAAGCGCATCGTTGCCAGCAAGATCGACTACACGCCAGGCGAGATGATCCGTTCGCCGCTCTTCTGGGTGCTGTATCTGATGTTCGTGTTCGTCGCAGCCGGCGGCATCATCGCGACCGCGCAGCTCGGGCCGATTGCGAAGGAATACGGCTTTGCCAAGCTGCCCGTGAATCTGATGGGCATCACGCTGCCGCTCCTCACGATGACACTGTCCATCGACAACCTGTGCAACGGTTTCACCCGTCCCTTGTGCGGCTTTCTGTCGGATCGCATCGGCCGGGAAAACACGATGTTCATGATCTTTCTCGGTGAAGGCGTCGCGCTGCTGGGACTCATGCAGTTCGGCCACAACCCGTACGCCTTCATGTTCTTCGCGGCTGCCGTGTTCCTGTGCTGGGGCGAAATCTTCTCGATCTTCCCGGCCACCTGCGCCGATACGTTCGGCAGCAAATACGCCGCCGCCAACGCGGGAACGCTGTACACCGCGAAGGGCACCGCGTCGATGCTGGTGCCGCTGGCATCGGTGCTGTCGGCGAACGGCGGATGGAGCACGGTGTTCATCTGCGCCGCCGTGGTGTCGATCGCGGCAGCCGTGTCCGCGAAATTTATCCTCGCCCCCATGAGAAAGCGCTGGATCGAAAACTCAGGCGCACCGGCCAGCGTCGTTATCGCCGAAGCACGGCTGCAGCCGTCGTCCGGCGGCTCGCCTGATTGACTGACCACGCGAGCGCCCCGCTCGCGACACACCACACTACGCCCCGCCAACAAGGAGAGATGTCATGGCAGAAGCCGACCAGCCCACAACAGACAACACGTCGACACAACAGGCGACCGAGACGACCGACGGATTCCATCTCGTCATCGACGCGCTGAAACTGAACGACATCGACACCATCTTTGGCCTGGTCGGCATCCCGATCACCGACCTGGCGCGTCTTGCCCAGGCGGAAGGCATGCGGTTCATCGGCTTTCGCCATGAACAGCACGCGGGCAATGCGGCGGCCGTTTCCGGTTACATGACGAAGAAGCCGGGCATCTGTCTGACGGTGTCGGCACCGGGCTTTCTGAACGGACTGACCGCCCTCGCCAATGCAACCACCAACTGCTTCCCGATGATCCTGATCAGCGGCTCGAGCGAGCGCGAAATCGTCGATCTGCAGCAAGGCGATTACGAAGAGATGGATCAGTTGAATGCAGCCAAGCCGTACGCGAAGGCCGCTTATCGCGTGCTGCATGCGGAAGATATCGGCATCGGCGTGGCACGCGCGATCCGCGCCGCGGTGTCGGGCCGCCCTGGCGGCGTCTATCTGGACCTGCCCGCCAAGCTGCTCGCGCAAACCATGGACGCCGTGAAAGCGCAGCAATCGCTGGTGCGCGTGATCGACGCGGCGCCGCGTCAATTGCCCGCGCCGGAATCGGTCAAGCGCGCCATCGATGTGCTGAAGAGCGCCAAGCGTCCGCTGATCCTGCTCGGCAAAGGCGCGGCGTACGCGCAGGCCGACGCGGAGATTCGCGGCTTCGTCGAACAAAGCGGCATTCCGTATCTGCCGATGTCGATGGCCAAGGGCCTGCTGCCCGATACACATGAGCAATCGGCGTCGGCGGCGCGTTCGTTCGTGCTGCAGGAAGCCGACGTCGTCGTGCTGATCGGTGCGCGTCTGAACTGGCTGCTCTCGCACGGCAAGGGCAAGACGTGGGGCGCGGAGCCGAAGAAGTTCGTCCAGGTCGACATCTCGCCGACGGAAATCGACAGCAATGTCGCGATCGCCGCGCCGGTGATCGGCGATATCGGTTCGTGCGTGGCGGCGCTGCGTGAAGGCCTCGATGCGAGCTACAAGAAGCCGGACACCGAATGGACCGGCGCGATCGCGGAGCGCAAGAACAAGAATCTCGCCAAGATGGCCGCGACGCTCGACAAGAACCCGTCGCCGATGAATTTCCACAGCGCGTTGCGCGCGATCCGCGACGTGCTGAAAACACGGCCGGACATCAACGTCGTCAACGAAGGCGCGAACACGCTCGACTACGCGCGCAGCATCATCGACATGTACGAGCCGCGCAAACGCTTCGACTCGGGCACGTGGGGAATCATGGGCATCGGCATGGGCTTCGCGATCGGCGCGGCGGTGACGAGCGGCAAACCAGTCGTCGCGATCGAGGGCGACAGCGCGTTCGGCTTCAGCGGCATGGAACTCGAAACCATCTGCCGTTATGACTTGCCGGTTTGCACCATCGTCTTCAACAACAACGGCGTGTATCGCGGCACCGACGTGAACCCGACCGGCGGCAAAGATGTCGCGCCGACCGTGTTCGTGAAGAACGCGCGCTACGACAAGATGATCGAGGCATTCGGCGGCGTCGGCTATCACGCGACCACGCCGGAGGAACTGACGAAGGCGCTGCTCGAATCGATCGCCTCGGGCAAACCGAGTCTGATCAACGCCGTCATCGACGAAGCGGCCGGCACCGAAAGCGGCCGCTTGACCAATCTGAATCCGCAAAGCGCGGCAATGAAAAAGTAGTCTGGGTAACCACGGAGATTCAACATGACCAAACCTCTCGAAGGCATCAGAATCATCGACTTCACCCATGTTCAAGCGGGGCCCGCTTGCACACAGTTGCTCGCCTGGTTCGGCGCGGACGTCATCAAGGTCGAGCGGCCGGGTTCCGGCGACGTGACGCGCAACCAGTTACGCGATATCCCTGATGCCGACGCGCTGTACTTCACGATGCTCAACAGCAACAAGAAGTCGCTCACCCTGGACACGAAGAAACCCGAAGGCAAGGAGGTGCTCGAAAAGCTGATCCGCGAGTCGGACGTGCTGGTCGAGAATTTCGGCCCGGGCGCGTTGGACCGGATGGGTTTTTCGTGGGAACGCCTGAACGAACTCAACCCGAAGATGATCGTCGCTTCGGTGAAGGGCTTCAGCGACGGCCACCACTACGACGACCTGAAAGTCTACGAAAACGTCGCGCAATGCGCGGGCGGCGCGGCCTCCACCACCGGCTTCTGGGACGGCCCGCCGACCATCAGCGCGGCCGCCCTCGGCGACAGCAACACTGGCATGCATCTGGCCATCGGCATTCTGACGGCCCTGCTGGGACGCGACAAAACCGGCAAGGGCCAGAAGGTCGCGGTGTCGATGCAGGACAGCGTGCTGAACCTGTGTCGCGTGAAACTGCGCGATCAACAGCGGCTGGAACGCGTCGGCTACCTGGAAGAATATCCGCAGTATCCGCACGGCGAATTCAGCGACGTCGTGCCGCGCGGCGGCAATGCGGGCGGCGGCGGCCAGCCGGGTTGGGTGCTCAAGTGCAAGGGCTGGGAAACGGATCCGAACGCGTACATCTATTTCACGATCCAGGGCCATGCGTGGGAGCCGATCTGCAAGGCGCTCGGCAAGCCGGAGTGGATTGACGACCCGGCCTACAAGACCGCGGAAGCACGTCAACCGCATATCTTCGACATCTTCAACACGATTGAAGGCTGGCTCGCCGACAAGACCAAGTTCGAAGCGGTCGACATCCTGCGCAAGTTCGACATTCCGTGCGCGCCGGTGCTGACCATGAAGGAACTGGCGAACGATCCGTCGTTGCGTGCGAGCGGCACGATTGTCGAAGTGCCGCACAAGAAGCGCGGGTCGTATCTGACCGTCGGCAGCCCGATCAAGTTTTCGGATCTGAAGCCGGAAGTCACCGCCTCGCCGCTGCTGGGCGAACACACCGAAGAAGTGCTCGCGAGCCTCGGCTACAGCAAGCAGGACATCTTCAACCTGCGCGAAGTGAAAGCGGTTTAATGGTGCTACGCAAGGCCGGGTATCAGCCCGGCCTTGCCGATGCGGCGTGCTGGCGGCGCCGTATTCTATTGAGCATTCGTGTTTTTCAGATCGAGGGGGAGCGCCATGCAAAACGCCATCGACTTCCAGCAACTTGCCAACGCAATCGGCGACGCGATCATCATTTCCGACGCCCACGGCAGCATCACATTCTGGAACCCGGCGGCTGAACGCATGTTCGGCTTCACGCAAAGCGAGGCGCTCGGCAATTCGCTAGACCTGATCATCCCGGAGCGTCTGCGCGGCCGGCACTGGGACGGCTATCACAAGACCATGGCGACCGGCGAAACCCGCTATGGCAACGACGTGCTGCGCGTCCCCGCCGTGCACAAGGACGGACGCTCGCTGTCGATCGCCTTTACGGTCGCGTTGCTGCATTCGCCGCAGAACGAACTCACCGGCATCGTCGCCGTGATTCGCGACGAGACCAGCCGCTTCCAGGAGGATCGCCTGCTGCGCAAGCGGCTTGCGGAACTGGAGGCGTCCGCCGGCGCGTGAGCGCCCCTGCTTCGCTCCCTTTCGGTCCATCGCTGTAGACTCTGCCAGATCGCGTTTTCAATCACACCGGATCAGGCAACATGGACCGCATCGACGCAATGAAGGTGTTCGTCGCCACGCTCGACGAAGGCAGCCTGGCGGGCGCAAGCCGTCGACTCGGCCGCTCGCCCGCCGCGGTTAGCCGCGCTATTGCGTTCCTCGAAGAGCACGTCGGCACGGCCTTGCTGCATCGCACGACGCGCACCATCAAGCTGAGCGAAGCCGGCGAACGCTATGCCGCCGCCTGCCGCCGCATTCTCACCGATCTCGAAGAGGCCGACCTGCTGATCGCCGGCGAGCGCTCCGCGCCGCGCGGGCTGCTCACGATCACCGCGCCGGTGGCCGCCGGCCAGGACATGCTGCAGCCGATCATCGACGACTTCGTCGACCGCTATCCGGCTGTGTCGGTCCGCCTGAATATGCTCGATCGTCCAGTGAGCCTTATCGACGAAGGGATGGATCTGGCGTTGCGCATCGCTCACCTGCCCGATTCGACGCTGGTGGCAATTCCGGTCGGCGAAGTGCGGCGGGTCGTTGCCGCGTCGCCTCGCTACCTGGCGAAACACCCTCCCATTACCGAACCTTCCGATCTGGCCCAGCATCAGATCATCTCCATGACTCACTTCGGCCTGGACTCGTGGAGCTTTCCGCCGCCGAACGGTTCGACGATTCCGCGCGTGGTGCAGTTCACGCCTCGCTTTATCGTCAACAGTATTCAGGCGGCCGTGGCCTCGGCGGTCGCGGGGCACGGCGTCACTCGCATGTTTTCCTATCACGTCGCCGAACAGGTCAAGGAAAGCACGCTGAAGATCGTCCTGAGCGACAACGAACCCGCCCCGCTGCCCGTCCACTTGCTGACGCCGCACGGGCGCCTTGCCGTGCCCAAAGTGCGCGCATTCGTCGATTTCGCGACGCCGCGTCTGCGCAAGCATTTCACGCAGTCCGAGCGGATTACCACTCGAAATTGAATCGTTTCGCGGAAGAATGTCTGCCGTGCCGCGTGGATTCTCTCTTCAATCGGTTCAATCTAGACTTACCTCCATCGAGATCACCTGGCGCAAGCCGTCGGCCATTCCGGTAATTCACTGATACGACCGACGTGACGCTCGACTCGGCAATCTTCGCCACGGACACACATCCGCACATGGACGGCGGCCCCAGCGTGGGCGCTCCAGGCATTGTTTGTCGCATTGCGAGGCATTGCGGTGCAGTTCGCGATCCTCATGAGAGGCATTGCGAGCAGTGACCTTCGTACCTTTCGTGTCGAATCGGCCAGCAAGACGAGTCGGCGCGCAACCGAACCGTGGAGGCAGTGATGCAACGTGCAGTCGTCAACGAACCGATCCCGCCGGGATTCAACGTGTGGCGCGGCGCGCTGGCAGGGGCTAGCGCGAGCCTGGTCGGTATCGGCCTCGCGCGCTTCGCCTACACGCCGTTGTTGCCGGCCATCGTCAGCGCGCACTGGTTTCCGGCCTCGACCGCCGCGTATCTCGGCGCGGCCAATCTCGGCGGCTATCTGGCGGGCGCGCTCGCGGGCGGCTGGCTGGCGCGGCGCTTCGACGCGACCACCGTGTTACGCGCGATGATGCTGCTCGCGACCGTCGCGTTCGTCGCCTGCGCCGTTCCGGTTTCGTTTCTCTGGTTCTTCGTCTGGCGCTTCGCATCGGGCCTCGCAGGCGGCGCGCTGATGGTGCTGGCTGCGCCGACGGTCCTCGCGCACGTGGCTCCGTCGCGCCGTGGTTTTGCGAGCGGCGCGATCTTCAGCGGTATCGGTCTCGGCATTGTGGCATCCGGGACGATCGTGCCGATCCTGCTGCGCCAAGGTCTGATGCAAACGTGGTTGGGACTCGCCGCGATCTCCCTCGCGTTGACGGCCGTCGCATGGAACGGCTGGCCCGGACGAGGCGAATCCGTCGCACAGCACGCGTCGCATCACACACGGCATAGCCAGACCTATCCGGCTGCGTCGCTGCGCGCGCTCTACGCCGAGTATGCGTTGAACGCCGTCGGCCTCGTTCCGCACATGATCTTTCTCGTCGATTTCGTGGCGCGCGGCCTCGGCAAGGGTCTCGATGCGGGCGCGCAATACTGGGTGCTGTTCGGTCTCGGGGCGATTGTGGGCCCGCTGCTGACAGGTCATCTGGCTGACCGCGCCGGTTTCAGTCCGGCATTGCGTGTCGCCTATGTCCTGCAGATCGTCGCGGTCGTGTTGCCGGCTGTCGTGCGCGGCCCAGCGGCGTTGATCGTGTCGAGCGTCGTGGTCGGCGCATTCGTGCCGGGCATCGTGGCGCTCGTGCTCGGCAGGATCAATGAGTTGCTCACTCATCATCCGGCCGCCCAGAAAGGCGCGTGGAGCGCGGCGACCACCAGTTTCGCCGTCTTGCAGGCCGTCGCGGCGTACGGTTTGTCGTTTCTGTTCGCGCACGACGGCGGCAACTACACGACGCTGTTCGTGATCGGTGCGGCGTCTTTGGCGCTTGCTCTCGCGGTGGACCTGTTCGCCGCGCTTCGCTTCGGTCCGAAGCAAGCCTAGCCACTCCGCTGCAGGCGACTCTACCCACTACTCGAACTGTGAGAACCCCATGACCTCGAATGCCCGTTTTATGCAAGCACTCGGCATGCAGCATCCCATCATTCAGGCGCCGATGGCCGGCATCTCGACGCCCGCCCTCGCCGCCGCTGTTTCCAATGCCGGCGCGCTCGGCTCGATCGCCGTGGGTGCGAGTACCGCGCAGCAGGCGCGCGAGTTGGTCGTCGCGACACGCGCGCTCACCAGCAAGCCGTTCAACGTCAACGTGTTCTGCCATCGGCCGGCGTACAGCGATCCGCTTCGCGAAGCCACCTGGCTGGCGCATCTGCAACCGCTGTTCGCTGAGTTCGGCGCCAGAACACCGGTCGCGCTCAAGGAGATTTACACCAGCTTCGTGGTCGACGAGGCAATGCTGCAAGTGTTGATCGAAGAACGTCCCGCTGTAGTCAGTTTTCATTTTGGGCTGCCCTCGCGCGAATGGATCGACGCACTGCATCGCGCCGGCATTCTGCTGTTCGGATGCGCGACCACACCGCACGAAGCCCTGCAAATCGAGCAGGCGGGACTCGATGCGATCGTCGCGCAAGGTGCCGAAGCAGGCGGTCACCGTGGCGTCTTCAATCCGGACGACGACGCGATGATCGGCACCCTCGCGCTGGTCCGGCTGATCGCCAGACAGTCGACGCTGCCGGTCATCGCCGCGGGCGGCATCATGGACGGTCAAAGCATTGCCAGCGCATTGCTCCTCGGCGCTAGCGCCGTGCAGATGGGCACCGCGTTCGTGCTGTGTCCGGAATCGGGCGCGGATGCCGCCTACCGGCACGCGTTGACCAGTCAACGCGCGTACCGGACGGCCGTGACGGCCGCGATCTCCGGCCGCCCTGCGCGCGGTTTGAGCAACCGGCTGTATATCGACGTAGACTCGCCGGACGCGCCGCCGCTGCCCGACTATCCGATTGCATACGACGCCGCCAAAGCGCTGAACGCCGCGGCCCGCGCCAAGGGCGATTCCGATTTTGCTGTCCAGTGGGCCGGCCAGGGCGCGCCGCTCGCAAGAGCGTTGCCCGCGGCGCAATTAGTTGCCACATTGATGAGCGAACTTGCCGAAGCGGAGGGTCAGTCACGCTCGCATTCGTTTGCCGGGAAGGCGATATGAATACCCCCTCGCAAGTTTCCGTGCCGTCCGGTCAGTCAACGCGCGGCCTCGACTATTCCGCGCGACATGAACGTTACTGGCGCCGCAATCTGGCCGTGTGCGTATTTGGCTCGTTCACCACGCTCGTCAGCCTGAGCATGCTGCTGCCGTTCTTGCCCATCTACGTCCAGCAACTCGGGGTGCAGTCGCAGTCTGCCGTTATCCAGTGGTCGGGCATCGCGTTCGGCGCCACGTTTCTGGGCACTGCTGTCACCGCGCCAGTGTGGGGGCGCCTTGCCGATCGTTATGGCCGCAAGCCGATGCTGGTGCGCGCGGCCGTCGGCATGGCCGTGGTGATGTCGTTGATCGGCATTGCGCACAACGTGCATCAACTCGTCGCCCTGCGTTTGCTCGCGGGCCTGGTGGGCGGCTACTCGTCGGCGTCGACGGTGATGGTCGGCACCCAGGCGCCGAAGGAACGTGCGGGCTGGGCGCTGGGCGTGCTGTCGACGGGCGCGCTGGCCGGCAATCTGATCGGGCCGCTCGTCGGCGGTTTTTTGCCGGGGTGGCTCGGCATTCGCGGCACGTTCTTCGCCGGCGGCGCCATGATCGCGGTCGCCGCGTTGCTCACGATCTTCGTCGTCAAGGAAGATTTCGATCCGGCCGCTCATTCCACGCGGCGTCCCGCCGAGCATGCGCCGGCGAGCACACATCGCAACAACTATCCAGTGATCGCCGCCTTGCTCGTCACCGCGATGATGGTGCTGCTCGCCAACATGTCGATCGAGCCGGTCATCACCGTCTATGTGGGCAGTCTCGGCGTGCCGTCACTTCATCTGGCGCGCGTGGCGGGCATCGTGATGGCCTGTTCGGCTTTCGGCAGCATGCTGACAGCCGCGCGTCTCGGCGCGTTGGCCGATCGGGTCGGCAGTTGGAACGTGATCGTCGCTTGTCTGGTGTTGACGGGTCTGGTGATGATTCCGCAAGCGTTCGTTCACGCATGGTGGCAACTGGCGGGATTACGCGCGCTCATGGGCATGACGCTGGCCGGTCTTCTGCCCGCGATTGCCAAACTGGCCCGGCATGCAGTGGAAGAGCACAAGACCGGTCAGATGCTCGGCTATTTGCAGTCGGCGCAATTCAGCGGACAGGTTGTCGGTCCGATTATCGGCGGCGTGATCGCTGTCCATCTCGGGCTGCACTCCGTGTTCTTCGTCACCGGGTCGCTGCTGGTGGCGTGCGCCGCGCTTGCGCAGTGGGCACGGACTCGTCAGAGTCTCGCTGCCTGAGCGGCGAGACTGCCGTCGTCATTCGCCCGCGACTGCTTTACCCGACGGATTCTTCACCCGCGCGTGCAACTGCGTGCGAATCTCGCTCGCGACCGACGGCGGCAGCGGAATATAGTCCAGGTCCTCCGCGGCCTGACTGCCGTTCGTCAGCGCCCAGTCGAGGAATCTCAGCGTTTCCTCGCCGCGCTCCGGTTTGTCCTGCGTGCTGTGCAGCAAGACATACGTCGCGCCGACAACGGGCCATGCGTTCGCGCCTGCCTCGTTGGTCAGGATCGGAAAGAGCGATCTGGACCAGTCGGCGCTCGCGGCGGCGGCCTTGAAAGTTTCGGGTCCTGGCTGAACCACGGCACCCGACGCATTTTCCATGGCCGCGTACGCCATATGATTCTGCTTCGTGAAGTCCCATGCAACGTAGCCGATCGCGCCCGGCAAATGTTGTACGAAGGTGGCGACTCCTTCGTTGCCTCGCCCGCCTATTCCGCGCGGCCAGCGCACTGAAGTCCCCTCGCCGACCTTGCTCTTCCACTCGGGGTTCACCTGCGCGAGAAAGTGCGTCCAGATCAGCGTGGTGCCTGAACCGTCGAGCCGACGAACCACGGCGATAGGCGTGTCGGGCAGCTTGATCGTGGGATTGATGGCGGCGATGGCCGGAGCATTCCAGCTGACGATTTTGCCCAGGTAGATATCTCCAAGCACACGCCCCGAAAGAATCAACTCGCCTGGCTTGATCCCCGGCAGATTGACGACCGGCACGACGCCGCCGATCACGGTTGGAAACTGAATCAGCCCGTTCTTCATCAACTCGTCGTCGCTCAGCGGTGCGTCCGAGCCGGCGAAATCGACCTGGCTGACCATGATCTCCTTCAAGCCTTCCGTCGACCCGACAGCGCGATAGCTCACCGTGCCGCCACCCGCACGCTGGTATGCGGTGGCCCATTTCGTATAAATAGGCGCGGCAAAGGTGCTGCCGGCGCCAGTAATGTCAGCGCTGTGCGCCGCGACCGCCAGGAAAGCGCCAGCCACACCGGCCAACAATGTTTGTGTATAGCTCACGAAAGACCTCACTCGGAATTGTTGTTGAAGCTCATGAAGTGAAGCTCGCCGGGTAACGACGCGTGGCGTGGAGAAACTATTGTCTGGCGGACTTTCTTACGCTTTCTATTGCCACCGGTTGTTCGTCGCGCTGTGGTGTGCCGATCTGAAAGAGGGCTCGCGCAGCGCGGTGATGACAACTTTTCTTATTACAGGACGATGAAGAGCGAGAGGCAAATTGAATCGCTCTATCAACACGGCACGGAAATGACACACCATTCGATTCGCCATACTGAACAGCGTGGCGTCTCCCTCCGAGCGAAGGTAGGTTGAATCGTCGCGCGAATTCCGTTTTGTCCGCAGTGCCGGCATGCCCCTCGGGATTTTTACGTTGTAGGATGGATATCGCAGTTGCTAAGCTATCCGACACGCGTCACCTTACGTTCACCTCACTTCCGTCCGCTTCAGGGACTCATGCAACTCGAGCCGATGAACTCCACACCTGACACGCGTGATCCCGCATCTGCAACCGCATCCACACAGGAGCGGGTCGCAGACAATCCCAACAAACGAGGCGGCACGATTGCGCCCGACATGTCGCCGGCAGTGGCCTTTTCGACGCTGGCCACGCCAATGGCCGCGCAAGTGGCGCTACGCATCGATAGCTTGTGCGTGAGCGCGGATGCGGAAAGTCCGCACAAACTGCGTGTCGTGCTGCGGCGCTTGCGTTCGCTGTGGTGGGCTTACGATCCGCTTATCGACAGATCGCGGGCAAGATGGCAGCGGCGCGAATTCAAGGCGCTCGCCGATTCCGCCGGTCAAACGCGTGACTGGGATATCCTGAAACACTTACTGGCGGAAGACGTGTCGACACCGCATGCTTTCGCGGCGCTCATCGAACGTCTCGATCTATTGCGTGGCAATGCACTGGTGCGCAGTCGCGCAACGATTGCAGACGCGAACGCCGAAGCCATGCTGACACAGCGAATCGCGAGCGTGATTCGGCAACTCGACGCGTGCTCGTTCGAGGAACCGCTCACGGCATTCGCCGCGAACCGTGTTGCAACGGCGAAGCAGACGCTGCGAAAACGTTTGAAGCGTGTGCTGGAAAATCCGGACGCGGGTTACGCCGAACTTCACGACGTCCGCATCGCGGGAAAGAAAGTGCGCTATCTGCTGGAGTTTTTCGCGCCGCTACTCGATAGCGGCAGCGAGATCAGCGTCGCGGAGCTGACGCAATTGCAGGACGAACTGGGCAAGCTGAACGATATTGTTTCGAGCGAAGCGCTGCTTCTGGCGCATGCGGATCGGCTTGGTGAGCCCGGCATGGTAGTCGACGCAATCGCGTATCTCAGGAATCGCAAAGGCCAGCACATGCAGCGTGCGAATGCAGAGTTACGCGCACTCAACGACCGGCTTGCCGTCGAGCGTCCCGGCGACGGCATGTACTGACGCTGACGATATCGCGCTATACGGCGACTGCCAGTACCGCCGAAGCCGGACACAGCAGCTCTTATCGTTCCTTGCGGCGGCGAAATGCCCACCATCCCGCGAGCCCGGTAAAGCCGGCGACAAGCAACACCATCACCCAGAAGCCGTGCCGGTTTTCAGCGAGCGGAATACCGCCCACATTCATGCCGAAAAAGCCCGCGACGATATTGATCGGCATCGCCAAAACCGTCACCAGCGTGAGCGTAAACAGCGTACGGTTGTTCTGCTCTTCGAGGCGGGAGATGATCTCCTCCTGCAGCAGCCTGACCCGTTCGATCAGCCCGGCCACATCGGAGAGAACCACGGAAAACTCTTCCGTCGACTCGCGCAGATCCTGCACGTCCTCCGCATGAAGCCAGCGCGGCGGCCTTGCCAGCAGACGGAAGATCGCGCCGGGTTCAGGCGCTAGCATGCGCTGCAAGCGCGTCAGCATACGACGCATTGCGCCCAGGTCGATCCGGTTCTGTGTGGGCCGCTGCGACAGGAACCGGTCCTCGATCCGGTCGACGTCGGCGCTGGTCCGCCGGACGATCTGCACCAACAGGTCAGCCTGGTCATGCATCAGATGAACCAGCAATTCCGCCGGCGACCTGAATACCTCCCCCTCCCGAACCGACGCACGCAGTCGGTCCACCGAGCGCAGCGGCTTGAGACGCGCGGTCACGATGATTCGCTGATTCGCGTAAATCCACAGCGTCGCGATCTCGGAGGGAATGAACTCGAGATTGAACATGACGTCGTTCACGACCGCGCGTAGTGCGCCGTCCGCGTGTTCGATGCGCGTGGAGTGAGAGCCTTCGCGCAATGCGTCGAAAAACGTCTCGGGCAAATCGAGCTGGGCTCTCATCCAACGCTCGCTGGCGCTATGTGCGAGATTGAAGTGAAGCCAGAGAAACTCGCTGCCTTCCTTCGCGGGGCCGTGGGCGTCGTGGGCCTGGAGCCATTCGGCGACTTCGTCGGCGTCGATCGAGCGGCCGGCGCGATTCGAAGAAAAGAGAAAGCCGCAGACCATGCCGGACGAGTCCGCGCCGTAGGTTTGCAGTAGCAGATCAGATTTCATAGGTCATTCAGCGTTTGCTTCCCATGCGGGATTGGCCTATCCAGCAATCTGGCGGCCAAAATCAGAACCGTGGCGGTCACCACCCGATTCCAACTTCCGGCGCCGCGCAGATTGAACCGGAATCAAAGGTCCGAGCATATCGCGGCCGATCAAAAGAAGGTTAACCCACTAGTTTTCATGACGTCGACTTAGCGAATGCTTAAGCTTAGCCAAGCGGATCATTTAATTTGAGTAGTCACAAGAACGTCATATTTCGCCCTTAAGTTGCAGCCCATCGAAGGCGATTGCGTCGCCGTGAGGAGTCTCACCATGAATCTCAAGCAACTTACGCTGGTTGTGTGTGCGCTGTGTGCCAGCGCCGCACACGCTGCCGACATCACCGGTGCGGGCAGCACCTTCGCCGCGCCGATCTATACGAAATGGGCCGACGCCTATCAAAAGGCCGGCGGCGGCAAGGTGAACTATCAGGGCATTGGTTCGTCGGGCGGCATCAAACAGATCATTGCGAAGACCGTGGATTTCGCCGGCTCGGACGCCCCGCTCAAAGACGACGAACTGGCCAAGGACGGCTTGTTCCAGTTCCCGACCGTTGTCGGCGGCGTGGTGCCGGCAATCAACGTGCCGGGTGTGAAGGCCGGCGAACTGGTGCTGTCGGGCGAAGTGCTCGGCGGTATTTATCTCGGCAAGATCAAGAAGTGGAACGATCCCGCGATCGTTGCGCTGAACCCGAAAATCAAGCTGCCGGATACCGATATCGCCGTGGTTCGCCGTGCCGATGGCTCCGGCACGAGCTTTATCTGGACGAATTACCTGTCTAAGGTGAGCCCGGAGTGGAAGTCGAAAGTGGGCGAAGGCGCAACGGTGAGCTGGCCGACAGGGACCGGCGGCAAGGGCAACGACGGCGTGGCCGCTTTCGTGCAGCGTCTGCCCGGCGCGATCGGCTACGTCGAGTGGGCGTACGCGAAGCAGAACCACATGACCTATGCGTCGCTGAAAAATGCAGCGGGTACAGTGGTCGCACCGGCGACCGACACCTTCAAGGCAGCGGCAGCAGGCGCGGACTGGTCGAAGTCGTTCTATCAGATCCTGACGAACGAGCCAGGCAAGAACGCATGGCCCGTGGTCGGCGCGACCTTCGTGCTGTTGCATACGACGCAGGACAAAGCACCGCAGGGCGCCGAAACGCTGAAGTTTTTCGATTGGGCGTTCAAGAACGGCGGCAAGGCAGCGGATGATCTCGACTACATTTCGCTGCCGGAATCCGTGACGGCCGAAATCCGCACGCAGTGGAAACAGAAAGTGAAGGACGCGTCGGGCAAGCCGGTCGCGCCGTAAGCGTCGGATTCGAGGGGCGCGCGTCGCATGCGCGCGCCTTTCTACATTGCGCGCCTGACCGGTGGCTGGCGTCAGGTCGCGACTTTCGACATCACCGCCGTGGCCGGATCGTAGCGGTAGCCCTTCTGCGCAAGCTGATGCGTCATCGTCGCGGCAATCAGTTTTTGCTGCGTCTCCCGCGACACCAATTCGTGATCCGGTTTGAGCCGCTCCAGTTCGGATGAAAGCCGCCTGACAAGCGCCACCTCGCCGGTGCTGCGTGCGTCGATGAACAAGATCTTCTCGCTTGCCAGACCGAGCCGCTGCTTGAGGTCTTTTGCATGCGCGACCCACTGTTCGGCCGTCGTGCGAAGCTCGCTCATGGCCTTTGCATGGGCTTTGGCCTGCGTCGACATTTGCCGCTGCAAAGCCGCGACCTCCTCCGTATTGTCGTTCTGCTCGGCACGGGCTGCTAGCTGCTGGGCGCGTTGTGCGTGTTGCGCTATGGCCGCGGTTTGTGCCGCGACGCGCTGCTCCAACTCCGCGACATGGCGTTCGGCGGCCTCCGCGCGCTCTCTCACGGCGGAGGCATCCTGCGATAGCCGAGCGAGGTTTGCACTCACGAGTGTCTTCGCCTCGGTCACGGCGCTGATCTGCTCGCGCGCCTCGTCCAGTTCATGCGTGACGCGCTGCAACTCGCTGAGTTGAGCCGACGCTTCCTCGGCCCGCACCCGGGCCGCCTCGCGCTCCGCGATCAGCACAGCACGCGCTTGTTTCAACTCGGCTTCCACTGCGACGAACTGCGCGTGGTTCTCGCTTGCCTGCGCTTCAGCAGCCTGTACCTGCGACGAAGCCGCGTTCAACTCCGTCAGCAAGCGTGCCGACTCTTCTTCCTTGGCCTGATAGGCGCTGTTCAACGCCGCGATCTGCTGCTGGGCTTGATCGCGTTCCTCAGTGGCTCGCGCTATTTCATCGTGTCTGGCTGAAAGCTCCGCGGCCAGCTCCGCTCGAGCCTTGCGTTCTTCTTCTAGCGAAGCCGTCGCGGCTTGCTGTTCGGCAACTTGCGACGCTGCGCGCTGCGCAAGTTCTTCTACCCGCGCTTCGGCTGCCTGCGCGCGCGATGTTGCGGCGCTCAACTCCTCGGACAATCGCGTCGCTTCGTCCGACTTCGCCTGATGGGCCTCGCGCAAAGCGGCGAGCTGCTGTCGCGTTTGATCGTGTTCCTGCGTGACTCGCGTTACATCGTCGTTCCTGGCCGAGACAACCGCCGTCAACTCTTCGCGTGCTTTGCGTTCTTCGTCCAGCAACGCGTTCGTCGCAGTCAGATTGGCACGATCCTCCGATGCACGTTGTTCGAGCTCTTCTACACGTGTCTCTGCTGCCTGGGCGCGTGACGTCGCCGTGCTCGCTTCCTGCGACCAACGCGTCACTTCTTGCGAGCTCGCCTGATACGCGGCTTCCAACGTCGCGACTTGCTGCAGCGCCTGGTCGCGCTCCTGAGTGAGCCGCGTTATTTCGCTGGTCTTGCTGGAGACGGCTGAAGCCAGCTCTTGACGTGCCTTGCGTTCCTCTTCCAGCGACACCTCATAGGCGCTGCGCAGCGACGTGATTTCCTCCAGTGCAAGATCACGCTCCTGGGTGACGCGCGTCATCTCATCGTTCGTGACGGAGACGATCGAAGCTAATTCCTCGCGTGCTCTGCGCTCCTGTTCAATCGATACCTTCGCAGATTCCAACTCCTCGGCTTGCAACGACACACGCCGCGCCAGTTCTTCCGCGCGCGCCTCCGCGGCTTGTGCACGCGACGAAGCCGCGCTCGCCTCCTGCGACCATTGCGTGAGTTCTTGCGACTTCGCCTCATGGGCGTCGCGCAACGCGGCGATTTCCTGCTGAGCGTGATCGCGTTCCTGCGTGACTCGCATTACTTCGTTGTTCTTGCTCGTCACGACCGCGGCCAACGCTTCGCGCGCCTGGCGTTCCTCTTCAAGCAACGCGCTCGCGGCTTCCAGTTTGGTCTGGTCCTCGGACGCGCGCTGCACGAATTCCTCGATGCGTGCCTCCGCCGCTTCAGCGCGCGAAGTAGCCGCGCTTGCCTCTTGCGCGAATCGCGTCGCCTCTTCTGTCTTCGCCCGACAGGCATCGCTCAATGTTGCGGCCTCGTGCCGCGCCTGATCTCGTTCCTGAATGACTTGCGCGACCTCATCGGTTTTGCCGGTCAGCGCCGTGGCCAACTCTTCACGTGCGAGACGTTCCTCGTCGAGCGAGGCCTTCATGCCTTCCAGTTCGGCGTCGTGTGCGGACGTACGCTGCTCCAGTTCGGCGACGTGAGTTTCGGCCGCTTCGGCGCGACCGGCGGCGCTCGCGCGTTCCGCTTCGAGGCGTAGGGCAGCGCTTTCCGACGCGCTCAGCGCGTCCGTCAGCGCGCTGAGACGGTTGCGCCCCGTTTCGATTTCGTCGATGCTCTTTTGATACTCGGCAAGCGCTTCGTCCCGTTCCGCGAGGGCTGCTTCCAGGTCCTGGTTCACCGCGGCGAGACGTTGGTTGAACGCCTTCTCCGCATCGTGCTGGGACGCCGTCCAGATCCGATCCGCGGCGCTGATCACCGTTTCGGCGAGACCCTCCGGCAATCCGGCCTGGACCTGTGCTTGCGGTGTGTCGGCCTGCCGCGACTCGCGCCAGCGTTGCAAGGCCGCGACTATCGCCACTAGGGAACCGCCGCGAACCTCTTTCCAGATTGTCACTGGCGAAACTCTTTTGCCCTCTTCGACCATGCGATCGGCGATTGCAGCGATCTGTTCGTCGGTGATTGGGTCTGTGTCCGTGGACATATGCGCCTCAAGAATCAATGTAGCGGGGCGAAAGGTTAAATTTTCAATACGTTACTACGTCTGCGGACGTCCGGCGACGTTCGGGATACAAGCTAAATGACAGCTAATGGCACGCGGACCGATGATATTAGGGCTCGGCGGTCTTCTCGAATGCGCGGAATAGCGGACCATAAGGCCGCTATATCGTCGCGGATCGTTCGCGCAAGAGAGGTATCGGCGATACCGGTAGAGGCGCTTGCCTTGTTAGCCCGCACCGACGTTGCAACAATGCAGCGGCACCGAGTGGGGCGCCGTCGGCGTGGAAACGCGAAGCGGCGTCGACATGACACACCTGATACCGAGGCACACGGCAATGCGCATTTCGTTTCTGCATACGATGGATGGGAACCGCCAGGTGTTTGAGCAGGCAGCCAAAGCGCTTGGATTGCGGGCCGAAGATCTTCACCATGAAGTGAGGGCGGACCGTCGCGAGGCCGTGGATCAAACGGGAGCGTTTTCCGACGAGTTGCGCGCCCGCACAAAGCAGCGTCTTCTCGCGCTGGCAGCCGATTCGGACGCTGTCATTCTCACCTGCGGCACGCTCGGGCCCGCGGTGGCCGATATCAAGAGTCCGCCCGTGCCCATCGTCCGGGCGGATGTCGCTTTGGCTGCTGCGGCAGCAGACGTGGGCGGGAGCATCGTCGTGTTGTGTGCGGCTGAATCGGCTATCGACTCGACGAGGAAGCTTTTTACGGAGCATGCGAGCAAAAGCGCTGCGTCCGTGGAAGTCGTTCACGTCGGCCACGTTTGGGCGCTGTTCAAAGCGGGCGAGATTCAAGCATGCCTCGCGGCGACGGCGTCATCAGCCGACGCCTCGTATGAGGCAGGCGCGAGCGTTGTCGCATTTGCTCATCCATGGATGGCGGCCGCCGCCGGCTTGGTCCAGAAGGGTAGAAGGCCACTCGATAGTCCGAGCGCGGCGCTGCACGCGGCCACACAGCGATTCAGCGAACGCTCGGGAGACGCCTCGTGGTGCCCGCCTCCACGATAACCGCCTGCGACGACCCACACTTCGAAGCCGTCACGCTGCAAATCCGCTTACCACGGCGATCGTTTGTCGCTCTGACCGAAGCGCACGACGCGTAACTCAGCTTCATCCACGGCGAACACCGGCGCTGTTTGCAGCTGCTGCTCGTGCAAATCGAGAAGCCTCGTGATCGGCGCGCAGTCCGCTGCCGCGATTCGCCAGATTTCCCGGGTCGCGCTACGAGCGGCGGCATCCAGAATACGTTCGGCTTCGAGATAAAGATCACGCCCCAGCGCGCCGAACCCGGCCTGCTGAAGATACCAGGCCAGGTAAAGCGTCTTCACCAGCTTTGCCAGTAATTCGCCGTTGCCCTTGCCCGCCTGGAATGCGGCCAAAGCGAGATGCCAGCGCAACGACTGTTCGCGCACGTATGTGGTGGTATGCGGCAAAAGTTTGGCTTTACCCAGCGGCTTTCTGCGCACCTGATTCCCCGTTGGTCGTTTTTTACGATTCTGAGACATGGATCGATTATCTTGTCGATGCTGCTTTTAATTTCAGCATCGTAATGCATACGACAACGGAAAATCCATTACCGAGACGATTTAACAGAATTTATTAATATTCCGATTGCATAACGGGCTTGTGATTAATCGCAAGCGAGGCTATAGAAATCCATCAAGCCTATGTTTTGATTATATTTTTCTTAATCACGCTGAGCGGGTTTCTGCGCTGACCGGGCGAGATTGCTATCAAGGCCGGCGGATCGCGAAAGGCAACATAGCGCGCTGCGCACTATCTGAACTAATGCCTTCCGTGCAAAGACAGCAGGATTATCAAACCGCGATATCAAACGCGACCGGCGACCCATACTAATATTGGACGTTACAACGACGCAATCGGCCGTCGCTCGCCCGCGATGATTCAAAGTTTCCGATGAGAAAAATACGAGAATGTCGCGCTCGCTTCGATCGCGCCAATCTAATTGACCGCTCAGGCCACACGCACGGCTCAAAGCGCGCGCGACGATCCCGCTGACAGCGCCCGAAACTCGCCTGCGGACTTGCGGCTCGCCTCAAATGTTATTATCGGAAACAACATTGCCCCTCCAAGCGCGCATTCAGAGCATCAAGCCCCATGGACACCCATCTCGCCAAGTCCGCCGATCCGTCCATCACCGACCTCGGCCGCCGCGTCCGCGCCGCCCGCCAGGCGCAGGACCTGACGCTGGAAACCGCCAGCCGCCTGTGCGGCGTGTCCCGCTCGACGCTCTCGAAGGTCGAAAACGGGCTCATGTCCCCCACTTTCGACGTGCTGCAGAAAATCGTCCTCGGACTGAAGATCGAAATCGGCGCGCTGTTCGGCTCCACGCCAAAAGTCAGCGCGAGCGGCCGCCGCGCGCTGACCCGCAAAAACGAAGGCCAGCGCCACGCCTATCGCGGCTACCAGATGGAACTGCTCGCCACCGACCTTGCGCACAAGGCGATGCTGCCGTTTCGTATCCGCATCTCCGCGCACACGCTCGACGCCTTCGACGATTGGGGCCGTCACGAAGGCGAGGAGTTTCTGTATGTGATCAGCGGCAGCGTGTGTCTCTATTCGGAGTTGTACGCGCCGACGCATCTGAATGCCGGCGACAGCCTCTACTTCGACAGCCGCACCGGTCACGCAGCGGTCTCCACGAGCGAGGAAGACGCCGAAGTTTTGTGGATGGCGACCAGCGCCGATATTCCTCAAGCGCCGGCCACCATCGAATCGACGAAGAAGTAAATGCAGGCGCAGCAGCGCGCGTGAGCGCGCTTAGCGCGCCGCCAACGCCCGCTGCGCCAGTTGCGCGATATGCATTACGTGACGCCCAGTCCCCTGCTCGATCTGTTCACGGCAACTGAAGCCGTTGGTCAATACGATCGTCTCCGCAGCCGCCGCACGCACCGCCGGAAACAGCGTGTCTTCGCCAATCTTCGTGGAGAGCGCATGGTGCTCCGCGTTGAAGCCGAACGATCCCGCCATGCCGCAGCATCCTGTATCGAGCAGTTTCCATTTAACGCCGAGCTTGTTCAGCAGCGCGGTATCGCCCTGCATGCCGAACAGCGCCTTCTGATGACAATGCCCGTGCACGATCACGTCCGCGGCGAGCGTCGGCCAATCGAACGGCTGATGCGCGACGAAATCGGAGAACAGGAAAGTTTGCGCCGACAGCCTCTTCGCCAATGCATGATCGGGCAGTTGCTTCAGCAGTTCGTCCTTGAACACCGACAAGCAGCCCGGTTCGAGACCGACTAGCGGCACGCCGGCGGCGATATCGTCCGCGAGGTCGTCGAGAATGTGCGTGAGAAGTTCGCGTGCGCGTTCGAGCAGCCCGAAGTCATACAGCGGACGCCCGCAGCACAACCGGTTCTTCGGCAACACGACATGCCAGCCTAATTGCTTCAAAACATCGGCGGCTGCCTGCGCGATCTCGGGCGTGAAGTGATCGTTGAATGTATCGACCCACAGGATCACTTTCTTCACGTCGCCGTGGGCATCACGCGCCGATTGCGGCGAACGTCGCGCGATCTGCCTGTATGTGGCACTCGCGAAACGAGGCAGTTCGCGCGTTTGCGCCACGCCGGCCACCCACTTGCCGAACGAAGACAAACCCGGCGCCGACGTCATGAAGTTCGTCAGACGTGGAAAACGCGCCGCCCACGGCGCCCATTCGCCGATACGTCCCATGAACAGCGCCTGCCGTGGCCGACGCTTCGTCTCGTAGTAATGCGAAAGAAATTCCGCCTTGTAGGAAGCCATGTCCGTATGCGTCGGGCAATCTGATTTGCAGCCTTTGCAAGCGAGGCACGTATCGAGCGCTTCTTTCACTTCGCGGCTTTGCCAGCCGTCGGCAATCACGTCGCCTTGCAGCATTTCCCAGAAGAGATGCGCGCGGCCACGCGTCGAATATTTCTCTTCGCGTGTCGCGCGATAGCTCGGGCACATCGTGCCGCCTTCGAGCGAGCGGCATTTGCCCATGCCGATGCATCGCTCGATCTCGCGCTGAAAACCCTCGCCCTCCTGGCTCGCAAACGTCAGTCTGGTTTGCAACGTGACCGGCTTGTAAGCGGGCCCCATGCGCAGGTTTTCGTCGGCGCGATAGGCGTGCACGACTTTGCCCGGATTCAGACGATTGGCCGGATCCCAGATCGCCTTGAACTGCTCCATCGCCTGCATCAATTCGGGGCCGTACATGATGGGCAGAAACTCGGCCTTGGCCTGGCCGTCGCCGTGTTCGCCCGACAGCGAACCGCCGAACTCGACGACGAGTTCAGCCGCTTCGCGCAGAAACTTGCGCCACGTCGCGACGCCTTCCGCACTGCGTAGATCGAAGGTAATGCGCGCGTGCACGCAGCCATCGCCGAAATGGCCATAGAGGCTCGTCTCGTAACCGTAGCGATCCACCATCGCCTGGAACGCGCGCAGATAATCGCCGAGACGCAGCGGATCGACCGCGGCATCTTCCCAGCCGACAATCGGGTCCGGCGTGCCGGTATCGACCGACAGCGCCACCGCCGACGCGCCCGTCTCTCGGATCGACCAGACCTTGGCCTGCAACGCCCGGTCTTCGACAAGCATCGCCGACACATTCGGCCCTGCTTCCCCCGATGCAAAGTAAGCGGCGGCGGCTCGCGCTTTGAGCATCACGTCGGCTTGCGTGTCCGCGCCGAATTCGAGCACGACCCATGCATCGCCTTCAGGCAGCAACGCGATCTCGTCCTGCTTCAAGCCGCGCGCCTGCAAACCGCGAATGATCGCGCGGTCCAGTCCTTCGATGGCGATCGGCCGGCAGCGCATGAAATGCGGCACGGCATCCGCCGCCGTGTAGATATCCGTGAAGCCGACCACGACGATCACACGCATCGCCGGACTTTTCACGAGGCGCACTTTCGCCTGCAAGGTGAGCGCACACGTTCCTTCGGTGCCGACCAGTGCGCGCGCGACGTTGAAGCCGTTTTCCGGCAGCAGCTGGTCGAGATTGAAGCCGGACACGCGCCGCTTGATCCGCGGAAATTTCGCGCGAATGCGCTCGGCGTAGGTATCGCGCAACTGCTTCAGCGCGGCGTAGATATCGCCCTGACGGCCGCCCTCGGCGATGATGCGTTCGAGCTCCTGATCGGAGGTTGGACCGACCCAGAAACGCGCGCCGTCGAAGGTCGCGACTTCCAGCGCCTCGACGTTTTCGACCGTTTTGCCGGCCATCACCGAATGCGCGCCGCACGAGTTGTTGGCGATCATGCCGCCTAGCGTGCAGCGGCTGTGCGTCGCCGGATCGGGTGCGAAGGTGAGGCCGTGCTGTTCGGCGGCATCGCGCAAGGTGTCGCAGACCACGCCGGGTTCGACGATCGCGACGCGCGCCAGTGGATCGACGGACACGACACGGTTCACATACTTGCTCGCGTCCGCGACCACCGCGACGTTGACGCATTGCCCGTTCTGCGACGTGCCGCCGCCGCGCGCGAGAAACGGCACGTCATTGCGGCGGCAGGCGGCGAGTGTGGCCAACAGGTCGTCGACATCCGCGGGCACGACAACGGCGAGCGGCACTTGCCGATAATTCGACGCATCCGCCGCGTACAGCGCTTTTGAACCCTGGTCGAAGCGCACTTCGCCTCGCACATGGCTGCGCAAATCCGCTTCGAGCGCCTGCATCACAGCCGCGGTGCCGGTGAAAGACGTGGCCACGCGCGGCGCCCGCTTCAGTGCGCTAGTGCCGTTTTCGTGCCGTTCGTCGACGCCCGCGCCCTGTTCCTCATCAAATGACGTTCCCACTGCGCTCCCCGTCTTTCGTGGCTGTGCGCCGCCGCTTCGCGCTCAGGCAGCCTGGTTCGCGGTCATCTTGAAGATGCCCTGTGCGTTGCCCGCGTCGAAACGCAGGTCCGTTTCCCAACGACGCGCGTCCTGATCGAAAGTCCGCTTGCGCGTGATGAACTCGTAGAAGGAGCCCGGCACTTCACGCGTCACGACGCTGCCGTCAGCCGCACGGAACTCGCGCTGCACGAGGTCGGCACGATACGCCGTCTGAAACACGCGTCCCGAACGCGAGCGCTCCACTTCCGGCTTCATCGGACGACCCTTGGCCATCTCGTCGTCGGACAATTGAAAGACATCCGCGACGCGATCCGTGGCATGGTTGAACGCGTTGCCTTCCGTGGCGATCCACGCCATCTCCGCCGATTCGTTCAACAATACTTCGTAATCAGCTTCGCGTGGGGTGTCGTGCTGGCGCGCAAACGCGCCGACGATCACCGGCAGCAATTCGTGCGCCGCGTCGACCGGCAGCACGCCGTCGCGCTCGAGCTCCCACAACTGGCCGACGGCGCGCGGCGTCAACGGATCGCGCGACGCGCCGATCACGTTGGTCACGGCCTGCTGAAACTCCGCCGAGAACCGCTCAGGGTGCAATTCGCTGACGAAGAACTGCGCGATTTCATCGGGCGCGTCGTCATGCGCCCACGCGCGGCCGGTCATGCCGAGTCGGTCGAGCGGATAGCGGCCGTTGATGCTGAAGCCGAGCGGACGAAGAATGCGCGCGAACGCGGCTTCGCCCGTCGGCAGCGCGCCGCTGTGCGGCCAGCGCACCGTGCGCAACGCGCCATGATCGAAGTACACGCTGCCGCCCGCCGCGATCGTCTCCTCGGTGTACTGGCGGCCGTTCGCCGAGCGCGCCAGCAGATCCTCGAACAGCGCCATGTTCATCGCCTGCGCAAGCTCGGCGCGCGTGACGATGCCGCCCTCCCATTCGTCCAGAATGCGCGGATGATTCAGCGTCACGAAGAGCCGTGCGGTTTTTTCGGCGCCAAACAATTTCAGCAGCAGTTGTTCGACATTCGCATTCCTGGTGTTTCGCATAGCGGTTCTCTACGTAGCTCTGATGGGCGCCTGATTCACATGTTCGACCCGACCTGCCGAGCCGGACCCAAGGCGCCGGACAGCACGATCGAAGACGTGATTATTCAAATCGCCGGGCTTGCCGTAAAGCGAGATAAAATCGCCACTTGATGCGTTTTTGGAATCAAGGTGCGAAAGTTCAAGATCCCCAACATGGGCGCGCTGCTCGCTTTCGAAGCCGCCGCGCGGCATGAGAGCTTCACGCACGCGGCGCGCGAACTCTTTCTCACCGAGAGCGCGGTGTCGCGACAGATCAACACGCTGGAGAGCAATCTTGGCGTGCGGCTGTTCGTACGCGTCAAACAGCGCGTCGTGCTGACGAAGGCGGGCAAGGTGTATAGCGCGCAGGTGCGGCGCTCGCTGGAGCAACTCGATCGCGACACGCTGTCCATCATCGCGCACGGCAGCGGCGGCGGTTATCTGGAACTGGCGGTTCTGCCGACTTTCGCATCGCAATGGCTGATTCCGCGGCTCGCGGCATTCAATGCGCAGTATCCCGACGTGCGCGTGAACATGGGCGTTCGAACCGGCACGTTCCCGTTCGCCGAGACCCATTTCGAAGCCGCGATTCACTACGGCAAGCCCACGTGGCCGGGCACGTCGGCGGATTTCCTGTTCAGCGAAGAAGTCGTGCCGGTGTGCGCGGCGAATCTGCTGAAGCGGCCCGTTCAAAGCGCCGCTGAGCTGTTGGACTATCCGCTGCTGCATTCCACCACCCGGCCGGACGGCTGGGCGTCATGGTTCGCGAGCGTGGGCGTCGACGACAACCGGGCCATGCAGGGCGTGCGCTACGAACTCCACACCATGCTGATCAGCGCGGCCGCGGCTGGTCTCGGGATTGCGCTGGTGCCGCGCTTTTTCGTCGATGCGCAACTCGATCAGCTCGGGCTCGTGATTCTGGTCGATGCGCCCGCCCTCGCCGACTCCGCGTACTACCTCGTCTATCCGACCGAGTTGAGTCACGGCAAGCCGCTGGCGAGTTTTCGCGAGTGGCTGTTGCACGAGGCCGCGGCCTACAGCGCGGTGAATCCTCTGGTGGGCGGCCCTCCCGATTCCGCTTGAGCCCGCGTTACTGCAAGCCTCAAGCGCCGGCTTGTTCCCGCGCTTTGGCCAGTGCGCTCAGATTGCCCTCGCCGAAGCCGTGATGACCTTGACGCTGCACGATCTCGAAGAATATTTCGCCGGCGCGGCGTCGCACGAAAGTCTGGAAAAACAGCAGCGGCACGCCGTCCGCGCCGATTTCGCCGTCCACCAGCACGTGCGTGCGCTTGAGCCGCGCGACATCGAGCCCATGACCCGGCAGACGCGCGTCGAGCTGATCGTAGTACCGCGGCGGCGGCTCGACGAATTCGACACCGTTCGCAAGCAGCTGCTCGACGCAGGCGAAAATATCGTCGGTGGCGAGGGCGATGTGCTGCACGCCTTCGCCCGGATGGTCCGGCAAATACTCGTGCATCAGGTTGGTCCGGCTCGTGCCTTCCTCGTACAAGGGCACGCGAATCGCGCCGCATGGCGACACCATCACGCGCGATTCCGCCGATACATGCCAATTGGCGTGCAACTCGTGAATCTCGCGGAAGTTGAGCAGGTCGCGATAGAAGTCGAGCCACTCCTGCATCCGGCCTTCACCGACCGTTTGCGTCAGGTGATCCACGGCAACGAGGCCGTGGCCGGCATGGCTCAAGTCGGCATGCGCCGTGTCGATTTCGATGGGCCGAAAGTCGATGTCGAAGATCGAAATGTCGCCAAGTCCGCCACGCTGGCCGCCGCGCCCGCGCCAACGGTCGACGAAATAGATATGCGAGTCGCCGATGCCCTGAATGGCCGGAATCAGCAACTCGCCGGTGCCGATCTTCTCACCTTCGAACGCCCATGCGCCGAGTTCGATCGCGCGGTCGAAGGCGCGCAGCGCGTCCGCCACGCGAATGCCGATCGCGCAAATGCCCGCGCCGTACTCCTCGGCATAGCGCGCGGCGAACGAGTCCGGCTCGGCGTTGATCAGAAACTGCATCTCGCCCTGACGATAGAGCGTGACGTCCTTGCTGATATGCCGTGCAATCGCTTTGAAGCCGAGCTTGGTGAAGGTTTCACCGAGCGCCTGCGGATCGCGCGCGGCGAATTCCACGAATTCGAGGCCGGCAGTGCCGAGCGGATTATGCTCAGGCGCCGCCACGGCACGCAGCGCGGCGTCTGGAGTGGGCAAGTCGCTGGGCATGGCAATCTCCTTTACAGTCTTTCGATGCGGTTCGCACTGTTTCTGGTGTCGGTGCAGCCGCCGCCACATCCGCGTTGAGATACCGCATGCGTGGTGTGCCGCGGCATTGTGGCCCGCGACGGCTTTTGCACCGTGTTTGTACACCGTGTGACAGGGCGTTCGCAACCTTCATTTTGTACCGGATGGTTCACACAATGGCGCCACCGCACGCCTCGCGCTACCCGGCCTTCACGATCGAGCTCAAAGCGCCCTATTTGCGGCTCCGCTTCTGCGCCGCCCTCTTTCCTGTTGCCTTGTCCGCACTCGACGCCATGCGCTGTTGCGCGACCTCACGCACCGCCTCGATCAACGCCCGCCCGACCGGAGACGGCTGCGTGTCCGAGCGCCGGATCAATCCGACCGGCTCGCCGGTGCCGGCGAAGGGCAATGGCAAACGTACCAGCATGCCGTGCGCCAGTTCGTATTCGACCGCGCTAAGAGGAACGAACCACACCGCGCCGTTCTCCAGGGTCAATGCGCGGCCCGTCGAAACCGACAATACCTCGATGAACGCCGACAACGGCGGCACACCCCATGCGCTCAACAGACTGTCCGCCGATTGCCGGATCAATGTGCCGAACGGCGGCAACACAACCGGAAAGTCCTCGAGCGACGTGGCCGGCAACCCCGCGCCCGCTGCCAACGGATGCCCGGCGCGGACCACCGCGATCAACGGCTCGCTGAACAACTGCTCGAAACTAAGCCCGACCATCCGTTCGGGATCGGCCAGCCGACCGATCGCAAATTCGATCGTGCCCGCTTTCAGGCGCTCGAGCAATTCGGGGTTGGCGCCGGTCGCGAGGCGCACGATCACGCGCGGCCACAGCGTGGCGAACTGCTTCAGCACCGGCGGCATCAATGCCGCCGCGACGGTCGGCAGAATGCCGATTTCCAGCGTGGCCGCGGCCGCGCCTTCCGCGCGCGCCAGCAAATCCACACCTTGGCGCAGCGCGCTAACGCAGGCGCTCGCGTGCGGCATGAAAAGCTGCCCCTCGCGGGTCGGCAGGGCACCGTGGCGGCCGCGCTCGAACAGCTTCACGCCGAGAATCGCCTCGAGCTCGGCAACGGTCTTGGAGACCGCGGGCTGGGTGATCGAAAGGCTGTCGGCCGCCCGCTGGACGCTGCCGAACTGCGCAACGGCCAGAAAGCATTGGAGGTGACGGAATTTGACGCGGCTGTCCGCGAGACTGCGTTGCATAACGACAGGTTATACGAAACGAGCGAAAACGTCATTTTTCATAACCTCTTAGGTTGGATAAAGTCTTTCCATAACGCCGTATCTCACAATTCTTCGAAGGAGACACTGATGGACGATTCCTTTCTCAGCGCGCGTGACTTCACGTCGCATCCCGCTTACGTCTACCCCGGCTATGGTTCGTCGGTCAAACGCGGCCCGACGCGTCCGCTGATTCCGCTGAAGGAAAAGCTGCGCGACCAGCGCGTGCCGGTCTACGGCAGCGACGACCTCGGCGCGCTCGATCACGACCTGACACGTAACGCCGTGCGTAATGGCGAACCGCTTGGCGAACGCATCATCGTGACGGGCCGTGTGCTCGACGAAGGCAACCGCCCGGTGCGCAATACGCTGGTCGAAATCTGGCAAGCCAACGCCGCCGGCCGCTATGTCCACAAGGCCGATCAGCACGACGCGCCGCTCGACCCGAATTTCCTCGGCGCGGGCCGCTGCATCACGGACAACGAAGGCCGCTACCGTTTCCTGACGATCAAGCCGGGCGCGTATCCGTGGGGCAACCATCCGAACGCGTGGCGTCCAAACCATATCCACTTCTCGCTCTTCGGCGACCATTTTGGCTCGCGGCTCGTCACGCAGATGTACTTCCCCGGCGATCCGCTGCTGGCGTTCGACCCGATCTTCCAGGGCACGCCGGAGCACGCCCGTGACCGCCTGATCGCGGATTTCTCGCTCGACACCACGCAAGAGGCCTATGCGCTCGGCTACGACTTCGACATCGTGCTGCGCGGGCGCAACGAAACTCCGATGGAGCGCTAAGCCATGACCACTCTCAAGCAAACGCCTTCGCAAACGGTTGGGCCTTACTTCGCGTACGGCCTATGTCCGCAGCAATACGATTTCGACTTCAAGAGCCTGTTCACGCCTGTTCTGGCTGATCGCGAAGCGGCCGGCGAACACATCACGATCGTCGGCCAGGTGTTCGATGGCGACGGCAAGATCATTGGCGACGCCATGCTCGAAGCCTCCCAGGTGGACGCGAATGGGCACTTCCCGGAGTCGCGTGAGGAAATCCTGAAGACCGGCTTTCGCGGTTTCGCCCGCGTGGGCACCGGAACGGATCCGCACAATCGCTTCGTCGTGGAAACGGTGAAACCGGGCCGCGCCAGTCCGGATGAAGCGCCGCATCTGAACGTGATCCTGACCATGCGCGGCATGTTGCTGCACACGTTCACCCGCATCTATTTCGAGGACGAGGCGGCGGCAAACGAGAAAGACCCGGTGCTGGCAGCGGTTCCAGCGGACCGGCGCGACACGCTGATCGCGCGCCGCGAGCCGAATGTGGCGAACGTTTACCGTTTCGACATCCACATGCAAGGCGCTAAGGAAACCGTATTTTTCGATCTTTGATCGCAGTTTTTCTACACTTTCATATAGCTTTCACATACACTGATCACGATCCTTCTAGCGACTGGATCGCGAAACTCCGAGTAGTTGAGCCCGCCTTGCGCGGGCTTTTTTTTGGTCTTTTTTACTTTCTAGTCTGATGAATGGCGCTCACTGTAACGAGCAGCGCAGCCAGCGGCTGATTCTCACCACGTCGGCAATGTGATCGTGCGCGCCCGGCGCACCCAGCACGACGATGTCCACCGGCCTGCCGCGCACCTTCATTCGCACCACGACGCAGTGTCCGGCCTCGTTGATGAAACCGGTTTTCTGCAACACGATCGACCGGTCGCCGCCTCGCACCAGCGCATTCGAGTTGTGATAACTCAGGCTCGCCCGCCCGCCGCCGGGTAAAACTACCTGATCGCGATCGGTGGAATAGGCGCGAATCAACGGATAACGGCTGGCCGCGGCAACCAGCAACGACAAATCCCGCGCGGTCGAAACGTTCTGCGGCGACAAGCCGGTGCCATTCACGAACGATGTATGCCGCATGCCGAGCGAGCGAGCCTTCGCATTCATCGCAGCGACGAAGCCCGGGCGGCCGCCCGTGTAATCGCGACTAAGCGCGGCCGCAGCGCGGTTCTCCGACGACATCAGGGCGATATGCAGCATGTCATGGCGCGACAGCGTCGCACCGACACTCAAACGCGAGCCGGTGAACTTGTCGAAATCCTGGTCCTGAACGGTAACGTTAAGCGGCGCGTTCAATGCATGCTTTGCGTCGAGCGACACGACCGCGGTCATCAGTTTGGATACCGAAGCGATTGGCATGACCCGGTCAGCCTGCTTTTCGGTAAGCACGGTTTGCGTTCGTTCGTCGACGACGTAGACGGATCTGCCGCGAAGCAGCGCGCGCGATTTGGGGGTGTAGCCGCAGCGCGCCAACAGACGAGGGCCCTGATGCGGCATCGACGCACGCGAGGCTGACGCACGTCGCGCATCGCCCTTTGCCGCCACGACCGCGGGGCGTCTCACGGCGCGTGGATCGCGCGCATTGCGCGCGGCTTGCCGGCGATATTTGGGTGTGACTTTGCCGGCATGCATCGTCCGCTCGGGGCTCGTCACGTGCTTGCGCTTGTGCGCGACACGACGCCGGGTCTTGTCGGCGGTTGGCTGCCTCGCTTTGCTCGAGCGTTTGGCTTTCGCTTTCGACGTATGTTTCGTGGATGGTTCGACATGCCGATTCGCACGCGCGGACGGCTGCCATGAGGCCGCGTGCTCCGCGCCAAACGACCCGCCGATATTCAGCCACAACAGGCCGAATACCGCGAGACAACGCAGCCATGCCGGGAAACGAAAAGCCGGAAAGTCAGATGAAGGAGTTCGACGACCGTACGGCATGCAGCTTCCAGTTCTGTGCCGCCTGCGCCCGCATGAATGGGCACGGAATCGGCAACGACCCGCCGATCTTAAGTCAGATCGTACATGCGATCAACGGCAAAGGACCGCGCCAACTTGCTATGCGACAACCGTACGCAAACAGAAGACGCGACCCTTAGCCACCCTTAGCAACGGAAATGATCGATGTTCTGTCCAGCGTAAATTGCACGCGCGAGCCAGTCCGGTTTATCACCATGACCGTCCCACGTATTGCCGTATGCGTCGCGATACATCACGGCCCGGGTTGCGGCCGCATCGGTTTCGATCGCTTCGGCGAGCGCTTCTATCGTAATGCCGTATTCGTCCATGCGCCGCCGAATCCATGCGATCAGGCGCTCACGTGCATTCCCGTCGAAGTCGAGCTGCCGTTGTTCCCCAAGCTCTTTCATAACGTACCAGTGTCGCGGCTAATAATGCTCGCGTTAGAAAAGCAAAAGGCTTCGCTAAAACAACGCGAAGCCTATGCGTGATTCAGATGGCTCGAGTGCGAATCGAATTCGCGATGCCTCTCCCGATGCGGGAAAACTCGCACCTGGAAATCATGCCCATTAAATCCTGGATTATGGGGAATTCGTCGGCAACCGGATCGAATTGCGCTCGCGTCTCGCCCCGTGGTTCGGGGCTGCTTCAGCGTATGGAAAGCGATTCTAGCATCCAATTTCTTTTGCTTGCAGCAACGAATTGTTAGTCCGCGATGCACGGCTTTCAATACGTTCGGGTTATCCGGACTGCAACCAGAAGCGGTAATACTCATTGACAGGAAATGCGTGCACAGCAAGAGCAAAAAAGCAGAGCCGCTTCTCTCATGTTATGTTCACTGACTAGCCCGCTCGCGCACAGGAGACATTCGATCATGACCGCTTCAACCGCCATCATCACCATCCTCGCCGCACTGCTGTTGGGCGCCATGAGTCCGGGACCGAGCTTCGTCATTGTCGCTCGCAATGCGATCGGGCTGTCGCGCGGCGATGGTCTCGCTACCGCCCTCGGCATGGGTGTGGGCGGCGTGTTCTTTAGCGGCATTGCGTTACTCGGTCTCTATACCTTGCTGGCAAGTGTGGAATGGCTCTACGTCGGCCTGAAAGTGGCGGGCGGGCTGTACCTGATCTACCTCGCGTCGAAAATCTGGCGCGGCGCCGCCAAGCCGCTTGCCTTCGATGCCGCGCAAGCGGTCTCGGGCAATGCTCGCAAATCGTTCTGGATCGGCTTGAGCACACAACTCAGCAATCCGAAGACTGCCGTCTACTACGGCAGTATTTTCGCAGCGCTGCTGCCGCAACATCCGCCGTTGTGGTGCTACTTTGCGTTGCCGCCCGCGATCTTCACTATCGAAGCCGGCTGGTACACGGTTGTCGCACTGTGTTTTTCGAGCAAGCGGCCGCGCGAAATCTACCTGCAATGGAAAGCCTGGGTCGATCGCGTCGCGGCGAGCGCAGTCGCCGCGCTGGGATTGCGCCTGATCCTGACGGCACACAAAGTGGGCATCTGAAAACGCGTAGCCGCTCGGACGGTTTGTCGTGCTCCGCGGCACGGCAAGCCGGGGAGCCAGCGCCTTATGGGCAAGCCCTCAACACGAGCCGCGCCCCGCGCCCGGCAAAACAGTTACAAGATAAGTGTTGACGCTGATACACCCCGGCGGTTAATGTGGCACCCGAAGTTCAAGAAGTTCGATTGCTGTTCATCAATGTCTCGCTCCCTCAGCGGTATTCGTTGTCCTCTCCCTCCTTGACGCTTCACACGCTCTCGCACAGAGCACATCTTTCTATTTTTTACCTCAAGGATTCTTCATGGATACCGGTACCGTTAAGTGGTTCAACGACAGCAAAGGCTTTGGCTTCATCACTCCGGACAAGGGCGGCGACGACCTGTTCGCGCACTTCTCCGAAATCACCGGCGACGGCTTCAAGACGCTGGCTGAGAATCAGAAAGTGAGCTTCGAAACGAAGCAAGGCCCGAAGGGTCTGCAAGCGGCTAACATCAAACCGCTGTAAGTTTGAAGGGCTCGGTGTCCGGCAACGGACATCGGGCTGCAGCGACATCCTCGCGGAGCTTTGTCTCCCACAGTTGGCGCGTATCGCTTTGAGCTGCATGTCATTCCAAGCAGCTTGCCTGAGCGCCAAACGCCTCGTTGCACCTCATTCTCCCCTCCGGCTTCAACGCCCATTTTCCGCTTTCCGACTGCATCAGGATTCGGCTCGCAATGGCTTGAATCAGCTCGTCCGCGCGACTCGTACAAGGGTCCGCAAGGCTGGCGCGCACTCGAACATCATTAAAATATAAAATGCAAAACAAACATATTCAGCACTACAACGGCTATGCCGTCAAACCCTCGGCGCACCGTTTGCCCGATGGCACTTTTTCATCCAATCTGTTGCTCGAACGCGCTGACAGCGCGCGCACCGAAGGGCGCTACCAGTTCTATTCGCTCGATTACTTCACGAACGAAGAACAGGCCTTGCAGCACTCGGCACGTTGGGCACGTCATTGGGTCGACACGCGCGGCTAAGCTCGCGACCGGCGTGGCATTCGCCACGCCACATCATCATGCGCGCCACCTTCACGGCTTTTCTTCGGCCTTGATCCGCGCGCGCAATTCGAACTTCTGAATTTTTCCCGTCGATGTCTTCGGCAGTTCGCCGAAACGCACCGCTTTCGGCAACTTGTATCCCGCAAGAAAAAGCCGGCAGTGCGCAATGATCTCTTCCGCGCTCACCTGAGCCCCCTCCTTGAGTTCGACGAAGGCGCACGGCACCTCGCCCCACTTCGGATCAGCCATCGCCACCACGGCCGCTACAGAGACCGCAGGGTGACGGTACAGCGTATCTTCGACCTCGATGCTCGAAATGTTCTCGCCGCCGGAAATGATGATGTCCTTGCTGCGATCGCGAATGCGAATATAGCCGTCGGGCATTCGCACGCCGAGATCGCCGGTATGGAACCAGCCGCCCTGGAAGGTGGCTTCCGTCGCGCGCTCGTTCTTCAGATAGCCCTTCATGCAAATGTTGCCGCGGAACATGATCTCGCCGATCGTCTCGCCATCGTCGGGCACGGGTGTCAGCGTGTCCGGGTCGAGCACGGTCACCGCGGCCTGCAAGTGATAGCGCACGCCTTGCCGCGCGTTGAGTTCGGCGCGCTCGCTGTCGTCGAGCGCCTCCCACTCCTCCTGTTTCGCGCAGACTGCGGCCGGCCCGTAGGTTTCGGTGAGTCCATACACATGGGTGAGATCGAAGCCGATCTCCTTCATCTTCGCGATCACCGCGGGCGCGGGCGCGGCGCCCGCCACCATCGTCGACACGCGATGCTCGATGCCCTCGCGCCATTCGGCCGGCGCATTCGCGAGCGCGCTCTGCACGATCGGCGCGCCGCAATAGTGCGTGATGCGTTCGCGGCGAATCAGATCGAACACCGTCTTCGCATCGAATTTGCGCAGACAGACATTGACGCCTGCGCGCGCGGCCACCGTCCACGGAAAACACCAGCCGTTACAGTGAAATAGCGGCAAGGTCCACAGGTAGACGGCGTGCTTGGGCATATCCCATTCGAGGATATTGCTCAGCGCGTTCAGATAGGCGCCGCGATGGTGATAGACCACGCCCTTCGGATCGCCGGTCGTGCCCGAGGTGTAGTTCAGCGCGATGGCGTCCCATTCGTCGGCCGGCAGGGCCCACGCGAATTCGGGGTCGCCGGATTGCAGGAACGCTTCATAATCCGTGGCGCGGATGAATTGAGCCGGGTCGGCCGGCATCGCGTCCGCCACGCTGATCACGCGCAAGTTCGGGAATTCCAGCGCGGCGCGATGCGCGAACTCGCCGTACTCGGTATCGACGATCAGCGCCTTCGCCTCGCCGTGGCGCAGCATGAACAACAGCGACGACACGTCGAGCCGCGTATTCAGCGTATTGAGCACGGCGCCGGCCATGGGCACGCCGAAGTGCGCTTCTATCATCGGAGGAATGTTGGGCAGCAAGGCCGCGACTGTGTCGCCACGCTGAATGCCGGCCCGCTGCAGCGCGCTGGCCAGACGCCGGGCGCGCTCGTAGGTCTCGCGCCAGTTGCGGCGAATCTCCCCATGGACGACCGCCGGCCGCTCACCGTAGACTTCCGCCGCGCGCACGATGAAATCGATCGGCGTTAACGGGACATAGTTGGCTTCACGGCGCTCGAGGCCTGCTTCGAACATATGTTTCATCGCATCGTCTCCTGTCGACCAGCGTTAGCGCTTTAGCGCTTACTCTGGTCCCATGCAACATGGTTGCTAAGGCGCTGAGCGCGCCGTCGATTATTCTGATTGAAGAACTAGGCTAACAATGGTTATGGTGAACTGTCTGTCATTCAAATGACAGAGTGGCGCGCCCTGGCGCTTCCGCACTCACCTCCGCCCAAAAACCGCCAGCCGCCATGAACGACGCTCCGCTCACCGCCCCCGCCGATGCCCGCCCACGCTGGCCGGAACGGGTCGCGCGCGCCGATCTGCCGGGCCTGTTCGCTACTTGCGCGTGGTTCCGGGCGCTCGCCGCGGAGCATCAGTCCATGGTGCTCGCCAGCGCGCACGCGGAGCATCTGGAAGGCGGCGCATGGATCGCGCGCCGCCAGGAACCGTCGGACTACTGGATCGGCGTGCATTCCGGCCTCATCAAACTTGCAATTTATAGCCCGTCGGGACGCAGCTGCACGCTGTCCGGCGTGCCGCCCGGCGGCTGGTTCG
This sequence comes from Paraburkholderia sp. BL27I4N3, assembly GCF_003386115.1. Classification (NCBI taxonomy): domain Bacteria; kingdom Pseudomonadati; phylum Pseudomonadota; class Betaproteobacteria; order Burkholderiales; family Burkholderiaceae; genus Paraburkholderia; species Paraburkholderia sp. BL27I4N3. The sequence continues at coordinate 7,251,577 of NZ_QREJ01000001.1, read as the reverse complement.
GCGAAGGCAGCGTGATCAAGCGTGAATTGCGCAAGTACGACGTGGCGGCAATTCAGCCTTCACTGGTCATGTTCGTGCCGTCGGAGACGTTTCACACGCTACTGGGATCCAGCTTGCCGTTCAATGCGTTCGTGATTCGCCAACTGAACAACCGCATGGGCGAATTCATCGCGTCGATCCAGAATAGCCGGTTACTCGATGTCGATGCGCGTGTCGCTCAGTCGCTCGCCCAACTGTTCAACCCGGATCTCTATCCCGACACCGGCCGCACGCTTGCCATTTCGCAGGAAGAAGTCGGCCTGTTGGCGGGCGTTTCCCGTCAGCGGATCAACCAGGCGCTGCAAAACCTCGAGCGGCTGGAGATTTTGCGCCTCGCGTATAACCAGATCGATGTGCTCGACCTCGAACGCCTGGGTGCGTTCGGCCGGGAACAGCTCTAGCACCCAACGCCTACGCTTGACAGCCCCTTCAGCTCCGCATGTTTCGGCGGTCGCCTGCGCGCGCCCGTTCGACTGTATTTTGAGCACCCGGATAAAGAAAGCGCCGCACGCGCCGTTATGCGAGCTATGCAGCGCAGATTGCAGCGCGTCCCTATTCCAAGCTCAACGTATTGTCGAATCCGATAATGAACCGTCTGACACTGAAACAGAAGTTGTGGGTGCCGTTGCTGCTGTGCTGGGCCGCGCTCCTGATCGTGACCGTTGTGAACGCGTACGAAGCACGTAACGGTCAAATGGACGCACGGCGCGCCGATCTGGCCGACGTGACCGACATGGCGGTATCGATCGTCGCGGACTATGCGAAGCAAGCCGACGCCGGCAAGCTCTCCGTCGACGACGCGAAGCAACAAGCGATTGTCCGCGTCAATGCGCAACGCTACGGCGCCTCCGGCTACGTGACGATCGTGCGCAGCGATTCGGTCATGATCGACCACCCAATGAGCCCGAAGCTGAACGGCAAGGATATGGGCGGCTTCCGCGACGCCAAGGGCAACGCGCTGTACCACGACATCGCACAGGCCGGCGGCTCGGCGGCCGGCGCCGGCTACCTGCGCTACTGGTGGCCGAAGCCCGGCGAAACGACGCCGAGCGAGAAGATCGGGTACGTGAAGCGCTTCGGCCCGTGGGGCTGGGACTTCATCGCGGGCGCTTACATGGACGACATTCAGGCGCAGTTCTACACGACGCTCGCACGCTCGGCCGGCATGCTGGCGGTACTCGGCCTGATCGTGTCGTTCGTGGCGTCGCGCGTGGTGCGCAGCGTGTCGCGCTCGATTGGCGGTGAGCCTTCCGCCGCGGCCTCGATCGCGATGCAGATCGCGCGCGGCGATCTGGCCACTCGCATCGACCTGCGCCGCGACGACACGTCGAGCCTGCTGTTCTCGTTGCGTGAGATGCGCAATCAGCTTGCTTCCACCGTCTCGCGGATCAAGAACTCGGCGGAGACGATCACCGTGGCATCGAAGGAAATCGCCGCGGGCAATCTGGATCTGTCGAGCCGCACCGAGGAACAGGCCGCGTCGTTGCAGCAGACCGCAGCCAGCATGGACGAACTCACCAAGACCGTCACGCAGAACGCCGACAATGCGGCCACCGCGTCCGAACTGGCGAGCGACGCGTCGGCCATCGCCGCGCGCGGCGGCCAGGTGGTCAACGACGTGGTCGAGAAAATGGCGGGCATCACCGATAGTTCGCGCAAGATCGGCGAGATCATCAGCGTGATCGAAGGCATTGCGTTCCAGACCAACATTCTGGCGCTGAACGCCGCGGTGGAAGCCGCGCGCGCCGGCGAAGAAGGCCGCGGCTTCGCGGTGGTCGCGGGCGAGGTGCGCAATCTCGCGCAACGCAGCGCGACGGCGGCCAAGGAAATCAAGGTGTTGATCGATCAATCGGTCGCACAAGTCGGTGAAGGCTCGACGCTCGCCGGCAGGGCGGGCAGCACGATCGGCGAGGTGGTCGACGCGGTGCGCCGCGTGACGGCCATCATGAATGAAATCTCGGCGGCTTCGAAGGAGCAGAGTTCAGGTATCGGCGAAGTCAATCTCGCAATCCGTCAGATGGACGATGTGACGCAGCGCAATGCCGCACTCGTCGAGCAGGCGGCCGCCGCGGCCGGTTCGCTCGACGAGCAGACCGAACACCTGCGACATGCCGTCGCCGTGTTCAAGGTCGAGCAAGCTGCGTGATCGGAACCTGCGGGCCGAGGTCCATCTGACCGATCGGCGGTCAGCGGTCAGCGGTCAGCGGTCAGCGGTCAGCGGTCAGCGGTCAGCGGTCAGATAAGGCTGTCGCCGGAAATCCGGTGACAGCCTTTTTTATTTGCCGTTGCGAAGCTGCGATTTACCGAGCACGCGCATGCCGCTCCTTCGCGTGACGGGCCGCTCGAGGATCGCATCGGTCTCGAACAGCGTGAACACGATGTCGGCCAGCACGCCCGACTTCTTCCAGCGCAGGTAGTAGCGATGCGCCGTTTGATACGGCGCGTAGCGCTCCGGCATCGCGCTCCAAGGCGCGCGCGTGCAGCACCCAGAGCATGCTATTCACCACCCAGCGGATATCGATGCTGGGACGCCCACGGCGAGGTCCAGGAGCCTTCATCTCAGGTAGCAGCGGGACGATGCGATGCCATTGCTCGTCAGTGAGATCGTAAGTGGTCGGCAAATGAGGCTGCGGCTCGCGAGTGGAATTATTTATGCGGTAAAAGCGCGCGGCCGCTGCATAGGCTAGCGTCGCCGCGAAATAGCGTCTATCAATCAATGGATTTCAGACTAACCGAAGCACGCTCGCGCGAAGGTTAACTCTTGTCAGCCAGCGCGCGCGGCGGACTCGAATGAACAATCCATAACCGCATAGCAGATATTCCAATGAGACAAGTTAAGCTCCTGAAGACCGCAGCCATCGTGAGTGGCACCGCCCTTGCGATGACCTCCGAGCACGCCTTGGCACAGAGCTCGATTACGTTGTACGGCGTCGCCGATATGAGCGTGCGCTATTTGACCAACTCCAACGCCAGAAACGACGGCCGCCTGTTCATGACGAACGGCGCGATCACCAATAGCCGCTGGGGTCTGCGCGGTTCAGAGGATCTGGGCGGCGGCATGAAGGCGATCTTCGATCTGGAAAGCGGCATCAATTTGCAGGACGGCTCCGCCTCCGACAGCCAGCGGCTCTTCAATCGCAATGCGTATGTGGGCCTGAGCAGCCAATACGGCACGCTGACGCTGGGGCGTCAGAAGACGCCGTTGTTCGATCTGCTCGGCGACACCTACGACCCGCTCACGGTCGGCAACTACTTCGAGAACTCATGGTTGCCGGGAGCGCTCGGCGCGGGCCTTTACGCGGACAACGCCGTGAAATACACCGGCAGGTACAAAGGCCTGACCATGGCCGCGATGTACTCGTTCGGCACCAACTCGGAATCGAGCGGCGCGGGCGGTTTCTCCGGCCAGGTGCCGGGCCATCTCGGCGCGGGCACGATGTACGGCTTCACGTTGTCGTATGCGGCCGGCCCGTTGAGCGTCGCCGGCGGTGTGCAGCAGAACAGCGACAACAGCAATCACAAGCAGACTATCTTTAACGCGAACGCGGTGTATGCGTTCAGCACGACGAAGGTGTACGTCGGCTATCTGCACTCGAAAGACGACACGGGTTTCGTCGACACCGCGCTGGCACAGCAGACGCTCGTGCCGGGCGTCGATATCCTGAAGGGCTCGGGCCGCGTCGACAACGGTCCGTTCGCCGGCGTCACCTGGCAGGCAACACCCGCGCTCACGTTGACGGGCGCGGCGTACTACGACCACATGTCCAACGCGGCGATCGGCAACGGACAACTCGGCAGCGGCAATCGTTATACGTTGGTGGCGCTGGCTGAGTACGCCTTGTCCAAACGCACCGAGGTGTACGGGACGGTCGATTTCGACAAGGTATCGGGCGCGGCTTCGGTCGAATTGCCGGGCAAGAACAACCAGACCGGCGTTGCACTCGGTCTGCGTACGATTTTCTAAAAGAGACAGGGCCGCGTGTGCCCTGCACGGCGCGCGGCATCCGGCATTCTCGCCGGGTGCCGACCATCGAATCGCGCGCACATAAAAAAAGGTGCCGCGAACGGCACCTTTTTGTACAACAACCAGCTTCTGCCGAAGCTTAGAAGCGGTGACGCAGACCGACCGTAGCAGCCGTCTGGTTCTTCGACGACGACGGCAGTTGCGTGTTGTCGCCACTGTAGATCGAAGCGACACCGCCGTCGCCCATTGCGTGCTGGTACACGGCTTGAGCGTACACGTCTGTACGACGCGACAGCGAGTAGTCAGCCTGCACGCCGATCTGGTGGTAGCGCACCGATTCCGAACCACCGTTCGCGCCAACGCCGTAGCCCTTGCCGTCCGTGAACGTGTAAGCAACGCCCAGGCCGAGAGCCGGGGTCAGGTTGTACTTGCCGTTGACTTCGTAGTTGTTAGCGCGCAGCGATTGCTGACCGCCCACGAAGTTGTCCGAACGCGATTGCGTCCATGCCAGACCGACGGTTGCCGGGCCGAATGCGTACGAACCAGCAACGCCGAATTCACGTTGACGGAAGTTGCCGACGTTGCCTGCCAGCGTGTTGACGTACGAACCGTCCGAAGCGCCCGTGTTACCTGCGCCCGGGTTGTTTTGCTGTGCGTAAGCAGCGCCCAGGTGCAGACCTTGCCACTGGTATGCAGCACCCACGCTGTATTCGCGGTTGTTTGCGAATGCGCCAGCCTGGTTCGAGAAGCCGTACGTGCCGCCGAACGAGAAGCCAGCGTAGTTAGCGCTCGAGTACTTGATCGAGTTGTTGACTGCGTAGCCGCCGTTCGTGTTCAGGTTGTCGTTGTTGAACGGGTGCGCGAAGTACGTACCGCCCCAGCTGCCCGTTGCGGTCAGCGGTGCCAGGTAGTCTTGAGCTGCGTCATATTGACGACCCAGCGTGACCGTACCGAATTGCGCGCTCGACAGACCGACGAACGCTTGACGGTTGAACATGCCGTTGTTGTTAGCGAACTTGCCGTTGTTGATGTTGAAGCCGCTTTCCAACGTGAAGATTGCCTTCAGACCGCCGCCCAGATCTTCCGAACCGCGCAGACCGAACATGCTTTGGTTGATGCCGCCGCTACCGGCTGCCCACTTTGCGTTGTGGTTGACGTTGCTGGTGTACGTCAGGCCCGCGTCCAGCAGACCATACAGAGTCACGCTGCTTTGTGCGTGAGCGACGGATGCGAACGATGCGGCAACCGCAACGACGATGAGACTCTTTTTCATGCGTGGGACTCCTGTTCGATAAATTTACGCGGGGAGCGGGACCTGCCTCGGCAGCATGTGCATCGCACCTGTTGCCGCCCTTTGACCGACCCGTTTCGGATCGCCGGGCACCCTTGAAACGAAGCGTGAGTGTAGGGGGACGCCCTAGTAGCGCGGCCTGCAATTCACGCAACAGGATTTTTCGTAATCAGCAACAATGCAATTGGCTCGTGCATTAAGTCTTTGTTTTCCCAACGTTTACCGCGAAATCAGCTTGTTGTCGCACCTGCTATGGCGATAAGCAATTTGCAACTTCTCAATATTGTCAGTTGTATGCATGCAACAGCGTTTTAATAATCGTGACGTAATCGGGTCGGAGCAATTAGGAAAATGAGAGATGTCTGATTGCTCGAAAAGGAGGCAATTAGCCGCATGCACGCGGGCGCAGTAAATTTATTTTGGAAAACCTGGAACTTAATTGAATTAATGCTGTCGTCGATTACCCCTAATCGAATTAGCCGGGTAATAACTGGTTTTGACCATGATTTCTTTTGCGAGGGCAATTGATTTTGATGGCCTGCTGTTATTCCGGCGCTGTGGGGAGCGGTTCGATAGCGTTGAAGCTCCGGGCATGCGGCGGAAGTGCTTGCCCTGTATGGATGTAGCGAGCAATGGGGCACGGCGTACGGCTCCGGCAAGTGCGCATAACGCCCGCCAGTGTCATGTAGTGTGAACGACGCCCGTTTTTACAAAGCCTGGACCCAGTAGGGGAAGCCTTCAGCACGGGCGTTGCCCGGAGGTGAAATGCGGCGCCGACCGCCGCGTGACAAAAACCCGTGCTGAAAGCGGATGGCAAACATCTAACAGCCTTCCGCCCTCATTAAACGGCACGAGCGTGCCATTCTTTTACACGGAGTTTCCCTGGTTCCTTGCGACCACGGCCTTATGGCTTGTCTCGCTACCGCCGGAGGGCCTCCTCGTCCTCGGGCGAAGCGCCCGGCGTGAGCGGATCGATTTCGGGTGGCACACCCGGCAAGGGGCGCGGCTGCTCACCGGGTTCGTCCAGCGGTTGATTCGCAGGATCGGCGACGGGGTCAATGGTGGGGTCGGTCTGCATGTTGAGTGTCCTAAGGCTGGGAATGTCTCCCAACGATTAGCGCGCAACGTGTATTCCCGAGGTTCCAGCGCAGCGGCCAAGCTGCCGCGACCTCGCGGGATAGTCTCGATCGGTTGATGTCCGGCTGTAGAAAGTGCTTCAGCGCGCGGCGAAACTTTCAACGCCCGATCGCGCGACTGCGCGCGCCGCGCCGTGTCACCAACTATTGCCGATCAAGCCGCGAGCGCGTCGTTTCGCCAGCCGAGCCGGTCAGGAACGGCTCCAGCCCGAACAGCCACGCAAAACAGAAAGTGACACGCGACAACGCGCTGGTCTGCCGCCGAGGCACGCTTCCGCGATCGCTTTCCAGCGGCGTGGGCAACAAGGGTTGAATCTGGGCAAACTCAGCAGCGGTGTGGTCGCGTCGCATGGTCATTCTCGTTATTGATATGGTGTGGAAGCCGTGCTTATGCAAACGACGTGCCACTCTCGCCGAGCGGACTTCGGGCCGATTGAATTTCAGATTAGCCCTGCTATCGCCACGGAGTCTGTGCGCCAGAGCGCCAACGGAAAACCAGCGAATGAGGAGACGAATCCCGGAAGCGAAAGATTAAATCCGACGGAGTTTGCGCCAACGAGCGCAAAAGGATAACGAGATTTCCGCAGCGTGAAATATGTTGTTTAACACGCGCCGGGGTTCCGCATCAATCAATCGCAAGCGCTTCTGAATGCCGCCTTTATGGCGACGACACCTTTTATCCAACTGAATGGAAATCCAAGGCGCGATTTAATAGCGGAACGGAAGTGACATATTGCCGCGCACACTACCGCCTTCGCCCTATACAAACAAAAAAGGGTTCCGACTTTATCGGAACCCTTTCTCTGCATCGATGGTGGGCCGGGTCGGAGTCGAACCGACGATGTCCTTTCGGAGGCGGATTATGAGTCCGCTGCCTGCAACCAGCACGGCGTCCGGCCCAAGAAAAAAGACCCGGTCGTGAAGGCCGGGCCTATTCGTTGATTGGCCGACATACTACACGAAAAAGGGACCTTCGCAACCGCTTGGCTACGGCGAAACAACCGCGAGGCCCCTTAAAACCGCTACATCATTTGCAACCAACGCCGGCTTCGATCAATTCCCTTCAAGGAACGACTTCAGCTTGTCCGAACGGCTCGGGTGGCGCAGCTTGCGCAGCGCCTTCGCTTCGATCTGACGGATCCGTTCACGCGTCACGTCGAACTGCTTGCCGACTTCTTCGAGCGTGTGATCGGTGCTCATCTCGATACCGAAACGCATGCGCAGCACCTTCGCTTCACGCGGAGTCAGCGAGTCGAGCACGTCCTTCACGACATCGCGCATGCTGGCATGCAAAGCCGCGTCGGCCGGCGCAACCGTGTTGTTGTCTTCGATGAAATCGCCCAGATGCGAATCGTCGTCGTCACCGATCGGCGTTTCCATCGAGATCGGCTCCTTCGCGATCTTCATGATCTTGCGGATCTTGTCTTCCGGCATTTCCATCTTTTCGGCCAGCGTTGCGGGATCCGGTTCGAGACCGGTTTCCTGCAGAATCTGACGCGAGATGCGGTTCATCTTGTTGATCGTTTCGATCATGTGAACCGGAATCCGGATCGTACGCGCCTGGTCAGCGATCGAACGCGTGATGGCCTGACGGATCCACCACGTTGCATACGTGGAGAACTTGTAGCCACGACGATATTCGAACTTGTCCACCGCCTTCATCAGACCGATGTTGCCTTCCTGAATCAGGTCGAGGAACTGCAGACCACGGTTCGTGTACTTCTTCGCGATCGAGATCACGAGACGCAAATTCGCCTCGGTCATTTCGCGCTTCGCCTGGCGCGCCTTCAGTTCGCCCGCCGCCATCTGACGGTTGGTTTCCTTCAGGTCCTTCAGCGGCAGGACGACACGCGCCTGCAGATCCAGCAGACGTTGCTGCTGCTCGCGAATCGCCGGAATGTTCCGCGTGAGGATCGCGCTATAAGCGTGACCTTCACCGACTATCTTGTCGGCCCACTCGAGATCCGTTTCGCTGCCCGGGAAACGCGCGATGAATTCCGCACGCGGCATGCCGCATTTGTCGACCACCGTGTGCAGGATCTGACGCTCGACCTGACGCACTTCGTCCACCTGCGCGCGCAGCGTGTCGCACAGACGCTCGACGGTACGCGCGGTGAAGCGGATCGTCATGAGCTCGTTCTGGATCGTTTCCTGTGCCTTCAGATACGACTTGGACTTGTAGCCTTCCTTCTCGAACGCGCGACGCATCTTGTCGAACCATTCGCTGATCATCGCGAATTTTTCGAGCGACGCACGCTTGAGCGCTTCCATCTGCGCTGCGTTGGCCGTGGCTTGCGCCGTGCCGTCGTCTTCTTCCTCGTCTTCTTCCGAGTCTTCTTCGACTTCCTCGTCTTCGCTCTCGATCGCTTCCGCTTCCTGCGCGGAGAAACCGTCCGCGTCTTCCGCGTTGGCGTCGATCAGGCCGTCGACCAGTTCGTCGATGCGAATTTCCTCATTCGCGACGCGCTCGGCCATTGCCAGGATGTCGGCGATCGTGGTCGGGCAGGCGGAGATGGCCATCACCATGTGCTTCAGGCCGTCTTCGATCCGCTTGGCGATTTCGATTTCGCCTTCGCGCGTGAGCAGCTCGACCGTGCCCATTTCACGCATGTACATGCGGACGGGGTCCGTAGTGCGGCCGAATTCCGAGTCGACGGTGGACAGCGCGACTTCCGCTTCTTCTTCCACCTCGTCGTCCGACGAAGCCGCCGGCGCGTTGTCGTTCAACAGCAGGGTTTCAGCGTCAGGGGCCTGCTCGTACACCGCCACGCCCATGTCGTTGAACGTGCTGATGATGCCTTCGATCGCCTCGGTCTCGGTGAAGTTGTCCGGCAGGTGGTCGTTGATCTCAGCGTACGTGAGGAAACCGCGCTCCTTGCCAAGCTTGATCAGCGCGCGCAGTTTCGAGCGGCGCTCCTCGAGCTCCTCGACCGTGCCCGGCTGTGACGACGCGAAAGCGTCTTTCAGCAGCGCTTTTTCCTTTGCACGACGGTCGCGAGCCTTGGCCTTTTCAACCTTGGCCGGAGCAGCAGCCGTGGGGTTTTCTTCGCTTTGGGTTGCGTCGTCATCGACGGGTACTTCGTTCAGCTTTTTCGTCATGGAGTTCGCCGTACCGGCTGTAGTCTCGACTCGCGGCTGGTGGACGCCAGCCGGTTGAACCGTGGATACTGGAACCTCGCGCACTGCCGCATCGTCCTGCGCGGCAGCCGCTTCCCTTGCGCTTCTGACACCCGACCCCTTCGTGGCCGGCACTGCTACAGCTTTCGCCGCCCTGACCGGCTCCGCTCGCGCAGCCGAAGTGGTCGAGGACTTCTTCCCGGCAACCGGTGCAACACTGACCGCAGACGCTTTTTTGGCAGAAGAAACTAACCTGGCTTCGGTGACCTTTCTGGTCGGCTCCTTGGAGCTTGTGCCTGTTGTTTTCCTTCCGCCCGTTGTTCCGTCCGCAGTCTTTGCCATCGCATCGCCTTTTCGCCTTTGCTAGGAAAACCCTTGAAAAACAATCCGCTGGAAACCTTTTATTATAGCACCGAGGGTCTCCGCGCTCCGCCTACAGCCCGAGCTGGCGCTTCATGTCAGCCCGCTTCCGATTGAGCTCCGACAGCTCCGCAAACTCCTCCGGCGTGTGCCGGGATTGCCGCGAAAGCTGCTCGAGACGATCGCAGTAAGCGTCGTACCGCATCTTCAGGATCGCCGCCTTCAACTCCTCTCCGACGATCCGTTCCTGCTCGCGCCGCTCCTCGATGACGGTCGCATCTTCCGGGTCCTTCAGCAGCAAATCCCGGACGTTTTCATCATAGTCTAGAATTTTGCGAAAGATTTCCTCGAAAGTTGGGGCGTTCGCACCGTTTCGCAATAGGTCGGACAACAACTGAAACTCCGCGGAATCGCCCAGCGCACGCGCGTGCGTGGTCACTTCCTCGAACAGTTCACCGTGCCGCGTAACCGTAAGCAACGCCTGTTCAGCCTCTTCGTCCAGCACGCCCACGGTGCGCGGATACATCACCAGATTGCGCAGCGTTTTTTCCTCGATGCCCGTCACACTGCGCCGGTCCTTGCGGGCCGGTGCGGCGCGGGCCGCCGCCGCGATGCGGGAATCGACCTCGCACAGCGCGGCGACTTCGTCGAACGGCACATCGAGCCGATCGGCGAACATATGCATGATCTGCGCGCGCAGGGCATTGGCCGGCAGCGCCTGCAGCAGCGGTTTGGCGTCGAACAGCGCGCGGGCACGGCCTTCCGGCTGATCCAGCTCCTTGCCGGTCAACACTTCGTTCAGCATGAACTGCGACAGCGGCATGGCCCGCTCGACCTGCTCGGCAAAGGCCTCGGTGCCGTATTCACGCACATAGCTGTCCGGATCGTGCTCGGACGGCAAAAACAGGAATCGGATGGTCCGGTTGTCCGCCGCGTGCGGCAGACAGGCATCCAGCGCGCGGCGGGCAGCGCGCCGGCCGGCCGAATCGCCGTCGAAACTGAAGATGACCGTGTCGGTCTGGCGCATCAGTTTCTGCACATGAATCGGCGTGCAGGCCGTGCCGAGCGTGGCGACCGCGTTCTGGAACCCCAATTGGGCCAGCGCAACCACGTCCATGTAACCTTCCACGACCAGCACGTAGTGTTGTTCGCGGATCGCCAGACGCGCCTCGAACAGCCCATACAGTTCGCTGCCCTTGTTAAATAATGGCGTTTCGGGCGAATTCAAATATTTGGGCTCGCCGCTGTCCAGCACGCGGCCGCCGAAGCCGATCACCTGCCCCTTCACATTGCGAATCGGGAACATGATCCGCTCGCGAAAGCGGTCGTACCGGCGGTTCTGGCCCTGAGCGTCGGACTTTTCGCTGACGATCACCAAACCCGATTCGACCAGTGCATCGTCACGATAGTTCGGAAAGGCCGGTTCGAGGTTCTGCCAGCCATCCGGCGCGTAGCCGAGTCCGAAACGGGCCGCGATCTCACCGGTCAAGCCGCGCTTCTTCAGGTACTGGATCGCGGCCGGCGCGCCGCGCAGTTGCTTGCGATAGAAGTCGCAGGCGGTCTGCATGACATCCGAAAGCGCCGTGGTAACCGCTTTGGATGCTGCCGGCGCATAGCCGCCGCCTGACCCGCCGCCGCCATAGCCGGGCGACGGCTCGTTCGGCACGGTCAACCCGACGGACTGCGCCAACTCATTGACCGCCTCGGGAAACGAGGACCCGACGTGTTCCATCAGGAAACCAATGGCCGTACCGTGCGCGCCGCAGCCGAAGCAGTGATAGAACTGCTTAGTCGGACTAACCGTAAACGATGGGCTTTTCTCGTTGTGGAACGGGCACAGCCCCATGAAGTTCGCGCCGCCCTTTTTTAACTGCACATACCGGCCGACCACGTCGACGATATCGACGCGGTTGAGCAGGTCCTGCAGGAATGACGGAGGAATCACAGTAAATGACGCTGCCTTAAAAAACTCAACGCCGTGCACGCCGTCGAAAAACAGCATGCACGACGCGAAAAAAACGGAAATTTACTTCGCGAGCGCGGCTTTGACTTGCGCCGAAACAGCAGTCATGTCGGCGCGGCCGGCCAGCTTCGGCTTGAGTACACCCATCACCTTGCCCATGTCCTGCGGTCCGGTTGCGCCGGTTTGCGCCACCGCTGCCTGGACTTCAGCAACGATCTCCGCCTCGGACATCTGCTCCGGCATATAAGCAGACAAGATCGCCAGTTCCGCCTTTTCCTTGTCGGCCAGATCGGTGCGGCCAGCGGCTTCGAACTGGCTGATCGAGTCCTTGCGCTGTTTGATCATCTTGTCGATGACAGCGGTGATCGCGGTGTCGTCGAGCGTGATGCGCTCGTCGACTTCGCGCTGCTTGATCGCGGCGAGCAGCAGGCGGATCGTGCCGAGGCGCTCGGTCTCACGTGCCCGCATGGCGGCCTTCATATCGTCGTTGATCCGGTCCTTGAGACTCATCACTCACCTGAATGCGTTGAAATTGGAAAAACCGGCCAGACTAACCACTCAACACGCGCATCAACACGAATACCCGCTTGGGACTGCTTCCTCAAGCGGGTTGGCACACTGTGCGTGGTGATTGCGACCCTGCCGGCTGGCCCGAAGGGCCGTGTTTTCCGTGACGGCGCCTGTCGCGCCCTCAGCGGTTGGATGTCGCCGCTCCGTCAGACGGGAACCGCGGCAACGCCAGAATCAGTAGAACTTCTTTGGCAGCATCTGGCTACGCAGACGCTTGAAATGACGCTTCACCGCGGACGCCTTCTTACGCTTGCGCTCAGCCGTAGGCTTTTCGTAAAACTCGCGAGCGCGAAGTTCCGTCAGCAAGCCGCTTTTCTCCATGGTGCGCTTGAACCGGCGCATGGCAACTTCAAACGGCTCGTTGTCTTTTACGCGGATGGTCGTCATTTTTCAATAACGGAACTTTGTCAAGGTTCAGGAGTATAGCAGAGCTTTCTCACAAAGCCAGAGCGCCGTCAAGCCCCTCTGGCATACTCCGCGGCCGCCTCGCCGGCCGCCACACCCGACGCCCACGCCCACTGAAAATTGTAGCCGCCCAGCCAGCCGGTTACGTCGACGGCTTCGCCGATGAAGTACAAGCCCGGCGCACGCGCGCTCATCATCGTCGATGATGACAGCTCGCGCGTGTCGATGCCGCCGCGCGTCACTTCGGCTTTGCGATAGCCTTCCGTGCCGTTGGGCGTGAGCGTCCAGCGCGACAGCGCCTCGCCGACGCGACGCAGGGTTTTGTCCGGCAGATCGGCCACTCGCGCTTCGGCGGGAATCTGATGGGTTTCCAGCCAGACATGGGCGAGCCGCTGCGGGACCCATTCCGACAACAGATTGGCGATCTGCCGCTTCGTACCGGTCTTCGCTTCCAGCAAGGCGGTCGCAGCGTCCTGCTCCGGCAGCAAGTTGATGTGAATCGGCTCGCCGGGCTGCCAGTAGCTCGATATCTGCAGCACACCCGGGCCGGAAAGACCGCGGTGAGTGAGCAGCAGGTCTTCGTTGAATTCGGCGCCGGTCTTCTTGTTGCCGGTCGCCAGTTGCACTTGCAGCGAAACGCCGGAAAGCGCCGCGAACGGCTCCCAGTCGCCAGCGGCGAAGGTCAGCGGGACCAGCGCGGGGCGCGTGTCGATCAGCTTGTGACCGAACTGCTTGGCAAGGCGGTAGGCGAAATCGGTGGCGCCGATCTTGGGAATCGACAGCCCGCCGGTCGCGACCACGAGCGCGCGCGCGACGATCGGCCCCGCCTGCGTATCCAGCGTGAAGCGCCCTTCCGGATCCTGCCGCACCTGCTCGACCGACAAAGGCGTGCGCCAAGCCACGCGGCCCGCGTCGCACTCGCTCTTCAGCACATTGATGACCGCGTCGCTGGACTGGTCGCAGAAGAGCTGGCCTTTGTGCTTCTCGTGCCACGTCACATGATGGCGCTTAAGAAGCGCCATGAAGTCGCGCGGCGTATAGCGCGCGAGCGCCGAGCGGCAAAAATGCGGATTGGCCGACAAGTAATTGGCCGGGCCGGCATACAGATTCGTGAAGTTGCAGCGGCCGCCGCCGGAGATGCGGATCTTCTCCGCGAGACGCTGCGAGTGGTCGATCAGCACCACGCGGCGGCCGAGTTGCCCGGCCACCGCCGCGCACATCATGCCGGCCGCACCCGCGCCGATCACTGCGATATCGAAGGATTCCATGGGGCCGCATTGTACCCGCGCGTCGGCGGCGCCTTGCCCGCGCTGCTATACTTTCAGGCTTGCCTCCTCACTTTCGGGCGACGGAGTTTTGACACTTCTGCGTCCGTTCAAGCCCACCATCATGCTCGTTCTCGGCATCGAAAGCTCCTGCGACGAAACCGGTCTCGCGCTCTACGACACGGAGCGCGGCCTGCTCGCGCACGCGCTGCATTCGCAAATTGCGATGCATCGGGAGTACGGCGGCGTGGTGCCCGAACTGGCGTCGCGCGATCACATCCGGCGTGCGCTTCCGCTGCTCGAAGAGGTAATGGAACGCGCGGGCGCGGCCCGCAGCGACATCGACGCAATCGCCTACACGCAAGGCCCCGGTCTTGCGGGCGCGCTGCTGGTTGGCGCGAGCGTCGCCAATTCGCTGGCCATGGCGTGGGACAAGCCGACCATCGGCATTCATCATCTCGAAGGGCATTTGCTGTCGCCGCTGCTGGTGGATGAGCCGCCGCCATTCCCGTTTGTCGCGCTGCTGGTTTCGGGCGGTCATACGCAGTTGATGCGCGTGACCGACGTGGGCGTCTACGAGACGCTCGGCGAAACGCTGGACGACGCCGCCGGCGAAGCCTTCGACAAAACCGCCAAGCTGCTCGGCCTCGGTTATCCGGGCGGCCCGGAAGTTTCGCGCATGGCCGAATTCGGCACGCCCGGCGCGGTGGTCCTGCCGCGTCCCATGCTGCATTCCGGCGACCTGGATTTCAGTTTCAGCGGCTTGAAAACCGCTGTTCTCACGCACGCCAAAAAGCTCGGCGGCTCGAATATTTGCGAGCAGGCGAAAGCCGATCTGGCGCGCGGTTTCGTCGACGCGGCAGTCGACGTGCTAGCGGCAAAGTCGTTGGCCGCGCTCAAGAGGACGAAGCTCAACCGGTTGGTCGTTGCTGGCGGTGTCGGCGCGAACCGGCAGTTGCGCGAAGCGCTGTCCGCTGCCGCGAAGAAGCGCAATTTCTACGTGCACTATCCGGACCTGTCGCTGTGCACGGACAACGGCGCGATGATCGCGCTGGCGGGCGCCTTGCGACTGCAGCGCTGGCCGGATCAGTCTGGCAAGGACTACGCGTTCACGGTGAAGCCGCGCTGGGATCTGACCTCCCTCGCACGCTGAGCCCGTATGTTCTAGTCGTAAAAAAGCCGCTCTCAAACGAAGCGGCTTTTTTCATGCATCGGCAAACGCGCGTATCAAGCAGCGCGCTTATCCCGCTCGATCACCGCGTACGCGCTGTGATTGTGAATCGACTCGAAGTTCTCGGCTTCCAGCACGTAAGCGACGATCCGCTCGTCCGCGTTCAAACGCTGCGCGACATCGCGCACGAGGTCTTCGACGAACTTAGGATTTTCATAAGCGCGCTCGGTCACGAACTTCTCGTCCGGGCGCTTGAGCAAGCCCCACAGTTCGCATGAGGCTTCTTCTTCGGCGATACGGATCAGTTCTTCCACGGCCACATCGCCCGCCAGTTCGGCGTTGATCGTGACGTGCGAACGCTGGTTATGCGCGCCGTACTGCGAGATTTTCTTTGAACACGGGCACAGGCTCGTCACCGGCACCAGCACCTGCAGGAACAGGCGCGTCGCACCGTTGCGCGTCTCACCCGTGAGCGTGACTTCGTAGTCGAGCAGGCTTTGCACGCCCGATACCGGCGCGGTCTTGTTCACGAAGTACGGGAACGACACCTCGATGCGGCCAGCCTCGGCCTCGAGCTTTTCGAGCATCGCGGCGAGCATGGTGCGGAACGTGGCGGGCTCCAGCGGCGCCTTGTTCTCCTCGAGCAACGCGACAAAACGCGACATGTGCGTGCCCTTCTGGTCAGCCGGCAGATGCACGTCGAGATTCCACGTACCGACCGTCGGTTGCACCTCGCCGCCTTGCGTGCGCACCGTCAGCGGATGGCGCACGGCCTTCACGCCGACCCGTTGAATCGGGATCTGACGGGTGTCAGGCGTGCTTTGCACATCGGGCATCACAAAGGCGGGATTCATCTGATTCATTTTCTTGTCCTTTCAGGAAACGCCGAACCGCCCCAAGTCTTCGCCCCGAAAAAAGTCCCCTTTGGGGACTCCCCTCGCGAGGGCTGGCGCGAAGCGACAGGTTCGGCGGCTCCCAGCGGCCGCCCGGATCAAGGCGCGCAACGGCGAACGCCGGCCCCTGCCGGCGTTGGATGATGGGCCCGAAGGCCCACCGATTCAAGTTGGAGATTGCTTATGGCCGCCATGGCGCGGCGGCCGCACCGCGAGCGACGACGCTTTACGCGACGCGCTTCACCGACGACTGGCCGCCCACCGCGCCGCTCGACAGGAAGCGCTCGCGGATCGACCTGGTGATACCCGCGGCGTCGAGACCACACGCGGCGAGCAGCTTGGCCGGGTCCCCATGATCGATGAACCGATCGGGAAGGCCCAATTGTAGTACGGGTCGCATAACCCCACTTTCAAGCAGGGCTTCGACGCAAGCAGAGCCCGCGCCGCCCATCACACAGCCTTCTTCGACGGTCACGATAGCGTCGTGCGTTTCGGCCAGCTGACGGACCAGCGCGGCGTCCAGCGGCTTCACGAAGCGCATGTTCGCGACGGTTGCGTCCAGTTGCCCGGCCGCTGCCAGCGACGGCGCCACCATCGTGCCGAACGCCAGAATCGCAATGCGCTTGCCGGCCGGCTGCGACGTTTCGCGACGAATCTCGCCCTTGCCGAGCGGCAGCGCCGCCATCTGCTTGACAGTGGCGACGCCCGTGCCGGCGCCGCGCGGATAGCGCACCGCCGTCGGGTTCGGCTGCTGCAACGCCGTGTACAGCATCTGGCGGCATTCGTTTTCGTCCGACGCGGCCATCACCGTCATGTTCGGGATGCAGCGCAGGAACGCGAGGTCGTAAGCGCCCGCGTGCGTGGCGCCGTCCGCGCCGACCAGACCCGCGCGGTCGATGGCGAACACCACCGGCAGGTTCTGCAGCGCGACGTCGTGAATCAGTTGGTCGTAAGCGCGTTGCAGGAAGGTCGAGTAGATCGCGACCACCGGCTTCATGCCTTCAGCGGCCAGACCGCCGGCGAACGTCACCGCATGTTGCTCGGCGATGCCGACGTCGAAGTAACGATCCGGGAAGCGCTTCTCGAACTCCACCATGCCCGAGCCTTCGCGCATGGCGGGCGTGATGCCGACCACACGTGCGTCCAGCTCGGCAGCGTCGCACAGCCATTCGCCGAACACCTGCGTGTAGGTCTTCTTCGACGGCGTGGTGGCCGGCTTGATGCCTTCAGCCGGATTGAACTTGCCCGGCCCGTGGTACAACACCGGATCGGCTTCGGCGAGCTTGTAGCCTTGGCCCTTCTTCGTCACGACGTGCAGGAATTGCGGACCGCGCAGTTCCTTGATGTTCTGCAGCGTCGGGATCAGCGAATCGAGGTCGTGTCCGTCGATCGGGCCGATGTAGTTGAAGCCGAACTCTTCGAACAGCGTGGCCGGCACGATCATGCCCTTGGCGTGCTCTTCGAGCTTGCGGGCGAGATCGAGCATGGGCGGTGCGACGCGCAGCACGCGTTCGACACCGGCACGCGCGGCGGCGTAGAAGCGGCCCGACATCAGGCGCGCCAGATGGCGATTCAGCGCGCCGACCGGCGGCGAAATCGACATGTCGTTGTCGTTCAGGATGACCAGCAGCGGCACGTCGTCTTCGACGCCGGCGTTGTTCATCGCCTCGAACGCCATGCCGGCGGTCATTGCACCGTCGCCGATCACGGCGATGCCCGTGCGGTTGTCGCCCTGCAGCTTGCTCGCGATCGCCATGCCGAGCGCGGCGGAAATCGACGTGCTGGAGTGCGCGGTGCCGAACGTGTCGTATTCCGACTCGTCACGCTTCGGGAAGCCCGAGATGCCGCCCAGCTGACGCAGCGTGTGCATCTGCTCGCGGCGCCCCGTCAGGATCTTGTGCGGATAGGTTTGATGGCCGACGTCCCAGACGATCCGGTCGCGCGGCGTGTCGAACACATAGTGCAGAGCAATGGTCAACTCGACCGTGCCGAGGTTGGACGAAAGATGGCCGCCCGTCTGCGATACGCTGTCGAGCACGAAGGCACGCAACTCGTCGGCAAGCGGTTGCAGTTGGCGGCGATCGAGGCGGCGCAAGGCTGCCGGGTCGTCAATGGTTTTCAGCAAGTCGTACATCGTCGTTCCATTGTAGGAAAACTTACGCGCCCGCACTTCATACATGCGCCTCATAACGGAGACGCGCGGCGGCGGGCTTTCGCGTTCAGCTAACCCGGTTCACCACCAGGTCGGCCAATTCGGCAAGACGCTGCGCGCGTGCGCCGAACGGCGCCAGCGCGGCGTGAGCGTCGCTGCGCAACTGCGCCGCGAGCGCGCGCGATGCGTCGAGCCCAATAATCGACACGTAGGTCGGCTTGCCGTCCTTCGCGTCTTTACCTGCCGTTTTGCCGAGCGTCGCGGAATCGGTCGTGACGTCGAGAATATCGTCGACGACCTGAAAGGCGAGGCCGACAGCGGCCGAATACGCATCCAGCGAACGCATGGCGTCCGCGTCCGGCGTTTCGCCCGCCAGTGCGCCCATGCGCACCGCGGCGCGCAGCAACGCGCCGGTCTTCATGCGATGCATGGTTTCGAGTTGCGTGCGCGTCAGCGTGTGGCCGACGCTCGCCAGGTCGATGGCCTGCCCGCCGCACATGCCGATCGAACCGCTCGCCAGCGCCAGTTCGCGCACCAGCGCGGCCTGCTGCGCCGGGGCGAGAACGTCCGACGTCAGCGAAACGAACGCCTGGGATTGCAACGCGTCGCCGACCAGCAATGCCGTTGCTTCGTCATATTTGACGTGTACGGTAGGCTTGCCGCGACGCAGCGCGTCGTCGTCCATGCACGGCATGTCGTCGTGGACGAGCGAGTACACGTGGATCATTTCCAGCGCCGCTGCCGCCGCGTCGAGGCACTCGGCGCGCGCGCCGGTAAGTTCGCCGGCCGCGTGGCACAGCAGCGGGCGAACCCGCTTGCCGCCGCCCAGCACGGCGTAGCGCATGGCTTCATGCAGCGTGGCGGGCGCGGTTGCCTCGTTGGGCAGGTAATGTTCTAGCGCCGTTTCGACGCGCTCCAGTACTGAGCGCATCCATTGTTCGAATGTCATAGGTCGTCCCCGCTTTCAGTAGCGGCTGTGCCTGCGGTATTCATGGGCAGCGGCTTGAGCGTCTCGCCGTCGAGCACGCGCACCTGCTGCTCGACCTTTTCGAGCTGCTGCTGGCAAAACGCCACGAGGGCGGCGCCGCGCCGGTAGGCGGTGAGCGACTCCTCGAGGCTGAGGTTGCCGCTTTCCATGCGTGCAACCAGCCCTTCCAACTCTGACTGGGCGGCCTCGTAATTCTCGGGCAGCGGCGTGGTGTCGACGCCTTCGGCTGGCGTGGCAGCAGTATCTTTCGACGCGGTCTTCGCCATGAATAGTCGCAAAATTAAAACAAGTCGGACATTCTACGGCAAAAGCGATAGTTCCGAGCCGCCACCGCCCTACGCCTCGCTTTCCCTCTGTGCGCCGTCCCAGCAGTCTCGCAGAAAAAAAACGATCGGTCTGCGGCGAAAACGTCGAACTTTCCTGAGAATTTTGACCCAAATCAGGCACTTAACGGCCCCAAAGAAGGGGAAACAGGTATAATTGCGGGCTCCCTAAATCGAAACCTTCGATGGTTGGGTTGTTCACTGCTTTCACGTCTTCACGGGAGTGGGAATGTCCAATCTGAGCAATGCATTGCAGTTGCGGTCTGTCCACAGCCAGCTGCCAGTCACGGCTTACTTTGACGAAGCGCTTTTAACGCGCGAAATCGAAACCCTTTTCAAGAAAGGTCCTCGTTACATCGGCCACGATCTCATGGTGCCCGAAGCGGGGAATTATTTTGCTTTGCCCAGCGAGAGCGAAGGGCGTGTGCTCGTCCGTAACCAGCAGTCGCAAGTCGAACTGCTGTCGAACGTGTGCCGCCACCGGCAAGCCATCATGCTCAACGGCCGCGGCCAGACGGAGAACATCGTCTGCCCCCTGCATCGCTGGACGTACGATCTGCATGGCGAGCTCCTCGGTGCACCCCATTTCGCGGACAACCCCTGCCTGAATCTCGGCGCCACGTCGTTGCAGAACTGGCAAGGTCTGCTATTCGAAGCGCAGGGACGTGACGTCGCTCGCGATCTGGCGCGGCTCGGCACGAAGGAACACTTCGATTTTTCGGGCTTCATGTTCGATCACGTCGAAGTGCACGAGTGCAACTACAACTGGAAGACCTTTATCGAGGTCTATCTGGAGGATTACCACGTCGCGCCGTTCCATCCGGGCCTCGGCAGTTTCGTCAATTGCGACGATCTGACTTGGGAGTTCGGCGAGTGGTACAGCGTGCAGACGGTCGGCGTGCACAAGGATCTGGAGCAGCCGGGCAGCCCGACGTACCGCAAATGGCACGACGAGGTGCTGCGCTTCCGTGGCGGGAACCCGCCCGAATTCGGCGCGATCTGGATGGTGTACTACCCGGGCATCATGATCGAGTGGTATCCGCACGTGCTGGTGGTGTCATGGCTGATTCCGCGCGGCCCACAGAAAACCACCAACGTGGTGGAGTTCTATTACCCTGAGGAAATCGCGCTGTTCGAGCGCGAGTTCGTCGAAGCCGAGCGCGCCGCCTACATGGAAACGGCCCGCGAAGACGACGAGATCGCCGAACGCATGGACGCCGGCCGCCGCGCGCTGATGAATCGCGGCGAATCGCAGGTTGGCCCGTATCAGAGCCCGATGGAAGACGGCATGCAGCACTTCCACGAATTCTTGCGGCGTGAACTCGGTACGATCTGATCGGCGCTAAATCAGAGTCACCAGATTCATCTGGTTGCAATCAACGCATGGAAAGACGGGCTTCGACCCGTCTTTTTTTGTTTAGACTAACGACATAGCTCGGCCAGCCGTTGGTGGCAGCAAGTTGCTCCAACGGAGCCGCCATCCGCTAACTTGGGTCGACCGCTTTGCATGGGACCCGAGTAAGCGCTAAAGCGCTAACTCGGGTCGACAGGAGACGTCATGCCGCACACTCACTACACCACTCTGATTTCCGCGACCAATCTCGCGGAACGGCTTGCCGCCGCGCCGGGCAGCGTGTTCGTCATCGATTGCCGGTTCGATCTGGCCGACACGGAAGCGGGCGAAAAAGTCTATCTGGCCGGGCATCTGCCGAGCGCGCATTACCTGCATCTGGATCGCGATCTGTCGGGGCCGAAGAACGGTCACAATGGCCGCCATCCGTTGCCGGATCGCGCGCGGCTGGTGGAGACGCTGGAGTCGCGCGGCCTGAAGCAAGGCCAGCAGGTCGTCGCGTATGACGCGCAAGGCGGCATGTACGCCGCCCGTGCGTGGTGGCTGCTGCGCTGGCTCGGTCACGACGCTGTCGCGCTGCTCGACGGCGGCCTCCAGGCATGGGAAGCCGGCGGTTATCCGCTGACGCAGGACGCACCGGCTCAGAATACGGGCGACTTCAAAGCAGGCGCTCCGCTGTCCGTCACGGTCGATGCGCAAACGGTCGAACGCAATCTGGGTTCGAAGGAACGCGTGGTGGTCGACGCGCGCGCGGCCGACCGTTATCGCGGCGAGAACGAGACACTGGACCGTGTCGGCGGCCACATTCCGGGCGCGCTCAATCGCTTCTTTAAAGACAACCTCACCGCCGACGGCCGCTTCAAACCGGCTCACACGTTGCGCGAGGAATACCACGCGCTGCTCGCCGACACGCCGCCGGAGCACGTGGTCCTGCAATGCGGCTCGGGCGTGACGGCATGCGTGAATGCCCTGGCGATGGAGGTCGCCGGCCTGCACGGCGCGGCGTTGTACGCGGGTTCGTGGAGCGAGTGGAGTTCGGATCCGAAGCGGCCCATTGCGACAGGCGCAAATCCTTGAGCGCCGCAGCGAACACCACAGCACGCCATTAGCAAAAGGCCGTTGCCGCCCGAAAGCGGCAACGGCCTTTTTTTATCGCAAGCGAGGAAGCGCGGGCCTGCTGGCCGCCTTAAATCGCAATCGCAGCCACCCCATGCTGTTTGAACCATGCCAGCGCACGGCGCCAGCCGTCTTCCGCGTCGGCCTTCCTGTAGCTCGGCCGGTAGTCCGCAAAAAACGCGTGACCCGCATCGTCATACACGACGAACTGCGAGCCGCGTCCCGCTTGCGGACCTTGCGCGATAGCCTGCTTCATCTGTTCGAGCGTCCCCTGCGGGATGCTCTGATCCTGCAATCCGTAAAGCCCTAGCACCGGCGCGCGAAGCTGCGCGACCTGATCGAGCGGATTCTCCGGCATCATCGCGTTTTTTGCGCCCGTTACCCGCCCATACCAGGCAACCCCCGCCTTCAGCCCCGGGTTATGTTCGGCGTACAACCACGCCATCCGCCCGCCCCAGCAGAACCCATTCACCCCCAGCCGGTTGAGATCGCCGCCATGCCCGCCAGCCCAGGCGACGGTCGCGTCGAGATCGCGCATCACTTGATCGTCCGGCACTTTGCTGACCAGTTGCTCGTTCAGTTGCTGCATGCTCGTATAAACCGTCGGATCGCCCTGCCGTTCATACAGATTCGGCGCGATCGCGAGATAACCCTGTTTGGCGAAGCGCCTGCACACGTCGGCGATATGTTCGTGCACGCCGAAAATCTCGTGCACGACAATGATCACCGGCAGGTGCGTCTTGCCCTTCGGCTGCGCGCGATAGGCGGGCACCAGCGTGTCGCCGGAGCGCACCGCCACTTCGCCGGCTTCGAGGCCGTCGCTATCGGTATGAATGGTTTGCGCCGAGACGGGCAGCACGGCGGCGGCGAAGCCAGTGCCGAGCGCAGCCTTGATGAAGGTACGCCGGTTGAAGGGGACGTGCGGGACCAGGCTGTCGATGTCGGGTTGCAGCATGCGGCGCTCCTCGGTTGAACGTTGGAGGCAACAGGATACGCCTGACAGGCATCCTGTTGCAGATGCAACGTTCCCGAGCAACGGCCGGGCGAATCAGCGCACGTCGGCGCGCCTCAGTGCAGCTTGACCCGCGGCAGCGTGGTACGGCGCAACCAGTGAGCGAACGTATCGAGCACCATCCGCGCGTAGCCGTGCAGCGCGGCGATGTGCAGCCGGTACAGCGACATGTACATGAAGCGGGCGAACAGCCCTTCGATCAACATATTGCCGCCGATCACCCCACCCATCAGATTCCCGACCGCGCTGAAATGCCCAAGCGACACCAGCGACCCGAAGTCTCGATAGGTGAACTCCGGCAGCGGCTTGTTTTCGAGCCGTGCCGTCAGCGCCTTCATCAGGAAGCTCGCCTGCTGGTGCGCCGCCTGTGCGCGCGGCGGCACGTTACGCTCGTTGCCCGGCCACGGACAAGCGGCACAATCGCCGAGCGCGAAGACGTTGTCGTCGGTTTCTGTTTGCAGCGTACGGCGCACGATGAGCTGACCCAGCCGGTTGACCGGCAAGCCGTCGAGCTCGCTCAAAATCGCCGGCGCCTTGATGCCGGCCGCCCACACCGTCAAGTCGGCGCGCACGGTTTTGCCGCTCGCGGTGCGAATCATGCCGGGCGCGACTTCGGCCACGGTCTCGCCGATCATCAACTTCACGCCGAGCTTGGTGAGCAGCTCGGCCGTGGCCGTCGAAACGCGCTCCTGCAAAGCCGGCAGAATGCGCGGCCCCGCTTCGATCAACACAATGCCGACATCATGCCGCGGATCGAGCTTGTGCAGACCGTAGGCGGATAGCACCTGCGCCGTGTTGCGCAATTCCGCCGACAGTTCCACGCCCGTCGCGCCGCCGCCGACAATCGCCACCTGAATGCGCGGCTCGCTGGGCGCGCCGGCATCCGGCGCTGCTTCGACGGGTTCATGCACCTGATGCTCGGCGCGCATGCAGGCCGCGATCAGACGTTTGCGAAAACGCTCGGCCTGGCTGACGGTGTCGAGTGCGAGGGAAAATTCAGGCGCGCCTTTCACACCGAAGAAGGCGGTCGTGCTGCCGATCGCAATGATCAGCGTGTCGTATTCGAGTTCGCGTTCGGGCAGCAGCTCGGCGCCGTCATCGTCGAGCACGGTGCCGAGCGTGAGGCGCCTGTTCGCGCGGTCCAGCCCGGTCAGGTCGCCCTGCTGAAATTCGAAGCCGTGCCAACGCGCTTGCGCCGCATACTCGAGCTCCTGGGTGAACGGGTCCATGCTGCCCGCCGCCACTTCATGCAAGAGCGGCTTCCAGATATGTGTGGGGTTGCGGTCGACGAGCGTGACCTGCGCCTGCACACCGCCCTTGTTCTTATGGGGTGCATAGCGATCGCCCAAACGCGTCGCCAGCTCCAATCCCCCCGCGCCTCCGCCAACGACGATAAAACGATGCATGGAACTCTCCGTATTTGCCGATGGGTTATGCGTCGTGCGGCGCACACGAGAATCACATGAGCGCCGTCTTTCAGCGATTGTCCGCGAGCAGCACGGGTTGTCACAAGCCATCAATACGCATGTGTGACATGCGCACGACGATATCGCGCCCCGTCACACGCACGTCAATGCGCTTCTTCCCAGTTCAGGCCGGCGCCCACTTCGGCGACCAGCGGCACTTTCAGGTCAGCGACACCGCACATCAGCTCGGGCAGACGCTTGCGAACATCGGACAATTCCGCGTCCGGTACTTCGAGAATCAATTCATCGTGCACCTGCATGATCATGCGCGTGCCGATGTTCGACGCCTCGATCCAGTTCTGCACCGCGATCATCGAGAGCTTGATCAGATCGGCGGCCGTGCCTTGCATGGGCGCGTTGATCGCGGCGCGCTCGGCCGCCTGACGGCGCGGACCATTGCCGCCGTTGATCTCCGGCAGCCACAGGCGGCGGCCGAACACTGTTTCGACATAACCCTTGGCCTTCGCGCTCACGCGCGTTTCGTCCATATACCGCGCCACGCCGGGATAACGCGCGAAATAGCGGTCGATATAAAGCTTGGCTGCGTCGCGCGTGATGCCGAGGTTCGCGGCGAGACCGAACGAACTCATGCCGTAGATCAGGCCAAAATTAATGACCTTGGCCACGCGACGCTGATCGTTCGACACTTCGAGCGGCGTCACGCTGAAAATCTCCGCGGCCGTGGCGCGGTGAATGTCTTCGCCCTGCGAGAAAGCGCGCAGCAGCGATTCGTCGCCGGAAATGTGCGCCATGATGCGCAATTCGATCTGCGAATAATCCGCCGAGACCAGCTTATGTCCGGGCGGTGCGATAAACGCTTCGCGAATACGGCGGCCTTCGCCGGTGCGCACGGGAATGTTCTGCAGGTTCGGATCGTTCGACGCGAGGCGCCCCGTGACCGCCACGGCCTGCGCGTAGTTCGTATGCACGCGGCCCGTGGTGGCGTTGACCATGCGCGGCAGCTTGTCGGTGTAGGTGGACTTCAGCTTCGACAAGCCACGGTGTTCGAGCAGAATCTTCGGCAGCGGATAGTCTTCGGCGAGCTTCTGCAGCACTTCTTCGTCCGTGGAAGGTGCGCCGCTCGGCGTCTTCTTGACCACCGGCAACTCCAGCTTCTCGAAGAAGATCTGCCCGATCTGCTTGGGCGAACCCAGGTTGAATTCGCCGCCGGCCAGCACATACGCTTCACTTTCCAACTGGATCAGACGCGTGGCGATTTCGCTGCTTTGCTGGCGCAGTTTCTCCGCGTCGATCAGCACGCCGGTGCGCTCCATCTTGCGCAGCACACGCGAGGTCGGCAGTTCGATCGCGCGATACACGTACTCCAGTGTCTTCTCGGCAGTCACTTGCGGATACAGCGCCTGGTGCAGCCGCAAGGTGATGTCGGCGTCTTCCGCCGCGTATTCGGCGGCCTTGTCCAACGCGACTTCGTCGAAGCCGATCTGCCCGGCGCCCTTGCCCGCGACCTCTTCGTACTTGATCGTCTTCACGCCGAGATGGCGCAGCGCGAGGCTGTCCATATCGTGCGTGCGATGCGATTCGACCACGTACGACTGCAGCAGCGTGTCGTGTTCGACACCGCGCATTTCAATGCCGTAGTTCGCCAGCACCTGCTCGTCGTACTTGAGATGCTGACCGACCTTCTTGTGCTCGGCGCTTTCGAGCCACGGCTTGAGCCTGGCGAGGACTTCGTCGCGCGGCAATTGCATGGGCGCGTCCGGGCCGCGATGCGCGAGCGGCACATACGCCGCGCGGCCGGCCTCCACCGACAACGACAGCCCCACGATCTGAGCAGTCATGGGATCGAGCGACGTGGTTTCCGTATCGAACGAGGTCAACTCGGCCGCGTTGATCTTCTCGAGCCACGCGTCGAATTGTTCCCACGCCTGCACGGTGTCGTAGTGCCGCTCGTGATCCACGGACAAAGCCGGCGGCACATCCGTTTCCGGGCCTTCCACGGCATCCGCGATTTCCACTTCGCGCAACCACGTCTTGAAGCCGTGGCGCGTGAACACCTCGCGCAGTTCCTCGCGCGATTCCGGTCGGCTTTGCAGGCTTTCCTCGATCGACACGATATGGTCGGTCATGTCGCAGTTGCGCTCCACGGTGACGAGTTTCCTCGCCATTGGCAGAAAATCGAGCGCTCTGCGCAGATTGTCTCCTACCGCACCTTTTATTTCGTCAGCATGTGCGACGATGCCATCTAGCGAATCGAATTGCGTCAGCCATTTGATCGCTGTTTTCGGCCCGCATTTCTCGACGCCGGGCACGTTGTCGACGGTATCGCCGACCAACGACAGGTAGTCGACAATGCGCTCCGGCGGCACGCCGAACTTGGCGAGCACGCCGGCGCGGTCGAGCGTTTCGTTAGTCATCGTATTGATGAGGGTGACATGATCCGACACAAGCTGCGCCAGATCCTTGTCACCCGTCGACACGATCACATTCATGCCACGCTTTTCCGCTTCCGTGCTGAGGGTGCCGATGACGTCGTCGGCCTCGACGCCGTCTATCATCAACAAGGGCCAGCCGAGTGCCCGCACGGCCACATGAATCGGCTCGATCTGGCGCGACAGGTCATCCGGCATCGACGGGCGGTTCGCCTTGTAGTCGGGATACCAGTCGTCGCGAAACGTTTTGCCCTTGGCGTCGAACACGCACGCGCTATACTCTGCTGTGACTTCCTTGCGCATGCGCCGCAGCATGTTGATCATCCCGTAGAGCGCGCCCGTCGGATTACCGTCGGGGCTGCGCAGATCCGGCATCGCATGGTAGGCCCGGTACAGATAACTCGAACCGTCGACCAATAGCAGGGTCTTACCTTCAAGGCTTCGTTCTTCAGGCATTATGACTAAGAGAAAAGTGATTCCGAGTCTGCGATCACTCGCAGATCAAGAGCGCGCAACGGCCAAAAAGGCCCGCGCATCGTGGCAGATGTTCACGATTATGGCAGAGTTTATCGAGGCGACCGAGTACCTCTCGGAGATTCGTCCGGCTGTCAGCATCTATGGTTCAGCGCGCCTGAAACCGAACTCACCCTACTACAAACTGGCCACGCAAATCGCGCGCAAGCTCTCGGATGCCGGCTTCGCCGTGATCTCGGGCGGCGGCCCAGGCATCATGGAAGCGGCCAACAAGGGCGCGCATGCGGGCAAGGCGCCTTCGGTCGGTCTGAACATCGAATTGCCGCACGAGCAGTCGGGCAATCAGTGGCAAGACATCTCGTTGCGCTTCCGCCATTTCTTCACGCGCAAAGTCACGTTCGTGAAGAACTCGGACGCCGTGATCGTCATGCCCGGCGGCTTCGGCACGCTGGACGAACTCGCCGAAGTGCTCACGCTGATCCAGACCAAGAAGTCGCGCCATGTGCCGATCATCCTGGTGGGTGCCGAGTTCTGGGAAGGCCTGCTCGCGTGGTTCAAGAACTCGCTCACGCCCATGGGCCTGATCAATCCGACCGACATGGACCTCATGCAGGTCATCGACGATCCGGACCAGGTGCTCGAAGCGGTGCTCAAGTTCTATGAAGACCGCGAAGAAACCGAGCCGCAACCGACCAAGTCGGACGAAGACCGGATGTTCTATCTGTGAGGCTGCGCGCTTCGCGCCATGGCGCGAAATGATGCACGCAGCGGTGTGGATATGCAGATCCTAACGGGCAGCCTCAAGGCTGCCCGTTTCCATTTGATCGAACTGATCGCCTTGCGCTTGCAGCCATTCGCAGAACTGGCTCACGAGCGGCGCATCCGCGACCTCGCGCCTCGCCACCCACCAGTAGCCGCGCGCATCGATACGCGGACCCGCCAGCGGCATCACGAGCCGTCCCGAAGTTAGCTCATCCGCCAGCATGGGCACTGGGCCAAGCGCCACGCCGAGGCCGTCCACCGCAGCCTGCAAGGCCAGATAGAAGTGATCGAACGACTGTTTTTTGCGGCATTTCGCCGTCACGCCAGCCGCTGCTAACCAGTTGCGCCAGGCATCCGGCCGCGTGTCGGAATGCAGCAGCACGTGCCGCGCGAGATCGTCGGCAACCTTGATCGGCGAGCGTTGCAGCAACGCGGGGCTGCACACCGGGATCTCGGTCTCGCCGAGAAAATGGTTGCTCACGCAATTGGGCCAATGCGCGGGACCACGCCGCACGGCAACGTCGAAAGCGTCCAGCGTCTCGACCGGCGCATTCGAGGTGGCCAGTCGCAACTCTACGTTCGGCACCTTACGCTGGAACTGATGCAGCGGCGGCAGCAGCCATTTCATCGCGAAGGTAGGCAACGCATTCACGCGCAGCACATGGACGACGCCGGTGTCGCGCAATTGATCCGTGGCGTGCGCGATGCTGTCGAATGCAGCCTGGACGGTGGACAGGTAGCGGCGTCCGTCGTCGGTCAGACGCACGCGCTTTCCGCGACGCTGAAACACCTGCACGCCGAGCCATGTTTCGAAAGCAGCGACTTGCCGGCTGATTGCACCGTGCGTCACATGCAATTCGTTCGCTGCCGCGGTGAAGCTCTCATGCCGCGCGGCAGCTTCGAATGCGCGCAAGGCGGGAAACGGAGGAAGATTACGGGCCATGCTAGTGATTCTAGATCACAAAGCGGTGCTCAAAAATCGTTTTGCTCGAGGCCGGTTCGGCGCTAACCTCCTGAGCTTGAACTGGAAGCTAACCGATATGGACCACGATCTGACCTCGTCCGAGCCCGCGCTTGCGGCTACGCCCACCTTGCGGGAAATCTTCGGCGGCTTTCTCGGCCTCGGGCTGATCTCCTTTGGCGGCGCACTGCCGCTGGCGCGGCGCGCACTGGTCGAGCAACGCCGCTGGCTCAGCGCCGACGAATTCGCCGACTTGCTGGGCCTCTGCCAGTTTTTGCCGGGCGGCAATGTGATCAACCTTTCGGTGGCGATGGGCATGCGCTTTCGCGGCGTGCCGGGCGCGCTGGCCGGTCTGCTTGGACTGATCGCGGGACCGTCGCTGGTGGTGATCGGCCTCGGCGTGCTGTACGAACACACGCAAAACGACCCGCACGTTCGTCATCTGTTTGCCGGTCTGGCGGCCGCCGCGGCTGGCCTGTTGATCTCGATGGCCCTGAAAATCGTGCTGCCGCTGCGGCGTAGCCCAATGGCCGCGCTCATCGCGGCACTCGGCTTCATTGCAATTGCGATCATGCGGCTGCCGCTTCTGCCCACCATGCTGGTGCTGACGCCGCTCAGCATCTACATCGCATCGAGAAGCGCACGATGAACGACACGCTCATTTCCCTCGCCGTTATTTTCAGTCAGCTTTCGCTGCTCGCGTTCGGCGGCGGCAATACGATTCTTCCGGAGATGCAGCGCCAGGTGGTGGATGTGCATCACTGGATGCCGGCCAGCGAATTCAGCGCGCTGTTCGCGCTCGCGCAGGCCGCGCCGGGGCCGAATCTGATGATCGTCACGCTAATCGGTTGGCACGTGGCCGGCTGGGCGGGCATGCTCGTGACGTCGGTGGCGAAGTTCGGGCCGTCGTCGCTGGTGACGATCCTCGCGATGCATGCGTGGGAGCGCTTCAAGGACCGCCCGTGGCGGCGCTATGCGCAGTTGGGACTGGTGCCGGTGACCGCCGGCATCGTCGCGGCGAGCGCGGCGCTGATTGCCGAAGCGTCGAATCCAACCGCCATTGCGTGGGCGATTACGGCGTTCACCGCCGTCATGGCGATGACCACGCGCATCCATCCGCTGTGGCTTCTCGCGGCCGGCAGTCTGATCGGCTTAACCGGCTTTGGGCAGTTTTGACTGTGATCGAGCAGGAGCGAGCCGCAGCGGCGCTCGCCCTTGCTCACCAAAAACGCTCACTGAAACGCGACTTCCGCAAAGCTGCGCAGCTTGCGGCTATGCAAACGATGCAGCCCGTTCATCCGCAATAGCTCCATCGCCTTCACGCCGATCTGCAGATGCTGATCGACCTGCGCGCGATAGAACTGATCGGCCATGCCGGGCAGCTTCAATTCGCCATGCAAGGGCTTATCCGACACGCACAGCAAGGTGCCGTAAGGCACGCGGAAACGGAAACCGTTAGCGGCAATCGTCGCGCTCTCCATATCGAGCGCAACCGCCCGGCTTTGCGAGAGCCGCTGCACCGGCTCGCGATGATCGCGCAACTCCCAGTTGCGGTTGTCCACACTCGCCACCGTGCCCGTGCGCATCACGCGCTTCAGTTCGACGCCGTCCAGCTGCGTGACCTGCGCGACCGCACGCTCCAGGGCCACCTGCACTTCGGCGAGCGCCGGAATCGGCACCCACAGCGGCAAGTCGTCGTCGAGCACGTGGTCCTCGCGCACATAGCCGTGCGCCAGCACATAGTCGCCGAGACGCTGCGTGTTGCGCAGTCCCGCGCAGTGGCCGAGCATGATCCACGCATGCGGACGCAGCACGGCGATGTGATCGGTGATGGTCTTCGCGTTCGACGGTCCGACGCCGATGTTGATCATCGTGATGCCGCTGCCGTCGGCGCGCTTCAGGTGATACGCGGGCATCTGCGGTAGACGCGGCGGCGCCGTGCCTTCCTGTTCCTGCTCGCCGAGATTCGCGTTGTACGTGACCACGTCGCCCGGCTCGACAAACGACGTGTATTCGCTGCGATAGGCGCGCAGTTCTTCGTCGTCGGTATGGGCCATCATCGTGCGGCCGAGTTTGACGAACTCGTCGATATAGAACTGGTAGTTCGTGTACAGCACGTAGTTCTGGCAGTGCGTGGGCGAGGTCGCCGTATAGTGCTTCAGCCGATGCAGCGAGAAATCGACCCGCGCCGCCGTGAACAGCGCAAGCGGATGCGGCTCGCCCGGCAGCGGTTCATACGTACCGTTGACGATGCGGTCGTCGAGCAGCGCCAGGTCCGGCGTGTCGAACACGTCGCGCATGAGGAACAGGCGCTCGCGGTCCAGATCGCCTTCGAGATGGATACCCTCGGCGAAAGCGAAATGAATTGGAATCGGCTGGTCCGACACGCCGACTTCGATCTGCACGTGATGATTCTTCGCCAGCAGGCGCAATTGCTCGCGATAGTAGTTGCCGAACAGATCGGGCCGCGTGACGGTCGTCTCGAACACGCCCGGACCCGCGACGAAACCATATGAACGGCGCGAGTCGATATGCGTGTTGACCTCGGTGCACACCCGCACGAACGGATAGCAGGCGCGCACCCGGCGTTCGAACAACTCGTTGCGGCGATAGCGCGCGAAGGCGTCGCGCAGGAACGAAGTGTTCGCTTCGTAGATCGCCGAGAGGCGGGTGACGGCCTCGGTCGCGTCGTCGAAGGATTCGGTTGGGAAGCTGTTGGCGGGAGTCTGCACCGCGCGTTGATTGGTATCGTTGTTCATCTTCATTCGCCTCTAATGATGAGGCGACATTACCACGGAACCGTTGCTCGCCAAATCACCTGACGGTGCTGCAACACACGTTGCGGCAGCGCCCGCAAGTTTGCGCGCACGCCGCGCGAAAGCGGCGCAAAATAAGGCGGTCGCGCCCGAGGACCAGGTGGGATTTGCTAGAATCGGGGCACCATATTGGAGAATCACCATGAAGCCGCTCCTTCCCGTCGCCGTTGCACTGGCCTTCGCCTTTGGCAACGCCGCGATGGCTGCCCAGCCTGTCGACGATACACCTGCTCCCGGCGTGCCTCAGTCCGCCAACGAACGGGCCGGTCTGCCCGACCTGGAGAAGATCAATCGTCCGGCTGCCGAGGTCAGTTCGAAGGTCGAAATCAACGTCCCGCGCACGCCGAGCTTCTACGAACGCAGCGCCAACGGCACCGAAATCACCGAGTATCGCGACAAAGGCAAGCCTGTCGAAATCAACGTGCATTCGAACCTCGGCACGCGCTATCAAATGAGCGCGCCGCTCGACACGTCGCCCTCCGTGCGCGACAACGGCCGCGCAAGCACGCGTTTGCCGTCGGTGCACCTGACCTATTGACGCATGCCGGGGCGGCGCCCCGGTGTGGGCCGCCGCCCGGATCCGCGCGCCGGCAAGACGCCGTCTCGAGCCTCAGACTGCCCGGTCGGCCACCTTGGCGGTCAGGCATTGAAAATACCGCCGCGCTTCACGGCGCCGCAAGAACGCTTTCCGATACCGCATTTGCCGCACATCGCACTGGCCGAATCGCGCCAGCCCGACCAACCTGATCCGACGTTTCCCGCATGGCTGTCTTCACCGCTGTCACCGAACCCCAACTTGCAGAATGGATGAGCCATTACGATCTCGGCGACGTCGTCGAATTTCGCGGTATTTCCTCCGGTATTGAGAACAGCAACTTCTTCCTGACGACGACGCGCGGTGAATACGTCCTCACGATTTTCGAAAAGCTGACGGCCGAACAGCTGCCGTTCTATCTCGACCTTATGCGGCATCTGGCCGCGCACCGCGTGCCGGTGCCGGACCCCATGCCGCGCGAAGACGGCGCGCTGTTCGGCACCTTGCATGGCAAGCCCGCAGCCATCGTGACCAAGCTCGAAGGCACGCCGGAACTGGCGCCGGGCGTCGAGCACTGCATCGAAGTCGGGCAAATGCTGGCGCGCATGCACCTGGCGGGACGCGACTACACGGGGTATCAGCCGAATCTGCGCAGCCTGCCGTGGTGGCAGGAAACCGTGCCGACCATCCTGCCGTTTCTGGAAGGCGAGCAACGCGATCTGCTGTCGTCCGAACTGGCGCATCAGGAAGCCTTCTTCGCCTCGGCCGACTACGCCGCGCTGCCTGAAGGCCCGTGCCACGCCGACCTGTTCCGCGACAACGCCATGTTCGCGCACGCCGCGCCGGAGACGGGCCACGAAGTGCGCCTCGGCGGTTTCTTCGACTTCTATTTCGCCGGCTGCGACAAATGGCTGTTCGACGTGGCGGTGACGGTCAACGACTGGTGCGTCGACCTCGCCACCGGCAAGCTCGACGACGCGCGCACCGAAGCCATGCTGCGCGCCTACCAGACCGTGCGCCCCTTCACCGCCGAAGAAAACCGCCATTGGGGCGACATGCTGCGAGCGGGAGCGTACCGTTTCTGGGTCTCGCGCCTGTATGATTTTTATTTGCCGCGCGCGGCCGAATTGCTCAAACCGCACGACCCCGGCCATTTCGAGCGCATTCTGCGCGAACGCCTGACCGGCGTTGCACTTCCAGGCATTCATACCTCATGCAACTGATCGAAGTCCCCGCGAAAGCCGGCTATGTGTGGTTCCGGCAGGGTATCTGGCTGTTCCGCAAGAACCCGCTCGCGTTCCTGACGCTGTTCTTCACCTATCTGCTGGTGATGACGCTCGTGGCGCAGATTCCGGTGGTCGGCGGCGTGTTGCCGCTGGCCTTCATTCCGGGCGTCGCGGTCGGCTTCATGGCGGCGTGCCGCAACACGATCGCCGGCAAACCGGTGTTTCCGACCATTCTGGTGGACGGTTTTCACTCGTACGGCCCGGTGGTCGCCAAACGGCTGCTGGTGCTCGGCGTGCTCTACGTCGTCGCGATGGCATTGGTGCTGGCCGCGTCAGCGCTCGCAGACGGCGGCATGCTGCTGAAGGTCATGCTCGGCGCCGCCACGATGGATCAGGACGCGATCGCCAACAGCAATATCCCGCTGGCGGTGATTACGGCTTTCGTGGTCTACATTCCAATGGCGATGATTTTCTGGTTCTCGCCCATTCTCGCCGCGTGGCATGACGTGCCGCCCGTCAAGGCGATGTTCTTCAGCCTCGTCAGTTGCTGGCGCAACCGCGGCGCGTTCATCGTGTTCGGCGCGCTGTGGTTCGCGGTGGCGATGACGGTGTCGCTCGGCTTGTCCGCGCTGATGCAGGCGCTGGGCGCAGGCGACTTCGCGTTCGCCATCCTGATGCCCGCCACGATGATCGTCACGACCATGCTTTACTGCTCGTTCTACGCGACCTATCGCGGCTGCTTCGGCGTGCAAACGCCCGAAGCACCGGACTTGCCGACCACGCCGGCGGCCTGATTCCGTTCTGGCGCGGGCGCTGCTCCGGCGCCCGCGCCGCGCTCGCGGCGGCGCCTGCCCTCGCCGTTCCCTGCATCTCCAAACTGCACTCGTCAACCTGCGTCGATTTGCGGCACAATGGTTTGCGCGCAATCCATTTGCACGCTCTTTTTATACGAGATGCATCATGACCCAGCGCCCCGCTTTGCCCTTCACGCTCGACGAGCAACTCTGCTTCGCCCTCTACTCCACCTCGCTTGCCATGACCAAGGCATACAAGCCGCTGCTGGACAAACTGGGCCTCACATATCCGCAATATCTGGCCATGCTGGTGCTGTGGGAGAGCGACGACGTCACGGTCAAGGACATGGCCGCGCGTCTGAACCTCGATTCGGCGACGGTCACGCCGCTGCTCAAACGCCTCGAAACTCAAGGACTGCTGGAGCGGGTACGCGGTGTCGAGGATGAGCGTCTCGTGTATATCCGGCTCACCAAAGCTGGCTCGGCACTCAAGCGCCAGGCGCGCGAAGTGCCCGCGGAAATCTTCTGCGCGACCCAGCAGACGCCCGAATTTCTGCTGCGTTTGCGCGACGATCTGACTCGCCTGCGCGCCACCCTCAACGATTACATGGACCACTAGCCGGTTCGCTGCAAAACGCGCGCTATCGCTACGATGCGAAAATTAATTTGCACACAAATGATTTGTGTACTATCTTACTCACATGCCGCTGCGACAGCGCTCCGCCAGAACGGCGGGCTCAGCAAAGAGCGGCAAATTGGCAGATCCTGACAACCCAGACAAAGGAGCAGCACCATGAACATCCTCTACAAGGCAAGCGCAACGAGCACCGGTGGCCGCGACGGCCGTGCAGTATCGTCGGACAATGCATTGGACGTGAAGCTGGCAGCACCGCGTGAATTGGGCGGCACGGGCGCAGCGGGCACGAATCCGGAACAGCTCTTTGCTGCAGGCTACTCGGCGTGTTTCCTGAGCGCCATGAAGTTCGTCGCTGGCCAGAAGAAGCAGACTTTGCCGGCTGACACGCAAGTTACGGCGGAAGTCGGCATCGGCCCGAACGACAAGGGCGGCTTCGCACTCGACATCGACCTGCGCGTCTCGCTGCCGGGTCTGGACGCCGGCGCGGCCAAGGAACTGGTCGACGCAGCGCATCAGGTCTGCCCGTACTCGAACGCCACTCGCAACAACGTCGACGTCCGCTTGCAAATCGCCTGAGCGACGGATTCGATGCATCGTTAGAGAATCGCTCGAGCGGCGCGGAAAACTGCGCCGCTCGTCACGAACAGCGCCCGCACCCTGCACAATAGGGGCGGGCGCTGTTTCGTTCGCGGACGCGGCATGCAATGTGCAACGCAGGTCCACAGCGCAACCGGCAAGAGCGCCGCCATTCACCTTATTTTCACTATCCACGCTCCAGATGACACGCGTCCGACGCTTGAACGACTCTTTCGACACCGGGCTGGTCTGGTTTCGCCGCGACCTGCGCAGCACGGACAACGCCGCGCTCTACAACGCCCTCAAACATTGCCAGCGCGTGTGGTGCGTATTCGTGTTCGATACGACGATCCTGCAGCCGCTGATCGACGCCTGGCAGGCTCGTCATCCGGACACGCAGCCCCAGGATCGCCGCGTCGAGTCGATTCTCGCCGCGGTGGGCGAACTGGACGAAGCATTACGTGCCAAGGGCGGCGGCCTGATCGTGCTGTACGGCGACCCCACACACCTGGTGCCGAAGCTCGCCGGCGAACTTCGCGTGGACGCGATTTTCGCGAATCACGATTACGAACCGGTCGCGATCGCGCGCGACGAGACGGTCCGCGAGACGCTTACCGGAGCCGGACGCCAATGGCTGAGTTTCAAGGATCAGGTGATTTTCGAGCGCGACGAGGTACTCACTGGGCAGAACAAGCCGTTTACGGTGTTCACGCCCTACAAGAACGCGTGGCTCAAGCAATTGACGGCTTTCGATCTGAAGCCGTATCCGGTGGAAACGTACGAGAAACATCTGGCGGCAGTGCCGTCAAAGCTCAATCGCCGTTTGCCGACGCTAGATCAGCTCGGCTTTGCGCCGAGCAACCTCGCTGAACTGGATCTGCCCACTGGCATGAGCGGCGCGCAGCGCCTGTTCGACGATTTCGCGACGCGCATCGACAGCTACAAGGACCGGCGCGATTTTCCCGCTGTCAAAGGCCCGAGCTATCTGTCGATGCATCTGCGCTTCGGCACGGTCTCGATCCGCACGCTCGCGCGCCTCGCCCACGAGATGTCGCTGCAACCCGACGGGGAAGGTTCGGCGACGTGGCTGTCGGAACTGATCTGGCGAGACTTCTACTTCATGATCCTGGCGCATCATCCGCGGCTCGCGAGCGGCGCGTCGTTCAAGGGAGAGTACGACCGGCTGCGCTGGGAGCAAGGCCCGGAAGCCGACGAGGCGTTCGCCGCATGGTGCGACGGCCGCACCGGCTACCCGCTCGTCGACGCGGCGATGCTGCAGCTGAACCGCACCGGCTATATGCACAACCGCTTGAGGATGGTGACAGCAAGTTTTCTGGTCAAGGATCTCGGCGTGGACTGGCGGCTCGGCGAGCGGTACTTTGCCGAACAGTTGAACGACTTCGATTTCTCGGCAAATAACGGCGGCTGGCAATGGGCGGCGTCGACAGGATGCGACGCACAGCCCTACTTCCGGATCTTCAACCCGATCACGCAGTCTGAAAAATTCGACGCCGAAGGACGCTTTATTAAGCGGTATCTGCCCCAGCTCGCGAAGCTGCCGTCGAAGTGGATTCATGCGCCGTGGCTGGCGGGCAGCGAAAAGCTCGCGGAGTTCGGCGTGACATTGGGCAAGGACTATCCGGCGCCGATCGTCGACCATGCCGAGGCGCGGGCGCGCACGCTGGCCCGTTTCGGCAAGTGAGCACACGCTTACGTCGGCGGCCTGAGCGCAGCGATCGTTTTATGGCTGGTGCAGTTGCTGTTCAACGCAGCCTGGAGGTGGCTTTTCTCCGGCCTGCATCGACCGGACGTGGCACTGGCCGATTTTCTGATGGTGCCGATATAGATTGTCGCGCTGACATTTGCATTCTGGCGACGACACCGCTAGGCAGGCGGACTATTGATGCCTTATGTGGCTTGGGTGTGGCTTGGGTGTGGCTTGGGTGGCGTTCGCCGCGGTGTTGAATCACGCGTTGTGGCAATTGAATCCGGCTGTCTGAGCGCTTGCAACGATTTGCGACAGCTTGGGCGCCTCACCCCCGAACACCGGCGTTGCATCCACGCCGATGCTTTAACTGACGCAACTTAGTGCTGGGTCATCCACGACGGTTGGCGAACGTTCGCCTCACGGTCCAGCTTACGCATACGGAATTCCAGATCGTACAAATCCGTTGCTTCAGCGAGGAAAGCGTCAGCGCGTTCTTTCGCGAGTTGATCGGGCGATTTGGTAAGAAACAGAAACAGGCGGCTAAGCAGATACATGGTCAACCTCGACAATGAGTTTAGGCGTTAACGCCTAAGGGATAACCCTCATTATAGGGAAAACCCTAGGAACATGCCAGCACTCATTTCGAAGTGTTGCAACGAGATCACCGCGCCGCCGCCGAGGTCGCTGCGGCATCGGCTTCCGCGATACGGCCGACGCCCGTGCGGCGCTGGTGCTTGAAGAATTCCCACACCATCGCGCTTGCGTCGGGACCTTTGGCGGAATGAAACGGCACGGCGTCGTCGCCGCCGCTCCAGGCATGGGCAAGCCCCTGCACGCGGCACAGCCGGACCACGCGCCGTCCACCGCGCAGATAATCACGCATGACCACGCCACCCTTGCGGTCTTCGCGGACTTCTCCCGATTTGCGCGCGCCGTTCTGGTCGACGATGCGGTTCAGCCGCAGAAACTGCACTGCCAGTTGGTCGGCATTGACCGGCGAGACCACATGGTCGGCATCGCCGTGGATGATGATGGCCGGCATGCCGGGGTAACGCGCCACGTCGGCGGTTTCGTCGGCCAGTTCGGCCGGCTCGCGGCGCGCGCCGCGCCGCATGACGTCCATCGCCGTAATGCCGGAACGCGCCTCGCCAAAAGCAGGGCCGGAATGCAGCGCGACCGCCGCGAAATGCTCCGGATGATTGAGGGCGAGCAGCGCCGTCAGGCCGGCGCCAGCGGAGATTCCGGCGACATACACGCGCTCGCCGTCGAACCCGTGCTGGGCGACCAGCGCATCCACTAGCGAGACCACCGCGCGTGCTTCGGCGCCGCCGGCGCTTTCGCCCGCGTCGTACCAATGCCAGCAGCGGTGCGAGTGCACGTGCTTCGACTGTTCCGGGTAGACCACGGCAAAGCCGAAGCGGTCGGCCAGCACGTTCATCCGCGTGCCTTCGGCGAATTCTTCGATCGACTGCGTGCAGCCGTGCAGCATCACCACTAGCGGCATGGCCTCGAGCGCGTGGCCCGTCGGGACATACAAGCCATACTGAAGATGATTGACGAGCCGGCCGGGCGCGGCAGGCGCGGAGTGGAACGAGCGCGTCCACGACCCGCTCGCCCACGCCGAGGCGCGCGGACGCACCCGCGATTCACGAGCAGTGGCGCGCGGCGCCTCGCGTTTGGCGGGCGCGCGCACGATCGCGGCCGGCTTGATCGGGCGAACTTTGGTGGACGGCTTACTGGTGGCGGGTCGCGCCGGTCGCGTCGTGGTGCGCTTGGTAGTCTTGCGGGCGTGCTCAGTCTGGATCGCGAGCAGGCGCTTGAGACCGCGCAGCCAGATTTTCGATAGACTTTTTGCCATTGGCAGAAAAACCTCGCAAAAAGGGACAGGGTCCGTCCGGTGGAACGGTACTTTGTTGTGCAATGCACAATAACACCAATCCCCATGCGATGCTGGAACCCTGGAATACTATCCGGGACCCCAATTTCCGCTGGGCGAACCTTGTGGCGAGGCCAGCGTCAAAGCTCGGCAAGGCTCGTTCGCTATCCGGCTGCCACCCGCTTGTCGCTTTGTTTGCCACTTGTCAGCCGAATGTTTGCCGCCTGTTCGCCAGCGAACTCCCTGCGACAGAAAAGTCTCGCGCGCAGCGCAACCGCCCTGCAGCTCCCGTCTATACTGGCGGTTAATTATTTGCCGCGCCGGCCGCGTCGGCGATTTGCGCCGTTCGTGCGTTAACTCATCACCAATCCGATTCTACGCGGCCTTGGTCGCCCTTTTGCCATGCCCGATTTAGCTCCCCACCTTTGGTATTCGATCACCAGCCTCGGCAGCGCCGGCATGACGCTGCCGCTCGCGTTCGCCATCGCGTTGTGGCTGGCGGTCGGCTACACGTGGCGCATGGCGGCCGGTTGGCTGCTGCTGCTCGGCGCGGCCATCGGCATCGTGACGGTGACGAAGCTGGCGTTTCTCGGCTGGGGTGTCGGCGTGCGCGAACTGGATTTCACCGGCGTCAGCGGTCACGCCATGCTGTCCACTGCCGTTTATCCGGTCGTTCTGTTCCTTATGCTCTTGCCGACGCGGCCGGTCATCCGGCTGGCCGGCGTGCTGCTCGGCCTTGCGGCGGGGATCGCGGTGGGTCTGTCGCGCGTGGTGCTGAGCGCCCACTCGCCTTCTGAAGCCATTACCGGCTGTCTGACCGGCGCCATAACGGCGCTGGTGTTCGTCAGACTCGCCTGGCATGCTGAGCCGGGTCGGTTGTCGGCGCTGCCCGTCGCCGTCAGCATGATGGCCCTCGCGGTGCTGGCGCACGGCGTGCACGTGCCGACGCAGCGCTGGGTCACGCACATCGCGCTGAAAGTCTCCGGTCATGACCGGCCCTTCATTCGCGCAAAGTGGAAGGCTGTGCGCGACGTCCGTCCCGCCATGGCGCCGCTGTCGCAAACGCTCAACACGCTAGCGCCGCCGCATTCGTCCGACGTCTGAATCATCTCCCGTTGTTCGACATACCGCCTCATGCGCAAGGCTGAATAATTGTCATAGGTCACCGTTATAACCTTGCATATATTACGATAGCGTTTTAACCCCGCCGATCCGGTTCACGCCGGACTTCCAGGTCTTCATGACACTCTCCCGCCGGCTTCTAAAGCAAGCGTTGTTCGTCGCCAGCGCCGTCTCCGTCGCCATTAGCGCCAATGCGCGCGCCGACGAACTGGTGGTCTCTGCCGCCGCCAGCCTGACCAACGCCTTCAAGGCGGTCAGCGAAGTGTTCGAGCAGCAGCATCCGGGCACCAAGGTGCTGTTGAACTTCGGCGCCTCCGACGTGCTGATGCAGCAGATCGTCAAGGGTGCACCCGCCGACGTGTTCGCGTCCGCGGATCAAAAAGCCATGGACAAGGCCGCCGCCGAAAAAGTGATCGTGCCGGCTACGCGTAAGGACTTCGCCGCCAATTCGCTGGTGCTGATCGTGCCGACCGACAGCCATTTCGCGCCGACCAGGCTGAACGATCTGACGTCGGCGAATGTGAAGCGCGTGGCGTACGGCGATCCGGCGTCCGTGCCGGTCGGCCGCTACACGCAGGGCGCGCTGCGCGCTGCTGGCGTGTGGGATGCCGTGAGCGCGAAGGCCGTGCTGGCGTCGAACGTCCGTCAAAGCCTCGACTACGTGTCGCGCGGCGAAGTCGACGCCGGCTTCGTGTTCAGCACCGACGCCGCCGTCATGCCGGACAAGGTCAAGGTCGCGCTGAACGTGCCGACGCAAACGCCGATCACCTATCCGGTCGCGCAAGTGGAAGGCAGCCGCCATGCCGCGGACGCGCAAGCGTTCATGAACTTCGTGCTGTCGCCGGCCGGTCAGGCCGTGCTCGCGAAGTACGGTTTCAAGCCCGCGCACTGACTACCGGGACGACGCACGCTCATGCAACAGGCCTGGATTCCGCTCCTGCTGTCGTTGAAAGTGGCGGGCTGGGCCACCGCGCTCAACCTGGTATTCGGCGTCGCCGCGGGCTTCGGTTTATCGCGCTGGCGCTCCGGCGCGCGCGACGTGATCGATTCGCTGCTGATGCTGCCGCTGGTCATGCCGCCCACCGTGCTCGGCTATTACCTGCTTGTCCTGCTCGGACGGCGCGGTGTGATCGGCGGCTGGCTCGAGCGTTTCGATATTCGGTTGGTGTTCACATGGCAGGGCGCGGTGATCGCGTCGACGGTCGTGGCGTTTCCGCTTGTGTTGAAATCGGCGCGCGCCGCCTTCGAGGCCGTCGATCCGCAACTCGAACGGGCCGCGCGCACGCTCGGCATCAGCGAAACGGCCGTGTTTTTTCGCGTGACGCTGCCGCTCGCCGCGCGCGGCATTCTCGCCGGCGGCCTGCTGGCTTTCGCGCGAGCGCTCGGCGAATTCGGCGCGACGCTGATGATCGCGGGCAATCTGCCGGGCCGCACGCAAACGCTGTCCGTGGCGGTTTACTCGGCCGTGCAAGCCGGCGACGACAGCACCGCGAATTTCCTCGTGCTCGTGACCTCGGTGACGTGCGTCGTGATCCTGTTGCTCGCGGGGCGCCTCGTTCCGCAGCACACGCTATTGAAGTCGGGTTGATATGCTGCTCGCCGTCGACATCCGCAAGACCTTCCAGAGCGCCGAGCGCCGCTTCTCGCTCGACGTCGCCTTCAAGGCCACCTCGCAACGCGTGGTACTGTTCGGACCATCGGGCGCGGGCAAGAGTCTGACGTTGCAGGCGATCGCCGGCCTGCTGCGTCCCGACGAAGGCTCGATCACGCTGCATGGCAACGCGCTGTTCGACAGCGCGCGCGGCGTCGATCTGAAACCGCAAGCGCGCAAGCTCGCCTATCTGTTTCAGGACTACGCGCTATTTCCGCATCTGAATGTGCGGCAGAACATCGGCTTCGGCTTGCAGCAGGGCTGGCTCAATCCGCGCAGGCGCATCACGCATCCGCAGATCGATTACTGGCTCGACGCGCTGGAATTGAAGAACGTGGCGGGTAATCATCCAGCGCAGCTTTCCGGTGGACAAAAGCAGCGCGTGGCGCTGGCGCGAGCGCTGGTCGCGCAACCTCGGGTGCTGTTACTGGACGAACCGTTTTCGGCACTCGACAGCGCTTTGCGTCAGCGCATGCGCCGCGAGTTATCGGATCTGCAGACGCGGCTCGATATTCCGATGGTTTTGATCACGCACGATCCCGACGACGTCGCCGCCTTCGGCGATCAGGTCGTGCAGGTCAGCGACGGCCGCGTGCGCGAGGATCATCCGTTCGCCGGCTATGCACGCAGCGAGCCTTGACGCGCAACAGCGAGCGCTTCCCGCGCTCAATCCTTGACGCCAAGTATCACGCTCGACGCCTTGAACGCCGCAACAGCGCCGCCGCCTTCCACGAGGCCGAGCGTGTCGACGCTTTCATTGGTGACCACCGCCGTGATCACCGTCCCGCCCGCCAGCACCAGCGATACCTCGGCATTGACCGCGCCGCGCTTCACGCTCTGCACCGTGCCGCACAGCTGATTGCGTGCCGAGAGTTTGAGCGGCGCGCCGCTCGCGTTGTCGACGAGCAGCACGACCCACGAGGCCTTGATCAATGCGAACGCCGCCACGCCCTCGACAAGCCCCAGCGTCTCGGTGCTCTCATGCGTGATGACGGAAACGATCGCGTGGCCGCCGGGCAGCGCCAGCGTGATTTCGTCGTTGACGGTGCCGCGCGTGATCGCCGACACCGTGCCATATAGTTGATTGCGCGCACTCGTCTTCACGCCGATGCGGCCGATCAGATCCCAGTCCGTCGCGAATCCTTCGATCGCCGCGCCCGCGCGTTCGAGAAAGCGTCGATGCTCGCGCTCCACCGCACGAAACGTCTCGATCAGTTTGAGGGCGCGCGGCGTCAGCGTGGTGCCGCCACCGCCTTTGCCGCCGGTCAGGCGCACCACGAGCGGCTCGCCCGCGAGATTGTTCATCGTATCGACGGCGTCCCACGCGCCTTTGTAGCTGATGCCGACAGCTTTCGCCGCGCTGGTGATCGAGCCGGTCTCGCCAATCGCCGCGAGCAGCGCGATCCGCGATGCGCCGCCGAGCGTCTGCGCGCCCGCCTGAAACCAGACAGAGCCGCCGAGTTCAAGCGTTTCGCGGGAAAGATCGGTACGGTCGGGTGTCATGGCGAAGAGCGGTCGATGACCGAGGAGAGGACGACGAATCATTATAGCGACGCAAACCTGCGCCACCGGCCGCTAACCTGGCGGACCTCGAAAACGGATAGATGGGATACTTCGAGTTCGACGCTTCGAACACTACATCCTTTGCATTTTCGGCGCGGCTGGCCACGGCCAGCGCGCTGCAACTTCAACAAGGAGCAAGACAGTGAACATCGACTTATCGGGCAAGACTGCTCTCGTCAGTGCATCCACGGCGGGCATCGGCCTTGCCATCGCCACCGGCATTGCCGCATCAGGCGCGCATACCATCATCAACGGACGCAAACAGGAGGCGGTGGACCGCGCGATCGACACGATCCGCAAGAGCACGCCGCAAGCGAAATTGCAGGGCTTCGCGGGCGACCTCGGCACGCTGGAGGGTTGCGAGGCGTTGACGAAAGCCGTGCCGCAGGCGGATATCCTGGTGAATAACCTCGGTATCTTCGGGCCCGGCGACATCTTCACCACCGAAGACGATGACTGGGAGCGCTACTTCCAGATCAACGTGATGTCGGGCGTGCGGCTCACGCGCCACTACCTCAAAGGGATGATGGAGCGTAAGTGGGGCCGCGTGGTGTTCATCTCCTCCGAATCGGGATTGAATATTCCGCCGGACATGCTCGCTTATGGTTTCTCGAAGACGGCGCAACTGAGCATCGCGCGCGGCATCGCCAAACAGGCGGCCGGCAGCGGCGTGACGGTGAATGCCGTGCTGCCCGGACCAACCTTGTCCGACGGCTTCCGTTCGATGGTCGAAGACACGGCCAAAGAGCAAGGCAAAACCGTCGAGCAGGTCGCCACGGAGTTCGTCCGCGAGCATCGAAGCAGTTCGATCATTCAGCGCGCGGCCACCACCGAGGAAGTGGCGAACATGGTCGTGTACGTCTGCTCGCCGCAGGCCTCGGCGACGACCGGCGCGGCGCTGCGCG
Source organism: Paraburkholderia sp. BL27I4N3 (assembly GCF_003386115.1). NCBI lineage: Bacteria > Pseudomonadati > Pseudomonadota > Betaproteobacteria > Burkholderiales > Burkholderiaceae > Paraburkholderia > Paraburkholderia sp. BL27I4N3. The sequence continues at coordinate 7,206,999 of NZ_QREJ01000001.1, read as the reverse complement.
TCGACGGCGGCGTGATCGATACGATTGCGTGACGTTGCCGCTTTTTTCAGCGAGCGGCGGGCGGCATGGCCGCCCGTTTTCACATCACGTGACGGCTGCAGCCATCACAATGCGTACTGCGCAATCCCATTGCCGAACGACCAGTTCTCCTTCAGCACTTCGACGAGGTTGATGAATACATCCTCTCGTCGCACTCCGGGCGATTCCGCCAGTTCGTCCGCCATCCGCTTGTACAGCGCCTTTTTCATCTCAAGGGTGCGGGTGTTGTTCAGCGTGATTTGAATGATCACGAGATCGTCGCTTCGCTCGACGTTCAGATACTGGTTGTCGTACACGAAATTGCCGGCCTCATGCTCGGTGATCAGCATGAAAATGTCGTCCTTCGGCACGTTGAAGGTGTCCACCAGCGCGCGCTGGATGCTCTGCGTCACCGCCTTCCGGTACTCGACGGGCTTGCCTGCGCGCAATGCGATTCGTGTGAGCGGCATGATGAAATCTCCTTGGCTGCGTTGATTGGGTAAAACACAGCTTAGGCGCGCTCATTCATAATGAACAGACATCATTGATGATTTCATCTATATTCATCAGAAATGAAAGTTCTCGATCTCGATGCGGTCCGGGCCTTCGTTCTGGTCGCCGACCTGCACAGCTTCACGCGTGCCGCGGACGCGCTGGACACGACCCAATCGGCCGTCAGTCTTAAGCTCAAGCGGCTGGAAGCGCATCTGGGTAAGCAATTACTGGAGCGCACGCCGCGCGTGGTGCGTCTTTCCGCCGACGGCAACGCCTTTCTTAGCGCCGCGCGCGATCTGCTGAACGCGCATGAACGCGCGCTGGGGTCGCTGTCGGTCGAACGACGGCGGCTCGCGCTGGGACTCAGCGAGCATGTCGCGGGACCGGACCTGCCGCACCTGCTCGGCAAGCTCAATGCGCACGACCCGGGTCTGGTGATCGAATTGCATCTGGGCACGTCGGCCGCGTTGCTCGCGCAATTCGACGAACGCCGCCTCGACGCGGTGATTGTCCGCTATGGCGCCGACGAACCGCCGCGCGACGACGCCCAGGTGCTGTTCAGCGAACCGCTCGGCTGGCTCGCCACGCCGGCGTGGCTGCCGCGAGTCGGCGAGCCATTGGCGCTCGCGCTGTTGAGCCCGCCGTGCAACGTGCGCGACGTGGCGCTCCGCGCGCTCGCGCAGGCGGGCGTCGGCTGGCAGGAGGTGTTCGTCGGTGGCGGCGTGGCGGCCGTCGGCGCGGCCGTGGCGGCAGGACTGGCGGTGTCGCCGCTGGCGCGCCGCGTGGCGCCGCGTGGGCTGATCGACGTCGGCCCCCGGCTGGGTTTGCCAACGCTGCCGGAATCGCGCGTGACGCTGCATTCGCGGGTGAGAGACGAGCGGTCGGTGGAGACGTTGCGGCTGGTGACGAATGGGTTGGCGAGCGTTTTGAGTTACTGATGGCGTCCATTCAGATGAAAACCCAAGCGGCTACGGTATACGGTATATAATCGTGGCCATGCCCATCATTGCCCGGATCGACGGGCTGCTCGTGGTGATTTACCCTCACGATCACGCTCCGCCACATGTTCATGTACTCGGTCCGGATGGTGAGATTATCTTTATCTTGAATTGTCCCGACGGCCCGGTATCGATCCGCGAGGCTCGAGGGTATTCAGAACGCGAAGCGCGCCGGCTGGCTAAACGCCTTAATGAAATGGTGCCGTTCCTGTGCTCCGCCTGGAAAGGAATCCACTCATGAACAGCAGCGAAGAATGGCGGCTTGCTCAGGAACGCGGCGCCGAAACCGCCAAGCGCCCCGCCGCCCGCAGCGCAAGCTACAAACCACGCACTAAACGGCTCGATATCGCGCTGACAAACGGCATCTCGTTGTTGGTGCCGATCGCTTTTATCGAGGGTTTGCACAACGCGGCGCCTGCGGATCTCCGCGAGATCCAGATCTTCGGTCTTGGGTCGGCGCTCGTCTTTCCGACGCTCGACGTCGTGGTGTCGGTTCACGGCCTGATCGACGGCGTTTTCGGATCGAAGGCGTGGATGCGCGATATCGGCCGCAGCGGCGGCAGCGTCAAATCCGACGCGAAATCGGCTGCGGCGCGTGAGAACGGCAAGAAAGGCGGGCGTCCGCGCAAAGCCGCCTAGCTGCGCAAATCCGCATCGCGGACCGTGAGGCGCTTGCCGGCAGCGCAGCCTCGTGTACCGCATGGTGCCTGAACTGGAATTCGACGATGCCGTCGAGCGCGGCGAACTGATCGCCCTGGTGCCGAAGCAGCCCACCGACGTCGAGTCGTACCGGCACGGGTGGAAGGTCCAGTCGCCGCGCCTGGAAAAACCATCGGCGCGCATCCTCGAACTTGAACGCACAAAGTTAGGTCTGCCGCGCAGCAAACCGAAACACAAACGCCCAGCTTGATTGCGGATCAGTGAAGGATTGGCGGCAGCGAACCGCTGCTGGCGGTAGCGGGATTGCTCGTTGCGTCCGCCGGATTGGCGCTAACGTTTGCGGATGAGGCCGGCACATTCACGTGAGATGCAGCCGGTTTCGCCGCGCCGGTTTTTGCCACGACCTTGGCCGTTTGCGGATGAGCCTGACGAGCCGGAACCACCAGATTCGCGCGCACAACCTTGCCCTGCCCCGCCTTCGTCTGGACCAGTTGCGCGTGCGGTTTTTTACTCTGCGCGACCACGGCCGCTTTCGATCCGGTTTTGCCTGTGTGCGTGGAGTTGGTCCCGCTCTTCGTGGCGCCCTTGGCGGCCATCTTGTTCACGCCGGCATGCGCCGCGCGCTGATCAGCGTGCGCCGTCGCCGCTACAACGCGCTTCGAGACGGCCTTTGAAGTGGCCTTCGACGCCGTCTTCGAACCGGCATTAGACTTGACCTTGGCCGCCCCCGGCTTCTTTGCCAGGCTTGCGACATGCCCGCTCGCCTCGGGCGGATTCCACACTTCGGCGTAACCGGCGGCCGTCGCCGCGCTCGACATACACCACACGGCAAGCGCCGCTCCTGCTGCTACTGCTCGAACGCCCATCTCCTGCTTCTCCTGATCTTCGATTTTATGACGAGCCAGGATTATATTCTCTTGCAAAAATCCATATTTAGACTAATATCATTTTCAAGTACAAATTAGGACTTACCCACTCATGGCTCACGCTGCCCGCGCCACCCAATCCGAAGCGCCGATTCGTCGGCCGGTTTCGGAACCCACGCTAACGGAAATGTCCGCGGCGGGTCTACGTGCGTTCTTCAACATTGCGCGCGACTGGGACCTGAGCGCGGAAGAACAGATCGTGCTGCTCGGTTCGCCGGGCCGCTCGACCTATTTCAAATGGAAGGCCACGCCTGAAACGGCCCGCCTCGGGCGCGACACGCTCGAACGCTTATCGCTGCTGCTCGGCATCTACAAGGCACTGCAAATCCTGCTGCCGCAAGCCAGTGCCGCCGACACCTGGATCAAACGCCCCAACAGCGCGCCGCCGTTCGGCGGCCGCCGCGCGCTGGACCGCATGCTGGCGGGCAACATCAGCGACCTCGTGGCCGTGCGCCAGTACCTCGACGCAATGCGAGGCGGCTGGGCGTGACACAACCGCATTGGCAGGACCGCTGGCGCACGGCGCCGCTCGATTGGTCGCCCGCGTATCGCGTGATTCCGACGCGCTTTCCGGCCGTCAATCTGTTCGACCGGGTTGCCTCGCCGGAAGATTTCGACGCGCTGTACGCGCTCGAAGCAATGACCAACGACCGCCTGCGCACCGAAGTCGGCGAACTCGAACTGGTGCCGCGCGAAGAGCGCCGCTTCGGGCCGGGCTACGGGCCGATCATGGCCGCGTTGACGCATCTGAATCCGCTCGGCAGCCGTTTCTCGGACGGCACGTACGGCGTGTTCTATTGCGCCCGCTCACGCGCCACCGCCATCGCCGAAACGCGTTATCACACGGGGAAATTTCTGGAAGCGACGGCCGAGCCGCCCATGCGCCAGCAGATGCGGCTCTACACCGTCGTCGCGCAAGGCAACGTGGTGGACATTCGCGACGACACCTCGGTGGATCTCGCGGTGCTGTCCCCGGATGACTACCTGGCCGGACAGTCGCTCGGCCGAACCGTCCGCGAGGCGGGTGCGCCGGGTATCGTGTACCCGTCGGTGCGCGATGACGGCGGCGAATGCCTCGCTGCGTTCAAGACCACGCTGCTACGCGACTGCCATCACGCGGCGTATCTGGAATACAACTGGAACGGCGCGACTGTGGATATGGTGTTCGAACTCAGCCAGGTCGGCTGATCGCGCGGCGTGAATGGTCGATGCGTGGCCGATTCGTGGCTGATTCGTGGCCAATGCGTGGCTGATGCGCGACCGGAGCGCGGCCGGCGTGTGGCCCATGTGCGGCCAATACGTGGCCAACGTGTGGGCCGGCGCGCGCCGCCCGCCGTCAAGGCAGCGCCAGCGCCGCCGCGCCTTCCGCGCGGGCCTCTTCGGTCGAGACGGACCAGCGCCGCAACGCGAGCGGCTCCACGATCGTGAGCTTGCCGCCCGGTCCGAACGCACCGGTGTCGATGAACAGCTGCGAGCCGACCTGCTTGATGTCGCGCATCGGCGTGTGGCCGCAATAAGTCAGCGAGAGTCCGCGCTGCCGCTGCGGATCGCCATTGCCCAACGCCAGGTCGCGGCCCCACAGCAATCGCTGGCGGGTTTCTTCGGAGAAATTGCCCGCGTCGAGCTCCGCGTCCGAGCCGAAAAATTCGGCATGCAGAACATTAAAGCGTTCCTTGCCGCTGCCGACCACGCGCACAAGCGGCAACCCGCGCAAGATCTCGGCGTAATGCTGCAAGCGTTCGTTGGACAATTGCGCCGCCCAGATGCCGCCGATTCCGTACCACCATTGACGCCGCAAGCGTCCGTCGGCCACGGCGCACAGGGTGTCTTCGTGATTGCCGAGCACAGCGAAAAACCAGGGCTTGTCGAGCAGCGCCAAAGCCAGTTCGGAATGCTCGCCGCGGTCCACCAGATCGCCGACCGAAAACAACCGGTCCCGCGCCGGATCGAACGTGATCACGCGCAGCAGATAGCGCAATGCATCGACGCAGCCATGCAGATCGCCTACCACGAAGTCGCGGCCGCTCTGGTTCGCGGCGTGATGCTGGACGGAATTGACGAGTACGGAAGCCATGGTTTCATGATAATGCGGCATCCGCGATACGTATGCGCGCTGCCCATCGTTTCCTGGCGCCGCAGCGGCCTGAAATGACGCAAATTAACGCCAAAGCGACGCGTTTCCGGCAGACTTTACCGGAAACACCCGTTCGCGTGGTCACTATTGCTGAGTTCGCAATTTGCCGATTTGATCGGCCGTCACGGTGGACTGCGGATTGCCGAAGTGCCTGGTCACATAGTTGGTGATGGCGGCCACCTGTTCATCACTGAGTTGATTGGCGAATGCGGGCATCAGCACGTCGGCCTGTTTCGTCGTACGAGTGACGCCGTGCAGAATCACCATCGCCAGATTGTTGGAGTCGCTCGCGCCCACAGCCGAGTTGTGAATCAACGACGGATACGCCCCCGGCGCGCTCGCGCCGACGCCTTGCCCGGTCCAGCCATGGCAGCTCGCGCAATTGGCGACGAACAGTTGCGCACCGTTCACGGCGTGGACAGCGGTGCCGCGCAGCGCCGTCACGTCGTCGGCGGGATTGCCCCACTGGTCGCGCGGGCGCGATTCGCCGCCGCTGATCGGCGGCACCGCGCGCAGATACGCGACGATCGAGCCGAGATCTTCACGCGTCAGATATTGCGTGCTGTCGGTCACCACTTCGGCCATCGGACCGGCTGCATTGGCGCGGCCCGGCGCCGCACCGGTCGACAGATACGACATCAGTTCGTCATCGCTCCAGTTGCCCACACCGCTGTTTTTGTCGGACGTGATGTTGTACGCGTGCCAGCCGGCCTGCACTGCGCCGGCGAAACGCGCGCTCGACTTCAAGCCCTGAGTGAAATTGCGCGGCGTATGGCATTCCTCGCAATGCGCAAGCCCTTGCACCAGATACGCGCCGCGATTCCATTCGGCGCTTTGCCGGGGATCTGGCACGAAACGGCCCTCGGTGAAATTGAACAGGTTCCAGAACACCATCAGCCAGCGTTGATTGAACGGGAAATTCAGGCTGTTGCCCGGCGGCGTGTAGTGGATCGGCGTGAGCGTGTTCAAATACGCGCGAATGGCCAGCACGTCCCGATCCGTGACCTTGGTGTACTCCGCATATGGGAAGGCCGGATAGAGGCGCTCGCCGCCTTTGCCGATGCCCTCATGCATGGCGCGCAGAAAATCGGCATCGGTCCATTGACCGATGCCTGTGTCCGGATCGGGCGTGATATTCGGCGTCACGATAGTGCCGAACGGCGTGTTGATCGGCAGGCCGCCCGCGAAAGGCCGCGCTTTGTCCGCGGTATGGCACGCCATGCAATCGCCGGCGCGCGCGAGGTATTCGCCGCGCTTGACCAGGTCGCTGCTGGCCGCCGACACCGGCAAGGCCGCGCCGCTGACCGCTTGCGCGGCGTCGTCGGCGCGGGCCTGGGTGATTGGCAGTTCATCGTTGCGCTGTGTGCCGGGACCGTGTGCCTCATACCAGGCGACGTACAGCGCGAACAGCGAAAAAATCGCGGCCAGCGTCGCGACCCGGAGATGGCGGCGGCGGCCCTTCTGCGCCAGCGCCTCGAGCCGCTGCGCGCGGGAGGTGTTCTTCGTCATTGTGGCTCTCCGTTCACGCTCAGATTTCATGCTTGAGCTTGTCGGCCAGCTTCAGCGACAAAGCCGCGATCGTCAGCGTGCAATTCACCGACGCCGCGGTCGGCATCACGCCGCTGCTGGCGATGAACAGATTGGAGTGGTCGTGCGTGCGGCAGTCCGCATCGACGACCGAATCCGCCGGATCGCTACCCATGATCGTGGTGCCCATGATGTGATTGTTCGGCGCGAAGGTGTCGTCGAAAGTGACCTCGGCGCCGCCGAACAGCGCGGCGATCTGCGCATACAGTTCGTGCGTGTTGGCCGCGCTTTTCTTCACGTAGTCGTTGATCGAGTAATAGATTTCCGGCTGCGGAATGCCGAGCGAATCCTTGTGATCCGCCGACGGCACCACGCGGTTCTGCGGCTCCGCCAGATGCTCATGGAAGCTGTTGATATTCAGCGTGCGTGCCGCGCGGTCGCGTATCTGCCGGTCGAGTTCGGCGCCGGTCAGACCTTGCTTGAGCAGCGCGGCGGTCACGCTCATCGTGGGCACGCCGTTCGAGAGATGCAGCTTCTTCGCGGCGTAGTCCGAGCGAAACGCGCCATCGCGAAAGTTGACGATCGAGGTCATCTCCATCGGTCCGCGTCCGGGCCACAAAGGTTCATTGGCGAGGAACGTGACACCCGTGCCCGGATGGTCCATCAGATTGCGGCCCACCTGGTCGGAGCTGTTGCCGACGCCGTGCGGGAATTTATCGGATGTCGACATCAGCATCAGCTTCGGCGTTTCGATGCCGTTCGCGGCCAGCACGAACAGTTTGCCGGTCACGCGCGTGCTGTTGCCGTTCGGGTCCTTGTAGTGGACGGCCGTGATCAGACCTTTGTTGTCCGCTTCGACGCGATACACCACCGCTTCCGGAATCAGTTTCGCGCCGGCCTGTTCCGCTTTCTCCGCATGCACGACGCCGTTGTACATCGCGGCGATCGGGCAGATCGGCATGCAGTTGTTATTGCCGCAGCAGGTGGGCCGCGCATCGTATGGACGGCTGTTGCGCGCCACCGGCTCGGGCACGACCTTGAAGCCTTGCGCAATGAGCACGTCGCTGAAACGCTGATCCATGTACGAGAGCGGAAGCGGGTTCATCGGATACGGCTTCGAGCGCGGCGAGCCGAGATCGATCGAACTGCCGGGGCCGGACACGCCGAGTTGCACTTCTGCCGCCGAATACCAAGGCTCCAGCGTCTCATATGGATACGGCCAGTCGCGTCCCACGCCATACAGCTTGTGCAACTGGAAGTCCGAGGGCAATAGCCGCCAGGCGGCCGCGGCCCAATGCCAGGTCGTGCCGCCTACCAGCCGCAGATACTGCGAGCTATAAGGATAGTCGCCTTTCTGGATCAGATAATTGTTGGCGGGCGCGTACTCGGGATGCGGCGCGTAAGGCGTCGATGGATACGGTGTCGCGAAGTCCGACTTGACCGGCGAGTTGCGGAAGTTCTCGACGATTTGCCAACGCGGAATGCGTGGCCCGGCTTCGAGCAGAATCACCGACGCGCCGGCCAGCGCCATCTGATGCGCGACCAGTCCGCCCGCCACGCCCGAACCGACCACGACGATGTCGGCGGAATTTGAGTTTGCCATTGTTGCCCTCTTGCAGGCTTGCTGTGCTGCCTGTTGTGCTGCCTGTTTGTGCTTGCTGTATTCACGTACCTGCGTCGGACGATTCAATCAAGCGATGCGGCACGCGCGAGAGGAAGGTCTCCTTAAGCGCTCAGCGGTTTCTTCGTCCAGTAGAACGGCACGTCCCGGCAATAGGACGGAATCGTGAGCACGTCCTTGACGGGCTCGAACATCAAGGCTTTTTCATAAGCGACCACGTCCACATGCGGCATGTCGCCGACGAGGCCGAGATACCACGCGCGCATGATCGCGCTCACGGTTTTGGCGAGCGCCGGCTGGTCGACTTGCAAAGCCTGCGTCACGGTATCGGACGGGACGCCGCCATGGCCCTGCAGCCATGTGTTGAGCGCGCCGACGTTCTGCGTGAACTGACTGTCGGATTTGACGAGGGCATCGTAGACGCGTTTGCCAAGCGAGGCGTCGAAGCCCGTGCGGCCGGTGAGGCGCTGCGAGAGTGCGAGGAAAGCGTCGAGGCCGCCGCCGGCGGGCGTGTCCGCAAACGCCGGGGCGATCCATGAAAGCGAGCGGCCGGCGCCGGCGAACGCAAGCGCCGCGGCCGCCGCGCATGCGCCGAGCACCCACGCTCTGCGCGAGGCGGAAACCGATGCTGACGGCGACAACTCTGCTGGATGCGTCGCTTCGTGGCGCGCATCATTGTTCTTGGGTACATCTGTCATGGAGACTCCAGATGGTGAGTGATTCTCAACGTGCCTCGCGACCGTGGCGTGCTGCCATTCGCGCGTGGCGTCGATCTCTACCCCAAACCTGGTCTAAGCGCCGCTTGAGCGGTCTTTTATGAGCCCGCGCATACCCAGTGCGAACTGGAGCGACGCGGTGCTGATGACATTCGCATGAAACTGTCTGCATGGCATGACATGCCCAGCAAAAAAACCGGGCCGCCTGCCAATCGCCTTTCAACTGAAAGCGGCGCGCAAGGGCGTTGCGAAAGACTATAGCCTGTGACCCGTCCATTCGACAAATGATGGACCCGGCGCGGGTAGAATCCGCGACACTGAGAGCACGACACCCCTACATTCCATGCTCACCAAATACTACCCACAGGTTCTTCGCAATCGACCGCGCATGCTGGTCGGCCTTGCGCTCGGCATTATCGCCGCGGGGCTCCTGCCCGCGCATACACGTGCGATGGTCCGCGTGCTGGCCGGCTGGGACGCAGCGGTCTGGAGTTATCTGGCGATGATCTGGGTGCACATGGCCGTCGCCGACGAAGGCCGCGTGCGCGAGTTCGCCCGTCGCGACGACGAGAACGCCGGCGTGGTGCTGATCGTGATCTGTATGGCGACCATCGCGAGTATTGCCGCCATCGTGATGGAACTGGCCTCGGTCAAGGGGACGGCAGGCGCTTCCACAGTTTGGCACTACGTGCTGACCGGGCTCACGCTGTTCGGCGCATGGTTCCTGATCCCGACCATCTTCACGCTGCACTATGCGCGGCTTTACTACGATCTCGAAGCAAAGGAAACGCCGCTACTGTTTCCCGACAAGGCGCTCCAGCCGGACTATTGGGATTTTCTGTATTTTTCGTTCACTATCGCCGTCGCCTCGCAAACGTCGGACGTGGCGTTGCGCTCGCGTTCGTTCCGCCGCGCCGCGCTCGCGCAATCCGTCCTGTCGTTCTACTTCAACGTGGCTGTGCTGGGCTTGTGCGTGAACATCGCGGCGGGTTTGCTCGGCTCGTAATATTGCCGACACAACGCGAACTCGCGAACACCCTTGCCCTATGAGACTCCGCCTTTTGCGGTCATCGCCCCGCCGCTGACGCGTCACGTGTAAATCCCGGACCGCAGTCGCCCGTTTTACACGCGGCGGCCGTCCATTCGACGTCTGTTGGCGCCTCGCGCCTTTTTTGCGCCTCCTTCGGAAGCTTACTGCGAAGCGTACGCTCCCCTCTCCATCACTCCCGTTCGAGCCGCACTGGCACAGCGTTTGCTGCGTCTCCCGAAGCGATCTGGCCGGCCCGCGCAATCGACGCCTGGCGTCAAAGCACCCTTTACTGGCCAGCGGCGTGACGATCTTTGCACTACATTGACCAGTACGCGCCGTCGCTTTATGCATCGCGCGGTATTCGGCTCTGGAAGCCCAATGAGCGCTGTGATCGCATGCCAACTGCATCCACACCGCAGCAGGACGAATCTGGAAACCACCGATGGAACCTCGAAACGGGTACGCGCCGCGGATTTACTTTTTTCATTCACTTCTGGTCGGGCCGCTCGATGCGTGGCCAGCGCAGTTCGCGCACGCAGCCGCGCTGGGCTTCGATCACGCGCTGATCGGCAGCCTCTTCGAGCCTGGACAGGCCGGCCACGGACAGGTGGTCGGCAGCCACGCCCGCCTGCATCCGGTATTCGAAACCCAACAGCAGTCGGCCACCGAGGCGATTCGCACGCTTGCGAACGCGGCAAAGCAGAATGGCCTGACCTTGCTGGTCGATCTGGTGATCGACCGGATGGCCGCGGACGGCACTCTGTACGCCGAACATGCCGACTGGTTCCACCCCTTCGAATCTGAAGAGGCGCGGCTCGATCCGCGCCATGTGCATCGCGAGGACAACGTCGCGTATGCGAACTTCAACGAGGCGGGCAGCAGTGCCGCACTGGTCGGCTGGTGGACGCAGCAACTGCTGGCGCTCACCGAGGCCGGCGTGGGCGGGTTCCGCTTCGATTCGCCGCATCGCGTGCCGGCCGCCGTCTGGCGGCAATTGGGCGCCGCCGTCCGCGCGCAGCATCCTGAGGTGCGTTTTCTCGCCGCCACGCCTGGCCTGGCGCGTGACGATCTGCTCGGCCTGCAAGGCGCCGGCTTCGACAGCGTGTTCTCGTCGGTGCGCTGGTGGGACTTCCGCGCGAGCTGGATGGTCGAGGAGCATGCCGCGCTCGCGCGCATCGCCGCGCCAATCGGCTTTCCGGAAGCGCCGTACGGCACTCGTCTCGCCGCCGAACTGACCGATGTGCACGACGCCGCCATCGTCGAGCGGGCTTACCGGCGCGCGCTGTTTACCTCGGCGTCGATCGGCACGGGCTGGATGATGCCGATGGGTTTCGAGTACGGTATCGCCGAGCCCATGTCGCAAACACGCGGTGACGCGGCGCAGTTCGCCCGTGCCGCCCAGGCGAAAAAGTTCGATCTCACTGAAGCCATCACGCATGTGAACCTGGTGGCGAGTAAATCGAAAACGCTGCACGCCAACGGTGAGTTGCGCCCGCTCAGCGGACCCGGCGCACCGGCGGCGATATTGCTGCGCGCCGACCAGCCCGACTTGCGCCATGCCGACGAAGCCATCCTGATCGCGATCAATCCCGAACTCGGCGCGCCGGTACGCGTCGATCCCGCGCGCTTCCTTGCGGGCGTGCCCGGCAACTTCACGCGCTTCGTGCCGCTCGACGCGCCCGCCAACGCCTCACCCGCCACCCTCACGCGATTCACACTTGCACCTGGCGCGGTCCGTCTGTTCCGCGCGGTCACGGAGAAGCCGATCCGCCTCGCGCCGCCCATCGACAAACCGAACAGCAAGCGCAGCGGCCGCAAGACCGTACTCGAGGCGCTGAGCGCGCCGCGCGTGGCCATTGAGAGCGTGACGCCCTCGGTCGACAACGGCCGTTTCGCGGCCAAGCGCAGCGTGGGTGAGCGCGCGGAAATCACCGCCGCGATCTTCGCCGAAGGTCACGACAAGATCGCCGCCGCCGTGATCTGGCGCGCCGCCGACGAAACCGCCTGGCACGAAGTGCTGATGGAACCGGCCCAACCCGCCGGCCTCGATATCTGGAAAGCGCGCATCCCGCTCGAACGCATGGGCCGTCACGAATTCACCGTGATCGCATGGCGCGACGACTTCGCTTCACTGGTCGAGCACGTGCAGAAGAAGCTGAAGGCGGGACAAACCGTCGAACTCGAACTCGACGAAGCGTCGCATCTGTTCGCGCTGGTGCTCGCCGAGGTCGAAACTTCGGAAGGGGCGCTCATCGAACCGCTCGAACATATCGTCAAGCTGTTCACCAAGGCCGATGCGGAAACGAAGCTCGCGCTGCTGCTCTCGCCGACCACGGCGAAGGCGATGACCGCCGCGCGCCACCGGCCGTTCCTGAGCCGCGATCCGGTCATCTACAAGATCGACGCTGACCGCACCGCCGCGCGCTTCGCAAGCTGGTACGAAATCTTCCCGCGCTCGATGAGTGACGACGAATCGCGCCACGGCACCTTCGCCGACGTCACGGCCAAACTGCCGCGCATTCGCGATATGGGTTTCGACGTGCTGTATTTCCCGCCGATTCACCCGATCGGCGTGGCGAATCGCAAAGGCCGCAACAATACGCTGACGGCGCAGCCGGGCGACGTCGGCAGCCCGTACGCGATCGGCGGGGTTGAAGGCGGCCATACGGCCGTGCATCCGCAACTCGGCACGCTCGACGACTTCAAGGCAATGCTCGCCGCCGCGCACGACCACGGCCTGGAAATCGCGCTCGATTTCGCGGTGCAATGTTCGCCGGATCATCCGTGGCTGAAGGAGCATCCGACGTGGTTCGCGTGGCGCCCCGACGGCACGCTGCGCTATGCGGAGAATCCGCCGAAGAAGTATCAGGACATCGTCAATCCCGACTTCTATGCGCACGACGCCAAGCCCGATTTGTGGCTCGCGCTGCGCGACGTCTTCCTGTTCTGGATCGAAGCGGGCGTGCACATTTTCCGCATCGACAATCCGCACACCAAGCCGCTGCCGTTCTGGGAGTGGGTGATCGCCGATGTACGGGCACGCTATCCCGACACGATCTTCCTCGCCGAAGCCTTCACGCGCCCGCGCATGATGAACCGGCTCGGCAAGATCGGTTTCTCGCAGTCGTACACGTACTTCACGTGGCGGGAATCCAAGCGCGATTTCATCGAGTACATGACCGAGCTCACGCAAACAGGCGCGCGTGATTCGTACCGGCCGAACTTCTTCGTCAATACGCCGGATATCAACCCGCGGCATTTGCAATCGCAGGGACGCACGGGCTTTCTGATTCGCGCCGCACTCGCTTCCACACTGGCCGGTTTGTGGGGCGTGTATAGTGGTTTCGAGCTATGCGAGGCCGCTGCACTGCCGAACAGCGAGGAATATCTCGACTCCGAGAAGTACCAGTTGCGCGCGTGGGACTGGAACCGGCCCGGCAATATCGTCCCCGAGATTACGGCGCTGAACCGGATTCGCCGCGCGAACCCGGCGCTGCAAACGCATCTCGGCCTGACATTCCTGCCCGCGCATAACGACCACATCCTGTTCTTCGAAAAGGCAACCGAAGCGCGCGACAACGTGATCCTCGTCGCAATCAATCTCGACCCGTTCAACGAACAGGGCGCGGATATCGAATTGTCGTGGGAGACTTTCCAGAAATGGAATCTGCACGATCATGGCCCGCTGGAAGTCACCGACCAGATGACCGGCGCCCGCTTCGAATGGCACGGCCGCTGGCAGCACGTTCAGCTCGGGTCGGGCCAGCCGTTCTCGATCTGGCGCATCGCGCCGCTCGGCGGCCTGCCCGCCGAGCGGCCCGATGAAGCCGACAGCGACTATCACGCAGACGCTGGCAACCCAACCTCAACGGAAGGTGCGACATGAAGCGTGACGACCCAGCTCAAACCACGACACAGTCACCGGTGGGCAATGCCCCCGGCAACACGGCCAGGCCGCGCACCAATCGGCGCGGCAAGCCCGCCGCCTTGAGCGACGATCCGCTCTGGTACAAAGACGCGATCATCTATCAGGTGCACATCAAGTCGTTCTTCGACGCGAATAACGACGGCGTGGGCGATTTTCCCGGCCTGATCGCGAAGCTCGACTACATTGCCGAACTCGGTGTGAACGCGATCTGGCTGCTGCCGTTCTATCCGTCGCCGCGACGCGACGACGGCTACGACATCGCCGATTATCGCAACGTGCACCCCGACTACGGTCAGATCGCCGACGTGAAGCGCTTCATTCAGGAAGCGCACGCACGCGGTATTCGTGTGATTACCGAGTTGGTCATCAACCATACGTCGGATCAGCATCCGTGGTTTCAGCGCGCGCGCCGCGCGAAGCCGGGCTCGAACCATCGCAACTACTACGTGTGGTCCGACACGGATCAGAAGTACCAGGAAACGCGGATCATCTTTATCGACTCGGAGCCGTCCAACTGGACGCACGATCCGGTGGCGGGCGCGTACTACTGGCATCGTTTTTACTCGCATCAGCCCGATCTGAATTTCGACAATCCGGCCGTGCTGAAGGAAGTGCTGCAGGTCATGCGCTTCTGGCTCGATATGGGCATCGACGGGTTGCGGCTCGACGCGGTGCCGTATCTCGTGGAGCGTGAAGGCACGAACAACGAGAACCTGCCGGAAACCCACGCCATCCTGAAGAAGATCCGCGCCACCATCGACGCCGAGTATCCGAACCGGATGCTGCTCGCCGAAGCCAACCAGTGGCCGGAAGACGTGAAGGAATATTTCGGCGACGAAGACGAATGCCACATGGCATTCCACTTCCCGCTGATGCCGCGCATCTACATGTCGATTGCGAGCGAAGACCGTTTCCCGATCACTGACATCATGCGGCAAACGCCGGACCTCGCCGCCACGAACCAGTGGGCGATTTTCCTGCGCAATCACGACGAGCTGACGCTGGAAATGGTCACGGATTCCGAGCGCGACTATTTGTGGAACACCTACGCGAGCGACCGCCGCGCCCGTTTGAATCTCGGCATTCGCCGCCGTCTCGCGCCGTTGATGGAGCGCGACCGCCGCCGTATCGAACTGATCAATTCGTTGCTGCTTTCCATGCCCGGCACACCCGTGATCTATTACGGCGACGAACTCGGCATGGGCGACAACATCCACCTGGGCGACCGCGACGGCGTCCGTACGCCGATGCAGTGGTCGTCCGATCGCAACGGCGGATTCTCGCGCGCCGACCCTGAGCAACTGGTGCTGCCCCCGGTCATGGGCTCGCTATACGGTTTCGACGCGGTGAACGTGGAGGCGCAAAGCCGCGATCCGCATTCGCTGCTGAACTGGACCCGGCGCATGCTCGCCACGCGCCGCGCGAAGCAGACTTTCGGGCGCGGCACGATCCGCTTCCTGAAGCCGGAGAACCGCAAGATTCTCGCGTATCTGCGTGAAATGCCGGGTGAACCGCCGATCCTGTGCGTGGCGAATCTGTCGCGCGCGCCGCAAGCAGTGGAACTCGATCTGTCCGAGTTCAACGGTTCGGTGCCGATCGAAATGACCGCGGACTCTGTGTTCCCGGCCATCGGCCAACTGACTTATCTGCTGACGTTCCCGCCGTACGGCTTCTTGTGGTTCATGCTGTGCCCCGGCGGCCAGCGTCCGACGTGGGCACAGGCTCATTCGGAATCGCTGCCGGAATTCGTCACGATCGTGATCCGCGAAGGCCAGGTCGGTCCAACGCCGGAAAACGTACGTCTGCTCGAATCGGAAGTGCTGCCTTCATGGCTGAGCCGGCGCCGCTGGTTTGCGTCGAAGGATCAGAAGCTCAACGCGGTGCGGCTCGCGGCATTGACCACGATTCCGCACGGCGGCTTCGCCTTTACCGAAATCGAAGCGGACGTGGGCGGTCACACCGAACGCTACGTGGTGCCGATCGCCATCACGTGGGGCGGAGAAACCACTTTCCCGCTGTTCAAGCAACTGGCCTTCGCGCGCGTGCGGCGCGGCCGCAACGTGGGGCATCTGACGGATGCCTTCGCCTTGCCGATCTTCGCGCATGGCGTGATGCGTAAATTGCGCGAACGCGCCGTCGTGCCCACCGTGCAGAAGAGCGAAATCAAGTTCCTGCCGACCGAGCGTTTCGCCGAACTCGAAGGACTCGGCGAACGGCCGGAGATCCGCTGGCTCGCCGCTGAGCAGAGCAACAGTTCGCTGATCATCGCCGACGCAGTCGTGCTGAAGCTGGTGCGTCGTCTCGTGAGCGGCATTCATCCGGAAGCCGAAATCAGCCGCTACCTCACGCAACTCGGTTACGCGAATACCGCGCCGCTGTATGGCGAAGTGGTGCGCGTCGATCCCGAAGGCGTGCCGCACACGCTCTGTATCCTGCAAGGCTATATCGAGAATCAGGGCGATGCGTGGAACTGGTCGCTCGATTATCTGCGCCGCTCGGTGGACGAACTCGCCATCGCTGTCGATACCGAAGCGCAATCGGCGCCGGACCGCACCAACGAATCAATTCTGCTGGAAGGCTACAGCGCGTTGGCCGGCACTATCGGCAGGCGGCTGGGCGAACTGCACGTGGCGCTCGCCTCGCCGACGGACGACCCGGCGTTTGCGCCGGAAGCGGCCGACGCGGAGCAGGTGAAGGCGTGGGTGGACGGCACGCAAGCCATGCTCGCCAGCGCGCTCGACCTGCTCGCGCCGCGCATCGAGCAGATGAGCGATCCGGAAACCAAGGCGCTGGCGCAAAGTCTGATTGACCGGCGCAAAGAACTGGTGGCCGCCGTCGACAAGCTGGTTTCCGCCGACGCGGGCGCGCTGCGCATCCGCATTCACGGCGACTTCCACCTCGGCCAGGTACTGGTCGCGCAGGGTGACGCATTCCTGATCGACTTCGAAGGCGAGCCGGCACGCTCGCTTGAAGAACGTCGTCAGAAATCGAGCCCGCTGCGTGACGTGGCCGGCTTGATGCGTTCGCTGTCGTATGCGAGCGCGGCGGCGCAGTCCACCACGGAGGCGGCGCCGCAACAGACCGCCGATCGCAAGCGCGCGCTGTTCGATCGTTTCCGCGCGCATGCCACCGAAACGTTCCTCAGCGAGTATCGCGCGGCTGCCGCCCAAGCGTCGACGCCGCTCGTCGCGCCCGAAGCCGAACAGGCCTTGCTCGATCTGTTCCTGATCGAAAAAGCCGCCTACGAAATCCGTTACGAAGCGGCCAACCGTCCGACATGGCTCAGTTTGCCGGTACGCGGCCTCGCCGCGCTCACCAGCCGATTGCTCGGCGACACCGGTACGCCCAGCCACCATTCATCAACCCAGGCGCCAGGCGCCGCCACACCGCCTAATCCGGCCGAGGGCGACTATGAGTGAGCATGATCCGGCCGTAGGCCTCCAACCGCTCGAGATCGACGCGCTCGTCGAAGCGCGCCACCCCGATCCTTTCTCGCAACTCGGGATGCATCAGACGGACGCCGGACCGGTGGTGCGCGCGCTGTTGCCGAACGCCGCGCACGTCAGCGTGATTGCGCGTGCCGACGGTGCGCTGCTCGGCGAGCTTGAACAGTTGCGGCCGGGGCTGTTTGCCGGTCGCGTCACGACTGCGGCGCCGTACCGTTTGCGGATCGACTGGCATGGCGTGGTGCAGGAAATCGAGGACACGTATTCGTTCGGTCCGGTTCTCGGCGACGAACCGCTTGGACGGCTCGCCGGCGGCGATCCGTATGCGGTGCTTGAATGTCTCGGCGCTCGCCCAATGGAATTCGACGGCGTACCGGGCGTGCGCTTCGCCGTGTGGGCGCCGAACGCACGGCGCGTTTCGGTGGTGGGCGACTTCAATGCGTGGGACGGCCGGCGTCATCCGATGCGGCTGCGGCATCAGGCCGGCGTATGGGAATTGTTCGTGCCGCGTGTCGGGCCGGGTACGCGCTACAAATACGAGCTGCTCTCGCGCGATGGTCATCCGTTACCTCTGAAGGCCGACCCTTGCGCGATGCAAACGGAGAAGCCGCCGGGCACCGCATCCATCGTCGCGCATGTCGACGAGATCGAGCAGTTTCCGTGGACCGATCACGAATGGATCCAGTCGCGCGCCGGCAAGCAGACGCCGCGCTCGCCGATCTCGATCTACGAAGCGCATGCCGAGTCCTGGCTGCGCGTCGCGGAACAAGGTCAGCGCGGGCTCGATTGGGATGAACTCGCGGAGCGCATGATCCCGTACGTGAAAAGCATGGGCTTTACGCACGTGGAGTTCATGCCGATTGCCGAGCACCCGTTCGGCGGTTCATGGGGTTATCAGCCGCTCGGGCAGTTTGCGCCGTCGGCGCGCTTCGGCAAGCCCGAACAGTTCGCGAGGTTCGTCGACAAAGCGCACGAAGCCGGACTCGGCGTGATTCTCGATTGGGTGCCGGCGCACTTTCCGAACGACGCTCATGGTCTGATCGACTTCGACGGCACGCCGCTCTACGAGCATGCGGACCCGCGCGAAGGCTATCACCAGGACTGGAACACGATGATCTACAACCTCGGCCGCAACGAGGTGAGCGCGTTCCTGGTCGCTTCGGGGTTGGCGTGGCTGAAGCGCTATCACGTCGACGGTCTGCGCGTGGACGCGGTCGCGTCGATGTTGTATCGCGACTATTCGCGCGCCGCCGGCGAGTGGGTGCCCAATATTTACGGCGGCCGTGAGAACCTCGAATCGATTGCGTTCCTGAAGCGCCTGAATCATGAAGTCGGCTACGTGCCAGGCGCGCCGGGTGCGATCACGATCGCCGAGGAATCGACCGCATGGCCGGGCGTCACGGCGCGTGTCGAAGACGGTGGTCTCGGCTTCCAGTTCAAGTGGAACATGGGCTGGATGCACGATACGCTGCACTACATGGAGGAAGATCCGGTCTACCGCCAATACCATCACCACATGCTGACGTTCGGGATGGTGTACGCGTACTCGGAGCGCTTCGTGCTGCCGCTCTCGCACGACGAAGTGGTGCACGGCAAGGGCTCGCTGCTCGGCAAGATGCCCGGCGACAGGTGGCAGAAGTTCGCCAACCTGCGCGCGTATTTCGGCTTCATGTGGACGCATCCCGGCAAGAAGCTGCTATTCATGGGCGGCGAATTCGGCCAGTTGGCGGAGTTCGACCACGATACGTCGCCGCATTGGCATCTGCTCGACGATCCGAACCACCACGGCGTGCAAAAGCTGGTGCGCGACCTGAACCGGTTGTATAGCGAAGAGCCCGCGCTGTATCTGCTCGATTGCGAGCCGGGCGGCTTCGAGTGGCTGATCGGCGACGACAGCGGCAACAGCGTGTTCGCCTATCGCCGCACCGATGGCGCCGGCCGCGAACTGGTCGTAGTCTGCAATATGACGCCGGTGCCGCGTGTGGGTTACCGGATCGGCATGCCGCGCGGCGGACGCTGGTCGGAAGTGCTCAATACGGACGCCGGCGTGTATGGCGGGTCGAACATGGGCAACGGCGGCCTGATCCATACCGACGAACAATCGAGCCATGGCTGGCCGCATTCCGCTTCGCTAACACTGCCGCCGCTTGCAACGATCGTATTGCGCGCGGACTAGAGAAGGACGAGCGGTGAAGCGAGCGCGCGGCGTGCGAAATCTTCGCGCCGCGCGCTCGTTGCATGAAGACCCACGATCGCGTTCAACAATCAGAACAAGGAAGGGGAATCATGTCGCATGCAATGCCCGACCGGCTTCTGCCCGGTTCGCCCTATCCGCTCGGCGCTAGCTGGGATGGCCTCGGCGTCAACTTCGCAGTGTTCTCGGCGAACGCGCAAAAAATCGAGCTTTGCCTGTTCGACCCCACGGGCCGCAAGGAAATCCGCCGCTACACGCTGCCCGAATGCACCGACGAAGTCTGGCACGGCTATCTGCCCAACGCGCATCCGGGCACCGCCTATGGGTTTCGCGCGCATGGGCCGTATCAGCCGCAGCATGGGCATCGCTTCAACCCGCACAAGCTGCTGCTCGATCCATACGCCCGCAAACTGGTCGGCCAGTTTCGCTGGTCGGACGCGCTGTTCGGTTATCGCGTGCATTCGAATCGCGCGGACCTATCCATCGACCGGCGCGATTCGGCGCCGGCCATGCCGAAGTGCGTGGTGATCGACGAGGCGTTCGACTGGTCGCACGACAAACGCCCGAACGTG
Source organism: Paraburkholderia sp. BL27I4N3 (assembly GCF_003386115.1). Taxonomy (NCBI): domain Bacteria; kingdom Pseudomonadati; phylum Pseudomonadota; class Betaproteobacteria; order Burkholderiales; family Burkholderiaceae; genus Paraburkholderia; species Paraburkholderia sp. BL27I4N3. Next base: position 7,186,734 of record NZ_QREJ01000001.1, on the reverse strand, counting down.
CCGTGGGGCGAAACCATCGTCTACGAGACGCATGTGCGCGGCGCCTCGATGTTGCGCGCCGATTTGCGTCAGCATGAACGCGGCACGTTCGCGGCACTGGCTTCGCCGGAGTTCATCGAACATATGGTGAAGCTCGGCGTGACCGCGATCGAACTGCTGCCCGTGCATGCGTTTCTCAACGACCGCTTCCTGGTGGAGCGCGGCCTGCGCAACTACTGGGGTTACAACACGGCGGCCTTTTTCGCGCCGGAGCCGTCGTATCTGAGTACGCACCGGCTCGACGAAATGCGCATCGCCGTGCGTCAGTTGCACGCGGCCGGCATCGAAGTGATTCTCGACGTGGTCTACAACCACACCTGCGAAGGCAACGAGATGGGGCCGACGGTGTCATGGCGCGGCCTCGACAACGCCAGCTATTACCGCTTGATTCCCGGCGACGAACGTCACCATATCAACGACACAGGCTGTGGCAATACCGTGAATCTGCCACACCCGCGTGTGCTGCAAATGGTGATGGATTCGCTGCGCTACTGGTCGACGGCGTTCAATATCGACGGCTTCCGTTTCGATCTCGGCGTCACGCTCGGCCGTGAGCAGCACGGGTTCGATCCCGGCTCCGGTTTCTTCGACGCGTTGCGTCAGGACCCGATCCTGTCGCAACGCAAACTGATTTCCGAGCCGTGGGACATCGGTCCTGGCGGTTATCAGTTGGGCAATCATCCGCCAGGCTTCAGCGAATGGAACGACCGTTTCCGCGACACCGTGCGACGCTTCTGGCGCGGCGACGCCGGTTTGCGGCCCGACCTCGCCGCGCGCCTGACCGGCTCGGCGGACCTCTTCAACCGGCGGGCGAGGAAGCCGTGGGCATCGGTCAATTTTGTCACCTCGCATGACGGTTTTACGTTGGCCGACGTCACCTCTTACGAGCAGAAGCACAACGACGCCAATCGCGAAGGCAACAACGACGGCCACAATGAAAATTGCAGCCGCAACTGGGGCGTTGAAGGGCCGACCGACGACCCCGCGATTCTCGCCACTCGCAAACGTGTGGCGCGCTCGCTGATCACCACGCTGCTGATGGCGCTCGGCACGCCGATGGTGCTGGCCGGCGACGAATCGCTGCGCACGCAGAACGGCAACAACAACGCGTATTGCCAGGATAACGAAATTTCATGGATCGACTGGGAACGCGCGGATTCGCCGGACGGGCGGGAGATGACCGCGTTCGTCGCGCGCGTGATCGCGCTGCGCAAGCAACATCCGCTGCTGCGCGAAACGCGTTTTCTGTTCGGCGATCGTGAAGTGTTGCCGGGCCTGTTCGATGTCGGCTGGTTCGACGAACACGGCGACCCGCTCACCATCGAAGCCTGGCAGGATCCCGAAGGCCGCGCGTTCACGCTGCGCCGCGCGGGTCCAGGCTTAAACGGCGAAACAGAAGTATTGTTGATGATGCTTAACGCTAACGAGGAAACACTGCGTTTTACGCCTCCCGCACCGCACCTGGAATGGCACGTGCTGTTAGACACTGCGGAGCCGGAGAGCGCGCCGCATCGGCTGGCGGCGGCGGAGGTCGAAGTGGCCGCGCACAGCCTCGTGATGCTGGCCGCGCAGCCAGTGGGCGACGCCGATTGGCAAGCGGGCTGGAAGGCCGGTGCGCAGCATGGGCCACGGCTTCTGACTGCGCTGCCGCCCGATCCGGGTGCGCATCCGCCCAGTAGCGATACGTCGCCGACCACTTAGCCGGCGGCGCCGCGACCCGACAGCATGCGGGCTGCGTTATTGCGCGTTGTCGTCGTACGCGTTGTGCGTGTGTCTCAGGCAGCGCCGGCGAGCGACGTGTAACACGCGGCTCGAAAGCAAAAACTGAATGGTGACGAATCATGTCCGAAAGTCCGATTGATCCTCATGCGCATCACCACGCGCATTGTTTGCCGTTCGGCGCGCAGTTGCTAGGCGCGACGGGCGCGAAGCCACGCACGCGGTTTCGCTTCTGGGCGCCTTCCTGTCAACACGTTCAGGTGGAAATCGAGAACGGCCCCGCGCAAGGCGCGCACGATATGACGCCCGCCGGCAACGGCTGGTTCGAAGCGAGCGTCGACAGCGGCGCAGGCACGCTCTACCGCTTCCGGCTGGATGGCGAGCACGCGGTGCCCGATCCGGCGTCGCGTTTTCAGCCGCAAGACGTGCATGGGCCGAGCGAAGTCATCGATCCGCGTGCGTACCGTTGGGAACATACGAACTGGCACGGCCGGCCTTGGGAAGAAACGGTGTTGTACGAGTTGCACGTCGGCGCAATGGGCGGTTATGCGGGCGTGCAAAAGCGGCTGCCGGAACTCGCCGCGCTCGGCGTCACCGCCATCGAGTTAATGCCGTTGAACGACTTTCCCGGCAAGCACAATTGGGGCTATGACGGCGTGTTGCCGTATGCGCCCGATTCCGCTTACGGCCGCCCCGAAGAGTTGAAAGCGTTGATCGACGCCGCGCATGGTCTCGGCCTGATGGTGTTTCTCGACGTGGTCTACAACCACTTCGGCCCGGACGGCAATTATCTGCATGAATATGCGCGTTCTTTTTTCCGCGAAGGCACGCATACACCGTGGGGCCCGGCGATCGATTTCGAGCGCAACGAAGTGAGCGACTTCTTCACGGATAACGCCGTCTACTGGATCAACGAATATCGGCTCGACGGGCTGCGTTTCGACGCCGTACACGCCATTGACAACCACGCGTGGCTGCGCGAATTATCCGACCATATCCGCGCCAAAGTGCAGCACGGCCGGCACGTGCATCTGGTGCTGGAGAACGAGCACAACAGCGCGAGCCTGCTGGAAACGCATTTCGACGCGCAATGGAACGACGACGCGCACAATACCTTGCACGTGCTGCTGACCGGCGAAACTGAAGGCTATTACCACGCGTACGAAGACCAGCCGATCCGGCGTCTCGCGCGCGTGCTGTCGGAAGGCTTTGCGTATCAGGGCGACCCGTCGCCGATTCACGACGGCAAGCCGCGTGGCGAAGCGAGCGGTCATTTGCCGCCCACGTCGTTCGTGATGTTCCTGCAGAACCACGATCAGATCGGCAACCGCGCGTTCGGCGAGCGTCTGCGCAAGCTGACCACGGACGATGCCTTGCGCGCCGCCACCGGCCTGCTGCTGCTGTCGCCGCAAATCCCGCTGCTTTTCATGGACGAGGAATACGGCTCGACGCAACCGTTCCTGTTTTTCACCGACTACAGCGGCGATCTCGCCGACGCGGTCCGCGAAGGACGCCGCCGCGAATTCGCGCGCTTTTCCTCGTTCAGCGACGAGAAACGCCGCGCCCAGATTCCCGATCCGAATGACGTGAAGACGTTTGCGGCCTCATCGCCGCCGGCGTCGCACGAAGCGGCGAAGCAGGACAGCGATGAAGCGAAAGACCGGCTCGAGTGGATGCACTTCTACAAGTCCGCGCTTGCCGTGCGCGCCAAGCTGATCACTCCGCGCCTGCAACACAGCAAGTCGTGCGGCGCGACCGTGCTGACCGCTGCGAATGGCGGCGACGCCAATGCGCTGATCGCGCGCTGGAAACTCTGCGACGGGGAGACGTTGTCGGTCGCGCTGAATCTCTCGAAAGAGAGCGTGGTGTGCACTGAGATTCCCGCCGGCAAAGTGATTTTCGAAACGCCGCCGCGCGTGCGCGAACAGGTCGAGGTCAAGGTTTTGCCGCCCTACGCGTTCGTCGCATGGTTGACGGGCGACGTCTGCGGCTACGCCATCGGCCACGATGCTCGCGTTGCGGGACAACAGGAGCGCCACGCGTGACTACCCGACGCCCTCACGACACGATCGTCACTCTTGCCTCGCGCGCCGGCTTCGAGGTGGAGTGGCAGGATGCGCACCATACGACGCAGCGTGTGCCTGAAAGCACACTTACCGTATTGCTCGAACGGATGGGACTGCCGTGCGGCAACGCAACGGAAATCCGCCACAGCGCCGCCGCACTGGAAGCCGAATTGTCGGGCCGCAAACTGCCGCCGCTGATGACCGCGGAAGTCGGACGCGGCATCGCCTTGCCCATTGCGGCGATTAAATCGGGCAGCCACTATCGGATCGAACTGGAAAGCGGCTCGATCATCGACGGCCGGTTTACCGCGCCCAAAGGCGAAGAAGCCTTACTCGCACCAATCGACGAAGCGGGCTATCACACGCTCGTGATCCACGAACAACGCATCACGCTAGCTGTGGCGCCGCCGCGCTGCTACACGGTGGCCGACGCCTGGCGCACGCTGGACGACGACGCAAGCGGCGATGACACGCCCGCGCCGCCGCTTTGGAGCATCGCCGCGCAGTTGTACGGCTTGCGCCGTACAGGCGACGGCGGCATCGGCGATTATTCGGCGCTCGCGCAAATCGCTGTGGAAAGCGCGAAGCGTGGCGCGCACGCGCTCGCCGTCAGTCCGACGCATGCGATGTTCAGCGCGGAACCGGAGCGCTTCAGCCCGTATTCGCCGTCGTCGCGTTTGTGGCTGAACGTCACGCATATCGATCCGGCCGCTGTGTTCGGCGCGGACGCGGCCCACGCCGCGCTCGAAGCCACCCAGGCTGGAGACGCATGGTCGAAACTCGAACGCTTGCCGCTGATCGACTGGCCGAACGCGGTCGTGCTGAAGCTGAAGGTCTTGCGCGCGCTGTACGAGCAATTCTGCGAACACGAACGCGCGCAAAACACGCCGCGCGCGCTGGAGTTTCATGGCTTCTGCGAACGCGCCGGACGCGCGCTCGAAGACCACGCGCGCTTCGAAGCGTTGCAGGCGGCGCAACTCTCGCAAGAGGGCGGCAATGGACATTGGCGCAACTGGCCCGAGGCTTTGCGTGATCCGCGCAGCCCGGAAGTCGAAGCCTTCGCCGAGAGCAACCGTCACGAGGTCGATTTCCATCTGTTCCTGCAATGGCTCGCCGCCAAGGGTTTGTCGCACGCGCAACATGCGGCGCGCGAGGCCGGCATGGCCGTCGGCCTGATCGCCGATCTCGCGGTGGGCTGCGATAGCGCCGGCAGTCATGCATGGTCGTATCGCGACGACATGCTGCAAGGCGTATCGGTCGGCGCGCCGCCGGATCTGTTCAACCAGGCCGGTCAGGCATGGGGGCTCACCACGTTCTCGCCGCGCGCCATGCGCACGCAGGGCTTCTCCGCGTTCATCGACATGTTGCGCGCGGCGTTCGCGCACGCGGGCGGCATCCGCATCGATCACATTCTCGGCTTGCGGCGGCTGTGGCTTGTGCCGGAAGGCGAAAGCGCCCGTAACGGCGCGTACCTGCGCTACCCGCTCGAAGACTTGCTGCGGCTGATCGCGCTCGAATCGTGGCGGCATCGCGCGATCGTGATCGGCGAAGATCTCGGCACGGTGCCGCCGGGTTTTCGCGAGCGGCTCGAGGAGCACGGCATCGCCGGCATTCGCGTGCTGTGGTTCGAAGGCGCGCACGACGGCAAAGGATTCAAGCCGCCTTCGGCTTGGGACCGCAATGCTGTCGGCACCACGACCACGCACGATCTGCCGACAGTCGCCGGTTGGTGGCGCGGCAGCGACATCACATGGCGCAACAAGATCGGCCAGACGATGGCGCGCGCCGACGGCCGCGATCCCGAAGAAGCCGCCCAGGAAGAGCGCGCGAAAGATCGCGCCGAGTTGTGGCGAGCTTTTCAACTGGCCGGCGTGGCCGCGCCCGACGTCGCCGCGCCGCCGCCCGACCGCGCGCCCGTGGACGAAGCGCTCGCCTTCGTTGCCGCGACGCCCGGCCCGTTGGTGACATTTCCGCTCGAGGATTTGCTCGCGCAGGTCGAGCAGCCGAATCTGCCCGGCTCGATCGACGAACATCCGAACTGGCGCCGCCGCGTGAGCGTGCCGATCGACGAACTATTCGAAGACGACACATTCTGCGACCGGCTGCTCGCGGTGGATCGCGCGCGCCGCGCCGCGACCGCCCCGGTTCCTTCTTCCAATGCTTCTTCGGAGCCTGATACGCCATGACCGTCCCGCGCTCCACGCTTCGCCTCCAGTTTCATCGAGGCTTTACCTTCGACGATGCCGCAAAGCATGTCGACTACTTCGCCGCGCTCGGCATCAGCCACGTGTACGCGTCGCCCATCACGACGGCCGAGCCGGGCTCGATGCACGGCTACGACACCGTCGACTACACCCAGGTCAGCGCCGAATGCGGCGGCGAGGCGGGTTTGAAACGCCTCGTCGACAAACTGCGCGCGCACGACATGGGGCTGATCATCGACACGGTGCCCAACCATATGGGCGTCGGCGGATCGAGCAACGCGTGGTGGCTCGATATTCTCGAATGGGGCCGTCACAGCGCCTATGCGCGCCATTTCGACGTGGACTGGCATTCGCCCGACCCCGCCTTGCGCGGCAAGGTGCTGCTGCCCACGCTCGGCGCGGCGTACGGCGAGGAACTCGCGGCGGGTCGCATCGCGCTGCATTTCGCGGCCGACATTGGGCGCTTTTACATCGGCTACGGCCCGCATGTGTTCCCGGTATGTCCGACCGACTACGCGTCGATTCTGCAAAGTGCCGACCGCTCCGATCTCAACGCGCTCGCCGAGCGCTTCCATGGACTCACGACGCAGCCCAACGATCATGCGCGCGCCGCCGAAGGTCGCGACATGCTGCGCGAATTCGTCGCGCAAAACGGTGACTCGGCGATCGAGATCGCGCTGCAGGCGTATTCTCCGGACGACCCGGTCACGCGTGACCGTCTGCATCGGCTGATCGAGCGCCAACACTTTCGCCTGGCGTGGTGGCGCACCGCGTCCGACGAGGTGAACTGGCGGCGCTTCTTCGACATCTCGACGCTCGCCGGTGTGCGCGTGGAACGGCCCGAAGTGTTCGAGGCCGTGCATGCGCTGCCCTTCCGTCTGTACCATGAAGGGGTGGTGGACGGCCTGCGTATCGATCACGTCGACGGCCTCGCCGAGCCGCGTGAATACTGCCAGCGTTTGCGGCAGCGTCTAACGGAACTGCGTGACACCACGCCGTATGTGGTGGTCGAGAAGATTCTCGGACGCGGCGAACCGTTGCGTGACGATTGGCCGGTGGACGGCACGACCGGCTACGATTTCATGAGCGACGTGGGCGCGCTGCTGCACGATCCCGCCGGCGCCGAACCGCTCGCGCAAACGTGGACCGAGCTGACCGGCCGCAGCCCGCGTTTTGCCGACGAAGCGCTGGTCGCGCGCCGCAAGATTCTCGCGGAAAATCTCTCGGCGGAACTCGACCGCGCGGCCCGCGCGCTGCATCGCATTGCGCGCGATTCGCTGGCCACGCGCGACTTTACTTTCACGACGCTGCGGCGAGTGCTGACCGAACTCGTCGTGCATTTCCCAGTGTATCGAATCTATCCGCAGAACGGTCTGCGCAGCGCGACGGATAACGTCTATTTCGACCAGGCTTTGGAGGGCGCTCGCCAAACCCTTTCGCGCGCGGACCTCGTCGCGCTCGATCGTGTGAACGCGTGGCTCGGCGGCAGCGCCGAAGAGCCGCCGTCCGGCCGCGGCGGCGCGGCGTCGCAAGGCCAGAACGGTGCGCCGCCGAGCCATGCCGGTTCCGCGCGACGCACCGCACAGACGTTGTTTTCGCAGTTGACCGCGCCCGTCGCCGCGAAGGCGGTCGAGGATACGGCGTGCTATCGCTATGGCCGGCTGTTGTCGCGCAACGAGGTCGGCTCGGACCCGGGCGAGTTCGCGTTGTCGGTCGAAGCGTTTCATGCGGCGAATCTGGAGCGCTCGCAGCGCTTCCCTCACGCGATGCTCGCGACCGCCACGCACGATCACAAACGTGGCGAAGACGTGCGCGCGCGGCTTGCCGTGTTGAGCGAGATCGCGCGCGACTGGAGCGCGACGTTGCGCGCGTGGTCCACATTGAATGCGCTGCATCGGCGCGCGCTCGACGACAATTCTGTCAGCAGCGTCGGCCAGGACATGAGCTACGACTGGGCGCCCGGCCCCGCCGCCGAAGCGATGCTCTATCAAACGCTGGTGGGCTGCTGGCCCCCGGATCTGCGACCCGACGACGAAGCCGGCGTAAAGGAGCTAGCCGAGCGCGTCGCGCAATGGCAGTTGAAGGCGCTGCGCGAAGCCAAGCTGCAAACCAACTGGCTCGCACCCGACGAAGCCTACGAGGCCGCCTGTCGCGATTTCCTGTTCGACATCCTCGCGCCGCAGCGGCGCGACGGTTTCCTGAAGGAGTTGTCCGCGTACGTCGCGCGAATCGGGCGTGCCGGTGCGCTCAATAGTTTGCAGCAGACGGTTCTGCGGCTGGCATCGCCTGGGATTCCCGATCTTTATCAGGGCACCGAGTTGTGGGACTTCAGTCTGGTCGATCCGGACAATCGCCGGCCCGTCGATTTCGCCAAACGCGAGGCGTGGCTCGTGCAAACGCCGCCGTCGGAATTCCTGCCGGGCTGGCGCGATGGACGCGTGAAGCTCGCGGTGGTGCAGCGCGTACTCGCGTTGCGGGCGCATTTGCCGGAATTGTTGAGTCAGAGCGAGTATCTGCCGCTTGCGGTGCGCGGCAAGCACGCGTCGAGTGTGATCGCGTTTGCACGGCGGCATGGCAATGCGTGGGCCGTGGTGGTGGCGAGCCGGCTCGCGGCTGGATTGCTCGGCGACGAAAGTGACTTGCCGATGGTCGAGCCGGCCAAATGGGAAGACACCGCGTTGGAGATGCCGCCGGATTTGTCCGCGAGAGCGCTATTCGACTGGTTGAGTCCCGCTGCGCCGAAGGTCGATGAAAACGGTCTGCTGTATCTGCGCGATGCGCTGGGTGCAATGCCGGTTGCGGTGTTGGTGGAGGATGGCGTGCCGCGCGGGTGATCTTGCGGCTTTTGCAGGTGAAGGCGGTTGGAGCGTAGGTGCTTCAGCCGCCTTTTTGTTTCAGGCGTCCGTCGGCGAGGTGGCCACGCGGCATGATCGAGGCTAGCGCCGCGCCGCCCAAAGCAGCGCTGTCTCCGCTCAACCGCCTTCGTCGTCGAACGTTTTTGGATAAACCCGCACCAGCACGATACGCGGCCCTTTCATTTTCTTGACCACGACGTCGAAGCGGTCGAACTCGACTCTCTGCCCTTCGCTAGGCAGATCGTTAAGCGCCTGAATCACGAGGCCGCCGACCGATTCGGCCTTGCCTTCGTCAATGTCGATCCCCAGCGCGCGTTCCAGCGACACCACCGGCAAGCTGCCCTTGCCCATCAAGGTGCCGTCGTCCATGCGCGTCCAGTCGGCGTCGCCTTGACGGAACTCGTCGTGAATCTGGCCCACCAGCGCGCCGAGCAGATTGTCGAGCGTCAGGAAACCGATCGGCTTCTCCCGCTTATGGCCGACCAGCGCAAAGTGCGGCGCGCCCTTGCGGAAGCGGCGAAACAGTTCGAGCGCCGGCATTTCCGGCGTGACGTATTGCACGGGCCGCGCGTATTTGGAGAGATCCTCAAGTGTGCTGCCCGCATGGCGGGCCAACAGCAAGTCCTTCAAGTGGATCATGCCGGCCACGCGTTCGCCGGATGCGTCTTCGAACAGCGGATAACGGCTAAAGCGATGCCGCGCCACCACCTGCATGTTTTCGCGCAACGGCAAATCGCGGCGCAAGCCGATCATTTCGTAGGCCGGACGCATGAGGTCCGACACGGTCATGCGCGAAAAATCGAGCGAGTGCGCGATCGTGTTCCACTCGTCCTGACTGTAGGCGCCGTCCGTCGAGCCCAGTTCCGTGGCGACGTTGGCGCGGCGGCCGCGCAGGATCAGCTTGAGTTCGTCGGTGGAATAGTGCGAGTCGTGGCCATGATCGGCGTCGAGGCCGGCCAGTTTGAGCACGGCGTTGGCGCTCGTGTTGAGCACCCAGATTGCCGGATACATGGCCCAGTAAAAGCCATAGAGCGGCGTGGCGGCCCAGAGCGAAACTTTTTCCGCCTCGCGGATCGCCAGCGACTTCGGCGCCAGTTCGCCCACCACGATGTGCAGGAACGAAATGCACGAGAACGCGAAGAACAGCGAAATGCCGTGGATCAGCTTCTCCGACTCCACGCCGAGCAGGCTGAAGACCGGAGTGAGCAACTCCGCGAACGCGGGCTCGCCGATCCAGCCGAGCCCGAGCGATGCCAACGTGATGCCGAGTTGGCAGGCGGACAGATAGGCGTCGAGGCGCCCGTGCACTTTGGCCAGCAGACGCCCACGCATGCCATGTTTGGCAGCGAGGCTTTGAACGCGTGTCTGCCGCAGTTTGACCAGACCGAATTCAGCGGCAACAAAGAAGCCGTTGAGGGCAACGAGAAACAACGCACCGATAAGGGCGACAACCTGGATCAAAGCGAAAGGCTCCGGCAACAAAAGTTGTCAGTATAGAGGGTGAAAGCTCGGTGAAATCTGAATCGTGCGAACGAAGTGGCTGAGCCCACCGTTCACTTTGCGGCAGTTGCGCTCAGTGGGATGCGTAGCGCGAGCGTGGCGGTATTGCTGCCGGTTGTGTCGCCGCCGCTTGCTTCGCCTTGCTCGAAACTGCCGCCGTGCGCTTCCGCGACGCGCTTGCACAACGCCAGCACCCACGCGATCCGTTTCGCTTCGCGCGGCTCGCGCGCCTGCTTGCGGGCAAACGCTTCGAGCACATGAGGCAAGGCGGGATCCAGCAATGCGGCGCTGTTCGTGTCGTACGCGAGGCTGGCGTGCCACGTGCTCGTGTCGGCTTTCGTGGACAGAACGACCGTGGCGCCTTCCGGGCTCGTTTCGACCGCGAACGTCAGCATCAGCCATAACGCGGCAGCGAGGCGCTCGCGGTCGCCGTTGAGTTGCTCGGTGGCGAGTTGCGAGTCGAGCGTCACTTCCACGCCGCGCGTGCGAGCCAGGCCCGAGCGGACTTCTTCAACGGTTTCATCGAGCAACGGATGCAGTGGGAATGACGCACGGTTCAGCGCCAGCGATTTGGTTTCGGCGCGCGTAGCGTCGACGATCGTCTCGAGCAACTTGACCTGCTGGTCCACACCATTGCGAATGCCGGTGACGGCGCGCTGAGAGTTGGGGTCGTTCGCGTCGAGCTTGCGCTCCAGCACATACGCCCAGCTATGAATGGCATTCAACGGACCACGCAGATCATGCGACACCAGCGACAGCACATGGTCACGCATGAACAGCGCGGTTTCCGCGCGCAGATGCGCGGTGCGTTCGGATACGGCGAAGCCGGAAGGGACCGGCTTTTCGCCGGCAGTTCCGGTTGAAGACGTTGTCACGATCGAGCCTCTCAGGCAGTTCATGATGGTTGAAAGAAGCCCCATTATAGGCATGCCGTCCGGCGCGACCAGCCTGGCCGAACGGCCAACTGGCACGCAATCCGTGTGCCACGCGGCAATCCTCGGCATGCGGCGCCAACACGCCTACAATGTCGGTTTTTACGTTTCTGACTGAGGAGCGACATATGTCGACTGTGACTACCGAATCCGGCTTGAAGTACGAAGACATCGTTGAAGGCACCGGCGCCGAAGCCGTGGCCGGCAAGACCGTCAGCGTGCATTACACCGGCTGGCTGACCGATGGCCAGAAGTTCGACTCGAGCAAGGACCGCAATGACCCGTTCGCATTCGTGCTGGGCGGCGGCATGGTCATCAAGGGCTGGGACGAAGGCGTGCAAGGCATGAAGGTAGGCGGCACGCGCAAGCTGACCATCCCGCCGCAACTCGGCTACGGCGTGCGTGGCGCGGGCGGCGTGATTCCGCCGAACGCAACGCTCGTGTTCGAAGTCGAATTGCTGGGCGTCTAAGTTTTACGCTGTCCTGTGACTGCGCACCGTCGATGAGCCACGCCGCCGTTACCGCTCCTAGCGTTTCGCTGCGCCGCTACGGCGCGATCGAAGCGTCGGACGTGCACGACTTTCACCAGGTCGTGCTCGGGCTCGACGGCGCGATGGTGATGGCGGTGGACGGCATCGCGCAACGGCTGGATGCCGGCTCCGGCTGGCTCATCCCGGCGGGCGCGCGGCACGATTACGTGGGCGTCGGCGAAAACCGGCAGTTAGTGCTGGATTTGCCGGCCACATCGCTGGCCGTACCGGAACGCCTGTTCAACCGCGCGCGGGCCGTCCGTGTGGAGGGCTCGCTTGCGCAACTCGTGCAACGCATCGCGGCGCACGCGACCGGCGACGCTCTCGGCGACGAGCTCGACGCTCGGCGTTTTCATTGGGACGCGGCCGCACGCCTCGGCGCGGCGTTGGTGGCCGACGTGGGCGCGGCGGTTGGCGCACCGGCAGCCGGCGCGGGGCTCGACTTTACGCGTATCGACCGCTGGTTGCGCGCGCATTTATCGGAGCCTTTGCGGATCGCGGACCTCGCCGCGCATTGCGGCTTCGGCATGCGGCGCTTTCATCAACTTTTTATCGAGGCCTTCGGTGAGACGCCGCGTCGCTATTTGCAGCGGCTGCGGCTCGATACGTCGCTCGCGCTGCTCGCCGATCCGCGCCGTTCGCTGACGGATATCGCGTTGGATATCGGCTTCGGCGATCAGAGCGCGTATACGCACGCGTTCACGCGGCGTTTCGGACTGGCGCCCGGTCAGTGGCGCACGTTGCGTCACTGAGTTTTCGCGGCACCAGATTCATTCCACTGAATCTCGCCGCGTTGGCTCCATTGCACTGACGGACCGCACCGAAGCTCGTTGCGCGAGCCGCCTGATCGGAGCGGCCCGCTTGTCCTGCTTCACGCTGTTATTCGAGCCTTTGTCGCTCGAACCTTCTCCGCTCAACCCGCCAGACCGCGCTCCAGATCGCCGCGGATATCGCCGGCGTTTTCCAGACCGACGGCAAGACGGATCAGGCCTTCGCTAATGCCTGCCGCCGCGCGCGCTTCCGGCGTCACGCGACCATGCGTGGTCGTAGCCGGATGCGTGATCGTGGTACGCGTGTCGCCGAGGTTGCCGGTAATCGAGCAGATCTTCGTGTTGTCGATCACACGCCATGCATTCGCGCGCATCTGCTCCGGCGAATGGCCCTTCAGTTCGAACGAGAGAATCGCGCCGCCCGCCTTCTGCTGACGCATGGCCAGCGCGTGCTGCGGATGCGATTCAAGCCCCGGATAAAACACGCGGTTCACGGCCGGATGCGCCTCCAGCCAGCGCGCGATCTCGAGCGCATTCGCCGACTGCTTTTCGACGCGCAACGACAGCGTTTCCATACCCTTGAGCAACACCCATGCGTTGAACGCGGACAACGTCGGCCCGGCGCTGCGCACGAACGGAAACACCTTTTCCATGATGAACTGCTTCGAACCGACCAGCGCGCCGCCGAGCACGCGGCCCTGACCGTCGAGGAACTTGGTGGCCGAATGCATCACGACATCCGCGCCGAGCTTCAGCGGCTGCTGCAAGGCCGGACTGCAGAAACAGTTGTCCACCACGAACAGCGCGTTCGACGCCTTGGCGATCTTGCTGATCGCTTGGATGTCGGCGACTTCGGTCAGCGGATTCGACGGCGTTTCCAGGAAGAACATCTTCGTCTCCGGACGCACGGCGTTTTTCCACGCGTCCAGATCGGTCGGATCGACGAACGTGGTCGTGATGCCGAACTTGCTGAAGATCTGCGAGAACATGCCGAGCGTCGAGCCGAACAGCGCCTGCGAGCTGACCAGATGGTCGCCCGCCTGCAACGCCGACATCACCACCGACATGATCGCGGCCATGCCCGACGCCGTCGCCATGCAGGCTTCGCCGCCTTCGAGCGCGGCGAGACGATCCTGGAACATCGAAACGGTCGGGTTCGTGAAGCGCGAGTAGGTGTAGTTGTCTTCGGAATTCTTGAATTTTTCGGCGGCGTCGGCGGCGCTCTCGAACACGAAGCTCGAGGTCAGGAAAATCGCTTCCGAATGCTCGTTGAAGTCGCTGCGCACCGTGCCCGAGCGGACTGCCAGCGTGTCGAAGTTCAGGGAGTCGTCCATGTTGGTTCTGGTTTCCAATGTTCCATGGCTGCGGTTGGTGTCTGCGGCTCACATGCTCACATGGAGTGAGCTGAGCGCATCAAGCCGAATCGCAGCAACAAAAAAGCCCGCTTTTGCGTCGGCATAAGCGGGCTTCATGTGCGGGGAAAGCTGGAGCGGAGGTAGATGAATGCGGCTTTTCCACCATTCGCTTTAGCTGTTTCGGGTTGCCCCGCGTCCGCAAGCTGAGTTCAAATCGACGCAAGCCGTCATGCTAACACGCTCCCGGCACGGCGTGCAGCGTGCCTTGCCGGGAGCGTATAACTCGAATCGCGCTCAACCCACTGACAGTTGCAAATGCAATTGCGAACGGGCCGGCGCGCCGCCGTCGATCGCTTCGCTCGCGGCGTCGCGGTCCGATTGCGAGGACGGTGCGAGACGCGCGGTTTCGATGCGGTCGAGGTACTCGGTGGTGACGTCGCCGGTCACGTAATTGCCGTCGAAACACGACGCTTCGAATTCCTTCAGCGCCGGGTTGATGTCGCGCACCGCTTGTTTCAACGCGTCGACGTCCTGATAAACCAGGTGGTCCGCGCCGATCATGCGCGCGACTTCGTCGTCCGTACGGCCGTGGGCGACGAGTTCACCGCGCGTCGGCATGTCGATACCGTAGACGTTCGGGAATTTCACCGGCGGCGCCGCCGACGCGAAGATCACCTTGTTCGCGCCCGCATCGCGCGCCATCTGCACGATTTCATGCGACGTGGTGCCGCGCACGATCGAGTCGTCGACGATCAGCACGTTCTTGCCCTTGAACTCGATGCCCATGGCGTTCAGCTTCTGGCGCACCGACTTCTTGCGCACGGCCTGGCCCGGCATGATGAAGGTACGGCCGACGTAACGGTTCTTGAAGAAGCCTTCGCGATATTCCACGCCCAGCTTCTTCGCGACCTGCATCGCGGCCGGACGGGACGAATCGGGAATCGGCATCACGACGTCGATTGGAACGTCGGGCAGCTCGCGCTTGATCTTCTCCGCGAGGTAGTCGCCCATGCGCAGACGCACGTTGTAGACCGGCACGCCGTCGAGCACCGAATCCGGACGCGCCAGATACACGAGTTCGAAAATGCAGGGATTCAGGCTCGGGTTGGTGGCGCATTGCTGCGAGTGCAGATTGCCTTCGATGTCGATGAAAATCGCTTCGCCCGGCGCCACGTCGCGCACGAATTCGAAGCCGATACCTTCAATCGCCACCGACTCCGACGCCAGGATCCACTCGACGCCTTCCGCCGTTTCCTGCTTGCCGAGGCACAGCGGACGAATACCGAACGGGTCACGGAAGCCCAGCAGGCCGTAGCCGGCGATCAGCGACACGATCGCATACGACCCGCGCACCCGGCGATGCACGCCGGACACCGCCTTGAACAGCGCAGCCGGATCGAGTTGCAGGCCCGAGCTGGAAAGCTGCAATTCGTGCGCGAGCACGTTGAGCATGACTTCCGTGTCGGAATTGGTGTTGATGTGGCGGCGATCGATGCGGAACATCTCATCTTTCAGCTGCTGCCAGTTGGTCAAGTTGCCGTTGTGGGCGAGGATGATGCCGAACGGCGCGTTCACGTAGAACGGCTGGGCTTCTTCTTCGCTCGATGCGGAACCGGCGGTCGGGTAACGGACCTGGCCGATACCGGTGGTGCCGGGCAGGCTGCGCATGTTGCGCGTGCGGAACACGTCGCGCACCATGCCGTTGGCCTTGTGCATGTGGAAGTTGCTGCCGTTCGCTGTCGCGATGCCGGCGGCGTCCTGACCGCGATGCTGCAGGAGCAGCAGGCTGTCATAGATCAGCTGATTGACCGGAGAGTGGGAAACTACGCCTACGATGCCGCACATGGCATGTCCTTCAAAGGTACGAAATTCGTCATGGCGGCCGCTGCCTGCGATCGTGTCCCAAGGGACTTCCTTCGAGACGTTAGCGAAGCTAAGCGACCGAACGTAAAGGCAGCCGGTTTGCGCCGGTGTCCTGCTGCGTCTCCCTCGCCGCTCGCCTGATCGTCACACTCGGACGTAAGCAGCCAGCGGCTCGGGAAGCAGCGGTTTCATTACGTGCACGCCCTCGACCGCATAGGGCCGAAGCAAGGCGTTGCGCCAGAATTCCTGTTGGGGCAGTTCGGTCAAGCCAGCCAGGGCGACCAGAATCAGCACCAGAACGACCCCGCGCACGAGGCCGAACATCAAACCGAGCGAACGGTCCACGCCGCTCAAGCCGGTTGCCTGCACGATGCGGCTCAAAAGGGCGTTCAGCACGCTCGCCACGAGCACCACACCGACCACCACCAGCGCAAAGGCCAGCAGCCATTGGGTCAACGCCCCGCCCGGCCACGTGGACGGGATATACGGGACAACGTAACCCACAAAGCGGCAAGCAATGAAAAACGCCGCGATCCAGCCGATCAGCCCGAATATCTCCGACAAAAACCCGCGCCATGTGCCGCGCAGCGCTGACAAACCGATCACCGCCATTACAGCGTAGTCGAAGGCAGTGAACATCGCTCGCTTACTGTGCGGTGCCGCTGTTCGCGCCCGACGTCAAGCCGACCTCGCGAACCTTTGCAATGGCCGCGCTCGCTGCTGCGCGGTCGGCGAACGGGCCGGCTCGCAGCAACGTGAGCGTGGAGCCGTCAGCCTGCTTGCGATGTTCGGTATATGCGGGCACACCTGCCGCTTTCAACTTGGCCGCCCAATTGCGTGCGTTGGCGTCGTTCGCGAAGGCGCCGAGTTGGACGGCGAAACGGCTGCCCGCCGGCGATGCCGGCGTGCCGGAATTCGCGTCCGCGCTGGCGGCCGTGTTCGAGTTGTCGGAACTTGGAGCTTGAGCAGCCGGCGCGGTCGCGGCGTTATGCGTGACCGGCGGTTTGGCCGCCGGTTTGGCAGGTGTTGCGGGCGCCGGCGTAGTGTTCGCCGCCACGGACGGTGCTTGCGGCTTAACTGCCGGCTTGGCTGCGGACGCCGCTGCGTTCGTCTCCGTGCTCGCTTGCTTCGTGGTGCCGGACTGGCCTTGCCTTGCTGCCGTTGCCGGCGCAAGACCGGATGCGGCGAGTGCCGCGTCTGGCGTTGCAGGATTATCCGGCGCTACGCCGGCCTGCGTGTCTTCCTGAGCTTTAGCGAGCTTCGGCGCAGGACGGCTGGGAATGTCGATGGAGATGTCGTCTGTGACGGGCTTAGGGTGCGAGTCCAGCACCATGGGCAGGATGACGACCGCCGCCACGACCATCGCGATCGCGCCGACGAGCCGGCGACGCGCACGCTGCTTTTCCGGCAACGTAGGGTCGAGCAGCATCGCATCGGCGTCGACGGTGCGCTCCGTGCGGCGGGTTCGCCGCTCCACGCGCTCGCCACGGGCGGCCCGGGAGGAACTGGTGTTTGCGCCGCGCCGGGTGGGTGCGTCGTCTTTCTTGCCGAACGAGAAAATTCCCATGAATCGCTTGGTTCGAGCCTGGCGCCCGTTCAGTGTTGCTGCGATTTACGGTAGGCCATCACGCCTGCTACCGTATAGAAACTGCCGAAAACCACGATTCTATCATTCTCTGACGCTCGTTTTAGCGCGTCTTGGAAAGCCTCTGCCGGCGTGGCGTAACGCGTCACGCTGCTGTCGACTCCCTGTTCCACGCCCTGCTCGCGCAAGGCCGCTTCGAGTTCTTCCGCTGACGCCGCCCGCGGTGTCGGCAAATCGGTGACGCACCAGTGATCGATTTCGCCTTTCAGGTGCGCCAGCACGCCGGCAATGTCCTTGTCGCGCATCGCGCCGAACACCGCGTAGGTGTACGGGAAAAAACCCATGTTGCCGAGATTTTGCGACAACACCGCGGCCGCGTGCGGATTGTGGCCGACATCCAGCACGACGGCCGGCTTGCCCGGCAGCACCTGGAAACGTCCCGGCAGTTCCACGTTGGCAAGGCCGAGGCGGATGTCTTGCGCCGAAACCGGCAGACGGTCACGCAGCGCTTCGAGCCCGGCCAGCGCCGCCGACGTGTTGATCAACTGGTTCGCGCCGCGCAATGCCGGATAAGCCAACGCCGAGCGCCGCATGGTTGGGCCGACGTAACTCCATTGCTGGCGCTCGCTGCCGGCCTGGCCTTCATAGCGAAAATCGCGGCCGAACAGCCACAATTCGGCGCCGATTTTTTCCGCGTGATCGATCAGCGATTGCGGCGGCACCGGGTCCGCGCAGATCGCCGGCTTGCCCGGACGGAAAATACCGGCTTTTTCGAAGCCGATTTTCTCGCGCGTGTCGCCGAGATATTCCGTGTGATCGATATCGATGCTGGTGATGATCGCGCAATCCGTATCGAGGATATTGACCGCATCCAGGCGGCCGCCCAAGCCGACTTCGAAAATCACCGCGTCCAGTCCGCGCGAAGCGAACAGACTCATGATCGCCAGCGTCGTGAATTCGAAGTAGGTCAGCGTGACCGGTTCGGCGAGGCTCAGGCGCGCGGCTTCGACGGTTTCGAAGTGCGGCAGCAGATCGGCGTCGCTCGCCATTTCGCCGTTGACCCGCGCGCGCTCGTTGAACGTGAGCAGATGCGGCGAGGTGTGACAGCCGACCGTGAACCCGGCGCGCAGAAGAATGGATTCGAGAATCGCGCAAGTGGAACCCTTGCCATTCGTGCCGCCGACGGTGATGACCGGACACGCGAACGACAGCTGCATCGCGTCGCGCACCTGGCTGATACGGGCCAGCCCCATGTCGATGCCGACCGGATGCGCGGATTCAAGGTGCGTGAGCCACGCGTCGAGGGTGGGGAATGTGGTCATCGGCGAATCGCGAGTAAATCGAGTAGGCAGTGTTGCGAATGGGCGCGGAGCGAAGCGTGCGGCTGCGGCTGCGGCTGCGGCTGCGGTCTAGTCCCGGCGGGCGCCACTTTATGCGCGCAAACCACGCACACCTGCGCCGGCCGCGCTGTCAGCAACCGTCGCCGCGTTGCGAGACCGTGATTATCCCGGAAATGACAGCGCGCCGCTTGATCACTCACGCGGCGCGCTATTTTTTACTGCTTTTCTGACGGCCGCCGCACTCGAGAACGCGCGACGACGGTTCACGGCAGAGCCTGCTTACGCGACTGCGTCAGCCGGTTGATGACTCAGCAGCGCCATCAGTTGAGCAAGCTCTTCACGCAGCTTGCGACGGTCGACGATCATGTCGATCGCGCCCTTGGTCAGCAGGAACTCGGCGCGCTGGAAGCCTTCCGGCAGCTTCTCACGCACGGTTTGTTCGATCACGCGCGGACCGGCAAAGCCGATCAGCGCCTTCGGCTCCGCGATCACCACGTCGCCGAGGAACGCGAAACTGGCCGACACGCCGCCCATGGTCGGGTCGGTCAGCACGGAGATGAACGGCAGCTTGGCCTCGGCCAGCTTGGTGAGCATGGCCGTGGTCTTGGCCATCTGCATCAGCGACAGCAGGCTTTCCTGCATGCGCGCGCCGCCCGAAGCGGTAAAGCAGATGAACGGCACTTTCTGTTCGAGTGCGTTCTGCGCGCCGCGCGCGAAGCGCTCGCCGACCACCGAGCCCATCGAGCCGCCCATGAACGAGAACTCGAAGCAGGCCACCACCACCGGCAGCGTATGGATCGCGCCGCCCATGACGACCATCGCGTCGGTTTCGTCGGTGTCGTCCATCGCCTCTTTCAGGCGGTCCGGATACTTGCGGCTGTCTTTGAACTTGAGCGCGTCGACCGGAACGATTTCCTGGCCGATCTCATAACGACCTTCCGGATCGAGCAGGCCGTCGAGCCGCTCACGCGCGCCAATACGCATGTGATGGTCGCACTTCGGGCAAACATGCAGATTGGCCTCGACGTCGTTGCGGTATAGCACCGCTTCACACGACGGGCACTTGATCCACAGCCCTTCCGGAATCCCCTTGCGGTTTTTCGGGTCGGTTTGTTTGATTTTCGGCGGCAGCAGTTTGTCGAGCCAGCTCATAGTGAATCCTTCTCGGGTCTACGATCGCGCAAACGGCGGGACAAGCCCGCCGCTCACACTACAGAAGACAAAAATAACTGTTATCGGGCAGTCGCGACGCTATCCAGCGCCTCGCGCACTTCGGCGACGAAACGCGTCAGCGTCTCGGCAGCGGCTTCCGGCGCGGCCTGTTCGAGCAATTGCACGATGCGGCTGCCGATCACGACGGCATCGGACACTTCAGCCACCGAACGCGCGGTTTGCGCGTCGCGGATGCCGAAACCGACGCCCACCGGCAGGGGAACGCGCGACTTGATGGCCGGGATTTTACTCGCGATGCTGGAAACGTCCAGATTTGCCGCTCCGGTCACGCCTGTTAACGACACATAATAGACGTAGCCGCTGGCAATCTTGCCGACTTCCGCGATACGCTCGTCGGTCGACGTGGGCGCCAGCAGGAAAATCGGATCGATGCCGGCAGATCGCATCTGTTCAGCGAAGTTAGCACACTCTTCGGGCGGATAATCGACAACCAGTACGCCGTCTACGCCGGCTTCCTTCGCCGTCCTCGCAAAGGTTTCGGTGCCCATGCGTTCGATCGGATTGGCATAGCCCATCAGCACGACGGGCGTGGTGTCGTTGGTCTCGCGAAAGCGCTTCACGTCGGCGATCACGGTGCGCAGCGACACACTCTGGGCCAACGCCCGTTCCGACGACTGCTGAATCACCGGACCATCGGCCATTGGGTCGGAAAACGGCACACCGAGCTCGATCACATCCGCGCCGCCGGCGGCGAGCGCATGCATGAATTCGACGGTGCGAGCGGGATCCGGGTCGCCGGCCGTCATGAACGGAATCAGGCCTTTCTTACCCTGGGCGGACAGCGCAGCAAACGTGTTCTTGATACGGGACATGGAATATTCTCGGATTTGGGCCACTGCGCAGCGTGCTGATTGCACGCCGCTCACTGCACTTCGGTCTGCCGTTGAGTTTTGGCTTTGACCCGACGCGCAGCAGGCGGATTGGCAGCCGCGCTGACGCGTTCGCGCGCAATCGCGCAGTAGCTCTCATTGATTTCATAGCCGACGAATTCGCGCTGCTGACGGGCGCAAGCGACTGCGGTGGTGCCGCTGCCCATGAAAGGATCGAGCACGCGCCCGCCCTTCGGACAACTTGCCAGCACCATCCGCTCGACAATTTCCAGAGGCTTCTGGGTGGGATGCGCGACGCGCTCGGCATGTTGCCGATGCAGCCGCGAAACCGACCAGACATCTTTTGGATTATAGCCAACCTCGAGCCACTTGCTGCCTTCGAACAATTTACGCGAACGCGCCTTCTTCGTAGCGGCATCGTACGGGATGCGGACGGGATCGAGATCGAAGAAGTAATCCTTCGACAGTGCGAAAAAGCCGATGTTGTCGTGCACCGAAGTGAACCGGCGCACCGTACCGCCCATGCTCGGCACACGCCGGTCCCAGATGATTTCGTTGATCATCGTGAGTTTTGTCTTCAGGAAGCTGAAGATTTCCGGCGCGTACTGCCAGGTGCAGAAAATGTAGAGCGAACCCGACGGTTTGAGCTTCGGAATAGCCATTTCGAGCCAGCCACGCGTCCAGGCGAGAAAATCTTCGCCCGTGCGCATGTCGGAGTCGTTGCCATAATCCTTGCCGAGCCCGTAGGGCGGATCACATACGATCAGATCGATCGATCCGTCGGGAATGTTCGCAACATCGGTCAGAAAATCGCGGTTCAACAGCTGGATGCCGGCAGGCACCTGCGGCAATAGCAATGCAGGCGCCTCGGCCGCCGGACTATCGGCGGCCGGCGTTTCCGTGGTTTCAATTGCCGGCTGCGGCTCGTCGAACTCGTCACGCATCGTCGCGGCGCTCAGAACTGAATGCCCGATCGCTCAGCGACCGTATGCATGTCCTTGTCGCCGCGGCCCGACAGATTGACCAGAAGGTACTTGTCCTTCGGCAGCGTCGGCGCGAGTTTCGCGGCATAGGCCAGCGCGTGGCTGGATTCCAATGCCGGAATAATGCCTTCGATCCGGCAGCAATCGTGGAACGCCTTGAGCGCTTCTTCGTCGGTGATGCCGACATATTCAGCGCGTTTGCTGTCTTTTAGCCACGCGTGCTCAGGGCCCACACCCGGATAGTCCAAGCCCGCCGACACCGAATGCGTCTCGATGATCTGGCCGTTCTCGTCCTGAAGCAGATAGGTGCGGTTGCCATGCAGTACGCCAGGGCTCCCGCCGATCAGCGACGCAGCGTGCCGGCCGGATTCGATGCCGTCGCCCGCTGCTTCGACGCCAATCAATTTCACCGAAGTGTCGTCAATGTACGGGTAAAAGATGCCCATGGCGTTCGAACCGCCGCCAACGCACGCAATCACCGCGTCCGGCTGGCGACCGACCAGTTCAGGCATCTGCACCTTGCATTCGTCGCCAATCACGCGCTGGAAGTCGCGCACCATCATCGGATAAGGATGCGGTCCCGCCACCGTGCCGATGATGTAAAACGTGTTTTCGACGTTGGTGACCCAGTCGCGCATGGCTTCGTTCAACGCGTCCTTCAAGGTCCGCGAGCCGGATTCAACCGGCACGACGGTCGCGCCGAGCAGCTTCATGCGGTACACGTTAGCCGCCTGGCGGCGCACGTCCTCAGCGCCCATATAGACGACGCATTCCATGCCGAAACGCGCGGCGATGGTCGCCGTGGCCACGCCGTGCTGACCCGCGCCGGTTTCCGCAATGACGCGCGGTTTGCCCATGCGCTTGGCGAGCAGCGCCTGGCCAATCACATTGTTGACCTTGTGTGCGCCGGTGTGATTCAGGTCTTCGCGCTTGAGGAAAATCTGCGCGCCGCCGAGCATTTCGCTCCAGCGCTGAGCGTGATAAATCGGCGACGGACGGCCGACGAAATACTTCAATTCGCGCTCGTATTCGGCGACGAATTCCGGGTCTTGCTTATATTTGTCGTATGCCGCACGCAACTCGTCGAGCGCGTGGACCAGCGTTTCAGCGACGAACACGCCGCCAAATTGGCCAAAATGGCCTCTTTCGTCAGGCAAGTTATACATGGTGATCACTTTTCTCAGTGTGGCGCGCGGCTCTCATGCGAGACAACCGCTGCGCCGGAATCATTCGGCGTCCGCTGCGCGCACCGCGCGTACGAATGCCGCCATCCGGGCGTGATCTTTCACGCCCTTGGCGCCCGGCGTTTCGATGCCGCTCGAGACATCGACCGCGTACGGGCGCACGCGATGGATCGCTTCACTGACGTTTTGCGCGTTCAACCCACCACTCAAAACGGCCCGACGCGCGAGCTCTGCTGGAATAAGTGACCAATCGAAGACCTTCCCGCCGCCGCCGTATCCTTCGACATGGGTGTCGAACAGAAGGCTGCTGGCTGCTGAATAGCTAAGAGCCGATTTTACCAAATCGGCCGGCTGAGTATCCGCCGCAACGCGCAATGCGCGCAACCAAGGCAAACCCGCAACGCCAGCGAGCGATTCGCACTGCTCCGGCGTCTCATCGCCGTGAAACTGCAGCAGCGTAAGGCCGACATTGCTCACGACCTCGCGGATCCAGTCCGGCGTGGCGTTGACGAACAAGCCGACCACCGAGACGAACGGCGGCACATCGTGCACCAGCTCGACCGCCTGCGCGACGCTGACCGACCGCGGGCTCGGCGGGTAGAACACGAGGCCGATTGCATCGGCGCCGAGGTCGATCGCGTGGAACACGTCTTCGGGCTTTGACAGGCCGCACAGCTTGATACGCGTGCGATGCGGCGCGGCCTGCTGCTGGGCGCCTTCGTGGGATTCGTTTGCGAGGTTTTCGGTTGAGTTCATGTTTGCGCTTGCTCGATCCATACGGTACTCCACGGCACGCTGCCCGTGTGCGGCGCGGGCACGGCGAATTGCGCAGGATAGCCCACCTGCGCCAGATACAAACCGTCCGGCATGAAGGTCGGCGCGGCGAAATCGCGATCGCGGCTCGCGAGCACCTCGGCCATCCATTCGACCGGACGACGGCCACCGCCGATGTAGACGAGGCAGCCCATCAGGTTGCGCACCATGTGGTGCAGGAACGCGTTCGCCCGAAAACGGAAATGGACGAAGTCGCCCTGTTGCTTCACGTCGATCTGATACAGGTGCTTGACCGGCGTTTTCGCCTGGCATTGCGACGAACGGAATGCCGAAAAATCGTGTTCGCCGAGCAGATGAGCGGCGGCCTTCTGCATCGCGTCGACGTCGAGCGCCGTATGCACCCAACCGGCCCGTGTCGCCAGCATCGGCGAGCGCACTGGATGGACATACAGCACGTAGTAATAGGTCCGCTCGAACGCGGAAAAACGCGCGTGGAACTCATCGGGCATCGGCTTGGCCCACTGCACCGAGATCGTCTTCGGCAGGAACGAATTGGTGCCGCGAACCCAGGAAACGTCGGCACGATCCAGTTCGGTATCGAAGTGCACGACCTGCCCAAGGCCATGCACGCCCGTATCCGTGCGACCTGCGACGACGGTTTGCACCGGTGTCTGCGCAAACTCGCGCAGTGCCCGTTCGAGCTCGTCCTGCACGGTGTTACGGTGCGGTTGCGACTGCCAGCCACAGAATGCCGAACCGTCGTACTGCACGCCTAGAGCAATACGCTTCACGACAACGGAGCGAGCGTCGAGAGCAACGCGCGGGCCTCGGTGCGCGTACCCGGATCGTTCGCCTCGATCACTTCGTTGATGAGCGCGCGCGCGCCGGACAAATCGCCGAGTTCGATGTATTCGGCCGCCAGTTCGAGCTTGTTGCGGGCGATGCGGCTGAGATCGTTCTGCGTGAACGCCGGCAACGGCTGGGCCGGGCTCGGCGGTAACTCGAGGTCGAAATCGAGCTTCAACGCGCCGAAGCCGGCCGCACCCAGACCGCTGCCAAAACCCGCGCCCAAGCCCGCGACGGCCGCGTGGCCTGCGGTGCCGGCAGTGATTTCGTCGGCGATATGCGGCGTGTCGTCGTCCGGGTGGAGCAATGGCACGGCTTGTTGTGCCGTGGTTTCCGGCGACGCGACCGGCTGGCTCGACAGTGAGGCGGGCGCTTGCAAGGCATCGGCGGGCGACTCGACGCGCGGGGGCAATGGCATGTCGAGGCTGCCGAACGCATCGACGGCGTCGCGCGGGAATTCGGTCGGCACGGCTGCGGGCGCGGACTGCGGTTGCGCTCGCGGTTCTGGCTCGCTCGACGGTTCCAGCCGCGCAGCCGGCGCGTCATCCCATTGCAGGCGGTGGGAGGGTTCCACATGCAAGAAGGCGTCGTCGACGGGCTCCAGCGGCGCCAGGGGCAAGGCCTCTGCGCCTAGTTCCGCTGCGGCGGCAAGGCTCGCGGCCGTGGTCGCGCTGTCGAAGTCGTCGTGGTGGGACGCTGGGAGGGGTTCGGGATTGGCACCGCTCTGAGCGGACGGAGCAATGGCTGGATTCAATTGCTCAGGTTCGACGGATGCGGGTGTTGCGGCGCGCTCTTGCGAGATGTGGTCGGACGCGCTGAGGTCGGGTGAAGGGAAAGCCCTGTGGGCTGCGGGAAGGTCTTGTGCTGCGTGGTCTGCGGCTGGGTGCTCGGCGTGCACTTGATCGGCCGCCGTGCTTTCGGCGGCGGTATGTTGGGCCTCGCCGTGCCCGGCGGCCGTGCGTTCCGCAGCAGCACGCTCAACCTCTGCGTGCTCCGCCGCCGTGCGCTCTGCCGCTGCAGCTTCAGCCGCAGCCTGCTCCGCTGCCGCCCGCTCCGCCGCTGCATGTGCTGCCGCAGCGCGCTCCGCTGCCACGCGCTCCGCCGCTGCATGTTCTGCCGCCGCGTGTTCTGCCGCTCTCTGTTCTGCCGCTGCCCGTTCCGCCGCGGCCCGCTCTGCCGCGGCTTGTTCTTGCACTACACGTTCCGCCGCCTCTTTCTCCGCCGCCTCCCGCGCGGCAGCCTGACGAATCTCCGCGTCGCGCTCTGCCGCAACCCGTTCCGCCATTTCACGCGCCGCCGCGTTGCCTTCCGCAGCTTCACGCTCCGCAGCCGCCTGTGCCGCCGCATTTCCAACGACCGCATCAGCGCCGACGTCCGACGCTCCGCGCGCCGGAGTCTGCTCGGGCGTCGAAGCGGCGTCCTGCGAGCCCGTTGCCCGCGGGGACACCCCCTTATCGCCGTCCGCCGACGCAGCCTCCGCCGCCCGTTCGCGCTTCCGCCGCCCCATACGCAGCGCCGTCAGCAGCGCGACCAGCGCCGCGCCAATCGCCGCCGCCACGCTCAACTCCGTCTGCGACATGCCGGCAGCATTCGATGTCGATGCCACCGGCGTCGCGCCATGACTCGGCACAGCCGCCGCTGACGACACGCCAACCGGCGGCTGCGCGACCCCGGCCGACGCCGTGCTCGTAGCGGGCGGCGTCCCACCGATGCCGTGCTTCTGCAACTCCATCAGCACGCGATTTTTCAGCGCGAGCAATTGCTGCAAGCTCGACACCTGCGCGCGTGGTTGCGATGCCGGCTGCGCGGCGGTCATCGCCGGAGTCGTTCCGGCGCCCGCCGTTGATGCGCCCTCAGCCTCGCTAGCCGAGGGCTGAATCGAGCCGGCCCACTCATGGGTGCCGCTGGCCGGCAATGCCGCCGCCTGCGATCCCGCGACCGGCGCGGATGCAGCCGTGCCACCCGGCGTTGCCGAGCTTGCTTCGGTGGCCGCACTGGCCATCGCCGAAACAGCGGGAGCGGCCGGCGTCGCCGCGCGCGCCGCCGCACTTGCTGCGCTTGCCGCCGCCGCATTGACCTGCGCCACGGCACTTGCCGCGTCGGCCGCCGGTGCCGCGTTGGTTGTCGCGTTGGGTGCCGCATTCGATGCCGAACCAGGCGCCGCCGCAACACCCGCCGCCGACGCCGCCAGCGCACCCGACGCATCCAGCACCGGCACCGTCAACACCGCGCCCAGCCGCAACCGGCTCGGGTCGTGGCTCATGAAGGCATTCGGGTTCGCATCGAATAACGCGCGCGAGGCGCGTGCGAGCGTCGCCTTGTCATGCGACTGCGTGACGGCAATCGCCACGTCGTTCAGCGACTGCCCGGGCCGCACCGTCACCTGGCCGCCGTTCGCGTACGAAACGGAGGCGGCGTCCGGCGCGCTGGCGGCGTCGCCCGGCGCGGCGACCGCGCTGCCCACGCCAGCGCACGCAAGCGCGGCGGACACAGCGGCGGCGGCCGTCAATCGGCTCGCACCCTGAAGATTGAACATAGCCCGAAGGGATGAGAGTCGAAGGTTCATCGGGACTCCTGGCGCGTCAGCGCGCAGCCCTTTTTTGCGGTTGGAAAGAGACAAGATAATCGGAGCACACAATGAAAAAAGCGCCGCGCAAGCGCGACGCTTCTTGAGTTTTCTACGCGTCGTGAGCGCGTAGTTTACTTTACTTGTCGAGCACAATGCGAAGCATACGACGCAGCGGTTCCGCGGCGCCCCACAACAGCTGATCGCCGACCGTGAAAGCCGACAGATATTCGCCGCCCATCGCCAGTTTGCGCACGCGGCCGACCGGCACCGTCAGCGTACCCGTCACCACCGCCGGGGACAGATCGCGCATCGACGCTTCGCGCTCGTTCGGCACGACCTTGACCCAGTCGTTGCCCGACGCGAGGATGCTGTTCACCTCGTCCAGCGGCACGTCCTTATTCAGCTTGATGGTCAATGCCTGCGAGTGGCAGCGCATGGCGCCAATCCGCACGCACAGGCCGTCCACGGGAATCGAACCCGGCGTGCCCATGGCCGGCTTGCCGAGAATCTTGTTGGTTTCCGCGCCGCCCTTCCACTCTTCCTTCGACATGCCGTTGCCGAGATCCTTGTCGATCCACGGAATCAGCGAGCCGGCGAGCGGTACGCCGAAGTTGTCGGTCGGCATGCGGTCGCTGTTCATCGCGGCAAGCACGCGACGGTCGATGTCGAGAATCGCCGACGACGGATCCGCCAGGTCTTCCTTGGCCGCGCCGTACAGCGTGCCCATTTGCTGCAGGAGTTCGCGCATGTTTTGCGCGCCCGCGCCCGAAGCGGCCTGATACGTCATGGCCGTCATCCAGTCGACGAGGTTTTCGCGGAACAGGCCGCCGAGCGCCATCAGCATCAGGCTAACCGTGCAGTTGCCGCCGATGAAATTCTTCTGGCCCTTGACCAGCGCGTTCTTGATCACGTCGAGGTTGACCGGATCGAGAATGATGACGGCGTCGTCCTTCATACGCAGCGACGAAGCCGCGTCGATCCAGTAGCCGTTCCAGCCCGCAGCGCGCAGCTTCGGGAACACTTCGTTCGTGTAGTCGCCGCCCTGGCACGAGATGATCGCCTCGCACTTCTTCAGGTCGTCGATGCTTGTTGCATCTTTGAGCTTGGTCTCGTTTTTGGCGAACGACGGCGCGTTGCCGCCCGCGTTGCTGGTGCTGAAAAACACCGGTTCGATAAGATCGAAATCGCCTTCCTGCTGCATGCGTTGCATCAGGACGCTGCCGACCATGCCGCGCCAACCTACGAGACCTACGTTCATGACTTCATACCCTTCGAATGGAAACTTCCCCGCATCTTTGCCCGCAGTGACCGCGCGGGGAAGATGAGCGGGCACGACGGACGATCAGCGTTTCGTGATCGTTTTCGGGGTAATCGTTTTGGTGGTGGTAATGGCGAACTCAACCGCACGGGCCGTTTTGCCGTGCAGTGTCGAAATCGAGGAGATTTGAGCTGTATGCGCCATCGCCACAATATACACGAAAACCGGAATCCGGCGACGTCAATGTCCGCGGTTGCCGTGCGTCGCTGTTGTCTGAATTGCGCGCGAATCGGCCTGTTTCGAGGCAGATTCGCGCTTTAACGGCCGTATGTGAACCTGAAGACCGCTTATCTTGCCTGCGAGCTTACAGCGCGGCGACAACCGCGTCGCCCATCGCGACAGTGCCGACCTGCTTGCAACCCGGCGTGAGAATATCGCCGGTACGATAGCCCTGTTCGAGCACCTTTTTCACCGCGTTTTCGATGCGATCCGCCTGCTCCGCCTTGTTGAGCGAATAGCGCAGCATCATGGCCGCCGACAGAATCGTGGCGAGCGGATTCGCGACGCCCTTGCCGGCGATGTCCGGTGCGGAACCGTGCGACGGCTCGTACAAGCCCTTGTTGTCCTTGTCGAGCGAGGCCGACGGCAGCATGCCGATCGAACCCGTCAACATGGCCGCTTCGTCGGAGAGAATGTCGCCGAACATGTTGCCGGTGACAACCACGTCGAACGCCTTCGGCGCCTTCACCAGTTGCATCGCGGCGTTATCGACGTACATGTGCGACAGTTCGACGTCCGCGTATTCCTTCGACACGTCGATCATCACGTCGCGCCAGAACTGCGAGGTTTCGAGCACATTGGCCTTGTCCACGCTCGTCAACTTCTTCTGGCGCTTTTGCGCCGCCTGAAACGCGACGTGCGCGATGCGGCGCACTTCAGGTTCCGAATAACGCATCGTGTCGAAGCCTTCCTTCGCGCCTTCGAACAGGCCGTCCGGCGACGAACGCACGCCGCGCGGCGCGCCAAAATAGATGTCGCCGTTCAGTTCGCGCACGATCAGGATGTCGAGGCCGGAAACGATCTCTTCCTTCAACGACGACGCGCCCGTGAGCTGCGGATAGCAGATCGCCGGACGGAAGTTCGCGAACAGTTGCAGGTGCTTGCGCAAACCCAGAATGGCCTGCTCCGGACGCAGCGCGCGTTCGAGCGAGTCGTACTTCCAGTCGCCGACCGCGCCGAACAGGATCGCGTCGGCCTCTTTCGCCAACGCCAGTGTCGAATCGGGCAGCGGGTGGCCCTTCGCTTCGTAGCCCGCGCCGCCAACCGGCGCTTCTTCGAGTTCGAACTTTTCGCCGAGCACGTTCAGAACCTTGACGGCTTCCTTGACGATTTCGGGACCGATGCCGTCGCCCGGCAACACTGCGATTTTCATGCGAATTCCTTGAGGTTTGCTTCGAGACTGTTGAGTGCCCCTGGACCCGTCGCTTCGCGCCAACCAGCCGCGCGGGGACAAGAAAAGTCGGAGCGGCCTTGGCGTTTTTTCTGGGAACTTGAATCAGCCGGCGGGCCTGGTTAGGCCCCGACGAACGCCCTTATCCGACGATGCGGTGATTCAGCCAAGGCTGCTTCGCAATACGCTCCGCTTCGAACTGGCGAATCTTGTCCGCGTGCCGCAACGTGAGGCCGATGTCGTCGAAACCGTTCAGCAGGCAGTATTTGCGAAACGCCGCGACTTCGAACGGATATTCGGTGCCGCCGTCCGACGTGCGCACGACTTGCGCCTCGAGATCGATCGTCAGGCTGAAGCCGTTGAACGCATACGTTTCGTTGAACAGGTGATCGACTTGCTGCTCAGTCAGCACGATCGGCAACACACCGTTCTTGAAGCAGTTGTTATAGAAGATGTCGGCGAAACTCGGCGCGATCAGCGCGCGAAAGCCGTATTGCTCCAACGCCCACGGCGCGTGCTCACGCGAGCTGCCGCAGCCGAAGTTCTTACGCGCCAGCAGCACCGAAGCGCCCTGATAACGCGGCTGGTTCAGCACGAAATCCGGATTCAGCGGACGCTTCGAATTGTCCTGACCCGGCTCGCCGTGGTCGAGGTAACGCCATTCGTCGAACGCGTTCGGCCCGAAACCCGTGCGCTTGATCGACTTCAGGAATTGCTTCGGAATGATCGCGTCCGTGTCGACGTTCTCGCGATCGAGCGGCGCCACGACGCCGGTGTGTACGATGAATTTATCCATGACGCTTGCGCCTGTTTCAAGACCGGGCAATGCGCGCGGCGGCCGGAAAGCCGCTCGGCGCAAAGCCGGCAAAAAATCAAAAACCGCTTATTTTTCAGCGTGGTTGCTGATCGAATTGCCGAGGTGCGACATGTCCTCGCCGAATCCGTGCACCGTGTTGCAACCGGCCAGACCGAGCAATAGCCCAGCCAGCGTACCGAGAGCGAAGCGGCGCAATAGAGTGGTGCGATTCATGTTCTTCATCATGCGTGTTTATCCAAGCTTGCGAATATCGACGAAATGCCCTTCGATGGCCGCAGCCGCAGCCATTGCGGGGCTCACGAGGTGGGTACGGCCACCGGCGCCCTGACGACCCTCGAAATTCCGATTCGACGTGGACGCGCAACGCTCGCCCGGATCCAGCCTGTCGGCGTTCATGGCGAGACACATCGAGCAACCCGGTTCACGCCATTCGAAACCGGCATCGGTAAAGACCTTGTCGAGGCCTTCACGTTCCGCCTGCGCTTTCACGAGACCCGAACCCGGCACCACCATGGCCAGACGAATGTTCGGCGCCACGCGGCGGCCCAGCTTCTTCACGACGTAAGCCGCGGCGCGAATGTCCTCAATGCGCGCGTTGGTGCACGACCCGATGAAGATTTTATCCGGCTTGATCGATTCGATCGGCGCATTCGGTTCGAGCGCCATGTATTTCAGCGCGCGCTCGATGGCGTCGCGCTTGACCGGGTCTTTCTCGCGATCCGGGTCCGGCACGTAGCCGTCCACGGCCGTGACCATTTCCGGCGACGTGCCCCATGTGACTTGCGGCACGATCTCAGCGGCGTTCAGTTCGACCACGCGGTCGAATTGCGCGCCTTCGTCCGACTTGAACTGCTTCCAGTACTCGACCGCGTGATCCCACTCCACGCCTTCCGGCGAGAACGGGCGGCCTTTCAGATATTCGATGGTGGTGTCGTCGACCGCGACCATGCCGGCGCGCGCGCCTGCTTCGATCGCCATGTTGCAGACCGTCATGCG
Source organism: Paraburkholderia sp. BL27I4N3 (assembly GCF_003386115.1). Taxonomy (NCBI): domain Bacteria; kingdom Pseudomonadati; phylum Pseudomonadota; class Betaproteobacteria; order Burkholderiales; family Burkholderiaceae; genus Paraburkholderia; species Paraburkholderia sp. BL27I4N3. The sequence goes on along the minus strand of NZ_QREJ01000001.1, from coordinate 7,155,036 downwards.
GCCTTCCATGGAGAGCGCGCGAATGGTCGAACCGCCGAACTCGATCGCGTAACCGGTTCCGCCTGCCGTGCCGATCTTGCCGATGATGGCCAGCACGATGTCTTTCGCGGTGCAGCCGCGCGGCAACGCGCCTTCGACCTTCACCAGCATGTTCTTGCTCTTCTTCTGCAAGAGGGTTTGCGTGGCCAGCACGTGCTCGACTTCCGACGTGCCGATGCCATGCGCCAGCGCGCCGAATGCGCCGTGCGTGGACGTGTGCGAGTCGCCGCAGACGATCGTCATGCCCGGCAGCGTAGCGCCCTGCTCCGGCCCGATGATGTGCACGATGCCCTGACGCAGATCGTTCATCTTGAACTGCGTGATGCCGTAGGCGTCGCAGTTCGAATCGAGCGTATCGACTTGCAGCTTGGAAACCGGATCGGCGATGCCGTGGCTGCGGTCGGTGGTCGGCACGTTATGGTCCGAGACCGCCAGATTCGCGCTAATACGCCACACCGGACGCTTGGCCAGCTTCAGGCCTTCGAACGCCTGAGGGCTGGTGACTTCGTGCAGCAGGTGACGGTCGATATAGAGAATCGTCGTGCCGTCTTCTTCCGTGTGGACCACGTGTGTGTTCCACAATTTGTCGTAGAGAGTCTGTGCCATGGTATGCGGGGTAGTAATGACTTCGGGCTGACTGTGTCGGTCGATTATGCCACGCAGAACCTCGCTCCGGGCCGCTGAATCTCGCGAAAAACCGATAAAAAACAGGGAGTTGGGTGGTAGTGGCGATACCTGTATCGGCGTTACCCGGCAAGGGCGCGCGCGTAAGCTGGTTGCTTGCAAACGAAATCTGTTCCGGAGCGAACAAACCTGTTCGTTGGAAATGGAACAAAGAACGCTGTTCTGGCGGCAAGGATCCGTCTCTGGATTTGCGTCTCAAGGACCGGGATTTTCGATACTGGCAGCGTGCAGGCGATCAAAATCAAGAATAACGATCTCCCCGAATTTCAGATCGACGATACCCTGACTCTCGAGGTTCTTGAGCAGCTGGTTCGTCGTCTGCCGTGTAAGCGAAACCATTGAAGCCAAGGTGTCTTGCGAAAGCTTTATCCTGCTCCGTTCGGCATTAATCCCGCCGTAGCCGCCAGCGATCAGCAATAAGCGACTTGCCAAGCGTTGAGCGGCCGGCAACAGTGTCATGGCTTCGTTGTTTTCGAAGGAGATTCGGATTTTTTGCGCCATCAACAAGCCAAAATTCCGCCAGTAAGCAGGGTTAGCCTTAAGCAGGCTTTCCAACGATGCACCGGGTACATGAAGCACGAGAGTGTCACTTATCGCTGAGGCATCGTGCGGACGAGGCAGCCCGTCGAACATCGAGATTTCCCCGATCCAGGCGGTTGGCCCAAGTACGGCGAGCAGCGCCTCTTTTCCATCCGCTCCGACGGTGCCGATCGACAATGCACCGTCGAGAACCGCGTACAGGCCGAACGACTGGTCGCCGCGCCGATAAAGCTGTTGCCCCTTCTTTAGCCGGAGCAGGTCAGAGTGAGCGACAAGATAGTCCTGAAGCTCGATCGGTAAATCCTTGAACCACGGTGTTGTTGCCAGTTGTGGCCTATAGCTTTGTACATAGGAATTCATTTGGCGCCAATCTGTCGGGTAGCTGATAGATATTAGCCGGTTTCGACGACATGATCGGGGCTCATGTCTGACGGCGCGGAGCGGTTATCGCGGGCGTCGGCCCTGTTCGAGCGGCACGAGTGGCAGCAATGGCAAAATGCCTGGGGCATGCCGCACCACGTGAGTCGAACGAATCTCTTCCTTTACGAGGTACGCAGTCGTGGAACATAAACATATTCCGGGTCTTGTCGATGTCATCAAGGTGGATCAGCCTGCCGGCATCCTTCAAATCGCGCGTGACGGCACGCTCGACCGCGCCTTTGGGTCAGGCAAGCCACTGCTCAACCGTCTGTTGGTCCGCCGCATACTCGGGGTGCTGTCGTACAAAGGTCATCGATTCCCGACGATGAGCGCGAGAAAGGCAACTGGACGCGAGATCCAGCAGGACGCGTTGTGGCACAAACTCAACGCCGCCGCACCGGATATCCGCGCGGCGCCCGCCGACCTGGAGCCGTTGGCAGCGTGGGTTCGCGGCACAAACACTGACGTTGCAGTCGGGCCGCTTGTGCAGCAGGTCATAGGTCGTTTATTCAGTCCCACCTTCGAAGCTGGCGAGGCCACCTGGGCCGCTGCGCAAGTCCTTGCTGCATCGCTTGCGCCGGGCAATGCGCTGCGTAATCTGGCCTGGAAAGTAACCGGCAAGGTGACGCGCGCCAAGGCGTTACTCGTTTCGATGGTCGGTGGAGACCTTGCAGGCGTCCACGCCGTCAGCGTAGCAATACACAATGTCGTAAAAGGCCTGAATCACATGCGTGGTCTTTATCTCGACGCCTCGGTGCGGCAGACACTCACAGCCGAGGTGGCCAGCCATCGCTGCCTTTTCGCCCCAGGCGTGGTCCTTCGTCAAGCGACATCGAGTGGATCGGTCGGTGGCTGCCCTTACTCCGCGGGTACGCTGCTGTTGTTGGAGCTGGAGAAGGCTCGGCAGACGAGTGGCGACGAATCGATGATTTTCCTTGCCGACACCTGGAGTCGCTGCCCGGCCGAGCAATGGGTGCCTGCGATGCTGGAAGGTGTATGGAGGCGAGCCACAAGCGCTCGTGAACAGTAAGACCCGCTTCGTTTGCACCGTAGCCGGTGTGTACGCGTCGAGCAAGCATATCGGCAGTCGAGACATTCTCATGGTCATTCGGCCGCCGGCCTTCGTGAAGGCACCTGCTGGACTTTCTCCCCATGGACACTCTCGAACGAAACCGCCCGTTGTCTGCATCCGAGATGTTGCTCGCTCGTTGGATGCTTGAGCATGGCGAGCCAAAGACGCGAGAGTTTCTCGAACAGCTCGCAGCGGCCGAGGTAACGCCATCGCGCTGTCCTTGCGGCTGTGGGTCCATCAATTTCCAGATCAAGGGCCGCGAACCTGCACCACCGGGCGCACACATCCTCGGGAACTTCATTTCCGGCCCGGTCACTGCGCCGGCCGGAATATTCATATTCGAGAGCGGCGGTTTGTTGAGCGGCATCGAGGTCTACGGGCTGGCGGGCGACGCTCCTGCACAGTTGCCCCGAGAAGAGACGCTTCGGCATTTCTCTACCGGTGGCGGTGTCATCGAAGGTCCTGGCTCGCACGTCGAACTGGCCGTTAGCGGCAGATCTCGCGTTTCGACACGGCACTTGAGGGCTGTCAGTTTGTAAGCGTCATACGAGTTGGCACAGTCGTTGCGCGAAGGCAGAGACTAATAGGGCTCTTGCTATGTCTGTCATCCTGATCGTTGACGACGACTCGGATTCGTTATGGCTACTCCAGGTTGTTTTAGAGGGGCGCGGCCACCACGTCGTACTCGCTGACGATGGACATCCGGCGTTGGAGATTGCAAGTCGTTACCTTCCTGATGTAATTGTCACTGACTGGAACATGCCATGCATGGACGGGGACGTCCTGTGCGAGCGGCTCAGGTGCTATCCGGCGCTGGCCCTGATTCCGATCATCATGACCTCGGCGCAGTCGGCGCCATCAGATAGAACTGGGCTATGGAATATTTTTTTCCGCAAGCCTGTCGATATCGAACTACTCGCGGCGACCGTCGACTCCCTGGCGGCAAAGCGCTTGGAAAACAGGTCAAGCCGGCCTCACTGCGGAGCCACGCCGCTATGTAGGTGGCCTGCGGAAGCTCTGAAGTACTGGGCATAGCAGCGCTGCGTTTGATCCGGCAGGCAGCAGTGACTTTCCAGGGATTGTCCTGCGTTTTCCAGCGGCGCTCGACCATCTCTTACACGATGGCAGCCCAGCAAACGAATCGGTGCCGCGTTCCGAGCAGGAGGACTAAAGGACACGGGCAACTCGACGTCGAGTGTCGTTCGCTATCCAAGGCTTGAGGCCGATAATTCACCAAAGACACCGCCCACCTGTCAGCTCGACCACTGCGCAAAATCTACAAAGAATGACCGAGTGCGTCCTGCTCATTCCTTGCTCTCAGGAAAGAGACATCCGCCATTGCGGACCAGCGCCTTTATCTCTTCGCCCACCTGCAAGGGGCTTCCGCGTAAACGAGCAACGAAATCCTTGCGACGCCGCACGTACGACTTCGAATCGTGCTTCGCGCTCCAAAGGACGATGGCAAGCACGATGGGAATGAGATCCAGGCCCTTCTCGGTTAGCGTGTAAAAGTCCTTGCGCCTGTCGTCGGGGTTGGGCGCCCTCGAGAGAATTCCTTGCTCGTCAAGAAAGGCAAGGCGCGAAGCAAGCACATTGGTCGCGATTCCCTCTTCCGATTTCAGGAACTCGCCATACGTCTTCTTGCCGACGAAAACGATATCGCGAATGATCAGGAGCGACCACCGGTCGCCGAAGATCTCCACGCCGTAGTTCACCGCGCAGTGGGACCGAACGTCTTCTTTGGATGTCGTCGTCTTCATGGCTGGATTTTAACATCGCTTGCGTAACGCAAGTAAATTCCCTTGTTTACTTGTTTTTTGCAAGTAATGTGGCTAGCATGGTCGTTCGGGGGATGCGGGCACCGCTTACTTCACCAAGAGGCTACATGGTCACTATCAGCATCGTCCGCGCAGGCGGCATGGCGGTGGCGATCGGTGGCCCTCGGCTGATTGCGCCCATACCACCGCTTCTCGCATCACATCGCCTACAAGGAGCAATAACATGCACGTTTTCGTCACCGGCGGCACCGGTCATATCGGTCCGTACATCATCTCCGAGCTCATCGCCGCCGGCCACGAGGTCACCGGCTTAGCCAGGTCGGACAAGTCCGCTGCGGCGGTGTCCGCGCTCGGCGCGAAGGTGCGTCGCGGAGATATCTCAGACCTCGATGGGCTCAAGGCGGCTGCGGCGCAGGCCGACGGCGTCATCCACATCGCGCATAGGCAAGACCTGCTTCCCTCCGGCGGACTTGACGCCGTGGCCGCTGCGGAACTTCAGATCATGCTCGCGTATGGCGAGGCACTGGCCGGAAGCGGAAAGCCGCTGGTCGTGTCGGCAAGCATCGGCTCTCCCGGATGGGAAAACCTGGGCCGGCCAGCCACCGAGCAGGATCCGGCCCTTCCCGGCGGCGATGCGTACAAGGGGACTCTGCGAGTTCGCAACGTCGTGGAGCTCACCGTAGTCGGTCTCGCGGAGCGGGGCGTGCGGTCTTCGGTCGTGCGGATTCCTCCTATTGCACACAGCACGACCGATACCGGCTTCCTCCCGCTGCTGATCGGGCTCGCGAAGGAGAAGGGCGTCGTCGGCTACCCCGGGGACGGCGCGAACCGGTGGCCGGCCGTGCACAGCCGCGACCTCGCTTCCTTGTTCCGCCTGGCGCTGGAGAAGGGTCCGGCTGGCAAAAGCTGGCACGGGATCGAGGGCGAGGCCATCCGGTTCCGCGAGATCGCCGAGGCTATTGGCAGTCGTCTGGGCCTGCCGGCGGTGAGTATTCCCGAGGACGTACTGATGCTGCCGGGATACTTTGGATTCCTCGCGAATCTGGTCACGCTGGACCTCCCGGCGTCCAATCTCATCACGCGCCAGACCCTCGGCTGGGAGCCTGCTCAGCCCGGCCTTCTCGAGGATCTCGACAATGGCCACTACTTCCCCGCCCTCTGAGTTGAGCTGAGGCAGGGAGCCGAGTCGCATTGAGCCCGGCGGACAGCAATGTCGCGACGCCGTGATTCATCCGCGAAGACTCTGCCGACCCGGCGATGGCATGAGGGACGGCCGACGCGGCTCGGCGCACACAAAACATTCACCGGGGGATGCCCCGTTTTGAAAGTACGAGCACCGCTTAACTGACCAGGAGACTGCACATGAGCACTATCAGCATCATCGGCACAGGTGGCATGGCCACGGCGATCGGCGACCGCATCGTCAGGGCTGGGCACACCGTCGAGGTGATATCCCGCGACGCTGCCAGGGCGCGGGCGCTGGCCGACAAGCTCGCAGCTGGAGCGACCGCAGGGACGTACGGCGTCGCGCCGGCGGGCGACATCGTCATCCTCGCCGTGCCGTACGGCAGTGCGACGGCGGTGGTGACCGAGTTCGGCGAGGCGCTCAGCGGCAAGGTGATTCTCGACATCACCAACCCGATCGCCCCCGACCTCACGGGCCTCGTCACCCCCCACGGCAGTTCTGGTGCGCAGGAGATCGCCAGGAGCGCCCCCGCGAGCGCGCATGTCGTGAAGGCGCTCAACACCCTCTTCGGCCCGGTACTTGCGCGGCGTGGACGCCTCGACGCGTTCATCGCCGCTGACGATCCGCAGGCCAAGGCGCGGGTCTCTGCCTTCCTCGAAAGTCTCGGGCTGCGTCCGTTCGATGTCGGCGGCCTGCACATGGCCTCGACGCTCGAGTCGCTCGGCCTGATGCTCATCGGGCTGGCCAAAAACGGCGCCGGCACCTTCGACATCGCCTTGAACGTCGATGTCGGCTGAATCAACACCAACGCGGAGGGCCGTCCAACTCCCCGGTTCTTCAGCATCCCGCTAACGCAACCGGTCCCGCTCGGCAAGCATGCTCACCATTTCTGCCATGTTCTCGGTGCCCCAGATACACAGCGGGACAATCTTGTCGGCCAGACTACGGCCGAGCGGGGTCAGCGCGTAGTCCACGCGCGGTGGCACCTCCTTGTAGTCGGTGCGCGCAAGCACATGATCGGCCTCCAGTTCCTTCAATTGCTGGATCAGCACCTTGGCGCTCACGCCGTGGACGTTGCGCTTGAGCTCGCCGTAGCGCTTCGGGCCGTCGAGCAGGAAGTACAGGATCAGCGGCTTCCACTTGCCCGAGATGATGCTGAGGGTGGCGGCCAGCCCGTAGGAGTAGCGCCCGCCGCAGTTTTGAGAACAGTCAGTCATTTTCGTGGTTACCAAAAGGTGCATACTTGTTCTTAGGTTATCAGAACTGCATACTGGTCTCAAGTAAGCAGTTCCCCTGCTTCCGTACAACTCCAAGGAAGGATGCACGTCATGACCAGGTTGAATGGAAAGACCGCAGTGATCACCGGCGGCGCTACCGGCATCGGCCGCGCCGCAGCAAAGCGCTTTATCGAAGAAGGCGCCTTCGTCTTCATCTTCGGCCGCCGGCAGGAAGCGCTCGACGCCGCTCTGGCCGAGCTCGGGCCTAATGCCCGCGCGGTGAAGGGCTCGGTCTCGGATGAGGCCGACCTCGCCCGGCTCTACGCGGCGGTGAAGGCCGAGCGCGCAAGCCTGGACATCGTCTTCGCCAATGCCGGGGCGGGAAGCCAGCTTGCGCTCGGCAAGATCACCGCCGAGCACATCGACGAAACCTTCGACACCAATGTGAAAGGCACGATCTTCACGGTCCAGCAGGCGCTGCCGTTGATGGGTGAAGGCGGTTCGATAATCCTGACCGGATCGAGCGCCGGCACCACCGGCGCCCCGGCAATGAGCGCCTACAGCGCGAGCAAGGCGGCTGTGCGCAACCTCGCCCGGACCTGGGCAGAGGAACTGAAGGGCACCGGCATCCGCGTGAACGTGCTGTCGCCCGGGGCGACGGCGACCGAACTCGCTAAGGAAGCGCTAGGCGAGGAAGGCCAGAAGGTCTTCGCCTCGATGACTCCGCTCCAGCGCATGGCCGATCCGGCGGAGATCGCAGCGGCGGCCGCCTTCCTCGCGTCGCCGGACAGCAGCTTCATGACCGCCAGCGAGGTCGCCGTCGACGGCGGCCTGGCGCAAATCTGACGCTACGCCCTACGGCGCTCCATTCGATTATCCGGAGCGCCGTAGGGCGCGGTAAACCAAAGGAAAATATATGAGCTACGCAATTATCGGCTTCGGCAAGATCGGCCAGGCCTTGGCCAAGGCGTTTGCCCGCAACGGCATGGAAGTTTCCGTTGCGACCACTCGCGACCCGGACAGTTTTGGATCCGCTGCGGCCGCAATCGGACCTGAGATCATTCCCAAAAAGCTCGCGGAAGCCGTCAAGGCAGACGTCATCTTTTTGGCTGTCCGTTTCGAGTCACACCCGGATGTCGCGAAGGCACTGCCCACCTGGCAGGGGAAGACCATCGTCGATGTGACCAATGCCTACGGCGTGCCTCCTGAGGAAATGGGAGGACAGCCCTCTTCCAGGGTCATCGCGCACGCCTTCACTGGCGCAAGACTGGTCAAGGGCTTCAATCATCTGGGCGCTGCTGTACTTGAGCAGGATCCGGCCGTGCATGGTGGCAGGAGAGTCGTGTTCCTGGCGAGCGACGACGATGGCGCCGCAGCGGAGATCGGTGCGCTTGCGGAAAATCTCGGTTTCTCGCCGATCAAACTTGGCGGACTTTCCGAAGGTGGACTGCTAGTGCAGGCGCGCGGAAATAGCTGGGGTCAACTGATCTTCAAGGACCTGATCAAGTTCGACTGATAAGTCGTTATCGCGAATCTTTATGCGATCCTGACTCGTGGTCCAACGGCGGCCGCCGTTTTATTGAGGAGCGCACGTCTCTCACGTCGTTCAACCCGGAAAACCTGTCGCGGTCGAGGGAACAGAGACTGTCCGACTTCAGGGACGCGATCGTTCCCTCGCTTGCTTCAGTCGCGGGTCTACTTCGATCGTATCCGATGCAACAGTAATGGAGAGAGTTCGATGAGCACACAAGAGAATGTCCAGATTGTGAAGGATTTTTTTGCAGCAATGGGCCGCGGCGATGAGCAAGGTCTGCTGGCGATTTCTGCCGAAGACATTGAGTGGATCATTCCGGGCGACTGGCCGCTGGCCGGCACACACCGCGGACACGCCGGATTGGCGGATTTGCTTCAGAAAGCTTCGAAAATGGTGGAAACATCATACCCAGAGCCCCCCGAATTCGTAGCGCAGGGCGACAGGGTTCTGGCCGTCGGTTTCGCCACGGGCAAAATCAAAGCCACGAATAGGAGGTTCGAAGACCATTGGGTCTTCGCCATCACCATTCAAAATGGCAAAGTGACGAAGATCCGGGAATATATCGACACACTTGCACTGGCGCGGGCCTCCAAACCTTAAAGCTGAGGCCGGCAATGAATCCAACAACAACAGTCAATCAGTTGGGTCGAACTAAGTACGCCGATATCACGGGCAGCCACGTTAGTGCGGTTACTTACCTCGTCGAGACGCGAACTCATCGAGCTTCACATGTGTGATTCACATTGATCGTTTCAACTAAAATGGGCGTTCAGAAACAGGGGCTCGTCAAACCCTGGCCACAGGGTGATGCGTGGACGAGCGCTTCAACCAAGTCCGAATGTTTTTCTCAAGCTTGAATCGACGGGACCAGCGGGCATGAAGCGGCGTAACTTGCTCAGCAACGACGCCTGTCCAGCAGGCGTGCGACGCATCCGCCAGGCGCCAAGCGCCGCTTCGACAATGGTGTTTGCCACGCCTTCGGGCTCGGGCGCACCTTTGACGCTGTTCACGACTGCGCTCGATGCAAGGGCACGCTCCCGGTCATAGTCGGCGATTTTCGAACCCGCCTGGGGCGCATTGATGTCGAGATTGGTTCTGGTAAAAGATGGTTCGACCACCGTTGCGCGTATGCCGAACTGGCGCACTTCATGATCCAGGGTTTCAGTCAGCCCCTCGACGGCATGCTTGGTAGCCGAATAAAGACCCATATACGGAGCCGGCAAAAAGCCAAGCACCGAACTGACATTGACGATCCTTCCGCCACCTTGTGCCCGCATGTGGGGAAGTACCGCGCGTATTGTGCGCAGGATGCTGAATACATTGGTGTCGAACAGCGCCGCAGCCTCGGTAACAGAGGCCTCCTCCACCGCACCGATCAGACTCGTTCCAGCATTGTTGACGAGCACATCGATACGCCCGGCGCGATCGAAGATGGTCTGGACTCCGGATTGAACAGAGGCGTCGTCGCGAACTTCCATCTCGACAAGCTCGACGCCGGAGATAGGCGTCGCTTTTGCGATACTTCGCACGGTGCCGAACACGCGGCAACCGCGGCTCGCAAACTTCTCGGCGGTGGCGCGTCCGATACCGGATGACACGCCGGTCACGACGACAACGGTAGAGTTCGACATTGCAATTTCCTTCGATACAGTGAATTGATTGTGTTTTAGCCGCGCACGTCGAGCGCATCCTGTGGCAACTGTTCGGAAGGCGATGTCCGCTCATGCCGGCCTTGTTGCGAGCCTGCGGCATGGTCGGGCCTGATCCTGAACCAGATCGAATACATGGCTGGCAGGAAGATCAGGGTCAGAATCGTTCCTGCAAAAGTGCCGCCGATCAGCGTGTACGCAAGGGTTCCCCAGAACACCGAATGCGTCAGCGGAATGAACGCAAGAACCGCCGCCATGGCGGTCAGGATCACCGGGCGGGCACGCTGCACGGTGGCTTCGACGACCGCCTGAAACGGATCCAGGCCGGCGTGCTCGTTCTGGTGAATCTGCCCGATCAGGATCAGCGTGTTTCGCATCAGAATCCCCGACAGCGCGATGAGGCCGACCAGCGCGTTGATACCGAACGGCTGCCGGAACAGAATCAGCGTCGGCACCACGCCGATCAAACCGAGCGGGCTGGTGAGGAACACCATCACCATCGCGGAGATCGAGCGCACCTGGAAGATGATGATGATGAGCGTAACCGCCAGCATGATGGGGAAGAGCGGCAACATGGCTTTCGTCGCTTTAGCCGATTCCTCGATGGAGCCCGCCTCTTCGATACGGTAGCCGGCCGGAAGCCTGGCGATGACAGGTTGCAGCTCTCTGGTGATAGCCGTCGAGACGTCCGGCGGCTGCAGGTTGTCGGCAATGTCGCCACGTACCGTGATCGTCGGCACACGATCGCGCCAGCGCATGATCGGCTCCTCCATGCGCACGTCGACCTTGCCCACCTGCGACAGCGGAATGCGTTGCCCATTCGCGCCGGCCAGCGTGAAGTCTCCGAGCCGTGCCGGGTCGAGACGCACATCGCCGGCCGAACGTGCGACGACCTGCACGGTTCGAATATCCTCACGCACGGCGGTGACAGGCACGCCGGTAAGGAGGAATTGCAGTTGCTGCGCTACGGCGCTGGACGTCAGCCCCACCGCCTGCAAACGATCCTGCTGCAACGTGAAGTGCAGCGTGGGTGAGCGCGTACCCCAGTCAGCGTTGACCGTGCGCATCATCGGGCTGGCCTCCATGCCCCGCTCGACTTCTCCCGCAATACCGCGCAGCTTGTCAGGGTCGGGTCCGGAGATACGGTAGGCGACCGGGTATGGCGAATACGGACCGAATACGAGTTGCGTGACCCGCACGCGCGCCTCGGAGGCGAGACCGTTGGCGACTGCCTGACGCAGTCGCTGCTTCAATGCGTCGCGTTCATCCTGGCTGTCCGTGCGCACTACGATCTTGGCAAACGACGGATCGGGCAGTTCCGGTCCCATCGCCAGGTAAAAGCGGGGCGCGCCTTGCCCGACGTACGCGGTGACGATCCTGGCTTCCTTCTGCTTCGCGAGCCACGCTTCGACCTTCGTCGTGGCGGCGCTGGTTTGCGAGATCGACGTGCCATAGGGCATCTGCACTTCGACCAGCACTTCCGGACGGTCGGAGATCGGGAAAAACTGTTTTTTGACCACGCCCATGCCGAGGATGGCCAGGACGAAGAGACCCACGACCGAACCGGCGACCAGCCATTTGCGCGCGATGACGCGCGTGAGTAGCTGACGGAAACGGTTGTAGCGCGGCGTGTCGTAGATCGCGCCGTGACCGCCTTCGACCTTTTTGAAGTCGGGCAGCATCTTCACACCCAGGTAGGGCGTGAAGACCACGGCGACGACCCACGATGCGATCAGCGCAATGCCGACGATCCAGAACATGTTGCTGGTGTATTCGCCGGCCGTGGAGCGCGCGAAGCCATTGGGCATGAAGCCGACGGCGGTCACCAGCGTGCCCGCCAGCATCGGCGCGGCCGTATGACTCCACGCGTAGGCGGAGGCGGCGATGCGGCTGTAGCCTCCCTCCATCTTCACCACCATCATTTCGATCGCGATGATCGCGTCGTCCACCAGCAGGCCGAGCGCCAGGATCAGAGACCCCAGCGTGATGCGGTCAAAGTTTTTGCCGGTTGCGGCCATCACGACGAACACGACCGCGAGTGTCAGCGGTACGGCCGCGGCAACGACCAGGCCGACACGCCAGCCCATGCTGACAAAGCTCACCAGCATGACCACCAGCAGCGCGACGAAAAACTTCACCATGAACTCGTCGACCGCCGAATGAATGTTGACGGCCTGATCGGTGACTTTGGTCAGGCTCATGCCGAGCGGCAGCCCGGCGTTGATTGCGCCGACCTCGCCGTCCAGCGCCTTGCCGAGGTCGAGCCCATTCCAGCCTTCGCGCATGACGATGCCCAGCAGCAGTGCAGGTTCGCCGTCGTTGCGGATCATGAACGTCGCCGGGTCTTCATAACCACGCGTAACCGTGGCAATGTCCGACAGCTTCAACGTGCGGCCCTGCGCGACGACCGGCGTGTCGCGGATTTTCTGCAGGTTGTCAAAGGCACCGTCCAGGCGAATGAACACCTCCGGACCTTTGGTCTCCACGGAGCCGGCCGGCGTCAGGGCGTTCTGACCGTTGAGCGCGGCGAACACGTCCTCGGGGCTCACGCCCAGCGTTGCCAGCCGGTCATGTGAGAGCTGGATATAGATTCGCTCCGCCTGCTCGCCGATGATGTCAACCTTCTTCACGCCCGGCACGTGCAGCAACCGTTGGCGCAGCGTCTCGGCATCGCGCACGAGCAGGCGCTGCGGCTCGCCCTTCGCCTTCAGCGCAAACAGCGCGAAGGTGACATCGGCATATTCGTCGTTGACCAGCGGTCCGATCACGCCAGACGGAAGGTTGGCCGCCTCGTCGCTAATTTTTTTCCGAGCCTGGTAGAACTGCTCCTGCACTTCCGAAGGCGGCGTGCTGTCGAGCAAGGTCAAGGTCGTAAAGGCCAGCCCAGGCCGTGTGTAGGTTTCGGTCCGGTCGTACCAGCGCAGCTCCTGCATGCGCTTTTCGATCTTCTCGGCGACCTGATCGTGCATTTCCTGCGCCGTGGCTCCCGGCCAGGCGGTGATGATGGTCATCACCTTGACCGTGAACGCGGGGTCTTCCGCCCGGCCCAGCTTGAAGAACGAAACGAGGCCCGCCAGCGAGATCAGGCAGATCAGGAACAGGGTAATGGAGCGCTCGCGGACAGCGAGCGCCGACAGGTTGAAACGGCCTTCGCTCACGGACGGACTCCCTCGGAAGCGACGGCGACGGCTTGACCCGTCACCCGGACCTGTTCGCCTTCGCGCAGCAGTTGCGCGCCGAGCGCGACGATCCGGTCGCCTTGCTTGATCTTGCCGGCGACGCGGGCGCTATCGTCGTCAAGATGTTCGACAGTAACGGGCCGCCAGAAAACCTTTGCAGGTTCGCCGTTGATGACCCACACCCCTGGTCCCTTGCCCGCGTCGAACAGCGCGCCGATCGGCACCTGTAAACCGCCTGGGACGGCGGAACGCGCATCCGGAATCTGGACCGTCACCGTGGCGCCCAGTGGGGCGTCGGCCAGTTCTCCTTGCAGCACATACCGCGCTTCAAAGGTCCGGGTACGCGCATCCGCTGCCTCCGAGAGCTGGCGCAGCGTTGCCGGTACGCTCGCGCCGCCGTTGCCGAACAGCGTGGCCTGGGCGGCCGAACCGACGGCGGGGCGCAAGGTTTCGGGTAACTGGATCACAGCCTCGCGGCGCCCGGCGTGGGCCAAACGCACCACGGGCTGGCCGGCGCTCACGACCTGGCCCGGTTCCGCCAGCGTTTCCATCACGACGCCATCGCCGTCCGCTACCAGCCCGGCATAACCCGTCGCATTGCGCGCAACGCCGGCGTCAGCCTCGGCCGCACTGAGCTGAGCTTTGGCGGCATCGGCCGCCGCCTTGATCTGGTCATAGGCCGATGCCGATATCGCGCCGGTGCCGCGCAGGTCGCGGTAGCGCTCTTCATCCTGCGCGGTCTGCTGCGCCCGCGCTCGCGCGGCGGTGACCGCGTCCTGCCGGGCCTGCGCGGCAAGCCTTAGATCGATGGGATCGATGCGCATCAGCGGCTGACCACGCTTGACGGTTTGCCCGGCATCCACCAGCCGCTCCAGCACCTTGCCGGAGACGCGAAATCCGAGATCGCTCTGCACGCGCGCGGCGACGGTTCCGGTAAACGAACGGGAGGCGGGGATCGCCGCCTGAGCGATGGCGGCGCGTACCAGGGGCGCTTCGGTACGCGGATCGGACGGTGCTTTTGCGCCGCAGGCGACTAGCGCAAGTGGCAGTGCACAGACGACTGTAGAGGTAGCAAGGCGACGCCGGAGCATGAAAGACCCATAGACGGAGTGATCGGGGCTTTCATTGTGGTTCTTGTGACCAATTTAGTCAATGGTCACATCGGAGAATTCCGTCAAGGGGACAGACTGCGGAGCACAAGACTGGACAACTGCGCAGGGGCGACCTTGGTGTAGTCGAAGCTGTACTGCAGTAGCAATGGGTTGAGGTAGGGGCGCATCACCAGATAGATCGCCATCGCGGTCTCATCGAGCGGCGTTTTGCGCTCGAAGTCTCCGCTCTGCCTGCCCTCCTGCAGGACGTCCTGAAGCAACTTCTGGATGCGCTCTTCATACGAAACTACCGCCTGCCAGTTCTCCGTGGCCGCCGATGCGGCAATCTCGTAGAGCTTACGGTCCTGGAAAAAAAGCCGGAGGCTCGCTTCGGTGAACACGCTGAACATTCGCCGCAGCTTTTCTGGCGGCAGATCGGTCTGTGCGACGGCCGCCCTGACCTCGGTTTCGATCTCGTTCAGGCAGTTCGCGCAGATCATCTCGCCGATGGCCTGCTTGGACTCGAAGAACTTGTAGATGTAGGCCTTCGAAAAACCGATGGCTTTCGCGAGGTCGGAGACCGTCGTTTTCTCGTAGCCATACCGGCTGAAGTGCTCCGTGGCGGCGCCAACGATCTGATCCCGCACTTCGTGGTCTGCGGGGCCGCGCGATGGGGTGGGAGGAGTGGTGGTGTTTTTCATGGGTATAGCATACAGGAGTAGACAACTAGTGACCATTTGGTATTATAGTCACACCCGGACTTTGCGAAGACGCTCATGCTACGTGTACACATCCTTGCCGCCGTCATGGCCGCCGGCCTCTCGGCAGGCTGCGCTGTAGGCCCCGATTATGTCCGGCCCAAGGTTGCCATGCCGGACCATTTCCAGGGCCAGGCCGCGGTGGATTACCGGCAAGCGGCGGCCAGTGCCGACCTTGTTACGTGGTGGACCGGCTTCGGCGATCCGCAACTTACACGATTCGTTACGCTCGCGCTGGAACAAAACCTGGACCTTGCGCAGGCCGCCGCTCGCGTCGCTCAGGCGCGCTCGGGCCTCGGGGCGGCGACTGCCGCGTTGCTGCCCTCCGGTAACGTCAGCGGCCAGGCGGCGAGAGTCTATCAATCTGTAGAAACCCCCTTGGGGCAGGTCCTGAATTCGACGCCCAATTTCGACCGTTACGGTAACGACTATGAGGCCAATTTCAACGCGAGCTGGGAACTGGACGTGTTCGGAGGACTGCGCCGCAGCCGGGAAGCGTCACTTGCCGAATATCAGGCTTCGGAAGCGGGCGCGGCGGCCACGCGCCTGGCTGTGGCGGCGCAGACTGCCGATATCTACATCACGATTCGTGGCTTGCAGGCTCGTCTGAAGGTCGCCCGACGGCAGGTGCAGACGCAGCAGAGTCTGCTTTCGACCATCAACCTCCTGTATAGCAAAGGATTGGCGGCCGACCTTCAGGTAAGCCAAACCGAAGGTGCGCTATCGCAGGTTCAGGCATCCGTCCCGGTCCTCGAGGCGGGTCTGGATGCAGCGATGAACGCGCTGGATGTAATGCTGGGTTCACAGCCCGGCACGCATCGAGCCGAACTGGTCGACGCTGGCGACATCCCGGTCGCCCCGCGGATCGCGGACACAGGATCCCCGGGAGAGTTGCTCAGGCGCCGGCCCGACCTGATCGTGGCCGAGCGTCGCCTTGCTGCATCGAACGCGCGCATCGGCGTGGCCGTCGCCGAGTATTACCCCAAGGTGTCGCTCAGTGGACTGCTCGGCAGCGCCACCTCGGTGGCCAGCGGCAACCTGTTCAGTACCGGCGCCAATCAGGCCGCCGGCGTGCTGGGGCTGCGCTGGCGTCTGTTCGATTTCGGCCGCATCAATGCGCAGATCGAGCAGGCCAAGGGGCAGCAGGCGGAAATGCTGGCCGCGTATCGGCTCGCCGCGCTTCATGCAACCGAAGACGTCGAGAACTCATTCTCGGCACTCGTCAAGCGGGAGGAAGAGGCCACGGTACTCGCGCAGGGAGTGAACTCGCTCGGCCGGGCGCGAGCCGCCTCCTTCGCGGCCTATCAAAAAGGCGTCGTCAGCCTGATCGAAGTCTTGCAGGCCGACGACAACCTGCTGCGCGCCTCCGATGAGCGGGTGCAGGCGCAAACCGAATCCGCACGCGCAGCGGTTGCCGCCTTCAAGGCGCTCGGCGGCGGATGGCAACCTCGCGAATCCGAAGCGGTCGCCGTCAAGTAGCAACCCTACGCGCCCCACGATTTGCCGGTAGCGTGGATTCTGGCCATCGTTCTTTGCTATATGAGCGCTTTGCCGCATGCCACACAAACGAACGACGCGAGCCGAAAGTCGCGAGCGAACCCGGCGGCGCTTGCTCGACGCAGCAGCGTCGAGCATCGCCGAAAAAGGGTTTGCCGCAACTAGCGTGGAGGATATCGCAGCCCAGGCCGGCTATAGCCGTGGCGCGTTCTACTCGAACTTCAGCAGCAAGAGCGATCTATTCGTCGAACTGCTCCGGCTCGATCACCAGAACATGCAAGAAAGCTTGCAGAAGCTGCGAGACGCCGCACCGCCCGGCGAAAACCTGCAAGCACAGCTCACCTTGTTGTACGCGCAATGCTATCGCGACAACAACAGCTGCATCATCTGGGCTGAGGCACGTTTGCATGCCATGCGTGATGGCAAATTCCGCCGACATGTGAACGCCCTATACCTGCAAAAGCACGACATGGTCGCGTACTTCCTTGAGCAGTTATGCAAGCGCCTCAACATGCGGTTGCCGGGTCCTTTCGCCGACCAGGTGCTCGGCGTTATCGCCTTGATCGACGGCATCCTCTGCTTCAACATGACCATGCCCAATGATCTGTCGGACGCTTCGGCCGAAGCAGAATCGCGGTGATGACCCGACCGCGTCGCGAGACTCCGCGCTCGACCCATTTCCTGCCAGTCGAAACGTTGAAGGCCGCTGCAGATGTCAACGGCCGTTGCGAGCAGCGATGGAGGCAATCCGCCGAGCGCCAGAACAGACTTGGTTTGCAAAGAACCACCGCCGCCTGCTGCACCGCCGTGCAAATGCATGCTCAGTGCGCGGGACAGGAAGCTGAAAACAAAACGCCCCGACGGAAAACCCGTCGGGGCGTTTTTATCAGCAGCATCCGCCCTCACTCGCAGCGCACGCGGCCACTACGAATCAAGCGGGCTCAAACCCGATCAACGTTGCGCGATCGGCTTCGCTTCACGCTGCGTGTCGCCGATGAACAGCTGACGCGGACGGCCAATCTTCTGTTCCGGATCCGCAATCATTTCGTTCCACTGTGCAATCCAGCCGACCGTACGTGCCATCGCGAAGATACACGTGAACATCGACGTCGGAATGCCCAGCGCGCGCTGCACGATACCCGAGTAGAAATCGACGTTCGGGTACAGCTTGCGCGACACGAAGTATTCGTCTTCCAGCGCGATCTTTTCCAGCGCCATGGCCAGTTTGAACAGCGGGTCGTCGTGCAGGCCCAGTTCTTCCAGCACTTCGTGGCAGGTTTCGCGCATCAGCTTCGCACGCGGGTCGTAGTTCTTGTAGACGCGGTGACCGAAGCCCATCAGCTTCACGCCCGAGTTCTTGTCCTTCACCTGCTTGATGAACTCAGGAATGTTGTCGACCGAGCCGATTTCTTCCAGCATGTTCAATGCGGCTTCGTTCGCACCGCCGTGCGCCGGGCCCCACAAACATGCGATACCGGCTGCGATACACGCGAACGGGTTCGCGCCCGACGAACCGGCGAGACGCACGGTCGAGGTCGATGCATTCTGCTCGTGGTCCGCGTGCAGGATCAGGATGCGATCCAGCGCGCGCACCAGCACGTCGTTGACCTTGTACTCTTCGCACGGGTTCGAGAACATCATGTGCATGAAGTTCGCGCTGTACGACAGGTCGTTCTTCGGGTACGCAAACGGCTGGCCGATGCTGTACTTGTACGCCATGGCGACCAGCGTCGGCAGCTTCGCGATCATGCGAATGGCCGACACTTCACGGTGACGCGGGTTGTTGATGTCCAGCGAGTCGTGATAGAACGCCGACAATGCGCCGACCGCGGCGACCAGAATCGCCATCGGGTGCGCGTCGCGACGGAAACCACGGAAGAAGAAGTGCATTTGCTCATGCACCATCGTGTGGTTCGTGACCGTCTTCACGAATTCGGCGTTCTGCTCCGCGTTCGGCAATTCGCCCTTCAGCAGCAGGTAGCAGGTTTCGAGGAAGTCGGCGTTCTGCGCCAGATTGTCGATCGGATAACCGCGATACAGCAGCTCGCCCTTGTCGCCGTCGATGTAGGTGATCGCCGAATTGCAAGCCGCCGTCGACATGAAGCCCGGGTCGTACGTGAACTTGCCAGTCTGGCCGTACAGTTTGCGGATGTCGATCACGTCCGGGCCGAGAGTGCCCTTGTAAATCGGCATTTCAACGCTCGGCGAATTGTCGCTGAACGATAGCGTGGCTTTAACATCTGACGGGGTCATAGCACATCCTCAATCGAAGTATGGAAACAGGGTTTCGATAATTGCACGCCTGGAACAACGGACAAGCTGCGCTCAAAGCCGGCTACGCCGGTCAGGCATTCCGCAGCAGCTCCAGCACCCGGATTACATCCGGGTCGGCAAGGTCGCCTTCCGGTTCCTTGCGTACGAGCAGCAAGTCCATCAGGTCGTTATCGCTCAGCTCGAGCAGGCGCGTGAGGGCGCCCACATCTGCATCACTGAGGTCATGCTCATATCGGCTGAAAAAACGCTCAAAGATCAGATCGTTTTCCAGCAGGCCCCGCCGCGCGCGCCAGCGAAGACGCGCGCGGCGGAGAGGGTCGGACTGATGCGATGTTGATTCCATCTCAGACAGCGCGGCGAACCATCAATTCCTTGATCTTGCCAATCGCCTTGGTCGGGTTCAGGCCTTTCGGGCAAACGTCGACACAGTTCATGATGGTATGGCAACGGAACAGACGGTACGGATCTTCCAGGTTGTCCAGCCGTTCGCCCGTCGCTTCGTCGCGGCTGTCCGCGATGAAACGGTAGGCTTGCAGCAGGCCAGCCGGGCCGACGAACTTGTCCGGATTCCACCAGAAACTCGGGCACGATGTCGAGCAGCTAGCGCACAGAATACATTCGTACAGGCCGTCGAGCTCGTCGCGCTCTTCCGGCGACTGCAGACGTTCCTTTTCCGGCGGCGGCGTATCGTTGATCAGGTACGGCTTGATCGAATGATACTGGTTGAAGAACTGCGTCATGTCGACGATCAGGTCGCGAATGACCGGCAGTCCCGGCAGCGGACGCAGCACGATCTTTTGCGGCAGATCGTTCATGTTCTGCAGGCAGGCCAGACCGTTCTTGCCGTTGATGTTCATGGCGTCCGAACCGCACACGCCTTCGCGGCACGAACGGCGGAACGACAGCGTTTCGTCAACTGCCTTCAACTTCAGCAGCGCGTCGAGCAGCATGCGTTCGTGCGAGTCAATCTCAATCTCGTACGTTTGCATGCGCGGCGCTGCGTCCTTGTCCGGGTCGTAGCGGTAAATTTCAAATGTACGCTTTGCCATTTCTGAATTCCTTTGACTTGTGCCTTAGAAGGTCCGCGCTTTCGGCGGAACCGATTCGACCGTCAGCGGTTGCATGTGAACCGGCTTGTAGTCGAGGCGATCGCCTTCGCTGAACCACAGCGTATGGCGCAGCCAGTTTTCGTCGTCGCGATGTTCGAAGTCGTTCTGCGCGTGCGCGCCACGGCTTTCCTTACGCGCTTCGGCGGAAACCATCGTGGCGCGGGCCACTTCGATCAGGTTCGCCACTTCCAGCGCTTCCACGCGCGCCGTGTTGAACACCTTCGACTTATCTTTCAGGTGGATGCTGTCGACGCGGTCAGCTACTTCGCGGATGCGCTCGACGCCCTCGGCCAGCAACGCCGAGGTGCGGAACACGCCGGCGTGCTTCTGCATCGTGCCGCGGATGTCGTTGGCAACCGATTGCGCGTACTCGCCCGAGGACGAGCTATCGAGCTTCGCCAGACGCGACAGCGCGAAATCAGCGGCGTCGGCCGGCAGCGGCTTGTGCTCCTTGATTTCCTTCACGTGCTTGACGATGTGGTTGCCGGCTGCGCGGCCGAACACCACCAGGTCGAGCAGCGAGTTCGTGCCGAGGCGGTTCGCGCCGTGCACCGACACGCACGAGCATTCGCCCACTGCGTAGAAACCGTTGACCGGCACTTCGTGACCCTTCGACGTACCCACGACCTGGCCATGGATGTTCGTCGGAATACCACCCATCTGATAGTGGATGGTCGGCACGACCGGGATCGGCTCTTTGATGCAATCGACGTTCGCGAACTTCAGCGCGATTTCGCGGATCGACGGCAGACGCTTCATGATCGTCTCGGCGCCAATGTGCGACAGGTCGAGCAGCACGTGATCCTTGTTCGGACCCACGCCGCGGCCTTCCTTGATTTCCTGGTCCATCGAACGCGACACGAAGTCACGCGGCGCCAGATCCTTCAACGTAGGCGCGTAGCGTTCCATGAAACGCTCGCCGTTCGAGTTGCGCAGAATGCCGCCTTCGCCGCGCACGCCTTCGGTAATCAGCACGCCCGCGCCGGCCACGCCGGTGGGGTGGAACTGCCAGAATTCCATGTCTTGCAGCGCGATGCCCGAACGCGCCGCCATGCCCAGGCCGTCGCCGGTGTTGATGAACGCGTTGGTCGACGCCGCGAAAATCCGGCCCGCGCCGCCTGTGGCGAACAGCGTGGTCTTGCCTTCGAGAATGTAGACGTCGCCGGTTTCCATTTCCAGCGCGGTCACGCCAAGCACGTCGCCTTCGGAGTCGCGGATCAGATCCAGCGCCATCCATTCGACGAAGAACTGCGTCTTGGCCTCGACGTTTTGCTGATACAGCGTGTGCAGCAGCGCGTGACCGGTCCGGTCAGCCGCCGCGCAAGCGCGTTGCACCGGCTTTTCGCCGTAGTTCGCGGTGTGGCCGCCGAACGGGCGCTGGTAAATCGTGCCGTCCGCGTTACGGTCGAACGGCATGCCCATGTGTTCGAGTTCATAGACGGCGTTCGGTGCTTCGCGGCACATGAACTCGATCGCGTCCTGGTCGCCGAGCCAGTCGGAACCCTTGATCGTGTCGTAGAAGTGGTAGTGCCAGTTGTCTTCGCTCATGTTGCCGAGCGATGCGCCGATGCCGCCTTGAGCAGCAACCGTGTGCGAACGCGTCGGGAACACTTTGGACAGCACGCAGACCGACAGACCGGCGCGCGCGAGTTGCAGCGAAGCGCGCATCCCCGAGCCGCCTGCGCCGACGATAACCACGTCAAACTTGCGACGCGGCAGAGAATTCTTGATTGCAGCCATTCTTTTACACTCTCCAGAGAATCTGCGCAGCGTAGCCCGCCGACGCGAGCAGCCAGACGATCGTCAGCGCTTGAAGCAACAGGCGGATGCCAACGGGCTTCACGTAGTCCATCCAGATGTCGCGGATACCCACCCACGCGTGATAGAACAGCGAAAGCAGCGTGACGAACGTGGCGAGCTTCATCCATTGCGTGGCGAAGATCGAGGCCCAGCCGTCGTACGAGAAATCGCGCGCGCCGAAGAACCAGGCGAGCAGAATGACGGTGTAGACCGCCATGATCGTGGCCGTGATGCGCTGCGCCAGCCAGTCGCGCAGACCGTAATGCGCGCCGACAACAAGACGCTTCGAACCGATTCGGTTATTTGATGACATTTTTTAGAATGCTCCGAACAGTTTTGCCGCGAATGCAATGGTGAGCAACGACGACACGACGAGAACGACGATGGAGGTCGACTTGCCCTTTTCCTTCGTTACTGCGTTGTGGTTCGTGTCCATCAGCAAGTGACGGACGCCGGCGCAGAAGTGAAACAGGAAGGCCCACGCGAGAACGAGCGTGATGAGCTTGACGATGATGTTGGAGAGGAAACCTTTGAAGACTTCGAAACTGAGTTCAGAAGTGAGGCTCTGATCGAAGAGGTACAGCAGGAACGGAAGAAAAACAAAAAGCAGACCACCGCTCAAGCGGTGCAAGATCGATACTCGCCCCGCTAGCGGTAGACGGTACGCCGTCAATATCTGCCCGATACCGATGTTCCGGAATTCCGGCCTCGGTTTTTTTACGGCTTCAGCCATGCTAGACCCCTACTATGTAGTCACACTAATCCGCAATTTTAGCGCCTTTTTATATCGCGCTGCAGCGAAAACCACGACAGGTCCGTTACAGCACGCGCGATAAAGGCGCCTTCAAACAGGCGCGCGTGTGGGACGCAGCGCCCTTATTCAGCCCGATTCAGCTTAGGTCGTTCTGATAGTAATACCCGGTTGTGACATACCAACCGCGGCGCACTTCAACCGGCCGGTCCCCATATGTATAGGACACGCGCTCGACCGATAGCAGCGGAAAACCCGCGGGCACATGCAGCAGATCGGCCACGGAAGGCTCGGCCGCGACCGCGCGGATCTTCTCCGTGGCGCGGATCATGCGGGTGCCGAACTCAGTCTCGAACATCGCGTAGAGGGGACCTTTATACTCCGACAGCCGCTCGAGCGTCAGGCCGCGGAACACGGCGCCCGGCAGCCAGATTTCGTCGAGTACGGTGACCTCGCCGTCGAACTGCAGCAAGCGCTTGATCAATACGACCGGATCGGCCGGCTTCAGATCGAGTTGCCGGGCAATGTCCGCCGAAGCGCGCAGACGCCGGCATTCGAGCAGACGGCTGACGTGCGGGTGTTCCGCGCCGTCATCGGCCAGTAATCTGAGGAAGCGAAACTGGGCGCGGTCTTCATTGTGCGTCGCAACAAACGTGCCCTTACCCTGGCGGCGCACCAGCAGGTTGTCGGCGGCAAGTTCGTCGATCGCTTTGCGCACCGTTCCCTGACTGACCTTGTATCTGGCCGCCAACTCGACTTCACTAGGAATGATTTCGCCCGGCTTCCACTCGCCGCTTTCAAGGCTCTGCGTGATCAACCCTTTGATCTGCTGATACAAAGGACTGAAAGTGGGCGACGTGGCAGTAGACGCAGCGGGTACACCCTCACCCGCCACCCCTTGGCCGCTCGGATTCGTGGTGTTCGCCGGGTTCGAATTCATGCGCGCATTTCATCATAAAGGGCTAGGCCGCGTCTAGGGTTTCCCCGCAACAGATATGTCTTATATAAGACATAAGATAATGTTGACTTTGCCTCTGACGACTCCTACACTCCTTGTCGAGCAAGGGTTTGCGGGATTTTCGGCGGCTGCTTGATGCAGCGCCGCGACGCACCGGCGGCCACTCTGCACCATGCTGTTCCCACGCAGTTCAGGTTTCGATTTCGCCGCCATTCGCTGGTCAGACGCTTGCCGAAACGCGCTGTTTGCAGGAGCCCGCACCGTGCAGCGGCTACCCGGCGCCTCGAATTCCGCTCCCGTGCGGCAGTACAGATTCCGGCATGGCGGTCTCGCCGCAACACGCCGCTCGGCCTCGGCAGATTCCGAGGCAGTCCGCGACAGTGAATTCCGCCGTGTTTCATAACGCTTCGCTGAACGCGCATATAGAATGGCGTTTTCCCTAGCGTCTAACGCATCGTCCTGGAGATTTCTCAATGGCTAAGCCCGCAAAGCGCGTTGCCGTCACCGGCGCCGCAGGTCAAATCGCTTACTCCCTGCTGTTTCGCATCGCCAATGGCGATCTGCTCGGCAAGGATCAGCCGGTGGTCCTGCAACTGCTCGACCTGCCGCAAGCGCAAGGCGCCGTCAAAGGCGTCGTGATGGAACTGGATGATTGCGCATTCCCGCTGCTGTCGGGCGTCGTAATCACCGACGATCCCGAAGTCGCATTCAAGGATGCAGACGTGGCCCTGCTGGTCGGCGCACGTCCGCGTTCGAAAGGCATGGAGCGTAAAGACCTGCTGTCGGCTAACGCCGAAATCTTCACGGTTCAGGGCAAGGCGCTGAACAAGGTCGCGAGCCGCGACGTGAAGGTGCTGGTGGTCGGCAACCCGGCCAACACGAACGCTTACATCGCCATGAAGTCGGCGCCGGATCTGCCGAAGAAGAACTTCACCGCCATGCTGCGCCTGGACCACAACCGCGCGCTGTCGCAACTGGCCGCCAAGTCGGGCAAGCCGGTCGCGTCGATCGAAAAGCTGGCTGTGTGGGGCAACCACTCGCCGACCATGTACCCGGACTTCCGCTTTGCAACGGCAGAAGGTCAAGACCTGACCAAGCTGATAAACGACGACGAATGGAACCGCAACACGTTCATCCCGACCGTCGGCAAGCGTGGCGCAGCGATCATCGAAGCGCGCGGCCTGTCGTCGGCAGCGTCGGCGGCTAACGCGGCGATCGACCACGTGCGTGACTGGGTGCTCGGCACGAACGGCAAGTGGGTCACCATGGGTATTCCGTCGGACGGTTCGTACGGCATTCCGGAAGACATCATCTACGGTGTGCCCGTCACGTGCGAAAACGGCGAGTACAAGCGCGTCGAAGGCCTGGAAATCGACGCGTTCTCGCGCGAAAAGATGGACGGCACGCTGAACGAACTGCTGGAAGAGCGCGAAGGCGTTCAACACCTGCTCGGCTAAGCGGCTGGCTGATGCAGACGAACCGGAACTCGTGAGAGAACGCCAGGCTGCCCTCGGGGGCCTGGCGCGAAGCGAAAAGTCTCGCGCGGCGCTTACAGCCCCTGCCGTGGCGGGTTCCGGTTTTTTACATGCGAATGCTGCTATTCGCGTCTGATCCGAGCGCGTTTTGCGCAGTTACCGCGATGGTCCGGCAGAGCGCACCCGAATCGGATTTCTCCAAACCAAACATTA
Organism: Paraburkholderia sp. BL27I4N3; assembly: GCF_003386115.1. Classification (NCBI taxonomy): domain Bacteria; kingdom Pseudomonadati; phylum Pseudomonadota; class Betaproteobacteria; order Burkholderiales; family Burkholderiaceae; genus Paraburkholderia; species Paraburkholderia sp. BL27I4N3. Next base: position 7,129,812 of record NZ_QREJ01000001.1, on the reverse strand, counting down.
CCCACGCTCCTGACGCCGAGAATGCGCGCCCTCACACCCGCCGAAGTGCTGTTTGACGGCGAAGTGCCGCCCGCCGTGCTGCCTGCCTGCGATCACTACGCCGGCAGCGAAAAGCTGATGCTGAAATCGTTGGCCTTGCAGCAGCAACTGGGCCCTGTGTTCGACATCACGCTCGATTGCGAAGACGGCGCGCAGGTCGGCCGCGAAACGGAGCACGCGGAGCTGGTCGCGTCGTTGCTGGGCAGCGAGCATGACCACTTCGGCCGCGTCGGCGTGCGGATTCACGACTTCGATCACGCGCACTGGCGCGACGACGTCCGTCTCATTCTCCGTGCCGCGAAGCGAGCGCCTGCTTACATCACCCTGCCGAAAATCCGCAACGTCCCCGATGCCGCCGAGATGGTCGCATTCATCGAGGCGACGCGGCGCGAACTCGGGATCGCGCAACCGGTGCCGGTGCAATTGCTGGTCGAAACGCACGGCGCGCTGACGCGCGTGTTCGATCTGGCCGCGCTGCCCGGCGTGGAAGCGCTAAGCTTCGGCCTGATGGACTTCGTCTCCGCGCACAACGGCGCGATTCCCGATACCGCCATGCGCTCGCCCGGCCAGTTCGATCATCCGCTGGTGCGGCGCGCGAAGCTCGAAATCTCGGCTGCCTGCCATGCATACGGCAAAGTGCCTTCGCATAACGTCAGCACGGAGGTGCGCGACATGAGCGTGGTCGCCAACGACGCCGCGCGCGCCCGCAACGAGTTCGGCTATACGCGCATGTGGAGCATCCATCCGGCGCAGATCGAAGCAATCGTCGCCGCATTCGCGCCACGCGACGAAGAGATCATCACCGCCACCGAAATCCTGCTCGCCGCGCAGTCCGCGCAGTGGGGTCCGACGCGCCATCACGACACGTTGCACGACCGCGCGAGCTATCGGTACTACTGGTCGGTGCTGCGTCGAGCGCAAGCGACGGGGCGCGCCGTCCCGCAAGACGCGGCGCCGCTCTTCGCGAAAGTGGGCACTGACGTTCCAGCAGGATCATAAGCGTGAAAGTCGCTGCGGCAATCGGCGCGGCTGTTGTGAGCGGTCTATCCACACGCCGTGAGGCAGTCGAAACAGCCCTCTGTGTGGCGCTGCGCGAGACGGGCGTTGAACGCACAGGTCAATCAGAAGCATCGAGCAGGCACAAAGGAGATTGCGGGAGATGAGCGAAACGACGCAAACCGCTGGTGCACAAGGCGGCGACCAATCCCAAAGCGGCTTCAAACCGAAGAAATCCGTCGCCCTGTCCGGCGTGACAGCGGGCAACACGGCCCTCTGCACGGTCGGCAAGACCGGCAACGACCTGCATTACCGCGGCTATGACATTCTGGATATCGCGAGCGCCTGCGAATTCGAAGAAATCGCCTATTTGCTCGTGCACGAAAAGCTGCCGACCCAGGCCGAACTGACCGCGTACAAAACGAAGCTGAAGGCGCTGCGCGGGCTGCCCGCCAACATCAAGGCCGCGCTCGAATGGATCCCGGCCGCCGCGCATCCGATGGACGTGATGCGCACCGGCGTGTCGGTGCTCGGCACCGTGCTGCCGGAGAAAGACGATCACAACCTGCCGGGCGCGCGCGATATCGCCGACAAGCTGATGGCCTCGCTCGGCTCGATGCTGCTTTACTGGTACCACTACTCGCACAACGGCAAGCGCATCGAAGTGGAAACCGACGACGATTCGATCGGCGGCCACTTCCTGCATCTGCTGCACGGCGTGGAGCCGTCAAAGGCTTGGGTCGACGCGATGCATGTGTCGCTGAACCTGTACGCCGAGCACGAATTCAACGCATCGACCTTCACGGGCCGCGTGATCGCCGGCACGGGCTCGGACATCTATTCGGCGATCACCGGCGCGATCGGTGCGCTGCGCGGACCGAAGCACGGCGGCGCCAATGAAGTCGCGTTCGAGATCCAGTCGCGCTACCAGACGCCGGACGAAGCCGAAGCGGACATCAGAAAGCGCGTCGAGAACAAGGAAGTGGTGATCGGTTTCGGCCACCCGGTGTACACGATCTCCGATCCGCGCAACAAGGTCATCAAGGAAATCGCCAAAAAGCTCTCGAAGGAAGCCGGCAACAGCAAGCTGTTCAATATCGCCGAGCGGCTGGAGTCGGTGATGTGGGAGGCGAAGAAGATGTTCCCGAATCTGGACTGGTTCAGCGCGGTCTCGTATCACATGATGGGCGTGCCCACGGCAATGTTCACGCCGCTCTTCGTGATCGCGCGCACGGCCGGCTGGAGCGCGCACATCATCGAGCAGCGCGTCGACAACAAGATCATCCGTCCGAGCGCGAATTACACCGGACCTGAGAATTTGAAGTACCTGCCGCTAAATAGGAGAAAATAGCGGTCGCTGTGCGCTTTCAAAGCGCGTGCAGTTCAACCACGCGGTCGCCAGGACCGGTAGCCCGCGGAATGTTTAACTGAAACTAGATAGAAAGGTTTTCTCTATGAAAAAGCTGATGATCGCCGCCGTGATTGGCGCCCTGTCCACGACGATGCTGTCCGTCGCGACTGACGCCGCCGCGCAAACGGCGACCACCACGAAACCGGCTGCCAAGGCTACTGCAAAGCGCCCGCAACCGAAACGCCTGATCAAGCGCAAAGCGAACCCGGCCAAGGAAGCGAAGGTCGATCCGGTGCCGGATGGCGCGGAAAAGTGGTCGTGCAACGAAGGCCTGGCTTTCGAACTGAAGGGTGACATGAAGCGTGACCAGATCGTCACGGTTCACTGGGCTAACAAAAATTACAATCTGCCGCGCGAAGCGACCACCACGGGCGCCGACCGCTTCCACGACGCCGCAACCGGCATGGACCTGGTCGTGATCCCGACGAAGGCAATGTTGTTCTCGGACAAGGACAGCTCGCGTCTGGCCGACGAATGCAAGACGGCAGCCATGGCGCAAGGCGCGCCGGCTCCGACGCAATCGAACGCGATCGACAAGACCAGCAACTAAATATCGTCATCAGGAAAGCTCCCCGATGTCCGCTCCGATTTCCAACGTGCGACCCGCTCCGGACCCAGTCCTGACCGATATCGTCGACTACGTTCTGGATTATCAGATCGACAGCACGCTCGCGCTGGAAACCGCGCGTCACTGCCTGATCGATACGCTCGGCTGCGGACTCGAGGCGCTCACCTACCCGGCCTGCACCAAACTGATGGGACCGATCGTGCCGGGCACGATCGTCCCCAACGGCGCGAAGGTGCCGGGCACGTCGTTCCAGCTGGATCCCGTTCAGGCCGCCTTCAATATCGGCGCCATGATCCGCTGGCTCGACTTCAACGACACCTGGCTTGCCGCCGAATGGGGGCATCCGTCGGATAACCTCGGCGGAATTCTGGCGACGGCCGACTGGCTCTCGCGCAGCGCCATCGCAGCGGGCAAAACGCCGCTGGCGATGAAAGACGTGTTGATCGCCATGATCAAGGCGCACGAAATTCAAGGCTGTATCGCGCTCGAAAACTCCTTCAACAAGGTGGGGCTCGATCATGTATTGCTGGTGAAACTGGCGTCGACTGCGGTGGTCGGCCAACTGATCGGCCTCACGCGCGACGAACTGATCAACGCGGTGTCGCAGGCGTTTGTCGATGGGCACGCGCTGCGCACGTATCGCCACGCGCCGAATACCGGCTCGCGCAAGTCGTGGGCGGCGGGCGACGCGACCTCACGCGCCGTGCGTCTCGCGCTGATCGCGAAGACTGGCGAGATGGGCTATCCGTCGGTGCTGACCGCGAAGACCTGGGGCTTTTACGACGTGCTCTTCAAGGGCAACGCATTCAAGTTCCAGCGTCCGTACGGTTCGTACGTGATGGAAAACGTGCTCTTCAAGATTTCTTTTCCGGCAGAATTCCATGCGCAAACGGCGGTGGAAGCCGCGATGAAGTTGCATGAGCAACTCGCCGCGGCGGGAAAGCGCGTGGAAGACATCCGCAAGATCACGATCCGCACGCACGAGGCCGCGATTCGCATCATCGATAAAAAAGGTCCGCTGAACAATCCGGCCGACCGCGATCATTGCATTCAGTACATGATCGCCGTGCCGCTGATCCACGGCCGCCTGACGGCCGCGGATTATGAAGATTCGACCGCGCAGGACGCTCGCATCGATGTGCTGCGCGCGAAAATGGAATGCGTCGAAGACGCGCAATTCACGCAGGATTACCACGATCCGGAGAAGCGTTCGATCGCCAATGCACTGACGATCGAATTCAACGACGGCTCGACATTCGACGAGGTCGTAGTCGAATACCCGATCGGTCATAAGCGTCGTCGCGAAGAAGGCATACCGTTGCTGGTCGAGAAGTTCAGGACCAACCTCGCGCGCCGCTTTCCGGTCAAGCAACAACTGGCGATTCTCGACGTGTCGCTCGATCAGGCAAGGCTCGAAGCCATGCCGGTCAATGAATACGTCGATCTTTACGTCATCTAGTTATGTACTGTAGTTCCGCGATCAAACCAAGGAAAACACCATGGCCCACAACCTCCACAAAACGCTCAAGGAATTCGACAGCGGTTCCGGCAAAGGCAAGTTCTACTCCCTGCCGCAACTCGGCAAGGCGCTGAACATCAAGATCGACCGCCTGCCGGTTTCGATCCGAATCGTGCTGGAATCGGTGCTGCGTAACTACGACGGCAAGAAAATCGCCGAAGAACACATCGAGCAACTCGCCAACTGGAAGCCGACCGCAGCGCGCGTCGACGAAATCCCGTTCGTCGTGTCGCGCGTCGTGCTGCAAGACTTTACCGGCGTGCCGCTGCTCGCCGACATCGCGGCAATGCGCGGTGTCGCGAAAAACATGGGCAAGAATCCGAAGTCGATCGAGCCGCTGGTCCCGGTCGATCTGGTCGTCGATCACTCGGTGCAGATCGATCACTTCCGCGAAAAGAACGCGCTCGACCTGAACATGAAACTGGAATTCCAGCGCAACAACGAGCGCTATCAGTTCATGAAGTGGGGCATGCAGGCATTCGACACGTTCAAGGTCGTGCCGCCGGGCGTCGGTATCGTTCACCAGGTGAACCTGGAATACCTCGCACGCGGCGTGCACAAGAAGGCTGAAGGCGCGGACACGGTCTACTACCCGGATTCGCTGGTCGGCACGGACAGCCACACCACCATGATCAACGGCATCGGCGTGGTGGGCTGGGGCGTGGGCGGTATCGAGGCGGAAGCCGGCATGCTCGGCCAGCCGGTGTATTTCCTGACGCCGGACGTGGTCGGCGTCGAACTGAAGGGCAAGCTGCGCGAAGGCCTGACGGCGACCGACCTGGTTCTGACCGTCACCGAACTACTGCGCAAGGAAAAAGTGGTCGGCAAGTTCGTCGAATTCTTCGGCGAAGGCACGGCATCGCTGTCGCTGCCCGACCGCGCGACGATCGGCAACATGGCACCGGAGTACGGCGCGACCATGGGCTTCTTCCCGGTCGACGAAAAGACGATCGACTATTTCAAGGGCACGGGCCGCACCGACGCCGAAATCGCCGCCTTCGAAAACTATTTCAAGGCGCAAGGTCTGTTCGGTATTCCGAAGGCTGGCCAGATCGACTACACCAAGGTCGTCACGCTGGATCTCGGCACGGTGACGCCGTCGCTGGCAGGTCCGAAGCGCCCGCAAGACCGTATCGAAATCGGGCACGTGAAGTCGACCTTCAGCGACCTGTTCTCGAAGCCGGTTGCGGAAAATGGCTTCGCGAAGAAGGCGGACGATCTCGAAGCGCAATACACGACGAGCAACGGCGTCGACGTGAAGAACGGCGACATCCTGATTGCCGCGATCACGTCGTGCACGAACACCTCGAACCCGAGCGTGCTGCTGGCCGCCGGCTTGCTGGCGAAGAAGGCGGTCGAAGCCGGCCTGACGGTCGCGCCGCACATCAAGACGTCGCTGGCGCCGGGATCGCGCATCGTCACGGAATACCTGACGAAGACCGACTTGATGAAGTACCTCGACAAGCTCGGCTTCACGCTGGCCGCTTACGGTTGCACGACCTGTATCGGCAACGCGGGCGATCTGACGCCGGAACTGAACGAAGCGATCACGAAGAACGACATCGTCGCGGCAGCGGTGCTGTCGGGCAACCGTAACTTCGAAGCGCGCATTCACCCGAACATCCGCGCCAACTTCCTGGCCTCGCCGCCGCTGGTCGTCGCTTATGCGATCGCCGGCAACATTACGCGCGACCTGATGACCGAACCGGTCGGCAAGGGCAAGGGCGGCAAGGACATCTACCTGGGCGACATCTGGCCGACCAGCGAAGAAGTCAACGAACTGCTCAAGTTCGCGCTGGACGCCGACGCGTTCCGCAAGAACTACTCGGCGCTGACCAAGAAGGGCGATCTGTGGAGCAAAATCGAGGGCGAAGAAGGTCAAGTCTACGACTGGCCGAAGTCGACCTACATCGCTGAGCCGCCGTTCTTCGGCAAGGACTTCTCGATGACGCCGGCCGACAGCATCGCCGCCGTCAAGGACGCACGCGCGCTGGGCATCTTCGGGGATTCGGTCACGACCGACCACATCAGCCCCGCTGGTTCGATCAAGGAAGACTCGCCGGCAGGCAAGTGGCTGAAGGAAAACGGCGTGCAGAAGGCCGACTTCAACAGCTACGGCTCGCGTCGCGGCAACCATGACGTGATGATGCGCGGCACGTTCGCGAACGTCCGCATCAAGAACCTGATGATCCCGACGAAGGCAGACGGCTCGCGCGTGGAAGGCGGCCTGACGATTCACCAGCCGGACGGCGAACAAATGTCGATCTACGACGCAGCGATGAAGTACATCGACGCCGGCACGCCGACCGTGGTGTTCGCGGGCGAAGAGTACGGCACGGGCTCGTCGCGTGACTGGGCTGCGAAGGGTACGCAACTGCTGGGCGTGAAAGCCGTTGTCGCACGCAGCTTCGAGCGGATCCACCGTTCGAACCTGGTCGGCATGGGCGTTCTGCCGCTGCAGTTCATGGGCTCGGATAGCGTGCAATCGCTCGGCATCACCGGCGAAGAAACGTACGACATCGAAGGCCTGGGCGCTGACTTCAAGCCGCAACAGGAAGTGACCCTGGTGATCCGCGACAAGGACGGCAAGGAAAAGCGCGTGCAGGTGCTGCTGCGTATCGACACGCCGATCGAAGTCGACTACTACAAGCACGGCGGGATTCTGCCGTTCGTGCTGCGTTCGTTGCTGGCTGCTTGAGGTCTTTGCTTACCTGAGTAGTCGCTACGAGCTGTTTTGCAGGAGCTGCGTCCTGTGGAGGACGCAGCTGACTTTGAAGCCCGACCGGTGGTCGGGCTTTTTTTTCGCTGCTTACTTTTGGGCGCGGCCTGTCTGGAAGGCGTCGGGGCTGTCTGTGATGCGGCGCTGGGTCATGCGGGCGTTCCAGTCGGTGTCGCCTGGTGTGGGTGTGCTGACGCGCGTTGTGATCTTCGAGCGACGCTGTTGTGCCGCCCAGTCGCCTAGCGCTGCGCGCTCGGCTGCGTCGGTTGCGGACGTGGGGCGTTCGGGCTGCTCAATCCGTTCTGTCCGTTCTGTCCGTTCAGACTGTTTCGACGCGGAAGGCTGCGTGGCTGGGTTGGTCGCGCGGCTGAGTGCGAGACGTTTGTCGATTTGCAGTTTGCTGAGGCGTGCCATCGGCGTCTGGTAGTGGGCCGTTGCGAGTTCGATCGGCGCCATGTGCCGTATGGACACGCGGCCAGTGGGCCGAGGCTCGAGGTGTTCGACGTGCTGTGGCTTCGGCGTGCCGCGAACAGTCGTGTCACGTATCGCGTCCGGCGACTTGGGAGCGCCGGGCGCTGTCGACTTCGGCCCCGAGCTAGCGGCCGATGGCGCACTCCGCGTGGTCGTCCCGGCGAATTCGGCCGACGGTTGCGCCGGTTTAGCTTGCTCTCGCGGACGAATCGCTGTCGCACCGCTGTCCATCGACGCGACCGATTGTGTTCTTGCGCTGGCCGCGGCGGTCGTCCTGTCGGCATCATGCTTCGCACAGGTGGCCAGCAACCAGGCCAGCGCGATGCTACAGCTCGCGAAAATTGCCGCGCCGAGGACGTGATCGGAACGGGTCGAACTCGGACGCGCTCCGCCCATCCCAAGGTAGTACCGGGCTTCGGCCAGTTGCTCCTCAAAACGATGCGAATGGTCGGGTTGCTGCGGCAGCTTGTAAAGAAAGAGAACCTTGGCGCCGGGTGGAACCAGCCCACGACTCGCTGGCGACGCCGAACGCCGCATCGCATTCTGAATCACCTGTTGCGCGGCGACGTGTGCAGCGGGTTGCGGTTCACGTCGCGCCGCGGTCCGCGCCTGACGACGCCACGAACCGAAAGGCGGCGGCAGGGCGTCGAAGGGCCGCAGACTCGGAAGCGCCAGATCGCCTTCGATCAAGGCAAGCGGTCGGTTCATTGTGAGCTGCTCCGGAAGGCGCGGGACGTGGCTTCAAGTTGCGCAACGAGGGTTCTGGCGCGCGCAGTTAGCGCGTCGATTGCCGCAGCGCCCTGTTCCGGCGGCGACAAGCTCGCACGCTGCAACGCGTCCATCAAACTATGCGCGCCGACGAGCGCCACTGCGCCGCTCAGGCGATGCAGCACACTAGGGAAATGGTCGAAGTCGCCATCACGAGGTAACGCGTCGAGGCGCGCGAGGTCGTCATTCATTGCTTGACGCCAGTGGTTGAGAAACGCGTTGAGGTCGACGCCCTCTTCGGACAACGCGTCCAGGAAACGCGTTTCAAAGGGCTCAAAAGGAACGCTTGATGAGCTCTCCGATGACTGCGCGACGCGGGCAAAAAAAGACACCGGTGTGTTGCCGTTAGCCATTTCTACGGATAACTCCCGTTGTTCGACGGTGAACGGCGCGTTGAAGATCGCGCGCGTTCGTCGCTCTGTCTTTGAAGACAAAAACGCAGGAATCCGCGGACGCCGAATCCAGTAGATCGCTTATCGTTTGGTTTCCTATGCACCGAGCGGAGCGAGACAGGCACACCGTTTTCATAGCCGCGAACCTACTCGACCAACCGGTGCAAAGTCGCGAACTCAATGAGTCCTGCCAACGACGTCAGGCCGAGTTTCTCCTGGATACGGCTCTTGTATGTGCTGACGGTTTTATCGCTGATAAACAGGGCGTCTCCAATCGCCTTGTTCGACATGCCTTTTGAAAGCATCTGCAAAATCACCAGCTCTTTATCAGACAGCAAACCGATTCTCGCCTCCTCGCCTCCCCGGCCATCGACGAGCGCAATACCGCCGCCGTGCTTCATCACCGGGAACACGGTGTAGCCGGCGAGCACCGCTTCGACACCGCGCATGATCTCCTTCATCTCCTGCGACTTGCCGACGAAACCGTGGACACCCGAGCGCATCGCGCGCGGCGCGAACGTGGCCGGATCTTGCCCAGACAAGACCATCAGGCGGATCGGCGGATGAACGAGTTTGAGACGTGGAATCACATCGAGTCCACTAATGCGCGGAATGTCGAGATCCAGTATGGCGAGCTCCGGAGTATGGATTCGGGCCATCTCGACAGCGGTCTGGCCGTTATCGGCCTCGAGCACATTTTCAACGCCAAGCAATTGCACGAGTTGCATTTTGATGATCATGCGGAACGCAGGATGGTCGTCAATAATTAGAATAGTTGACATTTTTTCTTAATCCTTCTGAATACACAGGCTTTGCGACGTTGGTCGCTGCGTGTCTCAAACTCAAAGACGCATCGATGTGCGCGGTACGGTTGCTAGCTCTCGATCCAAAATCACTACGAGGCCGCCGCGACAAGCTCGATCTCGATGCGTCGATTCGGCGCGAGGCATCGCAGCAACACATCTCGCTGCGTTTGCCGGCAGGTCACCAGCGGATTCGCGCTGCCTCTGCCCTGTGCGGTCGTCGGCGACCTCACCCCTAGCGACTGCAGATATCGTTCGACAGTCCGCGCTCGCTGCGTCGACAAACGCAAGTTGTATGACTTGTCGCCAAGGCGGTCAGCGTAGCCGGTGATCTGCAGTTCACGCAGCGAGGGCATCTTCTTCGATCGAATTGCCACGTCGTTCAACTGTCGTTTGCCGGCGGGCAATATCGCGGCATCGTCACCGCCGTTGAAGCGGAAAAGAGAATCGGCTTTGAGCATGATCTTTCGCGACGAATTCGCAGCCGAGGTGGTCACAGGCGCACGGCCCGGCACCGGCGCGGATACCGGCGTTTGCATCTTCTGCTTGCATTGCAGCGCGGTTTCCGCCGACTGACGCAACTTGTTCTGCACATCAGGCAAGCGCTGCTCGGCGTCGGAGAAACTGCGTCGCCACGCGTCATGGCCGGCCTGCATCAGTTCCACTTCGGCACACGCGAGCGGCGGCTGAGCCTGCGGACATTGGGCAACAGTAGGATCTGATTTAATGGTATTAACGATCTTCCACAGATCGGGGCGCACCGTGGACACCGTGCGCAGCGCCGGATTGGTAGCGGATAACGGCGCACCGCTCTCCAGGCTCATGGTAATCACGGCCGCCTGGCCGATCGCTTCTTCGACGAAGCCCCAGCGGTCGTTAGATTGCCGCGCCTGTTGAGCGGCATTGATCCAGCATTGTGCCTTGGCGTGAAAATAGCCGGTCTGATCGCCAGGCAAACGGTCGAGCCGCGCCTGCAGGCGCGCCAGCGCCGTGCTGCTGCTTACCGCCGGCGCATAAGTGCTGATCCATTGTGAGTTGACAGCGCCCGCCGCTTCGTCCTGTGTAACGCCGAAACCGCTATGCAGCAAGGTGGCGTCTTCAATGCCGAGCCGGTCTCGCGCGGCGTGGTTGGCGCAACCCGTCAAAACCAGCGCGCAAACAAGCACCGTGAGGTGGTGTTTCATTAATTCCCCGCGTCGAGCGAATCTTCTTATTGAGGGCTACGAGTATGCAGAGCCGTCGATGCACAGGGAATGGGAGCAGTCTTAGATTAATGTCAAAAGGTGATTGGCTATTATGCGTTTTGGATGAAGCGCGGTCGCCCGCTCGCGTCGATACTCAAGCCTTGACTGCTCGCGCTGCATTTCTCCCACGCAGCCATTCGAGCGCCAGTAACAGGCTAGTGGAAAAAACAATCAGAATTGTTGCCAGCGCGGCGATGGTCGGGCTGATATTTTCTCGGATGCCGGTAAACATCTGTCGGGGCAACGTTGTCTGATCCGCGCCCGCCAGGAATAAGGTGACGACGACTTCGTCGAATGAGGTCGCGAACGCGAACAGCGCGCCTGAAATCACGCCCGGCGCGATCACCGGCAAGGTGATGCGGAAGAACGTCTTCACCGGATTCGCGCCTAGCGACAGACTTGCCCGCACGAGGTTGTAGTTGAACCCCTGCAACGTCGCGGCCACCGTCGTCACGACAAAGGGCACGCCGAGCGACGCATGCGCGAGAATCAGGCCGATGTAGGTGTTGGCCAACCCGAGCGGCGCGAAGAACAGATACATGCCGACACCCACTACCACCACCGGCACGATCATCGGCGAAATCAGGATCGCCATGAGCAGACCCTTGCCGCGGAAGTTCGCCTTGGTCAGTCCGATTGCCGCCAACGTGCCGAGCACGGTTGCAACCACCGTCGCCGACGGCGCGACGATAAAGCTGTTCTTAGCGGCCATGCGCCATTCATCGGATGTGATCAGATTCTGATACCAGCGCAACGACCAGCCGGGAATCGGATACACCAGAAACGTGCTCGACGAAAACGACAGCGGCACGATCGCCAGCACCGGCAAGATGAGATAGAGCAGCGTGAGCACGGCCAGCGCACGCAACGCGAAATACCACACGCGTTCGACCAAAGACGTATGCGGCGCGAACAAAGGCTTGGCAAGTTTCATCGCAATAGACTCCGTTCAGCCGAGGCTCAGTGACGAGCGCGTGAAGCGTCCGTAAATGACGTACAACACGAGCGTCGCGGCGAGCAGCAGGCCGCCGAGGGCGCACGCCATGCCCCAGTTGATCGTCACGTTCGTGAAGTACGCGACGTAGTAGCTGACCATCTGATCGTTCGGTCCGCCGAGCAAGGCCGGCGTGATGTAGTAGCCGATCGCCAGAATGAACACCAGCAAAGCGCCCGCGCCGATGCCCGGATAAGTCTGCGGCACATAGACGCGCCAGAACGCGGCGAACGGATGACTGCCGAGAGAGATGGCGGCGCGCTGATAGGTGGGCGGGATCGACTTCATCACGCTATACAGCGGCAGGATCATGAACGGCAGCAGAATGTGCGTCATCGAAATGTAGACGCCGGTGCGGTTGAACAGTAACGCCAATGGGTCATGCAGCAGCCCGCTGCCGATCAGCGCCTTGTTCACCAGCCCTTCGCTTTGCAGAATCACGATCCATGCGGCGACGCGCACGAGGATCGAGGTCCAGAACGGAATCAGCACGAGAATCATCACCAGATTTGCGCGGCGCTCGGACAGCGTCGAAATCCAGTAGGCGAGCGGATAGCCGAGCAACAACGCGAAGAGCGTCACCGCCGCGCCGATCACAAAGGTGCGGCTAAATACGGCGAGATAGATCTGTTGATCAGTATCGGTCGGAATGATGTGGCCGAACGCGTCCTGCTTGTGGTCCAGCGAAGCCAGAAGATAGAACGGCGAATACGCGCCGGAATTTTTTGCAATGGCCTGCCAGTACGCGACGTCGTTCCAGCGCTCGTCCAGTTCGACGAATTTCGCGTGCATCTGGGCGGGCGTCAGCTGCAGGGGCTTGTTGTTGTCGTCGACGAACGGCATGGCGCGCGCGGACTTGGCGACCAGCGAACGGTAGCCGGGAATCTCCACGTTCAGGCGTCGCGCGAGCGCGCCCATGCCGTCGCTGTCGGCGATCGCGGCGAGATCGACCGCCAGCGCGGCATACGCGGTGTCGGGCGGCGGCGTCTTGCGATCCCATGCGCTCAATGAGGCCAGTGTATGCGGCAGCGCGTTGACGACCTCGGGATTTTGCGCGGCGCGCGTGAGCAGCGCACCGATCGGCACGACAAAAATGAGCAGTAGAAAAATCGCGAGCGGCGCGATCAACAACAGCGCCATCGCACGCTTCCTGGCCTCCGCCGCTTTGAGTTCGCGTTTGAGTCGGCCACTCGATTCAGGCGTGGAATCAGCAGCGATCGTCATCGTAGTCACACCCGTCTCTCCAGCTCTACATTGGAACCGCACGCACATCCATAAAAAATGCGCGCGCGTCATTGCACATCTCGAAGGCGCGACCACTCTCCCAGCCGCGCCCTCTCACGCAAGACTAATTACTTCGACGCCCACGACGAAAACCGCTGTTCCAGTTCATCGCCATGATCCGTCCAGAACGCCAGGTTCTGCAGCACTGCGTTCTTCCCATTAGCCGGCGAGTTCGGCAGATTCGCAAGCGTCTTCGGATCGAGCGCCTTGATTGCCGCGACATTCACCGGACCGTACGCGATATGGTGCGCATAGTCCTGCTGCGGCTTCGACGCAAGCGAATAAGCGATGTACTTCTCGGCCAGCGCCTTGTTCGGCGTCCCCTTCGGAATCGCCCAATAGTCGAGGTCGTAGATGCTGCCGTTCCAGACCACCTTCAGATTCTTGCCTTCCTTCTGCGCGGCGTCGATCCGGCCGTTGTAGGCGGTGGACATCACCACATCGCCTGCGACCAGGAATTGCGGCGGCTGCGCGCCCGCTTCCCACCACTGGATGTTCGGCTTCAATTCGTCGAGCTTCTTGAATGCGCGGTCCTGACCTTCCTTGGTGGCGAGCACCTTGTAGACGTCCTTCGGCGGCACGCCGTCGGCCATCAACGCGAATTCGAGGTTGTAGCGCGCGCCCTTGCGCATCGCCCGCTTGCCGGGGAATTTCTTGACGTCCCAGAAATCGGCCCAGCCGGCCGGCGCCGTTTTCAGCTTGTCCGCGTTGTACGCCAGCGCCGTCGACCACACGAAGAAGCCGACGCCGCACGTTTGCGGTGCTTCGGGAATCAGATCAGTCTTCTTGCCGATCTTCGACCAGTCGAGTTTCTCGTACAGCCCTTCATCACAGCCACGGCCGATATCGCCCGATTCGACTTCCACCACATCCCAGTTCACATGCTTGGCTTCGACCATCGCCTTCACTTTGGCCTGCTCGCCGTTGTATTCGACGGCGGTGACTTTATTGCCGGTCTCTTTTTCGAACGGTTGGTTGAATGCAACCTTCTGCGCGTCGCCATTCGCGCCGCCGAAATTGACGACCGTCAATTCCGCTGCATTGACTTGCGCGGCGCCCAGCGCGAGCGCCACGGCACCGACAGCGATGGCGCAGCGCGATTTCCCGATCTTGCTCATGGTGTGTTGCTCTCCTTGGGTGGTGTGCTTCAGTACGTTCAGTGCGACTTTGTTATGTGCTGCTTGACCTGCTCTACCTGCGTCGAACACATTGCGTAGTCGACGCGTTCACGCCCCTGCGAATACTCGCAGATGTTCGGGTGCGAATTCGAGTGCGACCGGTGCGCCGGGCGCAAAGGTGTCGAGCACGCCGGTGCCGAGCGGCACCTTCACGAAGCACTCGTCCTGTTGCGGCAGACCACAACGCATGCGTACGTGGTCGCCGAAATAGATCAGCCCGCGCGCTTCGCCGGCGAGCGCGTTGGCGCCCGGACGTGACGACCCGCTTGCGAGCTTCATGCGCTCGGGCCGGATGCACGCGACCGCCGGCGTGCCCGCGCGCGCACCGCCGATATTGCGACCGGTGAGGCGCGTACCGTCGATCAGATGGAATTCGCAATACTCGCCGTCGACGTTCGCGATCGTGCCGCGCAGCTTGTTGCTGTCGCCGATGAAGTTCGCCACGAACTCATTGCACGGCGATTCATACAGACGATCCACAGTATCGAGTTGCTGCACGATGCCTTTATCGAATACGGCGACGCGATCGGACATGGTCAACGCCTCGCCCTGATCGTGCGTGACGTACACGAACGTGACGCCGAGTTTCTCGTGCAGTGATTTAAGTTCGTACTGCATGTGTTCGCGCAACTGTTTATCCAGCGCGCCGAGCGGCTCGTCCATCAGCACGAGTTTCGGCTCGAACACCAGCGCGCGGGCGAGCGCGATACGCTGCTGCTGGCCACCGGAAAGCTGCGCCGGATAGCGCTTCGCGAAGCTCTCCATGCGCACCATCTTCAGCGCGTTATTCGTGCGATGCGCGCGCTCTTCCGCCGAAATCTTGCGCACGGTCAGCGGATACGCGACGTTCTGCTCCACCGTCAGATGCGGGAACAGCGCGTAGTTCTGAAACACCATGCCGATGTTGCGCTTGTGCGGCGGCACGGTATTAAGCAGCGTGCCATCCAGCCAGATTTCACCACCGGTGGGAAATTCAAAACCCGCCAGCATCATCAGACAGGTGGTCTTGCCCGAACCGGAGGGCCCGAGCAGCGTCAGAAATTCGCCCTGGTAGATATCCAGATCGAGCTGTTTGACGACCAGCGTTTCGCCGTCATAGGTCTTGCGCACACCTCGAAAGCTGACGATCACGTCTTCGGTTTTCATCGTCCAAGTCTCCTCTGCGGTCCGGCTGGCTCCCGTGCAAAGCAGCGGGATTGCATCAATTGCGTGGCTCACTATAGACCGTTACGGTTCTACAATATGGAACCATTTCATTATTCCGGATAGAACCACTTGGACACCGTGATCTTGTCGGATTGGCTCGCCGCGCGGCTCGACCGCACGGCCGCCGAACCGGTCTACCGGCAGACCTTGCGGCTCATGCAGCAGGCCATCCTGACCGGCCAGCTGCCGCCTGGCACCAAGCTGCCCAGTTCGCGCACGCTCGCCGAAGACCTCGGCATTGCGCGCAACACGGTGCTGCACGTCTACGACCAGTTGACCGCCGAAGGCTATGTGATCTCGACCACCGGCAGCGGCACTTATGTTGCCGACACGCGCCCGGACACGGCCGCCGTGAACATGCGCAGCAAGCCGGCAATGGCGAGCGTCGACAAGGAAGACAGCGCACCCAGGGAAACTCCCAAGCCGCCGAAACGCGACCTCAGCGATCTGTCGACTCGCGGACGGCGTCTGATCGACAAAGCCGGCGTGTCCGCGAAACAGTGGGGCGCGTTCATGCCGGGCGTGCCCGACGTCGCGGAATTTCCGGCGCGCACATGGAGCCGCCTGCAGGCGCGCTTGTGGAAGGAAGCCAATCCCGATCTGCTTACTTACGCGCCCGGCGGCGGCTACCGGCCGTTGCGGCGAGCGTTGTCGGATTACCTGCGCGTGGCGCGCTCGGTGAATTGCACGCCGGATCAGATCATCATCACCACGGGCATTCATCAATCGATCGATCTGGCGGTGCGCCTGTTGACCGATGTCGGCGACCGCGCGTGGGTGGAAGAACCGTGCTATTGGGGCGCACGCAGCGTGCTGCAGTCATCGGGGATTACCCTCGTGCCGGTGCCGGTGGATGACGAAGGCCTCAATCCGTGCGAACAGGACTTGCAACAGCCGCCGCGGCTCGCGCTCGTCACGCCGTCGCATCAGTATCCGCTCGGCATGGTGATGAGCCTCGCGCGCCGCCGCACGCTGCTCGAATACGCGCGCCAGCACAACGTATGGATCGTCGAGGACGACTACGACAGCGAGTTCCGCTACGGCAGCCGTCCGCTCGCGTCGCTGCAAGGACTCGACGAAGCCGGCCAGGTGATCTACGTCGGCAGTCTGGGGAAGATGCTGTTTCCGGGCTTGCGGATCGGCTACATGATCGCGCCCGAGCATCTGGTGGACACGTTCCGCACGGGCGTGGCCGAGTTGTATCGCGAAGGTCAGCTGATGCAGCAGGCGGTGATGACCGACTTCATCATGGACGGCCATCTCACGTCGCACGTTCGGCGCATGCGCGCGCTATACGGTGAGCGGCGGCAGATTCTGATCGATGCGATCACCGCGCGCTTCGGCAGCGAACTGCCGGTGATGGGCGACGAGGCCGGCCTGCATCTGGTGCTCGGCTTGCCGGATCACGCGAACGACCGCGCGGTGACCGCCGCCGCTTACGACGCCGGCGTGATCGTGCGTCCGCTCGCGAGCTACTACAGCAGCGATACACCCGCGCGTCGCGGGCTGCTGCTCGGCTATGCGTGCGTGCCGAACGACAAGATCGGCCCCGCGTTCGACACGCTCGCGCGCGTGATCGAGCAAACCACGTTGAAGGCGCCGACGCGCGCCGCCTGAGCGCGCGCTCACTTCAAACCGAAGTCGACCCGCGTCGTCGCACCCTTGTCGTTGATGCCCTCGGCGTTCAGTTTCGGCGCGACGATAAACACGCGGCTGCTGTCGATCTTGCCGTCCAGATACTGCTGTACGCTCTGCGCTCTTTGCTGCGCGAGTCGGCGCAGGCTGGCGTCGTCGATCGGGGCGTTGGCGGCAAGGGCGCTCTTCATCTCGTCGTCCGGCAAGCTCTTGGTCAGGCCGACAAAATTGCGCGGCTTCTTGAAGTCGGCCGACTTGTAGGCCTTGCTCAGATACTTGTCGTAGTCCTTCGGGTCGACGGTGACGGTCGACAGATCGACGCTCTCTCCGTTGCCCACCATGTCCTTGATCTTCTGCTGCTTGACGAGACGATCGACATAACCAGTGCGCAACGCGGGTTCGTCGACAGCCGGATCGACGCGGCCGATCAGGTCCATACGGATCGACGGTTTGTCGGACAGCGCCTTCACGATCGTGTCGAGTTTCTGGGTGTCGGCGTCCGTGAGTTTCGCCGAGCCGGGTTCGAACTCGACGTAGCCCAACTCCTCGCCCTTGCCGCCGAACGCGTTGGCGATCAACGAGAACGGCGCGGTCACCGCCTTCTGTAGCAGATTGAGCACGGCGTGCCAGATCAGGCCGCCAATACTGAACTCGGGATTCGACAGCGAGCCTGACACGGGCAGGTTCACGTCGATTTCGCCGCGCGAGTTCTTCAGCAGCGAGATCGCGAGACGCACCGGCAATTTGGTTGCCGTATCGTTATCGACGTGATCGCCGAACGTGAGCTGGTCGATGAAGATGTGGTTATTCGCGTCCAGCTGATCGTTCTCCAGCTTGTAATGCAGATCGACGTTCAGCTTGCCCTTGGTGATGGGATAACCGGCATATTTCGCTGAATACGGCGTGAGATTGGTCAGTTCGATATCGTGCGCGACCGCCGTTAGGTCGAGCGCCGGCTTCGCAATCAGCGGATTGACAGTGCCGCGAATCGACAGCGGGCCATTGGCCGCCAGTTTCGCGGCGATGTCGACCGGCGCGGGCGTGGTGGATTGCGTGCCGAACCCGCCGACTGTGCCCTGAATGTTGACCAGGTTCGCCGTGAAATTCGGCTTGATGAAGTTGTCGGTGTACGTCACGCGGCCCTGTTGCAGGACCAGTTGACCGAAGTGCAGTTTGACCGGGCTTGACGGCGGCGTGGCCGCCGTCACCGTGGCAGGTGCCGCCGATGAAGCCGGCGCGGGCGCAGCCGCGACCGCCGATGCTGGTTGCGGCGTCAACGGCACAGGGTCCGCACCGCTCTTGTCGCGCGTCAGCGATTGCGGCGCGCCGCTTTCATGCGCAACGACGTCCTTCAGGTTGAGCTTGCCCTGCGGATCGAGCAGCACGCGTCCATAGAACTTGGTGAACGTGACGCGGCCCGCGTCGACCACCGTGCCATGCTCGTCGTAATCCGCTTTCAGGTTGGACAATGCCAGTGAGCCCCATCCCGCGAACGGGTCGGAGGTCGCCTTGTCGAGCATGCGGACTTCGACGAGCGCCAGGTCGCCGTGATAATTGGCTTTCAGCGACTTTGCCTGATTTAATGTCAGGTCGCCGTTCGCATTGAGCAGCGCGCTCGCGATCACCGCATTCAGCTTGCTGCCGAAGTACGGCTCGAAGGCCGCTGCGTCGAGCCGGTTGGCGTTCACCTTGACGGCCACCTTGAGCGGCGTCGCCGTGACGTCGCCCTTTACGCCGAGCGTGCCCTTCCTGTTCAGCGTGGCCTGCAAATCGATCGGCAACGGACGGCTCAGGTCGTCGCTGACGTTTTGTACCTTCAGTTGCAGCGGCGTGATGTTCAGTTTCACCGGCTGCGGCGTGGTGTTGTCGGTGAAATTGGCGGTGGCGTCCTTCAAGGTCAGTTCGCCGATCTTGTAGTGCCACGCGGGGCCTTCCGCCTGCGCCTTCTTGACCGCGTGAATCGCGGTGCGCTGCGGAGCGGCTTCGTGCTGGCCGGCAAGCGCGGCGAGGTTGATCTTGCCGTCTTTCAGACGCTGCGCATCGACCGCGAGGCCGGTCGTGTCGACGCTGGCGATCTCGGCGTTGCGCGCCGCCACATCCACCTGCCTGATCTTCACGCTACCTTGCGCGAGCGAGATCAGCGGGTCCTTGCTTTCGCGCGCCGCGACTTTCAGCGATTGCAGATCCAGTTGCGAATCGGTGACCATCACGGCTACCGGCGACTTCGACCAGTTCGCGCCGACATTGGCGGTGGCGGACAGCGCGCCGTCCGTGATCTGCGCGACGGTTGCGGTGTCGATATACGGTTGCAGCAACGGCAGCTTCAACGACTTCACGTCGATCTTCGCGCTCGCCGTCTTCGCGACGAGGCCGAACGCGCCGGCCACGCCGAGCGAGCCGCCCGCGTCCTTGAAATCCGTGTTCAGCGTGTAGTGCGCGGGCGCGGTGGCGAGCGTCGAAAAATCGGTTAGCGTCACGGCCAGTTTTTGCAGGCCGACGTCGACGGGCCGCGAGGCGGCGTTGTCGTGGACATTCACGGTGCCGTCATTGAGCACGAAGCGTTTGATCGACAGATCCAGCGGCGGCGCTGTCTTTTTTCCCGCGGCACTGGAACTGGATGCGGCAAGCGGCGCGCTCGCCGCCGGTCGCGCCGCAGCGGTTTCAGACGCGGGGGCAGACGCAGACGCTGGCGCCGGCGCCGGCGCGAACATCTTCTCGACGCTCACCACGCCTTCTTTATCGCGCGCAAGGTTGGCGGTCGGCGCGTCGATACGGATCTCGTCGAAGTGATAAAGGCTCTTCAACGGCTCGAGCGTGGCGGCGGCTACATGCAGCGTGCGCGCCGCGAAGAACGGCGCCTTGCTCTGATCCTGCACGTCCACGTCGTTCATATCGACGGTGCCCGCCACGCGCAGCGAAGGCGCGTCGTTGGAGACCACGAAGTTGAGCTTGAGATCGGTGGACAGTTTGCCGGACTGCACGATGACCGGCAGTTTGGTCGGCACGTACGACATGAGACGCGGCACATCGAGCCCGTCGAAGCGCAACGACACTTCCGACTCGCGCGACGCGGCAAACGGCTTGGTCCTGCCATCGATGGCAAGCGGACTGCCGTCGATCCGCGCACGCAGCAAGGGCTCGACGAAGATATCGGTTTTCGACGGCAGCGTGGCGATGAACGGAATCCCGAGCTTCCATTGATCGATCACATGCGTCGCGCCGAGCAGTTTGTCGTCGAACGTGATCTGGCCATTTTCGAGCCTGATGTTCGACACGGAGAACAACGTGGGTTTGCTATCCGGCTTGGCCGGTTGCTTCGAGAATTTCTCGATCAGGTCGGTGAAATTGAAGCGCTGCGCATCGTAACGAACAATATGAAAGCGCGGCGAATCGAGCTGCACTTCGTCGATGATCGGCGCCGCGCGAAACAGCGAACTCCATGACGGCTGCACGATGAGCCGCGAGATATCGACGAAGTCGCCCGCGCCGCCGCGCTCGCCGATATGCACACGATCGGCTTCGAGCTTGAGCGTGTACGGATTGAGCGCAATGCGCCCGATGGTAGCGGGACGGTCGAGTTGTTTGCTGAGCTGTTGCTCGGCAATGTGGCGGATCAGCGGCGGCGCCGCGAAGAAGCCCAGCAGACCGAACAGTACAACGAAGATCAGCAGACCGGTGATGACACGCCGGGTGCGGCGTGACTGCGCGACATCGCGCATGGTCTGCATGGACGAGGCTAATGATGCTTTATTGAGGCTTGCCATGCTCGGTCTTGGGTAGTGCGGCGGCAAGCCCGCCGCGAAAACGAAAATCCCGCAAGCGGCAGTATAAGTCGTGAATCTTTCGTGGGATATAAATGTAAGGCGTGGCTTACACAATACTCCGCGCAATAGCGTCGCAGGTCCGCCGAGCTGATGCGGCGGACCTGCGACGTTCGATGCGTCAAGCGCTCGTTACTGAAGCGCGGCTGTCACGGTGTGGACACGGAAGCATCACTGGCGCACGACGGCGGGCGGTTGCCAACTGCCGTCGGTGGCTTGCGGCTTGGGCGCGTACAGACGCAGCACCAGTTGCAGATCGGCACGCGGCGCCGGCAGCCAGTTGCCGCTCCGGCTCCGCGTGGACGACACCGTCACGTCGAGCGAGCCGTCGCGATTGCGGCGTGCGCCATTGCGATCGCCGACCGCGAGACGCGCCGGCGCGCTTTCGCCGAGCGCGCCGTCCTTCGTGTAGGCCGTGATCGACCAGAAGCCGCGCACCGGCGGCAACTGATTCGGCGCGAAGTGGATCACGTAGCGGTTTGCGCCGTTGAGCGCGCGACCGTCGCTGTCCTGCGTAACGACCGCGCGAACTTCGTCGTCTTTCGTGCCGATGCCCGGTTGCGCATAAGCGGCATAGGCGCGCATCGCGTAGTCGGGGCCGTAGTTGCCCACGCCTTCGCCGAACCAGTTCCAGCCGTTGCCGCTCAGCAAATTGGACGGTGGCGTGACGACGCGTTCATGGCCGTCGGCGAGACCGGCCGCGATGGCTTCCGGCGCCTTCGGGAGTTTGACCGGCTCGCCGGGCGTCACACCGAGGTCCGAGAGGAACTTGAGCGCGTGCGGATCTGCCGGAGTCGGCGGATTGTCGGGCAAGGCCTGCGCGAGTCGCGTGAAGAAGCCGCTCGCGTCGAGCGCGGCGACCTGCGCGGCCGGCGTGCCGGCAGCGCCCGCGGCGGCGGCGTCGGCATTGCTGCGCGGCGGCGTGATCGACGCGGACCGGCTGTCGCCCGCGTAGACGCTCAGCGGCGCGACGCGAATGGCGCGCTGCAGCTTACGGACCGCCGTCAGGTCGCGCGTGCCGTTCGACTGGATACGCACGCTCACCCACGCGTTGCGAGTCGGCACGTCGACGCGCTTCACACCTTTGGGCAAATCCCCTTGCCAACCCGGACCGACAAAGGCGATCGCCTGCGCCTTGATGCCGGCCGCGCGCGTGTCGAACTGCGAACTGGTCGACCACACCACGTTGGTCCACATGTCGAGCACGCGAGCGTCCACATAGCGGCCGTGCGAATCGGGCAGCGAAACGATCACCGGTTCGCTTCCGACGTCCAGCCAGCCGGTCGAATCGAATGTATCGAGACTCGGCTGCATTGGATTGGACGCGCCAATCGGCGGCAATGCCTGGGCGTGGCGCAGCGTATTGAGGGGCGCCTGGCCGGGATAGGTGCCGACCGCCGCATCGCGCGCGACGCCCATCAACACCAGCGGATAGCCGAATACGTACGAGTCGGCCACTTCGTCCTTGATCCAGCCCGTGGATTTTTGTGTCGCGGTGGGGGTCGACGCGCAACCGGCCAGAAATGCGAGGCCCGCGAACGATGCGCAGGTCCAGTGAATCGAAAACAGTGCTCGGCGATTTTTTATCATTCGTTCAGGTGGCGGAACGTGTGGTCCTAAGGGAGACGCCGGCGTGCAGCGAACCCTGTGTGCGCGGCCTTCCAAAGCCCAACGCAGACAGTCCGCGGTTCGCGATGCCGACAACATCGGGTTGTATCGTATCCTTGCCCGGCAGGCAAGCGCAAAGGCAGGATTCGCGCCGGTTCGCGCGCAAGCCGCCTTTTTGCGGTACGGTTGACGTTTTTTGTCACGTCGCCCCGGCACCCCGCCTCTCGGGCGGCTTTTCATCATTGCTCTTTCGCCCCCTCGTATCCGGAGCGCTTCATGTACATGCCCGCCCATTTCGAAGAGAACCGCCCGGAGGTTCTCCATCGGCTGATCGCCGAGCAGCCATTCGGCGCGCTGATCACCAACGGGCCGAACGGGCTCGATGCGAACCATGTGCCGTTCGAGTTCGAAGTCCCGTCCACGGCCGCTGAAACGCACGGCATCCTGCGCGCTCACGTCGCCCGCGCGAACCCGGTGTGGCAGGAAGCCGCCGCGAATCCGGAAGCACTCGTGATCTTCCAGGGTCCGGCCGCTTATATCTCGCCTAACTGGTATCCGAGCAAGCACGAAGCGCATCGGCAGGTGCCGACTTACAACTATATGGTGGTGCATGCCCACGGCCGCATCGCCGTGCGCGACGACGAGTCGTTCGTGCGCGGCCTGGTTGCACGTCTGACGCGCAAGATGGAAGCTGGCGAACCGGTGCCATGGAAAATGGGCGACGCGCCCGCTGACTTCATCTCGCAGATGCTCGGCGCGATCGTCGGTATCGAGATCGAGGTGACACGGCTGGTCGGCAAGTGGAAGCTCGGCCAGAACAAGGCGGCCGACGACCGCCGCGGCGCGGCCGAAACCCTGCTGGCACGCGCAAGCGACGAACAGAAGGCCATCGGCCAAGCCATGCTGAACGCGCCGCCGGCCTTCTGAGCGAGCGTTCCGGCGATGCGCGCGCGGCCTTGAAACGCGTCCCGCAATTCGTCCTTGACCTTCCCATCATGGGAAGGTCAATACTGGGTTCATGATGCGGCCGATGCCGCCACGAGCCTTGCCTACCATGACCGAACTTGCCAACTCGCAGCGCCCCGCGGACGCTGCCGCCTCTTCCGCCCGGATCGCCGAACTCGACATCGGCGGAATGACTTGCGCCTCGTGCGCGCTGCGCGTCGAGAAAGCGCTCAACAAAGTGCCGGGCGTCACGCGGGCGTCGGTGAATCTCGCCACGGAGCGAGCGCGCATTGAAAGCGACGCCGCCGTCGATCCCGAGACGCTCGCCAACGCTGTGCGCAAGGCGGGCTACGATGCCACGCTGTCCGCCGCCGCGGACGCGCCTTCGCTCGTTGCCGAGGCGCAGCAATCCACGCAACTGGCGATCGGCGGGATGACCTGCGCCTCGTGCGCGATGCGCGTCGAAAAAGCGCTGGCGAAAGTGCCGGGCGTGCTGGGCGCGTCGGTGAATCTGGCCACCGAAACCGCAACCGTCAGTCTGGATGGCGTGGCCGCCGAGCCGGACGCGCTGATCGCCGCCGTCAAGAAAGCGGGCTACGAAGCGAGCCTGATCGTGCCGCCAGATACATCGGCCGCGACCGACCGCGCCGACCACGTTGCGCCCGCCGACCGCAAGCGCGACCAGACCCGCCGCGAACTGGCCGCGGTGCTCGCCTCCGCGGTGCTGACGCTGCCACTCGTCGCGCCGATGCTCGGCGAATGGTTCGGCCTGCATGCGATGCTCTCGCCATGGCTGCAACTCGCGCTCGCCTCGATTGTGCAGTTCGTGTTCGGCGCGCGCTTCTATCGCGCGGCCTATCGCGCCGTGCGGGCCGGCGCGGGCAACATGGACTTGCTGGTGGCGCTCGGCACGTCGGCGGCGTATGGCATCAGTGTCTACGAACTGGCGACTCATCCGGGCGACATGAATCATCTGTATTTCGAGGCGTCGGCGGTCGTGATCACGCTGGTGCGTTTCGGCAAGTGGCTCGAAGCTCGCGCCAAGCGCCAGACTACGGACGCTATCCGCGCCCTCAACGCGCTGCGTCCCGACCGTGCGCGCATTCGCGTCGGCGCAGACGAACGCGACGTGCCGCTCGCGCAAGTGGGGGTCGGCACGGTGGTGCTCGTGCGCCCCGGGGAACGCGTGCCAGTCGACGGCGCGGTGCTCGAAGGCCGCACGCATATCGACGAATCGCTGATCACCGGCGAAAGCCTGCCGGTGCCGAAGCAGGTGGCCGACGCGGTCACCGCCGGCTCGATCAACGGCGAAGGCGCGATTGCCGTGACGACCACCGCGATCGGCGCGGAAACCACGCTCGCGCGGATCATCCGCCTCGTGGAAA
This sequence comes from Paraburkholderia sp. BL27I4N3, assembly GCF_003386115.1. Lineage (NCBI taxonomy): Bacteria > Pseudomonadati > Pseudomonadota > Betaproteobacteria > Burkholderiales > Burkholderiaceae > Paraburkholderia > Paraburkholderia sp. BL27I4N3. The sequence continues at coordinate 7,104,826 of NZ_QREJ01000001.1, read as the reverse complement.
GTGCGCAGGCCGAGAAAGCGCCGATCCAGCGCCTCGTCGACCGCGTCAGCGAGATCTTCGTGCCGGCGATTCTGGCGATTGCCGCGCTCACGCTGGTGGGCTGGTTGATCGCAGGCGCCGGCGGCGAAACCGCGATTCTGAACGCCGTCGCCGTGCTGGTGATCGCGTGCCCATGCGCGCTCGGCCTGGCCACGCCGGCGGCGATCATGGCCGGCACCGGCGTCGCGGCGCGGCACGGCGTGTTGATCAAGGACGCCGAAGCGCTGGAAACCGCGCATCGCGTGACGATCGTCGCGTTCGATAAAACCGGCACGTTGACGCTCGGCCAGCCGTCGGTGACGGCGTTCGAGCCGATCGGCGGCATCGGCCGCGATGAAGCGCTGGCGCTTGCGGCGGCGGTGCAGCGCCATAGCGATCACCCGTTGGCGCGCGCGGTGTTGAAGGCGCATGAAGTCGCGGCGGCGCACAGCGGCGATGCGACGGCGGCTGACGCCGGCGGTGTGGTGGCAGCGAGAACTCGCGGTGCGGCGGCAGCGAGCGCCGGCGGTGCGCTGGCAACGGACATCGGCGTCGCGGCGGCGTCTGGCCAAATCCCGCCGCCGCATGCGAGCGCCGCGCGCGCGGTTGCAGGCCGTGGCGTCGAAGCGGACGTCGACGGCCGCACACTGGCGCTTGGCAGCACGCGCTGGCTCAATGAACTCGGCATCGACCTGCCGCCGGAACTCGCCGCTCGCGCTCACGAACTCGAAGCCGCAGGCAACACGGTTTCCTGGCTCATGCAGCGCGATCCGCAAGCGCCCGCGGCACTCGCCTTGATTGCTTTCGGCGACACCGTCAAACCGACCGCACGCGCCGCCGTCGAACGGCTCGCGGAAATGGGCATCAAGAGCGTGCTGCTCACCGGCGACAATCGCGGCAGCGCGGCAAGCGTGGCAAGGGCGCTCGGCATCGACGAATTCCACGCGGAGGTTCTGCCCGACGACAAGGCCCGCGTGATCCGCGACCTGAAAATCCGCAGCGCCGGCATCGTGGCGATGGCGGGCGACGGCATCAACGACGCGCCCGCGCTCGCCGCCGCCGACATCGGCATCGCGATGGCGACGGGCACCGACGTCGCCATGCACGCGGCCGGCATTACGCTGATGCGCGGCGATCCGGCGCTCGTGGCCGACGCCATCGACATCTCGCGCAAGACGTGGCGCAAAATCCAGCAGAACCTGTTCTGGGCGTTCGTTTATAACCTGATCGGAATTCCGCTGGCCGCTTTCGGTTGGTTGAACCCGATGCTCGCCGGCGCGGCGATGGCGTTTTCGAGCGTGAGCGTCGTGACCAACGCTCTGCTGCTGCGCACCTGGCGCGGCGCGCAGAATCGCTCCGCGAGCTGAGCGAACACGCAGAGACATGCCATGCAGGCGGCCGCGCCGATTTCGGGCTTCGTCACCAGCGCTCTGTGGCTGCGCGCCTGACGCGGCGCGCAAGTCGTTCGACGCACTGAGCGGACGCAGACAGAAATACCCGGCACACGGCGGGGCCAATTTGCAGCGCCGCCACCAACGCGCTATTGCGGTGAGCCGCGCATCGAAGCGCTCCGCCGACAGCATGGCCAATTACTAAGTGCTTTCAAATCCCTAAAGAAAGCGGACGTCGCAGCCGTAAACAAGCCATCGATGCCGGGCATGCCTATGCATGGCTCGCGCGCGCCTGTTCTCCTTTACTCGAAAGACGCCCATGGAATTTCTCTCTTTGCGCCGCGCCAGCGTTGGCGCGCGGCTCGCCATTCTTTCGTGCATGCTGGTGGCGTTGATTTTCGCCGCGTTCACGTGGGCGCTCACCCGCACCGCCGGCCAGCAGATCAGCGATCAGGTGCTCGAACGCATCGCCGATAAGGACCGCTCGATCGCCGCAATGATCAAGCTGTTCGACAAAGCCTTGTCGAACGAGGTCGATCGCTCGATGTCGCTGTTCGCGAGTTTCCTGCCCGCCGGCTACACGCTCGACGAAACCCAGAAGGTCGACATCGGCGGCGTCGCCACGCCGACCATCAAGGCGGGCGACAAAGTCCTGAACATGGATTTTTCGATCCCCGATCTGTTTCTCGAACGCAGCGGCGCGGTGGCCACGATCTTCGCGCGCAGCGGCGATGATTTCGTGCGCGTCACCACGTCGTTGAAGAAACAGGACGGCTCGCGCGCGATCGGCACGCTGCTCGACCGCAAGGCGCCGGCCTACGCGCTGCTGCTGGCAAACAAGCCCTATACGGGACTCGCCGCGCTCTTTGGCAAACGTTTGATCACGCAATACCGGCCGATCACGGACGCAAGCGGCCGCGTGATCGGCGCGCTGTTCGTCGGCGTGAACGTGGACAAGGAAATCCAGTCGGTGCAGGACGGCATTCGCAACCTGAAGATCGGCGACAGCGGTTATTACTTCGTGGTCAACGCGTCGAACGGCGCGGATCGCGGCAAGCTGATCGTGCATCCGGCCGCTGCGGGCCAAAACGCCGACAACGCGAATGCGCCGTATCAGCAAATGCTCGACATGAAGGAAGGCCAGCTCGAATACAGCTCCGCCGATGCCACCCTCGGCGAACGCGGCTCGCACGACAAGTTCGTGTCGTTCGTAACCGTGCCAGAATGGCAATGGCTGGTGGGCGGCGTCGCGCCGCGCGACGAAGTGATGGCCAACGTCATCACCACGCGCAACGAATTCCTGCTGCTCGGCTTCGTGCTGGTCGGCGTGTTCGCGGCCGTATTCCTGTTCGCCGTGCGACGCCTCGTGAGCCGCCCTCTCGACGAAGCCGCCAAGGCGTCCGAACGTTTCGCCTCGGGCGATCTGAGCGTGCGCGTCGCAAAAGGCGCGAACGCGCGCGCCGATGAAATCGGCCGCCTGATGCAGTCGATCGACGGCATCGGCGAAGGTCTCGCGCGGATCGTTTCGCAAGTGCGCAATGCATCGACGGATATGTCGCAGGGGACCGAAAAGATCGCCACCGGCAGCGGCAATATCGCTGCGCGGATCGCCACTCAGGCGAGCAGCCTCGAAGAAACGGCGGCCAGCATGGAAGAGATCACTTCGACCGTGCAGCAGAACGCCGACCACGCCGCGCAAGCCAACACGCTCGTCACGCGCGCCGCCGATGCCGCGCTCGAAGGCGGCCGCGCGGTCGAACGCGTGGTGTCGACGATGGGCGAGATCAGCCGTTCGTCGCAGAAGATCGCCGAGATCACCACCGTGATCGAGGGCATCGCGTTCCAGACCAATATCCTCGCGCTGAACGCAGCGGTGGAAGCCGCGCGTGCCGGCGAACATGGCAAGGGTTTCGCGGTGGTGGCTTCGGAAGTGCGCGCGCTGGCGCAGCGCAGCGCAGCTGCGGTGAAGGAGATCGAAAGTCTGATCGCAACGTCCACGGCAACCGTGCAAAGCGGTTTCCAGATCGCCGAAGAAGCCAGCTCGACAATGCAGGGCATTGTTCAACAGGTCGGCCAGGTGCGGGCGATCATGGGTGAAATCAGCGTCGCCTCACGCGAGCAATCGGGCGGCATCGAGCAGGTGAATCTCGCCGTCACGCAAATCGGCGAAGCCACGCAGCAGAACGCGACGATAGTCGGCGAGGCAGAACTCGCGGCAGCCGAGTTGCGCGATCAGGCCGCGCGTCTCGCGCAGGTGGTCAGCGTGTTCAAACTGGGAAGCGGGCGCGATTGAGGCAGGGTTGTCACGGCGCCATGCTGCCTGACGCAGCGCGCGCCGCCTGCCGTTGCAACAGTGGAAATGCCTCGCTTCGTCAGAACTCCACATCCAGTTCGTCGATCTCCTCCACTTCCTGTTGCGCGTCGGCGATCCACTCCTGCATCTCGGGCAGTGCCATGATCCGCTGCCCGTACTCGACGATCTCCGGATCGAGTTTGACGTCGTAGGTCACGAAACGTGTCACGACAGGCGCGTACATCGCGTCCGCCGCAGTGCGCTCGCCGAACAGAAACGGGCCGCCGTACTGCTTCAGACAATCGCCCCAGATCGTCACGATGCGGTCGATATCCGACTGAGCCCGCGCCCACACCTTGAAGCCCGGAAAGTGCGCTTTGAGATTCATCGGCAGAGCCGAACGCAGCGAGCCGAACCCTGAGTGCATTTCGCCGCAAATCGAGCGGCAATGCGCGCGGGCGCGAATATCTTCGGGCAGCAGTTTCGCGCCCGGTTTCAGTTCATTCAGATATTCCGCGATCGCCAGCGTGTCCCAGACCTTGATGCCGTCATGAACGAGGCACGGCACCAGGATCGACGGCGAAAGCAGCAGGAGTTCGGCGCGTGCCGCAGGGTCGTCGATCGGCATCACGATCTCTTCAAAAGGCAAACCGCTAAACTTGGTCAGCAGCCAGCCGCGCAAGGACCACGACGAATAATTCTTGCTGCTGATGGTGAGCGTGGTATCCGCCATACGATTCTCCTCCAGATGAGGCGCTCGATCGGCGCCCGACGCCATGCGTGCACGTTGCCGTGCGCGCGCGCACCAAAGCGCGGCAAATTCGGCCCGTTCTCCCGACCGGCGCAAATGCTATGCCAACGTGAGCGCACGGCTGCACGAGTGCGTATGCATGCATGGCACATGACTTGCCTTTATTTGGGCTCCTTCCTCTTCAGCATTCGTGCGAAGGTTATGAACCTGTTCGCATATCCCACATACCAGGCTTTCGCCGACATGATGCTGCCGATGCGGCACGGCGCGGCGCTGGTGAATCATTCGCTCGACGCCTGGCCTGCGTTCGGCGAGACCTCGCATGGACGTTCGATCCGCGCGGCCTGCGAGTTGTTGACGCTGGCCGGACTCACGCCCGTGCGGCCGCCGTTCGAGATCGACAGCGTGATATCGGAAGGCAAATCCGTGGCGGTCGTCGAGGAAATCGCGGCGCACACGCCATTCTGTTCGCTGCTGCATTTCCGCAAGGCAACGCCGCCGTCGGCGCCGCAACCGCGCGTGCTGGTGATCGCGCCGATGTCCGGCCACTTCGCGACGCTGCTGCGCGGCACCGTGCGCACGATGCTGGCCGAACACGACGTCTACATCACCGACTGGCACAACCCGCGCGACGTGCCGCTAAGCCAAGGCCGCTTCGGCTTCGACGAATTCGTGCAGCACGTGATCGATTTCACGGAAACGATCGGGCCCGGCGCGCATCTGCTCGCCGTTTGCCAGCCGACGGTCGCCGCGCTGGCCGCGGTCGCGCTCATGGCCGCCGACGATCATCCCGCGCAACCGGCGAGCATGACGCTGATGGCCGGTCCGCTCGATACGCGTATCAACCCAACGCGCGTCAACGAACTCGCCAAAAGCAAACCGCTGGAGTGGTTCGAACAGAAGCTGATCAGCGCGGTGCCATTCGGTTTTGCGGGCGCGCACCGGCGCGTGTATCCGGGCTTCATGCAGTTGACCGCGTTTATGGCGATGAACCTCAACCGGCATCTCGACTCGTTCGAGACGATGTATTACGAGCGAGCCAAAGGCGATCCGGCAAAGGCCGACACGATCCGCACGTTCTATGAAGAATACTTCGCGACGATGGATCTCACGGCCGACTTTTATCTGGAAACCGTCGATACGGTTTTTCAGCGGCATGCACTGCCGTTGCATGCGCTCGAAGTGAAAGGGCGCCTCGTCGAACCGTCGAAGATTCGCCGCACCGCGTTGCTTACCGTGGAAGGCGAGAAGGACGATATCTGCGCCGTCGGTCAAACGCTCGCCGCGCAGGACATGTGCGACAAGTTGCGGCCGTATTTGAAGACGCATCACGTGCAGACCGGCGTCGGGCACTACGGCGTGTTCAATGGACACCGCTGGGAGCGGCACATTTATCCGCGCGTGCGCGCCGTGATTTACGACAACGAACCGCGCGCCGTGCTGGTGAGTTCGCGCGCGCGCACGATCCAGCCGGTGCCGGCCGCGACGGCGGCAGAAGTCACTCCAGCGGCGCCGGCGGCAACGGCGGTGGTCGATGTGGAAGTGGATGCGACGACGACGAACGCTGCGAACGGAACTAGCGCCACGTCAAGTGCGAGTCCGGCGGCGGCCATCAAGCCGCAAGCGTCACGCACTCCGCGCAGACGGCCGCCGGCGGCGCAATGAGTTGCTGTTCGGACGCGCGCGGCGGCGGCCCGCTTGCTTGCTTGCGTAGTACCCGCTAGCTTGCTTGCGTAGTACCCGCTAATCAAGCGCGCAGCCGCCTTCTACCTTCGCTAAGCCGCAACGCTCTTCCACGGCGTCACGGTCGGCACGTCGCACGGCCCTTCGACTTCGATCGATTTGAAATCGGCCGGCGAGACGATTTCGATGTACTCCATATCTTCCGAGTAGTCGAACAGATAGTGGACGATACCCGGCGCCTGATGCACGCAATCGCCGGCGGCGACGAGCGTCTCCTTGTCGCCGTACATGAAGCGCGCCCAGCCCTTCAGCATGATCACAATGTGGAAATCGGCCTCATGACGGTGCCAGCCGGTGCCTTGCTCTGGTGCGTGGTTCGCCTTGACGAGTTGCGCGAGCACCTTGCCGCCGGTCGCCTGCGCGATGCCTAAATCACGGTAGAGAAAAAAGTCGCGTAAGCCCTGATCCTCATAGGACGTGTCTTGCGGACGGACATGACTGAATTGCGTGGCGAATTCGGTGGACATGATCGCGCTCCTCGCGAGTGAGCCGGCAGTTGAAAACGACGCGTTGGAGCGTCGGTTGCAAGCATCAAGCGCGCCAGTGTGCGGGCGCTGCATTTGTTTTTGCGCGTTTTCGGAGGCGATGCCGTGAATGTCGCGCCATCTGGCGTGGCGCGACGTGGTTTTGAGCGCTGTGCTGTCTACGCCGTCGGGCGGAACATCTGGAACATGTCGCCGATTTCCGCGTAGTCGGCGCGATAGCCGGCACGCATGATCGGCTGCGCGGCGTGGGTGTCGAACAAGCCGTCTTTCAGATACGCCTCGTTGATATGCACACCGACCACTTGCCCGAGCGACAGATAGTTGTCCATCGGCTTACCGTCGAGCGTATGCAGCCGCACCACTTGCAGCAGCTTGCATTCGAGCGCAGCCGGCGATTCCGCGACGTGCGGCACGGCCACGTTGCGGCCCGGCGCGGGCGTGAGGCCCGCGAGTTCGAATTCGTCGACGTGCGGCGCAACGGGCGCCGACGAGCGGTTCATCTGCTCGGCGAGCGGTTTGGTGGCCAGATTCCAGACGAATTCGCCGGTGGCTTCGATGTTGGCGACGCTGTCTTTATGGCCTTCGCTGGAGAAACCGATGATCGCCGGAAAGCTGGCGAACGCGCCGAAGAAACTATAGGGCGCGAGGTTCAAGGCGCCCGCGATGTCGCGCGAAGAAATCCAGCCGATCAGACGCGGCGCGACGATGGCTTTGAACGGATCGTGCGGGAGGCCATGGCCGGTGGCGGGATCGTAGAAGTAGTGGGGCATGGAGATGGGGCCTTGCAGATGGGGCGAGACGGCAGTTATACCGCAGAGCGGCGCAGGCTGCTGGGCGGGCCTGAAGTGCGAGGCTTCTCGTAACGCCGCGCCATTAAGCCTCGCCCTTTCGCGTCAATCAACCTCGACTAATCACACGCTTGCGCCCTTGCTTCACCTGCTCCAGATGCGCATCGTCCCAGTCATGGAAACCCGCGCCGCTGCGCACGCCGACACGCCCTGCTTCGACGTGCTCATGCAACAGGTCGAGCACGTCTTCGTCCTTGGCCAGTTCCGGCATCAGATGGGAAGCGATGTCGAGGAAGGTGTCGAGGCCGCCCATGTCCGCGCCTTCGAGCGGTCCGACGATCCCCCAGCGGCGACCCAGCGACGCCTTCATCACGCGATCGATCACGTCCGGCGTCGCCGCGCCCGAGCGCACGATATGCAACGCCTCGCGCAGCACCGCGAACTGCAACCGGTTGCCGACGAAACCCGGAATCGCCTTCGCCAGTACAACGGGCTCCATGCCGATCGCACTCATCAACGCAGCCGTCTGCTGCGTCACTTCGGGCGCGGTTGCCGTTCCCGGCACGACTTCGACGAGCGGAATCATGTGCGGCGGATTCCAGAAGTGCGCGATCACGAAACGGTCTTTCGCCTGCAACGGAGCGGCGAGTTGATCGGGATGAAAACCGCTGGTGTTGCTCGCGAGAATCGCGTCGCCGGCCAGCAACTGGGTCAGCGCCGCATACAGGCGATGCTTCAGTTCGAGGACTTCGGGAATCGCTTCAATCACGAATTGCGCCGATGCCATCACGTCGAGTGCGGCATGCGTTTCGATGCGCGCCAGCGCCGCCTGTTTGGCCGCCGGGTCGATGCGGCCGGCGTCGATCAACTCGTCGAGCACCGCCTCCGCCTTCGGCGCGACGCTCGCGAGCCGTGTCGGATCGACGTCGTGAACGACCGTCCTGTGGCCATGCAACGCGCTTTGCGTCGCAATGCCGACCCCCATCAACCCCGTACCCACTACGCCGATCACTGCGTTGTCCAAGCCGCTCTCCTGGTGCCGTCGATAAAGCGTTCAAGCATAGCGCAGCAAGCCGATTCGTAAGTCCGAACGTGACAAAGCCGGTCTTCCGCGAGGAAAGACCGGCTTTGCGGACTTCAGGCCGACGCCGCGTCGTGCGGCGCCGTCACGCGCGAATTAGTAGCGCGGGGGCGGACGATGGTCGTCGCGGTGATGCGGATCGTAGTCGTGCGGATGATGGCGCATCCAGTCGTCGTGCGCCCAATAGCGATGGCCGTCATAGTAACGATCGCCGTGCCAGCCGATATTGATCGACACGCCCACCGGCATCATGTGCGGGTGACCGTAGACCGCCGGTCCCGGGCCGTTTTCGACAACCACTCGTTCTTGAGCAAATGCGCTGCCGGCCGCGAGCAATGCGCCGCCTGCCAGCAAGGTTGCGATGATTGAACGCGATGTCTTGTTCAAGGTTTTCATAGTGACCTCCCATCAAAGTTTTGTATCAAGCCAGCGTCCGTGCTCGGATCGACCTGGACCTGCATTTTCAGGTTTGCACCAGACGCCGTACGCTTGAGACCAACTTTAGCGGCGCAAACCTCATGAAGACGTGAGCACTTGTAAGCGCACATTTCATAGAAAGGGACCGATGCCCAAAGCGCATTTTGCCCGTCCCGCCCGGTGTACAAAGCCATGCGCTATGACTGGGCCACGCGGGTCCGGCGGCCATCTTTTCAGGCGCCGTTACATTCATTTCGGCCAGGAAATATTCGGAGACAAGCCCTGAAGGGCGAAAGCGAGCCTGAAAAACAAAAAGCCACGGTACGCGTTTCGCGAACTGTGGCTCCAACACTGATGCAATGCGCACCCGAAGTGCGCGCCCGTACGCGGTTGCTCCGCGCTAGGGCCGGTACCGCTTTGCTCTTAGTCGCTCAGCTTGACGCCGAACAACGTACCTTGTGCTTTACGGACGCGTTGTGCTTCGCGGCTACGCGCTTCGTACGAGTAGTCCGAATCCAGCGGCAGATGGGGCGACGCAAAGAGGTCGCTGACCTTTTGGAACAATGCAAAAATGAAGCTCATGGCGACTCCCGGTTAGTTACTGCATTTGCTAGGGTTTTCCCTTAAGAAGAAGTATGGGGTTTTCCCTAGGCAAAAGCTAGTGCAATGCAGCAATTTTTCGATGTGGTGGGTTGTCGCAGGGTATTTTTCACATGTTGCGTTGCATCATGACAACGTCCCTGTTTTTGATTTCCAGGGTCGAAAGGGGCTGGGGTGCTGCAGTGGAGTCAACGCCGGCTCTTTTACTGGGCACCAACGTTGGACTCGCCGCGGCCTTGCGTGGGGTGATCGTGGCCGCGTCAATGGCGCCTGGCGCTGACTGTCCGGACTTGTCAGCGTCGCGCTTTCTACGGACACGATTAGCCCTCGCAGCGTCCGCGCCGAATTGTCTTGCGACTTCACGCAGCGACCGTTGCTGAAAAATCGGGCTGCGGGCGCCGGACAGCACCCAGCGATAGAAAAGTCGATCACCGCGACCGGCTTGTCGCCGGCGCGGCGCTTACTGAGTGTCAGTGCGGGCTAACCGCTTTCTGCTTGTGTCCATGCTGCGCTCGCCTTGCGCGCCTCGCATGCGTCGGCGTGGCGGCGGCTTGCTGGGGCGCCGTGAGCGTTGCCGCAGCCACATCGGAAGCGGCATTGGTGGCGGCATTGGTGGCGGCAGCGGTCGCCATCGCCAGGTGCGTGTCGAGCAAACTGGCCATGGCTGCCTGCTGGTTCTGCATCATCTGCTCGATGCGCTGCTGCTGGGCGCTCGTTTCACGCGTGAGGCGCATCAGCAGCACGGTTTGCGTGATGCCGATCGCGACCGTCACCAGCAACGCACCGACCACGATCGACAGCATCCATTTCATGCGCCGCGAATGATCGGTCGCGGCGTGGCGCTGATCGGCGATCACGCCATAAAGCGCGTCGACGGTATCGGCAAATGCGGTTGCCCGCGCGCGATCGAGTTCCGGCGCGGCGCGCAGCGCAGCCGCGGCCGCTTCGGCACGGCGGGCTTCCCGCCAAGGCGTGGCGAACGCCGCGTTAGCCTGTGCGGACGCCGAGGAATCCATCGACGTCTCCGACGCCGTGCTGTCCGGCGCGGCGATCGCAGCTTCCGTCGGCGCCCTATGCTGGTTCGGCACCGCGCCCGGCTTCAACCCCTCAGCAGCAGCGTCCGGCTGTGCCGACCCAGGTTCGTCCGCTGTGCCCGTCACGTTGGCCGCGACCGCGGCTTGTTCTTGTGAAACAGATGCCGATGCCGAAGCTGCACCAGAAGCCGAAGCCGCCTTGCCAAAAGTCGCCGCGAACCGTTGCGTCGCCTTGACACCGCCATCGGTCGACGCCGCCGTCACACCAGCCATCGCATCCGGCTCGGCCGCGTGGCGCAGCGCGGTCACGCTGCGCGCCACGGTCGCTGCCGCCATCGCCGGGGTAAGCGGCGCCGATGCGTCGCGCGCTGGTGTCGTCGAGTTGTCCTCTGCAGACGCGGCCGTGTCCGCTGCCGGCTTCGCATCGCCCAAAGCCAGTTCGTCGGCGGGAGAAGCCGCCACCACCAAAGGCTCGATTTCGAGCCCGCTTAACAGCGCGTTGACCGGCACCGGTTGGTCGTCGTCGGGCTTAGCAGCGCGTGGCGCGCGGCGCGTAGCCCGTGCGTCCACCAACGCGTTGTCGCCGCCATCGATCGCGCCGACTGCGGCCAACACCACATCAGGTAATTCGAAGCCATGCAGCGTGCCTTGCCGGATATCGATATTCATCGCTTCCAGCGTCGCGCGGGTGGGATCGTCGGGGAACAGGTCGAGCGTGCTGTCGTCGCGGGAGGCGTCGCTCAGTTGCGCGAGGCGTTGTGCCGAGCGCGCGGCGCGCGCCAGCTTGTTTTCAGTTTCGGTCGGGACGGTGGCCTGGCGGCGCTTCTTCGAAGCGACGCGCTGAGGCCGGGACTGCGTGGATGCTACGGAATCTGCCATAGAGAAAAAAGCGGTCGTCGCCGGAAAGCGGGCGCCGAGCACCGCTCGTCAATGCCGTTGGAATTTTTCGAGAGCGCATTGTCGCATGGCCGCCCGCGCCCGCCGAAGCCATTCGGCGATGATTTTCCGTTTCAGGAAGTCACGTCGTCCTGCCGGAACTGCTTGACGCCATGCAAGTGCCGCAAGCGCGCGGCGGCCACCATCAGGCGTGCGATGAGTTCGAGATTCCCGAGCAATGCTCTCCCTCCTCAGCGGTAATTATCTGAAGTAGTCTCCGCATCGGTGACGCAGTGCCAGTGCGAGCCGTTTGCTCTATGCTAAGCCGCACATCGCCAAGGCATGTCGCGCGGGCCGGTCGCACGACCGGTCGCCATCCTGATTTTGCGGCTGTCCGTTTGCAAAACAGGTAGCATCCAGGCTCGCTGGCAGGTTCGCCGGCAACCGCGCCGCGCTGAAGCTCAGGCCACGGGAGCAACAAATACGTCCGCCGCCGCTTCGCTTCGAAATACCCTGTTCGCCCCATTTTGACTATGCAGAGCATGAACCCACCCGCCGCTTCCACCCTCGCACTCGCCGCCAATCTGCGCGATCACTTCACAGGCGTGGTGCTGCCGATCTGGCGCGGCCCGGGTTTCAATACCGCACTGAAGCTGCCCTACGAAGCCGTCAGCGCCGAAGGTCATCAGCCGCTGCCCACCGAGCGCTATCGGGCCATGGCCTGCGCGCGGCAGTTGTTCGTGTTCTCGCAAGCAGGCGACGCAGCCCATGCGCAGGTGCTGTTCGACGCGTTGACGCATACCTTTCAGGACACGCGCGACGGTGGATGGTTCTACAGCGTGGACGCGCAAGGCGCACCGCTCGACACCACCAAGGACCTGTACACGCACGCGTTCGTGGTGTTTGCCTGCGCAGAGTATGCGCGGCGCTCCGGCAATCGCGACGCGCTGGAAATCGTGCATCGCACGTCCGCGCTGATCCAGTCGTACTTCGCCGCCGAGGACGATCTGTTCAACGCCGCGCTGAACGCGGATTTCTCCAGCGTGACGGGCACGCCGATCCAGAACCCCTTGATGCACCTGACCGAAGCCTGGCTAGCCGCTCGCGAGGCCACGCATGACAACGCTTTCGACGCCGCGCTGCGGCGCCTCGCCGGCGCGGTCGCGCAGCGCTTCGTGCATGCGCCGACGGGCTGCATCGCCGAATTGCCGATCGGCGCGGACGACAACCGTCTGGAACCCGGGCACCAGTTCGAATGGTTCTGGCTGGTGAAACAGGCGGGCGCCGTGTTCGAAGGCTCGGGTCTCGCCGAAGCCATGCCGCGCGCATTCAGCTTCGCGCAACAATATGGCGTGGATCGGGAAACCGGCGGCGTGTACGCCTCGCTCGACGAAACCGGCCGGATCAAAGACGCGACCCAGCGGATCTGGGCCCAAACCGAATATCTGCGCGCGCTGGCGAGCCATGGCGAACCGGCGGCGCGCGCCGCGCTGCCCCGGCAAATCGAACTGTTCCAGCAACGGTTCCTGCGTCCGCAGGGCTGGTTCGAATGCAAAACGCCGGCAGGTGAAGTGGCGCGCGCCGATATGCCGTCGACCACGCCCTATCACCTCGCTACCGCCTATGAGGCGCTGCCGGCGTGAATGCCGCCGGCCAGGCCACACGACGGTCGAGCATCAGAGACTCTGCTAGCCATTCGTCAGGCCATGGCAAAGAAACCTGCTGAACCTTGGTATCGACCACCGCCTGTGGACGAAATCTGCCCGCTCTGCGGCCGGCCGATCCCGGCGAGCCAGCGCGACTTGCACCACTGGGTGCCGAAAACAAAAGGCGGCAAGGAAGTCGCCGCCCTACACCGCATTTGCCACCGCCAGCTCCACGCGCTGTTCACCGAAACCGAACTGGCGCAGCGCTATTCGACGGTCGAGGCGCTCCTCGGCGACGAGGCGATACGCACCTTCGTGCGCTGGGTTCGCAGCAAGCCGAATGATTTCTACGAGCGCACGCGCCGCAGTGGGCGCAAAAACTGAGCGTCGAACGGACCGATCGAAGCCGGCTGAGCGCCGGCCGCGATCTCGCGACGGGACGCGGGCACGAAGGCCGACCGCCCGGTCGATCAGTACTCTTCGCGCTGCCAGGGGCTCCAGTCGCTGTCGGCTGATTTAAAACGCATATAAGTTGCGCTGTGGCCGGTGGGGGTGTCCGACGTGTCGCCGTGCGGCTTCTGATCGGTGACGTGGAGGGCGAAAGCCTGGCGGTCTTCGGTATCAACCGTGATACGGCCGACCGGGTCCAAGATGCCTTCCTGAGGTGATTTAGACTCCAATATCGCCAGATAGGGGGTCAAACGACTCCAGAACGAGGTAAGTTCTTCTTGCAAATAATGTGTCAATGTTTTTCCTGGAAGAGTAATACGAGCAGTTTACCCTACCTGCGGGAACAGCCTTCCAACTGCTTTCCAGGCCTCAAAAAGACCGGGGCGGGGGAATACCCGAATACTGGTTGGTTGGCGTCCGTCATTAAGACGTGATACAACTCCTACTTCGCGCTCGATCTCGTGTTGAGAAATAGCGGTCGCGAATGCAACACACAACATTTACTGGATTAAAAATGGCAACAGGTACTGTGAAGTGGTTTAACGATGCAAAGGGCTTTGGCTTCATCACGCCGGACGACGGCGGCGAAGACCTGTTCGCGCACTTTTCGGAAGTTCAAGGCAGCGGCTTCAAGTCCCTGCAGGAAAACCAAAAGGTGACGTTTGAAGTTAAGCAAGGCCCGAAGGGCAAGCAAGCTGCGAACATCCAGCCGGCCTAAGTACCGTCAGGTACGTTGAGGCACCCTTAGGCGCTTGCGTCTAATGCAAAATGGCCCGCTTCGGCGGGCCATTTTCTTTGTCTGACGATTTCCTTTTAAGCCCGTTCGCGGTCTAGATCGCGCGCATACCGGCTAACGAAAAATCGGCCGATTGCCCTTGCACTTCGTCGATTTGTTGCATCCGCAACACAGTTTCAGAAATTTCGAAGACGGAAACAGCCTGTTTCAATTGCTGAGTCTGCTGATGCAGCGAAGCCGCCGCCGCTGCAGCCTCTTCGACGAGCGCCGCGTTCTGCTGCGTCATCTCATCCATCTGCACGACCGCCTGATTCACCTGCTCGATGCCGGTGCTCTGCTCGAGCGACGACGCGCTGATCTCCGCCATCATCTGCGTGACGCGCGAGATCGAAGCGGACACGTTGCTCATCGCCGCGCCGGCGTGCTCGACCAGCGTCGAACCGCCCTGAATCTCGGCGACCGATTCGCTGATCAGCGTTTTGATTTCCTTCGCCGATTGCGCGCTGCGCTGCGCGAGGCCGCGCACTTCGCCCGCCACCACGGCGAAACCGCGCCCCTGCTCGCCCGCGCGCGCCGCTTCGACGGCCGCATTCAGCGCGAGGATGTTGGTTTGGAAGGCAATGCCGTCGATCACCGAAATGATCTCGGCGATCTTGTCCGAGCTCTGCGCAATGCCGCGCATCTTGTCGACCACCTCGTTGACCACTTCGCTGCCGCGCGAGGTCGCCTCCAGCGCGGTCTCGGCGAGCGCGTTGGCCTCACGGGCATGCTCGGCGTTCTGGCGCACGGTAGCCGTCAGTTCCTCCATGCTCGACGCGGTTTCTTCAAGCGACGCCGCCTGGTTTTCGGTGCGCGCCGACAGATCGGCGTTGCCGGTCGCGATTTCGTCGGCGCCGAGGTGGATGGAGTCCGCGGATTCGCGCACGGTCTGCACCGTGCGCGCCACGCTCGCCTGCATTTTCGCGAGGCCCGAGAACAGCCGGCCGATTTCATTGGTGCCGCGTGCGGCGATCGGTTGGTCGAGACGGCCGTGTGCGATCCGGTCGAAGTGACGGCCCGCTTCTTCCAGCGGCGCCACCACGCCGCGCCGCAGCGCCGCGTACACGGCGAACGTGCCGGCTACCAGCGCCAGCAGGATCACGATGCTGACGGCACGGAAGGTCGCCATGCGCGTGTCGATCGAATCGAGCGATGCGCGGCTTGCCGTGTTGCCGAACTGCACGAAGTTATGCAACTCGCCGAGGTACGCGTCCTGGAACGATTGCGTCGGCTGATCGAGGAAGGCCTGGATGTTGTTCGAGTCGAGAAACTGCACCAGCTCTGCGAGCGCGTCGTGCAGCTTTTTGTAGCGCTCGGCGAGCGCGGCGGCACGGGCGCCGTTTTCATCGCCGGTCTTCGGCGCGCTCATGAAGGCCGCGAACGACTGGTCGGCGGCCGTCAACTGTTCACGGGCGTGCTGCACGATATCAGCCGGCTCGGAGCCGCCGCGCACCATGCGCGTTCCGGCGCGCGAAAGGTTGATGCGCGCGTCCATCAAATGCTGGGTCGTTTCGTTGACCGCGTCCACCTGCTTCAGAGCAATGTTCGACAGATCGCCCACGTCGTCATGCGTACGCGTGAGCGACCAGAATCCCAAACCTATCGTGACAAGCTGGAAAACGCAAAACGCGGCCAGAACACACAACAGGCCGGATGCGACCTTGATCTTGCTGAACATCGTGAATACCTGAAGACAAAGAATGACGGGAGCTACATCAGGGTTAACGGCATAAGCGCGCCGCGCTTGAGGCCAATTCCATCAAAGATCGCCTTACGCCCCCTTTTCATCGGTCAACGTCAGCATTGCAATCAATTCGCGCAACAATGCGCCGCACGAATTGCCGATTCACCTTGACGCGGTGCATGCGCGCTTCCTAGAGTGGGTAGGGACTGCACGACGCAGGCCAGTGCAGATTGCCACCGCGGGCCACGCCCGAAGGAATCACAATGACCGACCTCCTCGACCGGGCGCGCGGCGCACTGCATGCCCAGCCGTTCAGCATGCTGTTAGGCGCCGAGTTGATGCAGACAAGCACCAGCGAACTCACGCTGAGCCTGCCGATCCGCGACGAGTTGCGGCAGCAGCACGGCTTCGTGCATGGCGGCGTCATCAGCTATCTCGCCGACAACGCGCTGACCTTCGCGGGCGCGCTGCTGCTCGGGCCGAAGGTCGTGACCGGGGAATACAAGATCAATTACCTGCGGCCGGCCATCAACGGCACGCTGATCGCGCGCGCGAAGGTCGTCTACGCGGGCCAGCATCAGGCGACCTGCCAATGCAACGTGTATGTGATGGAAGGCAACCGCGAAAAGCTGATTGCCGTCGCACAAGGCACGGTCAACCGGATCAGCGAGAACGGCGAACACGAACACGCGGGCTGACGTCACGGCACCTGGATGAACCACCTTTAGCGCCGCCTTCGGGGTGCTTGTCCATGCGTTGTCATTTAGCTAATATGCGAAACGTTATCGACTGATGGCTCCGTTCCACACGCACCGCTTCATGACAGACGAACTTACCCGCATCAACGCGCTCGCCAACGCAAGCCGCCTCGCCGTCATGCGCTGGCTGAAAGAGCCGACGCGGCATTTCCCGTATCAGGACCACGCCGATATCGAAACGGTCGGCGTGTGCTGCACGTTCATCACGGACAAGCTCGGTATTGCGCCTGCCACCACCACGCGTCACATGCGCATTCTCGCCGATGCGGGACTCGTGCGTGCGCAGCGCATCGGCAAGTTCACGTACTACAAGCGCATCGACGCCGAGTTGCAGAAGCTCGGCCGCGACCTCGCCAATCTCTAGGCGCGTGGCCTTCTTGAGGCTGCCGCGCCATCACGTTATCGATACTTGAAGGCCTCCTATGAACGAACTCGCTCTGATTGCCGACGCCGACCGACGCGCGCACGCTTACCTCGCCGGTATCGGCAAGCGCCGGGTGTTTCCCGACGCAACCGCGCTCGCGCAACTCGCCGCCTTCGACGAAGCCTTCCCGCAGCACGGCCACGCGCCCGCCGACGTGCTGCGTCTGCTCGACGAAAGTGGTTCGCCCGGCACGGTCGCGTCGAACGATCCGCGCTATTACGGCTTCGTGATCGGCGCGGTGCTGCCGGCCGCGGCGGCGGCCGAGCGTCTGATGGGCGCGTGGGATCAATGCGCGTCGACTTTCGACAACTCGCCCGTCGCGGCCACGTTGGAGAAAATCGCGGCGCGCTGGGTGCTCGACGCGCTGGATCTGCCGCGCGAATCCGCGATCGGCTTCGGCACCAGCGCGACGGCGTGCACGCTCGTTTGCATCGCGGCGGCGCGGCGCGCGCTGCTTGCGCGCAAGCGCTGGGATTTCGACAACGATGGCCTGGACGGCGCGCCGCCGGTGCGCGTCGTGATCTCCGAAATGGCGCACATCACCGTCAAGAAGGCGTTGCGCGTGCTCGGCTTCGGCATGAAGCGCGTGATCAGCGCGCCCGTGGACGAGCACGGCCGCATCGATCCCGCGCAGCTACCGCCGCTCGACGACATGACGATCTTCTGCGTGCAAGCGGGCGAAGTGAACACCGGAGAGTTCGATCCGTTCGCGGCACTGATTCCGCGCGCCAAAGCCGCCGGCGCCTGGGTACATGTGGATGGCGCGTTCGGTCTGTGGGCGCGGGCATCGTCGAAACGGGCGCTGACCGATGGCATCGACGGCGCCGACAGTTGGACCACCGACGGCCACAAGTGGCTCAACACGCCCTACGACGGCGCCATGGCGATCTGCCGCGACGCGCAGGCACTTTCATCGGCGATGAACAGCGACGCGGTTTACCTGACCGGCGCGCACGACGCGCAGAAGAATGTGAACCTGGAGTTCTCGCGCCGTGCGCGTGGCATTCCGATCTGGGCGGCGCTGCGTTCGCTCGGGCGCAGCGGCGTGCAGGAGATGGTGGACCGGCATTGCGCGCAGGCTGCGCGGATCGCCGAAGGTTTGCGTGGTGCCGGCTTCGAGGTGCTGAACCGCGTGGTGCTGAACCAGGTGCTGGTGCGTGCGAAGACCGACGCGCAGACGGTCGCGATTCGCGAAGCGGCGCAGGCGTCGGGCGAAACGTGGTTCGGTCAGACTGTCTGGCAAGGCCGGCCGGCGTTTCGCATCAGCGTGTCGTCGTGGCGCACTGAGGATACACACGTCGATCAGTTGGTGGCGCTGCTCGCAAGACTGCTGGCCGAACACGGCGATTGAGCAGCGTGCCGAAAACGAGTGCGGCGATGGTTAGGCCGCGCCGCACGCGCGACTGCGAATAGAGAGAGACGCGCGTAAGCGGCAGCGGCGCACACAAAAAAGCGGCTCCTGCTTGCTGGTGCAGGAACCGCTTTTCTTCATGCCCCGCGAAGCCCGCAGGCGCGAATCACTCCGCCGCGTACGTCTTCTGCGTTTGCTCGCCCAGACCTTCAATACCCAGGCGAATCGTCTGACCCGGCTTGAGAAACACAGGATTCGGCTTCACGCCCATGCCGACGCCCGGCGGCGTGCCGGTCGAAATCACGTCGCCCGGTTGCAGGCTCATGCACTGCGACACGTACGACACCAGTTTCGCGACGCCGAACACCATCGTCTTCGTGCTGCCGTTCTGATAGCGGTGGCCGTCCACTTCGAGCCACAAGCTCAGGTTCTGCGGATCGGCGACTTCGTCACGCGTGACGACCCACGGACCGATCGGGCCGAACGTGTCGAAGCCCTTACCCTTGTCCCACGTGCCGCCCTTTTCGATCTGCCATTCGCGTTCCGACACGTCGTTGATCACGCAATAACCGGCGACGTAATCCAGCGCGTTGGCTTCGTCGATATATTTCGCCGGCTTGCCGATCACCACGCCCAGTTCGACTTCCCAATCGGTTTTCTTCGAGCCGCGCGGAATTTCAACGTCGTCGTTCGGGCCGCTGATCGCGCTCGTCCACTTGTTGAAGATGACCGGTTCGGCGGGCACCGGCAGATTCGATTCGGCCGCGTGATCCGCGTAATTCAAGCCGATGCAGATGAACTTGCCGATCTTGCCGACGCACGGACCCATGCGCGGATTGCCTTCGACCAGCGGCAGCGAAGCCGGATCGAGCGCGCGCAGTTTGGCGAGACCTTCGTCGGTCAGCGCGGCGCCGTCGATATCGGCGACCACTTTCGACAGATCACGAATCTTGCCTTGCGCGTCGAGCAAGCCCGGCTTTTCCTGACCTTTCGGCCCATAACGAAGCAGTTTCATCCTGGCACTTCCTTTCAGTGGTGTTCGGTTCGTGGTTCAGCTTGGGTCGGCATACGTCGGCGTACGTCAGTTCGACCAGCCGCCGTCGATCACATGCGCATGGCCCGTGGTAAACGACGACTCGTCGGACCCGAGGTACAGCGCCAACGCGGCGATCTCTTCCGGCTTGCCGATGCGGCCCATCGGCTGGCGCGCGACAAAGGCGGCCTGCACGGCGTCCAGCGTCGCGCCTTGCGCCTGGGCCTGCGCGACGATCCGCTGTTCGAGCGACGGCGAAGCCACCGTGCCCGGGCAGATCGCGTTACAGCGTACACCACGCGTGATGAAGTCCGCAGCAACGGACTTGGTCAGCCCGATCACCGCGGCCTTGGAGGCGCTATACGCGAAGCGGTTAGGCACGCCCTTCACGCTCGACGCCGCCGACGACATGTTGATGATCGAGCCGCCGCCGTGCTCCAGCATGGCCGGCAGGAACGCGCGGATCATGCGGTACATCGCCTTCGCGTTCAGGTCGAAGGCGAAGTCCCAATCCTCTTCGCTGCATTCGAGAATATTGCCCGCATGCACGAAGCCAGCGCAGTTGAACAGCACGTCGAGCGCGCCGACTTCGGCGGCCAGCGCCTTGATCGCCGCGTCGTCGCGCACGTCGAGCTTGCGCGCCTCGACCGGCTTGCCGGCGAGTCCGTCGATGCGGATATCCGTGGCGATCACACGCGCGCCTTCGCGTGCGAAGAGTTCGGCGGTGGCGAGTCCGATGCCTTGTCCTGCCGCCGTGATCAAGGCCGTCTTGCCGGCCAGTCTTTGTGTCATCTACGACTCCAGTTGAATGGGCTGTTGCTTGTCTCTTCCAGAAATCACAATCGATAAAACGCGGCGGCATTGCCGCCGAAAACCGCTTCGCGCTCGCCGTCGCTCAAGGACGCGAGCAAGGTGTTCGCCACCGAATGCCAGAGCAGATAATCGCCGTTCAGGTCGAGCACCGGCCAGTCGCTGCCCCACATCAAACGCGCCGGACCGAATGACTTCAGCAGATGCTCGACGTACGGGTGCAGCGTTTCTTCGGTCCAGCCCGGCGATGCTTCGGTGACCAGGCCCGACAGCTTGCAATGCACCTGTGGCAGTTGCGCGAGCCGCGTGATCGCGTCGGCCCAGCTCTGGTAGCCCGCGCGTCCGTAGCGGATCGGCGGCTTCGCACCATGATCGACGACGATGCGCAGCGCCGGAAAACGCTTGGCGAAGGTTTCGAACGGCTCGACGTGGCGCGCATAAATGAGCGCGTCGAACGCGAGGTCGTGCGCGATCAGCGCTTCGATGGCCGGCGCGAGATCGGGGTTCGCGATCCATGTGTCGTCCGGTAGATCCTGCAGCATCGGCCGCACGCCCTTGAACTTCGGCTCATGCGCCAGCGCTTCGATCACCTGCGGCGCGGTGGGCAGCAACAACGGCACCCAGCCGACCACGCCGGCAATCGACGGCTCATGGCGCGCCAGGTCCAGCAAATAACGCGTCTCGTCGATGGTCGGCGCCGCCTGCACCGCCACCGTCCGTTCGATGCCCGCGCGTTCGCGCAACGGCTTGAGATCCTCCGGGCCAAACGTCCGGTACAGGATTTTCAGTTCCGGCGTGAGCCACTCGTAATCGCCACGAGCGGGATTCCAGTAATGCTGGTGGGCATCGATATGCATCGTCAACTCAATCCTCCGGCGCGGGCGCGCGGCTGTCGAGCAAGCCTTCATCACGTAACGCGGACCACAAGGCCGCGGGGATCGGCTTCTCGAACGACGCGGCGTTCTCGCGC
Organism: Paraburkholderia sp. BL27I4N3; assembly: GCF_003386115.1. Classification (NCBI taxonomy): domain Bacteria; kingdom Pseudomonadati; phylum Pseudomonadota; class Betaproteobacteria; order Burkholderiales; family Burkholderiaceae; genus Paraburkholderia; species Paraburkholderia sp. BL27I4N3. The sequence goes on along the minus strand of NZ_QREJ01000001.1, from coordinate 7,083,448 downwards.
AATTCATCGGCACTGCGCGCGCCGGTCAACACCGTGGCGACCGCCGGATGCGCATACGGAAACTGCAAGGCGGCGGCTGCCAGCGGCACGCCGTGCGCACGGCACACCGCCTCCAGCCGCGCGACGCGCTCGATCACTTCGGGCGGCGCCTCGCCGTAATTGAACTTCAGATCACCTTCGACACCGCGCGCCAGAATGCCCGAGTTGAACGCGCCGCCTAACAGGATGCTGACGCCACGTTTTTCACAAGCGGGCAACAGGTCGTCGAGCGTGGTCTGTTCGAGGAGCGTATAACGGCCCGCGAGCAACGCGCAATCGATATCGAACTCGGCCATCGCATCGAGTATCACCGCGCCTTCGTTGACGCCGAGTCCGACGGCCTTGATCGCGCCAGAAGAGCGCAGCGTGTCCAGCGCGCGAAAACCGCCGCCTTCTGTCAGTTGCCACCAGTAATGGGGATGGTTGTCGCCGTGCGTGACACGGCCGATATCGTGCACCAGCAGAATGTCGATATCGACAATGCCGAGGCGCTGCTGGCTATCTTCGAACGAACGCAAAATGCCGTCGTGGGTGTAGTCGTAGATCGCTTCGAATGGGAGCGGGTTTTGCCAGCCTTCCTTGTCGTCGAAAGGCGTGGTGCGCGGCACGAAACGGCGGCCAACTTTGGTGGACAGCAGATATTCGCCGCGCGGATAGCGCCGCAACACGTCACCCAGACGATGCTCGGCTTTCGTGTTGCCGTAATGCGGCGCGGTGTCGAAATAGCGCACGCCGGCGTTCCAGGCCGCAGCAATGGTGGCGTGAGCTTCTTCGTCGGACAGATCGCGGTACAGGCCGCCGAGCGGCGCCGTGCCGAGTCCCAAACCGGTCACCTGCAACGGCCCGCGGCCGATGCGGCGCCGTTGCCCGATCTTCGATCCGGTCGTTGCGGTCATTGAACGCGTCTCCAATTTGTCGTGTTTTACCATGCATGGGCGAGGTTTGCCCACGGCGCGTGCGGCCTGCCGCTAGCCATGACCGCGAATGAGCCGCTCTGCGCGGCTCGGCGCTCAGTGCGGCTCGATCGCGACGACCCGATGCTGCGCTGCGGCGCTCGACGGCAAGCAAGCCGGCCCAACCGGCTCGAACGTCTTGTACGTCAGAATGAATTCCTGATGACCAAGCGTCTCCGACTTCGAAGCCGCACCGCGCGAGACCGCCACTGTCTGCTCGAACACTTCGCGGCCTACTTCGTCGAGCGTGCCGCGGCCTTCGAGAATGCGGCCTGCATCGACATCCATGTCGCCGGAGAGATTGCGATACGTCGCGGGATTCGCGCAGACCTTGATCACCGGCGAGATCGCCGAGCCGACCACCGAACCGCGCCCCGTGGTGAACAGAATCACATGCGCACCACAGGCGATCAGCTCGCCGATCTCCGCGTTATCGCTGATGTTGGGGAAACCGAAGCGCGGCTCGCCGTCCGGCACCACGTCGAGCAGATACAGTCCGCCCGTTGGCGGAATATCGCCCGGCTTGATGATGCCGACAATCGGCGACGCTCCGCTTTTCGCATACGCGCCCAGCGATTTCTCTTCCTGCGTGGTGAGGCCGCCGTCCGCGTTGCCGACCGCGAAACTGCCGTGGCCAAGAATCGAGTAATAGCGCGCCGCCTTCGCGACGCAAGCGACGATTTCGTCGCCGAGCGCCGGACGCGCCGCGCGCGTCTTCATATGGAATTCGCAGCCCACCAGCTCGCCGGTTTCCTCGAAGATGCAGGTCGCGCCCGCGTCGATCAGATGATCGAACGCGCGGCCCACCGCTGGATTCGCCGTGATGCCGCTGGTGCCGTCCGAGCCGCCGCAGATCGTGCCGATCACCAGTTCGCTCAGTGCCATCGGTACTTTCTGCTGCGCGGCGAGTTGCTGGCGCGCGCCGCGAATCCAGTCGACGCCGTATTGAATCGTGCTGCGCGTGCCGCCCTTTTCCTGGATCGTCAGCACTTCGACGGGACGGCCGCTCGCGCGCACCACGTCCACCAGATAGTGCTTGTTCATGCTCTCGCAACCCAGCGACACGAATAGCACCGCGCCCACGTTGGGATGCGTGGCGAGCCGCTCGAGCATCTTTTCCGCATAGCCGTTCGGATAGCAGCCCGGAAAGCCTATCAGGTGCACAGGCGGTTCGCGTTCGGCGGAAGGATCGTCGAAGGCGTCGAGCGGTTCGCGAAACTGCGTAACGATCTCGCGCGCGACGTGATGCGCGCACTCGACCAGATACGCCACCGCGACCACATTGCGGATGCCCTTGCGGCCATCGCGGCGCAGATAGCCCTCAAGCGCGGGCTGCTGCGCGGCGACAGGCAGAGATGCTACGGAAGTGTCAGTCATGATCGTTCCAGCGCGGCGCGAGGCCACGTCGTTGTGCGCACATCAGTGATGGACGAATTCGTGGCCCGCGTCGTGCGTGTACGTCGGCAGGTAATCGCTTTCAAGGTTGTGCGTATGCAGATGCGCACCGCGTGCCACGGCTTCTGTCACGTGACCGATCACCGCGCCGTAGCGCAGCACCTTGTCGTCCTTTGCGAGTTCATGGCGCGCCACCTTGTGACCGAGGTCGATGGTTTTGCTGAGCGTCACGCGCTCGCCCTCGATCTCGATCTGCGTGCCGCCGTCGAGGCGCGCCGCCGCGATCAGGCAGTTGTCGGCGGGGCTGAGCAGGATCAGGCGCGGGTCGGTTTGCAATGGCAACGGGCGGCTGGTCAAATGAGTTCTCCAAGGTGCATGTGCATCAGTTCTGCCCTTCGCCGCTCGCAACGCGCGCCACCATCAGCGAGCCCAGAATGATCGCGCCATAGATCGCCTGAATCCAGAAAGACGGCACCTGGGCTAACGTCAGCAGGTTCTGCACGACGCCGAGCAGCAACACGCCGGTGAGCGCGCCGAACATGGTGCCCTTGCCGCCGTCGAGCGAAATGCCGCCGATCACCGCCGCCGCGAACACCGTGAAGATCATGCCGTTGCCCTGGTTTGCATTGATCGCGCCGACATAGCCGGTCACGATCAGACCGCCCACCGAGGCAAGTATGCTCCCGAGCACGAATACGCCCCACGTGATGCGCTCCACGCGAATCCCAGCAGCGCGGGCCGCTTCCGGATTGCCGCCGATGGCGTACAACGCGCGCCCCAGCCGGTGATAGCGCAACATGAAGGCCGCGATCGCAAATGCCACTGCGGCGAGCCATACGGACAAAGGCAAGCCGAGCACGATAGTGGTGGCCAGCGCGAAGAACGACGGCGGCATATCGAACAGCGTGCCGCCCTTGGTCGCGCCGACCAGCATGCCGCGCAACACGATCAGCATGGCCAGCGTGACGATGAACGCATTGAGCCGCAAACGCACCACGAGAAAGCCGTTGATGAAGCCGATCACCGCGCCCACCGCCACGATGGCGAGCAAGCCGGCCGCCGCCGGCCATTGCATGCCGAAGCCCGCCGACGCCGCCGGCATCACCAGCATCGCGCCCACGGCGGGCGCGATGCCGACCGTCGATTCGAGCGACAAGTCGAACTTGCCGGTCAGCACGATCAGCGATTCGGCGAGCACGACGAGCGCCAACGCCGCCGACGCGCCCAGCACACTGATGAGATTCGCCTTCGTCAGAAAGCTCGGGCTGACAAACGCGCCGATCACGACCAACAAAGCAAGCGCGGGCAACAACGCCAGTTCACGCAGCCGTGCGAGTTCGGAGCGCGCGCGTTTGCCTCGCGACGCCGGCGCGGCCATCTGCGGCTGAGCCTGACCTTGCGCGGCGCCGAAAGCGGGACTGGACACACTATTCTTCATGAAGACTGACTCCTTCAACGGATGCGATCAGGTCGTGGTCCTGCCAACCCGCGGGAAATTCGGCCGCGACACGGCCACGGAACATGACCAGCACGCGGTCACAGGTGCGCAGATCGTCGAGTTCGCCGGACACGACCAGCACGGCCTTGCCCTCTTCGCGCACGCGGTCCACGACGGAGAGCAACGCTTCCTTCGATTTCACGTCGACGCCCGCGGTAGGATCGATCAGCACGAGCACATTGGGGTTAGTGGCGAGCGCGCGCGCCATCACCACCTTCTGCTGATTGCCGCCGGATAGGCCCGACACGACATGCTCCGGACCTTGCGCGACGATGCCGAGCGCCTCGATCATCTTCTGGCCGAAGGCGTTCTTCTTCGCGGGCGGCGCGATGCCGAATTTGCCGAGCAGACGTGCGATCGTCATGGACGCGTTTTCCGCCACCGATTGCGTGAGCACCAGCCCTTCGTGATGCCGATCCTTCGGCACACAGCCTATGCCATGCGCGAGCGCCGCGGGCACATCGCCGGGTGGCAAGATTGCGCCGTCGACGCTGATCGTGCCGCGCGTGGGCGCGCGCAGGCCCGCAATCGCTTCGGCCACGCTCGTGCGGCCGCTGCTCGTCGCGCCGGTCAAGCCGACGACTTCGCCGCGCTTCACCGTGAACGACACGCCTTCGTAATCGGCGCCGGCCAGTTCCTTGAGTTCCAGCGCGACCGCCGTATCGGCGGGCAACGCGGCGCGCGCTGCAGCGTCGGCGACGGCGAGACCGCCGCGTTCGCCGGTCATCGCTTCGATCAGTTGCTCGCGCGGCAACGCGGAAACCGGCGCGCTGACGATATGCCGCGCATCGCGCAGCACCGTCACGGCCTGGCAGATTTCATAGACTTCCTGAAGATGATGCGAGATGAAGAGAAACGTCACGCCTTCGCGCTGCAACTCGCTAATACGCCGGAACAGACGCTTGATCTCGTCGCCGTCGAGTTGCGCGGTCGGTTCGTCGAGAATGATGAAGCGCGCGCCGTACGACAGCGCGCGCGCAATCTCCACCAGTTGCCGCGCCTCCACCGACAGATCGCCGGCGCGGGCATCTTCGCGCACGTCGATCTTCCAGTGATCGAGCAACGCGCGCGCATCGCGCCGCATGGCTTGCCAATCGATCACGCCGCCGCGCAACGGCTGGCGGTTGATGAACAGATTCTCCGCCACGCTCAGATCGCGGATGATCGTTGAATGTTGATAGACGCATGCCACGCGCTCGCGCCAGGCGTCACGATCCGCGATCGATGGCGCGGCCGCGCCGCTGAAACGCACCTCGCCGGTGTCGGGCTTGCGCAGGCCGGTGAGAATCGACACCAGCGTCGATTTACCCGCGCCGTTGCGCCCGACGAGCGCATGCGACTCGCCGGGCATGACGCGAATGCTCACGTCGTTCAGCGCGGCCGTCGAGCCGAAGCGTTTGGTGACCTCGAGCGCTTCGACGACGGGCACGGAGGACGTGAGCTCTCTCATTGGACCGCTCATTTGACCGTGTTGCCCCACAAGGCTTTGTCGTCGACGTTCGATTTCGTCACGAGCGGTGCGGGCAATTGGTCTTCCAGAATGCCCGGCGCCAGCTGGATGATGTTGCTGCCGTGATCGGTCGGACCCGGCTTGAAGGTCTGACCTGCCAACGCCGCCTTGATATAGAACAGGCCGTATTTCGCGTACGAGTCGGCGGGCTGCGACACGGTCGCGTCGATATCGCCGCGGCGGATCGCGTCGAACTCTTGAGGAATGCCGTCGTTGCTGACGATCACGACATGCTTCGCATTGCCGGCGGGAAACAGCATCTGCTTGCGACGCAAGGTTTGCAGTGTCGGCGACAGATAGACGCCGCCTGCCTGCATGTAGATGGCTTTCACGTCGGGATTCGCGGTCAGCAGACTGTCGAGTGCGGTGGCGGCGACGTCGCCCTTCCAGGCCGCGGGGATTTCCAATACCGACACGCCGGGATAACCCTTCATGCAAGAGCGGAACGCTTCAGACCGATCGCGTCCGTTGACCGATGCCAGGTCGCCCATGATCTGCACGACCTTGCCCGACTTCACGTGATCGCCAATGTATTTGCACGCCTTCTCGCCGTACGCGTGATTGTCCGCGCGCACGACCATCGCGACCTTGCCCTGCGTCGGCGCGACGTCTACGGCGACCACCGGCACGTTCTTCGCCGCAGCGGCGTCGAGCGCGCGGCTGATCGCCGCCGAATCCAGCGGGCCGACCACGATACCCTTCGCACCGAGGTTGAGCAGGTTGTTCATGTCCGTGATCTGCTGGACCGGATCGCCGTTCGAATTGACCGGCGCGAGGATGTCGAGACCGCTCTCCTTCGCGTACTTGGGCAGATAGTTGTTGTACGACTGCCAGAACGGCGAGGTCAGCAGCGGCAGACCGAGGCCGATCTTGCCGGCCTCGGCGGCTTGCGCGGCACCCGTCGCGCCAAGGCCGGCGAGGCACGCAGCGGCTGCCGCGACGGAGAACGAAGTGCGGAACAAACGGCGGGCCGTGAGCGGCCCTTTCGCGAACGACATGGTTGTCTCCAGATATGCGTTGTGGGAACTGCGTGAACCGGGTCTGAGGCCGGCACTTCGTCCTGCGCTCTTTTTATTCGGGTCTTGTCGAGTCTTGGCGACGTTCATTCACCAATGAACGTATTATTCATATATGGACTTTTCGAAGTCAAGGAATATAGACTGCAGGGACCGTCCGTATTTTCCCTGGACGTGCGCCATCTCCGCGAGATTCGTCCCGCACGTACACTCACGCGCCACATAATGAGAACAGCCCAAGGAACCTCCCTCACGATGGACGCAGACGACAAAGACGACGCCGACCGCTACCGCGCCCCGGCGCTCGACAAAGGCCTCGACATCCTCGAACTGCTCGCCGAGCAGAAGGAAGGACTCACGCGTGCCGAAATCACCAAGCTGCTCGGACGCAACGCGAGCGAGATGTATCGCATGCTCGAACGGCTGGTCGCGCGCCAGTACGTGGTGCGCTCCGCGGGGGGAGACCGCTATTCGCTCAGCCTCAAGCTGTACGCGCTCGCGCACCGTCATCCGCCGATGAACCGTCTGATCTCCGAAGCGCTGCCGCTCATGCAGCGCTTTGCCGATGCTGCCGAACAATCGTGTCATCTCGTGGTGTACGACCGCGGCAATCTGCTGGTGATCGCGCAAGTGGATGGTCCGGGTACGTGGGGCATGTCGGTACGGCTCGGTTCGCGCGTCGGCCTGATCGACACCGGTTCCGGGCGCGTGATGCTCGCGTTTCAAAGCATCGAGCAGCGCGAACAGATGCTGGCCGAACACACGAAGGTAAAGGGCGAGGTCACGATCGATCGTGACGCGCTCGAACAGGCTTGCGAGCGGATTCGCGCAGCGGGTTTTTCGCAGAAAGACAGCCAGCAGACGTTCGGCGTGACCGACCTCACGTTTCCGATCCAGGGTCCGTCCGGCCAGGCGATCGCAGTGCTGACCTGTCCGTACTTGCGACGCATCGACGAATACGTCGCCCCGACGCTCGAAGCCGCCACCGTGCTGTTGCGCGAGACGGTACAGGCACTGTCGATGTTTCACGAGAACGCCGCCTAGCGCGTGGTGCGGCGGATCGACGCTGAGCGGCGTTGCGTCGAAAATCGGCCGCTCGCGCACATGGTTTAGAATGGCGACCCTCTCAAAAATCCCGCCGCATGGCTTCGCCCATGCGCGCTCATCGATAAGCAATGGCGAAACTTCTGACCGATTCCGAATTCCAGCGTTTTTCCGAACTCCAGCAGAAGCAGTCGAGCTTCACGATCACGCCTGAAGAAGCCGACGAACTGCGCGACATCGTCGCTCATGCGCAAAAGCGCCGCGACGATCGCGCGGCGGCGATGCAGAGCATCGAGACGTTCATTCAGCAATTCGACATCAGCCCGGACGAGCTGTTTTCGCCGGAGCAGATCGGCGAAGCCGCGCGCACGTACGGCCTGATTCCGGCCGCGAAGAAAGAGCGCGTGCTGCCGCCGCAATTCACGTTCAACGGCAAGCCGTATCAGTGGACGACGCGCGCGCTGCCGGACGATATTCGAGTGCCGTTGTTCGATGCGTTCAAGGCGGGTGAATCGGTGAAGTCGTTTATCGCGACGCCGAAGGATGCGAGTCGTTGTGCGGCGACGATTGCGCGTTTGGAGCGCGAGACCGGGGCGGTTTATGGCGATGCGTGGTTGGAGGAGTTGGCGGTGACGCGGTCGCAGGTCGATGAGGCGGCGGCGAAGCTGGCGGCTTAAACCCGCTCTCATCATATCGGCCATGATGTCTACGTCTTTGCTGCGAAATGTATCGGGCGCGCCGCAGGCATTTGTTAATGCCTGCTCTGCAATCCATTTCATAGCCCTTGATTCAGCGCGTGCGCTCCCTGATGGCAAAGCGCAAGCCGTCCGTGTTCTTTGCCTCGCGCGCTGCCGTTAAACGTCGAGCACATCCCAGCGGTTCGCGTGACAGCCACACCGCGTAGGTTGGGTGCGGATACGTGGCGTGTTGTGCCACATACGACAGCGGCCAGCCTGTCATAGTTTCGCTGTCGAAATCCAGTTCAGCCGTGCCCTGAATGCACGACACCACATCACAGGCCCGCATCCGCCTATTCGAACTCCGCCGGTGTGGTGTCAAGATATGGCTACACGACGGCCCATCCTGCGGCAGGGGCCGATTGGACACCGGAGACTTCGCACAACTACCGTTGTGCCCGCGTGCCGATTAAAATTTCCGTGTCAACACCTCTGGCCGTCTGTCCACCCTCTTTACCAAGACTTTCGTTTGGTGCCGTGGCTTTATTCAAATCGTTTGTCCGACGCATTCTGAGGCGACCGATCAATATCATCAGAAACAAAAACTCAGCCGAGCTGTAACCTCGCGCCGGAATTTTCTTATCAGCTTGCAGGATAAAAGGTAGCCACCGACGGAGCGCATAAACCTAGAACATTGAAATTGCTCCTCGTACATAAAGTCAACAATAACGTCCGCCGGGGTCTTGCCACACGCCCCTCAAATATTACAAACTGCCATCTCGCTTACAGAATCCACACGCGCGTTCGCTAACGAGAGTTACGAGTAGACCACTTGAAGGAATAACCCACCTCCTTGTGCAAGTCGTCGAAGATGGACGTCACAGATAATCCACATATTTAGGATAACGATTTCATCTATCGGCATATCTGATTCCATCCAAGGAATCTCGCATCGACAATAACATCGACGGAATTGGGATTTCTGTTTTCACACGCAAAAATATCCTAATTCATCCGCATTCTTTCACAAAATGATCAAGAAAATTCCAACGAGACTAACAGGCTTTTTCGTCAGATGGCTCACGACGACCCTTCTCTCAATCTCACTCGCTGCATGCGGCTCGGGCGACGGTAGTTCGTCGCAGCTCACATCTACGGATTCAAGCGCCGTAACAAGCGAGCAGTCGAACAAGACGCCTCTGCGTCCCCCGCCGTTTTCGGAAGTTAAGTTTTCGCCTTCAGCGCTCAGCAAAACGAATTCACCATCGGTATTGAAAGCGTCCACTCAGTCCGCGGGATCGTTGAGCGGCTATGTACAAGCTCAGTGGATCTGGAATTCCTATCGTATAAGCGTGTGCTGGGAGAATCCAGCTCCCTGGAATGATGCGCAGCGTGAGTGGGCAAAAGAGGCTGTCACTAGCACTTGGGACGCGAATTCGGACGTGACGTTCGTCGATTGGACGACGTGTCCGGAATCCGGCACATATCTGGGTGTTCGTTTGTCCATCACCGACGGTCAACCAATCACACGGCAGTTGGGTGAAGCAGGGATAGGCTGGAAGTCCAACGTTAAGCTGAACATGGATTTCGGCTCATGGTCGCCTATTTGTTCCTTTCGGGATCAGTTAGAAAGCTGCGTTAAGACGGTGGCTGTTCATGAGTTCGGCCACCTGCTGGCTTTTGCCCATGAACAGGATCGGCCGGACACACCTGAAGGTTGCAAAGACCAAGGCACGGGTATGACGGGAGGTGTCGTCCTTGGGGCGTGGGATTTGAACTCTGTTATGAATTACTGCAATCCAGAGTGGATGGGGCTTGGCTTGCTGAGTCCCGTTGACGTCAACATGGTCCAGACGTATTACGGTAAGCCCGGAAGCAAAATTTATTCGGTCTTCACGGCCAACGATCCGCCTATCGTGGCAGTACAGGACAGCAAGTCTTTCGACTATGTGACGGATTACCTCACCATTCCCAACGCGGACGGCTTCGTGCTTCGTCATTTCGCTGCCACGTCTGATGGAAACAAGGTAGCCTACACACTGATTAACCGGCAGAAAGGCAGCACGATTTTCGGCTACATTGACACTCATACCGACACGCTCAAAGAACAAAAAATAATTGCCGAAGAAGTTCTGGACATGAAACTGTCCGCTGACAGCAAATACGCGTATGTCGTCTGGCAGCAGGGCACTGCCGCCGGGGTGCGCGCCTATGATCTGGAGACGCTCAACGTCGCTTGGAACTTGCCACTTTCGGGGGCGAAGCAGTTAGCTGCGCCTCGTAGTGCGGCGAGTCAGCAACTCTATGTTGTCAAGAACAATGGGAGTGGTAGTGCGCAGTCGATCGTCGTAGTGGATCTGAACGCTCATACTCAATTTGCCACGTATTCAGTCGGCACAACCCACTCTTTATCATTGGTCGTGGGTCTAACACCCGACGAGAAAACGCTTTACCTTGTCGATCCGAGCACAGAGGACCATCTTGCTCCGTTCATTGCCTCCCTAGACACCCGTAGCGGCCAATATAGCGTTCTGCAAACGATCAACCCTGCGGATGCCGGAGTTCATGACCTGCAAGTCCTCGATGGCGATCAAGTTCTTCTTGGAACGAACAAACAGGGTATTGCGCCGCTCATTTATGACGTCGCCGCGAAATCATTTAGAGCTATAACCGATGGTATTCCGAGCGGCTGGAGCCTCCCATTCGTCTACTCCCCTGACGGCAAAGTTGTGTTCACCATGGGCCAGTACTGGGACGGCGGGATTCCGTATTATTCGTTTGTCCGTCTCGATAGCTACAGATTGAATATGGCCACTGGCCCCGTGGTCTGGGACGGATCTAACCATCCGGTTTGGAGTGTCGGCTTCGGCCAAGACGTGGTGACTCGCCCGTTCGCGGTAGTGTATCGCTGATCGGAATTCGGCTAGCCATTTCCAAGCTGACATGCCGTTCAGTCAGGAGACTGAACGGCTGCCATCAGAAACTCATCATGAGCAACGCTTGGACAACGCAGTCGCAAGCGATCTAGTTTTGAGGATCCTCTCGAGGTGAGCGAAGAGCATTTCGACCGTCTCCGGCGTCACCACTGCTGGTTGATTCAACTAAAACGTCGTGGACACGGTAACCCAGGTCTGCTGTCGAGCCGTGTGCTCAAAAACATGGCCCGCACGCATCGCATAAGTTAACTGCGCGACCACATGCTTGCCGCTGTAGCTCGCGCCGATGCCATAACCTTGCAAGCGCACGAATGCGCCCGGTATCGGGCCGTCCGGACGTGTTCTGCCTCGCGCATCGTCATAAAACACCTGCACAGAGGCGCCCGGCAAACTGCTGATAGATTTGCTCGCGGCGATCGAAAGGATCAGACCGTCGTCGACCGAAGCCGCGTTCTGATCATAAGCGCGCACGGCAGAAGGACCGCCGAGCCCCATTCGTTCCGAGCTGTCGAGACTCCGACTGGCCCATTGCCCGCGCATCTGGACTGAAGCGCGAATAGTGGGCGTAATGGCCTGGACGTAAGCGACGGATGGTTCGGCCTTGTAGAAGTCGAATCGTCGGCTGCCGAGCATGGGTGCGCTACTTGAATAGTCGAACTCGCTCTGCTCTGCCGTGCCGCGACTGAGCACGGCGCTGTACTGAATCACGTTGCGGCGCGTGCCGATTTCACCAGCCAGGGCGCCATCCGCGCGCACTGATGCAACGAGGCTGCGCAGGCCGGTTCGAAGCACGTTGTCGAACTTTTCGTCGCTGGACCGTTTGAGGTCGAGATTGGCACCAAGATCGAGACTCCCGGAGTCTGAGCGGATCAGCGGCTGGACGCCGTAAATGCTGACGACATTCGCCGATCCGGTACCCAAGCCCGTGAACATCTCACCTAGCCGGTAATCCACATGCGAGTACGCGATACCCGCACGGCTCGCACCGAGGCCAGTGAGCATGTCGTAAGAGATGCGGCCGAGGCGCGTTTGCCCGTCTTCGCCTGCCTGGGTCTGCATGAAACGCGGCGTCAGATAGACCGTGGCCTGTAACTGGTCGCCTAGCCCCAGCATATTGTTAACGCCGCCGGTCAGGCCGAATCTGCGCCAACCCGCTTGCCGCGAGCCCGCGTTATCGATAGTCGCCGCACCGTAATACCGGTCGCCAGGCGCGACATCGACTGTGACTACCGTGCCGCCCGGTTGGCTTCCGGCAGACAACGTGGATGTCGCCGATCCGACACCGGGAATGTCCTCGACAAGGCGTGCGTTGCGCTCGATATCGTGCAGCGAAGGTGCGCCGTCACGCGTGCTTTCAAGAATTTCCCGAAGCCGTTTGGTCGCGACGTCGGAGCTGTTTTCGACAGTGACCGACTCGACATGGCCGCGCGCGATCTCGAAGTGGATGACGCCGTCCGTCACCGTCTGCGGCGGCAGGATGACACGCACGAGAGAGTCGCCACCGTGGTACAGGACCGTGGTAAGCGCATCGCGCAGTACGCGCAATTCTGAAAGCGTGACGTTACGCCCACGCCACGGCGCAAGGAATTCGTCGGCGCGTTGTTGTTCCTCCACAGACAACGCGCCGCCAAACTCGAAGCCATGGACGGGAAATGAAAGCTCGCCGTTTTCGGGTGCCGTCTCGGGTGGAGTCGAAGGCTGCATCGGCGCTGCTCGATCAACTCCGGGTTCGGCTCCGGCTCCTCGCGTCAGTTCGGGAGTCTGTCGGAGCAGCGAGCCGGCGTTCGTCGGCTCGTAGGCTTGCGCGGAAGCGTGCCATACAGTCACGCCGAGCAACGGCAGCCAGGCGCGGTCAAATCGACGGCGTGTGTGCCAGTAGGAGTGAGCGGCTTTCAAGTTTGCGATGCGCTGGAAAAATAAGCGCCAGCAGAGCCTCGTGAGAGCCCTGCCGACGCACGAATCGGGAATGAGGAAGGTTTGTTACGACGCAAATCAGAAAGGGAGAGGCGAAGCGCCTCTCCCTTCGTTACGCCGGCTTGTCTGTTCGCTCAGTGAGTTATTGCGACTCGCCTGATGAAGAACCGCTCAAGTACTTTGTCACGCTCGCTTGCGATCACAGGTTTGCGGACTTCGCCTTGATGCGGATGTTGCCGTCCGCGTTCTGCGTGTTGGCCGGCAGACTGACCTCGCGAGCCGTCAACTTGCCGCCGACGCGAGCCACGTACGCATCGACAGCAATCTTGTCGCCTGCCTGGATGCGCCCGGTTTGAACGTCGAAGGCGTTCAGCGTGACATCGTTACCGGCTTTGGTAAGGGACGAAGCCTGCTGCGAGACAGTGGTCGCTGCGTTCAATGCCACGTTGCCGTTGCGGCTGATCACGTTGCCCGTTTGAACGAGGTGACCGCCTTGCATAACCTGCACGCACGACATCCCGTCCGGACACGGCGGCATATATTGCATGGATTTAACCGAAATATTGCCATCTGCCTTCAGATTCCCCGTTAGCGCGATGTCGCCGCCGTTGATATTGATGGTCTTGCCCGTGACATTCGCCACATGGATTTGACCAGCGGGTGACATAACAGTAGTCACCGGATCTTGATAGACCGCCTCTGATGTCAGCGAGACGTCGGCGGCGGCCGAAGTTTTGACACCATTGGCCTGGATGATATTGGCACCGGCCACGTAGACCGAACCGCTAGTCGCGCTCACGTCTGCTCGCTGGTGCACGTCTCCGTCAGCGGAAACCGACACCATGCTCCCCGCGTGGATCGGTGCGTTGATGTCGACAGCGACGCCGCCCAGCGACACCTGATCGGCTTCAATCCGACCGTTAGTTGTGACAGCACCGCCGGCAGCGGTGATATCAGCAAGGTCCGATACGATCTTGCCGTCCATGGTGACGTTGCCACGCACCGAACTGATGTTGACGTAGCCCGATGCCGCTTGTATCTTTGCGCCCGACTCCACCGCGATGTCGTGGCCCTTGAGTGCGCGAGCGCTGCCGTCAGGTGCCGTGGATGCGTCGAAGGGTGAAGACGGAGAAGGAAATGCCGGCGCAGTCGTAATCCAGATAGAGTTGTCGGCAGTCAAACGGCCACCTACACCGATCTTGCCGTCACGTTCCGCACCAAGCGTGATACTGCCGCCTCGACCCAATGAGGCACTGGTTGCCTCGATCTGCCCTGTGTTTTGAACGACGGTACCCAGCATGGCGCCGGTCGCCGCCGCGGACAGCGTGACGTTGCCGCCCTTCGCGGCGATAACACCGTAATTGGCAGCCAGCGCATTCTGTGCCTGCCGGCCGAGCGAGACCCCAAAGCCTGAATCGCTCATCTGCATCGCTACGCCGTTCGCGGCACCGAGCGCCACGTCTTTTGCGCGGATCGTGCCGTGGTTAGCCGCCTGAGGGCCCAACAGAATCACCGCTTCGTCCGCGGTCAGTTGGCCGTTATTAGTGACCTTACCTTCACCGCCGCGCGAAAAGAGATTGATGTTCCGGGTGCCGTTCAAGCCTTGCCTGCCGCCGTCCATGAACTGCTGGTCATTCACGTCGAGGGTCGAGGCTACGAGGCTTCCAACATTGACCTTGGCGTTCTGGCCGAACACGACACCCGCCGGGTTGACCACGAACACCCGGCCGTTCGCGTTCAGCACGCCGTTGATCTGCGTGGGGTCCGCCGTGGTCACACGGTTGAGCAGAGCCGACGTGGCGCCCGGCTGACTGACGACAACCGACTGGTCTTGCCCAATGTTGAAGTTCTTCCAGTTGACGATCATCTTGTCGCTGGACTGCGAAATGGTCGTTTTGTTGCCCTGCGTTTTGATGGCGCCGGCACCTGCCGCCACGACGCCGCCGTCGACGGCCCAAGCGGTATTGGCACAACCCATGGCCGCCATCAACATTGCCGGCATGAGCGCCAGCCGGTAGCCTGTTTTCCCCGTGCCCTGGTAGGTCTCGCGGGTACGTTTCTTGTGATTCATTAGTGGACCTGTTAAGAGAGCTAAATAAAATCCCAACCGAGCGACAGTTCGCTGACTACACCTTTGCCAAGACTCGGAGCCAGGAAGTAACCTGACCGTAAGATTTTATGAAAGGTCCACTCAAACAGTGTTGAGAAACGTCCGAAGATCTGGCGCTTTCGTCACTATGCAAATTCCGATGACACGCTGCGCGCAAGGAGAACTCCGTCGCGATGTCGATATGTTCTGACAAGACACGCGAAATTTCCTCGATGGGCTGCCTTGCCGCTCATCGCTTTGTCAGTGAGTCGCCACCTCATCCAGCGCCATCCTGAACCCCACCACACCCGGATCCTCCGTCCGCGTGATCGTAAAACCGCTGGCTTTGGCGAGCCCGATCATCGGGGCATTCTCGCGCAGCGCCTCGCCGACCAGCCAATGAATGCCGCGCGCTCGCGCATATTTGATGATCCGGTCCATCAGCAATTGCCCAAGGCGCCGGCCTTTCTGATCCGAGCGCACCGCCACCGCGAATTCGGCGGTTTCGTTGTCGGGATCGGCGACTGCACGCACCACACCCAATGTTCGCGTGAAGCCTTCGTCGCTCTGCACCGTGGCGATCAGCGCCATTTCGCGGTCGTAGTCGATCTGCGTCATGCGCGCCAGCTGCGAATGGTCGAAGCTGCCCACGGCGCCGAAAAATCGCAAGCGCAAATCCTCGGGCGTCATTGCTTCGACGAAGTCATGATGCGCGGCCTCGTCTTCCGGACGGATAGGCCGGACCGTCACTCGCACTCCTTGCCAGTCCAGCGTTTCTTCGAAACGACGCGGATAGGGGACGATCGCGAGGCGGCTGCGTGTCGGCGCAAGGTTCAGCGTGGGCTCGACAATCATCACGTGATCGCGGTACACCCTGAGCGTCAGCGTGAGACCGACAAGCTCCTTGACGTCGCACACGGCTTGCGAGAGCGACGTCAGCGCGGCCAGCGCCGGTTCCGGCGCAACCAGCCGCGCGTACGGCGAACGCGTGACGATGTCGCGCGCGAGCATTGGGTTGAGGGGCGGCAACCCGTAGACGCACAACGGCTCGGACACGCCGTCCGCCGATGGCGTCGTGAAGCGCAAGACAGGGCCGAAGTTGCCGTCGTCGTAGAGTTCAACAGCGATGTCGACGACGGGTTTGGCGGACGAGTCCGTTTCCACCTGCAATCCGAACCGCCCCAGAAACCGCGCCGCCGCTTCGCCGGTTAGTTGGTGCTCACCTGCTGCAAGTGCCTCGCGCGCCTGAGCCTGAGCCGCGTCAATGCATTCGGGAATTTGCGCCGGCAGACCCTCCGGCGTTTGCATCAGCAGTTCGCGTCCCGTCCGGTAATCGACCAGCCGCGCGAAGGCGCGCGCGAGGCGTTGCGGCGTCGTATGAACCGGGATGCCCTGCGCGTGCAGCGCGTCGCGCGTGGCGGCATCCACGCCGCCGAAGAAACATGCGAGCAAGCCGCGATAAGCGAAGCGCTGATTCGCGATCAGGGCCTGCGCCACCTCGCCGACCGGCGCGCCGTGCGTCGAAGCGTGGACCACGAAGGCCGTGCCGGTGCTGCGATGATCCGCGAGCAGCTTGAGCGCGGTGCCGAAGTGCTCAGGACGCGCGTCGTCGCCGAGTTGCAGCGGGTTGCCGCCGACCGCGTACGGCAAGGTCTGCATCAAGGCCTCCGATGCCTCATCGGGCCACGGCGCAAGGGTATCGCCGGCTGCGGCGAAGGCGTCCCGAGCCAACGTGGCCAGGCCGCGGTCGCTCGTAATCAGCGTGGCCGTGGCGCCCGCCGCCACGCGGCCCACGCCGAGGGTCTCGATCTCGTCGAGCAGGTCGTCGAGCGCGTCGACGCGCACCATGCCGGCGCGGCGAAACGCGGCGGTGTAGAGCGCGTCGGCGGGATCGGTGCGGCCGGAGCGCAGCGCCAGCACCGGCTTGTTGCGCGCCGCCGCGCGGGCTGCGGACATGAATTTGCGCGCCGCCCGCACGCTATCCAGTTCGAGCAGGATGGCGCGCGTGCCGGGATCGCTGGCCAGATAGTCGAGCACGTCGCCTGCGTCCACGTCCGCCTCGCCGCCGAGCGCCACCGCGTGCGAGAAGCCGAGGCCGCGCGCGTGCGCCCAACCGAGCACGGCGTTGGTCAACGCGTTCGACTGCGACACCCACGCGACGCCGCCCGCCTTCACCGTGCACGACGGCGCGCCCAGATGCGCGCGCAGCGCCGGCGACACCACGCCGAGACTGCCCGGCCCGACGATCCGCAGCAGATTCGGCCGCGCCGCCGAAAGCGCGTGCCGTAGCGCGAGCCGGTCCTCATCGCACCGCACCTCGCCGACGATAATCGCCGCGCGCGTGCCCAATCCGCCGAGCTTATGGATGATGCCGGGCCACGTCGCCGGTGGCGTGCAGATCAGCGCGACCGTGGGCGCTTCCGGCAGATCGCCCGGATCGTGGATCACGGCGTGGCCGCCGAGCCTTTCGTACTTCGGATTGACCGGCCAGAGCGGGCCGTCGAAGCCCCCGTCCAGCACGCGCGTCCACACCATCGCGCCGGTGCTGCCAGGCCGCTCCGAGGCGCCGATCACGGCGACGGATTTGGGTCGAAACAAGGCGTCGAGATTGCGAACGGTCACAGGCGCTCCGGGGCAGGGAAAGCGAGCCGGCTCCGTCGCCAGGCACGCGTCATCGTCAGCATAGGCGAAGTTGAGCGTTCGCGCGGCGCTTCTCCTTCAGCGCCCGGCCGGCACCCGATCGCGGCCGGCAGTCCAAGGCGCGCTAGGGATTTTTGTTATCGAGATCAAACAAACAACGAGCGCCAATGCGACAATCTTCCAGCCGCCGCGATGGCGGTTTGCCTTAAAAAAATTGCTGGCCGATGGCGGTTCGAATCGCGTGCGCCGGAGACGCGCCAAAAGTGATTCGTTTGGGGACAACGCACGGCTAGTGGTGCAGCACAACCACAGTTCGCAGCCCGACCCTCTCGCCGGCCGGATCGCGCACGATTAAAAGTAATAGAAGGTGATTTATGCGGCGCTTGCCATCGCTGATCGCGTTGCGCTTCTTCGAAGAGACGGCCAGGCACATGAGCTTCAACCGCGCCGCCATTGCGCTGTGCGTGACCCAAGGCGCCGTGAGCCGGCAAATCAAGCTGCTCGAAGAGTCGCTCGGCGCGAAACTGTTCGAGCGCGACCATAAGGGCATTCGTCTGACGCAAGCCGGCCTGCAATTGCTGCCCTGCCTGTCCGAAGCCTTCGATACGATCGAGCGCGGCTTTCGTCAAATCACGGCAGCCAAAGGGCGACGGCGCCTCGTGCTCGCTCTGCCGCCCACTTTCGCCACGCAATGGTTTTCGCCGCGGCTGGGTTCGCTCGCGGTGGAACTGCCCGACGTCGAACTGTCCGTTCGTACCGAGGCGAACGGCGACTTTCACTGTCAGATTCGCTTCAGCCGCCAGGCGCTTCCGGACGCGCACTCCGAATTGCTGATGATGGAGCGCCACGTGCTCGTGGGCGCGCCGCGCCTGCTCGGCCAACCGCTCGACGCGCTGCTCGAACGCATGCCGGCGCTCCATGTGCTGCACAACGACGCCCGGCTCGAATTGTGGCCGAACTGGCTGGCCAAGGCGGGCATGCCCGCGCGTTACGCGGACAACGGCATCGAGTTCTCGACGTTGGAACAGGCGATTCGCGCGGCGAGTAAAGGCGCGGGGCTGGCGATCGTCGACCGGAACATGATTGTCGAGGAACTGGCGGACGGCAGTCTCGCGCAGTTTTCCGACGTCGAGGTGAGCGGGCCGTTTGGTTACTGGCTCGATATTCCCCAGCGGCATGTCGGGCTGGAACATGTGCAGGCGCTGGCGGGGTGGATGCGGGAAGAGGTGTTGAAGCTGGGGTGAGCGTCGATGCTCCAGGCGGCAAAGGTACGGGCGTTAATGCAGAAGGCCCCGTTTTTGACGGGGCCTTCTGATTTGCGTTGCTTTGTTTTTCGGTCGAAACCAGTGAGGCGAACTTACATCGCCTTTTTGAACGGCGCGCCCGAGTGCTCGCGCAACTCGTTGAACACGATCTTCGGCCACGCCTTCTGCGCGACTTCGATCTCCGACACGTGCGAAGCCAGATACGTCGGTGCGTCGGAAGCGTCGAGCGCGATGCGCGCCGCGTACGAATCGGTGAAGCGGCGCAATTCGGCTGCATCGTCGCTAGTTACCCAGCGTGACATGCGGTAGCGCGCCGGCGCCATGCGCACGTCGACCTTGTATTCCGTCGACAAACGGTGCGACACCACTTCGAACTGCAGTTGACCGACCGCGCCGAGAATCATCAGGCCGCCCACTTCCGGACGGAACACCTGGATCGCGCCCTCTTCGCCGAGTTGCTTGAGCGCCTCGCCGAGTTGCTTGGCGCGCATCGGATCGACCACTTCGACGGTCTGGAAAATTTCCGGCGCGAAAAACGGCAGGCCGACGAATTGCAGTTGCTCGCCTTCGGTCAGCGTATCGCCGAGACTCAGCGTGCCATGATTCGGAATACCGATGATGTCGCCCGGATACGCCTCGCTCACCGTCTCACGACGTTGCGACAGGAACGTCACCACGTTATTGGCACGGAAAGTCTTGTTCGTGCGCGTGACCTTCACGGCCATGCCGCGTTCGAAATGCCCCGAGCACACGCGGATAAACGCCACGCGGTCGCGGTGCGCCAGATCCATGTTCGCCTGGACCTTGAACACGACGCCGGTGAATTTCGGCTCGTCCGGCATGACCGGACGCTGCACGGTCATGCGCATGGACGGCGGCGGCGCCAGGTCGACCAGCGCGTCGAGAATTTCCTTCACGCCGAAGTTGTTGATCGCCGAGCCGAACAGAACCGGCGATTGCTGACCGGCGAGGAACTGCTCGCGATCGAAATCAGGCGACGCGCCGGTGATCAGATCGATCTCTTCCTTCGCCTTGATCCAGGCGTGGCCGAAGCGGCGCTCGCCTTCTTCGTCGCTCGGCGCTTGCAGTGTTTCTACTTCGCCGCCGGCCTTGTCCTGTCCCGCGCGGAAAATGCGCACCTGATCGCGCTGAATATCGTAGACGCCCTGGAAGTCCTTACCCATGCCGATCGGCCACGTGAACGGCACGGCGGCGACACCCAGATGCTGCTCGATTTCGTCGAGCAGTTCGAGCGGCTCGCGCACTTCGCGGTCGAGCTTGTTGATGAAGGTGACGATCGGCGTCTTGCGGCTGCGGCAGACTTCGAGCAGCTTGAGCGTTTGCGCTTCGACGCCGTTCGCGCCGTCGATCACCATGACGGCGGCGTCGACCGCGGTCAGCACGCGGTAAGTATCTTCGGAGAAGTCTTCGTGGCCCGGCGTGTCGAGCAGGTTGATGACGGCGTCGCCGTACTCGAACTGCATCACCGAGCTCGCCACCGAAATGCCCCGCTGCTTTTCGATTTCCATCCAGTCGGACGTTGCGTAGCGGTTGCTCTTGCGGCCCTTCACGGTGCCGGCAATCTGGATCGCGCCCGAGAACAGCAGGAGCTTTTCCGTGAGCGTGGTCTTACCCGCGTCCGGGTGGGAAATGACCGCGAACGTGCGGCGGCGTTTGAGTTCGGAGACTGACATCGGGTCTGGCGGTCACGGATAGGGGTTCGGGCGGTTCCCGGCGGCTTGTGGCTGCCGGTGTGCCACGCCTTGCGCGGCGGCGTTGAGCTGCGGGAATTGGGCCGACGACCCGCATCACAATGGCAACCCAGCCGCGTCGGAAACAGGTCACGAACGAGCGTTCGACAATACGGGAATCGCCAGCGCAGAACAGCGCAGGGAACGAATGATACACGTCATGGGCGCGAGAGGGTTTAAAGGCGCCTCAATGACTACGCAACGCGCGGCCAACCAATCCCTGCATCGCGGTGACGGGACAGATGGCCTTCTCTTCTGAAAATGTGCCTTGCGGCAATAGCAGCGGGCTGCAACCGTTATGCAGAACGCGTCGTCCGCAAGATCCGGCAAGGACGCGAGATTTACGCCTACTGATAACTCATCGTGAAGACAGCGGTCGCCCGAACCGTTCCCGCGACCACGGGCGCGGCTCCCAGCCGATAATACTGTGAGAAAAACTGAAACGACATATTGCCAGTCGTGCTCGACGTAAGCGGAAGAACAGCATCCAGCGTAATCGGCGACTGCGACGCGTCCAGCAGTTGCACACCGATACCCGTCGCCGAACCTGCGTTTGCCAAAACTGACGCGACGCCTGAATTGCCGGACGTCGAACTAAATGTCACAGCTACCTTAACGCCGGACTGGCAGTTGAGACCCAGAGAAAACGGTGTTTTGGCGGCGACTGAGCCGGCAGTCGGAAACATCGCCGGGCTGATCGTCGCGAGCGGAATTGTCTGGTTAGCGCTTGCGGACGTCACCGAGCACGTGACGCCTCGTACGGGCGTATTGTTCGCGACGGACAGCGTGCTCGCGCCGTTGTTAAGCGTGTAGCCGGTGTTCAGCACGCCAGTGTTGTAGGACGCGCCCGTAATTGAACCACCAGTGACTGGTCCCGTTTTGACAAGCTCAAACGTTCCCGAAACAGTGAAGCTACCATCGGCGCCAGTGGTTCCGATCTGGGAATCGGTGGAGCAGGAGCCCGTTCCTACCATCGGCTTGCCGTTTGCATCGCGCATCCGCATACCGACTCCCGCGACGTTCGTCGGATAAACCCCCGTCATACCGGGCACTGCTGTGCCGCTGGCTGGGCACGCGACTATCGGTTGGTTGAAAAGCGAACTCGCCGAGCACTTTCCAATAATGGTGAATCTCTGAACCGCCCCTGGAATTACGTCGCCAACGGCGGTCGAGTCGGAGACGGCTACCGAGCCATAGGTGAATGTCGCAGGCAAGCCCGTCGTGGCGGGGCACTCGGCACACGCATGCACCGACCACCCAGCCGCCAATGCCAATACGACAAGGACGCGCATCAACCAATGCGGAGCAAAAATCTGTTTAAGCATCATGTCCACCTTTATAGCTCTTGATCGAAGCCGGTCATTTACTTATCCCAAGCGTTCGGCTCAAATCCCACCGGCGCAGTGCCCTTCCACCGACGTATAAGCCGTCTCCGCCTTGCCGTTCTTCACCGGCAACGCATACTGAATTCGACATACATCCCCGTCTTTCTCGCCGAACTTAACGACAAGCGTCCCCTTATCCTCAAGGCCGCGCGCAAAAATCCGGCTATCCTGCGCAACCACACCAACATGATTGCCCTTGCCATCGAGCACATCCGCGCCGAACGGCAATACTTCACCACCCAGCCGCGGCGCGCGAATCAGCGCCGCCCGTCCCGTCACCGTCTTGTACTTCAACATAACAACCGACCCCAGCCGCGGCACCGCATGCTCGGACGTCGACTGGAACTCCACATCGGTCGATGAGCCCTTCGGATCGATATCCACCGTGTTCATGCCATACGGCGTCAGGTACGGCACCACGGCATAACCACGACGATCGACCGTCACACCAGTCGCGCTCGACACCGTCGCGCCCACCGCACCCGGCGCTTCGACGATGCCGAACGTATCGCCGACCGTCTGCGAGAACGTCACGCCGCCCGGATGCGCGACGATCGAGCCGCTCACGCCTGCCGAAACCTGCGCCGAGTTGGCTCCCGCGCTCGCCGACGCCGTCATCTGCGCATAAGGCGCGCGATACACGCCGCTCACGCCGCCGTTCACATTCGCCCCCGACGACGAACCCTGCCCAGCCGTCCCATACGCGTTGTACGAGTACTGGTTGTGGTCGCCCGCGGATCCGCTGATATTCGCCTGCATCGTGGCTGCGCCGTTACCGGCATTCAGGTTCGTCGTCAGCACGGGTGCATGCGGCGTGTGGCCGAGCGGAATCGTCATGCTGAGCATGATCTCGTTCGACAACGTGCCGTCCGAGTTGCGCGTGCGGCCCGCCGTCACGCTGTATGTGCCGAACTTGAAGCCGTTCGAATAGCCGGCCTGATAGAACACGTCCCTGCCAGGCCGGTTCCAGTAATGCTGCGACGACGCAGTCAAAAACACCGAACCGTGGTTATTGCTCAGGCTCTGGTTCACTGTCAATTGCAGGCGGCCGCGTTGGCGGTCGGCCGCGTTGACGTTACCGCCGTGCTCCGCGAGGTCGCGCAATGATGCGGCGTCCGCGAAGTTCAAGTATCCCGAGTCGGAAAAGCGGTAAGCGCCCAGCGCGATATTCGTCGAAGTCGGATCGATGAATTTACTGTAGCCGATGTGCAAACTATTGCCATGCAGCGATTCGTGGCCGGGCACGTCGGTGCGCGCGGCCGTGATATCGGTGGCGATGGCGCCGTACTTCGTGTTGAATGCCGCACCCATGTTGGCGGCCATGTATCCACTCGATGCAATCGCGCCACCATACAGCGTGACCAGATTGGTGAGGCCGCGCTGCATCGTGAACTGGGTGAAAGCAGGTTTCGTTTGCAATGAGTCGTCGCGCAACTGGCCGGCCGTCACCGCAAAACGCGTCGTGCCCGGCCGCAGCGATTGTGCCACCGCTGCGTAGGGCACGGTGAAGCTCTTCGTGCGGCCGTCCGCCTCGGTGACGGTCACATCGAGATTGCCGCCATAGCCGGTTGCGTACAGATCCTTGATCTCGAACGGACCCGGCGACACGCTCGTCTCGTAGATCACCTGACCGTTCTGCCGCACCGTCACGCGCGCATTGCTATCCGCCGTGCCGCGTACGATCGGCGCGTAACCGCGCAGCGATTCCGGCAACATGCGGTCATCGGTTGCGATCTGGGCGCCGCGAAACGACACGCTGTCGAATACGTCACCGGTCGTTTGCGCATCGCCGAGTGTCACCTGCGAGCGCAGCTTCGCGACATCGTGTTGCACGTAAGTGGCGATGTTGTCGAACTGCGTCGCCTGACCCGTCGCCGCCGATACTGACGACTGGTGACGGAAGTGCCACGCGCCGATGTTCACGCCGGCGTTCAGGCCGAGATACTCCTGCGTCGAATGCGTGCCGTTGCTGTTCGACTGATAGGCGTTCGCGTTGTAGCTGAGAAAGCCCGCGTTCACGCCGTTCTCCCATAGCTCGGGGGACACATAACCGCGTGCCGAGTTGCGCATGTATTTCTGCGGGACGGTGATCGCGAGCTTCTGCTCGCTGAAGTCAAACTCGATACTCGCCTCAGGGATGGTCGCCGCAACGTCGATGCAATCGCTCGCCGTGGACTTCGTGGCGCCGTCCTTGTGGTCGGCGTCGACCTTCGCGAAATCGATGCCATAGCCTTCGAGCGTCTTGCGATCGAAGCACGCACGCGCACTCTCGCCGTCTTGCGTCGCGACGAAGCGCACGTTGTCGTGGGCAACGCGCACGTCGTTGATCAACACGTCGACGGAATACACGCCGGGCGACACGATGTTGCCGCGCGCAAAGCGCGAGACATCGACGGTCTGTTTCGCGTCGGTCTGCAGGAACGTCGTGTCGAACGTGACGGCACTGGATGCTTGAGTTGCATCCTTCGCGCTGGCACTTTCCTGCGCCATATAACCCAACGCCGCAAAGACCGACAGCACGACGGCAGTGACCGGCTTGAGACCGAACGAACCGTGATCGTCGTTGAAGTGAGAATTCGATTGGATTTGACGCGAGGATTTCATGTCCGTAACACCGCTTGCAGAAAACTTCGGCCTCTTGATGAGGTACAAGTCGATGTTATGGATTTACGAGATAGGAATCCCTAGGACGGCTCTGAATTACGAGATAAGGAAATGAGGACGCGCGCGTTGACGCGTATCGCGGCTTGCGTGATACGGAAAAGCTCGAACTGGAAAGGGATCGGGCAGCGTGAAGCTGCCCTGGAAGGACACGAGGGCAAGCCTCGCGTTATTGGCTCAGCGTCGCATCGCCCTCAATCGGGCCGCCGAAGTCGCTGATAGCAACGTAGTGCACTTTGGCGCTGGCCTGCACGCCGGCCATCTGCGGCACGGGAATGATCTGCGTGCCGTGCGGCGCGACCATGCCGCCGTTGTCGTTCTTGTAGGTGTGACCATCGGCCGTTACGTCGATCGCGCTGAACGACACGTAGTAAGCGCCCGGATTGGACACCGCTAGCGCCTGCCCTTTGCCGACCGGCGCAGGCACGACCTTCCAGTCGAGTTGACGCGGCGCCTCCTCGGGCCCGCCGGGCAGCTTCGGCGGCCGCACGAAGACCTTGATCCGCGTGCGGAATGCGAACTGGAGCGTATTGGCATCAGCGGTGTTCGCGGCTTTGGGCGGAATATCCAGAACGTTCAGCCAATAGATGGACTCACGGTCCTGCGGCAAGGCTTCGCCGCTGTACATCACTCGCAACGTCTGCGACTTCTGCGGGTCCATGCGGAAGATAGGCGGCGTGATCACGAACGGCACCTTGGACTCGCCGGGCTTCGCGTCGGCGTTGCCGTCGTCCATCCATACCTGCACGAGCGACGGGTTGCGGCTATCGTTTTCAAGCTTGACCGTCACTTCCCGCTGATCCAACGGATACACGACCCGCGTGCCGCCGATCGTTACGCTCGCGTGCGCCGCGCCCGCGAACAACGCACTCACCAGACCCGCCACTGTCATCCATCGACGTATCGTTTTCATCACCGTTCCTTTTCAAGCTTGACGACGACTAATCTTAAAATTAGTCCATAAAAATGGCGTTCGCCGCAACAAACGCCGTTTTTTTGCTATTTATTGATATTGCATCGTGTACTGGACCGACGACGTCACCGAGCCTGGTTGCGCCTTGCCGGTTGCAAAGTACTGAGCGAAGTAGTTCACCGTAGCGCTGCCTGCCGAGATGGGTGCTCCGTTGGCACTGATGTCGTTGTTGGCGCCGGTGAGGATGTTGATCGGTTGCATGTTCGCATTCAGCAAGCGGATTTCGACGTTCTGCGACGGGGTGATCGTCGATTGGTTCACCAGATAACCGCTCGACTGATCGACCGTCGGACCGTTTTCAAAGCGCGCGACAGCCTTGGTTGCAGCACCGGAACAGCCAGTCAACTTCATCTGGATGGCGCCGGCGCTAGTCGTGCCGGCTGTTGCGTTTGCCGATGCCAACGCACCTGCCGGAACCGGCGGCAACGTGACGGCGATATCGGCTGGGTTACCGGAGGACACGCCGTTGATCGAGCAGGTTGTGTCGGAGACGCTGCCGGTGAACGTGATCGTGCCGTCCGCGGCATGAGCCTTCATCGACAGCATGGCGACTGCGCCGACAGCAACCACGAAAAGTCCGGAAATAAAACGTTGTTTCATTTAATGCTCCTGAGATTCAATTCATTGAAGGTTTCGAAATCAGCGGTCACTTCGTATCGTCACGTCGAACCGCTGCGGTTATCGTTGCTTTCGTTTGACTCTGTGTTTGCATCCACTGAAGCTTCGATCACCATGAATAGAATCTTAAAAAAGTGCGATCTGGCAGTCGCTCAGACGAGTCTTAAATTATTGAGATACGGTTAATAACTCGATGCCGACGCTTTCCCATGCCTGGCATGGCTTCGCAGGGTTCACAAAGGTTTTTTGCGACGAGTCACGCACGCTCAATTAAGAACAATCCTAGGCTCCCAGGCCTCAAAAAACGTGTGGACGCTCAGCGGGAAAGATGCGGGAAATGGTGCCGAGTCCCGGGTGACGAGCAGGTTGCTCACGCCGTCGTCGTAGCGCCACCGGACGATTCAGACCAGCCGCATAGAAGCAGCGAAGTCATTGACACGACAGGGTGAGCGTCGCCTTCGCATTCGCTGAACCGACGCTCACGTTCCCGGATCGGAAGCAACGTGCTGTGAGGGGCGATCCACGATGCCGCCGTCTGTCTGGCCCGCGGTAACCGCGAACGGATTGGCATGTCCAGCCGCGGCGGAATCGGGTCCGAAGACGATAGCGTTCGCTGAGTAAAGAATCTGGTCAGCGATGCCTTGTGCGGTCGAATCCGGCGTCAAGGCCAACGTCGAAATCGTGTTGCTAACCGACACGGCGTTCGATACGGTCGCGTAGACACGCAGGCCCGCATCACAACCGAGCCGCACATTCAATGGAGTGTTGCCGGTTGCTGGCCGCCGGCATCGCGACCTGAACTAACGAATTGTCCGAATTCTCGGAGCCACTTCTTTGCACCTATTGATAACTCATCGTAAAGATAGCGGTCGCCCGAACCGTTCCGGCAACCACAGGCGCGCCCCCCAGCCGATAGTACTGTGAGAAAAACTGAAACGACATGTTGCCTGTCGTGCTCGACGTAAGCGAAAGAGCCGCATCCAGCGCGAGCGGCGACTGCGACGCGTCCAGCAGTTGCACACCGATGCCCGTCGCCGAACCTGCGTTTGCCAAAACTGACGCGACGCCTGAACTGCCGGACGTCGAACTAAATGTCACAGCTACCTTAACGCCGGACTGGCAGTTGAGACCCAGAGAAAACGGTGTTTTGGCGTCGACCGAGCCGCCCGTCGGAAACGCCGCCGGACTGGTCGTCGCGAGCGGAATTGTCTGGTTAGCGCTTGCGGACGTCACCGAGCACGTGACACCTCGCACGGGCGTGTTGTTCGCGACGGACAGCGTGGCCGCGTCGTTGTTGAGTGTGGTGCCGGTCCTCAGGATGCCGCTGTTGTAGGACGCGCCCGTAATTGACCCGCCAGTGACTGGTCCCGTTTTGACAAGCTCAAACGTTCCCGAAACATTGAAGCTACCATCGGCGCCAGTGGTTCCGATCTGGGAATCGGTGGAGCAGGAGCCCGTTCCTACCATCGGCTTGCCGTTTGCATCGCGCATCCGCATACCGACTCCCGCAACGTTCGTCGGATAAACCCCCGTCATACCGGGCACTGCTGTGCCGCTGGCTGGGCACGCGACTATCGGTTGGTCGAAAAGCGAACTCGCCGAGCACTTTCCGATGAAGGTGAAGCCCTGAACCGTCCCTGGAATCACATCGCCCACGGCGGCCGAGTCGGAGACGGCTATCGAGCCATACGTGAATGTCGCAGGCAAGCCCGACGAGGTCGGGCACTCGGCATACGCATGCACCGACCACCCAGCCGCCAATGCCAATAAGACAAGGGCGCGCATCAACCAGTGGGGAGCAAAAATCTGTTTACGCATCATGTCCACCTTTACTGATAGGACATTGTAAAAGTGGCAACCGCGCCTACCGTCCCCGCACCGACAGGCATACTTGTCGCCATGTAGCGGACTATCAGCGGAATGTTCAATAGCCCAACACCTGCCGTACCGGCGAACGTCTGGTTGGGATTGCCCGCAACCGCAGAATCGGCACCAAAACTTACAGGATTCCCGCGGATTAGGATCTGCAATCCAACCCCCTGAGCACTTGACTCCGGCGTGAGCGACAGGATGCCTGACCTGTTGGCAGGCGAAGTGTTGTCTGTTAGCGTTACGAAGACCGCTGCGTTCGGCCCGGTACAGTCGAGGTCAATCGAAAAGACTTGCGCA
Source organism: Paraburkholderia sp. BL27I4N3 (assembly GCF_003386115.1). Taxonomy (NCBI): domain Bacteria; kingdom Pseudomonadati; phylum Pseudomonadota; class Betaproteobacteria; order Burkholderiales; family Burkholderiaceae; genus Paraburkholderia; species Paraburkholderia sp. BL27I4N3. The sequence goes on along the minus strand of NZ_QREJ01000001.1, from coordinate 7,054,915 downwards.
CCAGCCGTTGAACCAATTCCCAGGAAAGCCCTCGGACGGACGGTGGGGAGCGTCACGGGCAAAGTTTGCGTGACGACACTACAGGTGGAAGCCGCGACGCTGGCAGGAGTCACTCTAAGATTTGCCACGGTCAACGAGCCGAGCCGAAACGTCCCAACCAGCGCTCCGTCGATGGTGCCGGCAGCTACCGGGCCGGTAACTACAACCTCAACGCCCAACATCGCTCCGCTCCACCCCCACGATCCATTAAAGGTTTCCTGATTGCCGGCTCCCCAATAGCTTTTTGAGCCGCCTGCGTCGTGAAAAAACCGCATGCCGATACCCGGCACATTGGTTGCAAACGTATAGGGATTGGATCTCACCTGTGCCCCGCCTGTGACTGTACGATTGGCCGGCGTGTTTCCCGAACAGGTGGCAAAACTTTGAGTCGACGGAGACGCATACTGCTCACTGGTGTAAAGGACCCGGCCTTCGGCGGCGTCACGCGAGACGGTCAGGGCAGGAATGTCAAACGTATAATTTTCGGTGGTCTGACCGTTTAACCACGAACAGTCGGCTTTCGCCTCCGATATGCATAAGCTCGACACGAGCAACATCCACACGCTCGCAGCCGTCGGTGATTTCAAGTGCTGGCTGACAAAGCCGGTTACCGGCGACTTTTTGGCCCGATCGCATCTCGTCGCTTCTGCAACCAAGCCGACATGATTGCTGTTGGCATCGAGCGTGTCCGCGCCGAACGGCAGCGCTTCTCTGTGCGGGCGCCGCGCGCGAATGAGTGCCGCCCATCCTGTCACCGTCTTGTACTTCAGCATAGCCGCCGTCCCAAGCCGAGTTATTGCACGCTCTGATGTCGACTCAAACTCAACGCCGGTTGATGAACCCTTCGGATCAGTACCCACCGTGTTCATGCCATGAGGCGTCAGATACGGCGCGAGCGCATCTGAATCTGCGCCGACAGCTCCTTTTGTCGGCGTGCGATGCCCCGCTCGGCTGAATCTGGGCCGCAGGCGATGGGCAACATGCACCGACATCCGCCCTACCGACGACTGGCCGCCGCATCGACTAACGCCACTCACCGGCTGCTCGCCAGAGATTTCTCCATCACAGGTCTCATACCTGGTCGATCTCATCCCGAACATCTGTTCACCTTCTCAATTCGTTTGATGGGGTTGGTCCGAGCGTGCGTCGTCCTGCGTCGACTGAATGCCGCCCACGCAATGCCCTTCCACCGACAGATACACCGCGCCCGCCTTACCGCTCGACTTCGGCAACACATAATCAATCTTGCACTGCTCCGCCCCAGCCGCACCCCACTTGACGAAAAGCGTGCCGTTATCATCGAGGCCGCGCGCGAATATCCGGCTGTCCTGGGCAACCACACCCACCGTGCGCCCGTTGGCATCGACCACGTCCGCGCCGAACGGCAGCGCATTGCCGCCAAGTTGCGGCGCGCGAATCAATGCGGCGCGGCCGCTCACCGTCTTGTACTTGATCAGCACCACTGAACCCAGTCGCGGCACCGCCTGTTCCGAAGTCGACTCGAACTCGACGTCGGTGGATGTACCCTTCGGATCGATTTCCACCGTGTTCATGCCGTACGGCGTCAAATACGGCACCACAGCGAAGCCTCGGCCATTGAGCTTGACGCCGGGCGAGTTGGTCACGCTGGCGCCCGCCGCACCCGGCGCTTCGACGACGCCGAACGTGTCGCCCACCGTCTGCGAGAAAGTCACACCGCCTGGATGCGCGACGATCGAGCCGCTGACGCCGGCGGAGATCTGGCTCGAACTCGTTCCCGCGCTAGCCGATCCCGTCAACTGGGCATACGGTCCACGATAGGCGCCGCTGGCGCCGGTGCTCAGCGTGCTGTTGCCTTGAGCGGCGCCATACGTCCCATACGCGTTGTACGAGTACTGGTTGCGCTCGCCGAGCGAGCCGCTCACGTTGGCCTGGAGGTTGGTGTTTCCGCCCGAACTGCTGAAGTTCGTCGACATCAGCGGCGAATAGCGGCCGCGGCCGAGCGGCAACGTGGTGCTCAACATGATCTGGTCGGACATCGAACCGTCCGAACTGCGCGTGCGTCCCGCACTGATGCTGTACGTGCCGTACCTGAAACTATTGGTGTAACCTGCCTGGTAGAACAGATCGTTGCCGCTTCGATTCCAATACTGCTGCGCGGAAGCGTTCAAAAAGACCGTACCGTATCGCTTGAAATTCTGATTGAGGGTGATCTGAAAACGGCTGCGCTGCCGATAGACCGAGTTCAGATCGTCGCCGCGCATTGCGCGGTCACGCAGCGTGGCGGCGTCAGTGAGGCTCATGTAGCCGGCCGTCGAATACCGATATGCCGCGATGGCAATATTCGTGTTGGTCGGGTCGATGAACTTGCTGTAACCGATACGCCAACTGGTGCCGCGCGACGTGCCTTGACCGGGAATCTGGGTCTGTGCAGCCGTCACGTCGGCTGAGAGCGCACCGAACTTCGTGTTGAGCGCCGCGCCCACATCCGCAGCGAAATAGTCGTTGGCGGCCACGCCGCCGCCATAGGCGGTGATCAGATTGGTGAGTCCTCGCTGCAAGGTGAACTGCGCGAAATACGGGCTGTTCTCGAGCGCGGAGGTACGAAGCTCACCGGCGGTAACTGAAAACCGTGTGGTGCCAGGCCGCAACGACTGGGCAACCGAGGCGTAAGGCACGGTAAAACTCTTCGCGCGGCCGTTGGCTTCGGTCACCGTGACATCCAGATTGCCGCCGTAGCCGGTCGCGTAAAGGTCCTTGATTTCGAACGGGCCCGGCGAGACGGTGGTTTCATAGATCACCTGGCCGTTCTGACGAACCGTCACGCGTGCGTTCGATTCCGCCGTGCCGCGCACAATCGGCGCATAGCCTCGCAGCGATTCGGGCAGCATGCGATCGTCGGTGGCGATCTGCGCGCCGCGGAATTGCACGCTGTCGAATACGTCGCCGGTCGTGTAGCCGTCGCCGACCGTCAACTGCGATTTCAGCGCGGTAATGTCGCGCTGAAGGTACGTGGCAATGTTGTCGAACTGGGTGGGTGCGCCGGTTTGCTGGGTCGCAGACGACTGATGACGAAAGTGCCACGCGCCGATGTTCACGCCGGCATTCAGTCCAAGGTAACTTTGGGTCGACTCGAAGCCCGATCCGCCGCTGTGATACGCGTTGGCGTTGTAGCTCAGGAAGGCTGCGTTGACGCCGTTTTGCCACATCTCAGGGGGGACGTAACCGCGCGCTACATTGCGCATATACTTTTGCGGCACGCTTAACGTGATCTTCTGGTCCGCGAAGTCGAAGTCCATCGTGGAGTCGGGCACAGTTGCCGCGAGGTCGACGCATTCATCCGGCGCGCCGGCATCCGCCGTCTTGGCCTCATTGCTCGCGGCGACCTTGGCGAAATCGACGCCAAGCTTCTCCAGCATGGCCCGGTTGAAGCAAGGACGCGCGTCGACAGTGCCGCGCGCGGCCACAAAACGCACATCCTGGCGTGCAACGCGAATGCCATTGACGAACAGGTCGACGGAATACACACCCTCGGATACCGGATTGCCACGCGCGAAGCGCGACACGTCCACGGTTGCATTCGCGTCGGTCCGCAGAAATGTCGTGTCGAACTCCACCGCCGCAGGTCCGCCTTGCTCGGACGCCTGCGCGTCTATCGGCTGAGCCCCTGACATCGCGAACGCCAATGCTGCAAGTGCCGCGATGGGGTGCAGCCTGAACGCACCGGAGAGTTCGCCTACGCGAACAGACGACGCGCGACGGAATGAAGCTTTCATGTTCTGAGCGGTGTTCAATATCCTGCAACAGGCGTGCGTCGTCCCTGTGCGTTGTCAGCGCAACGCACGCCTTGTACGAGAATGGGTTAGCCAGGGGCGGCAGCGTGCCGCCCGATTGAAGACGTGGTGGCCTAGTCGCCGAGTGCGGCGTCACCGCGAATCGGACCGCCGTAGTCGCTGATCGCGACGTAGTGCACCTTCGCGCCCGCCGCGACGGCGTTCATCTTCGCGATCGGCAAGACCGCCGAAGCGTGCGGTGCCACCATGCCGCCCCGTTGGCTGCTGAAGGTATGGCCACCGCTTTCCACGTGAATCTCGCTGAACGACACGTAGTACGGTGTCGGATTCGAAACGCTGACGGCCTGATCCTTGCCGTCCGTCGACGCGGCGATCTTCCAGCCAAGTTGCGCGGGTGCGTCTTCCGGCTCGCCAGGCAGCTTGCCGGGTCGTACGAAAACCTTGATACGGGTGCGATAGGCCAGAGTCAGAGTATTGACATCCGCGGCAGTCTTTGCCTTCGGTGGAATGTCCAGAACATTGAGCCAATAGACCTACTCGCGATCCTGCGGCAGCGGTTCGCCGGTGTACATCACGCGCAACGTCTGCGCCTTCTTCGGATCCATGCGAAAAATCGGCGGTGTAATCACGAACGGCACCTTGACCTCACCGGGTTTGGCATCCGCCTTGCCGTCATCGATCCAGACCTGCACGAGCGAGGGCGAGCGGCTGTCGTTTTCCAGCTTCACCGTGACTTCGCGCTGCTCAAGCGGATACACCACGCGCGTGCCGCCAATCGTCACGCTCGCCCGTACATCGCCAGCCAGTAGCACACAGGCAAGGCCGATTCCCATCATCGAATTTCTGAACAGCGTTATCACGATCGGCCCGTCAAATTTCTCAAAATAAGCGTGCAAAAAGGCGCTCGCATGGCGAGCGCCCGAGACCCACACTTACTGGTATTCCATCGTGTACTGAACCGATGAGATGACCGTGCCGGGCGCGGCAGCGGCCGTCGCGTAATACCGCGCGTAATACTGCAGAGTCGTCGCCCCGTCGACATCGATGGTCACGCCGTTCGAGCCGATATCGTTGTTCGCGCCCGTCGTAACGTTGATGACCTGCATCTGTGCGTTGAGGAGTTGGACCTCCACATTCTTCGCAGTGCCACTGCTCGACAGAAAACCCGTCGCCTGGTCGACTGTCGGGCCGTTCTCGAAGCCGGCAATCACCTTGGTAGCCGTGCCGCTGCAGCCCGTCAGGACAAATTGCAGATCGGCCGAATTCGTTGTACCAGCCGTGTTGCCTACCTGTGTGAGCGACCCGGTCGGAACATCAGCCAGCGTGACCGTCTTGTCTGCCGGTGTGCCACTTGCGTTTCCGTTGATCGAGCAGGTCGTGTCCGTAACATTGCCAGTGAAGGTGATCGTGCCGTCCGCCGCATGAGCGTAGAGCGGTACCAGACAGAACAGACCGCTGGCGGCGATCGCGGTTGCGGAGATCATTGATTTCATTGCTTCTATTCCTAACAATTACAAAAAAACGGGATTCAACGGAGATCTTGGAGTTACCCAAGGATTCCTATTTCCTAGCCAAGCAAATACCATTTATATGGTTCTCACTTTGCTTCGTTAAGACAAGTTAGGATATTAAGGCTTCCTAGATAAGAAGTATCTGGGACAAATCGCCTCTTTTCGGATTCGGCCGAGAGACATGGCGCGTCGAGAACGGGCGAGAGTGCGGGCATTGCGAGCTTTTGAGGCGCGCAATGCCGGTCAACCGGTGGTGACGCGTTGACAGAGCGCGGCAATCGGCCACGCAAGACACGATAACCACGGAAGACATCGCCGAATGCCGTGCCGCGCCGCGTCGCGCCGACGAGTGCCATGGTTTCGAGCCCAAAAACAAAAACCCGCCGCATCGTTGCCGATGCGGCGGGTTCTCTTCAACGTTCCAGCGAACTAGGCGCCGCTAGCTTCGTTCAAAGTCAGATGCTTCGTTTCCGGCGCCCACGCGATCGACACCACCATGCCGATCAGCAACACCGCGGCGAGCACCATCATCGTGATATGGAAGCCTAAATGGACGATGCCGAGTGGCAGCAGAAACGTGCCGACGGCCGACCCGAGCCGGCTGCACGCAATCGCGAGTCCGACGCCGCACGCGCGCACTTCGGTCGGAAAGCACTCCGGCGGAAACACGCCGACGAGATTCGAGAACGCCGACATGGTGAGCGTGAAAATCCCGAATGCGACGATCATGCCGAGCGTCGCCGACTCCGGCAGCACACTCAACGCAATCAGCGATACGCAAGTCACCGCGAACGAGCCGATCAGGAACGTGCGCCGCGGAAGTTTGATCGTGAGCCAGATGCCGATCAACGCGCCAAGCACGAGAAATCCGTTCAACAGAAAATCCGCGCTCGAGTCATTGTTCAAGTGAATCGCTTTCAGAATGGTCGGCAGAAACGTATAAACAGCGAAGTACGGAATGACGAGACATACGAAGAACGCGCAATTGAAAATCGTACGGCGAATCAGATCGGCCTTGAACAGACGCATGAAACCGCCCGCCGATTGCGCGTGCTCGTCGTGGCCGCCGGCCAGAGTGACGTTCGGACCGAAGTGCTTCAGCACGATCGACTTCGCCTCCGCCGTGCGTCCTTTGCCATGCAGCCAGCGCGGCGACTCCGGTGTGCCCATACGCAGCACGAGAACGATCAACGCCGGCACACCCGCCGACGCCAGCAGCCAGCGCCATGCATCTGGCGAGGCATCGGCGTAATGCATGCCGAGCACATTCGCCACCACGTACCCGACGGTCCACACCACGCTAAACGAGCCAAGCAACGTGCCGCGATGTTTGCGCGGCGAGAACTCCGCGAGGATTGCATGCCCCACCGCAAAGTCGCCGCCCATGCCGAAACCGATCAACACCCGCAGCAAACACAACTCGAGCGGTGAACGCACATAGAACTGCGCGAACGCAGCCGCTGTGATGATGATGAAGCTCAGCAGGAAAATCTTCTGGCGTCCCATGCGATCCGACAGCCAACCGAAAACCAGACTGCCGATAAAAATGCCCATCAACGCGGAACTGCCGATCATGCCCATCCAGAAGGCGTCGAGCGGCATCTGCCGATTCAGCGACGCAAGCGCATAGCCGATCGTGCCGAGCGCGAAACCTTCTGTGAAGTGCGCGCCGAACGTCAGCCCGGCGATCTTGACGTGGAAGGCGTTCAGCGGAACGTCGTCGAGAGGAATGGGGCCGTGCGCGGATGCCGCTGCCGTCGGCAAAGTGGGGGCGAGGCCGAGAGTGGCCGCCTGCATATCCTGATTGCTCACGCTGTCTCCTTCGTTAGTATGGATCGCCGGGCGCGGTCGGCATGCCGCCGCGCACCGATTGCGTCGTCCGCCGGTCCGTCACGCATGGGCATGACGTACGGCGAACGCGCGGTGTGAAGATCAGCGTCCGAGGCCGCCCATCATCATGTACTTCAGTTCGGTGTATTCATCGAGCCCGTACTTCGAGCCTTCGCGGCCGAGCCCCGACTGCTTGACGCCGCCGAACGGCGCGACTTCCGTGGACACAATCCCCTCGTTGATGCCGACCATGCCGCTTTCCAGCGCTTCGCCGACGCGCCACGCGCGCGCCAGATCGCGCGTGTAGAAATACGCCGACAAGCCGAACGGTGTGTCGTTGGCCGCTTCGATCGCTTCCGCTTCGCTCTTGAAGCGGAAACACGCGGCAACCGGTCCGAAGGTTTCTTCGCCGGCGATCAGCATCGAGCTGTTGGCGTCGACGAGAACAGTCGGCTCGTAAAAAGTGCCGCCGAGCGTGTGCGGCTTGCCGCCGGTCAGCACCTTCGCGCCCTTTTGCAACGCGTCGGCCACGTGCGTTTCGACCTTCTTCAACGCAGCCTGGTTGATCAACGGACCTTGTTCGACCTCGCCTTGCAACGCATTGCCGACGCGCATCTTACGCACTGCTTGCGTCAACGCGGATGTAAACGCATCGTAGATGCCGTCCTGCACGTAGAAGCGGTTGACGCACACACACGTCTGCCCGGTGTTGCGGAATTTCGAAGCCATCGCGCCTTGCACGGCGGCATCGAGGTCCGCGTCATCGAAGACGATGAAAGGCGCGTTGCCGCCGAGTTCGAGCGACAGCTTCTTCAGCGTGTCCGCGGACTGCTTCGCCAGCAGCTTGCCGACGCGCGTCGAACCGGTGAACGACAGTTTGCGCACCACGTCGGATTCCGTGAGCGCGCCGCCGATCGCCACGGCGTCGCCGGAGACGATATTGAACACGCCGGGTGGAATGCCCGCTTTCCCGGCCAGCACCGCCAAAGCGAACGCGGACAACGGCGTTTCTTCCGACGGCTTGAGCACCATCGTGCAACCGGCCGCGAGAGCGGGACCGGCCTTGCGCGTGATCATGGCGAGCGGGAAATTCCACGGTGTGATTGCCGCGACCACACCGACCGGTTCCTTCGTCACGATAATCTTCGCGTTTGGATTTGGACTCGGAATCACGTCGCCGTAGGCCCGCTTCGCTTCTTCCGCGAACCATTCGAAGAAGCTCGCCGCGTAACCGACTTCGCCGCGCGCTTCGGCAAGCGGTTTGCCTTGCTCAAGCGTCAGCAGTTCGGCGAGCGCGTCGCGATTCTCCAGCATCAACTCGCCCCAGCGTTTGACGCGCGCGCTGCGCTCTTTCGCGGTCAACGCACGCCATGCGGGAAACGCGCGCTCGGCCGCCGCAATGGCCTGCGCCGCTTCCGCCGCGCCGCCTTTGGCCACTCGCGCGACGACCTCGCCGGTCGCGGGATTCAAAACAGCGTACGTGTCGGCGCCTTCGTACCATTCGCCGCCAATGTAATGTCCGGTGCGGAGAAATTCGTTCATGCGGCTTTCTCCAGCGTTTCGACGAACATGCCCTGCGCAAGGCGCGGTTCGCGCGCGATGCGTTTGCCTGCGGTGTAGTCGTTGATCAGATCGCACGGCGTGTAGTTGCGTTCGAGCTCGAACAGTTCATCCGCCGAAAGCGTCGTGCCGAGCGCGGCGAGCGCGCTGTCGAACTGCGCCGGCGTATCCGCACCGACCAGCATGCTTGCAACACCGCCGTGATTCAGCACCCACGCTTGCGCGATCTGCGCAGCGGAAACGCCACGCCGCGCGGCCACGCGCGCCACCGACGCGGCAATTTCACGCGACGCCACATCGCCATACATTTGCGCGGTAAAGAAGTCGGTCTGATTGCGCGTCGAATTCGGATCGCACGTCAGCAGCCCGCGCGCCAGCGGACTGAACACGGACACGCCGACGCCCTGATCCTGGCAATACGGAATCATTTCGCGCTCTTCTTCACGGTATGCCAGGTTCAACTGCAACTGCATATTGATCGGCTTGTGCCACCCGTTGCACTCGCAGACCTGCATGATCTTGGCGAACTGCCACGTGTACATGGTCGACACGCCGATATAGCGCGCCTTGCCGGCGCGCACGATATCGTTGAGCGCGCCCATGGTCTCTTCGACTGGCGTATTCACGTCGAAGAAATGCAGCATGTAGATATCGACGTAATCCATGCCGAGACGCGTCAGCGAGCCGTCGATGCCGTCCATGATGTGCTTGCGCGAATGACCGCCGGCGTTCTGATACGCGCCCATGTCATAGCCGACCTTGGTGGCCACGACCATTTCCTCGCGGCGCGTGAGACGCTTCAGAATGCGGCCCACCACTTCTTCACCGACGCCGGTCGAATAGAAATCGGCGAGGTCGATAAAGTTGACGCCGGCTTCGAGCGCATGACGAACGATCGGCTCGCTTTGCGCTTCGTCGAAAATCCACGGCTTCCATTGCGGCGTGCCCATGTTCATCGTGCCGAGGCACAGACGCGAAACCTTCAGACCGGACTGGCCGAGGCGAATGTATTCCATAGTGCGTGTCTCCTTCCTTCCTGAAAACTAGCGGTGCGGACGGTTAGTTGCGCATTGCAGGGCGCGCGACCGAACCGCGCTGCCTGCCATTAACGTTGCTTCGGTGTGTAGAACGGGTTCGATACGTCGCGCGCGGCAGCGAAGACTTCATCGCGATGCGGCAACCCCTTCATCGCCGCGAGGATCGCGTTCTTGCACGCGCGGTAGTTGTTCTCGAAGACAGCGTCGAGATCGTCGGTCGACGGGTTGACCCAGTTCGCCGACACCACCACCCAGTCGTTCTCCGCTTCAGGCGGCAGCGTGCCGTTCTCCAGCGACTCGGCCACCGCCTTCGCGATACCGGCTTGCGAAGCGCCCCACGTCGCGTTGCCGTGGAAGTCGCTGCCGATCTGCGCCTTGTTCACATAGAGCGTGAGCGGCTTGGTCGGCACGCCCGGACGCGCGATCACGACGAACGGCGCGTGACCCGCCGAAGGCGTCGCCAATGCGGTGGCGAATGCCTGGCCAGCCGGGCCGTTGCGCGGGCCGACCAATACGTTGATATGCGCGAGATTGACGCCGGGGCCTTCGAATCCTTCGCCGATAAAGAGTTGTTTGTCCGTCGATGCGCTCATGGTCTTCCGTCGAGGTTGAGTGGATGGCCGATTGTGGGGTTCGGCATCCGCGACCATGTATCGATGAGTTTTGATGCGGGGTATGAGAGGAACTCAACTCCGGGTTAGCCCCGAGCGCAGTGGCCCGCGGGTATCGAGACGCGCAAAGGTGAGGGTTTTCGGGACTATCACGGCAGCGGTGCGAAAGGTGAGCGTATCGACGAACAGTCGCGCACCTGCGCCGCGACACTCCGCAAAGCGACGTGCGCATCAGGCGCGACTAAAAGAGGCTCAAGCGATGGCTTCAGCGATTCTTCGTACAGCCTGGGAACCCCTACCAGCAAGGGCTGGCGCGGGTTTCGGAGGAAATGGATCAGTCACCGCGGCCTGCGATAGCAAGCCTGTCGCAAGCTGCGTGATTCGATGAAACCAGGCTGACCGAAACAACCGGTCCGTCGCGAGCCGCGCATCCGCGCCTATGGTTCACGCGCCGGGTTCACGCGAAAGGTGAGTGTTTTCGGGACTTGCCTCGCCGCGTGCGAAAGGTGCGAGAAACTCCGCACGCGACATCACTTTAAATAATCCGGCACATGACGGGTGGAGACGTCATGCGCCAACGCACTTCAACCTTCGATCAGAAAGCGCTCGCGATTCTTGCCCACGAGCCACGCTGGCGAGCGGCCGCGGCCGCTCCAGGTCTCGCCGGTTTTCGGGTTGCGATACTTGGCAACCGAAGGCGTCTTGCGGGCCGTGGCGCCTTTGCTGGTGAAACCCAGTTCTTCCGCCGTCAGGTCGTATTCGGCTACTTTCTGCTTGATCTCGGCGATCGCCTGCGCGATTTCCTTCTCGCGCGCCGCCGCGACTTCCTTGTGGAGTTTTTCTAGCTGGGCGGTCAACTGCTTGTACGAGGCCATGACGGGTGCTCCGATCATTAGACGAGAACTGAAGTGCGGACACTATCAGACGAATAAATTGCCGGATAGAGAAGCCCGACGCCGCGAGCGGGTAACACGCTTAAAAGAAGCCGGCCCGGACGCGGCCGGTTCGCTCAATCGTCAATTGCATCGTACACGCGGCGTTCGAAATCCACTGTCATTGAGAACGGTTCGACGGAGCGCCTTTGAATCAGCATCAGACCGATCAGATCTTCCACCGGATCGGCGAACCAGCTTGTACCATACGCACCCGGCCAGCCGAACGAGCCGATCGAACGATAGCCAAGCGGCAACTGCTGCGCCGGATCGTCGACGACGGACAAGCCGAGGCCGAACCCCTGGCCTGCCCACAGCGCATGACCGAAGGCCGACACACGGCGCTGGTCGCGAGTCAGAAAATTGGAGCGCATCAGATCGACTGAGCGGTGCGACAGCAAACGCGTCGTGCCGACCCGTCCGCGACCGAGCAGCAGTTGCGCGAATTGCAGATAGTCGTGCGCTGTGGAAACCAGGCCGCCGCCGCCGCTCTGGAAGCGGTCCGGATCCGCCCATCGGCTCGACGACGGATGGTCCTCGACGATCCGCTGCCCTGAGCCCTGTTCGACGCCATAAGCTGTGGCGAGCCGGCCGAGTTGCGCGTCAGGCACCCAGAAAGCGGTATCGCGCATGCCGAGCGGCTCGAAGATCCGCGTCCGGAAAAACTCGCCGAGCGGCATGCCGCTCACGCGTTCGATCAGCACGCCGAGCACATCGGTGGCAACGCCGTAGTGCCAGCGTGACCCAGGCTGGAACATGAGCGGCAAACTTGCGATGCGGGCAAGCCAGGCGTTGCCGTCCATGCGCGCTTCGAATCCGTTGAAAGCGGCGGCGTACGCGTCGGCAAGAGGCCCAGTCGCGGTGAAGTGGTAGGCGAAGCCGGCGCGGTGCGTCAGCAGGTCCAGCACGGTGAGCGACGCTCTGGCGGGGTCGGTTTCGTCGAGCGGGCCGGCGGGGTCGCGCAGCACACGCGGCGCGGACAACTCCGGCAACCAGAGTGAGATCGGTGTGTCGAGGGCGAGCCAGTCTTCTTCGATCAGCATCAGGATCGCGGCGCTGGTGACCGGCTTGGTCATGGACGCAATGCGGAACAGCGTATCGCGCTCCATCGGCAACCGCGCCGCGTCGTCGCGCCAACCGAGCGGCTCGAAATAGCCAATCTCGCCGCGCCGCCAGATCATCGACACCACGCCCGCCACTTCACCGCGTTCCACATAGCCTTGCATGGCGTTGGTCAGTGCCGTCAGCCGAGACGCGGAAAGTCCTGCTCGTTGCATGTTTATCCTGATCGTGGAGAGATTGGCGGCCCGTTCACCCTGACGCGCGCCGTCCGTCCCCGCGGTCCTCCGAAGCGTAAAGCGGCGCCAGCGCGTGCACAACCAAATGACGTGCCTTGCCATCCTGTCGAGACGCGCTGCGCCGTGCCGCTTACGTGGCCGTTACGTTTCCCCATTTTTGCGAAAAACGTTGCCAGAAGGGTACGTCACAGCCATCCACTGCACCGGGCGTTCAGGCTTTCAGGCGTTGTTCGAGAGCCGAAAGGGCGGCGTTGAGCCGTTTGACGCGGTTCGCCTGCGCCGGCACCAGCGCCGCGCCGGAAACGGAATCGATGCGGTTTCGCCAATAGGACAGCGGGATGTGGTCTGCTGCGGAGATATGCGAGATTACGTGCTCAAGATGTTCAATATCTTTTTCGAGTTGGTGATGATTCATTGCTTTCCCCGGATTACTCGTTGAACTATTTTCAATGCGTAACGCGAAGCACAAAGCGTGCCGCACTATTTTCGGTTTTCGGTCTAAACGGAAAATCCTTCCTGGCACTTTCCGCATAGACGGCAAAACCGGCAAAAGCTGCCTGCTGCTTGAATCTTGAGCCACTGAAAAGACAATACTGCGGCTCAACTTCGCGTTCCGTTAGGTGCCGCACCGACTTGGCTATTCGACGGGAATTCGCATGTTTTTAATTGCGTCCGGCGACAAGGGAAATAATATGAAGCGCGGTATTAATATCCATTGCGCATCATTGCCGCGGATAGAACCCGCATTGGATGCAGGTCTTTACGACCGCCATACGCTTTTAGCGCGACTGAAGGAAGAAAGCTTGAGGCGTTGATCGAGCCGGCCTTGCGCCGGCGAACCGTTATTTCCCCCGGCAGGCGTAAATCAGGTTCAGCGTGCCGTTCTCAGTGGATTGACGCACGACATCGAACGCGCCGCCGCAACTTGCGCTGGCCTGCTGCGAGCAGGAGTCGGAACCGGCGGGGCACTGCACCAGCGTGGTCGCGCGGCCGTCCGGCAAAAACAGCGGCGCGCTGCTGCTGCAACCGCCCAGCGCGACCATGGCGCCGGCCGCCAGCGTGGCGCAGGCCCGGCGCGCGTAGAAGGAGAGATTGCATTTCATTTGAAACCCCGATCACGTCTTGTTTTTCGATCACGGGATTGTGCCACGCGTCAATTACGCTGCGTCAATCGCTGTCGCGGAACGTTGTCACACGTCGATGCCGTACGCCGCGATCTTCTTATAGAGCGTCGCGCGACCCATGCCGATCTGGTTTGCAGTCTCGATCACGCGGCCGCCGTTGGCGCGCAAAGCGTCGCTCAGGAAGCGCTTCTCGAAGACCGCCATCGCCTCGCTCCATGAGGCGGGTTGCGACGCACTAGCCTGCGCGTTTGCCGCATGCGCCGTCGAAGGCACCTCCGGCAAGGGCGCATTCGGACGGTACGCGCCGCCGCCGTGCGCCGAGCCGATAAACGACGCCAGCGCCCGCGCATCTATCCGCTCATTGTCGGACAGCATCACCGCACGCTCCAGCGTGTTGCGCAACTCGCGCACATTGCCCGGCCAGCCGTACGAGCACAGCAACCTCAGCGCGTCGTCCTGCAATTCGAAGTGACTGGCGCCGCGCGCCTGGGTCGACAGATCTTCAAGCATGGCGTAAGCCAGCGCCTCGATATCCGAGGTCCGTTCGCGCAACGGCGGCGCATGGATCGTCAGCACGTTCAGCCGATAGAACAGGTCAGCGCGGAATCGCCCGGCCGCGACCAGCGCAGGCAAATCGGCCGAGGTCGCCGCGATGATCCGGACGTCGGCGCGCACGATCCGGTTCGAGCCGAGCGGTTCGAACTCCTTGTCCTGCAACACGCGCAGCAGCTTGCCCTGCAAGGGCAGCGGCATATCGCCGATTTCGTCGAGAAACAGCGTGCCGCCGTTCGCCAGCTCGAACTTGCCGACGCGCCCTTTGCGATCCGCGCCAGTGTAGGCGCCCGGCGCCGCACCGAAGAATTCGACTTCGAGCAGGGTGTCGGGAATCGCCGCGACGTTGACCGTCACGAGCGGCTGATTCGCGCGCGCCGAGCCGCCGTGGATGGCATGCGCCAGCAACTCCTTGCCGGTGCCGGTTTCGCCGAGCAGCAGCACCGGCGATTCGAGCTGCGCGGCGCGGCGCGCCTGGCGCTTCACTTCGAGACTGGCCGCGCTCGTGCCGACGAAACTGCCGAACGTATATTTGGCCCGCCGCGCCTGCGCGAGCGACCGGCGCGTCGCGATCAATTCTTCCTGCACGCGCGAGTAGTGGGAAAAGAGCGGCGTCAACGCCTTCAGTTCGTCGAAGAGCGCAAAGCCAACGGCGCCAACCGTGGCGCCCGCATCGTCCTTCAACGGCAAACGCGTGACGACGAGCGGTTCGCGGTCCGTTTCCAGAATATCGAGCAGAATCGGTTTGCCGGTGTTGACGACCTCGCGCATCAGGCTGTTCGGAATCACCGCTTCGCAATCGCGGCCGATGGCCTGGTCCGGGTCCGAAAAACCGAAGCGCGCCGCATAGCGTTTGTTGATCCAGACCACGCGCGCGTCGGCATCGACGATAAACGTCCCTTCGCTAAAATTTTCGAATGTGCGGAAGAGCGAATCCATCGCCCGGCGCAGTACGTCGCCGTAAGTGGCAGGCAAGCCTGCCCAGTCGTTCATCATGCTGTCGCTGTCTCCGGCTATCGTTTTATTGTGCTTGTCTCATTTCGTAGACAAGCTTATCTCATCGGCGAGATCGCCAGCAAGCCCATGACATAAGGGTTTAACCTTGGTTTGACCTAATTTCAGCCATTTTGCGTCCCGTTTTAGAGACGTTTGGGTACAATCGCCGCGATCACGTTTTGAGCTTCGGTCTGCGAAGTCAGGCGGCTGGCCGTTGCCGCTGATATGGCACGGAACCTGCATTTGCGGGCGCCGTGCCGCCGCACCTTCGAGACGGCGACCATGTAGAACAACCAAGCTTTGGAGACTCAATGTCCTTTGTCATCGTCCTCGCCGCGCTGGCGTTTCTGATGTTTGCCGCCTATCGCGGCTACAGCGTCATTCTATTTGCGCCGATCGCCGCGCTCGGCGCCGTTCTGCTGACCGATCCGGCGGCTGTCGCGCCGGTTTTCACCGGCATCTTCATGGAGAAGATGGTCGGCTTCGTGAAACTATACTTCCCGGTGTTTCTGCTGGGCGCCGTGTTCGGCAAGGTCATCGAACTGTCGGGTTTCTCGGAGTCGATTGTGGCTGCCGCGATCCGCTATATTGGCCGCTCGCGCGCCAATGCGGTGATCGTTGCGGTGTGCGCGCTGCTCACCTACGGTGGCGTCTCGCTGTTCGTGGTGGTGTTCGCGGTCTATCCGTTCGCCGCCGAGCTGTACCGCCAGAGCAATATTCCGAAGCGCCTGATGCCCGGCGCGATCGCACTCGGCGCATTCTCCTTCACCATGGATTCGCTGCCGGGTACGCCGCAGATCCAGAACATCATCCCGACCACTTTCTTCAAAACGACGTCGTGGGCTGCGCCCGCACTCGGCGTGATCGGCTCGCTGTTCATCATCGTGGTCGGCCTGACGTATCTGGAATGGCGCCGCCGTGCGGCGATGGCGACCGGCGAAGGCTACGGCACGGAACTCGTCAACGAGCCGGATCGCGTGGAATCGAAGCAACTGCCGCATCCGTTGCTGGCGGTTGCGCCGCTGGTCCTGGTGGGCGTCGCGAACTTCCTGCTGACCCGCTGGATTCCGAATTGGTACGGCGCGTCGTACACGGTTGCGCCGGACATTCTGCCGGGCATTCACGCACCGGTCACGACGACGATCAAGGCCGTGGTCGCCATCTGGGCCGTGGAAGGCGCACTGCTCCTCGGCATCATCATGGTTGTCGTGACGGCGTTCAACCGGGTGCGCGAACGCTTCGCGATCGGCACCAAGGCTGCGGTGGCGGGCGCGCTGCTGGCTTCGTTGAACACCGCGTCGGAATACGGTTTTGGCGGTGTGATCGCCGCGTTGCCGGGCTTTCTGGTAGTCAGCAACGCGTTGAAGAGCATTCCCAATCCGCTCGTCAACGCAGCCGTGTCGGTGAGCTCGCTGGCGGGTATCACGGGTTCGGCGTCGGGCGGCATGAGCATCGCGCTCGCGGCCATGTCGGACACCTTCATCAAGGGCGCGGAAGCGGCACATATTCCGATGGAAGTGCTGCACCGGGTCGTCGCCATGGCGAGCGGCGGCATGGACACGCTGCCGCACAACGGCGCGGTGATCACGCTGCTGGCGGTGACGGGCTTGACGCATCGACAGTCGTATCGCGACATCTTCGCGGTCACGGTCATCAAGACGATGGCGGTGTTCTTTGTGATCGCAGTCTATTACGCGACTGGTTTGGTCTGAGCGGGCGTGTGTTGGGCACGATGCCGGCAACGCGCCGGCGTCCTGACTTTTGATCGGTTACCTTGTCATCCCGACAACCGTTCTTACCCAGCACACCCTGTCATGAGCTCAGCGCCCTCTTTCTGGATGATTCCCACAGCACCCACGCCGGTCGGCCCGTTCTCGCATGCTGCCGAGGCCGACGGCTGGGTCTTCCTGACCGGCCAGATGCCGACCTGCCCGACCGACGACGCCGCGCCGCTTCCCGAAGGCGTGGTCGCCCAGACCAAGCGTGTGATGGACAATCTCGTGCTGGTGCTCCAAGGGCTGGGCCTCGGACTGCAAGACGTGGTGGCGGCACGCATCTTCCTGACCGAATTCAAACGCGATTACGCGCCGATTATCTACCCCGGCTGAGCATGCAAAGTTTTACCGATTTCAGCTATCGCGTGCCTCATTGTTGTTCATCCACTCCCATTGAGCGACGCGCGGCCAAAACCAAATGTTTGTTCCTACCCCCTAAGTTCACAAACAATGTACTCGATTTGACTTTGTAACTTTGACCGATTCGACTCAAAATTACGGGCCTACGACCGTCATGACCCGGCTTGTGATTGCTTTCGAGTTCTTACAATTGGGCAAGCCGGCGCAGCCGGCGCGTCAGGCTTTCGAGTGTGTGCAACTTCGGAACCGCCGTCAGGCGGCTGTCCACACCCTTGTGGTGTGGGCAGCGAAGTTGTGCACACGGGGCAAACCAGCACGTTGAGATAACGGTCGTATATAGGGCCACAGCATTCGGGGCGTCGCTCGGCGACTGCGATGCGCTCTCACTTCTTCTGCGCTCTCGCGATGGTCGCTTCGAAGGTGTCGGTCAGCTGGTTCAACGTTATTCCGATTGCAGCGCACCACTCCCGGACTTCAATAAAGTCGAGCCGGCGCTGCCCGCTCTCGCACTTGCTGACAAACGGTTGGTCGACATTAAGCCTCGCGGCTAGCTCGCTCTGCAGGATGCCTGCGGACTCTCGCGCCTCCCGAAGGGTGGCGAGAAAGAGACCGTATTGTTGTGTGTAGATAGATTTTTCCACGGCTGGACCAAGCTGGCACAAGGCGAACAGCTTGCAGCCGAAGTTCGTATATGCCAAAATCGCATATGCGAAAATCGCATATAACAGTTTGTACGCGAACGCGGTCAATGAACGAGGGGTTGATGCCCCGGCATCCGGCTAGGATGCCGAACAGCAGTTCTCGCGGTTGGCCCGTTGCAACCTTCAATGTCTTTTTCGGCTGACGTGATGCTATTTACTGACAGCAGTTGGGAAGAGCCACATCCTATAAAGAAGAGGCTCATGCAGCCATTTCTTCCGTGGCGCTGCGTTGGATGGTCGGATGCGACGCCAAACTTCTTTGTCGTTGCCTCCTCTCGCGGCGCGGACTGGAGCCCGGACGGTTGGATGGTGGACGGTGCCGAGGCGCTGATTCAACTGGTACTGCAACTTGGCGATGTCAGCTTTTCGGTTCACCTGTTGGCTCGCAATAAAGCTGACGCTTCCGTCACGCTCTGTCGAGTAAGCGGGTTGTGGCAGGAGGCTGGGGGCAAAGATAAGGACGTCGTGCACTACTGGTATTCGACCAGCGACGGAGAGACAAGACGATGTTGGCCTGCCGCATCCGGTACGCATGTTAAGAGACCACGGTTGGTGAAAGTATTGAGCTTCGAAAACGGGTAACTACGAGTGCGTTTCGAAATCTACGGCGGGCAGCAGAACGAGCCTATCCGTGAGTATCAAAAAAACGACACCGGCCTCTGACTAGCTCCTGCCGCCATGAACCGAATCACAACCAAAGGAGTAGCAGCGGCGCGGCCGTCTCGTCAAAGGCGAGACGCGCCTTCGCCGGAAGAAGCACGGCTTGCGCGGATAGACCATGCGATTCATCGTGCGGTCGTCGCTGCCGTCCTGGTTGACCCAATAGGCGCCATGGCACTTCTCGACATCCCCGACGAGGAGCTAGGCAGGCTAATCAAAAATCGTGTGTGGGAAATCGTAGGCGTGGCGACCATTCTCAATCTCGACATACAGTCGATGCGCGAAGAAGAAGAGAAGCTACGCAAGCGAGCTAACCGTATTTCGAAACTGCGAACATCGCACGACGATTTGACACCGAGCGCATTGGAAGGCTCGGGGCATAGCTCCCTTGTGCGCGAAGGAAAATTGCTACCCGCACAAGACTACTGCAGGGCAACAGGTATCACGGAGAAGAAGCTGAACAAGTATCTCGGGTCAGCGCGAATCTTCAGCGTTGAAATGGCGCAAGAGACGTACATCCCTGCGTTCTTTCTTTCATCACTGATTCATCACGATGCCTTCGCGAAGGTCATACGTCGGTTGGGCGTCACTACATCGGGACTGGAAAAATGGCATTTCTTTACCACACCAATCGCGGACCTTAGAGGCTCCACGGCGCTCCAACTCCTCGCAATTAAAGACGTCACAGCAGTAGCGAAAGCTGCCGGTGATTTCGCGAAGCACAAGGCCTCAAAGCCACCAAAGCTGTGAAGGATTTTCTACGCATCGTTCTTCAAAATGTGTGGTTGTTGGTCGTGCCGGCAGTCGGGTTCGTACTCAGCCTAGTCGTGCTGCGTATCAAGAAGCGGTACGTGAAGGAAGGCGATTTGCTTTGGCGGTCGGGTTCCAGGGAGCGCGTCCAACACCCCTCTGAAACAGGAAGTAGCGAGATGAGCGCGAACGGCAGCATTGACCTCGCGATTGCGCTTCGCAAGTTCCACGAATTAGGCTTGGAGGACGGGGACTTAGGATATGCCTACTGGTATGAAGTTGGACAGCTGCTCAAACGAGCGGCGGGTATGCAAGCGAAGATTGATTCGCTCAGCAAGGATTTGGAGCAATGTCGCGCGAGGCTCGGCAAAGCTGATTGATACGAAAGCAGCGCCGTACGTGAGGAGGCTTCCATGAGGGAAGGGATTAGTGTGGAAGAGCGACTGTCCAGGAAATCGGACAAGCCGTCTGAGGACTTGAGTTGCAACTGGCACTACAAGAAATCCGCGGACTACAGCGACTTTGCCTCGACCGTTGCATCTGGGAAATGGTGCATCTTTGTGAGCCCCACCGACGTGGACGAGGCGTGGAGCAAAATCAGCGGCGCTATCGAGAATGACCAGCTGATGTGTGCCAAGGTGTCCACCGCTCTGCGCAGCATGGGTCGCGATGGGCACGTCATCTGTGTCTACACGCGTGACTGGGCCGATAGGCAAGACCTCATGCGCACCCGTGAAGTGCTGCAGTCGATGGGCTTCGCGAAGGAGCTCGGCTACAAGCGCGACATTGATACACGAAACCGGATTTACGGCTCTGGCGAGTGGTACCTGCGTGCGTAGCCAGTCGCCGCAATCTAACCGGAGAGCCACAATGTCGACGAACGCGAAGATTCTACCGCCGCCTGACGCCGACGATTTCATGTCCACCGCCGAAGCCGCGAAGCTGCTATTCGTGTCCCGTCCACATGTCGTGAAGCTGCTCAAGCAAGACAAACTCAAGCTTCACCACAAAGCTGGGAACACACGATTCCTGACGAAGGCGTCAGTGCTGGCCTATCAGGCGCACCAGCGTGCTGCGGAAAAAGCCTACCAAGCTTCAACAGGTGACAACGAATGAGCGGAATCTAAAGGAGTCTACCCGTGTCCGATTCGCAAGGTGAGGGGCTGGAGAAAGCCGTCGCTTGGCTGCGAGAGGCAGACGGTTTGCTCATCACAGCTGGCGCCGGCATGGGCGTCGACTCGGGCCTTCCTGATTTCCGTGGGCAGGAAGGTTTCTGGCGAGCGTACCCCGCGCTTCGGCATCAAGGCCTCTCGTTCGAGGACATGGCAAACCCTGTTCGGTTTGCGGAGCACCCGAAGCTTGCGTGGGGCTTCTACGGACACCGGCTGAAGCTTTACCGCGAGACTATCCCGCACGAAGGGTTTGCGATTTTGCGACGGTGGGCGGACCGCATGGGACGCGGGGCGTTCGTTTTCACAAGCAACGTCGATGGACAATTCCAAAAGGCCGGGTTCCCGGAACACCGTGTGCACGAATGCCATGGGTCGATTCACGCACTCCAATGTCTGGAGACGTGTACGGACGATACCTGGTCGGCGACTGGTTTTCATCCGCTCGTCAATGAAACAACCTCCGAGTTGGAGAGCCCGATGCCCCGTTGCTCTCGTTGTGGCGCTCTCGCGCGTCCGAATATCCTGATGTTCGGCGACTGGGGTTGGGTCGGCCTTCCCTATGAGAAACAGCAGCAGCGACTTGCAGCCTGGATTTCTTCCGTCTCGAAGCTTGTTGTTGTGGAAGTGGGCGCCGGGAAAGCGATACCAACGGTACGACGCTTCAGCGAACGATTCTCGACGCAGAGGCTCATTCGAATCAACCTTCGGGAGTCGAACACAAATCCGTCGCATGGAGTCGGCTTAAAAGGCGCCGCCGCTGCGACGCTCAAAATGCTTGACGCCCAGTTGTAAGTTTTCGTAAATCACATTCAACCGCATAGTGCAGATACGGTTCGGCAGCCAGGTGTTCGCGCTCTCCTGAGCGAAATCGCGCGCGGAGCGACGACATGCGAGCCGTGTCCGATGGTCAACCCGGCCCGGCAGTTGCCACAGCTTATAGAGAACGAGATGACGGACCAACGTGTGCCCGATGATTTTCCGAGAGAGCCGGACCCAGGTTCGGTAACTGGGGTTCAACCAAAGCTTCTCGTTCGCGAAGTCGATGGGCGTTATCAAAGCGGTCTTTCGGAAAAGCAACTGTGGGCGCGCTATGACGCATGTGAGGACCTTGCTAGTCAGCTATCCGCATATGCATCGCGAAAAACTGCTACCGCTGGTCTGTCGCCAGACGTGGCGCTGACCCGGGCCGAGCAAGGCGTGAGATTGAAGGTCGACGCTGGCGAGTGGGACTTCTCTCAACACGAGGTGGCTTGGGTCATGAAGCGCACGCGGCAACTGCTACTCGCTGCCACTGGTGAATAGCGACAAAAACCATTGAGAAGCCGACACCGCGTCCCCCCCAGAGGACCCAGCGCCCAAATCCGTCGCGCTGCATTGACGAGCAATCTCTGCGACAGAGCACCCGTTGCGCGATTGCGGATTATTCATGAAAACGGCGCAGTAGCGCAACGATGGTGCTAGCGGTCGGGTACCGCTCGCAGACGCCTTAAGTCACCACATTTTTTGGCCGAGCGTATGAGAGGTCATTCTGTTGGCATTCCGCCGTGAACGCTGTACCAAGGCTGGGATTGGAAGCCGGTGCTCAGAAGCAGCTTGGAAGTTCGCTTCGGAACGCCGGTGCGCGGCAACGATTTCTTGACGCGGCGCCGTCTGCAACTGATTATCGAAAAGTCTAAGCAACCAGGCAATCGGCTCAGTCGCTTCCGTGCTTAGTTTCCAAGGTTGGTCAGGACAAGCCAACGAGACGGTCTTACCGAGCGCAAGGTCAACATCGGTGTAGGTCCTTATCTCACCTTGCCCGAATCCCGCGTCGAACAAGAAGAATGAATCGAACATCGTTCGAATGATTGTCCCGAGATGAAATGGCATACCATGCCCAGTACGAAGCGCCAGAAAGCAAAGGTGATTTCGAAGCGATAACTCGGTCACGGCTGCAGTGCTGACCAGGTTTGCTTGGCTGCGAGGTCTGTTTTGGAAAGGCGATGCCATAGGTGAAATTCCTGTGGCCATCAAGCCACTGTGACGGGCACGCGACGAGCCAAAGCACACATCAATTCATATCCAATCGTCCCTGACGATGATGCGACGTCGTCAATTTTTACCTGCTCGCCCCAAAGCTCGACCGTCGAACCAATCTTGGCATCGGGGCAAGGCGTGAGGTCCACGGTCAGCATGTCCATCGACACGCGGCCGACCGTGCGCGTCATAATGCCGTCGACTGAAATCGGCGTGCCTGTTCGTGCATGGCGCGGGTAGCCGTCGGCGTATCCGCATGCGACCACGCCGATTCGCATGTCGCCTTCAGCTTCGTACGCTCTTGCGTAGCCAACTGTGTCGCCTGCGCTTATCGACTGGACCCCGATGATTTCGCTGCGCAGCGTCATGGATGCTTGTAGGTGTATGGTTTTGATGTCCTTCGACAGCCCCGAAGGTGAACCGCCATAGAGCACGATTCCGGGCCGCACCCAGTCACGATGAGCTTGCGGATGCCAGACCGTTGCCGCTGAGTTCGAGAGGCTGCGAGGACCGGGAATGTCACGGGTCGCCTCGTCGAAGCGTTCAAGCTGCCAATCGACGCTGTCTTCGTCAGCGCTGGCGAAGTGGCTCATGAGCGTAATGTTGCCGATACCGGCCGCCGTAGATGCGCGTTCCCAAGCTGCCGGATAATCGCCGGGAGTAAAACCGAGGCGGTTCATTCCTGAATTCATCTTGAGATAGATGTCAATGGGCCGCTTTGGTCTGGCGGCGACAATCAGTTCGCGCTGCTCGTCACAGTGCACGGCGACCGTCAGCCCAAACTCTTCGGCGGTTTTCACATCCCCGTCAGTGAACACGCCTTCGAGCAGCAAGACCGGCTTCTTCCAACCGAGCTCTCGCACACGAACCGCTTCATCGAGGTCAAGAAGCGCAATGCCGTCCGCTGCTTCGAGTGCGGGATAGATGTGTTCGATTCCGTGCCCGTATGCGTTCGCCTTTACAACGGCCCAGACGCAAGATTTCGTAGCCTTGCTTCGAACGACGTCAAGGTTGTGTCGTACGGCGTCGGTATGGATATAAGCTTTAATAGGACGCGGCATGGCTCTTAGCTAGTGGAGGAGGATTTTGACGACCATCGAGGCCCTGCTGCAAGTTGGAAGACCAGTCGCGTAGGTGAATCGGTGAAGAAATTTTGTCGCTTAGGTGAGCGCGAAATTCGGCGGGACGTCTGCGTCGTCGGCGTAGCGGAAGACGTTTAAGTCGTCGTACTGGATGGCGGGCTTTCGACCGGAAATGAGGTCAGCAAGAAGCTGGGCTGAACCGCATGACATTGTCCAGCCAAGGGTGCCATGGCCTGTATTCAGGTAAAGGTTGAGCACAGCGGTGTGGCCGACAATCGGCGTCCCATCCGGCGTCATCGGACGCAGGCCCGTCCAGAAGGTTGCCTTCGACGTGTCGCCGCCGCCGGGGAACAGGTCGTTCACACACATTTCGAGAGTCTCTCGCCGGGCCTCACGCAGGCGCTTATCAAAACCTGCGATTTCCGCCATGCCGCCGACGCGGATTCGCTTGTCGAAACGGGTGATGGCGATGTTGTAGGTTTCATCGAGGACCGTTGAGACTGGTGCTCGTGTTTCGTCAACGATAGGAGCGGTGATTGAATAGCCTTTGAGCGGATACACTGGAATCTTGACGAGCCCAGACAGGAAGTTCGTCGAATAGGAACCGAACGCAACAACGAATGCGTCCGCATGAATGAGTTTGGCACCGTGACGCACGCCGACAACTATTCCGCCCTCGACCACAAGTCCGTCAACCTGCGTGTTGTAACGAAAGTTAACCCCTGCCTGCTCGGCGAGCGTAGCCAGTCGCGTTGTGAACAGCTGGCAGTCACCAGTCTCATCGCCAGGCAAGCGAAGCCCGCCCGTCAACTTATTCGAGGTCGACGCAAGCGCGGGCTCCGCCTGCGCGAGTTCGTTGGCGGCCAACAACTCGTACGGAACATTCGCTTCTTTGAGAACAGCGATGTCTTTCGCGGCATCGTCGAATTGCTGCTGCGTGCGGAAGACCTGCAGCGTGCCACCTGTCCGCCCTTCGTACTGGATGCCAGTCTCAGCGCGCAGCGCTTGCAAACAATCTCGACTGTACTCGGCGAGGCGCACCATGCGGCCCTTGTTTACGGCATAACGGTCGGCCGTGCAGTTCTGCAGCATCTGCCACATCCACTGAAGCTGGAACTGCTTGTCTTTGTCGTCCGGCCGGATAGCGAGCGGGGCGTGCTTCTGGAACATCCACTTGACTGCTTTAAGCGGCACACCTGGAGCAGCCCAAGGGGCGGCATATCCTGGGGAAATCTGCCCTGCATTCGCAAAGCTCGTCTCAAGTGCAGGACCCTGTTCGCGGTCGATGACAGTCACATCATGGCCAGCACGCGCGAGGAAGTACGCGCTAGTTACTCCGACGACTCCACTGCCAAGCACAACAACTCGCATATATCGAACTCCGCAGCTAGGAACGCAATTAAGTGGTGGTGTTAAATACTGTGAAGATACCGGGCCTGCAGTTGAGTGATGGATGTTATTCCAATATATGCAGTTGAGAGAACTGTTTTTATTGTATTTTTAAGGATAAAAACCTTCTGTCGAATGATGGTGTGTGGCCACCTGATTTCTGTTCAACATGAGCGTAAGACTTCATCGAGCGCGGCAAATAGTTCGCGCAGTCGACTCGCTTGTTCTTCCCGCTCAAGATAGGAGATTGCTGCGTTCAACTTCTATGACGAGTCGGAATTTCGCACTTGGCGACTGCATGGCCAAAAGCGACGACGGCAAGGCAGATGATGCGCCTCATTTCAAGTAGTGCTACCCCGATGTCGCGGCCGATGGATTCTACGTTTCGTAGATATTCGTGGCATTTTCAGTGAAATATCATGCGTTCAATCGTAGCCATGTTTCCACTATGCATGCATACCGTCATCCTCAGTAGCAGGTAGCAAACGTTCTGAACCGTGATTGCATCACGTTCGTCCCTCGGCTCGCAAGTCGTTACAGAGCCATTCAACGGTACCCCTAAGTTATTCAGCCCTCGTCGTTGCGCTAGCTGCTACGCGCATCGGATGGCCCCGACTGTTGCACACCATTTGAGCGACGAAAGCGGCGACGGGAAAAGCGGTAGCGCGTTGACCGATGGTGCAGCGATTCGGAGGTCGCGACGTGCACTGAATTACATCAGCGAACGTAGACGGTCCGACAACTCTGGTGCTGCCTATCTATCTCGGTCGTGTAGGTGCGGGTTATCTGGCGTTCGGCATACATCCACACTCCGTCTCACGGTGAATAACAGGAACCGGGTCGAGTTCCGCAACTGAGATGGTCAAGTCACAGTCCTTAACCTGGAGGAGAAATGAGTTTGCGAAACGAAGCGGGACTTAGCACTGGTCTCAAGCAACGCCACGTAACGATGATGTCAATCGCGGGGGTCATCGGCGCGGGTCTATTCGTCGGGTCCGGACACGCCATCGCGGCAGCGGGTCCCGCGGCCTTGATTGCCTATGCGATAACGGGAACGCTCGTCGTCCTCGTGATGAGGATGCTGGGCGAGATGGCGACAGCACATCCCGACAGTGGGTCTTTCTCAACATACGCTGACCGCGCAATCGGCCATTGGGCTGGATTCACTATCGGCTGGTTGTACTGGTGGTTTTGGGTGCTCGTTATTCCGATTGAGGCGACTGCGGCCGCGACAATTCTGAACGCTTGGTATCCAGGGATTGCAACGTGGGTCTTTGCTCTGGGCATTACGTCGGTGTTGACAGTGACAAACCTCTTGTCTGTAAAAAATTACGGCGAGTTCGAATTCTGGTTTGCGCTGACTAAAGTCGTCGCTATCGCCATCTTTCTGTGCGTGGGCTTTGCCGCGATTGTCGGCGTCGTGCCGCACTCAAACGTATCCGGCGCAGCTCGGCTTTTTAATAACGGCGGCTTCATGCCGAACGGAATCGGAGCAGTGTTTTCCGCGATGCTGACGGTCATGTTCTCGTTTATGGGAACAGAAATCGTGACGATTGCGGCAGCCGAATCCGACAATCCGAAGCGACAAATCGTACGCGCCACGAACTCCGTAATCTGGCGCATTTCGCTGTTTTATCTTGGCTCGATTCTCATCGTTTCGGCCATCGTGCCCTGGAATGACGCTTTGCTTCCGTCACACGGTTCATATCAACGTGCAATGGAGCTGGTCGGAATTGCGCACGCGAAGGCCATCATCGATGTCGTCGTGCTCGTTTCGGTAGCAAGCTGCCTGAACTCGGCCCTGTACACGGCATCACGGATGCTTTTCTCGCTGTCGAAGCGCGGCGATGCGCCAACGGGTTTGCAACGAACGGATGTCGCGGGCACACCACGAGCTGCAGTGTTCGCTTCCACCGCATTCGGGTTCCTGACGGTGATTGCGAATTACATGATGCCTGACTACGTTTTCAACTTCCTACTTGCCACTTCGGGAGCAATTGCTTTACTCGTCTACTTGGTAATTGCGGTTTCTCAGTTGCGCATGCGCTCAATTCTCGAAGCGCGGGGGGATACTATTCACCTGAAAATGTGGTGCTTCCCGTGGTTGACTCGTGGCGTAATTCTGCTCATTTGCGGTGTTCTCGTTTCGATGTTCTTGCGCGATGGCCAGAGAGTGGAAGTGGCGGCAACCGGCGCATTGGCGCTCGTCGTCGTCGTAGCATCGCTGCTAAACCGTTCCTATCGAAAGGCGCGAGAGCTTTCGATGACTACAAGCGTTTCCGTCAGCTCCCGCTAAGGTAGCCACCATAAGAGCGCCAGAGTCACGCGGAGACTTAGCGGAGCAATACGTCCACGCACCGACCTCGACGTGGCTATTTAGTCGAGC
The DNA here is from genome assembly GCF_003386115.1 of Paraburkholderia sp. BL27I4N3. Lineage (NCBI taxonomy): Bacteria > Pseudomonadati > Pseudomonadota > Betaproteobacteria > Burkholderiales > Burkholderiaceae > Paraburkholderia > Paraburkholderia sp. BL27I4N3. Next base: position 7,027,361 of record NZ_QREJ01000001.1, on the reverse strand, counting down.
CGAACACGCGGGCGGTTCAGTGTCGGTATCGCAATTGTTATCAGTGAGATTTCCGTCAGATTGGCGGTCGCGTCACTACATCTGATTGCGCTTTGAACGGGGCGGCTCGGTGCTGGTTCACTTGCGGGTCGATTTTTGACAAGTCCGGGTGGTGGACAATTTCTGCGTATGACGTGTTGTTGTTCGTGGTGGTGTCCGCCTCTCAACACTTCGTGACCGCGCCGGAACGACTTGTTGTCCTTCCACTCGTCTCCCCATCGTTGGTGGCGGCTGAGTTGCCAGGAAATTTCTAGTAACTCAACTCGCTTCTTGAGTTGCGGCATCCGTTTTCCAGAGACGCCTCGATGTGTTGAGCGCCAGTGAAATAGGTTGACCTCAGGGTCGGAGGACAGGAGGCGCCGCACACTGTCGCGTGAGGGCAGAAATGCCATCGGCGCAAGGTGCTTTTTCAACGCGCGAAAAAAGGCGCGGATGCTGCGTCGCAGCTTTCCGCGCTAACTGGTACTGCAAGGAGTCGTTTATCGAACGAGGAATCCGTACGTCAAGGGGTCACGCTCATCGAGAATCCATTGTGCAAAGCCGCAGACATACGCCTTGCCTTCGACTTCCGGAACCACTGCTTTGAAATCACCAACGGTAGTTTCGCCGAGCACGCGACCTTTGAACACAGTCCCGATGATGGATTCATTCACCAGAGTGTCGTCCTTGCCGAGTTCGCCACGCAGGTACAGCTGAGCGACACGTCCGCCTGTGCCCGAGCCGGTAGGAGAGCGGTCCACTTCCCGGTCAGCAAACACGCAGCAGTTCGCTTGTGTCGAACCTTCATGCCGCGGCTTATTGGCAATGATGGTGCCGTAGATGTGATTGATTTGCGGGATGTCCGGATGCTCAACCGGGAAAGCTTTGTTTGCTGCCTCCTTCACCTCTGCGCCGAAGCGGACCAGGGCTTCGACCGAGGATTCTCGAATCTGCAGGTCGTGAGGTGCCCCGTCGGTGTAAAAGTAGAACGCACCACCGAAAGCGATGTCGCCCCGGACCGTGCCGAAGGATGGCGTCTCAACCATTGCATCGCGCTTCCAGATGAACGAAGGGACGTTCACGAAGCGGACAGTGCCGGCATGTTCGCCATCCCACTGCACGAACGCTTCGATGAAGCCGCACGGTGCATCAATACCGATTCGCGTTTCAGGAATCTGGCGTTGGACCCAGCCCAGCTCGACTGCCGCGGTGGACAGCGCGATAACGCCATGTCCGCAGTGGTCGCTGTATCCCTCGTTGTGGAGGAAGATGATTCCGAAGTCGGCCGTGGCGCTGACTGGTTCCGTTAGGTACCCACCGTACATGTCTGCATGGCCGCGCGGCTCGAACATCAACGCTTTGCGAATGTCGTCTGCGTTCTCTTTTAGCCATGCGCGGCGCTTTACGATGGAGTCGCCAGGCAGACGCGGAAGCCCGCTCGTGACGATGCGGAAAGCCTCTCCGCCGGTATGGACTTCGACAGTGGAAATGGTGCGGGTGATTTTCATGGATTCGTCACTGCGCGCATTCATTGACCGTAGGGTACCGGCAGGCCGTTCTTGATAACATACACGGTTGTTGGTGCGCCCTTCAGGTCGCCGTCGGCGTCGAACGAGTACGTTCCAGCCACGCCCTTGTAGTCGGTCTTGGCTAGCTGGCCAATAATCTTCGCTTTATCGGTCGTGGTGCCAGCCTTGACCATTGCATCGGCTAGCAGTTTGACGCCGTCGTAGTAGCTAACTGCGTATACCTGCGTATCGGTGCTGTAGGCAGCCTTGTACTTCTGCAGGAATTCGCGGCCTGCTGGCGTCTTATCCAACGATGTACCGCCTTGCGCGCAGTAGACAATCGACGCCGCATCGCCCGCAACCTTGCCCATATCGGCCGAACAGATACCGTCGCCACCGAGCAGCTTGGCGCGCAAGCCACGCCCTTTCATTTGCTTCGCCATCGGCGCGCCTTGCGAGGCATAGCCACCGAAGAAAATAACGTCAGGGTTTTTGGACTTGATGCTGGTAAGAATGCCGAGGAAGTCAGTCGCCGACGAGTTGGTGAATTGCTGGTCGACGATTTGGATTCCGTTGGCTTTGGCTTCCTTCACGAACTGCTCAGCAACCCCTTGACCGTACGCCGTACGGTCGTCGATGACTGCGGCGGTCTTCGCCTTCAAAGTCTTGGCTGCGAATTGTCCCATTGTGCCGCCCAGCTGCTCATCACTTGCGCCAATGCGGAAGATGTTCTTGAAGCCTTGCTTGGTCAGTGCAGGATTTGAGGCAACAGGCAGCATCGGAACTCCCGCCGTGTTGTACACCTTTGAAGCCGGGATAGCCACGCCCGAGTTGTACGGACCCATCACTGCAACCACGCCGCTGTCGACCATTTTTTGCGCTACCTGAACGCCGACTTTTGGGTCAGCCTGGTCGTCCTCTGAGTCCAGTTTGAAGGTCACCTTTTGACCGCCGACACTGACGCCGGCCTTGTTCAGCTCGTCGATTGCGAGACGCGCTCCGTTCTCATTGTCCTTTCCGTTTGGCGCCTGCGGTCCCGTAAGCGGAGCCGAGTGACCGATGGTGACGACGGTTTGTGCGTTTGCTGAAGCGACGAAGCCGGCGGCCGTTAAAACAGCCATTGTTATGGTCAGGCGCATTATGTCTCCAAGGTTTTAGACTGATGAGCGACCAGACTAATTCAGCCTTGGTCTCCGGACAACCTATCGAAAGTAGGAAAAAACCCGCGTTGTGATGATTTTGAAGAGGATGCGGGATTGACTGCCGGGAGACCTACGATGCCGCGACATCCCCGCAACGTCGAGTTTGCGAGTCGTCAATTTGTGAGAGGTCAATCGCGTCTCCGGCATTCCCCGTTGTGGTCCGGAACAGCGACGCGACCGGATGCATCGCAGTCGACTCAGCGATTCACCGCCGACACGCTCGACCGCGCTTCCGCGGACGTTTTGGTCGGGTGCAGCCGCCGTCGAGCACGGGACATGACAATGGACGCAGTGACCATTGCAACGCCCAGCCATAAGGTAGGCGGCAGGGGATGCGCAGAATGCAGTGCAAGGAAAATGGTTGAGAGCACGGGCGTGGCGTAGCTCAACGCCGTGGTTAGGCCTGTATTGCCTTTTTTCATCGCAAAATCCCACAAGTAAAACGCTGCACCCATAGGGCCGAGGCCCATGTACACCAGAACGAGCCAGTCTTGCGCAGGCAACCGTGGCCAGTTGCCGGTGTGGAAGTACAACGCGAGGCACGCCAATCCTGCAGGAAGCGAAAAGGCGCCGACCGACAGGCTTGAAAGCGAGTTGAATCGCTTACCGAGTACCGAGTACGCGGCCCACGCAAATGCTGACAGAAGCGCGAGCAGATAAGCGAAAGCTTCCTTCGTCACGTACGAACTCATCGAAGCTGGGCCGTCGTGCGACATATGAGGTTCTTGGACCGACCAGCAGGCGGCGGCCGCTCCTCCAAAGCCAAGGAAGGCGCTCGCGAACAGGAAGCGGGGTTTCTGCTCTGCGGGTGCCATCCGGCCGGTTATGCACACGATGATGATTGGCCAAAGATAATGCACAAGGCTCACGCCGATTGGGTCACCAAGCTGCAGCGCATAAAAATAGACGACGTGGTAAGCGAACATCAGACCGCTGCCGGCGAGGAGGAGCGCCAGCGGCATTTTCCAATGACGCACCCACGGTAGACCGATGATGCCGCCAATTGTCAGTGCGACGCCGTTGACGAACAAGGTAGGCGCGCCATGCAAAAGGTCAACGCTGGTCGCGAGGGTGCTCCACATCAAGACAGTTACGGCCACGCCGATAGCAGTCATCTTGGTTCCTCCAAAATGACCCGAATCTGCAATATTCGATGGCGGTTGTCTTCCCCTTGAACGTATGGAAAGCTCGCTCGCGTTTCGTACTTGTCGAACAGGGAGCGCGAAAAACTCGGGGGATGGGAGCGCGACAGATGAATGAGGCCAGGTTCGCATGCTGAGACTGTCCCAATATTTTTTTGACCTGCGGGTAGGGAAAACGCTTACGCTCTGGAGCGAACAGGAAAAGGCAGCAGAAACTGCTGCCGTCCGAGGTCTGAACGGTGAAAGTTGCTTTTCGGTCCATCGATTAAAGTTCTGCTTGCTGCCGGTGCTCAATAAACTGTCCTCTCCAACTGGACACATGAGAGGAGTAACCCGTGAACCTGACCGACTTCAACACCCTTACGTTCGACTGCTACGGCACCTTGATTGACTGGGAGAGCGGAATCTTCCAGGGCCTGAAAACTTTGCTGGACCGGGCTAAGACCCCAATCACGCGAGACCAGGTGCTGGAGGCGCATGCCCGTCACGAGTCGTCGCAGCAGAAGTACACGCCGGCGAAGCGCTATCAAGAGTTGCTGCCCATCGTCTACAAGCGTCTGGCCGAGGAATGGGGTCTGCCGTTCACGCACGACGAATGCGTCGCTTATGGTCGCTCGGTCCAGAACTGGCCGGCATTCGAAGACAGCGCAGAGGCACTCCAATACCTGAAGAAGCATTTCAAGCTCGTCATCCTGTCGAACATCGACAACGAGAGCTTCACCTACAGCAACGCTAAACTGAAGGTCGAATTCGACGCCATCATCACCGCGGAAGATGTGGGTTCCTACAAGCCGTCGCCGCGCAACTTCGAATACATGCTCGAAAAGCTCGGTGACCGTGGCATCAAAAAGGAAAAGATTCTGCACACGGCAGAAAGTCTCTTCCATGACCACAAGCCTGCGAACGAATTCGGACTGACGTCGTGCTGGATTTATCGCCGTCATTCGCAGCCGGGCTTCGGCGCGACGATGAACCCGGGCTCGCAACCCAACATCGACTTCCGCTTCAACAGCATGGCGGACCTCGCTAAGGCGCACCAGGAAGAACTGGCAAATAAGTAAGACAATGGACTCTCGTTGGCCTTGGCGCTGGGCGCCGCTTTTACGCGGTCGAGGCAGACGAGACCATTGGGGCGGCTAAGATTGATTGCAGGCGACTGAAACAGGGGGCGTTGTGGCATTGACGGATTTCAAGGCATTCACATTTGACTGCTACGGAACTCTCATTGATTGGGAGTCGGGTATCGCATCAGGTCTGTCGGCGTTGGCGTCCCGAGTCGCCGAGCCTCTTACACGCGATGAGATTCTTGAAGCCCACGCCCGCCACGAGTCGTATCAGCAGAAAATCACGCCGACCATGCCGTATGACCGCGTGCTTCAGGTAGTCTTCAAACGGCTGGCAGAGGAATGGGGGGTGGCGTATCGCTGGGAAGAAGCGGTCGCGTACGGTGCCTCAGTCGGAGATTGGCCTGTATTCCCAGACTCGCCAAGTACGCTGCAATATCTGAAGAAATACTTCAAGCTGGTTGTCGTCTCCAATGTAGACAACCGCAGCTTCAGGACCACAAATGAAAAACTCGCTGTTGACTTTGACGCCATCGTGACGGCTGAGGACGTCGGTTCGTACAAGCCTTCGCGGAACAACTTCGAATATTTGTTCTCTACGCTCGCGTCGATGGGCATTGGTAAGGACGATACACTGCATGTGGCGGATAGCGTATACCATGACCATCAACCTGCGAGCGAACTGCAGCTTCATTCGTGCTGGATTCAGCGACGCTATGAGCAGCGCGGAGCTGGCGCGAACGTGAAATACTCGGCCGAGCCATCCGTTGACTACAAGTTCACGAGCATGGCACAACTGGTCAAGGCGCACCACGAGGACCTGGCTCGCTGACAGAAACGTCGTCTTCGATTGACACCCAGCAATTCGAACAAGCACGATATGCGACAAAAGCTTGACCGGACAGACATCAAGATTCTTGCCGAACTGCAGAAGAGCGGCAATATGACGAACGCCAACCTGGCCACTGCTGTCGGCTTGTCGGCAAGCCCTTGTCTGCAACGCGTGAAGCGCCTCGAAGCCGCGGGAATCATCTCGGGTTACGGAGCTCATCTAAATCTGGCCAAGCTGACCAGTACGGTCACCGTGTTTACCGAAATCATGTTGCGCGACCATCGACGTGAAGACTTCACGCGCTTCGAGGCGAATCTGCGCGATTTTGATGAGATTACAGAGTGCCATCTTGTCAGTGGTGGGTACGACTACCTGCTGAAGTCCATCGTCAAGAACATCGGACACTATCAGGAGGTCATCGAAAAGCTGGTGGACCGCAATATCGGAATCGAGAAATACTTCAGTTATATCGTGATTCGGTCTCCCTTCGTCAAGCAGTCTGTACCGCTCGAAAAGCTGCTATCTGAAGACGATGACTAATGGAGCGTGTGCAAGATGACAAGAGTCCGGTATGTCTGTGCGTCTAGCAGCAAGTCAATTCATGGAAAGCTGAACGAGCATGCTGCATGGTTCGACTTGCATCAGGTTGCTCATCTCTTCGGCATCCGGCCTGAGCGCGCAGCCAAGTTTCTGTGGCAGGTTGGCGCCTCCGGCGAAATCAACGAGGAGAAGGACCTCAAGCGCAACGAGCGACGTGGCTGTCTGTTGAGCCACCGAGCAGTGGTCGCCGTCGGCTATCACATGAACTACGGTCGTGCGAACGCATTCCAGAAGTGGTGTGCGTCGGAGCTTGCAGCATTGCTGCACTGAATGATTTTGCTTCAGCTCGCTTTGCCTCTTCAATTCTTCAACACCTCCGCAGCACCCACTCCAGCGCAGCGTCGTATCTCGGCAGAACCGTAACAGATTCCGCGCACTCAACGGGCCGCCGTCAGCCAACGTACGAAACGTTCGAACCCAGCGCATCGGTTTCCTATCTTTCGTCGATTGGTGCCAAAAATAGTTGCGGGAATACTGACCTCCGGTAGCTCGGCAGTCAGAAAATCACATCGACGGTTCTTCATCGGTCGCGCTGCCGGGCGGATGTTTCATACCATTCGGAGGGGACATTGAAGAAGACAGTGCTGTGCGCTGCGATGCTTTTCGGGGCAACGACGTGTTTTGCTCAAAGCTCTGTGACACTCTACGGAGTCGTCGACGATAGCTTTTCTTTTACGAACAACCAGTCAGGCTCCCACAACTACCAGATGGTCAATGGCGGGCGTGGCAGCAGCAAATGGGGCTTCCGCACAGTCGAAGACCTCGGTGGCCAGCTGGACGCGGTTACCGTCCTTGAGAACGGATTTGACTTGAATACCGGGAAGTTCGGCAACGGCGGTCGACTGTTCGGACGGCAAGCCTACGTCGCGCTGAATGGACCGTTCGGTAGCTTGCGACTGGGGCGGCAGTACGACCTCATCGCAGACGCTCTGATGCCGCTTGCTTCATCGCTCAGGTTTGGTGGCGTGCTCACGACGCGGGCCGGAGACGTAGATAATGTCTGGGGTGATTACTCAGTCAGTAACACCATCAAGTATTACACCCCGGATTTTGCCGGCCTCAAGCTTGGCGCGCTTTTCAGCCTGGGTGGCGTCGCAGGCAACTTCTCGCAGGGTCGTGGTGAAGGGTTAAGTCTGACGTATTCGGGCGGCCCTGTCAGCGCCTCGGCCGCATTGCTGAGGTTGAACAACCCTGCGACATCGCTCTACGACGCAACAGCAAATCCTCAGGCTGGCGCCAGTTTCGCTAATCCCATCACGAACCCGACATTCAGTGGTTACGTGTCGGCGCACACTTTGCAGATTGCTGGGACCGGCGTCAACTACGCCGTGGGCAATGCGACAATTGGCGTGCTATACACCAACACGCGATTCGAAGACGTGGTACCAACAAGTTCCACTCCATTTTCAGGTACAGCGACCTTCAACAGTATTGAGGCCAACGCGACCTACAGAATCACGCCCGCGGTAATGGTCGGCGCTGCATACAACTACACGAAGGCGGAGAGCGCGAAGTACAGCCAGGTCAACGTCGGAGCAGAGTACGACCTGTCAAAGAGGACGATGCTTTACGCAATCGCGGCATGGGAACACGCCATCGGAACAGATTCAACGGGCAAATCAGCGGTTGCTGCCATGGCGTTCGTGACGCCGTCGAGCACAAGCAATCAGGTGGTCGTTCGCGTCGGTGTGCGGCAGGCGTTCTGAAGCAGTCAAAAGGAAAAGGCCATCGTCCCTGCGGACGATGGCCCAATAGAAAACTGCCTACGACTTATTCAAGGCCTCCTTGGCAGATGTACTTGATGGACAAGTAATCATCTAGGCCATACTTTGAACCTTCGCGTCCGTAGCCCGACTCCTTCACACCGCCGAACGGCGCTGCTTCACTTGCCACTGCGCCTTCATTAAGGCCCACAACTCCTGCTTCCAAGGCGCGTGAGACGCGGTCGGCACGGCGCATGTCCTGCGTGTAGAAGTAGGCAGCGAGACCGAACGGCGTATCGTTGGCCAGGCGAATTGCTTCTTCCTCAGAGTCAAAGCTGTACAGTGGAGCGACTGGGCCGAAAGTCTCTTCGCAGGTCACCAGCATCTCAGTGTTCGCATGCGCGAGAACGGTCGGGGCGTAGTAGTTCGGCCCCATTTCCGCGAGACGCTTGCCGCCAGTGAGGACCTTGGCACCCTTAGACACGGCATCGGACACATGCAGGTCAATCTTGTCGATGGCCTTCGCGTTAATCATCGGTCCGATTTGAGCTTGCGGGTCGGTGGCAGGCGCGACCTTCAGAGCGCCCACGCGCGCCGCAAGAAGCTCTGCGAACTTGTCGAACACGCCGGCTTGGACGTAGATTCGGTTCGGGCACACGCACGTCTGACCGCCATTGCGGAACTTTGCCGCCATCAGGCCTACGACAGCAGCGTCGAGGTCAGCGTCGTCGAAGACGATGAACGGCGCATTGCCGCCAAGTTCGAGGGACAGCTTCTTGAGCGTGCCAGCCGACTCACGAGCCAGATACTTCCCGACGGCCGTCGAACCCGTGAAAGTAATTTTCCGAACTCGTTCGTCTGCGAGCCAGTCGCCAACCGCTTCGATACCTTGGTCACGCGAGGCGCTGAGCATGTTGAGCACGCCGGCGGGCACGCCCGCTTCTTGTGCCAAAGCAGCCAGCGCAAGCGCCGTCAGCGGCGTGTCTTCTGCGGGCTTGCCGACAACCGTGCAACCGGCTGCCAGCGCCGGCGCAATCTTTCGCGCAATCATCGCGAGAGGGAAGTTCCACGGCGTGATGGCCGCAACGATACCGATAGGTTCTTTGACAGCGCGCATCTGCTTGCCACGTTGCTGCTGCGGGATAATGTCGCCGTAGATGCGCGTTGCCTCATCAGCGAACCAGGCGACATAGGAGGCGCCATATGCAACTTCGCCCTTGGCCTCGGCCAGTGGTTTTCCCTGCTCCATCGACATGATGGCTGCGAGGTCATCGGTGTTCGCGACAATCAGTGCGTGCCAGCGTTGGAGAATCTGAGCTCGCTCGCGCGGAAGACGCTCGCGCCAGTCTTTGGCCGCTTTCGCTGCCGCGTCCGTTGCGGCACGTGCGTCGGCCTTGCTGCTATTGGCGACTTCCACGATGACCTGACCGGTGGCAGGGTTCGTCACCGGGTAACGTGCATTGTTGGCCGCTTCCGTCCACTCGCCACCAATCAGATTTTGACGACGCAGAAGCTCTTCGCGCTTCAGTTTCAGTTCCATGAGAGATACCTTCGCTATTAATCTGTTCACCGCCGCTGCTTTGGCGGACTCGCACTTCGTTGGTTAGTCTTTCAGCGCGCGACGCACGTCTGCGATTTCCAGAACGTCGTCGAGCGTCTTGCGCACACGCTCCACCATGATGTCGACTTCGTTCGCGGAGAAGCAGAGTGCAGGCGCGAAGCCGAGGATGTTGTCGCCGAAAGCACGGAAGATAATCTTGTTACGCCCCGCAGCTTCAAAAATGCGGTCTGCGAGTTGCAGCGAAGGGTCGAAACGTGCCCGTGTTGCTTTGTTCGACACAAGTTCGACCGCACCCAGCAAGCCCAGATGCCGAGAGTCACCGACAAGCGTGTGGTCAAGCAGACTATCGAGGCCAGCAGCAAAGCGCGGTGCCTGTTCTTGGCCATTCGCCAGCAAACCACCTTCGGTGTAAAGCCGGAGGACCTCGAGGCCGATGGCTGCGCTCACCGGATGGGCCGAGTACGTCTGACCATGACCGACAGCTTCACCCGGCTTGCTCCCGTCTGCGATACCTTGATAGATAGCATCGGACATCAGAACAGCACCCATCGGGGCGTAGCCCGCCGTGAGGCCCTTTGCAATAGTCATGAGGTCCGGTTCGACATCTTCGTGCTCACACGAGAACATCGGACCGGTACGGCCGAATGCCGTGATGACTTCATCTGCGACGAAGAGAATGTCCAGTCGGCGGCACGCATCGCGCATGGCTTTGAGCCAGCCCTTGGGCGGGACGATGACACCGCCGGAGCCCTGAACGGGCTCGCAGAAGAACGCCGCGACGTTTTCTGCTCCGAGCTGTGCAACCTTATCTTCAAGCGCTTTGACCGAAGCCGCGATAATCGCTTGTGCGTCATCCGGTGTGCTGCTGCGATACGGATACGGAGACGGAATAAGGTGTTGCGTGGGCAACGGAACGTCGAAGTTCCGATGGAAGCTGCCGATTGCAGTCAAACCCGAGCCAACCGACGAGGAGCCGTGGTATCCACGCTCCAGCGCGATGAAGTGCTTTTTGCTCGAACGGCCGGTTGCGTTGTAGTAATGCGTAATGAAGCGCAGGGCAGAATCTACCGCATCCGACCCGCCGAGTGAGAAGTAGACGTGCTCGAGGTTGCGTGGCGAGATATTGACGAGCCGCTGCGCGAGTTCGATTGCGGGCTTGGACCCGAAATGGAAGTAGCCGGTCGCATACGGCAACTTGGCCATCTGCTCGGACGCGACCTTCACAATGCTGTCGTGACCATATCCCGTGTTGACACACCAGAGACCCGCGAAGGCGTCCAGCAGCTCGTTTCCGTTTGCGTCGTACAGCCATGCGCCCTTACCCCGTTCCAAGACGGTGACGCCTCGCGCTTCGTGCGCGCGGTAGTTTGCCACCGGATGGATAAGGTGCTTGCGGTCTGAGTCAATTAGCGTTGCTAGTGACATTTCAAAAATCCTTGATAAGTTGTTGCTTGACCTAAGACTACCCGCGTGCCGCAGCATTTGGTTTCGGCGGCTGGGCTACCTTGCGAGTGTCTCGGTCGATACTTCGGGCCCTGCGGCATATCCTGCTGTCGGGTCAGCTTGCGGCTGGTACCAGGTCGTCGGAGAAGAGCGGTGCGGTCAATGCGGTCAGCAGTCGAATCTCTTCTGTGATTGCCTTTTCAGGGACCACTTCCGCGCACATGAAGGCAAAGGCACCGACAGTCCGGTTGCAAACAACGACAGGGATGTTGACCAGAGTTGCTGTTCCTAGCGACTTCAACTTCGCATGGTCCGGGAAATAGTGTTCCAGTTGTTCGTCGGAATTCGCCACGAGAACCTCACCACGCTCGAGCACCTTACGCGCCCAATCGGACCCCGAGAGCTGTTTCCAGCCGCCAACCGGGTATTCGCTAGGAACGGTGGAAAAAATGCGGCGGACCGCACCAAGCTCTTTCGGGGACTCCGGGCGGGGTCGAGATACGAGCGCTGTCGCTTGCAGGAAAGGCAGGCGCAACTTGACCACTTCAAGCCAACCCTGAATTGCGGTGTCCCTCGATGGAGCGCGGTGAATTGCGGCAGCCGCTTTGGCGAGGTTCGTCGAAAGGTCACTGTTCGCGCCGGCCGCAGCGACGTTGCTGGTCCGAGAAAGCAGCAGGGCTGCTGCGCCCAGTGACGCAACACTCGCGAAGTTTCTTCTATTCATACTGTTTCTTCCTGAGCTGAGGGTTCAACGGGTTGAGATGCCGGGGTCTTCTTTGCTCGTTCGTCGAGCCACTGCGCGAGGTGAATCGCTTTCCGGCCGGTGGTGTTGCGAATCTGAGAGCGGCAACTGAAGCCGTCGGTCACCAGAACCGAGTCCTGTTCGAGCGGCTCGATTTTCGGCACGAGTTCCGATTCGGCAACGGCGCGCGCGACGTCTGCTGTCTTCGTGTGATAGCCAAAGGCTCCCGCCATCCCGCAGCAGCCGGTCTGCAGCACAGCGCCAGATGCGGCAGCAGTGTCTACGAGTCGGGACTCTGCTTTCACGCCTCCACAGGCCTTCTGATGGCAGTGCCCATGGATGTAGACGGTTTCATTCAGCGTGGGCACTTCAAATCCTTGCGACTCGAGATACTCAGCGAGAGTTTTGACGGATGCGGACAGCGCTTCCGCATTCTTGTCATCCGGGAAAAGAGAGCGAAGCTCATCGCGGAACACGGACAGGCAACTGGGTTCCAGAACTACGACCGGCACTCGATGCGCGATAACGTGCTTCAATTCCGTCATAATTTCCACGAGGTTTCGTTTTGCGTGGTCTAGCATGCCTGCGTCGTAATAGGGGCGGCCGCAGCAAATCTGCTTGCTCATGATTTCGACATCGACGCCATAGGACTTCAGGACACGCACGGTTGCCTGAAGTACCTCAGGGGAGAAGCCATTATTGAAGGTGTCGGTCCACAGCAGAACGGATTTGGCTGCTCCTGGATTTCCGCTAACGCCGCGAAGGAGTCTCTTTGCGGTCTCGCTGTTTCGAAACGCTTCCGACGCGATGGCGGGGAATTTCACATGTGCGGCGAGCCCGAACTTCTGCGAAACCGCACGGAACGCGCGCATCTTCATAGCGGCGTTGATGACGCTGCTGATACGCGTGGCGACAGGAAGCCACGAGCCAATGTGCCCAATCATCGTGTCCATCAAAGGACGTTTGGCCCGCTGGTAGTGCTGGTACAAGAAGTGGCTCTTGTATTTGGCCAGGTCAACGTGCGTCGGGCAATCGCTGCGGCAGCCTTTGCAGGCCAGGCAGTTGTCCAGGGAATCCTTGACGTCCTTGTTGTCCCATCCATCGGTGATGACTTCGCCTTTTAGCAGCTCAAAGAGCAAGCGGCTGCGGCCTCGCGTCGAATACTTCTCCTCGCGTGTAGCACGGTAGCTCGGGCACATGGTCCCGCCTTCGAGCGACCGGCATTTGCCCATTCCAATGCAGCGTTCAGTAGCGCGAGCGAATGTGTCGGGACTTTGCAAATTCCCGAACGAGAAATGACTCGGCACGTCGACGCGACGGTAAGTCGGTCCAAGCCGGAGATTCTCATCAACGGGCATCGCGTCGATGAGCTTGCCGGGGTTCATCCGGTTTTTCGGGTCCCAGATTGCTTTGAACTCCCGGAATGCGTCCATGAGCTCAGGCGAATACATAAGCGAGAGCAACTCGCCCTTTGCCTGACCGTCTCCGTGCTCGCCTGAGAGCGACCCCTCGTATTTCACCACGAGCTTCGCAGCCTCTTCGAGGAACTGGCGCCACGTGAGGATGCCCTGTCCGTTACGCAGGTCAAAGTTGATGCGGGAATGGATACAGCCGTCGCCGAAGTGACCGTACATATTGGTCGTGTACCCATAGCGGTCGACCAATGCGGAGAACTCGCGCAGGTACGCGCCGAGCAGGCGTGGCTCCACAGCAGCATCTTCCCAACCGACCACTGGGTCGGGCTTCGACGGGTCGTCGCCAATCGAAGTCGCCGAAGCGCCAGTTTCGCGAACGGACCAAAGACGTTTCATCATTGCCGCGTCGGACACCACACGCGCGTTTGGCCGGCCGGGTAGCGAACAAGCCAGGTCTGCTGCTGCTTGCGCACGAGCGACCGCCGATTCGCGACTGTCGGTACCAAACTCGACCATCAACCACGCGTTGCCGTCAGGCAGTTCCGCAATATCGGCGAGCGCGAGTCCTCGCTCACGCAAGCCACCGACGATGCCAGTGTCGAGCCCTTCCATTGCGATGGGCTCAAGGGGTAGCAACTGCGGTACGCAGTCCGCGGCATCGAAGATAGTCGGAAAGCCGAAGACGGTCAGGACGCGAGCGGTTGGGTTGCGCACGAGCGTCGTCGTGGCGCGCAAGACAGACACGCACGTACCTTCAGAGCCAACCAATGCTCGGGCGATGTTGAAGCCATTTTCGGGGAGGAGCTGGTCGAGGCTATAGCCTGAAACGCGGCGCTTGAGCTTGGGGAAGCCAGCGCGAATCTCAGCGGCACGGCGATTGGCGAAGTTTCGAAGCCCCTGCACGATTTCTGCGCGTCGACCGCCTGCTGCGATGTGCTCTTGATATGCCGCCTCGTCGGTCGGGCCAACCCAGAAACGCTCACCGTCGTAGGTGAGAATTTCCATGGCTTCGATGTTCTCGGCAGTTTTTCCTGCCATCACCGAGTGGGCGCCACACGAGTTGTTGCCGACCATGCCACCAATCGTGCAGCGGCTGTGAGTTGCAGGGTCTGGGCCGAACGTCAGGCCTTTAAGGGCTGCCGCGCTTTTCAGTTGGTCGCAGATGACACCAGGTTGAACGACAGCGGTACGGGCGCTTGCATCCAGCTGTTCGATTCGAGTCAGGTGGCGCGAGGTATCGATGATGACCGCGACATTGACGGCCTGCCCGCACATTGAGGTGCCGGCACCGCGCGTGAGCACGGGAACGTCGGCGTCATGGCACGCACGCATGACTGTGACGACGTCTTCAACCGTGCGGGGAAGGACGACGCCGATAGGAACCTGACGGTAGTTCGACGCCTCAGACGCGTAAGCCGCGCGGGACCCTGCATCGAACCTTATTTCAGCATCTGTCGTTTCTGCGAGTTGCCGCTGAAGCGCGAGAAGCTTGTTGAGGTCCGGGCGTGAGGAAGACGATTTTGAAGTCATTTGGTCGCGAATTTCGGAGAGAGCGGTGGGAAGGCGGTCCAACGCGAACTACACGATGACCAAGAAATCCCGCGTCATTCCAAATTAAAACGCGACATAAGGCTGGAGTCTTCCTACTTAAAGTAGGAAGGCGAGGCTCAATCTTCGCGAAGCCGATACAGTGCCATTGCGACTTGAACCTGGAAGCGAATCTTCGGGTCTTCCAGCGTCACATTGAGAACCTCCTCGATTTTTTCGAGGCGGTATCTCATCGTGCTGATATGTATGCCAAGCGAGCGCGCCGCATTGACTAATTGGAACCCTTCATCGGCAAGCGTGCAGAGTGTCTCGAGCAAAGACTCGCCGCGTGGCCGCGATACCAGCGGCGTGACAAGGCGCTCGATGAGCATGTCCCTCGCATTCGCATCGCCAAGCAGCGCGCGGGGGAACAGAATTTCATCGAAACGATGAAGTCTGCCAGGGCGCAGCGTTGGGAGCAACGCATCAACGTCCTTCGAGCCAGTGGCCATGCCATCGATGCCCGTGTGGACACGGCTGATTGCCATTGCGGCGCGGTGGTCGGTCACCGCTTCCCACAACGACTCCGGCGAGGCCTCGGCCGGAAGAATGAACTTAATCTGATTAAGCCATATTGCAAGCAGTTCCGGTTGGCCAGTAGCCCGAAGCTGATGTTTCAGAGATTCCACCCAACGCTCGCGACGATTCAATCCTTCTGTCGTGAGCGGGATGGGTTCGTCTAAAAGTACGAGACCGATTCGATATTGATTTGTCTGACTCCAGCCGCAGACTCGCGCTCGCTCGACCGCGGCGGGTGTGGCCGTGAATTCGCCGTCAAGAAGGCCAGCGACGAGAGCATAGCCCAAGCGGTCTTCTTGCTGTGCGAGCTGCTGCTGGTGCATCAGGTGGAGAGCTGCCACCACGCTTGCATGCTCCATCGCGCGGGTATCGAGTTCATCGGCTTCCGCACCTTCGAGGTCGAGCCAAGTTACTGCGACGAGCGAATCATGAAGTCTGACAGCCAACCGAAGTCGATACAGAACACCGTTCGCAGTCTGGAATTTCACGCGGGTCGGCCTTTGCGCGCTTCTCGAGTCGACGGGTGATTGCGAGAGAGAGGATACAAACTGCTCTTCCAGCAACGGCGAATTTTCATCATCGACTGATGTGCCAAGGATTTCGCCAGAAACGCTCGTGAACGCGACTTCTCGGCCGACGAGCTTTCGCAATGTTTCTGCGATGTCGCGTAAGCTTTTGGCGGTGACCGCAGCGTTGGTCAACGCTCGATGCAGCTGTTCAGACCGCTCGATAAGTTCAGCCTGGAAGTTGATTATCTTCGCGAGAATTTCGTGTGTGACTTGACTGAATTGCACGGCCCACGGCAGTTCGAGAAGAGGGAGGCCAACGCTGCGAGCTTCGCTGATGGCTTCTTCAGGAAAGTGGTCTCGAAATTGAGGGACCGCAAGGACGACGCCGGCCAGCCCAACGTCGCTCAGTTCACGTACTAACCGTCGCGACGTTTCTGCGTCGCGCGGCCAGTTATAGCCGGTTGTCAGTAATAGTTCGCCCGGCTTCACCCAGTTGACGATGTCTGGGTGGTCGACCATGTGAACCCAGGTAATCTCGCGCTGAAGACTCTCTTCTCCAGCAACGACCTCAGCTTCACGTAAAACAGTCTCACGGATGGCGGTGTCGAGCTTCATGGCGGCGAATAGTTTCGCCGCGGTATCAGCCTGACACCGCGGCATCAATTAAGCCTCTTTGGGCTGTCGGTAACCGAACAAGACGCCGAGTAAGCTGAACGTGGCGGCAAAGATAACGTAAATAGCAGGTGCCATCGGCGTTCCCGTCGTGCTGATGAGCCACGTGAGAATAAGCGATGCAAAACCGCCGAATGTCATGACTGCGAGATTGTAGGCGACCGAAAGGCCCGTCGAAAGCACCTTTGTCGGGAACGTTTCCGACAACGCAGCCAGGATGGGGCCGGTGTAAATCGCGATGAGCACGCCAAAGACGGCCTGGAAGACGCACAGAGTTGCGACCGACGGTGACTTAACAATCATTGCGAACAGCGGCCATGCGAGGACGAGCATTGCCGCTGAGGCACCGCCCAAAAGCCACTTGCGGCCAACCTTGTCTGAATACCAGCCAGTGAACGGCGAACAGACCGTGATGACACCACCGCCGACCATTGCCGCAATGAAGGAGGCTGATTGCGGAAGCTTCAATACCTTGACCGAGAAGGTCGGCATGTAGAACAGAATCACATAGATACAAACTGTCCACAGCACGACCATTGCGAAGCTCGCGAACGCTTGCCAAGGATAGTCACGCAGAACGTCACCAAGCGGAGTTTTCGACTTCTCTGCGTCCAGGAACACCGGAGTCTCCTCCAGGTTCCGACGAATAAAGAAGCCGATAGGTCCGATGAGCAGTCCCGACAAGAAGGGGATGCGCCATCCCCAACTTTCCATATCTGCGGTCGACAGGCCAAGTGTGATGCCGGTCCCGAAACATGCGCCGAGCAATACCGCAAAGCCAATGCTTGTCTGAATCCAGCTGGAGTAATACGCCTTTTTGCCTTTTGGGGCATGTTCGGTCAGAAATGCCGTTGCCGTACCCATCTCGCCGCCGGCTGAGAAGCCTTGGAGAAGACGCGCGAAGACAATCAGGCAAGGTGCCGCCGCGCCAATCTGGGAATAAGTTGGTGCCAGACCAATGATTGCAGTGCCCGCGCACATCAATAGAATGGTCAGCGACAACGCCGCTTTGCGGCCTGCGCGGTCGGAATAGATGCCGATGAGAATGCCGCCAAATGGGCGCACAAGGAAGCCGACGCCGAATGTTGCTACCGAAAGCATCAGCGAGGTGAGGTCGTTGCCTGTCGGGAAGAAGAGTTTCGCGATGGTGATGGCAAAGAAGCCGTACACCATGAAGTCGAACCATTCGAAGCCGTTCCCTAAGACCGTCGCTACGATGGCGCGCCGTCGTGCCGTGCGCTCGTCCTGATACTTTGCTGCAAAATTTACCGTGTTCATCTCCGCTCCCGATACGTGTTCAAGCGCTTTTCAATGGGGCGACTCGGTCCTCGAGAAACCAGCCGTGTCTCATTGAATCCAGCCAGAAATCGCATAACCATCCACGTTTGGTAGGAACGACAACCTCAAGATTAGTACACGAAGTAGGAATTGCATCAAAATAACTGAAAATCAGCTCGCAAATTCCTACTTAAAGTAGATGTTCTCGTCATTTGTGGCTTCCTACCATGGGTTCACCTCAGGAGGTCATTCATGAACAAAAATCTCGATAAGTCGCAAAGCGCGGCTGCGCTTCGTCAAACGTACGTGGCTCGTGGAGTCTCGACCGCCCATCCGATTGTCGCCACCCGCGCAGCGGGCGCCTATCTCTGGGACGAGACTGGCCGCAAATTCCTCGATTTCGTTGGCGGCATTGGCGTTCTCAACGTCGGCCATAACCATCCGGCGGTTGTCGCAGCGGTGCAGCAGCAACTTGAGTCGTTCTCGCATGTGTGTTTCCAGGTCGTGAGCTATGAGCCGTACGTCCGCCTGGCAGCGCGTCTTTCCGAACTCGTGGCACCTGGCCAAGGTTACAAATCGGTGCTCCTGACCACGGGCGCAGAAGCGGTCGAGAACTCCATAAAGATTGCACGCGGTTACACGAATCGGCCGGGCGTTATCGCATTCCGCGGCGGCTTCCACGGCCGCACGCTGCTCGGCATGTCGCTGACGGGCATGAGCGCACCGTACAAGCAGAACTTCGGACCGTTCGCGCCGGACGTCTATCACGCGCCGTACCCCAACGCGTACCACGGCATCTCGTCGGATGACGCACTGAAGGCACTCGAGACGATTTTCAATACGCAAATCCAGCCGGACCGAGTCGCCGCGATTATTCTCGAACCCGTCCAAGGCGACGGTGGCTTCCTGGCCGCGCCGGCGGAGTTCATGAAGGCGCTGCGCGAGCTCACGACGAAGCACGGCATTGTGCTGATTTGTGATGAAATCCAAACCGGCTTCGGTCGCACGGGCAAGATGTTTGGTTTCCAGCATTCCGGCATTCAACCTGACCTCGTAACGGTGGCGAAGAGCCTTGCTGGCGGCCTGCCAATCTCCGGCGTGGTCGGCCGAGCCGAAATCATCGATGGACCGACCCCGGGCGGTTTGGGTGGCACGTATGGCGGTAATCCGCTGGCTTGTGCGGCTGCGAATGCAGTGCTCGACATCTTCGAGCAAGAGAACCTCCTCGAGCGCAGCGTCAAAATCGGCGAGCAACTTCGCGCGGGCCTCGAAGAGCTCAAGGCCGAGCATGCGGAAATGGGTGAAATCCGTCAGACCGGTGCTATGGTTGCCGTTGAGTTCGTCTCTGACGCTCAGGCAAAGACGGCCGACAGCGCGCTCACTCAGCGCATTCTGGATGCGGCACGCGAAGAAGGGCTGCTCATTATCAAGTGCGGCGTCGACCGGAACGTCGTTCGCTTCCTGTCGCCCCTGACTGTGTCCGACCAAGACGTCTCAGACGCGCTCGGCATGTTCGGTCGCGCCGTCGCTGCGGCCAAAGCTGCCGCGTAAGCGATGCTTGACGGACGGCTTGACGAGGCCACCCAACGCCTGCTTGCGCATCCGTTCGGCGCGCGAGCAGGCGTTACACGTCGTTTTGACATCAATAGTCCGTTCGACGGTTCGGTGGTTGGCACCGCACCCGACACCGACTGCCGAACCGTTGCAGCGCGTTTCGAACGCGCTGTTATCGCTGCAGGAACGCTTCACACTACACGTGTCGTTCAAGAGCGGTTGTGCACCTGGGCGAAGAAAATTGCCGTGCAGCGAGAGAAGCTGGCGCGCACCATTAGCCTGGAGACCGGCAAACCAATCAGGTTCGCTCGCATCGAGGTGCTGACGGCGCTAGCGACTCTCGACCTTTACTGTCCGGCCCCGGTTGCAGCCCTGGCGCGGGAGTGGACAGCGGCGGAGGTGACATTTGGCATCTTGAATTGGTGCGACCCGGTTTTGTCATTGGTAACAGAGACGGTGGCGGCGCTAGGCAATGGCCGCGCGTTGCTTGTGAAGCCCTCTACGCGAGCCCCGCTATCTTCGTTATCGCTGGCCGCGCTTTGGAACGAAGGTGACGACCTCGACGGATTGCTGTGCGTCGTTCCTTCCACTGACGCGATTGGAATGCTACGTGCAGCACTCATGTACTCTCACGTGAGCGAAGTCCGGTTTCGAGGAAGCCGTGAGGTAGGCAGCTACATCCTGCGTGCGTGCGGCGAAGCATTAGTGCCTGTGACAGTGACTACGGTCACTCGGTCTCCGCTTGCAGTCGACGAGCACTCGGACATCGAGTCCGTATGCGACTCAATCATTCAGCGGGCCTTCTTTCCCCCTTTGCGAGCGGAAGCCGAGCGCGTATCGTGTATTTACGTACGCGATTCTATCGCGGACTCGGTCGTCTCCGCGCTCATCAGCCGGGTATCTCAGTTACGTGTCGGAGACCCGCTTGATGAGCGAACCGACGTTGGACCGCTAATCGACGATGTCGCGGCGACCCTGCTAGACGAACAAGTCGAAGAAGCGGTAGCCGCGGGGGCGGCGCCATCGGTCATCGAGCCGGCGGCGGAGCCACGACATTTCCGTCCCGTGATTTTGGACTATGCTCAACCTGCCATGCGGGTTTGCCAGGGGGAACTCGAAGGACCTCTGCTCCCCGTGGTCAGGTACAGGCATCCAGACGAGCTTCAGGATGCACAGATGCTGAACGCGGACTCGGTGGCATAACGACCGAACCACATCAGCCGTTTGCGGCTTTGTCTCGAGACCCCGCTGGGCTTTGGAAACAAATTTTCTATTGTCACAAGATGAGCGATACAACCCCCTACGAAGCGTTTTCAATGGTCGATATGCGCGCCGGTCGCATCGCCCGCGTTGAATTGAACACGGAAGCACGCAAACCTGCCTACAAGATTTGGATTGACTTCGGTGAACTGGGTGAACTCGCGACCAGCGGTCAATACGTAGCACTCTACAAAGCTGAAGAGCTTGTCGGTCAGATGGTCATTTGCGCGGTGAATTTGGGCGCCCGGCGTATTGCCGGATTCAAGTCTGAAGTGCTGATGCTCGGCGTCGAGGGCGCGGACGGCGCAGTTGTTTATCTCAAGCCGGAGCGCGATGTCGCCCCCGGCACGAAAGTATTCTGAGAATTGACGAAAGCCTGAAAAGGGCAATTCGATAAAGGAGACAGCATGAGCGCGCCTGGTGCGGATATTGAAGTCGGCGAAGAGATGGTCGCCGGTTTCGCAAAGAAAGGCTTGGGGCAAGTGCAAGCGGCAACAGAGCGTAACCGCGGCGCCGGTCCCTTCCTTCGACTCGTTTTGCGCGGCGCAATGGTCATCGATGGTACGGGAGCGCCTCCTTGGGGACCGGCCGACATCGTGGTCGAAGACGGGCGCATCACTCACGTAGCCGCCGTCGGTGTACCGGGTCTACCTATCAACCCGGCTCGTCGGCCCGCGGCTGGCGACCATGAAATTGACTGCTCTGGGAAGTTCGTCACACCGGGCTTCATCGATTGCCACGCCCACATCGGCACGCCATTCCACGCTGAAAACGGCGAGATGCTGCCAGCTGACTACATCTACAAGCTTTGGCTCGCCCATGGCGTAACGAGCGTCCGCGAAGCAGGCACGATGAACGGGCTTGCGTGGACGCAGCAGCAGGCGGCGGCAGCTGATGCTGGCCAGATTGCCGCGCCGACGCTGTACCCATACGTTTATTTCCCGGCAGTCAACGACTACCTGAAGACTATCTTCACGCCGGAGCAGGGTCGGGAGTGGCTTCGAATGGCCCACGCAAAGGGCGCACGAGGTGTTAAGTTCTTCGGCGCTCCACCGGCAATCATGGAAGCCGCTCTTGATGAGAGCAAAAAGCTCGGTTTGCGGACCTGTTGCCACCACGCGCAGCTATCTGTTGGGCGCATGAACGCGTTGCGCACGGCGCGCTGGGGCCTGACGAGCACCGAGCACGCCTACGGAATTCCTGAGGCGTTGTTCGATGGCCGCACGCTGCAATCAGTGAACGACGACTACAACTACAACGATGAGTACATGCGGTTCGCCACTGCCGGTCAGACATTTCTGCAGGCAGCGAAGCCCGGCAGCGCGAAGTGGAACGAGGTCATCGAGGCATTCCTCGAAGCGGGGCACACCTTCGTTCCGACGATGAACGTCTACGACAGCAATCGCGATTTAATGCGTGCGCGTCGTGCTGACTGGCACGACGAGTATACGGACAGCACGACGTGGAAATACTTCCAGCCGCAACGTGGCGGTCATGGCGCGTACTTCTACCGTTGGTCGGTGAAGAACGAGGTCGAGTGGAAGGAGAGCTTCAGCATCCTCATGGCCTTCCTGAACGAATACAAAAATCGCGGCGGCCGGGTGTGCGCGGGCAGTGACTCCGGCTTCATGTATCAGGTCTATGGTTTCGGGTACGTTCGCGAGCTCGAACTGCTTCAGGAAGCCGGCTTCTCGCCGCTCGAAGTTCTGCGCGCGGCGACCTCGCATGCAGCGGAGCTTCTTGGCATCGAAGCTGACGCAGGTACTCTTGAGGTCGGCAAGCGGGGCGATATTCTCGTCCATGACCAGAATCCGTTGACCGACTTCAAGCTGCTCTACGGCACCGGTGCGGTCCGCTTGAACGAGGACACCAACGGACCTGAGTTCAAGCGTTGCCTGTTGAAGACCATTCGAGGTGGGATGGTCTACGACGTCGACGAGCTGCTGTCAGACGTTCGCGACATGGTTGCTGACACCTGGTCGGGTTCACCTGGTAATCAACGGGCGCGGTGAGGGGCAGCATGGAAAATGGACCGCAATTCATCATCGTCTCAGGCATGCTGGGTAGTGGGAAGACCACACTTCTGGAGGGCCTGCTTGCCAGCGAGAGCGCAACCGACACTGCCATCATAGTCAACGAGGCGGGTGAGATAAACATAGACGGCGCTGTGCTGTCTGAATCGGCGCGCGGAATGTCGTTGGCTACGCTCAGCAACGGGTGTGTCTGCTGCTCATTGACGAACGACCTGGTCACCACGGTGCAGGACCTCGTCGAGTCGCGCCGGACCTCGGGGCAGAGTCCGTTCGCTCGGATTGTTCTGGAATGCAGCGGTCTCTCGCGACCTGGACCTATCGTTTCGTCATTGCAGGAGCTCTCCGACCTACGCCTCCGGCTGCATCTGGTTACGACCTACGATTGCAGTCGACCGTCGCTGCGGACTGGTGAATTTGAAGACGCTGTGGCTCAACTGGCTGCCGCTAGCACAATTGTTCTCACCAAAGTTGACCTTGTATCGAGCGCCAGGCGTGACGAGGCGTTTGAATCGGCAGCAGCCGCCAACCCGCTCGCAAGAGTGGTCAACGAGTTCTCTGCGTCAGTTCGCGTTCGCGAAGCATTCCTACCTCCAGAAAGTGGAATGCCGATAGTGCTCAACGAACAATCGAGGCAACCCAAGCCTCCAAGATTGCTCCACCCGAGGGTCCGCGTCTTCCGAGCCAAGCTCGACGAAAATCAGTCGTGGGAAGCAACACTCGACTGGTTGGAGAACCTGGCAGGAGCGCTCGGCGAGCGGCTGTTGCGAATCAAGGCGATTGTGCCGGGGGATAACGGAAGCGACCGCGTTCTGCTGCAAAGCGTAGGAACGACATTTTCAGCACCGCGCCGTCTCAGTCCGAACACGACCGCGCCACTCGGAGCCATTGTCATCGCAACGGACTGTGGGCGGCAGGACTTAGAAGAGATTCCCGTGGAACATGCGGTAACCTGGTTCGACCATTAGTGATTTAAACCACACGGGAGGCTCCGACTCGCGTGGCGCTCGGGTGGGCGCAGCAATGTCGCTTTGTTGAAGCTGCCCGCCGCGCGGCGGGCTTCTTTAACCTCAGGGCGTGGAACGTCTTCTACGCGATGGCCGATTGAAGCGGCACCTCGACGAAGCTCCCACCAATGCCAGCGTGTACCGAGAAGACGGGCGGGCGACCATATGGCATCGGTACAAAGTGACCTGCATCGGCACCGGAAATTGATACGCGCAATCTGCTCCCCTTTTTCAACGTCCAGGCAACTGGGAGCAACGGGATAACGAAGTCGGTTGCAACTCCAACCTCAAGACGAGATGCATCAGCGCGGTGATATGAACGGAAAGGCCACGCAGTTACATATTCTGCGGGGGCTTCGGACGTTTTCCGGTGTATCGCGCGAAGCATTCCCTCCGTCATGTAGAAGACGTTCCCTTCGACGTCGACTTCAGACAGATAGACGAATATCGACGCGTCACCCTGGTCGACCGCCATTCGAAGGGTTGCCACTGCGTGTCCTGCGACGGACATCGGTTCAGCCACCGGCGCAGTTTCGTAATGCAACATTGCGGCGGAACAGTCAGACCAGTCGGGGTAATAGTCGACGATGGTCGCTGCACCAAGGCGCTCGTAACGCGTTTGCTTGCCACTTGATGTTTCGAAATCAACCTTGAAACTATCGACGGATTGTCCGGCCGAGGATTCGGTAAGCTTGTTTCCAGCGGACAGGTTGAATCGAGTGCGCGTTGAGACTGGAGGCCAGACCGCTGACGACTGCCAATGTTCGGCATGAACGTTGTAGTAGTGTATCGGTGCCTCAGCAGCCAGGCCCGCGTCGTCGCCCATCAAATGCGTGTCGAAGAACCGGAGTAGCTCAGCGAGCAGATTGAATTCCGGGGCCTCTTGCTCTCGCCAGGGTGAGACATTTGTACGGGCACCATGGTCCCAAGGGCCCAGAAGCAGCCGGTCCTTCGGATTTGCGCGAGTCAGGAAGCGCGTAATCGCGCCGTTGGCGTAGCCCGCGCCGTCGAACCAGCCTGACACAGAGTAAATGGGGACCTCGGGTGAAATCTGGTCGAGGTAGTGATACGGGCTGCAAACGGCGAGGGTGAACTCTGGGTTGTGAAGCATCCCTTCATCTCTGAATGCGAATTCGCCCGCTGCGTCTGCGAGAGAGAAGTTGCCGCGATGCTCATTGATAGCGGCAGCGAGCAGGCTGCCGTCAGTATCTTGGTCCACGCGATGCGGTCCCTGCAGCCCGGGGTCCTCGTAGTACGAGATTTGACGGATGAGGTCGCGCCGGTCATGGTCCATTGCCACCATGAGATTGGAGTACGCCTGAGTCCAGACCTTCGAAACCAGGCCCCCCGGGTACAACTGTTCACTATAAATGTCCGACACACCGAATAGCGGCGCAATCGCTTTGACAGCCGGATGCCCTGTACTGGCAAGAAAGCAGGCGGCAGCGCCAACATACGAGATGCCAGTCGAGCCGATGACGCCGTTCGACCATGGCTGCCGGACGGTCCATTCTGCGACTTCACCGTAGTCATCGCGCTCTGTGGGAGAACGAAGGGCATCGCGCGTGCCGAAGCTCGCTCCAGTGCCCCGGACATCGACCACAACGACGGCGTACCCTCGAGGCACGAAAAAATCTCGGTAACGGGCCGCGGCCGGCGCAGCCTCGGCAACATTGCCGTCTGTCTCGAAACGCCTGTAGTACGGGGTAAAGATGAGCAGCGTCGGGAATTGTTCCGCTTGCGGACCTGCTTGGGGGATGTAAATGTCAGCGGCTATACGACAGCCGTCACGCATGGTGATGTACAGCGATTCCGGCGCAGATGGGAGCTGAAACTGCGCAGGCCTGCTTGAGAGGTACTGGCTAGGAGGCACATTCCAGGCCGAGTTTTTGTCATCGCGGTCTGACATGATGGTGTGTTCCTTACTGGTGGTTCAATTCAAGAGATTCGACGGAAAAAGGCTCAACGCAAAGAAAGGCAGGCAGCGCTGCCTGGGCCAGGCAGCGAACGACCGGAATGTGCCCATCCCGGTAATAGCCGTCTTCGGTATGAAGGAGATTGACAGTAGCCAGTATCTTTCCCATCCACATTACAGGGACGTTCAGGATGCTCGAACATCCGGTCGCAAGAATCGTCTCGGCGTCAGTGAAGTTAGCGACGATGTCATCCCGGTTGCGTCCAATGAATGGCTGTCCAGTAACGAGCACTTTCTGGAGTCTGGGAGCCGAGTCGATGCGCTTGATGCCGCCTGCTGCGTAAGAGTCGCGTAGGTTGCTGTATGCGCGTTTGACAATCCCTTCTTCGATGTGGACGGTCAGAACGGTGAGCAACTTACGGCCGACAATGTCTGCGATTGCATTGTCCAGAGCTGCGAGCGTCGACCGTGGTTGTTCCGTGAGCGTGTGAGCATCTGTAATTGAGCGCAGCCCGGAAAGGATGTTTTCAGAGACGGTCATGCGTCACCTCTGGAGGGAATCGGCATGCCGTCGGGGTGAACGGGTCTGCTTTCTGACGTCGCAATTTCCTCCAATGCCAGACCGCGAGTCGGGATACCGAAGACGAGAACGATGGCTGCACCCGCAAGCAGAACGCAGGTCGTGACGCCGAACACGCCTGCGAAGCCTAAAGTCGGATAGATGAGTCCGACGAGTATTGGTGCGATGACGGCTCCGATGCGACCAAACGACGATGAGGTACCGACGCCTGTCGCGCGAAGGTGCGTGGGGAAGATTTCCGGCGTGTACGCATAGACACCGCCGAACGTGCCGTTCATGAAGAACGAGAGACAAATACCAGCGACCGCGATTTGCCACGTCGCATCAGAGAAAGCCATCCCAACCGCCGACAGTCCACCCAAAACCATGTAAGTCGCAATTGTCCCCTGTCGGCCCACGCGCTCGTTGAAATATGCTGCGGAAAGGTACCCAGGGATTTGCGCTGCGTACATCAACAGGGAAAATCCGAAACTCTTCGTGAGAGTCATGCCGTGCTGAACGAGCAGGCTGGGAATCCATGTGAAGAACGCGTAATAGCTGAACGCAATCGCGAACCACATCGCCCACGACATGGCCGTTGTTCTGCGCAGCTTCGGCGACCAGATGGCCGTAAAGTTGCCGAAGAAACTTGAAGGGCTAACCTTCGGACTCGACTGCACAATCGTTTCCGGGACGGGCTCAAACGTTCGCCCTTCTTTGAGAACGAGCGCCTCGATTCGGTCCATTGTCGCGTTTGCCTCTGCAATGCGTCCGCGGCTTTCAAGCCACCGGGGCGATTCCGGCAGTTCTCGTCTCCACCACAGCAGGATGAAAATAGGCAGCGAGGTGATGACCACGACGTAGCGCCAGCCATCGTGGAAATGCGGGATTATCAAATTGCCCAAGACGGCCGACATGACGTAACCGAAGGCGAAGAACCCTGCTAGCGCGCCTGTGAAAGCTCCTCGATATTTGCGTGCGACAAACTCGGATAGAAATGGCGCAACGATGGCGCTTTCTGCACCGGCTCCGAAGCCCGCGAAGATTCGAATCGTGTAGAAAGCTTGCCAGTGGTTTACTTGAGAACTGATGACCGAGGCGATGCAGAAAATAATCAGCGCCGTCATCATCACGAAACGGCGCCCAAAACGGTCGCCGGCCAGGCCAGCAAGCATTGCTCCGAAGAGAAATCCTGTGTAGGTGCTGCTGGCGATGAGGCCATTCTGCAAAGACGACAGCCCCCAAGCTTTGGTGATGGCTGGCAATACGAAGGCCATCGACGAAGAATCCATCGCGTCGAAGGTGTAACCCAGTCCGCCCATGAACAACAACTTCTTATGAAAACCACAGAACGGCAATCGTTCGAGGCGTGCTGCGACGCTAGACATGCTCTGTCTCCCGTCTCCCCGTTTTCACGGGAAGGCAATTAACTCATTTTCGAGAAGCCGCTCACTGACGACTCCGACTCGTGGTCCCGTTGAACCGTGCAAGAACATTTAACGGCTTCACGTTTTATGCGTCAAATGCGAAAAACAATCCATAATGTGCAAAAAACGCATATGGAGCGCACATGCTTAATGTTCGGGAAATTGAAGCGTTCAAGGCCTTCATCGAATGTGGGTCGGTAACGCTGGCAGCTGACCGGCTCTCGCGGACCCAACCACAGGTTGGCCGGCTGCTTTCTTCGTTGGAAGAGTCGGTCGGTTTCAGACTCTTCGACCGTGTTGGGAAGCGGCTGCATGCGACCCCTGAGGGATGGCGCTTCTATGAAGAGGTCGACCGTGTAATTCGTGAACTCGAGTCGCTCACGCGTTCGGCAGCGCAGATTCGTTCGGGTGCTTCAGACCACCTCCGAATCCTGGTGGCACCGCACGCGACGAATGCATTGGTTTCGCCTGCCTTGGTGGTTGTACAGGACAAGTTGCCCGGCTTCACAGCGGAGGTCGCTACGCGCGTGCGACTCGACATCGAAACGTGGATAACTCACGAACAATTCGACGTTGGGCTTAGCATCCTGCCCATTGACAACCCAGGTATCGAGGTCGAGCCGTTTATCCGGACACGGGCAGTTCTCGTAATGTCCGAGAATCACCCACTAGCTGAAAAAGACGTCCTGTCGTTCGACGATATTCTGGATTCACCGCTGGTAGCGACTCATTCGAGGTCGCTACTTCGTCAACATCTTGAGCGGCTGTTCCGTGACCGAAAGCGAACACCGAACATACGGTACGAAGCGACGAACGGTCTCATCGCGTGTGAGCTTGCTGCTCAGGGTCTAGGTGTCGCGTTGGCCGACCTCTTTGTCGCAATTTCATCTGGCGCACCCAACTTGGTCGTGCGCCCGCTCACAGAAGAAATTCCTTTGGAATATGGGTTTTTGTATCCGATTGGAAAGACGCGGTCCAAAGCTGCAAGCGTCTTCACTGCTGCCGTACGAGAAACCGTACAGGAGACATTGTCCCGATTACCGACGCCGCACGCGGCTTTCGATTTTCTATAATTCAAGACGACACAGATGTTTCCGCGGCTAATTACTGCGGAACGGACTGCGCAT
Source organism: Paraburkholderia sp. BL27I4N3 (assembly GCF_003386115.1). Lineage (NCBI taxonomy): Bacteria > Pseudomonadati > Pseudomonadota > Betaproteobacteria > Burkholderiales > Burkholderiaceae > Paraburkholderia > Paraburkholderia sp. BL27I4N3. The sequence goes on along the minus strand of NZ_QREJ01000001.1, from coordinate 6,998,687 downwards.
TGCGCGTCGAGCAGCAGGAAAATCGATGGAAAGCTCCAACCCTCGTTCGCCAGGAGGGGAGCCAAGCTTCCCTCAGTTCCGGTGCACTGTTCAATCCGGCAGAGGTATTAGTCCCTGCCTCTCGGCCCGTTGCGGGATTCTCTCTAGCAAACATCCTCTGTTTTTGTGAATGCCCCTTGGTGAAGTTGAGCCCCGCCTTATCCTAAGCGAGGCCTTCAGACACGTTCCACAGCATCATGAGATGCCCCTCGGAGCCAGCGTCGCCCGTCAGCCGTTCGCCTCAGGGCGCTAACTTCGCCACCCTGTCCGGTGTCTCAAGGCTATCCCACAGTACCGGTTGTCCCGCGACCGCTGCCGTTGATGTCCGACCAGTCGCGCGGCTGCACCGCGGAACGGGCAGCAGTATGTATACCGCGCAACAGGGGTGATGATTTCGCATGGACACACTGCGAGCAAAAATCTGGCCGCGAGCGTGGGAAATTTGCCTGAAAAAGTTATGTTGGATTGGAAGTGGCCGCTGGAAACGCCAGCAAAGAATGGGAGGAATCTTCACGGTTGAGGCGCGGCCATACGGGTACTGCCACTTTGCAGTAAGCTGGCCACGGAGGACCATTCTTAAGGCACAGCCGTCCATAGTTTTGCGTTCAACCTGCGCGCGCCGCATGCAACTGCTGGGCGCACATCGCGGAACAATCTTGCGGCACATCGAACGCCGATAGCGAATGTGCAAACTTCAATAGCCTCTGGAGGCTTCAATGCATCGAGCGGTCGTTAAAGCATTTGAAAGTCCACCTGTCATAACTCTCGAAACGGCCGAGAGGCCTGCTCCGGCGGAAGGCGAGGTTGTCTTGCGCGTGACTGCCGCGGCGCTCGGCTTTGTTGACGGACTGATTGTCCAAGGCAAGTATCAGCTGAAGCCCGACCTTCCGTATGTGCCCGGAGGCGAAATAGCCGGAGTCGTCGTAGATGTGGGCGAAGGCGTGAGAGGCATCGCTACAGGAAGCAGGGTTGCTGTTTGGCAGTTCGGTGGTGGCCTTGCCGAGTATGCAGTGGCCAAGGCCGCAGACGTAATTGCTTTGCCCGATGGGATTGACGACCGCGTGGCAGCTTGCGCTCTCGTCGATTACCTGACGGCTCACTATGCGTTGTTCGTGCGGGGTTGCCTACGGCCCGGCGAAACGGTGCTGGTGCTGGGAGCCGCGGGCGGAGTCGGGCAGGCTGCGGTTCAGCTTGCATCCTCTAAATCCGCCAGAGTGCTAGCCGTTGTCTCGTCGCAAGATAAGGCGGCGAGGGTTTTGGAACTTGGCGCCACGGAGACCATTGAACTGGAACCAGACGGTCCTGCATTGCGCGACCAACTCCGCGCAATGGCTGTAGACGGGGTGATTGACGTGATTGTCGACCCTGTCGGAGGCGCAACTTCGGAGGCGGCGTTTCGTTCACTCGACAAGGGCGGTCGACATCTCGTCGTGGGCTTTGCGTCCGGGACCATACCGAAGCTGCCGACGAATCTTGCATTACTTAAATCGGCGAGTCTCGTCGGAGTGGATGTCCGGCATTTTGTCGGCGCTCACAAACTGGAGGCGCTTGCCGCAACCGGCGCGTTGTTCGAGCAATTTGCGAATAAATCGTTGCAGCCCGTCGCATACATCGAGCATTCGCTAGACGAGGCGCAACAAGCATTTGCGATGCTCGGTGAGCGGAGCAGACCTGGCAAAGTCCTGGTCAAGCCATAGGTATCACTCTTGCTCGTGGCGAGGAACGCTCATCAACGACCGCGTGAAGTTTTCGAGCCTTACTCCCGGCGCTCCTGCCAGCGCACCTGGCGGAGGCGTTCGTTCGCTTTCACTATCAGCCTCCTCGGCCAAAGCAAGTTAGGGGTATCTGCGTACGCATCGAGAAAGATTGCTAACTCTGGTTCATCGCCAGACGTGGCGTTGACCCGCGCCGCGAAAGGCATGAGATTGAAGGTCGACGTTGGCGAGTGGGAATTTTCCCAACACGAGGTGGCTTGGGTCATGAAGCGCACGCGACAACTGCTACTCGCTGCGAGCGATAGCTAGCGAGCACATCTGCCAAGAAATCTGAAGCATTATCCCGCCCCCACCAAAGGAGCCGGACCCTCTCTATACTTCCCTCGGTGACAGACATCCGAACACGCATTGCGCTCGATAGACTGCTTCGCTGGCTCAAGGAAGAGTCAACAATTTAGTCGACGCTGCAGTTGCTCTGCGCTCGCTGACCCTACTTGCACCAAGACTCAATCAACGTCGAAATCTCGATTTTGGATACTTCAGTCTTGAGTTGAGCAACCTTCGACATGCTAAACCGAGGTGCTGGTGCAGGCCGGACGATGCCGCCGACATCGATGAATGTCTGGCGTGCCTTCAGGTGTTCATTTTGATGCGCTTCGTCCATGCTCAGTACAGGACTAACACATGCATCGGTTCCATCGAAGATGGCGCTCCATTCATCTCGCGTCTTTCCAGCGAAGGCTTTCGCCAGCCTCTCGCGGATAGCCGGCCAGTGGCACCTGTCCTTTCTCGACGGAAAATCATCGGGCGCAAATCCCAAAGTCGCTAGCATTAGTTGCCAGAAGGGTTCTTCGATGGCGCCTACGGCGACCCATTTTTTGTCCGCCGTTTGATATGTGTCGTACCACGGCGCACCACCATCGAGTTCATTTGTGGCGCGCGGTCCATGCCATTTCCCCTGCGCACGAAGACGATAGAAGAGTGACATCAAGTAGCTCGCGCCATCAACCATGGCAGCGTCAATCACCTGGCCTTCCCCGTTGGTGCGGGCATCTAACACTGCGGCCAGAATGCCGAAGGCGAGGAACATCGAGCCGCCGCCATAGTCGCCCACAAGGTTCAGCGGGGCAACCGGTCGTCCTTCCGTGCCGATAGCATCAAGCGCGCCAGTGATGGCGATGTAATTGATGTCGTGGCCGGCGCTCGCGGCCAGTGGGCCCTCTTGCCCCCATCCGGTCATCCGACCGTATATAAGTCGCGGATTGCGTGCCATGCAGGTGCCTGGACCGAGGCCAAGTTTCTCCATCACCCCCGGGCGATTCCCCTCAAGCACAATATCGGCGACTGAGATGAGGCGCAATGCTTCTTCTCGGTTCTCAGCATTCTTGAGGTCAAGCGAAACGAAGCGGCGACCGCGTTGCGTGAAATCGCTCTCACTGACAGAGGTCGTTGGGCGTGTGATTTGAATCACATCTGCGCCCATATCGGCTAGAAGCATTGCGCAGAAAGGTACCGGCCCAACTGCGCCGAATTCCACCACCTTTAATCCTTTCAGGGGTCCTACGTGGCTCATTGAGTTCCCTTGTTAGCTTGAGTGGCGAGCCGCCGGCCGGCGATACACACGCAGATGGACGAAAGGAGGAACAACACGGCGACGACAATCATGCCCGCCGACAGACTATGGGTCTGCTGTTGCACGCGACCAATTAGCAGCGGAGCCACCCAGCCGCCGACAATTGCCCCAAAAGAGCTGATGACGGCAATTACGGCGGGCCGAATCCGCTGAGGAAGATAGGTTTGTGGAATCGACCAGAAGATAGCAAGCGAAGCGTAGACCCCGATGTTTGCGAGCATGAAGCCAATAAGCGCCGTCGACAGGCTGCTGGACATGGCGACCGTCCCGTATCCGATAGCAGCGATGACCGTGCACGCGACCGTGTGCCCGATGCGCTCCTTTCGGCGGTCGGAGCGGCGCGACAGCATTGTCATTCCGACCATGCCGGCGAGCGGCGGGATTGCTGCGACCACCCCAATGTGGGTCAGGGGTACGCCGTAGATGTGAAGAATTTGAGGTAGCCACGCCCCGACCGTCGCGTTGCCGCAAAAAATGCCGACATATCCGAGGATGAGCACCCAGAGCGTCGGCTGCCGCAGCGCAGCCAGCGTATTTAGCTCCTCGGCCGGGGACTTATTCAAACGGGAAACTTCAAGCTCATTTGCCAACCACGCCTTCTCGTCCCTCGAAAGCCACTTCGCTTGGTTCGGCCTGTCAGTGAGATAAAAAATTCCAAACACGCCGAGCATGACTGCAGGCAGACCCTCGAGCAGAAACAGCCATTTCCAGCCGGAAAGCCCGAATGTACCGTTGAGCTGCAGGATGGCACCGGACACTAAGGAAGCGAGAACGTATGCGGCCGGAACCGAGTAAGTGAAGATTGCGTTGTAGCGGGCGCGGTAGTTCTCAGGAATCCAGTAGCTCAAGTACAGGAAAACACCCGGGGTCAGGCCTGCTTCTGCGATGCCAAGAAGCGCGCGCACCGTATAGAAGCTGATGGGGCCGGTCACAAATGCCATCGACATCGTCACCAGGCCGAACAGTATGGCAATACGGGTCAACGTGATTCGCGCGCCGAACCGAGCCAGCGCAAGGTTGCTCGGAACCTCGAACAGTGAGTAGCCCAGAAACAAGATGCCCAACCCGATGCTGTACATCTGCGGGGTGAGTCCGAGCTCCTTATTCATCGAAAAGGAAGCAAAGCTCAGGTTGCCGCGGTCGAGCACCGACACGACGTAAAGGGCAATCAAGTACCACATCAGCCGTCGCCCAATCCGGGAGACCGTGCGAGCGCCGTCAATTCCCGCCGCAGCTTTGTGGCGGCTGTCGTCGATAGCCGCGTCGATGGTCGTTCTCTGTGGCAGGGACACGTGTTCTCCAAGATATTTATATGTTGGTGGGCCAATCTGGTAGGTGCAAATATAGATTCTCGCATGAATCAAACCAAGTCCGGGAAATCCCTATCGAGAACGCCCGGCCGCGGGTTGAACATTGGTTTACCCATCTAAATCAGCAATTTAGCCGCATTTTGATGGCCGTTTGTCGATGCTCCATGGAGCTCCATCGGTACATTTTGGGTGACGAGAGTAGTTGACCGAGGCAGTGTCTTGGCTTAAATTGGTCCCACCAATTCGAAAACATGGAGCCTCACAATGCTTTCTCATGAAGACAACGAAGCGCTGGTTCGCGTCGGCACGGGCACCCCTACCGGCCAGTTCATGCGCCTCTTCTGGCTGCCGTTTTTGCCCTCGTCGGACCTGGTCGCAGACGGCGAGCCTCAACGCGTGAGGCTGTTGGGGGAGGATTTGCTGGCATTTCGCGACAGCGAAGGCCGCGTGGGACTTATCGACCACGTCTGTCCGCATCGAGGCGCTCCGCTGGTGTTCGGTCGCAATGAAAAGTGCGGTCTGCGTTGCGTGTATCACGGCTGGCAGTTCGGCGTGGACGGAAAAGTGCTTGATACGCCGGCCGAGCCTGAAGAGAGTCGCCTGAAGGAGAAGGTCCGCATCAAGAACTATCCGTGCCAGGAACGTAACGGCATCGTGTGGGCCTATATGGGCGAAGCGCCGCGCGATGCACTGCCGCCATTGCCGGACCTCGAATGGAACATGGTTCCCCTGGAGAACGTGCACTTCAGCTTCCGTGTTCAGGAGTGCAACTGGCTGCAGGCTGTCGAAGGCGAAATCGATTCAGCCCATGCCGCGATTCTTCATGGCCGTATCGATTCGCAGGGTTCCATCAACGACTGGACTTCCAAGAAAGACTTGCGGCCGGTGTTTGAATGCCAACGGCGCGACTTCGGCATCAGCATCGCTTCGCGTCGCATCCTTGACGAGAAGAACCACTACTGGCGCGTGAATCAGTTCCTGTTCCCGTTCTACACGCTGGTTCCTCCGCAGTCGAAGTATCCCGAGCTCAGCGGCCACGCATGGGTGCCCATCGACGACGAGAACACGCTTTGCCTGATGTTCTCCTACACGCCGGCCACGCCGCTGTACGAGAAGTCGCGCAAGGTGTTCGAGGAAGGCTACGGTGGTCGCGAAACGGGCCACGCGAGCAAGGACGCCTTCGAACCCCGTCCGGTCTCGCAGCCGTATGCCAAGTATTGGACCAAGTTCAATCTCGCATCGGGCTTCCTCTTTAACTACGACGCTCAGACCAAGACCTGGTTCTCGGGCCTCCCTGGCCTCTGGGTTCAAGACGCGGCTTGCCAGTCGGGCGTATCGCCCATTTACGACCGTCGGAAAGAAAACCTCGGCATCAGCGATACCGGTATTGCGATGACGCGCCGCATGCTGCTCGAGAACGTCCGCAAGCTCGCTGCTGACCGGACGTCACCCGTTCCGCTGGACAACCCCGAGTTGTGGATGGTTCGTGCTGTCTCCCTGACGATGTCGGCCGGCTCTTCCTGGACCACGGACGGCGCGGAATTCATGAGGGCTCGGCTCGGCACCGACTTCGGATACACGCCCTAATCGTCGAACGTTTACCGCAAATTCACTATGTCCCAGCCTAACGCCGAGCGAATCGACGTCCGTCTTGTTCAAATCCGGCTCGAAGCGGATGACGTCGCATCCTATGAGTTCCGCCCGATTGATTTGCCCATGCTTCCGGCATTCGAAGCTGGCGCGCACATCGACCTGCACCTTCCCGAGAATCGGGTACGGAGCTATTCGCTCCTCAACGACCCGCATGAGCGCCATCGGTACGTCATCGCGGTTCAGCGTGAGGCTTCGGGACGTGGTGGTTCCGCGTGGATGCATAACACTCCCCGCGTAGGAGACCGCTTCACCATCTCTGCGCCGCTCAACGACTTTCCGCTGAACGAACAGGCAGAGAACTCCGTGTTCATCTGCGGCGGCATCGGCATCACGCCGGTGGTGTCGATGATTCGTCGACTGGAGCGCCTGGGTGCGAAGTGGCAGTTGCACTTCGCGGCCCGCCACCGCGCTCGTGCAGCGTATGCCGAAGAGCTCGCGCTGCTTCCCGAATCCGACAGCAGGGTCAAGCTGCATCTCGAAAGCGATGGCGCCCGTGTGGATATTCGACGTCTCGTGTCAGAGGCGCCTGCAGGGACGCATTTTTACTGCTGCGGCCCTCGCGGCATGGTTGATGACTTCATCGCGTCATGTGCGGACCTTCCGCAGGAGCAGGTTCACTTCGAGCGATTCGCCGCGGCTAGCGAGTCTGCTACCGGAGGCGGATTCGATGTTGTTCTGCAGAAGAGCGGAAAGCGCATTCCGGTCCAACCGGGCAAAACCATCCTCGACGCACTGCTCGACCAGGGAGTGGACGTCCAGTACGCCTGCTGCGCGGGCGTATGTGGCACTTGTCGCACTGGCGTCATCGACGGCGTTCCCGACCATCGGGACGACTTCCTTACCGACGAAGAGAAGGCCGGCAACACAGCGGTCATGGTGTGCTGCTCGGGCGCATCCTCGAAAACGCTGGTGCTGGACCTGTAAATAAAACGGCTGAGAAGCTGTGCGTTCGAATGAGCGCGAACTGGAATATAGGAGACTTCATGTCCTCGACGTTTGCCGAAGAGTTCCCCCAGCACGAACCCCGCCCCAAGGATGCTCCCAAAGCCCTGGCCGGAATTCGAGTGGTGGATTTCACGCACTTCATCGCCGGGCCGTTTGCCACGATGATGCTCGCCGACATGGGCGCCGACGTCATCAAAATCGAAGCGCCCGTCCGTGGTGACGAATTTCGATACTACCCGCCGGCCCATCCCGAGGATGAAAGCATCGGCGCGCCGTACCTCTGGTCGAATCGAAACAAGCGAAGCATCGCTCTTGACCTGAAGTCGGAGGATGGGCGGCGGATTGCTCGGGAGCTGATTGCATCCGCAGACGTCGTCGCTGAAAACTTCTCGACCGGTGTGATGGAGCGCCTGGGCCTGGACTACAAGACGATTCGCGAGAGCAACCCCGAAGTCATCTATTGCTCCGTGTCGGCGTATGGTCGAGAAGGCGCTTTTGCAGACCGCCTCGGCTTTGACCCCATCGCTCAAGCAGAGAGCGGCTTCGTATCGATGAACGGCTACCCCGACCGCCAAGGGGTCCGCGCGCTCTCGCCCGTTATGGACATCAGTACGGCCATGATGGCGAGCAATGCGATGCTTGCCGCGCTCGTTGCTCGTGAGCGCACTGGAAAAGGCCAGGCTGTCGAGGTTTCGCTGTTTGATAACGCGGTGCTGATGACCGGGTATGCAACGCTTCAGCACGTGTTCACTGGCGCCGAGCCTCAGCGACATGGCAATACGAGCCCCGACACGTGTCCCTCCGGCGTCTTTAAGGCCGCCGACAAAGCGTTCTATATCAACTGCGGCAACAACAAGATTTTCCACCGCCTTGCGAACCAGGTGCTGGAAATGCCCGAGCTCGCCAATGACCCCGTGCTTGCCGACCGCAATGGGCGCATCGCGCGTCGCGCGGAACTGTTCAAGGTGCTTGACGAGGCCTTCGCGAAGCTCCCATGGTCACACTGGCAGCAACACATGCGCGCAGCCTCGATTCCCTGCGGTGAAGTGCGCTCCGTCGGAGAGGCTATCCGGTCGGCGGAGGCCCAGGAGCGCAAGCTTGTGACCCGAGTAGAGCATCCTGACCTCGGCTGGTTGCCGAATGTAGCGCTGCCGTTCCGCTTCAGCGAAACGCCTGTCGATGACCCGCGGCCGGCACCTCGAATCGGCGAGCACAGCTTCAATGTGTTGACCGAAGTCTTGGGGTATGACGTCGAAGCGGCGTCCGGCCTGCTCGAACGGGGTGCAGTCTATAGCTTTGCTGGCAAAGACGCTGCCGCGTCGACAAATCGCATTGAGGCGGCAACATGAGCCATGAGCGAACGCTTCGTGGCAGGGTCGCGGTAGTCGGCGTTGGTGAGAGTGAATACTTCAAGTTCGGCCGGTCGCCGCATCCCGAGTTCAAGCTCGTCTTGCAGGCCGTCCTGGCTGCATGTCGTGACGCTGGCGTAGACCCCTCTGACATCGATGGGTTCGCATCCTTTGGTGAGGACCGAAACGATGCGGTCCGGCTGGCCACCGCGCTGGGTGTAAAGCGTATGCGCTCCACCATCATGCAATGGGGCGGCGGTGGTGGCGGCTGCGCTGCCGCTGTGGCGAACGGGGCGGCGGCTATCAACGCGGGGATGGCCCATTGCGTGGTGGTGTACCGCGGGCTTGCCCAAGGACAGTTTGGTCGCTTCGGACAGGCAGCCCCGCGTTCAACAGTCTCCGGCGACATGGCCTATCAGATGCCCTACGGGGTTCTGGCGCCACCCCAGAAGTTCGCACTTCGCGTCCAGCGTTTCATGCATGAGCATCGCGTCGAACGGGACGCGCTACGTGCCGTGGCACTCGCCTCGAACTTCCACGCTCAGGCGAATCCCCGCGCAGTCATGTATGGCAAGCCGCTGACAGCCGACGCTTACGAAGGCTCCCGCTGGATTGTCGAGCCGTTTCGTCTCTACGATTGCTGCATGGAGAATGACGGGGCAGCGGCGCTGATTCTGGTTGCCGCTGACAAGGCCCGAGATTTCGCCCGGCCGCCGGTGTATCTCCTGGGCGCAGCCAGCGGAGCGGAGTGGCGCGCCGGAGCTGTTCCCCACAACGCCCCCGACTACGCGTCTGCGAACTACCGGTCAATCGCAACCGACCTTTTCGAGATGGCCGAAGTTGGGCCGTCAGATGTCGGTTCGGTACAGGCGTATGAGAACTTTACGGGTGGCGTCGTGATGTCACTGTGCGAGCACGGTTTTTTCAAGCCGGACGAAATCAACGACTTTATGACGCTCGAAAATCTCAGTGCGCCCGCCGGCAAGCTTCCGTTGAACACCAGTGGAGGGAATCTTGGTGAGGTCTACCTCCAAGGCTTTGAGCTGGTCATCGAGGCAGCCAGACAGGTGCGTGGAGAGTCGACCAGCCAGGCGCGAAACGGGAACATCGCACTGGTCACCGGCGGTCCGATGGTGTCGCCCGCGAGCAGCCTGATTTTTGGTTCGGAGGCCACCTTATGAGCGGGTTCTATCTTCCGACCGGCTTGCCGGCGCCAGTTCCAGAAGTCGACGGCATATCGGCACCGTACTGGGAAGGCCTGCGCCAGGAAAAGCTGTTGGTCCAGCGGTGCGCACATTGTCGAACCTGGCAGTTTGGACCCGAGTGGATTTGCCATGCGTGCAAGCAGTTCGACCCCACTTGGGAGGAGATTGCTCCCCAAGGAAGTACCTTCAGTTGGGAGCGCGTATGGCATCCATCCCATCAAGCTCTAGGGAACAATCTGCCGTATCTGGTAGTGGTCGTTGAACTCCCTAACGCTGGCAACGTCCGGATGTTAGGGAATCTACTAGGCGACCCTGCCCAGACCGTCTCGATAGGCGCGCCGGTTGTAGGCGTATTTGAACATCACCGCGACTCCGACACCCCGTACACCCTCTTAAACTGGATGCTTACAGCGTGACGGGGTGTCTGGCTCGGATGGGGTGACCTGTATAATTTCTAACTATTCATGGCATCTTCATCGGTAAGCAATATGGAACTTACGTCTGCCGCAACGCGTGAAGCCACCCCGCGCGCCGAGCTCGTCGGCAAAATGCTTGCCTTCTTCAAGGAGCGCGGCTTTGAGAGCGGCGAGCGCCTACCCTCCGAGCGGGCTCTGGCAGAGCGATTCGGCGTGGGCCGCAATGCGTTGCGCGAGGCGTTGTCGACGTTAAGCGCGCTTCGGGTCATCGAATCGCGCCCGAACTCCGGCATCTATCTGCGTCGAATGTCTACCGACAGTAGCTTCGAGACGATTGTGCTCCTGACCGAGATGGGCTCCGAGCCCTCGATGAGAGAGGTCAAGGAAACGCTCGAAGTGCGATGGGCGTTGGAGCTTCGCGCTGTGCAGCTCGCATGTGAGCGTCGAACCGAAGCTGACCTCGATGGCCTGGTATCAATCATTGATGCAACGAAGGCCGTGCTCGCCAACAAGGGCAACATCTCCGTTCAGGACACGGCCTTCCACATGGCGCTGGCCCGCTGCACGCACAATGAAGTCCTCGTGCGGCTGCTGAATTCGTTCTATCGGATTTCTGAAAGCCGCCGCTTTGCACTTTTCTCCGATTCGGCAAGAGGCGAGATTTCGGCAGAGCATCATGCGAAGCTCTACGAAGCCGTGAAGAAGCGCGATACCAAAAAAGCAACCATCCTGATGGAAGGGCACTTCGCCAGTGCGGTCGACGCATGGAACGAGATTCTCGGCGAGGAAGATGCGCCTGCTGTCAAACCGGCCAAGCCCCGGACGAAGCGCCCGACAGGCCAAACCGACTGACCTGCCGCGGCGTTTTGCATCGTTTAAAAGGTGTGGACGATACCCACGCGGACGAGCAACTGCTTGTTGTTGGATGATGCGGTCAACTGTGTGATTGAGGCTACCGCAGGCTGCCCCAACGAGTCCGTTCCCGACGCCTTCTGATAGATGGCAAACGCGTAGAGCTCGGTGCGCTTCGAAAGCAGATAAGACGCAGCCAAGGTGTCCTGGTTGTACGTCGCTTCGCCGAACGAGCCAATGCTCGCCTTGTGCGTGTAGCCGTAGGACGCGTTAACGCTGAGGGCAGGCGTGAAGGCATAGCTGACGTTGACTTCACCATTGTTGATTATTGCCGTACCCGAGTATTTTGCAGGATTCGGTCCGGCTGTTGTATCTCCAAGACCGCCATAGCTTGCATGGGTGTACGTTCCACCGACGGTTAAACCGCCAAACCGATACTTCGTACCTGCAATGAGAAGCTGCATCGTATTGGCCGAGGCGAAGCCTGAGTAAATTGGGTTCGTCTGCACTGATGTGGCTGTCGTCCCGATTGTCCCCATGTTGTCCGTATTACTGCCTCCAGCATTTCCGTTTGTTCCGAAATAGGAGAGGTTCGGGTCTCGCGCATTTGTGTAACCGACGCCAGCTGAGAACGGCCCCATTGCGTATGTTGCCGCTAGAGACCAGATTTGATTTCGCCCCGGGGCTCCCGCTAGGCCACCAACAGAATACATCCCACCGACTGTTACGCCGTGAAAATCGGTCGACCGAAACTTGATTGTATTGTTGAGTCGAAACGAGTGACCTAAGTCATCGAAGTCACCTGGGTTAGCGCCCATGTGGCCAGGTATTTCTCCCGACTCTGAAAACGGCGCCAGCATGTCGGCGACGATGCTGTACTGACGCCCGAAGGTGAGCCGACCCCCTGGAGCAGCGAGGCCGACAAACGCTTGTCGCCCGAACATCAGCCCCCCTTGCGCGAGTCCGCCGGTATTGATGTTGAAACCATTCTCCAGTGTAAAGATGGCCTGGTAGCCGCCGCCAAGCTCCTCAGCCCCTTTTACGCCCCACCGGCTACCACCGATGCCTGCCGCGCCATCCGAGAGCGCGAATTGCTGTTCCCCCTTGAGCGCTCCCGCTGTACGGCCAGTTTGAACGTTGCTGGTGTAGGCAAACCCTTGGTCAATCAACCCGTAAAGAACAACAGATGTTTGCGCGTGCGCTGGCAACGCAGCAATGCCAGCGAGCGCGCTCGCCGCAATCGTGAACTTCCTCAACGTCTCCTCCTTTTGATTTACGAACTTCGACTTTCAATCAGGTGTAAACTGGTCCAACCAAATTGGTCCACCAGAATTGGTGGGCCAATCGTAGAAGGCAACAGGTCGGCTGTCAAACTGAGGACAACCCTGGAAGGGCTGATGGCGGCGAAGCTCGTTGAGAAGTACGATGCAGTTTGTAAGGTTGTGCCGCTCGCCAGTTCGTTCGTCCCGGGCGGCAACGGCCACGGAGAATGCAATGGAGACCCCAGCCAGAATTTCGGCGGATGCATGGACCGCGCACGCTATCGCGGCAATTGGTACTGACTCGTTTGGAAGTCAGCTTGAGCGCTATTTGATGGGCGTTTGCGGAATAGACTTCTTCGCCTGTTATCGTGTCAGACCGGATGCGGTAACGCCAATTGCATCGAGCGACCCAAAGCGTTTTGGGTCTGAGGCAAGGATTACGCTCTATACGCGCCACTCCCTCTGGGCTGCGGACCCTGCTTTAAGCCAAGCGACGGTGCAACTTCGTCGCAGCGACTTCGCTTACTCGCGATTAAAGAAGACGGACCTTCCCCAAGGACAACTGCGCGCGGAGGTCTACCCGCAGCTCGTCGACCGTATGCTTCTATGTCGTCACGGTAGCTCTGGCACCTACGCACTTAGCGCGTTGCGGTGGAGCGCCAGCCACCCATTTCAGCAAGACCAGATTGAGAATCTGCTCGCAGCGAGCCCTATAGTTTTTGCCCTCATTGACCGTCACTACGCCACGAGCGCGGCGACGCTCTCTCCCGCTGACTGCCTTGCTTCCATCGACTTGATTCAACAATGCCTGCACGAATGCACGGCGATGCCGCTGCGTGAGCGCGAGGTTTGCGCTCGTTTATTGGTTGGAGACACCATCGCAGACACCGCGCTCAAATTGCAAATTGGCACCGAAACTGCGCGTAGCTACGTGAAGCGCGCATATCAGCGGTTGCAAATCACTTCGCAGAGGGAATTGATGGTTGCATACCTTCGCCTGTGGCACGACTGGACCCAGAAAGGGAGGGTAAGTACCGAGCGATAAGTAGGGTGTTTGTCCCCCAGTGGGGTGGCAGACGCTCAATATGGCGGGAGATACAGTGTCTCAACCTGAAAACATGTGCGCATTTCTTTGCGGCGGCCCCACGCCGCTGATTGGTGCACCAACAGAACAGGAGACACGTTGTGTATCTACGAAATGCTTGGTACGTCGCAGGTTGGAATGATGAGTTCAAATCTGGTGCTCTGACTGCTCGCAAGCTGTTGGGAGAGGACCTGGTGTTCTATCGCCGCTCGGACGGAACGCTTACGGCATTGAAAGACCGCTGCTGCCACCGGGCGGCTCCGCTTTCGAAAGGCGAGCAAGAAGGTGACGCCGTTCGATGCATGTACCACGGCCTGCTTTTCGACTGCCAAGGGCGTTGCATCGAAGTCCCAAGCCAGGAGCGGGTCTCGGACAAAATGCGCGTCCGCGCTTATCCGGTCGAGATACACGACAACCTCGCCTGGATATGGATGGGCGAGCCGTCAGCAGCCAGGGCCGATGAGATTCAGCAACTGCACTGGGCTGATAAGGAGGGATGGTCCGTCGAGGAAGGGCGCTACATGCACTACGCCTCAGGTGCTCAACTCATCACGGACAACCTGCTCGACTTCTCCCATCTCGGCTTTGTACATGGGAAGTCCATCGGAACCCGCAGGCAAGGGAGCATCCGGCCCGAGACGGAGTTTTCCGAGGAGACAGTGCAGGTTCGATTCACCACGCTGAGTAGCGGAGCTCCTTCATTTGCCCGAGAACTCGGTGACCTGCCCAACATTGTCGACCGGTTCAACTACTACGTCTGGCATATTCGTGGAAATCTGTTCGTCCAGGACTCCGTGATTGCCCCCGTCGGTGAAGGCTATGAAAGCAACACGCCGAGGACCATCAAGCTGCATACCTTCATCGCGGTGACTCCCGAGACGGAGCACACCTCCCACTACTTCTGGGCAACGGCACACAACAACTTCCAGACACGCGTCGCCGATTTGACCGGCAAGCTGACTGCCCAAGTCGAAAACGCCTTCGACGAGGACCGTCGAATCATCGAGGCCCAGCAGAAGGTCATCATCGGTTCGCCCGATGCCCCGATGATTCCGATTGCAGCCGATGCAACCCTGTTGAAGGTTCGGCGGATGCTCGACGCGATGCTTGCGAATGAGCAGTTGTCGAACATCGCAGTCCACGTCGCCCAATGAAAAGAGCTATGCAAAGCTACGACATTACTGAGTGGGGTAAGCCCCTACAGCTCGTTATGCGCGACACACCTGCTCCGAGAGGAGCGCAAGTTCGCGTGAAGGTAGAAGCATGCGGCGTCTGCCACAGCGACCTTCATATTCAACATGGCGCGCTGGACTTGGGCAACGGGCAGAAGGTCTCGTTCGAAAGCGTCGGTGTCCAGTTGCCCTTCACGATGGGTCACGAAATCGTCGGCGTAGTTGACGCGGTCGGCGACGACGCGACCATCGCAATTGGAACAAAATGCGTCGTCTACCCGTGGCACGGTTGCGGCGAGTGCTTCAATTGCCGCAACCGGCGCGAGGTCGATTGCGAGAACGGCCGGGCCCTCGGCACTCGGAAGCCTGGTGGGTACTCGGACTATGTAATGGTGCCCCATTCGCGATACCTGCTGGATTATGGGACGCTCAATCCTTTGTTTGCAGCGACTTGCGCGTGCTCAGGGCTCACCGCGTTCAGCGCGCTGCAGAAGCTCCCGCCCCTGCTTGAAGACGACGCGCTTGTACTGATTGGCGCCGGCGGCCTCGGCTTGGCGGCGATAGCCATCGCGAAGATATTGACCGACGCAAAAATCATCGTCGCGGACATCGACGATGCGAAGCTCGCAGAGGCGAAGCAGGCAGGTGCCGATGCGGTCTTGAACACGCGGTCTCCCGAAGCCTTCAGAGAACTGCGAAAGCTGGCCCCAAACGGTGTTCGTGCGCTCGTCGATTTCGTTGGCAGCGGGACAACCGTCGAGATGTCCTTGAGCGCTGTTTCGCGCGGCGGGACGGTCATCGTAGTCGGCTTGTTTGGTGGCGCCTTAACAGTCTCTACAGCGCTCCTTCCGATGCGTAACGTAACTCTGCGCGGGTCCTACGTTGGTTCGCTGGAGGAAATGGACTCTTTGCTCGGGCTGATGCAAAGGAGTGAGCCACAACATCTGCCTGTTCGGCTGCATGCCCGCCCGATGTCGTCAATCAACGATGCACTCCGCGACCTCTCCGCTGGTCAAGTGCTCGGTCGCGTCATCGCAGTCAACGAAGCATAGCGACATTCAATTCAACCTGGAAATCGAGATGGTTTTGGACAATCCTGGCGCGGTGATGACCCACCTGCGCTTCAACCCCGTGCGCATGCTTATTGGTGGCGAACTCGTAGATGGTATCCATCATGCGGCCGTGATTGACCCCGCACTAGCGTCGGAATGTGCGGTTGCCCCGATGGCAACTCCGGAACAGCTCGAACAGGCGGTAGGTGCAGCCAATGCAGCATTTCCCTTGTGGGCAGCAACTCCCATAGCCGAGCGCCGGCGCCGCTTGCATCTGTTTGCAAAAGTGCTCGAGTCGAACGTAGCTGAGCTGGCGGCGATACTGACTCTGGAACAAGGCCGCCCGCTGGCACTGACGCGCGTCGAAATCGAGCGCGCCGCGATGTTGCTGAGAGCCATGCTGACCATCGACATCGGAGACGACGTGTTGCGAGACGATGATTCCGGTCGCGTCATCCTGCAGCATCGGCCGCTCGGCGTCGTGGGCGCAATTGCTCCCTGGAATGTTCCTATCGGCCTCGCCGTGCCGAAGATTACCCATGCGCTCTATACCGGCAACACTATCGTCCTGAAGCCTTCGCCGTACACACCGCTGGCTACGCTCAAGCTCGCGGAACTGGCTAAGGATGTATTTCCGCGAGGCGTATTCAACGTCATCAACGGCGACAACGACATTGGCGCGCTGATGAGCACCCATGCTGATGTCGCAAAGATTACCCTGACCGGCTCCATTGCAACTGGAAAACGAGTCGTCGCCAGCTCAGCGAGCACGTTGAAGAGGCTCACCCTCGAACTGGGTGGAAACGATGCGGCCATCGTTCGCAAAGACGTGAATCTGGACCAGGTTGCTCCCGCGCTCTTTGGCGCTGCGTTCGTCAATAGCGGCCAGGTCTGCATGGCCATTAAGCGAATGTATGTGCACAGCGCGATACATGACGAGCTGGTCGAACGGATGGCGGCGATTGCCCGCGGCACGTCAATGGGCGGCGGATTTATCCCGAATGTGAAGCTCGGCCCGGTTCAAAACCAGGCCCAATTCGACTCGATTCTTTCCGTGCTCAAAGAAACGAAGGCCGACCCGCGCGCTCGCTTTGCGGTGGGAGGAAACGCTCTCGATAAGCCAGGTTACTTCATCGAGCCGACCATTGTCACTGGGCTTACTCGGGGCGTGCGTCTTGTCGACGAAGAGACGTTCGGGCCCGTATTGCCAGTCATGCAGTACGAGGACGACGAGGACGCCGTCGCACAAGCCAACGCCGGCGAGTACGGTCTCTGCGCGTCGGTCTGGAGCGGGAACGTCACCGAAGCGCAGAACGTCGCTGCCGGTCTGGTCGCTGGAACAGTCTGGATAAACCGCCACGTCGGCGTCGACCCTCTGGTGCCTTTTGGCGGCACAAAAGAGTCCGGCTTGGGCAGGCAGTTCGGCAAAGAAGGTCTGCTGTCCTTTACCGAGACTCGCGCCTTGTATTTGCCACCTGGCGCTTAGCGCCACCTCGACCGCAGTCGTCCTCCAAAGGCGACGCGGTCTCTGGTGAAGGCGAGAAGCCCTGCGTGCTGGATGAGGTTCGTGAGATACGATGTGCGTCAAGCAGCAAGAAAATCTATGGAAGGCTCGACGAGAACACCGCCTGGTTTCCCCTCAACCAAGGCGTTGTTCGTACCGTACCTCGCAGAGCTCATGAAGACGATGCCGGAGGAGCCGACTTTCCTGAGCGTCGTGTTCAGCGAAGACTTTGCGGACGCAGGCGAATTGGTCTTATTCGAGGTATGGAACGGCACCCAGGAAGAGTGGCTCAGCGAGCAGCCTCAGAAACCCTACCGAGCCATCTACGACGATGCAACGAAGGACCTTGTCGCCGACAAGGAAGTTCGTTTTCTGGTGCCCATCGTGGTTCAAAACTAACTCTTCAGCTGTTCACGGCGGAACGTCGCGCCGCAAGCGCGCCTTCCCCGTACCGCCTTGGTTCCTCTTCCTACGTTTGAGCATTCTCTCTAGCATACATGCCTTGTTTTTGGAGTGCTCCTTGGTGAAGTTGAGCCTCGCCTTATCCTGAGCGAGGCCTTCAGACACGTTCCAAAGCATCATGAGATGCCCCTCGGAGCCAGGGTCGCCCGTCAGCCGTTCGCCTCAGGGCGCTAACTTCGCCACCCTGTCCGGTATCTCAAGGCTATCCCACAGTACCGATTGTCCCGCGACCGCTGCCGTTGATGTCCGACCATCCTGTTTGGGAAAGCACATCTCGTACTGCGACGGCTTTAGCACATCGTCAGGATGATTTTCCCAACGTTCGCCGACGATTCCATACGCCGATGAGCATCTGCGGCAAGCCCTAGAGGGAACGTGCTGTCTACGACAGGCTCGAGGCGCCGGCCACCCGAGAACCGATTGAGCCAGTGCTCACGGAAACGTCGCACCATGGCGTGCTTTTCAGCCTGGGCGCGCGACTTCATCACCGTGCCGATAATCTGGATGTGACGATACAGAATGGTCTCCAGGTCAACACTCACCTGGCCGCCCCCGCCCAGAATCCCGACCTGCACCAGACGCCCACCATTCGCAAGCGACGCAATGTTGCGCGCAAAATATGGCTCACCCACGAAATCAACTACAACATCGACGCCCCGGCCTTCCGTCTTCCGGGCAACGACGTCGGCGAAATCCAGGGTGTGGTAATCGATGGCATGGTCAACACCCAACTGGACAACGCGTTCCAGCTTCGATGCCTCTGCGGTCGCGAAGACCGTCGCTCCTGTCGTGTAGGCCAGTTGGACCGCAGCAGAACCGACCCCGCCGGCCGCCGCGTGAATGAGCACGGAGTCCCCTTGCTTCAGGCGTCCAAGATGCATCATCGCTTCATGCGCCGTGACGAACACTTCGGGGATGGCCGCCGCGTGCACGTAATCGAGCTGTTCCGGAATCGGCATCGCCATGCGCCAGTCGATGCGGGCAATTTCGGCATATGCGCCACCGCCGACCACACCCATCACCCGGTCGCCGACCTTGTAGCCTTCCACCGATGCGCCGACTTCCAGCACTTCGCCCGCGATTTCCAGCCCCATGATGGTCGAATCGCCGAAATTCGGGCGGCCGTAACCGCCACGTCGATGCGTGAGGTCAGCGCGGTTCACGCCTGCTGCACATACACGGACCAGCAGGTCGTCGGGGCGCAGTTCCGGGTCTGGAACGTTGGCGAGTTTGAGTACATCGGCGTCGCCGAATTCGTTGAAGGTGATTGCTTTCATGATTGCGTGTCCTGTTATGCCTGTACATCGCCGAGCGTCGATTGCGCCGCGGCGGAAGCCGAGATAGCGGCCGGAAAACCCGCGTAGAACGCGAGGTGGGTGATGGTTGCTGCAAGTTCTTCGCGCGTGACTCCGTTGCTCACGGCCCGCCGCAGATGCGCGGGGAGTTCGTCGTGATGCCCTCCAACAATCAGGGCGGCGACAGTCACGAGACTTCTGTCACGCGGCGACAACGCTGTGTCGGCCCAGACCTGCGGAAACAGCACGTCGTCGACGAGTTCGGCGAGTTTCGGTGTGAATGCGCGCGCGGCTTCGCGCGGGCTGTCGAAATTGACTTTTGACATGGTTGATGCTTCCTCAGACTTGGCTGATGAATTTGTTGGTGAGATAGAACTCGATGCCTTCGGCGCCACCTTCCGAGCCGATTCCGCTTTCCTTAAGCCCGCCGAAAGGAAGCTCGGTGGCCACGATGCGGTACTGGTTGATACCAATCATCCCGGCTTCCAGGCCGTCGCCAACGTCGATGGCAGTGCGCGCGTTGTTCGTGAACGCGTAGGCCGAGAGGCCATACGGCAAGCGGTTCGCTTCGGCGAGACCGTCTTCCAGTTGGTCGAAACGCATCAGCACTGCGATGGGGCCAAAGGGTTCTTCATGCATCACGCGAGCATCCATCGGCACGTCGGCAAGCACGGTCGGTTCGAAAAAGTAGCCATCTCCTACGATGCGTTTGCCACCGGCGAGCACCTTCGCGCCGCGCGCCACCGCATCGGCGACGAGTTCTTCCATCTTGGCAATCTGGCGCGGATTCGCGAGCGGCCCGACCTGCGTGCCGGGCTGCATCCCGTCCCCCACCTTGAGCGCCTTGGTAGCAGACACGAAGTGCTCGGCGAACTCGTCGTAGACCTCACGCTGAATCAGGAAGCGTGTCGACGAGATGCAAACCTGGCCGGTCCCGCGGAAACGGTTCGCCGCGCCTTCGACGGCGGCCCGTTCGACGTCGGCGTCCTTGAACACGAGCACAGGGCCATGGCCGCCGAGCTCGAGCGTAATCGGCTTCACGCCCTCGGCTGCCCGCGCAGCAAGCAAACGACCGATGGGAACGGAACCTGTGAACGTCACCTTGCGGATAATCGGCGACGCAATCAGCGTCTTCGACACCTCGTCGGGCACGCCGAACACTACCTGCAGCACGCCTTTGGGCAGACCGGCATCGTCGAGGGCGCGGGCAAGCGCCAGCGCC
Source organism: Paraburkholderia sp. BL27I4N3 (assembly GCF_003386115.1). Taxonomy (NCBI): domain Bacteria; kingdom Pseudomonadati; phylum Pseudomonadota; class Betaproteobacteria; order Burkholderiales; family Burkholderiaceae; genus Paraburkholderia; species Paraburkholderia sp. BL27I4N3. The sequence continues at coordinate 6,978,517 of NZ_QREJ01000001.1, read as the reverse complement.
GTCGCCGGGCTTTCCTCGCCGGGCTTGATGATGACGCTGCAGCCAGCGGCCAGTGCCGCCGATAGCTTGCGAGCCGGCGTGATGGCCGGGAAGTTCCAGGGCGTGAAAGCAGCGACGGGTCCGATGGCCTGCTTTTTCACGAGTTGCTGCACACCGGGACGATTGGACGGCACCACGCGACCGTCGATGCGTCGCGCCTCTTCTGCGAACCACTCGAAATATTCGGCAGCGCGCAACACCTCGTCGCGGCTTTCCGCGAGCGGCTTGCCCTCTTCGAGCGTCAGCAATTCGGCGATGTGAGCGGCGCGCTCGCGAATCAGGTTCGCACCGTTTTTCAGAATCCGTGCGCGCTCCGCCGGTACTGTTTTGCGCCACACGTCGAACGCGCGCTTTGCCGTTTGCAATGCCTGCTCGAGGTCAGCCCCGGTTGCGAGCGGCACGCGGCCCAGTTCCTGCAACGAGGCGGGATTGACGACCGGAGCGGTATCGCGTTCGCTGGCTGCAATCCATTCGCCATTGATGAAAAGATACAGGGAGTCGTAGTGAGCGTTCATTGTTTCCAACCTCAATATAGTGGGCAATTCGAAATGAATTCGCACTCAGGCCAGGCCAGATAATTGAGCTTCCCCCAACGTAGTCGGGTCTAGCGAGACTGGAGGGGGGCTTTGGCTTGTGGCTGTCAGTGAGTGCCTGTCTGCGGAACCCAGTCTAGGCGGGAAGCCCGAACGGTTTTAGCCAGGGCAGAAGGAATGATTCTTTCCGTGAGAGGGAGAATCCGCGCGCCCAACGCGGTTATGCTTACAGAAATGCAAGGCAGCACTCGCCTATGACGGCCGGACGCCCGTGCACCATGGCGCGTGGACTGTGCGGCGCCGAGACGATGAAATCAGACGAATGGGACTGGTGGGATGGATAAGCTATATAACATGTCGGTTTTTGTAAAAGTCGTCGAAATGGGGAGCTTCACTGCGGTTGCGAACCACCTCGACACCACTGTGGGAAACATTTCACGCGCGGTCTCAGTGCTTGAGGAGTCGCTAGACACAAGGCTCATGCAGCGCTCGACGCGCCGCCTTGTCATCACCGATGCGGGACGGCGGTTCTACGACCGGTGTGTCGCCATCCTGACCGACGTGGAGCACGCCGAAGCCGAAGCGCGTGACGCCCTGCTTGAGCCACGTGGCACGTTGCGCGTCCACTCGGTGCCAGGGCTTGGCCGCATTCTGGTGACTCGCGCCGTTTTGGCGTACCGCGACTCGTATCCGGAGGTCTCGGTCGACCTTCTGCTGTCCCAGCGCATGCCGAACCTGCTGGAAGAGCAACTCGACGTCGGTATCGTGATTACTCGAACACTGCCCGACTCAGCCTACGTCAGCCAGAACATCGGCACGAGTCATTGCATCCTCGCAGCATCACCCGAGTATCTGGCAGCCCATCCGGCACCGACGTGCCCGGAAGACCTTATCGACCACCAATGCGTGCTGCTCGGGACAGTCGATTACGCACCCGACGAGTGGCGTCTTGAGAGCGCTGCTGGCGACGCGACCTTCCGCCCCACGGGACCGCACTTCAGCGTCAACGATATGGATTCGATGTCACAAGCGCTGCGCGACGGTGCGGGCATCGGCCTGCTCGCCGCATTCTCCGCGATGGATGACCTGCGCAACGGCACGCTTGTTCGCGTACTGCCCGGGTACCACACACATGTTCGCAACGTCTATGCGGTCTATCCGTCTCGACAGTTTGTCGACGCGAAAATCAAGCGGTTCGTCGAAACGCTGAAGACACATGTGGGGGAGTATCTGGACGCCTACGCCAAAGAACTCGAGATTGAGCCGGCTGTGTCGTTGTCGACAGGGCGCTAGCGCCATCGGGGTAAGGCAGACGAACCGACCTTCTTCGGAAGCGAAAATGGACCGGCGGTAGACACGAACGTATCCAAACCGTTTCGGCAAGCCATCACACCGAACGGTCGTGCCGTTGTGGAAAGAAATGAGATACCGGGCCTTATACAGATGGGCTTGGACCTCGCTTCGCTTTATGCCGCCTTGGCCGACCTGCACTGGCTAGATAACGAGCACCGTCCCTCGGCCTAAGCACCCCAACCCACAAGTCCCCTTGTTTCACCTTCCTTCTTTAAGCATTCTCTTTAGCGTACATCTCTTGTTTTTGTGAATGCCCCTTGGTGAAGTTGAGCCCCGCCTTATCCTGAACGGGGCCTTCAGACACATTCCGAAGCGTCTTGAGATGCCCCTCGGAGTCAGCGTCGCCCGTCAGCCGTTCGCCTCAGGGCGCTAACTTCGCCACCCTGTCCGGTATCTCAAGGCTATCCCACAGTACCGATTGTCCCGCGACCGCTGCCGTTGATGTCCGACCAGTCGCGCGGCTGCTCCGCAATGCAGGCAGCAGAATGTATACGGCGCAACAAGGGTGATGATTTCGCATTCGAAGGACGCGCTCGGAAAAACTAGCCGCGAGCCAGGCAGATTTGGCTGCAAAATAATTCAGGTGGAATCGCAGCGAGGAGGTGATGCAGGAAATCTCTACGGAATTTGAGCAGGTGCCAAACCAGCGATGACAACAGTATTTGCCATCCGGTCATGCAGCGCTTGTCTACGCGGATTGAACGGAACCCATAGAAATCCCGCTCCGCATGTAGCGAAGGTGAGCATGTAGCCCGCTGTGCGCAAGAAAGCTTGCCTGACCGTCATTGGCTGCCCCGTATCTGCATCCACGATTTGCAATCGCAAGGCGCGCTTACCGGGAGATGTGCCCCATACGGCCCAAAGAATGCCAGTCACGAGAATCGGGACGCACTGGCCAACCAGCAGCCAAAACACAAGAGTCGAAGCAAAGGCGTCAGGCGCCAGCAGCAGGTCTTGAGTTGAAGGTCCGAGAGGCACGAAAAGCACGATGACGGTCCACCAAATCGAATCAATGAACAAGGCCCGAGCGCGCTGGGAATAGGTGGCGTAGCGCGTAGTATTGTCGGATTGTCCGGGCGATTGCGGCATCAATCAGTTCCCCTCGTCGAGCGATTCATCTTAGCCTGAGCAGGCGCCGCGGATGCAATGTCCTCGCCGCCGGACCGATTGATGTGTATGGTATTTGTAATATTATGATGGCGTCGTCAACACGAAAGCGTCTCCAGCCCCTTATTCAATGCCTCATTCTGTTGAAGTTTCTGCCGCCGTTATCTTTGCCCTTGCGCTCATTCATACGTTCGCCGTAGCACGCATTGAGAAGCTGTCGCACCGCTTCCCGCGGCATGCCGGCGTCTTCCACTTTCTCGCGGAGGTGGAGGTCGTCTTCGGATTCTGGGCGCTGATTCTGTGTCTCGTGATGTGGGCGCTCGTCGGGTCACACGCGACCATCGAGTACCTGGAGCATCGTGAATTCACGGAGGCGCTGTTCGTCTTTGTCATTATGGTGGTCGCCGCGAGTCGACCCATTCTCGTACTGGTAACGGCCATTGTGATGCGGCTCGCGCGGTTTCTGCCTGTGCGCACCGAGGTTGCCGTTATCTGGTTCTCCCTGTCCGCCGTTCCCCTCCTGGGCTCCATCATCACTGAGCCTGCGGCGATGACACTCGCTGCGCTATTGCTGCGCGACACGCTGTTCTCCGCGCGAAGTTCCGAGCGGGTGAAGTATTTCGGCTTGGCGTTGCTTTTCGTGAATGTGTCCATCGGTGGGGTCATGACGGCGTATGCAGCACCGCCGGTGTTGATGGTCGCGAGTGCCTGGGGTTGGAGCACCGGATTTATGGCAGCCACCTTCGGATGGAAAGCAGCGCTCGCAGTTGTTTTCAATGCTACGGCTTTCGTCGCCCTGATTGCCAGGAGCTTGCCGACGCCCCGAGGGAGCGAGGGTGGTACAACCTCACAGTCCCAACACGTACCGGTTGGCGTCACGCTAGTTCATCTCGCGTTTCTCGCGCTGGTCGTCATTAACTCGCATCACGCTGTCGTGTTCGTCGGGGCGTTCCTCTTTTTCCTGGGCTACACGCACGCTTACGAACGCCACCAGTCGCCTCTCATGCTGCGCGAAAGCCTCCTGGTCGCGTTCTTCCTTGGTGGCCTGGTTGTGCTCGGCGGACTACAGCAATGGTGGCTTCAGCCGATTGTGCGTTCCATGGATGCGATGACACTGTATTTCGGCGCAACAGGTCTGACGGCGGTCATGGACAACGCTGCCATCACGTATCTCGGGTCGCTCATACCTGGGTTATCAGACGGCGCAAAGTACCTGCTCGTGGCAGGAGCGGTGACGGGCGGAGGATTGACGGTGATTGCAAATGCTCCGAACCCGGCCGGCCTCGCGATACTTGGAAACCGGTTTTCAGGAGGCGCAGTGAGTCCGATGAAACTGCTCGGCGCCGCGCTCATGCCAACCATAATCGCAGGCCTAGCCTTTCTGGTTTTGTAGGCAGGTTCGGTGGTTGACTGGCATTGCCGTGCCCTATTTAGAGACCTTAGACGTCGGCCCACTTCGTGTAAATGGGTGCAGCGAAGGTGCTACCGGCGCCAGTGATGTCGGCGGCAAGAGCGGCGGAGCAGAGAAGTGCACCGCTCAGACAGGCAATGGCAATCAATGTTGGTTTCATGAGCTGCCTCCCCGAAAGTTTTGTAGGAATGCTCAATCGAAGCTAGACGCGCTCCGTGTCAAATGTGACGTTCGGAACCAGACAGTGCCAGACACAACCTGTGTTTGGCAGGGGCGCCTTCGATGACCGCACACCCGGATTCAAGGATTGGGAGCCCTGACCCGGTGCCGGTCTCCGCTCAAAGAACGGCGCCGACAGTTGCCCGCCGAATTCATGCAATCCGTGTCGCCCTTAAGCATTTACAGACATCCTGGGTTTGTCTATGGCACTTTGGTGAGCCCAATGGGCGCATTGGCTTTCGGTGATTATTCGTTGTACGATACGAATATCAGTTAAGGCTGCACTCATGGCACGTCGTAGGATTGCTCAACGGGCGCGTTGCTAGCCGCTCACTGCCTCGCCCATCCTGCCGTCTCCGCGGGCGTCCCGGAAATGAACTCCCCCATTCTCATGTCGGCAACAGCGGAAGCGGGACCGTTCACACCGATTTCTGACGACGACAGCGGAGAAGCGAACTCGTTAACCGTGGTTACGTCGACAGGTGAGGCGTTTGTCTGCCTGGCGACGTCAATTTCTGCGGACGCTGCGCGGCGTGCTCGCGCACTTCATTTGAAAGCCGACCCTGAAGTTTTGCACAAGCTTCGCGTCGCGCTGCGGCGGCTACGTTCGCTTTGGTGGGCATACGAGCCACTGCTGGACCGGAAGGATTCGGAATTGCGGCGTGGCGAGTTCAAATCACTGGCTAACGCCGCCGGTAAAACGCGTGACTGGGACGTGCTACGCGAGCTGCTTGGGACGGACCTGGTGATGCAGCACGCATTTGCCTCGCTTCTCGAGTCTGTGGACCGGCATCGTGCTGACGCGCTGTCGTTCAGCCGCCAAACAATCGGGAACGCCGGCGTGGCACAGGTGCTGCAGCGGGCCCTGGCAGGTGCGCGGCGCCAGCTGGAGTCGCGAACCACCAATCCAGCGATTGCCGGGTTTGCTGAAGAACGTGTGGAATCGGCTGAGAAGGCACTGAAGAAGAGAGCAAAGCGCGCAATTCAACCTGAACATCCCGACTACGCCGCGCTGCACGACGTACGCATCGCGGGTAAAAAGCTGCGATACCTGCTGGAGTTTTTCTCGCCCGTCCTCGACGGTAGCCATCAGGCCACGATTGAACTGCTGACATCAGTCCAGGACGAACTCGGCAAGCTGAACGACTTCGTCACGAGCGAAACGTTGTTGCGGGAATATGCGTTGCAACTGGGTGGGTTCGCCGCCGTCGAAGAGGCCGTCAGGCATCTGGGCGACCAGAAAAAGCGTCGCATGTGCATCGCACACGAGATGTTGCGCACGACATGGTGACGGGTCAGCCAACGTACCCTGCATCTACAGCAGCGGTTAGCGACGGGCAGATTTTCGTTTCTTCGCGTCGATGCGGTGTGCCAAATCGGTCAGAAGCCACTTCGCGACTACTTCAGGCCCATTGATTCCGTGGTCGGCAAACTTGATTTCGCTCTCGTAGTAGACGATGACGGTGCCTGCCATCACCCGGTACCGGCCACGGTGGCGTAAGCCATTCAGTTCGATTTCAATTTCTCTGGTCGTCTCATAGCTGTCGGCCATCAATCACTACTCTGCGGTAACTCTGATTTAACAAAAGGTACCGAACCGGACTGTCTTCGTCAACGGCAGGCAAACCAAAAGAGTGCCGGTATCCAGAACAGCCCCTTTCCTGTAGGCGACATCAAAGCTGGACATCGCGGGGCGCGATGTGCTGAACTTTGTGGCAACCGCCTAGTGCCGTTCCTGCGGAACATTGCGCAGATTTTCTCGAACGCGTTTGGCGACCAGGACGGTCAGGTAGTCCAGGATGCGTGCACCGTCGCTGTATTCGGCCCACGTGTCCGCATACATCTTCGAAACTGTCTCAGCAGGTGTGTTCGTGTCAGTGGCGATTGCCTTGACGACATCTTCAAAGTTGGGCTGGGTCATCGAGTGCTCCTGGCTTTCGAAGAGAGGGGACGCGCGTGCGGAGAGGCGATTAAACGATGTTGCCGACCCGCGTGCAAATTGAATCGACCTATCGTTGAAGCAGGCTGGTTGTCATCGTTTACCTGCAGAGCTTCTGGTGTCACCAATGATGTGTTTACTTCACCGCACCATCCTCGCTTCTGGTGACGAGTCAAACGCGCGCGGCACGTGCGTACTGCACAAATTTCAACGGTCTCAGCACCTTGCCCCGGTTGCTCACGAATTGCCCACAGCCTTGCGAACAGATTGTGTGGACAACTTGATGGTTCTGGCATGAGGGGGCATCTCGAATGCGGTCTGGCAATCGCAAATTAACGGTATATACTGTTTATACCGTTTATCAAACTGGAGTGGGTCATGAGTGAACCCAGCGTGAGGAAGCCGACGAAGAAGGCCTTTCACTTTCCGAAGAGTGCCAACGGCCATGCGAAAGCCGTTGAGAAGGCAGCGGATGAGAAGAGCGTGGCCGCAGCACGAGATGCCCAGCCGGCTCCGACGAACGCCGACAAACGGAAACGAGCGAAGTCCGGTGAGGCCGCGCAAGTCAATCCGGCAGCCGATGTGAAAGCGAAACGCGCGAAGAAAGAGAAGGTGGTGCGCGACAGCTTCACGATGCCGAAGTCCGACTACGAGAAAATCGCGGCGCTGAAACAGCGGTGTCTCGACGCAGGCGTCTCGGTGAAGAAGAGCGAGCTTATCCGCGCTGGTCTGCTCTTGCTCGACTCGGCTCCCACCGCCGAGGGTCTGCTGGCAGCTGTTTCCGCGGTCGAAACCGTCAAGACCGGTCGACCAGCAAAATCGTAGCTTTACCACGCTCCGAGCGGGCCGCCCCTGCAGCCCGCGTTTCACCGCTGCGCCGGATGCCTGCGCACTTTTCGTGGAGCTTCTGCCACCCTTCCTTACGCTGCAGTGGTTATGAAACCGAGGGGCAAGTAAAAAGCAGCTGGTCGGCTGACAGGAGTTCCGATGCCCGATAACCATCTTTCCAGTCGATTCGACGCTGACATCAAGCGTATATTGTCCAAGGTTTTCGAGATGGGCGGCACCGTTGAATCGCAACTCATCAATGCGATGCAGGCGCTGAACCACCTCGATTTGGAGCTGGTCGACAGAATCACCATCGATGAGCGTCGACTCAATGCCCTCGAAGCGGAAGTCGATGAAGAGTGCATCAACATCATCGCGCGGTACCAGCCGGCCGCACGCGACCTGCGTCTGCTGATGGCCATCTCGAAAACCGTCACGAACCTCGAGCGGGCTGGGGATGAAGCGCGGAAGGTCGCGAAGCGGACTCGACGAATTGCGCAAGACCGCAATGCACTGGCCATCCATATCACGGAAATCGCGCTATCCGGCGAGATGGCCATAACTATTCTCCGCCGTGCGCTTGATGCGTTCGCGCGCCTCGATACAGTTTCCGCCGCACAAATCGTCCGCGACGATGACGCCATCGATGAACAATTTCGTGCGGTCATACAGAAGTTGGTGACTTCCATGATGGACGACCCGCGAGTGGTCTCCATGGCGCTGGACTACCTTTTCATCGCGAAGGCCATTGAACGCATTGGCGACCATGCGACGAACATAGCGGAAATCATTATCTATGTCGTCAAGGGCAAGGACGTGCGCCATGTTTCTCGCGAACAACTCGAACACGAAGCCTTCAGCGAATAACTATTCCGTTGTCGTCGGCGATGACAGCAACCACCACGCCACCGTCGCTTTCACGTTGCTGCAACTCTAGTCGGCGGTGCATCGAAAAGCTGACCGACCAATTGCGGGGCCTGAGACACGACCTCTTTTTTATCGGTATGCGTCTTGCTTAGGAACGGGCTATGTCAGCGGGGAGACCGTGCCCGGGAGCGCGTTATGCGCAAAGCATACCGACAGGAGCTTGATTCCACAAAGGCGCCCACTATCTGCGACAGTGAAAAAGGTGCAAAATCTTTTGTAAGTTACATACATCATGGCCAACGCAACGAGTTGCACTCATGACCGGCTATGCCATCGAGTTCGACCGGGCAAGACATCTTGGCATTACCGTGCTTTCGAAACCGTTTAACATTGATGAACTAACGGCGCTCATCGCTACGCTAGACCCCTCAGGCCGGACATGAAAGTCCAGTCTCGTGACTCAGGGCTTGCCGCGGGCCGGCCCCGCCGCCGCGGCTTGTCGGGTGGCCGTGCCGTGGCGCCAGAAAGTTGCCGACAGAGAACGGCGGTCCAACGACATGACAACGTCGTCCGCCGGCGCTTTAGCCTTTGTTCGCCGCGACTGAATCTGGTGCCTGAAGTGCCAGTGGTATTGTGAGGAGCGTCAAATCCCGCTGCTATTGTGCGCCGCCTGTCCTCTTGCAACCGATTCCGGTCATTGCGCGACGACGAGACTGTCAAGACGCACGGCGTCCCGCACCAGTGCAATCCCTCGTAACCGCTCATCGCGGGCATCGACAAGTCGAGAAGGACGAATTCTCGCTTGTGCTGGGCCGCGGCTTTAATGTCTTCCCCGCCAACCCCCAGCTTCCGCCGGTTCTTCGCGCGAGCAATTGTCCGCGCCACGCACCCAGCGGGTTCTCAAATGACGATGTGGGCATGCGACGACTCACTTCATGTCACACATCGGCTAAAGTTTCGACTTCGCGCGGCCGACAACGTATCTGCAGTGATTTGCGTTGCGGCTGCTACCTATTGCTTGAACCAGACCGTCAAGCCGACTTCGTGTGACAGGATGGGGCGGGACGAAAATGAATAAAGAATTTGAAGCTGTGCGGATTGAAGAACTCCTCGCGCTGGATGGCGAGCACCTCGATGCGCTGCCTTTCGGCCTTATCGGCATCGCTCCGGACGCGATTGTCACGTTATACAACGCAACGGAATCGAAGAACGCCGGATTGCGACCGGAGAGTGTGCTCGGGAAGCATTTCTTCGAGGAAGTTGCGCCCTGTATGAATAACTTTATGGTGGCGCAGCGATTCGCTGACGAGGACGGACTAGACCATGTAGTTCCCTACGTGCTGACCTTGCGGATGCGCCCCACGCCAGTGCGCCTGCGATTGCTCAAAGCTCCAGAATACGCGACGCGTTTTGTGCTGATTGAGCGAAGGGCGACAAATTGAGCACGGCGAACATAGAACCGAACGACGTCGAGTCGGAGTATGAGGCCCTGCTCTCGTTCATGTATCTTTCTCCGGTCGGCATTGTCCGCAGTGACAAACACGGCACTGTTGACATGATGAACCCGCTCGCGGCGCAGGTTCTGATGCCTCTGGTGAAAGACGGAGACATTGAAAACATTTTTGACAGCCTTGCGTCCGTCGCACCGGAGCTCCGCAATCTGGTGAGCAGTTTTCAGGCAGAGCGCGGGCCGGTTTGCGAGAACCATCGGGTGTTTGTGACACAGGCCAAGGATGGTCCCATCGTCCTTGGCTGTTCCATCATCAAGGTGGCCGACAATTTATTGATGACGGTCTTGTCGGACATATCGCGACAAGTCGCTGCCGAGCGTCGGGCCCGGCAGACCGAGGCGTGGCTGGCCGGAATCTACACGAGTGTCAACGACTTCGCGTTCTTTACGCTGGACTCGCGCGGTCGTATCGAAAGCTGGAATTCATCTGTCGAGCGCTTGACGGGCTTCACTGAGGCCGATGTCATGGGGCGAACGCTTTCGCGCTTCTATGCCCGGGACGAGGTTGGCTCGCACCACTCGCCTGAGCACATCGCCCTGACGCGTGACGAGGGTTGGCACGTCGAAGAGTTCCGGTGTGAAACAAAGACTGGTCGTCGCTATTGGGGCCAATTGCTCGTCGCTGTGCTGCGCGAGGCGGAAGGGGACATCGCAGGATACTCGGTCGTTTTGCGCGACGTGACTGAGCGGAAGGTTAACAGCGATAACCTCAAACGTCTTCTTACAACGGACCATCTGACCGGGGCAACGAGCCGCGCGCACTTCTTCGAAATTGCGGAAGCAGAGATTGCACGCGCCCAACGGCAGAGCCGGGCGCTGTCCATCATTATGCTGGACGCAGACCACTTCAAACGTATCAACGACACTGCAGGGCATCAGGCAGGCGATGAGGTCCTGAAGCGTATCGCTGCCGAGGCGAAGGCGGTGCTGCGAGTATCGGATGTTGTTGCAAGGCTCGGCGGGGAGGAGTTCGTTCTGATGCTACCCGCCACCACAACTCACGAGGCAATGGAGGTCGCCGAGCGACTGAGGCGAGCGGTAGGACGCGCCAGTATTGAGACCGGAGTCGGACAGTTGAGGGCGACGATAAGCCTGGGTGTCGCGAGCCTGGGAGACGCAGCCCCGACGCTTCAAGAGTTGCTAGCCGCCGCTGACCGCGCGCTTTATGACGCGAAAAGAGCAGGCCGAAACTGCGTGCGCGGCGACATGTTAAATTCAACGGAGGTTTCCTGTTCCCCCTGCGAAGAGGGTAGTGCGGGTCAAAAATGACCGCTGCCCGGCGACAGGCCAATGGTCGCAATCCCAACCAGCAAATATCGGCGGCGTTAGACAGACATGGATTCATTGAAGATTCATAACCACGACGGAAGTAACGGACAATCGCAAAAATGTTCCGGGTGCAGAGACGCAACGCCATTGCCTGTCGAGATTGGTTTTGCATTTCAGCCTATCGTCGACGTAAGCGCCCAAACCGTATTCGCATGCGAGGCGCTCGTGCGAGGTGCAAACGGGGAACCGGCGCATTCGGTGCTGTCGCAAATTGACGACGCCAGCAAGTATCAGTTTGACCAGCAGTGTCGGCAGGTTGCTATCGCCAGCGCGACCGCGTTGGGTCTTGATGCGTTCCTTTCCATCAACTTCATGCCCAACGCGGTCTACAGGCCGGAGGTATGCATAAGAAGCACTCTGGACGCCGCGCAGACGCATGGTTTCCCGATTGAAAAAATCATCTTCGAGACGGTTGAGGGTGAACATTTGGCCGACCGCACCCATCTGGTCGAGATTTTCAGGGCATACAAAAAGTTCGGCTTCTTGACGGCCATTGACGATTTCGGAGCGGGTTATTCAGGACTCGCACTGCTCGCCGATTTCCAGCCCGACATCATCAAGCTCGACATGGGACTGCTCCGCGGCATCGACACTGATTCAGTCCGCCAGCGCATCGTGCGAGGCGTCATATCAATTTGTGATGACCTCGGTATTCGTGTCGTCGCCGAGGGCATCGAAACCCGGGAGGAGCGCGACTTCTTTGTTGCAAACGGCGTCAGTCTGATGCAGGGCTACTTTTTCGCGAGACCCGCTTTCAAAGCGATACCTACAATCGACGCGTTTGCATACCGTCTGTAAGAGTGCACGGGACTGTGCGTCTTCCTGAAGTACCGGCCGCAGAGGTGAAGCAACAGTCTTCTGGCAGCGGTACTCGCATTCGGCGTCGGCCACGCGCTTGGCGTCTCCGTTTCATGAATTCCGGGTGCCGACGTGCCGCCCCCGGCGATACCGTCAGAATCCTCGCGATGGGGTACGCAGCAACAAGGGAAGCTATCAGAGCGGGAAAGAAATTCTTAGCGATACTAGCGACACTGGATGAGCCAATTACTGCACTTCAATGCGCGGTCGTTCTCGAAGAGCTGAGACGCTACGATGCGGCGGTGGCCTATCAGCGATGCATAGAACTTGACCCGACGCATGCAGACGTTCACTTGAATCTTGCCCGGCTGAGCGAGATTCGTTGCGACGAACAGGGTCTAGTTCGACACCTTGGTGCTTATCGCCGGCTGGTTGGCTGAACTGGACTCCGCCGACGATTTATGCGTTTCATAGCACGGCGTTCGACTTGTCAGCTCGTACATGAGGATGCTGAATCTCTGCGGCATGTCCAGGCGCCGGCCCGATGCAATCCATAGTTGACACGCGAAGCGCCACGTGCTCGAGGCCCGGTCGCCGCTTCAGGCGAAGGGCGGAGTTAAGGTGGCCCAAGGCCTCGCTTCCTCAAACGCAGCGGCGGCGCGAAAGATGTCAGTCTCACGGCCGAGTTTCGCGACCATCTGCATCCCAACAGGCAAACCCGAAGAGGTGAATCCGACAGGAACGGACGCGGCCGGTTGACCCGTCAAGTTAAACGGGTAAGTGTAATATTGCCAAGTGCAGAGATTACTTCCCTCTAGCTCCTTCGGAACATCTACACCGACATCACACGCTGCGATGGGCAGTGTAGGCGAGAGCAGCAAATCGAACTCTTCGAACACTGCCCGGACTCGCTCCCGGAAGTCGTACCGGTCGAACACCGTCTGGTAATAAGAGCGCATCCCCTGGTTTATCGCGACTGCGAGCGTATCCGCGACAGCAGCGTCCAATAGCTGTGGAGAGTCGTTGAGTATTTTGCTGAGACGAGTCCCAACGCCAGCGTAAAACTCTGCCATCCAAAGGTCGGCTGGGTCCGCACCAATCCCATCTTTAAGCAGAACCACTTCGCAACCCATATCCTTAAAGTTCATCAGGGCAGACTCTACGATGCTGACGACTTCAGCGGTCGGTTTTGCGTAACCTAGGTTCGGGCTCCAAGCTATTTTCATCCCCTTCACGGGCTGCTCGCAAGAGTGAAGGAAGTCGGGTACGCTGCCCTGCAGAGAAAACGGGTCGCGTGTGTCGCCCCCTGCGATGACGCCCAAAAGCAATGCTGCGTCTCGCACCGTACGGGCAAGCGGTCCTACATGCCCGAGCGTCGGAGTTGCCGAGGGCGGGAAGACGGGTACGCGCGCGAACTGCGGCTTGATGCCAAAGATGCCAGTGAAGGCTGCCGGGGCGCGAATCGAGCCGCCTCCGTCTGTGCCTAACGCAAATGGAGTCAGCCCCGCGGCGACGCTTGCCGCGGCACCACAACTCGACCCCCCGGGCGTCTTGGTGACATCCCAAGGGTTCCGAGTAATCCCCGATAGTGGGGAATCACCGACTGCCTTGCAGCCGAACTCGCTTGTGGTCGTCTTTCCGACAATACAGGCGCCCGCCGAAATCACCCGGCTTACCGAGGGCGCGTCTACGGTCGCTATGTTCTCGGCCATAGCACGGGAGCCGAAAGTTTGACGTATGCCCCCCACCGCAATGAGGTCCTTCACCGAGATGGGTATCCCATGCAAAGGGCCGACCGGGTCACCCCGCATAATTGCCTTCTCCGCGCGTCGCGCGCTGTCCATTGCAACGTCCGGTGTCAACGTTACAAAGCAGTTCAGTCGTGGCTCGGCGGCTTCGATGCGCTCCAGCGTCTGCTTTACGACCTCGACTGGCGATACACGTTTCTTGGCAATGTCGTCCCGAAGCTCAAGCGCGGTGCTGAATTGATAGGAATTCATAGCTGTTCCATTCTTACTGGTGCTTCAGACCATCACGAGGCCGTTATAGACAGCGTCGTCGTTCGTTGAAACGCACGCTCGAAACGCTTCTGACATCCGTTCCCGTTCCAGCCCTTTCCCAATGACCACCAGGCGCGTCTCCGCGACGCCCTGCGGCCACCCGTCCGCGTACGTGAGCGGGCTGAACACGCTCTGAACGCCTTGCACAATGACCGGACGGTCAGTGCCGTGGAAATTGATGAGCCCCTTGACGCGATAAAGGCTGCCGTCGTATGTCCGCGTCAGTTGCGAAAGGAACGACAGAAACTTTTCGTACTCGAGCGGGCGGGCCTCGCGAAAACTGACGGAATAAACGCCAACGTGATGATGCGTATGAGGGCGATGCTGTGCGCACGTTTCGCAGTGACCCTCGTGATGGTCATGTTCGTCGGGGTTCGCGCAAACGACGTCCTCGCCAATCCACTTTTCAATCGAGGACTCGCCTGTGTTTGGGTCGAATAATCCGATGTCAAGAATCTCATCGATAGCCGCTTCCCCGAAGTTCAGAAGGCGACGCGGAGCGAACGGATTAAGCGCGGCGACTAACGAGAGCCCCCTTTCGAATTCGACGTCGTCGACGAGGTCACGCTTGGTCATGAAAATCTTGTCTGCAAGCGCGATTTGTCGCTCTGCTTCTGCCGCGTCCCGAAGTTGCAAGGACACGTGTTTCATGTCGACGAGCGTCACGATGGCGTCGAGCCGATACGTAAGGCTCAGCGACATATCTGTATAAAACGCCTGCGCCAAAGGCAGTGGATTAGCGAGCCCGGTCGTTTCGATAAGAACCCGGTCGAATTCAATCTTCGGCGAGGCAAGGCCGGCGCGACGCATATATAACTTGTACAAAGCCTCCATCAAATCGTCCTTGCTGGAGCAGCAGATGCATCCGTTTGAAAGTTCCATCATGTCGTCGGACGTACGACTTATAAGGTCACCATCAATGCCGATTTCTCCAAACTCATTCACAATGACAGCAATCTTGTCACCCGCGGGATTGGAGAGAATGCGGTTGACGAGCGTAGTCTTGCCCGCTCCGAGGAAACCCGTCAGGAGGGTAATTGGAATGCGCTGGTCGTTACCTGAGGTGGTGTCCATGCCAGATTGACTCCTGGTTCGTGGGAGCACCTTAACGCAAGGTGACGTCAAGGTGCTCGCCACATAAATTAGTCGATTGTTTACTGCTCCAGCACTGCCCAGGCGCGAACTGGCGACCCGCTACCCTGGTGAATCTTCAACGGGGGGCCGTAGAACATGAACTCTCCTTGACCCACCAGTTCCTCAAGATTCACTAGCCACTCGTAATGTGTAATCCCCCGGTCCCGGCACACGCGATGGCTGGGGAACAGATTGTGTGAAGGCTTATCTGTAGACGGACCCTCGACGCCGTGAAGCTTCGACCCCCGGTCTGCAAGCCAGTGGGTAGCTTCTGCAGTAAGGCCGGGATTGCTCCAGACGACCTTCAGGTCGGGGTAGTGGCGCTTGTGCAGACCTGTATTCAGCAAGACAATGTGCCCATCGATGTGAACACCAGCCTTCCTTTCGCCTTCTTCGAGGTCTCCTACGTCGATGTCCCCAAGGTCCGGGATGTGTGTCATATCAAGACATACAGCTTTGCCCATGAACATCGCCAGGGGCATTTCGTCGACGGAAGCGCCGTCGGGGTTCGTGTGATAGAAAGCGTCGACATGAGTGGCGATGTGGTCGAGCGTGCTAATGAAGGTTGTCGCAAAGGTCATCGGGTCGTCAGGTACGCCCATGCCCATCGATAGCGACTTTTCATGAGTCAGATGAGGGGCAATAATTGGGCGCTGGAAGAGCTTATGCGCCGGCATGTTGTCCGAAAGGGTGAGTGTGAGGTCAATGAGACGCTGTGCCATAAAAATCTCCTACCAATTATTTAGGACTGAAATCGCCTATGAAACAGATTGATGGCGACGAGTTGTTTGAACCTTCAGGCTACCGGCCGACGTCCATATAACGGACTCTCTTACGACGTCGTGTCGTTTCGGTGCCATCTCTGATGGCGTGTCCGCAGGTTCTGTCCAGAAGAGCGCATGTAGAACTGCATTTCCGGCTTAAATACTTTACTCACGAGAAAAATCGCTCACAACGGATAGCGGCAAAAATGAGTCCACAATACGGACCTTATGCATTACGATGTCCCTTTCGACGTTTTGTGCTGACTATGCCGACCACCCAGGAAACAGAAGGAAAAAGCTCTGGAACTCAGAGCATCGAGCGAGCTGCGAAAATCCTGCGAGAGATTGCCTCCTTCAGCGTGCATGGACTGCGTCTGTCCGATTTGGCCACCCAACTCAAACTCGAAAGACCGACCATCCATCGAATTTTGAGTTGCCTCGTGCGCGAAGGCCTCGTTATGCAACACCCCCAATCGCGTCGATACCTCCTGGGGCATGGTTTGTATGAACTAGGGCTAACGGCTGCCACCCAGTTCAAAATGCAAGCCATTTGCGAACCTTCTTTGAAGCGGATTGCCGAAGCAACTTCGGACATTGCTTTCTTAACCATCAGAAGCGGCTCCGATGCGATTTCTGTTGCTCGTGTCGAGGGCGGCGAGCCCATCGATGTGGCCGCCATTGAGATTGGCGTACACCGGCCGCTCGGTGTGGGCGCAGGCAGTCTCGCGCTGCTAATGCTGTTGCCCGACGACGAGATAGCGCGCATATGTAATGCCAACGCAAAGCGTCTCATCGCCTATGGCCTTTCGGTCCCGCGACTACTAAATATCGTGAAGCATTCCCAGGAAATCGGGTACGCAACACACGATGGAAGCCTGTTGCCTGGACTCAGTGGCGTAGGAACAGTCATTCAAGACAGCGATGGAGCTCCACTTGCTGCCCTAAGTGTCACGTCGATTGCAGACAGCCTGCCTGCCTCCCGGCAACGCGAAATCCTCTCGCTATTACGCACTGAGTCCCGGGTTATTCAAAACCTGGTGCATCAAGCCAACTTCGACATCTCTGATTTGAGGGGACGCGTCTGAATAGACAGCTGCCGACTACCGCGTGCCCCTCCGTCGTCAGTTCGCCTTTGCCAGCTCGGGCCGCAGCTCAGCCGAGCTGGGCTCGTGCGCTGGGTGAGTCCATGTGTCTTGCGCTGGGTCGACATGGCGTGTCGCGAAAATCAAAAGGCCAGACAGGAAACACGGCACGGCACCGAAGAGAAGTGCGCCATGGAGCCAATCGCTGCCAGAGTTAAGCGCGGCCGTGATGCCGATACCCGCGAGAATTGCGCCAACAGGGCCCATAGCGTGCACGATTGCACTACCCGTTCCTCGGATGGCGGTCGGATAGCTTTCGCCGATAAAAAACAGGGCGGCGGCGTACGGTCCGTTGAGAAAGAACAAGCCGAGGCTATAAAGACCGACCACTACCGGGAAATCGTGCGGTCCGTAGAGCATGCCCGCGAAGGCAAATCCGCCGCACATCCAACCAAGCGCCAAGGTATTGCGGCGACCAATCTTGTCACCGATGAATCCATGGGATAGGTAACCGATATAACCAACCACGTTTGACAGGATGAGAATCAGCAACGAGTTTTCGAAGGACACGTGATGCACCTGGGTGATAACGGTCGTTCCGAGCACGCCGAATACCTGAATTGCGGCCCAGTTGAGCAAAAGACCCCCGCCCAAGACTAAGGTTGGCCGAAGCGATTCGCCCCGGAACGCAGCCCGGATGCCCCCGCTCCCGTGTTGCTGATAGTCAATCCCGTACCGTTTCGCGATGGCGCGCGCGGCGGAATCTTCGCCTCGTGCACGCAAGTCGTTCACGTGCTTGTGCAACAAGAATTGCGGGCTTTCTTTCAGGCGCCGGGTCATAAAGAAAATGATGATTGCCGGGAACGTAGCGAAGATAAAACAACCCTGCCATCCCACATGAGGGAGCAACAATGCCGTCAGTCCAGCTGCTACCAACGCACCAATGGGCCAGCCACCTTGCACCAGACTGTAGACGAATCCCTTTCGCTTGTTCAGACGAGGGTCGTTCGCTGCCGTGTAGAGCTCGTTGAGGTAGGTAGCGTTGACCGTCTCTTCGGCGTATCCCAGTCCCGCAAGCGAGCGAATCACAACGAGAGGCCACTTCCCAAGCGAGCCACCAACAACAGTAAGGCCAGAACATACCGCGGCGCCGGCCACGGTGAATAGAAGACTGCTCTTACGACCGGCTTTGTCCAGCACGGGACCAATAAAAAAAGCGATGAGAGCCGTCCCAGCGGCCACCAGCGTTGCAATCTCGGCTTGCTGGGTTGGAGTCCACTTGTAGTGAGCACCGATTTCCGGCAGCAGGGTCCCAAAGAGAATAAAGTCGTATACCGCGAATACCCAGGCGAAAAACGCGACGATAGTTGCTCGCTTAACGTCTACCGGAAGGATGGGTTCAATCCGGAAGTCGCTCGTTGGATGTGGATTAGTCTTAGCCATAATTTGTCGCTTCCTTGGCCTTCTCATCGAAGGCGTGATTTGAGTCAAATAGTTATGTACACCTAACATTCATAAGTTCGGTGACGATGACGATTTGCATTGAATTTCCGGTAGACGCTCAGCCGATTTGGCGCTATCAAACTTCCAAAGGTCTAAATCATGTAGTCGCCGCCATTGGGATTGAGGGTTGCTCCGACAAAATAAGACCCTCCATCTGAAGCCAATAGAACTGCAGCTGGTGCAATTTCATCGACGCTCGCCGCGCGTCCAATTGGAAGCTCCGCCAGCTTCGCAACACGGAATGTCTCGGGAAGGCTGCGGAACAACTCGGTATCCACTGGACCAGGACAAATGGCATTCACGGTGATGCCCTGGTTGGCCACCTCGTATGCGAGGGAGCGAGTGAAGCCAATAACCCCGGCCTTCGCGGCGGCGTAGTGCGCCAGCTCCTTGGCCCCTTTGTGCGCAAGCTGGGAGCTAATGTTGATGATGCGGCCGCTACGTTGCTCCTGCATGGCCGGTAGAACAGCACGTGAACAGAGGAACACGCTTCGCAGGTTAATCAACATCATGTCGTCCCACATCGCCGTCGGCATTTCTGCGACGTATGACGCGGACTCGATTCCTGCATTATTGACCAGGATGTCAATCCGTCCGAGCGCAGAGACCGCCGATTCGATGGCCGCATTGATGCTTTGCTCGTCGCCCACATTCGCTTCAATCGCGAAGCCGCGGCCACCAAGGTCGCGAATTTGAGTGACGGTCCGCTCTGCATCCTCCTTGCGAAGGTCCAGCACGGCTACATCCGCGCCGGCCCTTGCGAACGCGAGCGCAATCGCCTGGCCAATTCCGCGGGCGCCGCCTGTAACGACTGCCATTTTGCCGCTGAGACTTTTCATAACCATCGACTCCAGTCTGTCTGTGAGACGTTGAAATTAGCTAGCTAGTGGCTTTGGATGACCAGACCGCCGTCGACAGTCACAGTCTGGCCTGTGAGGTAGCGCGCCTTTTCCGATGCCATAAAGGTGATGACATCCGCCATGTCTTCCGGCTCTCCGGCACGTCCGAGGGGAATTTTGCTGCCAACCGCGTCCAGACCGGCCGCGCCAAGCGAGTGCTGCTCGGAAAGAGCCTGTGCGGTGCGAACGAATCCTGGAGCGAGACCGTTAACTCGAATCCCGTCGCGGCCAAGTTCGACGGCCAGGCCTCGTACCAACCCCACGACACCGGCCTTCGCAGCCGAATAGTGAGCGTGCTCGTCCCACCCGTAAGCGACCCCCATGATGGAGGACACGGCGATAATGCTGCCCTGACGCTTTTGCTTCATCCCCGGGACTGCAGCACGGATGATTCGGAACGCTCCCTTGAGGTCGATGTCCATGGTGAGGTCCCATTTTTCATCGGTCAGCTCGGATAGAGGTACTTTGTGCGCTATTCCGGCGTTCGCTACGACAGTGTCGATTGCACCGTAGCGTTTCTCGACACTGCTGACGACCTCATTGCATGCCGCGCTGTCGCGGACATCGAGCAGGTGGAATTCAGCTGCGCCGCCGCTCGCTTCTATCGCAGCCGCGACAGCCCGACCCTCGGCTTCCAGAACGTCAGTAACGATAACTCGGTACCCCAATGCGCCGAATGCGTTAGCGGTCGCGCGGCCGATGCCGATGCCGCCGCCGGTAATCAAGACAACCTTTTTCTCGTCACGGATTTCGCTGCTCATCTTCGTTTTCCTCACGTGTATGCAAATGTGCTGACCTTCGGCGTTCTACGAGGGCACCCAGGTTCACCGCGCCCGGACATCGCTAGACCCAGCCAACGTCGCGCTGAAGAGCGCTTACGTGAGTCAACTATAAAGCTGCCACCCCCAAATTCAATCTGGTCAATAACAAATGATTCCGTATTATGGACTATACAAACTGGCCCTATCTGCACCATTTTTATATCACGTAACGGTGCATAGAAAGCACCGCTATCGTGCACAAATGCCATTTAATCAAGGCATTCTTGCGCTCAATCCCTGCGGTCCCGTTTCCTTTCAGATAATTTATTGCACAGACTGTTAGAACTTGGAGGCGTATTTTAGAAAATAGTCCATACTATGGAACTCGTGGCTGGGGCTCTGCACGGTTGAGTGACGGACGTCACTTCAAATGGTTTTTCTTAATCTGCGCTGGAATGTGAACGCAGTCTCCTGCGAGCAAAGCAAAGGCTGCCGGCAATTTTGTCCGAGGTCCGCAGCCGGCGACGTACCAGAACCCCAAATCAGGCACGACATGGACTGGTCAGAGTCGCGTCGGCCTCGCTTGCTAACGCCAGAGACCGCAGCAAATTTCTGATTGCAGGCGTGGCATCAGTTTCCGCTGCGGATACGAAACAGAAGGCGCCAAACGTCGGCGCTGTGAGAGCGGCATGGAAAAAATCGCCTGCGGGCACCACCGTTCCCAGGAAAGCGGGAGCGCGTAAGTCGGTGGCAAAACAGGCAACCGTGAAAGCGGCGGTAACCCAAGCTGCTTCGAAAACCCAGAAGAAGACGGAAGCCTAAAAAGGCGGCCGCAAAGAGCTCGCCGGTCGCGAGGAAGCACGTCGCAGCAAAAGCAGTTACAACTGGTCGGGTCAACGAGCTGGGTGCAAAGGCCGACTCGAAGGCGTCGGCGAAGAAGGTGGCCACGAAGAAGTCGGCTAAGGTCGCGTTTAAGCACCCGGTGGCCAAGAAAGTTGTTGCTACGAAAGTTACTGCTACCAGAGAGCCAGTGCCCACGGACGTCGTTGCTGCGAACACGGACGCTGCAGCGGCTTCTGGCGTTACAGCCGAGCTAAGCTTAAACGACTATCAGCTGTTCGCGACTACGGTAGTGGTTGCGACCGCTATCCTGTTCGGGTGATGCCTTTATATAGTGGGCGCCTTCAAAGGGGCTGCGGCCGCAGCCGGTCTACGGCAAAACAAGTCGGAGCATTTCAGGTGCTGCCCGGTAAGGAAGGGCGGACCAGTAGCGAAATCCTGGCATGGCCGTTGTCCGGGACCATGTGGTGGCTGAGCCACTGCCAGGCAGGCTGTCAGAGAGCCGGTGCACAGCCGAGCTTGACTTCGTGCTCGGGTGAACTATGCATAAGAGTGGCAGTTCGCTGGAGACAGCCATGCCTATGTACAAGCCCACAAAACGACAACCGTCCACGCTCTTGAAAGCGGCACAATACATCCGGATGTCGACGGACCAGCAACAATGTTCGCCGGTTTTCCAGAGGCAGGCTATCGCGCAGTATGCGGCAGCGCACTCCATTCGTATTGTTCGCGACTATGAAGACGCAGGTATCAGCGGGCTCACGCTGCGTGCTCGCCCCGCGCTAACCCGGTTGCTTATTGATACGGCCGACCCGGCGCGATGCTTCACACTGATTCTAGTCTACGACGTAAGTCGCTGGGGCCGATTTCAGGACATTGATGAGTCGGCGTTTTACGAATATGTATGCCGGCGCCACGGGGTAAAAATAATCTATGTTGCCGAACCCTTCGAGGTCGACGCCAGTCCGCTGTCGCCAGTGATGAAGGCGCTCAAACGCGTTATGGCAGGCGAGTACAGCCGTGAGCTTTCACGCAAGGTATTTCTCGGGCATTGCATCCTTGCAGAACGAGGCAATCATGTCGGTGGACGACCGCCCTATGGGTACCAGCGGCTACTTCACGATTACAGGCACGGTACGACGCGGGTACTCGATAGGTACGAGTACAAAAGCATCCGAACGGACCGCGTCACATTGACACCAGGGCCGGCAAGCCATGTCGGCATTGTTCGAAAGATTTTTCAGTGGTATGCATGGGAGCAGGCAACGTGCGCGGCGATTGCACAGCGGCTTAACGACACAGGCCTTCTTAACGGCGACGGCAGGGTTTGGCTACCGCGGTACGTCGCCCAGATACTGCACAACCCCGCTTATGTCGGGACAGGCCTTTATAGTCGGACATCGTCGAAGCTAGCTGGCGAGTGGCGTCGCGTCCCGGAAGCAGAGTGGATTTCGGTACCTAACGCTTTCCCAGCAATCGTTAACCTCAAAACGTTCAATGCCGTGCAGCAACGGTTCGCTGACGCCCGCAAGCGGCCCAGCCGAAAGGCATTGCTTGACGGGCTACGCAAAGTGGTTGCCCGTCACGGGCGCGTCAACCAAGGGTTGCTTAGACGGTACCGACGCACACCTTCAGTCAGAGCGGTGATGACCGAATTCGGTAGCCTTAACGCGGCATACCGCGAAATCGGCTATGCGCCCAACCTCAATCCCGTGCGCGAAGAAAATCGCGACCGGGAGCACCGCATGGAAGCATTGGTAGCAATGCTGACAGCCAACGCGCTCACGGAGCGGGGGCACACCGTCACTTACGAGAAACAGTCGCTCACTCTCTGCGTGGACCATGTGCTCACGTTCCAGCTGGTCGTCCGCGCGCCGTGGATGGTGCACGGGACAACACCTTACTGGAGTGCGCG
Organism: Paraburkholderia sp. BL27I4N3; assembly: GCF_003386115.1. NCBI lineage: Bacteria > Pseudomonadati > Pseudomonadota > Betaproteobacteria > Burkholderiales > Burkholderiaceae > Paraburkholderia > Paraburkholderia sp. BL27I4N3. Next base: position 6,955,626 of record NZ_QREJ01000001.1, on the reverse strand, counting down.
CTGGCCCAATCTTTTCGCAATCGATTTTCTGGTGTTCTGCCGCATGGCCCGCGACAGCAAAGAACTTCTGGATTTTTTCGTGATTCCGTCTGGATATTTGACACCTGGCAAGTTCGAAACACTCGTTGGACCGTCCGCGCGCGACTACACAATGTATCGCCACCTTGACCTGCGCGTATTACTCGAGCTGGCCGACCAAGTCAATCTGACGGGTGCTGTGATGTTGGCTGTCCAGTCCGAGAAAGCTTCCTCGACGCGTCTGCAAAATGTTTTAGACCGTGTGCAACCTAAGCCTCGACACCTGAGCAAGCCTTCCCGTCCTCCTCGAGTCAGACGCATCCAGCTCTCGATGCAACAGCAAGTGTTCAAGGCAAAATTTCTTTCGGCCGCCATGGAGCAAGTTGCCGAAGTCAACCGCGAGCTCGAACGTGCCCTGAGTGAGTTACTCAGACACACCGGATTCGTCGCTGTACTCGCCGACTCGGGAATATCTGTTTTACCGCGGCTACTCGTCTCGCGAGTCATTTGGGCACACTCGTCGCAGGCACTCCTTGCAAACTCCGTTTCGACCGATGGGCAAATCGGGGAGCGTTCATCAGGTACCGCGGTTTGCTTATATCCAGAGTCGCTACCCAGGCTCACAGTCAACGTCCTGCAACGCATGAGCACGGCACGAGCAGATTCGGCAATGGGGCTGATGAACAAAACAACCTGCGTTGCAGGCGATTTTGCGCTGGCATTGCTGGCTGCGACACCGGACGACGACCTCCGTGTAATTCCGGCGGGCGCATGCGCGAATGGGCGGCTACGTAGACGACTGGCACGGCAGGAGCGTGAGCTACGCGAGGAGCTAGGCGCTATTGAACGATTCACAGCGACGTACCAGCTGGAATTGGTGGAATTGACATTGCACCGGTCGCTCGGCCGGCAATTGGTAGCGCAGTCGCGGATTCAGACATGGTTGTACAACCGTGACTACCGGTATCTTGAACTACTTCAGTCGGTTGCCGGCCGAGCGGGCCCTCTAAACACTCCACGGCGCGTCATGCGGGTCGCACAATAAGAGGCGCGCGGCACTGCAGACCTCGCGCAAAGTCGGTGAGGTCCAGTCGTCGCCATCCAAGTCTGAAATCGAATCTCTGCGGCGAGAGCGAATGGCTGGTGGGGCTCAGACGGTAACTTTTGGGCGAAGCTGCACGGACTAGAAGCAGGACGCCTGCATGCAAACGGTGCCCCTGCAATTTCGCCTCGCTCATTAGCTCGATTTGCGCGACTCAGTGCGAGAATGTTTCCCGTGCTGATAGATGCTCCAGCCCGATGGCCCTTGAATGAACCCGAAGCCGGAGAGTGACGTTCCCCAGTAATCGCTTTCCTTTCCTAGTCTGCTGACCCAAAACTCACGCTCGAACAGAGCAATCAAATTCTGCCTGTTGCGCTCGAGTGTATGCTCGGATTTTTGCAATACTGCATGCTCTATTGCTTCCTCGAACCGACGACTTTCGAACTGTAGCGGATAGGGGCACAAGACAAGGAGTGCCGGGCTGTGACGGCTAACGAGAACGTCTAGAAGATACCTGGCGACAACTACACCTAACCGACTTCCTTGCAGGTCATGCCTGAGTTCAAGTCCTTCGAAATAAATAATAGGACCTCGTTCGAGCACACGACTGATGTCTTCAGCAGCCGTTTCGACTAGCCCTGAAGCCAGTTGTTCGAGCGAATGCGACACAACATCGCATGCGTAGCAAAAGTCGTCATTGGTGACGGCAACGCGGCCCGCCTCGATGACATCGAAACGTATCCAGCACGCGGGGCGGAGGTCATTTGCGAGGTTCGCGGAAGCTCGTATCTCTCTGATTCGTGGGCTGTGGCCTTGCCATCGGTTTCGCGATGTCGTATAGCGTATCGTCGCACCGGTGGCTGGTTCCACGATGCACTGTGCTGTAGTGTCAAGGTCGCCGTGGCTTCGAAAGAAACCATCGAACTGTGGTTCTGTTGCGGACCCTTCGAAGTTGTCTCTCATATCAGGAACCTCTGGGCGATGCTGAGTTGCGAGCAAGACCCGACTCAAATTTCAAGCAAATTCCGCCATCTCATCTTACGAAGTCTCTCGAAACGACTGCAACAGGCTGACGATTGAGTCTGAAAACTGTGCGCTCTCGAAACGGCACGCAGGGCCCAAAGGGCACTGTCAGGGAATGTCTTTTAACTTCTTCACTCATCTGAAGGGTTCTTTCAAGACGCGAAGCCACTTACTGGATGGAAGTCTTTTTAGCTCACGGGTTCAAGCCACCCGTGAGTATCAGCCCACGCACGAACCCGAGCACTGTCAAAGGCTTGAGCTTCATCTGGCGTTTCGCACGTGGCAAGAAACATCAGAACCTTCAATGAGTATCCGGGCGGACGTAAGCGTCCCGCTGGCATCGAAGTGCTCCTGCTGAAGGAGAGGGTGTCCGCAGATTCATAGCCCTTGTACACTTCGGGTTCCATGATTTTCCCCTGCCTCAACGGAAGGCTCGAATCTCATGCAAAGTCAATACCCACACATTTTTGCCAGATACGAGCCACTACAGGCGACGCGAAGTTCACCGTGAACTGTTCAGTGAACAAGTGGCTCACATTGGCCTTCTGAATATCTGTCTGGCAGCCAACAACCGACGCTGCAGCTATAGCGTGAGCTTCTGCGGCAATTGTCACCCTCTCGAGCCATGTCGCAACGCAAGCATTTCTAGCGAGCCAAAGGCGAGACGACTCCACCATGTTTTCGCTACTCAGCCAGCGTCCCTGCAATTTGTATGCAGCGACGTCACTGACAGCGAGATAGCAGCGCAGAACCGCCGCGTGCGCGTCGGTCAAAACGGGAAGCCTAATCGTATCTTCAAACATGCCAATCTCCGGTGCAGCTTGCACAGATAGGACAGTATCTAGCAATTTTGCGCGATGGCATTGAGCAAGTCTGCAGTGTTGCGCGAAAAGCCTGTTTGTCCGGCTATCTCGCGACCGTTGTCCCGCCGGCCAAATGCCTTGATTTCCATTGCCTGCTCGTGAGCCAGCATCCGCGGCCAAGGCCGCCATCGTCTCCCAGGTGGGTCAGGTTTGCTCCCGCGCCAAGGTCATTTTTGCGTCGGCGCAACAAATACTTCTCCGATTGGAGCGGCCACACCGGCGATTGCCATTACGCATGGTGCCTGAGCCGCTTGGTATCTACCCCGGCTGCCTTCAGCGCAGCGTCAATTGCCATCAGTTCCTGGCCGAAATCGAGCGACCACTCTTCGCCGTCACACCGCACGGTCATGCCGTTGTGCATTGAAATCAGGCCGCGAGCCTTGAACAAGGCATCCACAAGCTTTGATTCGCGTTCGGCTTCCCTGACCCATTCATCCGCTCTCATGTGAAGTATCCCTCAGAAAAAAACATGCAGCCGACCTCGGCATCCAAGCGAGCGCACGTTCGACATCAGGCGCGCTGCTCCATAACGCTCGTGGTCCCGCCATTGCAAAAAAGTGTCAGTTCACGACGGCGGATTTGCGTGTACGATACTGTATAAATATACAGGTTTTTGCTCGCTCAATGTCCACTGCTACTGTCCCGGTTGAGGAGATACATCCGTCCTTGTGGCGGGCGTCGCAGCTCGCGCGTAGCCGTGGAAGGGTTGTGGAGACTGGCTACCCGGCGCTATCGGCGGAACTACCCGGTGGTGGCTGGCCCGTCGGAGCGCTGGTCGACCTGCTGGTCCAGCAAGCCGGCGTGGGTGAGCTCCGGCTCTTGCGCCCGGCACTCAGTGCCACAGGTGACCGGCCGGTTGCGTTCGTCCAACCACCGCATACCCCCGACGGCTTGGGGCTCAGCTACATCGGGCTGTCCCTGGACCAGGTGCTTCGAGTGAACACACCGAAGACCGCAGATGCGCTGTGGTCAGCCGAGCAGATTCTTCGCGCCGGCAGTTGCGGCGCACTGATTTTCTGGACGCAGTACGCCCAGGCTTCTTCGCTTCGCCGTCTGCACCTTGCTGCCCAGTCGTCGGAAACGCTGTTCATCATGGTGCGGCCGCTGGCCAGCGGACAGGACGCGTCGCCTGCGCTCCTGCGGCTCGCGCTCAGACCATCCGCCGATGGGCTGACCGTCGACATCGTGAAACGACGAGGGCCCTCCCGCGCAGAGCCTCTGTCGATTCCCCTTCAACCAACCCCTGTTCTGCTTTCCCGCCATGCGCGTCTTTCTCGCCGTCCACCTGCCGAAGTTGCCGCTCGAGGTCTTCAGACCGAAGTGGTCACCTGAGCATGCTCACGGCAGCGCCGTGCTTGAGAAAGACAGGGTCGTCATTGCAGATGCCACTGCGCGTCTGGCTGGCGTGCGTCTTGGAATGAAACGCGGTGGGGTACTGACGCTGTCCCCTGAGACGGCGATGCATGAACGCGACATTGGCCGGGAAGGCGCTGCGCAGCGCGAAGTTGGCATCTCACTGATGCGCTTTTCACCTGAGGTTGCACTGCTCGATGAGGCCACAGTCGTGGTCGAGGTCGGCGCGAGTTTGCGCCTCTTCGGTGGCTTGCTTGCATTGAGTCGTGAAGCGAAAGCCGTCCTTGGTGCTCTCGGGTTCACCGCGCGCATCAGCGCGGCCCCGACGGGCCAAGGTGCCTGGTTGCTCGCGAAATACGGGAATCGTCGAGTTTTGAAACTCGCGTCGCTAGAGCATCGGCTGTCCGCACTGCCAATGGCCGCGGTCCCTGAAGTCCGTCCGTTTTTCGACTGGTTTAATGGTCTGGGCTGCGAGACCATAGCGGACATACGGCGCCTGCCCCGCGCAGGGCTGCAACGCCGGTGTGGCGAGCACTTTCTGGATTCTCTCGACAGGGCCTTCGGCACGGCGCCCGAACTGTTCGACTGGCTGGAGCTGCCGCCAACCTTCTCCGCGCGCCTTGAGATGCCGGACCGGCTTGAGCACGCAGACGGAGCGGTATTCGCTGCACATCGATTAATTGTTCAGCTATGTGGATGGCTTTCCGCAAAACAACTCGCAGTCACAGGCGTCCGCCTTTCACTTGAGCATGAGCGCGGACGCGACGCGATTGAGCCAACCATCGTCAACATTGCATTGGGCGAACCGACATGGCGTGAAGAACATCTGGTCAGACTGGTGAAGGAACGGTTGCATCGCATCGAACTCGTCGCGCCGATGATTGCCTTGCGGCTCGATGCTACGAACGTCGAGTCTGCAGCGCCGGCATCTGACACGCTGTTCCCTGAACCCGGTGGCTCTAAAGAGGACCATCAAAAACTGCTCGAACTGCTTGTCGCGCGGCTGGGCGAAGACAACGTCCTGCGGCCGGCGCCAACGGCCGACCACCGTCCCGAAATTGCAAACCGCTGGATTCCTGTCACGCAGAAGAAAAAGTCAGACACCCTCCCGGATGGACTACCGAGGCCAACCTGGATGCTCCCGACACCCGTCCGCCTGCTGATGCGCAAGCACCGCCCGTTTTATGGCTCGCCGTTGCGCATGGTGTCGCCTGGCGAGCGCATTGAAGCCGGTTGGTTTGATGGTGAGCTCGTCACGCGTGACTATTTTGTCGCGCAGGGCGAAGACACAAGCTGCTACTGGATTTACCGTGAACGCGTCAGTAGCCGTGACGCTGAAGAAGACCAGCGCTGGTTTCTCCATGGCCTCTTCGGATGATGTGCTGTGGATACGACCTTCAATATCCTTCCGGCTTACGCCGAGCTTTTCTGCCGGTCGAACTTTTCATTCCTGCGAGGCGCTTCACACGCAGAAGAGCTTGCCGAGCGCGCGGCGCAGTTGGGTTACTCAGCGCTCGCCGTAACGGATGAGTGCTCACTGGCTGGCGTGGTGCGCGCTCACGTCGCCGCGAAGACAGCAAAGCTTCCTTTTATCGTCGGCGCCTATTTCAAGCTGGTCAACGCCGACGGGTCGCCGGCGTTCGGAATTATCCTGCTGGCGAAGAATCGAGAGGGATACGGCAACCTGTCCGAACTCATCACTCTCGCCCGGACACGCGCACCGAAGGGCGAATATCGACTCACGCCTCAGGACCTGTCGCGACCAGAGAAGGAATATCACCATCTGCTGGGAGCGCCAGATTGTCTTGCGATTCTCGTCCCCGACTTCCCCGCAAAAGAGGACGTGCTGGAAGCGCAGGTCGAATGGCTCGACGACACGTTCACGGGTCGTGCATGGGTCGGTCTGGTGCTACATCAACGCGCAATGGACGACATCCATCGTGGTGCGGTTGAGTTTGTCGCTCGCAACTTCGATGTCCCCGTAGTTGCGCTCGGCGACGTTGTCATGCATGTGCGCTCCAGGAAACCTCTGCAGGACACAATGACCGCTATCCGTGTCGGCAAGCCTGTTCATGAATGTGGCTATGACCTCGCGCCCAACGCAGAACAGCATCTGCGCTCGCGATTGCGACTGGCCAATTTGTATCCAGATGACGCGCTCGCTGCGACTGTAGACATTGCGAATCGCTGCACTTTTTCGCTCGATGAGTTGCGCTACGAATATCCCGACGAACTGGTGCCCGCGGGTATTACGCCGGCTGCGTATCTACGGCAGGAGACATATATCGGCGCGCAGCGGCGCTTTCCATCTGGCATTCCGCACAAAGTGCAGGAGCAGATTGAGCATGAGTTAGACCTGATTGGAGACCTTCAATACGAGCCGTATTTCCTGACCGTCTATGACATCGTGCGTTTCGCGCGGAGCCAGCACATCCTCTGTCAGGGGCGAGGGTCGGCTGCCAACTCTGCCGTTTGTTACTGCCTGGGTGTTACAGAGGTCGACCCCGCGCGCGGCAACATGCTGTTCGAGAGATTCATCAGCAAGGAGCGCGGTGAGCCGCCGGACATTGATGTGGACTTCGAGCACCAGCGACGCGAAGAAGTCATTCAATACATCTACCGGAAATACGGTCGCGACCGCGCTGCGATTGCGGCCGCAGTGTCGACGTATCGGCCACGCGGGGCGCTGCGCGAGACGGGAAAGGCCCTCGGCGTTGACCCGCAGATTGTCGACCTGGTGGCGAAGTCACATCACTGGTTCGATACCAGTCAGGACCTGCTGAAACGCTTCGCGGAGTCAGGCCTTGACCCGGAGAAGCCGCTTATCCAGGCGTGGGCAAGACTTGCCTCCCAACTCCTCGGCTTTCCACGGCACCTGTCGCAGCACTCAGGTGGCTTTATCATCAGTCGCGGCAAGCTCACGCGCCTCGTCCCCGTTGAAAACGCCGCGATGGCAGACCGCAGCGTGATTGAATGGGACAAGGACGACCTTGAATCACTGGGCTTGCTAAAGATTGACGTCCTTGCCCTCGGGATGCTGTCAGCGATTCGCCGCACGCTCGACATTGTGTCGGAGCAGCGCGGTGAACGTTTCGAAATGCAGGACATCCCGCCTGAGGACCCCGCGACGTACGAGATGATTTCTGCGGCGGACACCGTTGGAGTCTTCCAGATTGAATCTCGCGCCCAGATGTCGATGCTGCCGCGCATGCAGCCCCGCACGTTCTACGATTTGGTCATCGAGGTCGCCATCGTTCGGCCAGGCCCAATTCAGGGCGGCGCTGTTCACCCGTACCTGCAGCGGCGGCAGGGCTTCGAGCCCGTGACTTATCCGAGCGATGCGCTGAAGACCGCGCTTGGCCGCACGCTCGGTGTGCCAATTTTCCAGGAGCAAGTAATGCAGGTTGCCATCCTGGCAGCCGGTTTCACTCCGGGCGAGGCTGATGGCTTGCGGCGAGCCATGGCCGCCTGGAAGCGCAAAGGCGGCCTCGAAAAATACTACAACCGCATCGTGGTCGGCATGCAGGAACGCGGGTACGACCTTGCCTTCGCCGAGTCAATTTTCGAGCAGATAAAAGGCTTCGGTGAGTATGGCTTTCCAGAGAGCCATGCGGCCAGCTTCGCGCTGCTCGTGTACGCGAGCAGCTGGTTGAAGTGCCACGAACCAGAAGCGTTCCTCGCCGCGATGCTGAACTCGCAGCCAATGGGCTTTTACTCGCCTTCGCAGTTGGTGCAGGACGCGCAACGTCATGGTGTCAGGGTATTGCCAGTAGATGTCTCCATCAGCGGATGGGATTCGTCACTTGAGCACGGTGCTAGCGCGACCCGACCGGCTGTTCGCCTCGGTTTGTCGCTGCTTCGTGGCATGAAGGATGGCGCCGCAGAACGGATTGAAAATGCGAGGGCAGTCCGGCCGTTCGTGAACGTCAGCGACCTTGCTCGCAGGGCGCAGCTGGACCGGAAAGACCTGCATGTTCTTGCCGACGCGAATGCGCTGGCGTCGCTCGCTGGAAACCGCCGCGAGGCGCTCTGGCAGTCGGTCGCCGCGGTGCCGGACAAGGACATGCTGGCCATCGCCGCGGTTCAGGATGAAACCCCTGAGCTGGGCGCGCCAACGGAAGCGCACGACATCGTCGCTGACTATCGGTCTGCCGGCCTCACGCTTGGGCGACATCCTTTGGAACTGCTTCGGCCGCAACTGCTTGAGAACCGCCTGATGCCAGCTTCGACCTTGCGTACCTATCGCGACGGCCGCCTGGCCCGTGGGTGTGGGCTTGTGACCGTACGTCAACGCCCTGGCACCGCAAAAGGTGTGATGTTTGTGACTTTGGAAGACGAGACCGGCAACGTGAACGTCATCGTCTGGCCCAGCCTTCTCGAGAAGCAGCGCAAGGAAGCGCTTGGCGCATCTTTGCTTGCCGTGTACGGGACGTGGCAATGCCAGGGAGAAGTGCGACATCTTGTGGCGCAGCGCCTGGTCGACATGTCTCACCTGCTGGGCGGCCTAATCACAACGAGCCGGGACTTTTGCTGACCCGGCTGAAGAATTGCGTATTATCGAAGCATAGAACGGAGGCATCCATGTGCTACTCGGCCCAGATTCAAGCTGACTACCGCAAGTTCGTACGCATGTTTGGCGCCATCATGGACATAGGCGAATTCGCTCGCCTGTTTTTCGAGCGCGCTGAAGGTGTCAGTAAAGCGAAGGTGCCCAAGGCGATGGAACATGCCTTCGCCAAACCACAAACGGACGCGGAACGCGAAATTAAAGCAGCCATCGACCGGTTCAATGCAGCTCAGAGCTCGAAGCTTGAGCAGGACCTGTTCAAGCAGCGGAAGCGCCTGGCAGACGCGGAACGTACGCTTCAAACAAACATCACCAAGGCAGCCACCGAGAGTCAGCGAATCGCGACGGACAAAATCTCCTGGGCACTTGGCAAGCTTGAGGACATCCAACGAACCACGCCCAAAGCACGCGATTCGCGCATTTTCCCCGGTCACTACGCGCCGGTTATGGTCATGGAGGATGGCCAGCGCGTCGTGAAGCCAATGCGCTACCAATGCCGTATTGCTGGCAAGCCCGCCAGTTACGACGTCAAATATCCCGGGACCTACAACGCACGGCGCGACAATCTCGAGGGCTTCTGGAAGCCGTGCTTTGGCAACACTCACGGAATAATGCTCGTCGATGTGTTCTATGAAAATGTGCGCAAAGCCAAATTTGAAGGCACGCTGTCCGAGACGCACGACCGTGACGAAAACGTTATTCTTGAATTCAGGCCGAGCAACGGCGAACTAATGCATGTCGCATGCCTGTGGTCTCGCTGGACCGCGCCGGGTCAGCCGGATTTGCTCTCGTTTGCTGCAATCACGGACGAGCCACCGCCCGAAGTCGCAGCGGCCGGCCATGACCGCTGTATCATCCCAATCAAACCTGAAAACATCGACACGTGGCTCAATCCAGACCCGAAGAATTTAGACGCGATGTACGCGCTACTTGACGACAGGGCGCGGCCATACTATGAGCATCGACTGGCGGCATAGCGGTGCCAAACGAGCATCCGAAGTGGACGTCAGCCGCTCCATCCGCGAGTGAGGATATGGGGATGACGTCGTAGTGATTGACGCAAGCTGCTCTGGCGACACGTTGGCCCGGTACAAGGCACCGACTCTCTAATAAGCTTTACATTCTCGGCGGGTCGCGGCTGAAGCAACACGTTTGGCGACCGAGTACAGTCGAGTCGCAACATGGGTCGCTGCGACATATTGCTTCGTGTTGGCCGCCCCTTTCGAAGTATCAGCGGGCCTCGAAAACTGGACCAAGATTCCCAAATTGGCAAGCTTAGGCGCGAAGGGCCCGACGTCAGAAAAAAGATTTACCGGTACGTCGGCATTTGTGAATGTGTTCCTAGTTGCTTTCGCAGTGACATGCTCAACAGCTACAACACCCGGAAACGTAGGTAATTGAAGCGTCGGGTGCGTCGGTTTGTGCGTCTTTGCATGCGCGCGTTCGAACCATTCAATGAACTCGACAAAATCTCGGTCATTCAGGGTCTCAGCAGCCATGAACATCTGTTCCTCGTCATCGGTCGCCTTGGAGTCTCGTCGCAGTATGACAGCCGTAAGCACGCCAATGACCATCGGACCGATGTCCTTGCTTGCGCACAAAGCAACTCGCCGATAAGCATCAAAGAGCAGCGACGTCTCGGCGTCGCCGTCCGCTAACTTTTCGAGCAAATCGTTTAGATTCGCAGACTCAAACTTCTCATCACCCTGCTTTCTAACCTCGTCGAGCAGTTGAGCCAGGAATACCTCTGCTCGATGTTTGCTCCAGCGACCTACAACTTGTGCCTTAAACTTATCAATTAACAGGTCAATACCAATATCCTTGGCTTTATCGACCAGCATTTTTCCTGCTGCAGAAGCAATTGCAACCGATACTATGTCCATGATTTCTTCGTGCTTCCCATCTATGATGTTGAACTACCGATTCAAACCGCATACCGGCAAAGCAAGGTGAAGAGCCATCGTGAATTCGTTGGTTACCTCGGCCGTCCTCTCAAACCAGTATCTACCGGTCGCTATGTCCTGCGACAGTCTTTCATAAGCCCCTCATCGGCGAGATTGCTATGCACATTTTCGCAATGATGCCGCAAACCGTCATGATAGTTTGATGCTGACAATCAAGCTTTACCAAACGTTCGTCGACCATGGCTGCCCACGTTAAAAGCACTGCTATTCCCGCTGCAGGATACGTCTATCAAACGATGCAGGGGGTCAATCTACTTTGCGATTGGCTTGATGCCCCCACCCGCTACACGAGAGTTCGCTTCGAGTGCGACGCAGACGAGGTTGCTCCTCAAGGCCTCGACGACCTTGTCGCGGAGCGCCCTGACGGGAAGGTTGACTTGTGGCAGGTCAAGTTCACCCCGGCAGAAGAAAAGCATTTGTTGGATTGGAACTGGTTGCTAGAGCGGCCAGGAAAGAAGGGAGGGAAATCCCGGTCAAACCTGAGAAAGTGGTTCGATGCGCTTAAACAAATCGAGAGCAACCGCGTTGGGCATGTTCGCCTCCTAACAAACCGGATACCCGATTCCAGCCTCGAAGCATGCCTCGCCGGGGGCAGCCGCATTGATTATACGAAGGCGCCTGCGGAAATCCAGCATCAAGTGATTGAAGAGCTGGGCGGCCCATCCAATGCAAAGGAGCTTTTTGATGCGCTCGACGTCCGTCACAGCGACAAGGGTTTCGCAAGTATCGAGAGCCACGTCACGGCGAGGCTCAGACGCCATTCAACACCTCAGGGTGTTGAGGCGCTCAAGAACCGGGCCATCCATTGGTCCATTCAAAAAAATCAGCCTGCCCCGGACGGCTGGATTACGCTCGAACTGCTTCGCGCGACCCTGCTTGTCGAGGCTCCCGAACCGCTACCCGAAAACTTTGCCATCCCACCGGGATACCGCGTACCTGACACTGCGTTTTTTCTTTCGTTCATTAACGCCATTGAAGCTATTCCAACTGAACCGATTGTGCTGACTGGGCCGCCTGGTCGCGGCAAGAGTACCTTCCTCAGCAAAGCATGCGAGCTATTGCAAAAGAAGGGCGTACCGTTAGTGCGGCATCACTACTATCTCTCGTCAACGGACCGGTCGCACGACCGCCATACGAGCTTTGTCGTCGAAGAGTCTCTACTAGCTCAAATCCAGCACTTTCATCCCGACGTCCACGTGCCCGACCGCGCTTTAGGCTCCGCCCTCGCCGCATGCGCGGCTCACTACAAGAAACGCAATAAGCCATTCGTTCTCGTTCTTGATGGTCTCGACCATGTCTGGCGCAACCAAGGCCAAGACAAGCGCCCGCTAGATGAAATCTTCAATCAAGTGCTGCCGGCATTCGACAATTTGGTCGTTGTGGTAGGAACCCAACCCGTCGAAGACGCACAGCTGCCGAGTCGGTTGCTTGCCGGCACGCCTCGCAGTACCTGGAGAGAGCTCCCGGTCATGTCGGCGGACGCGGTCCTTCAATACGTACGGAAACAGGTCGAACAAGGTCGGCTACAGATAGAACACAAGCGCCCGTACGCTGAAGAGGAAATCCAGTCAGCTGCGACTGAAGTACGTGCGCGTACGAATGGTCACCCGCTGCACGTAATATATGCAATAGAAGAACTCATCCGCTCAGCCCGCCCACTCTCGAAATGGAGCGTTGAACAACTCCTTGGAGATATGAGCAAGGATGTAAAAACATACTATGCCTCACTATGGAATCTTCTTCCAGCTAGCCAGAAGGACGTGTTGAGGCTCGTCTGCGAATTCCAGTTTTTTTGGCCGACATCTGGTTTTGCTCAGATAGCTCGGATTGCCGGTGCGCCGGTACCCGAGGTTTCCGCAGTAATGCATTTGCTCTACAGTTCTCCAGCGGGGCTCAAACCATTTCACGAAAGCTTGGTCGTCTTTATCAAGCAGACCGATGACTATGCGCCTCGAGTCAAAGCGTTGATACCATCGGTGGAGCGCTGGCTTAGCCATGAGGCGCCAAATAGCTTGCGCGTCAACTGGTTGTGGTCTGTGAAAGCGAAACAAGGCCATCCCGAAGACCTCATTGAAGGTCTACAAAGGGATTGGATAATCGACCGATTATGCGAGGGATACCCTACTGAGCTATTCGAGAGTCTTATGGCAGACGCAGAGGAACACGCTGTTTGCCGTGCGCGCTATGCAGATGCCTATCGCCTCCGTCATCTAAAAACGAGGTCGCTGAACAGCCTGTCCTACCAGCTTACTGGAATCGATGCGGTGCGCCTCAAAGCTTGCACATGGACGCTTGCGCGAGACTCTAGCGTTATGGAGGAAGCCGTTGCATCACGGCACGAGACATCTACCCTCGACGTGGCAGCACTAAGCCGCGCCCTTGTGACGCGCGGTGACTACGGTACCGCGCGAAAGAGCGCCACGGAAGCCCTGCATCGATTCAGAGGTGAAAGTCGTTTCGTAGGCCGACGTTGGGGCTACGAGTCGCGGGCGGAGGAACTGTACCTCGCGAGCACCTTCGTTGGCCTCGGAGTGGCTGGAAGTACGCCCGAACGAGCTGCAGAAATCGTCATGTCGAGCTCCCTTGAAATCGGGGAAAAAGTCGTCGGGGCTTACGTCGACGCTGACAATGTCAGCGGACTTGTTCAGATAGCGAGCCTACTTCCGCAGGGTGAGCAGAAAGCCATGGTATGCGATGCCGCGGTTCGAGCCGCGGCTTTAGCTGATGCCGAGCTCGTCTCGTGGAGTAATTTTCAAGACTTGTCTTGTGGCCTGTTGGCTGCGTGCATGGGTGCAATGAAGGGAAAAGACATTCTGGTCTTCCCCGGTGGCTCTGAGGTCGATTGGTCGCAAGCGCAGTACGACGATAGGCAAGAAGCGTTGACGCAACTTGCGCGCTTTTGGTTCTTCGGCGCAGTACACCTGCACATGACAGTTGCTGGGGAAGATTTTTGCTTTATTAAGACACCGACGTTCAAGGACCGTGAGAATGTATCTGACTACCTCGAGAACCTCACGGCTGTTGCGGCGGACGTAGCAAAGCGCTGGTCAGCCGGGGAATCGGTCTCGTTCCTCTATGTCCATCGGTCGTTCGAATCTATCCCGGTGCCGGATTACAGCAACTATCAGCGTGGCGAAGGCGCGGCGACTTTTCGCCGAGCTCTAAATGCGCTTGCGGTTGACGTTCATCTGCTAGATTCGCGGATAAGCGGCAACACCTTGGTCACCTCCAAAGAGGTAGATGAAGCATTGCGGCTTTCGTGGTTTGACGCCGACCATTTTCGTTCAGTCTATGTATCGGAACTCGTCAAGGTGCTCACCGACGACGCAGCAGAATTCTTTATTCTCCGGCAACGAGACGACCGCAATGCCGTGGTCGAAGAGGAAACTGGAGCCCGGATGCGCGCGTTCTTGGACCTCTGTGAGATGTCACTCCGGCACGGCCTCGCAAACCTGGCGGGAGAACTCTGCCGGGTGACGTGGGAACTGGTGCTTGGTTACGGGCAACGAAAAGACCCCGCCCTCCCAGATGTGATGGATGCCATCAGCTACCTGACGTCCGTTGCTCCCGACGACGCTCGTCGACTGCTCTACGAGATTTCGCCTCAGATTGAAAACGTCTCCGTTTATACGGACGGCAAGGGAACCAGGCATGTCGTTGCTGAGGCCAATGAGCTTCTAGCAAGGTTAAATCGAGAAGCACTGGCTGAAAAACACAGACAACACGTCGAGCTTGGACAATGGGATGAAGCAGAAAAAAGTCTTGCGACCTATATGACAACCGCAGAAGCCATATCCCGCACGCTCGCCGCAGTAGCCAGAACGGGTATGCAAGTTGAAGCTGTCCGCGATTTGGAGGATGCCGCCAAGTTGGGGAACAATAACGCGTCGCAGCTTCGTGACTTGGCTAACGAGCATATGGGTTGGGACATCGGCACGATAGCGAAGCCAGAATCAGGCGGCACATCAACTGAGTTTCCTCCGTTTGAAGGCGACGTAAGCACATACGCCGTCAACGAACTGAAAAGACTTCAGACAGACCTTGCTGAACACTATGGTGTTCGCCGTGAAGTTTTGAAGCAATGGTACGCTCATTGGGAATCGCAGGGTCTAGGCTCGGACCTTATCCAAAACTTAGAGCCTATGTTGCTATCTGCTGACTGCCGCGATAACGACCTTGCGGGGCTTCTTGACGCTGCGTTTGCGACAAAGCTCAGGCTTGAAGGGCCAAGAGCGGCTTTCCCCTATATCGTCCAAGCGCAGCGCATGAACGGTGGGTGGCTGGGGCCGATGTATTTTGAAAGCAGGAAAGAAACCGAGAGTCGACTTCGCATCGCGGCAACGAAGTATCGGAGTCGTGGCGACGAATTCTTCCTTAAGTCTGCGTTCGGTCTTTTCGGGCCAAAACCTGACCGAGTTATTCCAACCGACATCATGGTATTTTTCCTAGGACAACTAGGCCGCACCGGCGAAGCAGTAGCGTTCGCAGAGGCAATGGTTCGCAGCGTTCAGGAGGATACGAGAACTCTCCGACTCGAGAGACCTGCGTGGGCCGGGAAATTGATGAACGGAGCTTCAGCTTGAACTCTGACCTTGCGATGCTCATCGCGCGCTTAAGATGGCCTGTCGCATCAACTCGATGGTGGGCAATGCAAGAGCTTGCCACCCTCCTACTCGCACCTGAGATGCGTGAGGAGGTGACAACTTCCTTGCTTCAGGAGTTGAAGGGCTGCAAAGTGGAGGCGGAGACTGTCGAGCTCGTATGTATATTCTGGATGGCGACGAAGAGAGGTTTTATCCCGCCGCCAGAACTGGGTTCGAGTCTCGAACGGCCTTCCACACTATCCTCTCTCTTAATCCGCGATTGTGGCCTTCCCTCGGAAGACGACCGCGAGCATCATTTGCAGGTTGCTCCTCCGGATTTTCAAGAATCGCCAAAGTTCTTCGAGATGCAAGGCGCTGACGTGCCGCGGTTTTTCCTGACCGCGATGCAGCGACTGGAGCAACGTTCGAACTTACCGTTTGTTCGGCAGTGCAACTACGAATGGACATCGTCCGCAGACTCTTTTCCAGGCGCCCCTTACCAAGGCGACGTAGGACATTTTGTTCGTCCCATTGGGCCTAACACTACCGGCGCTTTCGCCAATCGAAATTTCCTTCGTATGGCGTCCGCTTATCAACGGACGCTTGCGGTCGCACGAAAGTTTTGGCGTATGCCCGCCGACTTGGTGAACCGCCTGGCACTGGATGTCCTTCCTCTTGACCCGACACTTGCGTTCATGCGACCGTCTCGTCCGTCGTGGCTTCCGGCGTTCGATGGCCATATCACCCACGACTCCGCTTCGGTTGAGATGTATATTCAACGCCTCGCCCGGTCGTTGCGGTCCGTAGCACAAGGACGCGTGTTACTTTCGCTATCGACCCCCGTACATGTTGACCCGCTCAGCGTTACCGAGCTATCCATAGTTCGTTGGCGACACCTCGGTGAGAGTTTGGTAGACGCGCAAGGCCTACTTGAGCGATTCTCTAAAATCCAACGAGGCGGGGGCTATGGAGGATGCCAGACGTCAGGTTTGCAATGCGTTACTTCCGTACCAGTTTTGACACTCACGGACGTCTTGGATAGCAAGTCTAACGCTGCCCCGCTCGCTTCGACGTATGGCTTCAGTCGCCTCGGCTACCTTCAACGCGATTTGTATCCTTCGCGGCTCCACTATCCGGTCGTCACCGATACAGAAGGTCCCATTTCCATTCATCCGAACGACGGTTGCCTTAGCATCTCGAGCACGAGCGGACCAATCGCAACACTAAGCTACTGGAATGCTGGATGGAACCCCGTTCACCCGACCGATATGAGCGGACTGTGCGGAACTGCGCTTGTTACCGAACCAGACATGGAAACATTCGCCCCTCGCCAAAAGTCACATCGAGAATTCTACCTTTGGTGGGTGACTCGCAAACGCCGCGCTACGTCCTACGAGGCATTTGCATCTGAGAAAAGCTTCTGCGGCATAATTTTCACTGAATGAAGAGCCGTCAAGCGTATCCAGCGGGACGGCATTTTCGAAGGCGATGCAACGAACGACGCGGCTTGAAAATGCCGACGGCCAACACGAAACATGCATTCAGAAAAATTTAACGAAGTTGAACACGAAGCCATCGTCCTTTTGGCGGCTTGGGAAATGCTTGGAGGCATGGTTAACTATGCATTTTTCAACAAACTCAAGCGAACCAACGACGTCCTTTTGATGTTCGACAACTCCAACGATAAGAGATTGTTCAATATCTTGTTAGGTGATTTTCTATCTCAGCCTAACGAACGCGGTTCAAACGACAGCTTTCTTAATTTGAAGAAGCCACCCAAGTCAGGTCGCCCCACCGACTACACGTTCCTTTTTTACTTGCGACAAATATGCGCAGCGCCGAAGCTTGCGAGGAATAGCGACTGCATACAGAAGCCGCTTGACTCGCTATCGACGTGGCTCGAAGCCGACTGCCTCGTTCCTGACGTCTGGTTCGGCGAGATAGATGTCCAAGTGGACGTTCGCATAGAAAGGATTCGCTACATCAAGATTTGTGGGGATATTGCCAAGCACAACTTTTCGCGCCTGCAGTCGAACGTCGAGAAAATCGTCCAGACACTTAAGCGAAGTGGTGTTGAGATTAGTGCAGAAGAGGGATTTAAAGCGTTACCAGGTTTCTACGAATGGTTCCATGAGAACATATTTACATATCACTCAAGCCATATAGCCGAAATGCTGAACGACTTGCTTTGGGGAATCAACGACTATCTGGCTGATGAATTCACGCAATCGTACACACAAGAACCTGAGGAGGACCATCGGTACCGTTATGAGTATCCGGGGGATTGCAATCATTCATTCGCTCGGTCCGCGTACTGGAGCCTAATGAACCATGTACGTCATGGACCATATCTGCCGCGGTTCAAGGTGTCCCCGTCGCTTACCACCGAGTATTGAGTATAGGCCGATTATTGCGAGGTAACGGTGTTGTATGACACCACCTCCCGTGAAGTCTTCCGGGGTCAACACTTGTTCAAAAGCGATGGTTCAAATGACGGATACTTCAGTCGTAGCGCATTGGCTACTTCGACGGCCGTACTACAAAAGAAATGCGAAGGAACACATGACGTACGCCAGCGCAATCCGTCCAATCCGCAACCGGCTCCGCAAGTTTTCCTACGCTAGCGTTTTGGCCCAACTGTCTCAGTTCATCGGGACCGAGTCAACGGCAGATGACGGAAAGCCACGTGCCCCATGGCTTGCGGAGCGCGTCGCCGTCTGGGTATTGCGCGATGAACCGCGGATGTACGGTTCCGAGGCAATCACACGGCAAGAACTACTGCAGTGTATTGACTTGGCATGGAAGGTCGCTGACCTGGCCTTCACCGGATTCGGGCCCGGCCGCTCATTTCACCTCGCGCTAAGGTCGTGGATTCTCCCGCAAATTCCGCATCAACGAGAGCAAGAGCTGGGACCCTTCGCGCGTCAGATTGACCTCATAAACCAACTGCAACCGAACTCGCATCTCTACCGTCTTTTCCAAGAGAGCTTGGGCATGCCGCCCATGGACTTTCTCGGCCTTGCGACCCTTTTCCGCAAACACTCACTCGAAGATATTTCGACCGTCATGGCTCCGAGATATAGAGTGGCTTTGCAGGGAATTTTTGGGCGAGCACCCGTCGAAAAATTTTATCAAAGGATGCTTATCCCCCGACCGGTGACTGCGGAGCAATTCGAAGAGGTCAGTTCCGACGAGTGGTTCCAGCCGAACCTGCTGTATAGGTCACCTTTCACACGTTTGGAAAACGACACTTGGTATTTCTGGGGGCGCTGCTGCCTCGACCGCAACCTCGGATACGCGTTGAGTGACATCGTTGGCCGCAGCGAGAGCCCCGGGATTCGACAGAGCTTCGAAAAACTGTTCGAAGAGTATGTCGGGCGTAGCCTCAGTCTGACTGGCCTTGAGATTCTGAATGAAGAGCAAGTTCGGACCCGCTTTTCGGTCGGCGGCAAGTGCTGCGATTTCGCAGTATTAGATGGGGCTGATTTGGTGTTGCTCGAGGTCAAGAACAAGGCCCTGACTCACACACTACCCGCGACAGGAACAGCACGTGATTACGCATCGAAGCTCAGTGCAACCGTGAAGAAGGCGGATGAACAACTGAGAAACGTCGAGGCTTTCGTACAGAGGACCTATCCCAACGCGGCCGTGCACAAGGTCGTTATCACCTACGGTGACCTTTTTGCGGCTGAGACGGACCAGCTATTCACGGCAAGTGCAGACCACTTCGCATCGGGAAACCCGGTCTACATTCTCAGCGTCGACCATGTCGACAGGCTTATCGAGGCTGTCCGGCTGAAAAAGTGCGGATTCGCGATGTTTTTTGAAGACTATACGCGACGTCGAAGCATCCCGGAAAAGCGTCTCTTACTGCTGTCCGACCTACTGAACGAGGCCCCCTATCGGAGCCCAGAGCTGCCGCCTCATCTGTTCGATGTCTACGCTCCGTTCTACGAGAAGTTGATGGAGAGAGCGAAGCCGAATCAAATGGCGACAGCTTCCTGAGACTGGCACCGCCGACACACCCGATGTTAGTGACAATACGCGCAGGCAACTACACCAATTTGACGCTATCGCCGGCAAGTCGGATACACCGCTCTGCCCTGCTCGTGTTCGGGCATAATTCTTCGATTGGCACGATTGGACTCGGGAAGAACGGTGGCCTGCGGCGCAGGCGGAAAAATGACGCCGGCATGATTACCGAACGCGCGGGGACCATATGCAACGTATGAAGACGCCGAATATCCGAACCTTCGACATGAAGCTCGTCGATGACCTGTTCGAAATGAATGGCGGGTATGTGCTCAATTTCTCCGACCGAACCATGGGCATCTTCTTTCTGGAAGAGCTCAATGTCGACATTGACGACCCCGTCTACCATGATAACGGCACATCCAAAGCAAAGCGGCTCCGGTGCTTTCTGAACAAGGTCGACTTGGTCACCGCCGTTACGACGCTCAAGGCCCTGTGGAAATATCGCGAAGCCGTTAGGCAATCGCAGGGACGGGATGAATGGGTCTCCAACGCGGAGGGGCAGTTTCTCTCCCTGATTAACCGTCTTGAAGGCAAACCCGAGGGGACCGCTAGTCCGAATCCGCCGCCCAAGCCGGCGTTCGATACTCGCCGGATTCTGGCGCTCAAGACCAAGCTTATTGAGCTATCGTCCTTGCCGCCGCATCCGCGGGGATACGCGTTTGAAGCATGGCTGAAGGAGGCGTTCGACTGCTTCGGTCTCGAAGCGAGGGAGCCGTTTCGCCATCGCGGCGAGCAGATAGACGGCAGCTTCGTCCTGCAAGGCGAAACCTATCTCGTCGAGGCGAAGTGGCAGTCCGCCCAGACTCCCGCGGCTGATTTGCACGCTTTTCACGGGACGCTGGAGCAGAAAGCCGCATGGGCACGCGGCCTGTTCGTAAGCAACAGCGGCTTCACCCCGGACGGGTTGGTAGCCTTCGGTCGCGCAAAGCGTGTTATCTGTATGGACGGACTCGACCTGTTTGACGCCCTCGACCGGCAGATTCCCTTGAACCATGTGCTCGAACGGAAGGTTCGACGTGCGGCAGAATCGGGACTTCCCTTCGAGCGCGTGCGTGACCTTTTTGCCTGAGCGTCACCTCGAACGAGCAACGCGTCGAACAGGTCGGCGCACTATGAAAGGAACGCGAACGGGATGCAGCAGGCTACCTGTAAAGGTTACGTGATATGGGGCCACGCCATTAAGCAGCAGGAAGAAGTTCTCGCGCCCGAGCGGTCCGCCGCGAGCAGGACGATTTCGCGGGACCGCAAGTTCGTAGACGCCTCGGAGTTCTCGGCGTCTTTGACACTGAAGAAGCGCAGGACGTCGGATTATCGTGGGCGCGCGCATGGGTCGACTCGCACGGATAGCGCCGGCCATCTACACGGGGCAATATCCAGCGGTTTTGGGGGGCGCGCGCCGCGGCCCTCCGGCAAATGCTTACGGAGGTAGTACAGAAATGAGCGAATCGTAGATACCCTTATTCATACACTTATACTACAAAATCAGCTTCTAGCTAATTCTAATATATCACAGAAACTTGCAGCGTCGCGTCTTTGCCTTTACCGATACAGAAACCACATTTAACGATAATAACAAAATCAATCCACGTTTAAATACTATACCGAAAAAAGCATATTTAACCGCATGGGAATAAAAATCTGGCGTGGAAACAAAATCCAAGTTAAATTTGTTGAATGATGTAGATAATTTTGATAAATTACGGAACGGCGCAACGCCAAATTGACTTGCATGACAACTGACATTGCCACTCGGCCTGGCCACCTCTCTATCTATGAGAAGGTTAGTTAGAGAGATTCGCAATGCGACAAGTCACAAATTGTAGGGAATTAGGCAGAGCAACATGGTATCCCGCCGTTTTCTTGTTCCGTCGATGGTTCACTGGCGGAGCCAAGCTTCCGGTGTTGACGCATGTCCACGCTGGCATCTTTTCGCCTGAACCGCCGACGGTAATTGTTCGCCAGCCCCCTGAGACGTGGACTGGGTGCCCTTGGCGAACTACGCCCGACACACGGGCAGCAGGCACTTATCCGCTTCCAACTAACCGCTGTTTTCTTGTAACTGCCGGGCAGAGCATCTGCCTCAGTTGTTCAACGCAATCACGTCCATTCATGCAGACCGAGCCGTTGCAAGTGGTCGAGCAATTATCCCCAAATCCGTTTGACTCAACCTTGCGACGAGCGCCGATGGACTGCCTCCTTGGTCAATCAGCCATGTTTCAACCGGTGTTCACGTATTAGGATGGGTAGATGTTTTTGTCCACAAAGGCAAAAGTAATCACAGACGAATCCGGTGGATGGGTCGAACTTCCAGCCTTGCTTACACCGGCCGGGGTGTTGCTTTCATTGCTAGATTATTTCTTGGCTCGACAGCACGTGCGAAGCCTTTCTTGGATGCGGAAAGTGATTCGGTCCGTCGAGTTGTTCTTGGAATATTTGCAAGCTAATCCGCAGCAGCGGGATGGGCCGCTTTTATTCAGCAATTTCGCCGAACGTCTCTATAGCGGTACGTTCGACCTGACGACCGGCTTAGATGGTACTGGTCTTTGTTGGAGCCCACGCTCAAGCGAAGACGCTCGCAATACCATCACAGACCTGACATTGCTGTTCGATTGGATGGGCGAAAATAATCCTTTTGCATCCGCACTGAATCCGAAGGTAAAGGCAACTGGATACGACCTCCAGTGGCTTCGAATCGCGCGGCAGTACAGAAGGGACAACTCACTTCTCGGGCATCTTTGGTCGTGCACGGACAGCAACCCGCAGACCCGAAAGGTTCAGCCGAAGACCGTACCGTCCGTGCACGGTTCCGAGCCACCAGCCTTTCCCGACGACCGGTTCGACGAACTTATAGAGAAGGGATTCAGGGTCGGCAGCCGCATTGACTATCGCGGCATCCTGATTACCCTCCTTCTCCACGCAGCAGGTTTCCGAGAATCAGAGCCTTTTCACCTCTTCATTGAAGACGTTTTGCCAGACCCAAGGAAGCCTACGTCGGCACTTGTGCGTATTCACCATCCGTCGGAAGGGTTTGCTCCTAACGGCTGGCGGGACGCATTCGGACGTCCCCGACAGGGAAACCGGGCGAGCTATTTAGCCGAAAAGTTCGGTTTGAGGCCAAGAGACGACATGCTGGACATTCGTCATGCTGGCTGGAAAGGCGGCCGCTATGACGGGAAATATTACAAGCAGGCCTACTGGTTCGAGCCTAGATATGGCGAACTGTTTCTTGCAGTCTGGCAGAAGTATTTGCATCAGGTTGCCCGCATCGAGCGCACTCATCCTTTTGCGCTCATTAATCTTACCCGCGACCCGTTGGGCGGCATGTACACAATCGGTCAGTACGTCAAGGCCCATGGAGCTGCCTGTCGACGCATTGGTCTGAAGGTCGCTAAGGACCTTGGCACGACGCCCCATGGTCATCGGCATGCTTATGGCAGGCGCCTCAAGAATGCCGGTGTGGAGAAGACGATGATTCGCCGCTTTATGCACCATTCATCATTGGAAAGCCAGGTCGTGTACACCCAGCCTTCATCGACGGAAATCCAGTCCGTCTTGGAACTCGCCGCGAACAAACTGGCACTTACTATCGGCGCTCCTCCTGTCTTCCCAATGGAAGCGTTGCTTTTGAAGGTCGAAGATGAATAAGACTCAGCATCCAGACAACGTCTATGCGGCACTGTTGGAGGTCGCGCCTGCCGGAATTCGCGAAAGATTGGCAGCAGTTCACGCATTGTGCAAGGAACGTTTCGACGCTGGCGAACGTGACCTTTCCGTCGCGACTATCGGTCGACTGATGACCGAAAGGGGTTTAATGAATGGTCGGGGACTCCTCAACAAAGCATCCACCCGCTATCAAGACCTGATTGGAGCTTGGCAACTCCATTTTGACCGCGAATGGCTGGGCGACGTCGCGATGCTGCCCAAGACTCATCCTGACGCAATACTTAAGGACTTTTTAGCGAACGACGACATAAAAGCCAATCGGAAGATGTCGCTGCGCGCGTTTCACGACCTGTGCCGTCGACATCACACGACCGGAACACTCGATTGGTCCGTTTCAACGATTGGTCGACTCTGTGCGGAACAAGGCGTTATTGGTGCAAAAAGTCTTCTGAGCCCGGAGTTCAAGCCATTCAAGGAGCTACTCGCGGCATGGGCCGACCACGCCCGACCGTGGTTGACCGACCAGAAAGAGTCCGAAATGCCGGAGCGTCGGAAGCAGAAAAGCCATGACACGACCCTCGAATGGGTGCGTCGCGACTACCCCGACTTCGCAGAATGGCGGGATTTGGCAGTGGAGTGGATAGCTCAAGCAGGACCTGGGCTCAATCAACGACTCGCCGCCTTAGCAGCGTTCTTCAAGCACTATTTAACTCACAAAGACGTGCCGAAAACGCCTGCTGCGTTCCTCATGAGAGGACGCGCTTTGCCGGACTTCGCGGCGACTGCGTGCGACGGCAATACCGCAAGCGCGGGCTACAACAACCAAATTCATTTGTTTCTCCAATGGGTGCTGTTGAAGGAATTCAGCGATGTCACCGACCACGACGAGAGAGTAGTTTCCCCCGCATTTAGGAACCCGTTGAAGATGCTGTCGGGGACCGGAGTTCCTCGGCCAGATGAAAGTGTTCGTGCACCACTGCCTTACGGGTACGTTCACGAGTTACGACACATTCTGGCTGCGGGACCGAACTTCCGGGATTGGCGGTTCGCGCAGACAGCCCTCGGTGCAGCCCCTGGGAAATTGGGAGCACCCGGAAGAGATTGGTTCAAGGTTTCCCCTGAAGTCATTGACCAGAATGACCCCGACTGCGTCTGGCGCTTGAAAAAATACAAAGACGGAAAGGAAGCCTACCAAATGTGGAGCCCTGTTCGGTGGACTGCGCTGCTCGTCAAACTGCTCTTACCACTTCGCACCTTTCAAGTTCGTGTGCTGGACTCGGGCGAATCCGATTCGTGGGCCTGCCGCGCCGGTGTATGGAACGAGAATAAGCACCCTTTGGCAGTAGCCAACCGCGGGAAGGCGTGGCAACAAGGAGTTCTACGTCGAAGCGTCAATGACAGCGGCAGAGACCCGGTTAAAACTCTGTTGTACATCAACACCAACAAAACCGCGGACCAATCGAAGTCTGGCCCGAACAAGGGCTATGTATTTCCTTGGTACATCGACAAGGACCCTGTGGGGAATGTTTTTTATTGGCTAGAGAAGCTGAGAAACTGGCAGTCGAAGTACAACCCCGTGACCCAGCGAACGTCTTGGGCAGAGCTAGACGCGAGGCATATTAGCGCGAAAACGGTTGCGCAACTGGCTGGCTACCCCGACGCTTGCTTCCTGTTCCGAATGGCCGAAATGGAAGGTGTTGAGCGCCGGCTGCCCATCTCAGGCGGGAATCTCGATGCTGCATGGCTAAGACTACTCGAAGAGTTAGAGGGGCGATTAGCTGCGCGCAACGAAACGTATGCGAATGGCAGTCGGATTCGGCTGGTAACGCGGGACGAAACTGGTCGGTTGGGTACCGAATTTCCTCTGCACTGTCTGCGTGTCTCTCTGGTCACCGCGCTAGCCCTAGAAGGAGGTGTTCCATTCGCCATCTTGCAAAAACTTGTTGGCCATAGCCGCCTCTTAGTCACGCTGTATTACACCATACCAGGCCACGCTAGGATTGAGGCCACGCTCACCGAGGCGGCTGAGCGGTTGGACGCCGCGAAGGAAGCCAGTATTCAAACGTTCCTGCTCAACACCGAACATGAGAGGCTGCTGGAGACTGCTGTCTGCAACAGCGCGAGCACATTGGCTAGCGCAATTCCGGTGCATCCACATGCCCGGAACGCGGCTGGCTGGATGCCGATGCATCATGGCCTGTGTTTGGTGGGCGGGAACACCAGTGAATTAGAAGACAATCGAAAAATTGGCGGTTGCTATAACGGTGGACCGGAAATAGGGCCAAATCTCTCGCTTTATGGTCCTGTCCCGGGCGGTAGCCGAAACTGTGTGCGCTGCCGATGGTTTGTCACAGAACCACATCATCTTCCCGCACTCGCGGCTCAGTTCAACACCATCGCTTATCACTTCGATGACGCTCGTGACAAAGCGATGATTGCCGAAGAAAAAGTCCAGACGTTGAGGCGCCTCAAGGCGAAAGCGGAGAACGAATCCAGTGGGATGCCTTTCCTTCAACATACAGAACTACGTCACGCCGAACGCATGTGGGAAGCGGCGATGAAGCGTTTCAGTGATTTGGCCGAAGACCTAGTGTCCTGCTGGCGACTAATTGAGCGATGCAAAGTCGTTCTGGATAAGGGCCCGCGCGACGGGATGCAGCTAATTATCCAAGGCTCCTGCACGGATGTGCAGATGGTCTTCGAAGAAACCGAATCGGAATTATTACAACTCGCCGGTGTCTGCGAGCAGCTAGAACTCTATCCCGATTTGGAGGCGAGCAAGGCCGTAATTCGCCGCAGCCAATTGCTGGATTCAGCTCTCTACAATGAAGGACTGCCCCCGGTATTCATGCGTCTCTCCGAAGAGCAACAGTTGAAGGCAGGTAATGCGTTCATGGCTCGCTTGGCGCGACTCGTCAATCCAGAGAACTTGCAGCTCGGGAAGCGAGCAATCATTTCTTCTATCGACGCTGGCGACAAGCTATACGAGCAACTAGGCATTGATTTGTCGGAACTTTTGCCTATCGACCTGCACCCGACACCCAAATCAATTGTCCTAGCATCGGCCGAAACATGAGCAAACCTAACCACCCAGACGTTGTCCTAAAACGGCTCTTGGACAGCAAGCCTCGCCCACAGAAGTTGAGAAACCTGCAATCTCTTCACGAAATATGCGGTGCCTCATATGAGACGGGGGAACGAGACTTTTCCGTCGCAGCCATCGGGAAGCTTTGCGAAAAGCACGGGCTGCTGAAAGCCCGGGGCCTCTACAACGCTCCGCTGGCGGACTATCGAACTCTAATTGCTGCCTGGGCCGCTTACGCAGGGCCTGTTGTACCTAAGCCAAAACTTCAGTTGGCTACCGAAGACTATGTCAACCGCATCGACGACCCCGCTGTGCGAATGCTGGTGCAAAAAGTTATATCTGAGCGAAACAAGCTCAAGGCACAGCTCAATACGCTTAGGGCAGCAACTACCGTTGTCATCGACCGGCGCCCCGTAGAGTCGCTGACCGCTAAAACACCTTTCGAGCCGGCCAACGGCTTGACCGACTCGGAGAGGAAGGCATTGTTGAAAACTCTTTCTCCAGCATTTCTGGCCGAGCACGGATGGACCGAAATGGAGTTCGGCGAAATAGTCAATTCACGCGGCAGAACGCTGTTTGACCCGGGCTTCGCCACCGGCCTACGAAAACTGATTGGAAATGCATGAACGATTACGGCGGCCATGCCAGTTCAACACGGCTCGAACTTTGTATTTCGATGTTTGTAACATTAAAAGTCGCGAACCCTCGAAGAGCCCGTCAGTGGCGCCCTTTCAGACGTTGTCTCAAAACATTGTACGATTAGGGACCAACAGGCGCGATGAACGAGATCTACCGCGCCTACTTTCCTGCCGGTGCGCTGCCGGCACGAACCTGTATTGGCGTCACCGGGCTTGCGCGCGATGCGCTGGTCGAGATCGATTTCATCGCCAAACGGCCGGGCTGAGCGCGCCGAGCCGAATGGCGTGTCAATGCGTCGACTCCTCGTCGAGTCCGTAGTGATCGGATAAGGCGTCGTGCAGCGAGATTGCGAGTTCGTCCATCTCGGTGGTCCAACGTCCGTTGTCGTTGCATAGTCGCTGCAGCCGCCGGCATTGGTCGACGAACCGCGGTTCCTGCACGACGACAAACGCGCCGCTCGCGCTATGCGCCCAGCCGGCCAACGCCTGCAGGTCTTCCGCTTCGACGATCGCAAGCAGCCTTGGCAGATCTTTTTGCAAGTGCTCCTTGAGCATCGCCCTGTAGCGCGCCCTGTCGTCCGTGCTGAGCGTGCTCGCGGCGCTGGAAGCGGGAACCATGGGTTCGGCTGGCGCTGCGTTCTCGGGTACAGCCAGCGCCGATGCCTGTGCCCGTCCCTGTGCCCCCGCCGGCGCCACCGCCAGCAACGCGGCTTGCAATTCGCTGAGCGACGCCGGCTTGGGCACATATCCGCTAAAGCCGTGCTCGCGCCAATTGCGCGCCTCTTCATGTTCGGCCACGGCGCTGAAGGCCAGCACCTGAACGGTCGCATTCAACTTGCGCAAGGCGGCCAGCAGCTCGTAACCGTCCATCTCCGGCATGTGGATGTCGGTCAGCACCACTTCGAAACTTGCCTGCTGGAACATTCTCAGTGCTTCTTTACCGTCGTGCGCGATCGTCGGCGCGCACCCCAGCTCGACCAGTTGTTCGTCGATCAGATTCTGGATCAACGGGTTGTCTTCCGCGACGAGAACGGGCAGACCTCGCAGCGCCGGATAGATTCCCGCCGAATCGCCCATTGCGGACGCCGGAGTTGGAGCGGCAACGGCAACGGCAATCGTGTCCCCGCGCGCCAGATCGACCGCCGACCGGATCGCCGAGCGGCTGAATTCAGTCACCTCGAACACGCCGTCGCCGCGCGCTTCGGGATGGTGCGGACCGCCACGCGTGATCCACACGACGCCGACCGGCTGCAGCGCGCGCAGAGCGGCAATCACATCGAGATCGTATTCGCCGGTGACGACTAACACGTCCGGCCGGTTCGCGCGCAACCACGCCTGCGCGGCGGCCGATGAGAACACGAGGTGTCGGGCCCAACCCTCGCGCTGGAACCAGCAGTTGAGGTTTTCACCGACTTCCTGCTCCACGGACAGGATGAGCATCGTTCCGTGCTCCTCACAAACCGTTGCCGGCGCTCGCGAATCGACGGGAGGCTTGGTGAGCGGAATCGATATGCGGAATGCGCTGCCCACGCCGGACACACTCTCCGCGGTAATCTGACCACCCATCAGCGCGCACAGGCGCGCACAGATCACCAGGCCAAGACCCGTGCCGTCGGCTCCCCGCGAAGCACTCTGTTCGCCTTGCGCAAAAGGTTTGAAAAGCCGCGCCAGCGTTTGCTCGTCCATCCCGGCGCCCGAATCCGAGATCCGGCAAACCAATACCGCGCGGTCCGGCGAATCGTCCGTTACTTCGGCGCGCAGCGTGATCTTGCCCGCTGAGGTGAACTTGAACGCATTGCTCAGCAAGTTGTTGACGATCTGCGCGATGCGCATGCGATCGCCGATCAAGGTCTGCTCAAGAGTCGGAGAGAAGATCGCGTAGAAACGGATCGAGCGATTCCCATGCATCGGCGCGTAGGAGAGCGCAATGCTTTCGAAATCGTCGATCAGACAAAACGGCTCCGTGACCAGCAACATCGCACCGGCATCGATCTTCGAAAAGTCGAGAATGTCGTTGACGACGCGGCGCAGCGCACCCCCGGCAAGGCCCAACGTTGCGAGCCGTTGCGAATGCGCCTCGAGGCCCGGCGTGCGAGCCAACAGTTCAAGATTGCCGAGCAGCGCGTTCAACGGCGTACGGATTTCGTGGCTCATGGCGGCGAAGAAATTCGTACGCGCACGCATCAGCGCCTCGGACGTTTGCTGTGCTTGCCGCAATTGCTGTTCGAGCATGGTCTGCGCCGTCACGTCGAGAATCGCGCAAAACAGCACGTTCTCGCCGGCGTGTGAACGGCTGTGAGAATCCGACACTAAACGGCGGCGTCAATCAGAGATGCGGAATGGTCATGCTCTGCTAAACGGTTTGGGAATGGTTTGCGCGGAGAGCGAGAGGCGCTACCCGGTGCGTCGGAAGGAGCCCGTAGGGCGAGTGCAGACGCACCCGACGCGGTTCATTTCAGGAAGTGGTGACGCTCAGGTCAAGATGCGGTAGAAGAAGGAATACCGCCGAAGAAACAGGCCCGACACCGGCTCAAACCGCCAAGTTCACTCCGATGTCGAGCCCCACACGCGCATGGGCACGGGTGCCGGCCCAGTATGGCACGGTCCACCAGTCCCGTCGATAGCGTTTCGGCATTGACGGGGATTGCCGATGCCGGCCACCGGCCGCCTGTTTGTGTGCGCCCGCTGCCGGGCGCAGGTCATCGTTTGCCGCCGTTGCGACCGCGGCCAGATCTATTGCGACGGCGACTGTTCGGAGGTCGCACGTCAGGCCAGCATGCGCGTGGCCGGCCAGCGCTATCAGCGCAGTCGTCACGGCCGCTTCGCGCATGCCGAACGGATGCGCCGCTATCGCAGCCGCCGGAATAAAGTGACGCATCAGGGTTCCTCTGCGCCTGCCGCCGATGCTCTACTGGCACCGACTTCGACGACGTCGGCGGCAACAGCGGCGGTATCCGCCACCGCCCCAGCTGTGCCTGAGCAGTGCCATTTCTGCCACTGCGTCTGCCCGGGCTTCGTGCGCCTGGGGCCACTACGCCGTCGGGTCTTCCGTGATGTTCGTACTACTACCTACTGCACAGGAAGTGACCCATGACCATTGGAGTTGAACTTGAGGCGCAGATCCTGCGCTACTACCACGTCGAGAAGTGGCGCTGCGGCACCATCGCACGGCAGTTGCACGTGCACCGTGGCACGGTCCAGCGCGTGCTGGCGCAGGCCGGTCTGCCCCGCATCGGCGGGATGCTCAGACCTTCGCAGATCGATGCCTACCTGCCGTTTATCCATGACACGCTCAAGAGGTTTCCGTCGCTCACGGCCAGCCGGCTGTATGCGATGGTCACCGAGCGCGGCTACCGTGGCAACCCTCATCATTTCCGGCACCTGATCGCGGTACACCGTCCGCGTCCTGCACCAGAGGCTTATCTGCGGCTGCGCACCTTGCCTGGAGAGCAGGGCCAGGTTGACTGGGCCCATTTCGATCACCTGCAGATCGGGCGCGCGCGCCGGCCACTCATGGCCTTCGTCATGGTGCTGTCATGGTCTCGGCAGATCTATCTGCGCTTCTTCCTCGATGCCCGCATGGACAGCTTCCTGGCGGGCCACGCCGGCGCGTTCGCGGCGTGGTCCGGATTGCCACGAATCCTCCTCTACGACAATCTCAGGAGCGCTGTGCTCGAGCGTCAGGGTGATGCGATCCGCTTCAACCCCACGCTTCTCGCGTTCGCCGCTCATCATCGCTTCGAGCCGCGTCCCGTGGCAGTGGCCAGAGGAAACGAGAAGGGACGCGTCGAAAGAGCTATCAGGTATGTACGCGAGAATTTCTTTGCCGCGCGCAAGTTCACCGATCTCGACGATCTGAACATCCAGGCCGCGCAATGGTGCGCGGGCATGGCGGCGGATCGTCCCTGCCGGGAAGAACCCACGATCACGGTGCGCGAAGCCTTCGCCCGCGAGCAGCCCAGCCTGCTTGCGTTGCCGGAGAATCCGTACCCCTGCGAACTGCAACTGGCCGTGAAGGTCGGCAAGCAGCCGTATGTGCGCTTCGATCTGAACGACTACACGATCCCGCATACCCACGTGCGGCGCGTACTTACGGTCCGGGCTGATCCCCGGCAGGTGCGCATTCTCGACGGCGCCGATCTGCTTGCAACTCATGTGCGCAGTTACGATCGCGGCGCGCAAATCGAGATTCCCGCACACATCGACGCCCTCGTTGCACGCAAACGCGAAGCCCGTCACCATCGCGGCCTCGACCATCTCGCCCGCGCAGCGCCGGCCAGTCACACACTCATGCTGCGCGCGGCTGAACGCGGCGCCAATCTGGGTAATATCACCGCCCACCTGCTGCGGCTGCTCGACCGTTATGGTGCAGCCGAACTGCAGGCAGCGATCGAGGAAACGCTCGCCAGCGATGCCGCGCCTCACCAGAATCCGGTGCGTCTGGCGCTGGAGCGTCGGCGCGAGTCGCGTCAGGTACCGCCGCCAGTGACGGTGAACCTGCCCGAGCACGTGCGTAGCAAGGACACGCTGGTGACCCCGCACCGGCTCGACATCTACGACCAGATAACGGGAGGTACTGATGAGCTCGCCTGAGAACCTGCAGGAACGCGCGAACGCCCTGCGCCTGTACGGGCTGCTGGCGCATTGGCCGGAACTCACTGACGCCGGCTGGGTTGCGCCGCTGTTGCAGTGGGAAGAAGACGAGCGTGCCCGCCGTTCGCTTGAGCGACGCATCCGGGACGCCCATCTGGGCAGCTTCAAACCGCTGTGCGACTTTGACTGGACCTGGCCCACGCGCTGCGACCGGGCCGCCGTCGAAGAACTGATGTCGCTCGAGTTCGTCAGAGACACCGCCAACGTCGTACTGATCGGCCCGAACGGCGTGGGCAAGTCGACCCTGGCGCTGAACCTCGCCTACCAGGCGCTCGTCAACGGGCACACGGCGCTGTTCACAACTGCTGGCCAGATGCTCGGCGAGCTCGCCGCGCTTGACAGTGACTCAGCGTTACGCCGGCGGCTGCACCGGTACGCCACGCCTGACGTGCTCGTAATTGACGAGGTCGGATACCTGTCCTACTCGAATCGCCACGCCGACCTGCTGTTCGAGCTGATCAGCCGCCGGTATGGCGCAGCGAGCACCGTGGTCACCACAAACCGGCCGTTCGCAGAATGGTCGGAGGTGTTTCCGAACGCCGCCTGCGTCGTCTCGCTGGTTGACCGGCTGGTGCATCGCGCCGAAGTCGTCGCGATCGAAGGCGAGTCCTACCGGGTGAAGGAGGCGCGTGAACGGGCGGAGCAGCGCGCAAAGAAACGCAGCGCAGCACGTATGGAGAAGAAGAAATCATGAAGCGCCTTCACCTGCCTTCGGGCATCACTCACGGGCTGGACTTCCTGATCCCAGACAACTGGTCCGCAGATCAGGCGCTCGCCGTCGTGGAACTCATCGACGATCTACGCGAGCGTATCGCCGCGCACTATCAGATTCCGCTCAATGACCTGCTGCACGAACAACGCGCGCCTCCCGACAATCCTCACCCTCGTGACATCGACGATCCATTCTGATGACCATCACCCAACAACAGCGGCCCATAACCGCCTCTGTTGTTGACGCTTCTACTCAACTTTGCGCCGCCATCTAATGGCGCTTTTACACCGCCGCTAACACGGCGTAACGTGCCGGCGCATAAATGAATTGCAGAAACCGTGAGGGCGCGCCGCCGTCCTGGTCTGGCGACGGCGAGGTTTGCGGCTCGTTTCGCTGCGTCGTTGCGGATGGATGCGAAGACTGAGGCGGCATCTGAGGCGGCATCTGCGCCGGCCGCGCGGGCACGACGAAGGCAGCGACTCGCGCAAACGACATCGCCGACGGCTGATCCGGCGCCTGAACCAGAAATTCGCCGACGATGTGCCGCGGGAGCCGGCTGCCGTCGGCCTCGATCCCGAGCAACTCGATCGCCAGCGCGTTGGTGGTCAGGACTGAATAGTCGCTCTGCCGGACAATGCACAAGCCGACCGGCGTCGCGCTAACCAGAATGTGGTTGAGCATCTCGCTTTGCAGTGCGCGGGAAGTCTCCGCAAACGAATTGCGCAGCAACCGCAGCCCGAAATAGCGAGCCGTCAGCACGATTGCTATCAGGATGAGCGCTGTGAGGCAGCCTAGCACCGTCAGTTGCCAGCCGAGCGCGGCGGCCAGCGCGCCCCACGGCACATAGCCGACCAGAAGGCCGAAGCCCAACCCCAGTGGCTCGTGAAAAATCACACCCTCGCGGCCGTAGTGAAAGATCCGGGTGGGGGTAGCAGCGGCTGCCTGTTGCACCAGTTTGATGATCGATGCGTCTAGCGGCATCGACGACACGACGACGCGGTGGTCCGCCGTCATCAGCAGATTCACGCCCTCGTGGTCAGGCGGCGCCATACGCAGTGCGAGCGCATCCAGCGGAAGGCTCGTGCTGATTAGCACGGTCGGCGTGTCGCCGTCATAGTAGGCGCTCACCACGGAAACCACCTGGCGATTCTGCAGCGGATCACGGTACGGTCCGAGCCAGATACGCTCGCCTTTTGCCGGCACGCGCCTGCCGGTTTGCGCCTCGATCTGACGCTCGAGCGTCTCGCGCAGCAAGCTCACGATCGGCGGTTGCGGCGCTGGCATTGCGGCCTGATCGTGCCCGCTGGCCGGGTCCGCGAGCGCATGGGTGAGCGAAGGCAGAATGGCTGCGTAGTCTTCATTCAGCCCGATCAGCGTTGCGCGCTGCCGGATTTCAAAAGCCTGCTGGGTCACGAGCGTCGATTGCGCCGCTTCGTAGAGGCGCCCGAGTTTTTCGCTCAATTGCGAGTCCCAGGCGTTGCGCGTGGTTTCGCCGACCACAATGTCGAAATTCGAGTCGACACCGTCTGTCTTGCCGAGCGCTACGCCGGTCTTCAGGATCGCCTGCTGTATAGCGTCCGGGGCGCTCCGCCCGCCGGATGGGCCATAGTAATAGTCGAGCGTCAACGCGTCGCGCCTCAGGAACGACTCCTCCTGGTGGATGAGCAGAGAGATGTCGGTGGCGTTCTGCGACGCGAGGACCCGGCGATACTCGAGTTGCTTGAGCCCAGCGACGACAGTCAGCACCAGCGCGAAGATCAGCACGAGCAGCATCAGCGAACCGATCGTCGCCAGGTAGAGCCGCTGTTGGCGCTTCGCGCTCTGCGCGAGCGTGGCGAAAGCCTGCGCTAATGACTCTTGAGTACGGTCGAGGATTTTCTGCATCAGCTCGCGAGTGTGGCGCGTGGGTGGCAAATTCGCGCAGGCAGACCGCTGCGAAACCGGGACTGGATGCGTCCCCAGTCCTCATACCGGCGCAGTGTAGTCCTTTTGAAGGTATAGCGCGACGCATCCGGCACTGTTTCACGCCGCCGTCCACGACGCGTCAAACAACCCTGTATTAACGGCGTCGGCCTGCCTAAACCTGAGTGGTTTACTAGGAAACCCTAAAGGGCAAGGGGTCAATTGCCGTTATTGCTTGCAAACATGTAAGCACCGCGCCCACGCGCGGGCTAGCACAGCAAGGAAAGCCATGCGCAACAACCAGCCTGTCAGCGGGCAAGAGTACGAATTTCCGTCGTCACACATGCTTGTTTCGGCGACCGACCTGACCGGTCGCATCCAGTACTGCAATCCGGCCTTCATCGCGGTCTCGGGTTTTACGCGCGACGAACTGATCGGCCAGCCGCACAACCTGATCCGCCATCCAGACATGCCGCGCGAAGCCTTTGCCGACATGTGGGCGACGATACGCGACGGCCGTCCCTGGACTGCGCTCGTGAAGAACCGCCGCAAGAATGGCGATCACTACTGGGTGCACGCCAATGTCACGCCGGTAGTCGAGAAAGGCGCGGTCGTCGGCTATTTGAGCGTGCGCGTGAAACCGGTGCGCGCCGCGGTGCGCGCCACTGAGGCGCTCTACGCACGCATGTGCAGCGGCGAGTCCCGCGGCGTGCAGCTGCGCCGTGGCGTGATCGTGCGCACCGGCGTGCTGGGGCGTCT
Organism: Paraburkholderia sp. BL27I4N3; assembly: GCF_003386115.1. Lineage (NCBI taxonomy): Bacteria > Pseudomonadati > Pseudomonadota > Betaproteobacteria > Burkholderiales > Burkholderiaceae > Paraburkholderia > Paraburkholderia sp. BL27I4N3. The sequence continues at coordinate 6,920,766 of NZ_QREJ01000001.1, read as the reverse complement.
GCAGGCGCTGATGCGTCTGCCGGTCGCGACGCGCGCGGCGTTCGGCTACGCGATCACGCCGCTGGCGCTGCTGCTCACCGGCCTCGCCGCATGGCGAGGCGCGCCGCCCGCGCCGTTCTGGATCGGATTCGGCGTTGCCACGGCGCTCAGCATCGCCTCGTGGCGAATGCTGACGCGGCAACTCGCCGCACCGATCAACGACATGTCGGGATTCGCCACGCGTCTCGCCGCCGGCGATCTGACGGCTGATCTGCATATCGCGCGTCACGACGACCTCGGCGACGTGCTGCAAGCGCTGAATCAGTTGAAGGCGAATCTCGCGGCGATCGTCTACGACGTGCGCGCCCAGATCACCGGCATACTGGACAACGCGCGCGAGATATCCAGCGGCAATGTCGATCTCGCGAGACGCACGGAATTGCAGGCGGCGTCGCTCGAAGAAACCGCCGCTACCATGGAAGAACTGACCACGACCGTCCAGGCCAACGCCGATGCCACCGTGCGCGCGCTCGATCTGGCGAAAGAGGCCCAGGCGGCGGCCGCGGCCGGCGGCAAGATTGCCGGCCAGGTGGAGCAGACCATGGCGGGCATCACCGCGGCATCGCGGCGTATCGCCGACATCACCGGCGTGATCGACGGCATCGCGTTCCAGACCAATATCCTCGCGTTGAATGCCGCCGTCGAAGCAGCGCGAGCGGGCGAAGCAGGCCGTTCGTTTGCCGTCGTCGCGGGCGAAGTGCGCATGCTGGCGCAGCGCTGCGCGGCGTCGTCGAAGGAAATCAAGTCCGTGGTCGAAGCAAGCGCATCCGAAGTCGCGGCCGGCACCGAACTGGTTGCACGGACAACCTCGCAAATGCGCGTAATCGACGAGGCAGTGGGCCGCGTGTCGTCGATCATCGTCGAGGTGGCGAACGCGAGCAACGAACAGGCCGACGGGATTCGCCAGGTCAATCAGGCGGTTTCGCATCTGGACGGCGCCACGCAGCAGAACGCCGCGCTCGTCGAACAGGCGGCGGCCACCGCGCAGCGCCTGGCGGAACAGGCGGACGTGCTGGATGAAGCCGTGCGGCTGTTTACCGTCGCCGACGCAGCGCCGGCTCGACGCGCCGTCGGCACAAAGCGTCGGGCGTTCACCGTCGAAGCAGCGCCGACGCCCGCGCCTGAGATCAAACGACACCACGCGCCAGTCATCGCAGAAGATGCCGAGCAGGAAGAAGCCACATTGATCTGATAGATCGGCGTTACTCCCACCTCGACAGTCCAGTATTGACACAGCACGATGGCACCGTCAGCGCCCAGTTGTTTGCAAGGGCAGGCTGACCCGAGTAACAACGGCGTTTAGCGGCCCGCCTCCTCTGTGGACGGGCCTATTTTTTTGGGCTGGCGCTGGTGCGCCGGTATATATGCAGTTGACTCACGCGTTACGTGCCGCCACGAAGACGCTCAAGCGCGTCCTCCCATGCCGATTCCCACCACCGGAGGCCGACGTGATTCCTTCCGACCCGCCACGCATTAATCCGCTGTCTTCGCACCTCACCGCCATGGCGCGCAACAACGCATGGTCGAACCTGCGTCTCTACCGCGCCTGCCTCAGATTGACCGACGAAGCGTTCGCCGCACGCAGGGTGAGCTTCTTCCCGTCATTGCAGCTCACGTTGAATCACATCCTGCTGGTGGACCGTTACTACTTCGACGCGCTGATCGGCGGCGGCGCAGGTCTCACCATTTTCGATAACGAACTGCCCTATCCGCGCGCAGCCGACCTGTGGGATGCACAAGCGCGGAGCGATCAGCAACTGCTGGCCTTCTGCGAATCGTTAACTGACGACGATCTGCCACGCGAAGTCCAGATCGACCGTGGACCGTCGGTTGGGATACAACGCGAGCAGATCGGCAGCGTACTGCCGCATGTTTTCGTTCATCAGATTCATCATCGTGGACAAGTTCACGCGATGATGAGCGGCACAGAGGCCGCCCCGCCGCAGCTCGACGAGTTTTTTCTCGCCGCCGACGCACCGCTGCGCGTTTCCGAACTCGGCGATCTGGACGCGATGCGCGAGTCGCAAACGATGCCGCGCCGCGCCGAATTCCCCTAACTGGAACGCGCGTCAACTTCGTGACAGTCATGGAGAAGATTCGCACCGGCACGGGGCACGAAAAATGCATCCGTCGTTACGGAGAGTCGCGTTAAACTGGTTGTCACGGCCGGACGTCACGATGGGCGTTGCCGGGCGCGCCGCGCCAGTCAACGCGCTTGGCGGCGCAAGCCATGCAGGCAGGCGAACGGGCAAACGTGACGGCGGCGCGACAGACGCCGCCCTATCCTGCCCGTACAATAGTTCGATCATCAACGGAACGAGGACAACTTCGATGCGCACTACCGGGTCTTCCGGGTCAATGGCCCTGCTCACCGAATACGACGACGCAACGGCGCGCGAACTTCGCTCGCTGCGCCTCGAATCGACAGAAGACGGCAAAGGCATTCTTTTGATCGAAGTCGATGAGCGCAAGCCAGGCATCCACCGCGAAGTGCGCTACGAAATCACGCCGGCCGAACTGATTGCTGCCATTCGCGCACACGGCGCGGAATTGCCGGGCGAACAGCACAATCATCGTCAATGAAATTCGTCACGCGGCATTGCATCTCTGGTGCGAATGCCGCGTGATGCTTTAGCATCGCCGTTCTCCAATTGCCTGCTGGGCTGGCGTCCGCGGACGTCAATCGGGCATTATTTCCGCTAACGCATACCGCGCGACATTCGCATCTATTTCGGTTTGTTCAGGCCGCCGTGCTAATGCGTCTTTCAGCTGGCTCAGTGCACTTGAGATAGCGCTTTCCATACCCAAGTAAAGGGCTACTTTTCAGGGCGTTTGCACGTCTTGAAAATGCGTCCATAATCCTTGCATTCTCCTTTGCATTTCCTACCTGCGCCGCGCCCGAAAGGGCCGCGGATGTAAGCCGATGCTACATGATCTCGTCGAGCAATATGGGCCGGCGCTCGTGTTCGTAAACGTGCTCGCCGCCTCGATCGGGCTGCCGGTTCCGGCCATGCCGTCGCTCGTGCTGTTCGGGGCGATGGCCGCCATGCATCCCGGTTCTGTGGGCACGCAGTTGGCGCCGGTGCTCATCCTGTCGATATTCGCCACGCTGATCGGCGACAGCGCGTGGTATTTGGCCGGCCGCATGTATGGCGGCAATACGCTCAAAACGATTTGCCGGCTGTCGCTCTCGCGTGACACCTGCGTGAAAAAGACCGAGCGCTTTTTCGGCCGCTGGGGCGTGCGCGTGCTGGCGGTGGCCAAGTTCGTGCCGGGATTGTCGATCGTGTCGATCCCGATGGCGGGCGCCATGGGCACGCGCTACCGCACCTTCCTCACGTATGACAGCATCGGCGCTGCATTGTGGTCGGGCACCGGCCTGATCATCGGTGCGTTGTTCGCCAAGCAGATCGACATGCTGTTTGCGCTCGCCGGGCGCCTTGGGCGCACAGCCGCGCTGGTCGCCGTCGGCCTGTTGCTGGCGTATGCCGCGTATCGCTGGATCCGCCGGCGTCAGCTGATTTCGAAGCTCGCGACCGCGCGCATCGAAGTCGACGAACTGGCGTCGCTCGTGACGGCCGGCAAAACGCCGGTGCTGTTCGATATCCGTTCGCACGAGAAGCGCGCGCTCGATCCGTTCATCATTCCGGGCTCGCAATTCGCCGACGAGCGGCAACTCGACGAGATCGTCGCGACCTATCCGCACGATCAGAAGCTGGTGATCTACTGTTCCTGCCCGAATGAGATTTCCGCGGCATGGATGGCCAAGCAATTGAACGAAGCCGGCTTCTCCGACGTGCTGCCGCTGCGCGGTGGCATGGAAGCCTGGCGCGACTCGGGCAAGCCGGTGGAATCGCTGCCCGACATGCCGCCGCCCGAAGTGGCGGTCGAAGGCGTCGCGCCGAAGGCCGTGTAGCGCAAGCAGCGCATCGTGATTCGCGCCTTCGGGCGCCGCGCCGCTTCGCCTCTCGTTCGATCCATCAATGAACACCGAAGGAGCGGTTCAATGCTTTCGACTCAAGAACCTGAAGTGCAGCAACCGGACGTGCCACAACCAGACGTCGTCGCCGACGCGCCGTTTTCGTCGCTCTCGACGCGCATGCATCAGATGTTCCCCGCGCTCACGTGTGCCGAAATCGGCCGTCTGCGCAAGTTCGGCGAGATCGGCCACTGGAAGTCCGGTGAACTGTTGTTCGAGACCGGCCGCACCGGTCCCGGCATGTTCGTGGTGCTCGAAGGACGCGTGAAGGTGTATCAGCGCGACGGCATTGGGCGCGAAGTGCTGATCAACGAACATGGCGCCGGGCATTTCCTTGCCGAAGTCGGTCAACTGTCTGGTCGGCCCGCGCTGGTCAACGGCATGGCGATCGGTCCGGTGGAAGCGTTGCTGATTCCGCCGGAGCGGCTGCGCGCGCTGATCGTTGCCGAAGCGGAACTCGGCGAGCGCATCATGCGCGCACTGATCCTGCGGCGCGTGTCGCTGATCGAAAAGGGCGCGGGCGGGCCGATCCTGATCGGCAACAGCAACGACGCGCGGCTCGTCATGCTGCAAGGCTTCCTGTCGCGCAACGGACATCCGCATTCCGTGATCGACGAACGCGACGAAGACGCGCTGCGTCTGATCGAGCAATTCGCCGCGCAAAAGGAAGACATGCCGCTGGTGATCTGTCCGGACGGCTCGGTGCTGCGGCACCCGAGCATGCCGGAACTCGCCACGTGCCTGGGCTTGCTGCCCGATCTCGACGATGCGCATGTGTACGACGTCGCGATCGTCGGCGCCGGACCGGCTGGGCTCGCCACTGCGGTGTACGCGGCCTCCGAAGGCCTGTCGGTGATCGTGCTCGACAGCCGCGCGCCGGGCGGCCAGGCCGGCGCGAGCTCGCGGATCGAAAACTACCTCGGCTTTCCAACCGGCATCTCCGGCCAGGCGCTGGCGGGCCGCGCGTTCGTGCAGGCGCAGAAATTCGGCGCGCACGTCGCGATTCCGGTCAATGTGAAGGCGCTGCATTGCGCGGACCGGCCGCATCGGCTGGAACTGAAGTGCGGCGGACACATCACGGCGCGCGCGATTGTGATCGCGAGCGGCGCGGTCTACCGGCGTCCTGCGCTCGAAGGGCTCGACCGTTTCGAAGGGCGCGGCGTCTATTACTGGGCTTCGCCGGTGGAAGCCAAGCTGTGCAAGCGCCAGGAAGTCGTGCTGGTGGGCGGCGGCAACTCGGCGGGCCAGGCGATCGTCTATCTGGCGACGCACGCGGCCAAGGTCCACGTACTGATCCGGCGCAGCGGTTTCGAAGCCACCATGTCGCGCTATCTGATCGACCGGATCCGCTCATTGCCGAACGTGTTCGTGCATCCGAATTCGGAGATCGGCCGGCTTGATTCGGACGACAGCGGTTTGTCGTCGGTCGCGCTGAAAAAACCGCTGCCCGACGGCACCGATCATTTCGACACGCGCCATCTGTTCCTTTTCACCGGTGCGGACCCGAATACCGACTGGCTGCGCACCTGCGGCGTGGAACTCGACGAGAAAGGCTTCGTACTGACCGGGACGAGCGCCGACGGCGCGTCGGCCTGCGATCTCGCGACGACGGTCGAAAGCGTGTACGCAATCGGCGACGCGCGCGCCGGCTCGACCAAACGCGTGGCCGCGGCCGTCGGCGAAGGCGCCGCCGTGGTCGCGCAGATCCATCAACTGCTGGCGGTGTCGGCGGGAGAAGCGGTCGCGCTGGGCGCCTGAATGAACTAGATGATCTGAAATGCCCGTCGGCCTTGCAACCGCCGGCGGGTAACCTGCTGTTACACACACCTTCAACTGGTTGCACCTGCTTGCCTTTCTGTCTCGTAATATCTCTGTCAGCTATTCGACAGGAGACAAGCATGTTCCAACGCGCGATTGTTTTCGCCGCCTTCGGCCTTGCCGCCGCCTGCGCATCGACTGCCGCCTCGGCGCGGGTGGACGTCGGCGTGTTCGTCAATACGCCGGGTCCGGTGTATGCCGCGCCGCCCGTCTACGCGCCACCACCAGTCGTCTACGCGCCCCAACCGGTCTACGGTTACGGCTACCGGGACGACGACTATCGCGGCCGCCGCCACTGGCATCACGATCATGGCCGTCATCGCGGCTGGGATCGGCATCACGGGCGCGGCTGGTAAAGGCAAGTTCGGGCGCTTCACGCTACAGTAGCGACTGCTGATCCAGGCCGGGCCTCGTGCCCTTCCCTTCGCAGTCACTCACTGATCGACGCCCGCGTGAAGACTCTTTCGCTTTCCGCCGCCCGCACTCTGCATCTGGCCGCGCAAGGTTTGCTGACGCCGCCCCGCCGCAAAGCCCTCAAGGCCGACGTGCTCGACTCGATCCGCCGCATGGCGCAATTGCAGATCGACACGATCCACGTGGTCGCGCGCAGTCCCTATCTTGTGTTGTTCAGCCGGCTCGGCGCTTATCCGCCGCAATGGCTCGACGAACATCTCGCCGAAGGCAAGCTATTCGAATACTGGTCGCATGAAGCCTGTTTCGTGCCGATAGAAGACTACGGCCTGCTGCGCCATCGCATGCTCGATCCAAGCGGGATGGGTTGGAAATACGCGGCCGAGTGGCACAAGAAGCATCGCAAGGAGATTGACAAGCTGCTTGCGCACATTCGCGCGACGGGACCGGTGCGCTCCGCGGATTTTGCCCGCGAGGCGGGCAAGGGCAACGGCTGGTGGGACTGGAAGCCGGAGAAACGTCACCTGGAAGTGCTGTTCGCAATCGGGCAATTGATGGTGGCCGAGCGGCGCAATTTTCACCGCGTCTACGATCTGACCGAGCGCGTCCTGCCGGGTTGGGATGACGCGCGCGATCTGCCGCCCGCGCACACCCTGACGGACGCCGTGTTACGCCGCACGTGCCGCGCGCTCGGCGTCGCGCGCGCCGACTGGGTCGCCGATTACTACCGTATGCCGCGTCGCCCGTATCGAGACGAACTGCGCGCGCTCGCCGACCAGGGCGAGTTGATTCCGGTAAGCGTGGAAGGGTGGAAGCAGGACACGTACGTGCATCAAGACTTCGCCGCGATACTCGACGATGCCGCGAGCGGCAAACTCACCTCGACGGTCACCACGGTGTTGTCGCCGTTCGATCCGGTGGTGTGGGATCGCAAGCGCGCAGCGGCGCTGTTCGACTTCGACTACGCGATCGAATGCTACACGCCCGCGCCAAAGCGCAAATATGGTTACTTCGTTTTGCCGCTGCTGAGTCGCGGCCGTCTTGTCGGCCGCGTGGATGCGAAAGCGCACCGCACTCAAGGCGTGTTCGAACTGAAGTCGCTGCACATCGAACCGGGCGTGCGTCTGAGCGCGCGTCTCGCCGGCGATCTGCGGCGCGCGTTGCAACGCTGCGCGGACTGGCATGGCACCCCGCAGCTGGAAATCACATCCGCGCCGCCGGAATGGCTCGACGCGTTAGACGTCGGCGACACTTTGGGCGACAGTGTGGCGGCCTGACCGCCGCACCAACGTCGCACTCAATGCAGCGCCGCACACCCTGCTGCAAGCCGGCCGCCGCGAGCAGCGTATTGGTGGGGCCGGGCGTAATCAGCACGACGACAATGCCGATGGCGAGCAGCGCGATCGCAGACACGAAGAGCATAAAAAAAGGCGCAATGTTGGGGACAGTGCGCCGTTTTAGCATAGACAGCGGCCGCGCCGAAATGCAGCAGCCAATAACGATGACGAATCGCGACGCGTGATGCCGTCACCCCCAACCGGAGCAACGGCAGTCGGCACCGGCAGGCATGCCGATGTGACTCGCACCGCCCACCGGCGACGCGCAGCCGCCTTTAGTGATCCAGTTTCGCGCGCAGTTCGCGAGCGGCTTCCAGCAGACCTTCGTAACCCGAACGCGCATGCTCCGGCAGATCAGGATCGCCGACGAATGTGCCGAGCGTTTCGATCAGGCTATACAGAATGCCCTTCGCGGCGCCGGAGGCAATGCTGCCCGACGAAACCTGCTGATCGACGTGACTGAGCGCTGCGTCGAGGTTTTCCAGATCGGGCCGGTCGCCCGTGGGTGGCTTAGGCGTTACGTCTTGCGTCATGATGAAACTTCGCTCCTGTTGATGCAGCGGTGAACAAGCCATCCTTGCATGTTGTTATATACCGATCGTGCGTTGCCGTCTATTCGTGATCTGCACGCATGCGACCGGCGTCAAGGCGTCCATCGATACATCAGAATTTTTGCGCGGGCATCGTCCTCGAGTAGCACGACATACTCGCCATTGTCGCGTTGCACCGCGCTGATACCAAGATACACGTCCACCCAGCCGCTCGTGTTGCCGACGCTCGCGCCCGGCGTCATGTAGCCGGCCACCTGGCCGGTACGCGCATCGTAGACATCCACCCTCTGCGTGTACAGCTCCGCTACGAAGATGTAATTGCCCGCCACCGCGACGCCCACGGTCGTCGTTTGCGGATTGCTTTGCGTGTTCCAGGGCAGCGAGATCGTGTACTGCTGCGTCGGCGTACCGGAGCTCCAGTTGTCATAACGCGCGAGCACCGGGCCCGCCTCTTTCCAATGCGTCGCATCCCATGGAATCGCGCTTGTGAAGCCGGAGATATACATGGTGTCGGTCGCCGCGATGTAGACGATCCGCGCGATCCGCGTGAACGGTTGCGGCATCGCGAACATCTTCGAGCTGGCGTATGTGTAGATCGGATTGCCGGCGGGATCGAGACCTTGCAACGGCATTTCACGGATGCCGCTCAGCGGCGTGGCGAGCCAGACATTGCCCGGCGCGTCGACCCACCAGAAGCCGTTGCCGACCGTGCTGCCGGTCGACGGATTGCTGCTGATCTCGCTGGCGTCGACGCTGCCGTTGCCATTGCTGTCGCGCCACAGCCATTCGCCATACGCGGGCTGCGCGGCGGGCCATGTGCCCGGCAGCGGATTTTGCGCGAGCAGGCCGGATGGAATTGCCATTTCACCGTGTGCGGCGTCGAAGCGATAAACGTTCAGATAATGCGCGCCGGGATCCAGCGTGTAGAGAAACCGCTGACCGTTGATTCGACGCACCATCGGCTCGCCGCGCACGCCTCGCGGCTGATGAAACGCGGGATCGTCCGGATAGTCGAAACGATCCAGCGTGAAACCCGCATACGACCATTCGCGGCCGACGGGTTGGTTGTAGTCGAGCGTGAAGCGCTTGGAGCCGGTGTAGACGGAGCTGGGCGTGGCGGGATCGAACGCGGCGCTATCGACGAACGTCAGACCGTACAGGCGCCAATTGAGGGCGTGCGAACTGTACACGTAGCTTTCGAGCACCGCGCCTTGTCCGACCGATGCCGATCCGACCGGCCGCGGCCCTTCGCCATTCTGCGCGACGTACAGATTGCCCGCAGGATCGACACCGATGCCCGTCACGCCGTTGAAGCGCCAATTGCCCGGTACACCCTTGACCGGGTGAAAGATGCCGTTGCGCGTGCCGATGGGCGCGGCCGCTTGCGGTTGACCGTTGCCGTCTTTATTAAAGACGAGAATCCGCTGCGACGGGCCATTGTCCGCAACGAGGATTTGCCCGGCCGGCGTAACGGCGATGTCGGCCGGCACGGCGCCCCCGGGCAGCGTCAATGTGCCGGCGAGCGCGGTGCCATTCGCGGTGTAGTGCTGAATAGTTAGGTTTCCGGATGAAATACCGCTCATCACCCATAGTGTCGAATCGGTGTCCACCGCAATGCGTCCTGGCGACGTCACATTCCACGAGCGCAAACGCTGCATCGAATTCGCGTCGAACACGACGAGCCGGTTCGCGTAGGTATCGGCCACGTACAGTTCGCTGTCGGTCGCGGCCATGCCACGAATGCCCGCGTCGTTGCCGGTGGCTACCGTCTCGAGCGGCAGAAAGCTGTTCTTCGTCGCATTGGCACTATTGCCGATGCCACCGCTGAAAGGCGCGCCGGTCGCCAGATTGGCGAGCGTGCGGCGCGTGATGCCGTACCAGGTCAGACTGGCTGCGGGATAGTCCGCCCCGACCAGGGCGTTACTTTCGTTGCCGATCGACATCGCCGCATACAGGTACGTGTGATTGACCGCGACCGCGTCGCCACCGGCCGCGCCCCAGCCGTGCGTCGAGCCGGCTACGCCGATCTTGTCGCCCGCGCGATAAGCGGCGATTTCACTGCCGCTCTCGTCCCAAGGCGCGTTGGTGTACACGGTGCCGTCTGCGCCGACGCTGATGGCCTGAATATCCTGCTGCATCCACTTGCCGTCGCCGAAACCAAAACTATTGCCGATCCATGAAGTGGTGTAATTGAGTTGCGATTGCGCTGATGAATTCAGTGGAATAAGGCTGCTGAAGATAACAGCGGCCACACCCAGGCGAGAGAACAATGTCACGACGGTATTTCCTTGCGAGGTGCGAAGCGCTTGCCGGCGGCATGTCCGGCGCGTATTCGCGCGCATGCCGATTGATGGGCAGTCGCGCATGTGTAAGAGATTGGCGCTTTATCCTCGCATAGAAAAATCGTAAATATATTGATAAAAAATCATTTTTAAATGTTGAATCACTCAGATGATTCGAAGCGCATAAGCGTATGCGCGGATACGGTGCTGTCTGCCTTTCGCGCGGATGCGATAAGCACACCGGCGCGCGACGGTCAGCACATGGTCCTCGCGTTCTATCAAACCATCTTCGCCCACGTCGAGGTATTCGAAAGCGCGCCTAGGGTGGTGAGAACGGCGGCGGCGCATAGGACCGAGTCAACGCCGTGGCCCGCAGCTGGTTCGGCTACGGAAGTTCGACGAAGCCGCGCGACCGGCGATCGACCAGCGGCGGCGGGACTTCTGCAGCCGGCCAGGAAGCGACGGTCACAGGAAGCTTCGGCCAGACATTCAAGCGACTGCTGCATCTCCGAAAGCGGTCGCCTAGTCGGCCTATCAAGTTTCACGCTCAGTTGCCGTAGAGACGGTGTAGTCACTTGATGCTCGGGCATGAATTAGACATGCATTTCGCAAGTCTTCTATTGCTCCCATTTCGCGCATTTGAGAATGCGGGTGTCGCCGCCGGCGTCGTCGTTTCGTTTTACTACGTCGTCGTAGTTTTCATAATCGGTACGCTGGTCTACGAGATTATCAACCACGTAGGCATCGAGCCCCGAGTTGGTGAGGCCAATGTGACAAAGCGTACTGTTCCTGCACATTGGGAATGGCAAAGCCGAGGACGTGCCGTCATGCGGGTGTACGTAAAGGACTATGAAGTCCTTGATCTGATCATCGACGGTCGGAAGACTGTGTATCGGCCAATCCCGTGGATTCTGGAACGAGCGAAGAGCGGCACCACTGTGCCTGTCGAATATGCAACAGGCCGGCTAAATGGCAAGATAACGGTTAGGAAATTTATGTATCTGTGAGGGTGGAAGTGGCCGTCCGAGCAAGTCGAGTGTCGAGACTACGGCCGACCACATCGGACCGCGTACGGCCAACTGCGGCCTTCCAGCCGCTGATTCGCGCAGACATTCGAGCGTCCGCTCTGCTGCATCAACCGGCTTATGGTCGCAGCCAGCGAATCATCCTTTTCCGCTGATCGACTTCATTCGTACATCTTGAGCATCCCCGCCAGCGCTCCTTCGATTATCCTGTTCGACAGACGCGGATCATTCACGGCGCGAGCGAGCGCTATTGAACCCACGCAGGTGCTGAAGATCATCACCGCTTTAGCATGGGCGTCTTCTGTATCCGGCAAAGACTGTGCGAGCGAAGCGATGATCTCACTGACACGTTCAGTGAATGCCTCGCGGGTTGCTTCGGGCGCGCGCGGTACGTCGTTGACTAACGCTGAAATTGGGCAACCTCTGCCCAGGTTGTCCCGATGGCTTTCCGACACATATGTGCTTATTGCGCGCTCAGGCGCCGTCTTGAGCGCGGCCTGGAAATGCTCGATGTCCTGCAGCGCCATGATGAAAGCCTCGGTCACAAGCGTATCGCGTGACTCGAAATGCTTGTAGAAGCCGCCAACAGTCAAGCCAGCTTCTTTCATGATGTCGCCGACACTAACCCCATCAATGCCACGCTCGCGGAAACGACATGCGGCGACCTGCACAATCCGCTGATGCGTGGCGAGTTTGTCAGCTTGTGAGTGCCCCATTTTTCAGTCTCAAAGATGTATTGTGCTGTGAGTCAATCTGCAATGCCGTTCGACCGGTGCTCCCGCAGCAGCGGTTAGCTCGCGTCGCCCGACGACCTCACAATTGCCGTCAGTTGCAAAGTCCTGGCAATGCGAAAGCCGAGCTCCCGATACAGACGAACGGCGGAAAGATTATTGGTGAACACATGAAGGAACGGCACTCTGTCGCGTTCCTGGATGGTTGCCGACAGATGCTCCATCAACAGCCGGCCCAGCCCTCGGCCACGCCATTCCGGGTGCGTGCACACGGCGCTGATTTCGACGTACTTCCCGGCAGTCATTCGTTCGCCCGCCATCGCCACCAGCTGGCCGCCCTCCCTGATGCCAAAGAAGTGACCTAGTTCGTTGGTCCGGGCGTTGAATGGTCCGGGTTCCGTTAGCTCGGCGAGTCGGAGCATATCAGGTGTGTCGTCGACGCCGAGTCGCACGATCCGCTCGTCGGACGATACGGTGAACCTGTTGGCGGCAACCATCTGATTGGCGACAGCCTCGCGCGCGACGTCGAAGCCAGACGGCAAGTCCGGCTTGCCCGCCGTGAAAAATGATAGGCGCTGTCCCGGCTGGAGCATCGCTGCAACTTGCGAGACGCTTTGCGCCGAGTAATTCCGTGCGGCCCCGAACGGCGCAAATTCCGGGAGATACCGGGCACCGCCTTCGCGGCGCTCGATGAAGGCTGGAGGCGCTTCGCTCAGAGCGATCCAGACGGGATTGGTGAGGTATTCCTCGGTCGCGATCTCACTGGCTGCATCGATGTGGGAGGACTGCATGACAAGCTCCTGTTTTGTTCGTCTTCTCTGCTGTGGAATCGCGGTCAGGCGAACCGTGCCGCGTGCTTCCTGATAAACACCTGTACCGTCATTGGCGGCGTGCCGGTCAATTCCTCGATGAAGGAATTGGTGCCGGCAAAAACGCCTTCCTGGTAATCGACGGCAACCGACAGCAGATGCTGCGTGAACGTGTCACTGAATTTTGCATCGGTATCCAGCCGTTTTTTGAACAGGTCGAGATCGACCGGTTGATACGTGACCGTCCTACCCAACGCCTGGCTCATCTCGGCCGCAATCTCATGGTGATTCATCTCGACCGGCCCGTAGAGCGGATAGACCTTGCCCGCGTGCGGCGCCGGATCGCGAAGGATCGCGGCAATCACGCGACCCTGATCCTCGGCTGCAATCGGCGCATGGCGCCCTTCGCCAAAGGGCAGACGCAGCATCCCGTCTTTTTTGATGGACGCGACTTGACCCGGGTAGGTCAACCATTGAGCGAAGAACGTGGGGCGCAGATGTGTGACCGGCGTGCCGGCCCAGTCGAACACCTGTTCCGAGATCCAGTGGTCTCGCGCGGCATGGCTTTTCGCTTCACGGCGAGCCGAAATCTGCGACATGTTCACAATCGATTCGATTCCGGTCTCACGGGCGGCCTGTGCAAACGAAGCGCTGGCCGCTATCCCACCGGCCTCGATCGGATAAACGAAATAGGCTGATGAGATCCCTTGAAGAGCGCGTGCGACGTCGTCGATATCCGAGAGGTCGCCAACCAGCACCTCGACGCCTCGCGAGCGCAGCCGTTCTGAACGGGCGTCCTCGCGTCGCACCAGGGTTCGTACCTGTTCGCCTGCAGCCAAGAGGGTATCTGTCGCTGCTCCGCCCGTGTCACCAGTCGCGCCTGCGATAAAAAATTTACGAAAAGCCATTTGAAAGCTCCGCTCAATTCATTAATTGGGAAGATGGTGAGTGCTTCAGTCACCGGATCTGAACTGGAGTATAGTCATAATCCTGAGCGGCGATAGATAAGAATTCCGTACTAGTCTTTTTCGGAATGCCGTTCGCAACGTAGCCGGCAAGCGGGTGTGGCTACGTTCGCGAATGCACGCTGCAAGTGGAATTCAAAGACCGCGCCCGCCGACGACCGTCCATCGGAGAATGTTCCTGCCATGCTCGCCCACACCTTCGCCTCACCTCGTCACTCCACACGCTATTGGGAGGCCGGCCCCGCCGACGGGCCATTGATGATCTTCCTGCACGGCTGGCCCGGGGTCGGTCTGATGTGGCGTGCGCAAATCGAAGCTTTCGCGTCGACGGGCTGGCGCTGCATTGCGCCGGACATGCGCGGATACGGCGGCTCGTCGACTCCGGGCGCGCCCGATGCCTATGCGCTCAAGGAGGTGGTCGACGACATGGTCGAACTTCATGACCATCTGGGCGGGAGTCCGGCCATATGGGTCGGCCACGACCTGGGAAGCCCGGTGGCCGGGGCGCTTGCTGCGCATCACGCGAAGCGCAGCCGCGCCATCGTGTTCGTCTCCGTTCCGTATATGCCCGAGAGCTTCGGGTTGCGCAGTCTGCTGCCACTGGTCGACCGGACGCTCTATCCGGCCGACCAGTATCCGGACGGGCAATGGGACTACTACCGTTTCTATCTGACGCATTTCGACCAGACCGTTACCGACTTCAATGCCGACATACCAGCGACACTGGCGGCGATCTACCGGTCTGGAGACCCGAAGTCGGTGGGCCGCGTCTATCGCTCCGCGCTGGTTTCGCGCAATGGCGGCTGGTTCGGCTCGGCACGTCGTGCGCCGACGGTGGCGCCGGACGAGACGCTCTGGCCGACGGCCGACTTCGACGCGCTGGTCGATGCGTTCCGTTTGACCGGGTTTCGTCCTGGTAACGCCTGGTATCTGAACGATGATGCCAACATCGCCTACGCTCGAACTGCGCCCGACAGCGGCCGCCTGAGTCAACCCGTGCTGTTCGTGAACGGCGAATTGGATGGCATCTGCGACATCATGCGCAGCGTTCTCGGCGAGCCCATGCGAGATGCCTGCACGGATATGGCGGTAGCGACGCTGGACGCGGGCCACTGGCTTCCGCTCGAACGCAAGGCTGAACTGGTCCAGGCCATCCGCGCCTGGCTCGAGGCGAAGGCGCTGTCGTAGCCATGACGAACGAATATTGACCCGCATCGGGTCCTGCACATCGACTAAAGGAGTGGAATGACATGAGCGCCTCCGACAGCAATGGCATCAAACAATACGACATTGCGACCAACGGCATTACCTTGCATGTGACGGAGCAAGGGGAGGGACCGGCCGTGCTGTTCTGCCACGGTTTCCCGGACACCGCCTATACGTGGCGGCGGCAGATGAAGGCCATTGCGTCGGCGGGTTTTCGTGCGATTGCCCCGGATATGCGCGGTTATGGACGAAGCTCGGCTCCGGCCGACGCAAGCCTCTACACACCGTTGCACACAACAGGCGACCTGATCGGCCTGCTCGATGCGCTAGAGATTCCCCGCGCCATCCTCGTCGGTCATGACTGGGGTGCGACGCATGCGTGGAACGCGGCGTTGATGCGCCCGGACAGGTTCGCGGCGGTGTTCTGCCTCAGCGTCCCTTTCGTGCCGCGCGGAGACGTCAGTGTTTTCGACAGGATGCGAAAGGCGGGACTTCAAGACAAGTTCTATATGTTCGAGCAGATTCGGCCTGACGCTGACGAAATCTGGGCTAACGCCGCGGTCACCATTCCCGGCATTCTGTATTGGGCATCGGGCACTGCGCCAGCCGGCCAGCAGTGGAGTCCAATGGATCCGGCTCGGAGCCTTTATCGCACTGCTCCCGGACCGTTGCCTTCGTGGGCGTCCACGGACTACGTCGCGTATAACATCGCGGAATTTCAGCGTACCGGGTTCCACGGAGGATTGAATTACTACCGCGCGGCGGAGCCGTATTTCGTCCTGTCCGCTCCGTGGAAGGGCGCGAAGATCGTTCAGCCGTCGTTTTTTATCTGGGGCAAGGCCGACGGTCTGAGAGATTTATATCCGCTTAGCATAGACGACCTTCGCGCTGGCTTACCGGGCCTTGTGGGAGGACTCGAACTCGATAACGTGGGGCATTGGGTACAACATGAGGCCGCCGCCGAGGTCGGCGACCAACTGCTGAAGTTCGTGCGTACCGTTGATCTCGCATGATCGTTTCGGACACTGTCCGGTGTACTCTCTGCTCCAGGCTCCGTTTAATCGAGCGAAGAAATTGGCGGCGTAACGCAGGCTGACGGGAGTCTTCAATGACCCTTGTACTCAAAGAAGGGACATCGACCAACAGGGCCACCGGTTGTCCGCGTTGGCTCGACTCCCGCCGCCGCGCTCGCGCAGCATCAGGGCATTGCGCAGTTCACCCATGCTGAACCATCGCAGCCTGCACGGCCGCCGCTTCCGCAGCGGCAACAGCAGGCGACACGATCGCCGGCTGCCCGGTCTGCCGGCGCGAGCGCCCCGAGCTCAGATAGTCCGCAATCGAATCCTGCGTGACTTCGCCGACGTAGCGGCCGTCGCCATCCAGCACCGGCATCCATGACGAATTGAACTGGTACATCTTCGACAGCACGATGCGCAGATGCTCCTCCGCGCCGACCGTCGCCTTGAACGCGGACAAATGATCGCCGCAGACGCCTTGGCCCGTGCGCGCCGCGCGGCGCGTCACATAGCCGAGCGCCTGCTGCCTGTCATCGACGATGGTCAGGTAGCGGCTGTCGCTGTCGTCCATCATCTGGAAGGCGCGCGCGACCGGCATGTCGGCATGCGCGGTTTCCGGCTGCGTGGCGGCGTCGCCGGCCTTCACCAGCAAGAGGCGCTTCAATGTGCTGTCCTGACCGACGAACGCACCGACGAACTCGTCGCGCGGATGTGCCAGCAATGTATCCGGATGATCGTATTGCACCAGTTGACCACGCCGGAACACGGCCACACGGTCGCCGAGTTTGATCGCCTCGTCGATGTCGTGGCTCACCATGATCACCGTCTTGTTCAGTTGACGCTGCATCTGGAAAAACTCGTTCTGGATCGACTCGCGATTGATCGGGTCGACCGCGCCGAACGGCTCGTCCATCAGCAGCACGGGCGGATCGGCGGCCAAGGCGCGAATCACGCCGATGCGCTGCTGCTGGCCGCCCGACAGTTCACGCGGATAGCGCTTCAGATACTGCTTCGGATCGAGCGCGACCATCGCCATCAACTCGGTGGCGCGTTCGCGGCAACGTTTCTTATCCCAGCCGAGCAGGCGCGGCACGACCGTGATGTTCTCCTCGATCGTCATGTTGGGGAACAGCCCGATCTGCTGAATCACGTAGCCGATGTGACGGCGCAATTCGACTTCGTTCAGACCGGAAGTGTCCTCGCCGTTGATCAGCACGCGGCCCGAAGTCGGCGCGATCAGCCGGTTGATCATTTTCAGCGTGGTGGTCTTGCCGCAGCCCGACGGGCCGAGAAACACGCAGATTTCGCCTTCGCCGACAGTCAGGCTCACCGAGTCGACCGCCTTCATCTGCTGGCCGTCCTTCTGCGCAAACGTCTTGGTCAGTTTGTCGAGTTCGATCATGTCTTGTGTACTCCCTTCGGGGTCAGCAGGCGTTGCAGCGCTTGCAGCAGCAGGTCGGCGACGATCGCGAGCACGCTCACGAGAACGGCGCCCACCAACAGTTTCATCATGTTGCTCTGGCCGATCGCCCGGATGATCAGCGTGCCGAGACCGCCCGCGCCGATGACCGCGGCGATCGTCATCACGCCGATGTTCATCACCACCGCCGTGCGCACGCCGCCGAGAATCACCGGCACGGCAAGCGGTAAATCGACGAGGCGCAGCCGTTGCCACACCGTCATGCCGATGCCGATGCCCGCTTCCTTGATGCCGGGGTCGACGTTGCGCAGCGCGAGGTAGGTGTTGCGCATGATGGGCAGCAGCGAATAGAGGAACACCGCGGTAATCGCGGGCACAGCCCCGATGCCCTGGCCGAAGCGCGAAAACACGGGAATCATCAAGCCGAATAGCGCGATGGAAGGCAGCGTCAGCACGACCGTCGCCACGCTCAGCAGCGGCGCGGCGAGCCACTCGTGCCGATTGATCAGGATGCCCAGGGGTACGCCGACGACGATCGCGCAGCCCACCGCGATCCCCACGAGCCACACGTGTTGCGCGGTGAGTTGCAGCAATTCAGGCCAGTTGGCCGATAGATAGTCGAATACAGTCATAAAGAAGATCTCCGCTCAGGGCAGCTTGTGCGTGCGCAGGAATTCCGCCGCCACTTCGCGCACTGGCTTGCCGTCGATGTCGACTTGCTTGTTCATCTCCAGCATCGTGTCGTTGTTGAGCGCGTCGGAGAGCGCGTTCAATTGCGGCGCGAGTTGCGGATTCTGGTCAAGCGTCGTCTTGCGCACCACCGGTGTGGCGTTGTACGCGGGGAAGTAGTGGCGGTCGTCTTCGAGCGGCGTGATGTTGAAGCCCTTCACGCGGCCGTCCGTCGTGTAGATCAGTCCGATCGGCA
This sequence comes from Paraburkholderia sp. BL27I4N3, assembly GCF_003386115.1. Classification (NCBI taxonomy): domain Bacteria; kingdom Pseudomonadati; phylum Pseudomonadota; class Betaproteobacteria; order Burkholderiales; family Burkholderiaceae; genus Paraburkholderia; species Paraburkholderia sp. BL27I4N3. Next base: position 6,902,252 of record NZ_QREJ01000001.1, on the reverse strand, counting down.
CCTGGTTGTTATGCAACGCGGTGTAGACGAGACCCGGATCCATCTGACGCGTTTCCTCGCGGCTGAACTGCATGCCGTAGGCGGCTTCGAGTGGCTTCAGGCCGTCCGGTCGATTGGCGAACTCCGCATCCATTGCGAACACGTGCTTCTTGTTCGGCTCCGCCGCCATCTTCGCCGCGAGTTGCGAAATCGTGCGGATGCCTGTTTGCTGCGCGACTTGCTCCGGCAAACCGAGCGCGTACGTGTTGTTCAGCGGCGAGCAGTCGAGCCAGATCAGACCACGTTTTGCATCGAGCGCTTTTACGCGTTCGTACATCGTCTTCGGATCGAGCTTCTCGGTGATCTTGTTGTAGACGATCGCGGCGGTGCCGGTGTATTCCCACGTGATGTCCACCTGACCGTTCTCCTGCGCGCTGCGCAACAGCGTGCTGCCGAGGCCGGTGCGGGCGTCGATCGTGTAGCCCTTCGCGCGCAGGTACTGCGAGGTGATCTCGGTAAGAACGTACTGCTCGGTGAAATTTTTTCCACCGAGTACGAGCGTCGCCGCGTTCGCGTGAATACTCGCAAAGAGCAATGCGCCAGCGGCGATCCAGCGGCTGCGCTTGAACAGATTCGTCATGCCGTCACCCCACGTCGCGCGAGCAGGTAGCGGCTGCCGGTCGAGACGATGCCGTCCAGAACCAGTGCGAGAATCGCGGTGGCTGCCGCGCCGAGCAATAGCTGCTGCTGGTTGTTCAGATAGATGCCGGGAAAGATCAGCGTGCCGAGACTGTCCGCGCCGATCAGATAGGCGAGCGGCGCGCTGCCCACATTGATTGCGAGCGCCGTGCGCACGCCGCCGATGATGATCGGCATGGCGTTGGGCAACTCCACGCGCAACAGCGACTGCCAGCCCGTCATGCCGAGGCCGCGCGCGGCCTCGCGTAATGCGGGCGAGACGTTCTTCATGCCTTCATAGGCATTGCGTGTGATGGGCAGCAACGACGCGAGAAACAGCGCCACGAGCGCCGGAATATCGCCGATACCGAAGATGCCGAGCGCGATCGCCAGCACGGCCAGCGAGGGAATCGTGTTGCCGATGTTGAATATCTGCATGAGACGTTCGGCGTGACGCGAGAACGAGGGACGGCTCAGCAATACGCCGGCGGGAATGCCGACCAGCAACGCGAGCGCCATGGAATAACCGACGAGCAACAGATGTCGCTTCGTGTAGTAGACCAGATCGGGCGCGTACTGATGGAGTGCGCCGGGGTCGATCGCGCGACACAGCAACGCGACGACGATACCGATGGCTACAAGACTGCCGATCAGCCTGGCAGGACGTTGAATCATGAAGATGCGCCTCCTTGTTCGAGCGACGCGCGGAAATAGCCACGCCGCACAGGCGCCGTGACGGCGCTGCGAATGGGAAGTTCGGGACGCGGCACATGCCGCGAGGTGAACCGAGTGGTGCCGGAGGTTTGTCTTTCTCCCGGCGCGAAGGCGGGGTGATTTCGCCTTCGGCGGCGGACCAGTCAGCAAAACTGGTGCCAGATCCATCGATGATGTTGGATAGCAGCGCTAGGCTCCTACCCGGCGGGGTTTGGGTGCCCCTTTTGAATACCGGTTGTTTTACCGGCAACGGGGGCGGACGCAAACTGCTGCCAGTTTGCATCTAACCCCTTCTAACTTAGCTTATCTAGCTGCAATTTCGCGGTCGAGATACTGCGATTATACGGGCGATGGGTGGCTTCGTCTACCTATGTGGTTACTGCGGAGGAGGTGGACGGAATGCTGGCTTTGATTTTTGCTTGATTTCCGCTCTCCCGCAAAAGCTCACCGGCGGGTTTTTCAACGGCTTTTTCGACTCCCGGAAACGCTCACCGCAACGCCATCGCCAGCACACGCGCCACGTGGATCGCGTCGACGCCCGCGCCATCGTGAATCTGATGCCGGCAACTCGTGCCGTCCGCGACCATGAACATGTCGCCGTCCATCTTGCGCACCGCCGGCAGCAGCGACAGTTCCGCCATCGCCTGTGACGTCGCGTAATGCTCGGCCTCGTAGCCGAAACTGCCTGCCATTCCGCAGCATGACGATTCCACCGTCGATACCTTCAATTCAGGAATCCACTTCAACACGGTTTGCACGGGCGTGAAGGCGTCGAAGGCCTTTTGATGGCAATGGCCATGCACCAGCGCCTGCTGCTTCGCCAAAGGCTTTAGCACAAGCTGCAGACGCCCGGCCTTTTCCTCGCGCACCAGAAACTCTTCGAATAGAAACGCCTGTTTCGACAACCGCTGCGCTTCGTCGCCAAAGCCATAGTGCAGGAACTCGTCGCGCAACGACAGCAAGCAAGACGGCTCCAACCCGACGATCGGCACGCCGCGCTCCACGAACGGCTTGAACAGATCGAGCATGCGCCGCGCTTCCTGCTTCGCTTCATCGACGAGACCCGCCGCGAGGAACGTGCGGCCGCAGCAAACGGGCCGCTCGCCCTGGCGCGTGTTGAAGTGCACCGTGTAGCCCGCAGCCTCCAACACCTGCTGCGCGGCGCGCGCGTTCTCCGGCTCCATGTTGTTGTTGAACGTGTCGACGAATAGCAGGACTTCTTTGAGCGCGTCACCTTGGTCTGCTTTGCGCGATGACACCGCATCGGCCAAAAACGACTTCTTGAAGCGCGGCAAGCTTCGCTCGGGCGCGAAGCCCACGGACCGCTTGAACCACGCCGACAGCACCGGCACGTTGTCGGCCAGCGCCATCAAGCCCGGCATGCGGCTAGCCGTCGACGCGTAACGCGGCATGAAAGCCACCAGCTTGTCACGCAGACGCAGCCCGTGACGCTTGACGCGCGCCGCCCGTGCCTCGATCTTGAACTTCGCCATATCGACGCCCGTCGGGCAATCGCGCTTGCAGCCCTTGCAGGACACGCACAGATCGAGCGTTTCCTTCACGCCGTCGCTCGCGAGACCCGCTTCGCCGAGTTGACCGGAAATCGCGAGGCGCAAAGTGTTCGCGCGTCCGCGAGTGACGTGCTGCTCGTCCTTCGTCACGCGATAGCTCGGGCACATGGTGCCCGCGTCGAACTTGCGGCAGTGGCCGTTGTTATTGCACATCTCGACGGCCTTCGCGAGACCGCCGGCCAGATCCTTGCCGCTGCCCGGCAAGGTCTCCTGTCCGGTCAGCGGATCGCGTTCGACATTCCATGCCGACCAGTCGAGCGCAGTGTCAATGCGATGTTCCTTGTAGCCCGGCGCGAAGCGAAAATTGCGCGCGTCGTCCATCTTCGGCGGACGCACGATCTTGTCGGGATTGAAACGGTTGTCCGGGTCGAATAGCGCCTTGATCTCGCTGAACGCCTGATTCAGACGCGGCCCGTATTGCCACGCGACCCATTCGCCGCGGCACAATCCGTCGCCGTGTTCGCCCGAATAGGCGCCCTTGTATTCGCGCACGAGTGCCGCCGCTTCATCGGCGATCGCGCGCATCTTCTGCGCGCCGTCGCGGCGCATGTCGAGAATCGGCCGCACATGCAGCGTGCCGACGCTTGCATGCGCATACCATGTGCCTTCCGTGCCGTTTCGGTGGAACACTTCGGTGAGGCGGCTCGTGTATTCGGCCAGATGTTCAAGCGGTACGGCGCAATCTTCGATAAAGGACACCGGCTTGCCATCGCCCTTCATGCTCATCATGATATTGAGCCCGGCCTTGCGAACTTCCCACAGCGCTTTCTGTTCGTTCGCGTCGGGCATCTCGACGACCGAATCGGGCAAGCCGAGATCGGCCATCAATTCCGTGAGCTGCTTGAGCGAAGCAAGTTGCGCCTCGCGGTCCTCGCCCGCGAACTCCACCAGCAGAATGGCTTGCGGCTCGCCGACTAGCGCCTTGCCGATCACCGGACGAAACGCCGGATTGCTCATCGCCAGATCGATCATCGTGCGATCGACCAGTTCCACCGCCACCGGCTTCAGCTTGACGATATGCTGCGTGAGATCCATCGACTGCCAGAAGGTCGGGAAGTTGACCACGCCGAGCGTTTTATGCGCGGGCAGCGGCGCGAGCCTGAGCGTCAATTGCCGGCTGAACGCGAGCGTGCCCTCCGAGCCGACCAGCAGATGCGCGAGGTTCGCGACGCCGTCGTCGGTATAAGCGCGCGGGTTCTGGCAATCGAACACGTCGATGTTGTAGCCCGCCACGCGGCGCAAAACCTTCGGCACGCGTGCCACGATTTCGTCGCGCTCGCGTTCGGCGATCTGCTTCACGCCCGCAAGTATCTGCTGCAAGCGCGCGCCTTGCGGCGCCTCACGCAACGAGGCGAAATGCGCTTCGCTACCGTCGGCGAGAATCGCATCGATCGATTCGACGTTGTGCACCATGTTGCCGTATTCGATCGAGCGCGAGCCGCACGAATTGTTGCCGGCCATGCCGCCGATCGTGCATTGCGCGGCGGTCGAAACATCCACCGGAAACCATAGTCCATGCGGCTTGAGCCATGCGTTCAAATGATCCAGCACGACGCCCGGCTCGACCGTCACCGTGCGCGCTTCGGCATCGAAGGCGACGATATTGTTCAACCACTTGCTCGTATCGATCACCAGCGCTTCGCCGACCGTCTGGCCGCATTGGCTCGTGCCCGCGCCGCGTGCGAGCAGCGGCACTTTCTCGCTGCGCGCGATTTCCAGTGCGATGCGCAGATCGTCCTGATCGCGCGGCACCACCACGCCGATCGGCGTGATCTGATAGATCGACGCGTCGGTCGCGTAACGACCGCGGCTCGCCGCGTCGAACAGCACGTCGCCGCGCAGCGATTTGCGCAGATGCTGCGCGAGCGGACTCGTCAGCCGCGCGGCGGACGGAACGAGGTGGATCGGCTTGACGAGTAAAGCGGAAGTGGGGTTCGTCATATCGTCGGCCTATGGCAAATACAGGGGAAGCGGCTAGTACAGTGTGAGACTGACTGGTGCGAGTCCTCCAATGCGCCCGCTCGCCGTACCCGCCGTCTTCGGAAAAAACATGCCGGTGTATGAGCCGGCCGTGACGACCATCTCAGGCGTCACGGCAATGCCGCGCGACGTGGCGTGATTGACGAGCCACGTCAGCAGGCGCCGCGGATCGCCGGCCGGATTGGCGGGCGTGGCTTTAACCACATCCTGTCCGTCGAAATCGAATTGCAGCGAAGGCGCCACGAACGGAAAGTCCTCGCGATACGGCGTGAACTCGCCCACGATCAGCGCGCCGTGATTCTGCAAGTCCGCGAGTTGAGCGAGCTTGTCGATGGCGGGCCACCCGGCGTAGCGGCTCGCGACGATTTCGATGGTCGCGCCGATCGAGCCGATACTCGCCAGCACTTCGGCCTCGCTATATGGCGTGGCGGAAACATCGAAGCGCCGCCCGAAACGAAACGCGATTTCCAGTTCGAGCCCCAAGGGCGTGAAGTCTTCGTGCGGCAAACGGGCGCCATCGGCATGCAGGTCGAGGTCGGGTAAGGGCGCGCCCTGAATTGGACCGCTCTCGGACTTCGCGCCGATTTTCCAACCGGCGATCCGCGCGCCGCATGCGCCCAGGATCTCGTGCTGGATTGCGTAGGCCGCGGCGGCATCGGCTGGAATTTGCTCGGGCGGCAACGTGTCGAGCGTAGCGTGATTGCGGCGTGCGTCGGGGAGAAGCCGGCTAAGTGCTGTCGTCATAGTGTCGTCATGCGGAGAGGGGAAACGGCGCGGCGTGCTCAAGCGCCCATTCCCGTGGCGACATGCGCTTTGTCAGCCGCGTTGAGCGCGAATTTGCTTTCCGGCTGCATGCGGAACGCGAGCACCACGCCGATCGCCATCAACAGCATGCTGCCGACGAACGGCAATTCCCAGCTGCCGAAGTAGTCGATCAGAAAACCGCCGACCACCGGCGAGATGATCGCGGCCAATGCCGAGCCGGTGTTCATCATGCCGCTCGCCGTGCCCGAATATTCCGGCGCGATGTCCATCGGAATCGCCCACATCGGACCGATCGTCATTTCTGCAAAGAAGAAGCCGGACGCGAGACACGCCATGGACAGATACAGGCTGTGCGTGAACATCAGCGGAATCAGCGAAAGCAGGCAGAAGAACATGCAGACCGACACCATCCAGCTACGTGCGCGCTTCAGGCTGCCGGTGCGTGTGAAGACCCAGTCGGTCACGATGCCGCCGAGCGTGTCGCCGATCACACCGGCGAAGAAAACCACCGAGGCGAAGATCGCCGACTTCTGTAATTGCAGGTGATAGCTGTGCAGAAAGTATTGTGGAATCCAGCTCAGGAACAGCCACAGCGTCCAGCCGTAGCAGAAGTACACGATCGTGACCGGCCACATGCGGCGAAACAGTTTGCCCCACGGCACGCCGGCGGCTTTCGGCTTCGGCGCGGGCAGCACGGCGAGTTCGTCACTCGTGATACGCGGATGGTCTTTCGGATGTTCGGTAAACGTGAAGGCCCACACGGCGACCCACAACAAGCTGAACACGCCGCAGATATAAAACGATTCGCGCCAGCCCCAGGTCGCCATCACCAGCACGATCAGACCGGGCGCCACCGCGTTGCCGATCCGCGACGCCGCGTGTGTGATGCCCTGCGCGAAGCCGCGCTTTTCCTTGGCGACCCAACGCGCCATCGCGGACGTGGCGGCGGGAAACGTCGCGCCTTCGCCGAAGCCGAGCAGCACGCGCGCGGCCAGCAGCGAAACCAGCCCGCCGGCGAAACCCGTCAGCAAAGTGGCGACGCCCCAGATCGCGCCGCAAAAGATCAGCGTGCGTTTCGCGCCGAAGCGATCACTGACCCACCCGCCGATGATCTGAAAGATCAGATACGGATACGCGAAGGCCGAGAACACCAGGCCAACCTCCGTATGCGAGAGATGGAATTCCTTGCCGAAACCCGCAGCCGCAGTGCTAACGTTGACGCGGTCGAGGTAGGTGATGAAGTACATGATGCAGAGCATCACTAGAACGATACTGGTCGCACTGGTCACACGAAACCGCTTCATCGTCTATCTCCATTGCATGTGTCGACGGCGGGCCCGAGATGGCGCGCTGCGTCGTTGTCCGGCGGCGGCTCGCGCCGCGGGACCATTGCATTCGTTCGTGCCGCGTTCTGTGCGCGGCTTCGTGAGGGAAGTGCTCCCCGCCTTCCCTGTTCCGCGAGTCGCTGCTGGCTGCGCTTCGCTCGATGCCCCAAAGAGACAGCGTTCGGGGCGTACTCAGGCCGCGGCTTTCAGGCCGGATGCCTTCGTCGGCTGGCTCAACCACTCCATAGCGGCAGGTAAACCACTTTCCTTGAGCGGCACGCCTGCGAGCCGCAGACCCATTTCGCAGCCGGCCAGCGTGGCCAGCAGCATCAGGTCGTTACAGTCGCCGAGATGGCCGATGCGGAACATGCGCCCTTTCATCTTGCCGAGGCCCGTACCGAGCGACATGTCGAAGCGTTCGTAGATGAGCTTGCGCACCGCATCGGCGTCGATGCCGTCGGGCATCATCACGCCCGTGAGCACCGGGCTGTACACCGACGGATCCGCGCACTGAATTTCCAGGCCCCACGCACGCACGGCGCGACGCGTCGCTTCTGCGAGACGTTCGTGACGGGCAAACACGTTGTCGAGCCCTTCGCCGAGAATCATTTCGAGCGCTTCGTTAAGGCCGTAGAGCAGGTTCGTGTTCGGCGTGTACGGCCAGTAACCGGTCTTGTTCATCTCGACAATCTCGGTCCAGTCCCAGAAACTGCGCGGCAGTTTGGCCTGCTTGCTGGCGGCCATGGCTTTCGGCGAGATCGCGTTGAAGCTGATGCCCGGCGGCAGCATCAAACCTTTTTGCGAGCCCGAGACGGTGACGTCGACGCCCCATTCGTCGTGACGGTAGTCCGCACACGCGAGGCCCGAAATCGTGTCGACCAGCAGCAAGGCCGGATGACCCGCGGCGTCGATTGCACGGCGCACGGCGGCAATGTCGGAGGTCACGCCCGTGGAGGTTTCGTTGTGCACCACGCACACGGCCTTGATTGCGTGTTGCGTGTCGGCACGCAGACGCTCCTCGATCATTTGCGGCTGCACGCCGCAGCGCCAGCCTTCAATGCCTGGCAGGCCGAGGAACTCCGGCTTCAGCCCGAGGCTTTCCGCCATCTTTTTCCACAGCGTGGCGAAGTGGCCGGTCTCGAACATCAGCACGTGATCGCCGGGGCTCAGCGTGTTCGACAGCGCCGCTTCCCAGGCGCCCGTGCCCGAGGCCGGGTAAATCACCACGGGCTGCTGCGTCTTGAAGATTTTCTTGATGCCGTCGAGCACCTTCAGACCGAGTTCGCCGAACTCTGGGCCGCGGTGGTCGATGGTCGGGTAGCTCATCGCCCGGAGGATACGGTCGGGCACCGGGCTCGGACCCGGGATCTGCAAAAAGTGACGGCCAGCGGGGTGAAAGTCTAGCTTGAGCATTGGGCTCCTCCGATTGAATTTTGCATTCAAAAAACTATATCAGACGACATGTGACGATCCCAAGGCGAAAATTGCGTATCGTCACCGGTGTTTACCCGCGCTGTTAACTAATCTTTCAGCTTCCGATAAAATCCGAGTTAATGGATGTTGAGGACTTTTGTATGCAAAATTCGGATTTCGAGGCGAGCATTGCCACTTCCCCACTGATGCCGAAGGTCGAGCGGCAACGCTTGCATGACACGGTGGTAGAGCACATTCGGCGCTTCATCGTCGAAGGCGTGCTCGAGCCGGGCAAGAAACTGAACGAGCGCGAGCTATGCGAAACGCTCGGCATTTCACGCACGCCGCTGCGCGAGGCACTGAAGGTGCTGGCCGCCGAAGGGCTGATCGAGATTTCGCCGAATCGTGGCGCGTCGGTGTCGAAGATGTCGGAGGCTGAATTACGCGAGACCTTCGAATTGATGAGCGGCCTCGAAGCTTTTTCCGGCGAACTGGCGGCCGAGCGGATGACGGCGGCTGAACTCGCCGAGATCAAAGCGCTGCATTACGCAATGCTCGCGTGCCGCGCGCAGAACGATCTGGCTGGGTACTACAGCCGCAATCAGGCGATTCACGACAAGATCAACGAGGCGGCCAGAAATTCAGCGCTGCGGCAGACTTATGTCTCGGTGAATCGCCGCTTGCAGGCGCTCCGGTTCCGGTCGAACTTCCAGATTCCGAAGTGGGACAGTGCGATTCATGATCACGATGAAATGCTGAAGGCGCTCGAAGCGCGAGATGGCAAGAAGCTGAGTGCGATTCTTCGGCAGCATCTGCTCGATAAGCGCGATGCGGTTTTACAGGTGCAATCGCGGGAAGCGGTGGCTGCCTCTCCGTTGAAGACTTGAGGTGAGTAGAGTTAATGCATTGGAGCGCCGGTCGCGTTTAGCGTTAGTGTGAGTTTGCACGCCTGCGCCGACGGCGTGTGGGGGTAATGTCTTTCCCCCGCGCCCTCAAACGTCCGTTCCCCTCGTTTCCCCACACGCTGCGGTGCGGCGAAACCTTCGCCCCCAAAGAAAGACCGTCCTACACATTAGGCAGGTGTCTCGCTTGAGATTCAGTCCCTGCCTACAGCGTCTGCCCGCTCTGGCCGATGGGCAGTTGCAGCCCGTTGCGCCATAAGGGCCTGCAGTTCTACACGATCAACACTGCGACCGATTACCACTGCGCACCTCTTTTCACGCTCGATATCATGGCATTGAAGAGTTTGTGAACGGTCCCGTGTAGGCATCGTGGCCGGAACCGTGCAGCAGTTCGGCAACGACTCAGGACCGGTTGCCGAGCGTCCGCGCGGTTTTTCGCGGACATGACTTCGCACTGGGGCACGTCATCACCTACGAGATGAAGATCAACGGCAGGCGGCCATTGTCGGCTAGCCTGCGATGGGTTCCGACAGCTCAGCTTGGCTACGCCTGACGCCAACGACGTACGAACAGGAAGGATTCATGGACCTCAATATCGTCGAGCAAGTCGCATTGACGTTGCGACGCGCGGGCGAACACAGACGGCTGGTTCCCTACCAGCGCTTTCATGCGCTCTTCGACCCCATGGATCCGCTGTCCAGCCGGTACGCCGCGCTAGAGAAAGCTGTTGCTCTTCTGGCTGGGGAGAGCGGCGTCGACTACGGTGCGCTACTCAGTTTGGCGAATGGACTTGCGGGAAAGGAATTTTATTTGCGCTTCAGGCGCAACAGATTCGACGACTATCTGGCTGTCATGGGCAGTCAGATGCACGAACATTCGTTAAAGAAAAAGAGGTGTCTCGTTGAAGCAGAGCGTGCCCGCGTTTTCGATGATGCAACGTTGTCGAAGCCGACCCGGCGGTCGGCGACGTGAGCAAACTCAAAGTCGGCGATGGGGTTCACATCGCCATGAGGACGCCTTGCTGTTGTCGGCGGACAAAGCCGGATTCGCGGCACCTTAACGCGCGGCTTCCCTGCGTCGCAACGAATCAGGCAAGCCGTAGAGCACGATCAGCGCGCACACCAGGCTCATCGTACCGATCACATACAAGGCCGGCGTCGTACTGCCGGTCAGGTCTCTCACACGCCCCACCATGATCGGGCTCACAATCCCGCCGAGTTGGCCGAGCGTGTTAATCAACGCGATCCCACCCGCCGCGCCCGCGCCCGTGACGAGCTTCGGCGGCAGCGCCCAGAACGCTGGAATCGATGCGACCACGCCCGCCCCCATCACAGCCAGCGCGACGACCAGCAACGCCGTCTGCTTGTCGAAGAACCCTGCGGCAAAGAAGCCGATCGCCGACATCACCAGCAAGCCGAACACGAACTTGCGCCGCTCGCCGCTCGCATCAGACAAGCGCCCGACCACTACCATGCAGATTGCGCCGGCAATATAAGGCACCGCCGTCAGCAAGCCGATCACCGTCGGGTTGTTCGTACCCGCCACGTGAATCAGATGCGGCGCCCAGAAATTCAATCCATACGACGCCACCTGAATCAGGAAGTACACCAGCCCCAGCGTGAGAAAGCCCGGCGTCCTGATGGCGCCCATCAACGAATGCCCGGTATCCGGATGACGGCTCTGTTGCGCAATCTGCCCCGAAAGAAAAGACTTTTCCGCGGGCGACAGCCAACCTGCATCCTCGATACGGTCCTTCAACAGTTTCAGCACCAGATAGCCCAGCACGATGCACGGCAACCCGCCGAGCAGAAACAGCCAGTGCCAGCCCGGCATGCCGAGCACGCCGTTCATGTGTCCAATCACGAGTCCGGCAAGCGGCGCGCCGACCAGGCCGGAAAACGCGGACGCGAGAAACAGCATCGACGTGATACGCCCGCGATAGCTCGGCGGAAACCACAGCGTCAGGTAATACAGCACGCCCGGCGCGAAGCCCGCTTCCATGGCGCCGATCACGAAACGCAGCCCGTAGAACTGCCACTCGTTGCTGACGAACACCATCGCGGCCGTCGCCAGTCCCCACGAGATCATGATCCGCGCGATCCAGCGCCGTGCGCCGACCTTGTACAGAAACAGATTGCTTGGTACTTCGAACAGCACGTAACCGATTACGAACAGGCTGGCACCGAGGCCATAAGCGGTGTCGGACAAGCCGAGGTCGCTCTGCAACTGGAACTTCGCGAAGCTGATGTTGATGCGGTCGAAGAACGCAAACAGATAGCAGATCATGATCAACGGCATCAACCGCCACGCCACTTTGCGGATGATGGCCGCAGCATCGTTCGAGCTGTGCTCGCGGTTGCCGGTTGCGACTGCGCCCAGGTCACTCATGTTCGTCTCCAATGCCGGATTCGGCGAAGCCGTCCGGTCGTCTAATCGATTAGGAAAATATCAAATTTGTAGAACGTATTCGGGTACGGGATGCAGGTCGCGGTTACGGCCTGCCTTCGCCAGTTGCCCCGGGACGTCGTGGCCGAGCAACGCGGGCAAGCCGCGCGACAACGCGATCAGCTTTTCCAGATCGATCCCGGTGGGGATGCCCATTTCGTCGCACATGTTCACGAGATCCTCCGTGCAGATATTGCCGGACGCGCCCGGTGCGAACGGACATCCGCCGACGCCACCCAATGCGGCATCGAAGCGGCGCGCGCCGGCTTCGTATGCCGCCAGAACATTCGCAAGACCCAGCCCGCGTGTGTTGTGGAAGTGCAGCGTGAGCGCGGCGGCCGGCAGACGTTCGAGCACGCGTGTGACGAGGCGCGTCACCTGGCGCGGGTTCGCCATGCCGGTCGTGTCGGCAAGCGTGATGCCCTCGATGCCCATCTCACGATATGTATTGACAATGCCGATCACGCGGTCTTCGTCGATCTTGCCTTCGAACGGACAGCCGAATGCCGTCGCCACCGACGCGTTCAACAGCACGCCCGAGCCCTTCACGTGCCGCACGATATCGCCGAACGCCACCAGCGACGACTCGCAGCTCATCCGCATATTGGCCCGGTTGTGCGTCTGACTCGCGGACATCACGAGGTTCAGTTCATCGGCACGCGCAGCCAGCGCGCGTTCGGCGCCCTTCAGATTCGGGATCAACGCCACGTAGATCACGCCCGGTTGCCGCTCGATCTGCTGGAACACCGCCTCGCCGTCACGCAACGCAGGAATCGCTTTCGGCGAAACGAAGGAGCCGGCCTCGATGCGGGTGAAACCCGCGGTGGATAGCGCGTTGATCAGCGCGATCTTGTCGGGCGTATCGACCCATGTGGGTTCGATCTGCAAGCCGTCGCGCGGCGCGACTTCCTGCACGATCAGTTTGTCAAATTGCGGGGTGTTCAAAACGCGAGTCATTGCACGGCTCCTTCGCGGCGCAGCCGCTCGATTTCGTCGTTGGCGAATCCCAGTTGGCTGAGCACGCTGCCGGTATGCTCGCCTAACGTCGGCCCTTGCCAGCGCACTTCGCCCGGCGTGTCCGAGAGCTTCGGCACGATCCCCGGCATCTTCACCGACGCGCCGCCCGGCAGTTGCGCCTCCAGCAACATGTCGCGCGCCTGGTAGTGCGGATCGGCGACGATATCGGCCACCGAATAGATGCGCCCCGAGGGCACTTCAGCACGTTCGAGCGCCGCCAGCACGTCGTCGGTGGAATGGTGCGAAGTCCATTCGGTGATGGCCTGATCGAGCATCGCGCAGTGCCGAACGCGGCCGTCGTTGCGCGCCAACGCGGGATCGTCGGCGAGATCGGGACGGCCGATTACCTGCATCAGGCGTTTGAAAATCGGATCGCTATTACCGGCGATCACGACGAAGCCTTCGTCTTCCGTGCGATACGTATTGGACGGCGCAATGCCAGGCAACGCGCCGCCGCTCCTCTCGCGCACATGGCCGAGCAGATCGTATTCCGGCACGAGGCTTTCCATCAGATTGAACACGCTTTCGACCAGCGATACATCCACCACCTGGCCTTCGCCCTGCCCCGTCTTCACACGCAGCAGCGACATCAGCGCGCCGATCACGCCATGCAGCGACGCAAGCGAATCGCCGAGACTCACGCCCACGCGCGCCGGTGCGCCATCCACTTCGCCGGTCGTGTAGCGGATGCCGCCCATCGCTTCGCCGATCGCGCCGAAGCCAGGACGATCGCGATACGGACCACTCTGACCGTAGCCGGAAATGCGGACCATCGTCAGTTTCGGATTGACAGCGTGCAGCACGTCCCAGCCGAGGCCGAGCTTTTCGAGCGCGCCGGGGCGGAGGTTTTCGATCACGACGTCGGCGTCGGCCGCGAGCCGCTTAACGATCTCGACACCGTCCGCCGACTTCAGATTCACGCAGATGGACTTCTTGTTGCGCGACTGCAGATACCACCAGAGCGAGGTGCCCTCGTGCAGCTTGCGCCATTTGCGAAGGGGATCGCCGCTCTCGGGCGCTTCGATCTTGATGACGTCGGCGCCGAACTCGGCCATGAGGCGCGCGGCAAACGGCGCGGCGATGAGGGTTCCGATCTCGATGACGCGGATACCCTGAAGGGGTCCACCCATAATGCTGTCTCCGATGCTGGTTTCGTGTTGGGAGACAGCTTATGAGCGGTAAGACCGCAGCGTCCAACCGCAAATCGCCAACGACCGTTCGCGAACGGCGAACGCTCTCCTTCAAGCGTTGATGGGCTGGGCTTCCGACGCTTCGACGGTGCGCAGATGGTCGAACAACAGGCGGCTCACCGGCGACAAAGCATCGACATCGCGCACCACCAGCACGAGGCTGCGCGCCGACCAGTCGTCTTCGAGCGGCGCACCGACGAGACCCAGCGGCCGGCCCATCAATTGATACACCTTCAGCGGCAACACGCCGACGCCCATGCCGGCCTGCACCATCCGGCAGACCGCATCGAAGCCGGGCACGTGGATGCGCAACCGCAACGGCTTGCCCGCCTGACGTGCGGCGAGATGCGTGCGGGCGTTGATGGAACTCGCGGCGTGCAGACCGACGTGATCGCCATCCAGCGTTTCGACGAAGGCGACGCTTTCGCGCGCCGCCAACGGATGATCGTCGCGCATTACGAGCACCAGCGAATCGTGCCGGTAGTGTTCGACGTGCAGATCGCGCGTGTCGGCGTCGCCGGAACAAATGCCGACGTCGACGAGGCTGTCGTTGACGGCTTCGACCACGCCGCCGCTCGGCCGCTCTTCCAGATCGAGCTTGACGCGCTCGTGCCGCAACTGGAACGCGCGCAAATCTTCCGGCAGGAATTCGACGATCGCCGAGAGGTTGGCCATCATGCGCACATAGCCGCGCACGCCGCTCGCATGGCCGGCCAGTTCAATGCCGATGTTCTCGATGTCGCGCATCACGCGGCGCGCGTGATGCAGCAGCGTTTCGCCCGCCGGCGTAAGCGTCATGCCACGCGCGTTGCGCTGGAACAGCGTGGCGCCGACCGCCTGTTCGAGTTCGAGCAGACGCTTGCTCGCGGCGGAGACGGCAATCGCCTCGCGCTCGGCGGCACGCGTGAGCGTGCCTTCCTCGTAGACCGCGAGAAAGAGTTGCAGCGTGGTGAGGTCGAGCCTTCGGAGAAGGTTTTTGATTACCATGACGGGGCGCCGCGTTGTTGTGCGATCCGCCTATTCTGACGCCAGACGCAAAAAATAGGTGCCGTGCCCTCGCGGATTCCGCCATTCGTCAAAGGAAGTCTTCCGATGCCCACCGTCGCGATCGCGATCTTTCCCGGGGTGCAGGCGCTCGACGTCGCCGGTCCGGTCGACGTGTTTTCCGAAGCCAACCGCTTCATCGCGCCCGCGGATGCCTACGAGGTCAGGTTGCTCAGCGCCGAAGCCGCCCCGCTGCGCGCGTCCAACGGCATGATGCTGGTCGCCGACGCCACCTTCGACACGGCGCGCGGTCCATTCGATCTTGCGCTGGTCGCGGGCGGCCCGGCGCTACCGGACGTGGTGCCTGATGCGCCACTGCTCGAGTGGTTAGCGAACGTCGCCACAAAGTGCGGCCGCTACGGTTCGATCTGCACCGGCGCGTTCGCGCTCGGTCACGCAGGCCTGCTCGACGATCGCAACGTGACGACGCATTGGCAGCACGCCGCGCAACTGGCGGCGCAATTTCCAAAGGCGCGCGTCGACTTCGACCGTATCTATCTGCGTGACGGGCAACTCGTTACGTCGGCCGGCGTGACCGCGGGCATCGATCTATCGCTCGCTTTAGTTGCGGAGGATCACGGGCCGCACACGGCCCTCGCCGTCGCGAAACGTCTGGTGGTGTTCGCACAGCGGCAAGGCGGCCAGTCGCAATTCAGCCCCTACCTGACGGCGCCCGCCGACGACACCTCGCCAGTCGCCAAGGTCCAGGCGCACGTCATGGAACGGATTCGCGAGAGCTTTTCGGTGAAGCAACTCGCGGATGTCGCAGGCATGAGCGCCCGCAACTTCGCGCGCGTGTTCGTGCAGGAGACCGGCGTGACACCGCATGAATTCGTCGAACGCGCCCGTGTGGATGCGGCGCGCAAGCTGCTCGAAAGCAGCGGTGCGGCGCTCAAGGCGATTGCGTACGACTGCGGCTTCGGCACGGCGGATCGCATGCGTATCGTCTTCACTAAACGGATCGGCGCGACGCCGATGCAGTATCGCGAGCGGTTTCGCCCGGCTTGACGTGAAGCGCATGCACCGGGGGTGAGAGCGGCCGCACGCGGAAAAATGTCGCGTGAGAAAATAGCCACCTTTTCAGGCCAACAATCTCAAGGACGACATGACCACTTCTTCTCCGATCCGCGCGATCGTCACCGGCCACACACGCGGTCTGGGCGCGGCGCTCGCCGAACAACTTCTGGCTCGCGATATCGCCGTGCTGGGATTGTCCCGCTCGCGTCACGAGACGCTCAAAGCGCGCTTCCCGGCGCTGCTCGAAGAAATCGAACTGGAACTGGCCGACACCGCGCGCGTCGCGCACTGGATCGCGAGCGATGCGCTGCGTGGATTTGTCAGCGGCGCGCAGACGGTTCTGCTGATCAACAACGCGGGCATGGTGCAGCCCATCGGCCCAATTGAAGGACAAGACGCGGCATCCATCGCGACCGCCGTGAGCCTGAATGTCGCCACGCCCTTGATGCTGGCCAGCGCGCTCGCCGCAGCCGCCGTCGATGCAAGCGACCGGCGCATCGTGCATATTTCCAGCGGCGCCGCACGCAACGCGTATGCCGGCTGGAGCATCTACTGCGCGACGAAGGCCGCGCTCGATCATCACGCACGCGCCGTCGCGCTCGATGCGAATCGTGCGTTGCGCATCTGCAGCCTGGCGCCGGGTGTGATCGATACGAATATGCAGGCGGAGATTCGCGGTAGCGGCGTCGAACAGTTCCCCATGCGCGAGCGATTCGAAGAACTCAAGCGCAATGGCAAACTGTCGACGCCAGAACAATGTGCGACCCAGTTGCTCGATTACGCATTGAGCGATGCGTTCGGCCAAACGCCGGTCGCCGACATTCGCGAAATCGCAAAGCCCGTGTGACGCGTTGATAACGGATCAATAAGGGAGCAAAAAGGAAGCGTATGACGCGCTCCCGAAAACCCTCACCTTTCGCCTGATCCTCCGCAAATCTACACGCCGGGCGCGACCATCACACCGCGCTCGGCCGCACCGAGTTCGCCGTGCGGCACGAACACATAGCCGCGTCCCCACACCGTTTGCACATAGCGCGGCTCGGACGGATCGATTTCGATCAGCCGACGCAGCCGCCAGATCGACACGTCCAAACTACGCCCTTGATGCAATACGCTATTGCCGCGCAGTTTCTCGTTGAGCTGCACGCGCGTGAGCACGGTCATCGCGTGATTGACGAAGATCTTGAGCAACGCGAACTCGGAACTGCGCAACGCGAAGTGCTCGTTGTCGCGGCGCAATTCGCGCGCGGAGAAGTTCAGTTCGCAGCGGCCGAAGCGATAAGGCGGCCGCGTCTCTGGCGCGCCGGGCGCGAGCGAGCCGCGCCGTCGCAGCAACACGCGAATTCGCGCGAGCAGTTCGGCCGGGTCGGCGGGCTTGCTCATGAAGTCGTCGGCGCCGAGTTCGAGACCGATCACGCGATCAATTGCTTTGCTGCTTGCCGATAGCAGAATCACGGGCACGTCGTTGCCGCTCATGCGCAAGTCGCGCAACACGGCGAGCCCGTCACCGTGCGGCGCCGAGATGTCGAGCACCAGCAACGAAGGCCGCTCCATCTCTATCACATGCTTGAGCCCGGCGGCAGGCGGACGTGCCGACACACCGCAGCCCTGGCCGCGCAATGATTCGCCCACCACGGCAGTCAAGCCGGCGTCGGCACCCACGAAAAGAATATGCTGACTCATCCAACTGATTCCAGGAGACGATCGTTTTTCAGAGACAGGCATCTGGCAGGCGGATATAGCCGATCCGCGCACCCTGTCGTCCGCGTCGCCATCTTCCCTGCTTGCGGGTGTTCTCAAAACGCGGAACAGCCCCTTAGGTTGCCAATTTCTTCCCAACTCTTTCAATGTGAAACGTGATAAGAGTCGGCGCGTGTGACGCACCGTACGAATCACCGGCTCCTCTCCCGAAAGACCTCACCTTAGAGACGGAGCACTTGGGGTTCGAGGCGAGGTGCGCGTCGGATTGCTCCCGAAAACCCTCACCTTTCGAGCTTGGGGGCAGGCCGCAAAGGCATGCTGGGCGCGGTTCGACTACTGCAAAACAGGCCACTCCCGCAAACCCTCACCTTTAAAGCCGGTGGAGTAATTTGCATACCCAGGTAAGCAGCGGCGCGCGTGCGGGCCTTCGCGGGTGATGAAGATGGGAGATTTACGCGGGAGTTGCGCACTGTGATCGTGAGCGCGGATCAATTTCGCCGATCACCGTTTTGATCCCGATGCGCGAAACGCGGAGAAAGCGGCATGGTCCGCGCATGCGGCGATAAACGAGGCGTTGCGGCGAGCGTCGCATGAATACGCGGGAGGTCCCGAATATCCTCACCTTAGAGCAGGCAGAGGCGTCCGGAAGCATCGCCTCGATCGCTGCGCCAGCCGGTTTATCGGCATTTATCCCGTGTTTCGACAGTCGCCGTGACTGCGAAACAGACTCAAACACCGGCGAGCGCAAGTCTCCCGAAAACTCTCACCTTTGCGTTCACTCGCAGCGAAATCCGCGCTCAGCTCGCCAGTTTGCGGAACGTTTCCAGCGCCGCTTCGCCCTTGAACGGTTTGACGATCCAGCCTTTCACTCCGGCTGCCTTGCCGCGCTCCTTCATCGCCGGGCTGCTCTCGGTCGTCAGCATGATGACGTTGACCGTCTTGTTCGCGAGCTCGCCGCGAATCTTCTCGACCATTGTCAGGCCGTCCATATTCGGCATGTTGACGTCGCTGATCACCAGCTTGATGCCGGGGCTCGCCTTCAGCTTGGCGAGGCCGTCCTTGCCGTCCACGGCCGTGTCGACGTCCAGACCGTTTTTCTTCAGAAAGCCGGCCACTTCGTCGCGCACCGTGCTCGAATCATCCACCACCAGAATTTTTGACATGTTTCTTCCTATGACAACACTCAGAACAGATCCAGTTCGCCTGCCTCGACCATTGCGCCGACGTCGTCCGCGACTTCCTTGAAGTCCTCCGGCGACCAGCTCAGGCTGAACACAAAACGTTGATGCAACTTGACCGCGCGGTTCGACTGCGGGTCCTTCAACCAATACGTGAAGCACAGTTGCGGATTGCCGCTGCCGAACGAGATGTACTTGTGCTTGTGATTCACCAGCAGCGGCACTTGCACCTGGCTGCGCGTCCAGGCGTCCGCGTCGCCGGCGTAGCGGTTCTTGAAGGAACCCCAGATCAGATTCGTCACTTCGCCGAGCACGCTGTTCAGGTCGCTGAAATCCGCTTCGCCGTGCCGCGCGTTATCAATCATCTGATAGCGATCAAGCAGTTCGAGGATCGGCGTCTCTTCGGCCTGCATCATCATGTAGCCGCGGCACCATGCGCTTTCCAGCGGAATCAGGCTGAACACCTCACCGAAGATGATGCGGTCGCGCACGATATACGGCGTGTCGCACGTGATGGCCAGGTCCTTGAACACATCGCCAAGAATCGCCTGCGTCATGTCGGCGATGCCACGCACCAGCGCGTTCGGATAATCCAGGCTGAAGATGTAGTCGTCGATCACCTGGCGCAGCGGCGCCATATCGTGCGCGACGTACGCGGCGCAGACCACGCGTCGCAAGCTCTCCGGCAAGCTCTCCATGCCGGGATCGCTGTCCCGGCGCATGATGATAGGCAACTCGGGGCGCACCGCATTGATCCTGATCGCGATCTCGGCGCTCGCTTCCGGCGAGCCGCCATAACTTTCGGCAAACAGCACCGCGCCCAGATCGATGTTCGAGCGCAGCACCGATTGCAGACGATTCTTGCCGACTTTCACGCCGACCAGATTGTTCTCGTCGCAAAAGCGCTTCAGCGCTTCTTTGTGCGCCGGGCAGTCGTCCAGCACCAGCACTTTGCTGACCGGCTTGTTCATGTTCATGTCGCGTCCCCGCTCACAACGGCTAATCAACTCACGGTCAGAACAACTCCAGCTCGCCGCTGGTTTCTTCGACAGCACTCGTATCGGCGACGAAGTCGAGCGGCGCATCCGCGCACACGCACACTGTCGCGGCAAGCCGCACGCCGGCGTCGAGCGTGATCGAATACGACGACAGCAAAGCCGGTTTCAATTCATGCAAATGCGGCAGGCAACGCGCGTTCAGCACATAAGGCGTCGACATCCCGAGGTCGGGGAAATAGCGCAGCAACTCCTGATTCATCGCTCCGCAACACAGATTGCAGATTTCCAGAAAGGCTTCCTGGAAATCGCGTTCTTCTATCGAGTCTTTCAGGTAGTAGCTGCGCGTGCTGTCGTCTTCGTCGAAATGGAGGATCAGCAGCAATCTGAACACGATTGACGAAATGGTCAGCACAACCACTTGCGTGTCTTTGGATACGTCAATATTAGCGTCGGCTATCGGCGCGATCTCGCACAGATCGCCCGAATCCAGCGGCAAGCGCGCCTGCGCCGCCTTGCGAAAAATGCGGTCGAAGCTTTCTCTGGCGTGGGCCGAGATCACGCCGCCACCTCGTGCAGCTTCGAATGAAACTGGTTGGCCAGCGATTCGACGCTGGCCAGCGACGCCGCGATCATCTTGCCGCCCGCCTGAATGTCCTGAAACGTGGACGTCGTGGTCAGGTCGTTGCGATGCAGGCTGTCGCGATAGCTTTTCGACAATTCTTCGGAACGCGCGGCAAGCGCGCGCACTTCACTGGCAACCACGGCAAAGCCGCGACCCGCCGGCCCCGCGCGCGCGGCCTCGATCGACGCGTTCAGCGACACGATCACCACGTGTCGCACAATCGAAGACAGCTCCTGATTCTTCGCATGCATGTCGTGGTTTTGCGTCATCAGCGAGATCATCTGTTCGTGCCAGCGCTCGAATGTCGCGCCGAGACTCTTCAAACGCTCGGCTTCGCCGGCAATCTGCCGCGCGTGATGCGCCAACTGGTCTTTGTCTTCGCTAGCCGACTTCAGTGCCGCTCGCAGTTCGTCAGCGTTGCTTTGTTGTTGCGCGAGTTCCTCGCGCAACAGTGTGGTCAACGCGTGCAGTTCCTGCTCGGCCTGCTCTCGCTTGCGAATGGCTGCGCCGTGATCGGCCCGCTCAGCCTCGAACCTGGAGATGCTGGCTTGCGCTTCGGCACGCAGCCGTGCCGTCAACTTCACGCTGTGCAGCCTGTGCGCGGCAAATGCAAGCAGCGCGGTCACCGCGCTGCTTGCTGCCACCGCCATTACATACTGTTGAATCACAACCGTTCCCTTCGATTTGCGTCGCGACGTACGCCGACCAGGCGCTCAGTCCGCCATCGCGTCGAGTTGCAGTGTGCCGGCTTCGCCTCGCGCTTCCATGCCGAGCGCATCGACGGCAACGTTGTCCGGCAGGCAGACGATCGTCTGGAACTGACGGAAGGCCGCGCCTTTGCGGTCGTCGGTGAAGCGCAGTTCTATGCTGCCGTTCGCACGCTTGAGGAAGTCACGCACGGCGTCCATGCCGACACCACGGCCCGACAACTCCGTGACCGTTTCCGCGGTCGAGAAGCCCGGCCGGAAAATGAAATCGGCGATCGCTTCGTCGCTCGGCGTGTCGTCGCGGCCGATCCAGCCGCGCTCCATGGCGATGCCGCGAATGCGTTCGAGCGCGAGGCCGCGGCCGTCGTCGCTCAGCGTGATTTGCAATGCGCCGCTGTCCACGCCGACTTCGATATCGATCGCGCCGGCCGGCGCCTTGCCGTGGGCGCTGCGCGCCTCGGCGGTTTCAATGCCGTGATCCATCGAATTGCGCAGCAGATGCATGAACACGTTGTTCAGCGTGCCGCCCGCCTGGCCACGCAGACGGTAACCGTTGTCGTCGATATGCACGGTCGGCGCGGGCTTGCCCAACTCGCTCGCCAGCGAGGGCAGCGAGTCGAGCACGCCGGAGAGCGCGTCGCGCACGCTTTCGCTGCCCAGTGCGCGCAGCGTGCGGCGCAGCGCATCGCGCATCGACTGAAGTTCGTGCAGTTCGCCGGCGTTGGTTTGCTCCAGCATGCTCAGCGTGTGCTGGATATGGTCTTTCGCGACCATGACGTAGTGGCCTGAATTGGCGGCGTCGTTCGTCTGACCGTTGCCCTTGCTCTTGCGGCCAAGGCTCTGCTCGTTGATCTTCGCGTAGCTGTCGATGGCATCGCGCACGCGCGTCAGTTCGCGCATCAGATGCTCCTGATCCCACGAACGATCCGCGTCCGGTTGGCGCAGTTCGTGGTAGCTCTGCTCGGTTTCGTGCACGACGTTGGTCAGATGCTGCAGGTTGTAGGTCCGCGCATTGCCCTTGATGGTGTGCATGTTGCGGAACAGTTCGGCAATCGCGGCGTGATCCGCTTCCGAATGCTTGCGAATGATCCGCTCGTTCTCACTGATAAAGCCCGCTGAGCTCTCGATGAAGTGGTGGAACTTCTCCTCACTGACCGCGAGAATCTCGCCGATCATGTCGAGGCGCCGACGTTGTTCGCTGGCTTCGGCGGCCAGCTTGCGCAACTCGGTGACGTCGCGCACGCACAGCATCAGACGCTGGATCACGTCGTTTTCATCGGTAATCGCCGACCAGCTCAGGTCGAGAATCTTCACGCGGCCGTCCGGCATGCGTTTGGAAATTTCGCCGACCAGCAGATGTTGATTGAACGCGAAGTTAATGCAATCTTCGCCGAGACACGCATGCGCCGCGGCATCGACTTGAGAGAGTGCGTCCGAACCGAGATCGGTATCCGCGAACACCAGATCCATCAGGCCGCGCCCGGCGATATCCTTCGTTTCGAAGATGTCTTCCAGATATGCCGAGTACTCGGAGTGGATCACGGCGCCGTCGATCACGGTCAGAATGCCTTGCTGCATGTTCTGCAACATCGCCTGAATGTCAGCGGTTTTCTGCTTGAGTTGTGCCGAGCTTTCCTGGATCTTTTCGATCATGCCGTTGAAGGCGACGATCGAATGGCCGATCTCGTCGAGCCGTCCGACCGGCACGCGCCGTGTGAAGTCCTGGCTCGAAGCGATCTCGCTCATCATCGCCTGCATGCGGCTGAGCGGGCGCGTGATCTGCCGGTAGAGCAGCGAGCCAATGGATGTCAGCAGAATGATCGCGATGCCCGTGACGACGGCGATGGCCGTGGTCGTAGTCGAAAGCGTGGTGTTCAGCGTGCTGATTGCCTCGTCTTTCTCGCGGTTCTTCTCGACGCGCAAGGTCTCGACAATCCCTTCGAGTTCGTCGCGATACTGCGCGACGTTGGCGAACAGATACGCCTGCGCGAGTTCGTTCTTGCCGTCGGCCTTCATTTTGGCGGTCTCGGCAATCGCGGAAAAATAGTTCTCGAGACTGTCGTTGGCCTGCGAAACGAGGCCCTTCTGAGCGTGGCTCGCGGCATCTTTCGCTTGCAACGCGAGCGCCTGTTGCAGCGCGGCGCGCTTCTTCTTCAGTTCGTCCTGCGCCTGCGCGACCATGTTGGCGTCGGGCGCGTACACCAGCGTCATCGTGGCGAGTTGCACGTCCTTGACTTGCGACACGAGGTCGGCGGAAGCGAGCGCGCTGGGCACGACGCCTTCCGTTACCTTGCGCACCTCGGCGGCGCTGCCGCGTGTCTGGTAGACGGCGTATCCGCCGATCGCCGATAACGCGACGAACATCAAAACGACCAATAACGTGATGCGATGACGAATAGTCATGTGAACCCCCCGGGGTCTGGCCTTCGCGCCAGCCCTCGTTGGGAGCAGCGCGTTTTATGCGAAATTTGGTCTGACTTGCAGCGCTGCGGAGTATTGCGTAGGCATGTTACTAAGCGATGACTGAAGACTTTTTTAAAGCGTGTTCAACGCTCTAAATTAATGGCTAAAGTTTCCGCATAAAACGCCGTTAACTAGTGCCATTTTTTGATTTTTGTTCTTGTCACCATTTCAACAAACTGCGCATCCAGACTAAAGCTCCATTCGACATCATGGAGCCAAATGATGAATGTAAGCGTGCGCAGCTATCTGTCCCCGACCCTCGTCCTGCTCGCTTTCGATTGGCCCGAAGGCGGCACGCGCGAAGACTTCCTGGGTTTCGCCATCAAACGGACGCCGGGCTTTCTCTCCGCCGACGGACACGAGCGCGAAGCCAGCAGTTGGCTGCCCAACCGGCTGACCTTCAAAGGCGTGGTGCCTGACACACAGAAAGACGCGCCCACGAATGAAGCGCCCATTCAGAAATTCATGTGGTGGGATGCGCGAATCGACGAAGCGGATCGGGAGAAGTCGTTCACGTATCTCGTCTATCCAGTGGTCGGCGCGCCGGAGGCGCCGCAATTGCTCGACGCCCAGAAGGGCGAATGCAAGCTGACCCTGCCCGCGCATACGGAAGCGAACATTGGCTCGTGGTTCAACCGCGCCGTGGTCAGTTCGCAGGCGTTCGCGCGCAAAGTCGCGGCGCTGCATCTGGCGCCGGATGCAGCGCCGTCGCCGGAGCAAGCGTTGCGCCTGCGCACATGGCTCGCGAACGATCTGCAGGAAGTCTTCGCGCTCACGCTCGGCCATGCGCATCGCGCGGCGTCGGCGGTGTATCACCTGACCGATCCGCTCTGGGCGATTCCCGCCTTCGAGGCCTTCGGCAAGAAGCAGGGCAAAGCATCGCTTGCCATCGTTTACGACTCGCACAAAGTCTCGCAGAAGGGCAAGCCGCCGGCGCCGTCGCCGAATCAGCCCGCAGTCGATCAGCTCGCCGATTTCGCCACCTTCGCGCCGCGTGACAAGACGCACATCATGCATGACAAGTTCATCGTGGTGGACAACGGCAACGGCGAGGCCTCGCCGGCTCGGGTGCTGACGGGCTCGGCCAACTTCACCACCGAAGGCATCACGGAGCAGGCCAACGTGCTCCATCTGTTCGATTCGCCGGAATTGGCCGCGCTGTATAGCGAACGCGCCAAGGCGCTCGCCGGCAATCCGAGCATTGCCGCGACGGCCAGGCTCACGCCGGGCTGGTCCGACTCGATTGCGATCGGCAGCGCGAAAGTGCGGGTCTGTTTTTCGCCGGAAGCAAACGACTCGCGTTTGCAGATCGACACGATCGTCGACGCCATCAACAACGCGAAACACTCGGTGGTGTTCTGCCTCTTCATGCCGACCGACGCGCCGCTGCGCGATGCCTGTTTCGCGGCCGGCGACAAAGGTCGGATGATGTTCGGCCTGGTCAACCACATCAGCCCGACGTCGGCGCAGGCTGCGGAGGAAGCGGAGAAGAACGGACAGATCGTCTCGACGACCGCGCTCGCCAACATGGAGTTGTATCACCGCGGCCGCGACAAGCACGACGTGATCGACGCGGAGTATTTTTCACCGGCAACCGTGCCGGCAGGCTTCGAACCCGAGTTGCGCCTTTTTCCAGGTGAACACGCGCCGAGCTACGCGCCGGTCATCATTCACCACAAGTTTCTCGTCATCGATGCGGAGGGTCCGAATCCCATCGTCTACACGGGCTCAGCAAATATGAGCAACAACTCGGAACATTTCAACGACGAGAACCTGCTGGAGATTCGCGACCGCCGCATCGCCGGCACGTATCTCGCGGAATTTCTACGGCTCTACGAACACTATCGGGCGCGCGCGTTGGCGATACGGCAAAAGAACGACGGCACGCATGAGAGATTGATGCTGGCGCCGGACGGATCGTGGGCAAAGAAGTATTTCGTTGCGGACAGTCCGGAAGGCAAAGCGCGTGTGGCGCTCGCGCACGGCGGCGATTAAACCGCTTGTGGGCGAATGCAAGGTGGTCGAAGCACCGTCAGCGAATCGGCGGAAGATGCTTCGACGCCTCGCGCAAGGTGAGCGGCGAGACGAGCTCTCGCGACGCCGATAGAAAATCGCTCACCGCCTTGGGCGCATGCCGCGCGTAATCCCGCAGTGCCCACCCGATCG
This sequence comes from Paraburkholderia sp. BL27I4N3, assembly GCF_003386115.1. Taxonomy (NCBI): domain Bacteria; kingdom Pseudomonadati; phylum Pseudomonadota; class Betaproteobacteria; order Burkholderiales; family Burkholderiaceae; genus Paraburkholderia; species Paraburkholderia sp. BL27I4N3. Next base: position 6,876,377 of record NZ_QREJ01000001.1, on the reverse strand, counting down.
CCTTGCGGATAAAGAAGTCCTTTTCCGCAGCCAGCGAACGCGCGTAGCCGAACAGGCGATCTTCGTCGGTATGCCCGCGCCAGCCGAGTTGATGAATCATCGCGATGCGGCGCACCCACATGGATTCGTGCAGAAGCGCCGCATCCATTGCGGCCTGGACTTGCGCTTGCGGCGTCTGGATTCGCGCCGCTTTCAGCACATGACCGACCACGGCCGCGAGGGGGTCGATCGAATCCCACCACGAAGCGTTCTGAGCGATAGTCAGCAAATGCGCGATGTCAATGACGGCAAGTGTTTTGCAGTTGCGCGCCAGCAGATCGGTCGCGACGTACTGGTATTCGCGCGCCGGCATCGTCCATAAGCGATTGGCACACGCCAGCAAGTGATCGGCGTTCTCCACCGGCAGCCGCTTGAAAACCGGCGTTACCGCTTGACGACGCAGCGGCGTCGGCACACCGATAAAATTGAACTGGTGACGCATATAGGCGCGCATGGCGAGCGCGCGCTCCGCGTCCGCATGGGGAGCAAGCGCCGCCTTGATTTCCTTGACGAATGCGTTGGGCGTCATTGAGGAAAGTGCTCGACGTGACCTTCACCGCACCGGCCGACGTCGTGCTCATGCTTCGCGTGCATGGTGATCTCCCGCAGGGTTGGACGTCCATTGGATGGAAGCGTCGAGTAGACGTGGATCGAATCGTAGTTTGCTGGGAAATGAGCGTCAAGGTCACGGAAAACACTGTTCAATAGTCCCGGACTTCTGCTCCCGCATTCCCTCACCTTTAGATTTAAAGTGCGCACCCAGGTAGCGATATTCTCACCTCGCCGGCTCCCGAATCTTCTCACCTGTACGCTTTCAGCCCTGCTCCCAACCTCCGCCCAACACCTTGTACAAAGTCACGAGATTCGCTTGCCGCGACAGCGTATCCGTCGCGAGTTGCTGTTGCGCGGTGTAGAGCGTGCGCTGCGCATCGAGGAACGTGAGAAAGCTATCGGTGCCCGCCTTGTAACGCGCTTCGGCCAACGTGTAGTACCGCTGCGAGGACGCCACGTATTCGCGATCCGCCTGCACCTGATCGACATAAGTGGCGCGCGCCGTCAGCGCATTCGAAACCTCCTTGAACGCCGTCTGGATCGTGCTTTCATAGTCGGCGACCTCGATCTGTTTCTCGATCTTCGCGACATCGAGCGATGCCTTGTTGCTGCCGTAATCGAAGATCGGCATCGACACGCTCGGCGCAAATGCCCACGCTCCGGTGCCGGCCTTGAACAGGCTCGAGAGCGTCGAACTCGACGTGCCGGCCGTCGCGGTCAGCTCGATCTTCGGAAAAAACGCGGCGCGCGCGGCGCCGATGTTCGCATTCGCCGCCTTTAACGCGTGCTCCGCCTGCACGATGTCAGGACGACGGGTGAGCAGCAGCGACGGCACGCCCGCACCGATGTCGGCGAACATCGACTCGTCGTCGAACGGGCGGGCGGGCGGCAGGTCATCGGGAATCGGCGCGCCGAGCACAGCGACCAGGTTGTTGCGGTCCTGCGCGACAGCGCGACGGTAAGACGCAAGACTCGCCTTCGCGCTCGCCAACGAGTTCTCGGCCTGTTGCACGTCGAGCAGAGAAGAATTGCCCAACTCCTGGACACGCTTCGTCACGTCGTAGGTCGACTGATCCGCCTTGACCGTGTCTTCGGTCAACTGCAACAGGCGTTCATCGGACAGCAAGGTCAGATAGTCGGTCGCCACCGTCGCGATCAGACTGATCCGCGTGCTTTGCCGCGATGCATCCGTTGCGAGATAGTTTTCCAGCGCCTGACGCTTCAGGCTTCGCAGGCGTCCAAAGAAATCGATTTCCCACGACGTCGTGCCGACGTTGAGGTCGCTGGCACTGCTCGTCACGCCTTGGGTCCGCTCACGAGTCAGGCTGCCGCTTGCGCTGATCGACGGCGCGAGCGCGGCGCGCGTGATACGGTATTGCGCTTCGTATTCCGCGACGTTCAACGCCGCCACGCGCAAGTCGCGGTTGTTCGCGAGCGCGATTTCGATCAATCGTTGCAGGCGTTCGTCGCGAAAGAAAGTACGCCATGCAGTATCGACGGCAAGCGGCGATGTGGCGGCCGTAGCGCTCGCGCTGTTTGCCGCTGTGCTCGTGCTCGTGCTCGTGCTCGTGCTTTCGTAAGCATCGCCTTGCGGATACGCCACCGCCACCGGCGCTGCGGGCCGTTCATAGTGCGGATCGAGCGTGCAGCCCGCGAGCACGGCGAGCGCAAACGCCACTGCACCGGCACCGAGTTTGAGTCTCATCATTCAACACCTTCCTGTTGCTTGGGGTCGCCGTGTTCGCCGAACAGGCGTCGCACGACGACGAAGAACACCGGCACGAAGAAAATCGCGAGCAACGTGGCGGCGATCATGCCGCCCATCACACCGGTGCCGATTGCATGACGGCTCGCCGAACCGGCGCCGCTGCTGATCACGAGCGGCAAGACGCCGAATATGAACGCGAGCGACGTCATCAGAATCGGCCGCAGCCTCAGCCTGGCGGCTTCGACGGTGGCCTCGATCAGTCCACGGCCCTGCGCTTGCAGATCCTTGGCGAATTCGACAATCAGGATCGCGTTCTTGGTTGACAGACCAATGGTCGCGAGCAGGCCGACCTTGAAGTAAATGTCGTCGGAGAGCCCGCGGATATGCGCGCCCAGCACCGCGCCTAGCACGCCAAGCGGCACCACCAGAATCACCGCGATCGGAATGGACCAGCTTTCGTACAGTCCGGCGAGACAGAGGAACACGACGATCAACGAGATCGCGTACAGATAGATCGCCTGAGAGCCGGCGATGCGCTCCTGGTACGATTGTCCAGTCCAGTCGATGCCATAGCCCGCGGGCAGTTTCTTGACGAGCGCGTCGACGGCGTCCATTGCCTGGCCCGTGCTGGTATTCGCACCGGTTTGCGCGGTGATTTCCATCGCCAGCGTGCGGTTGAAGCGCTCGATCTGCGGCGGCCCGAAGGTCCATTTGCCGGTGGCGAAGGCGGAGAAGGGCACCATCTCGCCGTCGTAGCCGCTGGTGGTCGTGGTGCTCGTACTGCTCGTTGTGCTGGCCGTACTTGTACTTGTGCTCGTCGAAGCAGTGCTCGACCGCACATACCATCGGCCGATGTCCGACGGCATCATCCGGTACGGCGCGTCGGCCTGCACGTAGACCTTTTGAATCCGCCCCGTATCGACATAGTTGTTCACATACGACGAGCCGAACGCGGTCTGCAACGTGTCGTTCACATCGGCAATGGAAAGTCCGAGCGCGCTCGCCTTCTCACGGTCGATGTCGACATGGAACTGCGGCGTGTCGTCGAGACCGCCGGGGCGCATGCCCGACAGCGCGCTGTCTTTGGCTGCGAGCGCCAGCAGTTGCTGGCGGGCGGCCATCAGCTTGTCGTGACCTTGGCCCGCGCGATCTTCGAGTTCGAAGTCGAGGCCGCTCTGCGTGCCGAGTTCCTGAATGGCAGGCGGATTGAGCGCGAAAATCTGCGCGTCGCGCGTGGCCGCGAAGTGCATGTTAGCGTGCTGGATCAGCGCCGCCGCCGAGCCGTCCTTGCCGCGCCGGGTGCTCCAGTCCTTGAGCTTGACGAAGGTCAACGCGTTGTTCTGTCCGGAGCCGTTGAAGCTGAAACCCGTCAGCGCGATGATCTTGTCGACCTGCGGAAGCCCGAGATAATAAGCTTCGACCTTTTTCACGGTCTCCAGCGTCTGCGCGGCCGGCGTGCCGACCGGCGTGGAAATCGACGTGATGATGATCCCCTGATCCTCGTCCGGCAGGTACGACGACGGCAGTTTCATGAAGAGCAACGCCACGACGCCCGCGATCAAGACGTAGATCACCATGTAGCGCATCGGATTGCCGATCACACGCGAGACCGCCGAGTCGTAGCGATCGGTGCCGCGCGCAAGCACGCGGTTGAACCAGCCGAACACGCCACGCTTCGCGTGATGCTCGACGTCCGCGCGCCGTAGCAAGGTCGCGCACAGCGCCGGCGTGAGTGTGAGCGCGAGGAACACCGAGAGAAGCATCGCTGCGACGATCGTCACGGAGAACTGCCGGTAGATCGCACCGGTCGAGCCCGAGAAGAAAGCCATCGGAATGAACACGGCGATCAAGACCGTCGTGATGCCGACCAGCGCGCCGGTGATCTGCTTCATCGCCTTGCGCGTGGCTTCGACGGGCGACAGTCCTTCTTCGGCGATCAACCGCTCGACGTTTTCGACGACCACGATGGCGTCGTCCACCAGCAGGCCGATCGCCAGCACGAGCCCGAACATCGACAGCACGTTGATCGAAAAGCCGACCGCCGACATCACCGCGAACGTGCCGAGCAAAGCAACCGGCACGACAATGGTCGGAATCAGTGTCGCGCGCAGGTTCTGCAAAAACACGTACATCACGACGAAAACCAGCATCACCGCTTCGACCAGTGTCTTCACCACTTCTTCGATCGAGATCTTCACGAACGGCGTGGTGTCGTACGGATAATCGACTACCACGTTGCGCGGCAACTGCCCGCTCATTTCGTCGAGCTTCGCGCGCACGGCCTTCGCCACGCTCATGGCATTCGCACCGCTCGCGAGCTTGACTGCGAGCGATGCGGCCGGCTTGCCGTTCAGGCGCGAGTCCGTACTGTAGTCGTCGCCGCCCACCTCGACGCGCGCGACGTCCTTGAGCATGACCTTCGAGCCGTCGCTATTCACACGCAACAGAATCGCGCCGAACTGCGCGGGTGTGGTGAGCAGGCTCGACGCGGAAATCGTCGCGTTGATAGCTTGCGTTTTCGTGGACGGCGAACCGCCAATCTGGCCCACCGAGAGTTGCACGTTCTGATTCGTGATCGCGGTGGTCACGTCAGCCGTGGTCAGTCCGACTGCCTGCAACTTCACCGGGTCGAGCCAGATGCGCATGGCGTGTTGCGCGCCGAACAGCGTGACGTCGCCCACGCCGTCGATCTGCGTAAGCGGGTCCTCGATTTGCGTCGCGATGATATTGCCGAGATCGATGGAATTCATGCTGCCGTCCGTCGACGACAAGGACACGATCATCAGGAAAGCGTTGGCCGCTTTCGCGACCTGCACGCCTTGCTCCTGAACCGTCTCCGGCAGCGACGAACTGGCCTGCTCGACCTTGTTCTGCACCTGCACCTGAGCAATGTCCGCGTTGGTGCCCTGCTGAAATGTCAGCGTGATACGCGCTTGTCCCGACGAACTGCTGGTGGACGACATGTAGAGCAGATGGTCGATGCCGCTCAGCTTCTGCTCGATCACCTGCGTGACGGTAGTGGCGATCGTTTCCGCCGAGGCGCCGGGATAGGTGGCGGTGATCTGCACGGAGACCGGCGCCACGCTCGGATACTGTTCGACCGGAAGCGTCCCGATGGAAGCGCCGCCAATCATCATGATGACGATGGCGATGACCCACGCGAGAATCGGTCGGTTGATAAAAAATCCTGCCATGAGAATCTCGCTTTAACTATGTGCTGCCGACGTGTTGTCCGCGGTGGCGGGCGTACCCGATGCGCTCGATGCACCCGATGCGTCCGCCGCAGCGGGACTTTCGACCGGCTTGACGAGCGCACCGGCGCGCGCATTCTGCGAGCCCGCGACGATCACGCGATCGCCCGCCTTGAGGCCGCTCGTGACGAGCCAGTCGCTGCCTGATGCGGTGTCGGCGGTCACGGCGGTTTGCGCGACCTTGTTGTCGGCGCCGACGGTGAGCACGCTGGCCGAGCCGTCCGACGCACGCGAGACCGCGAGTTGCGGCACGGTGATTGCCTGCTGATTCACGCCTTCTTCGAGTCGCGCGCGCACGAACATGCCGGGCAGCAACACGCCGTCCGGATTGGGAAACACGCAGCGCAAGGTCACCGAACCGGTGGTGGCATCGACGGTGATATCGGAGAACAGCAGCTTGCCGGGTTGCGCATAGGTGCTGCCGTCTTCCATCACCAGATGAACGACGGCGCCGTCCGTTCCCGACTGCTGCAATTGCCCGCTCGCGAATTCCTTCTGCAAGCGCAGCCAGTCCGCGGAAGAGCGCGTGACGTCGAGATACATTTCCGTGGTTGCTTGCACGGTTGCGAGCGCGGTGGTCTGTTCGGCAGTCACGAGCGCGCCTTCGGTCACGCTCGATTTGCCGATGCGGCCCGCAATCGGCGCCACCACCTTCGTGTAGCCGAGGTTGATCGCCGCGGTCTTTAACGCAGCGCGATCGGCGACCACGTCGGCTTTTGCTTCGTCCAATGCGGCGACGGCGTCGTCGTAGTCCTGGCGACTCACGCCCTGGATTTTCGAGAGCTCGGCATAGCGCGCGGCCTTGGTCTGTGCGGCGCTGGCAGTCGCCACTGCTTTGGCCAGCGTGCCGACTGCCTGGTCATAAGTGGCTTGATAACTGGACGCGTCGATCTGATACAGCACGGCGCCGGCCGCGACTTGCGAGCCCTCGGTGAACAGGCGCTTTCTGACGATGCCTTCAACCTGCGGCCTGACTTCGGCGACGCGAATCGCCGAGAGCCGCCCGGACAATTCCGTGCTCGACACGACGGCATGCGGCGTGATCGTTTCTACGCTGACTTCGGGAACCGACTGCATCGGCCCGTGAGACGCCTGTTCGCCGCAACCCGATAATATGAACGTGGCAGCGGCAACGGCCGCGGCAAGAAGCGTGAACGCCGGCGCGCGCCGCAACGGTTCGACCGCGATGGAGAGAGTGGGCATGCTATGAGCATCCTTCTACTGGATTCGACCAAGGGCCGCCCGGCATGCGCCGTTCGCTCGCGAAGAGCCCACGCAGCGCCGCGCGGGCGGCAAGATGGGGCCCAGCATAGAGAGCTGCGTCTTACGGTGGCTTAGAGAGGGATTACGACGTGTAACGCGGTGAGGAGTCATCGCGTGGAGGGGCGTGAAGGGACGCGATAGTTCGCGCAGGCCACTCGAACTGGCGCCGCTACAGTAATAAACTGTAAGCACGGTTAAGAACCCGAAACCGCCGGCGCCGCGCGATTCGATATATTTCGACGAGCGACAGGCGCGCGCAAACGCCGTCAGTCAAATGTCCTCATCGATCAGGGCCCAGCCATGTCAGACACGCCCATCCAGGTTTTACTGGTCGACGACGACGCCGACCTCCGCGACCTGCTCCGAACCTTCTTCCAGCAACGCGGCATCGAGATGTCCGTGCTGCACGACGCCAATCATCTGGCTCGCCGGCTCGAACGCGAACGGCCGTCCATCATCGTGCTCGATCTGATGATGCCGGGCATCGACGGACTCAGCGCTCTCAAGCAATTGCGCGCCAACGGCGACACGATTCCCGTGATCATGCTGACCGCGCGAGCCGACGATGTGGATCGCGTGATCGGTCTCGAACTCGGCGCCGACGACTATCTCGGCAAACCGTTCATGCCGCAGGAATTGCTCGCACGCATTCATGCCGTGCTGCGCCGGCATGCGCAACCGGCGCCTGCCGCGACGACGCCGGTCGAGAAGCGCGAGGCGCTGCGCTTCGGCCGCTTCCGGCTCGATTTCGCGAGCCGTACGCTGTTTCGCGACGACGAGCCGCTCAAGCTGACCGGCAGTGAATATGCGTTGCTTGAAGTGCTCGCCCTGCATCCCATGGAAACACTGTCGCGCTCGAAGCTCGTCGATCTGCTGCACGGCCCGTATTCGGAAGTGACCGAACGCGGTATCGACGTGCCGGTGTGGCGCCTGCGCCGTCTGCTCGAAGATGATCCGGCCAATCCGCGCCTGATTCAGACCATACGCGGCACCGGCTACATGTTCGTGCCTGGCGGCAGTGACGATGACCAATCCCTTTAACACACTGTTTGGCCGGCTCTCCTTGATGACGGTGAGCCTGATCGTGCTGGTGCACATCACCGCCCTGCTGCTCGTGGACCGTGAGCGCGGGCAGATCGATACGAGTCATGCGCGGCAGGCGCTGCTTCTGGCTGTCCAGGCCGAACACGACGGCGCACTGGCCGCGTCGCACGTTTCGGCGATACTCGGCGTGTCGTATGTCAAGGCGGGCGACGCAATCGCGGCGGGCTGTCCCGCGCCATGCGAGAACACGTCGGGTCCATTCGAACGGGACCTGCGCGCGAAGTTGCCGCCGGGCAGCCAGGTAGTGGCCAACGCCGATGACGGCACGGTGTGGGTGCACTACGCGGGCTACTCGGACTGGCTCAAACTGCAGAATTCGATGCTGCCGCCACGGCGCTTTCTCGGCGCATCGGCAACCATGCTGGTGCTTGCCGTGATCATGGCGTTGGTTGGCGCCTGGCATTTGCAGCGGCCATTGCATCGGCTTGCGCTTGCGGCGCGTGAATTCCGCATCGGCCATCGCGCGCCGGTCGTCGAGGCGAGCGGTCCGCGCGAGTTGAAGGAATTGATCGGCGACTTCAATCAGATGGTGCATGAGCTTGCGCAGGCCGACCAGGAACGCGCGGTGATGCTGGCCGGCGTGGCGCACGATCTGCGCGCGCCGATCACGCGCATGCAGGTGCGCGCGGATCTTCTGCCCGACGAAGCGAACCGTCGCGGCTTTTTGCGCGACGCGGAGTCGTTGTCGCGCATCGTCACGCAGTTTCTGGATTTTGCGCGCGAGACCGCGGATACGTCGCCGCGCACTAACGTCGACGCGCATTGCCGCCGGCATTACGGCGACAGTCTCGCCGACGATGCACTCGTGCGTCTGAATCTGCACGCCGGCGACGGCTTCGAGTTGCCGCTCGTCGACCTGGACCGGATTCTGACGAACCTGATCGAGAACGCACTCACCTATGGTGAACCGCCGGTGGAAATCTCGACGTCACGGCATAACGGCCGCTTTACGCTAGAGGTGCGCGATCACGGCGGCGGCATTCCCGGCGGTCAGCTCGACCGCGCGCTGCAACCCTTCGTGCGACTCGACGAAGCACGCAGCGGCGATGCGCATTGTGGCTTGGGCCTCGCGATCGTTCGGCGTCTGGTGCGCTATAACAGCGGCGCTTTTCATGCGGATAATGCGGCCGACGGCGGGTTCGTGGTGTCGATGACGTTTCCGGCGTAGTTGCTCTCGTGATTGTGCAGATGAACTGTTCGCACGGTTGCCGCGCGTGAACTCACGCACGGCGTGTATCGGTCAGGATTGAACGACGTTGCCGGGAACGACGATCGCACCGTGAGGCCCATCGCCCCCACCGGGGCCACCGCCGCCGGGACCACCGTGACCCGGACCGCCGCCACCCCAACCCGGAGGCGGTCCCCACCAGCATCCGCTCAAGGTTGCGCTCAAGGCGGCTAGCGTCGCGATTGCCAATAACTTCTTCATGCTTTCTCCCTTCGATAAGTCTATGGTCACGTCACGTCGTCGTCCGTATCTGGAGTGGCGACGTCGCGTGTCATGCGCAACTTATCAACCGGCGAAAGATCATGTTTTACGAAGCCGTTACAAGCTCGGTGGTGAAAGGCGCTTGCTGCGAAACTCGTGAGCGCGTGTGTGGCCCGATGGCGCAGGCGACGTGACTTTTTGCAGCGTCGCGCGGGCGAGCTGATGCGTTCACGCTTTGTTTGTATATGGAAGAGGATGTAAGCAGATGGGCGGCATCGGCACTGCGTCGATGCCCTTCGAGGTGAGGTGCTTGGGCGCTTGATGCTTCACCGTCGGCGCTATGAATCGAACTCCCTGGAAATCCTCACCTTGTCATCGGTGCGAATTCAACGCGGCGATGACTCACCTCCTGGAATCGCTCACCTTTGCCGGCTTGTCTCATGAAACGGCTCACCTAGACGTCTTTGTCTCTGACTAAGGTGCGGCTCCCGCTCCTGGGACTGCTCACCTCTCAGCAAATTTTAACTGTCTGTCTCCTGGAAAGCTTCACCGTTGAACGTAATGAAGCGACCTCCTGGAATTCCTCACCTTTGATCGTGGTGGTGCCGTCTCCTGGAATTCCTCACCATTCACCGGTGTGGCGCTATCTCCTGGAAATCCTCACCATCCTGGAACGGCTCACCTCAACGAGCGACCCTATCGGCAAGCCAGACGACTGCTTTTATTGCGGCGTCGAGTGCTTCTTCCTTCGAAGCAAACACGGCACCCGAATAGTATTGGACCGGCGTCCAGGCTCCGCCGTCTTCAACATCGCGGCGAAACTCTTCAAATCCGTAGGTGCTGTCTGAACGCAGGAACAGATCCACGCACCGGTTGTGCTCATCGTTTTCGATGCTGTCGAGCACCAGCGAAGACTTGTCGATACGTGATGACATTTCGAATCTCCACTCGCAGACCGGATTCACACTTTGTCGTTGTCACGACTTACCCGTCGGGATGCTATCACCGCGGGCGACTCCCTGTTTTCGGCCACCCATAGACCATTCGTAATCGGCTTTTTTAAGCGCGGGGATGCCCGGAATCCCGCCATGGGCAGCGCCTCGTCCCATTGTTCGGTTTGTAGCAACTGTGATTTCAAACTATCGGCATAGAAAAAAGATAGGCGCCAACTAAACTGCATCTTGTCAGCAGCGCGCGTCCCATCCGGTTCGCGGTGCTCCTAAAAAAATCGCATTGGAGGTTCATCATGAAAAGCAAACTTCTCACAGCCTTGCTCGTCGCAGCCACTACCGCTTTCGCTGCTCCTGCATTTGCTAGCGGCTACGGTCCAGCACCTTCGTATCGTCCGTCGGTCGGCGCCCCCGCTTCGCAGCGCGGCCAAAGCGCGCAAACCGTCGCAGCAGAACGCAACGACGCAGTCGGTTCGGTCAATAGTTCGTACGGTGGCGTCGTAACGTCGTCCTCGGAATCCGGCAGCCGTCAACCGGACCAGTCGTTTGGTCGTGTGTACGCAGGTCACTAATCTGAAAAGTCGTGTGCGTACCAGGGCTGTGGCGAGGTGTCGAAATGTTGAAGATTATCGAAGGTGCAGCGGTTCTGGGTGCGCTGATGTTGTATCTGGTACCCGCAATGATTGCGGACGCCAGAGAACGGAAAGACGCCTTTGCGGTGACCATGGTGAACATCCTGCTCGGATGGACGGTGATCGGTTGGTTCGCGGCGCTGATCTGGGCGAGGCATCCAGTGAGCGATCGCCGTCTGAAGCACTTCGCGATGCGGGCGCAACGCGCGGTCGCGCGAATCACCATCGATACAATCGTCGCTCGCGCTGAATGCCGTGGTAGTTCGATCCCGGCATTCAATCCGCGTGTTGTGCCGATCGTTGCGCGCATTGCGGCGCGTAGTAGTAGGCGGAAAATTTAGCTCGGGCTGCTGGTTGCGTGGCATCTTCGGATGACCGCGAGCTATCGGGGTATCGAGAGTTCCGTTAGAACTTCACCTTCAACTGAAAGCCGATCGTGAACGGAAGGTCATCTGACGGAATCGGCGGAATCACAATGAAGTTCGCGCCCACGCGCTTGTATTCGACCATAACGATAGGCGCGACCACCGGCCCGACCGTGTGGTTGCGGCCCAAGCCCCAGTTGCCGTAGTTATAGCCCGAGATAATCCCGCCGATGGCCGCGATCCGCACAATGCCCCAGTGCGCGAATTCGGGCGCCCATACCCCGCCACCGTAATACGAAGGCCGGCGCAACGAGTTGCGAAAGCCGCCGGCAGTCAACGCCCATTGGTTATTGAGCCAGCATTCGACGCCCAGGCCCGGGTTGAACTGCTCGAAGTGCGTGTTCGGGTCGGGGTTGATGTGATACGAACCGAGCATGGCGTCGACCCATATGCCGCCCTCGCACCAGTCGCCGGCATGCGCGGCGGTGGCAGCGGCGAAGCTGGCAAAGAGCGCTACTGCGGTACGTCGAATGTTCTTGTTGATCTGCCGAAAATGCATGTCCTCTCCGCCACCGGTCGAGCGCCGGCGTCATCTATGTTCTGGGTATGCCTGCTTGCCGTCCGTCGCGCACTGTACCTCAAGCCGCACACACGATGTTGAGGACACGCTCGGGCGCGCGGGCACAAGACGTGCCCGGTAGCGCAGACACAACAGTAACGGAGAACCGATGGCAGAGCGGTGAACGCGCCTCACGCGTTCACCCGCGGAAGGTCAAAGACCGAGATCGGACAGGCTCGGATGGTCGTCAGGGCGGCGGCCGAGCGGCCAGTGATAGAGACGGTCGGCTTCGCGGATCGGCATATCGTTGATGCTCGCGTGACGGTGCGCCATCAGCCCGTGCTCGTCGAATTCCCAGTTCTCGTTGCCGTACGAGCGGAACCAGTTGTTCGAATCGTCGTGCCATTCATAGGCAAAACGCACGGCGATGCGGTTATCGGTGAACGCCCACAGTTCCTTGATCAAACGGTAATCGAGTTCTCTCGCCCATTTGCGGCGCAGCAAGCCGACAATCTCCGCGCGACCATTCGTGAATTCGGCGCGATTGCGCCAGATGCTATCCACGGTGTAGGCGAGCGACACGCGCTCGGGGTCGCGGGTATTCCAGCCGTCTTCGGCGGCACGCACTTTCTGGATCGCGGTTTCGCGTGTGAAGGGCGGCAGCGGCGGGCGGGTTTCGATTGTGTCGGCCATGATAATTCCTCAGTCAGGTTGCGGTTCGCCGGGATGGCGGTCGTTTGCTTGGCGGTATGCCTGGCTCGCACGCACACTGCGCGTCGAGCAGGACTTGGGCTGCGGCTTGCGCGTCTAGTGCGGCATCGGGCTCGCCGCTCACCAGCGCCACGGCAATGGCGCCATCGAGCAGGATCAGCCATTGACGCGACAGGCGCGCCGCGCGGCGGGTGTCGAGTTCCGACTCCGCCGCGAATGCATCGCATTCGGTTCGCACGAACGCCAGCAGGCGTTCCTTGTGATGGCGCGCGACGATCCGGATCGGGTCGTCCGCGGAGGCAATCTCACCGGATGCATTCAGAAACGCGCAACCGTGAAAATCCTCCGATGCAAACCATTCGCGCAGCACTTCGAACATGCCGAGCAGGCGTTTTCGCGCCGTCTTGCCATGCCGTTGCGTGCCGGCGATAAACCAGTTCATCCAGCGCTCATCGCGCCTGTCGAGCGCGGCCGCAACGAGCGCGTCTTTCGATTCGAAATGCGTGTAAAAGCTTTTGCGCGCTGTGCCGGACTGCTTGACGATCGCGTCCACGCCCGTTGCGTGAATGCCGCCGGCGTAGATCAGCGCCTCAGCCGCGTCCAGCAGCCGCTCGCGCGCGCTGCCGGGTGTGATCGATTCAGTGTGAGTTTCGGTAGCCATGAACGAAGAGTAGAACGATCATTCTCCCTCGTCAAGTCTTTTGCGTTTTTGCAGCGGGAAGGTGCGACCTGCTATCTTGTGCACGATCGGTCAACGGGAACGAACTTCATGAGCACACTGACTCTCCGCGCCACGATCGCGCGCGCCTTGCTCAGCGCAACGCTACTGACGGCGATGGCCTGCACGCCTGTGCAAGTGCTTACGCATACGGTCAGCCAGAACGAGACGCGCGTGCCGCCCGGCCGCTACGAAATCGATCCGGATCACTGCAGCATTACCTTCGACATCGATCACTTCAAGTATTCACGCTTCACGGCGCGCTTCGATCGCAAGAAGGGAGAACTCGACTGGAACGAAGGCGGTCTCGACAAGAGCACGGCATCGGTGACAATCGACGCGGCGAGCATCGATACGAATGTGCCGTTGCTGGACAAGATGGTGAAGAGCGCAAACATGCTCGACGTGGAGCGCTATCCGGAGATTCGCTTCGTCAGCACGCGTTTTGAGCGCACGGGCGAATCGCGCGGCACGTTGACTGGCGATCTGACGATTCGCGGCGTCACGCAACCGGTCACGCTCGACGTCACCTTCAACGGTTTTGCCCCCGATCCGCTCACGAAAAAAGACACGCTCGGCTTTTCCGCCGAGGGTCATTTCAGCCGTGCGAAGTTCGGTTTGGCAACGTGGTATCCGGCCGTCGGCGATGATATTCATGTGCGTATTCAGGCCGAGTTCGTCAAAACGCCCGCAGGCGGTTGAGCGCGGTGCGGGCGTTTTGAACCATGCGTTTGGCGCTGTGCGCGCGCTGCTACGATAGCGCGCGTCAAAGCAGATTCACCACGTGTTAACTCACGCGGCCGTCCAGTCGAGAATGACCTTGCCACTCTCGCCTGAGAGCATCGTGGCGAACGCTTCCTGATAGTCGTCGACCTTGAAATGGTGCGTGAGGATCGGCGAGAGATCCAGCCCGCTTTGCAGCATCGCGACCATCTTGTACCAGGTCTCGAACATCTCTCGCCCATAAATGCCCTTGATTTCGAGGCCTTTGAAGATCACCTGGGTCCAGTCGATCGCGGTCTGCGCGGGCGGAATGCCGAGCAGCGCAATCTTGCCGCCGTGGTTCATCGCTTCGAGCATGCTGGTGAACGCGCTCGGCACACCTGACATTTCCAGCCCGACGTCGAAACCTTCGGCCATGTGCAGATCCGCCATCACGTCGCGCAACGATTCGCGCGAGACATTGACCGCGCGCGTCGCGCCCATCTTGCGCGCAAGTTTGAGGCGATAGTCGTTGACGTCGGTGATCACGACGTTGCGCGCGCCCACGTGTTTCGCGATCGCCACCGCCATGATGCCGATGGGTCCGGCGCCGGTAATCAGCACGTCCTCGCCGACCAGATTGAACGACAGCGCAGTGTGCGTGGCGTTGCCGAACGGATCGAAAATCGCGGCGAGGTCGTCGGAAATCTCCGGCGGAATCTTGAAGGCGTTGAAGGCCGGAATCACCAGATACTCGGCAAACGCACCTTCGCGATTCACGCCGACGCCCACCGTATTGCGGCACAAATGCCGGCGCCCCGCGCGACAATTGCGGCAGAAACCGCAGGTGATATGTCCTTCGCCCGACACGCGATCGCCGATCGCAAAGCCGCGCACTTCCTGGCCCATTTCGACGATTTCGCCCACGTATTCGTGACCGACGTGCATCGGCACGGGAATCGTTTTTTGCGCCCAGTCGTCCCACTTCCAGATGTGGATATCGGTGCCGCAAATCGCGGTGCGCGTGATGCGGATCATCACGTCGTTGTGACCGACTTCGGGTTTCTTGACGTCCGTGAGCGTGAGGCCGGGAGCACGTTCGAGTTTTGCCAATGCTTTCATGTGCGCCTCCGTTTTAAATGACGCCGAGTTCGCGGCCGACGCGGGCGAATGCATCCACCGCGCGGTCGATCTGTTCGGGCGTATGGGCGGCGCTCATCTGCGTGCGAATGCGCGCGCGGCCCTTCGGCACGACCGGGAACGAGAAGCCGATCACGTACACACCTTCTTTCAACAGTGCGTCGGCCATTTTCGAAGCAAGTTGCGCGTCGCCGAGCATGACCGGAATGATCGGATGTTCGCCGGGCACGAGCGTAAAGCCGAGCGCGCTCATTTTGCTGCGGAAGTGCGCGCCGTTTTCGCGCACACGTGCGCGCAGTTGCGCGCCTTCTTCGCTCGCCAGCAGTTCGAGCACTGTCAGCGAAGCGGCGGCGATGCTCGGTGTCAGCGTGTTCGAGAACAGATAGGGACGCGAGCGCTGCCGCAGCAACTCCACGATCTCCTTGCGCGCGGCCACGTAGCCGCCCGATGCGCCGCCGAGCGCTTTACCCAGCGTGCCGGTAATGATGTCGACGCGCGACAGCACGCCGCAATGTTCCGGCGTGCCGCGCCCATGGTCGCCGACAAAACCCACCGCGTGCGAATCGTCGACCATGACGAGCGCGCCGTAACGGTCGGCCAGATCGCAGATGCCGGCGAGATTGGCGATGATGCCGTCCATGGAGAACACGCCGTCGGTCGCGATCAGTGTGAAGCGCGCGCCGGCGGCCTTCGCTTCGACCAGTTTCGCTTCGAGATCGGCGAGATCGTTGTTCTTGTAGCGAAAGCGCTTCGCCTTCGAGAGCCGCACGCCGTCGATGATGCTCGCGTGGTTCAGCTCGTCGCTGATGATGGCGTCGTTTTCGTCGAGCAAGGTTTCGAACAGACCGCCGTTTGCATCGAAGCAACTGGAGTAGAGGATGCAATCGTCGGTTTGCAGAAACGCGGCGAGCGCGTGTTCCAGATCTTTATGCACGGTTTGCGTGCCGCAGATGAAACGCACGGACGCCATGCCGAAGCCGTCGTTGTCGAGGCCTTGCTTGGCGGCATCGATCAGCCGCGCGTCGCCGGCGAGGCCGAGGTAATTGTTCGCACAGAAGTTCAGCACGTCGGTGCCGTTAGCCAGACGAATGTCAGCCGATTGCGGGCTGGCGATCACGCGCTCGTTCTTGTAAAAGCCGTCAGCGCGAATCTGCTCGAGGGTGCCGCGCAGATGGGCGAGGTAAAGGTCACGCATGAACCAGACTCCTGAAATGGGTGATGGCGCCTGTGTCAGCGTGTTCGGCATGTGCGACCACGAGGCGGCCTGTTATAGTCGGCTGTCAGTTTTATCGGATATTTTCGTTTTTCCGAACTAAAATCCGGTATGTCGAACAACTCTAAACGATGGGTCAGGAAATGGCAAGTTCGGGTATCCGCCGCGCCGCAGTCAACGCGGCGCCCACTTCAGGCGTAATGTCGGTGCCGGCAGTCGCGGCGCCGCCGCGCGTCGGCGAACAGATTCAGCGTTTGCGCGCCGAACGGCGCATGACGCTCGACGATCTGTCGCGCGCGGCCGGCGTGTCGAAATCGATGCTCTCGGAAATCGAGCGCGACAAGGCCAATCCGACCATTGCGGTAGCGTGGCGTCTGACCAATGCGCTCGGCGTCAGCCTGGATTCGCTGTTTGCGCCGCAAAAGACGCCGGAAGCGATCGCCGTCTCCGGCCCGCACGAGATTCCCACGTTGAGTGGGCACGACGCCAGGTATCAGTTACGCGTGTGGGGGCCGATCGAGCTGGCCGGCAAGTTCGAATGGTACGAGTTGACGCTGCAGCCGGGCGGGGCGCTGGTATCGAACGCGCACGAACCCGGCACGCGCGAGCATCTGACCGTGCTGCAAGGATCGATTGAAATCGAGGCCGCAGGCGCGACGAAGCGGCTGAAGTCAGCGGACACCGCGCGCTATGTCGCCGACGAGCCGCACGCGATCCGCAACGCCGGCAAGGGCGAGGCGAAGGCGCTGCTGGTGGTGATCCACGGCTGATTTTTCGGCGCACTGTGGCTAGCAGTTGGCGGAATCGACACTTCGGCTGAGGTTGCATCCGACACTGTATATTTGTACAGTACAGGGTATCGACTGGAGCCGATCATGAACAACCTGACAACCGACTCGACCGACCATGCTCTGGCCGCGCTGCGCTATCAAACCGCGGCCCGCGATCTCGAACGAATCGTGCGCAATATTGCTACGCGCTACATCGTTCAGGAGGTGCCGCTCAGCTGGCGTCTGCTGCATGCCATCGAGGCCGAAGCGCTGGCTGACCTCGGCTTCGCCAGCCGGCACGACGCAGTGATGCTTGGCCTTTTTCAGCGTCCGTCCGATCTGCCGTATCCGGAAACGGACGAGGCGGTGGATTTCGGAACGTCCACGGCACTGCCTGCGGTGTTCGCCTTCGCGGTCAGTGCTTATGAGGAGGCGGCACGTCGCGCTGCGCAACCGTCGTCGGAGAACGCGCCTCTCAAACGTGCACGCGCCTGGGGCGACTGACCGACAGCTGCATTTCCATCGGTTGCCACCTACAATGCGTGCAACTAACAGAAAGAAAGCTCATGTCACCTCCCCACCTGACCGACTCGGTCCCACGTCCTGCGCCGTCCACCGATCTCTTCGATCAGCAACGTGAAGACTGGCGTCGCGATCCGCAAATCGCTTTCGACGCATGGCTTGCCAAGCAGCATTTCCGCCGTTCCTCCGCTGAGGTCTACCAGGCGCAATGGGGGCTTTTTCTCGAATGGCTGAGCGTGCGCCAGAAAAGTCTCGTCACTGTCGATGCTCATGCGATTGCCGAGTTCGTCGCTGGTCTCGACGTTAAAAAAACTCAACGTGTACGGTATTTGCGGCTGATCGAACGGGTGCTCGATCATGTGCGCGAAATCGAATCCGCTTCGACCAATCCGGCGCGCTTCATTGCTCAGGATGGCGAAGCAGCGTGGCGGAACGCGCGCGATAACGAGCCGACCGGCTTTCTCAGTCACGCGGAAAGAACGACGCTGATTGCGCATCTGTTTTCGCCGTTACCGGATTTGTCCGCGGCGCAACGTTGGAGGGAGCGGCGCGACCGCGCTTTGATCGCTGTGTTTTTAGGTGGCGGGTTGAAGACGGGCGAGGCCGCAGCGCTTACGGTTAGTTGCGTGAATGCCGGAACGCCCTGGGTGACGATCGAGTCAGCCAACCCGATGCTCACACGGCGTACCCGGCTCGCGCCGTTCGCCGCGGCGATTCTCGACGCGTGGCTGGCGGAACGGCGGCTCTCGGAACTGGCCGGCAATCTGGTGTTTCCCGCATCGCCTTCCGGAAGGCCCATGCATAAAGCCACCATGCTGCGCGCGGTCGACGCCTTGGTCGACGGAGCCGGGATCGCCGAGTCGCGGGCGTCGCGAGCCAGTCCGCAAACATTGCGGAATACGTTCGCGGCGGATCTGTTCGAAAGTGGCGTCGAGGCGGAACTGGTCGGACAATGGCTGGGATTTGTTCAGGCGGTGTCGGCTAACCGTCTGTACCGAGCATGGCAAAACTGGATGGATCAGCAGGATTCTCCCGCCGCCGACGTTCCGGATCCAGCGGTCACACCCTTACCCGCACCTAGACGCGACGGGCGTTTGACGAGGAATGGGGGAGCCGGCGAGCCCTGAAATTCCTCACCTTTCGGGTCCCGAATTTCCTCACCTTTGCCGATTTATCCGCTATTGCACCGCGTCAAACGTCACGCCGACGCCGCAATCGGGTCGCCGGACAGAAACCGGCTAACCGCCTCCAGCCTCGATTCGCCAAGACCCGACGAGTGATCGCACTCGGGACATTGCAGTTCGAAGCGGTGATTCACTTGCGACAGTTCCGGCTCACCTTCCTCACATTTTGGGCACCGCAGCGGAAGGGCGACGTGACCATCCGCGGCCGTGCCGATCGCCCTCAATTCGTCGCCCGTCAAGCGTCCGGCTTCGACTAGCGAGCAGAGCAGATTCGCAATCGCCGGATCGATCCCCTGTTGACCGCGCAAAACAGCGACTTCTTTCATGAGCCTATCTACTTCATCCGATTGCTCGCGCAGTTGGGCGTCGAGTCGGTCGCCGCGCGCCTTGGCCGCGGCGATCTGCTGAATAAACTCAAATTCCTTGCGACTCGCGTCGCGCACCCCCGACTGGTAAGTGGCCGCCATGCTGCGCAACGAATCGAGCTCGACCAGCATCGGCTTGACGCGTCGCTCGGCTTCGGCGACAGCGTCCTTGATCTGCTGCGCATAATGTTCGGTGCTTTGGCGCAATTCGACGTGCAATGCGTCGATCCGGTCTCTCAGCGTCGCGTTGTTCGCGAATTCGTTGTCGAGCCGTTGACGAAGCGCTTCGTTTTCGTGATCGAGCCGGCGCACCGTTGCCTGTAAACCTTCCTGATGAGCATTTCCGTGCGTGGCGGCGTTCGACAACTCGGTCTCGAGCGCGCGAACACGTTCCCAAGCAGCCTCGGCTCGCAACTCGCTGCGCTTGATCGCGTCTTCCGATGCTTGCTGGCGAATTTCCGCGTCTCGAGCGCGCTGGTCAGCGGCGGCGACTTGCGCACGAATTTCCTCGCGCTCGTCGTCGAACGTAGTGCGCGCATGTGAGACGGCTTCTTCAAAAAGTGCACCTAGCAATTCGCCGGCACGATCCTCAAGTGCTTTCGGGATAGCACCTGCGCCGACTTTCACACGCGACACATTCCGGATGCGCTCCCAGAAGTGGTCGATGTCCTTTGGAATGTCGCTCGCGCTACCAGTCTGGGTCAGATCACGAACCGTGGCCATGGACGGGCGAACTCCCAGATCAAAAAACAACCGTTTGCATGCGTGCAGCGAAAGTTCTTGCCGCCGCGCTCCGTTGGCTCGCAGCACTTCCAGCTCGTCCCGAATGGATTGCCGTTCCTGATCCAGATTCATGTATGCCTCGATGTCGCTCGGAATTGGACGAATCATAACAAGTTACGTAATGTTTGCTACGTATTTGTTGGCTGAGGGTACGGAATGGAGAAAAGTGCTGTCTTGCTACCAAAGGTGAGGCGGCGGATTTGTGCTAGCGGATTTTTTCCGTGAAACAAAACGAAGAATAGCCAATAACTTGTTGTAAAGAAAGGGCTTTTAAAGCCTTTACGACGATCGCGCACTGTTTCACGAACGCGTCATGTTGGCTGCATGGGTTTGAGACTTTGTCCGAAGGACACGCGGGGGGAAATTCTAGAGAGTAATAAAAGTAAACACCTTTGAACCCATGTTAAAAACGTTAACGCCACGGCAAAGCCTTACCTGGCAAGGACTTCAGCCCGGTAAGGTGAAGCTTTGCGGGAGAGGTGGTGAGGTCTTGCGGGAATGTCGAGTGATGAGGTTCGGGGGCCTTGGTGAGTGGGTCCGGGACAGAACGTGAGCGGGTTCAGGAACCACCCCAAAAGTGCGGCACAGCCAAAGGTGAGGTTTTGCAGGACCTGAATGCCGTGGATCCCCCCGGCAGTGCTCGACAGTCGGTTTGAGGCCTGGCCTAGGCGAGGGTGAGCGCTTTCGGGATGTGATTGCCTCCCTGTTTTGGGCTGTATTTTGAGCTGGTTAACCCCATTGGTGAGCCAAGTCAGGAGAAAACGCGAACCGAAGGTGAGGCTTTACGGGGTAAGGCGGCGTTTTTGCCTTATTTCTGTGCATTTCGATGCCCAAGGTGAGAGTTTTCGGGAGCGGGCCGGGTTTTTGTCATGAACTTCGGGGTCGGCGCCGATGAGTGGCTCGATGGCCGTGGTCTAAGGTGAGGAAATTCGGGAGGCGGGTTTTGCGCGGTCTGCCGTTCGTGAAATGCACCTGATCTGGGTCAAAGGTGAGGTTTTTCGGGAGGTGTTTGGGAGCTTGACGATCGTCCAGGTGAGGAAATACGGGACCAAAATGGCTTTTATCGGCCCGAAAGGCCCTGCTGACGCTGTCAGAGTCACTTGCATTTAACGGTCGCGGAAATCGAACGGTGAGATTTTTCAGGACTGTGGCGGTCGCGAGCGGAAATGGCTGATTCCTCTGAAATGGGTCTTGAGGTGAGGTTTTCCGGGAGTGGTCGCGGTCGATGGTGCGGGAGTGTAAGTTCTAAGTCGTTGAAAATATGGAATATTATTGTCGTGAGTCACAAAGGTGAGGTTTTTCGGGGGCACGTAACTGAGGTGATGGGAGACCCTCTGATGCCGCTATGGTGAGGTTTTTCGGGACGGTTTTTTGGTGCTTTCGGAGCACAAGTCGTCTGAAGGCCGCGTCGTTCCGAGCGCTCCGCCAGTCTTGAGGTGAGGTTTTTCGGGGGGTATGAGCGGGTTAAACCGACCCATTGGCTCAAGACGCCGTACTTGAAGTTCGTCTGAGGCCGTTGCGCAAGTGGTAGTTGCATCGAAGCACAAACCTCAGGCGGAGTCGAAACAGGCTGGGCACGTGGTTGGAAGGCTTGCGACGCCTGCAGTGAGATCGCTCGTGGGGTGCGGATGCCCTTACGTCTGAGCCGTAGTGTAGGTGCGGTCCCACCAACGCGGGCAAGGCTTGTAGCTGTGTTCAGCCCTTGGCGTGGAGGCGCACGTATCGGCGAGGCGTTCCTCGTCAACGCTGCATCGATTCGGCCGTTCGCGCGTTCGCGCGTTGGCGTCTCGCAATCGCGCTGGTCGGCCGCCGTCCTCCAGTCAAACGATGCTCAAAACTTGTCCCTCGGTTTGATCGGCCATACGAGGACTTAGTCCGTAGCGGCACACCCGTCAAAATTCACCAGGTTTTTTTGAGGTGAGAAGATTCGGGACTGAAAGGCCCTCGTTCGCACTTGCAGCAGAAATGGTCTGAAATTGCCAGGCCCGCGACCTGCAAGGACGGCCCGAACCTGGCGCCAAATGGCTGAGGTGAGGGTTTTCGGGAGTTGCTCGAGGTGAGTCGCGCCTCGTAAACTCGCTTCACCCGCAACGGTGAGATCCACGCTATAGACGCGTATCACCGCAGCCGGTATGCTCTCGCCAAATCCCTCCTCGACCCGACGCATGGCCACGAAGCGCGCGAAGAAGACCGACGTAGTCAGCCCGAGCTCGGCCGAATTGCGCAAAGCCGTCGAGGCGATCGCGATTCAGCCCAAGAGCGGGAAAATCACGCTCCTTACCCGTAAGCTGTTCAACGTGCTTCTCGCCGTGGCTCAACAAGCGGACGAATCCGGCGACACGTATCGGGCCTTGCTGTCCGACATCGTCGCGAACTCCGCGTTTGATTCCAACGACACCGCACTCGTCAAGGAGCACTTGCGGCGCATGGTGTCGGTGCAGGTTGAATGGAGCACGGGCACGTCCAGTCAGAAGCCGGGCCGGAAATGGGGTATTTCCACGCTGATTGCCGACGCGGAAATTCTCGAAGACCCGACCACCCGTCGTGTCTGGGTGGAGTTCTCCTTTGCACCGAAGATCAAGAAAAAGCTACTCGATCCGGTTCAGTACGCCCGCCTGAGTCTCCAGTTCCAAAGCCAGCTGCGCAGCAGCGCGGGCCTCGCGCTGTACGAGATTTGCGTGCGCTATCTGACGAATCCGAGCCATTTGACAATGCGCGAGACGTGGGAATGGTGGCGCCCTATCCTCTCCGGCACGCCGGACACGGAAGCGGGCGATGAAGCGAAGCGCGAATACAAGTACTTCAAGCGGGATTACTTACGGCCGGCCATCGCCGAGGTCAACGCCGTCACCAACATCTTTGTCGAACTGATCGAACATCGCGAAGGGCGGCGGGTCGCCGAGATCCAGTTCCGCGTGACCGAACGGAAGCAGCCGATGCTCGCGCTCGACGAACATCCGAACGTGTTCGATAGCACGCTGGTCGACCGGATGGTGAAGATCGGCATCCCGCTGAAGGAAGCGCAAACGCTCTACGCCGACAGCGAAGAAAATCGCATTCGCGCCGCACTCCAGATGACCGAGCAACGCATGCGCAGCACGTCGCTGCCGCCGGTGCGCAGCGCGCCGGCGCTGTTCAAGGACGCGTTGAAGAAAGGTTACGCGCCGCCGGTCGAAGCGCTGCCGTCAGGTACTGGCGGCAAGGCTGCGGTTGCCGCGCCGGCCGACGACCTCAAAGCGCGCCTGCTAGGAGAGTATTCGGCGTATCGCCGCAAGGAAGCGCGCGAGTTGTACGACGAACAAGGCGAGTCCGAGCGGGATATCGCGCGGCAGTCGTTTGAAGAAGATGAATTGCCGGGACTCGGCACGCACATGCGCGATGACTGGCGTCGTCGTGGGCTGGATTCGAAGATCGTCGAAACGGCATTCTTCGATTGGCTGGCTCGCAAGACCTGGGGCGAGCCCACCGACGGTGATCTGCTTGCCTTCACGCTGAGCCAATCGCGCGCGGCGTAATTACTGGTGGGGCGCGGCTATCGGCTGCCGGCCCCATCGTTCTATCAGTCTTTCCTACTTCAACATCTTCTCAATCTGGCGAAGGATGTCATCACGCTTTTCACGCGTGAGCCCCTTCAAGCGCAGTTCGATTCGATCATCCCCATACGATTTGAGATCGCCGACAGACACGCCGTCGAGTTTGATTTCCAGACGCTGAGCGTAGCGTTGACGGCCCGCAGGTTTGGTGCTTTCCTGGGTGGTCGCTCTTCCCTTGACGATGTCCGCAACTTGCCGCGTACTCAGATCGTCCGAGAGGATTTTGTTGATCAGGCGTAGCGTTGCGTCGGCGCCGCGGGCGGTGTGATAACGACCCACCTGATACGCCATGTTCGAGCCAAAGCGGTCTGGTCGCGCGACCATCTCGTGCATGACGACCTCAGGCAGTTTGGCGATCGACAAGGCGACCGCAACCGTCGACTCATCTAGCCCGAGGTGTTCGGCAAGCTCCTTCTGACTCTGGAAATGCCGATCGTCGAGAAAGCGTTTCCATACAACCGCGTTGTCGAACACCGTCTGCGAATCGCGCTGGACGTTGAGATCGTAGCCAAGCTTGTAGCTCTGGATACCGATCGGCAGATCGATGACGATCGCCTTCACCGTTTCCTTGTTCGCTTCTTTCAGCGCCCGTACCCGCCGCCCGCCATCGCTGACGTAGTACGTGCCGGGATTGTCGTAATCCGGGATGACATGAATCGCCTGCTGCTGCCCCTGCTTCGCCAGATTGACAGCGAGTTCGGCAATCGACGACTTGAGGTAGAAGTGCCGCGGATTGAACGGACTCGGCTTGATCGTCTTCAGCGGCAGATCGATCACCTGGCCCGGTCGGTAGCCGTGCTCGTTGCGCCACGTGCGATAGGCCACCGATTCATTGGCGGCGTCAGCGGCGTCGACTTCGGCAACGCTCTGCGACGGCATGACTGGCGCGATGGTGCGTCTCACCGCGTCGCTACTCTTCGGATCATTCTTGACCAGGCCGTCGATAGCGTTCAGTCGATCGAGGGCGGTTCGCTTTTCGCTGCTGGTTGAATCAGGACGTGCTTGAAAGCCTTTGGCGAATTGGGAGGGTTTCATTCAGGGTCCTTTATGCGCATAAATTTCACGGGAGCAAGGCGGCGATCTCATTCGCGCACGCCCGTACTTCGATGGCAGCCAGTTTGGCGCCGCGATCATTCATCTGAAGCACTGTCTGGCCTAACGCCATGGCCTGCTTGTAGGCCTCACGTGTTGGGATCTGTGTCTTGAGCAACGGGAAGCCGAGCTCCTCCAACGCGCGCTTCAGTTCGCGCGTCAGCATCCGTTTTTCTTCAGTCTTGTTGAGGAGGAAGACTGCACGCAGATCTTCGTTCATCACCTGAGCCTGCTGGACGAGCTTCACCAACCCGATGCTTGACCAGTAGTCGGCGGGGGATGACGAGGTGGGAATCACCGCGACGCTCGCGGCGAGAAGGACGACGCCGGAGACTTTCTCGGTGATAGAAGGCGGGCAGTCGACGACGATGATGTCGTAGTCAGACACGAACTTCTTGATCTCCCGATGAATCTGGCTGCCTGCTTCGGACAGGTTGACGACGGGAAACGGGATACCGGTGTCGCCGTCGGATGATGCACTGGCCCAGTGGATCAGCGTGTTTTGACCGTCTGCGTCTACGACGAGGACGCGTTTGCCTTTCTCATGAAACGCAGCGCCGAGGTGCATCGCGATTGTGCTCTTCCCGACCCCGCCCTTTTGCTGTGTTACCGCGATGATTTCCGCTGCCAATCTTCACCTCCTCTTTTTAGACGCAGATGGATTTTACCTGGATGAATTTGTATATCAATCGTTTTTGTGTAAACGCGAGAAGGATTAGCCGTTCGGGATAGGTTTATGCGCATAAAGAAGGGAGTCGCGCGGCGCTCTGCCGCAGCTGAGGGTGGCCAACGGCCACTAAGGGGCGATGTGTTGGCCGACCGGCCCCGCAGCGCTTGTTGCGCGCTTCAGTGATCCGATTGGCTGCGGATTGACAGCCGCTCAAACGTTCGGCGGACTCAAGCGGTTTTGTGCGCGCGGCGCCAAACCACTTGCACGTGGACAGTGTCCGGATCGCTGTGTCTGACGGTCGGACGTAGTCGGTTATGTGATATGCGTCAGCGGTGAATGCGCGATAGGCCGGCGGAATTGGCCTCAAGATTTATGCGCATAAAGTCGTCGCGGCACCCTGCTTTGACGATCTGTTCGCCCAACAGCGCGCCGGCCTGGTAGCTCAGAGCACCGAAGCGGTTCGCAAGCGTCGAAGCGAGCCAAGCCGAGTTGCCGGAGATCTGGCGCCAGACAAGCCCACAAGCGCTGGCGACGTTCGTAGACGGGCGTGCTCCGACGGGAAAGCGTGACGCTTGAGACACGGGTAATCGCAGAATGCCGGTCGCACGGTTTATGCGCATAAACTGCGAAACGGAAGTGTGAGAGATCGGCGCGCCGTACAACACGCAGGCGCCGCTTTGCCAACCTATTGACCAATCAATCGAACCGGTGGGCTGTTCGCGGGTCCGTGCCTTCGCGTCGCACCCTGTCGGGACTGCTCAAGTTGCGTCACGCCCTGGGTGATTGACAGAACCCAGTGTGGCCCGCCGCGCCCAGCACCATTCGCAGCCGAACGACAAATCCAAAAACGAAGCAAATAGAAGAAGCGCCTCCTCCACGCGAAGACTCAGCCCAGCGTGGACATCACGCTCGTCACGCGATTACGCAATCGTCTCGCACCCGAATCCGCATCAACCGCGCACCGTGCAACCGGCAAATACAAAACCTCCACCGCAACGCATCGATCAGCCAACTCCGCACCCGCTAAAATCCCACCCAACTGCCGCCGCGCACACGTGCCTCCAAACCACCCCGCAAACCCATGATCACGATCTACCACAACCCCCGTTGCTCGAAATCGCGCGCCACCTGCGAGCTAATCGCGACCTCCTACAACAGCGCAAACGAAGCCACAGAAATCGTCGAATACCTGAAGCATCCACTCACAGCGAAACAACTCAAGCAACTCAACGTTCAACTAGGCTGCACCGTCCGTGAAATGCTTCGCGATAGCGAAGCCGAATACAAGGAACTTCAGCTCTCCGACACGGCATTGACCGACACTCAGTTATACGAAGCTTTGGCAAAACATCCGATCCTTCTGCAACGGCCGATCGTCTTGCGAAACGGGCGAGCCGTAATCGGTCGCCCGCCGGAAAACGTTGCCGCGTTATTCGCCTGAATGGCGTGACAAAGCGCTCAAATCGAAGCAGAGTGCCAAGCTAGCAAACTACACTTTGCTATCTGGCAACGCCGCATCCCTGGTCACGATCTTCGTCGGAATGATGCGCAACTCGCTGAAGGTATCGGCGATACGTTGCTGTTCCGCAAGCACGTTCGCATCGACGGGTTTGTACACGTGTGCATAGTGCCGCAAACCCGCTTCGATCACGCCCGCGTCCAGACCCTGAATCGGCGCGAGCTGCGCGGCGGCCTCGCTGTAATGCCCGCGCACCCAAGCGCCTTCTTTGCCCACTTCGTCCATCGTGATCGCGAGCACAGTGGCGTTCCGTTCCGCGAACGACCGCGCGCTCAGGAAGAACTGGTGATGGCTCACAATGCCGTCGGCGTCCGTCAGCAGGCGCGCGTTCGACTGACGCTTCGCCGCTTCGAGAAACGGATCCCAGATCGCCCATGCATCGATCGCCCCGCGTTCGAAGGCGGCGCGCGCATCCGCCGGCGCCAGATAGACCGGTTGAATCTCGCTGTACTTCACGCCGGCTTTCTGCAGCGCGGCGACCAGAAACCAGTGCACGTCCGAACCTTTGTTGAAGGCGATTTTCTTGCCCTTAAGATCGGCCAGCGTTTTGATCGACGCATCCTGATGCACGAGGATGCCTTCGGCATGCGGCGTCGGGACCTCATAGGCGACGTAGACGAAATTCGCGCCGGCGGCCTGCGCGAACACGGGCGGCGCCTCGCCGACATAGCCGAAGTCGATAGCGCCGACATTCAGTCCTTCCAGCAACTGCGGTCCGGCAGGAAACTCAGTCCATTTGACGGTAATGCCGAGCGGCGCAAGCCGTTTTTCGAGCGTGCCGTGCGCCTTCAGTAATACGAGCGTATTGGCGGCTTTCTGATAACCGATGCGAAATTCCTGTGCGTGCGCTTCGGCGGCAAAAACGGACGTGGAGATGACGGGCAGCGTGGCGGCAGCGAACGTTGCGCCCACGCCGGCAATGAACGAGCGGCGCGTGAACAGCGGATGACGTGACATGAGAGGGCTTATGAAAAAGACGGACGCAAAACGGACCGATTGGCTCCGACGATAATTCGTATGCAAGCCTGGACGAACCGATAAATTCGCATAAGCAAATCACGCGGATAAAACGAAGCAGGACGGACTGTGTTTTGCCTGCCTAACTGCGTCGATTCTGAAGCGGTCGCTACAATTCGTCATCCGCGCACGGCCGCGGCTGCGTCATTCGACAAAAAGGAACAGCAGCGTGCATCTGACGACAACACTTGCCCCGTGGTCATCCCACGACACCCAACTCATTCTGTCGTGCGTGCTCGGACTCGCACTGATCATCGTTTTCATCAGTGTGTTTAAACTCGCGCCATTCCTGTCGATTCTGGTCGGCACGTTCGCCGCGGGTTTTGCAGCCGGCCTGCCGCTGGAGGCCGTCGCCAGTGCATTCAGTAAAGGCGCCGGTGCGCTGCTCGGTGACGTCGGCATCATCATTGCGCTCGGCGCCATGCTCGGTGCGCTCATGGCTGAATCCGGCGCGGCCGACCGGCTCGTCTCGACTATTCTCAAACACTCCACGCCACGCACGCTGCCTTGGATGATGGCGGTCGTCGCGCTGATCATCGGCTTGCCGCTCTTCTTCGAAGTCGGCCTCGTGATGATGGTGCCGATCATCTTTGTGATGGCGCGCCGTTCGCAGCAGCCGATCCTGCGCATCGCGATTCCGGCGCTGGCCGGCATGACCACGCTGCATGCGCTCCTGCCGCCGCATCCTGGTCCGCTGATCGCGGTGAGCGCGCTGCATGCCGATCTCGGCCTGACGCTCGGGCTTGGTCTGATCGTCGCGATTCCCGCGGTGATTCTCGCCGGGCCGCTGTATGGCATTTGGTTGTCCAAACGGATGCACGTCGTCGAGCCGGAGGAAATGGGCAAGCTCTTCAGCGCCAAACAAGACACCGGCGAGCCGCCGAGTTTCGCGATCTCGCTCATCACGATCCTGTTGCCCGTCGTGTTGATGCTAGGGCGCACGGTTGCCAAGCTGCTGCTCCAGCCCGAAACGTTCCTTTTCAACACGCTGAATTTTCTCGGTGAGCCGCTGATCGCGCTCGGCCTCACCGTGCTGTTCGCCGTGGTGGCGCTGGGATGGTCGCGGGGCATGGCGCGTGAGCGCGTCGGCGGGATTCTGCGCAAGAGCTTGCCGCCGATCGCCGCGCTGCTGCTGACCATCGGCGCCGGCGGCGGTCTGAAGCAGGCGCTCGTGGTGGCCGGCATCAGCTCGACCATCGGCAAGATCGCGGTCGGCGCGCACATGCCGCTGATTCTGCTGGCGTGGCTGATCGCCGTCGCGCTGCGCCAGGCGACGGGCTCGGCAACGGTCGCCACGACGACAACCGCCGGCATCGTCGCGCCGGTCGTCGCCGGCCTGAGCACGACGCACAATTCGCTGATGGCGCTCGCCATCGGCGCGGGTTCGGTGTTCTTCTGCCACGTGAACGATGCGGGCTTCTGGATGGTCCGCGAGTATTTCGGCCTGCAATTGAAACAGACCGTGCTGGTCTGGTCGGTGTTGCAGACGATCGTGTCCGTCGTCGGCCTCGCGCTCACGCTGGTGTTGTGGACCGTGCTGACTTGACGCCGCATGAGGCTGTCGCGGCGATGGCAGGAATTGATGCGCGGCTGTCCATTCCGGGCGGCCGGCGCCGCTTACACTGCCCGGCAAGCGAACTGCGGTCCCGCAGCGCGCCTCCCTGAAAACGCGGAGCCACCATGCTAGAACTGAGACCGTCCTGTGAAGGATGCGGCAAGTCACTGCCACCGAACGCGTCCGATGCCATGATCTGCACGTACGAGTGCACCTTCTGCGAAATGTGTGCGCTCACTACGCTGCGCAATATCTGTCCGAATTGCGGCGGCAATTTCCAGCATCGACCGGTTCGCACGCGCGCGCAGCTTGAGAAACATCCGGCCGGCACCACGCCGCATCCCGTTTCGCTCGATGAAGCGTCGCACGCGCGTTTCTTCGAGCGTTATCGGGACACGCCGCCCGGCGAGCGCTAGCTCAGATGGCGCGTTCACGCGCGCCGTGACACCAAAGCACGGCGCAGCTCGCGTGCCGTCCTCGCCGGGCGCGTCAATCGTCGTTATTCACCGCACCCGGCGCCGCGATTCCGCTGACCGTATGCGCCGCCACGCGCAGCAGACGGATCTGCTTTCGATAGTTGCGGCAGCCACTGCAGGTCGGCAGATGCAGACGGATCGCGACCCACTCGCCGGTCGTCAAGGAGCGGTCGAGCGCGTCGGACAACAAGCGCGTGATGTGCTTACATTTCCCCATTTGCGTCCTCGCTGGATAGGCCCTTTTCGCTCAGGCAAGTGCGCAAGCGCAGCCGCGCGCGGTAGATCAACACGCTGCAATGATTGGCGCTCATCTGCAATTCCGCGCAAATCGCCTCGGTCTCGAGATCGAGGAATTCGCGCATCATGAACACGCGTCCGATGTGCTCAGGCAAGCGTTCCAGGCACATCTCGAACAAGGTCCAGAACTGTTGCTGACGCAGCACGGTTTCAGGCGTCGGCCACGGGCGCGGCTTGCTTTCGCGCGACCAATGGCCGTTGTCCTTGAACAGCTCGCGATCGAGCAGGCCTTCACCGTCGAGCTCGGACTCGAGCGCCGACAGGTTGATCGTGCGTCGCCGGGCGCGCAGGGTATCGACGAGTTTGTGCCGCAGGATGCCGAACACCCAGGTCTTGTGTTCCGATTGCGCGGCGAATCGATCGGCTTGCGTCCATGCTGCAGCGAGCGCTTCCTGGACGGCGTCTTCCGCGGCGGCGGCATCGCGCAGTTGCAAACGGGCGAAGCGCACCAGGTCGCGTCGCAGTTGCGTCAGATAAACGGGATCGTCGAGCGCCGGCGCGCCTACTTGCGCCATGGACGACCTCGTCGGCGCAACGCTTTCTCGCGCGTGTTTTTTGTTGGATGGTAGCGATTCATAAGCGGGTGGTTGTCCTCGCACTGTGGCTGAGCGTGTGCGCCATTCTCCCGCGAGCGCGTGCGCAATCGAATCGGTATTGAACATAAGCCCGACCTTGAGCGATGACCAGACCCAGTTAGTCGCACCACGCGTACCGTTATGACAGCAACAATAGATTATTGCGAAAATTGAAACCGCACCAATAGTAGTGCCAGTGGCGCACGGCTGCACAAGGAATGCCCACCGTCGATAGGGGCTCCAACTGCCACAAGTCAGCCGGCCAGATTATTTCATGAATTGAAATAAAGTCTTATTGTCTTCGCTGTTTTTCAGCCGCCGATCAGTCGATATTCTTCAGTCCATCGATCGCCCCAGATCGCGAACCAAACGCTGAGGAGCAGCACCATGAAACGCATTCTTTCCGCCCTGATCGCATCCGTCGCCCTGTTTGCCGCCGCTTCCGGCGCTGCTCACGCTGCCGCTCCGTCGCAATGCAACGGCCCGGCCTCGTACTGCAACGTGTTCTTCGGCAACTGATCGGCTGGCGGGCGCGGCCCCGTCGACGACGAAGCTTCCGAAGTCAAGAAGAAGGGCGCCAATGGCGCCCTTTCGCTTTTGAGCCAGAAAAACCAGGCCACGACTCGATGCTAGCCTAAGTATTCCGCCCAGTGTGCCAAGCGCCCCAATCAACCCGGCAACTGCCGTCAGCCGAAGAAATCCAGAAAGAAGGGGTCCGAGGGAAGCGGCACATCTCACGAGCGGAAAACAATACCCGGCACTCCGAAGCAACACTCGCGCCCGGCACGCAAATGCGTTCAATGGTCACCCTACTAACGTGTTACAGTGGGTCAACAGCTTGCAGTTCTCCTGCGCGTACGCGCAGTCTCTGACGCAAACGCCTCGCATCACAGCGCCCTGAACCGAACAGGGTCCCTTCCTCCAAAGCAGCTTCGCGGTGTCGTCAACCTGGCCTATTGAATCGGCCGTTCTTTACGCGCATCGTCGATCAACACCAGGTTTCGCTGGTACGCCGCGTTTTGTTGGGCATGCGCCCGGCAACCAAGCCACGTTCCACGAAAGCGTTCACCGGAGACGAGCATCATGGGCAATACAATCAGAAGTTATCGAGGTCTCGAGATCTATCCGTTGGTGTATCCGCACCAGCCAAGCGGTCTCGACGGCATCCGCCACTACGATTCGGGCTTCGATGCCGCCGTGCGAATCTGCCGGCGCGGCACGGACGACACAATGACCAGCAGCCGCGTGTTTCGCGTGCCGAGTCGTTCGCCGTTCGGCGCGGCCGGCGACGCGCGCATTGCTTCAACCAGCTACGCAGAGCAGGTTATCGACGGCATGGTTGCCGGCCAGTCGATCGCTGGACTCTGATGCGTGCGCCAATGGCAAGTCAAGCTACCAGGCGCTCGCAGAGCGCGAATCTTCCCGCCCTCACGGGGCGCGCGAACTATCAGGTGATGGCGTCCTCGCGCCGCACTTCGAGCGGCACCTTGCCGACGCTGAAAGTGATTCGCTTGAGCGACGAACGGGTCATCTACCCGTTCCGGGGGCACGCCGACATGCCCTTTTTCGAAGACGCCGCAGCGGCGCAGTCGTTCGCTGAAGCCTATGGCTGGCAGTTGGTAGATGGCGACATTGCGGTGCCGGAATGACTTACTGTAAGCGGGACGAGGCAATCTCGTGACGCAACCGCGGTAGAGACACAACGCCACAACCTAAGCGGCCGGGCGAGTCGCCGCTCCGCCGCCACAAGCCACAAACGCCGAGGGCAACATAACGGCGCAATGCGCTACGCCCGCCGCGCTACCGGCGACTAAATCTTCCCGCCGCCATCCATGCCGCTGCCGCGGCGCCACACGTCCTTGCCACGTTCGGACAACTCGCCGCTGCTATGCGTGGCGTCCGCCGCTGTACCGTCGACGGCCATCTCGCCCCCGGCCTGTTCCTGTGCCCGCTGCCTTTCCTTCTTACGAGCGGCGACTGCTTCATCGTGGGATTTGCCTGCGTAATTCGAAGTCATGACCTTATCCTCCAGCAATTAAACGCGCTGACGCGGCGCACGCGACCGGTCATTTATGCCTGCCGCATCGATTTCTATCGAAACAGGGCGGTAGCAGACACCCCTTTGCCTCAAAACGTCCTAGGCCGAAAGCGTGCTTGATTGACAAGGCAAAAGTACCAGTTATCCACAAAGTTATTCAGAGAATCTGTGGATAACTTTGTGCGATGGAAAGTTATCCACATCGCGCCTCCCGTCGTACGTGCCCCAAAAGTCTTGGCGCTGCTATTTTGGTGCCGCCGTCCCCGCCTGCCTACGTTTTGCCTATGATGGACAGTTCGTACCCTTTTGCGCGTCGAGCGCCTTACACAAGGAAGCGAATCATGGCCTATCACATTGCAGTCGTCGTCGGCAGCTTGCGGCGGGAGTCGTTCAACCGGCAGTTGGCGCAAGCCGTGATTTCACTGGCGCCGGCCGACTTCAGCTTCGAATTCATCGATATCGGTTCATTGCCGCTCTACAGCCAGGACTACGACGCCGACTACCCGGAAGCGGGCAAGCATCTAAAGCAGCGCATTGAAGCAGCCGACGGCCTTCTGTTCGTCACCCCCGAATACAATCGCTCCATGCCCGGCGTGCTGAAAAATGCGCTGGATTGGGGTTCCCGCCCGTGGGGCACCAATTCCTGGGGTGGCAAACCCGGCGCGGTGATCGGAACGTCGGTCGGCGCTACCGGCACGGCGTTGGCGCAACAGCATCTGCGCAACGTGCTGGCATATCTGGATGTCGCGGTGCTTGGGCAACCCGAGGTGTTCATCAAGCACGATCCCGCGGTTATCAACGAAAAAGGCGAGATCCTGAACGACGGTACGCGCAAGTTTCTGCAGACTTTCATGGATCGCTACGTTGCGTGGGTTAAACATCGAGGCGCTGCTTAAAAGCGCTCGGGCGGCAACGTTGCGAGAGAGAAGCAAGCTGATCGCGCGGCGAAGGCGGTGGCATGCCGTAACTGCACGGCCTGCCGCCGCGGACGCTCTCATGTTCAGACGTGATGATGTCCCGCCACCCGCTCCCAGCCGTGACGCACGGCTAGCTTGAAGCGCTCCCAGGTGCTATCCGGCGACGTGCTTTCCCAATGGCGCCGTGCTTCCGGCTCGACGTCGTCCCACGGCTGGTCGCGATAGCGCATGTCCTTGCCGATCTCCGCGCCATAGCGGTACGCCGGTACATAGTCTTCGTAACGCGCGTTTTCAGACGCGTACTGTTCGTCGTAGTGCGCGCGGAAATCTTCCTCGTACTCGAGATACTCGTTCGGCATCTGCGCGCCTAAGGCGGCGTGCGGCTGTCCCGCTTCGGAAACGACTTCGGACGGCTGCATGACCGCGCCCGAACCCGGCATCGACCCGGCGGCGATCGCGCTACGGCCCGCGTCGCCGACCAGCGGATCCGTCACCGGTTCGTTGATCGGATCGATCATAGGCCGTTCGCTGAGCGGCGGCGGCACGAACGGCTCGGCGTCGGGGCTTCCGGGCGGCACCGCGTATCGCGGCTCGGCCATCGCGGCAGGCCGTCCTGTCGCCGCCGCGTCCGCGGCGGCTGCGGTCGCGGCCTGCTTCGGGACGCTCGAGGTACGCGGCGTGCCGGGCATCGCCGCGCCGATGCCGAGTTCATCAAGGACAGAATGTTCGCGTCCGGTTTCGTCGACCGGCGCGTCCCAATCGGGCGCGCGTTCGCCGATGTCGGTCGCGCCGAGTCTCGTCAAAGTATCGCGAGCGAGGTCCGCATGAGCTTCGCTCACCGCGTTGACGCATACCAGCACGGCGCCGCGGCGGACGGCTTCGGCGTAGCGTGC
This sequence comes from Paraburkholderia sp. BL27I4N3, assembly GCF_003386115.1. Classification (NCBI taxonomy): domain Bacteria; kingdom Pseudomonadati; phylum Pseudomonadota; class Betaproteobacteria; order Burkholderiales; family Burkholderiaceae; genus Paraburkholderia; species Paraburkholderia sp. BL27I4N3. The sequence goes on along the minus strand of NZ_QREJ01000001.1, from coordinate 6,841,775 downwards.
CGTTTCCGTTGAGCGTGGACCGCTTGCAAACAGGCTCGACAGGAAGCGCTCGATATTCGCCAGCACGCCCGAACCGGCAACTTCGTCAGTGGCGGAGCCGACCGACGGTTCCGGATTCGCCTGCAATTCGATCGTTTCGCGGCCGAAACCTGTCTGGACGAGCGAGTCGCGCGCTGCTTCCGCTTGCGCGTAGGTGTCGAATAAACCAATCACGGTGTGTCGCATGGCTGTCTCCCGACGTATTTAGGCACAACGGACGACGCATCGACGCGCCGCCCTCCTTGCCTTGTTTCGCCGCAACGATCATGCCGGGCCGGTGCGGCGGGCCTGCGCGCCCGCTGGCGCCTACTCGCGCGCGGCGTCGGCAAAGAAAGCCCGGCGTAAGCGCGCCGCGCTTTTACAACCACCGGTAAATGTAAGACTTCGCCCCGCGCTCGCCAGCGCCGGCCTTACTCCGCCGGATGCGCCGCCGGGTCGGCGCCCGTTTGCGTCAGATCGCGCTGGATCGTTTGCAGGAGTTCTTCCAGCAAACCGATATCGAAAGGCTTGGAAAGCACCCGCAAATCGACATGGCGCGCCCGGTCGAGTTCTTCCGCGTAGCCGGTCACCAGAATGACCGGCAGTTTGGTGTCGAATGCGAGCACCGCCTCGGCCAGATCGATGCCGTTCAGGGTGCCGGGCATATGGATGTCGGACAGCACCAGATCGAACGGCAGCGGTTCGCCGGTGCGCGCTCGACGCGCGTGGGCGTCGTCGAACAGGTGCAGCGCGGTGTCGGCGTTGAAGACGCACGTGACCTGATGGCCCATCATCTGCAGCAGGGCTTCGGTGCCGGCGGCCACTTCCTCGTTGTCCTCGACCAGCAGAATGCGCAAGCCCGGTGGCGCGCCGCTCTCCTCGGCGCCCGAGTCCGGCGGTCCGTCGACCTCCGGCTCGGCTGTGGCGCGCGGCAGATAGAGACGCACGGACGTGCCCGCGCCGACTGCGCTGTCGATCGCGGCAAGGCCGCCGGAGCGCTCGCAGAACGCGAAAACCTGCGGCAAGCCGAGGCCCGTGCCCATGCCTTTCGGCTTGGTCGTGAACAGCGGTTCGAAGGCGCGGGCGAGCACTTCGGGCGCCATGCCCGCGCCGGTATCTTCGAGCGACAGTTGCACGAAGTCGCCCGTCAGCGGAAAGCCGTCTTCGTGCCGGAAATGGATATTGGTCGCGCGCACGGTGAAGCGTCCGCCGTTGGGCATGGCGTCGCGCGCGTTCACCGCAACGTTAATGAGCGCAAGCTCCAGTTCGGCGACGTCGACGCGCATCGGCCAGATCTCGACGCCGATATCGATCACCAGCGACACCTTCGCGCCGAGCGAGGCGCGCAGCAGATCGCGGCACGCCGGCAGCCAGCGTTCGAGCGACAGCGTCTCGTTGCGTAAAGGCTGCTTGCGCGCCACGCCGAGCAATTGCCGCGTAAGCGACTGACCGCTCTTGAGCGCCCGCTCCATTGCCGACAATTCGCGGTCCAGACCCGTTATGCCGCGCCGCCGCGCGATCTGCACATTGGCCGACAGGATCATCAGCAGATTGTTGAAGTCGTGCGCGACGCTGCCGACCAGCGTGCCCAGCGCTTCCATCTTGCGCGACTGACGATACGCGGATTCGATCGAACGGCGCATGGACGCTTCGGCCTGCCAGCGTTCCCACGCTTCCTGTTCGGCGCCGAGGCGGCGCAGCGACAGCCAGATCACGCACCACAACGCAATGGACGGCGAGAACATCGACAGGATCAGCACGCCGAGGTGCCGATACCACGCAGCCCAGATCGCCGAGGCACGATAGCCGCACACCACGTACACGGGATACGAACCGACATGGCGGAAGGCGAGGATGAGATCTTCGCCGTCGACATTCGAATGCATGCGCACTACGCCGGCCCGTCGCCCCTGCGCGAGGGCTTCGGCGAAGGGCGTGTGCGGCGCCATGGCGGTCGGCTCGCGCGGCGTGCGCGGATAGTGCGCGAGGATCGAACCGTCCGCGCGCACGAGGCTCATGGTCATCGGCGTGCCGTTGCTGCTGCCGGTGCCGCCGAGCAGTTCGCGGTAGAACGCGTCGAAATAGCTCGGCCGCAGCGCGACCGAAACCACGCCGGCGAACGAGCCGTCGGCGCCGGGCCGTTCGACGCCCATGTTGAACACCTGTTCGCCGGCCACGTGCCCCGTCATGACCTTCGAGACGTGCTCGAGGTCCTTGCCGTCGCGAATGCCGACGAAATCCTCACGCTCGCCAACCGAGATGGCCGGCGACGGCAGATAGCGGCTGCTGGCAAGCAAGGCGCCGTCGCGCCCGAAGATCGACACGGCCGCCACTTGCGGATAGCCGCCGCCCATGACGCGCAGCTTCTCGTGAATGGCGGCTTCGCGGGCCCGAATGCCGTCGTCGTCGAGCCCCTCGATCAGATCGACGATGCGCGCGTCGAGCGTCTCGTTCATGTCGAACACTTTCAGCGCGTGTTCTTCGGCGATCCGCACGGTGCGCAGCGTCATGTCGGTGGCGTCGGCATCGCGCGTGCGCAAATCGCTAATAGCCATGGCCGCGACATACACGCACGGCAGGACGATCGCCACGATCAACAGCGCGATCAGCGTAATGCGCCGCACATGGAAGTTCTGTTCCGGCACGGCGGGGAACAACGCCTCGTCCTGCCGGCTGGCGGCAAGGCGGCTCGCGGGCGGCGGTTCGAACCGGTCTGGTGTCATTGTCGTTAAAGCGAAGGTCGTTCGGGACGCAGAGGCCGGGAGTCAGCATCATACGAGAAGCATAGACACGGAGCGGCGGTAGAAGTTACCCGCGGCAAACGGAGCCCGCCGTGAGGCCGCTTGCGGCGCCGCCGCGACCGATGACTCATTTGTCTGCTTTAAAACAGCGACGAATCGAGAAGCGCAAACGTACACAAAGGCATGGAAACTGGAAATTCCTTCTGAATCTACCAAAATATTTTCATAAATAGAATTTAATGAGAAAATCTCTTTAATGAAAGTGGAATTGGCGAGTTGCCTTTCCGCCGTTTTGCTTCGAGAATCAGCGCCATGATAAAAATGCGTCCGCCATGTTCGGACGCATCTGCCGCGAGGGCACCCAGCCAAACCATGCGTACCACGCGTGGCGGACGGCGTTCGCGGAATCACATGCGCGGCAAGGGACCAGCCCGATCCACGAAGCCGCGCGGATTCATCTACGGGGTAGGCTTCGAACATGCCGGTCATCGCCGTCGTCCACCGTGCGCGTACGCTTTCAGGCGTGCCAGCCGGTTCCGTGCACCGCGCCGCGCCGCGGGCGCTCCCCGCTCGCCTGCAATCCGCATATCAGCAAGCTTCAGCCCGCTTTGCCGCTGGCCGACAGACATCGCGCTAAAGAATCCGCCTCGATCCGCCGTTAACGCGAATGAGCTAATTCCGCTTTTCGACCCGCCCATGCCTTTGCCTATTGTGATCGCCGATGATTCATTGCTTGCCCGCAAAGTGCTAACCAAGGCACTGCCGCCGGACTGGGAGGTCGACGTCTCTTACGCATCGAACGGGCGCGAGGCGCTCGCTCTGTATCGCGAGGGCAAAGCGTCGGTGATGTTCCTCGACCTGACCATGCCGGACATGACCGGCTATCAGGTGCTGGAAGCGCTTCAACACGAGGATCTGAACACCTTCGTCATCGTCGTCTCCGCCGATGTTCAGCCGATGGCCCAGTCGCGCGTGCGCGCGCTCGGCGCCGCGGCGTTCATCGCGAAGCCCGTGACGCCAGAGGCGCTACTACCCATCCTCAAGGAGTACGGGTTGCATGGCTGAGCCAGTCCTCAACGAAGATCAGCGCGACGCGCTGCAGGAAGTCGCCAATCTGGCGATGGGCCAGGCCGCGACGCGTCTGGCGCGACTCCTCGATGCGTTCATCGAATTGTCGGTGCCGCGCGTGAAAGTGGTGGCGGTCAGCGAGGCGGCGCAGACACTGCGGGAGATGACCGGGATCAAGGACACGGTGAGCGCGGTGCGTCAGGGTTTCCGCTCCGATATCAAGGGCGAGGCGCTGGTGATCTGCCGCAGCGACAGCGTCGAGCAACTGTGCGCACTCGTCAGCGATCCGTATTCGCGCTCGGCTTACGAGGCGGTGAGCCAGACCGAACTCGTGTTCGACGTGGCCAACGTGCTGACCGGCGCCTGCGTGTCGTGCATTCTGGACCAGCTCGGCCGCACGCCGGTCTTCTCCGCGCCGGGTCTGCTCGGCGAAGCCATGACGCTCGACGAAGTCTTCCAGCCGGGCGTGCTGCAGTGGGAAGTGGCCTTGCTGGTCGAAGTGAATTTCGCCCTCGAAGACCAGAGTTTCCGCGCGCATCTCGTCATGCTGATGGCCGAGGAATCGATTCGCCACATGAACAGCGCGCTCGACGCGCTGCTGTCGAGCCTATGAATGTGCCCATGGAATCGTTGAGCGATCTGGTGGTCGAACGTGTCGGCTTCGGCATCTTCGTGTTGGACCGCGACATGAACGTGCTCATGTGGAATCGCTTCATGCAGGATCACAGCGGACTGACGCCGGATCAGGTAGTCGGCAAGTCGCTCTTCACGCATTTTCCGGAACTGCCGCGCGTGTGGCTGTCGCGCAAGATCGAAAGCGTGTTTCAACTCGGCAGCTTTGCATTCAGTTCGTGGGAACAGCGCCCGTATCTTTTCAAGTTCGATCACGACCGGCCGATTACCGGCGGCGTCGATTTCATGCAGCAGGACTGCACCTTCATGCCGCTCATGCGTGAGCGCGAAGTGGTGGCCGTGTGCGTGACCATTTCCGATGTCACGCACGTGAGCATCGTGCAGCGCGAACGCGAGGAAGCGGTTGCAAAGCTGCAGGAATATGCCGATCGCGACGGCCTCACGGGCATCGCCAACCGCCGTTTCTTCGAAGCGCGCCTGCACGACGAATACACGCGCTGGCAGCGCTACGGCGGCGATATGTCGGTGCTGCTGTTCGATCTCGACCACTTCAAGAAAATCAACGACCAGTTCGGCCACGGTGTCGGCGACACGGTGTTGCGCGTGATGGCGCAGCGCGTCGCCGAAGTGGTGCGGGCGCAGGATACCTTCGGGCGCTTCGGCGGCGAGGAATTCGCGTTGCTGCTGCCGTGCACGCCGCTCGACGACGCGATGCGCGTCGCTGAAAAGATCCGCTGCGCGATCGCCGACACACCGGTCGAAGTGCAGGGCACCAGCGTGCCGGTGACGGCGAGCGTCGGCGGTGCGTCGGCGCGGGTCGGCGTGTCGTCGTACGACGTGCTCATCAACGAAGCCGACGCCGCGCTCTACAGCGCGAAGCGGCAAGGTCGCAACCGCTCGGTCGCGTTCGTGTGACGACCTCGTACGGCAGCGGCGTTGCACCTCGCATGAGGCGCGTTTCGAGCCTTGCAGCAAGCCGCCTGACGCACCGTCCCACCGCTTCCAGGCTTCCTTCGGGCCCCATATCCGCCGACGAAACTGCGGCATCTCACAAACGTTGATATACTTTTCGCCGTTTCCGGCCTCCCAGCCGGGCGTTTCGCGCGTGTCCGCGCGCGCGTGCCGCCAGCCCTGCGGGTGGCCATCAAACTTCTTGAACGCCTTTCAGCGGGCGCCTCCAGCGGAGATCGTCTTGGCTGTTTCCAATCTTGTCGTGGACGATACAGAAATCGACGCCGCTGCCGCCACATCCGGCAGCTCGTTCTATCTCGCCATGCGCATCCTGCCGGCCGCGCAGCGCGATGCGATGTATCAGGTCTACGCTTTCTGCCGCGCCGTCGACGATATCGCCGACAGCGACATGCCGCGCGCCGAACGCGCCGCCGCGCTCGAGCGTTGGCGGGCCGATATCGACGCGTGCTACGCCGGCGCGCCGCGCGCTTCGCTGCGCGCGCTCACGCGGCACATTCACACGTTTCACCTGCAGCGCGAGGATTTTCACGCGATGATCGACGGTATGGCGATGGACGCCGCCGAAGACATCTGCGCCCCCGATGAAGCGACGCTCGACCTCTATTGCGACCGCGTCGCCAGCGCGGCGGGCCGTCTTTCAGTGAGGATATTCGGGATGCAGGAAGAGCCCGGCCGTTTGCTCGCGCATCATCTGGGCCGCGCGTTGCAGCTCACCAACATCCTGCGCGATATCGACGAAGACGCCGGCATCAACCGCTGCTATCTGCCGCACGAATTGCTGGCGCGCGAAGGCATCGCGGTGACGAATCCCACGCAGATTGCCGACGACCCGTCGCTGCCGCGCGTGTGCGCCACGCTCGCCGAGCGGGCCAAGGAACACTTCGCCGCCTCCGACGCGATCATGGACCGCGAGCCGCGCAACCATGTGCGCGCGCCGCGCATCATGTCGGGCGTGTATCGCCTGCTGCTCGAACGGACGCTGGAACGCGGCTTCGACATTCCGCGCACGAAGGTCAGCAAGCCGAAGCTCCGCATGCTGTGGATCGTGGCGCGTTACGCGCTCTTCTGAGCTGATGCAAAAGCTCGTACATGTGGTCGGCGCAGGCCTTGCCGGCCTGGCCGCCGCAGTGCAGCTCCAGCGGCGCGGCGCGCACGTCGTGCTGCATGAAGCGGCTGCCCAGGCGGGCGGCCGTTGCCGTTCGTACTACGATGCCAAGCTGGGCGCGACGCTCGACACCGGCAACCACATGGTGGTCTCGGGCAATGCCGCGACGCTCAATTACGCGCGGGCAATCGGCGCCGCCGACGAACTGGTCGGCCCGGCCCAGCCGGAATATCCGTTCGTGGATCTGGCCACGCGGGCTCGCTGGACCGTGCGGCTGTCGCCGGGACATCTGCCATGGTGGGTCTTCGATTCGAACGCGCGCGTACCGAACACCGGGCCGGGCGATTATCTGGCGCTCGCGCCGCTTCTGTTGGCGAGGCCAGGACGCAGCGTCGCGCAGACCATGCGTTGCAACGGTCCGTTGTGGGACCGTCTGCTGCGGCCGCTGTTTCACGCGATGCTGAACGTCGAGCCGCGCGATGCGTCGGCGGAACTGACGGGCGCCATGGTGCGCGAAGCCCTGCTTGCCGGCGGCCTCGCGTGCCGGCCGCTAGTGGCGCGCAACGGGCTGGGCAGCGCGTTCGTCGATCCGGCGTTGCGCCTGCTGCAACATGGCGGCGCGGCGATCAGGCTGGGTTCACGCCTTGACGGAATCGTCTTTGCCGCCGACAACCGCCGCGTGCAAACGCTGCATTTCGCCGACGAAAGCGTCACGCTCGACGCGAACCATGCGGTGATTCTGGCGGTGCCGCCGGACATCGCGCAGACCCTCGTGCAGGGATTGCGCGCACCGACGCGCTTCGCGGCGACCGTCAACGTGCATTTCGCGGTCGAGCCGCCGTTTGGTTTGCCGCAGGTCACCGGGTTGCTCAACGGCACGGCAGAGTGGCTGTTCGCCTTTGAAGGCCGCTTGTCGGTGACCGTGAACGGCGCTGAGCGCCTGCTCGACACGCCGCATGAGGCCCTCGCCGCCACCGTTTGGGCCGAAGTGGCGCAGGCGGCCAGTTTGCCGGTCACGCCGATGCCGGCCTGGCAAGTCGTCGTGGAAAAACGTGCGACTTTCGCCGCGCTGCCGGATCAGGAAACGCGGCGGCCCGGCACGCGCACTCGCTGGAATAACCTGATGCTCGCGGGCGACTGGACGGCTACCGGCCTGCCCGCGACGATTGAAGGCGCGATCCGCTCCGGCCAGAAGGCTGCGGATACGTTGCTGAATGAACCGATGGAACGCCGATGAACGATTTATCTCAAGCCCAGCCGCTGGACGCCGTCTTGCCCGATTTCGCCCCCGCAGCGCCGAGCGCGCCCGCGCCGATGAGTGTGGGCGAAACGCCCGCAGCATCGCTCGACGCCGCGATCACACGCGCGACCGATGCGATTCTCGCCGCGCAGAAGCCGGACGGTCACTGGGTCTACGAACTCGAAGCCGACGCGACGATTCCCGCCGAATACGTGCTGCTGGTTCACTATCTCGGCGAAACGCCGAACGTGGAGCTGGAACAGAAGATCGCCCGCTACCTGCGCCGCATCCAGTTGGCCGACGGCGGCTGGCCGCTGTTCACCGACGGCGCGCTCGACATCAGCGCCAGCGTGAAGGCGTATTTCGCACTGAAGATGATCGGCGATCCGGCCGACGCCGAGCACATGGTGCGCGCGCGCGAGGCGATTCTCGCCCACGGCGGCGCCGAAACCGTGAACGTCTTCACGCGCATTCTGCTCGCGCTGTTCGGCGTGGTGTCGTGGCGCGCGGTGCCGATGATGCCCGTCGAGATCATGCTGTTACCCATGTGGTTCCCGTTCCATCTGTCGAAGGTGTCGTACTGGGCGCGTACGGTGATCGTGCCGCTGCTCGTGTTGAATGCGAAGCGGCCGGTGGCGCGCAACCCGCGCCGTGTGCGCATCGACGAGCTCTTTCGCGGTGCGCCGGTCAACACCGGCCCGCGCGATAGGGCGCCGCATCAGCATGTCGGCTGGTTCCGGTTCTTCAGTGGCGTGGACGTGCTGCTGCGCGCCGTCGACGGTTTGTTCCCGAAGGCGACGCGCGAGCGCGCGGTGCGCGAAGCGGTGGCTTTCGTCGACGAACGGTTGAACGGTGAAGACGGTCTCGGCGCGATTTTCCCGGCCATGGCGAATTCGGTGATGATGTACGACGTGCTCGGTTACCCGGCCGATCATCCGAATCGCGCGATTGCCCGCCAGTCGATCGACAAGCTGCTCGTTATCAAGGATGACGAAGCATATTGCCAGCCGTGTCTGTCGCCGGTGTGGGATACGTCGCTCGCGGCGCATGCGCTGCTCGAAACCGGCGAGGCGCACGCTGAACAGGCCGCCGAACGCGGACTCGCCTGGCTGCGTCCGCTGCAGATTCTCGATGTGCGCGGCGACTGGATTTCGCGTCGTCCCAATGTGCGGCCGGGCGGCTGGGCGTTCCAGTACAACAACGCGCATTACCCGGACGTCGACGATACGGCGGTGGTCGCCATGGCAATGCAGCGCTCGGCAACGGTAACGCAATCGGACGTCGATCGCGAAGCGATTGCACGCGCCCGCGAATGGGTGGTCGGCATGCAGAGCAGCGATGGCGGCTGGGGCGCGTTCGAACCGGAAAACACGCAGTACTACCTGAACAACATTCCGTTCTCCGATCACGGCGCCCTGCTCGATCCGCCGACCGCGGACGTCTCGGGCCGCTGCCTGTCGATGCTCGCGCAACTCGGCGAGCTGCCGCAGAACAGCGAGCCGGCGCAGCGCGCGTTCGACTACATGCTGAAGGAGCAGGAATCGGACGGTAGCTGGTATGGCCGCTGGGGCTTGAACTACATCTATGGCACGTGGACCGCGCTGTGTTCGCTGAACGCTGCCGGCCTGCCACACGACGACCCGCGCATGAAGCGCGCGGCGCAGTGGCTCCTGTCGATCCAGAACGAAGACGGCGGCTGGGGCGAGGGCGGCGAGAGCTACAAGCTCGACTACCACGGCTACGAACGTGCGCCGAGCACGGCGTCGCAGACCGCGTGGGCTCTGATGGGTCTGATGGCGGCCGGCGAAGTGAATCACGAAGCGGTGGCGCGCGGCGTCGCCTACCTGGAGCGTGAGCAGCGCGAGCACGGCCTGTGGGACGAAACCCGCTTCACCGCGACCGGTTTCCCGCGCGTGTTTTATCTGCGCTATCACGGCTATCGCAAGTTCTTCCCGTTGTGGGCGCTGGCGCGCTTCCGCCATCTGAAGCGCAACGGCCTCACGCGCGTCACGGTCGGGATGTGACGGATGCCGCTTTCCCCCAGCCTGTCCGCCGATGACGGCCGCAGTCCCTTGCCGGTGATCGTGGTGACCGGCATGGCGTTCGAAGCCCGCATCGCGCGCGGCGAAGGTGTCGAGGTCGTCTACGCGGCGCGCGCCGATCTGCTGGAGCGCGCGTTGAGCGCGGCGGTCGAACGCGGCTGTTCGGGTATCGTGAGTTTCGGCACGGCGGGCGGTTTGGCGCCGGACCTGGAGCCGGGTTCGCTGATCGTCGCTGACGCCGTCTACGGGCCGTTTGGGCGCCTCCCGACCGATCTGCTATGGTCTGACAGGCTCGCGGCCGCACTGGCCGTTGGGCCGCTCTCCACGCGTTTGCGGCGCGGTCTCGTGGCGGCCGTCGCCGCTCCTCTGGTGGGCGCGGGCGATAAGGACGCGCTGTATCGCTCGAACGGCGCTCTGGGGGTGGATATGGAATCGCACATCGCCGGGGCGAAGGCTGCCGCGCATGGCGTGCCGTTTGCCGTGTGCCGCGCGATTGTCGATCCGGCGTGGCGCACGCTGCCTTCCGCGGCAACCGCCGGCCTGCGCGATGACGGCAGCACAGCGTTGGGGCCGATTCTGCGGGAATTGATGCGACAACCTTCGCAACTCGGCGCGCTGATCCAGCTTGCCGTCGATGCCCGGGCGGCGCGCCTCTCGCTGGTCCACGCACGGCGTGCGATCGAGGAAGCGGGCGCTTTTCGCATGGCTACCTCCTGAAAACGCGTGTGGCTGCGGGCCTTTCCCTTTTATTCAGCAGGTATTGAAATACTGGGGAAAACCCTTATCTTTGGTATAGTGTCAGTGTTAACCCTAGGTCGTGACGCAAGGCGTGCACGCCTGGGCGCCTCGAACACGGAGTACCAAATGAATTTTCACACCAGAAAGTGGGTCAAGCCCGAAGATCTGAACCCGAACGGCACGTTGTTCGGCGGCAGCCTCCTGCGCTGGATCGACGAAGAAGCCGCGATCTACGCCATCTGCCAGATGGACAATCAGCGTGTCGTGACCAAGTTCATGTCCGAGATCAATTTCGTCAGCTCGGCGCGGCAGGGCGACATCATCGAACTCGGAATGACGGCCACGCATTTCGGCCGCACGTCGATCACGCTGCGCTGCGAAGTGCGCAACAAGATCACGCGCAAAAGCATCCTGACCGTCGAGAAGATGGTGTTCGTCAATCTGGACGAAAACGGTGAGCCGGCGCCTCACGGACGTACGCAGATCCGTTATGCGGACGAGGCGTTTGCCCGCTATCGCGAGAATTCGCGGCCGGTGCCGCAAGGCGCGATTGCCGTTGAAGAGGAGCAGGTTGCGTCGCGCGGCGAGGTGGATAGCCTGCATTGAACCGGTTGAATGGCTCTAACGCAGGTTGCGGCGCATCGCGGGCCGAAGCGGTAAGCGGCGATTCGTCCGCTTCTGTGCCAGCGTCGAGTTCGGCTTTACAGGGCGCCCGTTCTGGGCGCCCGTCTAAAATCCCAATACTTATTGCGTCACCGGTGCTGAAGCCGGCTGCGTGCTGTCGGCCGGCGCGGCGGGCGGCGTCGGTGCGGGCGTGCCCGAAGCGCCGTTGGGCGCGGCAGCCGGCGCGATCGGCGTCGAACCTGCCGCGCCGCTCGCGGGCGTTTCGCCTGGATCGCTGTAGTTGGGCACGCCTGCCGGTGCGCCCGTGGCAGCGCCGGAGGCCGCATTCGGCGCTTCCGCGGCATCGCCCGGATCCGCGTAGTTCGGCAAAGCACCTGCAGCGGGCGCGCCGGCTGCGGGTGCCTCCGAGGCGCCGGAATCGCCCTGATCGTCATAGTTGGGCAGCGGCGCTGCGTTGTCGCTCGTGCCGCGCAGACGGGCACGGCGTTGCTGCGTATAGGCATCGCGCACGAACGAGTACTTGTCCAGCGCAGCTTGTTGCAACAGGTCCGACGCACCCAGCAGGTCTGAACGCACGCTCACGAACTGCAGCACGTAGAGCGGATTGCGCACCGCCGGCTCCATGTAGTTCAGCGGGTTGAACTTCACGTCGACGATCAGCCCCATGCTGTCACGCACCGTGCTCGGCCCGAACAGCGGCAGCACCAGGTACGGACCCGACGGAATGCCCCAGTGACCCAGCGTCAGGCCGAAATCCTGATGATGCTTGGGCAGCCCTGCAGGCGTCGCCCAATCGAGCAGGCCGCCCAGGCCGAAAGTCGAATTGAACGCGAAACGGACGAAGTCCTCGGTCGCGTCGGTGAACTTCAGCTGCAGCAGCGCGTTCGCGGCGTTGGTCAGGTCGCCAAGATTCGAGAAAAAGTTGCTCACGGCGGTGCGCAATGGTTGCGGCGTCACCTTCTGGTAACCCTTCGCCACTGGAACAGCGACGTAGCGATCCACGCCGTCGTTGAAATTGAACACGGCCCGGTTCATCGGTTCGAACGGGTCGCCGGGTTTGCGGTCGGGGCCGGTGGCGCAGCCGGAGATCAAACCGGTGGCGACGAGCGCCAGCGCGGCGTTACGCAGCTTCATGCTTATATTCCTTTTTGCTTCGCGCGACGTGAGCGCGGCTTGCCCATCAACACGGGTTGAAACACCACTGCGCCGACCAGTGTGCAAAACAGCGAGAGCGCCAGCAAGCGCCCCATGCTGGACGTTCCCGGATGGTGCGACAGCCAAAGGCTGCCGAACGCGGTCGCCGTGGTCGCCGCGCTGAACAGCACAGCGTGCGTCAGGCTCGACTGCAGAAGGCCGGTCTGACCGTGGCGCCACGCCATCACGAAGTAGATCTTGAACGCTACGCCGACGCCGAGCATCAGCGGCAAAGCGATGATATTCGCAAAGTTCAGCGGCATGCCGAATACCACGCACAACTCGAGCGTCACGAGCGCGGATACCAGCAACGGAACCAGCGTGCGCAACATGTCGCTGACGCGCCGCAGCGCGATCCACAGCAGGATCGCAATCGACACGAGCGCGTAGCCCGCAGCCTGCAGGAACGCCTTGATGATGGTGTCGGCCGAATGAAGGATCGAAATCGGCCCGCCGATCGCGCCCGGCTCCGCTTTCTTCACGGCGTGGGCGAAGTGCGCCAGCATGACGTCGTCGTTCGGATCGGTGCCGGGTTTCACCTTCGGCGCGATGTCCACGAGAGCGCGGCCGTCCTTCGAGACCCAGCCCTTGGAGATTTCCTTGGGCAAATTCTCGCGGGTGATCTCGGTGGGTTGCAGCAGGTTGGCCAACTGCTTCAGTGCGATGCGCAGCGTGTCCGACATTGCGGTTTCGGCGCGGTCGCGCGTGGCGGCATCGGTGGCGGCCAACTTCTGCAATGTGGCGGACAGATGCTTGGCTTCGGCGGCGCCCGGCCCCGGGTGATCGTCGGCGGCAAGCGAGAGCTGGTTCGACGCGCGCTTGAGCGCGGCAACGCGCACGGCGTCCGTTGCCGGTTGCGCGGGCTGTTGCTGCAAGGCGGGCAGTAGCTGCTGCGCGGCGCTCGCGATCAGCATCAGCTTTTGTTGCTGATCGGCGGGCACGAAGGTGTCGAGCGTGGTGACGCGGCCTACTTCCGGCAACGTACGTAAATGGTCGGCTATGCGGTCGGCGTCGGCGAGCGAGGGCGCCAGCACATGCACATTGTTGACCGCGGCCTCCGGCGAATCCTTGAGCGACAACAACGTCGCCATCGACTCCGTATGCGGGTCCTTCAAATGCAGCGGGTTGAAGTCGAAGCGCAGATGCGTGAGCAACGGCGTGGCGCCGATCACGACAATCAGCGTGCCGATCAGCACCGGTTTGCGATGATGAGCGAGGAAATCGTCGACCGGGGCGAGCTGCTTGAAACCTGGCGAACCGGCTTCGCCGGGCGGTCGGAAGATTTTCAGCAGGGCCGGCAGCAGCGTCATGTTGGTGAAGTACGCGACGAACATGCCGACGCCCGCGATCTCACCCAGCTCGGACACGCCGCGGTAAGCCGTCGGCAGGAACGAGAAGAAGCTCAGCGCGACCGCGACCGCGGCGAGCGTGAGCGGCACGCCGATACTGTGCGACGTGTGCATCAGCGCAGCGGAAAGCCGGTTGTCGCGATTGCGCTCCTCGCGATACTTGACGCCGAACTGCACGCCGAAATCGACCCCGAGCCCGACGAACAGCACCATGAAGGCGACCGAAATCATGTTGAGCGCGCCCACCAGCATCAGGCCGAGCGCCGCGGTGATCGCGAGCCCGACGAACAGCGTGATGAACACGGCGGCGATCATGCGGCCCGAGCGCAGCGCCAGCCACAAAATGATCAGCACGACGATGAAGGTGCCGATGCCGTTGAGCACCGCGCCGTCCTTGACCGAAGCGAACTCTTCGTCGGCGAGCGGCTGTTCGCCGGTCAGACGGACGGTGGCGCCGTAGCGCGAGTCGAGGTGCAGCGCGGCCGCGGTGTCGCGGATCGACTTCGACGCCGACGCGCCCGGCTCGAGCGCATCGTAGTTCACGACCGGCTGCACGATGACGAAGGCGCGCGCCGGCTCGGCGGCCGCGCTCTTGTCGACCAGCGCGCGCCACGAGAAGGCGGCTGGCTGGCCGGCCAGTACGCGGTCCAGCGTGGTCGCGCTTTGCGACAGCAGATGGCTCATGTCGCCAAGCTTCACCTGGCCGAGTTGAAGCGGCAGCAACAGGCTCGTGGTCAGCGTGCCGGCAAGGCCGGTCAGGCTCGGATCGTGGGCAAGGGCATTGACGAGCGGGCGGGACTGGACCAACTGCGAGGTGGTCGACATGACCTCGTCGAGGGACGGGAACAGCAGGCCATTGTGTTCGAAGAACGGGCCGCCGGCCGGCTGCGAAACCGCGACGAATTCCTTGGGATCGGCCTTGAGGGCGGTGGTCAGGGCTTGCGCGGCGGCGTCGGCGAATTCCGGCGCGCGCGCTTCGACGACTACCAGCACGGTTTGGCCGCGATCCGGGAAGGCCACGTCCACGGCATGTTCGAGCGCCGACCATTGCTTGTCGTTCTCGATGAGACGGCTGATGTCCGTGTTGATCTTGAAGTTAAAGGCAACGTAGAAACCGCTCAGAACGGCGAGCACGAGCGACAGCGCGACGATCCGCATTGGATGACGCACTGAATAGGCGACGAGACGGACAATAGATGACTTCAGCATGTAGGCGAAATTGGCCTTATCACGGTTGTTGTTTTTGACGAAAGTGCACAAGTATACAGAGACGGAGCGGCGAGCCCCCGGTTCGGTAGCAAGTGCGGCTCCCGCACACGCTCTTCGGGGCGGGAACGCAATCTCGGTATACTGGTCTATCCTGCTTTCGCCGCGTGCTTGCAAGCCCGGCGGTGCTTACTTCTTTCGGGTTCTGTCGAACGTATGAAACGTTATCTGTCTGCTTTTCTGGCTGCGGCCGTGGTGTCCACCGCGGCATATGCGCAAAGCGCGCCCGACGCGGTGGTAAAAAGTGCTGTCGAGGGCACGGTGGCGGCGATGAAGGCCGACCCGCAGGCGCGCGGCGGCGACATGGCGAAGATCACGCAACTGGTCGAGTCACGCTTCCTGCCGGCCACGGACTTTCAGCGCACCACGCGCATCGCGGTCGGCAAGGCCTGGTCCACCGCGACCCCCGACCAGCAAAAGCAACTTTACGAGCAGTTTACGCTGCTGCTCACGCGCACTTATGCGGCCTCGCTGTCGCAACTGCGTGATCAGGACGTAAAGTTTAAGTTCGCGCCGGTCAACGTGCCGGCGGGCGCCAAAGACGTGGTCGTGCAATCGCACGTGCTGAGCAATGGCGGCGATGACGCGATCGACTATCGCATGACCAAAGATGCCGCAGGCTGGAAGGTCTACGACATCAACATGATGGGCGCGTGGCTGATCCAGGTGTATCAGACGCAATTCGCCGATCAGATTTCCAAAGGCGGGATCGACGGGCTGATCAAGTTTTTGACCGCTCACAATGCGCGTAGCGCTGGGTAGCCGTGGGTAGCGGTTGATGGCCCACACGTCGCAACGTGTGAGGCATGAGGCATAAAAAAAGCGCGGTGGCTGAATGGCCACCGCGCTTTTTTGCATACAGGACAAAGGACGGCGCGAGGCCGCCCCTTCGACCGCTTAAGTTGCAGCCGTCGCCGTCTGCACTTTCTTGCCCTTGCCCGACACCTTGATCTCTTCCAGCTTGATCTCGACGTGGCGGGAGAAGACGTACTCGGCGGGACGTTGCTTATCCAAAGGAATGTCCTTCGTGAACGCGCCCGAGGTCTTCGGACCGCGCACGGCAACCTTCAGCGCCTTCAGCGGATGCGTGACCGTGTCCATCACGGCGGTCGCTTCGAAACCGCAGTGCACCATGCAGTCCGCGCACTTCTCGTAGTTACCCGTGCCGTACTTGTCCCAGTCCGTGGTCTCCATCAGTTCCTTGAAGGTCTTCACGTAACCTTCGCCGACCAGATAGCACGGCTTTTGCCAGCCGAACACGGTACGCGCGGGGTTGCCCCACGGCGTGCATTCGTATGTCTGATTACCGGCCAGGAAGTCGAGGAACATGCTCGACTGGCTGAACGACCAGTTCTTGCCGTTGTTGCCGCGCTTGAAAATTTCGCGGAACAGGTGCTTGGTCTTGTCGCGGTTCAGGAAGTGCTGCTGATCCGGCGCGCGTTCGTACGCGTAACCCGGCGAGACGGTGATGCCGTCCACGCCCATCGGGCCCAGCGTGTCGAAGAACGCAGCGACGCGTTCCGGCACGGCGTCGTTGAACAGCGTGCAGTTGATGTTCACGCGGAAACCGCGGCGCTTCGCTTCCTTGATGGCGGCGACAGCCTTGTCGTACACGCCGTCTTGCGACACCGAGTGGTCGTGCGCCTGCTTGTCGCCGTCCAGGTGAACCGACCAGACGAAGTACGGATTCGGCTCGTAGTCGTCCATCTTCTTTTCCATCAGCAGCGCGTTCGTGCACAGGTACACGAACTTCTTGCGCGCCATGATGCCCTTCACGATCTGCGGCATTTCCTTGTGCAGCAGCGGTTCGCCGCCTGCGATCGAGACCACCGGCGCATTGCATTCGTCGACGGCTTCAAGGCATTCCTGCAGCGACAAACGCTGATTCAGGATGGGATCCGGATAGTCGATCTTGCCGCAGCCATTGCAGGCGAGGTTGCAGCGGAACAGCGGCTCCAGCATCAGGGCGAGCGGATAGCGTTTGTTCCCGGACATATGCTGACGCATGATGTATGCGCCGACCCGGACTTTCTGTAGCAGCGGAATAGACAAGACGTCCTCCTTAAACTTCGCGTGCAGCGAGTGGTTGCATCAGCTTCGATGGCAACTTGAATTCGACTTTTTCTTCACGGCCCGCCATCGTCGTGACATCGACAGGCCCCAATGCGCTCAGCGCATCGATTACATTCTTGACCATCTCTTCCGGCGCCGAAGCACCGGCCGTGATGCCGACGGTCTGCACATTCGCAAACCATTCCGGCTTCACTTCCGAACCGTCGGCGACGAGATAGCTCGCCACGCCGCTTTCGCTGCCGATCTCGCGCAGCCGGTTCGAATTCGAACTATTGGTTGCGCCCACCACCAGCAGCACGTCGACCTCCTTGCTCAACTCGCGCACCGCGGCCTGGCGGTTTTGCGTGGCGTAGCAGATGTCGCGCGTATCCGGACCGACAATATCGGTGAAGCGGCGCAGCAGCGCGTCGATGATGCCGCGCGTGTCGTCCACCGAGAGTGTGGTTTGCGTGACATAAGCGAGCGGTGTGTCGAGCGGCAGATCCAGACGCGCGACCTCGGCCTCGCTCTGCACCAGCAGCACTTTGCCCGGAATCTGGCCGATCGTGCCTTCCACTTCCGGATGCCCGGCGTGGCCGATCAGTATCAGCGTGCGGCCGGCGCCGACATACTGGCGGCCCTGCACGTGCACTTTGGTGACCAGCGGGCAGGTCGCGTCGAGCACGTCGAGACCGCGCGCTTCGGCATCGCGCTCAACTGTCTGAGCGACACCGTGGGCGCTGAAAATCGCCACGGCGCCTTGCGGCACCTCGTCGAGCTCCTCGACGAAGCGCGCGCCTTTCTGGCGCAGATTGTCGACCACGTGCCGATTGTGAACAATCTCGTGGCGAACATACACGGGAGCGCCGTGTTGCTGCAACGCGCGATCGACGATCTCGATTGCGCGAACAACACCCGCACAAAAGCCGCGGGGTTGAGCAAGGATGACTCGCATAAGTTGGCGAACTCCGACTGACGCGGGTTTCGAAGAAGTCGGTAAATCTGACTTTATCGCCGCGATCATCTAATTAGTTGACGTCTTGAGCCCCGGCGACGTGCCGGTACAGCAAAACCAAACGCGCATTCTAACGCTATCAGCCGGGCTTTGCTCTGGCAGCGCCCGGCGGGTGTTGGTCTGGCGTCGCAACAGCGGAACGGCGCCCGGCGCGGCAAGCATCGGGTATGGCAATGTGGAAGCGGTAATGATTGCACGCTGCAGCGGTTTGACGGAACCCTTAAACTACGTAGTCGCGCGGCGCCTGGTGCCCGCATTACAAAAGGGTTTCAAGGCTCGCTGGATGGACGTCGATCAATACGAAAACTTTCCGGTCGCGAGCGTGTTGCTGCCCAAGGCGCTGCGCGCGCCCATCGGCATTATCTATCAGGTCGTACGCACGGCGGGCGACATCGCCGACGAAGGCGATTGGAGCGCAGCCGAGCGGCATGCCCGTCTCGCCGACTTCCGCGCCGGCCTCGACGCGGTGGCGGACCAACGCGCGGCGCCAGTCCATCCGCTGTTGTTCGGCAAGCTCGCCTGCGTGGTCGCGCAGTATAAACTGCCGCTCGCGCCGTTCTACGATCTGCTCCAGGGGTGCGCCCAGGATATCGACGCCGGCCGTTTCGCCGACCGCGCCGCGCTGCTCGACTATTGCCGTCACTCGGCCAACCCGCTCGGGCATCTTATGCTGCATCTGATCAACGCGGCCACGCCGGAGAATCTCGCCGAGGCCGACGCGATCTGCACGGCGTCGCAGTTGATCAGCTTCTGGCTGGACGTCTCCGCCGACTGGAAAAAGGACCGCGTGTACCTGCCGCTCGCCGATATGCGGCGCTTCAACGTGACCGAAGCGCACATTGCCAGCGGAGTCGCCGATGAAGACTGGCGGGCGCTCATGGCGCACGAAGTGTCGTTCGTGCGCGAGATGCTCGTGCGTGGCGCGCCGCTCGCCTTGCGGATTCAGGGCAGGCTGGGCATCGAGTTATGCGGTGCCGTTCACGGCGGCCTGCGCTTTCTCGAACGCATCGAGAGCGCGGGCTACGACGTGTTTCACGAGCGGCCGGTGCTCAATACGTTTGACTGGTGCGTGGTCGCGGCCCGCACCGTGGTGATGTGGCTGTCGCGTCGCGTCGGCGTGCAAGCGCGTTCAATCGAGGGTAATGCTTAATGGCGGTGGTTCTGTTTCTTCTGTCGTGTCTCTCCTTGCTGATCTGGTGTGTGCTGCTGTTCGGGCGCGGCGGTTTCTGGCGCGCGCGTCCTGCTGCGCCGCTGACCATCGCGCCGCGCGCAACGTGGCCGGCCGTGGCCGCCGTGGTGCCGGCCCGCAATGAAGTCGATGTGATCGCAGAGGCGGTGACCACACTGCTTCAGCAGGACTATGCGGGCGACTTCCACGTGATCGTCGTCGACGACCACAGCACCGACGGCACCGCCGACGCCGCTCGCGCCGCGGCCCTGCAGTTGCAATGCCCGGACCGTCTGACCGTGTTGAGCGCGAAGCCGCTGCCGCCCGGTTGGTCGGGCAAGGTGTGGGCACAGTCGCAAGGTATCGAGGCCGTGCGCACGCTTGGCTTGTCCGCGGACTACCTTCTGCTGACCGATGCCGACATCGGCCATCCCGCCGACGCGGTCGCGCAACTCGTCGCGCGCGCCGACGCGGAACAGCGCGATCTCGTTTCGCTGATGGTGCGGCTGCGCTGCGATTCGTTCTGGGAAAAGGCGCTGATTCCCGCCTTCGTATTCTTCTTCGCCAAGCTGTACCCGTTCTCGTGGGTCAACAACCCGCGCAATCGGACGGCGGCGGCCGCGGGTGGCTGCATGCTGGTGCGCCGTAGCGCGCTGGAAGAAGCAGGCGGCATCGAGTCGATTCGCGCCGAGCTGATCGACGACTGCAGCCTCGCCGCGCGCATCAAGCATCGCGGCAAGGGGCGTCATCCGATCCGGCTGGATGTGGCGGCGCGCAGCGTGTCGCTGCGTCCGTACGATAGCTGGCGTGAGATCTGGAACATGATCGCGCGCACGGCCTTCACGCAGCTGCGCTACTCGCCGCTGCTGCTGGCCGGCACGCTGGCCGGCATGACGATCATCTATCTGATGCCGCCGGTCGCCGCGCTGGTGCTCGGTCCGACAGGCTGGCCCGCGTGGCTCGCGTGGGCCGCCATGTGTTGCGCGTATGCGCCGATGCTGAGCTATTACCGCCGCTCGCCGTTGTGGGCGCCGTTTCTGCCGCTGATCGCATTGTTCTATGTCGGCGCGACGTTTGCGTCGGCGGTGCGTTATTGGCGCGGCAAGGGCGGACAGTGGAAGGCGCGGGTTCAGGCGCCGGTGCAGGAACGCTGAAGCGAACGGTAGTCGGAAATCGCGGAGGAATGCAAAAGCGGCGCTCATCGGGCGCCGCTTTTTTACTTGGTGAGCATCATGTAAAGCTGGATCACCATGTCGGGCGAAAACGTGAACGGCACCCAGCCGTGGCCGGTGTGGCGCATGACCAGCAGACGGTCGCCATTCGACTGTTTCTGCACCGCCATGACCGGATTCTTGGTGGACACGAAGCGCCAGCCTGGCGGAATGCCCGGCGGCGGTTCCGGCGTCATCGACGCGCGCGCGTTCGACAGTTCCTCGATCAGTTGGCCGATCTGCTCCGCGCGCAACGCGACGGTCTGGCCGCCGATCGTCATGGTGATCTCGTTCTGCGCGGGGCGATTAATTTCGAGCGTGGGCTGAAGCTGCGGGGCCGGCGCCTCACCTTCGACGACGGCCGCCTCGGTCTCAGCCGCATTTGCATTGGATTCGGACGCGACGTGATCCGCGGATGCAGACGCTGGCGGCGCGGCGTTCTGTGCGGGTGTCTCGGAAATGTTTTCGGCCAGCGGGGCCACGACAGCCTGAATGAGCTGATCGACGCCCATTTCCAGTGCGCCGAGCTGTTCGTGAAGATTCATGCGAGCTTTTCTCTGGTAAGACCCACGATTTTAACTGCTGCGCGTAGGCTTTTACCTGTCGCTAACACAGTGACGTTGTAACAAAATGCTTGCGGCCGAGCCGGCTTGCGGGACACAGGCCGCTTGTTCATGCAGATTACTGCTTCAGATAGCCCGCTTGCCTGAACCAGTCGAGCGCGTCGCTCAAGCCCTCGCGATAGGGCCGTGCGCGATAGCCGAGTTCGCGTTCCGCTTTCGCCGACGTGAAATACATCTTGTTCTTCGACATTTTCAAGCCGTCGATGGTGACGAACGGTTCGCGTTTCGTGATCTTGGCGACTGCTTCGGCACCCATGGCCAGCGGATAGAGCGGCCAGCGCGGCAGACTTAGCGTCGGTGCCTTGCGGCCGGTCAGCGCCGCGATATCCGCGAGCATCTGCTGAAGCGGCAGATTTTCGCCGCCGAGAATATAGCGCTCGCCGATCTTGCCACGTTCGAGCGCGAGGAAATGGCCGGCCGCGACGTCATCCACGTGCACGAGATTCAGGCCCGTATCGACGAACGCCGGAATCTTGCCGAGCGCCGCTTCCACGATGATGCGTCCGGTCGGGGTCGGCTTGACGTCGCGCGGTCCGATCGGCGTGGAGGGATTGACGATCACCGCCGGCAAGCCGTCTTCGGCGATCATCCGCTCCACCGCGCGTTCGGCCAGCACCTTGCTGCGTTTGTACACGCCAATCGCCTGATCGGCTTTGAGCGGCGAGGTTTCGTCGGCGGACTGGCCGGAACTGGTCACTTTCAGCGTGGCCACACTGCTCGTGTAGACAATGCGCTCGACGCCTTCCTTCAGCGCCGCGCGCATGGTCGCTTCGGTGCCTTCGAGGTTCGAGCGCTCGATCTCGCTCGGGTCAGGCGCCCACAGCCGATAGTCGGCGGCCACGTGCAGCAGATAGCGCACGCCGCGCAGCGCGTGGCGCATCGACGCTTCGTCGCGCATATCGCCGATCACGATTTCCGCGTCCAGCGACTCGACGTTCTGACGCGGACTGGTGGCCCGCACCAGCACACGCACCTTGAAACCCTTTTGTTGCGCGATGCGCGCCACCGACGAGCCGACGAAGCCGGAGGCGCCGGTCACGAGCACGAGATCGCGATTCTGTTCGGTCATTCTGTTTCCATTTCCCGCATGACAGTCGACGGATTGTACGTGGCGCGCGCGCCGTGCGTCGCGCCGGCGGTCCCATGCGAACAATCAGATGCGCGCTTTGCCGAGCAAGCTCGCCGGGACGCGACTAGAATGCCGGCTTGAAAGTATGCGAAGAGAGGACGGCATGGCCCCGGATCTGGATCAGCGGATCGAAACGTATTACGTGCGCGTGCGCGGCACCGTGCAGGGCGTCGGCTTTCGCCACGCGACTGTGCGGCAGGCGCATGCGCTCGGTATCAAGGGATGGGTGGCGAATCTCGACGACGGCTCTGTCGAAGCGATGTTGCAGGGCTCGGCCAACCAGGTCGACCGGATGCTGTCGTGGTTGCGTCACGGGCCGCCGGCGGCGCGCGTGACCGAGGTGGCCGGCGAAGAGCGCGCGACCGAAAAGCGTTACGAACGTTTCGAGCAGCACTGAGCGGCAGCACGTAGAGCGCGCGAATCACGTAAAACGAAGGCGGCGCGCCATCATGCGATGGCGCGCCGCCTTGCTGTGTTTGCGTGACCGCGCTTCGGTCAGCGGCCCAGCGCGCTCAACGCGCCAGCAGCAGGCTCTCCGCAAAGCCCCATTCGTCTTCGATCCATTGATGACTGCACAGGAAGCCGGCGTCGTCGGCAATCGCGGGCATCTCTTCCGCGCGATATTTGTGGCTGCTCTCGGTCCAGATCGTTTCGCCCGCCTTGAGCGACACCGTCAATTGCGCCGCGCCCACGTGCGCGGTGATGTCGCGCTTGGCTCGCAGATGCATTTCGATGCTGCGCGCGTCCGGGTTGAAGCGCGCGACGTGCTCGAACGCCTCGAGCGGAAAGTCGCCGTCGAGTTCGCGATTGATGCGTGCCAGCAGGTTCAGATTGAACGACGCGGTGACGCCGATCGAGTCGTCATAGGCGGCCACCAGGACGGGCGTCGGCTTGATCAGGTCCGTGCCGAGGAGCAACGCGTCGCCGGGAGCGAGCATGTTGCGGATATCGCGCAGGAAACGTGTTGCCGCGAGTCTGCCGAAATTACCGATCGTACTGCCAAGAAACAGCACAAGTAACCGCTCGTCCGACGCGCGCTGCTTGCTCACTTCAGCAAGGCCGGCCAGGTAATCGCGTTCATAACCGACAATCGAAATGCGCTCGATGTCGCCGAGTTCGCGTCTGCACAACTGCAATGCGCTGCGCGAAATTTCAATCGGACAGTAAGAAGTAGGGCGCTTTTTACACAGCGCTTCCAGAATGCGCCGTGTTTTACGGCCGCTGCCGCTGCCGAGTTCGGCGACCGTCACGTCGTGTGGCAAGTGCGCGACGATGTCCGCGGCGTGTTTGGTAAGCAGGCGTTCCTCCGCGCGCGTCACGCCGTATTCCGGCAACACGGTAATCACTTCGAACAGCGCGGAGCCCACTTCGTCATACAGATACTTGGACGGCAGTTCTTTCTGCGGCGTATGGGTGAGGCCGGCGCGAACGTCGGCGGCAAAGGCGGAGCGTAGGTCGGGCGATGCGTCGTGCGATAGGGCTGGCTGGGTCATGCTGGCTCCAGTAGTCATATTCGATGAGCGGGATGCTGCCGGGCGGCGGCACGCGCGATGAACGCAGTTGAGGCGTGCCGTGGAGAAGAAGGTCGGGCTCGGTCCGTAGGACTGTCATCGCCGGCCTGGCTCAGGGATGCTGCACATGCTGTTCCCAAGGGGACGTCCTTGGGGGCGTTGCGAACGTTAATGCAAGCAGCGTCGCAAGACCAGGTAGCAAGATTCGCGCTTCAGCCGCCTGGCGCGAAATGATGTGGCACGTTGCCGGTGAAAAGACCGGCGTGGTTGGCCGCACATGAAGTTATGTTCTAGTCCATCGACGCGCGATGCGCACGGAATAATTTCAGCTGATTGTTGACAGCGCGCGGCCCCTACGCGGAGCCGCGAACGGATAACCCGTCTAGAATGCCGCCTTCATATCGTTTATCGAAAGCAAAAATACAGTGCTGGACACGCGCTGCCCGCTTATGAGATTCCATTTCCAATGACAACAACGAATGCCGGGCGGCCGCATGCTGCACTGCAAACAACCTCGCCCGCGCACGCGCCGGTGTCGCGTCTCGAAGCGACTGCCCAACGGGGCGCTCGATGAATCAGTATGCCCTGAAGCGCGGGATCGCGTTGTCGGTGTGCGCGACCACGACCTTTGCATTACTGTCCGCTTACGCAACCCTGCTCGCGCCGCTAAGCGGCCTCGACATTTTCGCCTGGCGTGTCGTCCTGACCGTGCCGGGCGCGCTGTTGCTGGTGGCATTGAGAAAGCGCCTGCCCATTCTGCGGCAGCTTCTTTACCGCATGGTGACCGCCCCGAAACTCGGCTTGGCGATGATCGTGAGCGCGGCGTTGCTTGGCGCGCAACTGTGGGTATTTCTGTGGGCGCCTCTACATGGCCGGATGCTCGAAGTCTCGCTCGGCTATTTCCTCCTTCCGCTGACGATGGTGCTTGTCGGGCGCTTTTATTATCACGAGCGTCTGGACCGTTTGCAGTGGCTCGCTGTTGCGTGCGCGGCGATCGGTGTCGGCCATGAACTGTGGGTGACGGGCGCATTTTCGTGGCCGACCTTGCTGGTTTCGCTCGGCTATCCACCGTATTTCGTTTTGCGTCGCAAGATCAATCACGACTCGCTCGCGATGTTCACCGTGGAAATGGCGCTACTGTTGCCGCCGGCAATCGTGCTGGTTTTCAACGGCGGCTCGCTGGCGATGATCGCCGGCCATCCGGATCGGTGGTGGCTACTGTTGCCGGGCCTCGGCGCGCTGAGCACCATTGCGCTGGCGTCGTATCTCAAGGCGAGCCGGTTGTTGCCGGTCGCATTGTTCGGCATTCTCGGCTATGTCGAACCGGTGTTGCTGGTGCTGATCTCGATCACGTTGCTTGGCGAAACGCTGAGCGTCGCGCAGTTGGCGACCTACGTTCCCATCTGGATCGCGGTCGCGCTGACGGCATTGCATAGCGTGCGCCTCATTCGTCTCGCACCGAACTGAGCGGGCTGCGCCGCGGCGAATGAGCCGTCGACGAAGCGGCGGCGCGCTCTAGCGATGCGCGGCCGTGCGGTCCGCGTTGAGACGCGTCGGACCGGCTTGCGCTTCGATTGCTGCGCGCAGTGCGGGCCGCCAGCCGAAGCCGAACAACACTTCGGCCAGCACGAACAGCGGTCCGATCAGCAGGCCGATCACATCGTCCACAAAGGCAGGCTTGCGATGTTCGTAGGCAACGTGCCCGATGAACTGAAACACCCAGCCGACCAGAAAGAGCCCGACGCCGATCACGAGCCACATCAACGTGGATTGTGTGGCTGTCCACTGGCCGAACGCGACGCAGAGCGCGGACACGAAGGCCATCATCACGCCGAGCGGCACGTCGAGCACGAGGTAATACAGCGTGGCCGCGACGAATAAAACCCACGCCGGCGATAGCGTCAGCGGCCAGGCATCGACAACGAAAGCAGGCCGGCTCAACAATACCGCCAGGGCCAGCACGATCATCGGAATGCCGATGAAATGCGTGGCGATATTGCGCCGGTCACGATGGTAGGCCGCGTATTGCGTGAGCTGTTGCGTCAGCGTTCTCATGGATGCCGCTCCTCTGTCAAAGTCAGCATAATCGCGGGCAACGGAATTTGAAACCATCGGGTAGCCGACAATCGGGCACGAGCGCCGTTCTATGAATGCGAGTTTTCCATTGGATGAGCTTGCCGCGCTGCTGGGACGCAGCGCGTGGTTTCGCTCGACGCCGGCTGCCATGCAGGCGCAGTTGATCGAAGCGGGACGTGTCGAACGGCTCGCCGCCGGCCAGCGGCTCTTCACGCGCGGCGATTCCGACGACGGCGTCTATTGCGTGCTCGATGGCCTGGTGAGAATCGGCGCGGCCAGTTCGGCGGGCAAGGAGGCTTTGCTTGCCGTGATCGAGCCGGTGAACTGGTTCGGCGAGATCGCGCTGTTCGACAACCGGCCGCGAAGCCACGACGCGTATGCCGAACGCGATTCCGAGCTGTTTCATGTGCCGCGCGCCGCACTCGTCGCGCTACTGGAACGCACGCCCGCTTATTGGCATCTGTTCGGTCTGCTGTTGACGCAAAAGCTGCGTCTTGCTTTCGACGCGATCGAAGAGGCCGCGTTGCTGCCCGCGGCGCAGCGCGTGGCGCGCCGCTTGTTATTGATGGCGGGTGGTTACGGCGAGCCCGGTGCATTGCGGCGCGTGCTCAAAGTCCCACAGGAAGATCTCGCGATGATGCTGGCGTTGTCCCGGCAAACGATCAACCAGGTGCTGAAGCAGTTCGAAACGCAAGGCGCGCTGAAGCTCGGTTATGCGGAAATCGAAATTGCCGATGTGCAGAAGCTGGCGGCATTGGCTGAGTTGAGTCCCGTGGGGGATTGATTGCGACGAGTAGTCCGCGAGACGCTGCAATGCGTCGATCAGATCCCTGAGAAGCTGATTAGCGCGCCATCACAGCCGCGGTGCGGCGCTTCAACGGTCCGATCATCGCGGCGGGAAGTGTCGCGATCAGTGTGTGCAGTGTGAAGTCGAGGTCGTCGGGAGCGATGTCGAGTTGCACGCGAATTTCCTGGCGAACCGCCTGCGTGGCAACGACATAAACACCAAGAGGGGAATGGAGCAGGGCGCGAAGCTGGGTGCCGGCGAGTTCTTGCGGTCGATGAGGCAAAGTTATCTGCAAGCGGACGCGTGCCGCGAGGAAGGGAATGACGTTGTTGCGCTGAACGTGTGGCTCGTTGAGCGGGTGAATAGAGAAACTGTCGATTGATTGTGTGAGAGCCATGTGATGCGGCGTTTATCGACGCCATGGTTGATCAAGACAGTTCGAGATTAGACGTCTGCGGGTAAACGCGGTGCAAAAATTGGGGTGTGTGTTGGAAAAAAACCGCGCATAAAAAAAGGCGAGTCGTATGACTCGCCCTCCCTGAACGGCACAGTTCGGCTTCGATTACCTATACATGCCTGGCCGGTGCGTGCCGAAACCGATCACGTGTTATTGCGTTTTTGTCGTGTCGGTCTTTGCGCCGTCGGCTTTTACCGGGGCATTGCTGGCCTCTTTCGCGCCCTCCGTTTTAGTCGTGGCGGCGCTCGTTTCAGCCGCGGCCTTCTTGGTGGTCTTGTGGGCTTTTGCCGTGTGATGGGCGGACGTCTTCTTCACGTGCGCTTTGGTCGTGGCTTTGGCCGGCGCCTTCGTTGCTGCGGCGCTGTCGTCCGTGGCGCCCGTTTGAACGGCGGTGCTCGCCTTCAGGTTCGCCTGGCCGGCGGGTTGCGTTTGCGCGGGCTGCGCGGCGGACGGTGCGGCCGTTTGAGCGAAAGCGGTCGACACGAGCAGAGCGGAAGCGAGAGCGGCGAAAAGCGTCTTCATGGTTTAACTCCTGGTTTTAACCGGTTGATTCTTGTGTCGCGGCTGAAATGTTTCAGCGCTGCCGGTTTAACGTTGACGGGAAGACAGGAGTTGACGTCGCTCTGGTGACAAAACGTAACCGCTGAAACATATTGGGGATGCCGAAGCAGTTTCGGCCCTCCGGCTCGCGCCACGGCTACAAGTGGGAAACTCGCTTGTTCGCACCCAAGGCGCTATCTATATTGTGATATAGGAGTTTTTACCGGCGGAATATCATCTGCCTCCCCCGTCAACCGGGCGGCCTGACTTCTGACCTAACTTGGGCGAAACACCAGATGAACCCGTCACTCAAACTCGCGCAGCGGCGCTCGCAGGATCCGGCATTTCTGCAGGGCTACTTCTCTGGCGCCGGCCTGGACATGGGCGCCGGGCGCGATTCCGATTTCGGCTACGCGGGTCTTTTTCCTCGCATCGAACAACTGATTGCCTGGAACGTGAATGAGCGTGACGTTATCTATATGGACGACGCGCCAGCCGATGTATTTGATTTCGTTCATTCAGACTGCCTCGGGCGTTTCGCCAATCCTCATCAAGTGCTCGCAAGGTGGCTCGAACTCATCAAGCCCGGCGGTTATCTGATTTTGACGTTGCCGACCGATTCTCGCGGCGAAGAAATACTCTCGCCCACCCTGACGGACGTCGATCGTGAACGCACCTTCACCCCGCATCGGCCTGACCTGGCGATTGCGGGTTCCGCGAATGCGCTCGACCTGGTGAACAATGCTTCGGCTGTTTCATCGTGCGAACGCTTTTGCGTGCTCTGCGAGTTCGGCGAGAACCGGCAAGAGGGCTTCGCTGACAGACAGCATCAAGCGGCCGCGTACGCGATAGAAATAGTGCTGCGCAAGCGCGATGTGCCTCGAGTCTTCGACCTGGTCACTGCCATGCCGAGTGCGGAAACCGATTCGGCGATGCTGGACCTTTGCCACGAGACGCTAAGACTGTATCCGTATCGACTCCAGACCTACTTCCACATCAACCTCGAACTGGTGCGTCGGGGTCTTTGCGATCAACTGGAGGACTTGTGGGACGAAGGTGTCCGACGAC
Organism: Paraburkholderia sp. BL27I4N3; assembly: GCF_003386115.1. Classification (NCBI taxonomy): domain Bacteria; kingdom Pseudomonadati; phylum Pseudomonadota; class Betaproteobacteria; order Burkholderiales; family Burkholderiaceae; genus Paraburkholderia; species Paraburkholderia sp. BL27I4N3. Next base: position 6,813,148 of record NZ_QREJ01000001.1, on the reverse strand, counting down.
TCCCGAACGAGCGCTTGCCGCGACTCTTCAATGCACTGATGCTGATTGCTGTCGGCAAACTCACCGAGGGTTTTCGTCGACGTGAGGCGCTGTTCGACGGCTCGGATTGGCGAGGCCGGACTACCGTGGCGCCGCCGGCTTATGCAAACTGGCGTGGCGAGTCGCTCGAAGGCAAATCGATCGTTATCTGGAGCGAATTCGGGCTGGGTGACGAGATTTTCTTTTTTCGGTTTGCGCGGATTTTTCGCGAACACTACGGGGCGGTGCGGGTGACGGTGGTATGTCAGGCGCCGCTCGTCGAATTGTTCAGGGCCTCGGGCGAGGCCGCGGCGATCTGCTCCGTCGAAGATGCGCCGCTACTGCCGATTCATGACTATTGGGTCTATCCGCATGCGATCCCGGTGTGGGCATCTCTCGACATCGATCATTTGCCGGACGTGGTGCCGTATCTGCGGGCGGGCGTCGCGCACACACCGATGGCCTTGCCGGGCAATCTGCAGGCATTGAAAGTTGGCGTGATCTTCAAAGGTGCGCCGACGCACGAGAACGACGCTGCCAGATCGCTGCCGTCGCTCAGCTGTCTCGATCCGCTCTTCGCGCTCGAAGACGTGGAGTTCTACATCATGCAGAAGGGCCAAGGCGAAGACGAAGCCGCCGACTACGCCATGCGCTTGCGCAACGTGCATGATCTCGGACCTGGTCTTCGTTCATTTGGCGATACGGCAAAACTGATGGACGCGCTGGACCTGGTCATTAGCGTGGACACATCGGCGGCCAATCTGGCGGGCGCGATGGGTAGGCCGCTGTGGCTAATGCTGCCCATGCTGGGCGACTGGAGATGGCACCTCGAACGGGAAGACAGTCCGTGGTTTCCCTCTGCTCGCCTGTTTCGGGAACAAGGCAGAGGGTGGCCCGAGGTCGTGGAGCGGATTCGCTTGGCTTTGATCGAACTGCGAAACACAAGATGAGGGCCGGCCGCTCGCACGAATAAAATGCATCGCGCCGGTGGCCGGCGCTTTGCGTGACTAATTGAACGGGTTCTGCACGACGCCCGGCTTCGCATCCGGTTCATCCTTGACCTTCGCGGGCAAATTGCTCTGCGCCTGCAAGCTGGCCACGATCGTATCTACAGCGTCTTTCAGTGCCAATGCGGCCTTCAGTCCGCGCTGATCCTGCGTCAGCTCCAGCGTGCCGTTCAGCACGATGCGCGTCGTGCCGTTACTCACGGTCAACGCATCGCCTTGAATGTTGAGCACGTCGTCGTCATTCGAATAGGGTTTAAACACCTTTCAGTCCTCCCGGTCGCTGATCTTTGAGGTTCTCCGGAATGCCCGGAAAACGGATGCCCGATGCTGCTTCAAGTTCGTGAATCGTCTTGATGTCGTAACGATTCGTCGAGACGTTGTCCACTACCACGGCGAACGCCATCTTTCGCGAAGGCACGTAGATCGCCTTGAACAACTGCGTCGGCACGAATACGCCCGTCGGTCCGATAGTCTGCAACTGCTGGCCGTTGAAGATCGGGCCGGTGACCACATAGGTATCGTCGTACGACACTGCGATTTTGCGCACCGACGTTTCAATGCGCGCCCACAGGCGCTGATTGTTCTCGCGGTTTTGCGGCACGACATTGGCCAGCGAGAACGATTGTGCCATCGCTTCCTGATTCCAGCGATTGCCTGCCGGGCTCATATGACCGCGGTCGAATCCGCTGCGTTTGTAGTCCGCGAGCGTGGCGCCTTCACCGTCCGGCAGGCGCGCGTCTTCGAAGAACTTGTTGGTGCGCACCATGTCTTTGGCGGCCTCGATATGATCGCGCGTCAGATGCTCGGCGGACCACAGCGGACCGTGCGTGATGCCCGAATGCAGAACCGCGAAATCGCTATAGCAAAGCATGCGCGTTTTCGACGCCATCTTCTGATTGCTCAGAACCGGCCATTGCGCATTCGATGTGAATTGAGTGCAGGAAGGCGCTGCGCTGGCGTGAGCGGCAACGACGAACAACAGATAGGCAAACCACTTCTTCATGTGTCAGTCAGTCGAGGGATCGGGGGCGCAAGTATAGCGTTGCGAGCCCGTCCCGCGCGACGTGAAATACAGGAAAACACTGGAGGAGAAAACGGATTCGGGCGTTGAGCGCTGTCATGAAAACGATACCGCCGCACGGCGCGCACGGCAACGTCTCACATCTCGCCGCACCAAAAAAAACGGGCCGCCTTGCAGCGACCCTAATGCGTGGACCTCCAACTCTACTCACGCAAACTTAAGGCGACCTTAAATGCGCGAGCGACGAAATCGCAATGAGGGAATCAAAAACGCGGCGTACGAACGCACGGACAAAATGACCCATGCGCTAGCGGAGCGCCGCTCGCGCACGGAAATTTAGACCGATAAAAACGAGTGCTAAAACCTAATTGTCGAACACGCTGTGTTCGGCGCGGACCTGTTGGCGGTCCACTGCTTGCAAGCGCCAGAAGCCGCTGGTCTGCGCGCGCGTCGGCAGGGCGGTCCATGCCGCGGCGCCTTGCGCGGCGCTCACGCGCTGCTTGCGGTCCACGTGTAATCCGCGCAGCGTGCACAGCGGCGCATCCGTGCTGGGCGCACACAAAGTGGTCACGCCGTTATCGTCGCGCAGTTCGCCCCACGGGGGCAGATCGATCCCTTGATGTGCTTCTCTCGACCACCGGTGTTCGTCGGTGTCGAGCCATAGCACAGCGTAATCATGGCTGACGGTGGGATCGGAACCGTTGATGAGGATGGTCAGTCGCATGGCGGGTTCCGTACAAATTGCGAAGTTGTGCTTTAACAGTCTATGCTGCAACGGGCGTTATGCAAGGCAAACCGCGTCACGATCAGGTACGAAAAAAAAGGACGCACGTTGCGCACGGTTGTACGATAGCCGCGTCCTGTTGACGTTCGCGGAGGCACGCCATGCTTCATCGATTTTTGCATTGCACAGTGATGGCGGGATGCCTGAGCGCGGCGGCGATCTCCAACGCCGCCGGGGCGGACAGTGCACCGTTCGCGGCGCCGGCGCCGGTCGTGTATGTCGCCGACTTCGATCTGGACGTCGCGAACGTGACGCCGGACAGCGGACCAGGTCAACGCGTGCGCCGCCTGCGCGGTTTGCTGCCGAGCGGACCCGGACCGATGGGCGAGGACAAAAATCCGCAGGATCATGCGAAACATATCGTGGACGAAATGGCGGAAGCGCTAACGGACGATCTGAAAAAGGCGGGCGTCGACGCGCGCCGCAGTGCGCCGGGTCAACCGTTGCCGGCTTCCGGTTGGCAAGTGCGCGGCGTGTTCTTGAGTGTCGACGACGGCAATCGCCTCAGGCGCGCCATGGTCGGATTCGGCGCCGGCCAGAACGACATTCAGGTCGCGGTGTCGTGCGACAACCTTGGTACGCCTGATTTGCCGCCGCTGTATCAGGCCGTCGACGAAGCCGACAGCAAAGGCATGCCGGGCGCGGCCATCAAACTGAATCCGTACGTGATCGCCGCCAAGTTCGTGATGGCGAGCGGCGACGAGAAGAAGACGATCAAGAAGACGGCTCAACAGATCGCCGATGCGGTGGTCGCAAAACTGCACGGCGCCGCGCAGTCCAAGCCGCAGTAATTCGAGTTGAAACGCCCTCGCCGCGCCGCAGGCGTTTCAACTTTCGAACGTTCAAGCGTTCAGGCCAGATCCAGCGTGCCCGTCAAATCTCCCAGCGGCGCGAGTCCGTTGCTTGCGAATGCCCGATCGCGCGCCACCACGCCATCGAGCGGCGCGAGCCCATGCACGCGGCTGATCAGTCGAAGGATCGAGTTGGTGTCGTACACCGTGTGATCGACGTAACCCTTCTTCGCCAGCGGCGAAATCACCAGCGCGGGAATCCGCGAGCCCGGGCCCCAGCGATCGCCCTTCGGCGGCGACACGTGATCCCACCAGCCGCCGTTCTCGTCGACGGTGACCACCACGACCGTGTTCGTCCATTGCGGCCCACGCTGAATATGCTCGATCACCGTCGCGATGTGACGGTCGCCCGACGCGACATCCGCGTAACCCGCGTGCATGTTCAGATCGCCTTGCGGCTTGTAGAACGCGACCGTCGGTAAGCGTCCTGCATCGATATCCGCGATCAGATGGTTGGTCGACGCGTCGTTGCCGAGGCCGCCATCGCGCAGATACTTGCGCCGCGCCACCGTGCCCGGCGCGTAATTCGTGAAGTAGTTGAACGGCTGATGGTGATACTGGAAGTCGGGCACCGCGCCGGTATCCTGATGCTCCAACGCGTACTGCCACGCGCCGCTGTACCAGGCCCAGTCGACACCCTTGTCGGTCAGCCGGTCGCCGATCGTCGCGTAATTCTGCGGCGGCAGCACGCGCGGATTCGACAGGTCCGCGAAGGCCGGATTGCCGCCTTCGGCCGGCCGCACGTTGCTCGGCTGATAGGGCGGCGCCATCGTGTTGACGGCGTAGCCGTCGGCGGTGAACGCGCCGTCGTTGACGAATTTCGGCGGACCGTCGAGCGCGGAGGCGGGCGAGTCTTCCGCCTGTTTCAGCCGCGTGCCGGTGGGATCGTCGCCGTCGACCACGGACACCATCTTCTTCGCCGGGCTGTTCTGAATGTCGGGATAGAACGGCGCCTGCGCCGAGATCAGGAAGATGTGGTTCAGCCACGAGCCGCCGAAAGCCGCCATGAAGAAGTTGTCGCACAGCGTGTACTGCTGCGCGAGGTTCCACAGACGCAGCGTGTCGGCGGAATTACGGTAGTGTCCCATCACCAGGCCGCCGGAATCGCCCCACGCGGCGAACTGGTTGTTGCGGCCGGCGTTGATCTGCATCTGGTTCTGATAGAAGCGATGCACGAGGTCGCGCGTGATCACGCCGGTCGGCAGCGGCGTGCCCTGCGCGTCGGCGATATGGAACGGGCGGTTGTGCAGATTGACGATATCCTTCTGGCCGATCATGTAGCGCTTGCCGTCCACTTCCTGGGCTTGCGGCACGAGGCCGCCCCAGATGGCCGGCAAGCGCGGCAGCGGCGTCTTGCCGTCGCGGTCGAGTTGCAGATAACGTTCTGCGCTCACGGCGTCGAGCGGATGCTGAACGCCGGGGAAGTTGCCGTACAGGTTTGCGAAGCTGCGGTTCTCCGCGTAGATCACGACGATGTGTTTCACCTGATCGTGAAGCGCGGCGTCCAGACGCAGGTCGGCGGCGCTGCGCGGCGCGCCGGTGCTCGACATGCTTTGGTCGGTTTTGCAGCCCGTCAGCGCCAGTCCGATACCGACTGCTGCCAGGCCGGTAAGGACTCGGCGGCGGTCGGGGTCGTCGGGGCTGTCATCGGCATTCGGCGGCAGGCTGGAGTCGTTGTCGGTCATCGGGAAGCTCCGAAAGGGCTGTGACGGACGCAGGCGCGCTGCTCGGGGCGGCGTGCGCGCGGCACCGGTTGCGGATTCGAGGTGGCCGGACGGTTCCGGCTAGGGGAGTCTACGCTTCACGCGCCAACTATTGTGTGTCGCGTCGACGGCAAGCAGAAGCCAATGCCGCGTATCGACGGGGTGACGCTTTTGCGTGGCATAGCGGTCGACCATCAGTTCGAGTTCGTCGAGCGCGCGGCGGTGGCAGGTGGCATTGGCGCCGGAACCATCCGCGAATTCGACGACGGCGGCCGCCGCCCGGGCCAGTTCGGGCAAGTGCGCGGTGCGCACCGCACAGCCCGGATAAAGGTGCGAATCGGCAACCTGAATCTGAATGGAATCGGACATGAGCGTGGCCTCCCGACGCTTGAGCGGCCCATTGCGCGGCAGCGAGGCCTCGCGCAATGAACCGCTTCAAAAGCATAGCACCCCGTGAAATGGTGGCAGTGCAGCAATTGGCATGGTTAACCGCGGCGCGCCACGCGCTATCATGCTGATCTGACCTTGATGAACAGTAGAAACGGCAGCCAAGATGGCAAAAGAAGAGCAGACAGGAGCGGGACGCAAGCAAGCGAAGCCACGCGGTGCGGCAGCGTCGATTTCGCAGGACGACGCGTTGCCGCAGGCCCAGGCAAACGACGCCGACTCCCAGGATTCCACCGACGAAGAGAGCGCCGGCGGATCGACTTATCTCGTGCCGGGTCTCGAACGCGGTTTGCGCATTCTGGCGGAGTTCAGCGCGCGCGAGCCGGTGCTCGGCGCGCCCGAATTGTCCAAGCGCATCGGCATTCCGCGCACCACGACGTTCCGTTTATTGCAGACGCTCGAAGCGCTCGGCTTTCTCGAACGCGTCAACGGCGACCGCTATTTCCGCCTGAGCGTCGCGGTGCTGAGGCTCGGTTTCGAATATCTGAGTTCGCTCGAATTGACCGATGTCGGCACGCCGATTCTCGAACGCCTGCGCGACGCCACGGGCCTGAGCACGCATCTGCTGATCCGCGATGAGCGCGACGTGGTGTTCGTCGCCAAGGCGCAAACCCATGCGCCCATGTTCAGCTCGGTGAAGGTCCATGTCGGCACGCGCTTGCCGGCGCATGCCACAGTGCATGGTCAGGTGTTGATGGGCGACTTGAGCTTCGAGGAATTGCGGCAGTTGTATCCCGAACCGCAACTCGAACGTTTCACCGAGCGCACGCCGGCCACGGTTGAAGAACTATACGAAAGAGTGCGCGAAAGCGCGGCGCTCGGTTATGCGCTGAGCGAAGCGTCGTTCGAGCGCGGTATTTCTGTAGTGAGCGCGCCCGTGCGCGACCAGAGCGGCAAGATCGCGGCGGCGTTGACCGTCACGATTCCGCGTTCGGATATCGGCGAAACCGAAGAGCGCGAGCCGCTTATCGTCGCGGTTTGCCAGGCGGCGCTCGAACTGTCCGAGCGACTCAGCTACCGGCCGCGTCCGGACGATCCGACAGCGGTTCAGGCGCGCCGCAAGCAGGTGGCGGCGGGCTGATTCCGCGCTATTTCAGCTTTCGCTTCAGCGCTAGTCTGGCTGCGTTCGTAGCCGGACTAGCCGCATCAGATCACAACCCCACCTGTCCCAGCAGAACCTCAGAACGAGTGATGGATGCCAGTCAGAATGATCGTCTGGTTCCGTCCACTCGACACACCCGCCGTAAAGAACGCCGCATCCGTATTCGAACCGGCACGCTCGTACAGAGCGTTCACATACAACTGCGTCGATTTCGACAACGCGTAAATGTCGCCGATTTCGAACTGCGTCCAGCGATGCCCCGCCAGCGTCGTCGTCGCGGCGCCGCCAGCCACGGTGTTGAACGGCGTGAACTGGTAATTCGCGCCGACGTCGTAGCTCTGATACGTGTCCGAGTGGCCGCCCGACTCCAGTTTCACGCGCGTATACAGTCCGTGCACGAGCAGCTTGCCGAACTGGTATGACGCGCCCGCCCCCATGTTCTCGACCTTGTCCGCGGTGTAATTGGCTGCAGCCACGCCCTGGAAGTTGGTGATGCCCGTCGTGACGATCGACGGCGTGCGATTGTGCTCGTTCGCATACGTCGCGCCGGCCTTGAACGGACCGTTCGCATAGCTAAGCGCAAAGCTCAGCGTCTTGCCGGTCGAGAAATTGGTCGTGTTGCCGAGACCCATCATCGCGCCGACCTGGAAGCCGCTGAAACTCGCCGAGCGGAATTTCACCGAATTGTCGAACGGCACCACGCCCGTGTCGGCGAGTTCGTCGATATTGCCCGGATGGAACGCGTACCAGCTTGCCGCCAGATAAGCCGTGCTCAGCGGACCCAGCACATCGAAGCTGAACGGCGTCTGATGACCAAGTGTCAACGTGCCGATCGTGTCCGAGCTCAGACCGACGAACGCCTGGCGATTGAACAGCACGCCCGCTTTAGCGAACGCGCCGGTGTTCGTATAAAAGCCGTTCTCCAACTGGAAAATCGTCTTCAGACCGCCGCCCAGATCTTCCACGCCTTTCAGGCCCCAGCGGTCGGGCTGCATGTTGCCCTGTTCTTCCATCCACTTCGAATGGCCGCCGACATTGCTGATATACGCGACACCGGCATCCAGACTGCCGTATAGCGTCACACTGCTCTGCGCCCATGCGCCTGTCGTTGCGCAGATTGCCGTCAAGGCGGCTGCAATGATGTGCTTCACCGTTGGTTCTCCTGATCACACGACGGGTAGCTCTCGCCAGATTCGTAGTCGCTGATCCGTGCTTTGGGTTGGATGCAGTTCTGCGCCGTTTACGCCGAAACTGCTACGCTTTGTATGTTCCATCTATGGGCGTTTGTATCGCCTATGGAAAATTATAGTGAGTCTGCAGGTGGTCAAAATAAATTTTCGGACCCCGTACAAACCCGTATAAGGGCTGGCCAATACGACTGAAAATTTGGCTTGAGCCTTGCGTGACAAGGCTCGCAGAGCATCGAAGCGGTTCGCGCCCGATTCCGCGACGTTGTCTTTCGAGCGCCACGCTCGGTGTTTTCCCCTATCGGCCGAGATTTTTATTTTCTCCAGCCAAACCCGCTCCTATAATTATCCATACACGAACTGATGTTCCTTGTATGGAACATAGAGCTTCAGGAGAAGGCGAGAAATGACTGAACAATGGCGCTGCGCCGGCCATGCCGGCGACCTGTCCGATGACACGCCGCTCGAGTTCAAACTCGACGGCGCCGAGATCGGCATCTACAAGGTGGGCGAAGCGCTGTACGCGCTGGAAAACGTCTGCCCCCATGCGTACGCGCTGCTGACGCAGGGCTTTGTCGACGGCGACACCGTCGAATGCCCGTTGCACGAAGCCGTGTTCCATATCCCGACCGGTAAATGCTTGAAAGAGCCCGGTGGCCGCGACCTGAAGGTGTACTCGGTGCGCCTCGCGGGTGAAGAAATCCAGATCAAGGTGGAATGACATGCGAGAGCAAATCGTGAACTTCAATCCTTTCCTGAAACCGTGGCTCGCGCCCCAGCCGAACAACGTCGCGGGTAAGGGCGTGATCGAAAAACCGGGCGAGACAGAGAACTTCATCTGGCAAACGCGCAAGGCCGAGCCGACCCAGTACGAAAACGACTTCGGCGACGCGCTCGAAAAAGTCTTCGAAGCCGGCGCGATCGAGTTGCAGGAAGTGGTCGACGGTCTGAACCGCGTCGGCTTCCGCACCTCGGAAGGCGGCACGTGGAACGCCGACCGCCTCGCTGCCGAATTCCGCCTGCTCGCCGAATAGGCGCGCTTTCCCGAACACGTTCATCGCTTTCGTACCCGGAGTCTCTTCATGACGTCCCCCAATACAACTCAAGGCGCGGCGGACCCGATCCAGTCGTATCTGGACAAGGGCCTGCGCAACTACTGGTATCCCGTTGCACCGAGCTGGCAAGTCGGCGACGCGCCGGTCGGCATCACGCGTCTCGGCGATCAGATCGTGCTGTGGCGTGACAAGGAAGGCAAAGTCCGCGCGCTCGAAGACCGCTGCCCGCACCGCGGCGCGCGTCTGTCGCTTGGCTGGAATCTTGGCGGCAGCGTCGCGTGCTGGTATCACGGCATTGAAATCGACGGCAGCGGTGAAGTCACCAAAGTGCCCGCCGTGTCGAACTGTCCGCTGGAAGGCCAGAAGTGCGTGAAGTCGTATCCGGTCGAAGAACATGCCGGCGCAATCTTCCTGTGGTTCGGCGACGAAGCGCATAAGGAGCCCACGCCGCTCGTGCTGCCGGAAGAATTGGTTGGCGAGGAATACGCGAGCTTCCTGTGTATGTCGCACTGGAAATGCAATTACCAGTACGCGATCGACAACGTGATGGACCCCATGCACGGTGCCTATCTGCATGCGACGTCGCACTCGATGGCCGAAGGCGACAAGCAGGCCGACATGCGTGTACGCAAGACCGAAACTGGACTGATGTTTGAAAAGGTCGGCCAGCGCGACGTGAATTTCGACTGGGTGGAACTCGGCGAAACCGGCACGCTGTGGATGCGCCTGGCCATTCCCTACAAGAAGAAGTTCGGCCCGGGCGGCAACTTCGGAATCATCGGTTTCGCAACGCCGGTGGACGGCGACAACTGCCAGGTTTACTTCTGGCGCACTCGCAAGGTGTCGGGCTGGCAGCGCGACGCATGGCGCTTCCTGTATCGCAATCGCCTGGAAGGTCTGCATTGGGCCGTGCTGGAGCAAGACCGCTATGTGCTGGAAAGCATGGCGCCGAACGCGCGCGCTCATGAATTCCTGTATCAGCACGACGTCGGCATGACGCGCGTGCGCCGCATGCTGCGCCAACGTGCGCAGCAGGACTTCGCCGCGCTGGAAGCGCATCGCGCCGAAGCGGCAAAAGCAGGTGTCGCGCAACCGGCGGAAGCAGGCCACAGCCATGCATAACGACGCGTCCGCAGCGCTCAACGGCCGGCGCGTCCTCGTGACGGGCGGCGCGCGTGGTCTCGGCGCGGCGTTCGTCCGCGCGCTGGTGCAGGCCGGTGCGCGCGTCGTGTTCGGCGACGTGCTGCACGACGAAGGCCGCTCGCTCGCGGCATCGCTCGTCGAGCAAGGACATGCGGTCACCTACGTGCCGCTCGATCTCGCCGACCCCGCCAGTATCAAGCAATTTGCGGAGCAAGGCGCGGCGCAACTCGGCGGTCTCGACGCGCTGATCAACAACGCGGCCATCACCAACTCCGGCGGCAAGTTCGCCGACGAGTTGTCTGTCGATACGTGGGACGCCGTGATGAACGTCAACGTGCGCGGCACCTGGCTGATGAGCACCGCCGCGCTGCCGTATCTGCGCGACTCGGGCCGCGGCAGCATCGTCAACATTGCCTCGGATACGGCGATGTGGGGCGCGCCGAAGCTGCTCGCCTATGTCGCGAGCAAAGGCGCGGTGATTTCGATGACCCGCTCGCTGGCGCGTGAATTCGGCGCTCACAACGTAACCGTCAACGCAATCGCGCCGGGGCTGACCGAAGTCGAAGCAACCGCATACGTGCCCGCCGACCGTCACGAGTATTACCTCCAAGGCCGCGCGCTGACGCGCGCACAAGTGCCCGACGACGTCACCGGGCCGGTGCTGTTCCTGTTATCCGATGCCGCTCGCTTCGTGACCGGCCAACTGCTGCCGGTCAACGGCGGCTTCGTGATGAATTGATCTTGTCGAATCGAAAGGAGAAAGAGATGGCGGACGCCGATATCGAACGCAAATCGTGGGACCAACCCGCGGACGCAAGCTTTGCCCAATGGCTGGACAGCCGCGTCGCGCGCCTGGAAACGCGTCGCTACGACTGGGACGCGCTGAAGTTTCAGGCCGACTACGACCCGAAGTACCGCCGCGCGCAGATGCGCTACGTCGGCACCGGCGGCACGGGTGTCGCGAAAGACATGAACACGGTGCCCGCGGGCGGCTTCACGTTCTCGACGATGGTGATTCCGGCCGGCAACATCGGCCCGAGCCATATTCATATGGATGTCGAAGAAATTTTCTTCGTGCTGCGCGGCAAGATGAAAGTGGTCTGCGAGAAAGACGGCGAAACATGGGAAGCCGTGTTGGGCGAACGCGATCTGATCTCGGTGCCGCCGGGTGTGTATCGCACGGAAATCAACGTCGGTGAAGAAGACGCGTTGATGTGCGTGATGCTCGGTTCGCCGAAGCCCATTACGCCGACGTATCCGCCGGATTCGCCGTTGGCCAAGCTCAAGCGCTGAGCCTTCAAACGCTTCCGCAGTTTTAAAACACCCGCGAAGGAAATCATGTCCGCAGTCCCGTCCGTTACAGCTGATCAACACGCCACGCTCGAAGCCCGCGTTGCGCGCTTTCCGGCGCAGCAGATCTGGCTGGCCTCGCAACGCGCGGTGAGCTATCGCGAAGTGGATAGCGCCGACAGTAACGCGCTGCCGCTCGTGCTGCTGCACGGTATCGGTTCGGGCGCGGCGTCGTGGGTGCAGCAGTTCGAAGGGCTCGGTGCGACGCGCCGCGTGCTGGCGTGGGATGCGCCGGGTTATGGCGCATCCACGCCGGTCGCGGCCGGATCGCCCGCCGCAGCCGATTACGCGAGTGTGTTGAAAGAGTGGCTCGACGCGCTCGGCATCGAACGTTGCGTGCTGCTCGGCCATTCGCTCGGCGCGATTATCGCCGGCGCGTTTGCCTTTGAGTATTCGCAGCGTGTGGCCGGTTTGTTGCTCCTGTCGCCGGCTGGTGGCTACGGCGCGGCATCGGTAGAAATGCGTAATACGAAGCGCGATCAGCGTCTCGCGATGCTGGACGAACTCGGCCCGCAAGGACTCGCTGATAAACGCAGTACCAACATGCTGTCCGCTCACGCGAGCGACGAAGCGCGCGCATGGGTGCGCTGGAACATGTCGCGCGTGATTCCGCACGGCTATGCACAGGCCACACATCTGCTCGCCAACGCCGATCTCGCCGGCGATCTCGCGCGCTTTGATGGCCGCGTCAACGTGGCCGTCGGCGCCGACGACACCATTACGACGCCCGAAGCCTGCGGGCGACTCGCGCTCGCCGCCGGCACCAAACTGCAGGTCGTGCCTCACGCGGGCCACGCCGGCTATATCGAAGCCCCCGCCGCGTACATCGCGATCATCGACACGTTCTGTCGCGCGAGCGACGGACAACGGAGCCAATGAATGACGCCCGACACGCCCGACACCGCTCACGCCGAGCGCGACGCGGACGAAGACCGCACCGACACCAACGGCGACACCGCCTACCGGGTGCCCGGTCTTGAACGCGGTCTGAAGATTCTCACGGAATTCTCACCCCGCGAGCCGATTCTCGGCGCACCGGAATTATCCAAGCGCCTGAAGATTCCTCGCACGACGGTGTTCCGTCTGTTGCAAACGCTCGAATCGCTCGGCTTTCTGGAGCGTGCCGACAAGGACCGCAACTATCGCCTCGGCGTCGCGGTGCTGCGGCTCGGTTTCGAATATCTGAGCTCGCTCGAATTGACCGACCTCGGCTTGCCGGTCATCGAGGCGCTGCGTAACGAAACGGGCCTTACCAGCCACATCGTGATTCGCGATGGACGCGATGTCGTGTTCGTCGCCAAGGCGCAAAGCCACACGCCGATTTTCAGTTCCGTGAAGGTCAATGTGGGCACGCGTCTGCCGGCTCATGCCACGACACACGGCCAGGTGCTGATGGGCGACCTGACGCTCGACGAACTGAAGAAGCTCTATCCCGAGCCGGAACTCGAACGCTTCACGAAGCAGACGCCGGTCACCGTCGACGACCTGTACGAACGGATTCGCGACGACGCGCGGCGTGGTTTCGCGATCAGCGAGTCGTCGTTCGAACGCGGCATTTCGGTGGTGAGCGCGCCGGTGCGCAACGACACGGGGCGCATTGTCGCTGTCATCACGACGACGATTCCGCGCCACGAAATCGACGCGTCGCTGCTCGATAGCGGCCTGATCGACCAAGTCCGCCGCGCGGCCGACGACCTCTCGCAGCGGCTCAACTATCGGCCGAAGAGTGGCGCGAAGTCGGGTAGCAACTACATGAAGGCATTGGGGCTCTGATGATCCAAATCGACTTGAGCGGACAGGTAGCGGTGGTGACGGGCGGTTCGTCCGGCATTGGCCTCGCGACTGCCGAACTGTTTCTGCGGGCGGGCGCCTCGGTCGCGATCTGCGGCCGCGACACCGAACGTCTCGCGCAAGCGGAAGCCGCGTTGAAGGCGCAGTTCCCGCAGGCGCAATTGCTCGCGCATCGTTGCAACGTTCTCGACGCTGACGACGTGAAAGCGTTCGCGGACACGGTGAAGACACGTTTCGGCCGCACCGACATGCTGGTGAATAACGCCGGCCAAGGCCGCGTATCGACTTTCGTCGACACCACCGACGATGCCTGGCGCGAAGAACTCGACCTGAAGTACTTCAGCGTGATCCGCCCGACTCGCGCGTTTCTGCCGATGCTGCGCGACGCTTCCAATCCCGCGATTGTCTGCGTCAACTCGCTGCTCGCTCTGCAACCCGAGCCGCACATGGTGGCGACTTCGTCAGCGCGCGCCGGCGTGCAGAACCTGCTCAAGTCGCTCGCGGCGGAGCTCGCGCCGCAGCGCATCCGCGTCAATTCGATTCTGATCGGCATCGTCGAGTCGGGTCAATGGCGCCGCCGTTACGCGAAAGAAGCGCAGCCGGGCCAGAGCTGGGAAGACTGGACCGCCGAACTGGCGCGCAAGAAAAGCATTCCGCTAGGCCGCTTCGGTCGCCCCGAAGAAGCCGCTCAAGCGCTCTTTTATCTGGCTACGACGCTGTCGTCCTATACGACGGGCAGTCATATCGATGTTTCTGGAGGCGTTGCACGACATGTCTAACACAACCACCGTTGGCGAACTGATCGCCGCCTTTCTCGAGCAATGCGGCGTTCAAACCGCATTCGGCGTGATCTCGATCCACAACATGCCGATTCTCGACGCGATCCACAACCGCGGCAAGATCCGCTATGTCGGCGCGCGCGGCGAAGCCGGCGCGGTGAACATGGCCGATGGCCTCGCGCGTGTCTCCGGCGGCCTCGGCGTTGCATTCACCAGCACGGGCACCGCGGCGGGCAACGCAGCGGGCGCGATGGTCGAAGCCTTGACCGCGGGCACCGCGCTGCTGCACGTCACGGGTCAGATCGAAACCGAATACCTCGATCAGGACCTCGCGTATATCCACGAAGCACCGGATCAACTGTCGATGCTGTCGTCGATTTCGAAGGCCGCGTTTCGCGTGCGTTCCGTCGAAACCGCGTTGCCGACGATCCGCGAAGCCGTGCGTGTCGCGCAGACCGCGCCGAGCGGCCCGGTGAGCGTTGAGATTCCGATCGACATTCAGGCCGCCGAAGTGGAATGGCCCGCTGATCTCGCCGCGCCGCACATCACGACGCTCACACATTGCAAGCAGCGCGTCGCGCAACTCGCCGATTCGCTGGCGACGGCCAGGCGCCCGCTGCTGTGGCTGGGCGGCGGCACGCGTCACGCGACGAAGGCAGTCGAGCGTCTGGTCAAGCTCGGGTTCGGCGTCGTGACCAGCGTGCAAGGCCGCGGCGTGCTGCCGGAAGATCATCCGGCGACGCTCGGCGCGTTCAACGTGCATACGGCGGTCGAGAGTTTCTATAAGACGTGCGACGCGCTGCTGGTGGTCGGTTCGCGTCTGCGCGGCAATGAAACGCTGAAGTACAAGCTCGCGTTGCCGCAACCGTTGTATCGCGTCGACGCCGACGCGCTTGCTGATAACCGTGGCTATCACAACGAGATGTTTATCCACGGCGATGCATCTTCGGTGCTCGAAGAACTCGCGACGCTGCTCGAAGGCCGTCTCAAGGTCGATCCGACATTTGCGCAGGATCTCGCGGCCGCACGCGAAAGCGCCGTCGCCGACGTGGGCAAGGGCCTCGGCCCGTACAAGCGTCTCGTCGACGCATTGCAAGCCGCAGTGGGCCGCGACTACAACTGGGTGCGCGACGTCACGATCTCGAACAGCACGTGGGGCAACCGCATGCTGAAGATTTTCTCGCCGCGTGCGGGCGTGCACGCTTTGGGCGGAGGCATCGGCCAGGGCATGCAGATGGGCATCGGCGCGGCGCTTGCGGGTAGCGCGGCGAAGACTGTGTGCCTCGTCGGCGACGGCGGCTTGATGGTCAACGTCGGCGAACTCGCGACGGCCGTGCAGGAAAACGCCAACGTGATGATCGTGCTGATGAACGACCAGTGCTACGGCGTGATCCGCAACATTCAGGACGCGCAATACGGCGGCCGCCGTTGCTACGTCGATCTGCATCAGCCGGATTTTGCGCAGTTCTGCGCGAGCCTCAAGCTCACCCACTACCGCATCAAATCGCTCGACCAGGCCGACGCGATCATTCGCGAAGGCATGGCGAAGACCGGCCCGGTGCTGGTTGAAGTGGACATGCTGTCGGTCGGCTCGTTCGCCACCGCGTTTGCTGGCCCGCCGGTCAAGGAACAGGAGCCGGAACATGCGTGATGCGGGCTACGCGGGGCATCACGCACCCGTCGACGTCGCGATGATCGGCTTCGGCGCGATCGGCCAGGCCGTGTATCGCTCGGTCGCCGCCGATCCGACCGTGCGCGTGTCGCACGTGATCGTGCCGGAGCGTCACATGGCTGCGGTGCGTGAAGTAGTGGGCGACTCGGTGGATGTCGTGGCCTCCGTGTCCGCCTTGAGCAGCCAGCCGCATTTCGCGCTGGAATGCGCGGGACATAGCGCGCTGGTCGATCACGTGGTGCCGTTGCTGAAGGCCGGCACGGACTGCGCGGTTGCGTCGATCGGCGCGCTGTCCGACATGCTGCTGCTGGACGCATTGTCCGCCGCCGCCGATGAAGGCGACGCCACGCTGACGCTGCTCTCCGGCGCGATCGGCGGTGTGGATGCGCTGGCCGCCGCCAAGCTCGGCGGTCTCGACGAAGTGCTGTACACCGGCCGCAAGCCGCCTACGGGTTGGCTCGGCACGCCGGCGGAACAGCTCTGCGATCTGCACACGCTGAATGAAGAGAAGGTGATCTTCGAAGGCAGCGCGCGCGAAGCGGCGCGGCTGTATCCGAAGAACGCCAACGTGGCCGCGACGATCGCGCTGGCGGGCCTCGGTCTGGACCACACCACGGTTCGACTGATCGCGGATCCGAACGTGACGCGCAACGTGCATCGCATCGTGGCGCGCGGCGCATTCGGCGAGATGTCGCTCGAAATGTGCGGCAAGCCGCTCCCGGATAACCCCAAGACGTCCGCACTGACCGCGTATAGCGCGATGCGTGCGCTACGTAATCGCGCGGCACGCTGCGTGATTTAAGCCATCAGTTGAATAGCTGAAGCAAACTGGAATGACCGACATGACTCACTTCGATACCAGCCTCGTGCCCACCGGCGATATTTTCATCGGCGGCGAATGGCGGCAAGGGCGTGGCAACCCGTACACAAGCCTGTATCCGGCGGATCAGTCGGTCAACATGGAAATCTCGACGGCCAATGCCGACGACGCGCGCGACGCCGTGGAAGCCGCGGACCTCGCATGGCGCCGCGCGGACTGGTCGGGTTTGAAGCCGCATCAACGCGCGCTGGTTCTGTACCGCATCGCCGATCTGATCATGGCGCGTCACGAAGCGCTCGCGCAATTGCAGCGCCGCGATAACGGCAAGCCGATCGGCGAAACGCGTGTACTGGTGGCGAGCGCCGCGAACACGTTCCGCTATTTCGCTGCGTGCCTCGAAACACTCGACGAAGAAGTCACGCCCTCGCGTGGCGATTATCTGACAATGAGCATCTACGAGCCGATCGGCGTGATCGCGGCGATTACGCCGTGGAATTCGCCGATTGCTTCCGACGCACAAAAACTCGCTCCGGCGCTCGCGGGTGGCAACGCGGTCGTGTTGAAGCCGGCTGAAGTGACGCCGTTGGTCTCGCTGGCATTGGCGCGCATCTGCGAAGAAGCTGGTGTGCCGAAGGGCGTTCTAAGCGTTGTGCCTGGCAAAGGCTCGGTGATCGGCGACGTGCTGGTGCGTCATCCGCTGGTGAAGAAGGTGTCATTCACGGGCGGCACCGAAGTGGGCCGCGGTATCGCGCGCATCGCGGCGGACAAGCTGATGCCGGTGTCGCTTGAACTGGGCGGCAAGTCGCCGACCATCGTGTTCGACGACGCCGATCTCGATCACGCGGTCAACGGTGTGCTGTACGGCATTTTCAGTTCGTCGGGCGAAGCGTGCATCGCGGGTTCGCGTCTGTTCGTGCAGCGCTCGATCTACGACGTATTCATGAAGCGTCTCGCGGAAGGCGCGCGCAAGCTGCGCGTGGGCGATCCGACGCGTTCCGAAACGCAAATGGGTCCGCTCATTACGGCGGCGCATCGGGAAACCGTCGAGCGTTATGTCGCGCTCGGTCTCGAAGAAGGCGGCCGCTTGCTGTGCGGCGGCGAGCGTCCGGTTGGCGACGGCCGCGAAGCCGGCACGTACTTCCAGCCGACGATTCTCGAAGGCCTCACGAACAACGCCCGCATCTGCCAGGAAGAAATCTTCGGCCCGGTGCTGGTGGCCATGCCGTTCGACGACGAAGCCTCGCTGCTCAAGGAAGCGAACGACAGCGTGTTCGGCCTCGCCGCCGGCATCTGGACGCGCGACTACAAGCGCGCGTACCGGATTGCCCGCGCACTCGAAGCCGGCACCATCTGGATCAACACCTACAAGCTGTTCTCCATCTCGACGCCGTTCAGCGGCTGGAAAGAGAGTGGCATGGGGCGCGAGAAAGGCCGGCTCGGCATCCGCGAATACATGCAACAGAAGAGCCTCTACTGGGGCTTGAACGACGCGCCGCTGGCGTGGGCTAACGCGCCCCGGGCGAATTAATACGCAAGATACGCAAGAGGCACGTTATGACGATTCTCGGCATTGAACAGATTATTTACGGCGTGACGGATCTGGCCACCTGTCGCCGCTTTTTCGCCGACTGGGGCTTGAAGGAAGTCGCGCACGACGAAACCCAGGCGCGTTTCGAAACGCTGAACGGCTGCACGATTCTCGCTGTGAATGCGAATGATCCTTCGCTGCCGCCCGCTTTCGAAGAAGGCCCGACGCTGCGCGAAGTGACGTGGGGCGTGGCCACGAAAGCCGAACTCGACGAACTGCGCGGCCGCTTCGCCGGTCAGCCGGGCCATTTCGAAACCGACGACGCCGTCGGCTGCATCGACCCGAACGGCATGGCGATTCGCGTCGAAGTGACCCGCAAGCGCGCGCTCGACATTCACGGCTCGCCGTCGAACGTGTGGGGCCAGACGCTGCGCGTCGACCAGCCTTCGCCGATTTATGAACGTGCCGAACCGGTCGAAGTAGGCCACGTGGTGTTCTTCACGAACAAACTCGCCGAGCAGGAAAAGTTCTATCAGGAACTGCTCGGCTTCGAAATGTCGGACCGTTATCCGGGCCGTGGCGCGTTCATGCGCTGCGCGCCGCACGGCGGCCATCACGACATTTTCCTGCTGGCCTTGCCCAACGGTAAGCGCGGCCTGAATCACGTCGCGTTCACCGTGCGCGATATTCATGAAGTGTTCGGCGGAGGCATGCATATCAGCCGCTGCGGCTGGGACACGCAACTCGGGCCGGGGCGTCATCCGGTGTCGTCGGCTTACTTCTGGTATTTCCAGAATCCGGCAGGCGGCTTGATCGAGTATTACGCCGACGAAGACCAGCTCACGCCCGAATGGCAGCCGCGCGATTTCGAGCCGGGTCCGACCGTGTTCGCCGAATGGGCGATCGACGGCGGTATCGACGGCAATACGCGACGCCAGAAAAACGCGCAGGCGCCGGAAGGCAAGTTCATGACGGAGCGGAAAAATGACTGACGCTGCTGCTGCAAAGGCGCAAGCCGCCCATGCCGGACTGGAGGCACCGCGCACGATCGTCGTGATTGGCGGCGGCCAGGCGGCCGGCTGGGTCGTGAAGACCTTGCGCAAGGAAGGCTTCGACGGCCGCCTCGTGATGATCGCCGACGAAGTGCATCTGCCGTACGAACGCCCGCCGCTGTCGAAAGCGGTGCTCGCGGGTGAAGCGGATATCGATACCGTGCGGCTCGTAAAGCCCGACGACTTCGAGGCGCTGAATATCGAAGCATGGCAACCGGATTGCGCGACTTCGATCGATCGCGAACAGCGCATCGTGCGCACGCAGTCGGGCCGCGAAGTGCAATACGACCGACTGGTGATCGCCACGGGCGGCGCGGCGCGCAAGCTGCCGGAGTCGCTTGTGAAGACCTCGCACATTGCTTACCTGCGTACGCTCGACGAAGCCGTCGCTCTGGGTGAACGGCTGCGCGCCAGCAAGCGCGTGCTGGTGGTGGGCGGCGGCTGGATCGGTCTCGAAGTCGCGGCGACCGCGCGCAAGCTCGGAGTGGATGCAACAGTAGTGGAAGGCGCGCCGCGTCTGTGCGCACGTTCGCTGCCGCCGATGGTGTCCAGCTTCCTGCTCGATCTGCATCGCGCGAACGGCGTCGACGTGCGTTTGAATGCTTCGCTCGTATCGCTCACGGATCATCCGAACGACGCCAATTGCATTCGCGCCACGTTTGCGGACGGCTCGACGCTCGACGCCGATTTCGCCGTGGCCGGCATCGGGCTTACGCCGCACACGGCGCTGGCGGAAGCGGCGGGCGTGAAGGTGGAAGACGGCATCGTGGTCGATCATTTCGGCGCCACCGACGACCCGCGCATTTTCGCGTGCGGCGACGTCGCCAATCATCCGAGCGCGTGGCTCAAGCGCCGTGTGCGGCTCGAATCTTGGGCCAATGCGCAGAACCAGGCGATTGCCGCCGCGAAAGCATTGCTCGGCACCTTCGAACCGTATGCGGACATTCCGTGGTTCTGGTCCGATCAGTACGACGTCAATCTGCAGATTCTCGGCGACATTCCGGGCGATGCGCAACTGGCTGTACGCGGCGATTTGCCCGGCAAGCGCGCCACGCTGTTTCATCTGGAAGACAGCGCGATTCGCGGCGTGATCGCCATCAATACGCCGCGCGAACTGAAACTGTCGCGCAAATGGATGAACCAAGGCCGGACCATCGACCTTGCCACCCTGACCGACGCCTCAACGGCACTTGCCTAACCACATCTACGGACGGCACAACGGCATGAGAACCATCGACAACACCATGGGGGACCGCAGCAGCGCCGGTGTCTCAGGCCCTGTGACCCGGGGCTCGATCATCGCGCGTCTGGAGCGCTTGCCCAAGAATGCGATGCAGGTGCGCGCGCGCATACTGATCGGTCTCGCGACGTTCTTCGACGGCTTCGACGTGATCGCCATCGCGGCCACGTTGCCGATCCTGATCGCGAAGTGGCATCTCACGCCGTGGGAAATCGGCTTTCTGATCGGCTCCGGTTCGGTCGGGCAACTGATCGGCGCGTTCGTTTTCCCGTGGTATGCGGAGCGCAAGGGGCGCGTGAAGGCGATCGCGCTGAGTTCGGGGATCATCGGCATCACCAGCATTGCTTGCGGTTTTGCGCCGACGTTCGCAGCCTTCGTCGTGTTGCGCGTGATTCAAGGGCTCGGACTCGGCGGCGAGTTGCCGGTGGCCGCGACTTACATCAACGAGATCAGCCGTGCGCATGGCCGTGGCCGTTTCGTGCTGTTGTATGAAATCGTTTTCCCGGTCGGCCTGCTTGCTTCGAATGCGTTGGGTGCGTGGATCGTGCCGCGTTTCGGCTGGCAAGCCATGTACTTTATCGGCGGCATGCCGTTGATTCTGTTCTTCGTGCTGCGCAAACTCGTGCCGGAATCGCCGCGCTGGCTTGCTGAACGTGAACAGATGGCTGACGCGGACGCTGCGGTGCATGTGTTCGAGCGTTCGGTCAAAGGTCCGCTGCCGCCGGTCACTCACACGACTGAATTTGAAGCGATGGCCAATCGCCATCCGAAGCGCCGCATGGGCGACCTGTTTGGTCCGGCGTACCTGAAGCGCACGCTGGCCGTGGCCATGTTGTGGATTACCTGCGGCTTCATTCAATACGGCCTTTCGACGTGGCTGCCGACGATTTACCGCACGATTTATCACGCGCCGCTGCAACTCGCGTTGAATCTTGCGGTGGCCGCTTCGGTGCTCGGCGTGGTGGGCTCGCTCACTTGCGCATTGCTGGTCGACAAGGTGGGACGCAAGCCGATCATCAATCTCTCGTTTGTTGCGTGTGCGATTTCGCTGCTACTGGCGGGTGTGTTCCACGATTCGTCGGTGTATGTCGTGGCGACGTGCTGCGCATTTTCGCTGGGCTTCCTCGCTTGCGGGTTCATCACGGCTTATGTCTATACGCCGGAGTTGTATCCGACGAGTATCCGCGCGATGGGCTGCGGCGTCGGCGGCGCGTGGCTGAAGGTGGCGGCGATCTTCGCGCCGGCTATCGTGTCGAAGACGATGGTCGGCGGCAATTTGCAGGTGGCGTTTTATATTCTCGCGGCCGTGCCGTTTCTTGCGGCGGTGGCGGTGCACTTTCTTGGGATTGAGACCAAGGGGAAGGTGCTGGAGCAGCTCGAGGCTTGAGAATTTCGTGCGGTTCGAGTTTGGTGGGCGGTTGATGTCGTAGTGCCGCAATTAGCTGGGAGACGAGGGGCGCACTGGGTGGTGTGCCCCTTTGTTTTTGTAGCGCGTTTACCGCGTTGCCTGTCGCGTTTCCCGCCGTTGCCTGATCCCCTCAATAACCCAGATACTCATCAACCCCGCACTCACACAAGCGATGATATCCGGCTTATAAATCGCCAGCGCCATCCACACAAGGTTCGCATACCCACGAAAAAACGCCGGTATCGCATTGCGCAAATCATTCCAACGCGTCGTCGCCAGCACGCCGCCCGTGGCCGCCATCACCGCAAACAACGCCCACGCGAACTGCGTCGCACGCACATCCTGTTGCAACAGCAGCACGATCAACGCTACGAATCCTGCGAACCACAAAGGCACGCAAGCCCAAAACAACCGCCGCTGCCGCGCGATCCAACCGCGCCATTCCGCTTGCGAAAGCGAAATGAAGAACGCGAACAGCACACCGTGCGCATAAGGCATCGGCCACGCACGCGGATCCATCGCGATCCAATGACCCGCAAAACCCAACGCCGTCGCGCTGAATGCGGCCAGTATCGCGAGTTCTTTGACGGGCGGCCAGCCGTGAATCAACGCGGCCCAGATTGTACAGACGCCCAACGTGACCATCGCTATTGATGTCGAACGGCCGCTGCCGTCCTCGCACAATGCAAAGGCGGTCGCGCCAAGCCACACCGGAATCCAGCCATACCGCAGCCAGCCGATCGAGCGCAACGCCCGCAGCCGCTGTTGCTGCGGCTCGGACAGCAGCACGGTCGTGGCGGCGACCGTGATCAAGGCAAGCATCAGCGTCGACAGGAAAATGCCCAACTGAGCGGGCGACCACTGATCGAACCACCGGTTGCCGTTGGGGTTCAGCGACGCGTCGGCGAACAGCAAACCGCACCACGCGTTCAACGCGAGCGCCGGACCAAACAGACGGCCCGCGCCGATGCGGAATTTGAGGCAACGTCCCCAGAAATCGACTTTCTCGGCATCGAGCCGCAGCCGTACAACATTCGGATGGTAGCGGCCGAGAGCAGTCAACAACTGCTCCATCTCGGCACGCGCGCCGGCCCGAAGCAATGCACGCGCGCCGGCCGTCATTTGCGGCAGCGGACCTTCGAGCAATGCCATTGCGTTCGTGAAGCGCAGACGCAGCGCGTCGTAGTCTTCATCGGCGAACACGCGGTTCAAGGCGAGCGTGGCGATGGCCGCGTTGCGACGCCGCAAATGTGTCGAGTTGTCCCGCCAGCCGAGCACTGCGCTCAGGTTCATGCGCAGCGCGGCGGGCGTGTCCTCGTTCAGACAATGACACAGCGCCTGCCATTCGAGTTCGTCGCGCGTCGCAATGTTGACGACCGCGGCGAACAAGTCCTGCAGCGAACGGCGCGACTTGAGATCGTCCGCTTGCGCGATGAAGTTGTGCCAGAGTTGGACGGCGGTTCCAAAGGCGTCGGGTTCGGGGGTAGCGGCTTCGATTTCCGAAGCGTCGACCATCACGTGGGACGTCGCCGGCCCGGTTGCGGGCTCGCGCGTGTTTGCAATCAAAACGGCGGGTTCGGCCCCGGAGACGTTCGCTGTCGGCTCCGCTATTGCTGCCTTCGCGACCGCGCCGCTCGCCATCTGCAACGCGGATTCATACGCGTACCGCAGACGCTGAAATGCTTCAGCATCTTCATCCGGACGTTGTTGTTTCAACAGCCGTGCATAAGCGCGACGCACCGCACGCTCATCGGCACTCGACTCGATGCCGAGCACGTCCCAGGGCCATTGATTGTTCGAGATCGTATTCATGGCTGCTCAGTAAGTCACGTGTACATCGAATCGATCCAGCAGCGCGCTCAGTTCACCGCGCGCCTGCGCGATTTCATCGGTATTCTGGCGCTCGATCAGCGCCTGGAAGCGAGCGATATGCGCCGCCAGATATTGCCGATGGTCGCCGAGTGTTTCTTCATAGACGCGGTCGGCGCGCGTCAACAGCGTCCGGTTCTCGAGTTGATCGCGAGGGTGAATCTTCAGCGCGCTCAACGCCGCGAGACGCTGGCGGATTTCTTCCGGCGTCATCACGCCGGGGTTTTCTTCGATCACCATCGCGCGCTTTACGCCGTCCGGAAACGCCGTGGCTTCGACTTCCAGCACACCGTTGATGTCGTAGGTGAAACGCACATCCGCGCCAGCTTCGCCCGCTGCTTTGAGCGGCACTTCGAGCGTGAATTTGCCCAGCGCGACGTTATCCGCGGTCAAGCGCGCTTCGCCCTGAAACACCTTGATGCTGAGCATCTGCTGACGGTCGCGCACCGTGAAAATGCGCTGCATACGGCTCACCGGCACGATCGTATTGCGTTCGATGATCGGCAGAAAATGACCCGGCACGAACTGAGCCGGGCCGACCTGCATGGCCGTGTCGATACCGAGGCTGTAGGGCGCGACATCGGTCAACACCATTTCGTCGAGTCCGGCGTCGCGCCCGACAAGCCCGGCCTGTACCGCCGCGCCGAGCGCGACCACTTCGTCCGGATTCAGATGTCCGGCGGGCAGGCGGCCGAACATCTTCGAGACCAGCTTGCGGACCATCGGCATGCGCGACGCACCACCGACCAAAATGATTTCATCGAGCGCGGCGACGGCGATTTTCGAATCGCGCAATGCGCGTTCCACCGGTTTGCGCAGTCGCTGCAGCAAATGCTCGCAAGTACGCTCCGCGGCGGCCGCATCGAGTTCGAGCGCGTGCTCACGGTCGCCGATCGAAAGTTCAAGCGTGACACTGCCAACGCCGTTCTGCGTCAGCTGACGTTTCGCACGTTCGGCCTGTTGATGCAGCCGTTGCGCGGCAATCGGCGCGAGCGATTGGAGCTTGAGGCCGTTGTGCTGGCAGAAAAACTCGACCAATGCGTCGGTGAAGTCTTCACCGCCCAGAAAATTGTCGCCGGTGCTGGCGCGCACTTCCATCACGCCTTCGAAGAAGTCGAGCACGGAGACGTCGAAGGTGCCGCCGCCCAGATCGAAGATCAGAAACTTGCGCTCGCTATCGCGTTGATGCACGCCGTACGCAAGCGAGGCGGCGGTCGGTTCGTTGACGAGGCGTAGTACATTCAGGCCGGCGAGTTCGCCGGCGATGCGCGTGGCTTTGCGTTGCGCGTCGCTGAAATAAGCGGGCACGGCGATCACGGCGTCGCTGATCGGTGCGCCGAGAAAGGCTTCGGCATCGGCCTTCAACGACTTGAGCACCAGCGAGGACAACTCTTCGGGACGCAGCGTTTGCGTGCCGAGCGGCACGGCGCGGCTTGTGCCCATATAGCGCTTGAAGTTGGCGGCGGTGCGCTCGGGATGCGTATGCAAGCGGTCATGAGCCGGTCGGCCGACGAGAATGGAGCCATCGTCGTCGATGGAGACGCACGACGGCGTGAGCGTCTCGCCTAATGCGTTCGGAATGAGCACGGCGCGGTCGTCGCGCCAGATTGCCACGAGACTGTGGGTGGTTCCAAGATCGATGCCGATGATCGAAGGCATGTACAGTGTCCGATTCGTTTGCGCCCCTCCATGAGGAGATCGCCCAAGTTTTCGCCGATGAACCGCATGGAGCCGGGTGTAGCTCCGTCCAATGGCGATAACGGCAGACCGCACGCAAAACTTGAGCGGCGCGGGTCTGGAAGGCGGCGACACTCGAACTGGACAATGCGCGGCGCATGGTGGCCGCGCGAAAGGTCGGAGATAAGTAGGCGACGCGCCGCGTTGGGCGCGCGGTACGGCAAAGCGAGCGGCATGCGTGCTACGCAAGCCCGCTGCGCGGCATCACAACGCTTTGCGATACACCACGAAGCCTGAGCGATCCGCAACCTTGTCGTAGAGCTTCATCGCCGTCTGATTCGTTTCGTGGGTCTGCCAGTAAACGCGTTGCGAACCATCGGCTTTGGCGCGCTCATATACCGCTTCGATCAACGCGCGGCCGGCGCCCTTGCCGCGCTCGCTGTCGAGCGTGTACAGGTCTTGCAGGTAGCAGATCGGTCCTTTCATCGTCGTGTGACGGTGATACAGGAAATGCACCAGGCCGAGCAACTGGCCGTTACGTTCGGCGACCATCGCATGCATCGGCTCGTAGCCATCGAAGAAACGTTCCCACGTAATTTGCGTAATCTCGCGCGGCAACGCGGTTTCGCCCGAGCGGCCGTAGAACGCGTTGTAAGCGTCCCAGAGCGGTAGCCATGCGTCGAAGTCAGCGGGGACGACGAGGCGAATCTGAATCGGATCGGACATATGCGGTTCCTTGTTGAGTGAAGACTGCCAATCCGTCAGCATAAGAAATTCGACGCACCATTGTTAGCTCCACAGTACGGCCGGAATATGGAGCCACGAGTGGACGATGGGCTGTTGATGTCGAATGTGGAGCGCGGTGCCGCAGCAGCCCCTATGCAAATGGATAGCAGACCGCACTCAGTACGAACGCTGCTTGATACCCCAGCGCCCGTCCTGCCACGTCACGATCCACACATTGCGATGCAGCGTGATGATCGAACCGTCTGCGCGGTTGCGCGAATACACCACACGCAGGTGCACTTTGCGCGGGCTCACCAGCACAGCGTGCTTTTCCTGATACGCGGTGTGATGCCAGCCGGTATCGCGCGTCAGATCGTCGAAGAAGGCGGCGGGCAATTGGCCCGGCCGTTCCCAGATCACCAGTTGTTCGCCCGAAAGAATGACGTGCGGAAAATGCAAATGCGCGTCCATGCCGTCGAGATCGCGTGCGTTGAAGCAGGCGGTAAAACCGTCGATGCAGGCGAGCGCGGCAAGCGTCATCGCGGTTTCGTCGATGCCGTCCTGCTGCGGGATAAACAATGCGTTGGCGTCAACCATCGTTACGTACGAGTAAAAGCAACCGTTCAGACCGTCTCGGCTCTGAGCCAGCGCGTGAGCGTGGCGTCGTCGTCGGTCTCCAGCGTCTCCGCGATTCGCCGTCCTACCGCTGCGCCGAATTTGTAGCCGTGTCCGGAGCAAGCCGATACGACCAACGTGTTGCCGATGCGCTTCGAAAAGAACCGCTTATCCGCCGTGAACGTGTACGCGCACGTTTTTACTTCGGATACCGTATATTCGTCGATCCGGCTAAACGGCGGCGAAAACAGTCGCCGCAAACGGTCGCCCTCACCGGGCGCCGCGACGCGATTCGCATCGGGATCCGGCGTGAGCGATTTATTGATGCCCGCGCCAAACTTCAGACCAATGCCGTCGAGCGGCGGGAGCACATAGCCGTCGCTCGCGCCGCCGATGTCGACGATCGCGGGCGCCTTCGACCACGCGTCTTCCAGATCTACAGGCGGTTCCAGATAAGCAACGGTGTTGCGATACGTCATGAGGTTTTCGGTAAGCGCGGGAAACAGTTGCGGCGTCCACGCGCCCGCGGTGACTACGAGCCGGTCGGCGCGCACGATCTCGTCATTTTCGAGTCGCACGGAAGCGGTCTTCGGATCGACCGCGTGCACCTTGGTGTGCACGCGAATGTCGGCACCGCGCATCTTGAGCCACGCCTTCATGTCGCGCGCAATGCGTTCGCTGAATAGTGCGCCGCCGTCGTGATCGAGGTAAGCGTAACGAAACGTGGACGGGTCGAGAAACGGATAGCGTGCCGCTGCCTCGAGCGGTTCGAGCCGTTCGTACTTGAATCCCATCCGGTCGAGACCAGTGCGGAACTGTTCGGCGCCATCGCCTGCGAATTGCGAAATGCCGAGCACTCCGCAATTTGCGTAATGGGATACGCCGAGATCGTTCCATAGCAGGTCCCAGCTATCGAACGCCTCTTCGATGTTTCGCGCATAACCGTCTGCATCGCCGTATGCGCGACGAATCATGCGATGCCGGTCGCCCGACGCGGCGAGTGGATTTGGAATCGAGCCCTGCTCGATTAATGTGATGTCATGTCCCTGTTTCGAGAGCGACCATGCCGTGCTCAAACCGGCGATGCCCGCGCCTACGATTGTTACCCGCATGCCAACTCCCCCGAGTCGATGGTTCTGGGCCAGAGTCTATCAGCGGGAAAAAATTCAGTGCGCGTTATGTGAATTTTCGCGCGGGTCGGTCGAGGCGAATAAACGATTCAGCAGGCGGTGGTCTCCGCGCGCCGCCGTATCAGTGTTTGCGATTCGAATTGTCGCGAAGCTGGTTGCGTACTTTTTTCGCGGCAAAGAGCGGCACGTAGTCGAATACGCGCGCGTCGTGCCGATAGCTGGCCAAGGTATCCGCGTACATCTTCGAAACGGCTTCCGCCGGCGTGTCCGTTTCCTCGGCGATGCTTTTCACTAATTCGTCTACATTGGGCTCGGGCTGCGACATAGATATCTCCAAAGGTGCAGGCGGGTCAAACGGTGGCACGTGTACGACAGGAGTTTCATTACAGGATGCGATGCGCGGCGATGCCAATTGAATCGACCTATCGCCTGATTTTTTTTCAGAAAGATTTTTGTCTTGCGATGCAGCGAATGCCCGCGCAGCGTGGCCGAGCCAAAAATCAATGCGTGTGCCGGTGATGGATGTCCGGGAAATGCGCATGTGCGTGCGTCATGGGTGCATGGCGGTGCGGATGGGTATGCGGCTCGTCGCCGTCCCATGCGAAATCATGCTCGTGCTGGTGATGCGCGTCGTGCCGGTGACGATGCGAGTGTTCGAGCGGATCGTGCGTGTGCGGATGTTCATGACGTTCGCGAATATGCAGCCACACGCCGAGCGTCATCAAGACGGCGGCGACCCAGAAGAGCGGCTGCGGCAGTTCCGGCCATAGCAGCCATGACAGGGTCACGCCGAATAGCGGCGCAACCGAGAAATAAGCGCCGGTCCGCGCGGTGCCGAGATTGCGCAGCGCGACCACGAACAGCACCAGACTCACGCCGTAGCCGGCAAAGCCGGTGAGCATGGCGAGCGCGACAGTCGAGAGCTTCGGCCATGCGGCGCCGAGGGTGAGCGCGAGCGCCACATTGACCGCACCGGCCACTAGCCCTTTTATGCAGGCAATGAACATCGCGTCGTGCGCCGACACCTTGCGCGTGAGATTGTTGTCCACGGCCCAGCACGCGCAGGCGCCGGCCAGCAGCAGCGTGCCCGGCGGCAATCCCGCCGCGCCTGGATGCCAGGACAGCGCCACGCCGCCCGCGACAATCGCGGCCATGCCGAGGAATACCTGCACGTCGACGTTCTCGCGAAACACGATCCACGCGATCAGCGCGGTGAATACGCCTTCCAGATTCAGCAGCAGCGACCCGGTGGCGGCCGGTGTCGTTTGCAAACCCAGCATCAATAAAGCGGGTCCTGCGACGCCGCCGGCCGCGATCGCGCCCGCCAGCCAAGGGATTTCGCGGAAAGGGAAAGGGCTGTGGCTGGCCGGCTGCCCGCCGCCGCCTTTCAGCCGGCGCGCGAGCATCACCGCGGCAAGGCCGCAGCCGCTGCCGAGGTAGAACAGTCCGGCAAGCAGGAACGGCGAGAGCGAGCCGAGCAGCGCCTTGGCGACCGGTGTCGTCGCGCCGAAGAGGGCGGCGGCAAGCAAGGCGGTGAATGGGGCGTTGAAGCGGATCGACATGACGGAACTGACGTGTGAGCAGGCGTTGCGGACACGATAACGCTAACCGGCTCGCGCCGCTTGTAAGCCCGGCGTAAAGCGTTGCTGAGCAGCGGGTCGGTCGGTAGCGTTGTTAAAGCGTGCAGTTCAGGTGTGACCGCCTGGACGGCTAGAGCACCGCAACGGTCGCGCGTGCGCGAACTTGTCGGCGAGCACCGTTTGCGGGTGGCTTTGTGTCGTGACGCGAATCAGCCGTGCCGACTCACGGGCGCAGCACGCATCCAGACAGCCCTGTCGAACGTAATACGTTTATTGCCGCCACACGTTCGAGGCCGCCGCCATGCGCCGAGTTGTCTATGCCATTGCCACTGCCGCCGCCACTGCTATGGCGTCGCTGCTGCTGCTATCGCTCGCGGCCTGTTCCAACGATCCGCCCAATCCCAACCCGCGTGCGAGCGAGCCGCTCTCCACCGTGCCCGTCGACTTGCCGCGCTATATGGGCCGCTGGTACATCATCGCGAACATTCCGTACTTCGCCGAGCGCGACATGGTGGCGAGCCGCGCCGAATGGACACTGCGCCAGGACGGCAAGATCGACGATTCGTACTACGGCCGCAAGAAGAGCTTCGACGCCGAGGAAAAGCATTACCAGTTTCTCGACACGCCCGTGCCCGGCAAAGACGGCGGCGAGTGGAGCGTGCAGTTGTTCTGGCCCATCCACGTGACGCAACTGACGCTTTATGTCGATCCCGACTATCGCTACACGATCCTCGGCTACCCAGGCAAAAACCTCGGCTGGATTTTTTCGCGTGAACCGGACATGAGCGACGACACGTATCGGGCCTTGCTTGCGCGGCTCGATGCGATGGGCTACGACACGTCGCGTTTCAGGCGTGTGCCGCAGCGGCCGGATCAGTTGGGCAAGCCGGGCTTCGCCTCGCCGGGCGACAAGGACTAGCGGGCGCGCCGCGCGCATCCGATACCGCCGCCGCAGCGTATAACCCGCATCGCCATTGAACGAAGAAACCATGCCGCCACTTGCCACTGCCGTGATTGCCCTAGTCGGACTCGTCGCGATTTTCAGCGCGGTCTGGGCGTGGCAGTTGAAGAGCGAAAACGCCGGCATGGTCGATCCCGTTTGGGCGTATTCGCTCGGCCTCGTCGCGGTGCTCTACGCGGTGCTCGGCACCGGCGACCCCGACGCGCGCGCGTTGACCGCGCTCGGCGGTTTGATCTGGGGCGTGCGGCTGGGCACGCATCTGTGGAAACGCAACGCCGGCAAGCCCGAAGACGCGCGCTATCACCGCTTTCGAGAAGAATGGGGCGACAAGGCGGCGAGCAGGATGTTCTGGTTTTTCCAGTTGCAAGTCGTTATTTCGATGTTGCTGTCGATCGCGTTTCTCGTGCCGTCGTACCGCGGCACGGCGCCCGCTATTGGTTGGGTCGTGCTGGCCGTCGTGGTGTGGATCGTCTCCGTGGCTGGCGAAGCCGTGGCCGACCGCCAGTTGCAAAGCTTCAAGGCCGATGCGGCCAATCGCGACGGGGTGTGCCGTGTCGGCTTGTGGCGTTACTCGCGGCATCCGAACTACTTCTTCGAATGCGTGCATTGGCTGGCTTATATCGCGTTGTCGATCGGCACGCCGTGGGCCTGGTTCACGCTGCTGCCGCCGGTGCTGATGGCGTTTCTGTTGCTGAAGCTCTCCGGCATTCCGTTGCTCGAAGAAAGCATGGCAAAGCGGCGCCCGGGTTACGCCGATTACATGCGCACCACCAGCGCGCTGATTCCGTGGCCGCCGCGGAGTTGAACACGCGACCACGGCGCACGCGCGCATTCAAAAAGTCCAGAATAACGACAGGGAGTCAGTTTCATGAGCCTATCCACCACCGACCAAACCCTGCCGCCATCGCCTGCCGAGCCCAGTGACGGCTGGCTCATTCGAAGCTGCGAACGCGGCTGGCTGCGGGACAGCGTGATCCGCTTCGGCATGCGTCAGTTAATGCGTCAGCGTTTGCGCGACGAAGCGGCCGACAACGGCGAGTTGCGCGCGCAACGGCTCAACCGTCTGCTCGACGATCTGCGTGCAAGCCCGATCGCCATTGAAACGCAAGCGGCCAACTCGCAGCATTACGAGGTGCCGGCGTCGTTCTTTCACGCGCATCTCGGGCCGCATCTGAAGTACTCGTGCTGCCTGTATCCGACCGGCGGGGAGACGCTCGCGCAAGCCGAAGCGGCCATGCTCGAACGCTATGCCGAGCGCGCGGAACTCGCCGACGGTCAGCGGATTCTCGACCTCGGTTGCGGCTGGGGTTCGCTGTCGTTATGGCTGGCGGCGCGTTATCCGAATGCGCGGGTCGTCGCGCTATCGAACTCGCATGGGCAGCGTGCGTTCATCGAAGCGCGCGCCGCGCAGACAGGTTTGCACAACCTCTCCGTGGTGACGGGCAACATTGTCGATTTCGAATTCGACGATGCACAGCTTGGCCGCGGTTTCGACCGTGTGGTGTCGATCGAGATGTTCGAGCATATGAAAAACTATGGCTTGCTGCTCGCGAAAATCGCGCGTTGGATGCGCGACGACGCGAAGCTGTTCGTGCATATCTTCGCGCATCGCACGCTTGCATATCACTTCCAGGTGGAGGACGGCACCGACTGGATGTCGAAGTACTTTTTCACCGGCGGCACGATGCCGTCGGAAGCGCTGCTGCTCAATTTCCAGGACGATCTACGCGTGGAGCGGCAATGGTGGGTGAGCGGCACGCATTACGAGCGCACGGCGAATCATTGGCTTGCCGCGCTCGACGCGGCGCATGATCGGGTGATGCCGATGCTCGCCGATACCTACGGCGCGCGCGACGCGGCAGTGTGGCTGCAACGGTGGCGCATGTTCTATATGGCCGTGGCCGAGCTGTTCGGCTACGCGCATGGCAGCGAATGGGGCGTCGGGCACTATCGGTTCGTCAAGCGCTAGACCGGTCGTTCACCCGTTGCCGCAACCGCCCCGCCTGGCACCGCCACTGACTGGATGCGAATGCAACCAATGGCTCGCTCAGCGAATGCACCGCGCCGGCAGCGCCGATATCGCGGCGCGGCATGAGTCGCCGCACGTTTAGGGTGCAACGTTCCCGCTCAACCCGCGCGCGCGAAATAATCTGAAACATAGTTTTAAGCACCCGGCGGAATAAAGCGTCACACTGGGGCGTTTGTCTATACTGCGGCGCATCTGGATGTGCTACTGCATTGCCGGATTTTCAAACAGCTTTCGCAGCCATGCCGCTGCGGACGGAATAAACATGAACACGCACGCCGACTCTTTGACCGATTCGACCGGCACGCCCGTGCCATCGCGCTATACCCGCACGGCCATGGTGCTGCACTGGCTCATCGCGCTGCTGATGATCGGCAACGTCGTGCTCGGCCTGAGCGCGGATTCGTTGCCGGACGACTGGGTGCGCCCGGTGGTCGACACCCATAAGTCGATCGGCATCACGGTGCTCGGTCTCGCGCTCATGCGCATTTTGTGGCGCGTGTCGCACAAACCGCCGCCGTTGCCGCGCGAGTTTCCGTCGTGGGAAAAGATCGCCGCGCATGTCGCGCATTTTCTGCTCTACCTGCTGATGATTGCACTGCCGCTGTCCGGCTGGCTGCACGATTCCGCATGGAAAGACGCGGCGACGCACCCCATGCACTTGTTCAATCTGTTTCCATGGCCGCGTATCGGCTACGTGATGAACCTCGACCCGGCGCTCAAGGAGACCTTGCACGACCGCTTCGGCGCCTTGCATATATGGCTTGGCTACGCGCTCTATGCGCTGCTGGCCATGCATATCGGCGGCGCGTTGAAGCATCAGTGGATCGATCGTAAGTCGATTCTCAAGCGCATGGTGCCGTGAGCGCAGCCTTCACCTATCAACCGCAACATCGACAAACCCGGCAGTCATTTTGAAGAAAACCCTGGAACAGGCCCTCGCTCTCGCTTCGCCGCGCATCGTGCCGCGTCGCACGACGCCGTTGAGCACGCTGATTCATCTGAGTGTCGTCGTAGTGTGGGTGCTTCTTTTCGCACGCGCCTTCTTTCTGCAGGGCGCGCTGGCATGGTCGACGGGTATCGCCTACGTGGTGTACGACACCTTGCTGCTGGCGTTCGTCACGTGGAAAACACTGCCGTTGATGCGGCGTGCGCCGCCGCTCGAACCGGACTTCGAACGGCGCAGTTTACCGAGCATGGGTGTGATCGTCGCGTCGCATAACGAAGCTACGGTGCTGCCGGTAACGATCGCCGCGCTGCTGCGGCAAACGCATGGGCCGGCACAAATCGTGATTGCCGACGACGGTTCCACCGATGCGACGCGCGAACTGCTCACCGAACGCTTCGGTCTCACCGCCGCAGCCGACGGCGTGCTGAGCGCGCCGAGCGCGCTGTATCCGAATCTGTTCTGGCTGCGCGTGCCGCACGGCGGCAAGGCTCGCGCGCTGAATGCCGCGATCGCCGTGATGACCACGGAAACCGTCATGACGGTAGACGCCGACACCCTGCTCGACGACGACGCCACCTACGCCATGCGCGCCGCTTTCGCGAGCGAGCCGAAGCTGGTTGCCGCGGCGGGCATTCTGGTGCCGGTGTGCGGCAAGTCGGTGTCGGGGCGCGTGTTCCAGTGGTTCCAGACTTACGAGTACATGCGCAACTTCATCGCCCGTTTCGCGTGGATGCGTGCGGACAGCCTGCTGCTGATCTCCGGCGCCTTCGCTTCGTTCAAGCGCGACGCGCTGGTCGACGTGGGCGGCTTCGATCCGCAGTGTCTGGTCGAAGACTACGAGCTGATTCACCGGCTGCGCCGCTATTCAGTCGACCATGACCTCGGCTGGGACGTGCGCGTGGTGGGCGAGGCGCATGCCCGCACCGACGCGCCGGACAACCTCGCCAGCTTTCTGCGTCAACGCCGCCGCTGGTTCGCGGGCTTCCTGCAGACGCAGTACTGGAACCGCGACATGACCGGCAATCCGCGCTACGGCACGCTCGGCATGCTGATGCTGCCGGTCAAGGCGATCGACACCATGCAGCCGATCTACGGCCTCACCGCGTTCGCGCTGCTGCTCGCCTTTGTGTTCGGCGGACATGGCGCGATCGTCGTGTCGATCTTCAGCGTAATCGGTCTGAAAACGGCGATCGACCTCGCGTTCTATCTGTGGAGCATCCATCTGTACCGGCGCTGGACCGGCGAGCGCGCCGGCTCCAGTTTATGGATGGCGATGCTCGCGGCGGTCGCCGAGCCGTTCACGTTTCAGCTGGTGCGGCACGTGGGCGCGGCGCTCGGCTGGCTGCATTTCCTGCGCGGCGGCCGGTCATGGGGCGTGCAGCGCCGCTCGGGGCTGGTGGCGCACGACGAAAGCTGACGCGGCGCGTCGTCTCTTCGGGAAGGTGGGAAGCCAAGCGGCGCGCTTGCGTGGGCAGGCGTCGCCGCAGGCCGCTGCGCGGTCCTCGAACCCATACGGCGTCGGGTTCTAGTAGACTGGCGACGATGCTGCCCGCACTTTGCCGGGCGGCTACCTTCTATCCGCCCGTGCACGGAGAGCCACCTATGCATGCTGTTCCCCCGCTAGAACAAGACACCGTCGATGTAACCGTCGATGCGTCGCCTGCCCAGGCCGCATCGCAGAAACCGGCTCACGCGCCGGGCCAGGCCGCCAACGACGCACCGGTGCGCGATCTGCGCCGCGTCGGTATTCACCCGGACTACTGGTATCCGTTGGCGTGGTCGCACGAGGTGAAGCGGGGCAAGACGCATGGTGTGACGTTTGCGGGCGACCCGATCGTGCTGGCGCGCACGGAATCGGGCAAGGTGTTCGCGCTGGAGGACCGCTGCGCGCATCGTCAGGTGCCGTTGCATCAGGGCGTGGTGGATGGCGAATCGATCCGCTGCGGCTATCACGGCTGGACTTACGACTGCTCGGGCAAGTGCATCGACGTGCCGTACCTGGGCCGCGAGCGTCTGCCGAACGGCGTGCGCTCTTATCCGTGCCGCGAGATCGAAGGCCTGATTTTCGTTTTCCCCGGCGATGCCGCGCTGGCCGAACAACGGCCGCTGCCCGACCTCGCGTCGGTCTCGGACAAGAAGTACAAGACGCGCCGCTTCGGCCGTCCGGTGAATTGCCATTACTCGTTCATGCACGAGAACCTGATGGACATGAACCATCAGTTTCTGCATCGCAAGCAGATGGGGCAGATGCGGGCGCGCTCGCTCGGCCGGCGGCGCGGCGAGGGCTGGGTCGAAGTCGATTACACGTTCGCGCGCATGGCCGGCCAGCAGCCGATCGGCGAAGCGATCGTGTTCGGCCAGAGCCGTAAAACCGGCGGCGACAACGACAAAGACGTGATGACGATCCGCACCGAGTATCCGTATCAGACGCTGCAGATCCGCACGTCGGAGCAGACGCTGGTGATGAATCTGTGGATCATCTACGTGCCGCTCGATCGCGAGCAGCGCACCAACCGCACGTTCGGGCTGCTGTCGATTCGCAAACCGGGCATTCCCGGCGTGTTGAATCTCGCATGGCCGCTGCTGGTGTGGTTCACCGAGCGCATTTTCAAGGAAGACCGCGAGATCGTCGAAGCCGAACAGCGCGCCCACGATTCGCAAGGCGCGGACTGGAATCACGAGGTGTTCCCGGTCATCAACGATCTGCGCGCGTTGCTGCGCGAGAACGGCGCGCCGGATCAAGTGGTGGGCGCCGGCACGGGCGACACGGCCGTGATCCGCTTCTGGGATTCGCGCCGCGGCAGCCCATTGGCGAAGAGCTGAACTTTCCTCTCCGGGGGGAATTAATCCATCTCCGGACGGTAGGGAATTGACGGCAATCGAGCAGCGATAATGGCAACTAATGCACGGCGGTTTGCGCTATTCGACATGCGCGGGCCGCAGACCCGTGTACCATTTCGCTTTTTCCAATCTTCAAGAATAGCCCGTGACTACGCAACAAATCCCTACCGCACCCCGCAAATCCCTCACGCTGCTGCAATTGCTGGGCCTCATCGGCGCCGCCGGCCTGATCGCCGCGATCGTGCTGAACCAGTTCGCCTAATCTCCGCGAGAAGTCTCTGGCGCAACGCTTGCGCCTATGCCGGCACGTCCGCAGGGAGTTTCCTTGCGGGGCGCGTTGCCGGCTTCATCGATATTCCGATTTGCCATGTACAAGAAGGGCGTTGCCGTAGAAATCCAGTTTTCCTCTGAACGGCTCAACGACGGCGCGGGCGATCCCTACTGGATCGATCTGACGCACGCCGAAGCGCAGCGGCTGCTGGAGAGCCTGCAGGCGCGTCTCGCGCAGACCGGCGTCGGCACAGTCGCGCCGTTAGTGGTTAGCCTCGATGAAACGCCTGCGTTGCATGCGGCTGATGCGCAGAGCGCGGCCGTGAATCCCGGCGCGTCGGCGGATGACTTCAAGCAATGGGTCTGCGTGATCTGCGGCTGGGTCTACGACGAAGCCGCAGGTTTGCCGGAAGAAGGCATCGCCGCGGGCACACGCTGGGCGGACGTGCCGGCGGACTGGCGCTGCCCGCTTTGCGACGTGGGCAAGGAAGATTTCGCGCTGGTCGAGTTTTAAGCCCGACCAACGGACAACGCTCAACGGATTGCGTGAAACTCCCGCGGCCTAACCCGCTCCTTCCGGAAAGTCCGCGCCCACCGTGGTGGCTTCCCAGGCATCGAAATCGCCGCGCATGAAGTCCAACTTCTTGCGCGCCAGTTCAAGCGCCATCTTGCCGAGCAGCAAGCGCAGCGGCGGTGTGTCCGACAGTGCGGCGTCGATAATGGCCTGCGCGGCGCGCACCGGGTCGCCCGCCTGCTTGCCGCTGCGCGCTTCGGTCTGCTTGCGGCGCTCGCCGGCCGTGGCCGCGTAGTCGTCGATTACCGTGGCCGATTGTTTGATCGACGGGCCCGCCCAGTTCGTGCGGAACGGCCCCGGTTCGACAATCAGCACGTCGATGCCGAGCGGTTTCACCTCCGTCGCCAGCGATTCGGATAGACCCTCCACCGCGTATTTGGTGGCGTGGTAATAGCCGGTCGCCGCAAAACTCGCAATGCCGCCGATCGACGACACGTTGACGATCAAACCGCTACGCTGCTCGCGCATGATCGGCAAGACCGCCTTCGTGATATCGACGAGGCCGAACACGTTGGTTTCGAACATGGCGCGGACTTCGTCGTCTTCGCCTTCCTCGATCGCCGCCAGATAGCCATAACCCGCGTTGTTGACGAGTGCGTCGATGCGGCCGAAAGGCTGCTTCGCTTGCGTCACCACGTCGTCGATCTGCTTGCGGTTCGTCACATCGAGCGGCAGAACCAATGCGCGGTCGCCGTGGGCTTCGGCAATATCTTTCACTTTCGACGGATCGCGTGCGGTGACCACCGCGCGCCAGCCGCGCTCAAGCACCAGCTTCGCCAATTCGCGGCCAAAGCCGGTGGAACATCCTGTGATCAGCCAGACGGGATTGTCTCGATTCATCATTTGGGAAACTCCTGTTGATGGTCTAGGACATGTGAAATCTCATGCGACGCGAAGGCGCTGTGCGCCGCTCGTGTTCGCAATCGGTGTGCTGCTGTGCTTAGCTTGAAGCGTGCCCGGACTTTTTCGGTGGTGGATGCGGCTGTTGTTCGCGCGCGTTGATTTGCGAACCGAAGCCGTTATTGCTGCTTGCGTCCGGTGTGGGCTTTCAATTGTAGCCGCAGCGCGGCGGCTTCGCTTTGCAGCGCTCTAACGAACTCCCTAGCCAGCGGGTGACCTGGACGATGCTCCGGCTGAATCACACTCACGCGAAACGGCAGCGACACGGCGAGCGGCCGGATATGCAGATGGCGTCCCGCAAAATCGAGGGCTGTCAGCGGATTGACAATCGCGAGGCCAAGCCCTTGCCGAACGAAGGTGCACACGGACACCGCGGTAGGCGTCTCGACGATCTGGCGGCGCGCGATTCCCGCTTGCGCGAAGGTCTCGTCGATCTGAATCCGGTATGGATCGTTCGACGACAGGCTGATGAACGGCTGATTGGCGAAATCCTTCAAGGCGATCACCCGCTTGCCGAGCAACGGATGCCCGTCGGGCAGCACGCACACTTCATCGACTTCGAGCAAGGGCGTCAGGCGCGTGCCGGCCGGCGGCGCGCCATGCTCGGTCAGGCCGAGGTCGTAACGCTGGGCGCTCAGCCATTCCTCGAGAAACGGCGACTCCTGCGCCGCGATCGACAGACTCGCGCCAGGTTGCGCGTCGTGAAAGCGCTTCGCCGCGCCCGGCAAGATCGAATGCGAAAACGCGGGCAACGCGATGACCGAAAGCTGGCCACCCTGGAATTCTCGCAAGCTCGCGGCGGTGGACGCCACGCGTTCGAGCCCGACATAAGCACGCTTGATCTCGTCGAACAAGGTGAGCGCGGACGACGTGGGACGCAGCCGGCCGTTCGTGCGTTCGAACAGGGCAAAGCCGATGCTCTGCTCCATGCGCGCCAGTTCGCGGCTCACCGTGGGCTGCGAGGTGAACAGCATTTCGGCCGCTTTGGTGACGCTGCCCGCGGTCATCAGCGCGCGGAAGACTTCGATATGCCGATGTGTGAGCGCCATGATTGCGTATATCAGAAGTGAATGGACATGTGAAGAATTGGTATTTTACTGAATGACACGTTTTCAGCATCATGTCGCTCACACCAACGCTTCGACATCAAGAGACGTGACCGTGACGCCATTCAATCCGCAACAATTCGTCGAACTCGCCCACGAGCACGGCACGCCGCTGTGGGTCTACGACGCTGACGCAATTCGCACGCGTATTGCCGAATTGCGCAGCTTCGATGTGATCCGCTATGCGCAGAAGGCGTGTTCGAATCTGCATATCCTCAAACTGATGCGCGAGGAAGGGGCCACGGTCGATGCGGTTTCGCTGGGCGAAATCAAACGCAGTCTCGCGGCGGGCTTCACGCCGGATGGCGATCCCGAAGGCGTTGTGTTTACCGCCGATCTGATCGACCACGCGACGCTTGCCACCGTGATCGAGCACCGCATCACGGTCAACGCGGGCTCGCTCGATATGCTCGAACGGATAGGACGGCATGCGCCCGAAGGTCATCGCGTCTGGCTGCGGATCAATCCTGGCTTCGGTCACGGACATAGCAACAAGACGAACACGGGCGGCGAGCATAGCAAGCACGGCATCTGGCTCGACGATGTGCCGCAAGCGGTCGAGCTGGTCCGGCGTTATCGGCTGAAGGTGGTCGGGTTGCACATGCATATCGGTTCGGGCGTCGACTATGGACATCTGTCGCGTGTCTGCGAGGCGATGGTCGAAGCCGTGAGGGGCCTGGGCCACGATATCGAAGCGATCTCCGCGGGAGGTGGCTTGTCGGTGCCGTATCGCGAAGGCGAGCCCGTTATCGATGTCGCGCATTACTTCCGGCTCTGGGACGCGGCGCGTCGGCAGGTCGAAGCGCATGTCGGGCATCGCGTGAGGCTGGAAATCGAGCCGGGGCGCTTTCTGGTTGCACAATCGGGCGTGCTCATCGCGGAAGTTCACGCGTTGAATCGACGCCCCGCGCAGCAGTTTGCTTTGGTCGATGCCGGATTCAACGATCTTGTGAGACCGTCTTTTTACGGCAGTCATCATGAGATGACGGTGTTGAAGCGCGACGGCGCACCGAGCGAAGCGCCGGTCGATTCGTTCGCGGTGGCTGGGCCGCTCTGCGAAGCCGGCGATGTCTTCACGCAAGCCGAAGGCGGCGTCATTACGAACCGCTCGATACACACGCCCGAAGTGGGCGACTTCATCGTGTTTCACGATGCAGGCGCATATGGCGCGTCGATGTCCTCGAACTACAACAGCCGGCCGCTTGCGCCGGAGGTATTGCTGGAGCATGGCAAGCCGCGACTGATCCGGCGGCGTCAGACTATCGACGAGTTGCTCGCGCTCGAACAAACGGCAGCCTGATTTCAGCGCCGCTTCAACGCGCCCGCACCGTGCGCGTATACGAAGCGATCATTGTCGCGAGTTCCTGCGCCGCGGGCGTGAGCGGAATGGCCGCGCGCTGCAGCAGGCAAACGTTCTGTTCGACCGCGCGCTCGCGCACCGGAATAGCGGTGAGCGTGCTCGCAAACGGCCCGCGCTTCACCACGATCGACGCTTCGAGCGACAGGCAATCTGTCGCGCTCACCAGGTGCAGCGTTTCGTACAGGCCTTCCACTGTCGCGACGATTTTCGGCGGCGGCAAGCCGTGGCCTTCGAACAGATGGTTTAGGCGACTGATTTGCGGATCGTCCGTGAGATTCGGCGAGCGCGTGGCGACCCACGTGCAATCGACCAGGTCGGCCAGCGAGGTCGCCCTGGCCTTCGGATGCCCTTGACGGCAGACGATCACCGGATCGGACGGATACAGCGGCATGACAGAGAGGTCCGCCGTATCCGTATGCTTCGACACCAAGGCAACCGCGAAATCCAGCGTGCCTTCACGAATCCACGAAATCATCATGCGCGAAGTGCCGGTACGCAGATGCACCGCGACCCGCTCGAAGCGCGTGCGAAATTCCATCAGCACCGGCGCGAACGCGTCGATCAACGGTTCGGTCGTCATGCCGAACGTGACCTCGCCGACGTAGTCGCCGCGCAGTTGCTGCACTTCCTGCTCCGCGCGTTCGCATTCGCCGATGATCGCGCCCGCGCGCTGCAACAACCGTTGGCCGAGGGCCGTCAGCGCAATGCCGCGGTTCGTGCGGGTGAACAGGGTCGCGCCGAGCATCGATTCGAGATTCTGCAACTGCTGCGTGATACCGCTTTGCGCGATGCCGAGCGCCCGCGACGCCGCGCGGATGCTGCCGTGCTCGGCCACGGCGGTGAACGCGCGGAGTTGGGAGATCGTCAACGCCATGAGGGAATCGCCAGTTCAGTGATCGGTAAAAGTGATCATGATAGTCCGAATGGGGCTTCTTTGAGGCACAGACGCGGCATAGGATAGCTCGGTCGTCATCCGCCCACCCTTACTCCGTGCTCCCATGAAAATTTCGCTGATGATCTTGAGCGCCGCGCTGGCGTTCAGCAGTGGCGCGTTCGCCGTTGAGCCCACTACGCTGCGCCTCGGTATCGACCCGAGCTACCCGCCGATGGACGCCAAGGCGCCCGACGGCAGCTTCAAAGGTTTCGACGTCGATCTCGGCAACGAAATCTGCAAGCGCATCCAGGCGCGCTGCCAGTGGGTCGAACTCGAATTCTCGGGGATGATTCCGGCGCTGCAGGCGCGCAAGATCGACGCGATCCTTTCGTCGATGGCAATCACGGAAAAGCGCGAGCAGCAGATCCTGTTTTCGTCGAAGCTCTTCCAGTTCAAATCGCGGCTGATCGCGCGGCAAGGGTCAGCGCTCGCGGGCGGCACGAGTGCACTGGCCGGCAAGCAGATCGGCGTGCAATCGGGCACGCAGTTCGAGGGCTATGCACTGAAGAACTGGGCGCCGCTCGGCGCGCATGTGGTGGCGTACAAGAGTCAGGACGAGGTGTTCGCCGACTTGCAGAACGGGCGCCTGGACGGCGCATTGCTCGGCTCGGTGGAAGCGGATATCGGTTTCCTGCGCACGCCGGCGGGGAAGGGTTTTGCGTTTGTCGGCGAACCGCTTTCGATGGGCGATCGCGGCGTGGGCATCGGCTTGCGCAAGGATGAGACCGCGGTGCAGGCCTCCATTAACGCGGCCATCGCTTCGATGCTCAAGGACGGCACGTACGCTCAGATCGCCAAGAAGTACTTCGACTTCGATCCGTACGGCAATTGATTTCCGACTTCTCTTAAAGACTCCCGCTCATGAACAGGCAATCGATTCCGCTTCTCTCGCCAGCTATCGGCACGCACCGCGAACTGGTGTCGTTTCACTTTGGCCCGGCGAATAGCGGGCAGAAGATTTATATCCAGTCGTCGCTGCATGCCGATGAAACCCCTGCGATGTTGACGACCGTTCTGCTCAAACGTCGCTTGCTCGAACTGGAAAAGCAGGGCGCGCTGAGCGCGGAAATCGTGCTGGTGCCGGTGGCGAATCCGGTCGGGCTCGGGCAATACGTGCTCGGCCAGTTTCTCGGCCGTTTCGATCTGGGTAGCGGGAAGAATTTCAATCGCCACTTCCCGCAGTTTTCGAAATTGATCGCGCGTGCCAAGGAAACGTTGGGTTCAGATGCAACCGAAAACGTGCGGCTGGTGCGGCAATTGATTGCCGACGAACTGGCCGATCAGAAACCATTGACCGAGTTCGAATCGCTGCAATTGGCGTTGCTGAAGCTCTCGTTCGATGCGGATGTGATTATCGATCTGCATTGTTCGCTCGAAGCGGCCATGCATCTCTACACCAGCGAGGCGGCGTGGCCGGAGTTCGAACCGTTGTCGCGCTATCTTGGCGCGCAGGCGTCGTTGCTTGCCACCAATTCAGGCGGCGAATCGTTCGATGAAACGCACAGCCTGTTGTGGTGGACATTGCAGCAGGAACTGCCGGCCGATAAGCCGGTGCCCCACGGTGCGATTGCAGTGACCGTGGAATGCCGCGGACAGCGCGACGTGTCCTACGAAGTCGCTCAGGAAGATGCGGACGCGCTTGTCGATTATCTTACGTGGCGCAAGGCGATCAAGCTTGATGCCAGGCCTTTGCCGGACCTGCGTTCGCCGGCCACGCCGCTGGCCGGTAGCGAGCAGTTCTATGCGCCTGTCAGCGGGATTCTGATTCATCGCGCGAAGATCGGCGACACGATTCGCGTCGGCCAGGCGCTGTTCGATATCGTCGATCCGCTCACCGACGAGACCACGACGATTGTCAGTAAAACGGAAGGTGTGTTTTACATGCGGCGCGCGATTCGCTTCGTGACGGCCGGCGCGCCGCTCGGCCGTGTGACGGGCGCGCGCCCTTTCAGGACCGGGGTTTTGCTGGGGGCCTGACGTTTTTTATGCAGGCTGGCGTGCGAACCCTATCCGCCGTTTCGTGCAGGACGTCTCGCGTGATTACATAGCGGTACTGGGCTTCGATCAATCATGCCTGTGTTGACCGAAGCCCGCTCACCGTCGAGCGCTCTTAATTCACCACCAACACCGGCGCCACCGCCGCCGGATCGCTAATGCTCGCCCGCCCATTCTCGACGTGACCCGCAACACGGCGCGAGAAGCTTGCATCGTCATTACTTGTCACCGTCAAGTCGTACCAGTGATGGCTCGACGCCAGCACCCACGCTTCTTCGATATGCGCGCCGGCTGGCACCAGCACCGGACGCGGGCGCGCGCCGTACGCGTTGTCCGTCACGAGCAGACGCGCAATCCCGCTGCCCTTGTTGCTGAACTTCAGGAACACGTTGCCGTTCGCGGCGTCGTATTGCACCTTCACTTCCGGCTCGGACGGTTTGTTCTTACCGTGACCGGCGGCGATCTGCGCGTTCTGTGCCGTCGCCTGCTGCGTGTTGCCGGCGAACTTGCGCACGAAACCGTTCGGCCCGAACACTTCGAAGCTGTACACGCCATTG
Organism: Paraburkholderia sp. BL27I4N3; assembly: GCF_003386115.1. Classification (NCBI taxonomy): domain Bacteria; kingdom Pseudomonadati; phylum Pseudomonadota; class Betaproteobacteria; order Burkholderiales; family Burkholderiaceae; genus Paraburkholderia; species Paraburkholderia sp. BL27I4N3. Next base: position 6,769,120 of record NZ_QREJ01000001.1, on the reverse strand, counting down.
GTCATCGTGAGATCGAAAGTCTCGTTGATCGACTTGCCTGCTTCCACGGTGTAGCGCCACGGACCATCCGTGCGATTCGTCGCGTACATGTAGAAATGCGCGCCCTGATCGCCGGTGTTGCCGATCGCGATCTCGAACGTGTTCTTCTTGTCGTTGGCCTGGCCATTCACGTGCAACTCATACGGCAACGCGCGCGCGAAACGAATGCCGCTTTCCTGCGGATCGATGGTGCCCGGCGTCGCGGGGACAGTCGGCTTCGGCTGCGTTGCGCACTGGTTATCGGCGATGCTCTTGTAGTTGCTCGTGTCCGGCAGCGGCGGCACTTTCGAGTCCGGCGTGCGGAAGTCGAAGGCCGTGGTCAGGTCGCCGCACACCGCGCGACGCCATGCCGTGATATTCGGCTCATACACGCCGAAGCGCGCTTCGATGAAGCGAATCACCGACGTGTGATCGAACACCTGTGAGCAGACGAAACCGCCCTTGCTCCACGGCGACACGATCGTCATCGGCACACGCGGTCCGAGACCGTACGGCAGGCCGTCGGCGGTGTAGCTGCCGCCGCGCAGCGGATTCACCACGTTGTGAATTTCGCCTTCGGTGCTGACCGTCGATTTGCCTTGCGCGCCGGTCGTCGCCGGTTGCGGCGGCACGAGGTGATCGAAGAAGCCGTCGTTCTCGTCGTACATGATGAACAGCACGGTCTTGCTCCACACCTCCGGATTCGACGTCAACGCATCCAGGATCTGCGAGGTGTACTCCGCGCCGTATGCGGGCGTATAGCTCGGGTGTTCCGAGTACGCGGCCGGCGGGCACAACCACGACACCTGCGGCAGCTTGTTGGCCAGCACGTCAGCCTTCAGGTCGTCGATGGTGCGCACGGTTTGCGCGCGCTCATACAACGGCGAGCCCGGCTGCGCATTGATGAAGTTCGTGAAGTTCTGCAGGATGTTGGTGCCGTAGTTGCCGTTCAACGGATCGGCGCCAGTCAGGCCCTGCTGGTACACCTGCCACGAAATGCCCGCGTTTTGCAGACGCTCCGGGTACGTGGTCCACGAGAGCAACTGATAATTCGGCGGACCGTCGCCGTCGACGAAATCGTTGTTGTCGAGGAGCGGTCCGCCCAGCGTGCCGCTCGGATCGACCATGCCGGTCATCAGATACGAACGGTTCGGGTGCGTCGGTCCCGGCAGCGAGCAGAAGTAGGCGTCGCAGACGGTGAATGCATCGGCCAGCGCGTAGTGGAACGGAATGTCGCTGCGCAGGTGGTAGCCCATCGTCATGTCGGTCTTGTTGGCGGGCCACTGGTCGTAGCGGCCGCCGTCGATCGCGGCGTGGGTCTTGTACCAGGAGTGATCCAGATCGCCGACGCATTGCGCACTGGTGGTCGCCGTGTTCAGATGGAACGGCAGGACCGGCTGGGTCGGATCTTCCTTCGACGGTTGATACCACACCGGCTTGCCGTTCGGCAGCGGAATCGGGAAGCGGTCGTTGTAGCCACGCACGCCGCGCATGTGGCCGAAGTAGTGGTCGAACGAGCGGTTCTCCTGCATGAACACGACGATGTGCTCGACATCGCGAATCGTGCCGGTGCGCGAAAACGCGGGAACGGCGAGCGCATTGCGAATCGACTCGGGCAGCGCGGTCAGCGCGGCAGCAGCGCCGGCGGATGAAGCCACGGTCTGCAGGAAACGGCGACGGCTATTTGATGTCATCGAATATCACCTTCTGCGGGGAGGAAGAATAGCGCGCCACGCGCGCCGGTGGAATCGGGTTAGTTGCTGCTGGCGCTGTCGCCGGGTGCGTAGTGCATGACAGGCGCGACTTGCTGGTTGTCCGCGGCGAGACTGGCTTGCATGTTTTGCGTGATCGGATCGGAGGCCGCTGCGGGGTCTGCTGCGAGCGGCGAAGATGCGTTGAGCATTGGCGTCGCGGGAGCGCCGGCCGCGTTCGGCATGGCGTCGTTGTTCGCAACGGCCGGCGTTGAAGAGGCTGCCGACGGCGCGGAATCATCCGCACCACAACCGCTCAACGCTAAAGTTGCAAGTGCAACCAAAGCGGCACTCGCGAGGCGTTGGTTTCTTCTCATGGCTGCATCCCGTTTCGTGAAAGCGGGTGCAGTCTCCAACCCTTTCAAGAAATAATTGTGAAACGTTTGCGAGTGGTAAAACTTGCGTCGATAAGTCGGTTTTTCGAAAGGAAGTGGAAAGTGATAAGTAGGAGAATGGTCACCGCGGCGCCTCATGCCTGACATTCAGGCGCACTAAAAGATGAATGGCTTTGCCTAACCGGTGAGTTCATGACACACATCGAACGACCTTTCGACATGACGCGTCTCGAAGACGAATGGCTGGAAGCGGATGGCTTTGGCGGATTCGCGTCAGGAACCGTGGGCACGCTGCGCACGCGCCGCTATCACGCGCTGCTGCTTACCGCGACGCGCGCGCCGGGCGGTCGCGTGGTGCTGGTGAACGGCATGGAGGCGTGGCTTGAAGCGAACAACGGCGCGCGTTATCCGTTGAGCATGCAGCGATACGTGCCGGACGTTGTCTATCCGGACCTGACCACGAGTCTTGTCTCGTTCGATACGAAGCCGTGGCCAACATGGCGCATTCAGATTGGTGCTAGTGCCGTATTGACCGCCGACGTGTTCGTCAGCAAAGCGACTCGCGAGACGGTTTTGCGTTGGCGGCTGGAGCAGGGTGCGGGAGCCGGTTCCGAAACGAACGCGCTCACGTTGAAGGTCAGGCCACTGCTCTCGGGCCGCGACTACCACGCGCTGCACCATGAGAATGCCGCGTTCAACTTCAACGCGCAGACAAGCGACGACCAGGCCAGCGTAAATTGGCAACCATACGGCGACTTGCCGGTGATCCACGCCGCGACCAACGGCGTCTACACGCACGCGCCCGACTGGTATTGCAACTTTTGCTACGTCCGCGAGCGGGAGCGCGGCCTCGACTTCAGCGAGGACCTCGCGACGCCCGGCATGTTCAGCTTTAATCTCGCCGATGGTGAAGCGGTGATGATCCTCAGCGCGTCAGGCGCCACGAGCGATACGCAACCGGCGAGCGCCAAAGCGGCGGCCATCCATGCCACGGAACTCGCGCGCATCGAACAGCAACGCCGCGACGCGCTCGGCTCGCGGTTGCAACGCTCCGCCGACGCGTACGTCGTGACCCGCAACGAAGGCCGCACGATTCTCGCGGGTTTTCCGTGGTTCACCGACTGGGGCCGCGACACCTTCATTGCAATGCGCGGCTTGCTGATCGCTTCGGGCCGCCTCGACGACGCCGAAGCGATCCTGCTCGAATGGTCGGGTACGTTGTCGGAAGGCATGTTGCCGAATCGCTTTCCCGATTATGGCGACACACCGGAATACAACTCCGTCGACGCATCGTTGTGGTTCATCGTCGCCGTGCACGATTATCTGGCCACGCGTCACGCGAGCGCTGCAACGCAGCAGCGCCTGCAACAGGCATGCGAAGCCATCCTCACGGGTTATACGAAGGGCGCGCGCTTCAACATCCAGGCGTCGGCGGACGATGGCCTGCTGAGCGCCGGCACACCCGGTGTGCAACTCACGTGGATGGATGCGAAAGTCGGCGGCTGGGTGGTCACGCCGCGCATCGGCAAGCCGGTCGAAGTGCAAGCACTTTGGATCAACGCATTGCGCATTGCAGCAACCTGGAATCCGCAATGGCAGCCGGCCGCCGACCGGGCGCTGCAGGCGTTTCATGAACGCTTTCTCGATCCGTCCACGCGAGCGCTGTTCGACAACGTGGACGTCGATCACGTAAAAGGCGCAATAGATCGGGCGATCCGGCCCAATCAGATCTTTGCTCTGGGCGGCCTGCCGTTTCCATTGCTCGACGGCGCGGTGGCGCGCGCGGTGCTCGATCAGGTCGAAGCGCAATTGCTCACGCCGCTGGGACTGAGGACGCTCGCGCCGTCCGATCCTGCCTATCGTGGACATTACGGCGGGTCTCCACTCGAGCGCGATGGCGCCTATCATCAAGGAACCGTGTGGCCGTGGCTGCTCGGTCCGTTCGTCGAAGCGTGGCTGCGAGTCAACGGCGGCGCGGCGGATGCCCGCATGCAGGCGAAAACGCGCTTTCTCGACCCGCTCTACGCGCATCTCGACCACGCCGGTCTCAACCATCTCTCTGAAATCGCCGACGGCGATGCGCCGCACGCACCCGCCGGCACGCCGTTTCAGGCGTGGTCGTTGGGCGAGTTGCTGCGCATTGAACACCTGCTTGCCGGGTTCGCGACCGCCGGCGCCTAAACCGCGCTACGATGTGTGTCCCACCGCCAAGCCGAATGCAAGGACGTAGTCATGCCACCGCTGCGCGCTGCCAATTTGCTCGCCACCATTGAAGGTTCACGGCTGCATTCGGCCGACTGTGCGCATTGGCAGCGCTGGGGCCCCTATCTCAGCGAGCGGCAATGGGGCACGGTGCGCGAGGATTACAGCCCGGACGGCACCGCCTGGGACTATTTTCCGCACGACCATGCGCGCAGCCGCGCCTATCGCTGGGGTGAGGACGGCATTGCCGGCTTCGGCGACGACACGCTAAGCTGGTGCGTTTCGCTAGCGCTATGGAATCGCAACGACGCGATCCTGAAAGAGCGCCTGTTCGGCGTCACGAATGCGCAGGGCAATCATGGCGAGGACGTGAAGGAGCTGTACTTCTACGTCGACGGCACGCCGACGCATTCGTACATGCGCATGCTCTACAAGTATCCGCACGCCGCCTATCCGTACGACGATCTCGTTCAGGAAAACGCGCGCCGTGGCGGCGACATGCCGGAGTACGAAATTCTCGACACGGGCGTGTTCGACGATTCGCGCTACTTCGACGTGCAGGTGGAATACGCCAAACACGCGCCGGACGACATCCTCATGCGCGTGACCATCGAGAATCGCGCGGATCAGGCGGCCTCGCTCGACGTGCTGCCGCAAATCTGGGCGCGCAATTCGTGGTCGTGGAAAGAAAACAAGGACAAGCCCTCGCTCGTCGCCGGCACGGACCATAACGGCGGGGCGCAGGTGGTCGGGCATCAGCATGGGCACGAGCCGATTGTCGTGACGGCATGGTCGAAAGACGCACCGCAGGTGACGTGGCTTTTTTGCGAGAACGACACCAACGTCAAGCGCCTCTTCAACATGGACGGCGCGGGGCCGTTCAAAGACGGCTTCAACGATTACCTGGTGCATGGCGACGAACAGGCGATCCGCCGCGACACCGGCACCAAGGCCGGCGCGCATGCCGCGATTGCACTCGAACCGTATGGACGCGCCGTGGTGTACATGCGCTGGCGCCCGCAGTCGAGTCCCGACGACGTGCAACTCGATGCCGATGCGATCTTCGCACGCCGCATCGCCGAGGCCGACGAATTCTATGGCGCGCTGCAACACGAGATCACTGACCCCGACGCGCGGCTCGTGCAGCGTCAGGCGCTTGCCGGCATGCTGTGGTCGAAGCAGTACTACCAGTACGACGTGCAGCGCTGGCTCGAAGGCGATCCGCTTCAGCCGACGCCGCCCGCCAGCCGCAAGCAGGGCCGCAACAAGGATTGGCGGCACCTGTGCAACGCGGACATTGTGTCGATGCCGGATAAGTGGGAATACCCGTGGTACGCGTCATGGGACTTGGCATTTCATGCGGCCGCATTCGCGCTGATCGACCCGGCGTTCGCGAAACGGCAACTGCTGTTGCTGGTGAAGGACCGCTATCAGCATCCGAACGGTCAGATTCCCGCTTATGAATGGGCGTTCGGCGACGCCAATCCGCCCGTGCATGCGTGGGCCGCGTGGCGCGTGTATGAAATCGACCGCGCGCTCACCGGCAAGGCGGATCGCGATTTTCTGGAACTTGTCTTTCATAAGCTGCTGCTGAATTTCTCGTGGTGGGTGAACCGCAAGGACGCCGACGGCCGCAATATTTTTCAGGGCGGATTTCTCGGGCTGGATAACGTCGGGATCTTCGATCGCTCATCGCCGTTGCCGACCGGCGGGCACATCGACCAGTCCGACGGTACGGCGTGGATGGCCGCGTACGCGCTCGACCTGATGCGTATCGCGCTCGAACTCGCCTACGCCAATCATGTTTTCGTCGACATCGGCGTGAAGTTCTTCGAGCATTTCCTGTATATCGCCGAGGCCGTGAGTTGCGACGACGGCTGCGAAACGGGCCTGTGGGACAGCGAAGACGAGTTCTTCTACGACAAGCTGCACCTGCCGGACGGCAGCAGCATTCCCATGCGGCTGCGCTCGATCGTGGGTCTGATTCCGCTATTCGCGGTGCACGTGCTCGAAGAGCGTCTGCACGGCGGCTTGCCGGGTCTGCGCGCACGTCTGGTCTGGTTCCTCGAACATCGCCCCGATCTGGCGAGGCTGGTCTCGCGCTGGAACGAGCCGGGCAAGGGCAATGCGCTGCTGCTCTCGCTGTTGCGCGGGCATCGCATGAAAGCGTTGTTGCGCCGCGCGCTGGACGAAGGCGAATTCCTTTCCGATCATGGCGTGCGGGCGCTGTCGCAATACCATCGCGATCATCCGTTCGTGTTCAATCACAACGGCGACAGTTTCACCGTGAAGTATTTGCCGGCCGAATCCGATACGCGCGTGTTCGGCGGCAATTCGAACTGGCGCGGTCCGATATGGATGCCGGTGAACTATCTGCTGATCGAGTCGCTATACGAATTTCACCGCTACTACGGCGAGGATTTCAAAGTCGAGTATCCGACCGGTTCGGGCGAGAAGTTCTCGCTGAGCCAGATTGCCGACGAACTGGCGCGCCGCTGCACTACGCTGTTCCTCAAGAACAAGGACGGCGAGCGTCCGGTCATGGGCGCTTATCCGCAATTGCAGGCCGACCCGCGCTCGCGTGACCTGATCCTGTTCCACGAGTATTTCCATGGCGATAACGGGCGCGGCGTGGGCGCTTCGCATCAGACCGGCTGGACCGGGCTGGTTGCGCTGCTGTTGCAGCCGCGCGCGATGAGCGCGTCGGGCAACGTGCCGCTGGCGGGCGAAACAGATCAGGCGCCGATCCCGACGTCACCTTCGGCGCAAGCCACCGCGCCGGCACGCCCGGCCGAACCGGCGCCGGCTGCCGAACCGGCGCACGCATCGGTGAAATAGTGCGCAGCGGCGGCGCGGGCGAGTGAGGTTACACCAGCCATACAACGTCGCAAGGTGAGCAGGTTGCATGGCCGTTTTTGAACTGTGTGGGTTCAAGCGTGGTCTTTCATGTACCACCACGTCCGTTCCATTGGTTTCCAAAAGTGAATCCCATGTCGACTACACCGAATACTCCAGCAGCCGAGCGTCCCGCCGCCAGTCAACCACCGAGCTGCAAGGTCAGCGCGAGCCCGCAGGAAGCGCCGGCCTCGCCGCCCGGCAAGCGGCCGGCGCCGCCGTGCACGCTGGTGATCTTCGGCGCCGGCGGCGACCTGACCAAGCGGCTGCTGATGCCGGCGCTGTACAACCTCGCGGTGGATGGCCTGCTCGACGATGGAATGAAAATCATCGGCGTGAATCACGGCGAGCGCGAGACGAGCGTGTGGCGCGAAGATCTGCACAAGTCGCTCGAACGGTTCGCCGCCGACAAGGCCAGCACCTTCCACGCCGGCAAGCTCGACGACAAGGCGTGGGACTGGGTCGCGCAACGCCTCGAATACATGGCCGGCGAATTCGAAACCGACGACACTTTCACGAAGCTCAAGCAACAGCTCGAACAGGCGCCGGGCGGCAACGTGATCTTCTATCTCGCGGTCAGCTCGCGCTTCTTCAAACCGATCGTCGAGCATCTCGGCAAGGCGGGTCTGCTGAAAGAAGGCGAGGGCGGCGGTTTCCGCCGGATCGTGATCGAGAAACCTTTCGGCACCGATCTCGCTTCGGCAAAAGATCTGAATGCGCACATCCTGTCATATGCAAAAGAAGATCAGGTGTATCGCATCGATCACTTTCTCGGTAAGGACACCGTGCAGAGCATTCTCGCGGTGCGCTTCGCAAACGCGTTGTTCGAACCGGTGTGGCGGCGCGAATATATCGACAGCGTGCAGATCACGGCGGCGGAAACCATCGGCGTGGAAGGGCGCGGCAAGTTCTACGAACAGACCGGCGCGTTCCGCGACATGCTGCCGAACCATCTGTTCCAGTTGCTCGGCATGGTCGCCATGGAACCGCCCAATTCGTTCGATGCCGAAGCCGTGCGCGACAAGAAGGCCGAAATCTTCGACGCGATCAAGCCGCTGACGCCGGACGACGTGGTGTTCGGTCAATACGAAAAGGGGCCGGCCGGTGTCGGCTATCGCGAGGAGCCGGATGTCGCGCCCGGCAGCACGACGGAAACCTATGCGGCGGCGCGCGTGTTCGTCGAGAACTGGCGCTGGGCCGGCGTGCCGTTCTATTTGCGCACCGGCAAACGGTTGGCGGCGCGTCGCACGGAAATCTCGGTGCAGTTGAAGCCGGTGCCGTTCCGCCTGTTTCGCGACACGCCTGTCGACGCGCTCACGCCGAACGTGCTGACCTTGCGAATCGATCCGGCGCACGGTACGAGCTTCGACTTCAATGTAAAAACGCCGGGGCCGGTCATGCAGATCGGCGCGGTGCAGTCGTCGTTCGACTATGGCGACTTCTTCGCGGAACGCGCCAACGTCGGTTATGAAACCTTGCTCTACGACTGCATGCTCGGCGACGAGACGCTGTTCCAGCGCGCCGACAGCATCGAAACGAGCTGGTGCGCGGTCGACGACGTGCTGCATCCAAAAACCGGCGGCGCGGTGCCGGTGCATGGCTATGCGGCCGGCAGCGAAGGCCCCGCGGAAGCCGACGCGCTATTGGCGCGCGACGGCCACGCATGGCGGCCGTTGAAACGGGATGCTGTGCAGAAGAAGTAATTCAACGACGAGTCGCACCAACACAATCGGGGGACACCGTGGTGACACGCAAGACGACACGCAAGACGGCGACGAAGACGCCGGGCAAGACGGCAAGCAAAGCGCCAACGAAGGCGGCGTTTAAACCGTCCGGTAAGGCGTCACGTAAACCGTCGAGTAAGCCATCCAGTAAGCCGAAAGCGACAATCAGCACCGAGCGGATTCTGGCGATCGACGTCGGCGGCACGGGTTTGAAGGCCGCGATTATCGACGCGGACGGCAACATGAAAACCGAGCGCTTACGGATAGCGACGCCACATCCGTGCACGCCGGATCAACTCGTGGACGCGCTGGCGAAGCTGGTTGCGCCGCTCGTCGAACAGGAACCGCCGACGCTGATGTCGATCGGCTTTCCCGGCGTGGTGCGCAACAACCGCATTCTGACGGCGCCGCACTTCGGCGTGGAAGGCTGGCACGACATCCCGCTCGCCGACTCGCTGGCGCAACGTTTGGGCGGCCTGCCGGTGCGCATGATCAACGACGCCGAGATGCAGGGCTTCGCCGCGATCGAAGGCCATGGCCTCGAATTCGTGCTCACGCTTGGCACTGGCGCGGGCACGGCAATGTTCCGCGACGGCGAGTTGATGCCGCATCTGGAACTCGCCCATCATCCGGTTAGCAAGAAGGGCGTGGCGTACGACGAATACATCGGCGACGCGGCGCGTGAAAAAGCCGGGAATAAACGCTGGAACCGGCGCGTTGAGAAGGTAATCGGAATTCTGAGTACGCTCGTGAACTACGACAAGCTGTGGATCGGCGGCGGCAATGCGGCACGCCTTTCGTTCGATCTGCCGCCGAACGTAGCCACCGTTTCGAACGATGCGGGCATCGAAGGCGGCGCGCGTTTATGGCATCCGAGATCCGTGCGCGAGACGCGGCAACTGCCGGAAGCGAATGAGCGGACGGGTCGCTTCAAGTGATGTTGGACCATCGTTGAACCCTGGCTGGAGTCGGAAATGATGATTGGCAGCAATCGCTTCCGCGTCGTACGACGCCTGTTACCGGTCGGCGTGTCGGCCGCGTTGGCGCTTGCCGCAGTGCATGTCCGCGCGGCGGAAGTCTTCGTGGTGTCGTCGCCGGGAACGGCCGACGGCCGCACGCTGGATTCGAGCCACGCGGCGAGCGCGAACAACTGCGGTGGCGGTAATGTATCGCCGGCTCTGCAATGGCGGAATGCGCCTGCCGGCACGAAAAGTTATGCCGTAACACTGTTCGACCCGGACGGCGCGAAGGGTTTGGGCGTTGTGCACTGGGTGCTATACGGCGTCGCACCCTCGACGACCTCGCTCGGGGCCGGCGGCAGCCAGCCGCCCGGCAGCGTCTCCGGTGCGAATCAGACCGGGGGCATCGGGTATCGCGGCCCATGTCCCCCGGTCGGGGACAATCCGCATCACTACGTCGCGCAAGTCTATGCGCTCGATCTGCCGCCGGATGCGCTGCCGCCCGGTTTGACGAGGGATGCGTTGCTTGCCGCAATCAAGGATCACGTGATTGCGGCGACCAGCACGGTGCTGCGTTACGGGCGATAAGCGCGGCGGCCTTCGCCCGCCGCGCATGAGCTTACCGCGCCGCGTCACCCCAGCGATATTCCAGGCTCGCTTCGTCGAGCTGCGTCTTGATCTGCTCGTCGAGCACGAGTTCGGACGCCGCGAGCGTGTCGCTCAATTGCTCGACGCGGCTCGCGCCGATAATCGCCGACGTGACGAGCGGATTCGCCAGCACCCAGGCAAGCGAAACCCGCGTCAACGATTCACCGGTCGGCGCAACGATCGCTTTCAATTGCTCGATCGTCTCGAACTCGCGTTTGTGCCAGTACCGCTGCTGATACATCGCACCGGCCTTGCCGACAGTTTCGGTGAAGCGGCCGGACGCGGGCGCCGCATCCAGTTGATGCTTGCCCGTCAGCAGGCCGCCCGCGAGCGGGTTGTACGGCATCACCGCCAATTGCTCTTCGGCAGCGAGCGGCAGCAGCTCGCGCTCGATCTGGCGGAACAGCAGGTTATAGCGAGGCTGCACGGAGACGAAGCGCGCCGCGCGCAGCACATCGGCGCGGCCCAACGCGCGCGCCAGCCGATACGCGAGAAAGTTCGATACGCCGATATAGCGCGCCTTGCCTGAGCGAACGATCACATCGAGCGCCTCCAGCGTTTCGTCCAGCGGCGTATTCGCGTCGTCGGAATGGAGTTGGTAGAGGTCCACGTAATCCGTGCCGAGGCGTTGCAACGAGGCGTCGATTGCATTCAGCAGATGTTTGCGCGACGCGCCTTGATCCCATGCCGACGGCCCCATCTTGCCCACTGCCTTCGTCGCCAGAATGAAGCGCTCGCGTTTGCCCTTCAGCCAGCGCCCCACGATCTCCTCCGTGCGGCCGGCAAGGTTCTCCGTGCCGCCGAGCGGATACACGTCGGCCGTGTCGATAAAGTTCACGCCGGCATCCGCCGCCGTGTCGAGAATGCGATGCGAGACGTCTTCTTCGGTCTGCAGGCCAAAGGTCATCGTGCCGAGGCACAGGCGGGATACGGTCAGGCCGGTGCGGCCGAACTTGCGGTATTGCATGATCAACTCCGGGGATGAACGAAACAGTTCGATAGGCAGTGTTGCAAAAAGGATAAACGGAGTCGGGATTGGGCGTCGGCCCCAGTCACGGCTGATTGTTATTTAGTTGAAAGCTTTCTGCCGGCGTCTTTTTTACTTCCGATGCCAAAAGTCTTTCCTTTCAATGGCCTTAATATTACAAACGCGTAATGAACCGGCATGTGAACAGGGTTGAAAATTACAAATAGCCTTCATTCGTAAAAAACAGAAACAATTCTGTTACTAGGGGTAAGCGACCGCGCGATTGATGCGATTTTATGCGTGTGGAATGATAGCGATTCTCATTTAACCAATAGCCAGCCATCCCCGACGTCGGTGCTCTGCACACGAGAACGGCAGCCAGCCAATTGCGACTTTGCCGTCGATTCCATCTCAGCCATGCGAATCCGGCAAACGCATCTCCGACGGGAATTCCCATGTTCAACCACACGCCGCTCGCGACAGCGTTAGCTTTTGCCGTTCCTTTTGCGACTCCGGCGGTCGCGCAGACTGCTCCGCAAACCACCTCGCAGCCGGCGGCCGCGAATGCTAATGCGACGACAGCGACGACAACGACGACAACGACGACAACGACGACCGTCGCAGCCGACACCGGCAGCTTGCCGACCATCGGCGTCGCGGCACAAGCTGAACAGCAGGACTTCCAGGCGGAGCGCGCGACGGTCGGTGCAAAGACGCCCACGGCGCTGCGCGACATTCCGCAGACCGTCACCGTCATCAACAAGGCCGTGCTGCAATCGCAAGGCGCCACTTCGTTCCAGGACGCGCTGCGCAATGCGCCGGGCGTAACGATCGGCGCGGCTGAAGGCGGCCAGATCGGCAACAACATCAACCTGCGCGGCTTCACTGCGCAGAACGACATCTACCTCGACGGCTTCCGCGATCGCAACCAGTACTATCGCGACACCTTCGACCTCGAAGAACTCGAAGTGCTGTACGGTCCGTCGTCGATGCTGTTCGGTCGCGGATCGACGGGCGGCGTGATCAACCAGGTCAGCAAGAAAGCGAACCTGCATGACTCGGCGGAAGTCACGGGCATGATCGGCACCGACGCGAAATATCGCAGCACCGTCGACGTGAACCATAAGCTGACGGATACCTCGGCGATTCGCCTGAACGCCTTCGGCCAAAGCCTCGGTTCGACGCGCGATGCGATGAAGAACAAGGACTACGGTATCGCGCCGGAAGTGCGTTTCGGCATAGGCACGCCGACCGAAGTGACGATCTCCGCGCTGATCCAGCACAACTACGACATGCCGGACTACGGCGTGCAGGCGTTGAACGGCCGCCCGTCGCCGGTGCCAAAGAACACGTTCTACGGCTTGACCACCGACCGCACGATTCAGGACGTGCAAACGGTCACCGCCGCGGTCAAGCACAAGTTCTCGGACAACCTGATCCTGACGAACCAGACGCAGTTCTCGCACTCGATGACCGATGCGCGCGAAACCGCGCCGCAAGCGGTGTTGACGGGACCGCTCGCCACCAGCCCCGCGTTGAGCAACGGCAACTTCACGACGCTCTCGCCATCGCAACTGTTCATCAAGTTGCAGAGCCATGACCGTGTGATCGAGAACCACTCGCTCTACAACGACACGATGCTCCAGTACAAGTTCGTCACTGGCCCGATCAAGCACGACCTGATCGCCGGTGTCGACCTCGGCCACGACAGCTACTCGAACCAGGCGTACACCCGCAACAACTTGCCGGTCGTAACGATGGTGAACCCGGCGTATCTGTCCAACCCCGCCGGTGTGACCACCACGGTCGGCAACCACGCCGATTCGGGCTCGAACGAAATTGGCGCGTACGTGAACGACACGGTGTCGATCGGCCAGCAGTGGAAAGTGATTGGCGGTTTGCGTTGGGATCGCTTCCAGGCGCAGATCCACAACACGATCAGCCTGCCGGGCTATGCGACGCAGACCAACTTCTTCACCAGCGTACGCGCCGGGGTAATTTATCAGCCGACCGACTGGCAGTCGTACTACGTGTCGTACGGCACGTCGTTCAATCCATCGCTCGAAGCGCTGACGGTGACCAACCTCACGCAGAACCTCGCGCCTGAGTCGACCAAGTCGTACGAAGTCGGCGGCAAATGGGATCTGCTCGGCGGCAATCTCTCGGTGACGTCGTCATTCTTTCGCGAAGAAAAGACCAACGCGCGCACGCAAGTCTCGCCGACCGAATACGAGCTCGACGGCGACGTCCGTGTGGACGGTTTCCAGGCCGGCGTGACGGGCCATATCACCGACAAGTGGCAGGTGTTCGGCGGCTACACGTACATGGACGCCATCATCCTGAAGGCGCGCGACGGTACGCAAGGGCACGTGCCGGCCAACACGCCGCGCAACACGCTGAGCTTCTGGACCACCTACGCGATCACGCCGCACTGGGAAATCGGCGGCGGTCCGACGTATATGTCGCCGCGCTATGCGTCGAATACCAACTACGTGCAGGTGCCGGGCTACACGCGCTGGGATGCGACCGCTGCGTACCACGCGAAGAAATACGACGTGCGCCTGAACCTGCTGAACATGACCAACAAGTACTACTACGACGCGCTGATTCAGTCCGACGGCGGCCGTTCCGTGCCGGGTATCGGACGCACGTTGCTGGCGACGTTCGACTACCGCTTTTGATACGCGTTGAACCGATGCGTTAGGCTTGCCGTTCTCGAAGACGGCAAGCCGACGCAAAAAGGAAACACCATGTTGCTGCACATACCGAACGTACTGAACGCCGAGCAGTTGCGGCTCGTGCGCGAGCGGCTCGATCAGGCCGGCGACGCCTGGGTGGACGGCCGCGCGACCGCTGGTTATCAGGGCGCGCCGGTCAAGCGTAATCAGCAGATCGCCGAACACACGCCGATTGCGCGTGAACTCGGCGACGTGATTCTCGCGTCGATCGAACGCAACCCGTTGTTCATCAGCGCGGTGTTGCCGAATCAGGTGTATCCGCCGTTGTTCAATCGTTATGAAGGCGGCATGCAGTTCGGCAGTCACGTCGATGGAGCCGTGCGCCTGCTGCCCAACGGTGTGAAGCTGCGCACCGACGTCTCCGTGACGCTGTTCATTTCCGACCCCGCCGACTACGACGGTGGCGAACTCGTGATCGAAGACACGTACGGAGTGCAGCAGGTCAAACTGCCGGCCGGCGACATGATCGTCTATCCGGCGACGAGTTTGCATCAGGTCACGCCGGTCACGCGCGGCGCGCGGATCGCTAGTTTCTTCTGGGTGCAAAGCCTCGTGCGCAGCGATACGCAGCGCGCAATGCTGTTCGACATGGACACAGCGATTCAACGGCTGAACGCCAGCAACGCCGACGATACCGCGCGCCGCAGCCTCGTCGGCATCTATCACAATCTGTTGCGGACATGGAGTGAAACGTGAGCGTACCCGAGGCAATCGACATTCAATCGCCCGCGGGCATCGACCGGACGACGCGCGAGCCGCAGCGGCTGGACAATGACGAATTGAAAGCGCGGCAGCAGCGTTCGCGCCGCGCCACCTTCGTCAAATGGCTGCGCAAGGTGCATGGCTGGATCGGCTTGTGGGGCGCGGCGCTGGGTTTGCTGTTCGGCACCACGGGGTTCCTGCTGAACCACCGCGGCGGGCCGCTCAAAGTATCGACCGGCGAGCCGCAAGTAGCGCTGCTGCAAGTGCCGTTGCCGCAGCCCGCGCCGGAAACGCCGCGCGAGCTGGGCAAGTGGCTCAAGCACGAACTGAAACTGGCGGGCACGCTTGGGCGCGTGCAGAAAGAGCCGGCTCATCCGGTGGCATGGGGCGAGCGTAGCGTCGTCCAGCCGGAGCATTGGCAACTCAACTTCGCGTCGCCGCATGAGAACACCTCCGCCGAGTACTGGGTGGGTAACGGCTATGTGACGGTCAAGCGCAGCGAGAACACATTTCTCGCCATGCTGACGAACCTGCACAAGGGCGTGGGTTTGAGCGTCGGCTGGGTGCTGCTGATCGACACGCTCGCAGGCAGCATCATCTTGCTGTCGCTCACCGGCGTTCTGCTGTGGACGGAGTTGAACAAACGCAAGACCATCGGCGCGGTGTTGGTGCTGGGCTCGATCGTCGCCGCGGTGTGTGTGGGCCTGCTGTAAAGACACTGCAAGCCCGCAGTGATCGAAGAAACCCGGTCGCACGCCGAAGGAATGGCGATCGGGAAAATTGCCTCTCCGCACACATTGCGTCAAGGTATGTTTTACTTGCATTTCGGTTTCATTTCGCGGCGCCGCATCGTTGCCGCCCGATCCTCCGCATAACGCTCATTTCCGCGCGGCGAAAAGCCCGCTGCTTGCGGTTTCGGCGCGTTGTCTTACCTTCCTCCGGCACACCGCTACGTGCGAGAATCGCGCTACATCAATTGCGTGGTGATCGTTAGCCATCCGTCGTATCGGGCACCGCTTTTGCAACAGCGGCCCGCACGAATACGATCCGCCGTGTCGAGGAGATCGCGTTGAAACAGCCGGACCGCTTCATGTCGGACGCACCGCCCGCCGGCGTCGCCGCGCCGTCCTTTCTTGCCGGAGGCGGCGAGCTGGGGGCGCTGATCCGCGCCTACGACTGGACGCAGACAGCACTCGGCGCACCCGATACCTGGCCACAAGGCTTGAAGATCGCGATCCGCATCATGCTCACGTCGCGTCAGCCGATCTGGATCGGCTGGGGCGACGAGCTGCTCTATTTTTACAACGATCCGTACAAGTCGATCATCGGTGGGAAGCATCCGGTCGCGCTCGGTCAACCGACCCGCGTCGTGTGGCGGGAAATCTGGTCCGACATCGAGCCGCTTCTCGATACCGCGCTGGCGGGCGCCGAGGGTACTTTCGTCGAACAGAAGCTGCTCATCATGGAGCGCAATGGCTTTCCGGAGGAGACGTATTACACCTTCTCGTACAGCCCGATTCCCGCCGAGGATGGCGAACCGGGCGGCATCATCTGCGCCAATAGCGATGACACGGCGCAGGTGGTCGGCGAACGGCAACTGGCGCTGCTGAAGGAACTGGCGGCGGCCAGTCCGGACGGCCGCGATTGGCGCGAAGCATGCGAACTCAGCGCGCGCGCGTTGCAAGCGAATCCGCAAGACCTGCCCTTCGCCATGCTTTATGCAGCCGAACCCGGCAGCGACACGGTCACGCTGGTCGGCTCGTGCGGCATTGAGCCGGGCCATCCGGCGGCGCCGCAGACAATGCGCGTCGGAGAATCGCTCTGGCCGATCACCGAGGTCCTCCAGACCCAGGCGCCGCAGACCGTGCGCGACTTGACGCAGCGTTTCGGCACCGCGTTGCCGAGCGGTCCGTGGCATCTCGCGCCGGAGCAGGCAGTCATCCTGCCGGTGTCGGCCGGCGGCGAGTCGACGCAAACAGTCTTGCTGATTGCCGGCTTGAATCCTTGCCGTCTCGTCGACGACGCTTACCGCAGCTTTCTGAACCTGGTCGCCGGACAAATCGGCGCGGCGATCGGCTACGCGCAGGCATATGAAGAAGAGCGGCGGCGCGCGGAAGCGCTGGCCGAAGTCGACCGCGCGAAGACCACGTTCTTCTCCAACATCAGCCACGAATTCCGCACGCCGTTGACGCTGATGCTCGGCCCGCTCGAAGAACTGCTCGCCAGGCCGCAGCCGGGCGCGAGCGGTGATAACGCGCAGACACGCAGCGATATCGACGACCGCGCGCTGATCGAGATCACGCATCGCAACGGTTTGCGCCTGCTGAAGCTCGTCAACGCGTTGCTGGATTTTTCGCGGATCGAGGCGGGGCGCATCGAGATTCACACGCAGCCCACCGACATCGCCTCCTTCACGGCCGAGCTTGCGTCGCTGTTCCAGTCCGCGATAGAGGCGGCCGGCCTGCGCCTCGAAGTTGACGTTCCGGCTACGCCCGTGATCGTGCAGATCGACCGCGAGATGTGGGAAAAGGTCGTGGTGAACCTGCTGTCGAACGCGTACAAGTTCACGTTCTTCGGCACGATCCGCGTCGCGGTTCGCACTGACGAAGGCGGCGGCGTCGAGGTCAGCGTCACGGATAGCGGCATCGGCGTCGCGGAAGAAGAAATGCCGCGTCTTTTCGAGCGCTTTCATCGCGTGGCGGGCGCACCGGGCCGCTCTGTGGAAGGCAGCGGCATCGGGCTCGCAATGGTGCAGGAACTGGTGAAGCTGCACGGCGGCACGGTGCGGGTGGACAGTGTGCTCGGCGAAGGTGCGTGCTTTACCGTTTCGCTGCCGCGCGGCGCCGTGCTGTCCCAAGCCGAGGACGAAGCCGTGCATGCGTCCATGAGCAGGCACGCACGCATGTATGTCGATGCCGCGTTGCGCTGGAGTCCGGAAAACGAAATACTCGATGCCCCGTCGACCGGCGCCTCGCCGGCCAGCGAGGCGTCGGAGGCAGCGCCGGCCGCCGCCGCGCGGCTGCTGGTCGTCGACGACAATGCGGATCTGCGCGAGTACATGAGCCGCATCTTGCGGGCGGCGGGCCACAACGTGCGGCTCGCCACCGACGGTCAGGCGGCGCTCGAAGCCGCGCGCGCCGAACCGCCCGATCTCGTGCTCTCCGACGTGATGATGCCGCGGCTGGACGGCTTCGGCCTGCTGCGCGCACTGCGCGCCGATCCGGATTTGCGCGACACGCCGGTGCTGATGCTGTCGGCCCGCGCGGGTGAGGAAGCGCGCGTCGACGGTATCGAGCATGGCGCCGACGACTATCTGACCAAGCCCTTTTCCGCGCGCGAACTGCTGGCCCGCGTGTCGGGCAACCTGCAACTCGCGCGCTTGCGTCGCGAGACCGAAATGAAGCTGCGCGAGGAATCGCGCACGCTGGAGATTCTCAATCGTGTCGGCTCGACGGTCGCGGCCGAACTCGACCTGAACCGCGCGGTGCAGATCGTCACCGACGCGGCCACCGAACTGACCGGCGCCGCGTTCGGCTCGTTCTTCTACAACGTGCTCGACCAGGAGGGCGGCAGTTACACGCTCTACACGCTGTCCGGCGTGCCGAAGGGGGCGTTCGAGCAGTTTCCCATGCCGCGCAACACGGCGGTGTTCGCGCCCACGTTTCAGGGCGAAGGCATCGTCCGCGTCGGCGACATCACGCAGGATCCGCGCTATGGCCACAACGCGCCGCATCGCGGCATGCCGGAGGGTCATCTGAAGGTGCGCAGCTATCTGGCCGCGCCGGTGCAGTCGCGCAGCGGTACGGTAGTCGGCGGCCTGTTCTTCGGCCACCCGGAGCCCGGCGTGTTCACTGAGCGTGCCGAGCGGATCGTGGCCGGCATCGCCGCGCAGGCGGCGATTGCCATCGACAACGCGCGCTTGTATCAGGCGGCGCAAATCGAAATCGCCGAGCGCACCAAGGCGCAAAGCGCGTTGCGCGATCTGAACGAAACGCTGGAGCGCCGCGTGATCGAAACGGTGGCGGACCGTGATCGTTTATGGGAGTTGAGCGAGGATCTGCTGGTGGTCGCCGACATCGAAGGCGGCCTGCAGCGTGTGAGTCCATCGTGGAGCACGGCGCTCGGTCACGACATGCACTGGCTGATGTCGCGTTCCTATGTCGATCTGGCTCACCCGGACGATGTCGAGACTGTCCGCACGCATCTTGCTGAACTGCGTAGAACGGGCGTGCCGGTGCGCTACGAAAACCGCTTCAGGCGGATCGACGGCACATGGCGTTGGGTCGCGTGGACGCTCGCGCTCGATCCGGACACCGCGCGCATTCACGGCGTGGGCCGCGACGTCACCGCCGACAAGGAAACCACCGAAGCGCTGCGGCACGCCGAAGAAGCGCTGCGCATGGCGCAAAAGATGGAAGCGATCGGCAAGCTCACGGGCGGCGTCGCGCACGACTTCAACAACCTGCTGCAAGTGATCGGCGGCAATCTGCAACTGCTGGCGAAAGACGTCGCCGGTTCGGAGAAGCCCGAGCAGCGCGTGCGCAATGCACTGGCGGGCGTCGCGCGCGGTGCGAACCTCGCCTCGCAACTGCTCGCGTTTGGGCGGCGTCAGCCGCTCGCGCCGAAGGTCGTCAATCTCGGCCGCTTCGTGCGCGGTCTCGACGACATGCTGAGGCGCGCGCTCGGCGACGGCGTCGAAATCGAAACGATCGTGTCGGGCGGCTTGTGGAATACGCTGGTCGATCCGTTCCAGGTCGAGAACGCGCTGCTGAATCTGGCGATCAACGCGCGCGACGCCATGAACGGCCACGGCAAGCTCACGATCGAAGCCGGCAACGCCGCGCTCGACGACGCCTACGCCAAACGCAACGCGGAGGTCACGCCGGGCCAGTACGTGATGCTGGCGGTTACCGACACGGGCCTCGGCATGTCGCCGGAAGTGCGCGAGCGCGTGTTCGAACCGTTCTTCACGACCAAGCCCGAAGGCCAGGGCACGGGCCTCGGCTTGAGCATGGTGTATGGCTTCGTCAAGCAGTCCGGCGGCCATGTGAAGATCTACAGCGAAGAGGGTCACGGCACCACGATTCGCATCTATCTGCCGCGGGTGCGCCAGGAAGAAGACCTCGAAACGAATATCGAAGCCGGTCCCGCCAAGGGCGGCACGGAAACCATTCTCGCGGTCGAGGACGACGAGGAAGTGCGCACGACCGTGGTCGAAATGCTCTCCGATCTCGGCTACCGCGTGCTGAAGGCGAAAGACGCGCAAAGCGCGCTGGCGATCGTGGAAAGCGGCGTGCCGATCGACATGCTGTTTACCGATGTGGTGATGCCCGGCCCATTGCGCAGCACCGAACTCGCCCGCAAGGCGCGCGAGCGGTTGCCGTCGATCGCGGTGCTGTTCACGTCGGGCTACACGGATAATGCGATCGTGCATTCAGGGCGGCTCGATGAAGGCATCGAATTGCTCAGCAAGCCTTATACGCACGAAGCGTTGGCGCGCAAAGTGCGCTACGTGCTGCAAGCGCAGAATCCGCGGGCGGCGGAAATCGCCGAAGCCGAGCAGCATCTTCTGGAGATCGATCCGCCCATGATGCCGGATAGCGCCGATAGTTTCGTTACTCAGACGCGGCCGCGGATTCTGCTGGTGGAAGACGACGAGCTGATTCGTGTGAGCACGGCCGAATTGCTGCGCACCTTCGACTTCGACATTCTGGAAGCCGAAGGCGAGCCTGACGCCAGGCAGATTCTCAGCGAATACACGATCAGTGTGATGCTGACCGACGTGGGGCTGGCGGGCAAGTCGGGTATCGATCTCGCGCTCGACGTGTGTCGCGAGCGGCCTGACCTGCGCGTGATCTTTCTGACCGGCTACGACCTCGTGCTGACGCCGGCGCAGCGCGCGGTCTTGCCGCACGCGATCCTGCTGCGCAAGCCCTACGATCTGCTCGATCTCATCGATGCGCTGAAAACGCCCGTGCGCTAAACCGCGCTGCGCGCGGCCGGCGTTGCCGGCGCGCCAGCGCGAAAATGCGTGCTCGCGCTAGAATTCCTGAAGACCGCCACAATTGCTGGTTCCACCGGAATTCGCCGATGACCACTCCCGCCAACGACGTCGACGCCGCACTCGTCACGCGGCGCTCAATTCGCGCCTTTTTGCCCACGCCGGTGCCGCGCGCCGATATCGAAGCCATTCTCGAAACCGCCAGCCGCGCGCCGTCGGGCACCAATACGCAGCCGTGGAAGGTCTGCGTGGTGACGGGCGAATCGCTGGCGCGTCTCTCGCAGGCCTTGCTCGACGCTTACGACCACCCGCAACGCGACGCGCTGTACCAGGAAGAGTATCCGTACTATCCGAATCGGTGGGTGTCGCCGTACATCGACCGGCGCCGCAAAATCGGCTGGGATCTGTATGGCTTGCTCGGCATCGAAAAGGGCGACAAGGCGCGCATGCACGAGCAGCATGCGCGGAACTATCGCTTCTTCGGCGCGCCGGTGGGCTTGTTCTTCACGATCGACCGGGTGATGGGGCGCGGCAGCTGGCTGGACTACGGCATGTTCCTGCAGTCAATCATGACGGCCGCGCGCGGGCGGGGTCTCGATACGTGTCCGCAGGCCGCGTTCACGCCGTTTCATCGGGTGATTGCGGAGCAGCTCGGTTTGTCGCCTGAAGAGCAACTGGTGTGCGGCATGTCGCTCGGTTTCGCCGACGAAAACGCTTTGGTCAACACGTTACGCAGCGAGCGCGAACCCGTTGAACGGTTCACGCGATTTCTCGATTGACGGCGCTGGATCGCGATCGAGGCAAGTCCCCACTTTCCATCGGACCCATATGAAAACATCGCGTCGCCATTTTCTGCTGCTCGGCGTGAGCGCGGGCTCAGCGCTCATGCTCACACGCGCAGCCTTCGCCGACACCGCGAACAGACTCAGCGAATCCGATCCGAAGGCGCAAGCCGTCGGCTATAAAGAGGACGCGTCCAAGGTCGACAAAGCGAAGTTTCCGGGCTACGCCGCCGGACAAAGCTGTGCCAACTGCTCGCTGTTCCAGGGCAAAGCCAACGACGCATACGGCGGGTGCACGCTGTTCGGTGACAAGCAGGTCGCGGCGCTCGGCTGGTGCAGTTCGTACTCGAATATGTGAACGGCGAGAGGCGGTGCGCGATCCGGTTCGCCGCGCGCCGTATTCACGGCAATCAATTCAACGCGCTCAGCACCAGTTCGTGCGAATGGCCGATCCATACGGCGGCGTCGCGATGATCGCGTAACGCATCGCCCGTATTGGGATGCAGGAAGATATCCAGCGCGCCGTGATTCAGCGTGAGCCAGCCGACCACGTCGGCGAACTGAGCCTGCGTGAACGCGAGCTGATACGACCACATGGGATGCGGCCCAACCGGGCGTTCGTGAAAGCGGCCCAGTTGCAGTGCGTCGCCCCAGTGTGCGTCGATCTGCTCGCGGAAAGTCCACGCGGCGTCGCGGCTGCCCGCGTCGAAATACACGTGGGCGTGCCAGCTCGTGATGGCGGAGGTGTCGCGAAAGGTCATAACAGGTCCGGTGCGTATCAGTCTTTATCCGACATTCATTCTGCTTCAATTTCCGCCGACGCGCGCGGCGCGCGCCTCATGTGAAACTGTCTCTCATCTTGGCCGACGATCTCGAAGCCGAGGCGCTCGTACAGGCGCTGTGCGGGATTGCCTTTGAGCACCTTGAGGGTGACCGGCAACGCGTCGGCCTGCGCGGCACGCAACACCGTGTGCAGCGCGCGTTTGCCGATACCGCGCCCCTGCAGCGCCGGCGCGATCTGCAATTGCACGACGACCCACTCGGTGTCGGCGCGATACGCTTTAAGCAAACCGGCGGGCGCGCCGTCGATGCAAATCACGCGTGCCGTGTCATACCGATGCAGCAGACGAGCGCGATGCTCGGTGTCGTCGGACGGCTCGCCGACGCGCGCGAGATGCTCCGTCATGGTCGCCTTGCGCGGCTCGAATAGAAAGGCCTTGTCTGAATTCAGTGCGGGGCGCAGGGTGAAGACAGGTTCCTTAGCGGACATGTTGGTAACGTTTCCGGCGAGCCGGCGGCCAGTAAGAATGGTCGTGAATTGTCGCGCCAGCAGCGCTTTTTTACCAGGCGGCTATGTTCGCGCCTATCGACATTGCTATTCCCCGGTCATGCGGATGCCGTCGTCGCGGCGTCCGCGCTGCGACGGATTCGTGCGCTGCCGCGCGCGTCGCTTCAGGCGCGGTCGGCGTTTGCGGCTTGCTGGCGGCACGATGCCGACAGTTCGCGTCGCGCTCGCCACGGTTCGTGCGACGCGTTTTGCGCCCGTTGGCATGCGCGTTGCTTTTGCCTCACTCGCGAATTGCTGGCGCGTGCGGGTTCGAACGTCGAACCGCCGAGGAACGACGCCAACTGGCATGACAACGAAAATGCTGAATACGAAACCACATACGGTCACGCACGGCGCCGACGCCGACGCGATCACGCTCGTCTTTTATCCCGATACCGGCTGTCTGCGCTTTGCCGATGCGCGCGGTACGTGTCACGAGCTTCGGCCGCCGCATTCCTGGTTCGCGCTGTCGTCCGCGTCGCGAGGCGCGCGGCGCGGCACGCAAGCCATGACCGAGGGGTTGAATGCGTTGCTGCACGAGTTCCGCGCGAAACGTCCGCGCTGGCCGGGCGCGCACGCTTCAGTCCATTCGACGGTGGTCGAACGCACAGTGAACGCTGCCGTGGAGCGATAGCGTTCATTGATCGGTTGAAAGAACTCGACGAGTGTTTCGCATCTGTATTCAGATTTTTTCGGTGTCGTTCGTTCAACACGGCGAGCGGTTTAACGAACTTTGCGAGGTGGGCCATGGAGATTATCGAGTTTGAACCAAGCGTCTCGGCGGACGGACGCGCGGTGATTTTCCAGCTTTCGACGCGAGGCCGGGACCTCGAATGCGCCGTTACGCGTGAGGCCCTGGAACAGCATTTCTGGTTGCAACGCGACGCCGGCGAGGAACGCGTGCTGAAGACGTTCGCTGACGGCCGCAAACGCATCACCGCTGTGGCGGAGAGAAAGCTGCTGGCGCGTCCGGGCGAAAAAGTGCTGCTGACGATCAGCGATTTCGCCGCACGCGGTTGACGGGATCACGCCGCGCGTCTTGCAAGCCCACATGCTCAAAGAAGATCAGCGAGCGGCGGCG
Source organism: Paraburkholderia sp. BL27I4N3 (assembly GCF_003386115.1). Lineage (NCBI taxonomy): Bacteria > Pseudomonadati > Pseudomonadota > Betaproteobacteria > Burkholderiales > Burkholderiaceae > Paraburkholderia > Paraburkholderia sp. BL27I4N3. The sequence continues at coordinate 6,744,990 of NZ_QREJ01000001.1, read as the reverse complement.
ACAGTGCCGTCGCTCGCGTCATTGCGGTTCCGATCGGCGCGCTTTTCGGCTGTGCGGTCGGACTCGTCGACAAAGAGCCCGCTCAGTCGATAACCGCATGTTCCGCCGTCGCGGCGTGTGCTGCGCGGCGCTCACCTCTGACGAAACCGGCCTGTTACAGCGATTCGCCAAACTGGCCTGCCAAATCCCTTCGCTTCGCCCAATTGCATTCGCACCTGCCGGAATACACTGTTTTCCATGGAGCGACAAATCACCGAGCCCCATCGACGCGGTCTTCCCCCCGCGTTGTTTTGAACCGTACCGTTGATGGCAGTTTGCCGCGCTTGTCGAATGCGGCAGGGCAGTAAAGCAGTAGGTAATAGAAGCAGTGCAAACGGCGCGCGATCCATGTAGTTTGCGCGTGAATCAGCAGGGGGTTGCAGTCAGGCGATGTTGAAGGCGAAGGACCGGGCTGTAATTGCAGTGAGCAGTTCAGAAACGAATGTTTTTTGCAGCAGCAGTATCGGCAGCACGGTTTTATTTGTCGTGGTAGTTCAAGCAACACGGTTTTAGCGGGTGCAGTTCAAGTAACAACAGCTTTGCGAGTTTGCGGTGGGTATAGGTCGGCGAGCATCCACGCGCGAGTACGACTGTTCCATCCTGTCAGACCCTGTTCCCTCGCGGGAACAGGGTTTTTTTTCGTCGTGACACGCCATGCGACTTGTAATTGGCAAGTTCGAACCGATATTTCAACGTTGCGCTGCGCGCCACGCTTTTGGCGGAATCGAGCAACCGGCCGGTGGCGCAGTGTGAGATGCTGCATACGAATAGACTTGAAGTCGTTTAAGTCTGTCTTAATAGTTGCTTGCCATGATGGCTTCACAGACTCACATCAGGGCCTGTCAAGCCGCCGGCGTATCGGCGGCGTTTGCCACCGGAGCAGAAGAATTCGGTGGCGAAGCCGAGAGCTAGAGAAGGAGGTTGAACCGATATGTCCAATAAATCGCGAGTCCGCAAGCACAACCAGTCGGCCATGTCCCCGTTGTTGCGCGCGCTAACCTATAGCCGCACCGCTCACGAGCCGGTTACGTCGGCGATGCTGCTGCAGTGCTACACCGCCCTCGACGCATTCCGGCACGGCCACGGCTCTCGGAATCTGCATATGACGTTGAGCCGGCATTTGCTGGTGTCGCAAGAACTTGCGCGCCTTGGCCTCGGCGAAGACGTTCTGTCCGACATCGAGAGCGCACATGCCGCGATGGTTCAACTCGATATGCGCGAACACGACGAAGGCGCGTGGGCACTGCAAGACGGCGAATACGCCCGCTTGTGCACGGCGTTGGCGATTCTCGACGGACAACTGTCCGTGGCATCGCTGAGCGAGATCGCGAGCGCGGAAGCGCGAATGATCGAAGGATTGATGAGGTCCGCGCAGGTGCAGGCGATTGCTGAAGCTACGGTGTAAGCCGCCGCACGCGTTTCTCCTTTCTCAGACGCGCAATTGAAACGTCAACGCCCCGCGGGGCGTTTTTTTATTCTGCCGCGTCGAGAGACCAAGGCAAGGCGCTAATCGTTATGCCGTCGAAATGCTTCAATGCGGCGTTATCGCGCTGCCCAATAGAAATTTCCCAATGACGTGCGGAAATTACGAGTCTCCGTAAGACGCCCAATTAGCCGCGGCATCGGCGCCGGATCAGGTTTGCCGGAGGCTTTCATGCTTGTTAGACTGCCTCTCGCCAGCCCACCGCACGCGCGTTTTGCGTTCATACGCCTCCGGGGCGTTCACATCCGCGGCGCGATCAAAATCGGAGACGCCATGTCTTATATGCTGCTCATTGTCGAACCCCCGAATCAACGGCTTGAACGCGGTGAAGCCGCGGGCCGCGAAGTCTACGATCAGATGGTCCGCTTCGCCTCCGATCTGAAAGAACGCGGCAAACTGGTCGCCGTCGAATCGCTCACCTCCTTGAACGACGCCGTGCGCGTGCAGGTGCGCGACGGTCAGCCGAAACTGCTCGACGGCCCGTTCGCCGAAGCCAAGGAAATGGTCGGCGGGTTCTTCCTCCTGAATTGCGAAACGCGTGAAGAAGCCCTGGCGATTGCCCAAGCGTGCCCGGCCGCAACGTGGTGCACGGTCGAAGTCCGCAAGCTCGGACCTTGTTTCCTCTAGCCGATTCGCGCATCGACAGCATGTGGTCTTGGGGTTTTCCCTGGCGGATCGGCAAGTGTGTCGATCCGGCCGTGCGTTGCTCGTCGTGTGAGTAAGAAGCCAGCCACGGGCGCGGCTCTCCCTCTCACAACGATAAGGAGTCACGGCGATGCGATTCATGATCCTCGTCAAAGCCACCGTTGCCAGCGAAGCCGGTGAGATGCCGGAAGCGTCCCTGATGGCCGCGATGGGCGCGTACCACGAAGAACTGGCCAAAGCCGGCGTGCTGCTCGAGGCCACCGGCCTGCAACCAAGTTCGAAAGGCTGGCGCGTTCGCTACAGCGGCGGCAAGCGCTCGGTGGTCGACGGGCCGTTTCCAGAAACCAGGGAACTGGTTGCCGGCTACACGCTGATCCAGGTGCGCTCGCGTGAGGAAGCCATGGAGTGGGCGCGGCGCTTTCCGGCGCCCTCCGGCGAGCAGGCGGACGGCGAAATCGAAGTGCGTCAATTGTTCGAATTCGACGACTTCGAACCCGGCGCGGAGTTGGACCGGCTCCGCGAACTGGAAGCCGGCAAGCGCTGAAGCTCAAACGCAAAGCGCACGCCGCGCCGGCTTTATCGAAGGGATTCACTATGGTCACGGCGCGACGGCTTTCGCATCGAGCGACCCAAGGCACGTATGGAGATCGTCGATACGGCCGCGCCCTGTCCACAACCGATCATTGGACTCCGTCATGCATAAGCAGATCTACGTCAATCTCGCGGTCGACAATCTCGAACGATCGAAAGCCTTCTTCAGCGCGATTGGTTTGAGCTTCGAACCGCAATTCACGAACGAACAGGCGGCCTGTCTGATTCTCGGCGATAACATCTACGCGATGCTGCTGGTCAAGGACCTGTTCAAGTCGTTCACTCGCAAGTCGCTGTGCGATCCGAAGGAGAGCACGGAAGCACTGGTGGGGTTGTCGTGCGAAAGCCGGGCGGAGGTGGATGCGCTGGTCGCCAAGGCGCTCGCCGCCGGCGGCACCGTACCGCGCGCGCCGCAGGACTACGGCTTCATGTACGGGCACGGCTTCGAGGATATCGACGGCCACATCTGGGAGCTCATCTACATGGACCCGAATGCCAGGGCGAGAGGTTGAAGCCGTGACCACGGCGGCCACTCACCGTGCCATCGAGGCAGTCTGGCGGATCGAGTCCGCCAAGGTCATCGCCCACGTCGCGCGGATCGTGCGCGACGTCGGGCTCGCCGAGGAATTGGCGCAGGACGCGCTGGTGGCCGCGCTCGAACATTGGCCCGACGCGGGCGTGCCCGACAACCCGGGAGCATGGCTGATGGCGACCGCAAAGAACCGTGCGCTCGACCGCTTGCGGCAGGAAGCGCTGCATGCCCGCAAGCGTCAGGAGCTGGGCCACGATCTCGACGCGCTGGAGACGCATCTCGTGCCCGATTTCGTCGATGCCCTCGATGCCGCCCGCGCCGACGATATTGGCGACGACCTGCTGCGGCTCGTGTTCACCGCGTGCCACCCGGTGTTGTCGACCGACGCGCGCGTCGCGCTTACCCTGCGCCTGCTCGGCGGCCTCACTACGGACGAAATCGCGCGTGCGTTTCTGGTGCCGGAGCCGACCGTCGCGCAGCGTATCGTGCGGGCCAAGCGCACGCTCTCGGCGGCCAAGGTGCCGTTCGAGGTGCCGCAGGCCGACGCACGCGCGCCGCGGCTCGCCTCGGTGCTACAGGTCATCTATCTGATTTTCAACGAAGGCTATTCGGCCACGGCCGGCGACGACTGGATGCGTCCGGCGCTCTGCGAGGAAGCGCTGCGGCTCGGCCGCGTGCTGAGCGGTCTGGTGCCCGACGAAAGCGAAGTGCACGGCCTCGTCGCGCTCATGGAGATTCAGGCCTCGCGCACGCATGCGCGCACGGATGCGCAAGGGCGCCCGGTGCTGCTGCTCGATCAGGATCGCAGCCGCTGGGATCCGCTGCTGATCCGTCGCGGGCTGGCCGCGCTCAACAGCGCGCATGCGCTAGGCGGCGCGAGCGGCCCGTATGCGCTGCAGGCAGCGCTCGCCGCGTGTCATGCCCGTGCGCGTCGGGCGAGCGATACCGACTGGGTGCAGATTGTCGCGTTGTATGACGCGCTTGCGCAGGTGGCGCCGTCGCCGGTGGTCGAGTTGAACCGCGCGGTGGCGGTCGGCATGGCGTTCGGTCCGGCGGCCGGCCTGGAGATCGTCGATGCGCTGGCAAGCGACGCCGCGCTGGCGAACTATCACTGGCTGCCGAGTGTGCGCGGCGATCTGCTGGCGAAGCTGGGACGTATGGAAGAAGCGCGCGCCGAATTCGAACGCGCCGCCGGAATGACGCGCAATGCGCGCGAGCGCGAGTTGTTGCTCGAACGCGCACACGGTATCGCGCATTGAGCCTTGCCACGTATCGCTGCGATGTACGCCTTCGCGTCAGACGGCGCATGCTCGCAGCAGATAAAACTCACGCGGGTTATGCTCTTGCGGCGGATCGCTGAGCGGTTCGAGGTAGCGGGTAATGCCGATCCGATCGAATCCCGCAGCCAGGCAGGCGGCTTCGAGTGCTACTGCGTCGTGCACGGTGAAACCGTACTCGGCGAAAGGCATTTCGATTGCTGCCTCTGGTGTGATGGCCGCGATGACCAGCGTGCCGTCCACACGTAACACGCGGCGAATTTCCTTGAGGCCGGCCGGCAGGTCCGGCCAGAAATACGTGCAGTTGCTCGTCACCGCTTTGTCAAACGAGGCGGTGGGGAACGGCATGGCAACGACGTCGGCGGTTTCGAGCCGGACACGGCCGTCGCGCACAAAAGCCGCGTTGCGGCTGCGAGCGGCGGCGATCATGGTCGGCGATATATCGATGCCGGTGAAGCGCAGTGTCTCGGCTTGATCGAGCACGAACGCGATGTGGCCGCCGTTGCCGAGGCCGACTTCGAGCACTCGCTCGTTCGCGTGCAGGTCGAGCAGATCGAATGACGTCATGATGACGGCGTGGTTCGATCGCTCCAACATAGCGCCGACGGCTACGCCGATCTTGCCCGCAGGACAGCCGAGCTGCGGCAGAAGAATGCTTTCCTCGAGATCGGCTGTCACCTCGCCTGACGGACCAGTTGTTTCTCTCACCGCGGGACCTCCATCACAGGTCGCGCCGCTTGCAGTGTCCGCTGCAGACGCGCGTATGGTACGTCCTCCTCAATTTATGTCATGAAGCCACGCCGTGGGTATCTCTTTAATACCCATGCGCGACCGCAACGAAGTCCGGGCCGGGAATCACCACGCCGGCCACTACACAGAGAAAACGCCTGGAACTGCGGATCCATCAACCACGCTGTACGCCTTCGTTCGCGCAGCGCGGCGCACTATCGCCGCACGGCGCTTCACCCATCAAGCCGAGAAAAGCGCCAACGCGCCGGTGATCACGCCCGCGCCCGCCACCACGAACGAGAGATTGCGCAGCCATTTCTTGCGCGTCAGCAACGTGATCGCGCACAGGGCGATCGCCACCTGAATCAGCGTGGTGGCTTGTGCCCAGCGATGATGACCATGCAGCAACGCTTCGCTGTGCGTGTCGTTATCGACGACTTCCTTTTCGAGCGCTTCGGCCTTCGCGCGGATCGGCTCTTTCTGTTGCTTGTATTTGTCGACGTCGGCGAGGAATTTCGCATGCGCGTCCGTGTTGCCGGTGGACAGCGCCGCGCCGAGATCGGCGAGATTTTCCTTCTCGCCCTTCGCCTGGTAGTAGTTCCACTGGTTCGACGCTTCGGTCTTTTTGATCGCGGCTTCGTTCTTGTAGTACAGCGCGAGATTTTCGCTGTTGCCGCTCTGGTACGCGCACAGCGCGCCGATCGTCGCAAGAATGGCGGTGATCACGGCCATGCGGCTCGCAAACGGATCCGCGTCGTGATGACCGGTATGTTCCACGGCATGGTCGTGCGGACCATGCACTTCATATTCTTCAGGCATCTGATTCTCCGAGGCAAAGCTTTTCCTGTCATCTGCGGGCGACGTACGGCCCCGTCGGGCTCAATCTTAGCGTGTGACGACTGGCGGCGGAAAAGGTGCCTTTGAGTAGCGCGGCCGCGTCGGCGTTTTATTCGACGACTCCGCGCGATTTAGTCCGAGAGTAGCGCGCCGGCAAAGATGCGTGTCAATGCATGCTCGACGCCAGCCAGGTCCACATCAACGGAATCATATGTTCGCCGCCTGGCATGCCGGGCACCCCAACCCGCGCGATGGTCGGCGGCGCGGGCGACTTCGCGTCCATCACGCTGTAGAGGCGGCCGACCAGCACGCCGGCAGGCAGCGAGATCAAATGCGCTTTCGTGACTGTTGTATCCGGATGAGAGGCGGGTCGCCACGCCCGCCGGCCGCAATGGCGATCACATTGTGATGACGACCCGGCCGCGCGTGCCGGCGGCCACGGCCTCGTAGGCTTCGCGAGCGCGTTCGAGCGGGAAGGTCTGCGCGATGGCCGGCCCGGTCAGCTTGCCGGCTTCGAAACCCTCGACGAGCGCCGTCATCAACGGAGCCGATTCGGCGACGCCGAGCTTCGCGCTGTCCACGCCCAGCAATTGCGTCTCGTTGTGATAGAAGTCGATCAGGTCGAATTCGACGCGGCGCTTGCCCGTGCCGCTGATTTCGAGCACGCGGCCACGACGTTTGACGAGGCTCAACGCGGTCTCGAACGCCACACCGCCGACTGTGTCGTACACCACGTTCGCACCCGCGCCGTCGGTGCGCGCTCTCAAGCGGTCCGTGACGTTTTCATCGAACGGCACGTAGTCGTCGATCAGGCGGCCCGCCGGCGTGTCCGCGTCGAGCGGATGACGGTCGACGGCGATCACGCGGGCGCCGCGCGCCTTCGCGATCTGCACCACCGCGCCGCCCACGCCGCCACCCGCGCCGATCACGGCGATAGTTTCGCCCGCTTGCAGATGCGCGTACTCGACCGTGCCGAGCCAGGCGACCACGAAGTTCACGCCGATCGCGGAGGCTTCCGCGTGGCTCAGCGTTTTAGGTTTGCGCGCGAGTGCCGCGAGCGGCACCTTGATGAACTCGGCGTGAGTGCCATCGCGCGTGAAGCCGATGTCGCCGCCGGTGCCCCACACTTCAGCGCCGAGCCAGGCCTGCGGGCCGTCCGCCACCACGCCGCTAAAGTCGCGGCCCGGCGTGCGCGGCAACACCGTGTGTTCGAAATGCCCGGAGACGTTCTTGACGTCGCTCGGATTCACCGAGGCCGCCTTGATCTGCACGACGACGTTGTTGGCATCGGCTTGCGGCGTCGGCAGATCGATGTAGTCGAGCACTTCAGGGCCGCCAAAAGATTTGAACTGGATGGCTTTCATCGTATGTCGCTCCAATTGGATTCCGGGCTGCGTTGCGCAGTAGATTAAACGTTGGTCTGGGTGACCGGCACTCAGGCGTTGAGACAAAGACTGTCGAGAATCGGAGTGGATAGTGCCGCGCGAGCGAACGGGCGTCGGCGTGGGCGTCGTCGCGGACTTCGGGCACGGCGGCTCGGTTCAGGCTTCGCGCATTGCCGGCGAAGGTCGCGGATCGGGGCCATTCGTTCGCGAAGCATAGCGCGAGGCGCGGGTCTGTGCAGCTTGCGTGCCGGTCGGCCGTTCGGGATGCGCCTGGATGCGCTCAGGTGCGATGGCCCATCAACAACAGCAGCAGCGAGAGGGTCACGATCGAGCCCACGGTCGACAGCAAAATCGTCCGCGAGGTGATGTGCGCTTCACGTTCGTAGAACTCGGCGAGCATGAACGGGCCGGTGCCGGTAGGCAACGCGGCGAGGATGACCGCCATTTCGACCAGCGTGGACGAGAGTCCGAACACGCGCGCCGCCAGCCACCAGGTCAGCGCCGGCTGCACGAGCAGCTTGACGCCCGTCAGCAGCCAGGAGATGCCTCGTGCGCCAGCGTCGGATGGGCGCTTTTCGGCGAGAAACAGGCCGAGGCTCACCAGCGCGCACGGACTCGCCGCGCCGCCCAGCAGTTTCAGGAAGGTCTCCGCGCTGGCCGGCAACGCGACATGGAGGCTGGCAAACAGCACCCCCGCAATCGGCGACACGATCAGCGGATTGCGCGCGAGAGAGCGCAGCACTTTCAAACCCAGCTTATGCGGCGTGCGCTCGGTCTGCAGACCCACTTCGATCAGCACGATTGCAACCGCGAACAGCACGCAGGCGACGAGGATCGTGGCGATCGTGGTCGGCGTCAGGCTCGCCGAGCCGAACGCGATCATGCCGAGCGGGAAGCCGATGTAACCGGTATTCGGATAGGAAGCCGCGATGGCATCGACGCTCGCATCGGCGAGATGCCGGCCGGTCATCAACCGCATCGCCAGAATCAGCACGAACACGCTGACGCACGCAATCGAAAATGTGGCGACGAACGCCGGTTGGTAGAGCTGCTGCCACGTGGCGTGCGCCATGATGTCGAACAGCAGCGCCGGCAGCGCCAGCCAGACCACGAAGCGATTCAGCTCCGACGCCGAGTTGGGTCCGAGCACGTTGCGCCGGCGGCAGGCGAAACCCGCGAAAATCAGGCCGAAGACGGGAAGCAGGATTTCGAGGGTGGCTAACATCGACGCGCAAAGGTGGGGGAGGAATGGCGATTCGCCAGCGTAGTGGTTAGCGGCGATACAATCAAATCCTGTTTTCATCCGCGGGCTCGCGCGCGGCGTCTGACGATCGCGCAACTGGCCGGTGAGCCGTTCGTGCTCGCATCCGAAGAAGTCGCGCCGACATTGCGCGCGACGATGCTCGAGCATTGCCGGTCGGGCGGCTTCGAACCCGACATACGTTTAGAAGTGCAATTGCAACAGACGGTGCTACGTCTGGTCGACGAAGGGGCGGGCGTGGTGTTCCGGCCGCTGGTCGATGCGCCGCTGATCGAGCAGGTGTCGGCGTGGTTGCCGGCGAATCGCAATCCGTGTCTGGCGCGCTTTCTTGAACTGACGTGAGAGCCGGGCTTATGAACTGGCCAGGTGGTTCGTCTTTGCCGGGTCCACGGTGTCGTCCGGATAACGCAGCGCATCTCGCTTGATGAGCCGGCGGCACCAGAAGGTCCAGGCCGTCAGACCGGCATAGACGCCGTACCTCAGCACGTTGGAGGCGATGACCGAGCGCGGATCGTCGGGCCATTGCCAGACGATCAGACTGCGCAAGATATTCTCGCCCGTCATGCCGATGCCCCACACGAGCGTCATCAAGCGGATGTACGCGACGAGCGAGGGACGTTCGCGCCAATGTCTTTCGAAGCTCTCGACGCTGCGATGATCCTCACGCGACATGGTCGAGCGGGCGAGGTAAAACACCAGCGGCTTGGGCAGCGCGAGCGACAGCAGGAACGACACGCCGATCATGCCGGAGACCATCGGATCTGCGATCTCGCGCATTCGCTTATTGCCGCCAAAGCCGATGCTGAGTGCGAGCAGCGAGAGCACGATGCCGATCAGCACTTGCGCGCTGAGCGCGTCGAAATGGTGATAGCGCAAAAGGTCCCAGCTCATCCACGCAATCAGCGGCAGCGCCGACGCGGCCAGCGCGCCAAGCTGGCCCCAGTGCGGGAATGCGAGCCGGTAGGCGAGCATAGGCAAGGCGACGTTCACGATCAGCGCGGTGAGGTAGCGCAGGCGGAGTTTCATCGACGGTGCGGTGGTGAGCGTGGCAAGGATTTACGGCATACCCGGCGAGTGTAGGGCGAAGTCTCTTCGCATGCCATAGCTTTGCGGCCTGCGCGCGTGGCGGGATTTTTTACACGTCCCTGGCGCGCAAAAAATCTGCGATCATCGAGCCGCTGATTGCCGAGCCACCCCATCCACTATCCGCTCCTACGCAATGTCGCTTGCCCCCACGCTCCTCACCACCCCCCGCCTCACCCTGCGACCCCACACGCGCGACGATTTCCTCGAAAGTCACGCGATGTGGTCCGATCCCGAAGTGATCCGCTATATCGGCGGCAAGCCCTTCACGCGCGAAGAAGTCTGGGCGCGCCTGCTGCGCTACGCCGGACATTGGGCGATGCTGAACTATGGCTATTGGGTCGTGCGGGAGAAGGAGAGCGGCCGGTTTCTCGGCGAAGTCGGCTTTGCCGACTACCATCGCGAGATCGAGCCGTCATTGATGGTGCCCGAAGTCGGCTGGGCGCTGGACCCGGCCGTGCATGGCCGCGGCTACGCGACCGAAGCCGTGCGCGCCGCGCTCGAGTGGGCCGACCAGCAGTGGCCGGATGGCGATACAGCCTGCATCGTCGCGCCGGAGAATCTGCCGTCGCTGCGCGTTGCTCATAAGTGCGGGTATCGTGAGCAACTTCGCACCACGTACAAAGGCAAGCCGACCATCGTGCTGCGTCGGCCGGCCCACACGATTTAATCCGCCGCGCCGCGGTTGCCGATTACCTCAAGCGAGCGTTGCATGCCGGCCGGCTCGACGCTCGGCTCACTGCGCGTCGGGGCTCGCCGCCGCCCTCTGCCGTGCGATCAGATCCACCAGCCGTTCGACCTGCTGCCCTTGCGCATCGAAATTGCCGGCATCGAGCCATCGCGTATAACTCGGACGCAGCGCGGGCCATTCACTGTCGATGATCGAAAACCACGCAGTGTCGCGATTGCGTTCGCGATACACGATCGCCTGGCGGAAGATCCCCTCGAACGTGAAGCCGTAGCGCAACGCCGCCGTGCGTGACGGCTCGTTTAACGAATCGCACTTCCATTCAAAGCGCCGATAGCCGAGTTTGTCGAACACCTGCGTCATCAGCAGAAACATCGCTTCGGTGGCGACGCGCGTGCGCTTCAGGCGCGGCGAATACGTGACGTGGCCGACTTCGATCACGCCGTTCGCGCGGTCGATCCGCATCAGCGCCAGTGTGCCGACCGCTTTGCCGGTCGCCAGGTCGATCACGGCGTGGTGCAGCGGATCGGCGGACGCGGCGGCGCGCGTCAGATGCTCGCGATAGGCGGCGAGACTCTCGAACGGACCGACGCTCAGATAGGTCCAGTCGCGGCCGTCTGTGGCCGAGCTGTACGCGTCGTAGAGGTCCGCGGCGTGACGTTCCACGTCCACCGGTTCGATCCGGCAATAGCGGCCTGCCAGCGGCTCGCGGCCAGGAGCCTGGGCGCCGTTCCAACCCGGCACGGGGGCGCCGATCGGCTGGTCGAATGCGTTGCGTCTGGATTCCATATCGTTGATCCCATGCAGGAGGGTTGAAGGTGGCTGTCGGTTACGAATGATCGTCGATGATGGGAGAACGATACGGCAAACGTGGTATGTTAAAAAGATCCACGTCAACGTCATTTGATAGGTCCAGACGCGATGATCGAGATCATTGGTCCGCTTACCAGTCCGGCTGCGTCGGCGCTCGCCGGCGGCGGCGCAAGGCCCGAGCCGCTGCAAAAACAATTGCTTGAGCGCCTGCAGCAAGCGATTCTCGCGGGCCGTTTGCCGGCGGGATCGCTGCTGCCGTCATCGCGCCTGCTCGCGGCGGAAATGGGCGTGTCACGCAACACCGTGGTGATCGCGTACGAGCATCTGGCCGCGGTGGGTTATGTGGTCGCCGACAAGAAGGGCACGCGCGTGAGCCCGCTCTCCAGTCCGTCCGCACGCGGTGAGCCGTCCTCGCAGCCGGCCGCGCGGGATGTGGCCTACGCGGCCCGCGTCGGGCAGTTCGCGGCCACGCGCACCCACGCCGACAACACCTTGCCTCTGACACCCGGCACACCCGCCCTGGACCGTTTCCCGCTGGCCGCGTGGCGGCGCGCGCTCGAACGCTCCATGGAGCGCGCGTTGCCCCTCGCGCTCGGCTACGGCACGCCTGCTGGCGAGCCGGCGTTGCGCGACGCCATCGCCGCACATTTGCGCATGGCGCGCGGCGTGCGCTGCGACGGCTCGCAAGTGGTGATCACGGAGGGCGCGCAGGAGGCGCTGAACCTGTGCGTTCGCCTCTTCACCAATCCGGGCGATGTCGCGTGGGTCGAGGACCCCGGCTATCGCGGCGCGAAGGCCGCGTTCAATCTGGGCGACCTGGCCACTCGGCCGATACCCGTCGACGCCGAAGGCATGGCGGTGCCATCCGACGCATGGCGCACGCAGCCGCCGAAGCTGATCTACACGTCGCCTGCGCATCAATATCCGACCGGTTCGGTGCTGTCCGTGGCGCGTCGTCTGGAGCTGATCGCCCAGGCGCGCCGCAGCGGCGCGTGGCTGATCGAAGACGATTACGACGGCGAGTTCCGCCACACCGGCGAGCCGATCGCCAGCATGCAAGGGCTGGTCGAGGACGCGCCCGTGCTGTACGTCGGCTCGTTCAGCAAAACGATGTTCCCCGCGCTGCGCATCGGCTTCGTGGTGCTGCCGCGCCCGATCGCCGCGCACACCGCCATCGCGGTGCAGGAGATGCTGCGCGGCGGGCATCGGCTCGAACAACTGGCGCTCGCGCATTTCATCGAAAGCGGCGAGTTCGGGCGGCATCTCGGGCGCATGCGGCGTCTGTACCGCGAGCGGCAGCAGGCGTTGCGCGACGCGCTGACCACACATTTCGCGCCGTCGCAGATTCTCGGCGGCAATTGCGGCATGCATCTGACGCTGCGCTTGCCGCCGCGCATCGACGATCGGACGCTCGCCGAACGTGCGCTCGCCCAAGGGCTCAATCCGCGCGCGCTGTCCGGTTTCGCGTTACAGCCGCGCGCCGAAACGAATGGGCTCGTGATCGGTTACGGCAGTACGCCGGCCGAACGACTGGCGCCCGCAATCCGTGTGCTGGCCGGGCTCGCGGCCGAGTTGGACGGCAAGCCGAAGCGTCGTCCGGCAGCCGCGTCCGCCGCGAAGACGCGCGCGTAACTTTTTGGGTTTGTCCGCGTGGCCCATGTCGCGCTATCGTGTCGGTTATGCGCGGCGATTTCGGAATGTGCGACATCGACGAATCGCCCGCAGCTCATGCCGCCCGCGCCGCACCGCAACATCGCCTGACCTGCGGTGCTGCAAGCGCGCTTGCCGGGCCGTCGCCAGGCGCCGGCATGAAAAAGGCCTTTGTTGTGGTTATCTATGATGATCTATCCGACCGGAGACGACATGAAGGAAATCGAACCGACCCCGTGGTTTGAGCTTGAGGCCCACACGCCCGTCCGTGAAGGCTGGTATGAGGTGCAGTTGACGAGCGGGGACACGGCCTTTGCGAAGTTTGGCGATGGCGTATGGACCGAGAAACCGTTGCTCGTGTTCACCCACTGGCGCGGCTTGTCCGCCGATCCATCGACAGCCGGCGAAGGCGAAGCCGAATCGATCGCCGCCGAGGCCACCGCGGCCCAAGGCGTGCGCGCCGCCTGGAACGCGTTCTTCCCAGGGCTTGGCGAGGAACAGCACAAGCCACTGGATGCCGTGCCCAACGGTAAAGCGCCGCACTGATGCACGCCGGGCGGCGGCTCACGAGTTGCCGCCCTGATTTGCCTGACGTTACTCGCGCTTCAGCGCTTCAGCGTTTGAGCGCCTCGGCAGCCAGCCTGCCGATCTCCATATCGATGTCGGGCGCCTGGCCCGTCTCAAGAATCCACGCCGCGGACAAACCGGACCACGCCAGTGTCCACTGCAGCAGACGGCGCCGATCGAGTCCAGCCATCCGCGCGACCCGTTCGGCGCGACGCTCGAACCATCCCGGTCGCAACGCCGACGCCTCGTCGGGATTGCAGAAAATGTTTGCGTAGTCGAATCCGCGTTCGCCGTAGAGACCTTTCGGGTCGATCGCCAGCCAGCCGCGCAGGCCGAAATCGAGCACGTTGCCGTGATGGATGTCGCCGTGCAACACCACCGGATCTTGCGGCGCGGCGAGCAGAGCTTGCGCGACGGTGGCGCTGTCCTCCAACCAGCCGCCGTATTTTTGCGCGGCCGGCCACAGGCTTGCGAACCAGCGCGGTAAATCGATCAATTCGGGCAGTGGTTTGTTTCGCGGCGCGTGGAGCCGCGCGGCGGTGGCGCAGAGAATGCCGGTGGCTTGGTCGTCGGAGTCGCTATTGCTGGAGCGTGCCAGGTCCGCCAGCGCGTGATTGCTTTGCGCGCGCTCGAGCAGCAGGGCGTCGGCATCGTGCGCGAGCACGCGGGCCGCGCCTTCGCCGTCCCACCACACCATCAACCGCGCGCCGAATTTCTCTTCGGGTTCCTGCGCGACTTTCAGCATCGCGGGAATGCCGTGATGGCGCACCGGCAGCAGCCGGCTGCTGTGTGTGCGAATCGGCGCGCCGTCCTGCTGCAAATCCCATTTGACGATGTATTCAGTGAACATTCGAGCTTCAGTTCGCGAGCGCGGCGACGTTGCTGTCAGCGGCATGTAGGCAGGCGATGTGCACGGCTCCTCCAGCGGATGACACGGTCTTGCATTCTCGCCTGGATCGGCCCGACATGGCGTGCACGGCGCGTCCCGAGTCCCGACGCTACAATCGCTCCCATTCATTTGATGCGGGATCACGTATGAAAATAACCCGAGAACCCGTGGCCTTGCCGCGGGCCACGCAACTGCTGAATCATGGGCCGGTCACGATCATCACCAGCGCGCACGGCGGCCGCTCGAACGTAATGGCGGCATCGTGGGCGATGCCGCTCGACTTCAACCCGCCGAAGGTCGTGGTGGTAGTGGATAGCCGCACGCTCACGCGACAGCTGATCGAGGCAAGCGGCGTATTCGGACTGCAGCTGCCGAGCCGTGGATTCGCCGCGCAAACGCTGGCAGTGGGTACGAACGCGGGCACGGAACTCGACAAGTTCTCCGCCTTCGACCTGGAGACGTTCCCCGCGCAACAGATCGACGTGCCCATGCTCGCGGGTTGCATCACCTGGATGGAGTGCAAGGTCATTCCGGACGATAGCCAGCGCCACGATCTGATCATCGGCGAAGTGGTCGCGGCGTATGCGGATAGCCGCGTCTATTCGAACAACCGCTGGCATTTCGGCGACGATCCCGATCTGCGCACCTGTCACTACGTGGCCGGCGGAACGTTCTTTGCCACGGGCGATGCGTTCGAGGTAGACGCCGTAGCGAATGGCACGGCGGACTGAGTGCCGGCGGGCGCGCGAATACGCGCACCACTCACGCGTCGCCCTCGGCAAACTTCTTCAGCGCGTCTCCCGCTAACCGATACCGTACCCATTCGCTTTGCGCGCTCGCGCCGATCGATTCGTAAAAGCCGATGGCCGGCTCGTTCCAGTCGAGCACGCTCCATTCGAAGCGGCCGCAACCGGTGTCGCAGGCAATGCGCGCGAGGTGGCGCAGCATCTGTTTGCCCGCGCCGCTGCCGCGCGATGCCGGCGACACGTACAGGTCTTCCAGATAAAGCCCCTGCTTGCCGAGCCAGGTGGAATACGAAAAAAAGTAGACGCAAAAGCCGATGGGCTCGCCGTTCATCTCGCAGATCAGCGCCTTCGCGCTGGAAGCGGCGGAAAACAGGCTCGCTTCGATGTCGTCGACGGTTGCGACGACTTCGTGCTCCGCTTTTTCGTACACAGCGAGTTCGGTGATGAAGCGAAGAATCAACGCTGCGTCGGCGGAGCGAGCGGGACGGATATGGATAGTCAAGGTCAGAGGCTCGATTGATCGGTTGAGTGGTGCAGACCGAAGTTTCGCGCAGACGCACGGGCTTCGGATCAGACATGCATCGTAGCGTTTAACATGCCGTTCTGACCAGAGCGCGACAAGAATGCGATTGACGTCCCGTCACAAAATCGCTTACCGTCGATCCATGGACTTCCACTCGATACCCTTCGCAACCGTCACCACCACGACGACCACCTTCACAGGCGGGTCGTCTGGAGGTTGCGCGCACTAGAAGCAGGACGCTGTGGGAACCACCAAAGGCCTCGCCGGAAACGGACGGGGCCTTTGGCGTTTCTGGACCTCCGTTTGCGGCATCCATTCGCGGTAACCGATCAATGGAGCAAGACAGTGAACGATATCGACCATCGTGTACTCGGCAACAAACTCGACCTCTTCCATCAACAGGAAGAAGGCGCCGGCATGGTTTTCTGGCACCCGCGCGGCTGGGAGCTGTATCGCGTGCTCGAAGATTATGTGCGTGCGCGCATGCGTCGCGCGGGGTTTCGCGAGATACGCACGCCGCAACTGCTGGCGCGCTCGCTGTGGGAAAAGAGCGGGCATTGGGAGAAGTTCGGCGCGGCGATGTATTCGTTAGCCGATGCGGAAGAAGGCCGCGCGCTGTGTCTGAAGCCGATGAGTTGTCCCTGTCACGTGCAGGTGTTCAATCACCGCGTGCGGTCTTATCGCGAGTTGCCGGTGCGGTACAGCGAGTTCGGCGCGTGTCATCGCGATGAGCCGTCGGGCTCGCTTGAAGGGCTGAAGCGCACGCGTGCTTTCGTGCAAGACGATGCGCATGTGTTCTGCACGGAGGCTCATATCGAGGCGGAAGTCGGCCGCTTCTGCGCATTGCTGCGTGCGGTCCATGCGGATCTCGGTTTTCCCGGGTTCAAGGTCGCGCTCGCGACGCGGCCGGCTATGCGCGCGGGCGACGATCAAACGTGGGATCGCGCGGAAGATGCGTTGGCGAACGCGGCGCGTGCGGCCGGGCTTGAGTTCGACGTGCTCGAAGGCGAGGGCGCTTTTTACGGGCCGAAACTCGAATTTCATCTGAAGGACAGCCGTGCGCGGAGTTGGCAGTGCGGCACGATCCAGCTCGATTTCGTGCTGCCCGAGCGGCTCGACGCGGAGTTCGTCAACGAGCGCAATGAGCGTGAGCGGCCTGTGATGATACATCACGCGGTACTCGGCAGTATGGAGCGGTTCATCGCGATGCTGCTCGAACATCACGAAGGATGGTTGCCGGTGTGGCTGGCTCCTGAACAGGTCGTGGTTGCGACGATTAGCGATGCGAATAGCGCTCACGCGCAAAAGGTCATGCAGGTGCTCGACGATGTGGGTGTCAGGGCGGTGCTCGATAGCCGGCCGGAACGGCTGGAGAAGAAGATCGTCGATGCGCGCGAGAAGCAGGTGCCGCTTCTGGTCGTGGTGGGCTCGCGCGATGAGCGGGATCGGACGATTAGTATTCGCCTGCGGGATGGGCGGCAAATGAATTTGTCGTTTGCCGAGGGCGTCGAATATTTGAGGGTGGCGGGGCAGCCACCGGGGATGGCTCCAAAGGTTTAACGCGACGGTTGCTGGGGGCGTTTCGAGTCGCGCCCTCCGGCCGGCCGATTCGACGGCGGGCGGCGCGGCGTCATGCCTTACAGGCAAGAACTTACAGCACTTCCGCAAACAACCGCCCCCACCGCGCCAACGGCTCCACGTCCACCCGCGCATCGGCCAGTTGACGCGCGGCCGCCCGAATCCGGCTCACGTCGAACTGGCCGAGCGCCTGCTCGGACAGCGCGATCTCTGTCACCGTGAAGCGGGCAAAATGCGCGCTGACGTGCGGCAGTTCGCTCAGCATTGCCGCCGTCATCGACTCGAGCGCGGTGTTCGACGACGGCGTCAGAATGCCGAGCCGAATTCGTTTGCTTTGCATCTTGCAGCATCCCCTTTCCTTTAATCGGCGAGCAACAGCTTCACGCCCTCAGCCGCTTCATAACGCAGCGCGTCGAGATCGAGACCGGGAATCACGCCGTTATCCACCACCACGCGACCGTTCACCACGTTATAACGAACGCGCGCCGGCTCGCCGGCCGTCACCGGCGCAACGGCAACATCATGGAAACCGTTGAAGCGCAGATTGCTGACGTCATACAGCACGAAGTCCGCCGCCATGCCTACTTCAAGTGTGCCGACCGCATCGAGTCCGAGCACGCCCGCGCCGCCCGCGCTGCCCCAATGGATCGTCTCTTCCACCGTGGTCGCCGACGCGCCCTGCGCCGCGCGATGCACGAGCCATGCGAAATGCGCTTCATTGGTCATGCTGCCGGATTCGTTCGACGCCACGCCGTCCACGGCGAGCGACATCGGCACGCCCGCGGCCGCCATCTGCGGTGCGGGCGCAATGCCGCTGCCCAGCCGCGCATTGCTGACCGGGCAATGCGAGCATCCGCTGCCGGTTTCAGCGAGCATCGCAATCTCGCTCGCTTGCAGATGCACGAGATGCGCGAACCACACATCCGGACCAAGCCACTCGTGATCGGCGACGAACTCGACCGGCAGTTTGTTGAAGCGCTCCTTGCAGAAATCGACATAACGGGTCGTCTCGGACAGATGCGTATGCAACCTCAAACCCATCCGCCGAGCCGCGCGCGCGACTTCAGGCAACAGTTCGGGCGGCAGGGAAAACGTCGGCGTGGTCGGCGCGACTACGACACGACGCATCGAGGCATCGCCACCGTCGTGATAGCGCGACTTCAAACGTTCGATATCGGCGAGCATCTGATCGAGCGTCTCAGGCTTGAGCGCGACTTTGGAAAACCCCGGATGATCCCCCGCCGCCTGCAATGCGCCGCCCCGGCACAACACGAAGCGCATGCCGAACGACGCCGCTTCGTCGAATAGCAGATCGCCGGTTTCGGTGGTGCCGTCTGCGTGGTAGAGATAGTGATGATCGGCACAGGTCGTCACGCCGGAGAGCAGCAACTCGGCAAGACCCAGGCGAGCGGCAACGCGCGCCAGCTCCGGCGTAAAGCGCGCGAGACGCGGATACGGCACGGCAGCCAGCCATTCCTGCAAATCCGCATTGATACCGGACGGCACGGCCTTCAGCAGATTCTGGAACAGATGATGATGCGTGTTCACCCAGCCCGGATACACCACGCACGAACGCGCGTCGATCACGCGTTCATCGGCACGCGGGTCGAGATTCGGCGCGATGGTTTCGATACGGCCATTGCGAATCCGCAGATCGACCTGGCCGAGCCTTGCGCGCTCGCCGCTCATTCCGCTCATCACCGCGACAGGGTTTTTGATCAGCAACGCTTCAGTTTGCATGCTCACGATTCGATATCCTTTCAGTTACTGCGAAGCGGCTGTCTTTGCAAAGACAGCCGCGCTCGTCATGCAACGTCCGCTTATTCGCGGACCATGTTGTGCGCCGGCACGACGTCCTCTTCATGCGCGCCATTGAGCACCGCGTTCAGCACGACGGAAACGAGGCACGCCAGCACCACGCCGCTGTGCAGGAACGGTTGCGTCCAGTCGGGCATGTGCTTGAAGACTTGCGGCGCCATCACCGGAATCAACGCGGTGGCGATCGTAAAGCCGACGATCAACACGTTGTAGCGATTGCGCTCGAAGTCAACTTTCGCCAGCGTCTGCACACCGGCCGCGACCACAACGCCGAACATGGCGATACCTGCGCCGCCGAGCGCGGCGGAAGGCGTCGACGCAACCACCGCGCCGATCTTCGGCACCAGCGCCACCACGCACATCAGCACGCCGCTGATCGCCACCACCCAGCGGCTGCGCACGCCGGTCAGAATGACGAGGCCAACGTTCTCCATGAACGCGATGAACGGAAACGCCGCGAACATGCCGGCAATCGCGCTCGCCAGACCGTTGGCACGCATGCCGCGCACCACGTCCTCCTCGCTCACGTCCTTATCGACGATGTCGCCGATCGCGACGAACAGGCCCATGGATTCGACCATCTGCACCACCATCACGACGATCATCGTCAACACCGGCACCAGCGAAAACACGGGCGTGCCAAAGTGAAACGGCACCGGCATGGTGAACCACGGCGCCTGCGCCACGCTCGCGAAGTTGCCCATGCCGAGCGAGCACGCCAGAATGCCGCCGGCAATCAAACCGATCAGCACGGACAGATTGCGCAGGAACGCATTGGCAAAACGGTTGATCGCGAGAATCACCAGCGCGACGAACAGCGTGACGCTCAGGAAGGGCAGCGCGCCGAACTGCTGCTGCGCGGCCTCGCCGCCACCGGCCCATTGATACGCGACGGGAAACAACTGCAAGCCGATCACGGTCACGATGCAGCCGGTCACCACAGGCGGAAAGAACCTTCGTAAGCGCCCGACCAGCGGCGCGGCGAACATTGTGAACAGACCCGCGCCAATCACCGCGCCGCACACGCCGGCGAAACCGACACCCGGACTCGTGCCGATCGCAATGACCGGTCCGACGCTGCTGAATGCGACGCCCTGCAGAATCGGCAGACGCACACCAAACTTCCAGATGCCGACGGTTTGCAGAATCGTCGAGATGCCTGAGCAAAACAGCGCCGTGCTAATGAGCACGGTGGTGTCGGCTGGCGACATCTTCAGCGCCGACGCGACGATCAGCGGCACCGCGATGGCGCCGATGTAAGCCACTAGCATGTGTTGCAAGCCGAGCGTGATCATCTGGCGCTTCGGCAGAATGCGATCGACGGGGTGTATGGCGGTGTTCATGACGTGTCTCCAAATTGTGGTTATCGATCGGAGCGCGCCGCACGGACCTGGCCGCGCGGCACTACGACGCGCACCGACCGGATCTCCCGTCAGGCCGCAACCGGCACGGCCAGACAGGCATGGAAGCGGTCGGTCAGTGCGGCGCGATCGAGATCGCGTCCGATGAAAACGATGCGGCACGAGCGCGGCTCACTCCCCCACACTTGCGCCGCGCGCAGTTCGATGACGTTGTGGACGCCTTGCAGCACATAGCGATGCGACTGGCCTTGCACGGCGAGAATGCCCTTCATACGGAACAGGTTCGTGGCATCCGAGTTGCGCAGTTCGGCGAGCCACGTTTGCAGCGCGTCGAGGTCGATATCCGCATCGACTTCGATCCCGACCGAGGAAACGCTTTCGTCGTGCTGGTGATCGGCGTGATCGTCGTCGTGATGGGCATGCTCGTGTTCGTGTTCTTCGTGACCGTGCGCGTGTTCTTCATGCAGGCCATCGGTCTCGACGAGAATTTGCGAGAACTCGTTTGCACCCACGCCGAGAATCTTGCCGAGGTCGATCTGCGCGTAGCTCGACTCGACGATTTCCGCCGTGGCATTGAGTCCACGAATGCGTTGCGTCAGCGAAGCGATATCGTCTGGTCCTACCAGATCGACCTTGTTGATGACGATACGGTCCGCGCACACGATCTGATCGACGGCCTGGTTGTCGCTGCCGTCGAGCACCAGATCGTCCAGATGCGCGGCGATATGCTTCGCATCCACCATCGTGACGACGGCATCGAGGGTGACCTGTTTAGCAATGGGATCGTCGAGAAAGAACGTCTGCGCGACGGGATACGGATCGGCGAGCCCGCTGGTTTCGACGATGATGTGATCGAGCCGGTCCGGCCGCTCCACGAGCATGCGCACGATCCTCACCAGATCCTCGCGCACCGCGCCGACGCAGCACACGCAGCCATTCGTCATTTCATAGATCTCTTCGGTCGATTCGAGCACTAGGCCACCGTCGATGCCGATTTCGCCGAATTCGTTTTCAATCACCGCGATCTTGCGGCCATGCTTCTCGCGCAGGATGTAGTTGAGCAGCGTCGTTTTGCCCGCGCCGAGAAAGCCGGTCAGCACCGTGACGGGGATTTTCTCGATTTCGTTGTGAGTGGTGTGAATGTGATTCATGGCTCGTCTCCGTTTCATCGTTCGTACTGCGGTTCGGCTATCAGGCGATATGCGGTGCTTATGCTTGAACTTCTCGCCAGCGTTTGACGGTGCCCGCTTCGAGACCAAACAGATCGAGCACACGGCCAAGCGTGTGATCGATCATCTGGTCGAGTGAAGCGGGGCGCGCATAAAACGCCGGCACGGGCGGCGCGACGATCGCGCCCATTTCGGTTACGGCAATCATGTTGCGCAGATGCGCCAGCGTGTACGGCGTTTCACGCGCGAGCAGCACCAGCGGGCGGCGCTCTTTCAACGTGACATCGGCGGCGCGTGAGATCAGGCTCGACGACATGCCGCTGGCAATTTCGGCAAGCGTCTTCATCGAACAGGGCGCGACGATCATGCCCAGCGAGCGGAACGAGCCGCTGGAGATGGCCGCGGCCATGTCGTCGCAGCGATAGGTGGCGCTCGCAAGCGCGCTGACGTCGGCGAACTTGTAGTCGGTTTCGTGCGTCATCGTGAGCAGCGCGCTGCGTGAGACGGCCAGATGCGTTTCGATATCGAGCTGACGCAGCAATTGCAGCAGACGCACGCCATACGTAAAGCCGGATGCGCCGCTGATGCCGACTACGAGTCGCCGCGCGCTCATCGCTGTACTCCGGCGGCGCGGGCCAGAATGTCGACGGCCTGTTGCGAAGCGCGTTCGCTGATCCGTGCGCGTGTGCCGTCGAAATGCGAGCCGCGCGTCGCGTCGATGCCCATACGCGACGTGGTGCCCGCCGCGGACGACGAAGGATCGAGCGGACTGCCCGGCAAACCATCGACGATAAACACGTCTTCGTGCGGCTGAAAATGCGTGGCGATCGCCCACAGCACCTGCGAGTCGTTAGTGATGTCGATGTCGCTATCCACGGCGACGACGTTCTTCAGGTAGGGATCCCAGCCGAGCAGCGCGAGCATGATCTGGCGTGCTTCGCCGTCGCGCGTCTGATTCAGCGCGACGTAGCAATGGAAGTGGGTGCCGGAGTTGGGATAGTGCAATGCTGTGACGGACGGAAAGCGCGCCTTCAGCTTCTCGCTCATCTCCGCTTCACGCGGTAAGCGGGCTAAAGTCAGATGTTCCGCGTAAGGACCGCCGACTACATCGACGAGCCACGCATCGTTACGGCGCATCATCGTGTCGAGGCGCAGCACGTTGTTCGTCGAGCGGTCCGACGAATAGCCGGTGAATTCGCCGAACGGGCCTTCTTCGGCGTGCGCGGACGGATCGATCGTGCCTTCCAGCACGAACTCGGCGGAAGCGGGTACGCCGATGCCGTAGCGCGGCGTGCGCACCAGTTCCAGTGGCGCACCGAACAGACCGCCTGCGATTGCGCGTTCGTCGGTGCCGAACGGCACGCGTGCGGCGGCGGCCAGCATGAACAGCGGATGCGCGCCGATCACCATCGCGACTTTCAACGTGTCGCCGCGTGCCTGGGCGGTTTGCAGCATGCGCCAGAGGTGGCCGCGCGAATGCAGGCTGGTGGCCAAAGCGTTTTTGGCATGACGCATCGAACGGTGATAGCTGAGGTTCGCCACGCCGGTGACCGGATCTTCCGCGACGATCACCGCATTCGTGATGTATGGACCACGGTCGGTATCGAAGTGGCGGATCATCGGCAATTGTGCGAGATCGACGGCGTCGCCTTCGATCACCTGATCCAGTACGGGGCCGTTCGACACGAACACGGGCGCTATAGGCGTATTCGCGCGTTGTTGATATGCGTCGAACAGGCCGGCCGCGTCGACGTCGAACAGACGCCCAATGCGTGTACGCGAAGCAAAGAAATTCGTGACGAGAGGCGTTGCGATCCCGTCGACCTTTTCGCAAACCAGCATGGGATGCTGCCCGCGCGCCGCGAGTTCGGCTACGACCGCCGTAACATCCTGATCGGCGGACAGTGGTTGCGAGAGCGTCAAGACATCATCGGGATAGTGCTCGCGATACGCATGCGCAAAGCGATGAAAATCCTGCGTGGCGCGGAAGAGGTTATCCGCCATAGTGAACTCCGTGTGAGCAGCAGAGGCAGGCGCGGCACGAACCGCGCCTGCTTTCTTTCGAACGATCAATCAGTTAGCGTTAGGCCGGCTGCGTGACGTCATTCACGTAAGTCGCCTTCAAACGTTTTTCCGCTTCGGCGAGATCCTTCGGCGGCTTGGTCGGCTCGATTCCGACGAGACGGGCGATGTTGTTGCCCATATAGTCTTCGAGACCGTCCTCGTCCAGATTCATGCCTTGCGGCGCGGGACCGCACAGCATTTCCAGTTCGCGCAGCCACATTCCCGGTTCGTTCGGCGGCGAATCCGTGCCGAACACGATCTTGTTGCGAGGCAGTTCACGAGCGAATTCGACGATGCGCGACTGATAGCACCAGCCCGATTCGCAATACACGTTCGGCGTATCCATCGCCATCCAGAAGGCTTCGAACGAGTAGTTGCCGCCCGTCTGAATCCCGAAGTGACCGATGATGAAATTCACCATCGGGAATTCGCGGATGATCGGATAGAACTGCGTCGGGATCGTGTACGGTCCGTCGCCGGTGTGAATCAGCACGACCACGCCGAGCTCCGCGCACTTCTTCATGGCCGGACGCAACCAGTCGAGCGCGCGGTCCGGCCGGTAGCCGTGCATGTTCGCGTGCAGTTTGAGCATCTTGAAGCCGTATTCCTTCACGTGGAATTCGAGCTCGGCCGCGCCGTTTTCCGGACCCCAGCGCGGGTTGTACGTGAAGTTGCCGATAAAGCGATCCGGGTACTTCTGCGTCAATTCGGCGATATACGACATGTAGTCACGAATGCCTTCACGACCGCGGCGATTGCCGTCGCGATAGCCGGTGTTGCCCGGCGGCGGCTGAATGAAGCCCATGTCGATCCGGCGCGGCTTGCCGTTGATGATGTACGGGCCGTCCATCATCTTCAGCAGGCGTTCGCCGGTGAACGGCTCGCCGGTATGACGCCACGCTTCGTCGACGAGATTCGTGGGATGCAGATGGGTATCGATGATCATCAGCGGGCTCCTGCGTAGTCGGCTTGGCCCGCGTGTTTCTTCGCGGCGCCGGCGTGGTGTTTCAGATAGGCTTGCGCTTCTTCCACGCTCTTCGGCGGCGCGCTCGGCTCGATGCCGATCATGCGGGCGAGGTTGTTGCCGAGATAGTCCTCGAGCGTGTCTTCGTCGAGATTCAGGCCTTGCGGCGGTTCGTGGCACAACACTTCGAGCAAACGCAACCACATGCCCGGCTCGTTCGGCGGCGTGTCGGAACCGTAGAGAATCTTGTGCGTGGGCAGTACCTTCGCGAATTCGACGATTCGCGATTGCAGGCACCAGCTCGATTCGCAATACACGTTCGGCGTATCGAGCGCCATCTGGTACGGCTCGAAGCAATACACACCGCCCGTCTGCACGCCGAAGTGCGCCATGATGAAATTCACCGACGGGAATTCGCGAATCAGCGGATACCACTCGCTCGGAATGCTGTACGGGCCGTCGCCGGTGTGGAGCTTCACGAGCAGGCCGAGATCCGCGCATTTGCGCAACGCGGGGCGCAACCAGTCGAGCGCGCGGTCGGGACGGTAGGCGTGCATGTTGGCCTGCAACTGCACCATCTTGAAGCCGTGTTCCTTCGCATAGAACTCGATCGCTTCGGCGCCGTTCTCCGGACCGCAACGCGGGTTGTAGACGAAACAGCCGAGCAAACGGTCCGGATACTTCTGAATGCATTCGACCGTGTACGCCATGTAGTCGTCGATCGACTCGCGGCCCGAGCGATCGCCGTCGGTCCACGTATAGATGGTGTTGCCTTGCGGCGGCTGGATGAAGGCCTTGTCGATGCGGCGAGGCTTGCCGTTGATGATGTAGGGGCCGTCCATCACCTCGATCAGACGCTCGCCGGAAAATGGCTCGCCGTCATGGCGCCACGCGAGGTCGACCAGGTTGGTCGGATAACAGCTAGTGTCGATGATCATGTACTCGATCTCCTTGAGAGGAACTGGTGTATCCAGTTGCCGGATCGCGGGCAGGCGCATCGATGGAACCCAGCCCGTTGGGCTTGCCCATGCGGCCCTTTGCAAGACGCTGTTTTTGAGCGCCTTCCCCTCGCCGGCATCGAGTGTCACACTGATGTGCACTGCTGCTTGCGATGCAGTCTCACAAGATAAAAACGCTCTGTACAATATTTTTTAACCACGATCTTGATACGTTTGCGATATGGACATCCGGCTGTTGCGTTACTTCGCGGTGCTTGCCGACGAACTGCATTTCGGCCGGGCAGCCGCGCGGCTGCACATTTCCCAGCCGCCGCTGAGTCAGCAGATTCGCATCCTTGAAGAAGAGATGGGCACCGCGTTGTTCACACGCTCGCAACACCGTGTCGAACTCACCGAGGCAGGGAAAACACTTAAAGAACAGGTGCCGTTGATCTTCGCTCAGTTCGAACGCGCGATCGATCTGACGCGTTGCGCGGGACGTGGCGAAGTAGGAAGTCTCGAGATCGGCATCATCAGTTCGGCGATGGTCGAGCCGATTCCGCGCGCGCTACGGGTATTCGCTGAGAAGCATCCGCAAGTGCGGTGGACGCTGCATGAGATGACACCGGCCGCGCAGATTCTCGCGCTAAAAGAGCGGCGGCTCGATGTGTGTTTCTTTCGCGTTTCGCATGAAGACCCCGAGATTCGCAGCGAGGTGGTGATGCGCGAGTCGGCGGTCGTGGCGTTGCCGTTGGGGCATGCGCTGGCGTCGCGTGGGGAGATTGCATTGCGGGAGTTGGAGGCCGAGCGTTTCGTGTCGTTCGGTTTGCGGCAGTCGCAACTGGCGCGTTTTCTACAGGACTGTTGCGTCGAAGCAGGGTTTACACCTCGCATCGAACAGGAAGTGGTCGAGGTGCATACGCTCTTGTGCCTCGTGCGCGAAGGCTTGGGCGTGGCACTGCTGCCTTCTTCCGCGCGGCAGTTGTCGACGGGCGGCGTTGCGTTCGTGCCGGTGGCCGCGCCGCGTCCCGAAGTATCGCTGCACGCGCGCTATCGTGCCGAAACGCCTTCGCCGGTGTTGTCGTTGTTTCTCGATACCGTGCGGGAAGTGGCGGCCAGTACGACCTAACGCGTACTGTTGGTTTGCGCGACCAGGTTGCGGATCACGTCGATTAACGGCGCCACACGCTCGGCTTTCTCGCGCGGCCACACGGCGTAAAGGTTGTAGTGCGTTGGAATCTCCACTTGCGTGAGTTCGACCAGATCGCCGTTGCGTTGCGCGTCGGCGGCGAGCAGGCCGCGCGCCAAACCTGCGCCGACGCCTGCGCTCGCGGCTGCGATCAACCCGGCCGCGTTGTCGAAAACCGCTACTGCGTCGGGCTCGACCTCCGGCAAGCCCGCAGCGGCGAGCCAGGGAATCCACGAGCGCTTCGTATAGCCTAGCAACGGCAAATCCAATAGCTGCTCAGGCGTGAGCGGTACGCTAAGCCCGCGTGTCTGCAATAGCGAAGGCGAACCCACCGCCGTCAGACGGTCGCCGCAAATCAGCGCGTTTTCGAAGCCGTCCCATTCTCCATACCCGTACCGCAACGCAATATCCACGCGCTCGAACGCGCTGCGATCGTGGCGCGGCGTGGACAACACCGTGAGCGACGTGCCCGTCAGCGCGCCGAGCAACGTGGGCAAACGCGCCACCAGCCAACTCTGCGCGAGTTCGGGATCGACGTCGAGCGTAATGGACTGCTTGACCGTCCGCTCTTTTACCGACGACAACGCGCGATCGATCTGCTCGAAGCCATCCGCCAACTGATTCGCGAACAACACGCCCGCATCCGTCAGCACCACGCGGCCGCTTTCGCGTACGAAAAGCGGTTGGCCGACGAACTCTTCGAGCGTGCGGATCTGCTGGCTGATCGCGCTATGCGTGAGCGACAACTGCCGCGCCGCGCTCGAAAAGCTGCCGACGCGCGCGGCCTGCAGAAAGGCTTGCATCGATTGAATGGACGGATAGCGCTTCAACATGGTGTTAGCCGGACTTACAGACGGTGGAAGAAATGGTCGCTGGCGTTGCGCTTAACGGCTTTCAATAATGGCCGCAAGCACGCGGCCCTTGTCACGCATCGACGCATCCACTCATGCATGCGCCGCGCTGCACAATCACATTCAGGAGACAGCGCATGATCGAGATCGTGGTCAACGGCACGCGGCACTCGCTCGACAATGTACCGGAAGACATGCCCCTGTTGTGGGTGTTGCGCGACCGGCTCAAATTGACCGGCACGAAATTCGGCTGCGGCGGCGGCTTTTGCGGCGCGTGTACGGTGCATCTCGAAGGCGAGGCAGTGCGCTCCTGTTTGCTGCCCGCTGTTGCCGTGGCGGGCAAACGCATTGCGACGATAGAAGGGTTGTCGAAGGACGGCCGGCATCCGCTGCAACTCGCGTGGATCGCGGAAGATGTGCCGCAATGCGGCTACTGCCAGTCCGGCCAATTGATGCAGGCGGCCGCGTTTCTCAAGGACAAGCCGATCGTCAACGACGAAACCATCACGGCGGCGATGTCGGGCAACATCTGTCGATGCGGCACCTACTCGCGCATTCGCAAGGCGATCAAGCGAGCGGCGTCGGGCGAACCGGCGTTGGCGGCGGTGGATATGCCTGAGTGTGCAGCGGCCTGCTCGTCCTATGTCACGAGCGGGGAGGCCTGAATGCGCCACGACAAAGAGGTGTTGACCAGCGGTCATGGCGCTGCGCGTCGGCGGTTTATTAAACAGAGCTCGGCGTTGGTGGCTTCCGGGCTCGCAATCGGCTTTCAGTTGCCCGAAGCGTTCGCCAAGGGCGACGACAAAAGCGGCGATCCCAAACCGCAGGCCGGTGAATTCGAACCGAATGCGTGGGTGCGCGTGCTACCCGACGATACGATCAAACTCGTGGTCCATAAACACGATTCCGGCACGGGGACGCGTACCGCGCTCGCTGCGATGGTCGCGGAAGAACTGGACGTCGATCTGTTTCGCGTCGATGTGATCACGCCGGAGAATCCGTTTTACGGCGACTACGTTCATCCGTTGTGGAAGGTGTTTTCGACGGGCGGGAGTACGAGCGTGTCGTTGGAATACGAACGCTTGCGACGTGCGGGCGCGACGGCCCGCGCCATGTTGATTGCTGCTGCAGCGAAACAATGGAATGTGGCGCCGTCGACGTGTTCGACGGAAAACGGCTTCGTGGTCGATAAAGCCAACGGCAAGCGTGCGAACTATGGGTCGCTTGCGCAGGTCGCGGCGCAAATGCCCGCGCCGAAAGACGTTGTTTTGAAAGATCCGTCGCAGTTCAAATACATCGGCAAATTGCGGAATAAGCGCGGCGCTGCGGAGAAGGCGAGGGGCGCGTTTCCATACAGCATCGACGTGTCGTTGCCGGGCATGCTGGTCGCGGTCGTCACGCGTGCGCCGGTGATCGATGCACGCGTGCGTAGCGTGGATGCTAAAGCCGCGCTGGCCGTGCCAGGTGTGCGGCAGGTGTTGCAGATTCCTGGCCGGCCCGACATTCTCGGCGGCAATCAGGCGGGTGTTGCTGTGTTGGCCGATGACTACTGGTCCGCGCATAAGGGGCAGGCGGCGCTGCATGTGGAGTGGGAAGACAGTCCGCTGGAGACTTTCGATAGCAGCACGCTTGCTGCGCGTCAGGCGGCGTGGCTCGATGATCCTGCGGCGCGGGTGGTGCCGACTATTCAGAGTGGAGATTCGAAGACCGCGTTTCCGCACGGGGCGCGGGTGATCGAGGCTGCTTATTCGATGCCTTATAAGGCGCAGTGTCCGCTTGAGCCGATTAACGTTACCGCGTGGGCTAAGAAGGACGGCTCGATTGAGTATTGGGGTGGGCTGCAAGTGCCGTCGACGGTGCGGGAGGCGGCTGAGGTGATCGGCGGTATTCCCACGAATCGTGTCGTGCTGCATGAGCTTGTTTCAGGCGGCAGCTTTGGGTCGCGTGAGTCGAAGTACTGGCTTTTTGAAGTGACGTGGCTTGCGTTGAAAGTCGGGAAGCCGGTCAAGTTGATGAATAGCCGTGAAGATGAAATGCGGGCGCTTTACTACCACTCGGCGAGTTTTCATCGGGCGAAGGCTGTGCTCGATTCGCGCGGGAATCTGGCGACGTTGCAATTGCGGGCGGTGATGCCTGCTTCGCCGGAACAATGGGAGCCTGGGTACTTCGATCGGCCGGATCGAATGGATTACAGCACCACGGAAGCGATCAGCAAGTATGAGTTTGCTTATGGGGCGCCGCATCTGGATATTGGGTGGGTGCGGCACGAGACGGGTGTGCCGACTGGCTGGTATCGGGCGGTGAGTTATATCCCGAATGTGTTCGCGGTTGAGTCGTTTCTGGATGAAGCGGCGCATGCGGGGCATCGGGATCCCGTTGAGTTTCGGCTCGCGCATATGAAGGATCCGAGGCATCAGGCTGTTTTGCGGGAGGCGGCGAAGCGGGCCGGGTGGGGGCAGGCGCTCCCTGCTGGGACTGCTTTGGGCGTGGCGACCAATCAGGCGTATAGCAGTTATGTGGCGGTGGTGGCGCGGGTGGCGCGGAAGGGTGATGGCGTTGTGGTTGAGAAGCTGACTTGCGTGGCGGATTGCGGGTTGGCGGTTTCGCCTGGTGGGGTCGAAGAGCAGCTTTATGGTGGCTTGATGTGGGGACTAGGTCATGCGACTGCGGATCGGGTCGATATTCGGCATGGGCAGGTGGAGCAGAGGAACTTCGATACGTACCGGGTGATGCGGATGAGTGATATGCCGGAGGTCGACGTTTTCATCGTGCAGGGAGACACGTCTAAGCCCGGTGGCGTGGGGGAGTTGTCGAGTCCCTCGGTGGCGCCGGCGGTGGGGAATGCGGTTTTCAGGCTGACCGGGAGGAGGGTTAGGGAGACGCCTTTTGATCTGGTGAACGTGGCTGGGAAAGCGAAGGCTTGAGAACGAGGCCGGCCGGTCACATCGCGATATCCCAAGGGATGATAGCTTGCGTAATGGGATCGATACCTTGCTGTTCGCGTGTCGGTCTGAACCGACGCGCGCCGTTCATCCGCCGTGCGGCTGCGGATCGGCGCTTCGCTGTCGTTCGCGACGCGACGCGGACAGCCGCAGTCGAGGAGGGCCATCAACTCTGCGGTTGGTCCTGTGGAACAATATCGCCCGCGGCGACGACGGCATTCCTTCCATTCCTTTTGGCCGCGTACAGCGCCAGATCAGCTGAATTCGTCAATTCATCTAGTGACGATGGAAGTGAGCGTCGACCAGTCGCGCATCCAATACTCACCGTGAAATGTGGAATTGCTTCGAATGGTATTGCCGGAGGACCACAGTCAACTTCCTGACGGATAGCTTCAGCGATCTTAAGTGCTCCCGCTTTGTCCGTATGAGGCAGCACGACAACAAACTCTTCCCCGCCATATCGCGCAGCGAGATCGCCACGACGACGCACGTGTCGATTGATACATTCCGCGAGGTGTTTCAATGCAATATCACCTTGAGCGTGACCGTGCCTGTCGTTGTATTGTTTGAAGTTATCCGCATCGACGAACAGCAGCGACAAAGAACCATCGCTGCGCTGCAGTGTTGCCCACTCGTTTTCGAGGGCATGGTCGAGAGCACGGCGGTTCTTGAGCCCTGTAAGCGAGTCGGTTCGCGATAGCTCCTTGAGCAGTACCTGAGCCTTTGCGTGGTCCCGCAATGCAAAAGCAAGGAGCCAGACCACCGCGCAGAACGCAAGGCTGACAGACAACGCGGAGATTCCGACTATCCATGTCAGTCGTTTCCAGGATGCCAGTACGTCAGTTTCCGCCGGCGCGACAACGGCGATAAGCGGCGTTCCGGGAACCCGCTGGAATGTATACAGGCGTACGACTCCGTCCGAGATCGAGGGGGCAGCATAGAACCCGGAATCATGGTTCACCATATGCGGAAACGTCGGTGACTTACCCACGTTGACCAGCCTGGCATTGCTCATTGCGGGATTTCTGGCCACCAGCGTACCGTCCGTGCGGACGATCGCAGTGACACCGTTTGGCCCAACGTCCAGTTTTGCGAGCAGTTGATTGAAGTATTCGACGTCAATGGCAACGATCGCCACTCCGGCGAACGACCCGTCTGGCCGGTTCATTCTTCGCGTCATCGCAATTGACTGCGCCCCCGGCCGCGACCGCGGCCGGTAGACGGATGACACATAAAGGCCAATATTCGCCGAATTGCGATGTGCAATGAAATAGTCACGGTCGCTGAAATCCCAATTGTGGGCGCGCGAGCAGCAGCCGTCGGTCAGATGACCCCGATCATCTGTAATTCCCATGCCGGTGACGTACTCAGCAGCGGTTCGATCAAACAGCAATTCGTGACGTAGGTCCGGATCCATAGCCTGGATGGCGGGATTGTTCAGCGACGCTACCAGAGTGCGAAGGGACGTGTCAGACGTTTCAATGGTTCGGGCGATGTTGCTGACCAGAACGGCGGTGACGTTTCTGGACATTTCATGAGCATGTTCGACAGTCGTGTCACGAGCGGCCAGAAGCGTGAGCACGCTGATTGCCATTACGGCCACGGCCATCAGGCTGGCTAGAGCACCGACGATCAAGGGGTGTCGGCCCGCGAGAACAGCCAGTTTTCCGGTGGTGATAGAAAAAGACACGTTAATGTTGTCGTGAGAACACTCGGTCCATACGTCGTCGTCGCGCAGTCGTGGCGAGAATGTCGACTTGGTGCAGCGGGTCCAGCGGCAAAGGATTGCCCGAGTGTCGTGGCTAGCCGATGACCAGGTTTACGGCAAAGGCAGTAAAAAGTAGAGACTACGGCGCTTCTGCAGGACAATTTTACCGCACCCGCCGACGGCAAAAATGGCCAGGAGCGCAACTGGAGCACTGCGCCCGCGCAGGCTTGGCCGTCACTGGATTCGGCTCGAAAGACGAGCTATCGGCCGGTTCCAAAGGCGCTACCACCGAGCGCCAAACGCTATTACGACAGAATTAAAATATATTTGTATCGATATCAACAAGCATGTAGATTACGTTACATGAATGAATTCACCGACTGGCTACTTCTCGTGCTGTCGCTGCCGACGGACAGTGCGACGGCGCGCATGCGGTACTGGCGCGCGCTGAAGGCAAAAGGCTGTGCGGTCCTGCGCGATGGCGCGTATCTGCTCCCTGCCGCGGGAGAGGCGGGGATGGCTGAAATGTGTGACGGCATCCGACAGGCGGGCGGGGCCGCCTATTTGATGTGGTTTACAAGCCGCGATGCGTCCCAGGAACAGCAATTTCGGACCCTATTCGACCGCGCAGACGACTACGCGAATTTTCAGCGGTCTGTGGAGGATGCCCGGAAAACGCTTGCCAGCATCAGCCTCGCCGAGGCTTCCAGGCTCGTGCGCAAGATACGTAAGGAATTTGAAGCGATTGCCGCAGTTGACTTCTTCCCGAACGACTCATTGGTTCGAGCGCAGTCCGCCTGCCACGACTTTCTCGAAGCTGCGGAAGCCGTGTTGTCTCCAGGTGAGCCACACGAGAGCGAAGGAGCCATTCGCCCCCTGAATCATGACAAGTTTCAGGGGCGCGTTTGGGCGACCCGTCAACATCTTTGGGTTGATCGGGTGGCCAGCGCGTGGCTCATCAAACGTTTTGTTGATAGCAACGCCCGGTTCCTGTGGCTTGCTTTCCCGGGTGACTGTCCTGAGGACGCTGTGGGGTTCGACTTCGATGGCGCGAGCTTCTCGCACATCGACGGCCGCGTGACCTTTGAAGTGCTCGCTGCCAGTTTTGGCGTCGATAGCGAGCCTGGGATGATGGGACTCGCGAACATGGTTCATGCGCTCGATATCGGTGGCCTCGTCGTACCGGAGGCCGCCGGCTTCGAGGCAGTCATGACAGGTGCACGAGAACGCGGTCTGGGTGATGACGACCTCGTTAGCGAAATGGGTCGTGTGCTGGACTCTTTGCTCGCACATTTCGCCGCAACTGAAAAGAGTACGGCTAGATAACGTAGCGGTCGTCCCGACCGCGCCATTGCTCTATTCAATCCAGTCGCACGCCGCAGTCAACAAGTCGAGGCGAAGCCAAAAATGAAACACAGTCAGTTAGAGCATGAGGATGACATGGCTACTACTCGAGAGGCGCCGCCCGAGTCAGTCAGCTTCCGGCAGGCTTTCTGGTATTGGCTTCGCCTTGGTTTCATCAGTTTTGGTGGACCTGCGGGGCAGATTGCCATCATGCATCAGGACCTGGTCGAGCGGAAAAGGTGGATTTCCGAAAAGCGGTTTTTGCATGCTTTGAACTACTGCATGATTTTACCCGGCCCGGAGGCACAGCAACTCGCCACGTACATCGGTTGGTTGATGCACCGGACATGGGGCGGCGTCATTGCCGGGGGTCTCTTCGTACTGCCGTCCCTCTTCATCCTGATAGCGCTTTCATGGATCTACACGGCATTCGGCAGCGTGCCTGCAGTGGCTGGTGTGTTATACGGCATCAAGCCGGCTGTTACCGCCATTGTCGTGTTCGCGGCTTACCGCATTGGCTCTCGCGCCTTGAAGAACGCCTGGCTATGGGCAATTGCAGCGGCCGCGTTCCTCGCTATTTTCGTATTGAATTTGCCATTTCCCGTCATCGTCCTGGTCGCGGGCATCATCGGTTACTTTGGCGGTAAGTATGCCCCGACCAGGTTCGCTGTTGGCGGAGGCCACAAAGCCGGTGACACCGCCTTTGGCCGCGCAATCCTCGACGACGACACACCGACGCCCAGACACGCGCTCTTCACATGGAAGCGGTTTGTTGTCGTGTTTGCCGTCTTCGTTCTTATCTGGCTCGTCGTCATCGGCACGCTAACCGCCTTGTATGGCTGGACCGGAACGTTCACGCAAATGGCGTGGTTTTTCACTAAAGCTGCGTTGCTGACGTTCGGTGGCGCATATGCCGTTCTTCCTTACGTCTATCAGGGGGCGGTCGACAACTATCACTGGCTGACCAGTCTTCAGATGATAGATGGCCTTGCCCTGGGGGAGACGACGCCGGGACCGCTCATCATGGTCGTCTCCTTTGTGGGATTCGTCGGCGGCTGGACCAAGGTCGTGTTCGGCCCGGATGCCGCACTCGCATCAGCAATCGTCGCCTCTGTCGTCGTGACGTTCTTTACTTTCCTTCCGTCCTTCTTGTTCATTCTGCTCGGCGGCCCATTCATCGAGACGACTCACGGCAATCTGAAATTCACAGCGCCGCTAACTGGCATAACCGCAGCTGTAGTCGGTGTGATCGTGAACCTCGCCGTGTTCTTTGCCCTTCACGTGCTATGGCCGCATGGGCTGCACGGCGGCTTCGACTGGCCATCGCTGGTGATCGGCTTGAGCGCGGGCGTAGCCTTGTTTCGATTCAAGGTCGGCGTGATATCGGTCATTTTGACTTGCGGCCTTGTGGGTCTCGCGTTGCGCTTGTTTCTGTTTTAAGGAATGCGAACCCAATGCGGCTCACGGCCCTCAAGCCATCAGTTGGGCACCCTTTCTCCAGATCCTGGCGTTAAGACCTGTACGCCCTTTTTGGTCACGGCACGGTGTGTTCAAACTGCGCCGACAGTTGCCCATCGCGCGTGACCACGGTCCAGCCGTCTTCTTCGGTTCGAACAGAACGTTGCCCCTGGTTGATCATGGGTTCGATGGTAAACACCAAGCCTTCCTGCAACAACAGACCCGTCTGCGGCTTTCCCCAATGCCATGTCCGCAATATTCCCGAACGACCGAATAGCCATTTCTGCGAGCGTGCCGCTCGATAGCATGACCCACATCGCCAAGTCTGGCGCCGGGGCGAACGGCCTTGATCCCTTTGCACATCGCTTCGTAGGTCACTTGCACGAGCCGTTTTGCCAGGGGAGACACCTCTCCTACAAGATAGGTATTACTGGAGTCCGCGATGTATATGAGCGGACGCATCGGTCGCATCGCGCTCATCCTTCAGCCGATAGCGCGCTTACCGACGACCCACCCGCCACATGCATCTGCACCGCCGTGACGAGCGGGCGGGGTTCCTCAGATCTTCAACGGCAGCCAGATCTCAAGCCCGCCCATCCCGCTGACGGGATCGAACTTCTCGTCATAGCGCTCAAAATTCGGCGCATCGGCAGGAATATGTCCCGATGCCGGCAGCCACTGATTCCAGATCGTATTCCAGGTGCGCCGGATAGTCGAAATATGCTCGCGATGGCTGAACACCGCATACCGCTGCGGCGAAATACGCAAGCGGCTCAGATCGGCAGGTAATGCCGAAAAGTCACTGACTTCGACGCCGCACAGATAATCGATGTTGCCGCTGTCGTCGGCGTTATAGCAAACGCCATACGCCACATTGCCGACTTGCCCCGGCACTTTGCCGAAGTAGTCGCCAAAACGCTGCCACTGCGACGGAATCGCGGCACAGGTTTCGCTGGTGTAACGCTCGCTCAGGCCCGCGACGAGAAATGCTTTGCCGTCTTCAAAGCGCGGCGGTTCGAGATGGGTAAGCAGGGTTTCGTCCATTTTGATCGGCTCCACGAGGGCGAGATTGTCGAGATGGCCACGCGCGCGCAGCGCGTCGGGCGTGAGCCCGAATTGATCGCGAAACGCACGCGTGAATGCCTCGTGAGAGCCGTAGCCAGCGTCGATGGCGACCGCGAGGATATCCGGTGCGCCGCTCGCCAGCCGACGCGCCGCTTCGCTCAAGCGACGCCCGCGCACGTAGCGCATCACCGAAAACCCCGTGGCCGCTTCGAAGGCGCGCGCCAGGTGAAAACGCGATACGCATCCGCAGTTAGCGATGTCGTCCAGCGTCAACTCGTGGGCAAAGTGGCTTTCGATAAACCACAGCGCTTTTCCAACCGGGTTCATATGGCTCTCATGTCAGCATGGAACCAGCATAGCGAGCGCCAATGCGGGGTGTTTGATCGGGATTGCGGTTTTGCGGAAACGCGTTTTAACAGTTTTCGGTCGCGGCTTTGTTGCCGGTGGCGGTGGAACGTTCGTCCGCGGCCGTCGCGTGGCGACCGTGAGCGTCTTCGTGAGCACCCGCACTACCCGCGTGCCCGGTCCGCAGCAACAAGCCACCCAGAATCCCCGCCACCGCCGCAAAAATCGCCCCAGACAAAAACGCGACGTGATACCCGCTATTCAGCGCCGCCACGGCATTGCCAGATGACGCCTGCATCGCCTGACTCCGCGCCGCGGCCAGACTCGCCAGCACCGCGAGCCCGAGCGCGCCACCCATCATGAACGATGTATTGACGATACCCGACGCGAGCCCCGAATCGCCAGGATCAACATCGCTCATAGCCGCGAGCAGCATCGGATTAAAGGCAATTCCCGCGCCGAAGCCGAGCAGAATCATCCCCGGCATGACATCGAGCACAAAACTGCCGCCAACTGGCGCGCGAGCAAACAACGCAAGACCGCAAGCCGCGACCAGCAGACCCACGGCCAGCGGAACATGCAGCCCAAAGCGCATTACCACCCGCGCCGACAGCCCGAGCGAAAAGAACCCCATGATCAAATTAGCCGGCAGGAACGCAAGCCCGACCTGCAACGGCCGATACCCGAGCACACGCTGCAAATACAGCGCGGACATAAAGAACCACGCAAACATTGCAGCAGCCCACAACACGCCGACTACATTCGCCGTCGCCACATTGCGCAAGCGAAACAAACCGAGCGGCATCAACGGATGCTGCACACGCGATTCGATCACGAGAAACACAATGAGCAGAGCCACCGCGGCAAACAGCAAGCTGAGCGTCTGTGCGGAAGCCCAGCCAGCTTCATTGCCGTTCACAACAGCGTAGACAGCGAGCATCAGCGAAACGGTGACGGACACCGCGCCGGCCACATCGAGCCGCTCGCCGTGCGCATGACCGCGCGCGGACGGCAACAGTGCGACACAGAGCGCGTACACGGCGATACCAATGGGCAGATTGACGAGAAAGATCCAGTGCCAGCTCAGCAAATTGGTAAGCAACCCACCGAGCAACACGCCGATACTGCCGCCACCAGCACACACGAACCCATACACACCCATGGCTTTCGCGCGTTCGCCGGGTTCGGTGAACAGATTCATGATGAGCGACAGCGAGACCGCCGAAACAATGGCGCCTGCTACGCCTTGAACCGCACGCGCACACACCAGCAGTCCTTGCGAATTGGAAATCCCGCAAGCAAGCGATGCCAGCGTAAACAACGTGATACCGATAAGAAACAGCTTGCGATGCCCATACAGGTCGCCGAGCCGCCCGCCTAGCAGCAGACAACCACCGAAGGTCAGCATGTACGCATTCACCACCCACACGAGCGACGTCTCGGTAAACCCAAGATCCGCAGCGATGGACGGGAGCGCGACGTTCACGATCGTCGTATCGAGCACGATCATGAGCACGCCGAGGCACAGCACGATCAGTGCGAGCCAGCGCTTGTTGCCGTGGATGGAATGGGTCATGCGGGCGACTCCTTGGGCATGGTCGATTGGATGCCGAACATGCCGCGGCTGAAACG
Organism: Paraburkholderia sp. BL27I4N3; assembly: GCF_003386115.1. Lineage (NCBI taxonomy): Bacteria > Pseudomonadati > Pseudomonadota > Betaproteobacteria > Burkholderiales > Burkholderiaceae > Paraburkholderia > Paraburkholderia sp. BL27I4N3. The sequence goes on along the minus strand of NZ_QREJ01000001.1, from coordinate 6,706,826 downwards.
GATGCCGTGCCAAAAAATGCCGGCGCAGTTCAGACCAACCGTTTGGCAACTCGTTGACGACAATGGGATTTGTCAGTCTAGCACCCGCGGATTTCGGCCCACAACTACGAGTTCCAGGTCGGCGCAACCCTCAATCGCCGCCAAGCAATTCGTACTTGCCGCCACGCTCGAGCGCGCTCTGATATGCCGGCCTTGCATGAATGCGCTTCAGGAAATCGACCACTGCCGGAATCTGGCCTTCCATGCCGCCGCGCGCCGTGCCGGCTTCGAGCGGGAAACTCATCTGCACGTCCGCCGCCGTGAAGTCGTTGCCGACGAACCAGCCGGTCTTGCTCAACTCCTGATTGATATAACCGAGGTGCAGCTTCAATTGCGGATCGATGAAACTCGATTGCAGCGTGCCGGCGATCTTGCGCGCAATCGGCTTCGCGAAAAACGGCATCGGCGCGCTGGCAATCCGCAGCGCCACGAGCTTGAGCAACAGCGGCGGCATTGCCGAACCTTCCGCGTAATGCAGCCAGTACGTGTAGCGTAGCCGCTCCGGCGTGCCCGGTGCCGGCGCAAAACGTCCCTGCCCGTATTTGTCGATCAGATATTCGATGATGGCGCCCGATTCGGCGATCGTCTGGCCGTCGTCGGTAATCACCGGCGATTTGCCGAGCGGATGCACCGCGCGCAACTCGGGCGGCGCGAGCATCGTCTTCGGATCGCGCTGGTAACGCTTGATCTCGTACGGCACGCCGAGTTCTTCGAGCAGCCACAGCACACGCTGCGAGCGGGAGTTGTTCAGATGATGGACGATCAGCATGGGTCGAGTGACGGTGGCGAGTTGAGTGTCACATCATAAGGATGTTGCGCAGAGGCGGGCCTCTAGTCGCGCGTCACACGCGTGATTTGCCGCCCATCAACTGATTCGACGGCAGCGTCTCGTCGAGCAGCTTGCGCGCGCTCTCGATGCCGGCCACCGGTAATCCCTCGGGATTCAGCAAGCCCACCTGCACAAGCACGGAAGCCTGATCCCAATAGATGTGCTCGTTAAAGAGCTTGTCGCCTCGGAAACAAACGACGGCGAGCATGGGTACCTCGAAATACTTACCGGTCGGCGCAACGCCGGGCAGCAACCAGTCGATTTCGCAGCTATGCGTACAGCTAAAAATGAATTCATCGACGATGCGATCCGCGCCGATGGTGCGTGAAATCGGAATCAGCTTCGTATCGACGGGATTCGAGTTGACGAAGTGATGCGTATAGAAACGCTTCAGGTTGTCGTGACCCACGCCGCCGGTCATGGTCGGAACGTGATTGACGTAGGGTTGCGCGACCATGGTCGGCATGACGGCGTCCACGTCGCGCGTGGCGAACTCGTAATAGCAATGCGCTTCCCACAGCGCGTTGAGATCGTAGACCGGGCCGAGCACCTTGCGCAGCAGCGCGAGCGTGCGCGAATACGCCATCATCGCGGCGGGTTTGTCGTATTGCGGGCGCGACGGCGCGGCGAACGCGTGATCGCAACCCGGGTACACGTATTGCTCAATTTGCGGCCGCGTACGCAATGCGGCGCTGATTCGTTCGCGGGTTTCCGCCGGACAGTGCGAGTCGTTTTCAGGGAAGTGAAACACCATCGGGCAGCGAATTGCGGGCACTTCATCCAGATGCGCTTCGAGGCCGACGCCGTAGTAGCTGACCGCGCAATCGACATCGGTGCGCGCTGCACTGAGGAACGCGAGCTCGCCGCCGAGGCAGTAGCCCACCGCACCGACTTTGCCGGCCTGTTCAGGCATGGCGCGCAATGCAGCGACGGTGGCGGCGATATCGTCGATGGCCAGATCCGTGTCGAATTGCCCGAGATAGTCGAGCGCCTGTTTCATGTCGGCTTCGCCATAACCGAGCACGATGCCCGGTTTGATCCGCCAGAACAGATCGGGCACCAGCACCACATAACCTTCTTCAGCGAAGCGGTCGGCCATCGCCTTCATGGTGTCGTTGATGCCGAAAATTTCCTGCAGGAGCACGAGTCCCGGGCCCGACCCTTGCGCGGGGCGCGCGACGTAGGCATTGAAACGGTCGCCATCCTGGGCGACGACTTCGATGAAAGAGGCGGCCATGCGGTGTGTCTCCATGCAGATAGTTTGGGCTATGCCATGGTACGCAACTCGAAACGTTTGAGCTTGCCGGTTTCGGTGCGCGGCAATGAATCGACGAAAACGATGACGCGTGGATATTTATACGGCGCCACGCTATTTTTCACGAAATCCTGCAGTTGCGCGACCAGTTTGTCGTCGCGCTCGTAACCGGGATTCACCACGACGAATGCCTTGACGATCTGCCCGCGAGTTTCGTCCGGCACGCCGATCACGCCGCATTCGGACACTGCGTCGTGTTGCAGCAGGACACTCTCCACTTCGGGCCCGGAGATGTTGTAGCCGGCGGAGACGATCATATCGTCGGCGCGCGCCTGGTAGAACACGTAACCGTCTTCGTCGAGATAGACGGAATCGCCTGGCAAGTTCCAGCCTTCGCGCACGAACTTCTTCTGCCGCTCGTCGGCGAGATAGCGGCAGCCGGTCGGGCCGCGCACCGCCAGTTTGCCGATCGTACCTGGCGCGACCGGCCGCATGTCGTCGTCCACCGCTTGCACGGCGTAACCCGGCACCGCACGGCCGATGGCGTTCGGGCGAATCTCGTCGCCCTGAGCCGAAATGAAAATGTGGATCAACTCCGTGCCGCCAATACCGTCGATCATGTCGATGCCGGTCGCGTCGCGCCATAAACGCCGCGTCGAATCCGGCAATGCCTCACCCGCAGACACGGTCTTCTTCAACGAGGAGACGTCGTGGCGCGCAACCAGCGGCGCCATTTGCCGATAGAACGTCGGCGCAGTGAACATGACGGTCGCATGAAAACGTTCGACGGTCTGCAGCAAAGTCTCAGGCGTGAGCTTCTCGATCAGCACTGTGGACGCGCCCACTCGCAACGGAAAGCACAGCAAGCCGCCAAGTCCGAACGTGAACGCGAGTGGCGGCGTGCCGCAAAAGATATCGCTCGGCGTAGGCTTGAGCACGTGACGCGGAAACAGATCGCACATTGCCACGACATCGCGATGAAAGTGCATGCAGCCTTTCGGCGCGCCGGTCGTGCCGCTGGTGAAGGCGATCAGGCAGACGTCGTCTGCGGCAGTGTCGCACGCGGTGAAGTGGTCGGGCTTGTTGATCGCGAGCGTATCGAGGGAATCAGCGGCGTCGTCGTGAAAGAGGCGCGTTTGCTTCAGGCCCGCGCAGTAAAACTCGTCTTCTGGATCGCTGCAACGTGCGAGTTCGGCGGTCAGGCGCGCGTCGCACAACGCCGCGCCAACTTGCGCTTTCTCGATGATCTGCTTCAATTCCTTGGCGCGCAGAAGCGGCATGGTCGGCACCACGACGAGCCCAACCTTCAGCGCGGCGAGTGCGGTCACGGCCATATGCAGCGTGTTCGGGCCGCGCAGTAAAACGCGGTTGCCGGGCTGCAGTCCCATTTCGTCGACCAGCACGTGCGCGCTGCGATTCACGAGCGCCAGCAGTTCGCCGTAAGTGGTGGCGCGCGGTGTTCCGTCGACATCGGACCAGATTGCCGGATCATCGCGGTGGCCTGCATCGATGGTTCTGTCGAGCAACTCCGTGGCGCAGTTCAGGCGCGCCGGGTACGCGACGTCCGGGTGGTCGAGCAGAAAGACGGGCCATTGATCCTGCGGCGGAAGATTGTCGCGCGCGAAGGTATCGACGTGTGCTGACGGTTCCATCATGGTCTCCCGGGCGTTGAGCCGGCTAAATGCGCTTCGGTTGGCTTGGTGGTTTCGTTTCGTGTGCTCTGTTGCTCGGTTACTGAGGGACCACCGCGGTCCCTTCGATCTCAACTTTCGCTTCATCTTCGATAAGCGCGACCACTTGAACCGCGCTCATCGCAATGTCGTAGTCGCCGATCAACTCGCGAAACGCATGGCCGATGTCTTTCAGCGACGCGAGATATTCGCGTTTGTCGGTGACGTACCACGTCAATCGCACCAGATGCTCAGGCTTGCCGCCCGCTTCATGCAAAACGGCGAGCACATTCTTGAGCGCCTGGATGGCTTGCGCGGCGAAGTCGGTGGTCTGGAAACGCGCCTGTTCGTCCCAGCCGATCTGACCGGCAATGAACACCTGCGTGCCGGTTGCCGCGACGCCGTTAGCGTAACCACGCGGCTTGACCCAGCCGGCGGGGAGAAGAGCTTTTTTCATGAGCGATGCGCCTCAGTGGAGTCGGGCTGTGGGGCGAACGTCGCGAGGGCGCTCGCGATGTCGGCGGGAATGTCGATGGATGTGCCGCGCTCGAGCGACGTCGTGACGAGCACCTGTTTCGCGCGGAAACGCGTTTCGCCGTTGCAATGGCCGACAATATCGACGCTGATCGAACGCCGCCCGATTGCTGTAACGTTAAGGGTCAGCCAGATGGTTTCGCCCATCTGGCTCGGCCGTGAAAACTCGCAATCGAGTTTGACGATCGGCAAACCGAGGCGGCGTTGCGAGATCATGTGCGCGTAGTCGATATGCAGGCCTTCGTTGAACCAGTCTTCGACCAGCGCGTTGGTCATCACCAGATATTGCGGGAAGAACACGATGCCCGCCGGATCGCAGTGCGAGAAACGGATGCGCACGGGCCGTTCGAAAGACGCGCTCATTTGGCGTTGTCTCCGGCAGTCGCGGCAGCGTGCGCTTTCAACAGATCGCGTCCGATAATCAGTTGCTGCACTTCGGTCGCGCCTTCGTAAATGCGCAGCGCTCGAATCTCGCGATACAGCATTTCGACGGCCGTGCCGCTTTGCACGCCCATGCCGCCGTAGAGTTGCACGGCAGCGTCGATCACCTGTTGCGCGCCTTCGCTTGCGTGCCACTTTGCCATCGCGGCTTCGCGCGTGACGCTTTCACCTTGATCGCGCAGCCACGCGGCGCGGTAGACCAGCAACGCGCTGCTGTCGATGGTCAATGCCATCTGCGCGAGTTTCGCCTGTGTCAGTTGAAAATCGCCGAGCGTCTGGCCGAACATCTTGCGCGACGCAGCGCGCGAGATACCTTCGGCCATCGCATGACGCGCGAATCCGAGCGACGCGGCCGCCACGGACGTGCGGAAAATATCCAGCGTGCGCATGGCGAGCTTGAAACCTTCGCCGGGCACCCCGAGCATCTGGCTGCGCGGCACGCGCGCGCCGGCAAAGTGCAAGCGTGCGAGCGGATGTGGCGCGATCACGTCGATGCGTTCCGCGATCTCGAGTCCCGGCGTATCCGCGTCGATAATGAATGCGCTGATGCCGCGCGCGCCCGGCGCTTCACCGGTTCTCGCGAACACCACGTAGAAATCGGCGATGCCGCCGTTGGAGATCCACGTCTTGTCGCCGTCGAGCACGTAGGCGTCGCCGTCTTCGCGGGCGGAGAGCGCCATGGCGGCGACATCGGATCCGGCTTCGGGTTCGGACAGCGCGAACGCTGCGAGCGCCGTGCCATTGGCGACGCGCGGCAGATAGCGGGTCTTTTGTTCGTGCGTGCCGCCGAGCGAGATCGCGCCCGAACCGAGTCCTTGCATGGCCAAAGCGAAGTCCGCGAGGCCGGAGTGTTTGGCCAGCGTTTCGCGCAGCAGGCAAACGGCGCGCGTGTCGATCGTGTCACCGTGGCCGCCGTATGCGACGCCGCCCACGCCATATTTCAGCCAGCCCGCCGCGCCGAGTTCACGCACCAGGTGACGACAGGTTGCATCGACCTCCTTGTGGTCTTCGTGCTTGAGCTTCTCGCGGCACCATGCTTCGATACCTGCAGCCAGCTCGCGATGACGCGGCTCGAAGAACGGCCACGCCAGCGCGCTATGCAGATCCAGTTCGGTGTTGGCGCTCAACTCAATCTCCTTCGAACACCGGACGCGATTTCGCGGCAAACGCACTGTAGGCGCGCTCGAAATCGCGTGTGCTCATGCAGATGGCCTGGGCTTGCGCTTCCGACTCGATTGCTTCGTCGATACTCATGCTCCATTCCTGATGCAGCATCTTCTTGGTGATGCCGTGCGCGAAAGTCGGGCCGGCGACGAGATCGGAGGCGAGCTTGTGCGCTTCTTCAAGTAGCGCGGCGGGTTCGCACAGCCGGTTGTAGAAGCCCCACGCGTGGCCTTCTTCGCCGCTTGCCGAGCGTCCGGTGAAGAGCAGTTCGGCGGCGCGTCCCTGGCCGATGATGCGCGGCAGAATCGCGCAGGCGCCCATATCGCAACCGGCGAGACCGACGCGCGAGAACAGGAAAGCGAGCTTGCTGCGCGCGGTGCCGAGCCGCATATCGGACGACATGGCGAGAATCGCGCCGGCACCGGCACAGACGCCGTCGACCGCGGCAATTACCGGCTGCGGGCAATGGCGCATGGCTTTCACCAGATCGCCGGTCATGCGCGTGAAGAGCAGCAGTTCAGGCATCGGCAGATCGATCAGCGGCGCGATGATGTCGTGCACGTCGCCGCCGGAGCAGAAGTTGTCGCCCGCGCCGTGAATCACGACAGCTTTGACGTCGGTCGCATACGTCAATTGCCGGAACAGATCGCGCAACTCCGCGTACGACTCGAAAGTCAGCGGGTTCTTGCGCTCGGGGCGATTCAGCGTGATCGTCGCGACCTTGCCGGCGACCTGCCAACCGAAGTGCCGCGCTTCGTAGCCGGCTAGCGTGAGGCGATTGCCGGCCAGCAAGGCGTCGGCGTTGGATCGTGTCATGAGTCTCTCTCCGCGGTTCGATGCCGATCAGTCTTTCAGACTGTCGAGTAGATGTTGCTTGAGTTTGCCCAGGCGCTGATGAGTGCGCGATTTTTCATCGAGGCTCAAACCGCCGAACAGTTCGACTACCCATTGCTCGTGTGCGATCGCCATCTTGTCGAACGCTTTGCGTCCGGCGGGCGTCAGGCACACGCTGATCGAGCGTCGATCGTTCGGATCGTTGTCGCGCGACACCAGGCCTTCTTTTTCGAGCTGATCCGTAATACCGGTGATGTTGCCGCCTGTCACCATCAAACGACGCGACAACTCGGTCATCTTCAGGCCTTCGGGATGTCGTTCCAATTGGGCCATCAGATCAAAACGCGGCAACGTGGTGTCGAATTCGTTGCGCAGACGCTTGCGCAATTCCGCTTGCACGAGGTTGGTCGTGGTCAGCATGCGCAGCCACAGACGCAGGCCCATGTGGCTATCCGCGCCCGTGCTCATTTCGAGGTCCACGACGTTCTCCGCGGGTTTCGGCACGCCTTTGCGCGGCGGCTTCGTTTCAGCCGCCGCCGTGGGCTTTTTGATGTTGGATGACTTGGTCACATCACTTCTCCACCAGAGATGGAAATGGATTGCCCCGTGACGGCGTCCGAGCCGGGTTGGCAAAGCCAGAGGACGGCATTGGCAACCTGTTCCGGACTCACGAAGCGACGTTGCGGATTCGAGCGAAGCAAGGTTTCGCGCGCCTGCTGTTCGGTGCGCGAGGTCTTGCTGGTGATCTGTTCGAGCGATGCGTGCAGCAGTTCCGTTTCCGTGTAGCCGGGGCACACGGCGTTGACGGTGACGCCTTTCGTCGCGACTTCCAACGCGAGTGAGCGCGTGAGACCGATCACGCCATGTTTCGCGGCGCAATAGGCGGCGACGTACGCGTAGCCGATTTGTCCCGCCGTGCTGGCCACATTGATGATGCGTCCATGCCCGCGTTCGAGCATGCGTGGCAACACAGCGCGCGTGCCGAGGAAGACGCCGGTAAGGTTCACGTCGAGCATGCGCTGCCAGAGCGCCGTGTCGGTGTGTGTGAACGGCGCGGCTTGCGCCTGGCCCGCGTTGTTGATGAGGATGTCGACTTCGCCGGCTTCACCAAAAGCGCTTGCGACGGAGTCTTCCTGAGTGACGTCGACGCTAATGCAAGCGACGTCGCCCAGCGTCCGGCATTTCTCGCGCTGTACGTCGAGACGTTCCGCGTTGCGGCCCATCAACGTGACGCGCGCTCCGGCACGCAGCAGCGCTTCCGCGACGGCGGCGCCGATGCCGCTGCCGCCGCCAGTGACGACCGCGTGCTGTCCCGCGAGTGTCGAATTGAGGGTGTTCACACGGTTCCTTCGGCGCGTTGCGCGCGTTCTTGCGGCGACAGCCCCGCGTTTGCGGCGGCTTGAGCGCGCTCGCGTTCGAGGTTGCGTTCGAGTTGAGACTTCGCCGCGGTGTAGGGCTTCGGCCACATCACGTCGAAATAGCCGATCTTGGCCGCTTCGTTCAACGTCCACGAAGGATTCGCCAGATGCGGGCGCGCAATCGCGCACAGATCCGCGCGGCCTGCCGCGATGATGCTATTCACGTGATCCGCTTCGGAGATCGCGCCGACCGCGATCGTCGCGATACCCGCTTCGTTGCGCACGCGGTCGGCGAACGGCGTTTGGAACATGCGGCCGAAAACCGGTTTTTCTTCCTTGCTGACCTGGCCCGACGAGACATCGATCATGTCGGCGCCGGCCGCCTTGAAAGCCTCAGCGATCTTGACTGCGTCGTCGGGTGTCGTGCCGCCTTCGACCCAATCGTTCGCGGAGATGCGCACGGAAATCGGCTTGTCTTGCGGCCAGACCGCGCGGATCGCCTTGAAAACCTGCAACGGATAGCGCAGACGATTTTCCAGCGAGCCGCCGTAGTCGTCAGTGCGATGATTGGTGAGCGGCGACAGAAAGCTCGACAGGAAATAGCCGTGCGCGCAATGTAATTCGAGCCAGTCGAACCCTGCCTCGGCCGACATTTGCGTGGCGCGGACGAACTGCGCTTCGATTTCGCGCAGCTCGTCTTGTGTGGCTTCGCGCGAATGCTGGCTGACGCCGCGCAGATATTGTTGCGGCGACGCCGAGATGAGCGGCCAGTTGCCTTCCGCGAGTGGTTGATCGATGCCTTCCCACGAAACACGTGTCGAGCCTTTCGCGCCCGAATGGCCGAGCTGGATTCCAATCTTCGCATCCGACTGACGATGCACCAGGTCGACGATGCGCTTCCATGCGGTGAGATGCTCCGGCGTATACATGCCGGGACACGCGGGCGTGATGCGCGCTTCGGGGGAGACGCAGGTCATTTCCGTCATGACCAGCCCAGCGCCGCCCATCGCGCGAGCGCCGAGATGCATCAGATGATAGTCGCCCGCAATGCCGTCGACGGCGGAGTATTGCGCCATCGGCGAAACGACTACGCGGTTTTTTAGCGTCACGCCGCGCAACGTGAAGGGCGTGAACATGGGCGGGACAGAGTGCTTCTCGGGCGCGCGATTCACGCCGGAGCGCTGGGCGAGCCAGTCTTCGAAGCTTGATAGATACTTTGCATCGCGTTCACGCAGATTTTCATGCGAGATGCGCTGTGAGCGCGTGAGCAGCGAATACGCGAACTGTTCCGGCTCGAACGACGTATAGCGGTCCACATGCTCGAACCATTCCGTCGAATTGCGCGCCGCGTTCTGAATACGCAATACGTCGATGCTGCGCACGTCGGTGTAATGCTTCAGCGCGGCGGCCAGATCACCCGGATGCGCGCCCATGCTGTTGGCGAGTTCGATCGAATCTTCAAGCGCGAGCTTGGTGCCCGAGCCTATCGAGAAATGAGCAGTGTGCGCGGCGTCGCCCATGAGGACGACTGGCGTTTGCGTGCCGTCAGCGTTGTTGCGCCAATGCACCCACTCGTCGTTGACGACACGCGGGAAGCGAATCCATTGCGACGAGCCGCGCAAATGCGCCGCGTTGGATAGCAGCGCATTGCCGTCCAGATACTTCGCGAACAGCTTTTCGCAAAAGGCGATGCTGTCCTCTTTGCTCATTTCGTCGAGGCCGGCGGCGCGCCACACGCGCTCCGGCGTTTCGACGATAAACGTGGAGGTCTGATCGTCGAAGCGATAAGCGTGCGCCTGGAACCAGCCGAATTCGGTTTCTTCGAAGGCGAACGTGAAGGCGTCGAAGAGTTTTTTGGTGCCGAGCCAGACGAAGCGGCAGTCGCGCATGTCGATGGCGGGCCGATAGGTGGCCGCGTACTTTTGACGGACTGCGCTGTTCGCGCCGTCGCAGGCGATGATCAGGTCGGCTTCGTAGACGCTGTCGTCCGTGACTTGGGTTTCGAAAACCAGCCTGACGCCCAGTTCTTCACAGCGTGCCTGCAAGATATTCAGCAGACGTTTGCGGCCGATCCCGCAGAAGCCGTGACCCGACGAACGGATTTGCCGGCCGCGGAAATTGATCTCGATGTCGTCCCAGTGATTGAAGGCGTCGAGGATGGCGTCGGCACTGGGGGCGTCGGCGGCGCGCAGATTGCCGAGCGTCTGGTCGGAGAAGACGACGCCCCAGCCGAAGGTGTCGTACGGACGGTTGCGCTCGACGACCGTGACATCGTAGGCCGGGTTCCGGCTCTTCATCAAAAGGCCGAAGTACAGGCCGGCTGGGCCGCCACCAATGCAAACGATGCGCATGCTTGTTCCCCATGTGTGAACGCTGCTGACGGGGGTAATTTAGGCTTAGATAGTTTAGATGTCAACTAAATATGGGTGGGGAGGTGGCGGGGCGCCGCGGTGAGCCGAACGCCCGCATCCCGGCGCCGCTTCGTAGCTCGAGCGATTCGCCGACACTGATAACCAACGCACATTAATCGTTCCAAAAATAGCACTTATCGTTTCGCGCGGTTCGGGCGAATATTCGCCAAACAACAAAGCGCCCGAACACCGCAAGTTAAAAATCTCTGGAGACACCTCGATGCATCCCTCCTCACCCCCGCTGGCCCCCGGGCAATCGAAGGCTTCCGCCGTGCTGCGCGTGACGGCAGGCAACTTCCTGGAGCAGTTCGACTTCTTCCTGTTCGGCTTCTACGCCACGCAGATCGCCGCGGTCTTTTTCCCGGCGGGGAGCGAGTTCGCCTCACTGATGATGACGTTCGCAGTGTTTGGCGCAGGCTTCCTGATGCGGCCGCTCGGCGCGATCATCCTCGGCGCGTATATCGACGATGTCGGCCGCCGCAAGGGCCTGATTGTCACGCTGTCGATCATGGCGAGCGGCACCATCCTGATCGCGTTCGTGCCCGGCTATGCGACGATCGGACTGTTCGCTCCGGCCCTGGTTCTCCTTGGCCGTCTGCTGCAGGGCTTCTCCGCGGGTGCGGAACTGGGCGGGGTATCGGTCTATCTCGCAGAGATGGCGACGCCGGGCCACAAGGGTTTCTTCACGAGTTGGCAGTCGGCGAGCCAGCAAGTGGCGATCGTCGTCGCTGCCGCGCTCGGCTTCGCGCTCAATCATTGGCTGGACACGGCGGCGATCGCCGCGTGGGGATGGCGCGTGCCGTTCTTCGTCGGCTGCATGATCGTGCCTTTTATTTTCATCTTGCGGCGCAATCTCGAGGAAACGCAAGAATTCAAACAGCGCCAGCGTCGCCCGACCATGAAAGCAGTCTTTACGACGCTCGTGCAGAACTGGAATGTCGTGATCGCAGGCGTGCTGCTGGTCGCCATGACCACGACGAGCTTTTATCTGATCACGGTGTACGCACCGACCTTTGGCAAGACCGTCCTGCATCTGAGCACGGCAGATAGTCTGCTGGTCACGCTGTGCGTGGGCGTCTCGAACTTCATCTGGCTGCCGATCGGCGGCGCGCTGTCGGACCGGATTGGACGCCGTCCGCTCCTTCTCGGAATGACGAGCCTGGCGATTGCAACCGCCTACCCCGCGCTATCGCTGCTGGCTCATGCGCCGAGCTTCGTCAACATGCTGCTTGTGCTGCTCTGGCTCTCGTTCATGTACGGCATGTATAACGGCGCGATGGTCGTCGCGCTCACCGAAGTGATGCCGGTCGAAGTGCGTGTTGCCGGATTCTCTTTGGCCTACAGCCTCGCGACGGCGGTCTTCGGCGGTTTCACGCCCGTTATCTCGACCGCGCTCATTCACATGACCGGCGATAAAGCCGCGCCGGGCTACTGGATGAGCTTTGCCGCGGTATGCGGGCTCGGTGCCACGCTCGCACTGTATCGGCGCCGTCGTGCTCCGCTGCATGCGGCTTCCTGAAGCATCGCTTCGCTCCTCGAACTTCATCCCGACGTTCATTCAACCATGAAATCCATCCTTCTGAAACTCTGCGCCACAGCGCTCCTCGGCGGCGCCGCCGCAGCGAACGTGCAGGCCGCCGAACTGCACGTGATGAGCTCCGGCGGCTTCACCGCCGCCTACAAGCTGCTCGGCCCGAAGTTCGCGGCGTCCACGGGCAACACGCTCGATACCGCGCTCGGACCGTCGATGGGCAAGTCGCCGGAGGCCATTCCGAACCGGCTTCAGCGCGGCGAGGCCGCCGACGTGGTGATCATGGTCGGCTATGCACTCGACGACCTCATCAAGCAGGGCAAGGTGATCCCCGATTCACGCGTGGAGCTCGCGGATTCTCGCATCGGAATGGTCGTGCGCGATGGCGCGCCGAAGCCCGACATCGGGTCAGAGGCGGCGCTCAAGGAAACCTTGCTGCATACCCGGTCGATCGCTTACTCGGATAGCGCGAGCGGTGTCTATATCGAGCGCGAGTTGTTCAAGCGTCTCGGCATCGAGGAGCAGGTGAAGAGCAAGGCGAAGATGATCCCGAAGATTCCGGTGGCGTCGGTGGTTGCGACCGGCGACTACGAAGTGGGATTTCAGCAGGTGAGCGAGTTGCTCCCGGTGAAGGGCGCGGCGTACGTCGGCAAGATTCCGGAGTCGATGCAGTCCGTCACGCGCTATGCGGCCGGCATCCCGGTCGGCGCGCAGCATCCGAAGGAAGCGAAAGCGCTGCTCGACTATCTCGCGTCGCCCGCCGTGCAGCCGGTGGTGACATCGACCGGGCTCGATTCGGTCGCCGCGCACTGAGACGACGGCAACGATTCAGCCCGGCAGGTCCGCGGGCTGATCGAAAGCCTCTTCGGGCTCGTGCGCCAGACTCAATGCGTTCTGCAGACGTGTTCGGTCGCAGGCGCGCTCCCACATCGAGACGAAGATCACCGCGCAGGCGTTGCTGATCACGCTCGTCAGCGCACGCGCCTCGGACATGAAGCGATCGATGCCGACCAGTAGCGCGACGCCTGCCACCGGCAGATCGGGAATGACAGCGAGCGTCGCGACGAGCGCAACCAGTCCGCTGCCCGACACGCCCGCCGCGCCCTTCGACGTGATCAGCATGACCAGCAGCATCGTCGCGATCTGGCCGCCCGACAGGTGTACGTCGCACGCTTGCGCGATGAACATCGAGGCGAGCGTCAGGTAGATTGCCGTGCCGTCGAGATTGAAGGAATAGCCGGCTGGCAGCACGAGACCCACAATGCCTTTGTCGCAGCCAAGCGCTTCGAGCTTGACGATGAGGCGAGGCAGCACCGGTTCGGTCGATGACGTCGCGAGCACGATGACGAGTTCCTCGCGAATGTAGCGCAGCAAACGCCAGAGGGAGAAGCGATGCAGGCGTGCGAGGGGACCGAGCACGCAGACCACGAACAGCAGGCACGCCGCATAGAACGACAACATCAGCATGCCGAGCGAGCCGATCGAATGGATGCCGAAACGGCCCACCGTGAACGCCATCGCGCCGAATGCTCCGATGGGGGCGAGACGCATGATCAGTGCGAGGATGCGGAACAGCACATGCGCGACGCTATCGATGAATTCCCGCACTCGCCGTCCGACGCTTCCGCCGGCGTTCAATGCGAAGCCGAACAGAAGGGCAAGCAGCAGGACCGGCAGAACCTCGCCTTTCTCGAAGGCGCCGACGAGCGTCTCCGGAATCAGATGCAGTGCGAATTCGACAAGCCCGTGCGGCTGCGTGCGCGTTGAATACTGCGCCAGGAAGGCCGTGTCCAGATGATGCGCGTCGATGTGCAAACCCGCACCCGGATGCAGCGCGAACGCGGTCGCAAGGCCCAGACCAAGCGCAACGATGGTAAGAGCGTAGAACAGCGCGAGCGCTTTCAGGATGATCCGGCCGATTTTCGAGCCGCTTGCAAGCGACGTGATGCCGATGACGATCGTGCAAAAGACGATTGGCGCGATCATCATCCGAACCAGTGCGACGAAAGCATCGCTGAGCGGTTTGAGCGACGCGCCGGCCTGTGGCCAGAAGTGGCCGACGGTCATGCCGAGCGCCATTCCAACGAGGACCTGGACGTAAAGCAGCCGGAACGGCCCTGGCAGTGTCATGTCGAGGTCTTCTTCGCCGCGCGGGCCACGCCGCTGGGTTTCGCGTCGAGAATCATCTGATAGAACTGCTGCGCGGCCGGCGCGAGCGGACGCCCCCGGCGTCTGACAATGCCGACTCGCCTCGTCACGACCGGATCGACGAGCGGCACGCTGGTCAAAATCGGATGGCCCCGCATGGGCATTGCCATTGAAGGTACCGCTGCCACACCGAGTCCCGCTTCGATCAGGCCGAGCATGGTGGTGACATGGCGCGTCTCGCAGACGCTCGGCACTGCCGGCGCCACGTTGGTCAACGCCTGATCGAGCAGCAGGCGGTTGCCGGAAGTCTTGTCCACGGAGACATATTCGTGTTCATAAAGCTCGCTCCAGGTCACCCGCTTTTTCCGGGCAAGGGGATGATCGCGACGGCACGCGGCGACGAACCGTTCTTGCAGCAGCACCTTGAACTCGACTTCGGTTTCCTGGCTGCCCATGAAGCTGACGCCGAAATCGGCTTCGCCGCTGATAACCGAGCCGAGCACTTCGTTGGCGCTCGAGTCCAGCAGCTTGACCCGGATGCGCGGATAGCGGCTGTGATAGGCGGCAACGACGCTCGGCAGGAAATAGTAGGCAACCGACGGCACGCATGCGATGGTGACATGACCGAGGCGGCTGCTGGAGACGTCGCGAATACCGAGCAATGCGACATCGAGATCGTCGAGAAGTTGTTCCGCGCTCGGGGCGAACACGCGACCTATGGTGGTGAGCGTCACGCTGCGGGTGGTCCGCTCGAAGAGCCGCACGCCGAGCGCCGCTTCGAGCTTTTCGATGCGCCGGCTCAGCGCCGGCTGAGAAATATTGACCGCCTCCGCTGCTTTGCGAAAGCTACCCAACTCCACGACGGCTCGAAACGCCTGCAGATCGTTCAGGTCGAAGTTGACACCCACAAGACATCCTCCGCATTGTCGATGTGGCTATTTTGCATGATGCGGGTGAAAGCGCCCATCGAGGACTACATTGGGTGGTTAGACCGCGAGGGGTTGGCGGAGTGGGGGTCAGGGGGGGGATCGTCGTGTCGGTGGTTATTCGTGGCCGAGAGGTGGGCGTCTCTTCGTGGCCGACGAACTGAGCTGCACGACGACTGGCTGAGGTCGTTGGAGTCATTCGAACATGAATGGCGGCCGTGCCCTCCCAGGCTTGTATCTGCCCGCCGCAGGTGGTCGGTCAATAACGCGGCACCGGTCCGCTATTCGCAATACGAGGCGTCTGGTCGAACCCGGGTCTACGTCCAGGCCGCCCCCGGTTCGTGCCGCCGTCAAACCCCGGGACTGCGCGGCGACCCTCACCAACCGTCAATCGGTGCTCGTACCATTAAACTCGACGATTTCAACCCAGTTCGCCCCCTTACCCACCGGATACTGTCCAATCGCGCTCAGCGCACCGGACTTCCGGTCAATACGATAAGCGCTTAGATTCGCCGACAACTGACCGACCGCCAGCAGGTACGCGCCAGACGGATCGATATTGAACCCACGTGGCTGCTTTTCAGTCTGGTACGTGCCGATACGCGTCAGCTTGCCCGAGCGCATGCTGACCTTATACGCGGCGAGCGTGCTGGACGTGCGCTCCGACGTATACAGAAGACGCCCGTCGGGAGTCAGGTGGAGATCGGCTCCCCACGGTTTGTCACCCGAGAAATCAGGCGGCAGGATGGAGATCGTCTGAATCGGCTTGACCGTGTCGCGCGTGCCATCGAAGGCGAGCACATGCAGTTTGCCGTCAAGCTCATCGATCAGATACGCGAACCGATGATCCGGCGAAAAGATGAAATGGCGCGGTCCCGATTTCGGTGGCAACGAATACGCGGGCGCGGCGTCCTCAGTCAACTGGCCGTTCGACGCGTCGAACTTGAGACGCAGCCAGGCATCCGAGCCGAGCACCGACGCGAACACGTAGCGATTGTCAGGCGCGTTGCGAATCGCGTGAGCCATTGGGCCCGTCTTGACGATCTGCTGCACTTCGCCGACCACCCCGTCCGCACCGATCCGGTTCACCGCCAGAAGGTTGCCGCCGTATGACGCGGAAAACAGGTAGCGGCCGTTCGCATCCGTCGAGACATAGGCCATGCTTTCCGCGAGCGGCGCTCTGCCGAGTTCGATCAGCCGGCCATCGAGCGGATTAACCGCAAAACTCACCACGCGATACGGCTGCGAGCGCAGCCCGGCATAAAGCCGGAGATGGTCGGGCGAAAACGCCATCGGCATCACCGTTGCGCCGACCGCCACGGTCTCCACGGCCGTCAGCGAGCCATTCGACTTGTCGAGGCTGAAAACGGAAATATCCTTGCTATCGGCATTCGATACGTATGCGTACGTTGCGGCCTGCGAGGCGCTGGACAGCACGGCGGCCAACCCGACTGCCGCTACACCGAGGATACCTTTAACGTTCATGCTCAAACTCCGGATACAAATGGTTGAAGTCGCCGAACGCCGCCGGCGCCCACCGTCGGACGACGAACAGCGATGCGGCTTTACCTGGGAAACGCTTGCTTGATCGGCGACGGGCGTTGATCGTTCGCGCCGTCTGTCAACGGGCAAGACGAAACGCCGAGACAGCATCCGTCAGCAACTGCGCCTGCTGCTCGAGAGCGCTCGCGGCGGCGGCGGCCTCCTCGACGAGCGCTGCATTCTGTTGGGTCACCGGTCCATTTGCGTCACCGCCTGGCCAACCTGTTCGATGCCAGTGCTCTGCTCGATCGTCGCCGCCTTGATCTCATTCATGATGGTGGCCACGCTGCGTACGGCGCCGACAATTTCCTTCATCGACTGCCCCGCCTGCGCGACCAGGTTATTCCCGTTCGCCACGTCCTCGACCGAGGCGCCGATCAAGGCCTTGATTTCACGGGCAGCGTCCGCGCTACGTAGCGCGAGACTGCGAACCTCGCTTGCGACGACGGCGAAACCGCGTCCCTGCTCGCCCGCCCGCGCCGATTCAACCGCTGCATTCAACGCGAGGATATTGGTCTGAAATGCAATACTGTCGATCATCCCGGTAATCTCGGCGATCCTGCGCGAGCTTTCGCTGATGGCATTCATCGTCTGGATGGCGCGCTCGACAACTTCGCCGCCGGTCTGCGCGACATCCGCCGCGCTCGAAGCCTGTGTGCTTGCCTGCTGCGCATTGTCCGCGTTCTGTTTGACGGTCGACGTCAGCTGTTCCATGCTCGCGGCGGTTTGCTCCAGCGCCGCAGACTGCTGCTCGGTGCGGCTCGACAGATCGAGGTTGCCCGCCGCGATCTCCCGCGCGCCACCATAAATCGCTTCGCAACTGTTGCGCACGTTTGCCACGGTCTGGGATAAACCGCGCTGCATCCGCTGCATCGCTGCGAAAAGCTGACCGATCTCGTTATCGCTCGCTTCGGGGATGAGCGCCGTCAGATCGTTCGCCGCGATCTGATCGAGCAGGTCAGCGGCCTCCTTCAGCGGCGTCGTCACGATACGCCGCAGCGCGAAATGGGTGGCGACGATCAGCGCAAGCGCGCCGGCCACCCCGATAACGACCAGACTGACGACCCATTGATATTCGCGCTCGGCCTGCGCAATAGCATCGTTCGACAGCGTGTTCGCCATGCTCTGGAATTTCTCGACGTTCACCGAATACGCTGCGCCGGCCGCCGTAATGTCGCGATCGTTGATCGCGACATAGGCGTTCGTATCACCGGCACGCACGGCATCGACGGCTTTCTTCAGGATTGCCGCGAGATTGTTCGACGATTCGACCAACTGTTGTTTCAACCCGTCATCCTGACCACTAAAAGAGGCCGCATCACGAAACGACTGCGTTTCCGCGGCCGCCCGGTCCAACGTCGTCCCGGCGCTTTTCAACGCCGAGTCTCGCGTTGCCTCGTCGTTGCGTTCCTTCAAGGCCGAATAGGCCCGCGTCAGCGCGGCTCGGGTGCGTGTGGAGTCCTTGTATCCGTCGTTGACAAGGATTTCCTGCGTCGCAATCTGATGAATGCGAGCAAGATTGGCATTCGCGCGACTGAGCGTGGTGACGCCGAGCACCCCGCCAAACAAAATCATCGTGGCAAAGATCACGAAGATAGCAAGGAGGCTTTTTCGAACCGATACGTTCCGCATACTGCTTCTAGTCCATCGTTGTACGATGACTTGTTTACGGCAGATCGACCGATTTCCTTAGAAAAATAGACATTTCGACGGCCGTTCCTCTATTTGGCCGGGCGCCGTCGGTCGTCCGCTGGCCTCGATCGCCGGCGAGGGGTTAGTTGTACGATGACTTGTGCGCCGCAGAGTTGATTGAGCGATTGCGGGCAAAGGCCGCCCTTCGTGGCCGGCTGTCTCACGCGAACGCCACACATCGCGAGATCTCGCCCACGGCAATCGGCACCACGCAACCCCGAGCGGCCTAGCATTTCCTGAACGCTGCCGTGCCGTGATCTACGTAGTCTGTGTCGATTCAGGCACCACGGATGATGCGAATGCATGGGGATATTCGTGACGAAACCAGTCTTTCACCTGCTCGTGGTTGAGCGCAAAGAATTCGCGCGATCTCGGTATCAAGACAAAACCAAAAGCGAGCAGACAGGTGGCGAGACCGAAGCATGTATAGACCTTGCCTACCGCCCAATGCGTGAGCGCCGCACCTGCGATCATCGGACCAAGAATGCCCGCAATCTGCGTGGTCATCATGCTGGCAGCGAGAATGCGCACGCGGAAATTCTGCGGGATAGCCAACGAGCGGTGAGTCGCGCCGACGAGGCCCATCGATGCATTGGCGAAACCCACACACGTAAGCGTCAATACGAGAACGACAGGTGAATGCGCCCAGCCGGAAGCAGCGAGTGCCAGCCCTTCGCACATCGCGGCCCCCACCCGGACGTTGAATCGGCCGAAACGACTGACCAGTGCATCAGAACCACGAAAGCTTCCGAGTAGTAAACCTATGGACAAGGCCGCTTCGCAAACGCCTAGCCACAGACCCGACAGCCCGAGCGATTGGACTTTGAGCGGGATCAGCATGCCGACTGCGGGACCTTGGAATATCCAGACGAGGAAGTTTACGAGTGTCCAGCCGCGCTCCAACGGGACGATCCATTTAGCATGCAGCCCGGCGCGCAGGTCTTTCCACCAACGAGCTAGACCGCGATGGTGTTCGCTATGCTGAGATTGAGATGGAAGATGCAAAGTCACGTAAGCAGCGACGCCGAGCAGTATGCCGTTCATCCAAAATGTTGCAGCTATACCGCCCGAGGCCAGTGTCGCACCGGCCAATGCTGGCCCTAAGGCACGGCCAACTGCCTGCGTCGATTTACGAAGACGAAGCGCTTCGGCCAAACGGTTCGCCGGAACAAGTTCAGCCGAAATGGTGGAGCTGGCCGGGTCAACGAAAGCTTTCGCTATGACGCTGACCACGCCTATGCAGATGATGAGCATGAGTCGGTAGTCGGACAGCGAGGCGAGCGTCGCGAGGATGAAGGCGACGACCATCAGGGCGCACATACCCCATGCAATCTGCTGTCTCTTTGCGTAGCGATCGCCGAGTGGCGCAAGCAGTGGCATTGCAAAAATCGTGGTAATCGCGATGCTTACGCTATAGATCGCCAAGTCATGCGCGCCGCCCCGGTGAACGATCCACCAGGGGAGCGTGATATAGCCAACCATTTCTGCCAGGATCCTCATCAGATCGCTGAGAAGCAGACTGGCAAGAGGGACGCCGATCGAGCTTACGCGAGCCTTGATTTCCCGAATCACCGTCTTCCCCCTGTTGAGCTCGTGATGCTACCTCAACATTTTTCTCTCCGTTTAGATGCTCGTCTCCAGAGGCCGACATTTCACTAGTGGATGCTGTACCCGATTCACGGCTGGCGACGCTTCGCGTCGCGATTGCCGGCAATTCGCGCAGCTATGTCGACTGGTTGTTCATGGGCGACGGAGGTCGATGTGAAGGCCGAACCGAACCACCTATGCGTCGTTCGTCACCGGCTGGCGAGGAATTCGGTAGACCACGGACATGTACTTCGGCGTCAGGCGGCTTTCCACAACGACGCCTCCCAACGACTCGGCGATGCGCCGACTGGGGCGGTTCTCTTCGGCAACCGGATAGGTAAAGCTTTCAGAGCCAATGGTTCGCGTTGCCCAGCGTGCAACTAGCGTTACAGCTTCACGACCAAAGCCATTTCGATGACGATCTTCACGAATCCAGATGCCGAGTTCCGGGCTCGCGGTATGTACGCGGTGAAGTCCGGCCAACCCAAGGAAACTCCCGTCAGCGCGTTGACGCACTGCGAATACATAGTCTGACCCATCGGCTATCGACGGTATCCAGGACCGCCAAACACCGTCAAAATCATCCCGGGATGCCGGTGGGTCCCATGCCATGTGACGGGTGAGCGAAGGGGTGATGCATGAAAACGTCGCATTGGCGTCGCTGGCCGAGAACGGTTTGATCAGGAGCCGGGTTGATTCAATCTGAATTTCTGTCGGCCGCAGCAGCATCTCAAGTCCTCCGTCGAGGTTTGTTTATATTCACCAATTAAAAATCATCTAGCGGACCTCCTGCCGCCTCGCTGCTGAAGCGACGGTGTTGTAAGCCCGGTGGTGTTCACTCGAGCTGGTTAAGCGTGATTGCCTTGGGCAATACCTTCGGTTCGACTGGCTGACGCACATAGTAGACATCCCACTCTCTTTCGTCCGTCTGTACGAATCCATAGCGCTGGTAGAAGCGGTTTGAATCACTGCCGCGCAAAGCACCGACCCGGATTGGCAGGCGTTGCGCGTCGGCGCGTGCGAACACGTCCCGCAAGACGGCCGCGCCGACTCCTTTCCCTTGATGCTCCGGCAGGATGTACAGGTGGTCGAGTAGCCAGTGGTCTGCCTGCGGGCGAATAAGGATAAAGCCCGACCGCACGCCATCGATCTCTATGAATCGACAAAGCGCAGGATCGAATGACGCCAGGAAGCGCTCGCGAGCACGCTGCGGATCGAAACGGCCGATACGCTCCAGACTCTCGCGCATCGCGGCGATACGAATGGCGACCAACGTGTCCTTTGGTTGGCATTCGCCCGCATGCAGTGTCACGGACGCAGATGCCAGCGCTCGGCCCGAGCCTCGAGCAACGAGAGCGGCCGCCTGCGCGTTGACCGCTAGCGCGATCCGCCACGCGTGTCCTGCAACGACGAAATTCCAGCCGCCGGCACCGACCATGTCCCGGCGTAAGGTTTAATTCGCGCGGCCGGTACGGGCTTGCCAATGAAATATCCCTGCACGGCATCGCATCCAAGCTCGGTGACGAGCGCGAGTTGCATTTCGGTCTCGACGCCTTCCGCGACCGTTCTCATGCCCAGCGCGCGCGCAAGCGCCACCACCGCTTCGACCATCGCGCGCGCCCGGTGACAGGTCTCCTTCACGGAGAGCTCCTGCACGAACGACTTGTCGATCTTAATGCAGTCGACAGGTAGCCGTGCAAGGTATGCAAGGCTGGAGTAGCCGGTGCCGAAATCGTCGAGCGAGACGGTCACGCCGAGTTTTCGCACAGCCGAAAGCGCACGCGACGCGGCGGCGAAGTCGCTCATCACGGCGCTCTCCGTCACCTCGATTTCAAGTACGGAAGCGCCTACGCCGGCCGCCTCGGCCGCCTGCGAGACGAGTGCGGCGAGATCGCAGTTCTGGATCGTCGTGGCCGAAAGGTTGACAGCGACTTTGAACGGCCTGTGGTCGGTCGCCTGCCATTGCGCCGCCTGGCGGAGCGCGAGGCGAATTAGCCATTCGCCCGTTGCCTCATAGGCCGGCGATTCAAGCAGCACATCGAGAAAGTCGCCCGGGGCGAGCAGCCCCAGTTGCGGGTGGTTCCATCGCAGAAGCGCCTCCGCTCCGTAGATGCGGCCAGCATGCAGGTCCAGCTGCGGCTGGTAATGCAGTTCGAATTGGCGCGCGGCGCTGGCGCTCTCCAGATCCGCGCGCAGCCGCAGGCGATGCGCGAGGCGCTGCGCATCCTCCTGGCCAAACGACCACACTTGCGAACCTCCCGCGCGCTTCGCGTGATACATCGCGGTGTCCGCGTTACGCAGCAGCTCGGCCGCATTCGACGCCGACGCAGGGTAGCGCGCCACGCCGATGCTCGCGCCCAACGATGCCCGCACGCACGGCGTCTGAATCGGCTCGCGCAAACGTGCGATGACGTCGCGCGCCACGCTCGCGGCCTCGCCCTCGGGCGCGTCGACGATGAGAATCACGAATTCGTCGCCGCCAACGCGCGATGCATGGACGCGTTCGGTGACCATGTCCGAAAGACGCTCGCCGATGACACGCAGCACTTCATCGCCGGCCGCGTGGCCAAACGAATCGTTGATATCCTTGAAGCGGTCGAGGTCGATGAAAAGCAGATCGACGGAAGCGGCCCCGCCATCATCGCCGAGATGGTTTAGGCGCAGCAGCAGTTCCCGCCGGTTGATCAGGCCGGTCAGTTCATCATGCGTGGCTTGGCGCGACAGGCGTTCAGAGGTCGCGCGCGCTTCGGTGACATCGCGAACCAGCACGATGACACCGCTGTCGCGCGGGAATGCCCGCACTTCAAACCAGGTGCCGAGCGGCGCATAGAAGTCAGTCGCGCTGCTGGGCATATGTGTCTCGGCCGCCTGCCGATAGGCTGTTTCGTAGCTCGACCCGATGAGGTCTGGGTATTCGGCCCAGATCTCGCGACCCAGCAGGTCCGCGGGCCGACGTTTCAGCAGTCGCGCGGCGGTCTCGTTGATGTTCTGAAACTTCCACTCCCGGTCGAGCGCCATGACGCCGTCCGTGATGTGATCGAGTATTTGAAAATCTTCCACGTCCTTGCTCCCTCGACATATCCGCAATCGCTACCAGCTTGTATCGTAAGATCAAATTGGGCAATTGAGAACTTAGATGTTTTCGGGCTCGCCACCTGCGGTGGCTGATCGAGCTTTCAGGTGTGGACGCCCGTCGGGCGAACCCGACTCACCACGGCCGTTTGACTTTCTCGAAAACCGGCGATGACGCCAGGAGGCAAAATGTCGCACGACCACGCGTCTTCGCAATCCGGCGGAGCCTTGGCATCTGAACAGTCCTCGTATTGTCCGTCAGCACTGCCTTAGCATGCCAATCGGCCACGCATTTTGTTTTTCAACCGCAGTGCGAAAATCAATGGGCACTACGGCAGGTGCTCGTCCCCGCCTGGGTCTGAACACGGTAAGCCGCTCGTCGCAGGTCAGTTGTCGGAAGCGTCGCTGTTAGCCGCATACAACGCTTCTCCGAATGACTACCATGCGGACGGCGACGAGCAGTATTGGACAGGGGCCAACGCGCGTTATCCGTCAGATGCGGTATACAAAGGCCGACAAAAAAGCAAGGACAACTGCGAGAAAAGCGACAACAATAGGAAGCTGCTCCGAGCCATTTCCCGTTTCTCGGGGAGGCCGGAAAAAATTGCAGTTCGAATTTCCGCTTTTGCGATGCTGAGCGGCGATTCGCTTCATAAAAACGGAGCTGTGGAAGGAGGCGCCAGATATCATTGCAGCCAATCGCAACCTGCTATCCGGGCAAGGTCGGAACGCATAGATTGATCGACCTGGCCCGGCAGACCAAACACAAGACAAGGAAGCAACCCATGCAGCAACTGGTCAGGCATCCAATCATCCTGTTCGCCATCTCCTTCGTGCTCATGTTCATGGCCGCATGGATTGGTAGCGGGTTTCTGCGCTCACGCATGCCAATCGATGAAGACACGCGCGACGACTTCAAGCTCGTCCAGTCGGCGACCTTGACATTGCTCGCGCTTGTCATCGGTTTCAGCCTGTCGATGGCGGTGGGCCGTTACGACCAGCGGAAGAACCTCGAAGAGGAAGAAGCCAACGCGATCGGAACCGAGTTCATTCGTGCCGACCTCCTGGCCTCAAGCGAAGCGGCCGAGATACGCTCGCTCCTCGCTCAATATCTGATGATGCGTGTCGAGTTCTACCAGACGCGCGATCTGCATCGGGTCGAGCAGATCAATACGGCCACCGCCGATCTGCAAAACAGGTTGTGGGCCGCTGCCAAGAGCGGCGCGGTCAAACAGCCCAACCCGCTAAGCGCACTCGTTGTCGCGGGTATGAACGACGTAATCAACGCCCAAGGCTACACGCAGGCGGCCTGGTGGAATCGCATCCCGGTGGCCGCGTGGATACTCATGATCATGATTGGATTGTTCGCCAATCTGCTCGTGGGATACGGAGTAGCACATACGGATGTGAAAAAGCGCTTCCTTCTGGTCATGCCGCTCACCGTGTCTCTTTCATTCCTGTTGATCGCGGACATTGATAGCCCGCGTAACGGTATTATCCGCGTCGCACCTCAAAATCTGCTCAGCACCGCACAGTCGTTACCTAAGCCTTAGCGCCCAAGGAATTTCCGCCGAGTTAGCTGGAGTTGCCGGTAGCGAATTAAAGGAGGAACAGCAAGGCGAGTGACGTGACGTGGAACGCTCGGGCGGATCTGCGAACGCTTCCGGCGCGCGGCTATAATCGCGCTCGAACATGGCCAGAGGAAGTTACTCGTGAAAAAGATCGCCGCATTTGCGCTCGCCGCGCTTGTATTGACCGCTTGCTCGTCTGCCGAAAAGCGGGAGCAGCAGGAACAGAAGTTCCTCCACAACGAAACCAACCTTGCCGCCGCTCAACGCAATGCGGCAGTCGATTGCCAACCGGCGAACTGCGACGCCGCCTGGGCGCTGACGAAACGCTATATCGAGCAGCATTCCGATACGGCCGTTACGCGGGCGGACGCGGTCGCAATCGACACCGATGTGCCCGGTGGTTCGGGCAAGGTTGCCTTTTCCGCGACCCGCGCCGCAAAAGGTGCGGGTGCGACTTTGACGCTCTTCGCGCAATGCCGCGGTATGTACGGGCCGGAGAATGCGAAGGGTTCGGACTACGACGAGTGCGCCGAAAAAATCCTCAAGACGCAGAACGGCTATGTGGCGTTTCTCAGGTCACATGCGTCGGGTCAGTAACGGCCGGATTGTTCCTCCAGCGTTAAGGAAGGTCTGCACAACCCGCTTTTTGAAGCGTTATCTTTCACATCCTGCGCGGCCTCGGCGTTCAGATTTTTGTCGGTGAGTTGATTGCCGGAGTTTTTTCCGCGCACCGGAGCGCTCCAACCAGATATATGGCCTTCATCGGCCCGGTGTTTCAAGCTTTGCGCAAAGCTCTACGTGCCATCCATAGATTGCCCAAAGCAAACAGCGTGGTGACCTGGGCGGTGTTCTTCATCAAACCACGATAGCGGGTCTTCATGTAACCGAACTGCCGTTTGAGGATGCGAAACGGGTGTTCGACCTTGGCCCGGATACCCGCCTTCAGGCGTTCGATCTGATCGTATATCGCGTCCAGCGAATCACTCAGATCCAGTTTCCTTCGCTTTGCCGGTCGCATTGCAACATGCCAACGAACCGCGTCAGCCTCACATCGCTTTTCGATACCCAGATATCCGGCGTCCGCGTACACATCCGTTTCTTCACCATGCAGCAACGCCTGGGCTACCGTGATGTCGTGAACATTGGCCGCCGTTCCAATGACCGTATGGACCAGGCCCGAGTCGGCGTCCACGCCGATATGCATTTTCATCCCGAAGTACCAGTTACCACCTTTCTGCGTCGATTGCATTTCAGGATCGCGCGTGCCGGAGCCATTCTTTGTCGAACTGGGCGCGGCAATCAGGGTGGCGTCGACTGCCGAACCAGCCTTGAGCATCAGGCCTTTCTCCGTCAGGATTTCATTGACCAGCGCCAGCATTTGCACCGCCAGTCCGTGCGTTTCCAGCAGATGGCGGAACCGAAGAATCGTGCTTTCATCCGGCAAGCGAACCATCCCGCCGTCGAGACCCGCGAACTCGCGATACAGCGGCACGTCATAGAGTGCCTCTTCCATAGCAGGGTCTGACAAACCGAACCATTGCTGCATGAAATGAATCTGCAGCATCGTCGCAATCGGGAACGGCGGCCGACCGGTTTTGCCCGTGGGATAGTGCGGCTCGATCAGCGCAATCAGCTTCAACCAAGGCACAACGCGTCGCATCTCATCGAGAAATTCCCGCTTGCGCGTGCGCTTCGTTGACAGATCCAGACCAAGACCAAGTTGCGTCATCACACTGCTCCTCACCCAATTAGCTCTGTTTCCAGGATAGCTCAGCAGCAACACAATGCCAGGACTTCTGCAGACCTTCCTTAACGTACCCTTCGTCCGGTGCTATCGATCACCTGTTCGCCGTCCTCTTTTGCAAACGCGCGTTGCTGACCGGCGGGCAGGATGTCGAGCACGATTTCGGAAGGTCTGCATAAGCGCACGCCGAGCGGTGTGACGACAATCGGACGATTGATGAGAATTGGATGGGCCAGCATCGCCTCGAGTAACTGCTCATCGCTCAGGGTTGTATCAGCGAGGCCGAGTTGGTCATAGGGCGTGCCTTTTTCCCGTAGCGCGGTTCGCACGGTAAGGCCCGCGCGTTCGATCAGGTTCTTCAGCGTGTCCCGATCCGGCGGGCTCTTCAGATATTCGACGATCTCCGGCTCGATGCCGGCATTGCGAATCATCGCCAACGTGTTGCGCGAAGTGCCGCAATCCGGATTGTGATAGATCGTGACGCTCATACACGTTGTCCCTTCACGTTGTGTTTCGTCTCGTACCAGTGCTGCGAACGATTGACGACGCCGACCACCAGCAGCATTACCGGCACTTCGATCAGCACGCCGACAACGGTAGCCAGCGCGGCGCCCGAGTGGAATCCGAACAGACTGATCGCCGTGGCGACCGCCAGTTCGAAGAAATTGCTCGCGCCGATCAGGCTCGACGGACCCGCCACACAATGCGCAACGCCGAGCCGGCGATTCAGCAGATACGCAAGCCCGGAGTTGAAAAACACCTGAATCAGAATCGGCACCGCGAGCATGGCGATGACCAGCGGTTCGTCGACAATGGCTTGTCCCTGAAAGGCGAACAGCAACACCAGTGTGGCGAGCAGCGCACCGATCGAGTAGGGGCCGAGATGGGCGACGACCTGCTGGAAATAGGCGTCGCCCCTGGTCAGAAGACGCCGCCGCAGCAACTGGGCGAGGATGACCGGAACGACGATGTAGAGACCGACTGATGTGATCAACGTGTCCCATGGCACCGTGATGGCTGATAGACCCAGCAAAAGCGCGACCAGCGGCGCGAAAGCCACGATCATGATGGAGTCGTTCAGCGCCACTTGTGAGAGCGTGAAATACGGGTCGCCTTTGCAAAGCTGCGACCAGACGAACACCATGGCCGTGCAGGGTGCCGCGGCCAGCAGAATGAGGCCTGCGATATAGCTGTCGAGTTGAGCGGCGGGAAGCCACGGCGCGAAGACATGCCGGATAAAAATCCAGCCGAGCAGCGCCATTGAAAACGGCTTGACGAGCCAGTTCACGAACAGGGTGACGCCGATGCCGCGCCATTGGCTTTTCACCTGCGTCATGGCGGTGAAATCGATCTTGATCAGCATCGGGATGATCATCACCCAGATCAGCACGCCGACCGGAAGATTGACCTGCGCCACTTCCATACGGCCGATCGCCTGAAATGGCAGGGGCAGCCACTGTCCAAGTGCGACGCCGCATACGATGCACAGCGCGACCCACACGGTCAGGTAACGCTCGAAGAACCCGATCGCGGGCTGCGCGCCGCGAATGGTCGTGACAGTGCCGGTCATTTTTCGCAGCAGCCCGGAAGATCCGTCGCGCTGCACGTCGCGCCGGCACAGCAGTTCT
This sequence comes from Paraburkholderia sp. BL27I4N3, assembly GCF_003386115.1. NCBI lineage: Bacteria > Pseudomonadati > Pseudomonadota > Betaproteobacteria > Burkholderiales > Burkholderiaceae > Paraburkholderia > Paraburkholderia sp. BL27I4N3. Next base: position 6,678,850 of record NZ_QREJ01000001.1, on the reverse strand, counting down.
CTGTCAGGAAGCCAATCAGATCCGTCATGGATTCGAAATTCGCCGAATAGATGACGAAGCGGCCGTCTTGCCGCGGCGTCACCATTTCAGCATGCGTCAGGTCCTTGAGATGAAAGGACAGGCTGGACGGCGAGAGCCCTAGCTGTTGCGCGATTTCACCGGCCGCCATGCCGTCTTTCCCAGCGACAACCAGCAGGCGGAAAATCGCCAGGCGAGTTTCATGAGCGAGCGCGCCGAGTGCGCGTACCACGAGGTTCGAGTTCATGACCGAACAATACGCCTCTCGCTTTTATATTTCAAGTATTGTTGAAATGACGCTATGAGCATCGCGGCTGAAGCGGATCACATGAAGGGTAGGTTCTATTGGAATTGCGCAGGCGATGGTCGGCTGAACTTCGCCGTACGGCCCTGCGCGCACGCTTAACTTGACCGAGATTGCATTTGGTCTCCGCGCGAACCATACTTGTTTTTTCCTTTATTGCTCGCGGTGAACGGCGATGAACGGTAACGATCCTGACGGCGATCCCCACCCGCACCCGCACACCCACACGCACGACCATCACGGCAGTGCTTTGTCGGAATTGGATCTGCGTGTTCGTGCTCTGGAGTCTCTGCTGGTCGAAAAAGGCTATGTCGATCCGCAGGCGCTGGACGCACTCGTCGAAACCTATGAGCACAAAGTCGGGCCGCGCAACGGTGCCCGTGTAGTTGCAAAAGCGTGGCGTGATCCGGCGTACAAGCAATGGCTGCTCCACGACGCCACCGCAGCGATCGCGTCACTCGGCTATACGGGCCGGCAGGGCGAGCACATGATCGTGTTGGAGAACACACCCGCGATCCACAACATGGTGGTCTGCACATTGTGTTCGTGCTACCCGTGGCCTGTGCTCGGACTGCCGCCGGTGTGGTACAAGTCGGCGCCATACCGTTCGCGTGCCGTCATCGATCCACGCGGTGTATTGAAGGAGTTCGGCTTCGAATTACCTGCGGAGGTCGAGTTCCGTGTGTGGGACTCCACCGCTGAAGTCCGGTACCTCGTTTTGCCTATGCAGCCGCCAGGGACTGACGGTTTCTCCGAAGAGGCGCTAGCCGAACTGGTCACGCGCGATTCGATGATCGGCACTGGATTGCCGAAGACTCCCGAGTCGACACGGGGGACACCATGAACGGCGCGCAGGACCTCGGTGGCATGCAGTCTTTCGGTCCGATAAGCCCTGATAACGACATTTCGCCGTTTCACGCCGACTGGGAGCGAAGGGTCCACGCGACCACAATCGCCATGGGCGCGACCGGCAAGTGGAACATCGACATGTCGCGCGCGGCGCGGGAGAGTTTGCCGCCAGCGCAATACCTTTCTAGTAGCTACTACCAGATCTGGTTCGAGGGTTTGGAGAAACTCATCCTGAGTACAGGTCTGGCCACGGCCGGCGAAATCGAATCAGGCGAGTCGACGAATCCAGCGGTGCCGGTTCCGCGCGTGTTGATGGCTAAAGATGTATCGGCGGCGCTGTTTCGCGGCAGTCCCGTCGATCGGCCCGCAACCGTGGCAGCCAAGTTTGCAATCGGCGATAGAGTGCGGGCCCGGCAAATCAATCCTTCTTCGCACACTCGTTTGCCGCGTTATTGTCGGGGCAAACGCGGGCGCATTGTCGCCGTGCACGGCGCGCACGTTTTTCCCGACGCCAATGCGATCGGCCTCGGCGAGCAGCCGCAATGGCTCTACACGGTGTGCTTCGACGGTGCGGAGTTGTGGGGGTCTGATACGACGGCGGCGTCGGTGTGCGTCGACTGCTGGGAACCCTATCTCGAGCTGCCTTCTACTCACGATGACTGAGGCTCGAACTAAACTGCCCGCACTGCGCGCCGCATTGCCGACACTGCCTTGCGACGACGCAGGGCCGGTTTTCAACGCACCGTGGGAAGCGCAGGCGTTTGCGATGACGCTGGCGTTGCACGAGCGCGGCATGTTCAGCTGGGGCGAGTGGGCTGTGTGCCTGAACGAGGCAATTCGCGACGCGCAGGCCGCCGGCGACGAGGACCACGGCGACACTTATTACTCGCATTGGCTGACTGCACTGGAGCGCATCAGCACGATCAAGGGACTCGTAACCGACGACTCGCTTTTGCATCGCCGCGACGCATGGGACGCAGCAGCGCGCCGCACGCCGCACGGACAGCCGATCGAACTCGGGTAGGGTGCGCGTGATTGTTAATCCTCACGTTACGACTTGAAAAGCGGATTGCCGGCATCTAACGTTCTGCGTGGATGCCGAGGAGACGACGATGACAAGAATCGAAGCAAAGCTGGCGCAAATGGGATTGACCTTGCCGCAGCCGTTGCAGATGCCAGCAAACGTGCGCATGTCGTTGCCCTTCGCCTGGGTGCGCGTGAGCGGCACGCGAGCATTTGTCTCGGGCCACGTGCCGCTCAATGCGGACGGGACGATCGCGCAGCCCGTCGGCAAAGTCGGCGCGGAAGTTTCGCCGGACGAAGGCTACGCAGCAGCACGCCTTGTAGCGCTCGCACAATTGGCGAGTCTTCAGAAAGCGCTCGGCGACCTGGACCGCATTACGGCGTGGGTACGTGTCTTCGCAATGATCAACGCAGCGCCAACTTTCGACCAGATGCCACGGATCGCCAATGGCTTCTCGGATTTGATCCTTGAGCTGTTCGGGCCGGATATTGGAACGCATGCCCGGTCGGCAGTCGGCGTGACGCTCCCCCTCAACGTGCCCGTGGAATGCGAGGCAGAGGTCGAGTTCGACTGATCGCGTCTGCAGGCATCTGGAACGCTGGCCTGCACGCCGTTGCGCGTGCGTCGTCAGTCAGGAATCACAGGTTCGACGAGCCTAGCTAGTTGGACAAGCGACTCCTGCCAACCGAGGTAGCACATCTCCACAGGAATGACCTCGGGCACGCCCTCCTGCAAAACGGTGAGTTCGGTTCCGCACGACAATTGCCGCAATGAAATGGTGGCCTGCATCTCGCCCGGCAGATTCGGGTCGTCGAATCGGTCCGAGTAGCGGATTTTCTCGAACGGCACCAGTTCGAGATACTCGCCGCCGAACGAGTGGCTGTGGCCGGTGCCGAAGTTGCGAAAAGACATCTTATGGGTGCCGCCGACCTTCGCATCCATGTGGTGTACCTGACAGGTGAAACCGTACGGCGGAAGCCACCGGACTATCGCATCCGGTTCGAGGAAGGCGCGATAGATGCGTTCGGGCGTGGCACGCAAGACTCGGTGGAGGTGGATCGTTCCGGTAGCCATGGTGTGTTCTCCTTTCATTACAGAAGTTGGACATACTCCTACGACGATCCGACGACGCCGATATCGACGCAGGTTGAGACCAGGAAAAACCCTCAGGCGTTGTGCGGTTCATACTCGCAATCGACGGCAAGCTTACTCCCTCGGCGTGGCCCATTGTGCGGGCCCGCCCGGTGTTCCGGTCGGCGCGCTGGTCGCGCGCAGGGACATCGAGTTGGGTTTTCAGCAGTTAAGTGAATTGATGCACTTGCCAGGCATCCATGTGACGGGTCCTATGCCTGCGGACGTTAAGATCGTAACCGTCTTCTCAGCCGGCATACGTATGGCATCCTGGCGGAAAGATGCCGCAAAGGCGTTCTTCTCTTTTCTGGCTTTGTCGCAGTGCAATCAAGCCAAGCTGAGTCACGGGATAAAGGCTGCGTTCCGGTAAATGCCGAACGATTCACCGCTCCTTTTTTTGCGCCTGCGCGGCGACCATCCAGCAGACCACTGCACCCGCGGCCCAAGCGCACGCGAACATCAGTTCGAGATCGAGCATGCCCTGGAAATTCTCCGCATTTTCGTAGCTGCATGTCCGATGAGTCTGAAACTGGATGCAGCCGGTTTGCATGTCCTGGAAAACGACAAATAACTTGTACAAGCCGAACAGCGTGAATGCCAGCGCGAGAAGCGCGAGTTTTTTTGGTTTTGTCATCGCATGTTCCGTGGGTTCGGTCTGACAGGATACCAATTGTCGGCGATACACACGCGCTGATTTCCTGATTCGACAGGTCGCGGGAAATCGTAGAGAATCGATCGGCATGTCCCGCTGCGGATTGGCGCACTTGCGACTTTCCTTCCGCGAGTCTTCAAACGACACGTGACCTAACCTGCTCCGACATCGACATGATGAGTGCCAACGCCGACGGCCGGTTCGCGCATAAGGACGGCACGCCGTATCCCGCTTGACTTGCACGCGACCTCAGCGCTTATATTCCAGACGATTAACGATGCAGCCACTGATTCAAATTGTGGTGGCATTAAAGGGGACCAGAATCGATGAATAAAGAATTGGTCAATGCATCGGAACGGATCGACGAACTGATTGCGGGTCTAACGGACTGGCGTGGCAAAACGTTCGCGAGTGTCCGCAAGGTCATCCTTGAGGCCGACCCGGAGATCATTGAGGAATGGAAATGGATGGGTAGCCCGGTGTGGTCCCGGGACGGCATGATCGCGGTCGCCAACGCGCACAAGGGGAAGGTGAAGGTTACCTTTGCGCATGGGGCCAGCCTCGATGATCCTGACAAGCTATTCAACGCGGGTCTTGAAGGCAACGCGCGACGCGCCATCGATTTTTTGGAAGGCGATAAGGTCAATGCGCGCGCGCTAAAAAATCTCGTGCGCGCTGCGATTGCATACAACCAGACCCATTTGAAGAAGAACAAAACGTCCGCGAGCACGCGGGCGAAAGTGGTCAAAAGTAAAGCGGGGTGAAGGTGGCGCCGTTGGCTATCTTGGAGCGGAAAACACAGCGCCGTGTTGCGCCGGTTCGACTACGGTGATTCCGCTAGACGCTATCACGCGAACGCGGATCGCTCATCCGTGTTGTCGGTTTTGGGAAGCAACGCGGACGTCTCGCACCCATCGCGCACAATGCCGAAGTGTTTATCGAGCGCCTGGCGATCGGTTTGTCGTTGCTGGCGGCGCTTTGCTGGAACGTCGCGCTGACGCTGGCCACACGTCACGCGCGCAGCACGACCTAACCCGCTATGCGCGTTGCCTCGCATTCGCACTGGACTCGCCCAGATAGACCCGTTAGTCTGGGAACGTTGCACGAAGCAATCTGGCGATGCAGTTCCTAACCGACAACGTGGGAGCAGAAACATGGAAGTGAGCACGGAAGCGCTTGTTGACATGCTGCGAGAAGTCGAAGCCGACGACCCGATCGACTACGCCGACCTTCCCTTCGGAGAACAGGAACTCAGGCGTCTGGTGATGACCTCGCTCGTCGAGCGCCACCACCAGGTCGAGGCCGGCAACATGTCGGTGTCCGACATCCATGCGCTGTACCTGCTGAGCACCGCCAAGCTGGTTCTTGAAAACACCGTGCTCCACGCAAGGCTGCTTCTGCTTCAGGGGCGGCAGATCGACGTGCAGTCGCTGCTGGCTCCATTCACGCTCAAGGGCAAATCGTAGGCTGGGCGAGCGGACGCTCAATGGCAGAGCGTCCTCGCCGCCAGCCGCTCAGTTCTGAAAATAGTTCAGACCGAGCGCATTTTTCACCTCGGATACCGTCGCGCCCGCCACTTCCCGCGCGCGCATCGTCCCGCGGCGCAGGACGTTCAGCACCTCGGCACGGTCGGATTCAAACTCGCGGCGGCGCTCGCGAATCGGGGCGATCAATGACTGCAGGCGTTCGTTGAGCACGCGCTTGACTGCGCTATCGCCAAGGCCGCCACGGCGGTAGTGGGCCTTGAGTTCGTCGACCATCGGGACGTCCGGCTCGAACGCGTCGAGAAACGCGAACACCACATTGCCTTCCACCTGGCCCGGATCGCTGACGCGCAGATGGTTGGGGTCGGTGTACATGTTGTTCACGGCCTTGGTGATTTCGTCCGGCGTCGCGCCCAGCGTGATCGCGTTCCCCAGCGACTTGCTCATCTTGGCTTTGCCGTCGATGCCCGGCAGCCGTGCAACGTGCGAGAGCACGGCTTCGCATTCGACCAGCACCTGTCGATCGACTGTGTTGTTAAAACGGCGTACCAGCTCGTTGGTTTGTTCGATCATCGGCAACTGGTCGTCGCCGACAGGTACGCGCGTCGCCTTGAACGCGGTGATGTCGGCGGCCTGGCTGACCGGATACGTCAGAAAGCCGGCGGGGATGTCCCGCTCGAAACCGCGCAGCACGATTTCCGCCTTGATGGTCGGGTTACGCTCGAGGCGCGCGACCGTGACGAGATTGAGCAGGTACTGGGTCAGTTCCGCCAGCTCGGGCACCTGCGACTGGATGAAGATGGTCGACTTCGCCGGATCGATGCCGACGGCGAGATAGTCGAGCGCGACCTCGATGACATTTTCCGTGACTTTCTGATGCCGGCCGACGTTGTCGGTCATGGCCTGCGCATCGGCCAGCAGCAGGAACTGCTGCGCCTCGTGCTGGAGCCGCACGCGCGAGCGCAACGAGCCGATATAGTGGCCAAGGTGCAGCGGGCCGGTCGTGCGGTCGCCGGTCAGGATAATGGGTTGGTTCGTGGTCGTTTTTGCGTCTGTCATGGTCTGGGGTTGTGCGTTTGTCGATACCACCAGCCGTCGGCGCGCAGAAACGAAAATGCCGCCAGGACTGGCGGCATCACGTTTCGATGGTCGAGTGGAAACGGGCCGCCTAAGTCAGGCGCGCCACCAACAGTTCAGCGTGATCGGCTTCGTATCCATCGGCAGAGTATAACGCGGCGGATCGCAAGGTCGTCGACGGCGTCCCGGAAAGTGCGTCCGCAACGCCGCACCCGCGAGTGCGGACGAGTGATGGCGACGCGCCCCGCAACCCGCCGTACAACCGATTCGCACCCCTGCCTAGGCCGCCGAAAAAACAACCGCCGCGGCGTCCTCGACCTGCGTGAAAGTGCGCACAAAGCGATAGGCCTGGCCACCGATCTCCATCTCGTTGACGCCCGAGCGCGTCAGTACCAGCATCTCATTGGCGAGCGGGATGGCAATCGTGCCGAGCTTCTTCATTTCCTCGATCAGACCGGCCGGGTCGCCCAGGTAGACGGTGCAAACGTCGTTCGCGGGGCGCGTCATGACCACGCTCGACGCCTTGTCGAGCGAGAGTTCGAGATACTCGACCAACGTCTGGAGCGACTCTGGCACGGGCTCGCGAGAGCCGTTCATCAATGTATTTGCGACTGTCATCTCGTAGTCCCCCATCGCGCCGATCTACGGGTACGCCGCTGGAAATCAGCGGTTCATCCACTATACGGCATCGTACATCGATACTCGACTCGCGCGGCTTCCGGGGGGGCGGCAATGAACAGTCCGAAAACCCCCAGCACCGACTTCGGCTCCAGAAACGCTTCCAGCGCGAACGTACCATATTCACGTCCAATACCGGATTGCCCGAAGCCGCCGAACGGCGCGGCCGGCTCATGCGCCAGCGTGTTGACCGGCGCGCGTTCCGCTTCGATCCGCGCCGCGACCTCGTGCGCGCGCGGCGTGTCTTGTGACAACGGATAAGCCGGCAAACCGTCGCGCGTATCGTTGGCGATCGTGATGACATCGTCTATGTCGCCATAGGGGGACGATCGACAGCACTGGGCCAAATATCCTCTCACGCGCAGTCGTCATGTCGTTCGTGACGTCGCCGAAAACGGTCGGGCGCACGAACCAACCCGCGTTTAATGCTGGATACGGCACGCTGCAAGTCATTTTTTCCGGCCCAGAGGGAAGTCGACTCGTTTTGTCAGTCGAATTAACCCGATCCTCTGCGTTTACGCAATAATCGCGATACGCGCGGGTTTCGATTTATCAACCATCAAAAATGCGTAGGTCATGGCTTTCAGCGAACCAAGGTCTCCATTTTTCAAGTGGGTCGTCTCTTCCTCTCAGGATCTGAGCGCGGATAATCGCCAGATACTGCTTGCCAATCTGTTCACGCGAACCGCGTCGATCGTGTTCGCATCGATTTGTGAAATCAGCGTCTGCGCTACCGCTTACTACCTTTATCCCAAGGCGCTTTACGCGAGTTGGGGCGGCGCCGTTGTCGCATTGCTGATTGCCCGGCTCGCCTTGATCTGGTTGTGCTGCTCGCGCAGCGCCAACGGCCGGCCCACTCCTACCTCCGCATTCCTGTTTGCGAGCCTCCTCTGGAGCGTGCTGTTCGGCTACGGCACCCTGCTGTGCAATATCAGCGGAGACCAGACGCTGTTCCTGCTCGGCAACGTTTGCGCCGTGGGCGTCATCGGCGGATTGGCCGGCCGCAATGCCGGCACCCCTCGGCTCGTATTGCTGCAAATCACGTTCATTCTTGGACTCCTGGCTCTCGGGGCGGCGCTGTCGCCCGGCTCCGGAAAACTGGTGCTGCTGTTCCAGGCGCCGTTCTGCGCCGCCGGCTTCTTTACGGTTGCGCTGCGCAGCAATCGCGACACGGTCGCGTTGCTTCTGGCGCGGGAAAACAGCCACCGGCTCGCTCATCACGACAGCCTAACCGGCTTGCCCAATCGCGCGCGTATCAGTGAACTGCTGCTCGAACGCACAGAGATGGGCGCCATGCGCGAAGATCAATCGTTCGCTGTTCTATTGATCGATCTGGACGGATTCAAGGCCATCAATGACAGCCTAGGCCATGCCGCCGGCGATCAGATTCTTCAGGAAGCGGCAATTCGCTTGTGTGAAGTGTTGCCGAGCGGCGACCTTGTCGGACGCCTGGCTGGCGACGAGTTCGTGGCGCTTTCCGATGGCACGGGCCAGGCTCGCGACGTGCGCATTCTGGCGGACCGAATCGTGAAGACCTTGGCCCGCCCGTTCGCGCTGCGCGAGGCGCTGGTGCATATCGGCGCGAGCGTGGGTGTCTCGCTCTATCCAGACCACGCGAAAACCGGCCCGCAACTGCTGATTTGCGCCGATCGCGCGTTGTATGCGGTGAAACGCAGCGGCAAAAGCGCGTTCGCTATTTTCGACGCCGCGAAGCACGCGTCGGATGAAAGCCTGAGCCTTCTGCGCAGCGATCTGGAAGGCGCGCTGCATTCCTTCAGCGGTCTGCGCATGGAGTACCAGCCCATTGTCGATCTCAGCAGCGGTGCGGTGTCCGGCCGCGAGGCCCTGATCCGCTGGACCCATCCCACGCGCGGCGAACTCTCGCCTGCCGCGTTCATTCCTACCGCCGAACGTACGGGCCTCATTCTGTCCCTGGGCGAGTGGGCCTTGCTGCAATCGTGCAAGGAAGCGGTGACCTGGCGAGACAAGGTGACCGTCGCCGTGAATGTATCGCCGGTGCAATTGCGGGAGGAGTCGTTTGCGTCGACCGTTTCGGCGATTCTGCGCAAGACGAAGTTGCCGCCGCAGCGCCTGAATATCGAGGTCACGGAAACGGTGCTGCTGAACGACGATGTCGTGACCCGGCGCAACGTCGGAAGGCTGCGAGCGTTGGGCATCGGGCTCGCGCTCGACGATTTCGGCACCGGCTTTTCGACCATGTCGACCCTCGTGCGCTTTTCGTTCGACAAGCTCAAGATCGATAGCTCGTTCGTCAAGGAGTCCGTGCATCGTCGGGAGTCGGCGGCGGTAGTGCGTGGGATCGTCGCGTTGGCGCGGGAAATCGGCATACCGACCACGGCGGAAGGCATCGAGACCCAAGAGCAACTGGATTTCGTGCGCGCCTGCGGATGCACGCACGCCCAAGGCTTTCTGCTCGGCATGCCAGTGCCAAGCCACGAGATTGCGCGGATAGAAGAGAAGGTTGCTGCTCATTCCGCTGACAAGGAATGAGCGTTCACGAATGCCGACACCGAGGCGACTATGGAACCTGCCTTGCAATTCCAGTTGCGGATTACTGTCTCGCCGGAACTGGCCGACACGTTACATACCGAGCCCACCGGTGCGTCGCATAGCGCGCTCCGCGATGTTCTGCGCCGGCACGACGCGACGTTGAAATGCCAGTTCGATGCATTCGCCGACTATGTGAGCGAAGCAGAACGCGAGGGCACGGAAAACTATCCGCTCTACCAATGGACCCGCGAGACAATCGAGAACCCGGAGAAGAAGGCGAAGTACCTGCGGTCGTTTACCGTTTATGTGAATGGCGGCGAAGTCTACGGTAAAGATGCCGCCGATATTTTGGAAAACGAACTATTGCAGCTGGTCAGTGAAGACGGAATACAACGCGTGTCCCGATTCGATACCAATCCGGCGAATAACCCGCAACCGCCCCAGCGTTAGGCGCGACACTTACTAAACGTAAAGTTCGTCGAGCCTTTCAACGTTGTCAGCGAATCGTCATTCTCTGCATGTGCCGTTGCCCGGCGTTCGCTCGGTGCGGAACGGCATTCAACACCAAACTCGCTCGCCGTTCACCATCACATCATTGCGTGTCGTCGCCGCGCCCTTGCGCTTCGAATGCGGGCGAACGCTCTGCGCCTCACGCGGTTTCATCTGAGTGTCATAGCCTGGCGACTACGATGGCTGGTCGTTTCCGTTGCGCGCCGGTTTCCAGCGCACTCGCCGTTCACGAAGAACGCGGTGTGCCCCGCCTGCGCGTCGGCGTCCTTCCACCCCCGTACAACAACACCAGACATGTCGAACAAAAAAATCGCTAAGGCTTCGCCGATCGATCAAGGCGCTTCCATCGTCTCGCGTCGTGGGTTCCTGAAGTTTGCCGGCGCATCCAGTCTCGCTACGGCGGCCGGCACCCTATCGTCGGCCGCGCGCGCGGCGAACAGCACGCCCGATGGCACACCGGAGCAGGTCCACCTGACCTGGGGCAACGATCCGACCCACGAGGTCACGGTGTCGTGGGCGTCGCTTGCGCCGGCGGTCAACCCGCAGGTGCGCGTTAGCGGCGCGCGCGAGGGGAGACATACGGTGCCTGGTATCCAAAGCACATACACCGACGGCCTCAACGGCGAAGTCGTGTTCACGTATCACGCGCGTCTGCGAGACCTGAAGCCCGATACGAGCTACGAATACGAAGTGACCGCCGACAACGACAGCAACGCCGCGCAGCCCTTCACGGCCAGTTTCCGTACTGCGCCGCGCGGGCGAGCGCCGTTTCGCTGGACCAGCTACGGCGATCTCGCGACGCCGAACACCGGCTGGGTTCTGTCATCGCCGCAAAGCCGCTTCGCGGTGCAGGCGGTCGAGCGCTTTCAGCCGCTGTTCCACTTGCTCAACGGCGACCTGTGCTACGCCAATCTGAATCCGACGCACCAGCCGGACGCGTGGCGCGACTTCGGCAACAACTGCCAGACGTCCGCGTCGAACCGGCCGTGGATGCCGTGTCCGGGCAACCACGAGCTTGAGTTTCATAACGGCGAACAAGGCCTCGCTTCGTATCTCGCGCGCTATACGCTGCCGGACAATCACACGCGCTTTCAGGGCCGCTGGTACAGCTTCCGCGTAAGCTCCGTGCTGTTCATTTCGCTCGATGCCGACGACGTCGTCTATCAGGACGCGGCTGCGTTCGTTGCCGGCCCGGATCCGCTGGTGCCGGTTGCGAGCACCGGCAATCCGCCCATCCAGCCCGGCACTTCGCTCTATGTGCGCGGTTATAGCGCCGGCGAACAGACGCGGTGGCTCGAAAAGACATTGCGCCATGCCGCTGAAGACGACGAGGTCGACTGGATCATCGTGCAGATGCATCAGGACGCGCTGAGTTCGTCGAAGACCGGCAACGGGTCCGATAAGGGCATCCGCGATGCGTGGTTGCCGCTGTTCGATCGCTACGGCGTGGACCTGGTGCTGTGCGGTCATGATCACGACTACGAACGCAGCTATCCCGTGCGCGGCTGCAACCATAACAAGGGCACCGACATCGCGACGGGCCGGCCGGTGGATACGTTGCAGCCGAAACCGGTGATGTCGGCGGTGTCGCCGGGTGCATCGACGTTCGATACGAGCCACGGCACGATTCACCTGATTCTCGGCGGCGGCGGCACGAGCGCGCCGCTGGACGTCTATGGCATGGATGTCGGCACGGGGCAGCCGCAGGCGCGTATTTTTACGCGTCCCAACCGCCCGGTGGCCGGCACGACGGCAGGGACTTTCGTGCGCGCGAGCGCGGACGCCGTGGAAGACGCGATCTGGTCGGCGCAACGCGATACCGGCACCGGTTATGGGATCGCGGTGTTCGATCATGATCCGGGGCATCCGGGCGGCGAGACTACGATCACGATGAACTACTATCACGCGCCCGGCGCGGACCAGGTGCCGACGCAGAACTACGAATTGTTCGAGACCGTCGAGTTGAAAAAGAAGCGGCGCGGATAGGGTTCGAATGAGCGGTTGGCGGGCTGCGGATTGCGACAGCTCGCCAGTATTGTCGGCGCGATAATCAATATGGTTGGCTGTCCGATGGATATTGGAAAACACCGGACGATGGTCTCTTCCGTTTCGGCTTGAAGCGATAAAAGCTTCCGCTCTCGGCCCCTCGATCATTTTGTTACACGTCTTACCGATGTGCTGCGACGTGGTTACAAGAGCCTTTCAAAAGCGCGGTTATACTCGGCGCCGTCAACAACAATGAAAGAGCTTTTTATGTCGAAGAAAATCCTCAAGATTGTTGCCGTTGCGGCGCTCGCGGCTTCGGCGTCGTTGTCGGCAATGGCTGGCGATATGAACAACGCGCTGGGTGGCGCGCTCGGCGGCGTGGCCGGCGCTGCGCTGGGCGGCGCGGTAGGCGGCAGCACGGGCGCCGTGCTTGGCGGCGCAGTGGGTGGCGGCGCCGGCGGCGCGGTCACGTCGAACCGCAGGGAGCGCACCGGTGCCATTATTGGCGGCGCGCTGGGCGGCGGCGCGGGCACGGCGGCCGGCAATGCGATGGGCGGTCGCGGCGGTGGTCTTGTCGGCGCTGCGTTGGGCGGCGGTGCGGGTTCGGCGCTCGGCGGCAACATCTCGCGCTCCAACTCGTATGCCGACGACTATTCCCGCGGCGACCGATCGGGCAAGCGTCATCATAAGCATCGGCATTACGACTGAACGGCACGCGAGAGGCCGGCGTAGTGCGTAGCACAGATACGTGTCTGCGCGCCCAGAGTGCCGGGCGATAGGTGGCCGACGCTCTGCATTGACTTTGCTTCCTCGATGGTTATCGTAAACGGTCCTCGCAGCGCAGTCGCATGCCGACACGCGTTGCGAGAATACTTCACGATTCCTCCGTCCTCAGGAGACAAACAAAGATGCCACGAGTGTATTGCGCTGGTCCGCTCTTCAACGCAGCCGAACGAGCCGAAATGGATTCGATCGCCGCCACGCTGGAGGCGGCGGGCTTGACGACATTTCTTCCGCATCGCGACGGTCTCGAGTTCGCGAAGCTGAAGCCGGAACTCGAGAAACTCGGCGCGTCGGTTGAAGAAGCCGCGGACATGCTCGACCGCGCAATCTTCAGCCTGGATACGTATCAGTTGCTCAGGCGTTGCGATGTGGTCGTCGCCAATCTCAACGGCCGCGTCGCCGATGAAGGCACGGTTGTCGAGGCATCGTTGGCGTGGCACGCGGGCAAACCGCTCGTGCTCTTCAAGGCTGACGCACGGTCCATGCTCAGCGGCTCCGACAATCCAATGCTCACGGGCCTGGCCGATTTCCACTTGGTCGACCAACTGTCCGCGTTGCCCCAGGCTGTTGTGGACGCTGTCAAACGCGATCGGAGTGACAGAGTGGAACGGACATTGGAGAGTGGCGCGGAGATCGCGTCGCTTCGCGAGAGCGGTGGTGAGTTGAGCGCGCTTGCAAAGACGCTGTACAGCGCTTTCAAGAAAACCTGAGCCTCGTTGCGCCGATGCAGATATCTCTGCGCTAGTTAAGACGAGCCGCACTCACAGAAAGAAACGGGTCCCGAGTCGCAACGCAATTCATCACACGAAAGTGGAGGTGATACCCCCACTTGACGGTGCATCTTCCGAGTGCGAGTATCGCCGCCCAATGAGCATGAATTGCTGATTCGCAGCAGGCTCCGCGCGCTGCAACACAATTGCTGAACGCTGCGGGTGCATGTGCCGCGTGCACGGATGACTGGCGAAATGGCCAGCCGCGGCACGCGTCGGCACACAAGAAAACTAAATAGAGCGGTTTGAAAAAGACCGCCTTTGGAACGTATACAAGGACCGATCCCTCACTATAGATTTTCGACGGAGGTCACTCATGCTGTTTCATGCTTCCATCCCGGCACACAATCCGGAACACGTCGCACGTGTCATTGCCGAACTGTGGGGCGGATTTCACGCACCGTTCCCTTCCTTTCCCGATTCTTGGATGGCGATTGCCGGCGACGACCGTGGCTCGATCATCGAGACTTATCCCAACGAACGCGTGCTTAGCCCCGGCGGCGAACAGGGCTCGTTTGTTGCGGAGGCGGGCACCGCCTCGCGATACAGCGCATTTCACATTGCCATCGCGAGCAAACTGTCCCCCGAGGAAGTATTGGCGATCGGCGACCGGGAGGGCTGGCGTGCGGTGCGCTGCACGCGCGGTCACGACTTTTTCGATGTGATCGAGTTGTGGATCGAAAACGTTCTGCTGATCGAAGTGCTGACGGAAGAGATGCAGAAACAGTATCTGGCCTTTGCCACGCCAGCGAACTTCCGCGCGTTTGCGGCTGCTGCGGCAGAAGCTTCAGCGGCGCAAGTATGAGTCGAGAAGCGGTGTCGCGGGTCTCTAGCTCCTGACTACGGCTTTTGCCCGCGCGCCGCTCTTTCTGCAACTGGCACACATGCCGAACAGAACCAACTGACGTCCCGTCACCGCGAAGTCGAGGCTGCTCGCGATAGACTGCTGTCGCGCCTCGATTTCCGCGTCAAAGAACTCATAGATTCGACCGCAGACCGTGCAGACGAGATGGTCGTGCCGGGTCCCGTCATTCAGTTCGTAGACCATGCGGCCGTCGCCAAAGGCCACGCCGGACAATAAATCCGCATCCACGAGTTGACCGAGCACGCGATAGACCGTGGCAAGACTCATGTTGCGCACGTCTTCGTTGAGAAGCTTATAGACCTGTTCAGCTGTGAAGTGGTCGCGAGCGTGCTCGTGAAAAAACTCCAGCACCAGGACTCGCGGGAACGTCGGCCGCAGGCGGGCTCGCTCCAGAATACGATGAATGTGCATGGATGTCGTGGCAATGGAGAACCGGCGGCTGCCCCGTAGGATTCCAGGTCGCCGCCATGAAGAAGTCGTCGGGGATCACGTCGTGCTGTTTCGGCAAGACGAACCGCGAGTGGCCGAACTATGTAAGCCGCGTCCTTAAGAGAACCTTAAGCGGCAGTTTCGGGACGCATTGGACGACCGCGGATCGATGTGCCGAAACGAGTTCTTCCCGATAAATTACGTAATCCTTTCGCGCGATTGTTGTCGTTAATCCCGCACCACACTTCCGTCACACGCCGCAACACGTTAAGCTCCCGCCCCTCATTGTTCCTTTGACGCCACGCCGCTTATTTTTTTGACGACGCATTTATTTTCATCGTCCTATGATCGGGGGGCTCGTTTCCGCCGCGCTAGCTAGCACGCGCCGACTGAGCCGACTTGAAAACCATGCAATAGATAAGCGCACACTTTGGCATAGCCATTGAAATGACGTGTCGCGCAATAAACATCCAATAATTAATTATGCTTCTCGCAGTTTGCGCAACAACCGTTTCGAATGTATTGCATGCGTGTTTACGGCGTTGGTGGAAAGAGCAATTGATACCCTCAATTACCGCTTGATCACGGAGCCAACAAGTATGAAAAAGTCTTTACTCGCGGCCGCGCTCTTCGGCGCATTTACGATGTCGGCGCATGCGCAAAGTAGCGTGACGCTCTACGGCCTCATCGATACGGGATTGGTTTACACGAACAATCAGTTTGGGCACAGCAACTGGCAGGTATTGAGCAGTTCGACCCAGAACACGGTGTTCGGTCTCAAGGGCTCGGAGGATCTGGGCGGCGGCTTGCACGCGATCTTCAAGCTCGAACAAGGGTTTCTGCTGAACAACGGGGCGCAGGCATTCTCCGGTAATGGTTTCGGTTCTCAGGCATGGGTCGGCCTGCAAAGCGATCCTTACGGCACCTTGACGTTCGGCCGCCAGTTCGACGTGATGAACGACCTCGTCGGACCGCTTACCGCAGAGTTCAACACGTGGGGCGGCAGCATGGCCGCGCATCCGTTCGAAAACGACAACCTTGCTGCGAATTCCGTCGTGATCAACAACTCGGTCAAGTACGCGAGCCCGACTTACCGCGGCGTTACGTTCGAAACGATGTATTCGTTCAGCAACAAGGCGGGCGACTTCGGGAATAACCGGTCTTACGGTTTCGGCGTTTCGTATGCGCAAGGTCCGCTGAATCTTGCCGCCGGCTATCTGCAACTGAACAACGCGGGCAATGGCAGCGGCGCGGTGACTTCGAGCGATACCAGCGCGAACTTCCTCGCAGAACGCCAGCGTATCTGGTCGCTGGGTGGTAACTACACGTTCGGGCCGGCTACGGTCGGGCTGGTTTGGAGCCACACTCAGATCGACAACGCGTCGGGCGTGTTCTCGTTCGGCACGGGCAGCTATCTCGGTTCGGGCGATACCTCCGCGGGATCGCTGGGTGGTTCGCTGCGTCTCGACAACTACGAGGTGAACGCAAAGTACGCGCTCACGCCGGCGTTGAGCGTTTCCGGCGCGTACACGTACACACATGGCGCGTATAACGGTTCCTCGCCGGGATGGAACACGGCCATGCTGCAAACCGACTACTCGATCAGCAAACGCACGGACTTCTATCTCGAAGGCGTCTATCAGAACGTGCATGGCGCGCCTGCGGACTCCGTGCTCTCGCATGCCATGATCAACACGTTGTCGCCGTCCGCGACCAACACGCAAGTGGCGGTCACCGTGGGCATGCGTCACGCGTTCTAAGCAGGCTCGCTTCAAGTGAGGTGAACACGCATGCCCTGTTTTTGCAGGGTATGCGTCGTCATGCTCGGAACGATCAGGGCACGACGTTCAGCGTTACGTGTTCTGTGAACCTTCGTCCTTCGCTTCAGCCAGAATCTGCTGGATGGCTTGCTCGAAAGTTTCGACAGGCTGTCCGCCACTCACCAGGTAGCGACGGTTGAAGATAATGGCCGGCACCGACTGAATACCCATTGCCTCGTTATTCCGTTCCTCTGCGCGAACTTCAGCGGCATAGGTTCGGTTTTGCAGTACGTCACGCGCCTTCACGGCATCGAGCCCGACGGACTGCGCTGCCTCGATTAACACTTCATGATCGCTTGGGTCTTTGCCGTCAGCGTGATACGCCTGCAGCAGCGCCAACTTGAGCGGCAACTGCTTGCCCTCGATGCCCGCCCAATGCAGCAGACGGTGCGCGTCGAAGGTGTTGTACACGCGGTTGCGCGGGCCAAAAGTAAAACCGACGCTCGCGCCGCGCTCGCGGATCGCGGCCTGCGTTTCGGCGATCTGCTCCGGCGTGCGGCCGTATTTTTTGCCGAGGTAGTCGACAATGGCCTCGCCGTCCGGTCCCATGTCGGGATTCAATTCGAACGGATGCACGACGATTTGCGCGTCGACGGCGTCGCCGAGACGCGAAATCGCGCGTTGGAGCGAGGAGAGGCCGATCGCGCACCACGGGCATGCGATATCGGAGACAAAATCGATAGTGAGCGCTTGAGTCATTGCTGTGTTCCGGTCGTGTGTCAAAGCGAAATCCGCAGACAGCGTAACCGGTATTGCCATTATTTGCAGGACCGCCCTCGTGACGTAACGCGAGCCGGCGCCTTACAATTCACCAGCCGCAGTTGAGCGATTGACCGTGCGGGCGATGGGGACGCCGCGAGGCGTCATAATCCTCGTTCGCCGTCGTGCACGACAACGACTGCTTTTCCAACGTTGAAAGGAGCCTCAAATGAGCAAGGGATACTGGGTGACGTCATATCGCGCGACGAAAGACGCGGAAAAACTGGCCGCGTATGCGCAGCTCGCCGCGCCCGCCGTGGCGGCTGCCGGCGGCAAGTTCATCGTGCGCGGTGTGGCCGAGGAGGCTCGCGAGCAGGGCTTGAAGGAGCGGACGGTCGTGATCGAATTTCCGACCTATGAGGCGGCCGTCGCCGCCTACGAGAGCGAGCCCTACAAGAAAGCGCTGGCCGCATTGGGCGACGGCGTTGAGCGCGATCTGCGGATTGTGCGCGGCACGGATTAACCCGAAAGCGAATGAAACGGCGAGCGCGAGCTGCTCATGCAGTTGTGCGCTCGCCCCAACATCTATTTCACGGCCCCTAGCGCGAGCCCCTTCACCAGATACCTCTGCAACCACGCGAACACCACAGAGACCGGCAACGTCGCGCAGAGTGTAGCGGCCATCACCAGATGCCACTGGACCACGTATTTCCCGGCAACCATGTCGGTCACCTGCACGGTCAGCGTTTTGTTCTCAGGTGAGCGGATCAAGGTGTAGACCACGGCAAACTCGTTCCACGCGTTGATGAACGTGAAGATCGCGGTGACGACGATCGCGGGCACCGCGAGCGGCAGGAACACTTTGAAGACCGCCTTGGTCCGTCCGCATCCTTCGAGCCACGCCGATTCTTCCAGATCCCGCGGCACCGTCTGAAAGTACGAAGACAGCATCCACACGGCAAACGCGATATTGAATGCAGCGTAGGACACGATCACGCCGATCTTGGAATCGACCAGGTTCCCGTCGCCGTAGGGAATCATCGCTGCCAGCCGGAACAGGCCGACCACCAGCAGAATCGGCGACAGCATCTGTGTGACGAGCAGAAACTGACGGTAGAGCCCGCGTCCGCGAAACGGGAATCTCGCCAGGGCGTAGGCCGCGGGCAAGCTGACGGCCAATGCAAGCGCGGTCGACAGCAAGCTGATCACCGTGCTGTTGCGCAGCGCCACGCCGAAATTGGCCGCCACCCACATATCGGAGAAATTGCTCCACTGCCAATGCACGGGCAGCCAGCGCGCCGGATACACAAAAATCTCGGAAGCCGGCTTCAACGCGGTGAACAGCATGACGGCAAACGGAAACAGCACCACTACGATCAGTGGCGACAACGCGAGCCAGCACCACAGCGTGCGCTTCATCTTGACGCTGAGACTCATGACGGATCCCCTTCTTTCGCGGGCTGCAGGCGCAGATAGGCGATCGAGAAAATGAACAGCATGACGAGCATGATCAGCGACACCGCCGCGGCTTCGCCGGGACGCCCGAGCCGGAAGCCGAGCTCATAAAGATACGTGACGAGAATGTGCGTGCTGTTGTCGGGGCCGCCCTGCGTCATCACCCAGATGATCGGAAACGAGTTGAACACGTAGATCACGTTCAACAGAATCGTCATGTTGATGAACGGCCGCAACAGCGGCATGGTGAGTTTGCGGAACTGCTGCCAGGCGCTTGCGCCGTCCATGCGTGCGGCTTCGTAAATATCGCCGGGCACCGAAGACAAGCCGCCCAGCAGAATCGTCACGGTAAACGGAACCGACACCAGAATGCCGACCGCGATTTCGACCGGAAACGCGAGTTCCGGCGTGGCCAGCCAATGAATCGGTCCGCTGATCAGGCCGAGCCTCTGCAACGTGACGTTGACCATGCCGTAGTCGTCGTTGAAGGCCCAGCGCCAGACCACGGCGGTCATGGTCAGCGAGACGGACCACGGCAGCATCACGATCGTACGCGCCACGCCGCGCCCATAGAAATCCTGGTTCAGCACGAGCGCAACGGGCACGGAGATCAGCACCGTGCCACCCACCACGCAGATGGTCCAGACAATGGTCCGCCTGGCTGCCGCAAGAAACGCGGGATCGCCAAAGATCGTGTAGAAATTCTGCAGACCAGTGAACTCGCGAATGGCACCGAAGCGTGAGACCTCGTGCAGCGATTGCCACACGATGTTGAAAATCGGATAGCTGATGATGAAGAGCGCCAGTACCAGGCTCGGCGCTATCAGCAACCAGGGCGCTTGCAGGCGCGAAGAAGCGGAGCGGCTCATGCGTGCTCGATCGTAAGACGCGTCCGCATCAAGGGGCGGGCGCGACGGGATGGGCCGGATAGTGCATTACGACCGAAACGCGCACCGCCTTTGCAATGACGGTGCGCGTTCCGGGTTCAGCAGATCGTTACGAGACAGCGCGATTACTTGCCAAGCGACTTGTTCGCTTGGGCGGCCGCCGCGTTCAATGCGTCGGCCGGCTTCGCCTTGCCCAAATAAATCGACTGCATTGCGTCGGTCACGGCCTTCGCGGTGTCTTCCCAGCCGGTCACGGTCGGCGCAAAGTGAGCGGTCGGCAGCAGCGCGACGAAGGCCTTGGTGTCGGGATCGTTGAACGCCGGGTCGGTCGCCTCAGCCTTGGTGGTCGGCAGGAAGCCTTCGGTCGTGGTGAACTCCACGCGCGGTTCCTTCGTGAACAGATAGTCGAGGAACTTCCACGCCGACTTCTTCACCTTCGAGTTCTTGAACATCACGATCGAGTCGGTCACGGCGTACGTAGCGTGCGTCGTGCCCATCGGAATCGGATCGATGCCGTACTTCAGGTTCGGCGCTTCCTTCTTGATCTGTTTGGCGAGGAACGGTGCGGAGATCATCATCGCAACGCGGCCTTGCTTGAACAGGTTCTGCACGTCTTCACGGCTATAGCCGGTCACGCCCGGTTGCGTCAGGCCCTGGTCGATCATCGTCTTGTACAGCGTGGCTGCCTTGATGCCGGCCGGCGAATTGAAGGCAGCCTTGCCGTCCTTGCCGACCACGTCGCCGCCGTTGGTCCACAGGGCGTAGTAATAGTAGACGTCGGTTTCGATTTCCTTGCCTTGCAGACCAAAGCCGGCAATGCCCTGCGCCTTCAGTTTCTTCGACGCTTCGATCACGTCGTTCCAGGTCTTCGGGCCGTCGGGATAGCCGACCTTGGCGAGCAGGTCTTTGTTGTAGTACAGCCCACGCGCGGACGCGGCGATCGGCAGGCCGTACACCTTGCCGTTGATCTCACCCGGTGCGAGGAATGGGCCGATGAAGCGGCTTTTGAAGTTCGCGTCCATGTAGCCGTCGAGCGGCTCGGCGACGTCGTCCTTCACGAAGTCGAGCAGCCAGCGCGTGCCGACGATCGCGAGATCGGCGTTGGCGTTGCCGGAAATGTCTGTCTGCAGTTTCTGCTGCAGCGTGTCCCAGTTCACGTCTTCGATCTTGATGGTCGTGCCGGGATTGGCCTTCTCGAAGTTGCGGGCCATTTTTTCGAAGTACGGCGCGGTCGCGTCGCTGTAGTGTGCGACGGTCACGCGAACCGTGTCGGCGTGAGCCGCGACGGCGATACCTGCAAACGCGAGCGCCACGGCAACTTTGCCTAGCGCGAGGGAAGCACGGGCATGCAACGACATTTCTCTCTCTCCTGGATGGTTTGCTGCCGTCGCCGGCCGCTTCGGGTTGAATTGTTTGTAAAAATCCTACATGACGCAAAATTGCTTGTCACGTAGGGTCTGCCATATTTTTTCCCGGCTGGTTTTGTGCATAAGATGCTGTAAAGCAGGGATATTCTGCACAACGCGATGTCACGGATACCCAATCTTCGGGATGACTAGACAACTGTATCGCGTATGGATTTGTAGGAAATTTACACGCTAATCCGGGCTGATGGCGTGGTCGAACAGCGAGGCGGACAATGAATCGTGTGGTGTTGGTAACGGGCGCTTGCGGCGGCATCGGCAGCGTGTTGTGCAAGCGCTTCGTGGAGCAGGGCGATACGGTTCTGGCGCTCGACATCGACGCCGCCGCGCTGCAGGCGTTGGGCGCGCAACTCGGCGAGGCGCACGTCACGCCGATCGCCGTCGATCTCGGCGACGCCGCCGCAGTGCAGCAAGCGGTGGCCGCTGCGGTCGAACTGCGCGGTCCGGTGGATGTGCTGGTCGCCAACGCGGGCGCCGCCGAAGGTCTGACGCTTGCCACGACCGACGTCGCGAGCTGGCAGCGCGACATTCATCTAAATCTGAACGGCACGTATCACGCGGTTGAAGCGGTGCGCGCGTCGATGATCGAGCGGCAGCGAGGCGCGCTGGTGCTGATCGGCTCGGTGAACGGCATGGCCGCGCTCGGTCATCCGGCGTACAGCGCGGCGAAGGCCGGGCTCATCAGTTACACGAAAGCGCTCGCGCTCGAACTCGGCCGCTACGGCATTCGCGCGAACATCGTGTGTCCGGGCACGGTAAAGACGCAGGCTTGGCAGGCGCGCGTCGACAAGAATCCGCAGGTCTTCGAGGATCTGAAGAAGTGGTACCCGTTGCGCGACTTCGCGACGCCTGACGACATCGCCGACGCGGTGCTGTTTCTGGCCTCGCCGATGGCGCGCGTGATTACCGGCGTCGCGCTGCCGGTCGACGGCGGCCTGATGGCCGGCAACCGTTTGATGGCGGAAGAACTGACACTCGAGTCGCTCTGACCCGCCCGCAGCGGCATTGCAAGCAGCACGAGATCGAGTCAACCAGGCAAGACGATGAGGACAGCATGGCAGCAGTGCAACTGAGCGGCATCTTCAAACGCTATGGCGACACGCAGGTGGTGCACGGCATCGATCTCGACATCGACGACGGCGAGTTCGTCGTGCTGGTCGGCCCGTCGGGCTGCGGCAAGAGCACGTTGATGCGCATGGTGGCCGGGCTCGAGGAAATCAGCGGCGGCGATCTGCTGATCGGCGGCACGCGCGCGAACAGTCTCGCGCCGCAGCAGCGCAATATCTCGATGGTGTTCCAGAGCTACGCGCTGTATCCGCATCTGTCCGTCTACGAAAACATCGCGTTCGGGCCGCGGATTCGCAAGGAGTCGTCGGCGAGTTTCAAGCCTCGGATCGAGGCCGCGGCGAAGATGCTGAACCTCGGCGGCTATCTGGACCGCTTGCCGCGCGCGCTCTCGGGTGGCCAACGGCAACGCGTGGCGATGGGCCGCGCGGTGGTGCGCGAGCCGTCGCTGTTCCTGTTCGACGAACCGCTATCCAATCTCGACGCCAAACTGCGCGTGCAGATGCGCACCGAAATCAAGGCGCTGCATCAGCGGCTGAAGAACACGGTGATCTACGTCACGCACGATCAGATCGAAGCCATGACGATGGCGGACCGCATCGTCGTCATGAACGCGGGGCGCATCGAGCAGATCGGCCGGCCGCTGGAACTGTACGACCATCCGGCGAATCTGTTCGTGGCGAGCTTTCTCGGCTCGCCGTCGATGAACTTTGCCGAAGGCGTGATCGCGAGCCGCGCGCAAGGGCAGGGCCTCGCGTTGAATCTCACGGATGGCGGCGAGATCGTGCTGGAAGGTGCGCCCGCTTCGGCGGTGATCGGCGCGAAGGTCACGCTCGGCGTGCGGCCGGAACACATCGAAACCATGACTCCTGCGCCCGACGCGACGATGGAAGTCGAAGTGGTCGAGCCGACTGGCGCGGAGACTCACTTGTACGGGAAAATAGGCGGCAGCACGTGGTGCGTGACGACACGTCAGCGCTCGAAAATCGAGCCCGGCCAGCGCGTCACGCTGCGCTTGCCGGCCGAGCATATTCATCTGTTCGATACGGAGAGTGGACGCAGGCTGGTCTGAACCGCGTGTTGCCGTTTGAGGCCGATACGAGCTTGCCTCAGGCGCACTGACGCTGCGACGCGACGCGGATTTATTTAACGCATGAGAATGCGCCGGGCCGCCCCAGGTTTTCTCACCCCATCGGGGGCCTGGCGCGAAGCGACAGGTCTGGGGGCGCTTTGAAGGAACACCGGGTGTCCGCACCGAACTTGATTCCCCACATCCGCAGCGCACTCGCCAATTTGCGGCCCGCCGAGCGCAAGGTCGCCGAGATGGTGCTGAGCGACGTCGACTTCGCGATGCGAGCGAGCATTACCGAACTCGCACAGCGCGCCGAGGTGTCCGAGCCTTCCGTCACGCGCTTTTGCCGCGCCATCGGCGCGCATGGTCTGCGCGACTTCAAGATGCAACTGGCGCAGAGCGTGGCGGGCGGGCTGCCGTATGCATCCACGGCGGTGGCGCGCGACGACGACGTGCAGACGCTCATGGACAAGGTGGGCGAGGCGGCGGTCGACGGCATCACCCATGCGCGTGGCGCGCTGGATCCGGCGGTGGTCGAGAGTGCGATCGCGGCGTTGTCGAGCGCGCGGCGGGTGTTTTTCTTCGGTGTGGGTTCAGGCTCGGGGCTCGTCGCGCAAGATGCGGCGCTGCGGTTTCTGCGGCTCGATATTGCATCCACGGCGTTTACGGATGGGCATTTGCAGCGTCTTTACGCAGGCCTGATGGAGCCCGGCGATGTGGCTTTCGCGATTTCGCATTCGGGCCGCAGTGTCGAAGTCAACGAGAGCATCCAGATTGCCAAGGAGCGTGGCGCGACTACGATCGCGCTGACCAATGTCGGCTCGCGGTTGGCGTGGCTAGTGGATATACCGCTACTGCTGCGCGTGCCGAGCCCGATCGATCCGAACACGCCGGGCGTGTCGCGGCTCGTGCATCTTTGCATCATGGACGCGCTGGCGATCGGCGTCGCGCTCAAGGCCGGGCCGAAGACGCTCGAGAAGATGCGGCACGCGAAGGCGAGGCTGGCGTCGCATGAGCCGGAGGCGGCGGGGGATTGAGAGGCCGCGGGGCTATGCCATCCATCCAAACCGCCGCGACAACCTCGAGGTCGCGGCGCGCAAAGTCTGCGCCGGACCACCCGCCAATTCACTGTCGAAGCTGCCGCTCGGGCCCATCAACGCAAGAACGAGGCAGATGCTGCCCGTATGATCCAGCACCGGCGCGGCGAGCGTATCAATGCCCGGGACAGGCCGGCTGAGCGCCGTATCGATCCCATCCGCGCGGATTTGCGCAAGACGCTGCGCGTACGCTTGCGTTAGTGGCGGCAATGCCGACGCCGTGTCCGTGCCGCTCGCCGCTTTACCTCTGCTCGCAGGCACAGGCTTTCCTGCAAAAACCTCCGCCGCGTCCGCGCCCGCCAACCGCAGATGATCCTGCACCAGCAAACCCGCGCGCACATCGTCCGCGACATAGGCGGCGAACACGCGGCCGATCGCCGTATTCGCCAGCGACATCACCGTGCCGACACGCAGGCTCACATGCAGCGGCCGCGCCGATTCCTCCAGACGCACGACGGTCGGCCCGAGCGGACCGAGCACGGCCATCGCGACGCTCATGCCCGTCGACGTCGCCAGTTCGACCACCTCGGGCTCCGCTTCACGCGTCGGCGACAAGCGCTGCAAGCCGATCAAACCCAACTCCAGCGCGAGCGGCCCGGCTTCGAAACAGCCCGATGCATCGCGATTGAGCAAGCCGATTTTCAGCAGGCTCACCAGATGCGGAAACGCCTTTGCCGGCGGCATGCCCGCCGCGCCCGCAAGATCGCGCAGGTTCAACGGCCGCGCCGCCGCGACCAGCGCCGCCAACAATTCGCCCGTGCTATCGAGCGACTGGATGCCGCGCTGCGGTTTCGCATCAGCGGAGGAATAAGCTTGAGAAGTGTCGAGCGAATCGGTCACGATGCGGAAGAAGCCAGCAAGGAAGGGGCGATAGCCAGTTCAGCGCCGATGTCGCGCGCCGTCGCAAGCAGTGCACGCGCGATCGGACCGTCGGCGGCGACGTCGATCGCGCCGGTCGAGCCGATCACCGTCAGCGCCAGCGCCAAGCGGCCGTCGGCATCCAGCACGGGCGCGCTCAGGCTGCTGATGCCCGGACTCGGCACATCCACGCTGCACTCCAGCCCGCGCGCGCGGATCGCGTCCAGCGTGGCTTCAAAGACGGCGCTTTCGTCGGGCTGCGTCATGGCATTGCCGATCGCGCCCGATTGATTCGCCCACATTGCGTCAAGCACCTCGCGTCGCGAATAAGCGCAAAACACCCGCCCCGTCGACGTAGCCGGCAGCGACATCACCGTGCCCACATGCAAATTGACGTGCAACGGAAAGCCCGCATGTTCATAGCGAACGATAGTCGGCCCTTGCGGCCCGGCAATACAGATCGCGACGCTGAAGCCGACCGCTTCGGCCAACGCGGTCACGCGCGGCACTGCGGCGCGAAATGCCGGCTGGTTTTCCAGATGCAGCAAACCGAGCCGCAACGACAGCGGGCCGGGCTCGTAACGGCCCGACAGTTCGTCGCGCTTGATCAAACCCAGCCGGCTCAAGCTCACCAGGTAGGCGTGCGCCTGCCCCGGCGCGATCTGCGCCGCGCCGGCGAGGTCGGAGAGAGCGAGCGGCGTGCGCGCCTGCGCCAGCGCCAGCAACACGCGGCCGCCCACTTCGACGCTCTGAATGCCGCGCTGCGTCTTGCCGCCGTCCGCCGTCTCACTGCCGCCCGCGCCTTTGCCCGTGGCCGATTTCGCTGCTTTGCTCACACCCGCGCTCGTCCGTGAAAAAGGGTCCATGTTAACCGAAGGCCTGTGCCTTCCAGTCCTCATCTTAGGCTTCGCAAGATTTGCGTATAGCGATACATTTCGCTATTGACAAATAATCGGACGCCGTCCTAATATGCATTCACCCCGACATACCGGCGCAGTTATAGAGTCAAGAAACGGGGCGAGACAATCCTGCAATACCGTCAGCCCGCGCGGCCTTCGCGCAGCCGGCCGTCTCGCCTCACGTCCAATTTTTGAGGGAGACAAGCATGGCAAAGGCATTCGCATCCCAGGCCGATCTGGAAGTCAAGAAAGTCACGTGGACCAAGCTGTCCGAGAACGCCTACGCGTACACCGCCGAGGGCGATCCGAACTCGGGCGTGATCATCGGCGACGACGGCGTGCTGATCGTCGACACCACCGCCACGCCGGCCATGGCGCAAGACCTCATCGCGAAGATTCGCAGTGTCACGGATAAGCCGATCAAATATGTCGTGCTGTCGCATTACCACGCGGTGCGCGTGCTCGGTGCATCGGCGTATTTCGAGGAAGGCGCGCAGGAGGTGATCGCGAGCCGCGGCACGTACGAGATGATCGTCGAGCGCGGCGAAGCGGACATGAAGTCGGAAATTGAACGCTTCCCGCGTCTGTTCGCCGGTGTCGAAACGGTGCCGGGCCTGACGTGGCCCACGCTCGTGTTCGAAAAGGAAATCACGCTGTTCCTCGGCAAGCTCGAAGTGCGCATCGCGCATCTCGGCGCGGGTCATACGAAGGGCGATACGGTAGTGTGGCTGCCGTCGCAGAAGGTGCTGTTCTCCGGCGATCTGGTCGAATACGACGCGGCCTGCTATTGCGGCGACGCGCAGCTCGAACAATGGCCGGCCACGCTCGAGGCATTGCGCGCGCTGAAGGCCGACAAACTCGTGCCGGGCCGCGGCCCCGCGCTGACCACGCCGGAAGATGTCGAAAAAGGTCTGGACTACACGAAAGATTTCGTCACCACGCTGCTGCAACAAGGCCGTGAAGCCGTCGAACAGAAGCTCGATCTGAAGGCCGCGATGGAACACACGCGCAAGGCCATGGACCCGAAGTTCGGTCACGTTTTCATCTACGAGCACTGTCTGCCGTTCGACGTGTCGCGCGCTTTCGATGAAGCAAGCGGTATCACGCATCCGCGCATCTGGACCGCGCAGCGCGACAAGGAAATGTGGGACGCACTGCAAGCCTGATAAGAACAGACGCACAGCAAGACGAGGCAAAGCGGAGAAGGACGGAGACACAAGATGAGCATCAACTACCAGACGCTGTCGTTCGAATACCGGCCGTGCCGTGAGCAGAGCGCACAGGGCGGCGCGAACCAGGCGGCCTATCCGGTGATTGTGGTCGGCGCGGGCCCGGTGGGTCTCGCCACCGCGATCGATCTCGCGCAGCAGGGCGTGCCGGTCGTGCTGGTCGACGACGATTGTTCGTTGTCCACGGGATCGCGCGCGATCTGCTTTTCGAAGCGTTCGCTCGATATTTTCGATCGCCTGGGGTGTGGTCAGCGGATGGTGGACAAGGGCGTCAGCTGGAATGTCGGCAAGGTGTTCCTGAAAGACGAGTTGGTGTACACGTTCAATCTGCAACCGGAAGCGGGCCACAACCGGCCCGCGTTCATCAACCTGCAGCAATACTACGTTGAAGGTTTCCTGCTCGAACGCGCGCAGGAGATGCCGAACCTCGAGATCCGCTGGAAAAGCAAAGTGGTCGGCGTGCGGCAAGATGGTGCGCCCGGCACGCGCGACGCCGGCGTGACGCTGACAGTCGACACGCCCGATGGCGAGTACGCATTGCGCGGCCGCTACGTGGTCGCCGCCGACGGCTCGCGCAGCCCGATCCGCAATTTGATGGGACTCGACAGCAAAGGTGTGACGTTCAAAGATCGTTTCCTGATCGCCGACGTCAAGATGGAAGCAGAATTTCCGACTGAACGCTGGTTCTGGTTCGATCCGCCGTTTCATCCGAATCAATCGGTGCTGCTGCATCGTCAGCCGGATAACGTGTGGCGAATCGATTTCCAGTTAGGCTGGGACGCCGATCCGGTGCTGGAAAAAACACCGGAGCGCGTCATCCCGCGCGTGCGCGCGTTGCTCGGGCCTGACGCGAAGTTCGAGCTGGAATGGGTCAGCGTGTACACGTTTTCGTGTTTGCGCATGGAGCGCTTCCGGCACGGCAACGTGCTGTTCGCCGGCGACTCAGCGCATGGCGTGTCACCGTTCGGCGCGCGGGGTGCGAATAGCGGCGTGCAGGACGCGGAAAACCTCGCATGGAAACTGGCGATGGTGCTCGAAGGCAAAGCCGCGGACGCCTTGCTCGACACCTATGCAAGCGAACGCGAATACGCCGCTGATGAAAACATCCGCAACTCCACGCGCTCCACCGATTTCATTACGCCGAAGACTCCTGTCAGCCGCGTGTTCCGCGATGCGGTGCTGAAGCTCTCGCGGCGTCATCCGTTTGCGCGGCAGTTGGCCAATAGCGGCCGGTTGTCCGTGCCGGCGGTGTTGCGTGATTCTCCGCTGAATACAGCGGACTGTGACGAGTTTGAAGGGGCGATGGTGCCGGGGGCGCCGTGCGTCGATGCACCGGTGCGAGTCGCGGCACAACCGGCATGGCTGCTGCAGCAACTCGGCCAGCAATTCACCGGCGTGCTGTTCTGCGGCGAACAAGGAATCGATCAGTCGATTCAGGCCGCGTTGGACACGTTGCGTGCGGGACCGATTTTGTTGAAGCTCGTCGTGGTGACGTGTGGCGATCCGCAGACCGTTGCGTCTACGGGCGCGCAACTCGTACACGATACCGAAGGGCTGGCTCACTCACGCTACGACGCAAAGCCCGGCACGTTCTATCTGATCCGTCCGGACCAGCATGTTTGCGCGCGTTGGCGGCAACTCGATGCGGGTGATGTCGGGAATGCGTTGAAACGCGCGTTGTGCGTCGAAGGTACCGCTTGAACGGGTGACGAAGGCCGCTCGTGGCATCAACGAAAAAAATGGCTGGAGACAAACATGACACTCAACACGCAACCGAATCTCGGCCGCCCCGATGATTTCTACGAGGCATTGATCGATATGCATCGCGATCTGGACGATGCGCAGAGCCAGTCGGCCAATGCTCAATTAATCCTGCTGCTCGCCAACCATATCGGCGATCACGCCACGCTGCTCGAAGCGCTACGGCATGCCCGCGAGGGCGCAACTGACATGCCGGCCCGAAATGGTGAAACGCAGCCGCGGGCCGCTTAAGCAACTCGCGCGACCAAAAAATTATCCTCGCGTAAGGCGGATGTCGGGAGACGTCGATAGTAACGATTTGTTGCACGCGTTTCCTCTAAAACTCGCGGTTGATAACCCGTGACTTCTCTCACTTTTTTCTTTCCGACTATCGGATTCTTCTTAGCAAAGCGGCTGGTGCTCTGCCTCATACTAGCTGGCTTGTTGAGCTAGGATGCATAGGGTGTGACGTTCCGGTGGGCCACATTGTTTCGTGCCGGCGCACCATGTCCTCGTGCGTTGCCGGTGGGAAATTTCCCGCGTTCGGCTGGAAAGAGACACGAGATGAAATTGTTTTTGATAAGCGACCTTGTCGTTCAGGAGTTGGCGTCGATGAAAGTCGACGGAAAATGGCTTTCTCCAGCGCTGTTTGCCGAATCGGCGTTGCTCTGGATCAACCATTACGCGCCCGGTCTGGACGTGCCTGAAGCCTTTTTTTCCGAAGTCGAGTGCGAAGTGCTGCAGATAGCCACGCAACTCGCGGTCAAAGAATTGGCGGCAGTCGAAGATTCGCCGTTATCGCAGTTATTCGGCGACTATCCAACGGTAAATTACGCGCATCCTTTGAGCGCGAAAGCGTTGGCCGCGACGCTTGCAGCATGCCGCGAAAAAATCTCGAGTGGTTCTGAGACGGCATCGTCGAATGATGCATTCTGGTCGCGACAGTTCGCGAGCTGTGTGAGGAACGCGCCGCAGCGTCTTGGGTGTCACCCCACCCTTTGTCACTTGATGGGCCATGTCAGCGATACGTCGAAGACATGAAGCGTCGCTGAAGATCGAAGGCTTCGGACGTTATATCGGGTAGAGTCGCGGCTATGCGTCCGCGATTGCACCCATCACGTCCGAACCATGCATTCCATCGACCCTGTTCCTCTGCCTCACGACGGCCCGCCCGACATTGCATTGTGGCGGATCGACATCGACTTCACTGCGTCGCTCGACGCACCTGCCTTCGCCTCCCTCAGCGACGACGAACGCACCCGCGCTCATCACTTTCGCCGCCATGAAGACGCGTTG
The DNA here is from genome assembly GCF_003386115.1 of Paraburkholderia sp. BL27I4N3. NCBI lineage: Bacteria > Pseudomonadati > Pseudomonadota > Betaproteobacteria > Burkholderiales > Burkholderiaceae > Paraburkholderia > Paraburkholderia sp. BL27I4N3. The sequence continues at coordinate 6,648,238 of NZ_QREJ01000001.1, read as the reverse complement.
CGCTTCGCCAGCGTGCGCGCCGTGCTGCGTGAAGAGCTCGCGCGGCGGCTCGACATCGCGGCGCACGCCGTGCGTTTTGCGCTCGACGCCAATCACCGCCCTCATCTCGCGGATTCGGACCGCTTCGATTTCAATGTATCGCATGCGGGCGCGCACGGGCTGATCGCGATGTCGCCGGTTCGGCGCGTCGGCGTGGATATCGAGCAGCGCAGCGACAAATTCGATTGGCGTTCGATCGCGGCCTTGACGCTCGACGAGGAAGAGGCCGCGTGGATCGCACGTCTCGACGCGGGACAGCAGAGCGCTGCGTTTTACGACGCGTGGGTCGCCAAGGAAGCGCTCGTTAAAACGACGGGCGTAGGCCTAACGCGCGGGTTGCAGCATCTGAGAGTGCTGCCGCGTGAAAGCGCCTGCGTGACGCTGCGCGAACAGATTCCCGCGGATATGCGCGGTGTCGCCGCACACTGGCTCGCCCCACCGGCCGCCTACGCAGCGTGCGTGGCGTGGTCGGTGACCACATTGCGGCAAGCGTAAAGAAACTGAGCGCCCTAATCGTTGGCCTGCCCGAACGCCAAAGCCTTCGGCCAGCCGAACGTATGCACGTGGGTGAGCGGCTGCGTGGCCGGCTGCGCAAGCGCGACCGCCGCGCGAATCTTGCCGGCCATCGGGATATCGAGCACATGCCAACGGCCATGTTCTGCGAGATTGAACGCACCGGTTGCGGTGTGGCTGAACAGCAGTTCGATATCGATGTCGACGGGCGCGTAACGCAAAGCATTGCACAGACTGCCGTAGCGAGCGCGCCGCCGCGAGGCTTCCGGCGTTTCGTCGGGCGCCGCGCCGGGCGAGGGCACGACGACGCTCAATCCCAGCGTCGCCGATGCAACGCCGATCACGATCCAGATGCCGCCGTACGCGATATCGATCGTGATACTGCGGCCGTCGCGAGGATGACGCGCCTGCAACTTCTCGTTGCCGTCGTCTCGCAGATCCACTGCGTTCGGCTCGCAGTCGAACAGATTCCCGACGATCCAGCGCACCACCACGCGCGCGCTGATAAAGCGTTTGCGCAACGCGGCGTTCGGATGCAGCCGCGCGCGCTCGCGTTCGCTCTTCGACAACCAGGTATCGCCTTCCTGCACCGGCACCGGCAGCCATTCGCAGCGGAATCGCCAAAGATGCAGTTCGCCTGCGCGTGGCGCGGCGACGTTGTACGGATAGCTGCGCGTCAGCGGATGGCACAGGAAGGCTGCGGCGGGAGGTGCGACGCTGGCGGGCTGCACGGCAGATTCGCCGGCGCTGCGTTCAGCTGCGACTTCGCGCGACTCGCGGCTGCCGCGCTCAGGCGAAGTCGCCGGGCAAGCCTGGTCCAGTTCCAATGACATAGGCCTGCTTCCTCAATGCATGTAGGTGACGCGCCGTGCTTGCACGTCGAGTTCGACGCCGGCGTCGAGCAGGTCGATGGCGAACCAGCGAATCAGCTTCAGGACGCCACTCACCGCGGGCGCGGGAAGCCATTCGTTCAGCAGGCGCAAGGCTGCGCCGCTATGCGTTTTTTGCAGCAACGCGATGGTTTGCAGAATCACGGCTTCGTCCTTGCCGAGGTCGCTTGCGCAACGGCAGCGCATATCGAGCGGACGATACGACACGTGCATCAGCGAACGCATCAGCAGATCGAAGTGTTCGATGCCGTCCTGCCGCAGACCGACGCCGCTGAGAACGTCGCGCCAATGCACGCCGCCGCGCGCCGTTTCGCAAGCGGGCCGCAGCCATGTGCGCACGGCGCTCAGGACGGTGCGGTCGGGCGCGTTGGCGGTGTCGGTCGGATGATCGTCGATCAGTTCCGGACGGCTGCTGTGCTGAGAGCGAAAGTTCATCGATGCTCCTGGATGGACACGGTCCAATGAATCGCGCTGCCCGGACGGGACGGGTGCCGCGTCGCAGGCCAGCGCTTGTCGCGTGCGACGAATGGGCGATGACGCAGAGCCTGCGTCGGGTGCTTATGCGTTGGTCGCGGTTACCGCGGAGGTTGCGCCGGCTGCCATTCGCGCACGTGCGCGCTGCGCGCCGCACGCACCGGTGCTTGCCCCAGTGTTTTCGGTGTACCGACAAAGAGGAAGCCGAGCAGCCGCTCGTTCGCAGCGAAACCCAGCGCGTCGTGCAGGCGTGCTTCGTAACTGTCCGGTCCCGTGGACCAGAAGCCGCCGTAGCCGAGCGCGTGGATCGCGTTGAGCATGTTCATTGCCGCCGCGCCGGCAGCCAGCAGCTGCTCGATCTCGGGCACCTTGGGATGCGCCGAGATCGCCGCGCCGAGCGCGATCACCAGCGGCGCCGCGAATGCTTTCTGCCGGCGATGCGCATGCGCCGAACGCGGCTCGTCCGGTGAGCGGGCGTTGGCGAGGTCGACCAGTACGTCGCCGAGTGAGCCGCGCGCATCGCCGCGAATCGTCACGAAGCGCCAGGGACGCAGATTGCCGTGATCGGGTGCGCGCAAGGCAGCGTCGAAAATCAGGTCGAGTTCGGCGTCCGCCGGGCCGGGCTCGGTCAGCGGCCATTGCGATTGACGCGACAGCAGAACGTCGAGCGCCGCCGAAGCATGCGGGCCGGCGCCAGTGGCAGGCGTTGCCACCGCTGGGCGCGGGCTTTCGGTTTCGGGGCGGCTGATGTCTAGCGTCGTCATGATTTCGGGTTCGGCGGATGGTATGGGCGGAATAATGAGCTAATTTTCACGTAAATGCAAATCATTCGCATTTAGAAAATGGTTTCTTGGTCGGGTTTCGCGTCTGTCCGATGCTCCGCGCCATACGGGAACGGTGTCTCCAGCCAAAGCGGTAAGCCGTTGACGCAACTAACGGTCAACCGCGCCCGGCGTCCGCGGATATGATGACGAAGTGCCGAATTCAGCCCTTCTGGCAAAAGCGGCTCGTAGCCTCCTTGCCCACTTTCGCTCGCCCATGCCGATAAAAACACTCGACGCCGCATCGACTTCTGAGGCGACCGAAGCAGCGCAACGACTCCCCACGCTGATGCTCGCCGCGTCTCTATCGCTGGGCAGCGCGATCGCGCTCGGCCTCGCCCGCTTCGCGTACGCGTTGCTGTTGCCGCCGATGAAACTCGACCTCGGCTGGAGTTTCGCGCAAGCGGGCGCGATGAATACGGCCAACGCGTTGGGCTATCTGCTCGGCGCGCTGGCTTTCCCGCGCCTTGCGCGCCGCTGGTCGGCTGGTGCATTGTTCGGCGGCGGTTGCGTGGCGACGGCGCTGCTGATGGCAGGCAGCGGTCTGCTTGCCGACACGAACGCGCTGCTCACCTTGCGCGTGATCACCGGCGTGAGCAGCGCGGCGATCTTTATCAGCGGCGGCGTGTTGGCGGCGCGGCTTGCATCGGCGAGACCGCACGATGCGGGCCTCGTCCTCGGCTTGTATTACGGCGGCACGGGGTGGGGCATTGTGGCGTCGTCGCTGCTGGTGCCGCTGACTATTTTCAACGTCCCGCACGGCTGGCAGTTCGCGTGGTTCGCACTCGCGCTCGCGTGTGCGGCGCTCGCGGCGGTGGCCGTCGGCGCGGCGCGAAAAATCGAACGCGTGCACGCGATGGCATCGTCGGCCACGCAATCACACGCCGCCGCCGATGCACCCCGCTGGCCGCGATTCAGTCTGGCGCTGGCGGGCTACACGCTGTTTGGCGTCGGTTATATCGGCTACATGACGTTTATCGTCGCGCTGCTGCGCAATGCGGGCATGAGCGCGGCTGTTGTCACGTGCTTCTATCTGTTGCTCGGCGTGGCGACCGTGATCTCCGCGCGACTGTGGTCGGGATTGCTGGATCGCATGCGCGGCGGCCAGGCGCTCGCGGTGCTGAACACTTTGCTCGCGATCGCGACATTGCTGCCCGCGCTGTTCACGCAGCCGTGGGTGGCTTTCGTGTCCGGTGTGTTGTTCGGCGCGACATTCCTTTCCGCCGTAGCGTCGACCACGGCTTTCGTGCGCCACAATCTGCCCGCGAGTCATTGGGCCAAGGGCATCAGCGCATTCACGATCGTGTTTGCGTTCGGGCAGATTGTCGGGCCGATGGTGATCGGTTGGGTCTCGGACGGCGCGGGTCTCGCACGCGGGCTGGTCTATTCCGCGCTGCTGCTCGCGGCGGGCGCGGTGCTGGCGGCGTGTCAGAAAGCATTGCGCCGAATATGAGTCCACGCATTCAGGCCCGCGCGCTGCACGCTTTTCACACCTGCACGGACGGGATGCTCTTCATGCAACGCAAGGCGAACATCGAGCGGCTATGACGGATGCCGGCGATCTTGTAGAGCTTCTCACGCAGAAAAACGCTCGTAGCCCGCCGTGCCGTCGACCGCAACCTTCACCAGATAATCGTAATCGCCCGATACGAGATACGCCTCCAGCACTTCGGTTAGCGTCGCCAGTTCGGCGCCGAAGCGGGCGAGGGCGTCGTCGTCGTGACGGTCGAGCGTGACTTCGAGCAGGACGATGTCCGCGAAGCCGAGCTTCTGCTGATCGAGCAGCGCGACATAGCCGCGGATATATCCCTCGGTTTCCAATTGACGCGTGCGATTCCAGCATGCGGTGGTCGACATGCCGACCAGTTCCGCCAATTCGGCATTGCTCAGACGCGCGTTTTTTTGCAACTCGCGCATGATCTTGCGATCCTGGTTGTCGAGCGGGCGATTTCGGATGGTCGTGGCCGTCACTGGAAGTTTATCCCTGAAAATTGCATTCTAAAGGAAGATCGTCCCGACATCGTGCGGGAAGCCTGTTGCTTTAAGAAGCCTATCCAGCCGGCGTCCCGGTATATTTTCAGGGTGCATTCATGCCCGGGACAACCGTCCGGGCCGCGGGCCTCGTGCCCGCAGCCTCGCGCGGCCACAAGCTGCCGTCCGGTGTCTCGCCGTCTTTCACAGGAAGGACGGCACGCGGGCGAATTGCGGCGTCATCAGCGCCGCAAGACGCGCTCGCCGGGCGTGGATGCATGTTCCCGACCGATGCTTGTCAACAAGACCGTCCGCGCGACAACCGACCCCCGCCCCGCATCGATTGAGGCAGTGCATTGGCAAGCGACGCGCGGCCGCTCAATCAACCTCGTTTGGTCGGCGCTTTGGCCGCACTCTGTACAGCGACACTGCGATAGACGTCGCGGCAAAATTGCATGCCGCCTTGTTGCGTGCCGTTGACACCCGCCGCGATGCGTACCGTTCCCTCCACATGCTGAGGCCCCGGCGGATTCACGATAGCGGCGTCGATCGCGAACGGATCAGTAGGCGAAGCGCGCATGATGCCAATGCCCTTGATCGTCACGTTAAGGCAAGGGTCCGGGAGTTGCGCAGCGTGCCCGGCCGCGACGTCGAACTGGATGTTCAACGTCCAGAAACCCTCGTGAATATCCTGATGAATAATGACGGCCTTCACCACGTCCTGGTGTGACAGCGTGTACTCATTGCTTGCCATCGGTCCCTCCTTGCTCGTACGCATGCTGAGCGCACGTGTGCAGAAATGGCAATTTGCGCGGACTAGGAAAGGTTAGTTTTACGCGCCATCGCTTGCGGTACAAGCGGAAAGATGCGCGGGTCCATACGTCGACAAAACGAGCATCGCACAGACGCGAAAGGCGACGCCCGGACGCTGGCATCGCCTTTCGCGCCGTAGCCGGAAGGGCCGCGGCGCGGTAGAACGGAACCTCCAATCAACCGCGCTTGCGAGTATGTAGCAACGATTAATGGAAGATGAGGTACAGGATGACCAGTACGATCAACGGGACGCCAAGCAGCCAGCCGAGAAGGTAAGGCATGATGTGATCTCCTTTCGTATCGAGGTTGGAATACGAAGTTGATTGAGCATCCCGCGTGCCTGACGTGGTGGTCTGAGCCGTCGGCATGGCCACGGCAACGTCAAGGCAGATTCTCCCGCAGAACAATGCTGAATTGCACTGGCTTAACGTCGCTCATCGCGTCACGCTTCTCGCGCACGTTGCGGAATATGCGCAGACAATTTCCCACCATGGCTTGTGGCGTTTGCGTGATCAACGCATCCATGGTGCCGTCGATCAACAACGCTCGCGTGTCAGGCGTCAAGCCATGGCCGACAAACAGAATCTTCTGCTCTGAGCGCGCTTCGACGATCGCGCGCGCCACGCCATCCGATCCGCCGCCACTGTTGTAAATGCCGGCAAGGTCGGGATGCTGCTCCAACAGCTTGCGCGTTTGCATATAGTTTCGTTCGCTATCGTCGTGTCCCTCGCGCAATCCGATCACGCGCACTTGTGGAAACGTCGATTCGATCAAATGCAGAAAACCGATCTCGCGCTCTTCATGGCCACGATAGTTGAGACTGCCCGCGAGCATCGCGATCTTTCCGTTCGGCCGCGGGCCCATGAAGCGCCCGAGCAGCAACGCCGCCGTGCGTCCCGCCGAACGATTGTCGATGCCCACATAAGCCAGTCGCCGCGCATTCGATAAATCAGAAATCAGCGTGATGGCCGGCACGCCCTGATCCGCTAATGCATTCACGGCGTCGCGCACTACGGGATGTTCGAGCGCCATGAACACCACCCCATCCGCACGCTGTCCGTAGTGCAACAGACGGTCGGCCAATTCCTTCGGGTTGAAACTCTCGACGTAGTGCACGCGGCATTTCATGTCCAGCGCGTTCCACTGATCGTGTGCGAAGTCGATGTAGTCGCCGAGCATGTGCAAGTAGCGATTGGTGCCGGCAGGCAGCAGGAACGCGATGCGCATCGGCTTCGAGGCGGGCACGACGGGCGCCTCGGGCGTGAGCAGATAGCCGAGTTGGGCGGCCGCTTGCAGCACGCGTTGCGCCGTCACGGCGCGCACGCCTTCACGGCGATTGAGCACGCGATCCACCGTGGCGGTCGACACACCGGCGGCCCGCGCAATGTCGGGAATGCGGGCACGCGCGGCGGCGGTGAGGAGAAGCGTATCGGACATGGCAGTCCTTCCTTCGCAGAACGGAAGTCCATCAAAAAACATCAGGTTCGCGGTTTGACAGCGCTAGCCGCGCACGCCTAGTCTTGCAGCTATCACACGACGACGCGGCACCGGTGACTATAAATCAGCGCGCAGCGAGGGACGATGATGGTTTTTGATGGATTCAACAGTCACATCAATTATAAGCAAGGAGACGCTCAAATGACCAACCTCGCGAGACGCACCCTGCTGCGTGCGGCAGCCGCCGTGCCGGTAGCCAGCGCGCTGGGCTTTCCGGCGATCGTGCGCGCGGCGTCCGGCCCGGAGTTCGTGTTCAAGTACGGCAACAACCTGCCGCTCACGCATCCGCTGAACGTGCGCTCGCAGGAAGCGGCCAATCAGATCAAAGAGGCGTCGAAAGGGCGCATGGAGATCCGGATATTCCCTAACAACCAGTTAGGCGGCGACACCGACATGCTCGCGCAGGTGCGCAGCGGCGGCATCGAGATGTTCACGCCGTCGGCGCTGGTGGTATCGACGCTCGCGCCGTCGGTCGCGATCAACGCGGTGGGCTTTGCGTTCAGCGACTACAACCAGGTGTGGGGCGCGATGGACGGCAAGCTCGGCGCTTACGTGCGCGCCGCGATGCAGAAGGCCGGCCTCGAATCGTTCGAAAAGATGTGGGACAACGGCTTTCGTCAAACCACAACGAGCAACGGTCCCATTACGAGCGCGCAGAACATGCGCGGTCTGAAGATTCGCGTGCCGGTGAGTCCGCTCAGCATCGATATGTTCAAGGGCCTCGGCGCTTCGCCGACCAGCCTGCAATTCAGCGAAGTTTATTCGTCGCTGCAAACGCATATCGTCGACGCGCAGGAAAATCCTCTGCCGATCGTGCAGGTCGCGAAACTCTACGAAGTGCAGAAGTACTGCTCGCTCACCAATCACATGTGGGACGGCTACTGGTTCGTGCTGAATCCGCGCGCGTGGCAGCGCTTGCCGAAGGATCTGCAAGGCATTGCCAGCGATGCGTTCAACCAGTCGGCGTTGAAGCAGCGCGAAGACGTGCGCAAGCTGAACGACGCGGCGGTCGCGGATCTGCAAAGCAAGGGTCTGTCGATCAATCGTCCCATGCCGGACACGTTCCGCGCGGCGCTACGTCAGGCGGGTTTTTACGCCGAATGGAAGAGCAAGTTTGGCAATCAGGCGTGGGACCTGCTCGAACAATCGGTTGGCAAGCTGGCCTGATCGTGCTGCATGCGGGTGAGCCTGAGACGAAGCGCGGCGAGCCGCCGCGAGGAGGCAGCAGGATGTCGAATCACGCATTGAATCCGGCGGACGCGGGCGTGCCATTGCACGCGGCGAGCACGTCGCGGCGCTGGCTGAGGAGTTTCGATCGCGGTCTGATCGCGCTCGTCGAAGTCTGCGCGGCGGCGCTGCTTGCGATGGAAATCGTCGTGATGTTGGCGGGCGTGGTGTGCCGCTATGTGCTGCATCAACCGCTAGTCTGGTCGGATGAACTGGCCGGCATTCTGTTCCTGTGGCTCGCCATGCTCGGCGCCGTGCTCGCGTTGCGGCGCGGCGAACATATGCGGATGACGGCGTTGGTCAGCCGCCTGTCGCCGCAGCGGCGCGCGTTCGTCGATACGCTGGCGATCGCGGCATCGATCGGCTTGCTTGCGCTGTTGATCGCACCAGCGTACGACTATGCGTCCGGCGAGGCGGCAATCGTGACGCCCGCTCTGCAGATCAGCAACGCGTGGCGCGCGCTCGCCTTGCCGGTCGGTGCGGCGCTCATGCTGCTGGTCGGCCTGATTCGTCTTGCTCAGGTGAGCCGCATGCGCGACGTCCTGATCGTGCTCGCGATCGCCGCTGTATTGGCCGCGGTTGCCGTGTTTGCCGGCCCGTGGTTTCAGACGCTCGGCAAAACCAATCTGGTGATCTTTTTCGTCGGCGTGGTGGGGATCGGGATTTTTTCGGGCGTGCCCATCGGGTTTTCGTTTGCGCTCGCTACGTTCGGTTATCTCGGTCTCTCGACCTTTACGCCGCTCGAAGTCGTGGTCGGCCGCATGGACGAAGGCATGTCGCATCTCGTGCTGCTCGCGGTGCCGCTATTCGTCTTCCTCGGCTTGCTGATCGAAATGACCGGCATGGCGCGCGCGATGATCGAGTTTCTCGCGAGCCTTGTGGGTCATGTGCATGGCGGCCTGTCGTTCGTATTGATCGGCGCGATGTATCTGGTGTCGGGCATCTCCGGTTCGAAAGTCGCGGACATGGCGGCCATCGCGCCGGTGTTGTTTCCGGAGATGAAAAAACGCGGCGCTTCCGAAGGCGATCTGGTCGCGCTGCTCGCCACGACCGGCGCACAAAGCGAAACCATTCCACCGAGCATCGTGCTGATCACGATCGGTTCGGTGACGGGGTTGTCCATCTCCGCGCTCTTCACTGCGGGCATGCTGCCGGGCGCGGTGCTCGCGCTGATTCTGTGCGTGGTGGTGTGGTGGCGTTATCGCAAGGAAGATCTGAGCGGCGCGCAGCGCTTCAGCAAGCGGCAGATCGGGCGACTGTTCGTCGTGTCGCTGCCGGCGCTGGCGTTGCCGTTCCTGATTCGCATGGCCGTGGTTGAAGGCGTGGCAACGGCGACAGAGGTCTCCACCATCGGCATCGCTTACTCGATGCTGATCGGTCTGCTGGTGTATCGCCGTTTCGAATGGCGGCGGCTCGGCCGCATGCTGGTGGATGCGGCGACGTTGTCGGGCGCGATTCTTTTTATCATCGGCTGCGCCACGGCGATGGCCTGGGCGCTCACGCAATCCGGCTTTTCGCAGGACCTCGCGCAGTTCATGGGCTCGATGCCCGGCGGCGCTTACGGTTTTCTCGCCGTGTCGATCGTCGTGTTCGTGATGCTCGGCAGCGTGCTCGAAGGAATTCCCGCCATTGTGCTGTTCGGGCCGCTGCTGTTTCCCATCGCGCGGCTCGCGGGCGTGCATGAAGTGCATTACGCGATCGTCGTGATTCTTTCGATGGGCGTGGGCCTCTTCTCACCGCCGTTCGGGGTCGGCTACTACTCGGCGTGCGCGATCAGCAAGGTCAATCCTGATGCGGGCATTCGTCCGATTGTCGGCTATATGGGCGCATTGCTCGTCGGCCTGATTCTGGTCGCGGCGATTCCCTGGATTTCGATCGGGTTTCTTTAAGCAGATATCTCAAGTTCATTAGCAGGTTCGACCTTCGGGTGCTGCGTCATCGCCGCGCCGGGGCGTCGCTCGTCTTTCAACCCCGCAGCATCGGGAGAGTTTCATGAGTCGTTTCTTTGGCGAAATCCGGCAGGCAGGATACGTGGTGCGGGATATCGAAGCCGCGATGGACTACTGGAGCCGCGTGCTCGGCGTGGGTCCGTGGTTCTACAACGAACGCGTGCCGATCGAGAACTACACCTACCGTGGGCAATCGTACGAGGTGCATAACTCGGTGGCGTTGGCGAACTCGGGGCCGCTGCAGGTGGAACTGATTCAGACACGCAACGACGCGCCGTCCATGTATCGCGACTTTCTCGCCGCCGGCCATACCGGCTTGCAGCACAACGCGTACTGGACCACTTCTTTCGACGCGGATCTCGCGCGACTGCGGGAGCAGGGTTTCAAAGTCGCCATGAGCGGCGAAGTGGGGCGCAACGGACGCTTCGTGTACTTCGATACGGAAAATCATCCGGGCACCGTGATCGAGTTGTCCGAGATCGCCGGGCCGAAAGGCAAGCTCTTCGACATGATCTACGCGGCGTCGCGCGATTGGGACGGCCGCGAGCCGGTGCGCCGTTTCCCCGATCTGGGCACGTTATGAGCGAGACGCTGCAACAGCAAGCGGTCGATAACGACACGCTCGAGGCCGACTATCTGATCGAGACGCCGCTTGATCCCGCACGCGTCGCCGACGTCATGGCCGGCGAGCAATCGAGCGGCACCTTCGTGCGCGTCGCCAACGAATCCGATGCGCTGCGCGCACGCAGCCGCGCGAGCGTGTTGCGCGTCGAAGAACTCGAAGCAGCGGCGCGGCCCAGCTTGCCGAACGCCTGGCTCGAGCGTCAAGGCACGCCAGGGCCGTGGCGGCGCGCGCGCATTACGCTGTCGTTTCCGCTCGCCAATATCGATGCGAACCTGCCCACGCTGGCCGCGACCGTCGCCGGCAATCTGTACGATCTCGGCGAAGTGACCGGCATGCGGCTGCTGTCGTTGCGCTTGCCGGCTTCGTACCGCAAGCGTTTCGAATTGCCGCGTCATGGCGTGGCCGGCACGCGCGCGCTGACGGAGGTGAAGGACAGGCCGATGATCGGCACGATCATCAAGCCGAACGTCGGCCTGAGCGCGGCGGAAACGGCGGCACTGGTGCGCGATCTGTGCGAAGCAGGCGTCGATTTCATCAAGGATGACGAAGTATGCGCGAACCCCGCGCATGCGCCGCTGGCGGAACGCGTGCGCGCGGTGATGTCCGAAGTGCGCCGCTACCGTGAGCGCAGCGGCCGCCCCGTAATGGTCGCGTTCAATATCACCGACGACCTCGACGCCATGCGCCGTCACGCGGAACTGGTCGAGCGCGAAGGCGGCAGTTGCGTGATGGCGAGCATCAACTGGTGCGGCTTTTCCGCGATCCAGACACTGCGCCGCGCGACGCCGCTCGTGCTGCACGCGCACCGTAACGGCTACGGCATGATGTCGCGCGATCCGGCGCTGGGCATGTCGTTTCAAGCGTATCAGACGCTCTGGCGTTTGAGCGGCGTCGATCATATGCATGTGCACGGTCTCGCCGGCAAATTCGCGCAGAGCGACGCCGAAGTAATCGAGTCGGCGCGCGACTGCGCGACGCCGCTTGCCCCGGGTTGCGACGATACGGTGCTGCCCGCGTTTTCGTCTGGGCAATGGGCCGGCACCGTGCAAGCGACCTTCGACGCGGTGCGCTCCACCGACCTGCTGTTCATGTCGGGCGGCGGTATTCTCGCGCATCCGGATGGCCCGGCAGCAGGCGTCACGAGTGTGTGCCAGGCATGGGCGGCGGTGCAGGCCGGCACACCGCTGCCGGTGTACGCCGAGCACATGCCGGAACTGCGGCGCGCGCTGGCGTTTTTCGGCAGCCGCACGTGAACGCTTCGGGCGAGACGGACCAAAAGATGAGCGACGAAGCAAACAGCAGCGGTCCGGCTTACGCTTTCTACGGCGACGACTTCACCGGCGCAACCGACACGCTGGCGCATCTCGCCCGCGCCGGTTTGCGCACCATGCTCTTCTTCGCACCACCGGATGCCGCGCGTCTTTCGATGCTCGGCCGTCTCGACGCGATTGGCGTTGCCGGGGCCGCGCGGGCCATGGCGCCCGCGGTGCAGCGACAGGAACTCGAACGCGTCGGCGCCGCCTTCGCCGCGCTCGGCGTACGGGTGATGCACTACAAAGTGTGCTCGACGTTCGATAGCGCGCCGGAAACCGGCAGCATCGGCGTGGCGATTCGTACGTTGCGCGAGTACTGCGCGAACGAACTCGTCGCGGTGGTCGGCGGTCAGCCGAATTTGCGGCGCTATTGCGTGTTCGGTGAACTGTTTGCGGCAGCCGGCGCGGACAATAGCGCGCAGTCGATCTATCGCATCGATCGTCATCCGACCATGAGCCGCCATCCGGTCACGCCGATGAACGAAGCGGATTTGCGCGTGCATCTTGTGCGGCAAGGTGTGAAGAATGTGCAATCGATCGACTGGCGCTGCTACGCGCGCGGTGCCGCCGAATTGCAGGAAGAAGTGCAGCGCCGGCTCGATTCGAAACCCGACGCCGTGCTGTTCGACGTACTCGACGATTCGCATCTGCAAGCTGTTGGCCGCGTGATCGTGCGTCATGCCGCCGTGACGGCGCCATTGCTCGCGGTCGGTGCGAGCAGCGTTGCGCAGGCTTATGTGTTGGCGCGTGAAACTCCCGCCGAGCCCGGCGTTTTACAGACCCGAACCACGCCGCCACTGGCGCGCGCGCACGGCCCCGTGTTCGTGCTTGCAGGCAGCCTCTCGCCATTGACCGAAATACAGATCGGTGCCGCGCAATCCTATCTGCATGTGGAACTGGACCCGCTGAAAATGACCGGCGACGCAGCCTCAGACTATCTGGTGGAACGCGTGGCGGCGATAGCCGGCCCCTTGCGCGACGGACGCAATGTGCTCGCTTTCACGACACGCCGCGCGCCGAGCGAAGCCGGCGCGTTGCCGCAACTCGCGCACGCCTGTGCGTCACTGCTGCAACAGGTGCTCGGTGCCGTGCGCTTGCAACGCATCGGCATTGCGGGCGGCGACACGTCGAGTTTTGCCGTGCACGCACTCGGCGCTTGGGGATTGTCGTATCTCGCGCCGTTATCGGCGGGCGTTACCGTGTGCCGTCTCCATGCCGATCAAGCGGAACTCGACGGTATGGAAATCATGCTTAAGGGCGGCCAAATGGGCAACGCGGATCTATTCGAGCAACTGCTCGACGGCAACGGCTAACCGTTGTCGGCGAAACCGGGATAGAGCGTCATGCCGCCGTCGACGAACAACGTCGTGCCGACCACGTAGTCGCTTTCATCCGATGCGAGCCAGACGGCCGCCTTGCCGATGTCGTCCGCTTCGCCCACACGCCCGTAGGGAATCAGCTTCAATAGTTTCTGCAGCGCGGTTTCGGTGTCCCATGCGTCCTTGTTGATCGGCGTGCGGATCGCGCCCGGCGCAATGGAATTGACGCGAATGCGTTCGGGCGCGACCTCCTGCGCGAGCGATTTCATGAACATCTGAATGCCGCCTTTGGACGCCGCGTAATTGACGTGCCCCGCCCACGGAATGACTTCGTGAACCGAGCTCATGCAGATGATCTTGCCGAGCGCTTTGGACGTTGTCGTCGGGCCGCGTCGCCGAAACTCTTTCACGGCCGCCTGTGCCGTCAGGAACTGGCCGGTGAGATTGGTCGCCAGCACCTGCTGCCAGTCGTCCAGCGTCATATCGGCAAATGCATTGTCTTTCTGCACGCCCGAATTCGCGACCACGATATCCACGCTGCCGAAACGCGCGCGGCATGCCGCGAACATCTTCTCGACCTGCGTGGGGTTGGCGACGTCGGCCTGCACCGCGAGAGTGGCGCCGCCGGCTTTCTCGATCTCGGCGCAAAGTTGCTCCGCCCCTTCGGCATGTGAGTGATAGTTCACGACGACGGCCGCGCCCGCATCCGCGAGCGCTTTGGCGACGCCTGAACCAATGCCCGAACTGGCGCCCGTGACCAGAGCGACCTGATTCGCGAGTAACTTTTCCATTGCTGCTCCCAGGGTGACAAGATAAGGATGTGCATCGACCGTCGACATAGCAAGGCCGCCGGATATCCGTGCAGCGAACTGCTCGGATATCCGGCGGCCGGCCCGCTTTCAAGCAGTGCGGGTACTACGCGACGCCATGGCAATTAAGGCTATATGACGCCGACGACCAGCAACACGATCACCACGATCACGACGAGTCCGAGACCGCCGGTGGGACCGTAACCCCACGCGCGGCTATGCGGCCACGTGGGGAGCGCACCGATGAGGAGAAGAATCAGCACGACTAGAAGAATAGTTCCCAACATATGAATGACCTCCGCCTGGTTGATTGGATCTGCCTTCACGACAGCCGCGCAAGCCCCGCATGGCGAGTGTTCTTGCGAAAGGCAGTATCGGTGTCACTGCTGAGCAAACCGCATGCCCAAGGCGAAAAGCCGAGCCGGAAGCGGCGTGGAACCGTCACGCCGCCGTTTAGCGGGCGGTGCTGATACGCGACGCAATCAAATCCCCGACGAAGGCGAGAGCGAGCGCAGCCGCGCCGCAAGTGAAGATCAACGCGTAGTCGTTATGCGTATGCGAGAAGAGATACGAATACCCATAGCCGCCGAGCGCCTGGAACAGCGCGAAGGCTGTCGTCGCGCGACTCCATGCGGCTCGCTGTTCGGTGTGATCGTGTGGCACGAGTTCGTGAATGCGGCCGAGCACGAGCGGCACGATGCCCGGTGTGAAGATGCCGAGAATCACGGTCGATGCAGCCAGCACCAACGTGCTGCCCGAGAACGCGAGCATGGCGACGGCGGCCGCTTGCAGAATCAATCCGACGCGATAGGCCTTGCCGAAGCCGATGCGATCGGCCACGTTGCCGCAGATCACCGGGCCGGCGATTGCAGCGAGGCCGTACAGCACCCAGTAGTCCGCGCCGATAGCGGCGCCGCGTCCCAGGCCACGAGCGATATAGTCGACGAGCAGCACCATCGCCGGGACGAGGCCGAGTGCGTTTGCCGCGTATTGCGCATACAGCACGCGAAGCGTCAAGCCGTGAGGGCGCGCTGCGTGATGCGCACCGGAAGGCGCGACCGGCGCGGGCGGATTCGTCGAAGGCCAGCCGAACCAGCTCACCGCCGTCAACACCAGCGCCACGACACCGAGACCGATCCACGTAGTTTGCAAGCCATAGTGCAGCAGTTTTGGAATCAAGGTGCCGGATGCCGCAATGCCGAGACCGAGTCCAAGAAAGATCATGCCGCTCACGAAGCCACGCCGTGGCACGGGAATGTGCGGAAGAATCGACGTCGCCACCAGCACCATGATGGCGCCGCCGGAAATGCCCGACAACAAGCGCCACGCGAAAAACCAGCTCACCGAAAGCGGATACGCGCAGGCGAAGAAGGCGGCGGTCACGACCGCCATCAGCAGGCGCAACGCGCTGCGGTTCGACAGTACGGATGCGAGCGGACGGCCGATCAACGCGCCGACCAGATAGCCGGCGAAGTTCGCCGCGCCGAGCGTTACCGCTTGCGACGAGGTGAACCAATGCGCCTGGATCAGCGAGGGAATCAACGGCGTGTACGCGAAGCGCGCGAGGCCAATGGCGACCAGACTGCCGCACAGACCCGCGAGCGTTGCGAAGAGCGCGCGGGCATCGAGTGAGACCGGACTAGCTGACGTTATCGGAGCAGCGGACATGACGGTTCCTTTACCGGTGCGCGCGCTGGTGGCGGCGCTGCCGGATGTCGGTGGGAAAACGAAGGGGCGCGCCTTGTCAGGCGCGTGGCTCAGGCGTCGGAGCGGGTCGGCGGTAGGGCAGGCAAACCAAGTAGCAGCAACACGGGCGCGATCGCGCCGACAAGCAGCGTTTGTTGCGGATTGACCCGCGCGAGAACGCGAACGCCGATTAGCGTGGCAAGCAGGTGAGTGGCGGCGTCATCGGCGGAAACGGCTGTGGTGATTTCACCGCTCTCGCTGGCAGCAATCATGCGGCGGTAGAAAAACGCGCGCATTTCCGAGAATTCCGTGGCGACGATCGCGCGGAATGCTTCGTCCTCCGATGTGGTTTCCAGCGCCGAGTTCACCAGCATGCAGCCACGTTGCGCGGGATCGGCGAGCGATCGTTCAAGGATCTCGTGGAAGAACATCGTGATGCCTAGAGCCGGCGATACGGTCTGCACTAAACGCCTGATCCGTTCGCGCAACGTGTGCTCCAGATAATGCTCGAGCGCGCGCAGATACAGCGTGCGCTTGTCGCCGAACGCGTTGTAGAGACTCGGCTGCGTCAGACCGGTGGATTTAACCAGGTCGCGCGTGGAGGTCGCGTCATAGCCCTTCGTCCAGAATGCGGCGCTGGCGGCTTCCAGCACCTCTTGTTCGTCGAATTGGCGGGGTCTTGCCATGATGAATATCCTTCCGGCGTCACTGAGGACTGGTTCTGTATCGGTCGATATAAAAAGCGATTATATATCGACTGATACAGAACGCAAGAAGAAGATTCGAGGGTGTACCGGCAGCGCGCTCAAAGTACGCTGCGGTGCGGAGGAATGGCGTCGGCGGATGGTTGCCCATCCGGCGCGAGTTCGGTTTCCGGATAGCTGATGCGCACGGGCGGCACGAACCAGGCGAGGCACAGACCGGTCAACGCGGCGGCGCCGGCCACCAGAATGCCGATGTGAATGGACTGCACCAGCGCCTCGCGCGCGGAGCGCATCATGGCGTCGCCCGACTGGCCGGCACTCACCAGACGATTGATCAGCGCGGCCTGTTCCGCGCGATCCACCAGCAACTCGGGACTGGCGAAGGACTTGAACCACTGCGTCGCCTGGTAGGAATCGAGCGAGCGATGCACCCCACGCGAATAGAGGTGGCCGAGCAACGCGCCCGTCATCACCGTGCCGAGCATGCCGCCGAATGTCCGCAGCGATTGAAGCAGCGCGGTGGCCGCGCCGACATGGTCCCGTCCGACGATCTGCTGTGAGCAGACGGTCAGGCTGGTCGCCACCAGACCGAGGCCGAGCCCGCTGATGCCCATGCACGAGGCCCACACCAGATGCGGTTCCGTGCCGCGCAGGACGACCACGCTCAGACAGGCGAGCGCGGACAGCGCAAAGCCGACATACATGATGCCGTTCGCGCGGCGGACTCGTGTGACGATACGATTGTTGAGCACGCTGCCCACCGTTGTGCCGAGCAGCAATGGTGTGATCAGCATGCCCGAGTCATGCGCGGACATCGCGTAGCCGCCCTGGAACAGCAGCGGCACATAGAACACCAGCGAAAAGAGCGCGAAGCCGCCGAGCACCGACATCGCGAACAGCGCGGAGAGCTTGCGGTCCATCAGCATATCGACCGGCACGATCGGATAGCCGATGCGCCTCTCCCATAGCCAGAGAATCAGTCCACAAGTCACCGCTACGACGGTCAGCACGATGGTAGTCGTATCGACGCCGCGCCTTGGAAACAGTTCGATCAGCACTTGCAGCGAGCCGAACGTAACGGCGAGCACGAAGGCACCGAGCCAGTCGAGCCGCACGGGACCTTTGCGCCGCAGGTGAAGCAGCGGTGGCAGAAAGCACTGCACGAACAGCAGCGAGACAAGCCCGACCGGCACGTTGACGAAAAACACCAGCCGCCAGCCGCCATACTGCGTCAACATTCCGCCGAGCGTCGGCCCGACCATGTTGGACAAGCCGAAGGCGGACGTGACGAACACGAGCCAACGCAGCCGCAGTTTCGGATTCGGGAACAGATCGGCGACGGTGGCGAACACCGTGCCGATCAGAATGCCGCCGCCAATCCCTTGCAGTCCGCGCGAAACCACCAGCAACAACATGCTGCTGGCAAAGCCGCACAACACAGAGGCGCCGGTGAACAACAGGATCGCCGCGATCAGGAACCGCTTGCGGCCAAACAGATCGCCTAACCGCCCAAAGATGGGAATCGTGATCACGGAGGCCAGCATGTACGATGTCGCGACCCACGCGTACAGGTCGAAGCCCTTCAGATCGGCGACGATGCGCGGCAGCGCGGTGCCGACGATGGTTTGATCCAGCGCCACCAGCATCGCGACGAAAGCGATGCCGAGCATCGCAAGCAGCGATTCGCGGAACGGCAGCAGTTGCCCGCTCGGAGGCGGCGCGGTGAACCTGGTGCTCATGGCGTGCTTACTTGTTGCCCGTGGCCATATGCTTGCCGAGCGCGGCGCCCAGGTCTTCGTCGGTCAGGGCCGGGGAGATGTCCATCGTCAGCAGGTCGCCCCATCCGAGCGCCAGCGCCGCGATCGCACGGGTGTCGTCGGCCTCCACGATTGCAACACCGCGCAAGCCGCCTATAGCATGCCAGCGTCCCAGCAATTTGACGCCGTCCGGCACCTGGCCGCCGGTCTTCATGAAACGTTCTATAACGGAACTCTCTGCGGTCGGCAGACCGTTCCATAGGACGATAAATTTCATTGCGTTCCTCCAATCCGGGAATGGCGATGCCGGCTCGTGGCGCGCTGCCATCGTCGCTTATGGGTACGGCGCGTCGCGGATGCGGTGCGTCGTGTTCAGTTCTGCGCCAGCAAGCTGTCCGGATAGAGCGTGCTATTGGCGGACAGCGAAAAAAACCACGTGGCGTCCTAAGCATCATAGGTGAGCGTAGAGCGCGCGGCGTCGCCGCGTGCGGACATTCGCCAGGCTAATTGCACAAGCCAACTTTCATGGCGAAAAAGCGGAGAGCGCTGTCGCCAGAGGGGAATATTTCGTAGGTCGTTTGCGTTAATGGGTTGCGGCGCTGCGCTTCTGCCGACAACAAAAGCAAACGGCACGCGTGTGTAACGCGTGCCGTTGCTGTGACTGTGCAACGCCGAAGCGGGGCGCGCTATGTTTTGCGCTGCATGGCCGCTTTGGCAATCGTCTGATGCGCGGCGGCGAAGCCCGGCGGATATTCGACCACGCGTGCCGAAGCCGGCACCAGTGGCACGGCCGCGTTCAGCCGCGCGCCGATACGCGCGCCGCCGACGATGGCCGTCATTGCCTGACGATCGAGTTCGACGCTGTCGGTGAGGTCCCTGATGATCAGCCTGGCCATGATGGCTCCGGAAATGAAATCGGGCGGTGGGCCGGTGCAATGCGCCGGCCGCCGCCCGGATGTGTCGTGAAATGTGCTGCGGTCTCCCCGCACAATCAGTATAGGAAATCTCGCTGCGACTCGCCGGCCGGCGATGATCTGCCGGCATGGTTGAGGCCCCCCGGCCCTCGCGACGCCAAGCGGTCAGACGTTGGCGTAGTTAGCGCCCCACAGCGACGGGCTGACGTTCAGGTGCAGCGGCACGAAGCCCGCGCCGATCACGCCGACGTTGTTGAGTGCGGCGACGTTGACGTACTGCATCTGGTTGAGGTTCTGGTTGATCGAGACGTTGACGTTGGCAATGCCGCCGAGGCCGGCGGCCGAGGGCAGGCCGGGCACGCTGCTGCCGGTGCCGCCGGCCACCGCCGACATGGCGCGGCGGTCGAGCTCGCGGGTGCCGGACAGATCGCGAATCATGAGGGATGACATGGTGCTTCTCCAAAGGTGCGCGGAAGACGGAGGTAATCGTCGGCGGACGAAGCGCACCGGCGAGCCGGGCGCCCCGTGTCGCGACGTATTACACGTGGATGTTGTTGCTGGTCGTGACGTACGGGTTGACCGTCGAGCTGATGCCGGTGGCGAACGCGACGTTGTTGCCGTTGGCGTTCTGCAGGTTCAGCTGGTTGTTGATCAGCTGGGTGGCGTCGACCTTCTTGCTGTCGTTCGGAGCAAAGACGGGGCTGAAGTTGAAGTACGACGAGGACGGATAGTAGCCGGTGCCGCCGCGCACGGCGCTCATGGCGCGGCTGTCGAGTTGTTCGGTGATGGACAGGTCTTTGATCATCAGTGCGTTCATGGTGAGTCTCCAGAGGGTAAAGGTCAGGGTGCTGCGATCGGGTGCGAGCAACTTGTCTGCTCGGGTGTCACTCATGCACAGGCTGTGCCAGTTTTATTCAAGGTTCCTAAGAAAGTTCAAGAAGGCTTGCGGCGTAAGGGTTTCGCGTCGAGATGCTGCCACGGCGCCAGTCGATGGTCACACGTGAGCCGCGAACGAGTGACGGCGCACACCCGACAGACCACCGCATGCTGTTGGAGATCGCGCGACACGGGCCGCGGCGACGGTATTCGACCTGACCAGAGCGTTGAAATCAGAATCCCATCAATGAACAGGCCCCGTCCAACGGCAAAGATGTGAAGGGGGCCTGTTTCTAATTGCGGACACCTCGTGCGTCCTATAAGTAAGGCCCTTTGATACGTCCTTCAAAGATGGCGGTGTTGATTCCAAAGTCGTCGACCTGGCCGAGAGGGCCATGATCGACGGTGACAATGACGGAACGGCCGCCGCGCACAGCCTTCATCTGCGCGGCAGTGAGTGTCGTTTCGTCGTCTGGACGATCCGCGGAACGTGGCAGATCCTTGATGATGACGATGGATTTCATGGCAATACTCCTGAGGGTGGATGAGTGAGCACGGTGTGGTGCTCGACCGTGGTTCTGCAAGGGGCATGCCAATTTCTATGAGCAATAAACGAGGAACAGAATGCGGGGCGGCGACGCAAGGCCAGCAGGCAATAGACGATTTGCGTTCTTCGAATATGGCGTTAAGTGAGCTTGAGATTCGGAGAAACTGTTCGGCGAGTTCCCACCAATCGAGGGTGGGATGTCGGCTTATGGCGCTCCGCCGACAACAAAAGCAAACGGCACGCGTGTGTAACGCGTGCCGTTGCTGTGACTGTGCAACGCCGAAGCGGGGCGCGCTATGTTTTGCGCTGCATGGCCGCCTTGGTAATCGTCTGATGCGCGGCGGGGAAGCCCGGCGGATATTCGACCACGCGTGCCGAAGCCGGCACCAGTGGCACGGCCGCGTTCAGCCGCGCGCCGATACGCGCGCCGCCGACGATGGCCGTCATTGCCTGACGATCGAGTTCGACGCTGTCGGTGAGGTCCCTGATGATCAGCCTGGCCATGATGGCTCCGGAAATGAAATCGGGCGGTGGGCCGGTGCAATGCGCCGGCCGCCGCCCGGATGTGTCGTGAAATGTGCTGCGGTCTCCCCGCACAATCAGTATAGGAAATCTCGCTGCGACTCGCCGGCCGGCGATGATCTGCCGGCATGGTTGAGGCCCCCCGGCCCTCGCGACGCCAAGCGGTCAGACGTTGGCGTAGTTAGCGCCCCACAGCGACGGGCTGACGTTCAGGTGCAGCGGCACGAAGCCCGCGCCGATCACGCCGACGTTGTTGAGTGCGGCGACGTTGACGTACTGCATCTGGTTGAGGTTCTGGTTGATCGAGACGTTGACGTTGGCAATGCCGCCGAGGCCGGCGGCCGAGGGCAGGCCGGGCACGCTGCTGCCGGTGCCGCCGGCCACCGCCGACATGGCGCGGCGGTCGAGCTCGCGGGTGCCGGACAGATCGCGAATCATGAGGGATGACATGGTGCTTCTCCAAAGGTGCGCGGAAGACGGAGGTAATCGTCGGCGGACGAAGCGCACCGGCGAGCCGGGCGCCCCGTGTCGCGACGTATTACACGTGGATGTTGTTGCTGGTCGTGACGTACGGGTTGACCGTCGAGCTGATGCCGGTGGCGAACGCGACGTTGTTGCCGTTGGCGTTCTGCAGGTTCAGCTGGTTGTTGATCAGCTGGGTGGCGTCGACCTTCTTGCTGTCGTTCGGAGCAAAGACGGGGCTGAAGTTGAAGTACGACGAGGACGGATAGTAGCCGGTGCCGCCGCGCACGGCGCTCATGGCGCGGCTGTCGAGTTGTTCGGTGATGGACAGGTCTTTGATCATCAGTGCGTTCATGGTGAGTCTCCAGAGGGTAAAGGTCAGGGTGCTGCGATCGGGTGCGAGCAACTTGTCTGCTCGGGTGTCACTCATGCACAGGCTGTGCCAGTTTTATTCAAGGTTCCTAAGAAAGTTGGGGAAGGCTTGCGGCATAAGGGTTTCGCGTCGTCGTGCCGGGTGCCCGCAAACGCACTGCAACGCGGACGCGATGACCAGCCGACGGCATGGGCCCGACAGACCACCGCATGCTGTCGGATATCGCCCGACACCGGCGCACCGCGTCGGCAGCGGGGCAATCCTGGTTTGCGAAAGATCGGAGCGGGAGCTAGTATCGAAGCGGCACATGTAACTGGTTACGAAAGGTTCTCTATCAGCCCGACAGGCCTGGGTCGCACACGACCCGGCCCAACGGCAGCGGCGGCGCTTCGCACATATGGCTAGCCTTGCGCGTGTGATTCACGACTTTCAGAACGGCGAGCTGTCCCGTGACGAGTTCGTGGCTCAACTCGACAGCACGCTGACCACCGAAGGACTCGGCCCCACGCAGCTGCTCGACATGCTTGGCGCGGCACATCGCAAGGCGCCGCTCCCCGACGATCTCTACGTGGAAGTGCGGCGGCGCATCGAGCAGTTGCGCGTCTCGAACGTGGCCGCGGGCGGCGACGAAACCGGCATCCAGACTACCGTCGAGATTCCGTCGATAAGGTCAGCGAGTGCGGGCAGCGCGGCGAATGCAGCGGGCGCCCCCAATACCACGGGCCACGACCAGATCAAAGGTACTGGCGACACGCTCAACAACCGCTTCGTGCTCGAGGAATGCCTCGGCGTGGGCGGCATGGGTACGGTCTACAAGGCGCTGGATCTGCGCAAGCTCGAGGCATCGGATCGCAAACCGTATCTCGCGATCAAGGTGCTCAACGTCCAGTTCCGCGGCAACCCGAATTCACTCGTCGCGTTGCAGCGCGAGGCGCGCAAGGCGCAAGTGCTCGCGCATCGCAACATCATCACGGTGTACGACTTCGACCGCGACGGGCCGATCGTCTACCTCACAATGGAGTACCTGTCCGGCAAGCCGCTCAGTCAGTTGCTGCGCACGCCGGGCTATCAGGGCATGCCGGTGCGCGCGGCGCTGCCGATCGTGCGCGGCATGTGCAGCGCGCTTGCCTACGCGCATGAACGCGGCTTCGTGCATTGCGACTTCAAACCCGCCAACGTGTTTCTCACGACGGACGCCGAAGTGAAAGTGATCGACTTCGGCATTGCACGCGTGTTCCAGCGTCCGGAAGAAGAGAGCGATGCAACCGTCTTCGATCCGGGCAGCCTCGGTGCGTTGACGCC
Source organism: Paraburkholderia sp. BL27I4N3 (assembly GCF_003386115.1). NCBI lineage: Bacteria > Pseudomonadati > Pseudomonadota > Betaproteobacteria > Burkholderiales > Burkholderiaceae > Paraburkholderia > Paraburkholderia sp. BL27I4N3. The sequence goes on along the minus strand of NZ_QREJ01000001.1, from coordinate 6,624,835 downwards.
CGCGTATGCCAGCCCGGAAATGATCGAGCACCGCGAGCCGGATCCGCGCGACGACATTTACGCGCTCGGCTGCATCACGTATGAGTTGCTGACCGGCCACCATCCGTTCGACCGCTTGTCCGCGACGCAAGCCCGCAACTCCGATTTCAAACCGCAGCGGCCGGCCAACCTCGATTCAAAACAATGGCGCGCGCTGCGGGCCGCGCTGTCGTTCGATCGCAATACGCGCATGCCGAGCGTGGCGCGCTTCATCGCCGAGTTCGATAACGAGGCGCGCGCAGAAAAGTCGGGCACGCTGGCGAAGGTCGCGCTCGCGAGTTTCGCGGTGGTGTGCGCCGCGGCGGTCGGCGTGTTCGCGTTCCGCTCGGGGGCGAACCGGCATAACGGAGCACAGACGGAAGCAGGCGCATCGCAGGCTTTGACGGAGCAGGCGGCTTCGTCGATTTCGGAAGGGACAGTGACCGCGCCGCCCGTGGCACCGCCGGCAAGTCCGGTCGCGGCAGTGCCCGCCACGCCACCGGCGGCGCCCGCGCCGAAGCCGGCGCTGACGCTCGCCGCCGTCACACCGGTGCTAACGCAAGTGCCTTGTTCCGCGCTATCCGCCTCAGCACAGGATCACTCGTTGACGGTGCGGGGCTACGTCTCGCAACGCTATGGCGCGGCGCATCTGAAGGACACGCTCGCGGCGTTGCCGGGCGTCGATACACTGACGCTCCAGGTCGAGCCGCTCGCCGACGACAAATGCGACACCATCAAGGCGTTCGCGCCCTACTGGATTCACAACATGCAGGCGGGCCACCTCGCGGCCTTGCATGTGCGGCCGCCGGGCGGTCAGCTGAGCGACGGCGATCCGCTGGTGGTCGACATCACCACGCCCGGCTATGACTCGTATGTGAACCTCGACTACTACCAGCTCGACGGCAGCGTCGTGCACATGGTGCCGAGCCCGCGCGCGAAGGACAATCAGGCGCCGCCTCACTATGCCGCGACGGTCGGCGGCGCCGGTGACTGGATCATTTCGAAGCCGTTCGGATCGGAGATGGTGGTGCTGCTGATCACGCCGGCGCCGCTATTCGACAAGCCACGCCCGGAGAGCGAGTCGCGCGCCGATTATCTGCGGGCGCTCGATGCGCGCCTCGCGCAGATCGGCGGCAAATACGGCCGCGATCACATCGTCGCCGATTTCGCGCCGATCACGACGAAACCGCGCTCGCCCTGACAGGAGCGGGAACGCGGTTTCTCTCGTATTCACTCGTAATAGGCTGTGAGTCCGATCGAGACTCGAACGCGGCCCCCCCGGCAAGTCACTTCAGATCTTTGACCACGCGGAAGCCGTCCTGCGATTGGCGCACGCCCGCGCTGTACTTGAAGCGCGTCGCGCTAAGCATGTAGCCGCCGCCTTCGCGCCACGAACCGCCACGAATCACGCGCATGTCGCAGCCGGGGCTGTCCCATGCATGACCATCGGCGGGCGCGCCCTGGTAGGAGTTGTGCCAGCAATCGGCGGTCCATTCCCAGACGCTGCCGTTCATGTCGTACAGGCCGAGCGGATTCGGTGCGAACGACCCGGCGGCCTCGGGTCCTTCCTTGTGCCACGGGTCGCCGCAGTCCTTGCAATTGGCGTTGCCCTTGCGCATCTGGTCGCCCCACCAGTAGGCGCTGGTGGTGCCGCCGCGATCCGCGTATTCCCATTCCGCTTCGGTGGGCAGACGGTACGGTTTGCCGGTGGCCTTGCTCAGCCATTTCACGTATTGCTGCGCGTCGTCCCAACTGAGGTCGCGCGCCGGTGCGGCTTTATTGGTGTTGCTCTCCGGTGTGAGTTTCTGGCACGCATTGGCGGCGACGCACGCGTTCCATTGGTCGATCGTTACCTCATACTTGCCGATCGCGAACGGCGCGCCGATGGTCACGTGATGAACGGGCTTTTCGGACGGGTCGTCGGTACTGCTGCCCATCGAGAACGAACCGGCGGGCACGGCAATCATGATCGGACAGGTCGCGCAGTCGCGGCTTTCGCCGGCAACCGGCGTATGCGTGACGGGCTTTTGCGCGACCGCCGCCGCGGGTGGTGCAGCGGGTGGGGCGGCGCTCGGAGCGGGCTTGGGTGCCGGGGTACTGGCCGACGGCGTCGGCCGTGCGGCCTGTGGCGCGGGTGCTGCTGAAGGGGTGGCGGCGGATGGTGCATTCGGGGCCGCGGCGGCACGCAAACGGTCTATGCGCGCATGAGCGAGCGTGGCGAAGCGGCCGTTCGGATAGGCCTTCAAGTAGGCCTCGTAGTCGCCTGGGTAGTTGCTGTCCTTGATCGAGTTCCAGAACGTGATTTCGTATTGTTCGCTGCTGTCTTTCGGCAGAATGCCTCTACTGTGCAGCGTGACAAGGGGATTGTCCCGCGCTGTGGATGCGGCATCGGCCGTCAGCAAGGACCGAGGAAGCGACGAGGCAAGCCACGGCGATTGCTGGCCGCCGGTGGCGTCGCGTACCTGTGCTGCGACACGCTGCAACAGGTCCGCCAGCGTTAGCGACGGCGCGCTGTCGAGCACGTGCAGCCATGCATTCGTATAGACGCCGTGCAGCGTACCGTCCGCAGCGAAACCGCCGGGCGCGGTCGCGTAGGTGACCACCGTATTGGCGGGAAGCGCGGATGTATCGTGCGTCGGGTTCGCGGAGAATGGATTGTTCAGACACGTATCGAGAATCACGAGATTGAGCCGGCCGTCTTGCGGTCCGCGCATCGCCTGCAATACGGTGTGCAGATCGACACCGTTGCTCACGATCGCCGCCGGTGAGCGAGCATCGAGTCCTGCGGGAATGAGCAGTGTTTGCGGGCCGATCCGCATGCCGTGTCCCGCGAAATAAAAGAGACCGACACCGCCTGCCTGCAAGCGCCGATGGAATTCGCCTATGGCCTCGCGCATTTGCCGCGGCGTCGCGTTTGTGCGCACGATGACGTCAAAGCCAAGCGTCTGGAGCCTATCGCGCATGGCGGCGGCGTCGCGTGGCGCGTTCTCCCGCAGTGCATCCACTTGTGAGCCATCGCGACCCGCACCGACCACACCGTCCGCACCATAAGCACCATTGCCGATCACAAGCGCGATCCGGGGAAAACGCGCGTTGCCTGGTTGCGGCGCGAACGGAGTAACCAGTGAGAGCGGCAAGCTCGTTGCAGTCGCACCCCGCTCGGCACCCTCACGTTGTTGCGCTGCAAACGCATCGCCCCAATGCGTTTGCATTGCCCCGGCCACGCACACCAGCATGAATATTCGCCACATCTTCACATCCTGTTTGTTCCGGACAGAACATAGGCAATCGAGGACCGCACAACTCGCGGCCGCCGCCGGAATGAATCGCGCGAAACACCGACGCCCCTTATCGACCATCCATCTGCAACCTCTTAATAACGATAGCACGCGCTTTGCGCGCCACAACTGTCCGCGTGCCCCGAATGCGTCATACGGTTAACGAGCGTGGCGTATCTTTTTGGCAAGTTACGTCCTAAGCTAGTTTCACAAAGTAGGGCGGCAAGCTCGTTTTAAGCAGGTGGCCGTCCAATCTCGCGCACATCCGCAACATCCAGCCGAACGCCATTGGCCGTGACCACTCTTCGGGAGAGTGCGCTATGCGAAGAACCGTTACCCCTGTTGTTCTCGAGGCGTGCCATGGATCGAATGGGCGTCGCGACGCATTGCGCCGAACGTTGCGCGCAACGCTGCTCCTCATGGTCGGCAACATGGTGCCGAGCGTCTTTGCGGCGGCCGAGCATACGGCGTCGCCGCCGGGCGCCGAGGAATACATCATCTGGCCATCGGACGGCACCGTGATTCACGGCGGCAAGTTGTGGGTGCGCATGGGACTGCGGAATATGGGTGTGTGCCCGAAGGGCGTCGTGTTCCCGAACACCGGCCATCATCATTTGCTGATCGACACCGACCTGCCGCCGCTCGATCAGGAGATCCCGTCGGATCGCAATCATCTGCACTTCGGTGCGGGCGAGACGGACGCGCGTATCGAGTTGCCGCCGGGCAAGCACACGTTGCAGCTCATTCTCGGCGACCACAACCACGTGCCGCATGTGCCGCCTGTGTATTCGAAAAAGATCACCATCACCGTGCTAAAAGACTAGCGCGATCCGTTCGTTCAAAGCGAATCCGTCAGGACGGAGAGACCTTCATGTACAAGATCATCGCGGTCGCGGCGCTCGTCATGTCGGCGGCATTGGCTTCGCCGAATGCCACCCTTGCAGGTACGACGCCGGCGCCGGCCGGCGCCTATGCGTATATCGGCTATCCCAATGACGGCCAGGTGGTGCCTGCCAACAAGCCGTTCAAGGTGTGGTTCGGCCTGCGGTACATGGGCGTGGCGCCGAAAGGTGTCAAGTTTCCGAATACCGGCCACCATCACTTGCTGATCGACACGGACTTGCCGCCGATGGATCAGGAGATTCCGTCGGATCGCAATCATCTGCACTTCGGCGCGGGTGAAACGGAGACCATGATTCAACTCCCGCCAGGCAAGCACACACTGCAGTTGCTGATGGGCGACGACATGCATGTGCCGCACAATCCACCGGTGTATTCGAAGAAGATCACCGTCATCGCGCGGTGACGCGCGCTTGTTCATTGCGCGGCTTGACGCGGCGCGCTGGCTAACGCCTCAGTGTCACGCCGCAACCAACAATTTCGCGCGGGTTGTTGGCCACGATCCACCATCCTCCGCGCGCCGTTTCACCGTTCCATCTCGCGTTCAATGTCCCTGCGGCTCCGCAACCCTTTATCCACGGCATTCAGGCACATTTCTTAGGATAGGAAAACAATCCTGGCACAGCCCATGCATTAGTGACACTCGAGCAGACAAGTTGCTCGAACCCAACCGCAAACTGTGCTGTATTCCCTTCCAGGAGATTTACCATGAACACGCTGATGATCAAAGACCTGTCCATCACCGAACAACTCGACAGCAAGGCCATGAGCGCCGTGCGTGGCGGTACCGGCTACTATCCGTCCTCGTCGTACTTCAACTTCATGCCGGTGTATGCGCCGAACAACAGCAAGACCGTCGACGCCACCCAACTGATCAACACGACGATGAACATCCAGAACGCCAACGGCAACAACGCAGCGTTCGTCGCCGGCATCTCGAGCACGATCGACCCGCACGTGACCGCGAGCAACAACATCAACGTGCACTAAACGGCGCAGGCCGCCGCGGAGGCGCGACAGCCTCCGCGGACGCTTACCGGCCGCTCCTCAAAAAGATTTCACAGCCAATCGTTCTTTTCACGCCACCCCCGTTCCACCGCCCGATTCCCGCGCCGATCTTCCCGCCTCGCTTCGATGGTGAAGCCGCGCAGGAGATGCTTTACTTAAAGGGCGCGTGCTTCTCGTGCAACGAAGTGGGCGTCATCGGAGACCATCGTGTCAGCGTTGCTTTCGTCAGCTCGTCAGCGCTTTTTCCGCAGGACATCCGCACTGCGCAGCGTTTGCGCGGCGACGGTATGCGCGCTCTCGCTGTCGGCCTGCATCGATGTCAGCATGCCCGACTACAAGCGTCCCGACACGCCCGCCAAAGCCTCGTGGTCGGATCAGAAAGGCTCGCCCGTCTCGGCCGCCGCGACGATCGAACCCGACTGGTGGAAAGGCTTCCACGATCCCTATCTCGACACGCTGATTGCAAAGGCGATTGCCGGCAACTTCGATATCAAGGTGCTGGCCGCGCGTATCGACGTGGCCGGCACGCAGATCGGCGAAGCCAGGGCCGGCGCCTTGCCGACCATGGATATCGGCGCCGGCGCCGATTTCGAAAAGACCACGCATCAAACTTTCTCCAAGCAGTACAACCTCGCGACGCAGGTGAACTGGGACATCGACATCTGGGGCAAAGTCGAAAAAGGCGTGCAGGCGCAGAAGGCGGAATTTCACGCCAGCGAGGCCGACTGGCGCGCCGGCTATCTTGAGTTGGTATCGAACGTATCGAGCACCTACTTCCAGATTCTGCAATTCGACGACCAGATCGAACAACAACAGAAAACGCTCGAAACGAACCGGCAAATCCTCGCCATTTACGACGGGCAGCGCCGCAACGGGCTCGTGCCGCAAACCCAGGTGTTGCGCCAGCAGGCCGAGATCAACCGCCTGACCAATCAGTTGCTCGACCTGCGCCGTTCGCGCGCGCTCGCCAACAACGCGCTCTGTACATTGATCGGCGTGCCGGCGGGCGAATTCCAGATGCCCAAAGGGCATTTGCAGCAGCGCGTGCAACTGCCGTCCGTGCCGGACGGCTTGCCCGCGCAACTGCTCGCGCGGCGTCCAGACGTGGTGGCCGCCGAGTTCAGAGTGCTGGAAGCGTACGACCTCGTCGGGCAGGCCAAGCTCGCGCAACTGCCGACCATCAGCCTGACCGGCCACGCCGGCACCGCGAGTTTCGCGTTGACCGATCTGCTGAAATCGTTCACGTATGGCTTCATGCCCAGCATCAACATTCCGGTGCTCGATCCCGGCGTGCGGGCGCATGTGAAAGTCACCAAAGCGCAATCGACGGTGGCCGAGCAACAGTATCGCGTGGCAGTGATGGGTGCGTTCGAGGAAGTGGAAAACGCGCTGGTCAACCTGAATTCGCACAAGCAGCAGCGTGTGGAATTGGAGCAGGAGGTGTCGCGGCTGCAGATCGTCGCGGATCAGATCCAGTCGCAATTGCGCCTCGGCGTGGTGTCGCAACTGGAGGTATTCGAAACCGAACGGACCTTGCTGGAGGCGCAGCAGGAACTGCTTGCCAACCATCAACAGATTCTGTCCGACACGGTGCTGCTTTATAAGGCGCTGGGCGGAGGTTGGCCGAGCGTCGACGTGCAGGCACAAGTAAAGGAACACTGAGCTAATCCGCAACGTGGCGTGCAGCGTGGGGTATTTCGGCTGCATTCGACGCACTTGTTGCGTTCATAACCGATGATCTGAAAATTGACACTCGCCATGTGTGACTTACAATCATTAAGGAGTCGGCTTTTGCACGGCTCACGTGAACAATGTCTTTTCGCCGTAGTCCTTCGTCCCGTTTCCGTTGCGCTCTCGCCGCAACGGGTAAACGCTTAGTGATCCAGATAAAATGGCCGCCGGCGAAGCTCCGATTGCTGAGATGCGCGCGACAGAAGACGCCGCGTTCAACGTGGTGCTGTCGCCGGTCGCGTCCGCGCAACGTCCCGCGCTCGACGCGATTCGTATCGTCGACAACCTGTTTGCAATCGGGCGCAGCGAAGCACCTTTTACCGATTATCCCGCCGAACGGATTGCGCGCCTGTCGCGCCGTCATGCGCGGGTTTTCACGGAACACGGCGCGATCTACGTCGCCGACCTCGGCAGCAAGAACGGCACGACGGTGAACGGCGTGGCGGTGCGGCAGACTCCGGCGCGTCTGCGCGCCGGCGACGAACTGTGCTTTGGTGGCGAACTCTGCTACCGCGTGAGCATCGAACCGCGCGCGCGTATCGTGGCGGCCGCCAGTCCTTCCGCCGCGCCGGGATTGCTGCTGGTGCCGCAGCGCGACGATCTCGGCCTGCAACCTATCGAGGTGCAGGCATTCCCGTTTCTCGTCAGTAAAACAGACGACGTCTTTGCGCGCTACAAGGACCGCTATCCGCATCAGGTCAACTACATCTCACGCCGTCACGCGCACATCTTTCGGAAGGGCGGCGAGCTCTACGTCGAGGATCTCGGTAGTACCAACGGCACATTTGTCGGTGGAAAGCGGCTGGATGAATCCGCGCTGCCGCTGGTCGAAGGAGACCTCGTTGCATTTGGCGGAGACCACTTCGTCTACAGGGTGACGCTGCAGAAACCCCCTGAAGTCGAGCCCACCGTGACACAACTATTCGTCAATCCGGCCGCCGACGAAGCGGTGGATCCCGACAAGACCACTTTCGTCGGCGCCGCGCATTCATTCCTCGATATCTTTTGCGTCGACCCTGGCCTCCAACGTGAAGATGAAGTCAACGAGGCGGCACAGCCCGCGTCCGCGCATGCGAAGCGCGACACGCCCACCGGCTCGGCAAAAGCGGCGACCGGCACGAACGGAACCAACGGTGCGCATGGCGCTGCCAACGCGGCTGCCGCGAAGGGCCGGCCGCGCCGTTGGCGCTTGCTCGCGGGCGAACTCGGCAAGGCGTTTGCGATCGACGATCGCGCGAGCGTACGGCGCATGGCGACATGGGGCGGCGTGGGCGTCGTGGTGTTGGCGGCGATTGGAACCACGCTGTATATGCGCGGTTCCTCGGAGCGCGAGTTGAAGAATCTGCTGGCGAACGGCGATTACACGAGCGCGGTCACGGCGGCGTCGGGCTATCTGGCGAGCCATCCCACCGACACTAAAGTCAGCGCGCTCGCGAGCGAAGCGTTGTTGAAGGCGAAGCTCCCTAGTTGGCTGAATGCGCTACAAAAGGCGCAGTTCGATCAGGCCGACGCGTTGCTCACGGAAATGCGTTCATTGAGCGCGAATAACGCGGACGCCGCGTCGCTGATCAACGAATTGCAATGGGTAGGCGATCTGGAGCGTTTCGTCGCGGCGCGCGGCGGCATGGACGCGCCGATTCGCATGTACGCGGACGAGGGCACGATCAACAACCTGCTGCAACGCTGGGAAGACGACGCGAAGAGCCACCAGCGCGCGCTCGACCGCATCGCCTCCTACGTGCCCGTGTTCGCCGATCCCTATGCGCAGGCGCTGAGCCATCTGCGCAAACTGGAAAGCGACGATTCGGTGTATCTCGCCGCCATCGACCGTCTGAATGGGACGATCCGCACCGAACTGGCGCGCGATAAGCCCGACGCGCTGCCGCCCGTGCTCGACGATTACGCGCAGCGTTACCCGCGTCTCGCGGGCATCGATCGGGTGCGTCAGGATTTGCGCCGATACACCGATTTGTTGAACGCCGCGCTGAGCCGGCAACTGGTGCCGTTGCTCGCGATGTTGAAAACGGCGCGCTTCAGCACGCCGCCGTTTCAGGCGCAGTTTCAACAGCTGGCGGCGAGCCGTTTGCCTTCGCCGGACGTGATTGCTCGCCACGATGCGGTGACGGCGGCCTGGCAACGCGGCGACGCGCAACAGGCACTCGCCGGTCTGCAGGCCATGCCCGCAGGGCCGTGGTCCGACGTGCTCGCGGCGGAACTGGCGCACAAGAAGGCATTGCTCGAACACTACGCACAGTTGCAGAAGACGCGCGGCGACAAGGATTACGACCAGCGTCTGCTGTCGTTCTACGCCAGCCTCGATCCGGCAACGGACGTGTGGTTCCTGCAGTCGATCCAGAAAGACGTCGCCGCCTTGCATGACAAAGCGCTCGCGCGTGCGCAAGATCTGCTGCTGCGCGCCCAGAGCCTGTGGAAGCAGTATCGCGCGGGCGGATCGATCGGCGGTACGCAGCGGCTCGAAGCCGGCATTTCACCGGGATTTCGCAGTGAAGCGCGTCTGCTTTCGGATGCGCAAACGTCGGCGCAACAGGGCATGCGTATCTACACGCAACTGAAGGCGGATCATCCGGCCGACTTCGACCGTCTGCTGGCGGACATCGAAGCCGAAGCGAATTTGCAGCGCCGGTCGCTAACGGAGTTGCGCATGGTGCTAGACCCGGGCCTTCTGAAAGCGAAGCTGGCATTGATCGGAGGCGAGCAGAGTGAAACGCGACAATCACCCTAGGCCGTTGTCGGAGGCGCTGGAAGATCACAGCGTCGAGGGCATCGCGATCCTGATGGCGGAGCCGGTGCGGCTCGCGCGCGCGCTGATCTGGGCGATGGTCGCGCTGGTCGTGGTCGGGCTGTTGTGGTCGTTCGTGGGGCGGGCCGACGTGATCGTCAGCGCGCAAGGCACCTTGTCGCCGGAATCGGAGGTGCGCCGCATCTATGCGCCGATCGACGGCGAACTCGCCGATCTGTATATCGCCGAAGGGCAGCCGGTGCAGAAAGGCGATGTGCTGGCGCGCCTGAATGCGCGCGGCGCAATCGAGGCCGCCAGCAATGCATTGCAAGCACAGCTCAAACTGGAAGACGCCGAGCGCGACTGGAAGCAGTTCCCCGAGAAGAAAGCGCTCATGGAGCGTAAGGCCGCCGCGCTCAAAACGCAGATGGAAGTGGAGGCCCGCCAGCACGAGACGCGCGTCTCCGAAGGCACGACCAAACTAGCGGAGGGACAGAAGGCCGAACTCGACGAGGCGCGCAGCATGCTCGACAACGCCCGGCGCACGCGCGAAGCGGCGCGCCAGGAACTGGACCGCTACTCGCGGCTCTTCGCGCAGCCGGGTGGCGGCGGCATTGCCGAATTGCAGGTGGAGCAAAAACGCACGGCGGCAATGGAGGCGGACAACGCGTACCGTGTCGCCCAATCGAAACTCGCGGAGCTGGATTTCCGCTTGAGCCACGAATACACGCAGGCGAACGCGCAACTGGAAACCAGCGGCCAGCAGACCACCGACCTGCAGCTTCAATACGATTCGGCGGTGCGCGACATTACCGACGCTGAAGACAAGTTGCGCCTGCAACTGCAAAGCGCACGGTTGGTGTCCGAAGCGGCTGCGCGGATTCGCTTCGAGAACATCGACAAAGACAATTTCCTGCTGATTCTCGCGCCGGTTTCGGGTGTCATCACGGACGTGACGTCGACCCAGCGTGGCGACAAGATTCAGGCAAACGCGCCGCTTGGTGGCATTGCGCCCAAAGACGCACGGCCCGTGCTGAAGATCGAAATTGCCGAACACGATCGTGCGTTTCTGCACGAGGGCTTGCCCGTCAAACTGAAATTCAACGCTTTCCCGTATCAACGCTACGGGCTGATCAGCGGCACGCTGGCCTATATTTCGCCGGCCACCAAGCCGTCGGCGACGGACAAGCAGCCGGTCTACGAAGGCCGCGTCACGCTCGACAAAAATTACTACCAGATTGCCGACACGCGCTATCCGTTGCGCTACGGCATGACGGCAAGCGCTGAGATCGTGGTGCGCGAACGGCGCCTGATCGATCTGGGTCTCGATCCGTTCAGGCAGGTGGCGGGATGACCGCACGGATCACACGTCAATTAAAGGAGCGGAAGAGATGACCGCGATAGTGCGAATCGATGACGAAGTCGTGGACGTGGCCGAGTTCATTCGTCTTCTGAAACTGACCGGCCAGTTCGAGAGCCTGATCGAGCAGATCGTGCGCGACAAGCTCACGGTTCACGCAGCGAAGAAGCAGGGCATTACCGTGACCGCCGATGAAATCCAGCAACGCGCCGATCAGTTCCGCCGCGTGCGCGGCCTGCATCGCGCGACGGATATGAATCAGTATCTCGACGCCCTGAATGTCAGTCTCGACGAATTCGAGGTCTTCATTACGGACGGGTTGTATCAGGAGAAGATGCTCGACGAGATCGGTAACGAGGCCGCGATCAAGGATTACTTCGCGCTCAATTCGCCGAAGTTCGACGCGATCGAGGTGAGCCACATCGTGCTGGACAGCGAGGGCAAGGCGAAAGAAATGATTTCGTACCTGCACGACGATCCCGACAGTTTCGCCGACATGGCGCGCGAGCATTCCATCGCGGATACGCGCGAGGCGGGCGGCGTGATCGGCAAGGTGCTGCGCGGCTCGTTGAAGCCCGATATCGAAGCGAAGATTTTCAACGCGGCTGTGGGCGATCTGCTGGGACCGTTTCCGTCGGCGGATCGTTCGTGCTTCGAGATTTTCGCCGTGACGGCCAAATATCCGGCGACGCTCGACGCCGACGTGGCCTCCGAAGTCCGGCGCCTGCTGCGCGAAAGCTGGTTGATCTCACGCGCCCAGGAGCACGTGATCGAAGCGCGCTAGCCCGTCCGAGACCACGCGCCGTATTGAAACAACACCGCGACACGCCGATTCGAGGTCCGTAAGCACATGGATGCACCCCAGACCGCGCCCTCCGCAGCCGAGTTTCTCACCTCGGTGGAAATTTTTTCGCCGTTTTCGCGCGACGAGATCGAGCGTCTTGCCGAATATGCGCAAGCGCGCTTCTATTCGTTCGGAGAAACGGTTTGCTCAGCGGGCGAGACGGCTGACGGGCTGTATGTGATTCGTTCGGGTTCCGTGCGGATATTTACTGAGGAGCACGGTAAGGAAACCAGCATGGGGGTGCGCAAGTCGGGCGAGATCTTCGCCGATATCGCGATGTTGCGCACCTATGTCCACGAAGCGTCGGTGCGGTCGTCGGCGAAAACCGAGTTGCTGTTCATTCCGCGCGCCGCGATCGAGCCTGTGATCGCGGGCAATCAGGCCGCGTTGGCGTTCGTTGCCAGCTATGTGGCGATCAATTCGGCGGGCGGTTTCGTCGCGCAGTTATTCGATCTGCGCGGCAAACTGAACAAGGCCGAACTCGAAGAGTATGTGCGCAGCGTCGGCGTGAAACGGGTGGCCGCGGGCAAGGAAATCCTCAAGCAGGACGGACGCGAGGACCGGCGCCTTTACGTGGTGCGCCATGGCGAAGTGCGTATCGTGCGGCACGAGGAGGGGCATGACTACACGCTCGCCACGCTCGGAGAGGGCGAGATATTCGGCGAAAAAGCGTGTTTGATGCGCCAGGAGCAGATGGCGTCGGTGGTCGCGACGACCGATACGCGGCTGCTGGTGATTCCAGAGCGTACGGTTCACTTCATTCTCGAACGCAATCCGAAACTGCGCGAAGTGCTCGACGAGCGGATTCGCTACGGCGACCGTGAATTGCAGCGGCAAAAGCGGGTCGAGCAGCGGCGCAAGCTGCCGCTGATGCTCGATTTGCAAAGCAAGCCCGAGTTCGGCGAGAAAGTTATCAAACGCTTCGCGCTGGTCGAGCAGGCGGAAGAAATGGATTGCGGTGCGGCGTGCCTTGCGATGGTATGCCGCCACTACAGTATTCCAATGACGCTTGGCAAATTGCGCGAGCTCGCCAACGTCACGACCCAGGGCGCGACGCTCGACAGTCTGGCGCGCGCCGGCGAATCGCTCGGCTTTACAGCGCGCGGCGTGCAATGCACATTCGATTCGTTGCGCGGTTTCGATCTGCCGTTCATCGTCCACTGGGAGGGCTATCACTACGTCGTGGTGTACGGGCTCTCCAAGGATTACGTGTGGGTCGCGGATCCGGCGGTCGGCTTCAAGAAAATGACGGTCGAAGATTTCGAGCGCGGCTGGAGCGGCACCTGCCTGCTGTTTACCGGCGGACCGCATCTGCTGCAGATGTCCGCCGCGCGCTCGCCGTGGATTCGCTTTGTCGGCTACCTCAAGCCGTACAAGAAGATTCTCGGCCACCTGTTTCTCGCCACTTTCGTGATTCAGGTATTGGGCGTGATTCCGCCGCTGATTATCCAGAACATTCTCGACGGCGTGATCGTGCATCAGAATGTCAGCCTGCTGCATCTGCTGATCGGCGGCCTGATCATCGCCAATGTCTTTTCGCAATTGATGTCGTCGATTCGCGCGTATCTGGCGAACTTCATGGTGCGCAACATGGACTTCGCGATGATGTCGCAGTTCTTCAAGCACACCATGTCACTGCCGTTCTCGTTTTTCGCCAAGCGCAAAACCGGTGACATTTTCGCGCGCTTTCAGGAGAACCAGACGATCCGTGCATTCCTCACCGAGTCCACTGTCACTACCGCGTTGAACCTGCTGATGGTCTTCATCTACTTCACGATCATGTTCGTGTACAACGTGAAGATGACGCTGGTGCTGATTGCTTTCGTCATTCCGATCATGGCCCTGACCGCGATCGCCACGCCGAAGATCAAAGGCTATGCGCGCGAAGTGTTCACCGCGTCGACCGAATCGAAGTCGTTTCTGATGGAAGCGCTCGCCGGCGTGGAAACCATCAAGGGCATGGGTATCGAGCGGCCGGTGCGCTTGCGCTGGGAGAAGAAATACGCGAAGGCGCTCGAAGTGCAATATCGCGCGCACGCGTTCAACATTCTCGTGGGACTCGGCAGTCAGTTGCTGAACGCCGCGACGACGATCGCGATTCTGTGGGTCGGCGCGAATCTCGTGCTGGCGCGTGAAATGACGATTGGTCAGTTGATCGCGTTCAATGCATTCATGGGGAGCGTGCTCGGTCCGCTCATGGGCCTGGTCGGTTTATGGAGCATGTTGAACGACGCGGGCGTGGCGATGGAGCGCCTGGGCGATGTGCTCGATATCGAACCCGAGCAGAAGCCTCAGGATTTGCCGTCGCGCGTGATGTTGCCCGAACTGCAAGGCGAGATCAGCCTCAGCGGCGTCTATTTCCGTTATGGCGAAAACGACTCGGCATACGTGCTCGAAAACATCAGCTTCGATATCAAGCCCGGCGAACTGGTGGCGATTGTCGGACGCAGCGGGTCGGGCAAGACCACGCTCGCCAAATTGCTGGTCGGCTTCTATACGCCGACTGAAGGCAAGATGACGATCGACGGCTACGATCTCGGCGTGGTCGATAAAGCCTATTACCGTGCGCAGATCGGCTATGTGATGCAGAGCAATCTGCTGTTCTCCGGCACGATTTCCGAGAACATCGCGAGCGGCGACGACGCGCCCGACCGGCGCCGCATCGAGGAGGTCGCGAAGATGGCCGACGCGCACGGATTCATCAGCAAGATGCCGCTCGGCTATGAGCAGATTGTCGGCGAGCGCGGCATCGGCTTGTCGGGCGGGCAGATCCAGCGGCTGTGCATTGCGCGGGCGCTGTATCACGACCCGCGTCTGCTCGTATTCGACGAAGCGACCTCGGCACTGGACTCGCAATCGGAGAGCAATATCCTCGGCAATATGCACGACATTCTGAAGGGCCGCACGGCGGTGATCATCGCGCACCGGCTCAGCACGATCATGCGTGCCGACAAGATTCTCGTGCTGTATGAAGGGGCGATTGTCGAACAGGGGCGCCACGATGAGCTGATCCAGCGCGGCGGCATGTATTACCAACTGGTACAGAAACAGTTGAGTGCGTGATGATGAAGATACTCGACCAGATTGAAGAGGCCAGCCCCGCGATTTCTTACGCAGGCCTGATCGAGCGGATCGAGATTCTACGCTCGACACTGCGCTGGTCGTCGCGGCTGGAGCGCGCGGACATCGACAAGCTGCTCCGGCAAGCCACCTCGCTGCGCGACGAGGTGATGCAGCTTTCGCACAAGGAGCGCTTCGTGCAGGCGGCGGTGGCCGCGGAGCCGCAGGAGCGCGCCGACCTGTCGCGTGGTGCGCGTCGCAAGGCGTTGCTCGAACGCAGTTTCATATTTGAGGGGACGTTCGGCGACAATCCACGCCTGCTCGAATCGCTTGAAATCGCCGAGAAAGCCGCGCCGACTGATTTACCGGTATTGATCGACGGCGAAAGCGGCACCGGCAAGGAGCTGATGGCAAAGGTGATTCACGCCAACGGTTCGCGTTCCGACAAACCCTTCATTTCCGTGAACTGCGGCGCGATTCCTGACAACCTGCTGGAGTCGGAATTGTTCGGGCATCGCAAGGGCGCGTTCACGGGCGCTTCGAACGACCGCAAGGGCAAATTCGAAAGCGCGCATACGGGTACGATCTTTCTCGACGAAATCGGCGAATTGCCGCTTGCCGGCCAGGTGAAGCTGCTGCGCGTGCTGGAAGCGCATGAGATTCAACGCGTCGGGTCCGATGAAACGATTGCGGTGGACACACGCATCGTCGCGGCGACCAATCGCAATCTGCGGCAGCTCAGCGAAGAGGGCAAATTCCGCGAGGATCTGTTCTACCGGCTTAGCGTGATTCATGTGACGTTGCCGCCGCTGCGCGAGCGTCGCGACGAAATTCCGTTGCTGATTTCGTGGTTCGGCGACGAAGCCGCCGGCACGTTAAAGCGCAGGCCCGTGCGATTGACGCCGCGTTTGCGGGACTTTCTGCTGAACTATGCGTATCCAGGCAATATCCGCGAGTTGCGCAACGTGATGTATCGCGTGTCGTGCCTGGCCGGCGATATGGCCGACGTCGATCATTTGCCTGTGGATATGCGGCCGGCGGCGCCCGGGTCGGCGGCGGCGTCCAACGCCGCGACCGCAAGCGGGCAGGAGCCGATCAGCGTGGCGAACCTGATGTCGCTGAGCGACGCGAAACGCGCCGCCAGCGACGACGCCGAAAAAGCCTTCCTTGAGCGCGGCCTTCGCGAAGTGAGCGGCACCGTCGCGGAACTGGCCCGTCGTATCGACATGAACCGTTCGCATCTGCAAATGCTTCTGAAGAAACACGGCTTGCATTCGAAGGATTTTCGCAATCGTAATCAGTCGGCCGCGAACAAGAACGGCGCTGAAGACCGCGACGATGAAGACAACGAGACCTGAGGCCGCGGCGTCACGCCAATAGGTTCATGGCGCCGGGTTGAGCAGCGTTTTGTCGGCCGCATTGGGGTCTTCGGCGCGCACGACCACGGCGGTGATGTTGTCGCGGCCGCCACGCGCGAGCGCCATGTCGACGAGTTCTTCAGACGCGTTCGCGCTTGCCGCATTGCTCAGCACAGCGAGCATGTCCTCTTCGCTGACTTCGTTGCTCAGGCCGTCGCTGCAGAGAAGGAAGACATCGCCGTCCGCGACCTCGATCGCATCGTCGTCGAGTTCGAGCAGATCGGTGGCGCCGACGGCGCGCGTGATCATGTGTTGCGCCGGATGATGCCGCGCCTCTTCCTCGGTAAGCACGCCAAGCGACTTCAGCGCTTCCACCTGACTGTGGTCGCGCGTGAGTTGCCGCAGGCTGTTTTCGCGCAGCAGGTACAGGCGGCTGTCGCCGGCCCAGATGTAGCCGCAGAAGCGATCACAGGCGAGCAGCACGACGACCGTGCTGCCGATACGCTGCACCTGGCGGCGCGCGGCTTCTTCCCGCAATTGGCGATTGGCGGTTTGCAGGCGCGCGCGCGCATCGGCGACGAAGGATTTCATGCTGACGGGCGGCGTCAGCCCGCTGAGCGCGTCGATCACCAGACGGCTCGCCAGATCGCCGACCGCGTGTCCGCCCATGCCGTCGGCGACGGCCCAGCGTCCGAGCGCGGACTGGTCGAGGCACGAATCTTCGTTGATTTCGCGGACGCATCCGGCGTCGGAACGCGCGGACGACGTCCAGCGAAATTGGCTCGCACAGGTCACAACGTTTACACCATGTCGTTTGTGCTGCGTGCGTCGGGAGAGACACGGATGTTCGAGTTCGCGCCGGTGTTGCGTACATCGACCGACTGGAACGTGTTGATCATCTGGTTAGCATAGAAGTTGTTGGTGACGTCGTACAGGTTCACGACGGGTCCAATGCTCGGCGTATCGCGCACGTAGGGCTGAATCCAGCCGTACACCCACGGGGCGCCGCCGCCGCCGCGGATCGCCGCCATCGCTTTACGGTCTAGCGCGAGGTTCAGCGAGAGGTCGCTCACTGTAATAGAAGCCATGTCGTTTCTCCGGTTGGCCGCGTGTGTAACGCGCGCGGTGACGCGCGGTTAAGATGTATCTGGCCGTTATAGTGCAAGTGCTATGCCAATTTGCGAATGATTCGTGCGCTTTGTCGTAGCGCCTTGATTGCCGGGCGATTCCGAGCGTCTGCTTATGCAGTGCATGGACGCGCATGAATTCATCGGTCGGCTGGCAGCCAACATGCCCGCACTCGAACCGATGCGCGACCCAACACATTTCTGCTGTTCGTCACACCTCTTCAACCCGAAGTACTTTCCCCATCTACAGCGCTAAAAATGAGCGCCGCTCGCCGACACTTCGGCGGGATTTCTGTCGGGCCGCAACGCACACTCGTCGCTTCCAGAATCCCGCCATTTCCCGCGAAGCCCTTTAAATGAAGGCTTTCGCGCACATGGCCCGGATGATGCGAAAGATCTCGCAACAGTGTTGGAATCGAAGCGAGACAGCCATGAACACGAACCAAACCAGCAGCGAACACAGTGCAGACCGCTGCGACGCCGCGTCCACCATCGACCTGCCGATCGGCGCGCATCTCGTCACGCAACGTCGCGGTTACGAGCACCACGGCATTTATGTGGGCAATGGACGCGTGGTTCATTACTCGGGCTTCGCGGGTTCAGCGCATCGCGGCCCGGTTGAAGAAGTAGAACTGGAACGCTTCGCCGCCGGCCATCCGTTGACGATTCGTCCGACCCCATCCGCCCGCTACGTCGGCGACGAAGCCGTACGCCGCGCACGCTCCCGTCTCGGCGAAAACCATTATCGGCTGCTAACGAACAACTGCGAGCACTTCTGCGCATGGTGCCTGATTGGCGAAAGCCGTAGCGAACAAGTGCATTGCTGCCTGCGCCATCCGCGTACCGGCATGCATGCGCTGGTGTGCCTCGTGAAGGCCTTTGTGGAAAGCAGCGCGAAGGGCGTTCACGGCGCCGCTCAGTTGGCGTGAACCGACAGCGTCGAACTTCAACGACTCGTTTCAGTAATTCAACCGTTCAAGGATTCAAGGAGAACATCATGGCCGCAGCGGAAAAGACCTTGCATTGGGCCGTAGACAAATGGCTTGCCCCGACCCCGTCGATGCCCGCACGCGTCGTGCAGTTCTGCCACCGTGCGTCGCAACATCAGCGCTATGTATGCGTGGAGGCCTTGCGTCCGGGTGGCATGCTGTCGATCTTCTTCTTCCGTCACGACGACGGCTCGTGGAATGTGTTTCCGCCGCAAGCCGAACGGCCTGCCATGAACGGACATCGCCGCGCATTGCTGGCTGCCTAGTTCTACGTCTGCGCAGACGCTTCCTTGATGATCCATTGATTGAACAGCAGCATCGCCGGTGTCATGGTTTTGCCCTTCAGCCATGTCAGCCAGTAACTGCCGGCATGAACCTCCACGTCGAACGGGCGCACCAGCCGGCCTGTGTTGATCTCGTGATCGAACATCAGCGCGGGCGCGAGCGCGATACCCGCGCCCTGCATCGCCGCTTCCACCATCAGCCGCGACGAATCGAACACCGGTCCGCGAATCGGCCGAGGCGGAATGCCCGCGGCGCTGAACCAGCTCATCCAGTCATCGGTGCGATAGGAGCGCAGCAAGGTTTCGTCGACGAGATCCTCCGGCTTCGACAGGCGCGCGGCGATCTCCGGTGTGCACAGCAGCGCGAGCGGTGCGTCGAGCAGGCGCGTCGCGAGCGAACCGGGCCACGTGCCGTCGCCGAAACGGATCGCCAAGTCGAGGCCTTCGGTGGCGAGATCGACCAGGTTGTTGTTGGTCAGCAGCCGCAGTTCGACGAACGGATGCGCGTCGCGGAACGACTTGAGGCGCGGCATCAGCCAGCCGACCGCGAAGGTGCCCACCACGCCCACCGTCAGGACCTCGTGAAAGTGGCCGCCTTCGAATTGTTTGAGCACCGCTTCGATGCGATCGAATGCATCGGTCAGCACCGGACGCAGCGCGAGGCCCTCGTCGGTCATGGCGAGGCCGCGCGGCAGACGCTTGAACAGCGTGGTGCCAAGCCGCTCCTCCAGGGTTCTGACCTGCTGGCTGACGGCGGCCTGGGTGACGTTCAGTTCGAGTGCCGCGCGCGTGAAGCTCAGATGCCGCGCGGACGATTCGAAGGCGCGCAGCGCGTTCAACGGAAGGTACGGTCTCATGGCGAAGGCATAAGATTTTCTTGGGAGTAGGCTAACTTATCATCGTTTGTCAGCGACCGGCGGAAAACCGATAGTGGCGGCTTCACAAAGGAGCGGCGATGATCACGAGACGGAAGTTCGCGGGTGCGATGCTGGGTGTTTCGATAGCTGGGCTTGCGGTTGGCAGTGCGGGCGCGCTTGGCAAGGTATCCGGCAAAGTGGTGAAAACGGGCACGGCGGAGCAAGGGGCCGAGTTGGCGAAGGCGGATGCGGTCCGCCGGCGGCTCGTTGAAATCGAAGCGGCGAGCGGCGGCCGGCTGGGGGTGTCGATCGTCGATACGATGTCCGGCTTGCACGCCGGCTTGCGGACCGACGAGCGCTTTCCCATGTGCAGCACCTTCAAGATGCTGGTGGCGGGCGCTGTATTGGCGCGTACGGATCGTGGCGAGGAAGACTTGCAGCGGCGCGTGGTGTTTTCACAGAGCGACGTGGTGTCCAATTCGCCGGCCACGAGCAAGCACACGCGCGAACTGACCGGCAATGCGGGCATGAGCATCGCCGAACTGTGCAAGGCGGCGATCACGCTCAGCGACAACACCGCGGCGAATCTGTTGCTGGCCACGTTTGGCGGCCCGACGGGCTTGACCGCGTTCGCTCGCAGTCTCGGTGACGGCGTCACGCGGCTGGATCGCATCGAGCCGATGCTGAACGAAGGGACTCCCGGCGATCTGCGCGACACCACCACGCCCAACGCCATGCTCGGCAATCTGCGCGAGCTGCTGCTCGGCGAGCGGCTGTCGTCATCGTCGCGGGCGCAACTGTTGGCGTGGCTCGCCGCTAACGAGACCGGCGGCGCGCGGATTCGCGCCAAGCTGCCGAAGGATTGGGGCGTGGGCGACAAGACCGGCACCGGCGATCACGGCACGGCCAACGACGTAGCGATTCTCTGGCCGCCTGGACGCGGTCCGGTGCTGGTGACCGTGTACCTCACCGAAACGGATGGCAAAGCGGCGCGCAGCAATGCGGCGATCGCGGATGTGGGCGCCTTGGTGGTGGCGTCTATCTGATCCCGGCGGGGACAGGCACACACGCGTTCCACGCAACGCGATGCGAGGACGAAGCGCCGATCGAAGTGTGCGACACTAGGGCCACACCGAAAGGAGCCAACAGCGAATCGGCCTCGATGGATGCGGTGAGAAGTTGACTGTCCATGGAAATGCTCGACACCTTCTGCCGACGTTCGTCCAGGTAAGCCGTCGGCTTGATCAACCACGCATCGCTGCCTTGATTCGGAGTCCCCTATGTCTGTCTATGTGCTGGCATTGCTGATCGGCGTCGTGGCGGGTCTTCGCGCGATGACCGCGCCCGCCGCGGTCAGTTGGGCGGCGCATCTGGGCTGGTTGCCGTTGCAAGACACGCCGCTGGCCTTCCTCGGCTTTACCGCCACGCCGTATATCTTCACGGTGCTGGCCATCGTCGAACTGATCACCGATCAACTGCCGAAAACCCCTAGCCGTACCGTGCCGATGCAATTCGGCGCGCGTCTCGTGCTTGGCGGCTTGAGCGGCGCGGCGATCGGCGCGGCGCATTGGCGGAGTGGGGAACGGCCTGATCGCGGGATTGATCGGCGCCGTGATCGGCACCCTGGGCGGCGCGAGAGTCCGCGGCGCGTTGGCGCGTGCCTTTGGGCGGGACCAGCCGGCCGCGTTGATCGAAGACGCGGTGGCGATCGTCGGCGCGGTGCTGATCGTGATGGCGTTGCGTTGATGCGCTTCGGCGAGACGGGACGCGCCTCGTCTCGCTGACGCAGTTCGGGCGCTTCAACCGACCCGTGCAATGCGTGAATCGGCGGATGCCTGCGGTGCCGGCAGGGCACTTGTACCCGCAGTGGCGGGAATCAGCTTGCCGCGCGCTAGCAAGCCCAACGTCTTCCCCGCCAGAATCGCGATGATCACATTCGCCGCGATGAACAGAACCGGAGCGGCGTATTCGACCGGACCCGTCGCACCTCGTTCGACCATCCGGAGCGCCATCGTCGGCAATGCGGCGACGCCGAAGCTGAAGGCCCAGTAAGCCGGCGCGAAGGCCTGTTGGCGAATCCACGGCAGCAAACGCAGGAGCAGCAGAGCCTGGTACAAGCCATAACCGAGCAGAATCGTGGCGAACAGGTCAGGAGTACCGCTGCTCAGACTCAGATAGGTCACGCCCCCGACGACCGGCGGTGCGAGCTGGATGCCGAGCACCGGGCGCAATGCGTCGGGCAGCGGTTCATGCACGGCGGCGCGGTGCAGGATCAGCGATTCGATCGCGAGCCAGGACAGCAAACCTGCTCCGAAAAAGAGTTCGCCCAGTTGGTGAAAGCCGAACGCGGCCGAAGCCGTGCCCGCCACGAAGCTCGCGCCCACGGTCGGCAGATAGATGGCGGGCGTCACCAGTTCGGGCTTGCGGCCGCCTTGCCAGAGCCGTCCATGCAAATACGCTCCGAGCGCGAGTTGCGCGACTACGGCGACGCCGAACAGCGCGAGCGCCAATGTATGCGCGTAAGGCTGCAGAAGCTGGGCCGCGAGCAGGCTCGAAATAGGAGCGAGCGCCGCAAACGACGATTGCACCGGATGCTGCATTTCCGCTCGCGCTTTGTCGGCATGCGTTAGCCATTTTTGCCCGTAGGCCGCCAGAATCACGAGCCACACGACGAGCGCGGCTACCGTCATCACGTCGCCTATCACCGTGGGCAGGTGCCAGAGCCTGATCGCCACGCGCCACAAATTGGCGAACGCCAACACGCCCACCGCGATCCCGAAGAAAGCAACTGGAATCGTGCCACGATTGCTGTTCATCACCGATCCTCCGAAAGTTGCGTCGCGCGCCGTTGTTCCGGCTCTGCGCGATCGATGACGTACTGTAAAAGGCGGCGGCCAAACGCTGAATGCTGGGAGCGCTCAACAAATCGCGCGATCGTCTCAAGATGCAACGTGATGCATCCGGCCGGCGTTTGCGCAGCGGTGGCCGCTCGAGTTCGGCATTCCGCGCGGAATCAGCGCCAAAGCGCCTGTGGCGGGTATGACAGCCCCGCTTCATGGCGTAAAATTTCCGCTTCCCTATGAAGTCATGCCATCCATGCCAACGCCTGCGGACAAATCGAACACGAAGGAAAGCGAAGGTGTGGCCGTCATCGATCGTGCTTGCGCCATCCTGTTCGCGTTCCGGCCAGACGACGACGCGCTCACGCTCGCCGAACTGGCGGCGCGCACGGGGCTTTACAAGAGCACGTTGTTGCGGCTCGCGGGCTCGCTGATCCAGCACCGCTTGCTGCTGCGTCTCGACGACGGCCGCTATCAGCTCGGGTCCGCCACCTTCATGCTGGGCGCGCTATACCAGCGCAGCCTGAACCTCGGCGATATTGTCGTGCCGCTCATGCGCGATCTCGCGGAAACCAGCGGCGAAAGCGTGTCGTTCTATGTGCGTGACGAAGCGGTGCGTGTGTGTTTGCATCGGGTGGATTCGAAGCACGCGGTGCGTTTTCACGTGCGCGAAGGCGACGTGCTGCCGCTGGAAAGCGGTTCGGGCGGCCTTGCATTGCTCGCCTTCGGTGGCATGCCGGGCGCACCGTACGAGAAGATTCGCGACGACTTCTACTGTGTGTCAATTGGCGAACGCGACCGGGAGACGGCGGGTATTTCCATGCCGGTATTCGGCGTGCGCCAGAGCCTGCGTGGCGTGCTGACGCTGGCCGGTCCGAGCTCGCGTATCGATCAGGCATTCCTCGAACGCAATCTTGGCGCGCTATTCGATTGCGCCGCGCGCGCCACTGATGCCCTGGGCGGCGATTCGCGTGCCATGCGCAATGCGCAGCGGCGTGCGGCCGAAGTTCAGGACAAGTAGTTCAGGGTGATCGGTTCAACGCGGACGGCTCAAGGCAAATGCCGCTCGGGCTTGCCGGTGTACGTGTAGGCCATCTGGCGCGGCATCGGACCTTTGTTGCGCTCCTTGCGGCCGCGCTGTTCCCATGCATGCGACAGAATGCCGACCGCGCGCGACAGGCAGAACACGCCGCGCGCCAGTTCCGGCGCAAAGCCGAGTTCGGCATAGATCACAGCGGTGGCGCCGTCGATGTTCATCGGCACGGGCTTGCTCTTGCGGCTCATCAGCAGCGCTTCGATGCCGCGCGCAATCGCGGCATAGCGTCCGCTGATGCGCTCAGTACGCACGTTCTCGTCGACCAGCGCAAGAAGCCGCGGCGCGCGCGGATCGACCGGATGAAAGCGATGCCCGAAGCCGGGCAGATATTTGCCGTGCGCCGCGATGAACGTATCCACACCTTGTACTACGGCGTCTTCCAACACGGCGCCCGCCTGTATGCGCGCATCGATCGAGTCATACAGTTCGACCGCCTGTTGACCGGCGCCGCCGTGCACGTCGTCCAACGCGTTAATCGCGGAGGCCATCGCGCCGTTTAGCGGCAAACCGCAACTGGTCGCCATCCGCGAGATCGCAATCGAGGGCGCATGCGGCCCATGATCCACCGACGACACCAACGCCGCTTCGAACAAACGCGCCTGCTCGGTGTCGGGCAATTCGCCGCGCAGCATCAGCCAGATCATTTGCGGAAAGCTGATGTTGCCGATCAACTCCTGAATCGGGAAGCCGCGCACGTTGATCGAGCCTGGGTGAATGTCGATGATCGAGGTGCTCCAATAGTCGGCAGCGAGCTTCGCTGCGTCGAGTGCATGCGTCATGTTCAGATCACTCCTTCGGCGCGTAGTTGATCGATGTGTGCGTCGTCGTAACCGAGTGCGGCGAGCTGTTCATGTGTGTGGGCCGAGAGAACCGGCGCTGGCGTGCTCGGCGCCGTGTCAGCATCGTGCAGACGAAAGCCCGCGCGAGTCACGCGCTGACGATCCGTATTGGCATCGGCGGCAAATTCGCGGATGAAGCCGCGCGACTCCAGATGCGGATGCGCGAGAATCTCCGGCACCGACATCACGCGGCCGGCCGGCACGCCGGCTTCGAAGAAACGGGCCTCCCAGTTCGCGGCGCTGTCACGCGCGAGTGCCGCTTCGATTTCCGCTTTCAACGCGGCGCGATTCAACTTGCGCGCGTTGCGCTCGGAAAAACGCGGATCGTCGAGCAGATCCGCTCGGTCGATCAACTGACACAAGCTCGCGAACTGTTTGTTTTCGTTAGCGGCGATATTGAGCGGGCCGTCGCCGGTTTTGAAGGTGCCCGAGGGCGCGGCGGTGAAGTTCTCGTTGCCCATCGGCGTCGGCGTGACGCCGGCGTTCAGGAAGTTCGAGACGACCCAACCCATCGTCGCGAGCGTGGCTTCGAGCATGGATACGTCGAGCATGCGGCCATGTCCCGTGGTGCGCGCGTCGAGCAGCGCGGCGCAAATGCCGAACGCCGCCGTGAGGCCACCCACCGTGTCCGACACCGGATAGCCGACGCGCAACGGGGCGCTGTCGGCATCGCCGGTCACGCTCATCACGCCGGAAACGCCCTGAATGATCTGATCGTAAGCAGGGCGTTTCGAAAACTCGCCGTCCATGCCGAAGCCGGAGATCGCGCAATACACGAGCTTCGGATTGACCTCGCGCAGCGCGTCGAAATCGAGGCCGAGACGCGTCATCACGCCGGGCCGGAAATTTTCCACCAGCACGTCCGCGGTTTTCACGAGATCGCGCAGAATCGCCTTGCCGCGCGGGTCTTTCAGATTGAGCGTGACGGATTGCTTGCCCGCGTTCACGGCGACGAACGAGGCGCCCATGTTGCGCGCCGACGCCTCCTTGTCGGCGCCCAGGCGCCGCGCCAGATCGCCGCCTTCCGGATGCTCGACCTTGATCACTTCGGCGCCGAGCAACGCGAGTTGATACGCGCAAAACGGCCCGGCCAATACATTCGATAAGTCCAGTACGCGGATTCCAGCCAACGGCAGCGTCATGTTCAAAACCTCTTGTTCAGAATGCGATGCAATGCGTTCAATGCCTTCAATGTGAAATCTCGTCGAGATTGCGATGGTTGGTCCGCGGCCCGAAGATACCGATCGCGCCCATCACCATCACCATCGACGCGCTGATCAACGCGAACACACCGCTTACGCCGAAGTGACGCAGCGCGAACGCGATCATGAAGCCGGAGAACATGGCCGACAGACGCGACATCGAGTAGACGAAGCCGACAGCCCGCGCCCGCAAACGCGTCGGGAAGAGTTCGGTCTGGTACGCGTGATAGCCGACCGAGAGCAGCGTGCCGCTCAGCGTGATCATCACGCCGAGCGTCATCAGCATGGCAGGCGAGGTTTGCGTTGCGAACAGGCTGCCGAACACGGCAATGCCGAGTGCCGACAGCACAATCAACGTCTTCCGTTCGATGCGGTCCGCGATCGCCATGCCGATCAGCGGTCCGAACGGATTCGACACCGCGATCACGAACGAGTACAGCAGACTGTGTGTAATCGTCACGCCTTTGGAGACGAGCAGCGTCGGCACCCACGAGGCGAAGCCGTAAAAGCCGATTGCCTGGAACAGATTGAAGACGAGCATCGTGATTGCGCGTTTGCGATACGGCGGTTGCCAGATTTCGCGGAAGGCGGCCTTGGTGGTCGCCGGTTCGACGGTCGGCACGGCGGGCGGCAGCGGCTTGCCGTATTGCGCGGCGACTTTCGCTTCCAGCGCCCGCAGCACCTGCTCGGCTTCGGCGGCGCGGCCCTGTTGCGCGAGCCAGCGCGGACTTTCCGGCAGGCGTCGGCGAATCGCCCACACCACCACCGCGCCCAACGCGCCGATGATCACAACCCAGCGCCAGCCGTCGAGTCCGAACGGCGTGAGCGGCACCAGCCACCACGCGAGAAACGCGACCGACGGCACCGCGGTGTACTGCACCAGATGCACGAATGCAAACGCACGTCCGCGCAAATGTTTAGGCACGAGTTCGCTGACGTAAGTGTCGATTGTCACCAGTTCGACGCCCACGCCGATGCCGGCGATCAGGCGCCACAGATTGATGGCGGGCGCCGTGCTTTGCAGCGCCATGATCAGCGTCGCGGCGGAGTACCACAGCAACGACACGGTGAACACAGTCTTGCGGCCGTAGCGGTCGGCCATGCCCGCCAGAAAAAACGTGCCGATGAAGAGCCCGGCAAATGAAGCCGCCACGAACGCGCCAAGGCCGGACACGCCGAAGAACGACGCGGTGGTCGTCGAGTAAACCCCGCTTTTGACGAGGCCGGGCCCGACGTACGCGGTGAAGAACAAATCGTAGAACTCGAACCAGCCGCCGATCGACAGCAGGAACACCAGCATCCACACCGCGCGCGTCGCGGGCAGGCGGTCGATGCGCGCGTTGACGCCGGGCGCGAGCGCCGGCGCGTCGGCGCTTGAGTGGGGCGACGCGCCTGACGCGTCGTCGATCGGCAGGCTTGACATGGAATTCCTCCTTCGGTGTCTCTCGTCAACGTCGTTCTACTAGATAGAACGACGTTCTGTTTGATGGGTGTGCCGAGAGTAGTCGGTGTGGCAAGTGCCAGGAATTCGGGGTTTTACCTAGAGGGAGGAATTAGCGTTTGCGGATGGACGCTTGCGCCGGTCTGTCGCACGGGCGTTCCGGCGCTCCTACTCCGCTCCTACTCTTACGCGCCCATACGCTGAAGCATGGCCAGCAAGGCATCGAATGAAAGCGGCTTGCGCGCATATTCAATTCGAGGATTCGGCTGCACGGGGATATCCGCAGCAGCGCTGCACAGGATGATTGGAATGGCGCGCAGATCGGAATCGGCATTCAGCTCCGCGCACAACTGCAGCCCCGACATGACCGGCATCATGCAGTCCGACACGACGATGTCGGGCCGGGTCTTGCGTATCTGCTCGAGCGCGGCGGCCCCGTTCGACGCCGTCAGCACGGTATAGCCGTGCCGCTCCAGCAGCAGCCGCCAGACTGTCAGGATGTCGAACTCGTCGTCCACGACCAGAATGGTTTTCATGGTCGGCTAGGTATTTCGTCGCGGCTGGAGTGTGGCCGAAAGGCCGGCCGGCGCATGCAGGCTGGCCACACTCGCCGGGTTTTCGTTGACATCGAGACCTTGAGACGAAATCACTAGCTCGCGCAAGGAAGTGTCGTGGGCGCTTTCACGCTGCTTGACCACCGAAATCATGCGGCGCAGACCCGTTTCCGTTTCGGCGTAACGCAGCAGCACGAGGTTTTCGGTCAGCGCCGAAACGCGCACGCTCTTCGCGTGGCCGGGATCGGCGTAAAGCGGCAACTCTTCGGTGAGCAGCGTGGTGATGCAGGCTTCGCGAAGCTGGTGTAGCAGCGCATTCAGGAACAGGCCGAAGCGCTCGGTGCGCAACGCGGAATCGCGGAAACCTTCCACGCCGTCGATAACGATACGCGACGCGCCGATTTTCTTGACCGTTGCGAGCGCGGTGGCGGCGAGTTCGTCGACGGCGAGTTCGACGGCCGGCTGCCATTGAATCAGGAGGCGGCCGTCCGCATACGCGTCCGCGAGTCCGATCGACACGGCCTCAGCTTTGCCGACCAGCCGCTGCGGTCCTTCGTAGAACCCGAGGTACACGCAACGCTCGCCGCGCGCGATGCCGGCCGCGAGAAACTGCAGACAGAGGAGGGTCTTGCCGACGCCCGACGGCCCGATCAGCGTAGTTGTAGAGCCTTGCGCAAAGCCGCCGCCGAGCAGGGCGTCGAGATGCGGCAGGCCGAAGCCGAGCCGCGTTTTCAGATCCACCGGACCCGGCGGCAGGGCGCCCTGCGCTTCCAGGCGGGGGAACATCAGGAGCCCGCTTTCGGCGATGCGGAAGAAATGCTTGCCCATCAAATGATTGCGCGCGCGCATCTTGTGGACTTCGATTTCGCGCGCGCGGCGCATGCCGTCGCTGTAGCGGTTCAGTTCGATCAGGCCGTCGACGAGCGTATGTTCCGGATGCGGTTCGTTCCCGGACAGCGGCGCGAGCAGCAAGGTCGTGCAATCCATGGCCGCGACCAGTGCATTCAGTTCGTGGATGAACTTGGACAGCGACAGCTCGGTCTCGCTAAACTCGCGCGCGCTCCGAAACCCGTCGATGATCATCAGGCTCGGGCGGTAATCGTAAATGATCGAGGCAATCAGCTTGAGGAAGCCGTCGAGGCCGTCGTTCATCAGTTCGTGATAGCCGGACACGAACAGCATCTGCTGGGCGACCGCGCTTTCGTCGAAGAAGCTGAGACCCTTGAGATGACCCAGCAACTTGTCGTGCGATTCGGCGATCAAGGTCATGTACAGCACCTTTTCGCCCTGACTTACACGATGAAAACCAATCTGGCTCGACAGGATGGTCTTGCCGGCGCCGGCCATGCCTTCCAGCAGATACACGCCGCCGCGGACCAGACCTCCGCCCAGGATCTCGTCGAGACCGGGGACACCCGTTTCCACGTTAGATCGGGGAGACGTCTGAGATTCGTGGTTAGTCATTGTCGAAGAGTCGTTCAAAGTGCTGAGAAGCGATGGTTCGCACAGGAACCGTCCATTGCTCAAACTACCATTGTCAGCAATTCGCGTTCCCGCTCCGGGCGGCGACGCTGTGCGTCGGCATGAGATGCAGGGGATTCTAACTGGCGCCGAGGCGCTTGGCGAACCGTAAGTCGGGCATAGGTGCGAGGCGCGCGAGGAGAAACAGTGCCGACCGCCGAATCGCGGTGATTTTTTCAACGCGATGCAGGGATGAGGAGAGACGGGGCCGCGCCTCGCGCAGGCGGTAGTACACAAGCACATTGCATGCGCGAGGCGGGACAGCGAGGCGGGACAGTGAAGCGGACCGACGGCCCGCTCCTGATTCAGCTACAAACTCAGCTGCAAGCGAAACTACTCGCGGCGTTGACGTCGCCGCCCTGATAGCGCGCCACTTTCGGATACGGGCAAAGCGGCCGCGTGCGTCCCGCGCCCCAGGCGGCGGGCACGTCCGAGTTCGGCACGACATTGGCTGCGTCGCGCGCGGTGGCGACCACGCTGTCCGGCGCCTTGCCCTGTTCGACCCATGCGACGAGCGGCGTGAGCATGTCGAACTGGTCGGTGCTCGGACCGCCGCTGCAATGGTTCATGCCGGCAATCGTGTAAAGCCGCGCGAAGTTCGACGCGTCGCCGCTATTGGCGGCTGTGAGCCGCTGATACCAGTCGGTCGTGTCGTTCGATGAAAACACCGGGTCGCTCGTGCCGTGATAGACCATCAGCTTCGCGCCGCGCTGCTTCAATGCGCTCAGATTGGTTTCGTCGGGCGGCGTCATGAACGACCAGGCCGACTCGCTATACGCGCCGCTGGTGGCGAAGATCTTCGGCGCGTCGGTGTCCATGCTGAAGTTCAGCGCGTACGCGGACAACTGGCTCAACACCGAAGCGGTTTGCGGCGGCGTGGTGAACGTGAAGGCCGCCGCGGCCGGGTCGAGTGTGATCGAGTTGCCCTGCTTCCATGCGGACCAGCCAGGGCCGAGTCCCGCGTCGTATGGGAAGCTTGCATAGAGGGCCGTGCCCGCACTGTTGCGCGCGCCGGAGAACACATTGCCGACGGCGTCCTTCTGCGCGCTCGTCAAACACGTGCCGTCGCGGACGTTGTTCGTGCAGGTGGGGACATCGGTAGCAAGGCTGAAGTTTGCCTGGCATGCCTTGATATCCTGAATGAGGCCGTCGCTGACGCCGTCGAGCGCATCGCACTTTGACAGTATTTTCGACGCCACCGTTTGACGTTCCGCGGCGGTGAAGCCGGTCGTGATATCGGGCAGGCCGTTCGAGGTCGTCGCTGTTGCCACTTTCGCGAGCTGCTGCGCGCTCCACATTTCCCCGACGGCCGCCTTCGGCAAATGAAAGCCCGGATCGCCCGCAATGATGCCGTCATATTCCGCCGACGAGCGTGCCGCCGCGACCATTGCATGACGTCCGCCGTTAGAACAGCCGTCGAAATAGCTGCGATCCGGCGCCTTGCCGTAAGCGAGCTTGATGACCTGCTTGGCCATCGGCGTGAGCGTGGCGACTGCGTTGTAGCCGTAGTCGATCCGCGCCTGCGGGTCCAGACCGAACAGCGGATTTTGCGCCGAGCTATGCCCCGCATCGGAGCTGATGACTGCGAAGCCCATGTTGAGCGCGTCGCTGGTGGGACCGCCGCCGCCGATCTCGCCGGTGGCCGTGACCACATTGCCGTCGAGACCGCCGTTGGCCTGATAGAAGAACCGCCCATTCCACGCAATCGGCAGGCGCATCTCGAAGCCGATCGCATAGGTCTTGCCGTCGACGCTGCTGACCCGCTGGTTCATGCGGCCTTGAATCAGGCAATGTTCGGCGATCGGCTTGCCGGCTACTTTGAGCGTGCCTGCCGCGACATCCGACACGGTGGTGAAGACAGTATTGGCGAAGCTGAGCTTCGCGGCGAGTGCGGCGCAATTGCCCGCAAGCGTACTTGGCGTGGCCGCGCTCAGTTGCGGCAACACGGAGCTGTTGGCGCTGCTGTTGGCGGCGCTGCCCAGATCGTTGCCGCCGCACGCGGCGAGTGTGAGCGCTGCGGCGGCCGCAAGCGCGATCGAGGTGCACTTCATGCTCTGTCTCCTAGAACGAATGACGAACGCCAACCATCACACCTGTCTGGCCGTTGCCTGCTGAGGGCGTCGTGCCGCCGCCGCCGGCGCTGACGGAGTAGCGCGCCTTCGCGCTGTTGGCGAGATACGAGCCTTGGGCATACACAGCGGTGCGCTTCGAAAGCAGATAGGTGGTGCGCAGCGTGCCCATCGTGGCGCGCGTGTCGTGCTCGCTATTGGTGATGTGATAAACCTCGCCGTCGACGATGAAAGCGGGCGTCACGTTGTACGACGCGGCGACGAAGAACAGATTCGAGCGCACGCTGGCAATCGTTTCCGCCCCCGGTTCGACGCGGCGGTTGAGCCATCCCACGCCGAGCTTTCCTTTGCCGAGGTTCGCGTAGGCGCTCACATGCGTGCGGATGTCCTTGTCGGCGGCGCTGGTGAGCGGAGTCGGCGCGATGCCGTCGAAGAAGTTCGCCGCCGCGGTGCTGCCGCCACGCTGCTCTTCATACGACGCCGCGACGCCGAACAGCGGCGCGTCGTACTTCAGCATCACGGACCATTCGCGGCATTGAGTCGCCTGTCCGGCGACCGACCCCGTACACGTGCCCTGGCCCGGCGAGTTGCCGGTGCCGGCCGAGTCGCGGCCGAACGAGTAGTTCGCACCGAACGTCACGCCCGCATAGCTGCCGAGGTACACCACCGAGTTGTCGGCGCGGGCATTCGGCACGTAGGCGTCGAGCGAACCCAGGCCGTAGATGTCAGGGCCGATCAGGTCCGCGCCCATCAGCGCGAGGTACGTCATCGTGTACTGACGGCCGAACGAGACCGTGCCGTACGGACTCTTGATGCCGACGAACGCCTGACGTCCGAACAGCCGTCCGCCCTGACCGAGATCGCCGGCGCGCACGTTGAAGCCGCTTTCCAGCGTGAAGACCGCGCTATAGCCGCCGCCCAGGTCCTCGTTGCCGCGCAGGCCCCAGCGCGAAGGCAATTCGCCCGTGACCGACGGCATGCGGAACACGCTCTTGCCCGCGGCGTTCGCGTGCGAAACGTATTCGATGCCGGTATCGATAATGCCGTAGAGCGTCACGCTCGATTGGGCCGCTGCGGCGCCGCTGACGGTGCACAGTGCGCCGCAGAGTAATAGACGTGCGGATGCTTGCATGAAGGGTGTCTCCGAACCGTTGAATGAATGTGTTGTTGTTGGGTCTTCTTGTGCCGACGGTCAGTCGTCGGCGCGTGGGCGGCGCAACAGGAGCAGCGCGGCGGCTGCCGCGATCAACGTGACGGGGATGCTCGCGCCGATCACGGTCGACGAACTGCGGCCCATCGCCAGCAATTGGCCCGCCGCGAGCGGCCCGACTACCGAGCCGATGCGGCCCACCGCCACCGCCGCGCCCACGCCGGTGCCGCGCATGGCCGTCGGATAGAACGCGGCGGAAAGCGCATACAGCACCGATTGGCCGCCGATCACGAACATCCCGGCGAAGAATGCAGAGGCCGCGAGCGCGCCGAAGCCGTGCGCCGTCGAAAGCGTCGCGAGCGAAGCGATGATCCCGACATACATGCCGGCCACTACCACGCCCGAGCGCATGCGATCCATCAACATGCCGATGCACAGCGCGCCGATCCCGCCGCCGATGTTGAAAAAGATCTGCACGTAGCCGACTTGCGCGCGCGTCAGACCGCTCGCGGCCATCAACGAGGGCAGCCAGTTGAGCAGAAAGTAGAGGACGATCAGCGTGCAGAAGTAGCTGACCCAGATCTGCACGGTGGAGAGCCCGCGCGTGCCGCCGAACAGGATTTCGCTGACCGGTGCGGGCTTGGCTTGTCCGTCGCGCGATGCCCTGGTGAACGCCTTCGAATCCGCGAGGAATGCGAGCAGCAGCGGCACCAGCACGAGCGGCCCCGCACCGCCGACATAGAAAATGTGACGCCACTCGGTGTCGCCCGCACTCAACACGCCGATCACCGACGCGATCACGCCGCCGAACGGAATGCCGCAATACATCACGCTCACGGCTGTGCTACGCGAGCGCGGTTCGACCGCTTCCGACGACAACGCGATCAGATTCGGCAACGCACCGCCGAGTCCGATACCTGTCAGCACTCGCACGATCACGAGCGTGTGAAAGTCGCTCACCAGCGCGGTCATGATCGACAGCAGGCCGAACAGGCAAGCGGATATCACCAGCACGCGCTTACGGCCGATGCGATCGGCGAGCCGTCCGCCGAACATCGCACCGGGCAGCAAACCGAAGGTGCCGGCGCTGAACGCCAGTCCCATTTGCGCGACAGAAAGGCCGAACTCGCGTGCCATGCGCGGCGCGGCGACGCCGACCGACTGCAGGTCGAGTCCTTCGAGCAGGGCGATGGCAAAGCACAATCCAAGGGTGACGAAGGCGCCTGTCCGGCTCGGCGTCGCCGGGACCGCGGTGGCTTCGGTCGAATTCAATATTCCGGCTCTTTTCACGTTAGTGATCCTTATTAAATGGCGTGGTTTCCCGGTTTCGCTGAAAGACAGCAGATGCCGAGTCGCTGTCCTGCGCGACAGACAGGTTCGGCAAGCGGGCGTCAGATCATCGGCGAGGCCGCGATGGAATGCCCGGCAGCAGCGCAGCGAACCCCGCCGCGCGCGGCGCATCGTTTCGATGGCCAGACGACGGTGCATTTGCTTCGAGGCGAGGCGGCGCGTCTCCACACGCTGCATCGTGGACTGGATTTAATATCAGGTAGGCTGATAACACAAGCGCAAATCGTTCGGTGAAAACACCTAGCGACTCGGCGGCGTGGCGTGCGCGGATCTAGCCGCGCAGATTACGAACGAAAGTTTCGAGGTGAGTTTGAACCGCGCCGGCGGCGTCGAGTTCGATGCCTTCCATCATCTGCTTTTCGATGGTTTTCACGGCCTGCTCGCATTCGCGCAATACGGCGCGCCCTTCGTCCGTGAGTTGCAGCAGCACGATGCGGCCGTGCGTCGGATCCGGTTCGCGGCTCACCCAGTTGCGGGCGGCCATCGCGTTCATCACTTCATTGGCCGATTGCGGCGTGATGAACGAACGCTCGGCGACCTGCGCATTGGACGCCTGCCCTTTGGCTTCGAGCACGGAAAGCGCGGTGAATTGCGCGAGCGTCAGGCCGAGCGGCGCGAGCGCTTCCGTCATGCGGCGTCGCAGGATGCGGTCGAGACTGCCGATCACATAGGTCAGGCGCAGGCTGGAACGGCGAGTGCGTGTGGCGGCAGGCTCGGCAGGCGTATTTTGATTTTTGCTCATCGTGGGCAGGAGGTTCGGTCTATCCGGCATCTTAGCGTGCCTCGACCCGAATTTCGCTGCTAGGGGTTTGCACCGAGCTTACGAATTTCCACTTTACATATCAGGCAGCCTGATATTAAATGCGTTCATCAGGCCGCGGTCGCGGCCAACGTTCACGGAGAAAACAGATGAGTTATGAAGGCCGTTGGAAAACCGTCAAGGTGGATGTCGCGGAAGGAATCGCATGGGTTTCGTTCAATCGGCCCGAGAAGCGCAACGCCATGAGCCCGACGCTGAACAAGGAAATGATCGAGGTGCTCGAAGCCGTTGAACTCGACGCCGAAGCGCAGGTTCTGGTGCTCACGGGCGAAGGCGACGCATGGACAGCCGGCATGGACCTGAAGGAATACTTCCGCGAAGTCGACGCCGGCCCCGAGATCCTGCAGGAAAAGATTCGCCGCGACGCGTGCCGCTGGCAATGGCAACTGCTGCGCATGTACGCGAAGCCGACCATTGCGATGGTCAACGGCTGGTGCTTCGGCGGCGGCTTCTCGCCGCTGGTGGCATGCGACCTGGCGATCGCCGCCGACGAAGCCACGTTCGGTCTCTCCGAAATCAACTGGGGCATTCCGCCGGGCAATCTGGTGAGCAAAGCAATGGCCGATACCGTCGGGCATCGTCAGGCGCTGTATTACATCATGACGGGCGAGACCTTCACCGGTCAGGAAGCGGCGCAGATGGGCCTCGTCAACAAGAGCGTGCCGCGTGCCGAGTTGCGCGAGGTGACGCGTGCGCTCGCCGGCAAACTGCTCGAAAAGAATCCGGTGGTGTTGCGCGCCGCCAAGCATGGATTCAAGCGTTGCCGCGAATTGACGTGGGATCAGAACGAAGACTACCTGTACGCCAAGCTCGATCAGGCGCAGCTGCGCGATCCGGAAGGCGGCCGCGAGCAGGGCCTCAAGCAGTTCCTCGACGACAAGGCGATCAAGCCGGGTCTGCAAACGTACAAGCGCTGATCGGTCGCATCGGCGTGGATTTCAATTCACGCAGACTACGGCGAGAGATGCAGCAAGACAGACAGCGAGGAGACGACAGACATGCATGAAGTGACTTTGTTGATTGACGGCGAAAGCCGTGGCGCAGCGGACGGCAAGACCTTCGAGCGGATCAATCCCGCGAGCGGCCAGGCTGCGTCGCGCGCGGCGGCGGCCACGCTGGCCGATGCCGACGCCGCGGTCGAAGCGGCGTCGCGGGCCTTTCCGGCCTGGTCGGCGCTGGCGCCGACCGAGCGCCGCAAGCGTTTGCTGGCAGCGGCCGATCTGATGGATGCCCGCACCGCGCAGTTCATCGAAACCGGTGTCGCCGAAACCGGCGCGATGCCGAACTGGTACGGCTTCAACGTCATGCTCGCCGCCAACATGCTGCGCGAAGCCGCGGCCATGACCACGCAGATCGACGGCGACGTGATTCCCTCCGACGTACCTGGGAATCTCGCGATGGCGGTGCGCCAGCCATGCGGCGTGGTGCTGGGCATGGCGCCGTGGAACGCGCCGGTGATTCTGGGCACGCGCGCCATTGCCATGCCGCTCGCGTGCGGCAACACGGTCGTGCTCAAGGCATCCGAAGGCTGTCCCGGCGTGCATCGACTGATCGGCAGCGTGCTGCAGGAAGCCGGTCTCGGCGACGGCGTCGTCAACGTGATCACGCATTCCGCTGAAGATGCGCCGGCGATCGTCGAGCGGCTGATCGCGCATCCGGCGGTACGCCGCGTGAATTTCACGGGTTCGACGCGAGTGGGGCGCATTGTCGCGCAACATGCGGCGTCGCATCTGAAGCCTGCGTTGCTCGAACTCGGCGGCAAGGCGCCGGTGGTCGTGCTCGACGACGCCGATCTGGACGCGGCAGTGGCCGGCATCGCGTTCGGCGCGTTTTTCAACCAGGGGCAGATTTGCATGTCGACCGAGCGCGTGATCGTCGACGGGAAGATTGCGGATGCGTTGGTGGAGAAACTCGCGGCGAAAGCGCTGACATTGAAAGCGGGCGATCCGGCCGCTGCGGATTCCGTGCTCGGCTTGATCGAGAGCGCAGCCGCCGCGCAACGCATCAAGACGTTGATCGAGGATGCGCACGAGAAGGGCGCCAAGTTGCCAGTTGGCTGCACTGTGGAAGGCGCCGCGATGCAGCCGGTGATCGTAGATGGCATCACGCCTGCCATGAAACTGTATGCGGAAGAATCGTTCGGGCCGGTAGTGACGGTGCAGCGCGTGGACGGCGACGAGGAAGCGATTCGAATCGCCAACGACAGCGAATATGGACTCTCGGCAGCGGTATTCAGTCGCGATGTGTCGCGCGCGTTGAACGTGGCGAAGCGTATCGAATCTGGCATCTGCCATATCAACGGTCCGACGGTGCACGATGAAGCGCAGATGCCGTTCGGCGGTGTGAAGAAAAGCGGTTACGGGCGATTCGGCAGCAAGGCGTCGATTGCAGAGTTCACGGATCTGCGTTGGATCACGATTCAAACCGGACCTCGGCACTATCCGGTCTGATCGTTGCGATCGGGCTTTTCACAGAGGAGACAGGCTTTGCATTCCGAGCCGATACAACCGAACACCCCCGATGCGCCGAAGCGCTACCGGGCGACGACGATCGGCGCTTCGTCGTTGCACACGCAGCGGCAGGGCGACACGTGGTATTTGCGTGCGGCCGAACCGCTCGGCGCGCATCCGCAACGTATGACCGAACGGCTCGTGAGCGGCGCGCAGGCGCATCCTGAACGATGGCTGGCGGCGCGTCGCGGCAGCGATGGTCAATGGATCGGCCTGAGCTACGCGAAGGCTTTGCAAAGCGCGCGCGCAATCGGCCAGGCGCTGCTCGCACGCGATCTGTCCGCTGAGCGGCCCGTCGTGATTCTGTCGGGCAACGATCTCGAACATCTGCAACTCGCGCTCGGTGCGATGTGGGCGGGCATTCCCTACGCCGCGATTTCGCCCGCCTATGCGCTGGCTTCCGGCGACTTCGGCAAGCTGCGCCATACGATCGATTTGCTGACACCTGGTCTCGTGTTTGTAAGCGCCTACGATACGTTCGCCAAGGCAATCGACGCAACCGTGTCTTCCGATGTCGAAGTGATGGCCGCGAAATTGCCGCGAGAACAGCCGGCGGCACGCAACGTGACCTCGTTCGACGACCTGCTGAACACAACGCCCACCACGGTCGACTCCGTTCACGCCGCGGTGAGCCCGGACGCCATCGCCAAATTTCTGTTCACCTCCGGTTCGACCAAGCTGCCGAAGGCGGTGCCGACCACGCACCGCATGCTGTGCAGCAATCAGCAGATGCTGCTCGAAACGTTTCCCGAGTTCGCGAAGGAGCCGCCGGTGCTGGTCGACTGGCTGCCCTGGAACCATACGTTCGGCGGCAGCCATAACGCAGGTATCGCGCTCTACAACGGCGGCACCCTCTATATTGACGACGGCAAACCGGTCAACGGAAAATTCGAGGAAACACTGCGCAATCTGCGTGAAATCGCGCCGACCATCTACTTCAACGTGCCGAAGGGTTGGGAGGAACTGGCGATCGCATTGGAACGCGACGAGCAATTGCGCGAGACATTCTTCTCACGCGTGAAGGTCTATTTCTTCTCAGGTGCCGGCCTGTCGCAAGCAGCGTGGGACAGGCTCGAACGCGTCACTGAAACATATTGCGGCGAGCGCATACGCATCATGGCCGGACTCGGCATGACGGAAACCTCGCCTTCGTGTCTGTTCACCACGGGTCCGATCATGCGCGCGGGTTACGTGGGACTGCCGGCGCACGGCTGCGAAGTCAAACTCGCGCCGGTGGGCGACAAGCTCGAGGCGCGTTATCGCGGGCCGCACGTCATGGCCGGATATTGGCGCGCCGACGCGGCGGAGTTGGAAAACGCGTTCGACGAAGAAGGCTATTTCCGCAGCGGCGACGCCTTGCGCTTTGTCGACGTGACGCGACCCGAACTCGGACTGCTGTTCGACGGGCGTATCGCGGAAGACTTCAAGCTGAGTTCGGGCACCTTCGTGAGCGTGGGTCCGATGCGGGCACGCGTGATCTCCGAAGGCGCGCCTTACGTGCAGGACGTGGTGGTCGCCGGCATGAATCGCGACGATGTGGGCCTGCTGGTCTTTCCGCGCGTCGACGATTGCAAGCGGCTGGCTCGCTTGCCCGCTTCGGCGAGCGCGCAAGAGGTGGTCGAAGCACCCGCCGTGCGCGCGCACTTCGCCGCGTTGCTTGACGCGCTCAATCGCGGCGCCACGGGCGGCGCGACGACCATCGCGCGCCTGCGGCTCATGGATGTCGCGCCGTCGCTCGATCTCGGCGAGATCACCGACAAAGGCTCGATCAACCAGCGCGCGGTGTTGACGCACCGTGCGGCGCTCGTCGAGGCGATGTATGACGCGGGGCCGCGCGATCCCGCGGTGATTGTCGCGAGCGCATGCGGCACGACGTGACGCAACGTGACGTGCTCGCCTCGGAATCACACAGGGAAAGGTGGATGAATCTCGATCAACTCGTCGCAATCGACACGCACGTGCACGCGGAGGTTTCGTGCTGCCAGCCGCCGGATCTGTTCGGCAAGGAATTCGACGATGCCGCCGACAAGTACTTCGGCACCGTGCTGAAACTCGGGCGGCGGCCGACGATTCCCGAAACCATCGAACACTATCGGGAGCGCAAGATCGGCTTCGTGATGTTCACCGTGGACTGCGAAGCGAACCTCGGGCGGCGTCGCATACCGAATGAGGAGATCGCCGAATTCGCGCAGAAAAACAGCGACATCATGATCGCCTTTGCCAGCATCGATCCGCACAAGGGCAAGATGGGTGTGCGCGAAGCGCGCAAGCTGATCGAGGAACACGGCGTGCGTGGTTTCAAGTTTCATCCCACGATGCAGGCTTTTTTTGCCAACGACCGGCTGGCTTATCCGCTGTACGAGCTGATCGCCGAACATCGGCTCACGGCGGTTTTTCACAGCGGCCATTCCGGCATGGGGTCGGGCATGCGAGGCGGCGGCGGGCTGCGTCTGAAGTATTCGGAGCCGATTTATCTCGACGACGTCGCGGCGGATTTCCCCGACATGAACATCGTGATCGCGCATCCGTCGTGGCCGTGGCAGGAGCAGGCGTTATCGATCGCCTTGCATAAGCCCAATGTCTATATCGACTTGTCCGGCTGGTCGCCGAAGTATTTCTCGCCCGAGTTGATCCGCCACGCCAATACGGTGCTGAAGCGCAAGATGCTTTTCGGTTCGGATTTTCCGCTGATTCAACCGGACCGCTGGCTGGAGGATTTCAAGCAGGTCGGGTTCAGGGAAGAGGTGCAGCCGTTGATTCTCAAGCAGAACGCGATCGGCGTGCTGGGACTTCAGCAAGACGCCTGAGTGGCGAGGAAACAATAAGAGGGCTGATGGGGCAGGACAGGTCTACCGCGCACGGCAGAGGCGCTTCGCCGTATACAATTCGGCAGCGCCCGTTTTTTGACCGTTTTTTTGCCTGCTTCCTGCACAACTCCGACCCGATCCCATCCATGCCGAATCCGACCCGGGCCTTCCTTCTCGGCCCGCTCCTGAAAGGCGTTTCACGCTCCTTCTATCTCACCCTGCGCGTGCTGCCCGTCGGGATGCGCGATCCGATCGGACTCGCTTATCTGCTGGCGCGCGCGGCCGACACGATTGCGGACACCTCGCTGATCTCGCCGGAACAACGCCTCACCTTGCTGTTGTCGCTGCGTGCTCAGGTGAACGGCGCAACGGACGACGGCGCGCTATTCCAACGCATGGCCGCGGAAGTGGCGGGACAGCAGGACCAGTCGGACGAGAAAGTGCTGCTCGAATCGCTCGGACCCGCGCTCGCTGTGTTGTCGCAACTGAGCGAATCGGATCGCAAGGCCGTGCGCGAGATTGTCTCGACGCTGACCGAAGGCATGGAGTTCGATCTTCGCACTTTCCCCGACGAACGTTCCGGTCAGATCGCGGCGCTGCGTGAATACGATGAACTGGACCGCTACACGTATCTGGTGGCGGGTTGTGTCGGCGAATTCTGGACCACGATGACCTACGCGCACATGCCCGGCACGCTGAAGGAGCGGCCCGAGACGATGGCACGGCGCGGCGTGCGCTTCGGCAAGGCGCTGCAGATGACCAATGTGCTGCGCGACTGCGGCAAGGATTTACGGATCGGCCGCTGTTATCTGCCGCAGACCTTGCTCAACCGATATGGTCTAAGCGCGCAGGATTTGCTGGTGCCGGCCAATTCGGTGCGTGCCCGGCCGTTGATGGTGGAGCTTTTGCGCAAGACACTCGATCATTTCCGCGAAGCCCTCGATTACACACTGGCGATTCCCGCATTTTCCGTGCGTTTGCGGCTCGCCTGTTTGTGGCCGATCCTGATCGGCCTTGAGACACTGCTTCTGCTCGCGGAGAACGATGCCTGGCTCGATCCGCGGAGAGTGTCCAAAGTGCGGCGGAACAAGGTGTATCAGATCATCGCGTCGTCACTGTTGCTGGTGCCTTCGAATGGACTGGTGCGCAACGCTATTGAACAGCGAATCAGGCAAATCGAAGCCCGGCTCTGAAGGTGACGAGACAAGCAGAGCTGATTTAATCTGCATCATGGAATAGCCATCAATCGGGAAACCCCTAGGACCGTGTATGCATGGTTCGCGTTAGTCTCTTCTAAAGAGGAGGCGAACCATGAGACAAGCGTTCAATATTGCCGTAGTGCTGCTGCTCGGCTATCTGATGGCGGATAGAGCGCTGATGCGCGCGCAAGCGGGCGAGATGGGGACAATAACGTGTCACCAGGGCGCGGAAATGGTCAAATCGAACGCGCTGAAAAAAGGCTTTGGAGACATCGGGGCCAGCAGCCAGGGCGAGAATTTTCTCTCGAGCTGTCTCGTCACCGGGCGCGGTCAAGTGGGCGATCTCATCGCACGGGACTGACGCGAGTCGCGTGCCCATTATCTGAAACCGGCCTTTGTCCGCCAATGCGGGCTTCGTTTCGATACTGACAAAGGCGCGGCGGAACGGCAGCGCCAATAAAAAGCGCCCGGACCGTAAAGGGTCCAGGCGAAGCCATCGGGAGGCCGATGACGGAGGTAACCAATAGACAACTGGCCCGCGATCGGAGATACCGGTCGCGGGCCAGTTTGTTTTTGAATCATCGCGCACCGGTTACTGGTGCGCCAGGCGGTTGATCGTCGCACAAGAAGGCTTCGTGCCTGTGCCGTTCAACTCGCCGGATAGCTGGTTACGGTCGGGTTACTGCCTGATTACCGCGCAGCTACTGCTTAGTGACCGAAATAAACCGACTGCGGACCATTTGCGGGAACCGGGCGGCCTGCTTGAGAAGCGCCGCTCACCGTACCACCGTAGCCACTTTCCGCTGCCTGTGCCGTGCCGTTTTCACGAGCGACGCGAGCTTGGGCGGCCTGAATGTCGGCCGGATAGTACGGATCGGCGGCGCCGGGTTGATAGCCTGCTTTTTCGAGTTGAACCAGTTCGGCGCGCACTTGGGCGCGGGTCACGGGCTGATTGGACTGCGCAAACGAAGCAACCGGAGCGGCTAGCACGGCAGCGATAACAACAGCTTGAATGAGTGATTTCATGATGAACTACCTCCAATTCGGTTTTTATCTTGCTACGAACGGTGTTGTTCGTATTCAGTGATTACATTGTAGTTTTGCGAACTGGAGAGAGTAATCATCGTTCCAGGTAATGTTTGTTGCTGGATTTGAGACAAAGCACGCGGATGCGGGAGGGGGATACGGGCGACGCAGCACGCATCGAGCCGTTGTCTCGTTGCGTGCCGCATCTGGTCCGTGAACGAATTGCCATCAACTGCCCGAGAAAATCGGGCCCTGTCCACCCGGCGTGAATTGCTGGAATGCCTCGCTGTGCGACGAAGCCGGCGCCGCTTGTGGCCGCGCCGTTGAAGCCGTGGCGGGTTCGCGCAGCGTGAGCGCGCTGTCCGGGGTGATGGGCACGCTGGGCTTCGCGAGCAGTTCGGTCTTTCGCATCGATCCCACCGACGTGCCGAAGTAGTAGCCGATGATGCTGATCCACGCCGTACCCAATGCGCCGACGATCACGTTGACGAGATCCTTGTTGGCGCCCGGCAGTGGCTGAAAGGCCATGAGCAGCAGAATGCCGAAGAAGCCGGCGGTGACCGCCATCGCAAGGACTTTGGGGACCCAGTCCTTATTGCTGATACCCATTGCACGCGCGTCGGCCCGATCGGCGGCCTGGATGCGCGCCATATCGCTTTCATGCGCGAGGCTCGCCTGGGCGGCGGTGACCATCAACTGTTGCAACTGCAACGAGTTCGCGCTCTCGGCTTGCCGGACCTTTTCGAGTGCGCCGGGATCGTTCAACGCGAGTTCCACCACGCCCGGGTCGCTCGGCGTGCCGAGCGCATGCGAAATGATCGCGGCGGCGGCGCTCACGCCTACGCCGATCGGACCACCCACGAGGCCGGCGAGAAGCGGCGCGCTGCTGCCGATGTTCGACGCTACTTTAGACCAGTCCATCATGCTGCTCCCAGGAGAAGATTAGCGGCCATTCTTTCGGTCCATCCACGGCTGAAATTGGGCCATGCGTGCAGGTTGCGCAGGTAACGCAAGCGATAAGCGGCGAAGCGCATGACAAACTTCAAGGGGTCGGCGCTCTTGATTGCATCGAGTGTGTCAGGGCCGAACTTGCCGTCCTCTTTCGCACCGGAAGCTTTTTGCATCCACAGCACCACCAGGCCGCCGTTGTAGTTGGCGTCGAAGATCTGGAAGGCGACGCGCGGGTCGAGTTCGTCGAGGTGCAGCGGGTCCCAGTATTTCTGTTTGGCGATCTGTCTGGCGGTATCCAGCGGCAGGTCTTTCATGGCGCCGGCATAGCCCGCGCTTCGTGCCACGCGCGCCGTGACGCCCCACATCGTTTCACCGCCAGGGTCGTGCGGATTGAAGGAGTAACCGCCTTCACTGCCGATCAGAGCCTTGAACGCATCTTCGAAACTGTCCATCGAACATCTCCTCGTCAACTGGGTGTATTACTGCAACGGTTGGGTGCTGCGGGGCTAAACTTTCTGCATGGCCGGGTGTGCGTTACGCGGTTTGCAATGCAAGCGAGGCGGGTGGATTCGAAACGGGTCTGACTCCCCCGTCTGGTGTTGACGCATCTGGGCGGTTGCCTCCCTGCGCCGCTCTGGCAAGCCGCGCCAGATGAGTTTCCCGAGTTGACAAAGTGCCCGCGTCGAGTTGCAACGCTTGCGCGTATTTGCGCGAGGCGCCGGACAGATCGCCTTTGCGATCCAGTGCCCGGCCCCATTCCGCGTAAGAGGGCGCCAGGTCGGGGCGCAGTGCGACGGCGCGAGAGAGCTTTTCGATTGCTTCGTCGTAGCGGCCGGCAGTGACGAGCGCTTCGCCCCAATCGTGCAGATTGTCGACAGAGTCCGGCTTCATTCTGTCGGCCTGCTTGAATGCATCGAGTGCTTCGGAATAGCGATTCGCATGCAACAGCACGTCGCCGAGAAGACGCAGATTT
This sequence comes from Paraburkholderia sp. BL27I4N3, assembly GCF_003386115.1. Classification (NCBI taxonomy): domain Bacteria; kingdom Pseudomonadati; phylum Pseudomonadota; class Betaproteobacteria; order Burkholderiales; family Burkholderiaceae; genus Paraburkholderia; species Paraburkholderia sp. BL27I4N3. The sequence goes on along the minus strand of NZ_QREJ01000001.1, from coordinate 6,580,933 downwards.
TCAGCCGTCTTCGACTTCTCGCTCGCGCCGGTTCGCAGGGCTTCGAGTGCGTCGTCGATGCGATGCTGCTGTTCGAGTGCAATGCCAAGGCTTGCGTGCAGCACCGCTGAATGCTGGTACACGGTCAGTGCCTCGCGGGTTTGCTGTTCGGCCTCTTTGGACAGCCCCTGATTGGCAAGCAGCCACGCTTTGCCGGCGAGCGCCCATTCGCCTTGCTCGGAGGCGGGCAGTGCGAGCACTTCGTTGTAGATCGTGACGATCTCGCCGTAGTCGCATTGCGCGAGCGAACACTTGGTTCTCTGCACTTGCGAATAGAGATGACTGGCGAGAATATTCGGCTCCGCCAGGCGCATGGCTTTGACCGCAATGTCATGCACGAACTTCTCCAGATCGCGACCTTCGAATGACACCGTGCTTTCGCGGGAATCAAACGGACCGCCTTCAATCTGCACATGCGCCACGTAGGAATCCGCGCTGTCGTTGACCTTCGTGATGCCGACATGAACGACAACGTCCGTGTGTTTGATGACGCCTTTAATGAAGCGCACGGTGGTCGCATACGACATCTCCTGACCGGGGATCTGGATGTCCGGTTGTGCGTCGTTGTCCGTCATGGTGTCGTGCGGAATCGACTCGGCATCCTGACCGATCGCCCGCATCGAAGACATGATGCGTTCCGCGAGGAAGTTCGATGTATAGCCGCGTTCCACCAGCGACTGCGGCGTCTCGACGGGTGGCACCAGCAATTGCCGAGTAAGTACGCCGCGTACGACGAGGCAGAAAAAACCGATGGTGAGCACCGCGAACACCCACGGTAAAACATACGGCCACAATTGTTTCGGACCTCGCCCGATGAAGCCGGCGGTCCGCAAGCCGAACGGCACCAATCCCGCTGAGAAGTTGCGGCTTGCCGGATGACGCTTTGAACGGCCGTCCGTGGAAAAAGGCCGGCTTCGCCAATTCACTGGCCGACGTTGGCTCTGCACACTCGACATGACGCACCTCGATTCAACCGATGTTGGTAAGTGCACGACTGGGTGGTGGTTATTACGCATCGACCGTGCCATTGCGCACAGTGCCTTATGCAACGGGCGTGTAGGCAATCGCGACGGGTGTGAGCGCGGGAATGTGTTGCGTGGCGGCCAACGAATGACGAGCGTGAGTTTGCCGGCGGGAGACAGGCTGCGGGGGAGGGGCGGGGAAGTGAGGTGTTTCGATCAGACGCCGTATTTGTCCTGTCGGGCGACAGGACAAATACGCGTCATGCATGCAGCGGAGCCGGCGGCAAATTATTCAACCAGGCGGCCGGCCCCATGCCACAGCACAGTTTAGTTGCCTCCCTTGAACAGATCTTGCAAGCGCGCTGCTTCGCCGCTTTTTTGCGCTTGAATGAGCTGCTGGTAGACGTCCGCACGCGTGAGTCCCTGTGCTTTTGCCGGCCCGCCGGACATCGAAGTGGTGGAGGGCTGCCCGCCCATTGCGTCGGCCGCTGTCGGTTGAGCTTGCGCGGTACTCTCCGTGCTGGCGTCCTGAGCGTACGCTTGCCATGCGAACCCGCAAAGCAGTCCGCCTGCGATGATCAGAGCCTTCTTCATGTCCCTCTCCTTCAAACCCTTGGCGCCGCCCTTGCGGCACCTCATTGCGGAAGTTCCGCCAGGCTTGAACGCGACACTTGCCGGACAATCTGGCGAGACACAGGGCGGAGACGATCACCGGCTTCCTTGTCGAATTCTGCGCAGCGCACCAGAGATGTGCGTTATCGAAAAGCTTCGTATTGCAAGGAAAGGTGCATGCTAGGGCTTTGTCGTTCGGCGTCGGTTCAGAGAGTCGGACTTGCCTCCACCATGTGAAGGAGACGGATGGGTTGCATTCAATTTCAAGTATTAATCAGCCATCCTGAATGCGCGGATGGCGCTTTGCTTGAAAAAATCCAGCCAGGTTAATTGGGCCTTACTTTAATCTTCCATTCCCCCAAAAAAAACGCCGTTCAGCCTGTGACTGAACGGCGTTTTTTAAACGGAGCTTCCACTCGGCTAATGCCGCTCGCTCAAACCGCGGCCGGCCGCCACTTCAACAGCCGCTGTTCGACCGCAGTCAACAGATAGTCCGCTGCCAGTGCGACCACGGCCAACACAATCATCGCGGCGAACACCCCGCTTGCATTGAACGCGCCTTGCGCAGTCGAGATCAGCAGTCCGATACCTTGCTTCGAGCCGAGGAATTCGCCGACCACCGCACCGACCAGTGCGAACCCGAAGCTCACGTGCAAGCTCGCGAGAATCCAGCTCAATGCCGACGGGATCACCACCGAGGTCGTCACCTGACGGCGCGACGCGCCGAGAATCTGCGCATTTGCGATCATGTAGCGATCCGCTTCACGCACGCCCTGGAAAGCGTTGGCGAACACGACGAAGAACACCATCACCACCGCCAGCGCCACCTTCGATGCCATGCCCAGTCCCAGTGCAATCACGAACACCGACCCGAGCACCACGCGCGGAATGGAGTTGGCGATCTTGATGTAAAGACTGAAGACGTCGGAGAGCAGCTTGTTGCGGCCCAGCACGATGCCGCAGAACACACCGGCCACCGAACCGATAATGAAGCCGAGCCCGGTTTCTTCGAGGGTGACCCACACTTGCGTCAGCAGCGGACCTTGCGAAGTGCCGTTCACGAACCAGTCGACGATCTGTTCGAAAATGGCGCTCGGCATCGAGAAGAAGAACGGATCGATCCACTTCAGGCGCGCGGACAGTTCCCAGCCGCCGAGCACGACGACCAGCACGACGATACGCAGCGTGATTACCAGCGCCTGACGTTGCCGGATGCGTTTTTGCGCCACACGTTCGACATGAGCGAGCGAGGCGGCGTCGATGCCCGAAGGCATCATCTGTTGAGGGGTAGTAGACATGTTTGCCGTTCCTTGATTAACCGATCTGCACTTCTTCGCGCAAGTCATGCCAGATGTCGCGCGAGATTTCGATAAAACGCGGCTCGTAGCGAATTTCCGAGGTGACCCGCGGACGCGGCAGATCGATTTCATACACCTTCTTCAACGTCGCCGGGCGCGCGGTCAGCACGAATACGCGGTCGGCGAGTGCAATCGCTTCTTCCAGATCGTGTGTGACGAACACCACTGAGCCGGCGCCGCCCCACAGTTGCAGCAGTTCGTCCTGCATCAGCGTGCGGGTCTGCATGTCGAGCGCGGAGAACGGCTCGTCCATCAGCAGGATTTCCGGCTTGTTGATAAAGGTCTGCGCGAGCGCCACGCGCTTTCTCATACCGCCGGACAGTTGATGCGGATAGTGTTTGCCGAACTTGTCGAGGCCCACCCGACGCAGCCATTCGTTGGCTTCGTCGTACGCGGCGGATTTCGAACGGCCGCGATACAGCGGACCCGCGGCGACGTTGTCGAGCACCGAACGCCACGGGAATACGGCGTCGGCCTGAAAGACGAAACCGATACGCGGATCGATGCCGTCCACCGGCGCGCCCATCACGCGAACTTCGCCCGTGGTGGGCTTCAGCAGGCCGGTAATCATGCTGAGCGTGGTGGACTTGCCGCAACCCGTGGGTCCGACCACGGCGACGAATTCGCCGCGCGCCACCGACATGCTGAAGTCGCGCAACGCGATCGTCGCCTTGCCATCAGGGGAAATGAAACGGCACGACACATTGCGCATCTCGATGGCTGGCGTGTCGCGTGACAAAGGTTGGTTCATCGGCTGGTGCCTCGTTGTTCGCGTGATGTTGAAAAAGGCGCTATTTCGCCGCCGTCTTGACCGGTGCCGACACGTAGTCGTTGGTGTAAGTCTTGGCGAGGTCGATATGCTTACCCTTCACTGAAGGATTGAACGCCGACAGCACTTTCAGCACGGTATCCGGACCGTCGGCGGGCATCTTGCCGTCTTTCGTGAACATTGGCAGCGACGCCTTCAGCGCGCCGACATACAGGTCTTTGTTGTTGCCGTAGTAGTCTTTCGGCATCTTCGCGGCGATCTCTTCGGCGCTATGCGTCGCGATGAAGTTCAGCGTCTTTGCGAAAGCGTGCGAGAGCTTCGCGGCGTCGTCCTTGTGCGATTCAGCCCACGCGCGCTGAACGTAGAAGCTCGAAGCCGGATAGGTGCCGCCGAGCGCGGCACGCGTGCCTTCCAGCGTGCGCATGTCGACCAGCACCTTGGCGTCGCCGGTCTTCAGCAACTGCGAGACGGTCGGCTCGGTCGTCATGCCCGCGTCGATACGGCTCTGCTTGATTGCCGCGATAAAGCTGTTGTCCGCGCCAACAGGCAGCAGCGTGTATTGCGTGGACGGCACGCCCGCACGTTGTGCGAGGTATTGCGTGAGGAAGCTGGTCGACGAACCGAGCCCCGTCACGCCGAGCGTTTTGCCCTTCGCGTCGGCCATGCTCTTGAAACTGTCCGCAGCCTTGGTGGACACCATTTCCACTTCGCCCGGCACCTGGCCGAAGATCACCAGCGCCTGGACTTCCTTGCCCTTGCTTTGCAGGTCGATGGTGTGGTCGTAGAAGCCCACCACGCCTTGCACCGCGCCCGCGAGCAGTTCGTTTTCCGCATCGACGCCGGCCGGCTGCGAGAGGATTTCGACGTCGAGGCCTTCGTCCTTGAAGTAGCCGAGTTGCTCCGTCAGCTTGGCGGGCAGATAGATGATCTTGGTGGCGCCACCGACCATGATCGTGAGCTTTTCCGCGTGAGCGGCGGCCGAAGCGGCCGCAAGGGTGAACGCAACACCTGATACAGCGGCAATCTGGCGCAAGGTACGCATGAAGCAGTCTCCTTAGGTTTGGTCGCCGCTGGGTGCTGCATGCGGCGCTTTCTGGGTGAATGACGGCGATTATAGAAATTGGAAACCTTCTGGCAGCTTTCGGAGGTGTGGCCAAATCATGGGTGTTAACCCGCAACGTTCCGCCGACCCTGCCTAAAACGTCGCGACGGTTCCCGCACAACACACAGCACGCGCGCAAACCCCTTTTTTTACGGCACAATCGACGGCCTGACTTTTGCCGTTCCCGCCATGAAGCTGCTGCTCATCGAAGACAACCCCACGCTGGCGCACTGGCTCGCGAAGATGCTGGAGCAGGAGGCGTTCGCGCTCGACGCCGTGCAGGACGGCGACGCCGCCGACCAGCTTCTGCGCACCAATCACTACGACGTGATCCTGCTCGACCTGAATCTGCCCAAGCTGTCGGGCAAGAACGTGCTGCGGCGTCTGCGTCAGCGCGGCGACGCGACGCCGGTGCTGATTCTGACGGCGAGCGGTTCGATCGACGAAAAGGTGGAACTGCTCGGCGCCGGCGCGGACGATTACCTCGTCAAGCCGTTCGAAGTGCGCGAGTTGATCGCGCGGATCAAGGTGGCGATCCGCAGGCAGTCACCTTCCAAGGCGAGCGAAGTGGTGTGCGGCGATCTCGCGTTCGACATCGACACGCGGCAGTTCACGCTGAAGAACGCGCCGCTGAACGTCACGCCACGCGAGCGTTCGGTACTCGAAACGTTGATCCTGCGTCTGGGCAAAACCGTCACGAAGCCGGCGCTGGTCGACGCTATCTTCACGCTCGCCGACGAGCCGAGTGAAGATGCCGTCGAAATCTACATCTCGCGTCTGCGCAAGAAACTCGACGGCAGTTCGGCGGCGATCGTCACGTTGCGCGGGCTGGGTTATCTGCTGCGCAAGAAAGAAGATGACCAATAGTCTGCGCGTGCGCCTGCTGTGGTGGCTGCTGGTGCCGCTCGCGTTGTACGTATTCGTGACCGGCAAGGCTGAATACGACAATGCGCGGCGCACGGCGGATCTGGTGCAGGACAATCAGTTGATTTCATCGGCGCGCATGATCGCGGGCGAAGTGGAATGGGTGGACGGCTTTCTGCGTGTGGATGTGCCGCCCGCCGCGCTCGAAGTATTCGTCTCTCCCTACCGCGACCAGGTGTTCTACAGCGTGCAGGTCGACGACGGACGCCTGCTCGCCGGAATCCCCGATTTCCCCGCGCGTCCGGCGCAGGCAGCCGATACGCCGGATCACTACGACACCCATCTGCAAGGCCACAATGTGCGCGCGGCCGGGCTCGTGCGTCTCATGTACGACAACGGCGCGACGCGCCGCGTGCGCGTGACGGTCGGCAAAACCGTGCGCTCGCGTGACGCCATGGCTCAGCAATTGTGGCAACCGCAACTCGTGCGGCAAATCGAAATGATCGTGCTGGCGGTCGCGCTGGTTTGCATTGGTCTCACTTTCGAGTTACGGCCTCTGATGAAAGTGAAAGAGGAGGTGGCGGATCGCGACCCGATGCAGCTGGAGCCGATTCGCGTCGAGCGTCTGCACACCGAGTTGCGGCCGATCGTGGAAGCGATCAATCAATGCATCGCGCGGCTCGGCGTGCAGGTGGCCGCGCAACGCCGCTTTATCGCCGACGCCGCACATCAGTTGCGTACGCCGCTAACGTTGCTCGGCACGCAATTGCAGTTCGCGCGGCAACAGGACGACTTGAACCCCGCGCTTGACGAAGCACTGGCCGCCATGCATCGCAGTAATCGTTCGATGGTGGGTCTCACTAACAAGCTGCTTCTGCTTGCGCAGGCCGAGGCCGCCGACAACACGCAACTCGCCGTGGAAACGGTGGACCTGGTGCCGCTCGCGTTGGAAGTCGTGGAGGACCTCGCGTTGCTCGCGCAGGCCAGAGACATTGATCTAGGCGCCGAGCTGAACGGTGCCGCGCCGGTGGCGGGCCATCGCGGGCTATTGCAGGCGTTGATTGCCAATCTTGCGGAGAACGCGATCCGCTATACGGGCGGCGGCGGCCATGTCACCGTGGGCGTGAGCGCCGACGCCGATACGGTCACTGTAAGCGTGCTGGACGACGGTCCCGGTATTCCGGCCGAGTCGCGCAGCCGCGTGTTTGAGCCGTTCTTCCGGGCGTCGGCGGATACGGAGGGCACCGGCCTGGGACTCGCTATCGTGCGTGAAATCGCGGACGCCCATCACGGCGAGATCGCGCTCAAGCCGGGCGAGGGTGGCAAAGGCGTGCACATCAGCGTGACGTTTCCGCGAGCCACGGCAGAGCGTTTTAAAGCAGGTTAGAGCCGTTACTCCAGCACGACTCAGGACAAACCCGCAGTTAGGGCAGCAAAGCCATTGGCGAAAGCTTTGAGAAGGCTTCGCGTGCCTAGAATTTTTGCAGGCGGTCCCCCTGGCGCCCACCGCGGATGCGGAAAACAACGGAGACATCCACCATGCCTCATGCTGTGACGCGCGTTGCGCACGCCGTCCACGCCGCCGTCGCGGCGTCGCTCACGATCTTGCTGCTCGCCCAGCCGGCGGCGCCCGCGCAGGCGGACTCGCCGGAAAAAATCGTCATCATGGTGGGCGGCATTACCAAGCTCATCTATCTGCCCGCACGCCTCACCGAACAGCTAGGCTACTTTAAGGCAGAGGGGCTCGACGTCGAACTGCAATCGCAGCCGGCGGGCGTCGATGCGGAAAACGAATTGCTCGCGGGCGGTGTGCAGGCCGTGGTCGGTTTCTACGATCACGCGATCGATCTGCAAGCCAAGGGTAAGGAAGTCAAGGCGATCGTCGTGTTCGGCCAGGTTCCCGGCGAAGTGGAGATGGTCGCGGCCAGGGCGGCCGGTTCGATCAAAAGCATGGCCGACGTGAAGGGTAAAACGCTCGGCGTGACGGGGCTCGGCTCGTCGACCAACTTTCTCACGCAGTACCTGGCCAGCCTCAAAGGTGTGCCGCGTTCACAATACACGGTGCTGCCAGTGGGCGCGGACAACAGCTTTATCGCCGCGATCCGGCAAGGGCGGATCGACGCCGGCATGACCACCGAGCCGACCGTTTCGCAGTTGCTCAAATCTGGTGACGCCAAGGTACTGGTGGACATGCGCAATGTCGAAGGCACGCGCGCCGCGCTCGGCGGAACGTATCCGGCATCGAGCCTGTATGTGCAGAGCGAGTGGCTCGACAGGCATCCGCAGGAGGCGGCAAAACTCGCACGCGCGTTTGTGAAGACGTTGCGATATCTGAATACACATAGCGCTGACGAGATTGCCGCGAAAATGCCGAAGGACTACATCGGCAATGACAAGGCGCTCTATGTGAGCGCGTTGAAGGCCACGCTGCCCATGTACACCGCCGACGGCAAGATGCCCGCCGACGGGCCGGAAACGGTGCTCAAGGTGCTGGCGGGTTTCAACCCGTCGGTGAAGGGTCGTCATATCGATCTGTCGAGGACGTTCACTAATCAGTTCGTCAATGAAGTAAAGCCGTAAGGCGGAAGCTGGGCGCGCCTCTCTCGACGAGGCGCGCCGGCATCCTTTAGAGAGGGGCGACGCATCGTGTTTTCAGGCAGCTTGCGCGGACGCTTGCTGTGGTGGCTACTGCTGCCACTGGCGGCATTCGTTTCCATTTCCGGCGTGATCTCCTACCGCAATGCGCAGACCACTGCGGACCTCGTGCAGGACAATGCGTTGCTCTCGTCCATGCGCATCATTGGCGAGGATATCGATTGGGACAACGGCAATGTCTCGATCCAGATTCCGCCGGCTGCGCTGGAGCTGTTCGAGTCGCCGGAACAGGACAGCGTGTTCTATCGTATCGAGGCGAGCGGCCAGCGCCTGGTAGCCGGCAGTCTGGAGTTGCCACTGCCGCCGCACACCGGTGACAACCCAACGCTCTACGTCACCCGTCTTGAAGATGGCCGCATCGTGCGCGCCGCTGCCTACGTCCGGCAACTTTACGACACGGGGCGTACGGAGGAAGTCATAGTCGCGGTTGCAAAAACCGAGGGCTCGCGAGACGCGATGGTGTGGCGGCTGCTGCGTCCGCAGCTATTCGGCGAGGTGCTCACGCTCGTGCTCGCGATGGTGTTCGTGTACCTCGGATTGACTTTCGAGTTGCGTCCCCTGATGAAAGTGAAAGACGACGTCGCCGATCGCAATCCGTCGCAGCTACAGCCAATACGTGTTGCGCGCTTGCATGTCGAACTAAGACCGATTGTCGATGCAATCAACCAGTGCATCGCGCGCATGGGTCAGCAGGCCGCGACTCAGCGGCAATTCATTTCAGATGCCGCGCACCAGATGCGCACGCCGCTCACGCTACTGGTGGCGCAAATCCAGTTCGCGCGCCAGCGTGAAAACCACGACGCGCCACTTGCCGAAGCGCTGGCGGGCATGCATAAGAGCAGCCGCAAGCTGACCACGTTAACCGACAAGCTTCTGCTGCTCGCACAGGCCGAGTCCGCCGCGCCCGTGAGTGCGTGCGAACGCGTCGATCTCAGTGCGTTGATCGCCGGTGTTCTGGAGGAGTTGATTGCATTTGCGCAGTCTCGTGAAATCGATCTGGGCGCCGAGCTGGAAGACGGAATGATCGTCACCGGCGACGAGGCATTGACCGCGGCGCTCGTCACCAATCTCGTCGACAACGCCCTGCGTTATACCCAACCGGGCGGCCGCGTCACCGTGCAGACCGAGCGCCGTGACGACATGGCTATCGTGCGTGTGATCGACAACGGACCGGGTATCAAGGCCGAGGCGCGGGCGCGAGTGTTCGAACGCTTCTATCGCGCGTCGAGTCACGCAGACGGCACGGGCCTCGGCCTGCCGATCGTGCGGGAGATTGCCCATCGCCAGGGTGGTACCGTCACGCTCGAATCCGGAGCGGATGGTATTGGCCTTGTCGCCACGGTGGGAATGCAAATATGGACTGCCGCCACATGACGCGCGACTACATGAGGGAAGAACAATGAAACTGCTGCTTGTAGAAGACGATGCGGAACTTGCGCGCTGGGTGATGAACCTGATGCAGGTCGAGCAGTTTGTGATCGACTGGGCAGAGAACGGCGAACAGGCCGAGACGCTGCTTGGCCTGCAATGCTACGACGCTGTGTTGCTCGATTTGCGTTTGCCCGGCATTGGCGGCAAGGATGTGCTCGCGTGGCTGCGTCGCAAACGCGACAACGTGCCGGTGCTCATGCTGACCGCGAATGGCTCGACCGACGACAAGGTCGCCTGCTTTTCCGCCGGCGCCGACGACTATGTCGTCAAACCCTTCGACGCACGCGAACTGCTGGCGCGTATCAAGGCGTTGATCCGCCGTCAGGCGGCTGGCGACAAGGGCCAGTCGATCGAGTGCGGCGACTTGCGCTATCTGTTCGACTCGCGTGAATTCATGCTGCAAAGCGAGCCTTTGCCGTTGCGTCGGCGTGAACATGCCATTCTCGAGACGTTGATGCTGAAACAGGGCAAGACAGTCTCCAAAGCGACGCTAATGGACAAAGTCTTCACACTCGACGACGAACCGAGCGCCGATGCGATCGATATCTATATCCACCGTTTGCGCAAGCATCTCGCAGCGTCGAGCGCGAAGATCATGACTTTACGCGGGCTTGGCTACATTCTGCGTGAAGAAGAACCGCGCGAAGCGTTTGCTGTTGCGTTGTAGCGGTTCAAGGGCGAATTGAATCGCGTGACTGTACATTGTGGATGCCTTGCGTTTAGTGTTTTCACCGACGCCGAGAGCTTTTTTATTGGGCTGCGGTGCTGGTCACGTTCGCGCTGGGCACGCCGGCTGGCGATCTCGCAACCGGTGCGCTGGGATGGGTTTTGTCATCGGCGTGACCAGCTAGATCGCGCCTCACTTCCCCGTCGTTGCGGGATTTGGGCAAATGAAAACGTATTAATCAAACGTTCGAAATATCCGGATCGTGCAGAGGAAGGCGTTCGTTCACCTGTTCCAGCACACCGGTCTTTTTCCATGCCATGTACCTGAGATAGCAAGTCTGTTGCGGCGGGAAAGTCGCAGGAAGTCTGTGCCATTTTTCTTTTCGTTGTTGCAGCCAGAGTATCGCGTTGAGGATATCGCGATCGCTGCGGCGAGGCCGTCCACGTGTTGATGAAAGCACTGGGAAGAGACTCTGGACGCGGGCCCAATTGGCGTCTGAAAGGGGAATTTCTAGCATCGGACTCGTCTGAGTACTGTGGATGTTATTAGTTTTACATGCTGCTGTTGACAGTGATACTAGTCAATCTATTTCACTCGGTCAAATTGTCTTGTTGGATGTCTTCGCACACAATCACGTAGCGAGCGAAGCAGCGTAACGTCACGCGGAATGCTACGTTACGCGCAGATTCACGCAAACGTTTGGCGAAGTGGATTCGCCCCACTGCGGAATTTGTTCTTTTCCTCGAGAACGCTTGTGCGGCATGGTTCTCTGTTCTTCTTCCACTTCTCTTTACGCATTGAGCCGGGTACTTGGCACGACATGTGCATACGTGGACGGGGTTGGATAACACATTTCCGCCATGCACACGCTCGACTATGCACAACCCGAATCGTCTGCAAACACATTGGACTCACGCATCGACCATGTTGCGCAGAATGACGCGGCTACTTCCGGCGATGCTTCCTTGGGCCTGAGCGAATTCGAAAGGCGCGTCGGCGACGGACTGCGCGCAGGCGAATTCCATCTCGTGTTTCAAGGCGCTTATCGCGCCGCGAGTGGCGTATTGGCACGCTGTGAAGCGCAAGTTCGATGGACGCATCCGGACTACGGCTTACTGCTGCCGGGCATTTTCATGATGCCGCTCGAACATCCGAACGTTGCGCGCGAGATGTTCTCTTTCGTCGTGGACGACGTGTGCCGTGAATTACGCGGCGCTCTCGTCGCGAAGCTGCCGGTGCAGCCGGTCGCGATCACGGTGCCTGCTCAAGTGGCGCTGCTCGATTCTTTCGCAGAGGAACTCATGCGAGTCGCCGATTCGTATGGCGTGCCGGCTTCTCTGCTTGAAATTGAAGTTACCGATAGCGCGGAAGCAGCAAAGTTATTGTCCTTGCGTACGCTGACTGAGGGTCTTCGGGAAGCAGGTGTCGGTCTTTCGATAGGCAAGTGGGGTAATGGCGCATCGTCGCTCGCATTGCTCGGGTCACTCGATGTAGACACCGTCGTTGTCGCGCGCGAGTTAATGGCGAAAGTGCCGGGCGATAAGCGTGGCGCGGCGGTGATGACCGCGATCATGGACCTGCTGCATGCGCTCGATGTGCGAGTGGTGGTGAGCGGTGTGGATACTCAAGAACAGTTTCAGTGGGTGAGCCGGTGGCCCGACGCATTGGTGCAGGGGTTCTGGTTCGCGCGTCCGCAGGCTGGGTTGGGAAGTGTGTTGGCGCTACGGCAGAAAGGGTGACAAGCGCTCGCGACGTTACGTAACGTCGCGCGGTGCATCGCAATTTAACCGAAGCGGGCGGACAGTCCATCGTGATGATCTTATCTCAACAGATCAAGCGTGGACGCACTCTTCAAGGAGTAGCCGCTGACAATTACAAGAATATAAATGCAATTGGCACGCATGGTGCTTTATAGGTTGCGCGCTGCCCGAATAGCGCAGGAAGTAGAGACATAAGTTGCAGCGAATTCTGTTTCAAACGATCGCCTGACCGGGGGTTATGCTTTCGGTGCAACTGACATTGACGGTCGAACACATTACTTCCGCTCGAAGTATGGCGTCATGTCGCAGGGTTTGGCCCCGCAATACCGGTGCTACGGGGGGAACCGGCGGCACCGGCACGACCACGAAATAGCGCCGGGGGCTAGCTATGCGAGACACGACCAAGCGGCCCACGCAATAGAGATAAGGACCGTTCGGTTGGGTTGTGGCCGACCTGAGCCGAATCATGTCGGCATCGACGACGCTGGTTGCTCGCGAGCACCACCATTGCGCTTTCGAGCCCGTAGTGCGGCGGCAAGCAGTTGAAGCTTCCCAGAAAAAAGACTTATTAAGCGACGAGACCAACGCTATGTCATTCGATGTCATCTCCATTATTGGACTTGGGTATATCGGCTTGCCCACTGCCGCAGCATTTGCCGCACGCCGGAAGAAGGTTGTCGGCGTCGACGTATCGCAAAGCGCGGTCGATACCATCAACAAAGGCGAGATACATATCGTCGAACCTGAACTGGACATGCTGGTTCATGCGGCCGTTACCCAAGGCCATTTGCGCGCGACACTGATCCCTGAACCAGCTGACGCGTTTCTCATTGCCGTCCCGACACCGTTTTGCGACGGCAATAAGCCAGACCTGAGTTACATAGAGGCGGCAAGCCGTTCGATTGCCCCGGTACTTAAGAAGGGAGATATCGTCGTCCTCGAGTCGACCTCGCCGGTGGGCGCGACTGAAAAGATGTCGGCATGGCTCGCTGATTGCCGCCCCGATCTGACGTTTCCACAACATGCTGGCGAGCAGTCCGACATACGAATCGCCCACTGTCCGGAGCGCGTTCTGCCGGGACACGTGATTCGAGAACTCGTGCAGAACGACCGCGTGATCGGCGGCATGACGCGCCGCTGTGGCGAGTTGGCTCGCGATCTATACCAGATCTTTGTTCAAGGGGATTGCATCTTGACAGACGCTCGTACTGCGGAGATGTGCAAGCTGTCCGAAAACGCGTTTCGTGACGTCAACATTGCCTATGCAAATGAACTGTCGATGATCTGCGATCGACTCGACATCAACGTGTGGGAACTCATTCGTCTCGCCAATCGCCATCCGCGTGTGAGCATTCTTCAGCCTGGTCCAGGTGTCGGCGGACATTGCATTGCAGTCGATCCCTGGTTCATCGTCGATTCCGCACCTGACGAGGCGAAACTGATTCGAACCGCGCGCGGAGTGAACGACGGCAAGTCTCACTACGTAATCGAGCAGACGAAACAGCTGGCGGCACGTTTCAAGGCTCCAGTGATTGCCTGTCTCGGTCTTGCATTCAAGGCCAATATCGACGATTTGCGTGAGAGTCCGGCCATAGACATTGTCAATCAACTAGCCGACGAGCGCGTGGCAGACATTGTGGTGGTTGAGCCAAACGTGGCGGTCCTACCAGAGGCGCTGCGTGGGAAGGTTGAGCTAACTAGCCTCACTAGCGCGATCGAAGCGGCCGATATAGTTTTGCTGTTGGTCGATCACCGCGAGTTCAAGGATATCAACAGACGCCGATTGCAGTCGAAGCTTCTCGTCGATACGCGAGGGATCTTCTCGTGACACGGCGAAAATCCACGAGCTTGGGTATTCGACATGTCGGGACCGATGGTCTAGACGACGCAAGATCGGCTGAGGGTATGCAGGCAGTCATTGATACGCGACACACTTACACCTATCGCTGCGTTGTTGCAATGAGAGTCTGCGGTCTGGGGGAGAACGGCCGGGTGAGCTTACCGGGAAATTCGTGATGAGCATTCGCATCCTTCATGTCGGGCCCGGTCGCGGGCAAAGAGGCGGCATTGCGTCGGTCCTCTCGCAGTTGGCAATGCTACGAAGCACGTTCGAACAAGCCGGCGTGTCCACTTCGTTCTTTGAAACGCGCGGGTTCCGAACCGTTGGCGGGATATTGGCGTTTGCCTTCATCGACGTTCCAAGTTTCGTATTCGCTGCCAAAAAAACTGATGTCGTGCATTTCCATGTATCCGAGCGAGGCTCGCTGTACCGGAAATTTGTCCTTTTTCTCGTCGCGGCGGTGTTAAGGAAACGTACGGTTTTTCATTTGCATTCTGGGAATTTCGAGCGCTTCGTTGAGAACGCCGATCCTCTCACGCGCTTCCTATGCAGGTCGTTTCTACAGAGGGTCGATTGTGTAATCGCCGTTTCGACACCTTTGGCTAATTGGCTGCAAAGTCAGCGAGGTACCGATGCGGTCCACGTGGTCGGAAATATGGCCCTCGGCGCCGAACAGCGAGTTTTCACACATCGATCGCAGGCATGCGAGCGGCCATACATTGCTTTTGCCGGACGACTGAGCGAAGCGAAAGGACTGGAAGATCTGTTTCGCGCAGTCGCCGAGCTAACGGGAAAGGGCCGGGATATCCAGGTACGAGTGGCCGGAATGGGTGACGTTGAGTGCTGGAGGCGTATAGCATTTAAGCACGGCATTGCTGACCGCGTGATCTTCGAAGGCTGGCTGGAGGGCGACGCGAAACTTGCGTTTTATCGCGGAGCGAGTCTGTTCTGCATGCCGAGTCATTTCGAGTCTTTCGGCATTGCGACACTGGAGGCGATGTTTTGCAGTTCGCCAGTTGTCGGAACGCGATTAGGCGGGTTCCTCGACCTGGTCGTGGAAGGAGTCAGCGGATATCTGGTCGATGTGCGTGATTCCCGAGCACTGGCGGATGCGATATCGAAGCTACTCGATGATCCTGGGCATGCGCGCAAGATGGGTGTCGCCGGCTTAGCGCGTGCATGTGCCCTTTATCGTTCGACGTCGATTGTGCAGCGGTATGTTCAATGCTATCGCAACGCTCATGTGTTTGGCGCCGGAGAACTAGTATCAACGGCTAAGCACTTGGAGCAAAGCAAATGACGGACCGCCTCGATGCCGACTCGCTGGCTGACATACTGATTGCACAATGTCGCGCGAGCGATTATGCCGGATACGACCCGTTTGATGGCCTCAACAGCTCGTTCTTCAAACAGCTAAAGCTTGGCGCTCTGCCTTTCGCAAAGATTGCGTGGCTGCAGCTTCATAAGCGCAGCCTCTGGAACCTGAGGCCGTTTGTCGGTGTGCCGCGCCGCCGCAATCCGAAAGGAATTGCGCTGATCATTCTGGGACTTATCGAGCGTGAACGACGATTGTGCGACGGATGGAGTATTAAGGAGGCCACCCGACTAGCGGAATGGTTATTGGAGCAACGTTGTGACCGCGAGAAGTGGAAGCACAGTGCCTGGGGATATCACTTTGACTGGGCCGCACGCGCTTTCTTTGTCCGCTCTGGTACGCCCAATGCAATTACTACCTGCTATGTAGCGCGCGCGCTTGCCGCGCTCGGACTTGAGACGGGCGAGCCGCGATTGCTGGAGGCCGCCACGGACGCAGGTCTCTTCGTAGATTCGCTTTTCCGGGCGGACGGAGGATATTACGCCTATATCCCCGGCGAATCCGCGTTCGTGCACAACGCGAACCTTTGGGCCGCTGCGGTCGCTGGAGAAGCTGCAAATCGCTTAGGGGACGACGCGATGATGCATCGGGCGATCAGCGCCGCGCGCCGCACAGTGACGATGCAACGCGCGGACGGTGCATGGCAATATGGTACGCGGGACCACCACTCGTTTGTGGATGGGTTCCATACGGGTTACAACCTGGAAGCGCTATCAGCCCTGCAACGCACTGTGAAGTTCGATGAATTCGATGAAGCGATACGCCGAGGAATGGCTTACTACCGGGACAATTTTTTTCTCCCGGACGGCACAGTCAAATACTACGACAACTCAGTCTGGCCGCTTGATACGCATTCGGTTGCTCAAGCGTTGCTTACGTTGCAAAGCGTTGATTCCGGCGATGATGACCACCTCCTTGCGACCAGGATCTTTGAGCGTGCAGTAGACACGCTCTATATGCCACGCGAATGTCGCTTCATGTACCAGAAAGGGAAACTGACGACAAACCGAATCAACTATCTTCGCTGGACGCAAGCTTGGGCGTTTTACGCGATCGGGGCATACGCTAATCGCGTTCGTTTGAAAGGTGAACTTCAAGAGCAAAGACAACGACGGTTTGAGTACCTACCGGGGATGACACAATGAAACGGATCGAGCTTTTTGGATGTCCGATGGATGTTGCCACAATGCATGAGACCGTCAACATGATTGGCGATCGAATTGAACGCAAACAATTTACTCAGCATGTGGTGGTTAACGTCGCGAAACTTGTTGGCATGCAGACCGACCCAGTACTCGACGCGTCGGTCCGGGCGTGTGACATCATCAACATTGACGGGATGGGCGTAGTTTGGGGCGCGCGATTATTAGGCCATTCTGTGCCGGAGCGAGTTGCGGGAGTGGATCTCTTTGAACGACTTTTGCAGATGGCCGCGACGCGCGGTCTGCCCGTGTTCTTCCTGGGCGCGATGGAAGCGATCGTGGCAAGGACGGCATCATTGACAGCGGCACGGTACCCGGGCCTGCAGGTCGTTGGTTTTCATCACGGATACTTCTGGGACAACGAGGAGAAGGTGGTTGAGCAAATTCGACGATCCGGCGCAAGACTTCTTTTTGTCGCCATTACTTCGCCGAAGAAGGAAAGCTTTATTAATCGCTGGCAGGATCGTCTCGGTGTCGACTTTGTAATGGGAGTCGGCGGGACTTTCGACGTCGTCGCTGGAAAAGTACGTCGAGCCCCGCAGTGGATGCAGCGCAACGGGCTGGAATGGGCCTTTCGGGTTGCGCAGGAACCGAGACGCATGTGGAAGCGATATTTAATTACGAATAACCGGTTTGCCGTCATGCTGCTACGAGCACGTATTGCTTCGGCAATTCAAGGTGCAGCAGGCCATCCGAACGAATAGGCCTGCGCCGCGGGTGATAGATAGTGGGTCACCGGCGAACTCTGGTCGACAAATGTGCCGGCCTTTCGCGGTGACGGTGTTGGCCGAACTCGGGCCGTCCGAGGCGCGGCCGCTCGCTGCCGCCGTGTCAGCGACGTTTCAAGCTATACAAAGCTTCCGCAGACCGTCAACGCTCTTCGGCATTGCCCAACCCCCGCGTCCTCTCTTTTAATGTCTCAGTCGACGTCGCCCCCAGCCAACTTGGAATCTGGTTGGATGGAGCCCAAAGACACTTGCAGTGACGCAACGATGAGATTCTTGATGGCTTGAAAGTCGATTCTGTTCCTAGCCACCCGCTGGGTCGTTTGGCTCGCCGCAGCCGTTCGAGACAACGCGCCTCCTATGCCGTCAAGACGTAACGTCGTTGCCGTGTTACGTGACTCTCGACGTAACGCTCTTTCCACACAGCGCCGCACAGTTCGTTTTCTACGCCGAAATGTGCCGTACACACGGGAAACGGCGCCGCCGGAGCGGTGAACCCTCTTTAACGACCATAGAAAACGACTCTTTTTATGATTGGCATGATAGCTGCTTATAGAGGGTCGCTGACACGAATTCACTAATGGTAGGGAAGACAGAAGTATTCTCGTCTTCGCGGTTTCGGGAAGCGGCTACCACATAGTCTTCTTCACGTACCACGCGAGTGTCTCGGCGAAGGTGATTCGGTTCGATTTTCAGTTCGATCTTCGAATGAAGCGCGTGCGGGTTGGGCCAGCTCGCACGGTGTTAGGTTAAAGGAGGCTTCAGCCCGTTTCCGAAATGTCCGGATGGTCGGGCGTTGCGGAAAATTGATTCGCGCGTAAATTGCGCCGAATTCGATATTTCCGGCTTCAAGCCATGTTAATAAATTGGATCGCAGGTCTGAGAACGATCGCAGATCCAGCGATGCCGGGGTCATCATGATCGGAATCCGATCAATTGTTGCACGTATTCTGGACGGACTAGTAGTGGTTATCGGTGCGATCGTGGCGTCGGACGTCCGCCTTGACAGCAACGCGCTCGAGCGGCCCGATTTCATACTCGTGTCGTTTGTCACCATGCTTACGCTTGTAGCATTTCCAGCATTCCAGATTTACGTGTCGTGGCGCGGGCGGTCGTCGATCGCGATGATCAGCCAAGTGTGCTTTGCATGGATTTCCGTTCAGGCCGCAAGCCTCGTGTTGTTGTTCATGATGCATCGGACAGACCACGTGTCGCGGTTGTGGTTCGCATACTGGACCAGCCTCACCGGCATCGGTTTGATCGGCATTCGTACGATCGCTTACCTGTTGCTTGGGCGTGTTCGCCACGCAGGGCTTAATCTGCGCAAGGTCGCTGTGGTTGGCAATGGCGAGCATGCCCGCTATGTCATCGACCAACTCGCCCAGTCGCCAGCGAGCGGATTCCGGGCCGTCGCGCTTTACACGCCCGAGCAATGTGTTGTGTCATCTGCCGTATCGACGTTTGCGGACGTTGATGCATTCGCTACGTTTGTTCGAGCGGAAGACATCTCAGAACTTTGGCTAGCGTTGCCGTTAGCGGAAGCGCTCACGATTCAGGCTGTCCTCAAAACGTTTGGTGACGATCTCGTCAATATCCGCTTGATGCCGGACATGGGAAGTATCGGGCTCATCGGCGGCGCCGTAACAGTTCTTATCGGCCTGCCGACCATCAATCTGATGGCGTCGCCTTTGTCGAATGCAGCAATGCTGAAGAAGGCGCTATTCGATCGGCTATTTTCTGCGTTCGTCCTCACCGTGCTTGCGCCGGTACTAGTCGTCATTGCCATCATGGTGAAACTATCATCGCCAGGCCCCGTAATCTTCACCCAGCTCCGAAAAGGCGCGGACGGGCGCGTCTTCCGCATCTACAAATTCAGGACTATGCGGCTACACGACGAGCAGGCAGGCGCGCTACGCCAGGCTACGCGCGGTGACGCTCGCATCACACGGGTGGGTCTGTTCCTGCGACGCATGAGCCTCGATGAGTTGCCGCAGTTCTTTAATGTCTTGAGAGGCGACATGTCCGTCGTCGGCCCTCGACCGCACGCGATCGAGCACGACAATCACTATAAGCCGCTTGTCGACGGATATATCCACCGATACCGCATCAAACCAGGAATTACTGGCTGGGCGCAAATCAATGGCTTTCGTGGCGAAACAGATCATATCGACAAGATGATCGGACGAGTGCAGCACGATCTCTTCTACCTGCGAAACTGGTCGTTCTGGCTCGACATGCGGATCGTTGCTGCGACCGTCGTCAAAAGTTTCGTTCATCCGAACGCCTATTGAACCAGTGGGGCTAGTTGTCGAAGTCGGCTCACTTGCACGCGTTGGATTCCTGTCGTGCACGTATGCAGATCGAAGTAGACGAGTGGCGTCCGCCAAATCGAAGATCGCTATAAGAAGAAAAGCGGCACTGTAGCGGACATTTGCTTGATGTTCACACGTAATCAAAAATAATGAGAAATTCAAAAACCTATCTTCCCGATTTCGCCGCGTCAGGCCTACGCGGCAGTCGAGTGATTGCATTTGTCCTTGGGATCGGTGTAGTCCTGTCCGGATGCACAGTCGCTCCGGGGATGCGAATGAGCGAGCCAGCAACCCTCGCGACATCGGATAACACGTCGATGCAGGTGCCGATTGCGGAGATCAATGCGACGCTGATTCAACAACTAAAGATGTCTTCTGCGGCGATTGACTCAGAGGAGATCAAAGGGCTATCGGACAAGCCGTCGCCGTACACGTTCGGCACAGGGGACGTACTGCAGATTGTTGTTTGGGATCATCCTGAGCTTGCAGACGCGCAAGGTCCGCAGCAGCAGTCGAATGGCCGCCCCTACGATCCGCCGCAAGGCTTTGTGATCGATCATAACGGCAACATCCAGATTCCATATGCGGGCGATGCACATGTTGCCGGGTTGACTATGGATGAAGCGCGCTCGGTTGTAACCAGTGCATTGTCTCGATTCTTTATCAAGCCGAAGGTCTCCGTACGGGTAACGTCATTTCGCGCCAAGGAGATTTTTGTTGATGGCGAGGTCCGTGCCCCTGGCACTGTGCCCATCAATGACATTCCGATGACGCTGTTCGAAGCAGTTAGCCGCGCCGGCGGATTTGCGCCGACTGCGGATCAGAGTCATCTAATTCTTGTACGAAAAGGCGTGTCGCATTCGCTTGATGTTCCAGGCATGCTGGCCCGCAATGTCAATCCCGCTAGCATCTTGCTCCAGGACGGTGACCTGCTGCGCGTTGTGTCGCGTGAGGAGAGCGGCGTCTACGTGATGGGTGAGGTCAACAAGCCGATGACGGCGTTACCGCTGCGTACCGGCAAATTGAGTTTGAGCGAGGCGCTTTCACAAGCCGGTAGCCTTAATAGCGGCAGTGCGGATGCCGCGCAGCTTTACGTGATCCGTGGCGCGCAAAGTAGCGAACCCAGAGTGTTCCATCTGGATGCACGTTCTCCAGTGTCGATGGTACTGGCCAATCAGTTTGAATTGTTGCCTAAGGATGTCGTCTATGTGGACGGTAACGGCCTCGTTCGTTTCAGCCGCGTATTGAACCTCCTGCTACCTGCGATCAATGCCAGCCTTACCGCGGCGGTTGTGACGAAATGATCCGGCGCCTTCTCGTGGTTTGTCAGGGCAATTTATGCCGGAGTCCGATGGCGCAGGGTTTGTTTCAGCGGCTGTTGCCTGATATCTCGGTTTCATCGGCGGGCTTAGCTGCCAGACAAGGCATGACGATCGATCCGGTGGCCGGGCGCATGCTCGAGTTACGTGGGATCGACATGTCGTCACACCGCGCCGTGCGGCTCGATGAAGGTATTTGTCGCTCGGCCGACTTAATCCTTGTCATGGAGCTCGAGCAGCGCAGGGCTATTGAACGCTTTTATCCGGTCGCACGAGGACGTATCTATCGCGTCGCGGAAGTATTTCCGTCTGATGTGAAGGATCCGTACCAGCGTTCGCAGCGCAATTACGACTACGCAATGACGCTGATTGAGCATAGTGTCAATGATTGGGTCGAACGCATCTGCCAATTAGCCGAGAGCAACCAGCGCTAAGCGAGCGCGTCTCGCTTCAAAAGGATATCTGAAGTCGACATGAACTCTTCCAAATCGAATTCTCAAAACTTTCGCGACTCGGATGAAATCGATGTTCGCGGAATCGTTGACATGATCGTCAAGAACGTCAGGCTCATCGTCGTGGTGACGGGCGTCTTTTTCGTGCTTGGCACGTTGTACGCGATCGTTGCGGCACCTGTTTATGGCGTAGACGTCGTCGTCCAAGTTGAAAGCAGCGGCGCCGATATGATGGGAGGGGCAGAAGGAGGTCTGGTTGGCGGCCTGAGCACTCTGTTCGACGTGAAGTCGACCGATGACGGCGAAATGGAGATTCTTCAATCACGCCTTGTCACAGAGTCTGTCGTCAAAGACAAGCGTCTTTATATTGATGCACATCCTAGGTATTTCCCGCTTATCGGGAGCGTAGTTGCTCGTCACAATAAGAAGCTGTCGACCCCTGGACTGCTCGGCATCGGTGGTTTTGTTTGGGGACGTGAAAGCATCACGGTATCCTCATTCGACGTGCCGCGAGACTTCTGGGAAGACCGGTTCGTTATCACGACTCTTCCAGATGGACGCTATCGGTTGTCAGGAGATGACATCGATAACGATGCTACCGGACAAGTCAGCGTGCCGTTGCGCGTGCAAACTGCGTCAGGCAACGTAAATCTGGTTGTCGATCACATCGAGGGGCGTCCAAATGCACAATTCATTGTCCGGCGTTTCTCCGCGCAAAAGATGCTCACGCAGCTTCAGAAAGATCTGGTGGTTACTGAGAAGGGTAAAGACCAGTCAGGAGTGATTGGCGTGAAATACGAGAGCATCGACCCCGTTCTTGGCGCAGGAGTGGTCAACGAAATAGCTGATAATTATGTGCGTCAGAACGCCGACAGAAAAGCCGCCACAGCAGAAAAATCTCTGCAATTTCTGACCGCTCAATTGCCACAAGTCGAAGGGCAATTGAGGGTTGTGGAGGATCGACTGAATGGATATCAGAACAAACACCAGATCGTCGATTTGAGCGAACAGGCAAGTGCAATGCTTGGCCAGGCAGTGAGCGCACAGACTGCACTCTTCGAATTGGAGCAGAAGCGAAAAGCACTTGGATCGGTATTGACCACCGAGCATCCCCAACTTGCTTCGCTGGACCAGCAAATCGCTGCCGCGAGACTCAATATCTCTTCATTCGAGAGCGCGATCTCGCGCTTGCCAGATGCGCAACAGAATGTCGTGAGACTTCGACGCGACGTCACCGTTCAGACGGCGATCTATGTTGGACTTCTGAACAGCATTCAGCAACTGCGGCTCGCAACGGCCAGTAAGATCGGCAACGTGCGCGTGATTGACCACGCGGTTGTTCCGGACGAGCCCGTGCGGCCAAAGGTTGCCTTGATCGTGGTGCTGGCAACGATCATCGGGTCGCTGGTCGGGATATGCGTGGCAATTGCCAGAGCCGTGCTGCACGGTGCTGTCACGGATCCGTCGGAGATCGAGCGGGACACCGATCTCGAGGTGATTGCAACGGTCCCGAGGAGTCCGGCCCAGAAGAAATTGGCGGTCGTGGGAGCCGCTCAAGCGCGCTCCATTCTTTCTCTTGCACGCCCGCACGAGCCTGCCGTAGAGGCGCTGCGCAGTCTGTGTACCGCAATGCAGTTCCTCCTACTTGATAAGCCGAAGAACAATCTCGTACTTATCACTGGGCCGTCTAGCGATATCGGGAAATCCTTCACCTCGGCTAACGTTGCGACACTTCTCGGCCAACTGAATAAGCGCGTGCTGTTGATCGACGGTGACTTGCGGCGCGGTCATCTGGCTAAGGAATTTGGCGTTCGCTCGCAAAATGGCCTTGCGAACGTGCTGCGTGGCGAGGTTCAGGTGAAAGACGCCATCGTTCGGGATGTTTCTGCGCACGTCGATTTTCTTCCCGCCGGTCCGCGGGTGGGGCAGCCGGTTGAACTGTTCCAATCGAACAACCTGTCGAGCTTGCTGTCGGATGTTTCGCACCATTACGATCTGGTGCTGATCGACGCGCCTCCTCTTTTGCCCGTGACCGATGCAACAGTGTTTGCGGCATTTGCAGGGACGATTTTGCTGCTGGCGCGTTCTGGTGTCACGAGTCTCGGCGAGATTCGAGAGTCGGCGAAGCGTATTGGTCGGGTTGGAGCAAAGGTCTCGGGCGTCGTTTTCAACTGTTTCAGTCCTGGATTGAGATCCGCTCAATACGGCAATTACGGTGCTTACGCATATGAAGGCGCGGATACCGCAAAGCGCCTCAAGCACGAGTGACGGTGATAATGGAAAAGGCGACATTACCGCCAGCGCAAGATTCTGAGCACGATCGCATCCCTCGCGGTCGCGGATCGGTACGCGTGGCGGCCGGACTCGGCCGAAACTTTGCGGCGATGCTGGCGTGGCAGGTCGGAAATTACCTCGTGCCTCTTGCCACGTTTCCATATCTGACACGCATTCTCGGGCCGTCGCAGTTCGGCGTTGTGAGCTATGTGATCGCGATAACGGTGTATGGCACGGTGTGCACCGAGTGGGGATTCAATCTAAGCGGGCCCCGCATGGTCTCGAAGTGCCGTCAGGACCGGGCCAGGCTGAATGAACTGAT
This sequence comes from Paraburkholderia sp. BL27I4N3, assembly GCF_003386115.1. Lineage (NCBI taxonomy): Bacteria > Pseudomonadati > Pseudomonadota > Betaproteobacteria > Burkholderiales > Burkholderiaceae > Paraburkholderia > Paraburkholderia sp. BL27I4N3. The sequence goes on along the minus strand of NZ_QREJ01000001.1, from coordinate 6,556,893 downwards.
CTGGTCGATCATCGGAGCTAAGGCGAGCTTGTGTGTCATTTCGTCCACCGCTCTGTTCGCGGTTGTTCGTTTTGATCACCACATACAGGAGTTGGGAGCCGCGGTCTGGATCGGCTGGCTGAGCGTCCTGGCAAACGTATTTACTCTTAACTGGCTCCTTCAAGGTCTCGAACGCTTTTCGCTGTTCGCGACGATCGCGCTCGTCGGGCGGTTTGCGACGCTTCCATTGACCTTCTGTGTGGTCACTTCGCCGATTGACGTCAACGCAGCCGTAGCCGTCCAGTCGGCGGCATCCTTGATCGTCGCAGTGGGTTCAATGTCTGTCGCTTACCAGCAAGGCCTACTCGCGGCTCCGCTATTTTCCTGGCGCACCATTCGCACGCAGCTGGTTGAAAGTACGGATATGTTTATTTCGGCGGCGTCGGTCAGCTTGTTCAGCGCAACCAATGCGGTCATTCTTGGCGGTATTTCTGGGCCGTATCAGGTCGGTCTATACGCGGCGGCTGACAAGCTGAAGACCGTGGGAAACATGGTGCCGGCTCAGATCAATACTGTGCTCTACCCCCGTGTCGCTGCGTTTTTTTCCCAGCAAACAGTGGAAGGGGTGAGGATGGCTGCAATGCTGACGGCCGTGGGCCTTCTCGCGACCGCGGCGACAACGTGTATTGGTTTGATCGTGTGCTTGTCGCTGTCAGACGTTCTCACCCGTATTGCACTCGGCCAAAATTTCGTGGGGGCGGCGCCGATCGTCGACTTGCTTTGCTTGTCGACGATCTTCGGCAATCTGGCCTATTTTCTTGGTTTGCAAGTGCTTGTGCCATTCAATGGATCTGCACGGCGCGCGCGCGCGATGCTCGGAGCAGGCGGGTTCAATATTCTGTTGGCGTTCCTACTTGCGCCACGATTCGGTGCGTACGGCGCAGCAGTGGCGTATCTGGCGGCGGAGGTCGCATTGCTTGGCGTATATGTGATGTGGATTGTTCGCTCCACGGAAATGCGCGCTCACTTTATGCAGCTAAAGACATCCTGAGACTGACCATGTTTGACATTTACGTAATTTCACTTCCGGGATCACCGCGCCGCGCTTCGATTGAGAAAGTACTGGCAGATCGTGGGGTGGAATGTCAATTCGAAAACGCGTTCGATGCGCGGAGCCTTGACGGTGATGCGTTTGCTGAGCTTTGCGATCCGATAGAAGCAACGATGCGCTACGGGCGTCCACTCAGTCGCGGCGAAGTGGGATGTTTCTACAGCCATCGATCGCTGTGGCCGAAGATCGCGCGATCCGGGCGTGCGGCAATCATATTGGAAGATGATGCGATGCTGGACGACGCTTTTTTTGAATCAGTGTTGCACACATCGGAGAGTGCTTTATCGGTACGTGCCGACGTTGTTCTGCTCGGACGCTCCAAGCTAGCGCGTCGGCACGCGAAGGTAACCTATGTGTACGAGCCGCTGATGCGCGCGAGCCGTGTCGGCAGGTTATGGATTGGCGTACCGTTCAAACAATGGACGAGCGGTTCGGTCGGCTACTGGATCAGTGCCGGTGGTGCTCGCAAGGCGCTTGATCATGCATGTGGACGAATTGGGAGGCTTCTCGATGACTGGCCATGGCATCGCGACCATGGCGGTTTGCGTATTGCCGAGTTGCGGCCATACGTCGTTTGGGAAGCATTTGAGACGATGCCGAGCTCAATTTCATCAAGTCGGGATGTGCTATCAAAGCGCCGGTCTTTCGCCTATGAGATGGCGCTTAAGCCTCTAAGAGTCATACGTACGGGTGGTCGATGGCTAGTGGTGGCGTTGCTCGTGGCAACGGCTTCCCGCGAGAAGATGTATCCGCACCATGAATAGCCGCTATTTGCCATACGGGGCGGGTCCGGCCGCAGGTTTTCCGGAGTCGAACACGCGGGTCGCCACGACGCTCGCGTGGACAGTTCTGGTCATTGGTTTGGGGCTTTTTCCGATTGGGGATTTTCTGTCTGTCTATGCAGCAAGGGGCGTGCCGTCTCACGCCGCTGATGCGCGAGTATCGCTATTGTTGAGAGGCGTGACTATTGTCGGTCTTATTGCTTCGCTGACGTATGGGTTTCGATTAACTCAAACTGGACTGTGGCGAGCGATCGCATTTGCATTTGTGCTATGTGCGACGCTCGGTTCCTATGTGTTCGGAGTGTTAACAAGGCACGAGCTTCAGGAACAGGTGATATTTGTACTGAAGGTGTTCAGTTTTTTTGTCTATCCTGCTGCGATGAGCATGCTAAGCGATCGGCGCCTGAAGCAAATCGAGTCGGTTGCATTCATATCGCTAATGGTTTATGGCGTTTCGATAGTGATGGGCGCTGCGCTATCAATTGACATGTTTCTCAGCTACCAGGCAGACACTCACATTCGATCCGGATATAAAGGCATTATTTACGCGCAAAACGAAGCGGCGGCTCTCGTTGTTGTGGCCATTGGGTTCGGCTACCTTCACGCGCTGCTGCGCGGTTGGTCGTGGCGCTCTGTCCTGCTGATCGGATGCATGCTGGCCGCGGCCGCTCTGACCGGCACGAAGGGTGCAATCCTCGGAGCGCTTGCTGGGACGTGCGCGTATTTCTACTCACGCCACAACGCAGTCAAGGCAACGTTTTACACGAGCCTGATTCTGCTGGCTCTGACAACAATGGCTGCGTCTGCTTACCTCTTCATACCGAAGGTCAATGCGGCTGTTGATCTAAGTTTGCGTTATTTTCAGCACCAGGGTGGGCGAATCGGCGACGATAAGATTGTGACGCTTCTGCTGTCGGGACGAAACTTAAAGTTCGCCAACGTTTGGGCCGAGGTTCAGAAGGATAACTTCATTGCGTTATTAACTGGCGGGCATCCCGTCGTTCGATACATGGTGGAGATCGACATTCCAGATCTGATACTCGCCTTTGGCTTTCCCATTTTTATAATCTATTTTGTCGCGTTGGCACGGACCTTTGCTTGCGGCGGTTCAGACCGCAAAGCTAGTCGGTTTGGCCGGATATTTTTCTGGATCGTTGTTGCAATGGCGTCGTCGGCAGGTCACGTCTTCGTGTCGGCTGTCGTCGCTCCATACCTCGCGTTGGTTGCGGTTATGTCTCAGCGAAAAAGAGATATATGAATAGGAAGCCGTCCTTGTTCAGAGCGTTGGTGTCGATGCTTGGACTAATCTTTACGCTTTCGCCGGCAGAGGCAGTCGGTCCGTCAGGCCAGGCAGTCCCAAGCAGCAGTACTTATCTTGCGGCTTACTCAATTGTTTCAGGAATTGGATTTGGAGGTTTGCTAATTCAAGCAGGCCAAGCGACCGACGTGGCGTTGGCTAACGACCCCGCTGCCCCGGGCCGGCATGTCATTCGCGTACAAATCCACAAGAACAACGATTTTTTGAAGGTGGCCAACGGCGCACCGCGCAGTGAGTTCACGTTGCCCCGAAATGTTTACATGAGCCCGGGCCAAGAATATCTGATCCGCTGGCAGACATATCTCCCGCGTGATTTCGCATTTGATCGGCAGCAAATGGAAATCATCACGCAGATCCATCAGAGTGAATCAAGCGGGCCGCCGCCGTTCATGCTGACGGTGCTCGGTGAGGACTACACGTTTTCCGTGCGCGGGGGGTTAAATACAGAGCACGGGTCAGGTGGCCGCGTTTGTTGTGCGCGCAGCGATCTCGGCAGGTGGGTTAATTGGACGTTACAGTATGCGCCAGACGCCAGCGGGCGGGAGGCGGTGACGCGCCTCTGGAAAAGCGGGAAGCTTGTGCTCGACGGAAACGGCATGGCGAATGCATATCTTGGCGACCGACGCGCATATCTGAAGTTCGGAATATACAAACCCGGTTGGTTAAAGCAGCTTTCAGACGTCGATGCACTGGAACTCTATTTTGGTGACATGTCCGTTTTCGCGAGGACGGTTCACCGCTAGATGCACAGAGTTGTGCGTGCGCGTATCGCAGTTACTGCGGTATGATACTGATGTACTGCATCGCGCTTAGATGAGCGTATTGCAGGTATGGACAATGCCGCGGACGCCGCTGATTCGCAGTCAACGGGAATGGTTGGTTGTGTGGCTATCGCATCTGAGGGCGAGGAAGACGTGACCCCTGTCAGCCTGCCGCGCATTGTCACTCCACTCAAAGAAACACGTAGATGTGCCTCGTCACCGCGGGCTCCATGGCGCTCGAATCCGACCACCAACCCCCTTTTTCTTCGCGCCCTTTTCCGCCTCAAACCTATCCAGATCCCCCAGCAAATGCTGGATCTGCGAAGCTTGCATTTCAGTCAACCGGAATTCGCTCTGTATCCGTTGAAGCCGCCTCCGCCAATAAGCCGGCTGCAACACGGGCTCGCCGCGAAACGCGCTCAGCGACGGCACCATCACACGCGCCACGTGCGCGATGTCTTCATCCATTGTCATGCCATAACCCCGATGACCTCACTGTTCATTTAGTAGTGGCCCTATTCATATGTTGCGGGTGGACTGAATCTATCAGGCAGTGCGTGTCCGATTGCGGCGGCCATCATCCTACAAAGCCGGAATCCCCCGGTCAAGGTTTCCAATTCCCGATGACGTAAGAACGGCCCGACCCAAACGGGCCGTCACGTGGTCTGTTCAATCCGACATGGGCTTGCTGCGCTGCATGATCTGCTGTTTCGTCATCGGTTCCCCGGCAATCGTGTAGTCGCGATTGACGCCGATGGTGATCCGGCTGCAACGATGACCAATGCTGAGAAAGACACGCTAGCCGGGTTGAAAGCCGGCGAATTCGAGCATGGTGTCGGTGATGTGCATCCATGGAAAGGCGACTCGCTTACGGTTTTCTTGCAATGTGTCCGATGACGCTGCTTGCTCAATTGGCGTTAGCCATGAGCAACTCCTGATTGAGCTGGTTGTGGGTATTGGAGCGCAGGCTTTTCTCAGACTTCGCTGCTCAATCAAACACTCGCGATAACCGGGCAAAGACGCCATTCCTTGCAATCCACTCCGCGTATTCCCGGTACTCCGGATCATTCATCAAATGCTTTTCTTCCGTCTTGGCCCGCAAGAAATAAAGCATGTTCACCACCAATAGCGCCGCGCAATGCGTCACCGCTGCTCGCCATCCCAGCGGCTCGATAAACGGCACTGTGACCATCCAGTAAGACAGATTCTTCGCGATATAAGCGGGATGCCTGGTGAACCGATAAGGTCCCGAAGTAATGATCCCGCGATTGGTCAGATTCGAAAACCGCAAACCGAACGAGATGGTCGCCAGCGCATAGCACAGCAGCAATGCAACGATGACCGTACCCCACACGACTCGCACAACCGGCATCGAAATAAGCCAGTTGTCCCAGAACACCGAACCTTCGTAGCGAATGTACTGGTTCGAGATGAGCGACCAGAACGGCTGATAGCAGACCAGCGCGACGAGCCAACCCAACGTCGTCGGCTCTGCGCTGCGCACGTGACTGTCGAGTATGCGCAATGTGCACAGGTAACCCACAGTGCCGAACATCAGGTCCATCGCGAACGACAGGTCATACATAAACCGGAATGTCGCGAGCGAAAACGGCGCATTCAGCGCGGCCGTCAGCGACGCGTTGAGGTGATCCGCATTGGTGGACAGGTAGACGATCATCAGCGGAAGGAAAAATGCCTTCACCATCCACCCCGCCAGCATTTCGCGCACTGGGCGCCAGTTCGCCGGACGCTCGCCGCGAATTAGGAAGCGCGCCCATAGCAGGTACGCGTCGTCGGTTTCGCGTTGATACCGGTCCATCCACGCGAAGTAGAAAGGCGCCGCGATAAGGACATACGGCGCGAGCGTACCGAGCAGCGACCAGTACGGGTTATAGAAGGCGCCGTGATACTCGGGCAGCAGCCAGTAGAGTGCGCCGATGCCCGCGTACACCGAGGCGAGCGCCGCGAGGCGCAATTCCACGCGCACGATGCTCAGCGGCCGCAACGCATGTCTCGCGAGGCCGGCGCTCGGGCGCAAATAGACGCGCGCGACGAATAGCTCGTAAGCGGCAATGGTCGCGATGATTGCCAGACAGGCAACGGTGCTTCGCGTCGCGCCATCGAGCGAACTGCTGTCGCGCAGCAACCAGAGCGTGAGCAGTCCGACGGCGATCCCGAGCAGGCCGATCGAAAAAGGTGTCGCCGAGCGCGGCCGCGGGTCGTGCACGCGCGCGACGGTATGGAAAGTGGAGTTCATGTCATCCCTCGTCGTCATGACATTGAAGGCGGCCGGGTTATTGATTTTTTGGTGCCCGGCCGCGTGCCTGCGTAACGCTTATTTGCCGGCCGCTGCGACGCCGCCGAGCAGTCCGCCGACCAGGTTCGTCACCGGCGCGAGCGGATTCTTGCTACCGGAGCTGTTGCTGCCCGAGGCGCCGGCCGAGCCGCCAGTCAAACCGCTGATAAGGCCCGTCACCGGATTGCCGGCCGTGCCGCCCGACGAACCCCCGGCGCCGACACCGCCTGTGACGCCGGCCGTCAACGACCCGACCACGTTGACGACAGGCGCCAGCGGACTGCTCGTGCCCGACGTCCCGCCAGGCGAACCGAGCTTGCCGAGAAGGCCGGTAAGCGGCGCCAGCAGGCCGGCCGCGCCGCCGGCGCCACCCGTGCCACCCGCTGCGCCGCCCAGCGATCCGAGGTTGCCGATCAGTCCGGTCAACGGCGGGATGGAGGTGCCGCCCGAGCCACCTGCGCCGCCCAGGCCGCCAATTCCGCCGAGCGGCCCGAGCAGGCCCGTGATCGGCGCGAGCGGATTGGTGGTCGTGCCGGTGAACAGTCCGCCCGTGCTCATCACGGTTTTGCCCAACTGGCTCACGACGCCGCCGACGTCCTTGCCGACCTGATCGCCGGTGGCGCCCGACACTTTGATGCCGGCCACGTTAAGTCCGTTGCCGAGCGTGCCGAGCAGATTGTTGAGCGGCGCGCCGAGACCTGTCGTGTTGCCGAGCGTCTGCGTCGTGTTGGAGACGGTGGTGGTAATCGGGTTGATCGCCGAACTGAACTGCGTTTCGATCTGCTGGACTGGCGCACTGGTGAGCGCGGTATTCAATCCCGAGCCCACTGTGTTGACGCCGCTGCCCACGCCGCCGACGACGCTGCCCAGCGTCGACGTCACCGGGGAAAGCGGTTTCAACGGGCCGCTGCCGAGACTGTTCACCACGCCGCCGAGCGCGGTCACGGCGGCACCGGTATCGGCGACGACACCGGAAGTCGAAGTCAGCGTCGGGCCGAGCGGATTGGCGGTGCTGCCGACCGTGCCGAGGCCCGCGGCGGTGCCGTTGCCCAGCACCTTCACGCCGTTGCCGACATCGGTGATCGCGTTGCCGAGGTTCGAGGTCGTTGCGCCGTTGACGCCGGGCACCGAGGTGCCGGTGATCTTGGTGCCGGTATCGGCGGCTGTCGTGCCGACGGCGGTGATTAGATTGCTGGCCTGAGTGATGATGTTGCCGACCGGGGTGGAAGAAGTGCCCGAAGTGCCCGAAGTGCCCGAAGTGCCCGAAGTGCCCGAAGTGCCCGAAGTGCCCGAAGTGCCCGAAGTGCCCGAAGTGCCCGAAGTGCCCGAAGTGCCCGAAGTGCCCGAAGTGCCCGAAGTCCCCGAAGTGCCGGAAGTACCCGAAGTACCCGAAGTACCCGAAGTACCCGAAGTACCCGAAGTACCCGAAGTGCCCGAAGTGCCGGAAGTACCCGAAGTGCCCGAAGTGCCCGAAGTGCCCGAAGTGCCCGAAGTGCCCGAAGTACCCGAAGTGCCCGAAGTGCCCGAAGTGCCCGAAGTGCCCGAAGTGCCCGAAGTACCCGAAGTACCCGAAGTGCCCGAAGTGCCCGAAGTGCCCGAAGTCCCCGAAGTCCCCGCCCCCGACGTGCCGCCCAAACCGCCCCCGCCAAGCCCGGGACTTGGCGTGTTAAGCGTCGATCCGCATCCATACAGCGCGAGTAATGTAGACGTCGCCACTGCGATGGCTGTCCGACCAGCAAATTTCTTCATGATGTCCCCGTTGAACGACTATTGACGGGGACACTGCTGCAAGTTACACGCCAAATGCTGATTATTGCTCGATCATCCGATCAAAGCGAAGGTATATCGAAAAAATCAAACAAAATAAGAATTTATCCCGGCAGAATCGCGATTTTGCGTCTCAACGCAAATCCGTGTTCCGCGAGCGTGCTACGTAACGCGAGCGGCCGCCGTAACGATACGAAGCACGCCGTAATCCATCAAAGCAGCACCTTCGCATCGGAACGGCCGGCTCACGCCGCAAACCCGCATCAAAACGCGGCCGTATAAATCGTTAGCGCATCGGCCTCCGTCACTGGCCGCGGATTATTCACCAGCAACCGCGTCTGCAACATCGCATCGCTCGCCATTCGCTCCAGCCCGCCTTGCTCGATGCCGACGTCGCGCAGACGCGCGGGAATCGCCGTCGCCGCAATCATCTGTTCGAGCCGTTCAATCAGGGCCTGCGTTTTGCTCTCGTCACTGCCGGTGACACCGGGCACGACTACCTCTGCGAGTTCCGCGTACAACCGCGCCGCCGCTTCCGCATTGAACCGCAACACATGCGGCAGCACGAGCGCGTTCGAAAGACCATGCGGCACGTGATAAATGCCGCCGATCGGATACGCGAGCGCATGGACCGCGGCGACCGGCGAATTCGCAAACGCCTGGCCCGCGAAGGTGGCGCCGAGCAGCATCGCCTCACGCGCGTCGCGGTTGCCGCCGTTCTCGCAAGCTGGCAGCAGGTTGCGCGACAACAGGTCGAGCGCCTTCACCGCAAGCAGGTCGGAGACCGTATTCTTCAGATGCGCGGACGTGTACGCCTCGATGGCATGCACCATCGCATCGACGCCGGTCGCCGCGGTCGCGGCAACGGGCAGGCCAAGCGTGAGTTCGGCGTCGAGAATCGCCAGATCCGCGATCAGTTGCGGCGCGACCACGCCCATCTTCTTCGCTTCGCCCACCGTCACGATCGACACGGCCGTGACTTCGGAACCGGTGCCCGCGGTGGTCGGTATCTGCACGAGCGGCAGACGCGCGACCGTGATCTTGTTGACGCCGTACATCTCGCTGAGCGCCTGCTGTTGCTGCGGTGCGAGCACGGCGATCAGCTTCGCCACATCCATCGACGAACCACCGCCGAGCCCCAGCACGATTTCCGCACCGGCGGTCCGGGCCCGCGATGTCGCTTCGAGCACGATGTGTTCGGGCGGATCGGCGATCACGTCGTCGATCACGGTGGCGTCCCAGCCGTGCGCCGCGAGATCGGCGAGCGCCGGATTCAACAACCCGCTCCTGTGCAGAAAACCATCGGTGACGACGCACACCCGCGACAGCGCCGGAAATTGCGCGCGCAACAAAGCGCCGAGGCGGCGCGCGGCACCGAACTCCACAACTAACGTCGGTACTGTTTGAAACCGGAACGGGTTCATCATGGCGCGTCTCCGGACACTATATGGCTCTCGACTTCGCGCCGGTCGAGTAGCGGAATGATGGTGCCGAAGCCGAGCCGCTGGAAATGCTCGGTTTCGCGATGATCGGCGAGCCCGTCGGCGTCGCTGTACTTCTCGAGAATGACGAAGTGGTCCGGCTCCAGCGGCGAGCGGAAGAATTCGTAGTAAAGGTTCTTCGGCTCTTTCCGGGTTGCGGCGGCGAGTTCCGTAAGCGGCTTCACGATCGCGTCGCCGTTGCCAGGCTTGGCGAAAAAATGCGCGATCACCTGCAGGTAAGCATGGGCCATCAGTCACTCCAACGGGCTGAGTACATGAACGTTTTCAACGTTCAGGATCCGGATTTCACTACTCGCTGTCGCGGGGTCGAGACCGCGACAGCGCCGTCCTTCATGGGCGCAGACATCAGTTGTACCAGATTCGGAGCGGCTTGCTCCAGTGTGTCGACGCTGCGGGCAAATGTGGGGCGTTCCGTCGCGAAGACTTCGATGCATGCCGGGCGTCCCACGCGTGGGAGGGCAAGAGAGCCCCACGCGATGGCTGGGGACCAGCGCACGTGTTTCCGCTATTGCGCGGCTATCTCGATCCACGCGCTTCGTCGCCAATGATACGGATGCCTACATAATTTCACGCCTGCTAGCCGAGCCAGAAAAGGGCCGATGACCGTTATGCATCTGGAATGCATCAGACAAAGCTATTGAAAATTGTAAGGTTATTCTAAATCTTGATTGAGAATGATTCGCGTTTACGTTAGATTGGCGCTCCATCCTTGAGACAGCGGAGCGAATCTATGGCTGAGGTGCTCGTTCGGCGAGAGCCTTCAACAGCGATGCCGATATCGGTTCTCAACGCCGCAGGCGCCTGTCCACCGGTTTCGCGGCGCCCGCGCAATCACGCGCGCGCGGTCGATTGGAAGAAGGGCACGCTGCTCGACGTGCTGATCGACAACCGGCCGATGCTCGTCAATCTGGCGCGCGGCTTCGTGGGTTGCGCGAGTCTCGCGGAAGATGTGGTGCACGACGTCTTCATCAAGCTGGTCGACCTTCACGATCAGGACGCCGTGCGTCAGCCGGTCGCCTACGTCACGCGCATGGTGCGCAATGCGTCGATCGACGCCTTCCGCCGCCAGAGCCTCGAAAACACCTATCACGCCGACGAAGACGACGGCCTGCACGTGCCATCGCCGGAACCTTCGCCGGAGGCGGCGCTGCTCGTGCGCGACACGCTGCGGCACGTCTACAACGCGCTGGAGCAACTGCCGCCGCGCAGCCGCGCCGCCTTCGAAATGGTGCGCCTGCGCGAGGAAACGCTGCAAAACACCGCGCGCGCTCTCGACGTCTCGCAGACGCTGGTGCATTTCATGGTGCGCGACGCCGAGAAGCATTGCGTCGATTGCCTCGACGCCTGCAATCGCGGCGTGGCGGGCCCCGCGTTCTGCAGCGGCCGCGCGCGCCGCCGGTAAAAAAGCGCGCGCATCAAACGTCAACTGATTAGAACCAGTGCGTGAGCGAATGCCCGCGCCGCGGTGCCGGGACATGCCAGTGGGCGGTCCGGGCGCTTCCTGACCTTTCATCGACTGAGCCTTTCATCATGACGCAAGCACAGCAGACTTCCAGCGCGGCAGCCGGCGAGGCGGACGACCTCGTCTACACCGTCGTCATCAACGACGAAGAGCAGTACTCGATCTGGCCGACCTTCCGTGACGTGCCGGCCGGCTGGCGCGAAGTGGGCGTGCGCGGCCAGAAGGCCGAATGCCTCGCGCACATCGAGGCCGTGTGGACCGACATGCGTCCAGCCAGCTTGCGCAGACACATGGACGCGACGGCCTGAAGAACGCGACCGCCTAAAGCACGCGCAGTGCCATTGAGCGGATCGGCTGTGTGCCAACCGCGCCGCTTCAGCAAAAGGATTCAGAGTATGACCATGCTTTCCATGCCGCTGCCCACGCTCGCCGATTTATCGATCGAGCCGGGCTTGCCGACTGTCGTCTCGCCGCGCGCGGGCGCCGAGATGTCTTTGGAGGAAGCGGCGCCGCTTCTACGTTCGATCGTCGACGACACGCTCGAGCGCGCGGGCGGCGTGCTGTTCACGGGTTTTCGCGTGGCCTCGATCGACGCGTTTCAAAGTTTCGCGGGCTCGTTCGGGCATCCGCTGATCGGTTATGAGTTCGCTTCGACGCCGCGCAGCCAGGTGGAAGGCGCGGTCTATACCTCGACGGAATATCCGCCGCATCGCTCGATTCCTTTGCATAACGAGCAGTCGTACACGCGCGAATGGCCGCTGCGTATCTGGTTCCACTGCGCGCTTGCCGCGCACAGCGGTGGCGCAACGCCGATCGCCGATAGCCGGGCGATCTATCGCGCAATCGATCCGGCGCTCGTCGAGCGCTTTGCGAAGCGTGAACTGCTTTACGTGCGCAACTTCGGGCAAGGGCTCGATTTGCCGTGGGAGCAGGCGTTCGGTTCGGACGACCCGCGAACCGTCGAGCGGATTTGCCGCGCGCGCGGCATCGAATGCGAATGGCGCGACAGCGAAGACGGCGAACTGCTGCTGCGAACGCGCGAGCGTTGCCAGTCAGTAGCGCGCCATCCGCACACCGGCGAGCGTGTCTGGTTCAATCAGGCGAATCTGTTCCATCTTTCGTCGCTTGACGAAGACATGCAGGAGGCGCTGATCGATTCCGTCGGCCTCGAAAACATACCGCGCAACGTCTATTACGGCGACGGCGAACCGCTCGAAGCCGACGCGCTCGCGGAAATTCGCGGCGTGCTCGATCAGCAACGGATCGTGTTCCCGTGGCTAACCGGCGACGTGCTGATGCTCGACAACATGCTGACGGCGCACGCACGCGATCCGTTCGAAGGCCCACGCAAAGTCGTGGTCGCGATGGCGCGAAGCTACAGCGAAGCCGAAGGCGAAAAGCGGACGGCCGCGCAATGACGAAATCGCAGGGCGCGGCGCTTGCAGCGCATTCGCTGACGGTTGGCTACCGCGATCACGTCGTGCTCCACGGTCTGAATCTGAACATCGCGGCCGGCCGCGTCACGGCGTTGTGCGGACCGAACGGCTGCGGCAAAAGCACGCTGCTGCGCACGCTTGCCGGCTTGCAACCGGCGCTGTCTGGCAGCGTCGAAGTCAACGGTGTGCCGCTCGCTTCGCACCGGCGCCGCGCGTTGGCGCGCACGCTGACCATGCTCGCGCAGTTCAACCAGATACCCTCCGGCCTCACCGTGCGTGAGCTGGTCGCGTATGGCCGTTACGCGCACGGCGGCTGGCTGCGCGGACTCTCGCGCACCGACCACGCGGCGATCGACGAAGCGCTCGTGACCAGCGGTCTCGCCGACGACGCCGCACGCGATGTCGCCGCACTCTCGGGCGGCGAACGGCAACGCGCGTGGATCGCAATGGCGCTCGCGCAACAGGCGCCGATCGTGCTGCTCGACGAACCGACCACGTATCTCGACATCCATCATCAACTGGATATTCTGCGTGAATTGAGGCGCCTGAATCGCGAGCGCGGTTTGACGATCGTGTGGGTGCTGCACGACCTGAATCAGGCGGCGGCCTATAGCGACGAAATCGTGCTGATGCGCGCCGGCCGTATCGTCGCACAAGGCTCGCCTGATGCAATGCTCGACCCGCGTCACTTGAACGAGACCTTCAGCGTGCCGATGCTCAAGATCGCCCACCCGCAAACGGGCGCGCCGATGTGCGTACCGGCGTATGAAGGCGACTTCATGGACAACCACGCCGACGCCGCCTCCGTCCGCGAGGAAACGATGAGCAAGGACGTCGCCGCATGACGACGCTTGCCGCACGCAAACGCCTGCGCCATAGCACGCCAGCGATGGACAGCTATCGCGCGCCTGTCAAAAGCCGCGTCACGACAATCGGCGCAGCACTCGTCGCGTTGATCGTCATCGTGGCGGTGATGCGGCTTGTGCCCGGTTTCCGCACATGGCTTGCCGCGCCCGCGGGCAGCGATGCCGCGCAACTTGCCGGCATTCTGCTGTTCGACCTGAGCGTGCCGCGCATTCTGGCGGCCCTCGTGGCGGGCGGCTGCCTCGCGGTGGCCGGCACCTTGTTTCAATCGCTCACGCGCAATCCCTTGGCTTCGCCGGATCTGCTCGGCATCACCGGCGGCGCGCAACTCGGCTTGCTTGCCGCGATGCTGGTGCCGTCGCTCGCGGGCGTGGCGTCCGTGCCGCTGCTGTTCGTGTGTGGTCTCGGCGCGGCCGCGTGCGTGGCCGCGGCGGCCGGCGGCTGGCGCGCCACGCCGTTGCGGCTCGTGCTCGCCGGCAGCGTCTGCATGCTGCTGTTCTCCGCACTGACTACGCTGATTCTCGCGTTCTTCGAGCAGAGCATCGTCGGCGTGTCGTTGTGGGCGAGCGGCAGTCTTTATCAACCCGGCGCGGCGGGGCTCAAGATCGCCGCGTCCTGGCTCGTGCTGCCGCTGATCGCGTTGCCCTTCGTGATTCGTCCACTCGATCCGCTCGCCCTGGGTGACGACGCCGCAGCGGCAGCCGGCGTTCGCGTGGATGCCACCCGGCTCGCGGCGATGGTGGTCGCGGTGGGCTTCGCGAGCGTCGCGGTCAGCGTTGCCGGACCGCTGTCGTATGTCGGCCTGATCGCGCCGAACCTGCTGCGTCAAATGCGTGGCGCGAAAGCGTCGCGGCTGGCCGCGCTCGTGCCCTTGTCGGCGCTGGTCGGCGGCGCGCTGGTGCTCGTCACCGATAGCGCCGTGCAGGCGCTCGATCTCGACGCGACGCTTTCGACTGGTGTGGCGATTGCCTTCGTCGGCACACCGCTGATGCTCGCGATGATCCGCAGCGGCGCCGCGTGGTCGGGCGCGTTGCACGCCGGTCAGGAGCGCGCGGTCGCGCGAGCGGGCACGCGCTTCGTGCGCGCGATCGATGCGTGGCCGTGGCCGCTGACAGCATGCCTGTTGGTGCTGCTCGGCGTCGTGCTCGTCTGTGCGGGCGCATCGTTCGGCCCCACGACGATCGGTGTGCAGCGCTGGCTCGCAGCGTTCGATCACCGCGACGAACTCGCGCGGATGTTGCTCGACCTGCGCTTGCCGCGCCTCATCTGCGCATTGCTCGCAGGCGCGCTGCTCGCCGCGAGCGGGGTGCTGATGCAAAGCATCGTGCGCAATCCGCTTGCCGGACCGGAGGTTCTCGGCGTGACGCAGGGCGCGGGCCTCGCGACGCTCGCCGCGCTCGTGATGTGGCCGCTTGCCGCCCATTCGACGCTGGCCGCCGCTTCGCTCGCGGGTGGCGGCGTCACGCTGGCCCTGACGCTGCTGCTGAATCGCCGGCATCGCTATGCGCCGCTCGCGGTCGCGCTGACGGGCATCGTCATCGGCACGCTGTGGACGACGCTGTCGCAATGGCTAATCACGCAGCAAAGCGTGCAGCCCGCGCGCTTCGTCGTGTGGCTGGTGGGCGGCACGTACGGGCGCAGTTGGGGCGAAGTGACGACGTTGCTGCCATGGTGCGTGCTGGCCGTGCCGGTGTTCGCGCTGCTCGCGCGGCCGCTCGATCTGCTTGCCTTGGGCGACGACCAGGCCGCCTCGCTGGGCTTGCCGATCGGCGTGTTGCGTCCGCTGGTGCTGACCGTGGCGATGCTTGCCACATGCGCCGCCGTGGCCGCGGTGGGACCGGTGGGCTTTATCGGCTTGATGGCGCCGCATCTGGCGTCCATGCTCGGCGCGCGGGCTCATCGCACGCGCTTGTGGCTCGCGGCGGCGTGCGGGGCGCTGGTGCTGGTCGTGGCCGATATCGCGGCGCGTACGCTGCTGGCGCCGCGCGAAATTCCCGCTGGCGTGCTGACCGCGTTGATCGGCGCGCCTTATCTGCTTGCGCTGCTGATCGTGGAGGCTCGGCGCGAGAAGCGGGGCAAACGGTGATGCGGCAACGCGACGGCGATCAGCGCGCGCAGTGCTTCGCGCAGTTTGCGCCGGAGTCGATCGCGCATTATCTCGAGCATGTGTGGCTCGGCACGCCGAACGCGATCGAGGAAGCCGCACTCGCCGGCGACGCAACCGCGTCGCTGAGCGTGATTCGCGTCAGCGAGTTGGCCGGGTATCGCGCTGAATTGCTCGATGCAATGGTCACGCTCTACGGCGGCGAGCGCGAAACGCATGCACGCGCGTTGTTGTCGCAATGGACCAAGTACTACTTCGGTTTTGCGGCGACGGCCGGATTCGTTGCGGCAGCGTTGCTGCGTCGGCCGCTTGCGATGTCGCCGGATAAAACGCATGTCGTGCTGCGCGACGGTCTTCCCATCGCAGCGTATTTCGCGCCCGACGCATTGCAGCCGGTTGAGTGCGATCCGGCACGCCGTTTTGCGCCGCTGGTTGATCATCTGGATTCGGTGATCGAGACGCTGTGCGCAATGACAAAAATCGCGCCGCGCGTGTTGTGGAGCAACGCCGGCAATCTGCTGGACTACCTGTTCGAACAATGCGCGCCGCAATTCGATCTGACGGGCGACATCGCGTGGCTCTTCGGTCCGATCGCTGCCGATGGCGCGACCAATCCGCTGCGTCTGCCTGTGCGCCTGGCAAAACCGCGCGCCGCGAGTCTACCGAATCCGTTCAGCGCACGGCGCGTGTGCTGCGTACGTTATGAAATTCCTGTAGAGACGCAATTGTGTGGACGCTGCCCCCTGCTATTGACGATGAGCGATGCGGAAATCGCATTGCAGGCCGCTGCGCATTGACAGTGATTAAGTTAAGGACGCCCCCAATGCCACGGTCGCGACGCGAAAAGAAAGCACCGCGTTTCAGGCAGCTTTGCGCGCATGCTGTGGTGGCGGCCACGCTGTTTTCCAACGCGTATGCATTTGCACAAGGTAGTAGCGGCGCAGCGGCCACTGCAGGCACAAGCAGCCCGACTTACCCAAACACAGCACAAGCGCAGCAGCAAACCTGCAAGCCGCTCGCCGACAACCCGATCGTCTCGCAAGCCAGCCCGTCATTGCCTGCAAAGCCGAAGCGCATCGTCGTCCTCGAATTCATGTTCGCCGAAGACCTCGCAGCCGTCGGCATCACGCCGGTCGGCATGGCCGATCCCGAGTATTACCCGGTGTGGATCGGTTACGACAATGCGCGTCTTGCGTCGGTGCCCGATATCGGCACGCGTCAGGAGCCGAGTCTCGAGGCGATTGCGGCGGTCAAGCCCGATCTGATCCTCGGCGTCGGATTGCGTCATGCGCCGATTTTTGTTGCGTTAGAGCGCATTGCGCCGACCGTGCTGTTCAAATACGGTCCGAACTTTACCGAAGACGGCTCCCGCGTCACGCAACTCGATTGGGGCCGCAAGATTCTGCGCACCATCGGCTGTCTGACAGGACGCGAGGAGGCGGCGCGCGCCGTCGAAGCCAGGGTCGACGCAGGATTCGCCCGCGACGCGCAGCGCCTCGCCGAAGCGGGCCGTCGCGGCGAACAGGTAGCGTGGTTGCAGGAACTGGGCTTGCCCGATCGCTACTGGGCGTTCACCGGCAACAGCACGGCAGCGGGTGTCGCGCATGCGCTCGGGCTCGACTTGTGGCCCGCTGAAGCGACGCGCGAAGGCACCGCGTACGTGAGTTCGGAAGATCTACTGAAGAAGCCGAAGCTGACCGTCCTGTTCGTCAGTGCGACTGAAACGGACGTCCCGCTCGCCACCAAACTCGATTCGCCGATCTGGCGTTTCGTGCCGGCTCGCAGCGCGGGACGCGTCGGGCTTGTCGAGCGGAATATCTGGGGTTTTGGTGGACCAATGTCGGCGCTGCGGCTTGCCGACACGATGACAGATACGTTGCTGTCGTTGCCGGCGCCGGGTGTCAGGAAGCAGGAGCGCTAATTCGACGATGGGCCGGTTCGTGCAGAGGCCAGGCGTGGGAATCCAGCCAGCCTCCAACACGGTCCTGCCACTCCGTCCGGTAGTCGGTCCGCAATCCAATCTGCTCGGACACGAATCATCAACGGCGCTGTCTACCTTGATTGGATTCGATCTGCTGTCGCAACTGCGCCTCGCTTTCGTGAAGTTCGGACGTGAACGCTTCTCCAAAGTCAGCGGCCTCGTAGAAGGGACGAATTTCGATTTCCGAGTCGCTCGGCATCGGGTTCGGGCAGCGGCGCACCCATTCGATTGCTTCTTCCATGGACTGCACTTGCCAGATCCAGAAGCCGGCAACCAGTTCCTTGACTTTGGCGAACGGACCGTCGACGACGCTTCGATCCTTGCCGGAAAACTTCACCCGCACGCCCTTCGAACTGGGCTTCAGACCGTCGCAATCGACGAGGATGCCGGCCTTGACCAGTTCATCGTTGAATCGGCCCATCGCCGCGAACTCTTCCTTGCTGGGCAGTTGACCCGTTTCGGATTCGGGGGTTGCCTTGACCATGACGATCACGCGCATTTCGTTTCTCCTGTCAGAAAGGTCGGTCACCTGTTTCGTCGGAGGACATGCATTCGGTGACTTCAACATTACGACGATCGAATGCGCACGGAATCGACAGGCCAATGCAATGAAGGTACAAAAAAATGCGTGGAGCAAGCCGCGAAGGCGGACGATACGTCCCTATCGTTACGCGAGATACGTAAGCCCGCCGAGAGCCGGACCGCCGGCGCGTGGCGAGCCATCCTTCAGATCATCGCCCCATCGTACCGTTGGCCACCGCCGGGTTTTGCACCGCTTGTGCCGAACCATGCGTCTCGCTGACGATACTGCCGTTCTCCAGCTTCAACACACGGTCCGCGAGATGGAAGTAGCGGTCGTCGTGGCTGATCACCAGCACGGTCTTGCCGCGCGAGCGCAACTCCGGCAGCAGTTGCTCGTAGAACACCGCTTTGAACTGCGGGTCCTGATCGGCGGCCCATTCGTCGAACAGATAGAACGGCCGGTCTTCCAGATATGCGACCACCAGCGCGAGGCGTTTGCGCTGACCGGTGGAGAGCGCCCGCGTGGAGAACGCGCCGTTCACGACCTGTACCTTGTGATCGAGCGCGAGCTTCGCGACCAGGGCGTTGGCGCGGGCATCCGCCTGCGCGCGTGAGGCATCGTTCGGATCGACGATGCCAAGCAGCGCGTCGAACAGATGGAAATCGTTGAACACCGCCGTAAAGCGCTGACGATACGCGGCGCGTTCCGCGAAGCCGACCCGCTTGCCGTCTAGTTCGATCGTGCCGTCTTCGGGTTCGTAGAGACCGGTCAGCACTTTCGCGAGCGTCGTCTTGCCGCTGCCGTTTCCGCCGACGATGAACACCAGCTCACCCGGCCTGAAGGTCAGATTGACCGGCCCGACCCGGAACATCCGCTCGTCGCGCTCATGAAAGTACGAGTGTGTGACGTTGCTGAGCGTGAGCGTGCGATACGGCGCGTGCGAAGCATTTTCGTCGGGCGGCGGCGAGGTGCGCAGCGCGCCGAATTCGCCCATCACTTTCTCGATGCGATCGAGCGACACGCGCGCCGCATTCAATGTCGGCACGTTGTTGAGCAGGCCGTCCAGCGGCAACAGCATGAACAGGAACACCACCACGTAGCCCGATGCCGACGGCGCATCGGCGTGCACGCCGAGTGCCGGCCAGAATGCCGCGACACCCAGGAACACATAGAACAGGAACACGATCCAGCCGACCCCGACCGCATACGCGCTGAATGCGCGGCGCCGGTGATCTCGCACCTCGTCGATGGCCGAGCCGAGCTGGCCGTCTACGAATTGACGCGAACGCGCCTGATGCAGCTTGAGTTCCTTCGCGCCGGTGAAAAGCGCGCCGAGATAGACGAACAGTTTGTCCTGCGAGCGGCCCGCGGCTTCGAGCGAGGCGATCGCGCGCTTGTCGCCGGCGTGATAGCCGAACGAGCCGACCAGGATCGCGGCGACCGCAAGCAGGCAAACCGGCCACGACAGCCACGCCAGATAACCGAGGCAGCCGAACACGATCGAGCCGTGCATCACCAGATTGGGCAGCGCGAAGAACAGCATCGACACGTTGGTGGCGTCGTCGGTCAGCACGGACTGCACGGGCGCCGCGCCGATTCGTTCGACATCGCGCAGCTCGGCCTCGGCGACGCGCCGCGCGACGTGCTCACGCAATTGCGCCATCGTGTCTTGTGAGAGGCGTGCGAACAGCACGCCGGTGATTACGCGCGTGACGAGCGCGACGACGGCGCACACCGCGAAACGCATGGCGAGCGACATATCGGCGACGCCTGTTTGCGACAGTGCGCGGCTCAAGGTTGCCACGAGCAGCACGCTGGCGATGCCATTCAGCACGCAGGCGGTCAGCGCGATCGCGAAGGCACCACGAGAGCGTTTGAGCAGCGCCACGATCAGGCGCATGGCGGGCTTGCCCGCGGAGTGGGAGGGAGGTGAAGCGGACGAGGGTGGCGCGTCGTAGCGCTCGTTGGCAGCGGTCATCGGCAATGTGTCGCAGTGGGTCGCAATGGATCGGTGAAGGGCGGCGCATGCGGGCGTGCGGCCATCCAGCGGGGCGCAAAGACACGCCCCTCGCCTGATAGACGAATGGGCGAAGCAAACATTTACCGCGCGCGCTCATCTGCCACATCAAAAAGATGCAGTCCAAATAAAAACAGCGCAGGCGGTAAAGATTTGCGATTGCGGATCGTCACACCAATGAAGCGGCCCATTGCGGCCTGCGACTTGGCCTATGCGGCCAGTTCTAACGGATTTCATGCCCATGACGAGCTTCCCGATTGCGTTGCACCACCAGATCCACGCGATGGCGCGCATCGATCCCGATGCGCCCGCGCTAGCGTCGTTTACGCCACATACCGTGCGGCTGACGCGCGGCGAACTGGATAGCCGCGCGGCGCGCCTTGCCGCGCAACTGCGCGCGGCGGGCGTGACGACTGAAGTGCGCGTGGGCGTTTGCGTCGCGCGGTCGTGCGATCTGTTCGTCGCGTTGCTCGCTGTACTGAAGGCGGGCGGCGTATTCGTCGCGCTCGATCCGCGTCATCCGGCGGCACGCCTCGATTGGGTCGCGCGGGACGCGGGGCTCATGCACGGCATCGTCGACGGTTCCGCCGATGCGGCGATGCGCGCGCGCTTCGCGCAATGCTTCGACGTCGCAAGCGCTGCTGCGACAGATGCGGCAGCACCGCGTTTCGACGGCGATGAAGAAGAAGCGCCGGTGCATCCGCGCGCGGCGGCCTACATGATCTATACATCGGGTTCGACGGGTACGCCGAAAGCTGTGGCTGTCGAACACGGACCGCTCGCCGCGCACGGTGAAGCGCTGGCCGACTCGTTGCCGATCGGTGCAAATGACCGCGTGCTGCATTTCGCATCGGTCAATTTCGACGTTTCAATCGAAGCATGGTTAGTACCGCTAGCCGTCGGCGGCAGCGTGGTCATTAGCGACCCGCCGCCGTTCGCGCCGGAAACCACGCATGCGTTCATACTGCGCGAAGGCATCACCAATACGACACTGCCGCCCGCTTATGTGCGCGAGTTCGCGAACGTTTGCGAGCGCCTCGGCGTGCCGCCTTCGCTGCGCACGCTGCTGTTCGGCGGCGAAGCGATGTCGCAAGACAGTTTCGACGAGATTCGCCGCGTGTTCCCGGCGGTGCGTCTGGTCAACGGCTACGGACCGACCGAGGCGGTGATTTCGCCGATGCTGTGGCCCGTCGATCCGGGCATGACACCGGCGCTCGACGATGGCAACGGCTTTGCATCGCTGCCGATCGGTTGGCCAATCGGGCGGCGCGTGGCGCGCATCGACGGCGCGGCGCAACGGGGTGAAAGCGCTGAGTTGTTGCTGGGCGGCGTGTGTCTCGCGCGTGGCTACCATGGTCGCGCGGCACTCACCGCTGAACGTTTTCTGCCGGACCCGAGCGGCGAACCGGGCGCGCGGATCTACCGCACCGGCGACCTCGCGCGTGAACGCGCTGACGGCTCGTTCGATTATCTCGGCCGGATCGACGATCAGGTTCAGGTGCGCGGCGTGCGCGTCGAACCGGGCGAGATCGCGGCTTGTCTGCTGACGCATCCGGCAGTGGCCGATGCGGGTGTGCTCGCCGACACGGCTGGCGGCCGAACGCAACTGATCGCCTGCATCGTGCTGCAAGACGAACTCGACGATGCCGCGCTGCAAGCGCATCTCGCCGCGCATCTGCCGCAGGCGTGGATGCCGCATCGTTTGGTGCGCTTCGAGCGCCTGCCGTACACATTGAATGGCAAACTCGATCGCGCGGCATTGCGTGACTTCATTGCCACGATGCCGGCCGTTGTCGATGTGAATCACGTCGCGCCTCGAACCGCCACGGAAGCGCGACTCGCCGCGCTCTGGCAAACCTTGCTGAGCGATCCGGCGCCGATCGGTTGCGGCGACCGCTTCTTCGCACGCGGCGGCGATTCGCTCGCGGCGATGCAATTGCAGGCGGCGATCCGCATCGAATGGCGCGTGAATCTGCGTCTCGACGCGTTGTTCGACGATCAACCGCTGGAAGCACTGGCGCGTTTGATCGATGACAGCGAGACCGAAACGTCGGTGGGTTCGCATGCCATCGCCGTGGTGCAGACCAGCGACGCGCCGTTCGTCGACCGTGCCGCCTCGTTCGCGCAGCAGCGGTTCTGGGTGCTCGCGCAAACGGAGGACGCCGGCGCGGCATATCACGTCGCCGTGCAATGGGACGTGCAGGGCGCGCTGGAGATCGGCACGCTGCAGCGCTCGCTCGATTGTCTGATCGCGCGTCATGAGGCGTGGCGAACCACGCTGGTCGAATCCGACGACGGTATCGTCATGCAGCGCATTCATGCACGCTTGCCGGTGCCGGTCGCGCAAATCGATTTGCGCGTTCTCGGCGAGGCCGAACGCGCGTCGCGATTGGTGGAGTTGACTGAACAGCAAGTCGGCGCGGCTTTCGATCTGTCTAAAGGTCCACTCGTGCGGGCCGCGCTCGTCACGCTCACCGACAACACGCAGCGTTTCCTGCTGACCACGCATCATTCGATCAGCGACGGCTGGAGTTCACGCCGCGCTTTCGACGAACTGCGAGCCGCTTGCGCGGCGTTCGCAACGGGAAGCGAGCCGCAATTGCCCGCATTGTCTGTCCAATACGCCGACTACGCACAGTGGCAACGCGACTGGCTCGCAGCCGGTGAAGCCGACAGGCAACTAGCGTACTGGCGCGACGCATTGCGCGATGCACCCGAAGCGCTAGCCTTGCCGCTCGACCGGCCACGCTCGCCGGAACACGACTATCGCGGCGGCCGTGTCACGCTGCGTTTGCCCGTCGCGCTTTCCGAGGCCGTGCGCGAAACGGCGCGACGCGCGCAGGCATCGCCGTTCACTGTGCTGCTCGCCGCCTTCGACGCCTGGCTTTACCGATTGACCGGCACGACCGACATAGTCGTGGCCGCGCCGATCGCGCATCGGCAACGCGTGGAGACCGCGCCGTTGGTGGGTCTTTTCCTCAACACGCTTGCGCTGCGCGCGCGTGTCGCGCCGGATCGATCGTTCGCCGCGCTGCTCGACAGCGTGCGCCGTTGCGCATTCGACGCGTTCGCGCATCAGGATGTGCCATTCGACCAGGTGCTCGACGCCGTCAAGCCGCCGGTGCGGCGCGGCGACGCGTGGCTCACGGTGAAGTTCGCGCAGCAGTTCGATCTGGAGCTGTCGGCTGAATTGCCGGGCGCTTCGGTGCACATGTCGCCGGGTCTGGACCTTGCCGCCCGCTTCGACTACGCACTCGATTTCACCGACGATCCGCGCGGCATTGAACTGGTCGCCGCCTATGCGCTCGACGGTATCGAGGAAGCGACCGCCCGCGCGTGGCTGCACAGCTATGCCGCGCTCGTCGCCGATGCCGTGCGTGATCCGCGGCGCGCGATTGCCGAACTGGATTGCGCGGATGGCGCTGACTATCGCGCCGCACGGCGTGGCCGTGAATTCCAGCCGGCGGCTGACAACGTGATTGCGTTATCCGCGCGGCATGCACGTGACACGCCGGATCGCCTGGCGCTCGCGGATGCCGAGACGCAACTCACGTACGCCGAAGTCGATGCTGCGTCCGACCGTATCGCATCTGCTCTGCGGCAACGTGGGGTCGGCGTGGAGCAGCCGGTGGCCGTCTGTATCGAGCGTTCGGTGCGCTTTGCGGTTGCGCTGATCGGTGTGATGAAGTCCGGTGCTTACGTCGTGCCGCTCGATCCTGCCGCGCCGCATGAGCGTCTGGCTGCTTCCGTCGAGGCATGCGGCGCGCAATGGATTCTCACAGCGGCTAAAACGCAAGCTGAGATGCCAGTGGGCGCAGCGACCGCGCTCGACTTCGATACGCTCACACAAGCTTCTTCGTCAGCAAGTGCGGACGACACGATCGCGCACACGTCACCGCTAGCGAACCAGGCCGCCTACCTGATTTTCACCTCCGGCTCGACCGGCACGCCGAAAGGTGTCGTCATCTCGCATGGCGCACTGGCCGACTACGTCGAAGGCATGCTCGATGAACTCGCATTCGCCGCCGACGCATCCATGGCAATGGTCTCCACCGTCGCCGCCGACCTCGGCCACACGACGCTATTCGGCGCGCTCTGTTCGGGCCGCACGCTGCATCTATTGCCCGCGCAATGCGCATTCGATCCCGATCGATTCGCCCACGAAATGCGCACGCGCCATGTCGGCATTCTGAAGATCGTGCCGAGCCACTTGCATGCGTTGCTCGACGCGCAGCATCCGGCCGACGCGCTGCCCGCGTATGCGCTGGTGACGGGCGGCGAGACGCTGCCGTGGTCGCTGGTCGAGCGGATTGCGGCACTGAAGCCGGCCTGCCGCGTAATCAATCACTATGGCCCGACCGAAGCGACGGTAGGCGCGTTGACGTGCGACACGTCCGCGCCCGCGCAAGCCGCATTGCGTGCGTTGAGTGCGCGCAACGCACAAGCGGTGCCGCTTGGTCTGCCGCTGCCGAACGCATACGCTTGCGTGCTCGACAGCCACGGCGCGAGCGTACCGCCAGGCGCGATCGGCGAGTTGTATCTCGGCGGACCGGGTTTGGCGCGCGGTTATCTGGATCGCGCCGCGGCGACCGCTGAGCGTTTCGTGCCGAATCCGTTCGCGCCGGGCGAGCGTCTGTATCGAACGGGTGATCGCGTGAGGTTGCGCGCCGATCGCCGGCTGGATTTTCTGGGCCGCCTCGACGATCAGGTCAAGATTCGCGGCTACCGCGTCGAGCCTGGCGAAGTCAGTGCGGCACTACGCACGCTCGACGGCATCGCTCAGGCTGAAACGCTTGCCGTGGAGCATGAAGGGCGCTTGCGTCTGGCATCGTTCGTCGCCTTGACGAGTGGCGCCCGCTTCGACGAAGCCGCATTGCGCGCGGCGTTGAGCGCGCGCTTGCCGGACTACATGGTGCCGGCCGTGTTGCAGCATGTCGCCGCGCTGCCGGTGACCGCGAACGGCAAGGTGGATCGTGCGGCATTGCGGGTGCTGGCGGCTGCACCGGCGCCGTTGGTGGCTGCGGGCGATGCGCCGCAAAACGCAACGGAAGAAGCGCTCGCCGCAGTGTGGAAGGACGTGCTCAAAGCCGAGCGCGTGGGCCGCGACGACAACTTCTTCGAGTTGGGCGGCGATTCAATTCTGGTGTTGCAGGTGATCGCCCGTTCGCGCAAGCGCGGTGTGCGCTTCACACCGAAACAATTGTTCGATGCGCCAACGTTAGCGCAACTCGCACGTGTCGCAACGACAGTGGATGTCACCGCGCAGGCTGCGCCGGGTGTGCCGAAGTCACAGGCCGCACCCGCCAAAGGCGAGCTCTCCGCTACGCTCACGCCCGCGCAACTGCGTTTCTTCGCGCTGGATATTCCGCGGCGTGGTCACTGGAATCAATCCATCGAACTCGATACGCAAGCACCGTTCGACTTCGACGCTTTTGCGCGGGCATTCGAAACGCTGCTGACGCATCATGAAATTTTCCGTCAGCGTTTCACGCCTGTCGGCACGCAAGGCGAATGGCGTCTCCAACTGGCCGAGCGCGCATTCGAAACACTGCCGCTTGCCGCGAGTTCCGCATGCGACGAAGCCGACGCGCTAGCCCAATTCGACGCCTTGCAAAGCACGCTCGATCTGACGCATGGTCCGCTCGTCTGTGCGCTGGCCGCGCTGCTGCCAGACGGCACGACTAAGCTCTATCTGGCGATCCACCACATCATCGTCGACGGCGTGACGTGGCGTGTGTTGCTCGACGACCTGGATGCCGCCTATCGCGCCGCCTGCGAGCGTCGCAGCGTGCGTCTCGCGTCGACGGGAACAGGGGCGCAGGAATGGGCGGCGCGGCTCGCACGTGCAGCGCTCGACATGACTCACTCGCCGTTTGCCGCCGAACTGCCGTATTGGGCCGCGCTCGCCGCGCCCTACGACGATCTGCAACTCGACCGTCCGCAAGCGAGGGCGACCAACGCCGACGCGCAATCCGTGATCCAGACTATCGGCGCCGATCTGACACGCGCCGCATTGACGGAAGCGAATGCCGCATACCGCACGCAGATGATCGAGTTGCTGATCGCGGCCTTGGCGCAGTCGCTCGACATGCCCGTGTGCCGTATCGAACTCGAAGGCCACGGCCGCGAGGCTTTGTTCGACGATGTCGATGTGAGCCGCAGTCCTGGCTGGCTCACGAGTCACTATCCGGTGCAGTTCACGCTTGAAAGCACGCCGGCGGCCACGCTCGGCGCGATCAAGGACACGCTGCGCGCGGTGCCGAACAAAGGTCTCGGTTTCGGTGTGCTGCGCCACTACGGCGGCCCGGCCACGCGCGCGACGCTTGCCGCCGTGCCGCGTCCGCATGTGACCTTCAACTATCTCGGCCAGTTCGACGCGCCGCGCGAAGCGGCGCTCGTGCCGCGTTTCGGCGGCGCAGGCTGCGAACGCGATCCGGCGGGACCGATCGGCAACGCGTTGGCGATTCACGCCTATATCGACGGCGACGCCACGCGCACGCTCAAAATCCATTGGGTCTACGGAGCGACGCAATTCGAGCGCGCTACCGTGGAGGCCATCGCGCAGCGCTTTGAAAGCGCGCTCGCGGCATTGACGGCGGCATGCGCGGCGCGTCTCGCGCAACGCGGCGGTGGCGCGACGCCCGGCGACTATCCGCTCGCACGCGCGGGCGGCTTGACGCAGGCCGCGTTGGAACGCGTGCCGCTCGACTTGCGCAGCGTCGACGATGTCTATCCGCTTTCGCCGATGCAGCACGGCATTCTGTTCCACTCGCTGTTCGCGCCCGAGCAATCCACCTATGTGAACCAACTGGTCGCGACCTTGATCGAGCCGGACGTGGTGCGTCTGCGCACTGCATTCGAAGCCGCCGTGCCGCGCCACGACATTCTGCGCACCAGTTTCACGCCGGACGAAGCGACGCCGATGCAGATCGTGCATCGGCAGGCGCGTATGCCGGTGGAGATTCTCGATTGGCGCGAGCGCGGTGCGCACGCGCACGATGCATTCGAAAGCTGGCTCAGCGCCGACCGTGCGCGCGGTTTCGATCTGACGTCGCCGCCGCTGATGCGCGTCGCGCTGATCCGCATGACGGACGACGCCTGGCGCCTCGTCTGGACACGTCACCATTTGCTGCTCGACGGCTGGAGCACGGCGCGTTTGTTCGCCGACGTGCTGCGCGACTATATCGAGCCGCCGCGTCCGCAACCGTTCGCGGCGCCCGCGAAAACGCGCTATCGCGACTTCATCGCGTGGCTGGCCGCACGCGACGCCGACAGCGAGCGCGCGTTCTGGCTGCAACGTCTCGCATTGCTCGACGAACCGACGCGGGTTGCCGAGCGCGAGTCCACGAGCGGCCGCGAGCCGCAGCATCTCACGCGGCGTGAAACGATCGACGCCGCGACCACGGGGCGCCTCACCGAAACCGCGCGCCGTCTGAAGGTCACGCTCAACACGATGGTGCAGGGCGCGTGGGCACTCGCGCTGCAACGGATAACGCATCACACGGCGGTCGCCTTCGGTGCGACTGTCGCCGGCCGTCCAGATGCGTTGCCGGACGTCGATACCGTGCTGGGGCTTTTCATCAACACGCTGCCGGTGATTACCGCACCGTTGCCGCAACGCCGGGCATCGGCGTGGCTGCACGATTTGCAGCGCGACAACGCCGCGGCCGCGGAGCATGCGCATACGCCGCTCTATGAAATCCAGCAATGGGCGGGACAGGGTGGCGGCGCGCTGTTCGACACACTGGTCGTGTTCGAAAACTATCCCGTGGATGAAGCATGGCAAGGACGCGACGAGCGCGCGCTCAAACTGCGTGAATTGCGCAATATCGAAGCGACCGACTTCGCGCTCACGCTGGTGATCGAAGCGGGCGCGACGCTGACGATTGATTATGGTTACGACGCGGCGCAACTCGACGAAACGCGTGTCGCCGCGTTGCATCGCGCATTTGCCGCGTGCCTTGCGGGCTTGATCGCCAATCCGGATGCACCGCTCGGCACGATTTCGATTTCCACCGCCGACGATCTGGCCGCGCCGGCGCGTTTCAACTCGACCGCGCAAGTGTGGCCGGACACACAGCAGCAGGCGCTGCATCGCCAGTTCGAACAGAAGGCATTGGCGTTGCCCGACGCGATTGCGCTTGAATATGTCGACGCGCAAGGGCGCACGCAGCAGATGACCTACGGCGAACTCGATGCGAGCGCCGATCGCGTCGCCGCCTCGCTCGTCGAAGCCGGTGTGCGTGCGGACACAGCGGTGGCGCTGTGCGTCGAGCGTTCGTTCGAGATGGTCGTGGCGCTGATCGGCGTGCTCAAAGCGGGCGCGGCCTACTTGCCGATCGATCCCGACTATCCGGCGGACCGCATCGCCTATCTGCTCGACGACGCGAAGCCCGCTGTCGTGCTGACGCAGCCGCATCTGCTGGAAGGTGTCATGGCGGCGGTGGGCGATAACGGCGTGAAAATCTTCACCGTCGATGCACTGAGCGGCGCCGACTTCACGCTCAGCGCTCCCGTGTCAGTCGCGCCCGATCAACTTGCCTACCTGATCTACACGTCCGGTTCCACAGGCAAGCCCAAGGGCGCGGGCAATACGCATCGCGCTTTGGCGAACCGCATTGCGTGGATGCAGGACGCGTATCGCCTCGACGCAAACGACGTCGTGTTGCACAAGACGCCGTTCGGTTTCGACGTGTCGGTATGGGAGTTCGTGTGGCCGCTCGCCATCGGTGCGAAGCTCGCCATCGCGGCGCCCGGCGACCATCGCGATCCGGCGCGCCTCGTCGCGGCCATCGAAACGCATCGCGTTACTACGCTGCATTTCGTGCCGTCGATGCTCGCGGCCTTTGTCGCTCATCTGGAAGACTTTCATGCGGCGGCGCGCTGCGCGAGCATCGAGCGAATCGTCGCCAGCGGCGAAGCGCTCGCGCCGGAGCTGGTGGCGCGGGTTACCAAACAATTGCCGCACACGCGGCTCTATAACCTCTACGGCCCGACGGAGGCCGCCATCGACGTTTCGCATTGGACGTGTGATGCGCGCGATGCTGAAGCGGCGTGCGTGCCGATCGGTCACCCGATTGCCAACCTGCAATTGCACGTGCTGGACACGGCGTTGCAACCGCTGCCGCAAGGCGCGATCGGCGAACTGTACCTGGGCGGCGTGGGACTGGCGCGCGGCTACCTCGGCCGCGCCGCACTGACGGCGGAGCGCTTCGTGCCCGATCCGTTCTCGCACGGCGCGCGGCTCTATCGAACCGGCGACCTTGCGCGTCGCCGCGCGGACGGCGCGCTCGACTATCTCGGCCGCATGGATACGCAGGTGAAATTGCGTGGTCAACGGATCGAGCCCGGTGAAATCGAAGCCTTGCTGCGTGCGGCGCCGGGCGTGCACGACGCAGTGGTGATCGTCCGTGACGAGCAATTGATCGGCTACGTGGCGTGCGGTGCGGACAACGCACTCGATACGCAGGCGCTGCTCGACGATCTGCGTATGCAACTGCCGTCATACATGGTGCCTTCGTATCTGATCGAGATGAATGCGCTGCCGGTCACACCGAACGGCAAATGCGACCGTCACGCATTGCCGGCTCCCGTGCGTGGGGTCGCCTCAGAAAGCGCCGTCTGCGTGGCCGCCACGGAGACGGAGCGTGAACTTGCCGAGATCTGGAAGCGCGTGCTGCGCGTCGACACGATCGGCCGCGACGACGACTTCTTCGCGCTGGGCGGCCACTCGCTGCTCGCGACGCAAGCCAACGCGGAGGCGAATCTGCACTGGACGCTGATTCTGCCGCTACGCACCCTGTTCGACGAACGCACGTTGCAGCGCTGCGCCGCCGCGATCGACCGCGCGCTCGCCGAGCGAGACGCGCACGGCGCAGGCGATACCGCGAGCGCGATCGATGCGCTCCTCGACGAATTCGAACTGCAATGAGCCAACACGTCGGCCCGTACTGAGACCACTTAGCATGACCACTGCCAAACCGGATCTGCTGTCCCTCGCGTCACGCTTCGCGCTGTTGCCCGATGCGCAGCGCAAGGCATTTCTCACGAAACTCGACGCTGCCGGCATCGACTTTCGCGTGCTGCCGATTCCGCCGCGCGCCGAGCGCACCGCAAGCGTGCCGGCCTCGTTCGCGCAAACGCGTCTGTGGCTGCATGCGCGGATGATCGACGAACCGGCCGCGTATCACATCACCGAACGGCTGCGGCTCGACGGCGCGCTCGACGCCAACGCGCTGCGTCTTTCGTGCGATGCGTTGATCGCGCGTCACGAAGCGCTGCGTACGACTTTCGCCGAAAGCGGCGACGGCGTGTTGCAGACGGTGCATGCGCCCTCGCGCTGCCCGTGGCACGCGAGCGATGTGAGCGCGTGGCCCGCGGATCAGCGCGAGGCGCGTGCCGCCGACATCGCAAGAGCCGATGAAGCGAAGTCATTCGATCTATCGCTCGGTCCGCTGATGCGCGCGCACCTGATCCGTCTCGATGCGAACACGCATTGGCTCGCGTTGACGACGCATCACATCGTCTCAGACGGCTGGTCTTCGGATGTGATACTGGCGGAGCTGGCATCGTTCTATCGCGCGTATGCGAAGAGCGAAGCGGTGTCGCTCGCTCCGTTGCCGATCCAGTACGCCGACTTCGCTTTGTGGCAGCGCCGCTGGCTCGATGCGGGCGAACGCGAGCGACAGTTGTCGTTCTGGCGCGAGCGGCTGGATGCGAACCGTGACGTGCTGATGTTGCCGGGCGCCGCGCCGCGCCCGGCGCAGCGCAGCGCACGTGGTGCACGGCATCGTTTCGTCCTCGATAACGCGCTCGTGCAGCAAGTGAAGACACTGGCCAACGCGCAGCGCGCGACGCCGTTCGCCGTACTGCTGGCGGCATTGAGTGCGTTGCTCGCGCGTTCGGCGGGCGAACCGCAGATTCAGATCGGCGTGCCCGCGGCGAATCGCGAGCGTGGCGAAGTGGCCGGTCTCGTCGGCTTCTTCGTGAACACGCTTACGCTTGCCACGCCGGTTCCCGCGACGCAGCCGTTCGCCGCGTTGGTCGGTGCAACACAGCAAACGCTGATCGACGCCCAATCGCATCAGGACGTGCCGTTCGAACAGGTGGCCGAAGCGCTTGGCGTGGTGCGTAGCGCGAGTCATCATCCGCTGTTTCAGGTGATGGCCGCATATGGCGCGCGGCGCCGTTTGCCGTCGCTAGCGGACGTGCGCATGACGGAGTTGCCCTCCGGTGCGCCGTTCGCCAAGTTCGATTTGACGCTGAGTTTCGAGGAACGGAACGACGGCTCGATCGATGCGTACTTCATCTACGCGCTCGATCTGTTCGACGCCGATGCCATGGAGCGCCTCGCCGCGCGATTCATCGAGCTGCTGTCGAACGCGACGGCGGCATCCGCCACCGCGATTGGCGACTTGCAATGGCTGCCGGAAGCGGAGCGCGTGCAACTCGACGCATGGAATAGCACCGCCATCCCTTCTGAAACAGCATTCAGATCGGTGCATCAGCGCGTGGCCGAGCACGCTGGTGCGCGGCCGGATGCACGTGGCGTCGCGGATACGAACCGCTCGCTTACACGCGGCGAAGTGGACGCGCGAGCCTCGCGGATGGCGCAACGCCTCGTCGCGGCAGGCGTGAGCGCGGAGATGCGGGTTGGCGTTGCGCTGAGCCGCTCGGTGGATCTGCTGGTCGGTCTGATCGCGGCGCTGAAGTCGGGCGGCGCCTTCGTTCCGCTCGATCCGAGCCATCCGCGTGAGCGTCTCGCACAGATTCTCGACGATGCGCAGATCACGCATGTCATCACGGGACGCGGGAGTCTCGCTGCGCTGCCGGCGTCGGACCGTTTGCGATTGTGGCTGATCGATGAGGAACCGCATGCTGACGAGCCCTCAGCAGCGGACGTCGAGTTGCCGCGCGTGTCGCCGCATCAGGCGGCGTATGTGATTTATACGTCCGGCTCGACAGGCAAGCCGAAGGGCGTGGTGGTCGATCACGGTTCGTTCGCGCTGCATTGCGCGGCGATCGCCGAGCGCTACGGCGCGGGCGAGCGTGACGTGTTCCTGCTGTTCCAGTCGGTCAATTTTGACGGTGCGCATGAAGGCTGGTTCTCGCAATACATGTCCGGCGCGGCCGTGGCGATTACGGCGGACACTTTGTGGCCGCCCGCGCAAACCTGCCGGATGATGGTGCGCGAAGGCGTGACCATGACCTACGTGCCGCCCGGTTGCGCAACCCAACTCGCTGAATGGGCGCTCGCGCACGGTGCGCCGCCCAGCTTGCGTTCGCTAACGGTGGGCGGTGAAGCCAC
Source organism: Paraburkholderia sp. BL27I4N3 (assembly GCF_003386115.1). Lineage (NCBI taxonomy): Bacteria > Pseudomonadati > Pseudomonadota > Betaproteobacteria > Burkholderiales > Burkholderiaceae > Paraburkholderia > Paraburkholderia sp. BL27I4N3. The sequence continues at coordinate 6,524,683 of NZ_QREJ01000001.1, read as the reverse complement.
CTCGCGCGAGGCGTTCGCGCTGATGCGCCGGGCGTTTCCGAATGCGCGCATCGTCAACGGATACGGGCCGACCGAAACCGTCATCACGCCGATGCTGTGGATGTTCTACCCAACCGACCACACCGCGAAGCTCGCGGACAGCGCCTATTTGCCGATCGGCACGCTGGTCGGCGCGCGCTCCGCGCACGTGCTCGATGCACGCTTGAATCCGCTGCCGGTCGGCGTGATCGGCGAGTTGTATCTGGGCGGCGAGGGCGTGGGTGTCGCGCGTGGCTATCTCGATCGGCCGGCGCTCACGGCCGAGCGCTTCGTGCCGGATCCGTTCGGTTCACCGGGCGCACGGCTCTATCGTACGGGCGACCTCGTCAAGCGGCGCGCGGACGGCGTGTTCGACTTTATCGGCCGCGTCGATCATCAAGTGAAACTGCGCGGCCTGCGGATCGAACTCGGTGAGATCGAAGCACAACTCGCCGCGCACGACGATGTGCGTGAAGCCGTGGCGATCGTGCATGGCAAGGGCGCGCAAGCCGCGCTGGTGGCGTATGTGGAATTGAGCGCCGAGGCGCGTGAGCGCAGCACGCGCGCGGATGCGGCGGAGCTCGACGCGCATCTGCGTCACACGTTGCCGGATTACATGGTGCCCGCGCATATCGTCGTGCTCGACGCGTTGCCGCGCAATGCCAACAGCAAGGTGGACCGCGCGGCATTGCCGGAGCCGCAGCGAGTCGCGCGGGTCTATCAGGCGCCTGCGGCGGGACTCGAAAGCGCGCTTGCGCAGATTTTCCGCGAAGTGCTGGGCGTGGAGCGCGTCGGCCGCGCCGATCATTTCTTCGAACTCGGCGGGCATTCGCTGGCCGCGGTCCGTGTGGCGACGCGCGTGGCCGAGCGGCTCGCGCGTGATGTGCCGGTGCGTACGCTCTTCGAAGCACCGACGCTTGCGCAATACGCGCAACGGGTGCTGGCTTCGGCACGCAGCGAAGCGCTGGCCGATGCGGGCAATGACGCTTCGAGTGGCGCTTCGAATTCACCACCGATAGCGGACGCGAAAGGCATTCTGCCGCTTTCTTCCGCGCAATTGAGCTTGTGGTTCCTGTGGCGCTCGCAACCGGAGAGCGCGGCGTACAACATTCCTGTTGCGCTGCGTTTGCGTGGCGCGCTCGATGTCGATGCGTTGCGCGAAGCGTTTGCTCAAGCGGCCGCGCGACATCCGGCGTTGCGTGTGCGGCTGGTTGAACGCGATGGGCAGTTGCCGGGTCAGCGCGTGGCCGAGCCCGCGCCGTTCGATCTGCGCGTTGTCGATCTATCTGGCGATCGGTCGGACACGGCCAGCGAGAGCGCCGCTGTCGCGCTCACCGACGAAGACGCGCTCACGCCATTCGATCTGCTCGACAATGCGCCGCTCTGGCGTGTGCGCCTATTGCGTCTCGCGGAGCACGATCATGTGTTGTCGCTGCTCGTGCATCACATCGTGTCGGACGGTCAGTCGATCGATCTATGGCTCGATGACGTGCGCGCCACGTACGTCGCGATCGTGCGCGGCGCGTCGCCGAGAGCTTCGTTATTGGGAACGGCTGAAAATCGAGAGCTGGTCTTGCCGGTCGCCGCGCCGCGAGCGCGTTTGTCGTTCTGGCGCGATGCATTGGCCGACGCGCCGTCGCAGGTGCTGCCGTCACCGTCGTCGGGCCGTGCTGTGTCGCCCACCTGGAGTTGCGGCCGTCTCGCGTTGGAATTCAGCCCAGCGCTCGTGCGCCGCGCCCGCTCGATGGCGCTCGAAGTCCACGCCACCTTGCCCATGCTGCTGCATGCCGCGCTGAACGTGGCCTTCTATCGCGCGACGGGCGCCACCGATCAACCGGTCGGCGTTCTCGCCTCCACGCGCGAACTGACCGGCGAGGCCGCGCGCCGCGCGCTCGGACTCTTCATCAATGCGGTTGTCGTACGCACGCGGCTCGCGAAAACCGACACACCCACGACGCTGCTCGCCGAAGTCCGCGACGCCGCGCTCGCCGCTTATGCGCACGCTGATACGCCGTTCGCCGACGTGGTCGCGGCGTTGCGCGCTCCTCGTACTGAAGCGGCCAATCCTTTGTTCTCGGTGATGTTCAACTACCTGCGCCCAGCGGCAACAGCGGAATGCGACTGGGCCGGTCTTACGCTCGGCGATTTCAACGACGTGCGGCACCGCGTGGTGTTCGAACTGGAACTGGATGTGGTCGAGCACGCCGACGGGCGCGTGACTGGCGCCTTCTCGTACGCGAACGAGCTGGTGGACGGCCGCTTCGTCGAGATACTGACCGCCGACTATCTGGACGTGGTGCAGCAGTTCGTCGATGCGCCGCATGAGCAACTGGGCGCTTCAGCCGCGCGCTTTGCACTGGAGTCCGCCAGCGTTGCGGCCGCCACGCTGGCGAGCGTGACATCTCACGACGAAGCATCGCAACGCACGCAGGCGCTCGAACGCGTCTGGAGCGATCTCTTCGAAGGCAACACGCCCGCGCATCACGACGACCTGTTCGAAGCGGGCGCGAGTTCGTTCGACGTGGTTCGCTTCGTCGATGCCGCGCGGGCCGCCGGGCATGTGCTGGAAATCGCCGACGTGTTCGCCGCGCCGACCTTTGCACAGCTTGGGGCACGGCTCGTTGCGCGGGGATCGAGCGTCGTCGAGTTACGGGACGACGCATGAGGCCAGTAAGAAGGTCGGCAAAACCCGCAGTCAATAAAAACCGCATCAATCACGAAAGATTTTTCACCGGCCCGCGCATGCGGCGCGCCGGCTTCCACCGATAAGGACCTGCGACATGCACAGAGACACCGTATTTGATCTGATCGGAATCGGCTTCGGACCGTCGAATCTCGCGCTTGCCGTGCGCCTAGCTGAAGAGGCCGGCGTGCCGGATCTCGCGCATTGTTTCATCGAGCGTCAGCCGGGATTCGGCTGGCATCGCGGCATGCTGCTCGACGATTGCCGGATGCAGATCTCCTTCCTCAAGGATCTTGTGACAATGCGCGATCCGAAAAGCCGCTTCACGTTCATCAATTATCTGTTCGAGCGTGGACGTCTGGCGGATTTCGTCAATCTGAAGAACTTCTATCCGACGCGTGTGGAGTTCCACGATTACCTGAGCTGGGTCGCGGCGTCGTTCGACGATCGCGTGAACTACGGCCAGACCGTGACCGGCATCGAAGCGGTTAAGAGTGCAGTCAACACGAACGACGTCGAAGCGCTGCGGGTTTTCTCGCGCGACAGCGAAGGCCGCGAGTGGCAGCGCGTGACGCGGGCGCTGTCGGTCGGCATCGGCGGCGGTCCGCAGGTGCCGGAAGCCTTTGCCGCGCTCGGCACGCACAACATCGTGCATTCGTCGCAGTACCTGACGTCCATCGACCGCGCGGTCGGACCCGCGGACGGCGCGCGAAAACGCGTGGCGGTGATCGGCGCGGGACAGAGCGCGGCCGAGGTGTTCGTCGACCTGACGCGCCGCTTTCCGCACGTCGATGCGAGCCTCGTCATCCGCTCGAGCGCGCTAAAACCCGCCGACGACAGCCCGTTCGTCAACGAGATTTTCAGCCCGGCCTTTACCGATATCGTCTACGCGCAGCCACGCGACGGCCGCCGTTCGCTGATCGAGCGCTTTCGCGATACCAACTACGCGGTGGTCGATCGTCCGCTGATCGAGCAGATCTACGAAATGCTTTATCTGCAGAACGTGTCCGCCGATCCGCGGCACCGGCTGCTCGCGAACACCGGCATCGAAACGGCGGTGCGCACGGCGGGCGGCCAGATCGAACTCACATTGCGTGATCGTCTGAGCGGCCACGCGCGCGCCGAGCAGTTCGACGCGCTGGTGCTCGCGACGGGCTATCGCCGCGACACGCATTTCGAACTGCTGGATGGCCTCGCGCCGCATCTCGGCGATGCGCTTGCGCAAGGCAACGTCGAACGCGATTATCGGCTCGCCACGCCGGCGAGTTTCAAACCGCGCGTTTATCTGCAGGGCTGCTGTGAAGACAGTCATGGGCTGTCCGACACGCTGCTGTCGGTGCTCGCGCTGCGCTCCGACGAAATCGCCGCGTCGCTCGCACACCACGCGTCGCAAGACCGATCGGGCGGCCGGACACAACAGGCACAAGAAAACGCGACGAACGTGGGCGGCATGGCCTTCGCTCTTTGATAAAAGACGGCCGCTTCAGCCGTAGAAAAACCCGGTCCTGGCTTGCCACGACTCACACATAGGAAACCACTATGCCGAAGAAAAAACTCGTTTATATCTGGTCGCTGAGAAACGCAGCCGCCGACAAGGCCGGGCAAGACGTCGCGTACAAGAGCGGCACGCGCTACATGAAGTCGGTGCTGGAGTCGCTCGTCGAGGCGCTCAACGGCACCGAACTAGGCGATCAGTACTCGCTCGAAAGAGTCATTTACGACGATGACGCCGGGTCCAGCGTGGATCGCGAGAAACTGAAGGAATACGGCTTCGCTTACGAGCCGGGCAAGCGCTGGTTCTATCCGCCGAATTTGCGTGTGCAGAGCAAGCCGGTCAACGATCTGCTGCTCGCCATTCCATCGACGTACCGGCGTGAGCGGCTCGATGCGCCGGGACGACCGGCAGGCAAAAGCGCTTTCGAAAAGCATCTGCTCGATACGCTGGTGGAGTTGAAGGCCGATATCGTCGTGCTCGACGGGTTGTTGATCATTCTCGACGAACTGGTTCGGCCGGGCGCGCCGTTCTATCGCAAGATCGTAAACATTCATCCGGGCGTGACGCGCGCCGAATCGCCGTACGAGCGGCGCGGCGCCTATGCGACGCTCGATGCGCTCTACGGCGCGCGCGGCCAGAAGGTGGTCAACTGGAAGACGATGGAGACCGTGGCGGTCGAACCGCTCTATCTGACCGGCGCATCGTTTCACTATGTCGACAACGGTATCGATTCGGGCGAGGTGATTCACGACGTGCTGAATACCGAAATCGATAAGGACGATACGATCCTCGAACTGCGCTGGAACAATTTCAACCGCAGTCTTTTCCCGGCTTTGAATGAAGGGCTGGCGATGATGGCGGGCCAGAAGGTGCAAGTGGAGGCGTGAGCGGTGAGGCGGCGTGTAAGCGCCGCTCCGAACTTATTTGCTTGCGCATGGCGCCGTCGACGAAGCGCTAACTAACACGCGTCGCATCGGGCTGGTTGTTGCTGCTGCTTCGCCGGCACGGGCTTCTCGCTTTTTAGTCTTCTCGACGCGCTGGCCGAAATCACGAAACTGAGCGCGGCAAGCACCCATACGCCGACTCCGCCGTAGACCATCACCCAGCCGAAGCCCTGCATCAACGCGGCATGCACGACGCTGCCCGACGGGTCGATTTGCGCCAACGCGGGCATCCCCGTTCTGACCGCTTCGACATCGCCCGCCGCAATCTTCTCCGCGAGTCTGCCGAGCGGCGCGGTGTCGAGCGTCGTCGGCAATCGCGTCTTCAGGTTAAAGAGAATCCCGCCGACCAGGATCGCACCCATCAACGCGATGTTGATCGCGAGCGTGATCATCCGCGCACTCATATCGATGCCCGATGCCATGCCGGCGCGTTCCGCGGGAACCGCCGCGGTCGTCGTATTGGTGACGGGCGTATTGGTGAGACCGAGGCCCGCGCCCGCGATCATGCAACCTGGCAACAGGGTCCATGCGTTGGCATGCGCGGCGCCGCTGCCGTAACGCATCAGCATGAAGCCGACGCCGATCGTAAACAGTCCGACAGGTATGGCGATGCCCGAGCCGTAACGCAGTGCGAGACGTTCGCCAAGCGGCGGAAACAGCAGCGTCGGCAGCGTATAGGCGAGCAACGCGAGTCCTGCGCTCACGCTGTCATAGCCGAGGCCGATCTGGAAGTAGATCGGCAGATAGATCATGAACGGCCAGAAGCTGAAGTTCATGCCCGCCGAGCCCATCAGTGCACCGGAAAACTGCGGAATCCTGAACACGGAAAAGTCGAACATGGGCCGCGCATTGAGTTTCTCGGCAAACAGAAAAGCCACGAAGGCGACCAGCGTCGCCGCGATGATGAAGAGCGCACGCGGATTGCTGAAACCAAGCGCCGGAACCTGCGTGATGAAATACACGAGCCCGAACACCGCCAGCGACAACGTGACGATGCCGGCAACGTCGAGTGTGTGCGCATGCGGGTCGCGCGATTCCTGCACGCCGCTGAAAACGAGCGCCAAGGTCACGACAGCGAGTAGCGCGTGCACCCAGAAGACCCATTGCCAACTCGACAACGCGACGATGGCCCCGCCGATGATCGGCCCAAAGCCGAGTCCGATACCGAAGATGATGCCCCACGCGCTGAATGCGCGAGCGCGTTCGGGGCCTTCGTTGAACTGATGCGATAGCACGGCCACCTGGCAGATCAGCATGGCGCCGCCGCTCGCGCCTTGCAGCAGGCGCGCGACGATCAGCGTCGGCACGCTCTGCGCGAGTCCGCAGATCAACGAGGTGATGCCGAACAACGCGATGCCGATCACGAAGATGCGTCGGCGGCCGAAGCGGTCCGCCAGCGTGCCGGTCGCCATCAGTACGGTGGTCACCGCGAGCGTGTAGGCGTTCATGATCCACTGCATGCTTTTGAAGTCGCCGTGCAGCACGCGTTCGAGCGTCGGCAGGATCACCGGCACGCTCGAGATTTCGAGGCCGAACATCAGCGACGCAAGGCATACCGCGCCCAACGCCAAAGTGTTTTTGCGGAGCGAGAGGAAAGCGGCGCGTTGCGGGGTCTCGTCGCTCGCAACGCTTCGTGCACGATGTGCTTCGCGCGAGATCGGTTGACGTCGAACTGCTACGTTCGCGCTGGGCCGTTCTGCACGCCGTGGCGGCGCGATCGGCTCTTGTGACATGGATATTCACCTCGTTAGTCGATGGGCTCGCCCACCATGGACTGTGTAATATAGGAGGAATTCAGGTCCCGATTGACGCATGGAAATCCCGGAAATGCGTCTCCATGGGAACCAATAGGGCGAACAGATGAGCGACATCCTCGACGGCGTGACGACGTTCGTACGCGTGGTGGAAACAGGCAGTTTTGCGCTCGCGGCGGAGCGGATGAACCTGACGCGCTCGGCGGTCGGCAAAGTGATCGTGCGGCTGGAGAAGCGGCTCGGCGTGCGCCTGCTCAATCGCACGACGCGCAGCCAGAGCCTCACCGAAGACGGCCAGGCTTACTACGACCGCTGCGTGCGCGCGCTGGCCGAACTCGAAGCCGCCGAAGCCGATCTCGACTCCGGGCGACGCGAGCCCCAAGGCCGTTTGCGCGTGAGCGTGCCGCAGGCTTTCGGTCACTACTGCGTGGCGCCTGTGCTGCTCGGACTTGCGCGCAAGCATCCGCAATTGAAGATCGACATTTCTATTACCGACCGCTTCGTCGACGTGATCGAAGAGGGTTTCGATCTCGTGGTGCGCGTGGGCCCGCTCGCCGACAGCATGAGCCTCGCCGCGCGCAAGCTCGGCATGCAGCATGCGAGTATCGGCGCCGCGCCGGCTTATCTCGCGCGTCATGGCACGCCGCGCAACGTGGAGGAATTACGCGGCCATGCGGTGATCGCCTACTTGCGAGCAGGATCGGCGCAGCCGTGGGACGTGGTCGATGTGAACGGGCAAATCCGCCGCGCGCAGGTTCAGCCGCAACTCGGTTTCGACGACATGAAGGGGATTGTCGATGCCGCTCTCGCCGGTTTCGGCCTCGCATGGCTGCCGAGTTGGCTATTGGCCCGTTATGAGAAAACAGGCGAGCTGGTGACGGTGATGGAGAATTGTTTCCGGCCTGCTCAGGAGATTCACCTGGTGTGGCCCAAGAGCCGCTATCTGCCGCTGAAAACGCGCTGTGCGATCGATGCGCTGGTTGCGGAGATTCCCGCCATGATCGGGGCACCCGCCGGGGGCGCCCCTCGTTCACGCGATGCTTAGAACTGCAGCGTTGCGCTGGCTACGGCAGTGCGCGTCGGCGACGGCGCCACGTAGTAGCCCCACGCCGTCGTCCAGTAACGGCGGTTGAACAGGTTGTTGATGCCCGCGCGGAACGTCACGTCTTTGCCGGCGATCTTCGTCTCATAGCGGCCGCTCAGATCGAACGTGGTGTATGCCGGCACGAACTGTGTGTTCTGCGCATCGACTGCCTGGTTGCCGACGTACTTGCCGCCGAACGCCAGCGTCAGCGGACGCAGATACGACGGGTTGTATTCGATGCGGCCCGTCACGGTGAAGCGCGGCGCGCCGTAGATGCGCTTGCCTTCCACGGTCGGGTCGTTGACGTCCATGGCCTTCGTATCGAGCCACATCACACCGCCCAGCACGCGCCATTCGCTCGTGACCGCAAGCCAGCCGCTCGCGTCGAGGCCTTGATAGCGTTTGGTGCCGTCCTGCACGAAGATATTGTCGACGTTCGTGTAGTTGTAACCCTGATCGACGCGGAACAGCGCGAGGTTGGCACCCCACTTGGCGTGATCGGTCTTGAAGCCGACTTCGTACTGCTTGCTGCGCAGCGGGCCGAAGGTGTCCGGGTAGTTGAGGTTGGTGTTCGACGCCGCGCCGCCCTGTTCCAGCGACTCCACGTAGCTCGCATACAGCGTGGAGTACGGATCGGTCTTGAACATCAGCGCGAAGGTCGGCGTGACCGGGTCCGCCTGGTATTGCGACGACACCGCGCCGCTCGGGTCGTACACGTGCTGCTGGTATTGCGTGTAGCGCACGCCGACCAGCGCCGACAGACGCGACGTGAGTTGCACGGTGTCGCTCGCGTACACGGCGGCTTGCGTGGTGCGCTGCTGACGGTACAGGTTCGAGCTGATGCTGACTTCGTCGTTGGTCAGCAAGGTGCTGGCGTACAGATTGCCGTTGCCGAGGAAGTAGCCTTCGTTCCACCCCGTGCTGTTGCTGTACTCACTGGTTTGCGTCAGGAAGCCCGCGCCCACCACCACGTCATGCTTGATGCTGCCAGTGTTGAAATGGCCTTGCACCATGCCGTCGACGTTCTGATAGAAGTAGCGCGTCAGGGCCGCATAGAGCGTGTTCGAGTAGTTGCCTGCGGGGTCGGTGACGAACAGGAAGCTGTCCGAATTAGTGCGGTTCTCCTTGGCGAAGCGGTACTTGATGCTCGCATGCCAGTTTTCGGAGATGCGGTAATCCAGGCCCGTGCCGAACGAGGCCATCTCGGTCTCGTAGTAGTTCTGCGGTTGCGTGAGCGCGTGGGTGACTTTGCTCGCGTCGGGAATGCCGCCGGCGTCGGCGCCGAACATCAGGCCGAACAGCGTGCCGTTGGTTCTGCGCTTCTGGTAGAACGCGTCGGCGCTCCAGGTCAGATCCGGCGTGATGCGGAAGTCGAATGCGAGCGACGCGACCTGGCGGCGCACGTGGCCGTGGTCTTCGGCGGTGTTGCCGTTTTCGTTGGCGAGGTTCAGGCGATAGCCGAAACGGTCGTCATTGCCGAAGCGGCCGCCCAGATCCACCGCCTCGCTGAACACGCCGGCCGACTTGTAGCCGACCGAGACGCTGCGGTACGGCGTGTCGGTGGGGCGCTTCAACACGTAGTTCACGATGCCGCCCGGCGAGCCGAAGCCGTACATGAAGCCCGACAGGCCCTTGAGCAATTCGACCTGCTCGAACGGCTCCAGTGAGAGGTCGGTATCCCACGACGGGAAAGTCTGGCCGTCCACCTTGATGCTGTTCAGCGTGTCGATCGGCATGCCGCGCACGGTGAACATCGAGTTTTCGCTGACACCGTTGTCGCTGATCACCGAGACCGCCGGATCGTACTTGTACAGGTCATTGGCGGTCGTCGCGAACAGGTCCTGCGCTTCGTCGCTCGTCACGACGTGGGTCGAGAACGGCGTGTCCACCTGCTTGCGCGAACCCAGCGCGCCCGCGCTGATTGTGTCGGCCTGCGCCACGGTAGTGTCTTTCGACGCCGAGACGCTCACGGCTGGCAGCGTCGCGCTGGCGTCGCTGGCCGCGACCTGCGCCCAGCCCGAAGTCGACAGCGTGGAGAGCGTCAAACCGACGCTGGCCAGAAGCCCCGCGCTCAGCAGCGAGGGAGTGCGGCGTTGGCCGCGCACAAACGCCGGTTTGCCGGCGACAAAGAATATCTGCATGTTGTTCGAATTGGACAGAGTGACGCCTGTCACGCACCCGGAAAAGTGCGAAACGGCCTCAGCGACAGCGAGTGGTTGGAGTAATCGAAATGTAAGAACACAGGTGCGTTTAAATGGTAATGCATCTGATTCGCATTAACAATATATTTGTTGCGAGTTCTGAGTCATCTATAAGACATCTGTCATAAGACGATGCTAAATCGGCCCAAAGCCTTGTCTGGCGGGGCTCGACCCTCTTGGTGGCGTTTCCGGGATATGTTTGTTTAGCAGCGAGTAGAGGAAAACACGCATATACTCACGGCTTGGCCGTAGAAAGTAGTGCCGTGCGTCGCGCCGCAATGTTGTTTTGCCGCAACGTGCTGGTCGGCACCGCCGAACGCTCTGTCTAACACTTCACCTAGCAAAGCACCGAACATGTCCACACCGCCGAAGATCATCTACACCCTGACCGACGAAGCGCCTGCTCTGGCGACTTACTCGCTGCTGCCGATCGTGAAGGCGTTCACGCGCTCGTCCGACGTGATCGTCGAAACGCGCGATATTTCGCTTGCCGGCCGGATCATCGCTGCATTCCCCGATTACCTGAGCGCGGAACAGAAGGGTCCCGACGATCTGGCGGAACTGGGTGGACTCAGCACGCGTCCGGAAGCGAACGTCGTCAAGCTGCCGAACATCAGCGCGTCGGTGCCGCAACTGAAGGCCGCGATCAGCGAACTGCGCGATCAGGGTTACAAGCTCCCGGCGTATCCGGACGTCGCGAATACCGACGCCGAAAAAGACGTCAAGGCGCGCTACGACAAGATCAAGGGCAGCGCCGTCAACCCGGTGCTGCGCGAAGGCAATTCGGACCGCCGCGCGCCGCTGTCGGTCAAGAACTACGCACGCAAGCATCCGCACAAGATGGGCGCGTGGAGCGCGGACTCGAAGTCGCACGTCGCACACATGAGCGGCGGCGATTTCTACGGCAGCGAAAAGTCGGCGCTGATCGGCGCAGCCGGTTCGGTGAAAATCGAACTGACGGCAGCGGACGGCTCGAAGACGGTGCTCAAAGAAAAGACGGCCGTGCAAGCGGGCGAGATCATCGACGCTTCGGTGTTGTCGAAGAACGCGCTGCGCAGCTTCATCGAAGCGGAAATCGCGGACGCGAAGGCGAAGGGCGTGCTGTTCTCGGTGCACCTGAAGGCCACCATGATGAAGGTGTCGGATCCGATCATCTTCGGTCACGTGGTGTCGGTGTTCTACAAAGACGTGCTGAGCAAGCACGCCGACGCGTTGGCGCAAGCCGGCTTCAACCCGAACAACGGTATCGGCGATCTGTACGCGCGCCTGAAAGATCTGCCGGCTGAAACGGTTGCCGCGATCGAAGCCGACATCAAGGCGCAATACGAACAGCGTCCGCAACTGGCCATGGTCAATTCGGACAAGGGCATTACCAGCCTGCACGTGCCGAGCGACGTGATCGTCGACGCGTCCATGCCGGCCATGATCCGCGAGTCGGGCAAGATGTGGGGCGCGGACGGCGCGCTGCACGACGCCAAGGCGGTGATTCCGGACCGCTGCTACGCGGACGTGTATCAGGCGGTGATCGAAGACTGCAAGAAGCACGGCGCGTTCGATCCGGTCACGATGGGCACTGTGCCCAACGTCGGCCTGATGGCGCAAGCGGCTGAAGAATACGGCTCACACGACAAAACCTTCCAAATCCCGGCAAACGGCGTGGTTCGCGTGACGGACGCGGCCGGCACGGTGCTGATCGAACACCAGGTGGAAGCAGGCGACATCTGGCGCATGTGCCAGACCAAGGACGCGCCGGTTCAGGACTGGGTCAAGCTCGCGGTCAACCGCGCCCGCGCCACCAACACGCCGGCCGTGTTCTGGCTCGACGCGGCTCGCGCGCACGACGCTCAGATCATCAAGAAGGTCGAGCAATACCTGAAGAACCACGACACCACCGGTCTGGACATTCGCGTCATGACGCCGGTCGAGGCGACCAGGTTCTCGATCGAGCGTATTCGCGCCGGCAAGGACACGATTTCGGTCACCGGCAACGTGCTGCGTGACTACCTGACCGACCTGTTCCCGATCATGGAACTGGGCACGAGCGCGAAGATGCTGTCGATCGTCCCGCTGATGGCCGGTGGCGGCATGTTCGAAACCGGCGCGGGCGGTTCGGCGCCGAAGCACGTTCAGCAACTGGTCGAAGAAGGTTTCCTGCGTTGGGACTCGCTGGGTGAATTCCTGGCGTTGGCCGCGTCGCTCGAACATCTGAGCAGCGCGTATCACAACCCGAAGGCGCAGGTTCTGGCCAAGACGCTGGATCAGGCAACTGGCAAGTTCCTCGACAACGACAAGTCGCCGGCGCGCAAGGTTGGCGGTATCGACAATCGTGGCAGCCACTTCTACCTCGCGCTGTACTGGGCGGAAGCACTGGCCGCGCAAACCGAAGACGCGGCGCTGCAGGCGCAGTTCGCCGGCGTGGCGAAGGCATTGGCTGAGAACGAGGCGAAGATTGTCGAAGAACTGGCTGCGGCACAGGGCAAGCCGGTGGATATTGGCGGTTACTATCGTCCGAATGTCGAACTGACGAGCAAGGCCATGCGTCCGAGCGCCACGCTCAACAAGATCGTGGATGCGATTGCTTAAGGCACTGAGGCCGTAAGCTGCAAAGAAGCAAGCGGTAAACATGACGATGGCGCTTTCGAGCGCCATCGTCGTTTCTACGCCGACGTGGACAATGGCCATGCAGGCCATCACACGTGAACGATTTCCCAGTCGCTGAGTTTCTCGGGAATCTCGAGCGTCGACGTGTCATCGGCTTCCGAGAGATGCGGGCAGATCAAGCCGCGCGCGAGGTCGTCCGCTGCCTGTTGCGGGCTGGCAAATTCACCGAGCGTTTCATTGCCGTAGGTCGCCTCCCAACCGTCCTGGCCCGGCAAAATATAGAAAGCACCCTGATTCGAACCGAAGCGAAAGCCTTTCATTTTTAGTCTCCCAAGTACCATTTAAAAACCGCGGTGCCGTGGCGGCTTCGTTCCAGAGGTTGGGATTCTTCAGACAGTGTTTCGTCTCTTCCCACTCCGCTCGACTACTGAAGCGCCGGCTCTTGTAAAAGAGTCTACGTCAGCATGCAGCGGCGCAAGTGGCTGTTAGATGCTTCGTTCCATCAAAAATTATTGTTTATAAATAACGGATTATCTCTACTGTTTCACGATATGCAACGTGGGGCGACATTGCGAAATGCCGAATTTGTGCCACGCACCACGATTTTTTACGAAGCGCGCGATCGTTCCGCATCGTGAAATATTGAGGGTTTTGAGCGACGCTTGCACCGAAGCGCGGCAGCCGGGAGACGCGGAGAGCGCCGCCGTCTTGTTCAATGTGCAATCCGGCGCAGGAAGTCCAGCACCACGCGATTGAATTGCGCGGGCCTTTGCAGCGGCGCGAAATGGCTCACGCCGGGCAGCAGGATCAACTCCGCGCCCGGAATGCTGCGCGCGAGATAGTCGGCGTGTTCCGGCCTGATGAACTCGTCGTGCTCGCTCTGCACGATCGCGACCGGCACGCGAATCTTTGTCAGATCGTCGGCGGAATAGTTGGGCTCGGTTTTCATCATCGCGCTGACCGCGCCGACAAACGCTTCGAACTCGCGCGGTGTCGCCGATAGCTGCGCGTAGTCTTTGGCATGGCGGCTGAAGCAGCGCTCGATCGCGGGCGTGGGTACAAACGGTTTGGTGCCGCTCGGATCCATATTGCAGCCGAAGAAGAACACGCCCGCTACGCGCTCAGGGGCGGTGGCACCCACCACCATCGCGACGCAGGCGCCGTCGCTCCAGCCCACCAGCGCGGCGCGTTCGAGTTGCAGCGTATCCATGACGGCCAGCAGGTCGGACGCCATCAGTTCGTAGTGGTAGGGCCGCGCGTCGCGGGTGCTGCGGCCGTGGCCGCGGCTGTCGACGACCACCACGCGATGCCCCGCGTCGAGCAGCGCCGGAACCTGATAGCCCCAATTGCCGCTGTGTCCGAGACCGCCGTGCAGCAGGATCACCGGCGCGCCTGCGCCATACGATGCGTACCAGATTCGCGCGCCTTCGTGCTCGACGTAGCCTTCGTCGCTCGGGACCGGCCGCGGCGCAGCGCCGTGGGCTTCGAAGCGTTCGAGGTCGTCGTCGTGAGGGTGGGTGGAGGGTTCCATTGCCGTTGTCTCCGCTGTGTCGACCGGAGTTGGCGCTTTTAGCGCGCTACTCCGGTCCTTGCAACATGCTGCGTTGTGATTCGCTAGGTTGCCAGCGTTGCCATCAGAAGATCAACAGACCTACGACATTCTGCATTCGGGCGGTGTGGGCACATCTTCCTTCGTCCCCACACGGCTCTTTCTAGTGACGCGTCTGTCCGAGCCCGGTCTGTGCCGCCGGATTGCCGCCAGTCGCGCCCACTGCGAGCTTTCTGCCCGGCGCGGGGAACACCACCAGCATCAACACGACGCCCGCGAGCAAAACAACAGCCAGTCCGATCAATCCATATTGCGCGCTGCCGGTCTGCGTCTTGACCCAGCCGACGAACGCCGGACTCACGAATCCGCCGGTGCCGCCGAGACTCGTGATCATCGCAATACCGCCCGCCGCCGACGAGCGCGGCAGGAAGGTCTGCGGAATCGTCCAGAACACCACGAACGACCCATACGACGCCGCTGCGGCAAGCGCCAGCAGCCCGACGCCGAGCGTGACGTTATGGCCGGCGGCGGGCAACAAGGCAAACGCCAGCGCGGTCACGCAGGCGCTCACCGCGACGTGCCAGCGCCGCTCCATGGTCCGGTCCGAGCTGGCGCCCACCACGTAGGTCCCTAGCGCCGCCGCGATGAACACCAGCGCCGACAACAGGCCCACGTCCAGCACGTTGGCGACGCCCAGATCGCGGATGATGGTGGGCGCCCAGAAACCGATCGCGTTGAACGGCATCATCACCGCGAAGTAGACGAGCGCCGCGAGATAAACGTGCGGGTTGGCGAGCGCGCCGCGCAGTCCGTCGAGATGGCCGGTCTGTTTCGCCTTTTCGTCGGCGGCGAGTTCACGTGAGACCAGCGCTTTCTCATGCTCGTCGAGCCAGCTCACATCGTCCGGCTTGTCGCCGAGCAGGAGGAAGGCGACGATGCCGAGCGTCACCGCCGGCACGCCTTCGAGCAGGAACAGCCACTGCCAGCCGGGTAAGCCGCCCACGCCGGCCAGCCGCGTCATGATGAACCCCGACATCGGGCCGCCGACAATCCCGGCCACCGCCGTCGCCATCATCAGGAAGGCGGTGACGCGAGCGCGCCGCGCGCCCGGAAACCAGCAGCTCAGATAGAAGATGATGCCGGGGAAGAAGCCCGCTTCAGCCACGCCGAGCAGGAAGCGCATGGCGTAGAACTGCGTCGGCGTGCGCACGAACATCATCAGACTCGACACCAGCCCCCACGCGAACATGATGCGTAAAAGCGTGCGGCGTGCGCCGATACGCTGCATCCACAGATTGCTCGGCACTTCAAAGAGCACGTAGCCGATGAAGAAAAGGCCCGCGCCCAGACCATATGTCGACTCCGAAAAACCGAGGTCGTGCATGAACTGAAGCTTGGCGAAGCTGATGTTGACGCGGTCGATATAGCTGATCACGTAGCAGAGAAACAGCAACGGAATCAGCCGGAAAAAGATCTTGCGATAAGTGCGTTCGACGTCGACGGACGTGTTGTCGCCGGATGTCGATGCGTCTGAATGCGAATAGCCGTGCATGATGGTCTCGCGCGAAAAATGCCAACTGCGGTGAGCGTCGCCGTGTCTGTCGTTACGTGCTGCCACATGTCTCGCAACAGCGTTGCGCGTCATGCGGCGGCCCGGCGGCGCCCGATCTCAAAGCGGCCCGGCGCCGCTGCACTATCCGTCCACCACGGCCGGCGCGCAATGCTCGCTTTCGTGCATGGCGCCGGTGCGGTCCGCAGCGTCGTTCGAGTCAGCAGCGCGCGGCAGCAGGCGCGCCAAAGCGTCGCCGGCGCGCACGCCTTTGCCCGCGGGCAGCACGAAGAGCGGATTGATATCCAGTTCACGCAGGCTCGCCTGCTGATCGAGCGCCATCGTGGATAGCGCGACGATGGTCTCCACGAGCGCCTCGATATCGCCGGGCGGCTTGCCGCGCACACCGTCGAGCATCGCGAACGAGCGCAGCTCGCGAATCATCGCGTGAGCGTCCGCATGGGTGACCGGTGCGAGCCGGAAGCTCACGTCCTTCAGCACTTCGGCATAGATACCGCCGAGCCCGCACATGACCGCCGGTCCGAACGACGCGTCGTTTTCGATACCGACGATCATCTCGATCGCATCGCGGATTTCCTCCTGCACCAGCACGCCCTCGATCCTCGCGTGCGGCACATGACGGTGAGCGTTCCCGACGATTTCGTCGAAGGCGGCGGCCAGCGTCGCTTCATCGCGGATACCGACCCGCACGGCACCGGCTTCGGTCTTATGCGCGATGTCCGGCGACTGCACCTTGATGACCAGTGGAAAACCGATTGCCCGCGCCAGCGCGCATGCTTCGTCACGATTCTGCGCGAGCCCGCTTTTCGGGACATTGATGCCGTAGTCGCGCAGCAGCGCTTGCGAAGCGTGTTCGGTCAGATTCAGGTCGCCATGCTTGCCCTGACTATCGACCAGCAACGCATGCGCGTGCGCGACGTCGTAGCGACGCAAAGCTCGCGGCATCGGATCGCGCGCCTCTGCCCGCGCGCGACGCGCCTGCGCATGATCGGACAACGCGGCGAAAGCGCGTCCGCAACGCACCGGCGTCGCGTACAGAGGCACACCGTGCGCCTCGATCGTCTCGTACGCTTCGCGGGCCATGTCGCGGCGCGCATTCCAGGCGAGCATCAGCGGCTTGTCGATGCTGCCGTAGACGCGCACGATCGCCGTGGCCATCGCCTGCGCGACTTCGCCGCTCGCTGCCGCGGCCATGATCGCGATGGCGTCGATATTCGAATCGTCGGCGATGATCTGCAAGGCGTCCGCGAAAATTTTCGGCTCCGCGAGGATGCCCGCGGTCAGGTCGATTGGATTGTTCAGCGAGGCGAACGCGGGCACGATCGGCTTCAGGCGCTCGAGCGTCGCTGCCGACAACGCGGGCACCGACATGCCGCGCTCAGCGCAGGCGTCGGTGATGAGAATGCCGGCGCCGCCCGAGAGCGTGACGACCGCGATCCGCTTGCCGCGCGGCAGGCGTCCGGCTTCGAACGCGCGGGCGTAGTCGCCGAGGTCGGCGACGTCGCTCACTTCGATCACCCCCGTCTGACGGAAGGCCGTGCGATACAGCGCCGAGGCGCCGCCCAGATTCGCCGTATGCGACGCGGCGGCCTTGGCGCCGTCGGCGGTGTTGCCGACCTTCCAGGCGAGCAGTGGTTTGCCCGCGTCGAGCGCGCGGTTCGCCACGCCGACCAGCCGTCCCGCGTCTTTCAGACCTTCGATGTACGTCGCGATCAGCGAGGTGTGCGGATCGGCGATGCACGCGTCGACGAGATCGAGCAGGCTGACATCGGCCTCGTTGCCAGTCGTGATGAAGTGCCGCAAGCCGATGCCCAGTTCGTCGGCCATGAGAAGCAGCGCGCAACCGAAGCCGCCGCTTTGCGAAATCAGCGACAGGCCGCCGCGCCGATAAGCGACGCCGAAGGGCGCGCCGAATCCGGCGTAGACATTTGCGCCCGTACTGACGAAACCCTGACAGTTCGGTCCGATCACGCGAATGCCGTGAGCCTTCGCGATGTCCGCGCATTCACGCTGCAGCGCGGCACCCGCTTCGCCGGCTTCGGCGAAACCCGAGCTATAGACGATGGCAAAGCCCACACCTTTTTCGCCGCACTGACGCAGCATGTCCGGAACGCGGCGCGCGGCGACGAGGATCAGCGCGAGATCGGGCGTGGACGGCAAAGCGGCGATGCTGTCATGGCACGCGACGCCGTCGATCCGCGCATATTTTGGATTCACCGGATAGAGCGTGCCCTGGTAACCGTGCTGCATAAGAAAGCGCATCGGCTGGCCGCTGATCGACTTCGGATCGTTCGACGCGCCAATGATCGCAATGGAGCGTGGCTCGACAAGTCGGCCGATATCGAGCGCGCCGGCGTCATGGGTTGCTGGGTTCATGGCGGTCCTCATGCTGCACACGCGGCGTCGGCGCGAACTTTCGCCTGATCTCGCTCGGCGGCGCGCCGCAGCGTGATCTTCGCGATGTTCAATTGATGAATCTGCGTGGTGCCTTCATAGATGCGAAAGGCGCGGACGTCGCGGTAAAACCTTTCGACCGCGTTGCCCGCCAGATAGCCGCGTCCCCCGAGCATCTGCACCGCGCGATCCGCGACGCGGCCGCACATTTCCGAGGCGAACATCTTGCACATCGACGCCTCCAGCGCGACATCCTCGCCGGCATCGCGCTTGCGCGCGGTTTCGAGGATCATCGAGCGCGCGGCGTAAATTTCAGTCTGACATTCGGCGATCAGCGCCTGCACGAGCTGGAATTCGGCCACGGGCTTGCCGAACTGCTCGCGCCGCGAAGTGTAGGCGAGCGCTTCTTCGAGCATGCGCATGGCCGGTCCTGTGCATAGTGCGGCGAGGTGGATGCGCTGTTTGTTCAGCACCTTCATCGCGGTGCGGAAACCCATGCCTTCCTTGCCGCCGATCAGATTGGCTGCCGGCACGCGGCATCCTTCGAACACGACGTCGCCGACCGGCGAGCCCGCCTGGCCCATCTTGTCGTATGGCGCACTGGTGGAAAGACCCGGGGTGCCACGCTCGACGAGAAACGCGGAAATGCCGCCCGCGCCTGGCGTGGCCGGCTCGGTTCGCGCCATCACGGTGAAGAGATCGGCAATCGGCGCATTGGTGATGAAGCACTTGCTGCCGTCGAGAATGTAATGATCTCCGTCGCTCCGCGCCGTGGTGCGCAATGCCGTGGCGTCCGAGCCTGCATCCGGCTCGGTCAGCGCGAAAGCGCCGGTGAACTCGCCGGACGCGAGCCGCGGCAGATAGCGCTGTTTCTGCGTGTCCGTGCCGTCGGCGACCAGTGCTTCTGAACCGATGCCGGTGTTGGTGCCCACCCGAGCGCGAAATGCCA
This sequence comes from Paraburkholderia sp. BL27I4N3, assembly GCF_003386115.1. Taxonomy (NCBI): domain Bacteria; kingdom Pseudomonadati; phylum Pseudomonadota; class Betaproteobacteria; order Burkholderiales; family Burkholderiaceae; genus Paraburkholderia; species Paraburkholderia sp. BL27I4N3. The sequence goes on along the minus strand of NZ_QREJ01000001.1, from coordinate 6,505,441 downwards.
CCGACGCCTGCGAAAGCTCAAACGCGCCGCGCACCAACTGCTCGGTCGACAGCCCGGCGCCGCCGAAATCGCGCGGAATGCTCCAGCCGAAATAGCCGAGCTCGCGCATGCGTTGAACGAGGTCGGCCGGTACGGCGTCCGCCTGTTCGATTTCGTTTTCACGCGGGATTGCTTCGTCGCGGACGAACTTTGCGACGCCCGCGAGCATTGCGTCGAAGTGTGAGGAATGGCTGGTCATGCTTGTCTCCGTCATGTGAGTCGCTTGTCTAGGTCGATTTGTGACTTCACTATCGAAGATTTACCGGCAGTCGGAGCGATTTGTTCGACTATGCAGAACAGAGTTTGGATATGCAGAACGCGGAGCGCAGAATAGGCCATCACGGAGAAGAGAGAGCAACAGCGATGGCAGCCAACAGCAAGCAGTCCGATGCGGCGGCGCTCACCGGCGATTACCTGGATTCGAAAGCTCGCTACGTGCCGGACGAATTCGACGGCGACCGCCAGTTCGCCACCACGCTGGCGCGCGGCCTCGACATCCTGCATTGCTTCACGCCGCGCGAATCGCAACTCGGCAATGCCGAATTGGCGGCGCGCACCGGCATGACCAAGGCGACGATTTCACGCTTTACCTACACGCTCACGCGACTCGGCTATTTGCGCGTCAATCGGATGAATAACAAGTTTCAGCTCGGCTCGGCCGTGTTGTCGCTGAGTTATCCGTTGCTTGCGAGCATGAGCGTGCGCCAGATCGCGCGGCCGTCGATGAAGGAGCTGGCGGATCAGATTCGCGGTTCAGTTTCGCTCGGCATGCGTGACCGGCTCAACGTCGTGTATCTGGAAAGCAGCCGCAGCAGTACGCCGCTTGGAATGCCGGCGGATATCGGGCTGAGCTATCCGATCGTGCGAACGGCGATGGGCCGCGCGCTGCTTGCGGCGCTGCCCGCTGAGCGGCGCGAGGCGCTGTGCAATGAAATCGCGGTGAAGTCGCCGCATGAATGGAGCACCTTCCGCGAGCGCGTACTGAGCGCAATCGACTATTTCTACGAGCGCGGCTTTTGCGTGTCCTACGGCGACCTGCGTCGCGAGATCCATGCCGTCGCCGTGCCGATGAAGCCGTCAGCCGATGGCGAGATTCTCGTTTTCAATTGCGGCGTGCCTTCTTATCTGCTGAAGGATAATCAACTGGAAGGCGATATCGGGCCGCGGCTCGTTTCGATGGTGCGCAGTGTGGAAGGGGCGATGGGAATTTACTGAAAAGGATGAAACCCGGCACGCAGGCCGGGTTTCATTTTTATCGCGCTGTTGTCACCGCATGGCGGATCGAGCGTCATTCACAAGCGGGACGACCGTCACTTAACTCGAAACATAAGCCACATACGGCCCCGTCCCGCCCCCCGACGATGCACGCCCCGAAATGCCGTAATACACATGACGGCCATAAAAGAACGGCAGACCGAAGTCGAACTGCCGGGTCATGTAGATCCCGAGATTATTGAACGCGTTATTCCCCGATGAAGTCAGCGTCGCGCCGTTGGCAATATTGAAGCCGAGCGACACGCTCGCCGGATTGGTCCCGACCAGCGTCGAGGTACGGCCCACGGTTGCGGTCGGAATGTAATAGCCGGACGACGTGTCGCGAGGGATCGTCGTGTCCGGAAAGAACATCACCGTCGAGCCCGAATCGAAGAACGTCTGCGTGAACGTGGTGCCGCCATATGACGACGTGAAGTCGCCGTTCAGATCCGTTCGGAAAATCGGCGCGCCCGTGCCGTTCAGCACGTTATTGGCCTGCGTGTCGATGCCGAACACGAGCGTGCCTTGAGCGGTCGCGCTACCGCTGTCGGACACCTGCGCCATTTCCAGAATCACACCGTTGTTATCTTGCGCGAACCGTGCGACCGGATTGCTGATCTGCTTGGAGACCGGCACCGAGACCGCGTTGCCCGCATTGGTGTAATAGAACTGCGAGAGCACCGTCAGCGCACACTGCGAGCCGCAGTCCACCGGGCTCACGCCGATGCCGAGAATGCCGTTCGCGCCGAGATCGGACGCGGCGGCGAGCGGCCGGCCCACCTGGCACTCGCTCGGCGCGGCAATGGTCAGCGCCGAATCGCCGATCACCTGGATCGGCACCGAAGCGGCAACCTCGCTCGACAGCCCGATGTCCGCGAGATGCACCGAACCCCATGCATAACCGCTGCCGAACAGTGCGCATTCAGCAAGCGGCAGGCCGCTCGACTGATCCGTTTCGGCGGTGAGCGCGTTGAAGGTGGAGGTCGGGATTGCGGAGCGCACCACACGCAGCCCGAACGAAGCCGTATCGACGATCACATTGGGAATCGTCGTGCAACTCGTGCTCGCGTTGGAGCCGGGGGCGCAGAGCTTGACGCTGACCATCGGCTGGTTGTGAATGCCCGTTCCGCTTACCGTCACCAACATCGTGTTGCCGGGACCGACGGGTGTGGGCACGGCAGACGCATCGACGGCGAGCGCGTTGGAGCTCGAGTCGCCGGTCGAAGGGTTGGACGTCGTGCCGCCGGGCCCCGTCGGCGCACTGGCGGCAGCCGGTGCATTAGCCGGTGCATTAGCCGTCGAGTTGCTGCTGGAGCCGCCGCCACCCCCGCCGCAGCCGGCAAGACCTAACGCCAACCCGAGCCCGAGCCCCGCGGCAATAACCCTTGCGATTTTGCGCACTGTTGTTCTCTCTCTAATGATTTTAATGAGTTACTTGATATCGTCAGCGCTCACGCCTTGCGGCAGCGCTTGCGGTAAATAGGCGCGTCCCACGAAAGCGCCCATATGGCCGCCGGTCTCCACGACCAGCGCCGACTGATGCACGACGGCGGGCCCGTAGCCGCCGCCTTGCGTGGCGTGGGCGTCGGTGAGCGCCTGGACATACGACGGGAAGTAAGCGGCGAGCAGCGTCTTGAGCGGCGGCATGGTCGGGCCTTCCCAACTCAAGGCAAACACCGTATTGCCCGCGCTGATGTACTCGCTTACGACGGTGCCCGAGGGCAGCGTGGTCTGGCTCACGGTGTAAGCCGCCGAGGCCGCACTGCCGCTGGCGGCGAAGCGCGCCACTGCCGCGTTATTCTGGCCGGCCGCCCCTGCGCTCGCGCTGCTGGCCGTGACCGCATAGGTCGGTGCGGCGCCCAATGCGGCATACGCCGGAGCGGCCAGAGAGACGAGAGCGAACGACGCTGCGGCCACCGCGAGCATTCGAAATTGACTCGTTATCATTTTTCGCATTCAAAGTTTTGGAGAATACGCGAGAGCGGATTTACCCTCGAGCTCGCACGCAGCCGATACTAGCGCGAGCGAATTCGATTAAATAAGACGATTAATGGCGATAATCGGGCTCTGTTTAAAAATGAAAGGTAACGGACGTCCGTTATTCAATCCGCGCCGAGCTTCTCGATCAGCATCGCCACGAAGGTTTCCGTAACCGGCGGCAGCGTCCTGCCGCGCTTTTTGATGAGCGCGATAGGGCGAGTGAATGCGGGGTCGTCGACCGCGCGCACGATCAACTCGGGCTCCGCCCTGACTTCGCGTGCCGACTCCGGCAAGATCGTTACGCCGAGGCCGGCGCGCACCATCGCCACCGCGCTCATCATGTAGGTCGGCTCGCACGCGATCTCCGGCGTGCAGCGGGCGTTCGCGAAAGCGCTATCGACCACCGCCCGCACACTCGTGCCTTGCGCGGTCAACACGAGCGGCGCGGCGGCGAGATCGGCCAACGTGATGCGCCGCCGCCGGGCAAGCGCATGCCGTTTCGGGAACACCGCAACCAGCCGGTCGATGCCCGCATGCAGCACCTCGAAAGCGGCATCGTCGAGCTGGCCGCCGGTCAGCCCGATGTCGACCTCTTCATTGCGCACCAACGTGTTGACCATGCTGGCGACCACGTCGCGCACATGAAAGCTCACGCGCGGCACGGCCTTCTTGATGTCCTGCACGAGTTCGGGCAGGACGCTGGCCGCGAACGTCGGCAAACAGGCGATCCGTACCGTGCCGCTTGCGCCAACGCCCAGCGCGCGCGCGTCGATCAACACATGCTCCATGTCATGCAGCGACTTCTGTAGCAGCGGCAGCAGTTCACGGCCGGTCGGTGTGAGCGCGACATTGCGGCTGTTGCGGTCGAACAGGCGCATGCCGACCGTTTCTTCGAGCCGGCGAATCTGCACCGTCAGCGCCGGTTGCGACAGATGCAGCCGCGTCGCCGCGCGCGTGAAGCTGCCCGTTTGCGCGACGGCGATAAACGCGCGGATGTCCCGAAGATTCAGATCCATGATGGTTTGTAATTGCTGCGATCAAATCATTTCAATTGATTTATAGCCGCTTTGAACTTACGCTGGATCGCAGTAAAAAACAATCTTTGGAGACAAGCACATGCTGCCATTACTGGGGCTCGCAACCATCGTCGTGCTGCTCGGCGCGATTCTGTCGAAACGCATGTCGCCGCTGGTGGCGCTCATCATCGTGCCGATTGCGGCGTCGCTTATCGGCGGCTTCGGGTTTCAGACCAGCAAGTTCGTGATCGACGGACTCAAGAATCTCGCGCCGGTCGTCGGCATGTTCGTGTTCGCGATTCTTTACTTCGGCACCATCACCGACGCGGGCACACTCGATCCGATCATCGACCGCATTCTGCGCGCGGTCGGCACGCGGCCCACGCGCATCGTAATGGGCACCACGCTGCTCGCGCTGCTGATCCATCTGGACGGCTCCGGCGCCGTGTGTTTTCTGGTCACGATTCCCGCCATGCTGCCGCTCTACGATCGCCTGAAGATGGACCGGCGCGTGCTGGCCGCAGCGGTTTCGATGGCGGCCGGCATCAACTTTCTGCCGTGGACGGGGCCGATGATTCGCGCCTCCGCGTCGCTGCATCTGCCGATCTCGGCGCTGTTCAATCCGCTGATTCCAGTGCAGGCGATCGGCCTCGCATTCGTGTTCGGTATGGCGTTCTGGCTCGGCCGGCGCGAGGAAAAGCGGCTCGGTCTCACGGCCGCGAGCGGGTCGGTGCCCATGCCCAAACGCGAACTGACGTCCGAAGAACAGGCGCTGCGCCGGCCGAAAAACTTCTGGTTCAACATCGTGCTGACGCTGGTCGTGCTCGGCACGATGGTCGTGATGGGCGAGAAGATTCCGCCGGCGATCATGTTCATGGTCGGCCTGTGCATCGCACTAATGGTCAACTATCCGAACGTGGACATGCAGCGCAAACGGATCGACGCGCATGCCCGCGCGGCCTTGATGATGGCGGGCATTCTGCTGGCGGCCGGCGTGTTCACCGGCGTGATGCAAGGCAGCGGCATGCTGAAGGCGATGGCGCAAGCGGCGGTCGGTTTCGTGCCGCCCGCGATGGCCGGCCATATTCCCGTCGCGCTTGGCTTGCTGTCGATGCCGCTCAGCATGTTGTTCGATCCTGATTCGTTCTACTTCGGCGTGCTGCCTGTAATCGCGGAAGTGGCCGGCCAACTCGGCGTGCCCGCGGTGCACGTCGGCCAGGCCGCCTTGCTCGGCCAGATGACCACCGGCTTTCCGGTTAGCCCGCTGACACCGGCCACGTTTCTCGTGGTCGGCCTGTGCGGCATCGATCTCGCCGACCATCAGAAATTCACGTTCCCCTTGCTGTTCGGCGCGTCGATCGTCATGACGATTGCCTGCGTCGTGCTGGGGATATTCCCACTGTGAGCATCACTGAACGAACGGATGTGACCAGCATGACAGCCACTCAATTTCAACGGACCGTACGCATCGGCGCGGGCGCGGGTTATTCCGGCGATCGTATCGAACCGGCGGTCGAACTGGCGGAACACGGCGCGCTCGATTACCTCGTCTTCGAGTGCCTCGCGGAGCGGACGATTGCGATCGCGCAGCAGGCGCGCAGCAAGGACCCCGAGCTCGGCTACGACCCGTTGCTCGAAACGCGCATGAAGGCGGTGTTGCCGGCCGCGTTGCGCAACGGCGTGCGGATCATTTCGAACATGGGTGCCGCGAATCCGCTCGCGGCGGCGCGCAAGACCGCGGAAATCGCGCGCTCGCTCGGTCTCGGCGACGTGAAGATTGCCGCCGTCACCGGTGACGACGTGCTCGACGTGGTGAGTCAGGGCGATTTCAGTTTCGTGGAATCCGGAGAACGTGTCGCGGACTACAAGGAGCGGCTCGTGTCCGCGAACGCGTATCTCGGCGCGAGCGCGATCGTCGATGCGCTCGCGGCCGGTGCGCAGATCGTGTTGACCGGACGCGTGGCCGATCCTTCGCTGTTCGTCGCGCCGCTGATTCACGAATTCGGCTGGCGCATGGACGACTGGCAGACGCTCGGCCAAGCGACCGTGATCGGCCATCTGCTCGAATGCGCGGGGCAAATCACCGGCGGCTATTTCGCGGACCCGGGCTTCAAGGACGTTCCTGACCTCGCGAGACTCGGCTTTCCGATTGCCGAAGTCGGGCAGGACGGCGCCGTAGTCATCACCAAGCTCGCGCAAGCCGGCGGACGCGTCACTGAAGCGACGTGCAAGGAACAACTGCTGTACGAGATTCACGATCCGCAGCGCTATCTGCAACCGGACGTGGTCGCGGATTTCTCCCAGGTTCGCGTCGCGCAGGAAGCGCCGGATCGCGTTCGCGTGAGCGGCGGGCGAGGCACGCCGCGCACGGATACGTTGAAGGTGTCGGTTGCTTATTTCGATGGCTATATCGGCGAAGGGCAAATTTCCTATGGCGGTCCGGGCGCGTTGGCGCGTGCGCGGCTCGCACTCGATATCGTGCGGGAACGGCTCGTGTTGACCGGCGTAGAGACGCGTGAGTTGCGCTTCGATCTGATCGGCGTGAACGCATTGCATGGCGAAACCGCAGCAGTTGGTTACGCCGAGCTGTACGAGGTACGAGCGCGAGTGGCGGGGCGCACGGCCTCGCTCGCGCAGGCCGTGCAACTCGGTAACGAGGTGGAGACGCTATACACCAACGGTCCGGCAGGCGGAGGCGGCGTCACGAAGTCGGCGCGCGAAGTCGTCGCGGTGCAATCGGTTTTGCTGTCGCGCGAGCATGTGACACCGGCGTTCTCGATGGTGGAGGCGTGAGATGAAATTACGTCAACTGGCTCATTCGCGCACCGGCGACAAAGGCAATACGCTAAACATCTCGGTGATCTGTTACGACGCGAAGCATTACGAACATCTACGCGCGGTACTGACGCCGGAACGCGTGAAGGCGCACCTGCGCGATGTCGTGCAGGGCGACGTGGTGCGCCATGAACTGCCCACGATTGCAGCGTTTAACTTCGTGCTCGGCAATGCGCTCGGCGGCGGTGTAACGCGTTCGCTCGCGCTCGATGCGCACGGCAAGTCGCTGAGTTCGGCGTTGATGGATCTTGATGTCGAGGCGCCCGCCTCGTAGTGCGCTGATACGTTCGCGGCTGCCCTCAGGCGTCCGCTTCTTCCCAGGGCGGCACCGCCTCGATCGCGCCCGGCTCGCTGGCGGGCGGCGCGGTGGTCGATCACCTCAGCATCGCCTCGATGACGCACTTCGGCGGCTTGCTCGCGATGCTCAGCCTGCTCGTGATCATGACGTTCAGCACACGTCACGCGAGCCTCAAGCACGTGCTCGACAAGTAACCGGCGCGCTGTTGGAACACAGTTGCCACGCCATTGAAACAATCGGTGACGGCTGTGCAGTCCAGCAGGCGCAAGGGTTTCAGCGCATTGCGGACTGCAGGCTCCCAAGTCTTCGGAGCCGCGGCCCGTTTTTCTCGATGATCCGTGCCTATAGATTGTCAATCAACGCCAGACAGCGTTCGCAACGCTCGGCGGCAATCATTCCCCGGATCACATCGAGAGAGAAAACATCATGAGCAAGCTCTTTACGTCGGTCAAAGTAGGACCCTATGAATTCGCGCACCGCGTGGTGCTCGCACCGCTGACCCGCATGCGCGCCGAAGACGGCGCGCGCCCCGGCCGCCTGATGGCCGAGTATTACGCGCAGCGCACGACAGCCGGCGCATTGCTGATCGGCGAAGCGACCATTGCCGCCGTTGAAGGCAACGGCTACCTCGGCGCGCCCGGCCTTTACGACGACAGCCAGATCGCCGGCTGGCGCGAAGTCACCGACGCGGTGCACGCGAAGGGCGGCAAGATCTTCCTGCAGCTCTATCACGCGGGACGTCAGTCGAACGCTGAGTTGCAGCCGCAAGGACGGCGTCCGGTGGGGCCGTCGGAAGTGCTGCATGGCGGCGTCGCTTACACCACGGCCGGCTGGATTCCCAACACGCCGAACCGCGCACTGGAGATTGACGAGATCGCCGGCATTGTGGAGAGTTTCCGCACCGCGGCTGAACGTGGCGTGAAGGCCGGCTTCGACGGCGTCGAATTGCACGCGGCGAACGGCTATCTGTTCGACCAGTTCCTGCAGGACGGCAGCAACAAGCGCACGGATATCTACGGCGGTTCGTTCGAAAATCGCGCGCGCCTTTTGATGGAAGCGACCCGCGCCGTGATTTCCGTGTGGGGCAGCAACAAGGTTGCCGTGCGTCTCGGGCCGAGCGGTTCGTGGGGCGATATGTCGGACAGCAATCCGGTCGGCCTTTTCAGCTATGTCGCCGCTGAACTGGCCAAGCTCGATCTCGCTTATCTGCATCTGATCGAGCCGCGCATCGCCGGCAATGTCGAAGATGAGAGCCGCAATCCGGAACCGGTCGCCGCGCAGACGATCCGCAAGCACTATGCGGGGACGATCATCGCCGCGGGTGGTTTCAAGCGCGATTCGGCGGAAGCGATCCTCGTGGACGGCGACGCCGACCTCGTCGCATTCGGTCGCGACTTCATCGCCAACCCGGATCTGCCGGAACGGCTGCGCCTTAATCTGCCGCTCAATGCATATGACCGGCCGACGTTCTTCGGCGGCACGGAAGTGGGCTATACGGACTATCCGTTTTATGAGGAAGAGGCCGTGAGCGCATAAGCTCGCTGAAGGCGCGAAGCAGGATGTCTCATGGAAGCCGGTGTGCTCAGTATATTGCTGAATATGCCGGCTTTTTCGCGCGGGGCGGTACGCATTTGAAAGCGCCCGGGCGCCGACAGGCTTCATTCACATTCAAGCGTGGCCCGCGCCACGCGCCGCCGCCGCGGAAACCGGAAACAGATGCTCGCTCAGATAATCGACGAAGACTCGCGCTTTAGGCGAGATCTGACGCCCGGAAGGCCACAGCGCGCGAAACACAGTCGGCGTATCCGTGTACGTTTGCAGCACGGCAACCAGCGTGCCTCCCGCGAGCTGCGCGCGTATCGTGAAGTCCGGCACGCAGGCGAGGCCCAGGTCCTGTTCGGCGAGCATGGTCAAGGGCTCGACGGCAGTGGCGATGGCTGTGGTCGGAAGGTCGATGTTCAGCAACTCGCCGTCGCGCATCAACGGCCAGCGCCGCAGCTTGTTGGTAGTGGGGAAACGATGTTGCAGGCACGCGTGCTCGCGCAGTTGCTCGGGCTCGCTGGGTATGCCGCGCTGCGCGAAGTAGGCGGGCGATCCGACGATCACATGCCGGTACGTGCCCATCGTGCGCGTGACGAGTGTGGAGTCGATCGCGTCGCCGGTGCGGGTCACGACATCGAAACCTTCTTCGATCACATCGACCATGCGGTCCGAGAAGTCGATATCGAGCACGATGTCCGGGTACGTCTTCATGAAAGCCGCGATCACCGGCATCATCAACGTGCTCACCATCGGCATGCTGACGCGCAGCAGTCCGCGCGGCGCGGCATTGGCGAGCGCCAGTTCGTTCTCGGCCGCTTCGATTTCTCCGATGATGCGCTGACAGCGCGTCAGAAAGGTCGCGCCTTCGGGCGTCAACGCGATGCTGCGCGTGCTGCGGTGAAAGAGCCGCACGCCGAGGCGTCCTTCGAGCCGCGAGATCGCCTTACCCACCGCCGACGACGAAATGCCCAACTGGCGCCCCGCTTCAGTGAAGCTGCGGGTTTCGGCGGCGCGCACGAACACGTTGAGCGAGCCGAAGCGATCCATCGCGCCGGGCGAAGCGCCGCTCTCGCCGTTCACGGTCTGCGCGGGTACGCGCGCCGTGGCTGCGGCAGGACGATCTGGCTGATCGGGCTGCGTCATGGGAAGCTCCTTGTCAGGCCCGCTGCAAAACGCTGGAAAACAGCACTTCCTTCAGATTGACGACCGGCGCCGGATCGCGCTGCGCTTTGGCGAGCAGAAACGTGCCTTGCATCGACGACACGATGAACGTGGCGAGTTGCTCGCAATTCGTGTCGGCTCGCACCTCGCCGTCCGGTTGGTATTTAAACCAGTACGATTGTATTTTTTGTGGGATGAAAGGCGGCAGCGAGCCACCGGCTTAAAGGCGAATCAGCCGCTCGCCTGGCTCAACTCGTGCGCGCGGCGCAGCCGTTCGCGGCTATTGCTCAGGTGCATGCGCATGGCGGCGCGCGCATCGTCCGGGTCTTGCCGTTCTATCGCGCGATAGATCATCTGATGCTCGCTGAGCACGTTGCGCAAATGCTCGATATGGTCGAGTTCCGCGATTTCCGCTGAGCCCAGACGCGTGCGAGGACTCACCGCGCGGCCAAGCTGGCTGAGCACGTCGAAGAAATAGCGATTGCCGCTCGCGCGTGCGATCTGCAAATGAAACTCGATGTCGTGCGCGAGCGTATCCGTGCTGCCGCGCTCGAGTTCGGACTCGAAACGCTCCAGCGCGGCGCGCATCTGCTTGAGATTCTGATCGGTGCGGCGCGCCGCGGCGAGCGCGGCGGAGGCGGCCTCGACATCGATGCGGAATTCGATGATCGCCATCACGTCCAGCATGCTGGAGAGATCGGCGGCGGGCAACTGCATGGTTTTTTCCGTGGCCGGCTCCAGCACGAAGGTGCCGATGCCGTGACGCGTCTCGACCACCTTGGCCGCCTGCAGGCGCGAAATCGCCTCACGCACCACGGAACGGCTCACCGAGAGCTGCTTCATCATCGCGACTTCGGTGGGAATGCGGTCGCCCGGCCTCAGGGCGCCGCGGCGGATTTCATCGGAAAGGGTGGCCACCACCTTCTCAGTTAGGCTGCTCATTTCTGTGGCTGGTTGATTGTTCTGCTGGAAATGCGCACGTTGCGCGTGCGAGTCGCGACGTGTGACGCTCGGTATAGCCATCATAGCGTTTGTCCGGACGAGAACGATTTGATTCTCGCGTTGACGATGGTTTGCGGGGACGAGTTTCAGCTCCGGCGTGTGCACCAGACAGCACGCTAATCTCCAATGAAGTCGGACGTCCTATTTATTGTCATCACTCTTTCTATTCGACACCAGGCTCCGCTTGGGAACGGCTGAAGCGGCGCGATTGCAGGGTAAACACTGCATTGGAAGGCAGCGTGCAATCACGGTAGACTGTCGTCAGACAACGTATCACGAGTTTGGCGCGCGAGTCAGCGATCCTGAACGCGCCGTGTTGCGCTCGATCAGGCCGCCGGAGCGGCCGAAACTGGAGACAATCTTGACGTCTGCTCTCACCACCGCCGCCGATCCGCTCGAATCAGCGGTCTCCAAGGTCAAGCGGCACGTGCTGCCGCTGTTTCTGATCATGTTCATCGCGAACTACATCGACCGCGTGAACATCGGCTTCGTCAATTCGCACATGCAGACCGATCTCGGTATCGGCGCCGCGGCTTACGGCCTCGGCAGCGGCCTGTTTTTTATCGGCTATGCGCTGTTCGAGGTGCCGTCGAACGTGTTGATGCAGAAGTACGGCGCGCGCGCGTGGCTCACCCGCATCATGGGCACATGGGGACTGGTCGCGGCGGCGATGGCGTTCGTCTGGAACGACACCTCGTTCTATGTGTTGCGCTTTCTGCTCGGCGTCGCCGAAGCCGGCTTCTTTCCCGGCGTGGTCTTTTACTTCACGCAATGGCTGCCGCAGAAGGAACGCGGCAAGGCGGTGGCGGTTTTTCTCGGCGGCTCCGCGCTTGCGTCGGTGTTGTCCGGTCCGATCACCGGCAGTCTGCTGTCCATTCGCGGCTTCGGTTTGCACGGCTGGCAATGGATGTTTCTCGTCGAAGGCGGTTTTTCGATCGTATTGTGCGCGGTGAGCTGGACGCTGCTGAAGTCGCGTATTCGCGATGCCTCATGGCTCACGGCCGAAGAGCAGCATGTGTTGCAAACGTCGATCGCGGCGGAGCAGGCGGAACGCGAGGCGCATGGCGGCGCGCATCTGCCGGCCTTGAAACTGCTCAAGGATCCGCAGATTCTGCTGTTCTGCTTCCTGTATTTCGCGATTCAACTGACCATCTACGCGGCCACCTTCTGGCTGCCCACGATCATCCGCAAAATAGGCGGCCTGTCCGACTTCGAAGTCGGCATGCTCAACGCGATTCCGTGGCTTATCGCCATGTTCGCGATGTACTGTTTCGCGTTGTTGTCGGCGAAATGGCGCTTCCAGCAAGCGTGGCTCGCCGTGGCGCTCGTCATCGCAGCGTGTGGGCTGTTCGCTTCGACTTCCGGTGATCCGGTGCTGTCCTTTGTGGCGATCTGTTTCTCGGCGATCGGCTTCAAGGCGGCGGCTTCGCTGTTCTGGCCGATCCCGCAGGGTTATCTGGACGCCCGCGTGGCCGCGGCGGTGATCGCGCTGATCAACTCGGTGGGCAATCTCGGCGGGTTCTTCGCTCCGGCGGCGTTCGGTTATCTGCAGCAGCACACTGGTTCGATTACCGGCGGCCTGTACGGCCTCGCGGTGGCTTCGTTGATCGCGGCGGCGGCCGGTTTCCTCGCGCGCAACCGGCGCGTGAATCACGCCGCGCTGCCGGAATCGCTCCAGCATAAAACTCACTGACTACACTGATTGACAGAGCCGCCCAGTATGCGTCACGTCATTGCCAGTTTCCGTCCGGTGCCGCTATCGAGCGCGCTCGCAAAGCGCCTCGATTTCCGCCGCCCGGCTCACTAATTCATCGGGTCCAACCTCATGTCCACGAAACCTTCCGAATCGAACGCTACGCCGGTCGTCACTGAACTGCGTGTCGTGCCCGTTGCCGGGCGCGACAGCATGTTGCTCAATCTGAGCGGCGCGCACGGCCCGTTCTTCACGCGCAATATCGTCATTCTGCGCGACAGCGCGGGACACACCGGCGTCGGTGAAGTGCCGGGCGGCGAGAGTATCCGCAAGACTATCGACGACGCGCGTCCGCTCGTCGTCGGTCAGTCGATCGGCAATCTGCAAGCGGTCCTGAACAAGGCGCGCACGCAATTCGCCGACCGCGACGCCGGCGGCCGCGGTTTGCAGACCTTCGATCTGCGCACCACCATTCACGCGGTGACCGCGCTCGAAGCCGCGCTGCTCGATCTGCTCGGTCAGCATCTCGGCGTGCCCGTCGCCGCATTGCTCGGCGAAGGCCAGCAACGCGACGAAGTGGAAATGCTCGGCTATCTGTTCTATATCGGCGACCGCAAGAAAACCGATCTGGAATATGCGAGCGGCGCCGAAGGCCGCGACGACTGGGAGCGCGTGCGTACCGAAGAAGCCATGACGCCCGAGGCGGTGGTGCGTCTGGCCGAAGCTGCGCAAGCGCGCTATGGCTTCAACGACTTCAAGCTCAAAGGCGGCGTGCTGTCGGGCGACGCCGAGATCGAAGCCGTCACCGCGCTCGCCGAACGTTTCCCGAAAGCCCGCGTCACGCTGGACCCGAACGGCGCCTGGTCGCTCGCCGAAGCGGTGCGCCTGTGCCGCGATCAGCACGACGTGCTCGCCTACGCGGAAGATCCGTGCGGCGCGGAAAACGGTTATTCAGGCCGCGAAGTGATGGCCGAATTCCGCCGCGCGACCGGCTTGCCGACGGCGACCAACATGATCGCGACCGACTGGCGCCAGATGGGTCACGCGATCCAGTTGCACTCCGTGGATATTCCGCTGGCCGATCCGCATTTCTGGACCATGCAGGGCTCGGTGCGCGTCGCGCAGATGTGCAACGACTGGGGCCTCACGTGGGGTTCGCACTCGAATAATCACTTCGACATTTCGCTCGCGATGTTCACGCACGTGGCGGCCGCCGCGCCCGGCAAGATCACCGCGATCGACACGCACTGGATCTGGCAGGACGGCCAGCGTCTGACGCGAGAGCCGCTGCGGATTGTCGGCGGCAAGGTCAAGGTGCCGCAGGCCGCGGGGCTCGGTATCGAACTCGACATGGACGAGATCGAGAAGGCGCACGCGCTTTATCAGCAGCACGGCCTGGGCGCGCGCGACGACGGCGTGGCCATGCAATACCTGATTCCGAACTGGAAGTTCGATAACAAGCGTCCGTGCCTGGTGCGCTAATCCAATCGATGATCCGTGTGGTGGCGCGAATCACCTCGCGCGTCCACCACGCCTGACGTCTTGAACGCCATACACGCCATGACTTCACCTCAAGAACTCAAAACCATCGTTTCCGAAGGGCTGCTGTCCTTTCCCGTGACCGACTTCGACGCACACGGCGAGTTTCGCGCCGACACCTATGCTGCGCGCCTTGAATGGCTCGCGCCCTACGGTGCGACTGCGTTGTTCGCCGCGGGCGGCACGGGCGAATTCTTTTCGCTGACGAAAGCCGACTACACGAACGTGATCCGCACGGCGACCGACACCTGCCGGGGCAAGGTGCCGATTCTCGCGGGCGCGGGCGGGCCGACGCGCGTCGCGATCGACTACGCTCAGGAAGCCGAACGTCTTGGCGCAAGCGGCGTGCTGCTGATGCCGCATTATCTGACCGAGGCCTCACAGGAAGGCATCGCGGCGCACGTCGAGCAGGTGTGCAAGGCCGTGCCGAATATCGGCGTGATCGTCTACAACCGGGCGAATTCGAAGCTGAACGCGGACATGCTCGAACGTCTCGCGGACCGCTGTCCGAACCTGATCGGCTTCAAGGATGGCGTAGGTGAAATCGAAGCGATGGTGACGATTCGCCGGCGCCTGGGCGACCGTTTCTCGTATCTCGGCGGCCTGCCGACCGCGGAAGTTTATGCGGCGGCGTATAAGGCGCTGGGTGTGCCGGTGTATTCATCGGCGGTATTCAACTTCATTCCGAAGACGGCGATGGAGTTTTACCGCGCGGTCGCTGCCAACGATCATGCAACGCAAGGCAAGCTGCTCGACGAGTTCTTCTTGCCGTATCTGGCAATCCGGAATCGTCGCGCGGGTTACGCGGTGAGCATTGTGAAGGCGGGCGCGAAACTGGTAGGCCACGACGCCGGCCCGGTACGCGCACCGCTGACCGATTTGACAGAAGAAGAAATCGCGCAACTCGATGCGCTGATCAAAAAGCTCGGCGCGCAGTAAACGGACGCTGGATCTGCGCCAATACAACGCCGCGATGTTCGCGCGGCGTTTGTCTCAACGGTTCGACCGACCGCTGGGATTCCCACGCAACGACGGCGACCGATAGGGTCTCTACGCGGCCTGCGCCGAGACCCGTCGCCGCCTTCAACTCTTGCGAAACACCACGTGAGAGATCCGCTGCACCAGCAACGCGGCCGCCAGCGCAGCGACCGCCGTCAGCCACACGCCGATGTGAATCGACTGCACCAGCGCATCGCGCGCCGTGTCGATCAACGCGAGCGTATTGAGCCCTGATGGCTTCATATCCGCGATCAGCTTCAGACGCGACGCTTCGTCGATGAGAATGCGCAGATCGACAAAGCGAGGCCGCCATTGCGACGCGGCCGGTTCGCCGATCACGCTCATCGTGCGCGTGACCACGTCGCGGTAATGGTGCTGCACCACCGTCGCGACAATGCTCGTGCCGAGCATCCCGCCCACCATGCGCGTGGATTGCAGCAGCGCGGTCGTGATGCCGAAGCGCTCGCGTCCGGCAATTTCCTGGCCGAACACATTCAGATTGTTGAGGATGAAGCCGAGGCCGATGCCGACAGCGGCCATCGGCAATTCGATCCAGACGTGCGGTGTGTCCGGATTCGCAAACGCCAGCGCGATGGCGGCGAACAGCAGCAGCGCGAAACCGATCGACAAAATTTGCGTGGGCTTCTTCATGTGAATCACGATGCGCGTATTCAGCAGACTGCCGAGCGCGATACAGGCGGCGATGGGCGTCGCCAGCAGGCCGGCCTGTTGCGGCGACAATCCGAAACCGCCTTGCAGCAGCAGCGGCGCGAAGAAAATCAGCGAGAACATCACGAAGCCGGACAGCATGCCGAGCGTAAAGAGCGTGACGAGTTGCGGGTCGTTGAACAGGTCGAGCGGAATGATCGGGTGAGTGGCGCGCTTTTCGCAGATCAGTAGCGCGATTGCGCCCGCGATCACGCAAGCGGCCAGCGTGAGATTGCCGGCGGTCAGGCCGTTCTTCGGCACGGATTCGATAAAAGCCTGCAGGCCGCCGAGCACCGCCGCGACCAGCGCCGCACCGAGCCAGTCGATTTTGACTTCGCCTTCATGCGGACGCCTGAAGGCCGGCAGATGCGCCCAGATGAAATACAGCGCCGCCGCGCCCACCGGCAGATTGATCAGAAAGGTCGAGCGCCAGCCCCAGTGTTCGCTCATCCAGCCGCCGAGCGACGGTCCCGCCGCCGTGCCGATGCCGTACGCGGCGGCCATCACCACTTGCCAGCGCACTCGTGCGCGCGGATCGGGAAACAGATCGGGAATCGAGGCGAACGCGGTGCCCACCATCATCCCGCCACCGACGCCCTGCAAGCCGCGCGCGATCACGAGAAACAGCATGTCGTTCGCGACACCGCAGAGCACCGACGCCACCGTGAACGTGATCACCGCGGCGATCACGAAACGCTTGCGGCCGAAGTAGTCGCCGAGTCGCCCGAACACCGGCACGGTGACCACCGAAGCCAGCAGATACGCACTGGCGATCCACGCGTAGTACTCGAAGCCATGCAGCTCGGCGACGATTGAAGGCAGCGCGGTGCTGACGACCGTCTGATCGAGTGCGACCAGCATGTTGACGAGGCCGATGCCGAGCATGGCGAACAGGGCGTTGCGGAACGGCAGGGCAGTGGCAGTCGGATTCACGGATCTGAGGGCAAGGCGTTTCAAGGCGGACGCTGCGCGGCCGGCGCGGGTCAGGGTCTTGACGACGGTGTCCTCTAGTTGTCTGACCTCTTGCAACGGATTATACGGGTTTCCCCTTAATCAAAACTATTCGCCGGGACGTCAGGCAGAAAAATGCCGTGCGCGGGCGGCACGGCATGGCGAGTGGGTGAGGCGGCAAGCGGCACTTGAGTCGCGCGCGTGCCGGGCGGCCCCACGCATGATGCAGTCTCAGCGTCAGGCGAAGCTCGGACTTTTGCCGAGCGCCATCGCCATCGCTTGCAGCGCGACGAGATAGCCGTTCGCGCCGAGTCCGCAAATCACGCCGGTGGCCGCGCGCGAAATCAGCGAATGGCGATAGGTTTCGTCGCGCTTGTGGATGTTGGTGATGTGCAGTTCGATCACCGGTCGCTCGATCAGCTTGACCGCGTCGAACACCGGCACCGACGCGAACGAAAAGCCCGCGGGGTTGATGATCACCGCGGCATCGCGCTCGAACGCTTCCTGTAGCCAGTCGACCATGGTGGCCTCGCTGTTGGTCTGGCGGAACTCGCATTGAAGCTCCAGCCGGACCGCGAGCGCCTCGACCTGCTGCTGGATTTGCGCCAGAGTAGTCGTCCCATACAGATGCGGCTCACGCTTGCCGAGCATGTTGAGGTTCGAGCCATTCAGTACATATACGAGTTCAGTCATTGTTCGATCGCCTGTTTGCAAAATTTCCGTGATTCAGCGCGACGCCGCAGCGCCGCGCGTTTTACGTGCGGTGGCTGTTGCTCACACTCGCCGTCGCGAAGTCCGCTTCGCCCGTGACGGCCGCCGTCGAGTCGGTGCGGTTCATGTCGATGCCGAGGGTTTCGCGCGCCGTCAGGATCATCACGAGCGAAATCACGTTGAAGACCACGCACACGGCGACGACGCCCCACGGCGAGCCGTTGCACACGGAGAAGAGCCACACGGCCAGCACCGGCATCGGACCGCCCGCCACCAGATTCGCGCCGGTATAAGCGAGCGCCGAGCCGGAGTAGCGCACATTGGTCGGAAACGCTTCGGCGAACGCGACCGGCTGAATGCCGCTTTGAAACTGCGTGAAGCCGAGGAAGAAGCCCATCGCCGCGAGCATCGGCACAAAGCTTTTGGTGTCGAGAATCTGGAAGTACACGAAGAGCATCAGCAAGGTTGCGATTGAACCGATCGCAAGCGCCTTCTTGCGGCCGATCTTGTCGCTCAGCATGCCGCCGGCAAGCGCGCCGACGATCGCGCAGACATTCGCGCCCATCAGCAGCAGAAAGCCGGTTTGTTTGGGGATGGCGAGCGTCTTCGTGATGTAGCTGAGCGAGAACACCACGATCAGGTAGAAGATCGCCGCGGGTCCGCAGAAGAACAGCATCCAGCGCAGCACGGTTCTCCAGTGCAGGCGCAATGCGTCGCGCAGCGGGCTGCCCACGTGTGCGACCTCCGTTTTACGCAGCGCGACGAAGGCGGGCGTCTCGCTGACTCGCAAGCGGATATACACGCCGACCACCACCAGGATGAAGCTCAGTATGAAGGGAATGCGCCAGCCGTACGAGTCGAATGCCTGCGCCGACATCGTCGATGACAGCAAAAGCAGCACGCCGTTGGCCATGATCTGACTGAGCGGCGAGCACAGACCTAGCAGCCCGGAGTACTTGCCGCGCCGGTCGGCGCTGGCGTGTTCGATCGCCATCAATTGCGCGCCGGTCGACTCGCCGCCCAGCGCGAAGCCTTGCAGAATGCGCAACAGCACCAGCAGGACCGGCGCCCAGACGCCGATGCTCGCGTAGGTCGGCAGCAGGCCCATCAGCATCGAGGCGAGGCCCATCACCGTGACGGTGCCGAGCATGAGGTTGCGTCGCCCGAGCTTGTCGCCCAGATGGCCGCAGATGATCGCGCCGAGCGGCCGCGCCGCCAGTCCCACGCCGAAGGTCGCGAGCGAGGCGAGCAGGGCGGAGGTCGAATCCATCGACGGGAAAAACAGCTTGGGTAAAACCGTGGCGGCCAATGCGCCGTAAAGCGTGAAGTCGAACCACTCGAGCGCGGTGCCGACGGCCGCCGCCGTCACCGCTCGCGTGCGCATCGCAGCATGTGTGCCTTGTTGTGCGTCCTGAATCATGTTGTCTCCTTAACCGTCGCCGCACGGGGTGCAGGTCGCTAGCGATGAGCGCTGCTGACCGTTTCCCGCTCTCTTGTCTGATCGATGAACTCGGGGCGCTCACTCGCTGTGTGCTTCGCGCCGCCTTGAAACCAAGGTTAGCACCCCTAGGTGGGATACCGTTCCAGGGTGGAATCTCATCTCATAATGTGCAAAACTGGCGGCGCGAAAACCTCGGAAAAGATGGAGACCGGCATGCCAGGCGTTACGGAACGCACTCTCGCGGTACTCGAATTTCTCGCCGCGCAAATGGAGGGCACGCCGCTCGCCATGATCGCGGACGAGCTCGATATTCCGCGCAGCGCATGCCATCGGCTGCTCGTCGATCTGAAGCAATGCGGTTATGTGCGGCAGTTGCGGGAGCATGGCGATTACGTGCTCACTACCAAGCTCGTCGGTTTGGGGCTCGGGTTTCTCGCGACGTCCGGCATCGTCGACATCGCGCAGACGATGCTCGACCGGCTCGCCGAGACATCCGGCGAGCTGGTGCGGCTGGCAATCGTGGACGGCGACCGGTTGACGTGGGTCGCGAAGGCGCAAGGCGCATTAAAGGGCTTGCGCTACGACCCGGACATGGGCATGGACACGATCCTTTCGTGCAGCGCCACGGGCCATGCATGGATGATGACCATGACCGACGAACGCGCGCTCGAACTCGTTTCGCGGCAAGGTTTCGGACAACCGAAGCAATACGGTCCCAACGCGCCGACCACGATCAGCGGCCTGCTGAAGTTCGTGCACGCCGCGCGTGAAAAAGGTTATGCGACGATCAACGAGGTGTTCGCCCCCGGCATGACGGCAATGGCCGCCCCCGTGCAGCGGCGCGGCTATCCCGCGATGGGCGTGATCAGTATTGCCGGGCCGCTCGTGCGGCTCGACGAAAAACGCATGGCCAGCCTCGGCTCGACACTGCTTGCGGCGGCCTCGGAACTCGCCGCAGCGAGCCATGCGTCACCTCTGTTCAATCGAGGCCGCTAGCCGCGTGCGCGTATCGCTGGGAATGATGCGCTCCGCCTTCAAGCGCTCGAACAGCGCGAAGAACGAGTCGGGCGTGCTCTGGTAATCGAGGAAGCCTGCCTGCCGGCTCTTTGTCATATCCGTGAGCACTTCCATCGGCCGGCCGAGGTCAGCGTCGGTGTGCCACCACGAGGCGAGCTTGCCGATATCGGCCTCCTTCAGATCGAAGCGCGCGGCGATATCGGCCCATGCCTTGCCGGCGTCCTGCATGCGGCCTTCGAGCGGACGTGTTTCGCCATCGAACGGTACGGCTTCGATCCCAAAGTAGCCGGCGATTTGCGACCACATCCATTTCCAGCGGAACACGTCGCCGTTGACCACGTTGAAGTCTTCATTGCGCGCATTCGCGGACGTGGCGGCCCACTCCAGGTGACGGGCGAGCAGGCGCGCGTCGATCATGTCGGTGAGGCTGTTCCATTGCGCTTCAGAGCCGGGGAAGATGAACGGCTGGCCGGTCTGCTTGCACAAGGTTGCGTAGACGGCGAGCGTCACGCCCATGTTCATTGCGTTGCCGAGCGCGAAGCCGATGATCGTGTGCGGACGATGCACGCTCCAACTGAAATCGTAGCGCTGCGCGGCGTCGAATAGACGGTCTTCCTGCTCGTAGTAGAAGTTGTCGACCGGCTGGCGCCCCTGTTCCTCGCGAAACGGCGTGATGGGCACGGCGCCGGTCGCATACGCTTCGAACGGGCCGAGGTAATGCTTCAGTCCTGTCACGAGCGCGGCATGTTCGAGCGTGCCCGATGGACCCACGACGTCCATGACGTGACGCACCATCGCGCCGTTCACGCGAATGTTGTCTTTCTCAGTTGCCTGCCGCGACCACGCGGTCAGGAACACATGACTGAATGCTTTGCCCGCGAGTGCTGCGCTGACAGACTCGGCCGATTGCAGATCCGCCGTGATCGATTCGATCGCCGGCGACACCGGCGTGCGCCCGCGCGAAAGTCCGGCGACGTGCCAGCCGCTCGAAAGCAGCTGGTCCGCAAGATTGCCGCCGACAATGCCGCTTGCGCCGATGATGAGTGCTCGTTTTTGCATAGGAGTAAAGCTCGGTAAGGGATGGCTGCTGCGATAAGAGAGTGACCCGCCTCACGCGGATGGGTTCAGCACAAAATCGAATTCGAGCGTGCTGAACGGCGTAGTCACGGACATACCGTCCGGCGCCGTGCCTGCCTCATGGTGCTTCCACTGTGCAACGAGCGACGAGCGAACGCCGAATACCGCGTCCGAATCGAGGTACTGATCGCCTTCGCGGAACACGTGGGTCACGAGGCGCTCATAGCCTGGCGCCGTGATCATGAAATGCAGATGCGCTGGACGCCACGGATGCCGGCCGAGCGCCGCGAGCATACGCCCGACTGGTCCGTCGTGTGGAATCGGATAAGGCTCGGCGACGATCGAACGGAAGTGATAGCGCCCGTCGGCAAGACTATGGAGCACGCCTCTGGCGCGATGCGTGTCGTCGCCGGCGTGTTGCACGTCATAGAAACCGTCCGCGTCGGCTTGCCAGACTTCGATGCGTGCATTGGCCACCGCTTCGCCGCCCGCGCCCTTGACGGTTCCCGACACGAAGCACGGTTCGCCGCGCGCGCCGTTGGACACGTCGTCGCCGTTTTGATAGGCGGGCGCGCCTTCGACGAAAAACGGCCCGAATACCGTCGCTTCCGTGCAGCCCGGCGGCTTGCGGTTCGCCATTGCCGTGACGAGCATCGACAAGCCGAGCGTGTCCGAGAGCAGGATGAATTCCTGGCGTTTGTCGTCGGTGATATGGCCGACGTCGGTGAGGAAACGAATGCCTTGTTCCCATTCGCTCTCGGTAAGATTCACCTCGCGTGCGAACGCATGCAGATGCTGTACGAGGCTCGTGACGATGGTTTTCAGCCGCTCGTCGCCAGCGTGCGCGTGACGCGCCAGAACGGCTTCGGTGATCGTGTTTTCGTCGAGATTGCGCATGACCGTGGCGTCTCCATCCTGTCGGTCATGCGATTATCGGCTTGTTTGGAAGTGGGCGCAGGCAAGCGGGTTGTGCTGCGCGCGCCGTGCGGATCGACAGCTTGAAATCAGTGCTTATTCCACCAGTCGGTGGCTTTCTGTTTATCCCAGGCTGGCAGCACTTCACGATCGATCGACGCATTGGTCAATGCCGGGAAGTCTTTTTTGAACGCCGTCACGTCGTTGTCGAACTGATCGCTCACGCTGATATCCCACGTCCCGCCGCTGAAACCAGCAACTGCCTGATCGACCAGCGGAATAACCGGTCCCGCGCGCAATTCACCCTCTTTACGTTCGACGATCGTGGCGTCGATATGGCCGAGATACACGATCGAATTCGGTTTGATGTCGACCACTTCGTGAAGCGGCGTAAAGAACATGCCGTGGAACGGGAATATGCCGCTTTGACCGGTAATGCCGCGCATCACATATTTGCCCGGCGCCAGCGGAAGACGAATGAAATAGTGATTACCGGTGTCGCTCGTCGTGGTGGCCTGGTCGTCGAACTTGAAATTCAAACGGTCTTCGCGCGAGTCGGCCGCGCCGCGCTCCATATTCACGACGATAGGACTCGGCTGATAACTTGTGTGATAGGCGTTCTTGAGCGTCACCGTCATTAACGCGTACGAGTTTTTCGTGGTGTCGACCGAACTCGTCGATGTGGTCGGCGACATGGGGGAAACTGTCGCGCAGCCTGACGTTAATAGCGTGCCGGCAATGGCAAAGAGTGCGATGAACTTTTTCATTACGGATTGAAGGGAGTGTGGTTTGTACTGGCTCAAAATTAGAGTTGTTTATGCAGCGTGAATGATGTGGCACACGGCGCATGCCGTGTAAACGGCAGAGGAATCCAGAACTTGAGGGATGTTTTTTATTCGTGGACTTAAGAAATTTCGCAATCGATCTAATTGCTGGTCCCGAGGGCCGCGCTCGACCGCGTTAACTTTGTCTCGCTGACATGCCGTCCGCGTTCGGTCTCAGGGCATGAAGTATGTCGCACATCATCTACGTTCGACCCACTGGCGCACGCTCAATTAGCCTCGATTTTTCGGACACGTCCGATAGCGACGTTTTCCTGGCCTCACTGATGATGACGCGGCGTTAAGCGAAATTCCGACCCGCTTGGGTTTCTGGCCGCGATGCAGTTCGGTATGTTCGGGCATCGCTAATAATAAAAGGACTTTACGTGGCGGATATTTTCATCAAGATGAACGGCATTGCCGGCGAGTCACAAGACGCAGTGTATGCCGGGCAAATCGAAGTAAGCAGTTGGCGCTGGAAAATGGCGCAACAGTCTTCAATGATGTCTGGCTCGGGCGGAGGCGCCGGCAACGCAACTATTAACGATCTCCAGTTTGTCCACCAGATCGACCGGGCAAGTCCCAATCTCATGCGCTATTGCTTGACAGGCAGACACATTCCAGAGGTCGTCCTTACGGTACGAAAGTCTGGAGGCGTGCCGCTTGATTTCCTTGTAATCAAGATGGGCGACGTTGTTATTACGTCTGTCGAGCCGATCGTATTCGATAACAACTATCACGAACACGTGAGCCTGTCTTTCTCGCGAGTGAAGCAGGAGTACAAGCTGCAAAGCAGTCTTGGTGTAAGCGCTGGCACCGTGACCGCGAGTTTCGATATTAAGGAAAACCTGGAAAGATGAAACGTTCGCGTAACTATGTCGCACTCGCGATAGGGCTTTGCCTGGCAACCGGCGCTGCCGTATACGTGTACTCAACCATTGAGTTTCGTCTTTCGTCCGTCGTGACAACCGGCGAGGTAATTCGCCTGAATGCTGGTGGGCACCATCCGCAAATAGCATTCATTGCAAAGGATGGGCGGCGTTACGAGCGGCCAACTGGTACAACGCAGTCCTTCGAGGTTGGGGAGGGTGTCCTTGTCCGATATAGCGCCGATGATCCGGACGGGTCGGCCATGATTGACAGTATTGTCGATCTGTGGCGATGGCCGCTATTCGTTGTAGTGCTCTCAGCAGTTTTTGTCGTTACAGGTTTGCGCGGAGAGCCTTTCGACAATTGGAGAGCCCATTGAAGATCCTGAGAAAAAGCAAATGGAAATTCAATACAAGTGCTGGCGCGGGGGTTGGCTACGGTTCCTTTAATGCAGAAAGCGGGATGTTCGTACTTGATGACACTTCCGGCCATTCTTGCCAATATCTTTACACCGGGTTTGGGCCGACTTTCTCGCGTGAAATCACCTCGTTACTTCACCTACCGAAGCTTTCGCTCCCGAAAATTATCATCAAGAAAGATGATTTGGGCGGTTCAGGATCAACCGCCGGTTTTGATAGTGTAGGTGCGCTGTTCCTGACCGAGACATTCAAGGGAAACGACTTGGGCGACCCTAAGAGCCTTGAAGGTGGGACGGTCTATCTTGAAGGTGCAGCTGGCTATCTGTTCGGCGCCACCGGCTCACTGATGATGCTGGGCATCAATCGTGATCTTCTACTTATGGGAATCGTCAAACCGGACTTTATCGGGGTAGCGATTCGAAGCGCACCGGCGCTGCTGGTAATGGCCGGCGATAACGGAGGGCTGCAAAGCAGCGCTGGCTTCGGTTTTTTTATCGGCGGCATGAAGTTTAAAGGGCTGTACTCCAACGATGCTCCATAGGAGGATATTTTCTCGAAGTTTCACTTTGACGGGCCCTTTTCTTCCCACGAAGCGACACCCGGTTTCAGGCAGGCCACGCCCGTCGAACCTGAACCTTCATGAACAAATCGAGTACGCGGCGCGCGGCAAACGCAATAGCATGGTACGAAGAGGGAGCGTTTTGTCGGTCATGAAGCATGGCCGTTTTTTGTCCTATATCGTGTACCAGCAGTCGGCTTGCCGCGTGCATCAATCGATAGTGGATGGCCGCGCGTTGCTACGGTCAGTCGTTAGCTCTTCGCCCAGGCCGCCGCCATCTCCACCGCGAAGTCCCGATAAGACCGCGGCTGCCGTCCAAGCAGCGTCGCGAGATGATCGATTTGCGCTTGCGATGCGACCGCGCCGTCCTGCTGATAGCGGCTCATCATCAAACGCATGTCGTACACGAGCCAGCCCGGCGCGGCGGCCTTCAGACGCTGTTCAAGCACGTCGAGATCGTCGCCGCCGTAGCGCACGGTGCGTCCCAGCGCTTCGGCCCAGATCGACGCCACGGTCTCCGACGTGATCGCATCAGGCCCGACCAGTTCATACGTCTCGCGCGGCAGACGGCTTGCGGCCAGCTCGCGGCGCAGCAACTCGCGCGCGGCGGCCTCGCCGATATCACGCACATCGACCATCGAAATACCCTTGGCGCCGATCGGCATGCCGTACACACCATGCGTCAGCAACGGCTCTTTCTGGCGCACGTCGTTCTGGATGAAATACGCGGGACGCAACACGGTGGCTGGCAGATCGCAGTGCTCGATCATGCGCTCCACCGTGTGTTTGCTGGTGAAGTGCGGCACGTCGACATACTCGGCGCCCTTGAACACCGACAGATACACCACGCCCTTCACGCCGGCTTCGCGCGCCACGCTCAGGGTCTGCAGCGCCTGTGTCAGTTCATCCGGGGCATTGGGCGCGAGCAGGAACAGCGTGCTGACGCCGTTCATCGCACGGCGCAAGCCGTCCAGGTCGGACAGGTCGCCTTGGAGCGCGGTGACGCCGTCCGGGAATTGCGCTTTTTCCGGGGTGCGAGTCAGCGCGCGAACTTGCGCGCCGCCGCCCGCCAGAAGATGTTCGAGAACCTGCTTGCCGACGACGCCTGTACTACCGGTTACGAGGATTGCCATGACTTTCTCCTTGGTTGGCTGGGCTGGAAGTCAGCCCGTAGACACACAATAGATGTTCCGTTTTCATAGCGAAAGTGCAAAAATCCAGACACCTCGTCTCATATTTGGAACGATCATGGATTTGACGTCATTGGCGGATTTCAATGCGGTTGCGCTGCACGGCGGCTTCGGCCCGGCCGGCCGGGCGCTCGACCGCCCCAAGGCCACTCTCTCGCGACGCGTGGCGGAACTGGAAGAAGCGCTTGGCGTGCGGCTGATCGAGCGGGGCTCGCGCACGTTGCGGCTGACCGAAGAAGGTCTCGTGCTGCACGAGCGCACGCGGGGTTTGATGGCGGAGATTCAGGAGGCAGGCGAGGCGGTGGCGTCGCGCGCGCCGGTGCCGCGCGGACGATTGCGGATCAGCGCGCCGGTTGTGTTCGCGCACGTGGTGCTGGTGCGGATCGCGACGCGTTTTGCGTTGGCCTATCCGCAGGTCGAACTCGAACTGGTTGCGGAAGACCGCGTTGTCGATCCGGTGGAGGACGGCTACGACATGGTCATTCGCATCAATCCCGCGCCTGACCAGCAACTCGTGGGCCGGCGCATTCTCGGCGACGAACTGCTCCTGGTTGCTGCACCCACGATGTCGATACCTCCGTGGGCCGCTGGCGAGGCTGCCGCGTTGGCGGTGCCTGCGGTCGTGCTGGCTGCGGCGTCGGCGAATGCGACGTGGAGCGTGCGCACGGAAAACGGTCTGAGATCGCTCGCGCCGACGCCGGTGCTGCGGCTCTCATCGCTGCTGATGGTGCGCGACGCGGTGCTCGATGGGGTGGGCGCAGCGATGTTGCCCAAATTGCTGGTCGAGCAGGATGTGACAGCGGGACGGCTCGTTTGTTGGGGTGTGGCGGATGGACCGGCGGTCGAGATCTGGGCGCTCTACCACTCGCGGCGCTTGCTGAGCGCGAAGGTGCGGGCGTTCATGGATCTGCTGCAGGACTTGCCGGGACGCGAGCGCAAATAGACTGATGCAAGTGCCGATTGCGGCTTGCTTTTGCAATCGGCACCACCCCACAACTTCACTTAGGTCGCCGCACCGCCCGCACCTTGCCGCTGCTCCCGCCGCCGCAAAAGAACCGATCGCCGCCGTCGGATTCGAGTCCCGACACGCTGACGCCGGACGGCATCTCCAGCCGCTCCTGAACTTCGCCGGTGCGCGGATCGATGCGCCGCAATTCGCTTTCGTCGCCCTCCCACGTGCCATGCCACAGTTCACCGTCGACCCACGTGACGCCGGTCACGAAGCGATTGGACTCGATGGTGCGCAGAATCGTCCCCGTCTGCGGATCGACTTGATGGATCTTGCGCTCCCGATACTGTCCGACCCACAGCGTGCCTTCGGCCCACGCGAGTCCCGAGTCCGTACCGCCGCCCGGCGCGGGAATCGTGGCGAGCACGCGGCCGGTCTTGGGATCGATCTTCTGGATACGGTCCTCGGCAATCTGGAACAGATGCTCGCCGTCGAACGCCGTACCCGCGTGCGCAGCGACATCGATCGAGCGGACCTGCTTGCCGCTCTCCGGATCGAGCGCGTTCAACGCGTCACCCGACGCGAACCAGACGTGCTGGCCGTCGTACGTCACGCCATGCACGCGTTCTATGCCTTCAAAAGGTCCATACTCGGTGATGATTTCGGCGGCTGATCGTTTCATGACTTGTCCCTCGTGGTTTTCGTGTTGCCATCCTAATCAATCGGCAACGGGGCGGGGAGTAACAAGGTCGTCGTGAATCCAGGCATGGGCGGCGTCATCCAGCGACGCGCGCGACCTCGGCCCAGCGACTGCACCTTGTCTTGCGCCACGAGCGTATCGAGGCTCCGCTGCACGGTGCGCTGGCTCGCGCCGAGCGCAAGCGCGAGGGCCGAACTCGACCACGATTCTCCGTCCGCGAGCAAGGCCAGCACGGGCGCATGTTTGTCTTCGACAGGCCGCGCCAGCACGACCACCTCTTGCGCGTGTCGCGGCACCAGCGCGAACCCGCACCGCGTCGCGCTCACGCCGGCTACTGTGCGAAGCACCGAACGCAGCCGCCCGAGTTCGACCCGCAGGCGCGCGCGATGCGATTCGTCGGCGGCCTTGGCCCTGAAAGCTCGCGCAACCAGCACGTCGCGCGATACGTCCGCGGGCCACGCTTCGGCCAGTGCGCGAGCGAGCACGAACAACACCGGTCGGCTGGCGAGCGAGATCACCGTTCCCGAGTCGCGCACCACGTGACGGCACGCGTCCACGATCAATGCTTTCGATGCCAGCAGCGCTTCCACCTCGTCGAGCAGCAACGGACGTTCCTCGCCGCGCGCGAGCAGTCGCGCAGCGGGTGCGTTCAGAACGAGCGCTGCGTGGTCGACCTCCGCGGTCAGAGCAGGAATACCCGCGAGACCCGCTGCGCGCCGGGCTCGCTCCAGTGCGGCGCGTGCCGCTTTGGTCTGAAGGCGGCGCAGCGCAACACCGGCCACCACCAGTTCGTGTGCGGTTCTCAAAGCGGGCGGGAACGGCGTGGGATCGAGTCCGGCGAGCGCGCGTTCGGCCTCGTCGAGACGCCCGATCAGCAGCAGGCGCCGCACCGCGAGATAGCGCGCATGCGCGCCGTTGAGCCGGTCGCCGTGCGCTTCGAGCGTGGCGCGCGCAGATTCCAGTGCCTTCGTGGGCCAGTTCAGATCACGCGAGGCGAGTGCGATCTCGGCCTCGGCGACGACACAGCGCGCGCGGGCTACCGGTTCTCGCGCACCGAAGGCACGCGCGGCGCTGCGCAAGAGCGCCTTCGCCCGGACCAGATCGCCGAGCTGCGCCATGGCGATGCCGCGCAGCGCGAGCGCGGGCGCGTCGTCGCGCAAGGCGACGCGATTCAGCGCGCCGAGCGGATCACCCGCGGCGAGCGCGCGCGCCGCCGCCGTGACTAGCGAGTCCATGGTCGAGGTGAATCACGCCACACTTGTCACTCCCATCGTTCGAAGCCCGGGGCTAATCTAGCACGACCCACCCACAGCACTTCGCATAGCGAAGCAAGGAGGCAAGCATGACGACGAAACACAGCATCGGCACACGGGAAGAATGGCTGGCCGCGCGGCTCGAACTGCTCCAAGCGGAAAAGGCGCTCACGCGGCAGAGCGACGAACTGGCCCGGCAGCGGCAAGCGCTGCCCTGGGTCCGGATCGACAAGCCCTACCGGTTCGAGACCGATGAAGGCAGCGCCTCGCTGGCCGATCTCTTTCGGGGACGCTCCCAGTTGCTCGTCTACCACTTCATGTTCGGCCCCGACTACGCTGCGGGCTGTCCGTCGTGTTCGGCGGTCGCGGACGGGTTCAATGGTTCCGTGGTGCATCTGGCGAATCACGACGTCGCCATGACGGCGGTATCGCGGGCGCCGCTCGCGAAGCTGCAGGCGTACAGGCGGCGCATGGGATGGACATTCCCGTGGGCGTCGTCGGCGGGCAGCGACTTCAACTTCGACAGCAACGTCTCGTTCACCGAGCAGCAGCAGCGCGAGGGAAGCGTCGAATACAATTACCAGCGCGGCGGCCATGCGATGGATGCGACACCCGCGCCGGCGCCCGTGGTCGAGTTCGCGACTGCCTGCGGAACCGACGCGCCCACGTATTCGCTCGACCGGCCCGGCATGAGTGCGTTCGTGCTCGAAGACGGCGCCGTGTACCACACGTATTCCACTTACGGACGCGGCGTGGACGCACTCTGGGGCATGTATCAATGGCTCGACCGCGCGCCCAAAGGACGTAACGAAACGGGTGTGTGGTGGCGCCGGCGTGACGAGTATGAGAAGCACTGAGGCAACCGCGAGCCGAAGGCATTGCGATAGCTCAGGCTCACTCATTCCCTGCAAAGGGTTTGTCTCTACACAAAAGATGCGCGCGTTTGCCGATAAATGAATCGGGTGGTCGCAAACACGCAACGGCGCGCCGATGCCATATCGGCACCTGTTGCCATGACGCGGCCCGGCTCGATCATTCGATACCGACGTGGGGCGCGTGCATGGTCCGATTCAGTTTCACACAAAAGCTCTGGCTGCCGCTGGCCGTCAGCCTCGTGGCACTTCTCGCCGTGTCGGTGTCGGCGGCGTGGCTGTCGCGGCAGACGCGCATCGAGGAGCGTAAAAACGATCTCGTGAACGTCGCGCATGTCGGACTCAGTATCGTGACGGAATATGCGGCGCTGGCGAAGAGCGGCGCGCTTGGCGAAGCGGACGCCCGCCGGCAGGCGCTCGAACGGCTGCGCGGCATACGCTACGGCGAGGACGGCTATTTTCTCGTCATCGATTCGACGCCGCGCATGGTCATGCATGCTATGAAGCCTGCGTTGAACGGCAAGGATCTCGCCGGTACCGCGGATGCCGACGGCCGTCACCACTACGTGACGTTCGCCGCCGTCGCGCAGAAGCCGAACGGCGGCTTCGTCGATTATGTTTTCCCGCATCCGCAGGACCCGCCCTCGGCTGCTGTCGGCAAGATCGGCTACGTGGTGCGTTACGCGCCGTGGGACTGGATCATCGCCACGGGCGCTTACGTGGACGACATCGACGCCGCGTTCAAGGAATCGCTGTATTTCGTCGGCGCAATCTTTGCGGTCGTGGCGCTGCTGCTGTCCGCGCTTGTCTCGCTGACCAATCGCAGCATCCGGCGCACGATCGGCGGCGATCCGGTCTACGTTGCGCAAGTGGCCGGCGAAATCACTCAGGGCAACCTCGCCATTCCCATCAACCTCCGTCACGGCGACGAGTCGAGCCTGCTGCACACCATGCACCTTATGCGCGACGCGCTCGCCCACACGATCGAACAGATCAAGGGCGCGGCCGACAAAGTGGCGACGGGCGCGCGCGAGATTGCCGGCGGCAACACCGATCTGTCGGCGCGCACGGAGAATCAGGCGGCATCGCTCGAGGAAACCGCGGCGAGCATGGAGCAAATGACGGCCATGGTCCGGCAAACGGCGGAGAACGCGCAGACAGCGAGCCAGCTGACCGCCGGCGCGGAGCAGATCGTCAATCGCGGCGGCGAGATGGCGGCGCGAGCGGTATCGACGATGCAGGAGATATCGACAGAATCGCACAAGATGGTGGAGATCATCTCGGTCATCGAAGGCATCGCGTTTCAGACCAATATTCTCGCGCTGAACGCGGCGGTCGAAGCGGCCCGGGCCGGCGACGCGGGGCGTGGTTTCGCGGTCGTGGCCGGCGAGGTGCGCACGCTCGCGCAGCGCAGCGCGGCGGCAGCGAAGGAAATTCGCACGCTGATCAGCCGGGCGGTGGACAAGGTCGGGACCGGCGCCGAGTTCGTCGGGCAAACCGGCGCGACGATTCACTCCGCGCGCGAGGCCATCGCCAAAGTGTCGGGCGTCATGCGCGATATTGCGGCGGCCGCCGCCGAGCAAAGCGCCGGTATCGATCAGGTCGGCGACGCCGTCACTCAGATGGATAGCGTGACGCAGCAAAACGCGGCGCTGGTCGAGCAGGCCGCGGCGGTGGCGCAGACGCTGACCGAACAGGCGAGGCTGCTGCAGGTGTCGATCAGCCAGTTCAACTTGCAGCAGCGAGGTCCTGGCGAGGGAGCCGCGCCGTTGCGAGTCCATAGGTCGGCAGCGAAAGAAGCGCGCGGAGTTGCAGCCATCGTTTGAACGTTATACGGTCCTAAGCGTACCTGAGGGCTCCGAATTCACTGCGCTGAAAATTGCAATCCGGCTCAGGTCTGTTATGTTCGCTGCTGGACCGTTCAAGACCTCTTCACATTCCACTCGTGATGCGGCGGTGAGCGTCCTCATTCCGGAACATATGTTCGACGTGCCCATGGAGGACTGCATCTGGTCGGTGCCGCGAAAACTCAACTCGACAAGCCGCGGCGAACGTGGCATCCGGTGGCGCAGGTGGCGGCCTGGAGCCGTTACGTGGGCTGGCGCGCAGGCGTGGCAGGCGCGGCGCTGTTATTTTGCTTGCAGAGCGTGGCGGCCTCCAACGGCGGCACGGGCTCCGTCACGCTGTACGGCGTGCTGGACACCAGCCTCGAAATAACCGACCCAGGGTCCGGGTGGACTCCGCGTCTGGACTCGGGTGCGTATCGCGGCTCGCGGGTCGGCTTGCGGGGCAGCGAGCCGCTCGGCAACGGCACCGATATCATCTTCACGCTGGAAAACGGCTTTAGCTCGGTCGACGGCACGCTTCAGACTCCCGGTGTTCTATTCAATCGTCAGGCGTGGATCGGCGCGCGCAATGCCTGGGGCGAGGTGCGCTTCGGCCGGCAATATTCGCCTATCTACATCCCCTTCAAAGGCGGCCTCGATGCGTTCGGCGCCGGCACGATCGCGTCCGGGCTGAACAACCTGTCGAAGATCACGCCCTATGCAAGCAACGCGATCGAGTACCAGTCGCCGGTCGTCGGCGGCTTCAGCGCAACCGTGATGACGGCCACGCGCGATCCGTCGGAGAAAGACGGCAACGGCATCGACGGCTACTATGTGACCGCCGCCTATCATCTGGACAACTTCAGGCTGCTATACGCGCGACAGCAGACACACGGCGCGGGCTCGCTGCGGGCGAATCTCGGCGGCGCGACCTACGCGATCGACAAGGTGCGTGTGTGGCTCGCGTTCTTTAACGGCGATGGCGGCACGCCGCTCTATCACGGCGCGGGTGGCTCGCTCTCGGCGCAGTACAGCTTTTCTCCGATTGCTCGCGCATCGCTCGGCTATGCGCATGTGCGCGACTATACCGGCGCCGGTGCGAGCGCCGACCAGTTCAGCGTGGCGTTCGAATACAACTTTTCACGGAGTTTGCTGTTCTATTTCAGCGGGGCCTATCTGGCGAATCACGACAGTGCCAGCTTCACCCTGCGCGGCGTCAACGTGACCGGGCTGCCGGTCGCGTATCCCGGCGCGCCGGTCAAGGGCGTGCAGCTTGGCGTGCTGGAGCGGTTCTAACTCGCGGGACCGGAGTGATCGCAGTTGTGCCGCCGATAAACGGTCGGCGGATTCGCTGCTATTGCGCCGGCCGCGTGCCGACTGCCGCGCCGCTATCGGTTCGCGGCACCACACGCCAGACCGCATCGCCGACGTCGTCCGCCACCAGCAGCGCCCCGCGCGCATCCACCGCGACACCGACTGGCCGACCCACGGCGTGACCGTTGGCGGTCAGAAATCCGCTCAGGAAATCTTCCGGAGCGCCAGCGGGTTGGCCTTTGACGAATGGGATGAACACCACCTTGTAGCCGCTATACGGCTTGCGATTCCACGAGCCATGCTGACCGACGAAAGCACCGCCGCGATAATGCACGGGGAACAGCGTCCGGTCGTAAAAAACCAGTCCGAGCGACGCGGTATGGTTGCCGAGCGCATAGTCCGGTGCGATGGCCGTGGCGACCAGGTCGGGGCGCTGAGGTTTGACGCGCGTGTCGATATGCTGGCCGTAATAGCTGTAGGGGAAGCCGTAAAACGCGCCGTCTTTCACGGCAGTCATGTAATCGGGCACGAGGTTGTTGCCGAGGTCGTCGCGCTCGTTGACTGCGGTCCACAGCGCGCCACTGTCGGGCTGCCAGGACAGTCCATTGGGATTGCGCAGCCCTGTCGCGAAGGGCCGCATCTGGCCCGACGCCACATCGAATTCGAGAATCCGTGCGCGGCCGGCTTCGGCGTCAATGCCGTTTTCTCCCGCGTTGCTGTTTGATCCCACCGTCACGTAGAGATGCTTGCCCGATCGGTCGGCCAGAATGTTTTTGGTCCAGTGATGATTGATCGGCCCAGCCGGCAGATCAGCCACCTTCACGCCAGGTGTTGCGATCTGCGTCGCGCCGGGCGTGTAGTCGAATCGCAGAATGGCGTCCGTATCTGCGACATAGAGTTGATTGCCGATCAGCGCCATGCCGAACGGCGAGTGCAGGCCACTGAGGAACACCGTCTGCTGATCGGCGACGCCGCTGCCGGTGGTATCGCGCAATAGCACAATACGGTCGGGGCTCGGCGTGCCCGCTCCCGCGCGTTTCATCACCTGTTTTCTGACCCAGCCGAATATGCCGCTGCCTTCGTCGTGCTGCTCGGGTGCATTGCTTTCCGCTACGAGCACGTCG
The DNA here is from genome assembly GCF_003386115.1 of Paraburkholderia sp. BL27I4N3. NCBI lineage: Bacteria > Pseudomonadati > Pseudomonadota > Betaproteobacteria > Burkholderiales > Burkholderiaceae > Paraburkholderia > Paraburkholderia sp. BL27I4N3. The sequence continues at coordinate 6,471,366 of NZ_QREJ01000001.1, read as the reverse complement.
CCGTTCGGCAACGTGTAAAGCCAGCGCGGGTGAGCCAGGTCGCGGGCGAATTTCGTCACCACAAACCCGTTTGGCGCGGTCGGGAGGAAGTCGGAGGCCGCTGGCTGAACGGGCGCGATATTGACCGTGGTCATCAGCGACGATTCTGGCGCCGGCAATACCGGCGACGGGCCAAAGCCGGTATCGGTGGGACTCGACGGCCCCGCCGCGCACGCGGCGAGCGGCAGCAGCATGAATAAGGCAAAGCGATTCAACTGATGCATCCCGCGCTCCGGACATTGAAGATGTTCGTTTTATCGTGCGTAAGTTCAGCAAGATGCTTGCCTGACATCTGAATGGCTGATCCTGTTAGTGCGTATACCCCTAAAACGTCACTACTTCATCTGTGAAGGAAACGCGCCGATAGTCGACCTTCGTTTTCAACCGGAGGGTCTTACGATGCGCGTCTTTGTTACCGGAGCGACTGGATTCGTCGGCTCCGCCGTGGTTGCCGAACTCATTGCCGCCGGACATTCGGTGCTCGGCCTTGTACGCTCGGATGCCGCAGCCGAGTCTCTGGCCAGGGCGGGCGCGGAGGTCCAACGCGGTTCGCTCGAGGACCTTGATAGTCTCAAAGCCGGAGCGGCCGCTGCCGACGGCGTGATTCATACGGCCTTCAATCACGACTTCTCCCGATTCGCGGAGAACTGCGAACTGGACCGGCGCGCGATCGAAGCGCTCGGCTCCGTGCTCGTCGGCTCGGAGCGTCCGCTGCTCGTGACGTCCGGGGTCGCGTTGCTGGCGTCGGGCCGCCTCGCAACCGAGGACGATGCGCCAGTGCCGCGCTCCGATGCCTATCCCCGCGTGTCGGAGGCAACGGCAGCGTTGCTGGCGGCGCGTGGCGTGCGCGCGTCGGTGGTTCGTCTGCCGCCGTCGGTGCATGGTGACGGCGACCATGCTTTCGTTCCGCATCTCATCGGGCTGGCGCGTGAAAAAGGCGTCTCAGCCTACGTCGGCGAAGGTCTCAACCGCTGGCCGGCGGTGCACCGGCTCGACGCCGCCCGCGTCTACCGCCTCGCGCTCGAACGTGGCGAGGCCGGCAGCCGGTATCACGCTGTTGCCGAGGAAGGCGTGCCACTCAAGGAGATCGCCACAGTGATCGGCCGGCGCCTGAACGTGCCGGTCGTCGCGCAAACTGCCGATGAGGCAGCCGACCATTTCGGCTGGTTCGCGTTGTTTGCCGGGTTGGATGCTCCGACTTCGAGCGAACAGACGCGCAAGCTGCTGGACTGGGAACCTAAGCAGCCGGGCTTGATCGCCGACCTCGACCGGCCGCGCTATTTCCAGCCTTGAAGCGCGACTCGCCGCTGCGGATTTTTGATGGCCGCGGATTCCATTGACGACGCGGCGCGGCTTTTCATGGCGTTGCAACTCGATCACGTCAAGCTGATGCCGGGCAGCAAATCCTTCGCTGCGCGGCGCGCTGTTCGTACCGGCCGCCCGGTCGCGGCAGCGGGCGAGCAGAACCTGCCACGCTGGGACTATGCTAGCGCTTTCGTCTACTTCGAGGAGCGACTGATGACACAGACAGCAGGTTCGATGATCACCTTTAGCCGGCCCGACGGCCAGCAGATCCAGGGCTATCTCGCCAAGCCGCAGAAGCTGGAGGGTGCGCCCGCCATCGTGGTGATTCAGGAGTGGTGGGGCGTCAACGAACAGATTCGCGGCGTGGCTGACCGGCTCGCGCAGGCCGGCTATCTGGCGCTGGTGCCCGATCTCTTCCGAGGCAAAACGACGGTGGAAGAGGAAGAAGCCCACCACCTGCTCGACGGCCTCGATTTCGGCGACGCCGCCACGCAGGATGTACGCGGCGCCGTCCAGTATCTGAAGCAGCATGCGACGACTGTCGGCGTGACGGGTTTTTGCATGGGCGGCGCGCTGACCCTGCTCGCGCTTTGCAATGTCCCCGAAGTGTCGGCCGGCGTGGTCTGGTACGGCTTCCCGCCGCTGGAATATATCGACGCCTCGAAAATCAAGGCGCCGCTGATCGGTCACTGGGCGCTGCAAGACGACTTCTTCGTGCCTGAAACGGTGGACGCGCTGGAAGCCAAACTGAAGGACGCGAATGTCGACGTCGAGTTTCACCGCTATCTCGCGCACCATGCGTTCGCGAACGAAACGGCGGTCGGCCCGGGCCGTATTCCGAGGACGCAGTTCGATCCGGTGTGGTCGCAACTGGCCTGGGACCGCACGCTGACGTTTTTCGGCCGCACGTTATGGAAGTAAGCGGCTCGCTTGCCGCTTGAGACGCGCACCGGATCGCGCCGGCGAAGCTCACTGAATGCCGCCACGCATGGGCGGCGTTCCGGAAAGTCTTCCCGGCACGATCACGAACCGAATCGCGTGCACGGACTCAGAGCTTCGAACCGCCGTCGACGTGCAACGTTTCGCCTGTGACCCAACGGGCGGCATCGGAGGCGAGAAAAGCCACGGCACCGCCGATGTCATCCGGTTGCGCCACGCGCTTGAGCGCCTGCATACCCAGCGTCGCCGCGCGTCCCGTGTCGGTCTTCGTGAAGTTCGACATATCGGTTTCAACCACACCCGGCGCGACCGCATTCACGCGAATGCCACGTTCACCGAGCGCGGCGGCGAAATGCTTGACGAGCGTATCGACCGCGCCCTTGGTAGCGGCGTAGGCCGACAGCGTGCCGACCGCGGCGCGCGCCGCGAGCGACGACAGCAGCACCACGCTGCTGCCCTTGCACATCACCGGCAACAACTGCTGCACGAGGAAGTAAGGCGCACGCACGTTCACGGCGAACAGATCGTCGAAGTCCTCGACGGTCGTGTCCTCGATGCTGACTCCCTTCGAAATCCCGGCGTTGGCCACCAGAATATCCAGCCGATGACCGATCACGGCGCGAACCTGTCTGGCGAGCGTATGCGGGCCATCCGCCGCGCGCAGATTAGCGGCGACTTTTTGCGCATTGCCGCCGGCCGCGCGAATTTCCGCGACCACGGCATCCGCCTCTTTCTCGCCGCTGCTGTAGTGAACCAGCACCTGGGCGCCGGCCCTGGCGAGCGCGAGGGCACTGGCGCGGCCGATGCCGCGTGAGGCGCCCGTGACGAGCGCGGTTTTTCCTGTGAGGTCGTTCATGGTGAGACTCCTTCGAGTTGATTTGGGTGCGAGGCAATCAAGGTGGTGAGGCTCAGACCGCGGACCCGCTGTCGGCGAGGAACTGCGCGACGTGGGCCACAAAACGCTCCGGATACTGGTACAGCGAACCGTGGTTGGCATCGGGATAGATGATCAACTGCGCGTTCGGCAGGTTCTGCTGAAGAATCCACGAGTTGATCGAATAGATGATCACGTCGTGGTCGCCGTTGACGACGAGCGTCGGTTGCCTGAGGGCCTTCAGATAGTCGAACGGGTTCTCACGCGGCGCGCCCCATTTGGCGAGCGCCGCGAGCTGGGCCGGCGCGACCTTCTCATTGGCCTCGGGGTCGCGTCCTTCGCTACGCTGGCGGAAGCGCTGCAGGAAGCGGCGGCCGGCGGTCTGGCTCGCATCGGAAGGCGCAAAGTGCACACGCAGCCACAGATCATCCGGTTGCGCATACGCTGCGCTGAAAATCTCCTGAGCCTCGGGCGTCAGCGATTGCATCGCCTCGCCGCTGCGCGGGCCGGTGCCGATCAGGATCACGCGGCGCACCAGCGCCGGTTCGGCAATCGCCAGCGTCTGCGCGATCAGGCCGCCCATGGAAAAGCCCAGCACGTCGACCTGCTCGAGGCCGAGCGCCTTGATGAACGCGGCGGCATTGGCGGCCATCTCTTCGATCGACTCCGGCACCTCGCCGGACGTGCTCGAAATGCCGGCGTTGTTGAACAGAATGACTTCGCGATCCTGCGCGAGGCCGTCCGTCACGGCCGGGTCCCAGTGGTCCATCGTCCCGGTGAAATGGATGTTGAACACCAGTGGCACGCCGCCCGACTTGCCGAAACGGCGATAGGCGAAGCGGATGCCGTTCGCGTCGACATAACGGGTCGGCGCGGTCTGATGGGTATGGCGGGTCGTGGTGGCGTCGTTCGAAGCGGCAGTCTGGGTCATTTCCGGTTCCTCGTCGATATAGATGGAAGGCATGGAGTGCGGGTGCGCGTCGAAAGCCGGGGTGTCGGTCAAGCGGTCCCGCGCCGCGCTGCATGAGAGGTAATGTAGTGGGGGCTTGTGCAAAGGAAAAAGACTTTGTAGGCTGACGGGCATGCCTGTCAGGCATGCCGTTTGCGGGCAACTCTAAGAGGATTTATGGAGCTTCGACATCTGCGGTACTTCGTGGCCGTCGCCGAAACGGGCAGCCTGACGGTGGCGGCGGAACGCCGTCTGCACACCTCGCAGCCGTCGCTGAGCCGCCAGATTCGCGATCTGGAAGACGAAGTCGGCGCGGAGTTGTTCAGTCGCAGCGCGCGCGGCGTCGAGTTGACCGCGGCTGGCAAAGCGTTCCTCGACCACGCGCGGCTCGCGCTGTCGCAAGTCGACGCCGCCACCGAAGCCGCGCGCCGCGCCTCACGGCCCTCCAGGCAGGTTTTCGCGCTGGGCTTTCTGACCGGCCAGGAAATGACGTGGCTGCCTCGCGCCATGCAGGTGTTGCGCGACGAACTGCCGAATATCGAGGTCACGGTGTCGAGCCACTATTCGCCGGACCTCGCCGACGCGCTTGCGCGCGGCAAGCTCGACCTTGCGTTTCTGCGTGCCGAACCGGGCTTCGATCTGGACTATCGGGTGGTCAGTAGCGAGAAGCTCATCGTGCTCATGCCGAGCGATCATCGCCTCACCGAGCGCAGTGCGATACGGCCCGAGGACTTCGCCGGCGAAACTTTCATCATGGCGTCGAACAAGGCGCGCGTGCTGCACGATGTGATCCAGCGCTATCTGCACGAAAACGGCATCGCGGTCGCGCCCGAGCACGGCGTCGACAACCTGGCCATGGCGATGTCGCTGGTCGCCTCCACGCGCGGGCTCGCGTTGATGCCCGAGTATGCGACCAACCTGCTGCCGTGGTCGGTGGTCAGCCGGCCATTGGAAGGTGAGACGCCGACCGTCGATCTCGTGATCGGCTATAGCAGGTCGAATACATCGCCGGTGCTGAAGCTGTTTCTGTCGAGGGCCGACGAGTTGTTGGCGCACGCCAGTGGCGAATCGGGCTGAGGCCGCCGGTTTACCTATACTCCTGTCACTCTGCAAGGCCGCCACTCGTCGCCATACCAACAAGACGGAGCCTCACATGTGGGTAGCTGTCCGAAGCGCGGCCCTCGGGTTGCTGGCATGTTGCGCGTTGGGCGCGTTGGGCGCGTGCGCCGGCGCGCCCGCCGATTCCCGCTGCGGCGAAGCGTGCGGTTCCCGCGGCCAGCTTCTCGATCATCGCGTTACGTTGAAGCTGAGCGCCGCGGAGTTTGCGAAATTGCTGGCGTCGAGCGCGGGCGGGCGGCAGCTCGTGCGGATAGCCGGCGCGCCCGCATGCGGCGTTGAGATCGTGAGCTTTCGCTACCGGACCATCGGCGGTGCGGGCGAGCCCACTCAGGCGAGCGGTGCATTGATGATCCCGTCAGGAAGTTCGGCGGCATGCAGCGGACCGCTGCCGCTCATGCTCTATGCGCACGGCACCACCGCGTATCGCAACTACAACCTCGCCGATATCACGCGAACGGACCCGGGCAACGGCGACGGTGCCGGAGAGGGCATCAGCGTGGCGGCCATGTATGCGGTGCAAGGCTATATCGTGGTGGCGACCAACTATGCGGGCTATGCCGGCTCCGATCTCCCCTACCACCCGTATCTCAACGCGGACCAGCAATCCGCCGATGTGATCGACTCGCTGCGAGCGGCGCGCGCGGCGCTCGCGGACGTGAAGCCCGAAGCAGGCACGCAAGAAAACGGCAAGCTGTTTGTCACCGGCTATTCGCAAGGCGGCTTCGTTGCAATGGCAACGCATCGGGCGCTGGAGGCGGCCGGCGTCAAGGTGACGGCGTCCGCGCCGGGCTCGGGGCCGTACGCACTCGCCGCCACCGCCGACGCGCTCATCGAAGGCGAAGTCAACCTGGGCGCGACGCTCTTCTCGACACTCATCGTGACGGGTTATCAGCATGCTTACGGGAATATCTACCGCCAGCCCGGCGACTTCTACGAAGCGGCTTACGCGCCGGGTATCGAAACGCTGCTCCCGAGCTTGCAGCCGCTCAACACGCTGTTCAGCACGGGCAAGCTGCCGTCCGCGCATCTCTTCAGCAGCATGCCGCCTGCGCCGCAGTACGCATCGGTCACGCCACCGGGTTCGCCGCCTTTGACGCCGCCGGTCCTGAAACCGCTCTTTGCCGCGGGCTTCGGCGATGCCAACCTCGTGCGCAACGCCTATCGCCTGACATTGCTGGAGGATGCCGCCGCCAATCCCGATGGCGCGTTTCCCAACCCGAGCCTTGCGATGAAACCGGCAGCAAATCCGCAGCATCCGTTGCGCCAGGCGTTCAAGCGCAACGACTTGCGCAACTGGCTGCCGCGTGCGCCTGTTTTGATGTGCGGCGGCGCGTCGGATCCCACCGTGTTCTTTTTCAACGCGCGCATCGAGCAGGCGTATTGGCAGAACGCCAACGTGCCCGCGAGGCTCACGTCCGTGCTGGATGTGGACTCGCCGGTTGCCGGGTCCGACGATCCATATGCGCGCGTCAAGCAGGGTTTCGCGGGCGCGAAAGCAGAGGTCGCGAGTCAGGCCGTGGCGCGAGGTGCGGCCGACGGCGGCGCGTCAGCGGTGCTGCGGGCGTATCACGGCGAACTGGTGGCGTCGTTTTGCATGGTGGCGGCGCGAGCGTTCTTCGCCAATTTTTGAGCGCACGCCACCCGCGCGTTTTCGCCGCGTTTACGACATCTCGCCGAGCGATTTTCGGGGCGCTGGCGCGATAGAACGGCGGGTTGCCACAACGTGCGTGAACTCGCGCTTGCGCGTCGAATCATCGTCTAAAGCGACAGCCAGCCGCGTTCGATTGGCCACGCCAGCAACTTGCGATACAGCGCGATGAGTCCGCGCGTCGTGCTCGGGCCGGCGAGCCGCCACGGTGGCGCGACCAGGACGAAAGCCACGCCCGCCACGACAACCGCGCCCGCCATGTCGAGCGGAAAGTGAACGCCGACGAAGATGCGCGCCCAGGCAACCGCGAGCCCGGACAGAACCATGAGCGAGCCATACCGTTTCACGCCGCCGAGAAGCAAGGTCAGCGCGATGCTCGCGAAGATCGTCCCGTGATCGCTGGGGAACGAGGGATCCGGTGCGTGGTCGAGAAACGTATGGCCGATGCCCAGCACGAACGGCCGCGGATGCGGCCACGCCAGGCCGATGAGCTGATTGATGCCGAGCGCGAGGAGCGTCACGCAGCACGCGCGCAGGGCGGTTTCGCGCTGACGTTCGTCGCCGGAGAGCCACATTGCGATCAGGCAGAGCGGCACGAGATAGATGAGGTAGTCTGCGATCGAACGCGCGAGGTCGATGCACCAAGCCGGTGTCGATAGCGTCGCGTCAATCATGAGGAAAAGCGCCTGGTTGAACGCTTCAAGTGTCTGCATAGGGTGTGTTTCTCGATGGATGCCGGCGCCACTCCGGCGCGTCGATGTCGAAGGATGGTAACGGGCCAACCTTAGGAAACGCTTAGGCCATGTAATCTGTCGATACAGCAGGGCAACATGAACCGATATTCGAAGGAGACGAGAACGTGGTGAGGATCGATCCGGACCGCTTGCTGAGCGATCTCAAACAACTGCGCAGCTTCGGCGCCACCGGCCCAGGCGTCGTTCGGCTGGCGCTTTCGCCGGTGGATCTGGCGTCGCGCGAATGGCTGGCCGGGCGCATGACGGAGGCCGGACTCGAGGCCGTGATCGACGGCGTGGGGACCGTGTTCGGACGCTCGCGCAAAAGCGGGCCCGCGCTCGTGATCGGCTCGCATACCGACACGCAGCCGACCGGCGGCTGGCTCGACGGCGCGATGGGTGTGATCTACGGCCTGGAGATTGCGCGCGCGCTCGCGGAGAACGAGACGACGCGTCACCTCGCGGTGGACGTCGCATCGTGGATCGATGAAGAAGGCACGTTTTCCGGCCTGCTCGGCAGCCGCAGCTTTGTGGGCGACAACGTCGACGAAACGATTCGCGACGCCACGAATCGGCAAGGCCAGCGCCTCGAAGACGTGCTCGCCGCCGCGGGTCTGGCCGGGCGGCAGCGTGCGCGCTTCGAGCCGGGGCGGCAGGTCGCTTATCTCGAACCGCATATCGAGCAGGGCGGCCGGCTGGAAGCGGCGGGCAAATCCATCGGGGTCGTCACCACGATCGTGGGGTTGCGCGAATTGCGGCTGCGCTTCACGGGGCAGCGCAATCATGCCGGCACGACGCCCATGGCAATCCGGCGCGACGCCGGCGCGGCGCTGGTCGCCTTTATCCCGCAGATGAACGAAGCGTTCGCGCAACTCGCGGATGCCGATACCGTCTGGACGGTGGGCCGCATCGACCTCGACCCCGGCTCGCTGAGCGTCGTGCCTGGCGCAGCGCAGATGTACCTGCAATTCCGCGACGCGAACGCCGCGCGTTTGCAGGCGATGGAAGACAGGCTCGCTGAGCTGGCGCGGGACCTCAACGCACGCGGCTCGGTGAGCGTCGAGCTGGCGACCATCGACGAACCGATGCAACCCGTAACCATGCACGCGGCGCTCGCGGATCATCTCGCCCGCGCCGCCGAAGCGGTGGCGCCCGGCCAGTGGATCCGCATGCCGAGCGGCGCCGCGCACGACGCGCAGGTCATCGCCCGCTGCATGCCGGCTTGCATGATGTTCGTGCCGAGCATCGGCGGCGTGAGCCACGATTTCATCGAGGATACGGCCGAGGCGCACATCGTTCTCGGTTGCCAGGTCGCGGCCACGGCTGCGGCGGCGATGCTGGAGGAGCAATGGGCGAAACGATCGTAGGCGAATCAGGCGGTTTCGTCGTGCGCACGATGTCGGCCGGGGATGTCGCGTTGGCGGTCGAATGGGCCGCGCAGGAAGGATGGAACCCCGGCTTGCACGATGCCGAGTGTTTTCGTGCGGCCGACCCGGACGGGTTTTTCATCGGCGAATGGCGCGGCGAACCGGTGGCGTGTCTATCCGCTGTCGCGTACGGTGAGGACTTCGGCTTTATCGGTCTCTATATCGTGAAACCGGCGTTCCGCGGTCGAGGCTTCGGCATGCGCGTCTGGCAGCACGGTATGGACTATTTGCGAAACCGCAATGTCGGTCTGGACGGCGTGCTCGCTCAGCAGGCGAATTATAGGAAGTCCGGATTTCAGCTGGCCTATCGCAACATCCGCTTCCAGGGCGTCGCGCAGGACATCGCGCAAGGCGAGTCTTACGTGGACTTGCTGCATGCTTCGGCGTTGCCCTTCGAATCGCTGAACGACTACGATCGGCAATGCTTTCCTGCCGCGCGCGAGCCCTTTCTCGCTGCCTGGTTTGCGCAGCCTGGCGCGATGGCGAGAGTTGCGATGCACGACGGGCAGGTGGTGGGCTACGGCGTGCTGCGTCGTTGTTTGACGGGCTACAAGATCGGCCCGCTCTTCGCCGATAACGACGAGATAGCCGCCCGTCTGTTCGCTGCGCTGACGTCGAGCATTGCCGGCGAAGTGTTTTTCTTCGATGTGCCCGAGATCAACGTCGATGCGATTGCGTTGGCCGAGCGGCATGGCATGACGAGCGTATTCGAAACCGCGCGGATGTACACGCGGGAACAACCGGCCCTATCTATTGAACGCGTGTTCGGCGTGACTTCGTTCGAACTGGGCTGATCACAGCGAGGTGCTGCAAGTTGATGTTTGTGCAGCCATCGGCGTTCTACGCCGCGAACCGCCGATGGCAAGCGTTATTTCCACTTCGAGCCGAGAGTCTCCAGTCCCGCTTTCATCAGGTCTTCCGGCAACATCGCAATGCGCAATTCGCAGTCGGCGTTGAATTTCAGAAACCACGGCTCTGCGAGCGCGGGAATCGCCGACGCGTTGTCGACATCCACCACGACGACTGCTCCGCGCGCTCCGCTCTGCTCGGTGAAGTAGACGGCCTCCGGTTTTATTTCTTCCAGTATCTTCCCGATCACTTGCCCGACGGTGCCATCACGCACCATGGTATTGAACGGTTCGTGCGGGATTCGTATGTTGAGAAGCATGCGCATGTCATTCTCCTGTTGACGCCCAATGGGCTTCTTAAGGATAGATGCTTTATGCGGGCCGTAAGACGATCTATCACGCAGCGTTCAACGCGACGCAGTGAGTCCGCTGCCATCGCGGACCATGCACACAGTCAGTTTCCGAACAGTGACGCTTGCGTGCCGCGGCTCGGCGCGTGACGCGCGGGTTTCGTCTGAGCTTCGGACTTGACCTGAGTCTTGACCGTCACCCTTTCTTCGAGCGCGAACATGTCCGTTTGCCCGTCCGCTTCCGCTTCGAACGAAGTCTGTCCAGCCTCGAGCGACAGCAGCAGCATCTTGTTCGCCAAGCCGCCCGCAAACCCGGTCAAATCACCTGACGCGCCGATCACCCGATGGCACGGCGCCACGATGGAAATAGGATTTCTGCCGTTCGCCGCGCCGACCGCCCGCACCGCGTTGACGTTGCCGATCTGCGTCGCGATTTCCGAGTAGCTGCGCGTCTGGCCGAACGGTATGGTCAACAACGCGGCCCACACCTGCTTCTGAAAGTCCGTTCCCTGGAACGTCAGCGGAAGGTCGAATTCATGGCGCGTGCCGGCGAAGTACTCGTTCAGTTGCCGTTCGGTCTCGATCAGCACGGGCCGGTCATTTGCTTCGATCAGCTCACCAAGACGTACGCGGTTCGGCTTGTCGTGCTCCCACAGAATGGCGGCGAGGCGCTCGCCGTTTGCAACGAGTTTCAACTGGCCGACGGGCGAGTCCATCAACTTGTAGGCGTATGTCACTTTGCTTGTTCCTGACTGGTTGGAGGCACAGAGGCGCGATGCGAGTCTGCGAATACGCGCGCGAGGCGCGCCGAATATCCGACAGTGTGAGCCTCGCTCTCTCTGATTGCGCTCCGGATCTTGCTGTCCAATTTCTCGCGACCGATGTCGGCCGGCGGCTGATTGCTCTGGATGGGACGATGCATCACTGTACAACCCTTTTCAAGCATTTTCGCGCGACGCTCGCGACTCAGTAGAATTGATACCTTCGATTCGAAGCGCACCGGCAACCGGACCCCTCTTCCACGACTGTGACGACGACACTTGATCAACTGCGGGCCGGCCAGCTCGCGGGCACGCGCCGGCTGAAACTGGCTTGCGGCCTGACCGAATTTCCGCGCGAGATTTTCGACCTCGCCGACACGCTGGAAGTTCTCGACCTGTCGGGCAACGCGCTCACCTCGCTGCCCGACGATCTGCCACGTCTGCGCAAGCTGCGCATTCTCTTCGGCTCCGACAACCCGTTCACCGAATTGCCCGAAGTGCTGGGACAGTGTTCCCAATTGAGCATGGTCGGCTTCAAGGCCAACCGCATCCGGCAGGTATCCGGCAAAGCGCTGCCACCGCAATTGCGCTGGTTGATCCTCACGGACAATCAGATCGAAACGTTGCCAGCCGAGCTCGGCCGCTGTGCGCAACTGCAAAAGCTGATGCTGGCGGGCAATCGTCTGCGAGCGCTTCCCGAGGAATTGGCCGCCTGCTCGCAGCTCGAATTGTTGCGGCTCGCCGCGAACCAGCTCGATGGACTGCCTGACTGGTTGCTGCGTCTGCCACGATTATCCTGGCTGGCATACGCCGGTAATCCGTTCAGCGAGGCGCTCGAAGCGGCAGCGCTGATCGACACGCCGAGCGCCGCGATTGCGTGGCATGATTTGAAACTCGAGGCGCCGTTGGGCGAGGGCGCCTCCGGCGTCATCTATCGCGCGGCGCTTGCGGGCCGGCACGGCGCGTCCCGCTCTGTCGCGGTGAAACTGTTCAAGGGCGCGGTGACTAGCGACGGTCTACCCGACTGCGAAATGGCAGCCTGCATTCGCGCGGGCGATCATGCAAACCTGATTCCGGTAGCGGGGAAAGTGAAGGATCATCCCGCCGGCACGCACGGCCTCGTGATGGAACTGATCGATCCGCGATTCACGAATCTCGCCGGTCCGCCGAGTCTCGAATCCTGCACGCGCGATATTTATGGCGCCGACACACGCTTCGATATGGCTTCAGCGTTGGGCATTGCGTACGGTATCGCGTCGGCGGCGCGTCATTTGCATGAGCAAGGCATCATGCATGGCGATCTGTACGCGCACAATATCCTGTACGGCGGACAGGGGCGTGCGTTGCTGGGAGATTTCGGCGCGGCGTCGTTCTATGCTCTGGGCGATCGGAGTATCGGCCTCGCGCTTCAGCGCCTTGAAGTCAGAGCCTACGGTTGTCTGCTTGAAGAGTTGCTCGAACGATGCGAGTGGCCGGAGGCGTCGGCGAACAGTCGGGCGCTGCTGGTGGAGTTGAAGGACAATTGCTTGAGCGAGGCGACCGACAGCCGGCCGTTGTTCGATGAAATCACCGCGCGTTTGCTCGCGCTGATGAGCGATCGATGAACGGCGGGCACCGCCATAGCCTCACTTCGTCTGACTGCAACACTTCGATTCGTCAGCGCGGCCCAGAAGGAGAGATTCGATGATGGAGAAGACGCCCCGACGGATGTCCTCCTGGGGGATGCGTCGCCGCGTGGTGTTTGCCGGCGCGCTGGCCGCGGCCGGTATCGGCGGCGCGGCCGATGCAGCAGTTACACCGGGCAGCAAGCTGAAGATTGCGCTCGTGCTGAAGTCGCTGGGCGACCCGTTCACGGTGGCGATGGCGACCGCCGCGCAGAACTACCAGCAGCATTACGCCTCGCAATTCGATTTGACGGTGCGCGGCACGGCCACGGAAAGCGAAACGACTGGGCAGATCCGCATGGTCGAAGACATGATCAAGGCGAAGATGAGTGCGATCGTTCTTGCTCCGACCGATTCGAAGGCGCTGACGGCGGTTGTCGCGCGCGCGATCAAGGCGGGCATCATCGTGGTTTCGATCGACAATCCGCTCGACGAGGCGTTTCAGGACGCGGCCGGCATTTCCGTGCCCTTCGTCGGTCCGAACAATCGCAAGGGCGCGCAGCAAGTGGGCAACTATCTGGCGCAGCGGCTCACGACGGGCGATCAGGTGGGCATTATTGAAGGCAGTTCAGCCGATCGCAATGCACAGCAACGCACGGACGGTTGCCGGGATGCGATGAATGCCGCGGGGATCAACATCGTCGCGGTTCAGGCCGGCGACTGGGAATATGGGAAGGGCCGCGACGCCGCCTCGAAAATGCTCGGCGATCATCCGCAGATTCGCGGGCTGCTGTGCGGCAACGACAATATGGCCATGGGCGCGGTCGACGCGATTCGCGACGCGGGCCGAACCGGCGGCGTGTACGTCACCGGCTACAACGATATCGATGCGATCAAGCCGTTGATCGCCGACGGCCGCGTGCTCGCCACGGTCAATCAGTTCGCCGCCAGGCAAGCCGTGTTCGGCGTCGATGTGGCGTTGAAGGCGGTGACCGAACAAAGAAAGCAGAGCGAATTGTCGAGTGTGATCGAGACGCCGCTGCAGCTTGTCACCGCCGCGAATCAGTAGCCGCGCGAGCCGTCGCAAACCTGCTGCGAACGTGAGCGGTTTCACGCTCGCATCGGCGCATGTCACGTCGATTATTCCGCCTTGACCTTGCGCGGCTTGGTGGCTTTTTCGAGTTTGTTGTATTCGAACTCAGGCACCGACTTCAACGCATCTTTCGTCGCACCGGCGAGGAACAGGTTGCCGTCGCGGATCTCGAAGTGATCCACCGGGATCGCCACATAGTGCTTGCCCATGCCGAGGAAGCCGCCCACCGACACGATCGCATACGTCGCCTTGCGGTCCGGCGAAATGATCACGTCGTAGATGCTGCCGATCTTGTCGTTCAGATCGTTGTAGACCGGCTCGTCGACCAGCGCGCGCCGCACGCTCCAGCCCTTCAGCAGCGCATTGGTTTGCTCGACCGTGCCGCCGAGCGGTTGCAGTCCGGCAATCTGCGCATAGGCGCCTTGCGAGGCGCAGATCGCGGCGAGAGCGGTTGCGCAGATCAGTGTTTTTGCTTTCATTTTCGGCTCCTTGTTGTCTGTTTAGCGGTCAGCTTCATAGCCCCTTATGCGGAAGCACGTGACGTGCCCGGGTGCCGGCGTGAGGCGTCATTCGTGCTCCGCGATCAGGATTCGCGCAGTCCTCGGCTTTGTACGCCCGGCCACAGAGCGCAGTGCGGCAACGATGCACAATCGGCGTGATATTCGGGCGGCGCCCGTGGCGCACCTGCGCCCGGCGCGCCCGCCGGCGCGAACCGAGACGCGACGAGGGCGGCCACCGCCTGCCGCATTGGAGAAGCAATGGGTTGGAAAAATCTGCTGATCGAAGCGCCGGTCTGGTTGATGGGCCGCTTCCACCCGCCACGGTTCGATCCGGCTCGCGACACGCCGCGCGAGATTCTCGTGCTGCGCCCGAACGATTTCGGTGAACTGCTCACCACCACGCCGCTCTTCGAAGCGCTGCGCACGCGCTTTCCGACGACGCGTCTGATCGCCGGCGTCGGTAGCTGGGGGCGTCCGATACTGGAGAACAATCCCTTCGTCGACGAGATCGTGGAGATCGACGCGCCCTGGAACAACAAGCTGGTCGAGGACCGCTCGCACGCTAACGTGCTGCGTTTTCTGTGGAAGTCCCCGCAGGTCGCCGCACTGCGCGCGCGCGGCGGCTTTGATGTAGGTATCGACGTGCTCGGCAGCTACATGGGCGCGCTGTTGATGATGCGCGCGGGCGTGCGGTATCGCATCGGCGTGCGCGGCTATCGCGGCGGTTGGAGCGGGTGCCAGGCGTTTATCGAATTCGCCGCCCGGCAATGCGGCCGCGCCGCGCTCGCGCAGGGCGAACTGCTCGGCGCAACGGCGCTGCCGCAAGCGCGCCCGCAACTGTTCCTCACCGACGACGAGCGCGCCACCGCCGCGCAAATCTGGAGTGCGGGCAACGTGCCGGGGCGTCGCACCGTGCGGTTGATCGTCGGCGTTGGGGCCGGCGTGCCGACCAAAGCATGGGACGCGCGCCAAGTCGGCGCCGCGCTCTCGCGGATCGCGCAGACATTGGAACAAGCCGGCGAGGCGTGCGACATCGTGATCGTCGGCAGCGAAGCGGATCAGGCGCGCGCCGCCGAGGCGATCTCCGCGGGGGGAGCGGGTGTGCCGGTCCGCTCGCTCGCAGGCGAGGTGTCGATGCGCGTCATGTTCGCTCTCACCGAAGAGGCCAACGTCGTGCTGACGAACTCGACGATGCTGATGCACGTCGCGGCCGCGTTTCTCCGTCCGACCGTCGCCGTGATCGGCGGAAGCATCACCAGACCCGACAGGCACGATGCCATATGGGGTTATCCGCCGCCGTATCGCAGTGTGTCGCCTGAGCAGTATGTCGCGGGCGAACATGCGCGGAACTGGCCGAGCGTCGAGCGGGTCGTGCAAGCGGTGCTGGAGGCGGTCGACACGCAGCGGGCGCGAGTCGGCGCGGCAGCCTGAGGCCGTGCTGCCGCTGCGGCTTCCGCACCGTTTTATCCACGGCGGTAGAATTTAAATTCTTCCTGCCTCGCAGCACGGACCTTGTACAAGGACGGAGCCATTGCCGTGGACACGCCTGACCTCTACACCCTCTACCGGGACTACATTGGCTGCCTGAACAAACAGGACTGGCCGAACCTCGGGCAGTATGTCGACGACAACGCGCACTACAACGGTCAGCGCATCGGCTTATCCGGCTATCGCGAGATGCTGGAGAGAGACTTCCGCGAAATTCCCGACCTTTATTTCAACATCCAGTTGTTGATTTCCGATCCGCCTTATATCGCCAGCCGGCTCGGCTTCGCCTGTACGCCAGTGGGCACGTTCCTCGGCCTCGCCGTCAACGGCAGGCGCGTTTCCTTCACGGAGAACGTGTTCTATCAATTCCGCAATGGAAAGATCGAGCAGGTCTGGTCGGTGATAGATAAGGCGGCCATCGAAGCGCAACTCAAGCCACCGGCGCCGCCTGAACATTAAGCCGTTAGTTTTGCGGTCACGTGTCCCTGCCGCACCGGTCACCTTCGTCCGCGTTGCACACCAGCTCCGCAGATTCAGCGAGCCGTGACGGTTGGCGGCGGTGCCTGCACGACAGGCGCGGCGGCTTGCAGGATGTCGTCTCGAAGGCCCGTACGCGGCGGATAGATGCGTATGCAATTGATGGTCTGTTTGGTCGCTTTGGCGGCGTCGCCTTCGGACACGAGATGCCGGTCCCAGCCCTCCGTGTACACGGCGCCCCACGGACCGAGATCGAGAATGGTCGTGTACCAGTCGATATGAAGCGGCAGCATCTCGCCACCGAGCAGATCGCAGACGACGTTGTGACCGGCGTAGCGCCCCATCGGCCGGCTGTGCTGGCATGACATGACCGATGGCCGCGCGCCGTCGATCAACACACGCGCGCAGTCGCCGGCTGCGAATACATGCGGGACGTTTTCGACGCGCATGAAGGCATCTACCGGAAGGCGTCCAAAAGGATCGAGTGTCACGGGAATTTGCGCGGTCAACGCGTTCGCGCGCATGCCGCCGCACCAGATCACCGTGGCGGCATCGATGCGCGTGCCATTCGTGAGCTCGACGCCGTCGGCGTCCACCGACTGCAGGGATACGCCCGCAAGCATCTCGACGCCAAGGGCGTTCATGGCACGCTCGATGACAGGCTGCGCGCCGCCCATCGCCTGGCCGATCTTCGCCGAGCGATCGGCCAGCACGACATGGACGGCGTCTCGATGCGCGTCGCCCGCGATGCCGCGCAAGCGCGCCGGCAGTTCGGCCGCCAGTTCGATACCCGTCAAGCCGGCCCCAACCACGACGGCCGTAAACGGACTCGCCGCACTCGCGAGCGTCGGCAAGCCGCGCAAGTGCGCCGCGAGTTTCGTTGCGCCTGAGAACGTATCGACGTCGAACGCATGCTCGGTCAAACCGGGAATATCGGGGTGGACGAGTTGGCTGCCCGCCGCGATGACGAGCCGGTCGTAGGCAAGCGTCTGCGTCAGCCCTTGGGTCTGAACGGTGATGCGGCCGTTGGCCGAATCGATGCCCGATACCGAGCCTTCGACGAGCCGCACACCAATCGGCCCGAGAACATCGGCGAGTGGCACGCGCGTCTCGTCCAGATTCTGTTCGTAGTTCCGCACCCGGATACTGTGATACGGCGTGCCGTTGATGACGACGACTTCCACCTGATCGGCGGGCACGCGCAGTTCGTCGAGTTTGCGCGCCGCGCCCACCGCGCTCCACAGTCCGGCGAAACCTGCGCCGATCACCACGATCCGCTTCAAGACGTTCTCCTATGGAAATCTTGCGTGGACCTTCAGGTGCCCGGCGCAGCGGCCGATTTCAGGGTCATGTTGGTCCGCGCTGGTAGCTTACTCGCGACAAAGCGAACGCTGAAGCCGATCGTCAGTGCTCCTCCGCCATGTTCGACGCCATGTCCGACGATTTGAGCGACTGCGATATAATCGCATGCGATGTATAATGCCGCATGCGAGGCGTGAGCCTCTACCCAACGAGGACGCAGATGAAATCCACCGACCAACCCGCTTCCACGGATGTGAAGCTCTCCGACTTCCTGTGCTTTGCGGTCTATTCCGCGAACCTGGCATTCGGCAAGGCCTACAAGCCGATTCTCGAAGAGCTTGGGCTGACATACACGCAATACATCACGATCATCGCGCTGTGGGAGGAGGACAACCAGACTGTCAGCAGTCTGGGCGAGAAGCTGTTCCTCGAGTCCAACACGCTCACGCCGATCCTGAAGAAGCTGGAGGCGGCAGGTTATGTGGAAAGACAGCGGGACCCCGAAGACGAGCGTCAGGTGCGAGTAGGTCTCACGAAAAGTGGCCGGCGCTTGCGCGAAAAAGGTCTGAACATGGACCTCGTCGAGGCAACCGGCCTCGCGCCGGACGAGTTCTCGAAAGTCCAGAAGGCGATCGTGACGCTGCGCAACAATCTCGTCAAAGCGGTTCAGAACGGGGAATGAGCGGCGGATCGTGCGATCCATGCGCCCGTCATGAGGCGCGTTGCCAAACGGAAAAGCCCGCGGACGATGTCCGCGGGCTTCTTGTTTTCTGCGCCACAAAAATGCTCGACCGTTTAGCGCTGATTTCAGGCTTCAGCCGCGCTCGGGCAGCTTCCAGTTCGGGCGAACGAAGTGGCACGTGTAGCCGTTGGGAATGCGCTCCAGATAGTCCTGATGTTCCGGCTCGGCCTCCCAGAACGGGCCGGCCGGAGCGACTTCGGTGACCACCTTGCCGGGCCAGAGATCGGACGCCTCGACATCGGCGATGGTGTTCTCAGCCACCCGCTTCTGCTCATCGTCGAGATAGAAAATGGCCGAGCGGTAGCTCATGCCGACGTCGTTGCCCTGGCGGTTCTTCGTCGTCGGATCGTGAATCTGGAAGAAAAACTCGAGGATCTTGCGATAGCTGATCTGGCTCGGGTCGAACACGATCTCGAGCGCTTCTGCGTGTGTGCCGTGGTTGCGGTAAGTGGCGTTGGGCACGTCGCCGCCCGTGTATCCCACGCGCGTGGACAGCACGCCGGGGTAGCGGCGCAGTAGATCCTGCATGCCCCAGAAGCAGCCGCCGGCCAGAATGGCGGTTTCGGTTTGCGTCGTCATTTCAGTCCAATCCTTTCGTCAGTGGTTGGCTCGCCGTCTATCGGATGCGATCCCGCAAGCATGCCAGAGATCGGCCTGGCTAGCCGACCGGCAGGCAAAGCCCATCACGCCGCCATAGGCATGCGTAGCCGGCCGGGACGTTGGCGCGGCCGGCAGCGCGCCTCAATGGCGTGCGTAAAGATTGTCGTGAGGAGCGACCACGGCACGGCTGCCGGATTCCGACTGACCAGAGGCGACACCGCCATATGCCGCTTGCGAGCCAGCTGCATCGTCGTTGGTCGCGGCGACGGTTTGCGCGCTCTGGCCGCGTTGCGACGCCGGGGCGCCGACCGAAGGCCGGTAGAACGGAGCCGGACCGTAGCCGCTGGCGAACGCGGGCGCGGCGGTGGAGGCAGAAAGTGCGAGGAGCAGTGCAGCAACGAGTTTGGTTTTCACGGTGAAACTCCGCTTAAAAAATGTTCGATGAGGGGCGCTAGCCTTGCCGGATCGCGCCCAGAGATGCCGGTTCAGTGAGGGAATCTCAGGCTACGTTGACGACAACGTCGATGTTTCCGCGCGTGGCTTTCGAATACGGGCAGATTTCGTGGGCTTCATGCGCGATGGCCTCGGCGATTTCGCGCGCCACGCCCGGCACGCTGACGTTAAAGCGCGCCTGGAGCAAATACGCGTCGCCGGTCATGCCCAGATCGACCTCGATTTCCACGGACAGATCGGACGGCAGCGTCACTTTCTTCGCTTGGGCGACGAGGCCGATCGCGGAGATGTAACAGGCCGACCAGGCGCCTGCGAACAGTTGTTCCGCGGTCGGATGCGCCTCTACAGCCGGGAACGCGATGTCCGCACCGGCGCCTTTGGCTGCCGACAGATTGAGGTTGACGCGACCGCCGCGGCCGCTGAACGTGGTGTGGGTTTTGCCGGTGAGCAGGACATTTTCGATCTTGGTCATGATGAATTCCTTGAAGGACAGAGCTGTGAAGTTGCTTTAAATCGCATGCGATGTAATCGCATGCGTCGAATAGTGGACGAGAAGTTTCGCCTTGTCAAGCGCATAAGATTAAATCGCATGCGATTTTTATTGTCCGAGACGACGGGCGGCTGCCGGCCTAGGCGTGCGCTTGACTGACTTGGCTGGCGGCACAGCCGCTGACAACGATTTCCGAGCGGTCCGGGCGTTCCGATCGACTAGACTACGAGGTAGCTCAAATCCCACGCGCACCACGCCGTAAAGCGAAAGATGATCCCGGAGGACGACAAGCGAGTCGGCGCCGATGCGCAAAGCCGCGCGGCGAGCGATGGCGTTCGAGGCGAACCCGCGGGCGAGCGTCGGCGCGGCGTCCTCAGCCTCGCGACGACATGGCTGGATCAGTTCGATCCCGGCACGCATCGCCGGATCAAGGGACTGCGGCTCGTCACCGCGTACGGAATCGCCGCGGCGCTCGGAACGTTGCAGGATGTCACCCACGGTTTGCCCGGTGCGACGCTGGTCGGTTCGCTGGCCGGCAACTTCGCGCTGTGGGCCAGCGTCTCGGAGGCGCGCGTTTCCCGGCCCGAGTCCAGCCGCGACCTGGCCTTCCTGTGCGCCGCCGCCGTGCTCGGCGCGGCCATGTTCATCGCGTTCGCTCCACTCCTGCAGACCATCGGCGCGGCCGGCCCCGAGCTGACGCTCGTCACGGGCGCGTTTCTCGTCGGCTACCTCAAACGCTTCGGCATTCTGGGCGCGGGAATGGGCTCGCAAATATTCATCGGCCAATTGCTGGCCTACAACGTCCATCTGATGCCTGTCGACATGCCGGCCGTCGTGGTGGCGGGGCTGATCGCCATGCTCGCGTCCATTGTCCCGCGTCTGCTCAGCGGTCCGGCGGAACGTCCGGCCATGACGGTGCTTTCGGCCGTCAACGTGCCGGATCGGTGGAAAGTGTCGGCCGAACTCATCATGGGCCTGCAGGCGGCGAGCGGCGCGCTGGCCGTGGTCCTTTTGAACGAGACGATCGGACTCAAGGAGTCCGCCTGGGCCATCACGGCAAGCACCTACGTGGTGGCGGGTTCGGCGAGTGGCACGGCGCAGCGGGTGCGCCGACGGATCATCGGCACCCTGGTCGGCGTTCCGCTGGGGCTGGCCTGCCTGCCGCTCGTCGAGCATGTGCCGCTGCTCGCCTGGGCCGCCGTCGCGGCCGCCATGATCGTCTACGCGATGGCGTTGCCCGAGCGCTATGACGTCGCTTGCGGGGCGTTCGCCTTCACCTTGATCGTGACACTGGCGATTGGCGGCGTGCACTCCATTTCGTTTCTTGGCGCGCGCGCGTGGGAGACGCTGCTCGGCGGAGTGGTCGGCCTGCTGGCGGCGAAGTTCATCTTTCCGCTGCGCGTGTGACGGGTTGTCGAGGGGAGCGTCGCGCGATGATCCGTGCGCCTACGATCCCAGCTTTTCCATCAGGAAGTCGACGAAACTGCGCACGCGCGACGACAGGTGCCGCGCATGCGGATAAAGCAGCACGAACGGCCGCGAACAGCCGCCATAGGGAATGAGCAGTTCCTTGAGCGTTCCCGCCGCGAGGTCTTTCTCGACGATAAACCGATAGGTTTGAAAAATGCCCGCCCCGTGACGCGCGAGCGTGGCCCCGGCAAGCACGTCGCCCGACGACGTGTATCCGCCGCTCGTCATCGTCTCGACAACCTCGTTTTCGTATTTGAACAGCCACGGGAGATTGCGGCCGGTGCTCGGCAACGCGTATTGGACACAGTCGTGATTGACCAGGTCGTCCGGCGTTTTCAGTTTGGCGGCGCCACGCAGATAGGCCGGCGAGGCGACGACCACCAGTTCGGCGTCCTCGATCGTGCGCGCAATCAGCCCGGAGTCTCCGGGCGCCGCGCCGCGAATGGCCAGGTCGAAGCCTTCCTCGCCGAAGTCGATGTTGCGATTGCTGAGATGCGTTTCGACGGTGACGCCCGGATAGCGTCGGCGAAACTCGGCCAGCAAGGGCAGCACGCGGTAGTGTCCATACGGCGTCGGCATGCTGATGCGCAGCACGCCGGTCGGCGCGGTTTGCTGTCCGGTCGCTTCACGCTCGGCTTCGGCGAGCTGGGCCAGCGCCAGACGACATTGTTCGAAGTACCGTCGTCCCGCATCGGTGAGCCGGATCTGCCGGGTGGTCCGCACGAACAGTCGCACGCCGAGGCGCTCCTCCAGACGCGCGACAGTACGGCTGACGGCGGCCGGTGTGACGCTCGCGGCGTTCGCGGCCTCGGTGAAACTCTCCAGTTCGGCCGCCAGGCAGAACAGTTCGATACTGCCCAGAAGCACATCTTCAAATTGGCGCTGCATGGTCTCTCGGCGAAGTGCCTGATGGCGCGGTCTGGTGCGAGGCGGAACGCCGCATGGAACGGCCGCAATGCGAACGCAGCGGCTCTGCCGCGTTCGGCGCGGAACAGGGGTTCGTACGGAATATCAGGACTATATTGTAGTGAGACTCGATGAGGAAGCGACATGACCAATCAGACAGGCAAGCGTGCCTTGCTGCCCTTGCTGGGCATCGACAAGCCGATCGTTCAGGCGCCTATGGCGGGTGTCAGCACGCCCGCACTGGCCGCGGCCGTTTGCAACGCAGGCGGCCTGGGCTCGTTAGGCGTCGGAGCGATGAACGCCGACGGCGCGCGCAAGGTGATCAGGGAGACGCGCGCACTGACGGGCAAGCCGTTCAACATCAACGTGTTCTGCCATCAGCCTGCGCAAGCGGACGCGGCGCTCGAGCAGCAATGGTTGCGCTGGCTTGCGCCGCATTTCGAAAAGTACGGAGCGACGCCACCGGCGAAGCTGTCGGAGATCTACACGAGCTTCCTTGCGGACCCCGCCATGCTGGCGGTTTTTCTGGAGGAGAAGCCGGCGATCGTCAGTTTTCACTTCGGCTTGCCGCCCGCCGATGTCATCGCCGAGTTGAAGCAGGCGGGCATCACGCTGCTCGCCAGTGCGACCAATCTGGAAGAGGCGGCGCAGGTTGAAGCGGCGGGTGTGGATGCGATCGTGGCGCAAGGTGTCGAGGCCGGCGGGCACCGCGGTGTCTTCGACCCGGATGCATTCGACGACCGGTTGGGCACGTTCGCCCTGACGCGTTTGCTGGTCAGGGAATGCCGGCTGCCGGTGATCGCCGCCGGCGGCATCATGGACGGCGCCGGCATTGCGGCGGCGCTCGCGCTCGGCGCTCAGGCCGCGCAGCTTGGCACGGCCTTCGTGGCGTGTCCGGAAACGTCGATCGACGAGGGTTATCGTCGCGCATTGCTCGGCGAGGCGGCTCGCCGTACGACTTTCACGGCGGCGATCTCCGGGCGGCTGGCGAGAAGCATGGCGAACAGCTTCACGGCGCTCGGCGCCGACGCGCGTTCACCCAGTCCGCCCGCCTATCCGATCGCCTACGATGCCGGCAAGGCGTTGAATGCGGCAGCGAAGGCGCAAGGGGAGTTTGGCTACGGCGCGCACTGGGCAGGCCAGGCCGCGGCGTTGGCAAGGTCGTTGCCAGCAGCGGAACTGATGGCCCAACTGGAGCGCGAACTGAAGCAGAGCATCGAGCAACTGCGGCAGTTCGCGAACTGAAAACCAGATGGCTCAACGGGTTGAGCGACCCCGTTCCGACGCTCAACCTGGCTTCTGGGCGAGCTGCTTGCGATAGGCCTCGACCGGCAAGCCGCCCCAGCCCCAGTTCTCGGTGTCCACTTCCTCGATGACCACGAAGGTCGCCGCGAGCGGCTTGTTCAGCACGTCCAGCAGCACCTGACTGACGCCTGCGATCAGCCTGGCTTTTTCGTCGGCCGTGACGGCATCGTTGCCGGGTCTGGAACCTTCGCGGGTCACCTGAATTGTGACGATAGGCATGGCGTTCTCCGTAATCCTCGGTTGACGCGGAGGGCGCCGGTTGGCGGCGCCCTGGCGATCAGTGGCCTGCGCTCTGGCCGCCGTCGACGTGCAGGATTTCGCCGGTCACGAACGGCGCCGAGTCCAGGAACAGGACAGCGTTCACGATATCGCTCATTTCGCCCATATGTCCGACAGGATGCAGTGCGCCGAGCGCCGCATGAGTTTCTTCCGCATGCATCGGCGATTTGATGATGCCCGGCGACACGGCGTTCGCGCGGATGCCCTTCTTCGCGTATTCGATGGCGAGGGACTTGGTGGCCGCGTTCAGGCCGCCTTTGGTCAACGAGGCCAGCACCGACGGCACGCCGTCGATGGCGTGGTCGACGAGACTCGTCGAAATGCTGACTACGTGGCCGCTGCCGTTCTTTTCCATCTCCGCGATGGCAAGCTGCGTGATGAAGAAGAAGCCGTTGAGGTTCACCGCAGTGACCTTTGCGTAGTCTTCGGCCGTATAGCTGGTGAAGGGCTTGGCAACGAAGATGCCGGCGTTATTGACGAGCGTGTCGATGCGGCCAAAACGGGCGATGGCTTCACGGATCACGCGCTGCGCGGTGGCCGGGTCGCCTATATCGCCTGCCACGGTCAGGACGTTCGGATCTTCCGAGGGCTTGACCGAACGTGCGGTTGCGACCACGCGGTAGTCGAGCTTGCGAAACGCGTTGACCAGTTCGGCGCCGATGCCTTGCGATGCGCCCGTGACGACAACGACTTTTTGTGATGTGCTCATGGCTGAATCTCCGGATAAGTAACTTGGGATCAAATGCTGATCGGGCCAGTGGCTCCGATAGGTATGAAATCTAGGCGCATCGGCGCCGATCTCGAATACCCGCCATGGACAAACAGTCTTGCGTGCCAGGTACAAATAGGATTTGCGGTGAGTGAGCAGGCGCGCACGGCCTACGCCGCGCCCGAGGTCGCGAGTCGCTGCTTGCGGCGCTGACGCGATTTATTGCCGGCTTTCCGCCGATGCCATGCGAAAGACCGAGAGGCCTTCCATCGGATCCAGTGCTTCCCGCCATGGCGCGCGCTTCAGCATGCGGACCGTGTCTTCGTAACCCGCGAGCCAGCGCCGTTCGATGCCGGCCGAAGAGAAATCGATGTCCCTGTTCAGGTCGTCGTTATCGAATGCCGGTGCGTCGAGTTCCAGCACGCGCATCGTCGTACCGCAGCCCCAGCCGAGCAGATCGCGCACCTCCGGATCATTCCGTGTCTCTTCAGGCAGATGCTGGCCGAGCTCGCGGATCACGTGACGCAAGCGGTGAATCTGCTTCTGCCGATCGAGATGACTCTCCGCGCGGCTCGAATACTGAATGTCGCGTTGCCGGCTCATGACCTGCAAGATCGACTCCGGTTCCGGACCGCTCGAAGGCCACAACTGCACCGAAAAAATCACCGAGTCGCGCCGCGGCCGGTCATCGAGCACGGCTTCGAGCGGCGTATTCGAATAGATGCCGCCGTCCCAGTACGATTCGCCTTCCAGTTGCACCGCCGGGAAGCCGGGCGGAAAAGCGGCGGAGGCCATCACGTGTTCGACGTCCAGCAGCGCATCGCGATTCGTAAAGTAGCGCATGCGTCCACTGCGGACATTGACCGTGCCGACGGTCAGCCGCGTCCTCTTCTGGTTCAGGTAGTCGAAGTCGACTAGCGAAGCCAGGGTTTCGCGCAGCGGCCCGGTCGAATAGAACGCGGCCTGATCGGAGCGAACGCGTGTCTGAAGGCCCGCCCACGACTGCAGCCGTGGCGTGAAAAACGACGGCACGCCTTGAGTGACCGTGGTGAAATCACGCAGCCAGTTCGCGAGTCCCGGCAGCCAGTCCGCCGCTCCGATGCCCTGACGTGCCACGCCGTTCCAGAACTGAGTCAAGCGCGCCATGCGATTCTCAGGCAGATTGCCGGCGATGATCGCGCCGTTTATCGCGCCGATCGAAGTGCCGATAACCCAGTGAGGCTCGACTTTGCCGTCATGAAGGGCTTGGTACACGCCCGCCTGGTAAGCGCCGAGGGCGCCGCCGCCCTGAAAGACCAGCACGATCTGGCCGGGAATGTCCGGTGCGGTGTCCGATCCGCTGGTTGCGCCGGTCTGATGTTCGACGTGCGTTTCGTTGCCCATGACGAAGTCTCCCGAACACATGCTGCGGTGCCGCTGATTCTGCCACTGAAGTGGTCGATCAGGGCGCCGTGCAATGGCGGAGCCAGTTCCATGATCCAGTGAGTGCTCGATGGCCTGATCCAACGGGCGCTCGACCAGAACAAGAATCTCGCCGTCGCGGCCGCGCGTGTGAGCCGTTCAATCGAACGATGCGACGCGCTACGCTTTCGGCAGCTTGGATTTCTTGCCGCGTGCACGCGGCTTCGGCTCGACGCCTATACGTGAATCGCGGGCGAGCACCAGCGCCGTCAATTGTTCAGCGACGGTTTCGAATGCAGGATCGTCCTGCGTTATGTAGAGCCATTTGCCGAGCACCGGATGCGGCCGCAAAGTCGGCATCTCATCAATGAGCGCGGCGTGACGCTCGTGCGACGTGCACACCAGCAGGCCATTCCACGGCTTGTCGCGATCCGCGGCAATCAGGCACAAAAGCCCATCGATATAAGCGGCGTCGCTGCCAAACATCCGCTTGCTGATGTAAGTCGGATCGCGCTCGAACGCGTCGAAGACCCAGATGAGCGAGTTGCGGACGGACGAAGGCATCGGCGTGAAGACCTTGGCGGCGTGGGCGATGAGGAGCGAAAAGCATAGCACCACAGCGCTCGGCCGCCTGTCTACAGTCAATTGGTGCAAATTACCGCGGTCAGCAGCAATGGAATGACCGAGTGCACCTTGGCGGTGCTTCCGGCCGCGCGCACGCGCGTTTCGACCGACTCGCTCGGCGCGGACAACACGACGCCGTATAACGGGCCCGCGAGCGCCTGGCCGCGGCCTTTCTTGAACATCCCGTCGTCCGGCTCATAGCCGAGCACGGCGTACACGCGAAAGCCAAACGCGGTCATGTCGCTGCCGTGCACGGGACGAAACGCGTTGACGGAGTTCTTGTCGACCCGCATGGGATTAGACTCGATGTACTTGTCGTCGATGAGTTCCGTAATGAACGCGTGAGGACGCGCCTGGCAGTCGAATTGTGCGTCGAGCGCGTAGGCGTGCGATGCCGCCGGGCAGAAGCCGACGCTTGAGACGAGGAGTGCGGCAAGCACTCTGAAAGGACGAAGTTCCATAGCTGACATGCCCGAGCTGCGGGCGTCGGCAGACTCAACGCACGCTAGACATCAGTCTCTCATGGCTACGCGAACTGCGTACGTTCGTCAGCGAACGATGACGGCGTCGCAGCTCGATGCGCACTGCGGCGTTGTCGATCGCCCGCATGCCCTTTTCGCCACCTCACGACACCTCAACTCACCTGCGGTTCTCAAACAGTTCGTTGAGTTGCGAGCCCGGCGCCGCGCCGGCGAAGCCGTCGAAGCGGCCTTGAGCGAGCGACTGCGCGGCTTGCATGAAACCGCCCCACGCCGCGCGAGCCAGCGCTCCGCCGACGCTGATGCGCCGCACGCCGAGCGCGGCCACGTCCTGCAGCGTGAACGCCGACGTCGAGCCGATCAGCAGATTGACGGGCTTCGGCGCCACGGCGGCGACCACCGCCTCGATCTGTTCGCGCGTCTGAATGCCCGGCGCGTACAGACAGTCGGCGCCGGCCTCCGAATAGGCCTTGAGTCGCGCAATCGCGTCGTCGAGATCGGGCGAGCCGGCGAAGAAGTTCTCCGCGCGGCCGACCAGCAGCGTATCGCCGCCGTTTTCGTCGATGGTGCGGCGCGCGGCGCTGATCCGTTCGACGGCGACTTCGATGGAGAAAAGCGGCGCGGCGGCGTCGCCCGTGGAGTCTTCGATCGACAGGCCGGCCACGCCGGTTTCGATGGCGAGCCTGACACTTTCCGCGACCTCGTTCGGCGTGCTGCCGAAGCCGTTCTCGAAGTCCGCGTTGACGGGCAGGTCGGTCGCTTCGACGATCTTACGCAGATGCGCGAGGATCGCGTCGCGCGGCAAGCTGTTGTCGGCGTGTCCGGTGGACCAGGCAAAGCCGGAACTGGTCGTGGCCAGCGCCTGGAAGCCGAGCGAATGCAGATAGCGCGCGCTGCCGGCATCCCACGGATTGGGCAGCACGAAACAACCGGACGTATGCAAGGCTCTGAACGCGGCGCGCTTCTCGGCGACGGTGCGGGACATGGCGTATCTCCTGAAAACGGACGAGCCTGAGCTGCCCGTGCTGGTTATGCGACCTCGAGGTCCACGACCGGGAAGTCGGTTTCGGTGTCCGCCGGGCGCGGATCGCCGGCGTGATGGACGTTGTGCATGCGATGGATGCTGGTTGCGGCGGGTTCCATCATCCGCGAAATCGTTGTTGCTGTGTGCGACATACGCAGGTTCGGATGGGCTTCTCCGCTCGCCGCTCCGGAGCGCGCCTTTCGACACGCAACGGTGAGGCAACTCCGTGACTTCCCCGATTCCTGTTGCAGCAGCCGGCGTCGCAGTACCATGAGGCACGATCGCGCTCAGTTTCGCGCAGGTTAGCCGTAACCGGCCGATACGTTGGCGTTCGTTCGTCAGGCGGCGTCAGCGGAAAATCTCGGCAATCAGGTTCGCCACGGTCCGGATGCGCTCACTGTCGCGCAGCGCCGGATGCAGCACCATCCACACGTCCTGATCGAGCGCCTTGATGTGCTTCTCCACGCAGACGAGATCGCTCGTCGTGTCGCCGGCTAGCTGGGCGAGTATGCCGAGTCCTGAGCCCCCCAGCACACCGTCGAACACACCCATGCCGTAGCTGCTGCGCAGCGACGGCGCCGGAGCGCCGGGCAGCGCCTTCAGCCATTGCGTCGCCGGGTGATCGGGCTGACGGTCGTCGTAGCCGACGAACGACAGCTTCTCCCACTCCTTCTTCACGATCGCGGCCTTGTGGCGCAGATAGTAGTCGCGCGAGCCGAACAGCCCGAAGCGGATCCTGCCGATCCGGCGAACATAGAGATCACCCTCTTCGGGGCACTCGGACCACAAAGCGATGTCCGCCTCGCGCCGCGCAAGGCTATAAGGACGCCGCGAAGTCAGGACTTCGATCGCGAGTCCGGGCAGCCGGTCCTGAAACGAGCCGAGCAGCTTCAGCAGAATGTACGACGGCCATTCGACGGCGTTGATCCGCACGGTGCCATGCGCGGGCGCGCCGCCGTTCACGTCCGCGGCGCGTTCGATCTGGTGCGCCAGGTCCTCCATCTGCTCCGCCCAAGCCAGCACCTTGGCGCCGAATGCCGTCACGGTACAGCCCGACGGCACGCGGTCGATCAACGGTTCGCCCAGCCGCCGCTCAAGCTCGGTCAGGCGGCGCGACAGGGTCGGCGCGCTCAGGTCGCACGCCGCGGCGGCCGAGCGCATGGTGCCTTCACGGGCGATCGCCACCAGAATGCGCAAGTCGTCCCAATCCACGTGTTCCATTTTTGAAACGATCAGTTTTGAAATTTGACATAGCATAACGCAGTTCGCGAGGATAGCATTGGAGCTGGCCACACTTGCCCAGCATACGGGACGACCCTGATGGATCAGCCAGTGGCGGCAAGTGCGGCGTTCCTACCTATCACACGACTCAACGGCTCTCAGTAGACCGAACGAGCGATACGGAGACATCAATGATTCGCCATTTCCTACCGGCGCGCCGTCGCGCCATCGCAGCCGGCGCAGCTTTCCTCGCTGTGTCGATTTTGCCGATGCCGGCAGCCTTCGCCCAGGCCGCCCATAAACCGAAAGTCGCGCTGGTGATGAAGTCGCTCGCCAACGAGTTCTTCCTGACCATGGAAACGGGCGCCAAGGATTATCAGAAGCAGAATCCGGCGAAGTTCGACCTCGTCACCAACGGCATCAAGGACGAGACTGACACCGCGAACCAGATCCGCATCGTCGAACAGATGATCGTTTCGAAGGTCGACGCGCTGGTGATCGCGCCGGCTGACTCCAAGGCGCTGGTGCCGGTGCTGAAGAAAGCGGTCGATGCCGGCATCATCGTGGTCAATATCGACAACAAGCTGGACAACGACGTGCTCAAGTCGAAAGACCTGAACATCCCGTTCGTCGGACCGGATAACGCGAAGGGCGCACAGAAGGTCGGCGACTACCTCGCCAAGCACCTGAAGGCGGGCGACAACGTCGGCATTATCGAAGGTGTCACGACCACAACCAACGCGCAGCAACGTACGGCCGGCTTCAAGCAGGCCATGCAATCGGGCGGCATGAAGGTCGTCGCGCTGCAATCGGGTGAGTGGGAAATCGACAAGGGCAACGCCGTCGCGAGCCAGATCCTCAATGCGAATCCGGACGTCAAGGCCTTGCTGTGCGGCAACGACAACATGGCAATCGGCGCCGTGTCGGCCGTGCGCGCGGCCGGCAAGACAGGCAAGGTGCAGATCGTCGGTTACGACGACATTAACGCGATCAAGCCGATGCTCAAGGACGGCCGCGTGCTCGCCACCGCTAATCAATACGCCGCCAAGCAGGCAGTGTTCGGCATCGACACGGCTTTGAAGGCGCTTTCCGAACACAAGAAGCAGTCTGAATTGTCCGGCGTCGTCGAAACGCCGGTCGATCTGGTCACCAAGTAAGACGGGTGCAAGGTGTGGCCCGCTCCGTCAAGGGGCCACGCCGTCTGATTTCTGTCCAGCCTGAATCAATCTGATGTCCACTCCAATTTCATCCCCTGCTGACGCCGCCCCCGTGCTGCGCGTGCACGGCATCGGCAAGACCTACGCCGAGCCCGTGCTCGCCGATGTTTCGCTCGAATTGCACGCGGGCGGAGTACTGGCGCTGACCGGCGAAAACGGCGCGGGCAAGAGCACCTTATCCAAGATTATCGGCGGCCTCGTCACGCCGACCGCGGGTTCGATGACCCTCGGCGGCGCGGCCTATACGCCGGCCAGCCGCAAGGACGCCGAGGCGCTTGGCGTGCGCATGGTCATGCAGGAGCTGAACCTGCTGCCCACGCTCTCAGTGGCCGAGAACCTTTTTCTGAACCGTCTGCCGCGGCGCGGCATGTTCGGCTGGATCGACCGCGCCAAGCTGCGCGAGGATGCACGGCATGCCATGGCGCAAGTCGGCCTCGATGCGATCGACCCCGACACGCTGGTCGGCACGCTCGGCATCGGGCATCAACAGATGGTCGAGATCGCGCGCAATCTGATCGGCGATTGCCGCGTGCTGATTCTCGACGAACCCACCGCGATGCTGACCGCCCGCGAAGTCGATCTGCTGTTCGAGCAAGTCGAGCGGTTGAAGGCGCGCGGCGTCGCGCTGGTGTACATCTCGCACCGGTTGGAAGAATTGAAGCGTATCGCGAGACGCGCTGCCGTGTTGCGCGACGGCCGGCTCGTACATGTCGACGAGATGGCCAATCTCACCACCGACCGTCTCGTGACCCTGATGGTCGGCCGCGATATCGGCGACCGGATCGACCTCGGCGAGCGGCGCATCGGCGAGGTGGCCTTCAAGGTCAACGGCATGACGCGCGAGCCGGTGGTGCGCGACGTGTCCTTCGAGGTCAAGGCTGGCGAGATTTTTGGCATCAGCGGACTGATCGGCGCCGGGCGCACGGAGTTGATGCGGCTCATCTATGGCGCGGACCGCGCGGACGCGGGCACCGTGTCGATCGGTCGCGAAGGCGGCGCGCTTGAGCCTGTGGCGATCGCTTCGCCGTCTGACGCTGTGAAACACGGCATCGCGCTGATCACGGAAGATCGCAAAGGCGAGGGTCTGTTGTTGACCCAACCGATTGCCGCCAACATTTCGCTGGGCCACTTGCGTTCGGTGTCGAGCAAGGGCGTGGTGGACGGCCGTCGCGAAGCGGCTTTGGCGCACCAGCAGATCGACGCGATGCGCATTCGCAGTTCCGGGCCGTCGCAGCCTGTGTCCGAGTTGTCGGGCGGCAATCAGCAGAAGGTGGTGATCGGCCGCTGGCTCGCGCGCGATTGCACGGTGCTGCTGTTCGATGAGCCGACGCGCGGCATCGACGTCGGCGCGAAATTCGATATCTATGCATTGATGGGCGCGCTGGCTCGCGAAGGCCGGGCGCTGGTGGTGGTATCGAGCGACCTGCGCGAATTGATGGCGATTTGCGACCGGATCGCGGTGATGTCGGCGGGACGCATGACGGGCCTGTTCGAGCGCGGCAACTGGACTCAGGACGCGCTGCTGGCGGCGGCATTCGCGGGCTACGCCACGCGCGATGACATGTTGCACGAGCCGATCGAACCCGACGCGAAGGCGCCCGACGAAAGTAAATTAGTGGAGTATTGAGCATGACCGTGGAAACCAGCCTGCCTACGCTGCAGAACGAACCACCCAAAAACGCAAAGCCACTTGGCACGCGACTCGGAGTGTCGAACTACCTTGGATTGCTCGGCGCGCTTCTCGGGATGATCGTGCTGTTCTCGCTGCTCAGTTCGCACTTTTTGACCTACGACACGTTCAGCACGATCGCCAACCAGATTCCCGATCTCGTCGTGATGTCGATCGGCATGACGTTCGTGCTGATCATTGCCGGTATCGATCTGTCGGTCGGCTCGGTGCTGGCGCTCGGCGCGGCGCTTACGAGCGTCGCGGCCTTGCAGTGGCATTGGCCGGCGCTGCCCGCGGCCTTGCTCGGTATGGCGGGCGCGACGCTGACCGGCTGCGTGACCGGCGCGATCACCGTGGCGTGGCGGATTCCGTCGTTCATCGTGTCGCTCGGCGTGCTGGAGGCCGCGCGTGGTCTCGCGTATCAGTTGACCAACTCGCGCACGGCTTATATCGGCGATGCCTTCGATTTCCTCTCCAACCCGGTGGCGTTCGGCATCTCGCCGGCTTTCATCATCGCCATTGTGGTGATGGTCGCCGCGCAGTTCGTGTTGACGCGTACCGTCTTCGGACGCTATCTGGTCGGCATCGGCACGAACGAGGAAGCGGTGCGGCTCGCGGGCGTCAATCCGCGGCCTTACAAGATCGCGGTGTTCGCGATGATGGGACTGCTCGCCGGCCTCGCTTCGCTGTTCCAGATTTCGCGGCTCGAGGCGGCGGATCCGAATGCCGGGCAGGGTATTGAATTGCAGGTGATCGCGGCGGTGGTGATCGGCGGAACGAGTTTGATGGGCGGGCGCGGTTCGGTGACGAGCACATTCTTCGGCGTGTTGATCATTTCCGTGCTGGCTGCCGGCCTTGCGCAGATCGGCGCGACCGAGCCGACCAAGCGCATCATCACGGGAGCTGTGATTGTCGTGGCTGTCGTGCTGGATACTTATCGAAGCCGGCGTCGTCGTGCCGGGTAACTGTGAACGTCCCGTGGATGGTCAGCAGCTTTGCATGGGACCGGAGTAAGTGCTAAAGCGCTAACTCTGGTCGACCGCTGTGCATGGGACCGGAGTAAGTGCTGAAGCGCTAACTCTGGTCGACCGCTGTGCATGGGACCAGAGTAAGTGCTAAAGCACTAACTCTGGTCGACAGGAGAAAATGAAAGTGTCAAAAGAAACGAAGCAAGGCCGGGTGCTGGTAGTGGGCAGCATCAATACGGATCTCGTCGCGCGGGCACCGCATTTGCCGCGCCCCGGCGAGACGATTGGCGGACATGAGTTCTCGCAGGTCGCCGGCGGCAAGGGCGGCAACCAGGCGGTTGCGGCCGCGCGCATCGGCGCGCAGGTGGCCATGGTCGGATGCGTCGGCAAAGACGCGAACGGCGCGCAGCGCGTCAAGGATCTGGAAACGGAAGGGATCGACTGCAGTGGCGTGGAGGTCCACCCGGGCCAGCCGACCGGTGTCGCCATGGTGACGGTGTCCGATGACGGGCAGAACACGATTGTCGTGGTCGCCGGCAGCAACGGCGAACTCACGCCGGAAAGCGTCGCTCGCCATGAAGCTGCCGTCAAGGCTTGCGATGTCGTGGTGTGCCAACTGGAAACGCCGTGGGATTCTGTTCACGCAACGCTCGCGCTCGCTCGCCGGCTCGGCAAGATCACCGTGCTGAACCCGGCGCCGGCGACGGGGCCGTTGCCGGCGGAATGGCTGCCGCTAGTCGACTATCTCGTGCCGAACGAGGTCGAAGCCGCCATCCTGGCCGGCCTGCCGGTCGAATCGCAAAGCGGCGCGCGGCGCGCGGCGACGGAGTTGCAACAGGGCGGGGCGCGCAATGTGATCGTCACGCTCGGCGCGCAGGGGGCGTATCTGCTGGTGGAAGGCGGCGAGGGCATGCATTTCCCCGCGCCGCAGGTGCAAGCGGTCGATACGACGGCGGCCGGCGACACTTTTATCGGCGTCTTTGCCGCGCAACTCGCCTCACGGCAGCCGCTGGAAAGCGCGATCAGCCTCGCGCAGCGCGCGGCGTCGATCTCCGTGACGCGCGCGGGTGCGCAGCCTTCGATACCGACACGCGCGGAAGTCGACAGCGCGGCCTGACACGGATGCCGTTTGTGACATGAGGCGCTCCGGATTGCCACTTTTGATGGCTCGACGTTGATTTATCGGCACCATCTCACGATGGTGTTCCCTTGTTAATCACGCTCTCCAATGGACGAACATGAAATCACAATACGTAGGCATGCTGATAATGTCGCTAGGGGTGGCTGCGTGTGGAGGCAGCATATCGACCACTGATCCTCTCGCCAATGCGCCGAAGGTCATCATCGATTCAGACTTCAACACGATGGGCGACGACGGCCAGCTTTTCGCCATGACCACGCAGTTGATGGGGCAGGGCAAGGTCAATCTGCTCGGACTCACCGTCGTTACCGGCAACGACTGGTTGCTGCAGGAAGAGTCGGATGCGCTCAAGGCAGTGGAACGGATGGGCGTGCAGAACGTCGTGGGGGTGTACGGCGGCGCCCGTTATCCGTTGCAATACGACGTAGCGAGTATTCGCGCGCAGCAGGCCGCCAATCCGAACGGCTACTTCGGCGCGTGGAGCCGGCCCGAGCCGACTCAGCAGTCTCAACTCGTTGCGCCGCCGGACGGGTTCGCGGCGTCGACGAAACTGCAGGCACAGGGCGCGGCGGATTTCATGATTCAGACCATCAAGCGCTATCCGAACCAGGTCACTATTCTGGAGGTCGGGCCGCCGACTAACCTTGCCACGGCGATCATGAAGGCGCCGGAGATCGTGCCGCTGATCAAGCGAATCGTCTACATGGGCGGCGCAATGGCGGTGCCGGGCAATGCGAATGCCGTGGGAGAACTCAACTGGTGGTTTGATCCGCTGGCTGTGCGCACGGTATTGCAGACGTCGATTCCACAGGCCGTGATTCCGCTCGATGTGACGAATACGGTGCCGCTGACACAAAGCGTGTATGACCAGATCGTCAATAATCCGAGCAAGCAGACCGCGGTGACGAGGGCGTACGGGATTGCCAATGCCGGGGCGTTCGCTAGCAATACCGATCTGTTCGATACGTTGACGATCGCGTATTTCCTTGATCCTGCTTGCGTAACGCAAACAAAGAGTGCGTATCTGGATATCGATACGACGAGCGGTGAAGATCAGGGGCATGTGAAGGTATATCCGGACCAGCCGGGGGCAGGGGCTTCACCGCAGAAGATCACTTATGTCACGGAGTTTGATAACAACCGGTTTTTTGGTCTTTATGTGGATCTGTTGACAAGGCCGGTGCCGATTGCGTTGCCGTAAGGTGATGGGTAAGCGTCCTGAGCCGGGAACGTTGCAGAGGCACACGCTCCCCGTTCGGACTTGATGGACGAGTTCTTCCAAGGGGCGTGCCATAGTTTCTGGCTGGTCGTCCGACTACTCAGCGCACCCTCGCCCAGTAGGGAGACGCCGCCCATTCCATTTTTCTCTTCAGCGCTCGCTTGATGCCACGCCGGTCGCAAAAGACAGTGCGCCGAGCTCAATTGCCGATCTGGCGAAAACGCGTGGCCACTGAATAGTCTTTATCCGCCAGTCGTACCTGCTCCGAACATCGTTTGCGACCAGGGTTGGTGCGCAGGAGACTAATGGCGGCGAATGACTAACTATCGGCCGATGTGCCGGCGCTGACCCTGCCAGCGCGGAACAAAAGCAGTGGCAGAATCTTAGTCATCCAGACGAAAAAATCCAGGTTGCGGTCCGCGAACGACTTTATTCATACGTAAGGTGTTCACGCCCCGGACGCTTCGCCTCGCGTTTACCCGACGAAAATTAAGCTAACGTAAAGATAGAGGATTTTCTAGACTCCTTTCTGTTGTTTCGTTCCTCTGACATTTCAGGCCGGACAATGGCGAAGCAGAAGGAAGAACAGGGGCATAAAGATGCGAAGCACGAAGGCGGCGGCTTTTGGCATTTGTTCGGCCGGGCTGCTCTGTCGGTAGTGCTGGGTATTGTGCTTGCTTTTCTGCTGCCCACACGGTTTGGCGAGGAAATGGGCGCGCAGACGATGGCGCGCTATGCGGCGCCGTTCTCAGGCTATCTGTTTGACCGCGCACGAGCGAAAGTGGTCGATAACAACCGGGTCGATTGGTACAGCAAGAGCATCACGGTACTCGTAATCGATGCCGAGGTTCTCCGTGCTTGCAAAGAAGGCTGGCCGGCTCATTATTCTTTTTACAGCTGGCTTCTGCAATATCTCAACAGGTTTCCGCCGAAGGGTGTGTTCATCGACGTGATTCTTTCCCAGTCCAAGGGGCAGGATGCCGCGAAACGCAAAAAAGCCAAGGAACTCAAGGATCCAGAGGAACCCGAATGTCGCGATGAAACCGTTGATACTGGTCCGATCGGGACATTGGACGAGTCCGACTTCGACCACTTCAAAAACGCGCTCATGCGCCTGACATCGCAGAATAATGTACCGGTGTTTCTGGCTGCTCGGCGAACGATCGAAAACACGCTCGTCACCAACCCGGATCTCGACAGCGATGACGACTTGAAGAAACTAAAACGTGTTGGCATTGAGTTCTCTGCCCATTCGGTCGACCGGCTGGCATGGACTTATCCACTCGTATATCCCAAGGACGAACGGCCTGGCAAAAAAAAACCGAGCCCCGAGCAAACCGCGCACAGTGTGCCGGAGCAACCCGGCACTTCGGAAGGCGACTGTCCACGGAGCGCCGCCTTCTCGATTTTCAAGGAGTTGTACCACGGAACACTTGATGTGCCGTGCACCGAGGCTGCATTCATGTCGGTCACATGGCCGCTCGACACGGCGGCATACGGCTTGCATTGGCACGAGTCCATGGACGGGGAGCGGGAAGAGCGTCACGGGATTTGGCCGCGAGTGGATTCCAGGGACGGCGACGAGGACATGTACTGCACTTCGAACGAGAGTCAGATCAAACTCTTGTGGCGGGCGGAGGCACGTGCGTTCTTACGTCCATTGAGCCGGCCGCTCTGCGTGCACTATCGGACTATTCACGCGAGCCAGTTACCAAAGCATATGGGTGACGGACCGAACGTTGCGACACCGAACGATCTGGAACTCAGCGACGCTGAACTCAACGACGCGTTCCGGGGCCGCTTCGTGATGATTGGCACGTCGTTCGCCTATTCCAATGACCTCGTGCTCTCCCCTCTTCAGGACCGTATTCCTGGCGTGTTTCTGCATGCCGCCGCGCTCGACAATCTCTTGAGCTATCCCAACGATCTGGAAAAGGTCGAGGCTTGGGAGCTCAAACTCAAAATGCCCCTCAGCCGGTGGGGCAAGATTCTCACTCTTGGCATCGTCGGTTTCATTGGGTTCTTCATCATTGTGAGCATCAAGAAGAAAGTCAGGAAGGTATTTGCGGAGTTTCATCACGAGCGCACGCATTGGAGAAAGCGATTCCATCCGCACTGGTGGATCGCGAAGTCGATCACGGCCGGTTTCAATATTGCATTGTTTGTGATCAGCCTAGCTGTGCTCGTGTCGTTCGGCGTGGCGATGATCCTGTTCGGCGCCTGGATGGATATTCCATTTCTCGTCGTGGCGCATATCCTCGCCTGCGCTATTGCAGTCGAATCGCTCGAGTGGAGCGAACATCTGTTCAACTGGATCACCGACAGCAAGGAGAAGTGATCATGCAAGAAGTTCGAGATGCCCGGCAGCGGGTCAAGCGCGCCTTGCTGGCTGCAACGGCGGTCGTAGCGTTCGCTGCGACGGCAGGCGGCTACGTTTTTGCTCAAACACCGACTTATGTCGATGCGCTGAAACCTGGCGCAGCGGTGAAGCTTTACAGTGCGCCAGACACCAAGAGCAGTTCGGTGGACGCAGACGCCAAATCACTACCGCTTCCCATAGCGGGCGCGTCCCAAAAGGGCTTCTATCCCGTGAAAATCGGCCAGACGACATATTGGGCAGACGGCATGGCTGTGAAGATCGTTCGCAACGTGCAGGCCCGCTGCAGCCAATCTGCTGGCGTCCAGGCCGCCGGCACGCTGGGCGCTGCAGCCAACCGGTGTGGTAACTGATCATGCGCACCGGACGCCGATACTTTTGTGGTGCATGCGCAAGCCTTCTGCTTGGAGCGTGCGCGGACGTCAAAATGCCGGGCGGCTTGTCGAACCTGGGCATTGTTGGCGGCGGTTCCGCGAAAGGACCGACGCTCGACACCGTCGGATCTCTTCCGCCGCCACCCGCTCGCGATTGGCCCGACATCAGGCTAGATCTGATGAACGCGCGCGCCGACGGCTGGGGCCTCGTGCCGATGCCCGAAATGGAAGCGTACCTGAACGGCCTGCTCGCAACGATCAAGAAAACCGCGGGTACGCCAAACTATTCGGGCTCAGTGCATATCATCTCGGAGAATGGACTCAACGCAAACTCGAGTCCGGGCGGGAACATTTTTGTGTCCGTGGGCTGGCTGCAATCGGCCGAATCGGAAGATGAGATATTTGCGATCCTCTCTCATGAGTTCGGCCATATCTACCTCAATCATCACGCGATCTTCGACGCGCGCACGGCCGGCGATACGTCGCTTGCCATTGTGTCGCTCGCCTGGACGGTGACGAACAAATCACCGACGTCCAGTTCATGGAGCGGCGTGGACAATATCGCGGTAGTGCAGACGCTCGGCACGCGAGTGCTGTTCCCCGCCTGGCAACGCAGCGTGGAGGAGCAGGCGGATCGGTTCGGCGCGACGATCAGCTTGCGTTGCGGCTATTCGTATGTCGACGGTTTCAAGGCTTTCTTCGAGCGCGTCATAGCATACGATCAGGATGCCAAAATACGACGTCAGAAGCTGCATGAAAAGCAGCTGCAGGCAGGGCGGGAGAAGGCGGGTCAACAGGCTGCGGCGCAGGCACGCGCCCAGCCGGTCGCGCCGGTTGTCGGCGGTGGCGCAGCACAAACGGTGAACCAGCTCAGCAGCATAGGCGAGTTGCGTGACGCGGTCTCACAGTACACTTCCGCGCGTGCGGGGGCGCAGGCGAGCGTCGCGGAGAATCTCTTCGACGCGCGCGCGGTGATCGACGACCAGATCTCGGCCCAACTCGAAACGCTGCACGACGATCACGGCGATCCGGCCGCTCGCGAAGATAACCTGACCGAACTCGTGCGCCCGATGCTCGGAGACAAACGGCCCGAGCCGCGCATCGAGCCGTGGAACGCCGCTCGAAAGCGCGGCTCGACCGCGCTCATTCTGGCTCACTATAAAGCCATCTCCGAGATGCAGGATCTGCAGGCAGCAGGTAACTACTCGCAGGCGCTGCAGGTAGCGACAACGGTCGCATCCGGTCCCACAGCGGACCATGCCTACCCCGTGTTTCTCCTGTCGAATCTGATGACGTTATCACGGTCTGCGCCGTCTGATACGCAGACGCTGGTGCTGCGGCGCAATCTCAATTCGCGCGACCGCTCATGGGCGGTACAGACTAATCTTGCCAATCGCATAGGGCAGAAAGACCCGAAGCAAGGCGAAGCGTTTTTGCTGCAACAGTTCGAGTACTTCGGCAGGACGTCGGTAACCTGGCCGAGCGTGGTCTCGTGGTATCGCGAACACGGAGATATCAACCACGCCAAGCAGTTGGCCACCACATGCTGGACAGAGCATCCGGAAATGCGTGCGGCCTGCGTCGCCGCTTCGCAGGCTCCGGCGCAAAACAAGAGCGACGCTCAGACAGGCGGGTTCAGTAAGGCTTTCGACAAGGTGCTCGATCAGGCGAAGGGGCTGTTGCCGAAGTAATGGATCGGGTGACCGTGTGTCGAGGTGAACGCGGCAATCACCAATGAAGTGCATTACCCGGCGGCCAATGTGCGCGCACGCAGGCGCGCTCACTTGACCGTCGACCATCTCTCCCTCTTAGTTTGCCGAGAGCAACTTGAGTCCGATGACCATATGGTCGACACGAAATTTCTGCCCGTGGCGCATCGGCATTCAATATCCGTGGATGCGGACACGAGTGCTTTAATTGACAAGCTCCACAGCTACTCACGTGTCGATGTACCCACGTGGCTATAGCATCAATCTTCGGCTAGTGCCAAGTCAAACAGATCGCGCTTCGTGCGAATGCCCAGCTTTGCGAACGCTCGTTTTGCATACGACTCCGCGGTGGAGAGCTTGACGTCCAGGTAGCTCGCGGCGTTCGGAATGGCCTTTCCAGCGAGCAGCAACTTGCAGACAACTGAGTCCAGCCGGGACAGGTGTGGTCGTGCCGCGCGAAGACGGCTGGTTATTGCACACTAACCATTTCCTCGACCGCGCATTCAGTGTGGGCGAACGCGTGGACGAGAATTCGACAACTCGCTTGCGCTTCGAGCATCTTCAGCGGGTTGTGCCGCAGATGATCAGCGATAATCTGGCCGTTCGTGCGGACACCATGTGCGGGGTCGACGGCGACGCGTCGCCGGTTTGCTCTCACCCGGACATGACGCCGGCTGATATTCAGCGTTGGGAAACCTTACTCACTGTCGGGATCGACACTGCAAGCCGCGCTCTCGAATACGCGGCCGCGAATCCGTACGGCCTCTCCCAAAGCGGCCTCGTGCATTTCTAGTCCGGGTACAACCTGTCGCCGGACAGAAGGACATACTTAATCGAAGGCGGCGGGTTGCCCGAACGGCAGGGCAAATGCAGCGTCCGAATGCATGGTGATAAAGTGCGCCAGCCTGTCTTGTAGCTCAATAGGCGGAAGCCACGGATAAAGCAAGGCGCCTTGCAGTGCGCTCAACTTCTCCGCATGCGGGTCGGGCACGGCATCCATTCGTTCAATGTGAATATGCAGTTGGACGACCAGATCCTTGCCGCCCGTTTCGCTACCGAAGCGCCACCGGTACATTCCTTTCCCGATCCGAAGCGACCCGGTCTCCTTCTGCCGCATGACAACAAGCCACGGCATCGAACAGGCTCGACCTTCATCCACCTGTGGCTTTGTGCACACGTAGTAGGTTCGGCACCTGTCGAAGCGTTCGCCGAAGTCGGCCACCAGCGTCGTGGCGATCGCGGGCGCGCCGTTTACGCGACGGGGAAAATCGATGTCGCCCGTTGCAATTGAAAAGGTCAATTCAGCGTCGGGCGAGAAGCATTCGGATATCAACTCCGGGCGATTCAGGTCCTTCGCACGAAGGTAGCATTCAAGAAGTGACCGAACGGACGAAGTTGGAATGGCGGTGTTCATGTATGAGCCTCAGAACGGGAGCGAGAGGGGCGGCTGCGGCGGGGCGTTCTAACCTTTGAAGTATAATTACCTTTCAAAGGTAAAAGCGCGTACGGCACCCAGGAGTGAAGATGTTATGGCAAAGAATCATGAGGAGGTTGTTCTGACAGTAACAAACCCGGCCTGTCTGGTCGACGGCTCGGACGCGGAGTTTCGGCATCTGGTCAACGGATTGCTGCCGTTTGCGGCGCGCTTACTGTCGGTTCGGGATGGGTTCGGCACGCTGATCGGCCTCACGGGAATTCAGTATTCGTTGCTGATCGCCATTGCCCAGCTCTCGCACGACGATGTCGTCACGGTTAACCAGTTGGCCGACCACCTGCATTTGAGCGGAGCGTTCATTACCATCGAAACCGGCAAACTCAAGAAACTGGGCTTGATCGACAAACGGTCTCATCCCGAAGACAAACGGAAGATGCGGCTGACTGTCACCGCAGCGGGTTCCAGGTTGCTGAAAGAGCTTGCCACGAAACAGCAGCATATCAATGACGTGCTGTTCGAAGGCGTGACCAAAACCGAGTTCAAGGTGCTGTGTTCGGTGGTGGATCGGCTGGTCGCCAATGGCGATCGCGCCACGCTCGATCTTTCTCACCTGATCGCGCGACAGGAAAAACGCTGACGATTCGCGCAACGCTACCTGCCACGAAAGAGCGAATCGGCGCCGTGACCTTTCGCGCAGCCCGCTCAGTGGGCGGCCCATTGAATCGTGCTCAGATCGATCCCTTCGAGATGCATGTCCCAGAGCGGACTCAGCGCGCGCAGCTTCGTCACGGTGTTCTGAACCTGCAGAATCACCTGGTCGATTTCTTCCTCCGTGGTGAACCGTCCCAGCGTGAAGCGGATCGAACTGTGCGCCAGCTCGTCGCTGCGGCCGAGCGCCCGCAAGACATACGACGGCTCCAGCGAAGCCGACGTACAGGCTGATCCCGACGAGACCGCGACTCCCTTTATGCCCATGATCAAGGATTCGCCTTCCACGAAATTGAAGCTGACATTCAGGTTGTGCGCAATACGGTGCGTCATGTCGCCGTTGACGTAGACCTCTTTCATCTCTGTCAAACCTGCCAGCAGCCGGTTGCGTAAAGCCTCGACGCGGCGGCTCTCGGACACCATCTCTTCCTTTGCGATTCGAAATGCTTCACCCATGCCGACAATCTGATGGGCAGGTAGCGTTCCGGAGCGCATTCCCCGTTCATGTCCGCCGCCATGCATCTGTGCTTCGATCCGAATGCGCGGCTTGCGGCGCACATACAGGGCACCCACGCCTTTCGGGCCGTACACCTTATGAGCCGTCACGGTCAGAAGGTCCACGTTCAGCGCGTTCACATCGATGGCAATCTTCCCCGCGGCCTGCACAGCATCGCAATGAAACACGATGCCTTTCGCGCGGCACATGGCGCCGATGTCGGCAATGGGCTGCACGACGCCGGTTTCATTGTTGACCATCATGACGGACACGAGAACCGTGTCGGGTCGTATTGCATTTTCTAGCGCGCCCAGATCCAGCAGACCATCCTGCTGAACGTCCAGATAGGTCACTTCGAAACCCTGTCGCTCCAACTCGCGGCACGTGTCCAGTACCGCTTTGTGCTCGGTTTTCACCGTGACGATGTGCCGGCCCTTTCCCTTGTAGAAGTTGGCCGCGCCTTTGATCGCCAGATTGTTGCCTTCGGTCGCGCCGGAGGTCCAGACGATCTCTCGCGCGTCGGCCCCGAGCAACTCGGCAACCTGTGTGCGAGCCGTTTCTACTGCGTCGTCCGCTTCCCACCCGTAACTGTGGCTGCGCGATGCAGGGTTGCCGAAGCTCTCGTTCAGGAACGGAAGCATGGCTGCGACGACTCTCGGATCGACCGGAGTCGTTGCGCTGTAGTCCATGTAAATCGGGCGGGATGACTGCTTGGTTTGCATTGTTTCTATTCCATAAGGCCCGGTCGATTCGTATCGGGTGAATGCCGGCAGATGCAGCGAACGGAGTGTAGCGCGGAGTCGAGCGACTCCTGACCAACATCCATCCAGCGAGTAGGGTCGTCGTTTTCATGCCATCTTCAAATCGGGGTTTACGATAGCTTGATTAGCTTTATTAAACAGCATGTAATAAAAGCTAAACAACAAAGCTAATAAACAACGCTTTGTATGATGAATTCTAGTATCGCCCGGTCGGCGGTGCACTGGAAGGAGGCCGAGATGAGTGAAAGCACCATGACGTCCGATGACAAGGTGGACACGCAACGCCAGTTTCGAACGGCATTGTCGATGTTCGCGACTGGGGTGGCCGTGATCACGGCGCCTAGAAACAATGCGCCGCCCATCGGTATCACCGTGGCGTCGTTCAATTCCGTTTCGCTCGATCCGCCCTTGATTCTGTTTTCCGTCGACCGGCGAAACCTGAGCTTGCCCGACCTGAGCGCGGTCGGAACCTACGCGGTGAACGTGCTCGAAGAAGCCCAGCAGGATCTGTCGAATCGATTCG
This sequence comes from Paraburkholderia sp. BL27I4N3, assembly GCF_003386115.1. Lineage (NCBI taxonomy): Bacteria > Pseudomonadati > Pseudomonadota > Betaproteobacteria > Burkholderiales > Burkholderiaceae > Paraburkholderia > Paraburkholderia sp. BL27I4N3. The sequence goes on along the minus strand of NZ_QREJ01000001.1, from coordinate 6,427,609 downwards.
CGAAGGCGAACAGCGACAAATGGCGAGGCATGCCGGGCGTTTCGGAAAAACGCGCTGAGGCGGTTCTGCTGCCCGACTCGCTGGCCACTTTCGAATGCGAACCCTATGCGCAGTACGACGGGGGAGACCACGTCATCTTCGTCGGACGCGTCAAGAAATATCAAACCCGGTCGGAAGGTCGGCCGCTTGTCTTCTTCGGTGGCCGATACCACACGCTCAACGGTGCGCACCAGCCTTGCGCCTGAGCGCATAGCCGCCCCAATTTCTGGAGAACATCATGATCAAGAACGGCACTCAACATATTGCGTCGCTGCGCGACGGTCGGCAGGTCTACATCAACGGCCAGGCCGTCGGCGATGTGACGGCACATCCCGCGTTTCGCAATTCCATTCGCAGCTACGCGAATCTGTACGATTTCCAGGCTCGCCCGGAGAACGTTGAAAAGATGACCTTCGCGTCGCCGGATACCGGGCGTCGCATCAGCAAGATCTGGCAACTGCCGACTTCGTACGACGAACTGGTCGAGCGTCGCTCCGCGCTCGAAGCGTGGACGGAACTCCACTATGGCTTCATGGGCCGTTCACCCGATCACGTCGCATCGTGTATCTCGGGCATGTATATGGGCATCGACGTGTTCGAGCAGTACGATCCGGCGCGTGCCGGCGCCTTGCGGGATTACTACAAATACGCACGCGACAACGACCTCTTTCTCACCTATGTGATCGTCAATCCGCAGGCCAATCAGGCCAAGGCGGCGCACGAGCAGGAAGACAAGTATCTGGCGGTCGGCATCGTCGATCAGGACGCGGAAGGCATCACCGTGCGCGGCGCGAAGATGCTCGCCACCAGCGGCATCATGGCAAACGAGGTTTTCTGCAGTTGCATCCAGCCGCTGCGCCCAGGCGACGAGATGTATGCGTTGTCGTTCGCCATACCCATGAACGCCAAGGGTATGAAGGTGATGTCGCGCAAATCGTACGAAGAGAACTCGCCCTCGGTTTTCGACAACCCTCTGTCGAGCCGATACGACGAAAACGACGCAGTGCTGTACTTCGACGACGTCAAGGTGCCGTGGGAGCGCATCTTCGTGGCCGGCGACGTGGCGATGTGCGCGAAGCAATTCCACGCGACACCCGCGCACAGCTATCAGAACTACCAATGCCAGGTACGCCTGATGGTCAAGTTGCGCTTCCTGGTCGGTGTGGCGCTGAAAATCACGGAAATCAATGGGACTAACAGCTTCCCGCAAGTCCGCGAAACGTTGGGCCAACTCGCTTCTGAAGCGTCGATGGTGGAGGCGTGGGTCTACGGGATGGAAGCGAAAGGCCGGGTGGAGAAGGGCTATTTCGTGCCCGACCGCAACATGCTTTACGGCTCGCAGGTGGTGACGCAGCAACTGTATTCGAAGGTGCTCAATACGCTGCGCGAACTCGCGGGCGGCGGAATGATCATGTTGCCGTCGAGCATTCGCGACTTCGAAAATCCGGACCTCCTGCGCATCATCGAGAAAACTCAGAAATCGCCGGTCTGCAGCCCCGAGGAACGCGTCAAATTCTTCAAGCTCGCGTGGGACGCCGTCGGTTCCGAGTTTGCCTCGCGTCACAACCAATACGAATTGTTCTATGCGGGGGCGTCGTTCGTGACGAAGGGCCACGCATTCCGCACGTACGACTGGCCGCGCGCGACGGGCCTTGTCGACGATCTGTTGTCGACCTATTCGCTCGGCGCCGAACTCGCGACGCTACAGGCCGCCTGATTTCACATTGCATCGATTCCAACTCACACAGGAGAGCAGCATGGCAATCAACAAACTTCATGACGAGTTCCGCACGCTGGAAATGCAGCGGGGCTGGCAATTGCCTGAAGGCTACGATCCCGCGTCTGGCGCGCAGGAACTGATTCTTTCCGGTTCGCTGGATACGGACAACAAGAAAGGCAGCCGCACGCGTTTGCTGCGCTTGCCTGCCGGACTCTTTACGAAGAAACCGTTCGTGCACGACTACTGGGAAGAAGTGTTTCTGGTGGAAGGCGATCTTACGGTCGGCAACGATGAAGCCGGTCAGGGTGGCACATCGTTCAAGGGCTACACCTATGCGGTGCGTCCGCCCGGCGCCTACCACGGTCCGTTCAAGTCGGAAAAGGGCTGCGTGCTGCTCGAGATTCACTACTTCGATCCGGCCTGATCATGTTGCCCGCCATCGACGCCCTGCTTATTCGGCTCGGCAATAGCCATCTCGACGCACAGGCCCTGCTCGCCTCGTGCCTCGAGAACATCGAGGCCGATGCGGATGAGGGCCGGAGGGTCTTCCCGCATGGCATCAGTCCCGCGGCGGTCACGCAGGCGATGACTAGCGATGCGCTGCGTCGACACGGCATTGCAGGCCCGCTCGCGGGAATCCCGATCTCGGTCAAGGACTTGTTCGACGTGCAAGGCGAGATCACCCGGGCGGGGTCGCGCATTCTGCCCGAGCAGGCAGCCGTGCGCGATGCCGTCGCGATTGGCCGGTTGCGGACGGCCGGCGCCGTATTCGTGGGCCGTACCAACATGACGGAGTTCGCGTACTCGGGTCTGGGCATCAATCCGCACTACGGCACGCCGGCGAATCCGTTTGATCGCGAGGCGGCGCGCATTCCAGGCGGGTCTTCGTCCGGAGCGGCAGTGTCAGTGGCGCACGGCATGGCGGCGGCCGCAATCGGCTCGGACACCGGCGGCTCGTGCCGGATTCCCGCGGCCTTGTGTGGCGTGACCGGTTTCAAACCCACCGCTTCGCGTATCTCGCTGGATGGCGCGGTGCCGTTGTCTTCCAGTTACGATTCGGTCGGGTCGCTGGCGCCGAGCGTCGCGTGTTGTGCATTGATCGATTCGGTCATGGCAGGTGACGCGGACGCGCCGACGCCGCTTGCCTCGGTGCGTGGCTTGCGGCTCGCCGTGCCGACGAAGCTGGTGCTCGACGACATGGACACACACGTGGCCAGCGCCTTTGAGCACACGCTCTCCAGACTGACCGCAGCCGGCGCGATTCTGCGAGAAGTGGAATTCGACAGCTGGAACGCACTCGCCGAGTTGACGCAGCACGGCGGTCTTGTGGCAGCGGAGGCGTGGGCGTGGCACGTCAACATGATCTGCAGCCAGGCGAATCAGTATGACCCGCGGGTTCTGTCCCGCATCCGTTTCGGCAGCCAGCAAAGCACAGCCGAATATCTCCGCACCAAAACGCGCCGTTCGCTGCTGTGCAAGCAGGCTGACGTCGAATTGCAGCCGTTCGACGCCGTGGTGTGTCCAACGGTGCCCACTATCGCGCCGCGCATCGCGGATCTCGCCGACGAGCGTGTCTACACGTCCGCAAACCGGCTGCTGCTGCGCAATCCGTCGATCGCCAACATGCTAGATCTGTGCGCCTTGTCGATTCCCTGTCACGAGGTGGGCCGCGCGCCCGTCGGCGTGATGTTGATGGGGCGGCATATGAGCGACCGACGCCTGCTTGCGGTCGGCGCAGGTGTCGAGGCAATTCTGCGTCAAACCGGCTGACAACGCGCACGGGGTCAGCCGTCCGGCACCACGCTCGCTATCCATATCAAGGAGAAGTCCATGTTCAAACGTCTCGCGCTTACTGCCGTGCCAGCCGCGGCCATGCTATGCGCCGCTCTATCGCATGCTGCCGAACCGGCCATGACCAATGGTGGGGTAGTGAAAATCGGTGTGCTCACCGATATGTCTTCCATCTTCTCCGACATCGGCGGAAAGGGTTCGGTGGTTGCTGCGCAGATGGCGGCGGAGGATTTCGGCGGAAAGGTCAATGGCGTCCCCATCAAAGTGATCAGCGCCGATCATCAGAACAAGACCGATGTGGCCGCCACTGTCGCGCGAGACTGGTTCGATAACCAGCACGTGGATATGGTCGAGGACTTGTTGCCGTCATCTGTCGCGCTGGCGGTGTCGAACGTGGCGAAGGAAAAGCATCGGATCGCCATTGCGAGCGGCGCCGGGACCACGCGTCTCAGCAATGAAGACTGCTCGCCGTACACGATTCAATACTCGTACGACACGTATGCATTCACCACGAGTCTCGTGAAGTCGATGGCGCGCAGCGGCGACAACACATGGTTCTTTCTGACCGTCGACTATGCGCTCGGCGCGTCGCTGGAAAAGGATGCGACTGCCGCGCTGACCGCATCTGGCGGCAAAGTGGTGGGCAAGGCAAAGCATCCGATCAACTCGTCGGATCTGTCGTCTTATCTGTTGCAGGCTCAGGCATCGAAAGCAAAAGTGATCGGCCTCGCCAACGCGGGCAGCGACACCGTGAACGCGATCAAGACGGCCCGCGAATTCGGTGTGATCGGGCAAGGCAAGCAAAAGATCGCGGGCCTGCAGTTGTTTATCAGCGACATCAACAGTCTTGGCCTGCGGGCGGCGCAGGGAATGATGCTGACCACGCCTTTCTACTGGGACCGCGACGACGCAAGCCGCGCCTGGTCGCAACGCTTCTTCGCGAGAACCGGGCGCATGCCGACGCTGGTCCAGGCGGGCGTCTATTCGTCGACGCTCCATTACCTGAAAGCCGTCCAGGCGAGTGGAACCGATGCGGCCGATACCGTCATTGCGCAAATGAAGAGGACCCCGGTCGACGATTTCTTCGCGAAGAACGGCACGATTCGCGCCGACGGCCTGATGGTTCACGACATGTATCTGGCCGAGGTCAAGAGCCCGCAACAGTCCAGGAAGCCGTGGGACTACTACACGATCAAACAGGTCATTCCGGCGCAGGAAGCGTTCGCGCCGCTCAGCGCGAGCCGCTGCACGCTCGTCACCGCGAAAGCCAACTGAATCGAATTGCGTGTGCCGAAGCATCGAACGGGCACACGCCTACAAGGAGTCTGTGATGAAAGCAATTTCGTTTGAGGTCGAAGACAGTCACGGTTCGTTCGAGCGAACCATTTCGATCGACACATTGGTTATCGCCGGCTGGACCGGTCGCGATACCGTCGCCATGGAAAACCACATTCGTGAGCTGGAAGAGTTGGGAGTCAAGCGCCCGGCTTATACGCCCGTCTTTTACCGCGTCGCGGCCGAACGCCTCGAACCGACACTGAAGATCCAGGCGACCGGCACGCAGAGCAGCGGCGAGGTGGAGTTCGTCCTGTTGAAAGACGCGGGCGAAACGTTCGTCGGTATCGCGTCCGACCACACCGATCGCGAAGTGGAGACCTACGGCATCACGGTATCGAAGCAGATGTGCGGCAAGCCGTGTTCACGCAAGCTCTGGCGCTTGAGCGAAGTCGCCGGTCATTGGGACGATCTGGTGCTGCGCTCCTACGCGACGATCGACGGCGAGCGTGTGCTCTATCAGCAGGGCAAGGTGACAGCCATGCGCGCACCACAGGATCTGCTCGACGAGTTTGCCCGCCGGGACGGCCGCTTCGTGGATGGCACGGCGATGCTCTGCGGCACGCTCGCCGCGTTCGGCGGCATCAGGCCGGCCGAGCGCTTCGACATCGAACTGGAAGATCCGATCCTGCGGCGCTCATTGACGCATAGCTATGCAATCGAGACGCTCCCCGTGGTCGGCTGAAACCCTCTTTTTTTACAACGCACGCGTCCAATGGACAAGGAGAGCGGGTATGGCACACACCGACCTGATTCTTGAAACCAGCAGCCTCACCAAGTCGTTCAACGGCTTTACGGCTGTCAACGCCGTCGATTTGTGTGTCCGGCGCGGCACGATCCACGCACTGATCGGGCCGAACGGCGCGGGCAAGACGACTTGCTTCAACCTGTTGACCAAGTTTCTGACGCCGACGTCCGGGCAGATTTTCTTCGACGGTAAGGAGATCACGAGCGCGGCGCCGGCTTCGATCGCACGACGCGGCGTGATTCGATCGTTTCAGATCTCCGCAGTGTTTCCGCATCTGAGTCCGGTTGAGAACGTGTGTGTTGGTTTGCAACGCGCGCTCGGCGTGTCGTTCCGTTTCTGGATGAGTAGCGCGGTGCTGGGCCGACTCAGGAAGCGCGCGCTTGAATTGCTCGATGAAGTGGGCCTGGCCGCATTCGCCGACGTTAAAGCCGCCGAACTTTCATACGGCCACAAGCGAGCGCTCGAAATTGCCACGACGCTCGCGATGGATCCGGTGCTGATGTTGCTCGACGAACCGACACAAGGCATGGGACACGAAGACGTGGACCGGGTCACGGCACTCATCAAAAAGGTCTCGGCGGGCCGAACGATTTTGATGGTGGAGCACAACATGAAAATCATTGCCAGCATCTCGGACGCGATCACTGTGCTCCAGCGTGGGGAGATTCTCGCGGAAGGCGCCTACGAAGTCGTCGCCGCCGACCCTCGCGTGCGGGAAGCCTACATGGGGACCGAAAATGGATCGCTTGAACACTGAACGCCTGGAGAGCCAGTCGTCGGCGGACAGTCAGCCAGCGCGTGCCGACGTTCTGAATATCAAGGGACTGCATGCGTGGTACGGGGAATCGCACATTCTGCACGGCGTCGAAATTCGCGCGGCACGCGGCGAGGTAGTCACGTTGCTGGGACGCAATGGTTCCGGCCGCAGCACGACGCTCAAGTCCGTCATGGGTTTGACCGACGCGCGTCGCGGGTCGATCTGCGTGAACGGCAGGGAAACGATCGGGATGCCACCGCAAGGCGTCGCGCGATTGGGAGTCGGTTACTGCCCGGAAGAGCGCGGTATTTTCGCCGGTTTGTCGTGCGAAGAAAACCTGCTGCTGCCGCCGCGGTTGCCGGTGTCGAACGCGACTGGCATGTCGCTTGAAGAAATCTACGAGATTTTTCCAAACCTCGCGGAACGCAGAGCGAGTCAGGGCACGCGCCTGTCGGGCGGCGAGCAGCAAATGCTGGCCATTGCGCGGATTCTGCGCACAGGCGCCAACCTGTTGCTACTCGACGAAATATCGGAGGGACTGGCGCCCGTAATCGTGCAGACGCTGGCGCGCGTCATCACGCTTCTCAAGTCGCGCGGCTTCACGGTGCTGCTGGTCGAGCAGAACTTCCGGTTTGCGGCGCCACTTGCCGACCGCTTTTACGTGATGGAGCACGGGCAGATCGACGAAACATTCGACGCAGCCCTTCTTCCCGAAAAGACGGGTGTGCTTCAGGAACTGCTCAACGTTTGAACAGGAACATCATTGTGGAACTCTTTGGTATTCCGCTTGCGGCGTTCTCCAGCCAACTGGTCATCGGTCTCATGAACGGCTGCTTCTATGCTGTCTTGAGTTTGGGCTTGTCCCTCATTTTTGGGCTGCTGAACGTCATCAACTTCACGCACGGCGCGTTCTTCATGCTCGGGGCGCTTTTCGCATGGATAGGCACGAACTATCTGGGTCTCGGCTATTGGCCAATGCTGATCGCCGCGCCGTTCGTGGCGGGCGCGTTAGGGGCGCTCGTCGAGCGGACCATGCTGCGCCGGATCTACAAGCTCGATCATCTTTACGGACTGCTGCTCACATTGGGCCTGACGCTGATCATAGAAGGACTGTGCCGGTCCTTTTATGGCGCATCGGGCATGTCTTATTCCGCGCCCGAAGGGTTGATGCAACGCATGCAGTTGGGTTTCATGGTGCTGCCCGCGTATCGAGGATGGGTGGTGGTGGCGTCGTTGCTCGTGTGCGCCGGAGTCTGGTGGACGGTCGAGCGTACGAACCTCGGTGCGCTGCTCCGGGCGGCGACAGAGAACCCCAAGCTAGTCGCGGCATTCGGCGTCAACGTGCCTGCCATGGTTACGTTGACATACAGCGGCGGCGTGGCACTCGCCGCGCTGGCCGGCGTGCTCGCAGCACCCGTCATGCAGGTGTCGCCGCTGATGGGCCAGAGCGTGATCATCACCGTGTTTGCGATTGTTGTGATCGGCGGCATGGGGTCGATCGCGGGATCGGTCATTACCAGTCTGTGCCTTGGCCTGATTGAAGGGCTGACCAAGATGTTCTATCCGGAAGGGTCCGCGACGGTTGTATTCGTGATCATGGCGCTCGTGCTGCTCGTGCGCCCAAGCGGTCTGTTTGGCAATTCGAAGTGAGGCACATCATGCGAAATTGGATTGTAGGGGTTGTGGTGTTGGGCGGTTTGGCCGTCGCTCCGTGGCTGGGCGCCTATCCGGTGTTTTTGATGAAGCTGATGTGTTTCGCACTGTTCGCGTGCTCGCTGGATTTGCTGCTCGGTTATGTCGGCTTGCTGTCATTCGGGCACGCGGCGTTTTTTGGCGGGGCCGCTTTTATCGCGGGCAGCGCCATGCGGGACCACGGCTGGCCTCCGGAGGTGGCGTTGCTTCTCGGTACCGGTGTGGGCGCGGCGCTCGGGTTGATATTCGGGCTTTTCGCGATTCGCCGCAAAGGAATCTATTTTGCAATGGTGACGCTGGCCTTTGCGCAGATGCTGTTCTTTTTCTGCGTTCAGGCGCCGTTCACGGGTGGTGAAGACGGTTTGCAAGGCGTGCCGCGCGGGCGTCTGTTCGGTGTGCTTCCGCTCGATAACGATCTAACGCTGTATTTCGTGATTCTGTCGATCACGGCGGTCGTCTTTCTGTTTCTTGGCCGCGTCATTCATTCTCCGTTTGGAAGAATCCTCACGGCGCTGCGCGAGAACGAAGCGCGGACTATTTCGCTGGGTTACGACGTGGATCGTTTCAAGCTACTCGCGTTCGTACTATCAGCGGCAATAGCGGGGCTTGCCGGTGCGATGAAGACGCTGGTGCTGGGTTTCGCGACACTCTCGGATGTGCATTGGTCGCTATCCGGCACGGTCATTCTGATGACGTTGATCGGTGGCCTTGGAACGCGGCTGGGTCCGGTGGTTGGGGCGGTGATCGTCGTCGTGCTGGAATCCAGGTTGGCTGCGTTTGGCGGCTGGCTGGCCGACGTGACGCAAATTGCCTGGTTTCAAGGGTTGGGCGAGTCGGTCAGCGTGTTGACCGGCGTGATGTTCGTCGCCTGCGTGTTGCTGTTCAAACGCGGCATCGTCGGGGAATGCGCGCAATGGCTGGAGCGGCGCAGGCGCGTGCAAGCCCTCGGCGCCGCACGCCCGGCGCAGCACGACGCAGTGCGGACAGGGCTGGCCGAAGGGCAAGGCGGGTAATTCGAACTCCCTCATTCAGCGCTAATTCTGGGCGCGCAATATGTATTCGTGGCTGGCCGGGGTACTTCGTAAAGAACCGCCGTTCAATTGGGAACGGAGTCGCGAATAACCGGCCAACAACTTCGCGATAGCGCGAGCCGTATTCCATACCCAGAATGAAGCGGGAATTTCGAAGGAGAAGGACCATGAACAAGTTTTTGCGTAACACACTGATTGCCGGCATGATCGCTTTGCCGACTGCGGCGTTCGCACAGTCCGCCGCGCCGATCGATGAAATGCAGGTCGAAACGGTGGCCTATGAAGTGATCGGTATCGATTCGCCGCAGATGTCGGCGCATACGGCTGCGGCTCTCGGCAGCAACGGCACGCATGCGAGTACAGCTCCCGCCGAATTGTTGCATCCTGGCTATGACGTAGGCCTGAAGTCGATTTACTTGCGTCACTAAAACCGGATATGAAACGCATCAACCGGCACCATCCGGCTCGATCGGCAAACTGACCGTCGCAACGATGCCGGACTGCCCGTCATCGCGATTGCGCAGCGTTACCGTCCCGCCGTACCGCGTGACAATCGCTTTCACAATCGATAGCCCGAGCCCACTGCCTTCAATGTCCGTATTGGCGCGAAAGAACCGGTCGAACACGCGGGGCAGCAAGGTTTCGTCGATACCGAAGCCGGTGTCCTTCACTTCGACAGAGACCATGCCGTCGTGCACGCGGGTCGACAAATCGATCGTGCCGCCGTCGGGCGTATAGCGAACCGCATTGCTGACGAGGTTCTTGATCACCGTGCCGATGTCGAGTTCGATTGCGCGCACGTTGGCGCTGACCATTTCGTTCGCGCCGATATCGATGCCACGCTGCATGGCAATCGGCAGCACGTCGGAAATAGCGTTGACGACGGCGGCCGCGACATCGACGCTGACCATGGCCCGTGTCAGCGATTGACCGACCGGCGGCGCGTCCGCGCGCGCGAGCCGCAGCAACTGCGAAATCAGATTGCTGCTTCGGGTGATGCCGCCCTGGAGCGCGCGAAACCGTTCCTGATTACTGGGCACAATGTCGCGTTGCAGATTATCGGCCTGCAATTGCAGCGCCGTGAGCGGCGTGCGCAACTCGTGCGCGGCGTCGGAAATGAATTTGCGTTCACTCTCGATAGAGCGGGCAAGCCGCTCTATCATCAGATTGATCGAGCGGATGAAGGGCAGCAATTCGGTGGGTACACGGGCGAGCGGCAGCGCCTGCAGATGGTTCACATCGATAACGCGGACTTCGTTGCCAAGCCGGTTCAGTTCCCGCAACGAATGATTCACGACGAGGATAACAGCGGCCCACACGAGCGGAATGAACACGACGATCGGCCAGAGCGTCTTCGTCGCGGCGGTCGCCTCGATCTCATGACGTACTGAGAGGCGTTGCGCGACCTGCACGGTCTGAGCGCCGCCGCGAGCCGTATAGATCCGCCACCGTTCGCCATTCACTACCGGCGACGTGAAGCCTGCGGCCGCATCGCGCGGCAGGAGCAGCGATGGCTCGGTGGTTCGCACCGGCTGCGTCTCGCCATCTTTCCAGATGACGATGAAAATATCGCGCGCGTCTTGCGATCCGCGCGCCGGCACCTTCGGAATGCCTTCGCCGAAGCCGATTCGCAAACGCGATGCGACCTGTTCCATGCGCAGGTCGAGCACCGCGCTCATGCCGGCCACGCAGAACTGGTAGGAACTGACGCCCTGCAGAATGGCGAACAGGCTCACCACGGCGCCAATTGCGATAACGAGCTGGTTGCGGAGCGATTTGAGCATGTCTGTGGGCGACAAGAGGAACGAGTGACCAAAACGCGAGAGCGTGCGCGCCATCATCGCATTAACGCCAGGGTGGGCGCTCCGGCATCGCGACGTGAGGCCGCCCGCTCATTTTCGGCCTTTGCCTGCGGGGTCGGCGGGAACGATCTGGACATGCTCGATCGCGGCTTCCACCAGATCTTCGGCGTTGCGCATACCGTCGGCGGATGCGGCCAGCGCATTCAGGCGTCCGTCGATGAGAAGCAAAGCCAGCCCGTGAACGTACGCCCACGCCGCGGTCATGGCAATGGCCTGGGCCGCAGTGATTCGGCCTGACGAGGATCTATCTTCCCCGGCGCGGTCGGTGGGCGCGCTGACCACGCCGGCCAGGGCGCGCGCGGACGCTAGCCGCGCCTGCACGAGGGCGGGGCGCGCCGCGTCGAGCATTTCGCTGCGCGACATGAGGTGCAGCAAATCTGGATTGGCCACCGCAAAGCTCACGTAGCCGCGGGCGATGGCTTTGCGCCGCGCCTGGCCCGCTTCGATACCGTCTGCCTGCGCCGGCATCGTCGCGGCGAGCCGCCGGTGTCCGCTGGCGGCGAGTTCGCTCAACACGCCGGCGGTATCGCCGAAATGATGCTGGGGCGCCGTATGCGATACGCCGGCTTCACGTGCAATGGCGCGCAACGTCAGGCCGCGAATGCCGTCGCGCCGTAGCACGATCTCCGCCGCTTCAAGCAGCGCATGGGGCAGCGCGCCGTGATGATAGGGTTTCTCGCGTGACGCATGGTCGGCTGAGGTTCGGGCGGGGGCTGCGGCTTTAGGTGAGGTGGACGTCTTGCGGCGTGACGTTGCTTCTTGCATGGTCGCTGGTCGTGGACAGTATTTTTACAATGAAAAGATATAGTGACCGGCTGATAGGGAAAAGTCAAAGACGAGCGAGCGCATCACGCTGCGGGCCATGTTGTACCAGTCGGGCAAGATAGAGTTACAGCGGTAAGATCCGGCCGGCATCACGATGTTTGACGACATGCCGGTGTGTCTCGCCGGCCACGCCGACCAGCAACAGAAAGATCGAACCGGTGGCCGCGGCACTCGCGCTCGCCACTGAGATATCTATGAGCCATTCAAGGAAGTCGGCCATGGGTCGTCCCTTTCGTTACCATGGCGATGATCGTATCGGCCTTGAATTAGTGGTGAATTAGCGCGGCGTCAGGCTAACGTATGCTTCGCGCCAGGCGGGCGCGATACCGCGAGCCAGGCCGTGCGTCGCCAGACGGCCTGGACCATTGTCGGCCGACCTGGTAGCATCACGCGCAGAGACGCCGTGGCTCGTGGCTAGTCGGCAGCCCTGCAACTCGCTGGACATCTGGATAGATTGGGTATGGAAAAGAAAAGCTCGCGGATTCGCCGGGAAGCGCTGTGCCCGCCGATTGGCGCGCTGCTGCGCTATCAGGCGCGCATCGTACGCGTCGTGGCCGAAGCGCGCGGCCAACGGGCGATGATCGAATCGCTCGACACCACGGGCCGCACGTTTGTCAGCACCGTGAAATGGAACAGCCTGCGCGAACTCGGCGCCCAACTGTTCTGATAGCAAAGGCCGTCGAATCGGCCTGAAATGAGCGGCAAATCAAATAGTGGGAAGCCAGTGTGCGGCGCATTGGCCTCGTGATATTAGGGAATGCCTAAGCTTGAGCCGGCGGCGTCCAGCGTCGTAAAATCGTCGCACATCGATTTGAGGGCCCAGCAATGCGTCTGGCTTCTCGTTGCGATTTCAACCGCGCCTTGCACCGCCCGTCTTTGCAGTCCGATACCCGGCGGCGCCCGGCCCCGCGGCGTTCCATGCTGTTTCAATCCGCTCCTCGCAATGAGGCTGGCGGCGCTCGCGGATTTGTCGTTCGATCCGCATCATGACCCCGCTCATTTCCGTCAAACGGCTCAACAAGCGCTTTCCTGGCGTGAGGGCGCTTCACGAAGTCCAGTTCGAACTCATGGCCGGCGAAGTCCATGCGCTAATGGGTGAGAACGGCGCCGGCAAGTCGACGTTGATGAAAATTCTCGCCGGCGTGTACACACGGGACACCGGTGAAATTCTCTATGACGGCCAGCCGGTCGATTTCCAGAGCCCGCGCGAGGCGCAGGCCGTGGGCGTCGGCATCATTCATCAGGAACTCCAGCTGATGAACCATCTGAGCGTCGCGCAGAACATGTTCATCGGCCGTGAGCCGCGTGGACGCCTCGGCCTGTTCCTCGACGAAGACAAGCTCAACGCACAAGCTCACGACATACTCGCCCGCATGCACGTGACTCTCGACCCGCGCGCGGTGGTCGGCACGCTCACTGTCGCGAGGCAGCAGATGGTCGAAATCGCCAAGGCCTTGTCGTTCGATTCGCGCGTGCTGATCATGGACGAACCGACTTCGGCGCTCAACGACGCCGAAATCGCCGAGCTGTTCCGCATCATTCGCGAGCTGAAGAACCGGGGCGTCGGAATCATCTATATCTCGCACAAGATGGATGAGCTGAAGCAGATTGCCGACCGCGTCACCGTGTTGCGCGACGGGGAATATGTGGCCACGGTCGCGGCGAAAGACACCACCGTGCAAGCGATCATCGGCATGATGGTCGGGCGAACCTTGACCGACGCCGCGCCTTCCCAGCACGTCCCCAACGAAGGCGAGGTCGCCCTCGAAGTCACCAGGCTGAATGCCGGCCCGCTGGTGAGAGACGTGAGTTTCGCGCTGCGCAAGGGCGAGATACTGGGTTTCGCGGGCTTGATGGGCGCCGGCCGCACCGAAGTCGCCCGCGCGGTGTTCGGCGCCGATCCGATCGAGTCGGGCGAGATCGTCGTGAAAGGCGTGAAGGCATCGATCAGGAATCCGAGCGATGCAGTGGCGCGCGGCATCGGCTATCTCTCGGAAGACCGCAAGCGTTTCGGCCTCGCTACCGGCATGAGTGTCGAATCGAACATCGTGATGTCCAACTTGCGCAAATTTCTGTCGCTGAATTTTTTCCTGCGCCGCGCGCAGATACGCAAGACCGCTGCCCATTTCATCAATCTGCTCGGCATTCGCACGCCTTCCGCGACGCAGGAAGTGCGGCTGCTGTCGGGCGGCAATCAACAGAAAATCGTCATTGCCAAATGGCTCGAGCGCGACTGCGACGTGCTCTTCTTCGACGAGCCGACGCGCGGCATCGACGTTGGCGCCAAAAGCGAAATCTACAAGCTGCTGCGCGCGCTCGCCGACCAGGGCAAGGCAATCATAATGATTTCGTCGGAACTGCCGGAGATCCTGCGCATGAGCGACCGCATCGTCGTGATGTGCGAGGGCCGCATTACCGGTGAACTTTCAGCGGCTGGGGCGACCCAGGAGCGCATCATGCAACTGGCGACGCAGCGCGAACCCCTAAACGCGGCGTGAGCCTCGAGAGGTCTTTCATGACATTGCCATCGGATGCATCGGCGCTGGGTAATAAAAAGACGTTTTCGGGCCTGAGAGCCCGCGTTTTCACGCCGACCGCTTTGCAAAAGCTGCTCGCCTTCGGGAGCCTGATTCTGCTGCTGGTGTTTTTCAGCTTCGCGTCTCCCGCGTTCATGCAGATGGACAACATGCTCGGGATTCTGCAGGCAACGGCGGTGAACGGCGTGCTGGCGATTGCCTGCACGTTCGTCATCATTACCGGAGGCATCGACTTGTCCGTGGGCACGCTGATGACCTTCACCGCGGTCATTTGCGGCGTGTTCCTGACCTACTGGCATCTGCCGATGTGGACCGGCGTGCTGGCCGCGATCGGCACCGGGGCGATCTGCGGGACCGTTTCGGGCACGCTCACGGCGAAAATGAAAATACCGCCGTTCATCGCCACGCTCGGCATGATGATGCTGCTGAAAGGGCTGTCGCTGGTTGTCTCGGCCGACAAGCCGATCTATTTCACCGACACCGAAAACTTCTACATGATCTCGCAGGATTCGCTGATCGGCGACCTGTTGCCGAGCCTGCCCGTGCCGAACGCGGTCCTGATTCTATTTTTCCTCGCGGTGGTGAGTTCGATCACGCTCAATCGCACGGCGCTTGGCCGGTATACCTTTGCGCTCGGCAGCAATGAAGAAGCCGTGCGTTTGTCCGGCGTGAATGTCGACCGGTGGAAGATCGCCATTTACGGCCTGAGCGGAGCGATTTGCGGCATTGCCGGGCTATTGATCGCCTCGCGCCTGAATTCGGCGCAGCCGGCGCTAGGCCAGGGTTACGAACTCGAAGCGATCGCGGCCGTGGTGATCGGCGGGACGTCGCTGAGCGGCGGCGCGGGCACGATTCTCGGCACGATCATCGGCGCGTTCATCATGAGTGTGCTGACCAACGGTCTGCGCATCATGTCGGTCGCGCAGGAATGGCAGATCGTGGTGACCGGTCTCATCATCATTCTCGCGGTCTATGGCGATATTTTGCGGCGCAAGAAAAGCTGACGCGACACGGAACAGGATAAGGAATGGAGCGCCATAAGCTCCCCAACGGCTGAAGTTGATAGCCCATCTTAGGAGGAGAAACACCATGTTGAAAAGAAAACTAATCGGTGTCGTGGTCGGCGTTGGCGCTCTCGTTGGCGGGACGAGCGTGACATACGCGGACACCTATATCCCGCTTATTTCGAAAGGGTTCCAGCATCAGTTCTGGCAGGCCGTCAAATCCGGCGCCGAACAATCGGCCAAGGAGCACAACGTCAGGATCACCTTCGAGGGGCCGGAAACCGAAGCCATGGTCGACAAACAGATCGACATGCTCTCGGCCGCGCTCGCCAAGAAGCCGCAGGCACTCGGCATCGCCGCGCTCGATAGCAAGGCGGCCATTCCACTGTTAAAGCGCGCCCAGGCCGGCAAGATACCCGTGATCGCTTTCGACTCCGGCGTGGACAGCGATATTCCGCTGACGACTTGCGCAACGGATAACCTCGCGGCGGCCGCCCTCGCTGCCGACAAGATGGCCGAAGCGATCGGCAATGCCGGCGAAGTCGGCGTGATCGTGCATGACCAGACAAGCCGCACCGGCATCGATCGCCGCGACGGCTTCCTCAATGAAATGAAATCGAAGCACCCGAACATCAAGATCGTCTCGGTCCAATATGGTGGCGGCGACCATTTGAAGTCGGCGGAAATCGCCAAGACGATGATCCAGGCCAGCCCCAATCTCAAGGGCATTTTCGGCGCGAATGAAGGCTCGGCGGAAGGTGCCGCGATCGGCGTCAAGGAATCGGGCAAGAAGCTGGTGCTGATCGGCTACGACTCGGGCAAGGAGCAGAAGGACGACATCAATTCGGGCTTGATGGCCGGCGCCATCACGCAGAACCCGGTCGGCATCGGCAAGTGCGTGGTCGACTCCGCGGTGAAGGCGCTGAAGGGCGAGAAGTTGCCGAAGAAAGTCGACACGGGCTTCTACTGGTACGACAAAACGAATATGACCGATCCGAAGATCGCAGCCGTGCTCTACGATTGATCGCCGCCGCCTGATGCGGCGCGAGGGAAGGGTCGCGGCATCCCTTCGATGCCACGGCCCTCTTGGCTATTAGACCGAAGTCGATGGCTGTCGCAGAGGAGTGTGTTCAGATGCCCACGATCACCAGGCTGTCCGTCCGTGACATTCGGTTTCCCACCTCGCGTTCGCTGGACGGCTCCGATGCGATGAACGCCGCGCCGGATTACTCGGCCGCCTATGTCACGCTCGAAACCGATTCGCCCGACGCGCTCACCGGCCACGGCCTCACCTTCACGATCGGACGCGGCAACGAGATTTGCGTCGCCGCGGTCGAGGCGCTGGCTCCGTTGATCGTCGGTAAAAGGCTTGAGGATATCGCCGCGAACATGGGCGCTTTCTGGCGCGCGCTGACGTCGGATAGCCAGTTGCGCTGGATCGGGCCGGACAAGGGCGCGATTCATCTGGCGACGGCGGCTGTCGTCAACGCGGCCTGGGATCTGTGGGCCAAGGCGGAGGGCAAGCCTGTGTGGAAGTTGCTTGTCGACATGAGCCCCGAAGAACTCGTGCGCTGCCTCGATTTCCGCTACGTGACCGATGCGATCACGCCGGAGGAAGCCATTGCGATGCTGCATCGCCATGCGAAGACGCGGGGCGAACGCGAAAAGGAAATGCTCGCGCAAGGCTATCCCGCCTATACGACATCGGCGGGCTGGCTCGGCTACGACGACGACAAAATCCGCCGGCTCGCGCGCGAAGGTGTCGCGCAGGGCTGGACGCACTTCAAGCAGAAGGTGGGCGGCAATCTCGACGAGGACATGCGCCGCGCGCACATTCTGCGCGAAGAAATCGGCGATGGCCGGAAGCTCATGATGGACGCCAACCAGGTGTGGGATGTCGACGAAGCGGTAGCGAACATGCGGCGCCTCGCGGAATTCGATCCGTGGTGGATCGAAGAGCCCACGAGTCCCGACGACATTCTCGGCCACGCGGCCATCCGTCAACGGCTTCGGCCGATCGGCGTCGCGACCGGCGAGCACTGTCATAACCGGGTGATGTTCAAACAGTTGCTACAGGCGCAGGCCATCGACTTCTGCCAGGTCGATAGCTGCCGGCTGGGCGGTTTGAACGAGGTCATCGTCGTTCTGCTGATGGCGGCGAAATTCGGCGTGCCGGTGTGCCCGCATGCGGGTGGTGTCGGATTGTGCGAGTACGTCCAGCATATTTCGCTGTTCGACTATATCTGCGTGTCGGCCTCGCTGGAAAACCGGGTGCTGGAATACGTGGATCATCTGCATGAGCATTTCGTCGACCCGGTCGTGATCCGCAATGGCCGTTATATGCCGCCGCAGCGTCCGGGTTACAGCATCGAGATGCATGCGGCGTCGCTCGACGAATATCACTTTCCGGAGGGGGCGGCGTGGAAGAGGTGAAACGGCGTTCGCCCCTGGTTCGATAACTTGGCGCGTCGCCGGCATTGAAGGCCTGCATCGACTACACCGCTATACGCTGCCGTTCTCAACTACACGGCCTTCCGCGCGCCAGCGCAGCATGCCGCCGGGAAGGTTGGCCACCCGCTCGAATCCGGCCTGGCGCAGCATGACCGTGGCTTGTGCCGAGCGTCCACCGGCCCGGCACACCGTCACGATCGGGCGATCCTTCGTCAGTTCCGCGGTCCGCCCGGCGAGCTCACCCAATGAAATGAGCCTGGCTGCCGGAATGCGTCCCAACGGTCCGTTGAACTCTTCAGGTTCCCGCACATCGACTATTTCGACCGCAGGCAGATTTTCCTCCAGCCACTGAGCGCTAATTTCCCAGATGCCGGCAAAGCTGCAGGTCAGCGGCGCCCAATCGGGCTCGCTCATCTGCGTGGGGACGCTCGCCGCGAGGCCGCATTTCAGGTTCGCGGGCACCGCTACGTCGATTTGCTTCGGATGCGGCAGGTGCAGGTTCGTCATGTATCCGGTGAAATCGTCTTCGCACAGTTCGCCGCCGAGGCGTGGATTGAAGCGCCGCTCTTCGCCCACGCTCGTGACCGTCAAACCGCGATAGTCGTGAGCCGGGTAGAGCAGGCACGCGGCGGGCAGCGTGAAAATCTGCGCATGCACCGCGCGAAACAGGGTGTGCGCGTCGCCGCGCTGGAAATCCGTGCGGCCCGTGCCTCGGATCAACAGGCAATCGCCGGTGAACGCCATGGTTTCGTTGTCGAGTACGAGCGTGATGCATCCATCGGTATGGCCCGGTGTCGCGCGTACCATCAGGTATCGTGAGCCGAACTCGACTTTGTCGCCGTGGCTCAGATAGCGGTCCGCGCCTTCGGCGCCGCTCGCCGCCGAAATCGCAATGCGGCTGCCTATGCGGCGATTCAGCATCCACGCACCGCTCACGTGATCGGCGTGGACGTGGGTGTCGATCGTATAAAGCAGATGCAAGCCGAGTTCTTCGATCAGCGCGGCATCCCTGCGCACCTGTTCGAACACCGGATCGACCAGCACCGCCTCTCGCGTCGTGCTATCGGCAAGAAGATAGGTGTAGGTAGACGATTGCTGATCGAATAGCTGCCGGAAGATCAACACGTTTTCGCTCCGCGGCGCGCTCCCGCGAGCGCTTGAGATGGCGGCCCATGCGGTGTCGCCGATTACCCCACCGGCAGTCCGGTTGGGCGCTGCCCCGCTCGGAGGTCCGGGCGCATGAATGTACCCGGACTCACCTCGCGCGCCGGACGCTTTGCACTGTCCGGCGCGCGTCGCTCCAATCCGCGCGTGTTACTTCGGTTGCTCGACGTACCGCAGATAAGGCTTCACGGTTTTGAAACCCTGCGGATATTTTTGCTTCGCGGCGTCGTTGGAAACAGATGTTGGAATGATGACGTCTTCACCCGGCTTCCAGTTGACCGGTGTCGCCACCGTGTGTTTCGCGTTGAGTTGCAGCGCATCGAGCAGGCGCAATACTTCGTCGAAATTGCGGCCCGCGCTCATCGGATAGACGAGCATGGCCTTGACCTTCTTGTCCGGGCCGATAAGAAACACCGAGCGTACGGTCGCGTTGTCGACGGCGGTGCGCGGGCCGCCGCCGCTCGCTTCGGGATGAATCATGTCGTAGAGCTTCGCGACTTTCAGGTCGGAGTCGCCGATCAGCGGGTAATTGATTGCATGGCCCTGTGTCTCGGCGATGTCCTTGACCCACTCCGTATGGTCGCTGACCGGATCGACGCTCAGCCCGATAATTTTCGTGTTGCGCTTATCGAATTCCGGCTTGAGGCCTGCGAGGTATCCGAGTTCCGTGGTGCAAACGGGTGTGAAATCCTTAGGATGCGAAAACAGGACTGCCCAATGGTCGCCGATCCATTCGTGAAAATGGATCGTCCCTTCGGTGGTTTCCGCTGTGAAATCGGGAGCGTCTTCTCCTAATCGAATCGACATCATTAGTCTCCATAGGTCGGGTGCAGGGTTCGAGTGCCACGGTCGAAGCGAGGTCCGCCGGGCTGCCGGAGTATTGAATGGCGATAGGACTGTCTCGAGATTACTTCCGGCCGGTTGCACCGTACCGCGCCGGAATAGCGTCTACGGCGTGCAGCGGAGTCTGTGGCTTCCCCGGATAGCCGTGATACGGGACAGACATCGAGACGCGCCGCGAACCGCATCTATAGCGTAGAACAAAAAAGACTTTTGTAGTTAGCGGACTGTAGGGCGAATCCGCCGTCGTGGCAGCGAAGTTGCTTGTACTCCGAAGAAAAGGAGCGCGTGCTTCGATTTGGGCGGGTCGCGATCCTGTCTGATCAAAGCCCTAAACAGACCGCCCCTGCCGCGACGATCAGGCACGCGAGCCAGCGCCTGGCGCTTACCGCTTCCCGCAAAATCACGCGCCCGATCAGCACCGCGAACACCACGCTGGTCTCTCGCAACGCGGACACCGCACCCATCGCGCCTGACTGCATCGCCCAGATCACGATGCCATACGCCGCGATCGACACCAGGCCGCCAGCAAGCGACAACCCGACGGCGACGGGCTCCGCTCTCACGGGTGTCCACAGAGCCTCGTGCCCGCGCATCGCGACGAACAGCACCGGCATCAGCCAGTAGAACATGAACATCCAGGCGGTATAAGCGAGCGGTTCGCCGCCGGATAAGCGCACGCCGATGCCGTCGATCACGGTATAGAGCGCGATCGACGCACCCGTCGCCAGCGCGGCCAATACACCCGCGCGCGACACGCGCCCGCCCTGCAGCGCGAGTGCGATGATGCCGCCCGAGATCAGCGCGACCCCGAGCGCGTGCAAGGGGCCGATCGCCTCATGCGCGAAGAGCGCCGCGCCGAGTGTGACGAGCAGCGGCGACGAGCCGCGGGCGATCGGATAGGCCTGCGCCAGATCGCCGCGACGATAGGCTCGCACGAGGCAGACGTTGTACACGATATGCACGAGCCCCGACGCGGCGACGTACGGCCAGGCCGCGTCGGCGGGCCGAGGCGTGAATACGATCACGAGGGTGGCGACCGCGGCGATGGCGATACTCATCCACGTCATGGAGAGGAAGCGGTCGCGGTTGCCGTGCAGCATCGCGTTCCAGCTCGCGTGAAGCAAAGCGGCAATGAGGACGAGACCGCCGGTGTAACTGAGCATGCGGGTTCAGGACAGGAAAAGAGTGTGGGCGAGCCAGAGTTAGCGGAGCAATAAGAAGCTTATCTATCTTGTAGCGCAGCCACAAACCAGTTAAATTGGCGGTTCGCGTTAGATAAACTCTTGCGAATGAAGCGAACACTGCCGCCGCTCAACGCCCTGCGCGCCTTCGAGGCCGCCGGCCGTCTCGGCAGCTTCAAGGAAGCCGCCGCCGAACTGCACGTGACACACGGGGCAGTGAGCCAGCATGTGCGCGCGCTCGAAGAGTGGCTTGGTGCATCGTTGTTCGAACGGCACAACCGGCGCGTCGCATTGACGCCGGCAGCGAAGGCTTATCTGGCGGAAATCGGTCCTTTGTTCGAGGGGCTCTCGCAGGCCACGGCCCGATACGGATTCCCTGAAACGCTCTCCCGGACACTGTCCGTGAATGCGCCCGCGAGCTTCACCTTGCGCTGGCTGGTGCCAAGACTGACGACCTTCCGCGCCGCGCATCCCGACGTGGACGTCAGTGTGCACACATCGAACGAGTCGTTGGAGAGTCTGAAGGAGACATACGACGTGATCGTCCGGGGCGGCCCGGACACGTTCTATGGCTATTCGATGCGGCCTTTCCTGTCCGAGGAGCGAGTGCCTGTTTGTAGCCCGGCGCTCTTGCAGCGCCTGCCGCTCCGAACGCCGGACGATATGCGGCAGCACACGTTGCTGCATACGTCGAGTCTTCCGCGGGTCTGGCCGGACTGGCTGGCGAGCGCGGAGGTTCCAGCACTCAGGCCAGCCGCCGCGCTGACCTTCGACCACTTCTTTCTGACATTGCAAGCGGCCATCGACGGGATCGGCGTCGCGATGGGACCGACCGCTCTGATCGCCGACGACCTCGCGGCCGGCCGGCTCGTCGCGCCGTTCGCCGGTCCTCGCTTGCCGTCGCGAAGCTATTGCACTTACGTTCCGGATGCGAAGTCGGCGGATGAACTGGTCGTGCTGTTCCGCGCATGGCTCGAGCGCGAAGGATGCGCTCACTCATGAACGTCGAAAGGAACCCGCCTGGACGCGTCCCTGTCGACCTGGTAGCATGAGATGCTGTGCGCGCAGTGTCTGTCGAATCAGGAGCGGTCTTATGCGGAAGCGGAAGTTCGCAGGAAAGATGACTGGAGAATCGAGTCTGCCGGAACTGCTGAACCGGCTCGAGTTGGCATTGGCTGGCATGCGCGATCACACGTCTGTCTGCAAAGCACTGTCGGATCTCAACAGGCGCCTCGGCTCCGCCAGCGAGCAAGCTTCCGTATGTAGCGGCCGACCCACGGCCTCGCGGCGCCCGCGCCCGCGCCAAATGGCAATGCAGTCTTTACCGCTGTTTTCTTGAACG
Source organism: Paraburkholderia sp. BL27I4N3 (assembly GCF_003386115.1). Lineage (NCBI taxonomy): Bacteria > Pseudomonadati > Pseudomonadota > Betaproteobacteria > Burkholderiales > Burkholderiaceae > Paraburkholderia > Paraburkholderia sp. BL27I4N3. The sequence goes on along the minus strand of NZ_QREJ01000001.1, from coordinate 6,405,287 downwards.
CCAAAGATCGATCTGAATAGCGCATAGCGGAGCGGCTGACTAGCATGGGAAACCGAAAAAACGTCAGCACACGCTAGGCGAGCAACAACAAGGCATCAGCGAGCGACAATACTGTCGTGCGCGAATCGAAGGCCGTTGAAAACAGATGATCGTGCACGACCTGATCCGGGTCGTAACAGCAATCCTTGACCGTCAATAAGCGGAAGTCCGCGTCACTCGCGTACGCAACCGACGACAGCACCACGCCGGTCGACGCTATCCCAACCATGATTAGCGTATCGATCCCCTGCGTGGAAAGCCGCGCCTGCAGGTCGGTACCGAAGAACACGCTGGCACGATGCGCGGTGATGAGCGGTTCAGTAGCCAACTGGCCGAGTTCGGGCGCGATCTCGTCGTCGACGAAGAGGCCTGGTTGCTTGATTCCCTGCCCGTTTCTGTTCAACGGACTGACTTCCGGATAGCCGGGACTGAAGTGGATCCTGGCGAAATAGACGCTGACACCTTTGGCCCGCGCGGCGTCGCACAGCTTGCGCGTATTGGCGAGCAGAGAAGGTGCGACTGATGGAAATAACCGCATGATGTCCGTCTGATAATGCATGACCACCAGAGCGGTTCGCGCGGGCACGATAGCTGGAATCCGCATGTCGAGACTCTGCGTCGCGGCGGCGCTTTCCATGCCTTGTTGATGATCTGCCGGAGCGGCGGGTTCAGATTCAAGGCGTGGCGGCATAAGGGCTACGCGATAGCGAAAAAGAGCCCGACTCTAGCACGACCGCGTGCGACTGAGCGGCCGGCCTGGAACTCTCCAGGCCGGCCACAGGCCACCGACGACACGACATGGAAGCGTGGAAGGTCCAAAAGAATCGCGACGCATCGCTTATTTGCCGTGGCCCATTAGCGGCAGAGTGCCGCCATTCGCCTAGAACCGCTCGCGATCGAACTCCGGCAGCGCGCGCGTTCCCTCAATAGCGACCGAGTGCAGCAGCTCAGGCTCCAGATCGAGCAAACGCAGGATCGTCGGCGCAACCTGGGTGGTCAGTACGCGCTCGTCGTTCACCTGTCCCGCGTGACGGGCGTGAGGCACGTAGACCACGAGACCGAGATGGCTGTCGTCGGGAGCGTTGCCGCCGTGCTCTTCGTCCTTGGTCGCGCTCGACGTATAGATGACCCCGGGGTTCGGCTGAACGACGATGTCAGGCGTGCGTCCGCGTGCCGGATCGCCGAACCGGCCGGCCAGTTGCGGGCCATACAGAATGTACGCTTGCGGGCCGTCCGCACAAATTCCCGGTGCGTTGCAGCTCAGGTTGTCCTTCAAGGTCTTCACGACAGCCGGCAGTTGGCGTTGATCGCGCAACCAGATCAGGCCGACGTCGTCGGTCTGCACGAACCCCGTGCCGGCGAGCCCGGTTCCGTCATTGAGGTTGCCGCTCTTCGTGCTGTTCTGCCCGAAGTTGCCGTTCGGATCCAGATAGTTGTTTGCTTCAAGCAGTTTCGAGAGTGTGTCGCCGTTCTTCACCAGCTTCGAATGGTCGGTCGGAGATTGCCCGTGCTTCGCCGTGACGATGATCGCCGTCGACGAATACAGGTCGCGTTGCTTCAGTTCGGCCACGATGCGACCCAAGGCGTTGTCCAGATAGGCAATCGCGTTGGTTACCTGCGGACCCGGCGTGAAACTCGCATCCAGATAGCCGCCTCCATTCGCGACCGTTGCCTTCTGGGCGACGCTCAAAGTCTGGAAGTTGGTCCCAAACAGGGTGGGCACATCGGCGCCGGATCGGCCAGTCGAATCCTTGCCGTCAATTTCATCGATCAGCGACTGCACATGGAAATTGTCGAACTGTTCCGTGTGCGTGTAGACGTCGGTGTAGTTCGTGTTGGTGGCGGGATCGATCGAATTGATCTCCGTGCGGGAAAGATCGTCGACGCCTGTGCCGGAAGGTCCATTGAGCCAGTCGTAGCCCCACGCATGTTTGTCCGCCCAGGCAGTGCGAGCGCCTTTCACGTTGCGTTTGACCACTTCGAAGACCGTGTTGGTCTTCACATAGTTATGCGGATAGACGGGCGTACAGACGCCATTGAGCAAAGCGTGCGGAATGGCCTGCGGATTGAACGCGCCGCCACCGTCGAGATGCGTCAGTGCGCCGCCGTTCTCGCCGTCGATGCCGGTAGTCTCGTCGAATACGACATTCCAGCCTTGCTTGCCGGTGCAATGGCTATCGGACGGCGCGTAGAGCGTGCGGTCATAGGATACGTCGTAGAACAGGCCCGCGGATTTGGGTGAGCCACCGGTGACGAGCGCAGCGAGCCCCGGGAACGAATCCGAAAGGCCGGGCGTGTGCGCGTTGGTGTAGGTCGTCCCCGCCTTCGCCAGCAACGCAAGATTCGGGCATGCATTCGATCCGACGCAGCGTGCAACATCCTGTTCGTGCAAACCGTCGAAGCTGATCAGCAGCACATGCTTCACTGACTCATGGTGATGATCACGATGATCGTGCTCATCGGCCGCCGTGGCGCCTGCCGGGTGCAGCGCCGCAAGCAGGACAGCGCCCAGGCCGACGGCGATTTGCGTTCGCTTCCAGATTCTGATCGTCTTCATTTCCCGTCCTTTAGGTTGCTGCGGAATATTTGGTAATCCGGGAAAGAATGTGCAGTGGAATTGAGTCGTCTGGATGAAGCGACGCTTTCGATTCCATAACCCATTAGCAATTGCTGCGATGGGAAAAAGGATGCGCGAAATAAGGCTATTACGTCAGGTTTCCTTAAGGAATGGATGATCTATTGAGATGTTCATCTATCACCGCGTGCGGCCATTTGGGTCAATCCCGTTGGCCCAGTTCACCGAACATCCCGACGAGACAGGCTCTGAAAATCCTCACGCGCCGGCTGAGGTAGCGATTGCGGGGATAAAGGACGTGGAAGGGTACGGCGATGGTTCCGAGCCGTGCAGGAACGATATCGATCTCCATGTGGCGACTGTCGTTCGACATGACGGCCATGTGTGCCGAAAGCCGGCACAAAATCATGCAAGCGCGAAATTGCACTCGTATACACTGGTGTGTCAATCAATCAAGGAACCAGTATGCGGCGCGTGATCGTACGGCGGTCGTCAGTCCACGGAAAGGGTGTGTTCGCGATGCGGCCGCTCGCGGCGGGTGAGTGCGTGCTTGAATACCGGGGCGAATTGACGAGCTGGCGGGAAGCGGTGCGCCGGCATCGGCGCGAAGGTGTCGCTGGGCACACGTTTCTTTTCGGCCTGTCGGACGGGCGCGTGATCGACGGAAGCCGCGGAGGCAATAGTGCGCGATGGCTGAACCACGCCTGCGCGCCGAACTGCGAGACCATTGAGGATGATGGCCGCATCTTCATTCACACGATCCGGCCGATCGAGGCGGGCGAGGAGCTGTTTATCGAATACCTGCTGACGACCGACGATCCCGCGGACGAGGACGTTCGAGCCCAATACGCTTGCCGGTGCGCTGCGGCCGGTTGTCGTCGGTCGATGCTGGCGGATGTCGCGTGATTCAGCCAACCGATGAGGTTGCACGGACTCAGTCCGCTGCCGCCACTGTTTCGAAGACGTTGTCGCCGTCATCCCGTATCGGCCCGCTCTTTGCGTTATTTCCCTTCCTGCGCCCCTATGCCGGCCGTTGGGCGCTCGCGTTTCTCGCGCTGGTGAGCTCGGCGGGCGCCACGCTGGTTTTGCCGGTGGCGTTCAAATACCTGATCGACCGTGGCTTTGCCGCGGGCGATCGGGGGCACATCGACCGCTATTTCCTCGCGCTATTTGTCGTATCGCTGGTACTGGCCGGCGCCACGGCGCTGCGCTTCTACCTCGTGTCATGGCTCGGCGAGCGGGTCACGGCCGACTTGCGGCGCGCGGTCTACGATCACGTGCTGAGCATGAGCCCGCAATTCTTCGAAACCACGCAGACCGGTGAAGTGCTGTCGCGACTCACTGCGGACACCACCCTCATCCAGACCGTGGTGGGCACGAGCTTGTCGCTGGGATTGCGCAACTTCTTCCTGCTGACCGGCGGCGTGGCGATGCTGGCGGTGACGAGCCCGGTGCTGTGCGGCTACATCCTCGCGACGCTGGTCGTGGTGGTCGCGCCTATCGTGATCTTCGGCCGCCGCGTGCGACGGCTCTCGCGCGCAAGCCAGGACAAGATCGCGAACACGAGCGCGCTGGCGGGCGAGGTGCTCAATGCCATGCCGACCGTGCAGTCGTACACGCAGGAGCCTTTTGAAACGCGGCGCTTTGCGGGCGCGGTGGAGGCGGCCTTCGAGACCGCGCTCACACGCATTCGCGCGCGCGCCTGGTTGACCGCCGTGGTGATCGTGCTGGTGTTCACCGCCATCGTATTCGTGCTGTGGCTCGGGGCGCAGGCGGTGCTGGCCGGGCGCATGACGGCGGGCCAATTGTCCCAGTTCATTCTCTACGCAGTGTTCACTGCCGGCGCCGTGGGCGCCGTTGCCGAAGTATGGGGCGATTTGCAGCGCGCTGCCGGCGCCACCGAACGTTTACTGCAATTGCTGGCGGCGCGCTCGCCGGTGGTCGAGGCCGAGACGACGGTCGCGCTGCCGGCGCGAGGCGAGGGCATCCGCTTCGAGGATGTCAGCTTCTCGTATCCATCGCGCCCCGGCATTGCGGCGCTTTCCGCACTCTCGCTCGAGGTCCGCCCCGGTGAACACGTGGCACTGGTCGGTCCGTCCGGCGCGGGCAAGACCACGCTGTTCCAGTTGCTGCTGCGCTTTTACGATCCGCAAGCCGGTCGCATTCTGATCAACGGCGTCCCCACGCGTGACGTGCCGCTCGTCGAATTGCGCAAGGAGATCGGCGTGGTGCTGCAGGAATCGGTGATTTTTTCTGGGAGCGTGCTCGACAATATCCGCTATGGCGCGCCGGGAGCCACGCTCGCGCAAGTGCAACGGGCCGCCGACATGGCGGCCGCGGCCGGCTTTATCGAAGAACTCCCGCAGGGCTACGACACCTTTCTCGGCGAGCGCGGTGTGCGGCTGTCCGGCGGGCAGCGTCAGCGCATCGCGATCGCTCGCGCGATCCTGAAGAATCCGCCCATCCTGCTGCTGGACGAAGCGACCAGTGCGCTCGATGCCGCCAGCGAACGGCTGGTGCAAAAGGCGCTGGACAATGCCGCGCAGAACCGCACCACACTGGTCATCGCACACCGCCTCGCGACCGTCCAGCAGGCCGACCGCATTGTCGTGCTGGAACAGGGGCGGATCGTCGCGCAGGGTCGTCACGCCGAACTCCTCCTGAACTCGCCGCTCTATGCTCAGCTTGCTGCATTGCAGTTTGGCGAGCAGGTGGGGCAGACCGCGCCCGCGCAATGACAGCGGTCGGCTCATGCGTCGATCCGTCATGCACCTGGCGAGTGCATCGACGTGGCGCTATCCTTGACGTACAGAGGAGGGAGACATGGGCCACAGCCAGGATCGCATCGAAAAGCGCGAGCAGAGTTGGTACCGCGAGCGCGATTGCGCTTTAGATGAATTTGTCGCGCTGTTGGAGGGCGATGACCACGGCCCGACCCGCTATGCGTCGGAAGTCATGCAGCGGATTCCCATTTACGACTGTCCACAACTCGATGGCGTGACACGCGATGCATCGCACAGAGCGCAGTTGCAGGCGGAATGGGCTCGCGTCCTTCACGATGGCGCAGGGGTGCTGGTGCTGCGGCGCGCATTTGTCGATACCAGACCGGTCGACGATGCCACGGCCGTCTTCGAATCCATTATTCATAGTGAGCGCGAGCAAGGCTCCAGTGCGGCAGACCATTTCGCAAAGGCAGGCGCGAATGACCGGATCTGGAATGCCCAGGAGAAGCTCTGCCTGAGAGCGCCCGAAGTATTCGCGCAATACTTTTCAAATCCAATGCTGATGATTGTGTCGCAAGCGTGGCTCGGACCGTGCTACCAGATGACGTCCCAGGTCAACGTAGTTCGACCGGGCGGCGCTGCTCAGCAAGCGCATCGCGACTACCACCTCGGATTCCAGACGGCTGACAAGGCCGAACGCTATCCCGCGCATGTCCATCGCATGTCCCCCTTCCTCACCTTGCAGGGCGCGGTTGCGCATAGCGCCATGCCGGTCGAGAGCGGCCCGACGAAGCTCCTGCCGTATTCGCAGCGCTATGACGAGGGATATCTGGCGTGGCGCCGGGCCGAATTTCGCGAGTATTTCGAGGACCATTTCGTCCAGTTGCCCCTCTCCAAGGGCGATGCCGTGTTCTTCAGTCCCGCGTTATTCCATGCGGCCGGCGAAAATCGCACCACGGACGTACAACGCATGGCGAACCTCTTGCAGGTCTCATCGGCTTATGGCCGGGCGATGGAAGTGCTCGACCGCACGCGAATGTGCGAAGCGTTGTATCCGGTACTGCACGAGCGCCGCGCTTCGGGGCGGATAAGCGACACGGAAATTACCGCGGCAATCGCATCCTGCGCTGAGGGATACCCGTTCCCTACCGACCTCGACCGCGACCCGCCGGTCGGCGGGTTGGCGCCGGAAAGCCAGCAGGAACTCATGCATCGCGCACTCGACGAGGATTGGGATTCGGCCCGATTCACGCTCGCCTTGAACGAGCAGGCTGCGCGACAACGTTCCGCCGATCCGCAATCGGGTCCGCGTTAACAATTTCTTTAGACTCAGTCGATGGTGCAAAAGACGATCTGATCGCAGGATTGACAAAGCGATAGCAACGCGACGCCGCATCTTCGCGGGGACCGTCCGGGATCGCCTTACGGCCGGTCATGCACTGACCGTTTTCGCACTTTTGGGAAGGAGAAATTGACATGAAAACGCTTCGAATCGTGGCGCTCTGCGCGATCGGCATGTTCGTGGGACAAGCGTGGGCGCAAGACAAACCCGTACCATCGGGAACCGCGCCGTCTGCTCAGGATGTCGGCGGCGTCAGCGACGCATCGAGGGGTGAGACGGGAATGGCAATGAATCCGGCGCGGCAGTCCTATCCGGACCTCAACACCCTGCAATCCCCGGAGCAAAGCCGTGTGGCGGCCAATCCGTTCCGCCACCATTGACTGCAGCGCAACAGCTTTGCGCGACCGCGCGTTACGCACGGTGAGTGCCTGTGAATACACTCGTCGCGCGTAACGGTGGCACGCTAAAGTTCGGAGCGGGACCGTCCGGCTTGACGGAGCCGGGCTCCGGGATCAGTAGCCGATACGCTTTTCGACGTTGCGGAATCGCCCCATCGACCGATAGCGATGAAACCATGCGTTGGTACGAAGCTCGCACAGGCGCGGCGAATGCTCCGCAAGCGCCAGGTCGAGCCAATGAAACATCTCGTCCGGCTGGTCGAGCCGTGCGTAAATTTCCGCAAACAGAAACGGCGACGTATAGCGCCTTTGACGCCTCGCCGTCAAATCCTGCAAATACCATTGAAGGACTTTTTGATAGCCGCCGGCCTCCCAGATCGTGCGAATAGTCTCTGCGCGAGCGAATTCGCCGCACCGTGTTAGCGCGTCGATGGTCGCGTCGACTGCCTCCTCGTATTGACCCTGCTCTTCATACGCGGTCGCCAGCAGTTGATAGACGAGCGGGGAGCGATTGCCACGCCCGGCGTGCAGGCACTCGCGAATCACTTCGTCGTATTTGCCTGCCTGTACGAGTCCGAATACGCGCGATCCTTCGAACCCTAGCGGGTCGACCTTTTCGGCTCGCTCGAACTGTGCTCTGCCTTCCGCTTCTCGCCCAAGCACCAGCAGCAGGCGTGCATATAGGCGGCACGTTTCAGCGTGGCTTGGGTTCAGCCGCAACGCTTCGAGGAACTCTTCTTCGGCACGCCGCCAGTCCCAGTCATAGAAATAGTGCACGCCCGCTAGCGCCTGGTGGGCTTCAGGAAGACTGGCGTCCAGTTCCAGTGCTTGCAACGCCGCCTGCCGCGCTAGCGGATGGCCCTCCGACGGCGCACAGACTCCATGCGTTGCCGTGGCACCTAAAACGTTCGACATCCCCACATATCCGAGCGCGTAAGTCGGGTCCCGTTCTATCGCGCGCTCGAAGTAGCCGCGCGCGCGCACGAAGTCCTCGTCGCTCAGCGCGTGATGCGCGGCAAACCCCGCATCGAAGTGCACGCGGCGCGTCCAGTAGTAACGGCCGCGCAGATACGCATCGTGTGCCGCCGGATCGACCGGCAAACGTCTCGTCAGCATGTGCCGCCGCTGTGCCGCGAGCGCGGGTGACACCTCCCGGGCGAGCGCCGCTCCCACCTCTTTCTGGATTTCCAGCGCGCCACGCGACATCGGTTCATACGCGCGGCTCCAGATCTGCACCTGATCGAAGCAGCGGATCAATTGCGCCAGAATGCGGATCCTCACGCCGTCGCGCTTGAGTGCGCCTTCCAGGACATAGTCGATCGACAACTCGCGCGCGATCTCCGCAATGCTCATGCTGACCCGTCTGCAGTGGGCGGCAGTCGTCCTCGAAATGACGAGGATGCGCTCTGGATCGAGCATGCCGATGCTGGCGGAAGTTTCGTCAGCCAGTGCATCGCAGAAGCTGTTCTGGCCGGAATCGCCGGTCTGGTTTTCGAACGGCAGAACCAGTATTCGCGCGGCTTCCTGTGGAGCGGGTACCGGCTCCTCCGGCATCGGCCGCACGTTATTCAGTCGATAGCCTTTGCCCTTCACCGTGATGATGTGCTGCGGATTGACCGGGTCGTCGTGCAGCGCCACGCGGATTTTCCGGATTGCCGTATTGATGCAGTTGTCCGTTTCCCGATACGCATTCGCGCCCCACAGTGCTCTTACAATATCCGCGCGCGTGACGAGTTGCCCGTTGCGGGATGCCATCAGGATCAGCAGTTCCATCGGCAGACGCTCGAGGCTGACCTTCTCACCCGCGCGGCGCAATTCGTAGCGCTGAATGTTCAACTCGACATCGGCAATCCGGATGGATTCTGGCGTGTTCATCTGCGCTCCTGCCATCGCGAGTTCCTGCTCACAGCGACTATGTCGGGGCGCCGCCGCTCGCGCTTCATTCCGAATGAAGCCGCGAATGCAATCGCCGAGCACAACACCATGACGAGCGCGGGTGCGGGCATCCAGTGCAGACCGGAAACGAGGAAATTTGCCGCGAGCGGCGTCAGTCCCAGCGACGCGGACAGACCGAGATTCATGGCCGTCGCAACGCCGCTGAACCGGACGTCGACGGGAAACATTTCTGCAATCGCGCACGCGAAGGTTCCGTTGGCGATCGAACTGACGACGCCGGCCATCAGGAACAGCGCGGGCAGGCTCGCATAGTGCCGGGCGGCCGCGATGAAGAAGAAGGGCGCGAAAAGCGCGGACAGGACGGTTCCCAACCTGAACACGTAGCGACGCGGCAACAGGTCGCCAGCGTGCGCCGTCACGAGAATGCAGGCAGCTACGGCGATCAGATAGCACGTCTGGGCACTCGCGATCTGTTGCGTGTCGTATTGAAGCTTTTGCAGATGACCCGGCGCGAAGCCGATAAAGATGCCGCCCGACGCGCCCGCCAGCAGCGACGCGGCAGCGCCTGTCATCAGGGGAGCGAAATGGTTGCGAAGCAGGACAGCAAGAGGCTCGCGGTGGCGGGCGCCGATGGCCTGCGCGTACTCGTCGGTCTCCGCAAGCGTACGCCGCAAAGCAAAGCTCAACAGCCCGACCATTCCACCCAGCAGGAAGCCGATCCGCCATCCGAACGCGTTGACTTGCCCAGGTGTGAGCACCCATTGCATGGCAAGATTCATGCTCGTCGCCAGAAGCAACGCGAGATTGACCGCGACGAACACGATGCCGCACAAAAGCCCCGGCCTGCCGCGCGCGGTTTCGACCGCGTAAACGACCGCGCCCGGCAATTCACCGCCGACGCAGAGGCCCTGTATGAGCCGCAGCACGAGAAGGAGCGCCGGGGCGGCCGCGCCCCATGCCGCGTATGAAGGAAGTATTCCGATGAGAAGCGTCGAAACGGAGGCGATCATTGCCGACGAGACGAAGACGAGGCGCCGCCCGTGCGTGTCGCCGAATCGCCCGAGGAGGATGCCGCCGACCGGTCGGGAGAGATAGCCAATGGCCAGCACCGTGAACGACAACGTCTCCACCGGTACGCCGGTTACTGTCGGAAAGAACTCGCTGCCGATGCTTTTCGCAAAGAATCCGAAGATGACGAAATCGAACACTTCGAGCGCTCCCCCCGTGCTGGCGACCAGGATGGTCCAGCGTTGGTGCGCTGTCATCGAGCCTTGTCCGAGTAGGGGCGAATCGTCGAGCATGGAAATCCCTGATATCGCCAGGCATAACTATTGTTTTAAGCGGAGGCCGCGGCGGAGGGACGTGTTAAGCCGCCACCGTGTCCATCACACTTCGAGGACGGTGCATGATCGTTCTGGCTTAAATATGATGGACGACAATTCGCTTACAAGAAAGGTCTTTAGATTCGCCTTGTGGTTCCTGATCGACGAATCGACGTGCGCCGCATTCGGGACTGGGCGCTGGCGATGGAGGTTATGCACCGCAAGTTGTGCTGCTGCTTACTTCATTCGTTGCCACACGACTTTCGATGCACCATATCCGAAACTCCCGGGCGTGACGTAGGTCAGCCGGTCCCCATCAAGGGTGAATGGGCGCCGTTGCACATCGCCGTCCCAGTTCGGAAAGGTACTTTTCTGAATGTGGAAAACGATCACCTGTCCGGCCGGATCGACGGTATAGGTGCCAAAGTGCGCGAAGTTGCCCTGGACGATGCGCTCGTTCTCTTCGGAGGTACCCGACAAGCGGTTACCCGATGCGAACTTCGGCAAGTCCCCGCGAACGCCAAGCAGAACGTAGCGCCCATCGCTGCCGAAGATGAGTTGCCCGTACGGATGCGGACCGAGCACTTCGACTTCGCTGCCACTTCTCGAGACGGTCAACGAGACCAGAGACCATGAACCCGCCACGCCAGGCGCCGCCTGAGCAAAAGTCTTTGGCGCAGCGAGACATAGCGCGAGGGCCACCAGCACGGCAGCCCTCAGGGTTTGCAGCAAAGGAGTCATGGCGTTCTCCGGCACGCGCGAGGGCGGAACCATTCCCTTCGACTATCGGCGTGCGATGCCTGGTTCGTCTTCGATCATCGCAAGACAAGCTAATAGCATAGCTTTCCCGGCCACGACTTCCAATGAACATCGGTCCTCAAGTCATTTCCGCCGCCAGCAGATCTTCGATCATGATCGGCAGCTTGCGCACGCGCACGCCGGTCGCATGACAGGTTGCGTCGGTGATCGCCGCCGCGATGCCCGCAAGCCCGATCTCCGCAATCCCGCGAGCGCCGAGTTCGTTGAACACGGTATCCGGATGATCGAGAAAGGTCACGTCGAGTTCGGGCGTGTCCGCGTTCGTCGCAACGACGTAATCGGCCAGGTTGCTATTGATCGGTGCGCCCGTCTGTTTGTCGTACGTGGTGTGCTCGAACAGCGCCATGCCGACGCCCATCACGACTGCGCCTTCGATCTGGTTGCGCGCGGCGCGCGGGTTGACGATGCGTCCTCCATCGATCACCGTGACGACGCGGCTCACGCGCAACCGCGCGATCTCCGGTTGCCACGTGACTTCGACGAAGTGTGCGCCGTACGAATAGATGGAGAAGCGTTTCTTCAGCGGATCGTCGAAGCCGCCCTTGGCGCTGCCGCTGCCCGACGCGGCGCGCATCTTCGCTGCTTCGAGAATCTGGCCGAACGGCACGCCGCGCTGCGGCGCTTCGCCCTTGCGATGCACGTGTCCCGCGCTGAACGCGAGTTCGTCCTCACGTGCGCCTTTGAACGGCGAACCGTCGACGGTCGCCGCACGCGACAGCAAAATCTTGCTGGCCGCGCGCACCGCATCGAGCACGGCGGGAATCACCGATGCCGTCGCCGCACTGCCACCCGAAATCGGTCCCAGCGGCAACACGGAATCGCCGAGACCGACCTCGATGCGCGCGAGCGGAATGCCGGTTTCTTCGGCGACCAGTTGTGCGAGCACCGTGTACGTGCCGGTACCGATGTCCTGCGTGCCGCATACGACCCGGGCGCTGCCGTCCGCTCGCAGATCGACGTCCGCCGCAGCGGAGAAGCGCAAGCCTGGCCAGACACACGCGCCGACACCCCAGCCCAAGGTCAGACCGTCGCGCTGCATCGAGCCGACACCCGGCGTCCGCTGCGACCATCCGAAGCGCTCGGCGCCGGTGCGCAAACATTCGACCAGATGCCTTGAAGAGAAGGGCAAACCCGTGCTCTCGTCCACGCGCGGTTCATTGCGCAACCTCAACTCGACGGGGTCGAGGTTCAGCACATGCGCCAGTTCGTTCATCGCCGATTCGATTGCGTACAGGCCGGGCACGGCACCCGGGCCGCGCATCGACGTCGGCGAGCCGACGTTGCGGCGCGCAAGGCCCGAGGTCACACGCAGATTCGGCGTGCTGTAGATGAGCGGCGTGACTTCGCCACAGCTTTCCTGGTACTCGTCGGCGATCGCGGTGTGGTTGACGTAGTCGTGCTGCAATGACGTGAGCTTGCCGTCGCGGTCGGCGGACATTCGCACGCGCTGCTGCGTGACGGGGCGATGGCCGACGTTCTGAAACATCATCTTGCGGCTCACGACCAGCTTCACCGGACGGCCCATCTGACGCGTCGCCGCCGCCGCGAGCAGTGTGTGCGGCCACATCCAGAGCTTGCCGCCAAAGCCTGATCCAAGATAGCGGGAGATCACGCGGATCTTTTCCTTCGGCACGCCGAGCATCTGCGAGAGCGTGCCCAAATGGACCGTGATGGCCTGCGTGGTCTCGTAAAACGTGTAGTTCTCTCCATCCCAGTCCGCGATCGACGCGTGCAGTTCGATCGGGTTGTGCGTTTCCGTCGGCGTTACGTAGGTTGCGTCGAGCGTCGCCGGCGCAGCGTCGAACGCACCGTCCGGGTCGCCGCGCTCGCTCTCAACCTTGGGCTTCTCGTCGGCCTCGAGTTCGTCGCGCACGTCGTGCGGCGTGACTTCGTAGCGGGCGGCGATCGCCGCCGATGCCGCGCTCGCCGCTTCGAAGGTATCGGCGATCACGACAGCGATGTACTGGCCGTAGTAGCGGATGATGTCGTCCTCGAAGGGCGGCCGCGCTTCGTCGACGTAGCCGGTCTCCATCGAGTTGCCGGAGATCCGGTAGAAGCGGCCGATATTGTCTCGATGCAGCACCGCGTGCACGCCGGGCATCGCCTCGGCCTCCGCGATATCGAGCGACACGAGCCGGCCGCTGGCGATCGTGCTGCACACGGGCACAGCTATCAGCAGATCGGGCAGATCCACGTCGGAGGTATAGATAGCGCCGCCGCTGACCTTCAGCGGTCCGTCGACGCGCGCTTGGGGCTGTCCGATCACGGACAGCACGGAGTCGGGCATGGTGGACATGGTGCGTTCCTTTCGATGGACGGTTCAGGGCGTCGCGGCCGTAGCCTGGGTCAGTGCATGGACGATGCAGCGGCGCGCGAGTTCGACTTTGAAGCCGTTCTGGCTTTGCGGCTTCGCATTTGCAAGTGCGGCATCTGCGGCCTTGCGGAAGGTTGCGGCGTCGGGCGTTGCGCCGCGCAGCACGGCTTCCGCTTCGAGCGCGTGCCAAGGCCGCGTGCCGACGCCGCCGAGCGCGACGCGCACATGCCCGATGCGTCCACCGTCGAGCGTCATGACCACGGCGGCCGACGCCAGCGCGAACTCGTACGACGCGCGATCGCGCAGTTTCAGATAAACGGAGCGGGCACCTGCGGGAAGAGGCGGCAGTGTCACGTGCGTGATGAGGTCGCCTGCGTCGAGCACGTTCTCACGCTGTGGCGTTGCCCCCGGCAACACGAAGAAGTCGTCGATCGCGATGCTGCGCGCGCCGTTCGTCCCTTCGATGTGAATGGTGGCGTCTAGCGCGGTCAAGGCGACGTTCATATCGGACGGGTTGGTGGCGATGCAGGCGTCGCTGGCGCCGAGAATCGCCAGCGTGCGATTGAATCCCTGGATGGCCGGACAGCCCGAGCCCGGCTCGCGCTTGTTGCATGGCATCGCAGTATCGCGAAAGTAGACGCAGCGCGTGCGTTGCAGCAGATTGCCGCCGGTCGTCGCCATGTTTCGCAATTGGGCTGAGGCTCCGGCGAGCAGCGCCTGCGACAGCACGGCGTACGGCGTACGGATCAGCGGATGCAATGCGAGGTCGGCATTGCGCGCCGTCGCGCCGATCTTCACGCCGCCGTCGGGCAGCGCTTCGATAGTGTCTAGCGGCAGCCGGCTGATGTCGATAACCCGCGTCGGCCGCTCCACGTTCAGCTTCATGAGGTCGAGCAAGGTCGTGCCGCCCGCCAGAAAGCGTACTTGTGCGCCTTGCTGGGCCGTTGCCGAAGTTGCGCCCGCCGCGATCGCGTCACGCACGCCGTTGGCGCGCGACAACTGGAAGATTTCCATGATGGCGCTCCTCAGGACTGGCCGCGCACGCGCTGGATCGCCGCGACGATATTCTGATAGGCGCCGCAGCGGCACAGATTGCCGCTCATCGCTTCGCGCACTTCCGCGTCGGCGGGCCCGACTGCTTCATCGAGCAGCGCGACCGCGGACATGATCTGGCCCGACGTGCAGTAGCCGCATTGATAGCCGTCGCATTCTACAAACGCGGCCTGCATCGGGTGCAGTGCTTCGGGCTGACCGATGCCTTCGATGGTGGTGATTTCGTCGCCGGCGTGCGTGCCGGCGAGCGACAGGCATGCGTTCACACGCCGTCCGTTCACGTGCACGGTGCAGGCGCCGCATTGGCCGTGGTCGCAACCCTTTTTGGTGCCGGTGAGGTGCAAGTGCTCGCGCAGCGCATCCAGCAGCGTGGTGCGCGGATCGAGCGACAGCGTGTAGAGATTGCCGTTGACGGTCAACTCGACAGGCATCGTCGCGTTCGCGGAAGGCTGGCGGCTGGTTCGGGCGGCGTCGGGATCGGCGCTCTGTTGCGGGGTCTTGGAGGCGGTCTGTTGCATCATGCGTTCTCCTCATGGCGAGAGAGGCCACGATCCGGCGACAATGGGCGCGGCCGGGCGGCGGGCTGAAGCGGGATTTGGACCCATTGGCGAACGATTCGCCGGGTATCGGGCATTCGGGTAGCGTGCGTCGCAACACGCGTCGCGCACGCCAGATGATGGTGCAGCAAATCTGATGCCCAGGTGCGCCGCCGCGGAAAGTGGGGCGACACACGGTCTACCGACGCGCTCGTCGAAGCGATTCATGCCACGACAACTCGATAGCTATCGCGACGCCAGAATGGAGGATGCAATAAGGTTCGACTATGCGCCGACGCTGCGTATCGCGATCCAATAGGCTCGCAGGGGAACGTCGTGCGCATCTTCACCACACTTCAGGAGCGTACGTTATGGCGACATTTATCGTCTTCACGAAGGAAAGCACGCAGGATCAGGCTGAACTCGACATCTATCAAAGCAAGGTGGGCGAGACTTTCAAGGGTCATCCCGTCACGATCCTCGCTGCCTATGGACCCCAGCAGGTTCTTGAGGGCCACGCGCCTGAGGGTGTGGTGATCGTGCAGTTTCCGTCAACAGAAGCCGCGCGTGCGTGGTACGACAGCCCGGCGTATCAGGAAGTCGCTCAGCACCGGTTCGAGGGCGCGCGTTACCGCGCGGTTCTCGTCGAAGGCGAGTGACGAGAGGCGGCAACGATCGCGCGTGCAGAGGTCTCTTACTCTTTACTTTGCCTCGATTCGATCTGCTGCCGAAGCCGCTCTTCGTTTTCCTGAAGCTCGGGCGTGAACGCCTCGCCAAAATCCGCAGCTTCGAAGAACGGACGAATTTCGATTTCGGAGTCGCTTGCCATCGGGTTCGGGCAGCGGCGCACCCATTCAATCGCTTCGTCCATTGATTGCACTTGCCAGATCCAATAGCCCGCGATCAATTCCTTGGTTTCGGCAAACGGACCGTCGACGACGGTTCGGTCCTGGCCGGAGAATCTGACGCGCGCGCCTTTCGAGCTCGGCTTCAGTCCGTCGCCGCCGAGCATGATGCCGGCCTTGACCAGTTCCTCGTTATATCGGCCCATCGCCTCGATAAGTTCCGTGCTGGGCATTTCGCCGGCTTCGGATTCGGCGGTCGCCTTGACCATGACCATGACGCGCATTGGGATTCTCCTGTCTAAAGTTGGGCCCCGGATTATGTGGAAGATGTTCGGTGCCTTCAATCCCACGACGAACGAACGGGCGCGAAATCGACAGTCGCATCGAAAGTTTTGTGTTTTTACCCAAGATCGGGCAAACGCGCTTCTCAGCGCTCAACCACCTTGAATACCCGATTCTTGTCGAGCGTAGCTGGGTCGAGCGCCTTCTCGCCGCCTTCAGCGGGCAGCGCGGGGCTGACGTCTTCCAATGCGCGGCCTGTGTAGCGGCCCCGTGGCCGAATGACCTTGCCGACCCGGAGTTGCTCGATGCAATGCGCCAGCAAGCCCACGCTCCGCGCCGTTGCGAATAGCGCGAACGACGCGTCGCGCGGCAACGCCAACTGCGCCGCCAATGCGGCAAGCGCAATGTCGATATTCGGCCTGAGGCCGGTCAGTTCGACCACCTTGTTGATGAACGACGTGAGTTCTCGAGGCGGATCGAGCACCTCGAGCAATGCGGCCGCCCGCGCATCGCCGTCCGGGTAGAGGTGATGCCCGAATCCTGGAATGGGCGTAGCCGACTGCAAATGATGCACGACGACATGCTCCGCGCCGAGTCTCCCGACGTCGTCGAACACGGCTCTCACGCGGCCTGACGCATCGCCATGCAGCGGGCCGGAGAGCGTCGCGAGCCCCGTGAGCAGGCATCCCGGCAAGGATGCGCCGGTGGAGGCGGTAATTCTGGCGGCGAACGCCGAACTCGTCGTCTCGTGGTCGGCCACGAGGACCATGGCGCGGCGGATGAGTTCGGCGCCTGCACGGTCCTGGCCCCAACCCAGCGCGAGCCGTTCATGCGTGGGTTGTGCATTCGCATCGCGGCGCGCGCCAAACGCCTGCGCGATCAGCGCCACGAGCCGGCCTGCCTCGACATGCAGTGCACTGTCGGTGCGTCCGAGGGTGGAATGACCGCAGGCCGCGAGCGCCGCCAGCGACGTGAACGCGCATTGCCGGCCGCGCTCGTCGCCCTGTAGCGGCAGGTCACCGGGTTCGAAGGAGACGGGCCCGCGCGCGTTCCAGAGTATGGCCGCCACGTCTTCGAGCGTCGCCGTGTCCGAAAGCCGGATGCTATCCCGTCCGCGGTAATACGCCCGCCCTTTCGAGAAGGTGGTGATGCCGCTGTAAATGCACGGCTCGGTGCCGAATATGGTTCCGGCGGCGAGCGCCTCGCGCTTGCGTCCAACCTGTTTTTTGCGGCACAGACCGGCCACGTCTTCCGCACGATAAAGGCTCTTGCGCGGGTCATTCGGATCCGGCATGACCGCGATGTTGCCTCGACTGACGTACGCATAGATAGTTTGCGCCTGCACGCCGAGTTGTCGAGCCGCTTCAGTCAGCGTGATCCAGTTTCGCATGGGATGGCAGGCAAGGTGATGCAGCGGAACGGGCAGCAGAGCCGTTGCCAGGCGGATCGCGCCGTACCTTCGAGCGCAACCGGTCGAGCGTCAATATTGACGGCTTTTCAGGTAAAAGTCATCTCGGCGGGTCGCCGCTCAAGGATCTCGACCAGAATGTCCCCCGGCGAACGCACGAAGCAGGCTCTCACGCCGGGGCGAACCTGCCTGATCGGCTCGACGATTTCCGCGTCGCAGCGCGACAGATGCTCGAACGCGGCGTCGAGATCATCCACGACCACACCGAAATGATCGATGCCCTGTTTTCGCTCGCCATCGGCGCGGCCGGTTTGCGCGCTCGCCAACGCCGTGATGAAAAGGTTGATGCTGCCGATGCGCAAATCCACCCGCCCCGGACGACGCACGATCTCGGCGTTCAGACAGCGCGCAAACCATGCGGCGGTGGCTTCGGCGTCGGCCGAGCACAGTTGCAGATGATCCCACTTGAATTCAATCATACGATTTCACCGATGGTCAGAGGCATCATAGTTCGATGCGGGAGAGTTTCCCCAGCAGCACGGAGTACGAGAACGCGCCGAGCAGGCATATCGCGCCCATCAGGTTGAGAGCCCAGTAGAAATGGCCGGTGTGGTGAGTGATATAGCCGATCATGAGCGGTGTCGTCACGCCCGCAATATTGGCCGCGAGGCTGGTGATGCTGCTGGTGAGTCCCACGTATTGGCGCGGCGCGATTTCGGAAACGGCGGCCCACGACATCGACCCGACACCCTGCGCGAAGAACGCGATAGTCAGGATGGCGATCACCGCCTCGTTCGACTCGACAAAATTGACGAGCATGATCGATGCTCCCAGCAGCGTGCCGATAATGAGCGGCGTCTTGCGTGCCGTGGAAATCGATACTCCGCGTCGAATGAAAAAATCCGAGAGGGAGCCCGCTAGGAGAATGCCGGCCGTCGCACCGATAAAGGGGAGTGCCTGGAAAATGCCGACCTTGATCATCGACATGTGCCGCGCTTCGATCAGATAGGTCATGAACCACGTGGTGAAGAAGACAAGCAACGTGTTGTTGCAGAACTTGCCCATGCAGATGGCGAGGATCTGCCGGTAACCGAGCAGCTTGAGCGCCATACGCCAGTCGAACTTCTCGCGGGGCTTGCGCGCAGCCGTCGAGCCGTCGCTGATGTATTGAAGTTCGGCGGCGTTCACACCCGTGTGCTGATGCGGATCGCGATAGACCCGGTACCAGACAAGACTGAATAGTATGCCGACGCCGCCCGTGACGTAGAAGACCATGCGCCAGCCATACGCGGCGGAAATCCACAGCAACAGGCCGGTGAACAACGGCGTGCCTATGTATTGCCCCATGACATAGACGCTGGTCGCGAAGCCGCGCTCGCGGGCGGGAAACCACAACGTCACGGCGCGCGCGTTCGAAGGGAACGCCGGCGCTTCCAGCGCGCCGATGGCGAGCCGCGAACCGAGCAGCATGTGATAGCCGCTCGCGAGACCTTGCGTCAGCGTGGCGAACGACCAGCCGACGAGGGACAGCGCATAAGCGACACGCGAGCCGAGAATGTCGGTCAGTATGCCGCCGGGCACCAGCCCGATGGAGTAGGCGAGGCCGAATGCGGCAAACAGCTCGCCCATCTGCATCTTGTCCAGCGCGAGGCCTTTCGAGAGGCCCGGCGCGACGATGCCGAGCGCCGACCTGTCCACGTAGTTGAGGATGGTTGCCGCGAGCAGCATCGAGAGCACGACGTATCGCACTCTGGAGCGCTTCGTGGTATCCGCGTAAGCCGGGTTTCGCGCCGACAATGTTTGTTCGTCTACGACTTTCATCGGTGTCTCCAGTACATTGGCCGGTTGTTCTTTTTATAGTGGCGTGAGGGCGGTTTATCCGCGGCCGACGAACGGCATCGCGCTCGCCATGATGGTCATGTTGAGAACATTGGCTTCGAGCGGAAGACTGGCCATATGCACGACGGCGTTCGCGACGTGCGTCACATCCATTCTTGCTTCAGGCGCCATGCGTCCGTCCGCTTGCAGTACGCCGCGGTTCATGCGTTCCGTGAGCGATGTGGCCGCATTACCGATATCGATCTGGCCGCAGGCGATGTTGAACGCACGTCCGTCCAGCGCGATCGAGCGGGTGATTCCGGTGACGGCATGTTTTGTCGCCGTATAGGCGATGGTATGCGGCCTCGGCGAGTGAGCGGAGATCGATCCGTTGTTGATGATTCGTCCGCCTTGAGGAGACTGCGTTTTCATCAAGCGATAAGCGGCCCGAGCGCACAGAAAGACGCCGGTCAGATTGGTGGCCACGACATCGTTCCAGAAATCGGCATCGTAGTCTTCCAGCGGCACGGCGCCCGCGTTGCGGCCTGCGTTGTTGAAGAGCACGTCGAGCCGGCCGAAGGTCTCGGCTATGCGCGAAAACGCGTGCTCGACCGATGCCGCGTCGGCAACGTCGGCCTGGAATACATGCGCTTCTCCACCGCCCACGCCGATGGTTTCCTTCGTTTCCAGCAGCGGCTCGGCTCTGCGCCCGATCAGCGCAACGGCGAATCCCGCATTGGCGAGCGCCACGGCGGCGGCGCGGCCGATGCCGGAGCCGGCGCCGGTCACAGCAGCAAATTTCTTCGATGCAGGCATTTCACTTCCTCTCGACAGTTCGGTTGAACACGGGAAGCAGAGTTGCATTCGCGCTATCCGTCGAGCAATCTTGATTCATTGAATCAACATCTGGGCGCCTTGCCGATGGGGCGCGCACCAGGGTTTTCCTGATGCGCGTGTTGCCGGCAGCGCGCGGGTTCGGGCTGGGAAGAAAACGAATCGCAACGTGCAGGGTGCGCTGCGAACGAATAAACGGGTGAATCGTTTTCGATAGTTGATTCATCGAATCAACATTGACGGTCCCGCTCGCGGTTTCGTAGTCTCTCGACGTCTGCCTACCCCAAGGAAACATCATGTCGGAAAATAACCGCACCAGGCTGTTGATTGCGCGAAAGGTGCCCACAGCCGTGGCGAATCGCGCGAAGACCGAATTCCATGCCTTCGTGACCGAGTCCGATATGGACGCGTGGTCTGTCGTCGACTTTTGCAAAAAGCACGAGACGCCGGCCGTGTTGATCGGGAAGAAGTCCGGTTTGCAGGCAGAGCATATTGCCGCGCTGCCTTCGACCGTGAAGATCATTGCGAACGCCAGCGCCGGTTTCGATCACATGGACGTGGCGGCCGCCCGCGAGAAGGGAATCGTCGTCACGAACGCACCCGATGCGTTGACCGAATGCACGGCCGATTTTTCCCTGCTGCTCGTGTTGGCGGCCTGCCGGCGCGCGTCCGAATATGAACGGATCATGCGCAACGGCTGGGGCAAATCATTCGGGATGACCGAGATGCTGGGTATGCGCGTGAATGGCAAGACGCTGGGCATTGTCGGATTCGGGCGTATCGGACGCGCGGTCGCGAAGCGTGCGCAGGGGTTCGGCATGCGCGTGATCTATACGGACATCAACCGTGCGGCTGCGTCGCTGGAAAATGGCGCGACCTTCTACAGCAGTCTCGACGACATGCTGCCGCACTGCAACGTGCTGACGCTGCATGTGCCGGGCGGGGGCGCCCCGTTGATGACGAAAAAGGAATTTGCGCTCCTGCCGACCGGCGCGGTTTTTGTCAACGCGGCGCGTGGTGCACTGGTGGACGAAGACGCGCTCTACGAAGCGCTGACTTCGGGACATCTATTCGGCGCAGGGCTGGACGTGTACCGGAATGAGCCCACGGTCGATAAGCGGTTCGCCGGACTCGACAATGTGTTCCTGACGCCTCACATGGCGAGCGCCACGATGGAGACTCGGGATCAGATGGGTTTCACGGCGCTGGACAATGTTGCCGCCGTGCTGGATGAGCGGCCTGCCTTGAATCCGGTCTGACGTTCGCTGCCTCGAATACCTGTCGGGCCCGCTCCATTCGAATACGGCTTATGGATTGTTCGGTGCGCTTGCGCCCACCGCAATGAGGCGCGGTGGGCGCAAGCGCTGGAGCGACAGACTAGCCGTCCGCCCGGCACGGCTTACCTGTTGGTGTTATTCAGTGTTCGCTCGGTCTGATGGCAGGGTCGCTTTCCACCACGTCATGGGTCGCTGCCCAGTACGGCTGGCGATTGTAGTAGCTGTAAGTCGACTCTCCCCACTTCGCGTCTGCCATCGTCGGCCAGTGGTCTTTGTCGAAACCCGGGTCGTCTTTCAGACGCTGTGCGGTAATGTCGACGAAGAAGCACTTCTGGTCCGTGTCGAGCGTCAACGCACTCCATGGAATGGCGTGCAGGGTGGAACCCATTCCGAGAAAGCCGCCCTCGGAAAGTACCGCGTAGGCGATACGTCCGTTCCTGACGTCCAGCATGATGTCCGAAATTTTCCCGACGTGTTCGCCGTCAGAGGACATGACCTTGTTCCCGTCGAGCGTTGCCGCGGCCATGATGTCCGGTCCCGGCCCTTCGCCGATACCACCACCGACTATTTCCGCTCCGCGGCCGGTGTCACCTTGCGGGTTGATTGAGCCCATGATTTACCTCCTTCGAAAAAGGTAATCCAGTGGCGCGCAAGCGGCGTTCCTGAGTGGAGCAGGTTGGTGTCAGGTCTTTGAGTCGACCCAAATGCGGCCCCAGACAGTGGCGTAATGGATTGCCTGTTCATGGTCGTAGAACAGGTCCAACGAGGCGAAAGCTTGCGGCGGCCGTCCTGGCTGTTCGATAACGAGGTCGGCGGAATGCAGACCATCGCCAGTCGGCGTCGTACTTGCGCGGAGACCATACCCGCGATGAAAGCTGATTCTGGTGGCCGGTGTGTTCGGCAGAATTTGCATTTGATTTTTTGGGGTAGCGACACCCCGCGCTCTCTCAGTGGCGCGATTGTCCCGTCAATATGTGAAGGCTCGATGACGAGAATTCGATTGCCGCTGGAAGCAATTTGTACGACAAAATGCCGGTGCGTGTAAGCCGAGCCGCTATGTCGGGCAGCCGGGGAAATCTCAACTCTGTTCAGCATGCAGGCCCCTCTGTTGGCCTGGGCCGTGTTCGACCCGGCGCACGATGAACGCCGTTTTCAAGCCACATCGACGTGCCGCTGCGAGGTCGCCGTTGGAGTAAGCTGACTGTATTAGAGGCGCGCCATGCCGCGCCGTGTCAGACTGTGGAGCACGTCATGAAAACGCTCGACGCAACGTCGCGCACGGGCCGCGTCGTTGCGTTGGTGGTCTCGTCCGCCGCTTTGTCCGGTTGCTACTACTACGTGCCGTACGGCTACGTTCCCTATGGCGGTGTGCCGACGGTCGCCGGGCAGCAATATCCTTTCTCGACGGCCGGCACAGCGGCAGATGGTGCGGTTGCGTCAGATGCGACGGTGGCCACGAACACCTATATCGCCCCAGCCGTGCCCGTCTACGTCGCGCCTGCGTATTACCCGGTTGCGTATCCCTACTACGGCTCGCCCGCGTGGTGGGGCCCCTCAGTGTCACTGAGTTTCGGCTATTGGGGCGGCTGCTGTTATGGAGGCGGCCGATACGGCTACTGGGGTCACCACGGCTACTGGGGGCACGGATATCCGGGCGGTTGGGGCGGTCATGGCGGCTGGGGTGGCGGCGGATATCCAGGGCACGGTATGGGCGGCGGCCACTACTATGGCGGTGGCGGAGGCCACGGGCGTTCGCATTGAACGCCCGGAGCGACGCACCCTGTCAGATCAGGACGCCCGAACTGTCGCGAGGCGTGTGCCCGCGAACGGGTCACGACTCCAGTCGATGACAGGCCGTTGACGGCTAGCCGATGTCGACGGTTTGTCGATCGCAAAGTGCGCCAGTGATTGCCCAGCGCTCGTGGCTTGCTTAAGCCACTGCGGCATGTCGCCCTTGCCGTCCCAGGTGTCGCCGAAAGCACTGCGATATCGCGCCGACTTTTGACGCGCCCTGTCTTCGGCGATTGCCGCCTTGAGGTCGCCCACCTTGATGCCCACGGTGGTCATCTTGCGGCGCAGATAAGCGATCATGCTGAGGCGTTTCTGCTCGTCCATGTCGTTCCCCTTCGAAGTTCCAGCCTTGTAGCGGGCTCGTGTTGTCTTGCCTTGCCGACACGTCCCGTCACCACACAATTCGGATGTGGGAAGTATCGTGTCGACGAAAGTCGGTGTCGATGTGCGATTTCTGAAAACACTGTTGCAGGCAGAGTGCAAAAACTTTCGCGACCCTTGATGACAGCTCCGATCTCGACGCGCCACGAAAATCGCTGCCGTGTTGTGTGGAGGTATCGGGTCAAAAAACATTCGCTTTCGTTTCGACTTTCTGCGCCCTATAACGTATTTGCAGGGGCGACTATTGCGTGTCGGTGGGTCCATGAAATCCATCGACATTGCCTGTTCGCACGCCATCCCGCGTCCACAGACCTTCGCTTGGCGCACTGCGCTTCGCTTCTTCCCAATTGCCTGAAACTTTGGCCTCGGGCGATTGGCCCACGGATTCGAAGACGGCTTCGCATCCGTACATCCTGTATAGATTTGAACCGCGCGACACGCGAATAACCAATCACATGGATGGAACTCAATCTAGCTTAAGGAGCCGACATGAAATTACGATCGATGGGTGCTTCTGCTTTCGGATTGTTTATTGTGGCGGGGTTGGCGTATGCGCAAAGCATGCCCGATGCTGCACAACCCGCCCCCCAGCAAAGCGCCGCAACTCAGGCTGATTCTTCGCCCAGTAGGGGGATGGAGGCCTACGGCGGCACGCCGGATACCCGTATGCAAAGCGGCGCGAGACATGCCAGGTCGTGCAGGGTGGACCCGCAATGCAACGTTTTTTTCGGGGGCAGCTAAAACCAGCCGGCGGCGCGCGAGTCGGCAGCAGACGGTCCTGTCTGCTCGCGTCGGAAAAGGGACCGGCACCGCTGGGCGGGCTGGCCGGCTCCGCTTTTCATCCATTGAGGTTCGCGCGCGTTCTGGTATGACAGGTGTTTGGATAGGCGAAGCGTCCGCCGGCTTCAGGAGCCGGCGGAAAACGCTTTGCGCTCCGAGTTTGAGTGCTCGGGAATCTTGATCTCGAGGTATGGGCCAGCAGCGGCACGCGTCAGGACGTCGACCGTGGTCCGGGCCAAGGCCAGCCTCTTTTCTCATCGCGCGCATTGACTTCCGCGGCCGGCACGACCTTAGCCGGTGCGTCGACCGGACCCACCTCATTAGGGACATCGCGCAATGGTTCAGCCGGAGCGTCTTTACTATGATTCGACAGTCCGGTGCCGAACCAATTTACTTTCTTCCGGAGGTAGCCGGCATACGCATTCCAGCCCTCGGGATTTCCGTCGAACAGGTTCCGCTGAACGGCCGATGCCAGAGCGTCACGGTTGAGTTCCGCCGCGAGCAACTCACTCGGCCATAAGAAAAATGAGCGGCCGACGTGTGTGCTGAATTCGGCCACCGTCATTGTCGGTGCCAAGGCTTTGAGGAACGCGAAGTCCTGCAGTGAAGCATGTTTCTGCACAAGATGGGCCACTGCGGCGCCCGGTTCGTTCGCGTCGTTTAAACAGTTCAACGCGGCGAGAATGTCGCCCAGGTGAAGCAGCAGTTCTCGTCGATCAAATCGATCGTCGATCGCAGAGTGTCCGGTCATTTCGTCCTTGGCTGAAGTGCGCTGTCTCGTGGTGCTGTTCTGAAGCAACCCTACGCAGCGTTAGTCGCTTCTCGATACATCCGGTTCAGGAAAAAGAAATGCGAACCGAAGTTCGCATTGGTAGACACAAAAAGTCTGGAAAGACGCAGGGTCTTAGTGAACGGCGGACACGCTCGTCACGAACTGCTTGGCGGCCTTGTTAGCCGATTCATACGTTGCATTCGCTGCCGAGAGAACCGAGTTCCACGCGGCAATAGCGGATTCGCTTCCTGCCGGCGTGTTCTTCTGAAGGCTTTCCACGAAACCTTGCGCGTCCCGTTGGAACTGCTGGCCTTGCGCGGTCGCTGCGGCGGAGATTTCGCTCTGAACGCCGGACACGATTTCATGAACCTGGCGGCCGTATGCCACCACCTTTTCCGCCACAGGCTGGGAGAGGCTTGCTTGCAGCGCGAACAGCGCGCCCGGGTTGCCCGCTGAAAGTGCTTTGGTGACGATTTCCTGGTTTTCGGCGAGGACCGCTTTGCCAACTTGCAAATTCAACGCGACCAGCTGCTCGAAACCTGCAAATGCTTTGTTCGTCAGGCCGAAAAGCGCCTCGAGGCTGGACTGTTGGGCGGCAACCAATTGTTGGGGAATAAGCGTGCTCATCACTGCTCCGTAAAGGTAAGGCGGCAAGAGTGCGAGGGGCTCTGAATGAAAACAAAACCGCGCGCCAAGAGGGGAAACGTAAATTGCTGCGCTGCAACAAAACCCATTGTACGGGGGAATATTGGGATGTCAATCGGTTTCGTCGTGTGGTCGAAGAATTTCTTTGCGGCTGCCAGTGCACCTCTCGCAAGACGACGCCAGCCGGGCCTGATGACGCGGGCTCCGTTGAATCAATTCGCCGCTACGCTGTCTGGACAGAGGTCACGGCCCAAGCTCGACGGACTGCGACGATGAGTGCTCGGGTGGCTAAACTACGGTTTCCCGGCAGTGCTGTGACGGACGCCGAATCATTGAGGCCGCACTCACGCATCGCCCCAGGACACCCTCTTGATATGAAAAACAAAGGAGAGAATGCATGCCGAGCGTTGAACGAGCACGATCAGCTACGCTTATCGACTCTATCTGGCGCATGGTGCTTCGCCTCGGATTCCAGCTCGCTCGCGTCTGGTGGCACGTTCGGCGGCCTCGTCACGAAGGCGCGCTAGTAGCAATCTACGTCGGGCGCTCGCTATTACTCGTGAAATCGTCGTACCGGGCCGAGTGGAATTTTCCCGGCGGAAGCGTGCGGCCCGGTGAGGCTCCTGATGCGGCAGCGCGGCGCGAAATGGAAGAGGAAATTGGCCTGTCGTCTGGCACACTAGTCGCCGCGGGCAGTGTTTTCGGCGTTTGGGATGGGCGAAAAGACCAGGTGCATTTCTTTGAACTGCACCTCGATCGCATGCCGGAGTTGCGGCTTGATAATCGTGAGATTGTCGCCGCGCATCTGGCATCGCCAGAGGAATTGCACGGCATCGCGCTGACGAAGGCGGTCACTGCGTATCTTGGCAAGAATGTCCGCGGTTAGTCGGTCCTTTTCCTGTTGGGCCATCTCGACGGCTCCAGGTGACGGGCGATAGCCGGCCGGTCACGCCTGATCTTGTCCTTGGCTGCATGCGATCAAACGACACCTGCCTCGCTCGGCTGAAGTCGATTGGCGCGCTCAGCCTAGCCACTTGCATGCGAATTCAGCGACCAGCGCCGCGCCTGCAAATACCGTGGCAAGCCAGCACAACGCGCGCAAAGTCCAATGCGCACTGAGATCGCCCACTGCCGAACGTTTCATGCTCAGCAGCACAAGCATCACCATGACAGGCGTAGCTGTAGAGCCGTTGAGCACAGCGCTCCAGTAAAGCACCCGCACAGGCTCGATCGGCACGAGCGTCAGTGCCACGCCAATCATGACGCCAAGCGCCATCACGACAAGCAGCGCCCGCGCAACCGGCCGGTTGCGTTGCCTGCCGGCGCGCCGGTCCCGCGCACTCACCGCGGCGTTGGCCGCGGACCCGGCGAGGGGTGGCAGCGCGAGCAGCCCCGTACCGATGAACGCCAGCCCGAGCACGTGCGTCGCATATCCACCAGCTAGCGGCCGCAGTACGCTCGCGGCATCCTGGACGTCGACAAGACCATGGCCGCTCACGTGAAGTGTCAACGCGGCCGCTGCCATGATGAATAAGCCAATGGCGTTCGAGAGGATCGTTCTGACGAGCGTGTCGCCGCGCAATTTCTTCAACTGAAGGTCGCTCCGTGCGCGGTCCGGGACGGCCGCTTGAGGCGAGTGTTCTTCGATCTGCTGTTCGGCTTGGGCGAACAGCAGATACGGGCTGATTGTCGTACCCAGCACCGCCAACAGCATTTTGAAGTAGTCGACGCTCCATGTGATTCGCGGCACGACCGCGTGTAGAGCGAGCGTTGTCCATGACGGATGGCTTGTCAGCGTAACGCCGACGTATGCAAACAGGCACGCTGCGAGCCACTTGAGAATCCGCGCATAGCGCGCGTAGGGCACGAACCACTGGAGCGCAATCGACAGCATGCCGAAGACCGCGGCGAACAGCGGTACTGAACCGTGCCATAGGAGTTGCGCGCCGACCCCCATCGCGACGACGTCGGCCGCGATATTGAGAATGTTGGCAACGAGAAAGCGCGTCACGGCGAGATAGAACAGGAGCCGCGAATAATGCTCGCGCATGTTCAGCGTCAACCCTTTACCCGTCTGCGCGGCGATTCGTGCCGCGACAAGCTGGAACGCCACCATCGATGGATACGACAGGGCACACATCCACAGCATGTCGTAACCGAATTGCGCCCCGGCTAGCGAATACGTCACCACACCGCTAGGGTCGTTGTCTGTGGCGGTTGAAACCAGTCCCGGGCCGACATGGGTGGCCCACGAATGCGCCGGCAACTCGTCGCGCGCATTCACACTTCGTTCATGTTCGCCCGCTGCAGACATGGTTCTCCTTGCGCCGCCGCTGGCAAAACCCGGCCGTCTCGTGCGACTGGCTTACCTTCGCTGACGCTTATCTTTGGTTGTTGCCGGGATGCCATTCAGGCGGCCGCATTCGTGCTGTTCGTTAAGTCAGGTGATTGCCGCCAGTCGCGCCATACGCCTCGCCTGTTATCGAGTCTCTACTGCTGCGACGCCAGCAGCATTTTGCTTCGACGCACTTTTTGTGCCGGACTTGTTGCCGTGCCGTGCCGGTATTCCTCCGGAGAGGGAGCGCCAATTGGTTGTGTCCGAGCGCTTTTCCGCGCGCATGAGGACAGTCTCCCGCAGGATCGACCGTGCGCTGGGAACGAGCGTTGCT
Organism: Paraburkholderia sp. BL27I4N3; assembly: GCF_003386115.1. Lineage (NCBI taxonomy): Bacteria > Pseudomonadati > Pseudomonadota > Betaproteobacteria > Burkholderiales > Burkholderiaceae > Paraburkholderia > Paraburkholderia sp. BL27I4N3. The sequence continues at coordinate 6,376,768 of NZ_QREJ01000001.1, read as the reverse complement.
CTTCCCCTATGGTTACCGCCTTGTTCACAGTGCCGCCGAAAAAGGTAATCGAATGAAACTTCGCGTGGGTTATGAGTTGGTGTACGAGTGTGCGCAATCGACGCCGATGCTTCTGATGCTGAATACGCACAGCTCCCGCGCTCCAGACATGGTCGTTCCTGATCACGTCATTACGCATCCCTGGGTTTCGCTTCGGCAGTATCACGACTCGTTCGGCAACCTTTGCACACGTCTTACCGCCCCGCCCGGGGTGCTCACGCTATCGGCGCGCGGCGTATTCGAGGTGCCGCCGCATCACGAGCTAATCGGGTCCAACAACTATCAGAACGCAGTTGAAGAGTTACCCGACGAATGCTTGATGTTTCTGCTCGGCAGCCGCTACTGTGAGACTGATTTGCTTTCGGAGGTTGCGTGGCAAATGTTCGGCCACACGCCGCTCGGCGGAGCTCGCGTCCAGGCGATTTGCGACTTCGTGCACAGCCATATCCGCTTCGACTACAACTGCGCGCGGCCCACCAAAACAGCATGGCAAACGTGGCAGGACGGTGTCGGCGTCTGCCGCGACTACGCGCATCTCGCGGTCGCGCTGTGCCGTGCGATGAACATTCCTGCGCGCTATTGCACCGGCTACATCAGCGATGTGGGTCTTCCGCCTCCCTATCCACCGATGGACTTCTGCGCCTGGTTTGAGGCGTATCTGGGAAACAGCTGGGAAACTTCGATCCGCGGAACAATGCGCCGCGCACGGGGCGCATCCTGATGGCACGCGGCAGGGATGCCGCCGATGTCGCGATCAGCAATACGTTCGGACCGACGTCGCTTACCCGATTTATGGTCGTTTGCGAGCCAGATGGATGAGCGCTGAGCGGTCGTTGCCGGTATCGTCGCCGACGGTTTATGTCCCGGCCGATAATCAAAAGATGAAGGCGCGTCGTCATCGATTGGCTGGTGGTTTCAACGAGCAGGGAGCGGGAATGGTCGTTGCGGGCGCATTCTTTCAAGTCTTCAGGAAATGATAAAAGTGAGATTCGAGGCAGTCTGTGAGAAGCCTGCGGAATTAGGTCGGCTCGAAAACCTGATCTTATGAATTGATCGGGCGAGAGCCGGCCGAAGCGTTTCAGGCGCCACGCGTCGGTCGCCTGGCGCCTGACCGAATCTTGAACTTCGTGTCGCCTCCCACGTCGCGTTAAGTCCCACGCTGAGTAGGCACGCGGGTTGCGAAAGATCGTGCTGAACCGCTGCAAGCAGCCGCGTTGCAGTCAACCCTATAGCCGAGGAGATCGACATGGAAACCACGAAACAGGACAAAACAGAAACGGGCTCGGGCGCGCTCGACGCGCTCGCTTTCCTCGAGGCCGAACATCGCGCTGTGGAAAAACTATTCAAGGCATTCGAGAAAGCAGCCGACGACGATCTTGAAGCAAAGTCGGCGCTCGCGCAGCGTGCCTGCGAAGAGCTTTCCATTCACACGATGCTCGAAGAGGAGTTGCTTTATCCGGCCGCCCAGGAAGCGTTACCTGACAGCGACGCGATAGACGTCGAGGAAGCCTATGTCGAACATTTCCTCGTCAAGACCTTGATCGCCAAATTTGAAACCATGAAGGCTGGCGACAAGGGCTTTGATGCGACCTTTAAAGTGATGAGCGAGATGGTGGGCCATCATGTCGAGGAAGAAGAGGAGGAACTCTTTCCGGAGCTGCGCAAAACTAGCTGCAATCTCCGCGCACTGGGTGAAAAAATGGCCAAGCGTAAGGCGGAATTGCAGAGCAAGCTGGATGCGGCAGGTAGCAGGCTGGTCGGCGACAGGTCACTTACTGCCTAAGGCAACGCTGATTAAGTCCACCGATCCGGTACGTCAAGCGTTATAGAGATCGGATTGAATGAGGAAGGCGAACCAGGATGAAGCAGCAGACGCTGGCGATGGCAGCCGATCAAGGTGCGGGTTTTGAGACGCACCGCAAACGCACGCGGCGCGACGAGTTTCTCGACACGATGAATGCGATCGTGCCATGGGCGCAGTTGTGCGCGGTGATCGAGCCGCACTATCCGAAACGCGGCAATGGCCGCCCGCCAATTGGTCTGGAGCGCATGTTGCGGATTCACTTCATCCAGCACTGGTTCAATCTGGCCGACTTCGCCTGCGAAGAGGCACTGTACGACAGTGCTAGCCTGCGTCGCTTTGTGGGTATTGATCTGGGCTGCGAAGCCGTGCCGGACGCGACGACGCTGCTCAAATTCCGGCGCCTGCTGGAGACCCACCAACTGGGTGAGCAGCTCTTCGCCGAAGTGGGCCGGGTACTTCAGGCCAGCGGCATGAAGCTCAGGAGCGGCACCATCGTGGACGCCACGATCATCGGTGCGCCGAGCTCGACAAAGAATGAACAGAAGGCGCGCGACCCCGAGATGCATCAGACCCGCAAGGGTAAGCAGTGGTACTTCGGCATGAAGCTGCACATTGGTGTCGATAGCCAAAGCGGGCTGGCGCACAGCGCAGTGCTCACTCCGGCCAACGTGCATGACAAGCACCCGCTGCCGCAATTGCTGCACGGCCAGGAGCAGCGCGTCTACGGCGACAGCGCCTATGCGAGCCAGAAAGACCTGATTCACGGCAAGGCGCCGAAGGCACGCGACTTCACCAATCAGCGGACGCGTCGTGCGGGCGGAGAAGTCGACGAGGTGCAGCGCGGCAGGAATCGCAACAAGTCGAAGATCCGGGCCCGGGTCGAGCATGTCTTTGCGGTCGTGAAGCGACTATGGGGATTTACGAAGGTGCGCTATCGCGGGTTGGCAAAGAACGCCAACCGGGCGTTCGTCGCGCTCGCGCTGGCCAACGTCTACCTGTCGCGCAGGCAACTGACGGCATCGGTACGCCCATAGTGGGCCAAAGGCGGGCAAAGTGCCCGCCCACAAGGCCCGCGAGGGCCGCAAAGCAACGGCGCAAGCTCGGCCTCATGACTTGACGACGTTCAAATTGCTAACGCGTCGCCAATTTCGCGGCTTGTTCAGTGTAGCCCTAACTCCGGATGCGCGATAACCGGCGCATGCGAGCCACGCTTTGGGACGATGCCCATGGCGCAACGGGCGCTGCGCTATCAATTGCCGATACTGCAATAGAGCGAGATTTTCAGCGGCTGCGAACGCATTGACGCGACGCGCCGCCCCTTTATCTTCCCCGCTCTGCATCTATTCCGCTGCTACAACGCTCGTACCGGGCGAAGCGTTCTTCGCGATGTTCTCGGCGAATTCCAGTGCGTCACGCTGATACCGCTGGTGCTGGGACGGCGCGGTTGCAGACAACGCAGTCTGAACGCCTGACATGATTTCGTAGACGTGACGGTTATATGCCGCGATTTTCTCCGCAGTGGGCTTTGCGAGGCTTGCCGATAACGCAAACAGTTCTTCGGGCCTCGAGGACAACGCCTTGGCCATCAACGCCTGGTTTTCAGCGAGCGTCGCTTTGACCACCTGCAGATTCAACGCGGTCAGCTTTTCGATGCCATCGAACGCGTTGCTCGAGAACGCGAATAGCTGCGTGATAGCAGCGGTCTGTGTGTCGGCCAAACGTAGGGGGTTTAGTGTATTCACGGATGCTCCAGATGGGAGAACGACGAGTGTTTGAAGTTGGATGAATTTGCGGGCGCGTACCGCGGGCAAAACAATTCCTGCGGTACAAGCAAAGGTAAATTCTGGCAAATGGGGCTCCTCGACGGAGCCCCTCTTACGTCCAAATCGCGGCGGCATCAAACTAGCGCGAATCAAACGAGCCGACCACGGGCGATGTCAATCGGTACGTTAATCAGTTTCCGCCGGAACCAGGGTTTGTAGCCGACGCCGGCGTGGCGGCGCTGGGCTTCTTATGCATCATCTTCTTGTTCGAGGTGGCTCCGGAAGTCGCCATGCTGTTTGTCCCGGAGGCGCCCGAAACCGTGTCAGTTGAACTGTTTGCATTGGGCTTACTCATGCCAGTTCCGCCTTGACCCGCGGCTGCCCCTCCGCCCGCGCCTTGTGCATAGGCGCTTCCTGAGATGGCTACAAATAGTGCCGAAATGAAAATACCTTTTGTGACTTTCATAAGAGTCTCCTCAAACATTTAGCAGTTGCCGGGATCGGCACAACGTCCGCGTCTCCATTCGCGCAATTCCTGTGCCGTGAGCGGGGGGCGCCGCCGCACCGCGAAATGAACATGCCGATTTCTCCTTGCGGTAGGTCGTAGGCCTCTGCATTCACATCTGGCGTATCGCGTCGGGAGTCCGTATAGCCGCGTGTCTGACGGTGGTTCGGCTCGGCGCCCCACGCGGGCCCGAACGTTGCTGTGAGCAAGCTAGCTGCGACCTGCCAAGGCACACCGCTTACGTCATTACTGCTTCTGGAGATTGTCATGACCGACACGCATCGTCCTACGCCACCTTTTCCCGATCAGCAGCAGGATCAGACACCCGGACAAACCGCGCCGATGAAGCCGCAACCGGATCACGGCGAGAAGTCGTACAAGGGTTCGGGCCGCCTTGCGGGCAAGGCGGCCATCATTACCGGTGGCGACAGCGGCATTGGCCGTGCCGTCGCGATCGCGTTCGCGCGCGAGGGCGCGGACGTGTTGATCAGCTACCTCAATGAAGACGACGATGCGCGTGAAACCGCGCGCTGGGTGGAGGAGGCTGGCCGCAAGGCGTTGCTGCTGCGCGGTGACATCACCAACCCGGCGCATTGCAAGGAGATCGTCGAACGGGCGGTCGAGGCATTCGGGCGGCTCGACGTGCTGGTCAACAATGCGGCCTATCAGATGAGCTATCCATCGCTCGAAGATATTAGCGACGAAGAATGGGACAAGACCTTCGATACCAACATCGGTGCGATGTTCAGAATTACGCGGGCCGCGTTGAAGTATATGAAGCCTGGCGCCTCGATCGTGAATACGTCGTCGATTAACGCGGATCATCCGAATCCCGGGTTGATCGCCTACGCGACTACCAAGGGCGCGATTCAGAATTTCACTGGCGGCCTGGCTCAATTGCTGGCGGAGCGGGGCATACGGGCGAACTGTGTCGCGCCGGGTCCGATCTGGACGCCTTTGATTCCGTCGACCATGCCGGCCGAGAAAGTGCAGAAGTTCGGCGAACAGGTGCCGATGAAACGCCCGGGTCAGCCGGCCGAACTGGCCGCAGCCTATGTGATGCTGGCCTCCGATGAAGCCAGCTATATCTCGGGCGCAACGATCGCGGTGACGGGCGGGGCGCCGATTATCTGAGCCGGTGAAGCCGTCATAGGAATTACTCCGGGCAGGCGTTGCTTCGATCGGCTGATTGGCGCGAGCGAGCAAGCAAGCAGGGGAGCTTTCGTGCGCGTCGCCTGGACCGCGACGCATGTTCCTTGCAAATGGCAGACGGCGCATTCACATCGGCTTGGAGATAGTTGGCATCGGCAATCGAAGACCTCGTCGTCGCGGCGCGGCCCGATATTTGCTGCTGCGTCCTTACACCAGCGCAGCGTTTTTGCGCGCGGTAGTTCGACTGCGGATCTGTCGGCGGGGGCCAAGAGGAGACATGCATGCGATTGACGACGGCTGTTGCCCAACGCGTTTTTGTCGGCATTCGTTTCGTTGCTTTGACTCTGTCGGCTACGAGCGCTCAAGCCCGTCCGAGCGCGCCACTCAACTATTTCCTCCACACCGCGGGACCCGCCGCCGCGCCGACCATGCATTTAGGCTGGCTCATGGCAGGTGTTTCAGTGACGGTGACAGTGGTCATTGCAGGCTTGCTGATCGCCGCGATCGCTCGCAAACGTCCCACCGCCGCCAGCGATTCGCTTAACGCCGAATCCGGCGGCATGCGCTGGATTTATATCGGCACGGGCGTTTCGTCGGTGGCCTTGCTGGCGATGCTGGTCTATATCCTCATCACACTGCAGGCGGTCGCAACGCCTGCCACGCATCCTCAGTTGACCATCAGCGTGACTGCTTACGACTGGTGGTGGAAAGTCGACTACGCCGACGATCCCGATCCCGCGCGCAACTTCAGCACGGCCAACGAGATCCATATTCCCGTCGGCGAACCTGTAAAGATAGCGTTGAAAAGCGCGGACGTCGTGCACGCTTTCTGGGTGCCGCGACTGGCGGGCAAAACGCAGACGATCCCCGGTCAGACGAACGAGCAATGGATCCAGGCCGATCGAGCGGGCATTTATCGCGGGCAATGCTCGCAGTTCTGCGGCGCACAGCATGCGCACATGGCGTTTGAAGTGGTCGCACAGAGTCCGGCGCATTTCAACGCATGGCGCGACGCGCAGGGAAAAACGGCGGTATCCGCGGCTGACAGCAGCGTCACGGCGGGCCGTCATCTATTCGCCGAGCGCTGCGCCGGTTGCCACACGATTCGCGGCACGGACGCGGACGGTCGGCAAGCGCCCGATCTCACGCATCTGAACTCGCGTCGTCTGATCGCGGCGGGTGTGCTGACTAACACGCCGGATCATCTGCTCGACTGGATTCAACACGCGCAGTCGATCAAACCCGAGTCGTTGATGCCGAGCATCGCGCTCAACGCGGGCGAAGCCGCGGCGCTGTCGGCCTATCTGGCCACACTGCATTAAACCCTTGGCCCGCAATCAGAGGAGCGTCCTTTAATGTCCGATAACGCGAGGCCCGCTCTAACGGCACCCACACGGCAGGCCGCGTGCGAAGCGCTGCCGCTCGAGCGCACGCCGCAGTACGGCCGCGTCATGCCCGGCAGTGCCGGAGAAAAACGTCTGCACGAGATATGGGAAGCGCCGCCGGGATGGCGCGGCTGGCTCTCCACGGTCGATCACAAAACCATCGGTCTGCGCTATCTGGTCACCGCTTTCATTTTCCTGCTGATGGGCGGCATCGAAGCGCTCATCATGCGCATTCAACTGGCGCGGCCCAATGCGACGGTTCTCACGCCCGAGCAATACAACCAGCTCTTTACGATGCACGGCGTGACGATGATCTTCCTGTACGCATTGCCGGTGCTATCCGGTTTCTCGAACTATTTGTGGCCGCTGGTGCTCGGTTCGCGCGACATGGCGTTTCCGCGCCTGAATGCGCTTTCGTACTGGGTGTTCCTGTTTGCCGGCATTTTTTTGTATGCGAGCTTTCCGACCGGACAGGCGCCGGATGCCGGCTGGTTTAACTACGCGCCGCTCTCCGGTCTCGAGTACAGCACCGGACCGAACATCGACGTCTACGCGCTCGGCATGGTGCTGCTCGGCATCTCGACAACGGTCGGCTCGATGAACTTCGTGGTCACGTTGCTACGCATGCGCGCGCCAGGCATGTCGCTGGATCGCATGCCGGTACTGGTGTGGGGCACGCTCACGGCGTCCGGAGGGAATCTGTTGGCGGTGCCGTCGGTGAGCCTGGCGTTCTTTCTGTTGTGGCTCGACCGGCGCATCGGCACGCACTTTTTCGACGTGCTGAACGGCGGACGTCCGCTGCTATGGCAACACCTGTTCTGGATCTTCGCGCATCCCTGGGTCTATGCGGTCGTGCTGCCGGCCATGGGTATCGTCTCCGATGCGTTGCCGGTGTTTTGCCGGCGTCCTCTGGTCGGCTATGGGCCCGTCGCGCTATCGACCGTCGCGACGATGGTGATCGGTTTCGTCGTGTGGATTCACCATATGTTCGCAACCGGAATTCCTGCGCTCGCGCTATCGTTTTTCGGCGCTGCCAGTATGGTGATCGCGATTCCAAGTGCGGTCGCTACCTTTGCGTGGATCGCGACGATCTGGACGGGTCGGCCGGTGTTTCGCGTACCGTTTATGTTTTTCGCGGGCTTCGTGTTTCTGTTCGTGGTGGGCGGCGTGTCTGGCGTGATGACCGCTGCCGTCCCGTTCGACTGGCAGCTCACCGACACGTACTTCGTGGTCGCGCATTTGCATTACGTGCTGCTCGGCATCAACGTGTTTCCCGTGATCGGCGGCATCTATTTCTGGTTTCCGAAATTCACCGGCCGGATGATGAGCGAACGGCTCGGCAAGTTCGGCTTCTGGGTGTTGTTCGCCGGCTTCAATATCGCTTTCTTCCCGATGCATATCGCAGGTCTACTCGGTATGCCCAGGCGTATCTATACGTATCCCGCCGATATGGGCTGGAACACCGTGAATCTCGTTACGTCGCTGGGGTCGTTTCTGTTCGCCGCGGGCGTGCTCATTTTCATGATCGATCTGCTCGTCAGCCTGAAGCGCGGCAAGCCGGCCGGCGACAACCCGTGGGACGCGCCGACGCTCGAATGGTCGGTGAGTTCGCCGCCACCGCCTTACAACTTCGCCGTGGTGCCGACGCTGGCGAGCCGTCATCCGTTATGGGAAGGCCGCATCGAAGAGCCGGGTGTCACGCTTCACACGCGCTCGCGACTGCATGAAGGCTATCTGCTTGCGCAGGGCCGCGAGGCGCTCGGCACAACCGCGCTCGAAGCGAATCCCGACGTGATCCTGAAGATGCCGGGCGATTCATACGCGCCGTTCTGGCTTGCGGTGTTCGCGACGCTGGTATTCGCGGGACTCGCGATGAGCGCATGGACATTTGCCGGCGCGATGCTGCTGGGGTGCGCGGTGTCGATTGTCGTGTGGCTGTGGCCGGAACGTGTGTTGATCCAGCGCGAACCGGCCAGCGTTCAAGACGCGGGAGGCTGACGTGAGCGATGCCGTGGACTTGAGTCAGACCGCCGCCCAGCCGGCTGAGCCCTTGCCGATCGGCAGTGCGGGCGAGCGCTCGGGCGGCTGGTGGGGCTGCCTCACGTTGATTGCGACTGAAGGCGCGTTGTTTGGCTATCTGATCTTTTCGTATCTCTATCTGGCCTCGCAGAGTACGCAGCGATGGCCGCCAGAAGGCTTGCCGAAGCTCGGTCTCGGCATTGCAAACACGATCATTCTGCTGTCGAGCAGCGTGTTCGTCTGGTTGTGCGAGCGCTGCGTGAGGCGCAAGCGCTTGAGATGGGCCATGGCCTCGATGACGGTGGGCGTCCTGCTCGGAATCGTATTCGTGGGCATTCAACTGCTCGAATGGCACGATCATCCATACGGCCTGACGACGCATCTGTATGGCTCGCTGTATTTCACGATCACAGGGTTCCATATGGCACACGTCGTGGTCGGCATCATCGTGTTGCTGTTCTTGCTGCTGTGGACCGCGCTGGGCTATTTCGACGAAAAACGCTGCGCGGCGCTGACCATCGGCGGCCTGTACTGGCATTTCGTGGATGTCGTGTGGTTGTTCATCTTCAGCACGCTCTATCTGACGCCGTATCTGTTTCGGAATCTGTCATGGCCGGGAACATGAAACCGACGTTGCGCGCCGAACCATCTGCCGTGCCGACCCCGCCCATGCGGCGCGTGCTGGTCGGCCTGCTGGTCGCGCCGTGCGCATGGCTCGCGCAGATGGTTATCGCCGAGACGCTGGCCGCGCAAAGCTGCTATCCACTCGATCAGCCGCTGTCGTCCCCGGCATTGCCGTGGATGCGTTCGGCGCTCGTTGTCATCAGCGCGTTATGTCTCGCGGCCGGCGCGTTCGGCGCGCTGACGGCCTGGCGAAACGTTCGTCGTCTCGAAGCGGCGAAGGAGGGCGCCCCGGGCGGCATAGGCCAGAGGCGAAGCGGACTCGACGCTTTTCTGACACGTATCTCGGTGATGTGCAGTGCGCTGTTTCTGTTCGCGTTGATTGCAACTGATATGGCATTGGCGCTCGTGTCGCCGTGCAAGTGGTGGTGACCATGCGCGCCCCTAATCCGTTTGTTTCACCAAGCCGCAAAGGGCCGCACGGGCGATGGTTTCGGCATGGCCCGCGCGTTGCCGTTGCGATGCTCGCCATGACGCTCGGCGCGCTTGCTTGCGGCTACACAGCCGACTCCGCACCCGCCAATGCGACGCCGGCCGACGCCGCGCAGATCGCACGCGGTGCGTATCTCGCGAAGGCCGCAGACTGCGCAGGCTGTCATACGGCCGCGCCACGCGTCATGCGGCCCGGCGCCGCGCCGACTCCGGCGACGCCGTTCGCCGGCGGTCTCGGCATGGCCTCGCCGTTCGGCACGATCAATTCGTCGAACATCACGCCGGACCCGCAGGCAGGTATCGGTCTCTATAGCTATGACGACTTCGCACGCGCGTTGCGCGACGGCGTTGCGCGAGGCGGCAAGCGGCTCTATCCGGCGATGCCGTACCCATCGTTCACGAAGATCGACGATGACGATATGCACGCGCTCTACGCGTATTTCATGCATGGCGTGCAGCCGGTGGCCACACCCGCTCCGCCAACCCGATTGCCGTTCCCGTTCAACCAGCGCTGGGCGCTCGTGTTCTGGGACTGGGCGTTTCTGCCGAACGAGCGCTTCAAGCCGGAAGCAGGGCGCGACGCGCAATGGAATCGCGGTGCGTATCTCGTGCAATCGCTGGGTCACTGTGGCGCGTGCCACACGCCACGCGGGCCGGCTTATGAGGAACGCGGCTACACCGAGGCGAGTCCGCTGTATCTGACGGGCGGCACCAACGATCACTGGTTCGCACCGAACCTCACGGCCGACCCCGGTTCGGGCTTGGGCCGAAGCTCCGCAGCGGACATCGCCGCTTTCCTGAAGCACGGCCACGGCGGCGGCCTGGTGACGTTCGGCAGCATGGTTCAAGTGGTGGAAGACAGCACGCAGTATCTCAACGATGCCGACCTCGCGGCCATTGCCACTTATCTGAAGAGTCTGCCGGCGCGCGCTCAGAGCGGACACTTCAATGCGAATTCGCGCGGCGCGCTACAGACCGCGCAGGCGCTGAAGACAGGCGATGTCGAGCGGCCCGGCGCCGGCATCTACGCAACCTATTGTGCGCGCTGCCATCAGTCGAACGGCGCGGGCCTGCCGCAAAAATATCCGCGCCTTGCGGGCAATCCGGCCGTGCTCGCTCCACAAACGACCTCGCTGGTTCGTCTGCTCGTGGAGGGTGGCGGCAGTCCGAGCACGGACGGCGGCCCTGAACCGCGCAAGATGCCAGCGTTTGCGGACAAACTGACCGATAGCGAACTCGCGCACGTTCTGACTTTCATCCGTAATACGTGGGGGAATGCCGCCGAGCCCGTCGCGGCCCATGACGTGACCGCGGTGCGGCATGCCTTGCATAAATAGAGGCCGTGGAAGGCGTATCAAACGATCCAAAAGCGTTGACGGTACGTACGACGCGTGAGCGGGCGCCGAGGCAGGGACAGGTCGGGTCATCGGCAATGTACTGTGGCCCGTCCGAATGCATTTAGCTCACACGGAGCGTTGCGCAATAAAGCAGAAGCTGAGTTTTTCGATCGACCCTGCTTTATTTGTCGATCACTGATAAATAAAGCATAAGCAGACAAAAAATAAACCAAAAGTTGAACATCAGATCGGGCTCGCGGTCCGGTGCATCAGACGCTGAATAAACCAAAAGTCTGCAATCATTTGCGGAAATAGAGCAGAAGATCGCGAGTGGCTGGTTTGGACAAGAAGACTGCAGAGTTGCGGAAGCTTCTCTTGGGGTTGTCAGCCCACGCCTTGAACGAGAATGCTCGGATCATGGCGTCGAAAAATCCTGCTGCACGTTGAACTTGGAAATCAAGCGTCACGACGAGCAGGAAGCTGCGTGGCGCGGGATTCCACAGATTCTCAGCGATCGGACCGGACGATCGACTTCGCTGAAACCGGAATCGTTGGAACGTGGGGACCATCTGCCGCTAGCGCGCTATTCGTCCGCCAAAAACGGCCGCCAGCAGAAAGAGGGCAAAGCCAATCTGGCAAGCATGCGCGCTTTCTAGCTTGCGCGTCCCGGAGAGCAGATTTTCCAGACAGTGTCTGGAAAATCGCCACCGGCGAAAGACGTGGTCGACGCCACGGCAATGCGCCCGAATACATGACGCTCGCCGGCCTTTTTCGCTGCCATCGTCGGCCTATGTGCGACTGCTAACCGAGCACCACAGAAACGGTACGCCGCAAGTGTACGGACCGGGTACAGCGAATGGTACGACGTTAGAGGACACCGGCAGTGACAAACACCTCATTCGGAACGAAGGTTTTGTTTCCGGCGACGGGTGTTGCGGTCCAGATTGTCGCCAAAGGTGCAGAGCGGCGGATTGACGAACCGTCACCGAAGACCTGCTCGTCGGTTTCTGAACCGGATGCGCCGTGAGAGGCGCAGAGCACGAAATGAGTTTCCTCATTGCGCGAATGCCCGCTGCCCTCTGAAATGCGCCGCACAGGGCGCGGGATGGTGACTGGCTGAAACGGGTGGCGCGCTGCCGGCCACAGTCTGGCGCGCTTCAAACTCCGTGTGTCCACTGCACGAGACGGAAGCGCCACCGAAACGGTATGCCCCAAGGTGTAGATGGCGGACGTGTTTCGGCCTCGCATAACTCCAATGTCCAGTCGCGGAAACTCCGGGAGCAGCGCTCCGCGATATCGTTCGTCATGTCCGGCATTTCCCGCGTAGTAGCAAGTACCTTTCGGGTAACGAAATGGGCCATTTTCGACGATCACTGCTGACCTGCGGCTTGATCAAAAAATTGAAACAGCCAGCCTATCCATTGCCCAGCGCGCGCAATGCATCTGGGTCGAGTATGCGGATACGGCGACCCTCCTTGGCAATGAGACCTCGAAGTTCCAGCGACGAAAGCACCCGTGAAACTGTCTCTCGACTCACCTTCGCCATCGCAGCGATTGTCGCCTGACTTGGCGGTTTAGCCGGCGCTGCATCCAAATCAGCAGGGAAATCCAGCTCGTCAACGATCACCGCAGCAACACGCGCAGCGGCGCGCGGAAATTCACGCCTGCCGTGGCAATCGACCAGGCGTCCAACCACGGACGCGAGAAGGCCGTTCAGCGCGACTGACACTCGAGGCTCGCTAAGTATTTGGCGAGCGAGCGTCCGGCCTATTATTGCTACCGTGCTCTCACGATTGGCTATCACATTGACGTTACTTGGGCGGTTCGAAATGATTGGAACCGCTCCCGTGGATCCACCGGCGGAGACAGTGCGGATGGGTGCTTCGTCGCCTTTCGCCGATAGACTCGACACTCTTAGCTGCCCCAATAGAACGAGCAACAGCGGTGATTCGACCTCCCCTTGAAACGTCACATAGGCACCGCTTTTGAAGTCCATTACCCGCGCAGCGTTCGCAAGAAGCTCAAGTGTTTTTGCATCCGTTGTAGCGAACAACGTCTGTTGTGCCAGACTGGCCTTCAATTCTATTATTTTCTTCATTTCATTCTTGGTAACTGCCGAAAGTTACCGAATATCAGGAGTTTGACACCGGACACGTGTCATTCTCGTTTTCACATCTGATGTTTCCGGCGCCCACGGCTGGTCGATCGACTCGGCACAAGCCCGCGCGGTTCGCAGTCTCGCGGTAAAAGATCATAAAAAATAGACTCAGATCGATACGACAAAACCGTATCAGCCACAGGCCAATTGGCATTTCGACCGACTGGACACCTTATAAGGACACGATTGCTGTGGCCGATCCGCGGTACAAAGCGTTGACTGATGAATTGTTGCCTGTCATGCAAGAACAGTTGCCGACGCCCGACTCGGCGTCGTGACATGGCGGCATAACCTGATCAAGCTACGACTGAGAATTGCGCTGGCTGTCTTCGATCCTCGCCTCGCGTCTCCAATCGAGTTCCGACCAGGCCCAGATTGCGCACCCGACGAGTGACCAGAACAGCGGCGCTCCCTGGATCGGGTAAATTGTCCAACCAAGAAGTTCCGCGCATTTCAGTAATAGCTCAGGTAGAGAAAGAATGCTCGCCGCGATCCAGGCTGATCCGAACCTGCCGATGCAATTCCAGAAGGCGGTGCTCGACCAGCAGGCGCAGTTCGCGCAGATCGCCGCCGATGTCGAGAAGGCTGAACTCGTCGCCGATCAGGCCAATACCGCGGTGGTCAACCAGACGATGCAGGTCGAGGCGAAGGCGGACCACTGGCCGACCTATGCATGGCGGCCGTTCGTCGGATTCTGTTTCGGACTCGCATGGATTGGAGCGTACTTCATCATCCCGCTACTGCGCGGCTGGTGGCCGAACAATGCTCAGCAGAGCATCCCGCCCGAGGCGTGGATTGCAATCGGTGGCGTGCTCGGCGTGGCGAGCTTCTTCCGCGGGAAGATGCAGAGCGACGCGCGCGTGACGAGTGACGACCGCGGGTGATGTTGGGGTTCATCGCGCGAGCGAAGTGGGCGTGAGAACTAGTTCACGATAGTGAGCGCCGTCACCGAAAGCTGGTCAGAATCCGTCGAGAATTGAGTTCTCTCAGGTGCGCGACGTGGCTCTCGGAAAGTCGCGCGTCATTTAGGTCGGGCGTCGCCGCCCGGCTCTTTTTCAAGGCGTTACAAGCATATGTGCGGGCGCTGAAAGAGCAGGGGGGTTATCGAGCGCGCGACCTTCGGCGACATGGAGACGCATACCGGATTGTCGCCGTGTCGCCAACGTGTGAGATTTGCCGTCGTCAGGAAACGCTGTCGTCCAAGGTTTCGTCGGCTAAGGCGAGCCCGCTGAATATGCTGCGGTCGAGAACCCGAAGCCGCTGTCCTTCTTTAATAACCGCTCCGCGCTGCATAAGCGATTTCATTGCACGCGAAACGGTTTCGCGACTGACGTTCGCAGAGGTGGCTATGGCCGTCTGGTTCGGAAGCTCGATCAACGGCTGCGTGCCGTCAGGAGATTCATCTAGGGCCGCGTTTATGATGGCGTAGACGCGCGAAAACGCGCGCGGCATCGACAGCGTCGACTGACCGCGGACGGCTCGATGAAACTTGCCAGAAAGAATTGACAGTAGAGCAACTGCGACGCTCGCGTCGCAAAACAGCTCGCGTGCCTGCGCCCTGCTTATCACGCCGACGACGCCGCTCGTCAAGGCAGTCACTGACGCGAGCACGGGCGTGTCCAGAATGATCGCGCTTTCGCCGAACGACTCGCCAGCCTTTATATAACTATAACCGGTCTCATGCCCGGCTTCCGATACGCTTGAGGCGTGCAATTGCCCCGAAATCACGAGAAAAAGGGGCGAATCTGAGTCGCCGTGATGTACGACGATGTCGCGCGCCTTGACCTTACGATAACGAGCACACCGCCGGACGCGAGCGAGGACGTCTTCACTGGCGTTCTGAAAAAGCCATTGCTCTCGTAGCAGCGATGTCGACGGACTTGAGTGCATATCTTGTCTTCATAAAAGCGGACGCGAGTCTACATCTTCTTTCGAAATCTTGCATTCAGAGCTGCGCAGTGGAATTTACCGAGCGAATGGAGTCGCTTGGCTTGTCGCCGGCCAGTTGCAGTTTGCAGTCGGGACAGGACAGACTAGGTTCGGAACCGGGGCTATCGACCCGGGCTCGCGGGGAAGCGATGCAACAGCCATACGGCACTGCTGGATAGCGAAAGGCCGCGCAAACCTCCCGTGGCCCGTCGCCTGAAATGTGGTGCCCCCTGTCTGATTCGAACAGACCACCTCATGATTACAAGTCAAGTGCTCTACCAAATGAGCTAAGGGGGCGAAAACTTCATTGTTGGGGCCCATGGGCAGGATCGAACTGCCGACCTCTCCCTTACCAAGGGAGTGCTCTACCACTGAGCCACATGGGCTTGCTATTTCCGCCTGATACTGGAGCGGGAGACGAGGCTCAGGGCCTTACCGGCCGGAGCAGGATCATACAGTATTAGTTGTGCTGATGGAACCGCGATAGAACTGTTCTCTGCGCCGAATTCACCGCGCTGGGGGGCGGGCGACTGGAGACCTTGGTGACATGGAGGCCCGTGCCAGATTATCGCCGGTGTCATGAGGAAGCCGTGTTCGCCTGCCGTGTCCGAACCGCCCGATACCCGTTCCTCCATAGCCGGTCTGTATGACTGTCCGCAGCCGACCGACTGGGCACCTTATCAGGACACGGTTACTGTGGCCGATCTGCGGCACAAGGGCTTTTATGACGGGTTGTTGCCTGTCATGCAATGTACAAGTCGGGACGTCATCGGACAGGCACCGTCAGATCCTGCGAAGGCTGCTCAACCATGCAAGTGCGAAAGACGGCACCCGACCCTCAACCGCCGTTCAGGCCCGCGCAAATCACCGACAGCTTCCGGATCGCAACGGCCGTTCGGCTCGACACTCGGTCCTACAATTCATCGGCCGATGAAGTCTCTTCTGCGGCGCGCCGCAAAAAATGGCGGCGACCGCAAAGTCAAAGTCTGTGCTGGCGCTGGGCGGCGCAACGAGGGGGATGCCCTGCCCGAGGTCTTAGTCTGCGTGTGCGCGATCGAACGCCCACACTTCAAGGAAACCCATCAACTCGCACGGTATTGTCAACTTGTTGAAGGGCGCGCAGGCAAGATGTATAACATAAGGACAACAAATTTATGCGGCAATGCGATCCAGCATCGGATTGTCCGTTACGGTTTCCCACACCTCGAACGCCTGCTTGCGGGCCCGCCGTTTCTGTTGCGCGTTCTCGTTGTAGCGGCAGTGCATGAACAGGTTGCTCACCTGAGCATGGACCGACGTGAATCGTTGCAGATGGCGCGCCGGCTTGAAGCGCCGCATCACCTTCTCGCGCACGCGTGCGGGCTGGTGCGAATTCTCCACCCGGTTGTTCAGTCCTATGTGCCGCCGATGCTCGGCGTTCAAGCCCAGTTCGTGCTCGCCGCCGCGTAGCTGCGCAGTTTGTCCGTTACGATCACGCGTGGGCAGCCGTGGCGCCTGAGCAGCTTGCGCATCAGCCGGTTGGCCACCACCTTGTCGCGGCGGCTCTGCACCAGCACATCGAGCACTGCGCCTCGCTGATCGATGGCCTGCCACGGCCAATGCTTCCTGCCGTTGATCGTCACGACCACCTCATACAGGTGCCACTTGTCGCCGCGCCCCGCTGCTGTCGAGCGGATACGCTTCGCGATCACCAGACCGAACTTCGTTGCCCAGCACCGCACCGTTTCGTACGTAAGCTCGATTCCCTATGCGGCCAGCATCTCCTCAACCATGCGCAGGCTGAGCGGGAATCGGTAGTACAGCCAAACCACGTAGCTGATGATATCCGGCGGAAATCGATAGCCCTTGAACGAAATCGGCGCCTCGGCGACGGCCAAACGCAGACGGAAGCTTTCTTCATGCCTCGTTATATTCGTCGACCCCGGCGCCAATTTGACAATACCCTAAATCCTGAACACCGCCACCGTCTCTTTCAACATTCGCGCCTGTTCCTCGAGCGACTGGGCCGCTGCTGCAGCCTCCTCGACCAACGCGGCGTTGTTCTGCGTGACCAGATCCATTTCCGCGACGGCGCGGGCGACCTGCTCGATTCCCGTGCTTTGCTCCGACGAAGCGGCCGAGATCTCGTCCATAATGTCCGCCACGCGCCGCACGCCGGTGAGGATCGCCTGCATGCGGCCGCCTGCCTCGGTGACCAGCGTGCCGCCCGCCTGTACTTTTTCGCTCGACGTCTCGATCAGTTCCTTGATCTCTTTTGCGGCAGCCGACGAGCGCTGCGCCAGCATGCGCACCTCGGCCGCCACCACCGCGAAACCGCGTCCCTGTCCTCCGGCGCGCGCAGCTTCGACTGCCGCATTGAGCGCCAGAATATTGGTCTGAAACGCGATGGCATCGATAATCGCGATGATGTCGCCGATACGGCCCGAACTCTGATCGATTTCTTTCATCGTCGTCACCACCTCGCCCACCACGGTGTTGCCGTGATCCGCCGTGTTGGCCGCATTGGCAGCGAGAGCCTGCGCCTGACGTGCATTCTCGGCGTTATGCCTCACCGTGCCGGTCAGCTCTTCCATGCTAGCGGCGGTTTCCTGTAACGACGTAGCCTGCTGTTCAGTACGTGCGGACAGATGGAGATTCCCTGAGGCGATCTGCTGGGCCGCCGTGACGATCGCATCGCTTGCGTGACGCACCGTTGTGACCGTGCTTACGAGGCCGTCGCGCATTTGCGAAAGACCGTGCAGGAGCATGCCCATTTCGTCATGCGAACGCGCTTCGATCCGCTGCGACAGATCGCCCGTCGCGATCCGGTTGAAGTGTTCCAGCGCTTCACCAAGCGGACGGCCGATCGCGCGGCGCAGCGACACGAAGGTGAAGACACCGGCGAGCAGCCCAAATACGACGGAGGCGATAGTTACTACACGAAAGCGCTGGAACCTCGCTTCCGAGTCATCGTACTGTGCCTTTGCCTGATCGCGTTGAAACTGCTTGAGATCAGCGCTCACCGTGACATAGTCCGTATTGGCCAGCGCGATTTTCTTCAACGCGACTTTGACCGCCGCATCGTCCATGCCCTTGACCGAATCCGCAAAAGCGTCCAGTTGGTTTTGCACCTGGCTGCGCCTGGCACTGACCGCGGCGGCCAGACGGTTTTCGTCTGATGTGGCAGGCAAGGCCAGATACTTCGTCCACGCATCCATACCCTGCCCTCTGAGCATGCGGTAAGTGGCAACGTCTTTCTCGACCGTCGGGGCGGCCGGATCGAAAGCGATGCGGTCGACGGTCGTGCGCTCGCGGCTGATCGCGAGTTCCGCGTCGCCGATCAGCCGCGTGCTGGCGAGCCGGTTCGTGTTGGTCTCGCGGTTGGAGTCGTTGCTGCTCGCCATACCCGCTACGCCGAGCGCGCCGATCGCCGTCAGCAGCACACACAGGAAAAGTATCGCGGCGCCTAGACGCGCTCGTATCGACAGTTTTGACATGACGCGAACGTCCTTAGCGAGCGGGTGCACAATCAAGAGAACGCTGGGTCATCTCTCCATCGACGAGCCGCATCAGATTGAGCGGGTTGGCATTCTTCAGCGCGTCGGGCAGCAACTCGTCCGGATAGTTCTGATAGCACACCGGCCGCAGGAACCGGTTGATCGCAAGCGTGCCGACCGAGCTGCCGCGCGCATCCGAGGTCGCGGGCCATGGGCCGCCGTGAACGATCGCGTCCGACACCTCGACGCCAGTCGGATAAGCATTCACTAACAGGCGGCCAGCCTTTTCCTCGAGCCGTTCGATCAGCTTGCGATGCGACTGCAGATCGCCGCGCGACGCGAGCAGTGTGGCCGTCAACTGGCCGCGCATCGTCGACGCGAAACGCAGCAGGTGTTCCGCACTGTCGAGTTCGACCACGATCGTAACCGGTCCGAAGATTTCTTCTTCGAGCGGCCGGCTCGGATCGAACAGCAACGCGGCATCGGCGACAAACAGTTGTGCGGCGGCTTGCTGGGTTTCACCTTGCGCGGCTGCGAGCAAGGTAATGCCTGCGTGATTCGACGTGCGTTCGAGGCCCGCGCGGAAGTTGGCGAAGATGCCCGGATTCAGCATGGTCTGCGGCGCCTGCCGCTCGATCGCCTTGCCGAGGCTGTCGATAAATGCGCTGAATTGCGGCGAACGCACGCCGACCACGAGGCCGGGACTTGTGCACAGTTGGCCGCAACCCGTCGCGACCGAGGCCGCCAGTTCATTGGCAAGCGCCGCACCGCGCTCGCGCAAGGCGCCCTCCAGCACAAACACCGGATTCACGCTCGACATCTCCGCGAACACCGGAATCGGTTGTTCACGCGCTGCCGCAAGATCGCATAGCGCCCGCCCGCCGCTCAGTGAACCGGTAAAGCCGACTGCCTGAATGCCAGGTGCCTGCACGAGGCGCGCGCCAACGCGTTCGCCATAGATCATGTTGAAGGTCCCCGCCGGCATGCCGGTCTGTCGCACCGCGCGCTCGATTGCATCCGCCATGCGCTCAGACGTCACCAGATGGCCGGAGTGCGCCTTGACCACGACCGGGCAGCCGGCTGCCAGTGCGGAGGCAGTATCGCCGCCAGCAACGGAGAACGCCAACGGAAAATTGCTCGCGCCGAAGACCGCAACCGGGCCGACGCCAATCCGGTATTGCCGCAGATCGGGACGCGGCAATGGTTGCCGCTCAGGCAACGCCTGGTCGATGCGCGCGCCGTAGAAATCACCCCGGCGCAAAACCTTCGCGAAGAGTCGCATCTGGTTGCTGGTGCGCGCCCGTTCTCCGGCGATGCGCGCGTTCGGCAACGCGGTTTCGCGCATCACGTCGGCAATGAAATCGTCATCGAGAGCATCGATCTCCGCTGCAATTGCCTCAAGGAAATCCGCACGAACGCTCGACGGCAGCGCCCGATAGTGCGGGAAGGCCGCCGCCGCGGCCTCGACGGCTGCGTCGATTTCAGCGTCGGTCGCCTGCGAAAAAACCACCGGATAAGTTTCGCTGGTCCATGCCGAGAGACTGTGCAGCGAGATATCGCCACGCGCGCTGCGCTGGCCGCCGATGTAGTTGTGGCCGAGAATGGTTGCTGTCATCTGGTTTTGTGCTCGTTGCAAATGGCGTGGTGTGCAGCGCTCGCAGAGCGTTGCGTTGCGCGCGCCGCTAGAGTCAAGGTGGCGAGGCTCAGCCGGTGCCCTGGGCTCAGACTCAAACAGTCAGCAGGAAAGGCGCGCCCGCGGCCTTTGCGACTTCGCGGATCTTCTCGCGCAACGAATCGGGCATCGGAATGCCCTCCACGCTGCGCGCGGCGCGCGTGAGACGCTCAGGGTCCCCTGGGATCAATACAGGCTGCGACGGGTCGGCGGGCTGGCTTTCGCGCAGCGCGGTGATCACCGAGTCGAGATCGGCGTGGTATTCCTCGATCGGACGGAACGCCGCCGGATTCATCGCAAGGAAGAAATGGCCGATGTTGTCCGGCTCATCGCTCCTTTGCGTGCGGTTACGCACGGGCGAGAACGAACCGCCGCCCAGCGTGCTGCCGAGAATCTGCGCGAACAGACCGAGCCCGTAGCCCTTGTGACCGCCGAGTGTGTTGCCGTCGCCTCCTAACGGCGCGAGGCCGCCACCGAGGCGCTCGAACAGCAGCCGGTAGGCTTCGGCCGAATCGGTCAGCGGGTTGCCGTTCGCGTCGAGCGCCCAGCCCGGCGGCAACGGCTTGCCCTGCAACGCGTACACCTTGACCTTGTTCGACGCGACCACGCTGGTCGACATGTCGAGAATCACAGGCGGATGCCGGCCCGCCGGCGTAGCAAAGGCGAACGGATTGGTGCCGAGCATCGGCTCGGCCCCGAAAGTGGGCACCACCGTTGCAAGCCGGGTCGAGCACGACACCATCGCGATCAGTCCGCGTTCGGCCGCCATTTCCGCGTAGTAGCCCGCCGCGCCGAAATGCTGCGAGTTGAACACGGAGACCGCGCCCATATCGCACGCCAGCGCTTTCTCGATGGCCAGTTCCATCGCCATACGCGACGTGGGGTGTCCCATCGCCGCATTGCCGTCGATCAGCGCGGTGGTCGCGGTCTCGCGTACGATACGCGGGCTCGCCTTCATGTCGATCTGACCGGCGCGATACAACTGGTCATAGAACATCAGCATCGAGATGCCGTGCGAGTCGATGCCCTTCAGATCGGAATCGATCAGGATATCGGCCGAAGCCGCGACCTGCCCGGGCGACATGCCCCAGGCTTCAAGGATGACCTCGATTTGCTGCCGTGCGATTGCCGCCCCGACGCGGGGCATAGTGTCTGCCATGACTGACCTGCTAAACGAAAGAATTAAATCGAAAAAAAATGGGCCGGCGCGTTGCGTTGAGTTAAGCGTTAAATGTTATTGCGCGGTGGACATGGCTTCTGGCCCGTCGCGGCCGGCAAGACCAAGCCGCACCCAGACCACCAGCGCGCCAGTGCCGAGCAACAGCAGGCTAACGGCGGGCACGAGCATCGGCGCGGACGTGCTGCCCGTTACCTTGCCGACCCAAGGCATGATGTTTTGTGCAAGAAAACCACCGACGCTCGAGCCCGCCGCGATCACCGCGAGCGCCGCCGCGCCACCTGCACCCTTCATGAATGAGGCCGGCAGCAAGCGCGGCGGCAATGCCCAGAAACACGGGATCATCAGATACAGACACGGCGCGCCGAGCGAGAGCGCGGCGAAACGCACCGCATTGCTGAACGGCCCGACGCTGGCGACGAAGCACAGAATGCCGAGCAGTGCTGCGCAGAACGCGGCGGTCAGCACGCGGCGCGGCGTTTTCAGACGGCGCGGCAACCACAGCAGCATCAGCGATGTGATGAACCACGGAATCATGTTGAGCATGCCGTTGACGCTGCTCGTCACGCCGAAGCCTTTGACGAGGGTCGGCAGCCAGTAGGCGATGCCGTAGATCGCGATGGAGATGGTTCCGTAGCCAACGCTAAAGAGCGCCACCGTCACAAGCGCGGCCAATGACCAGCCGTCGCCGCCGGCGAGGCGCGCCGCGGGTGGATCCGCACGCAGCCGGCTTTCGACGACATCTTTCTCGCGAGCCGTCAGAAAGTTGGCGGAGCTCGGGCCATCGGGCAGGCAGTACAGCGTGACGAAGGTCAGCAGTAAGGCAGGCGTGCCGGTGGTCAGAAACACCCACTGCCAGCCGGCAAGACCCGCGACGCCATGCAGTTCCAGTGAGAAACCGCCGATTAGCGAGCCGAGCATGTTGCCCATGCTGCTGCCGAGTGTCAGCAAGCCGACGATGCCGGTGCGCTGCCGTTCAGGAAACCACATGCCGAGATAGAGGATGATCCCCGGATAAAGACCGGCTTCCGCGGCGCCGAGCAAGAAGCGCAGGATCTGGAAGGCCAATGCAGAAGGTGTCCACGCGAGCAACAGCGTCGCGACGCCCCACGTCAACATGATCCGCGAGATCCAGCGGCGCGCGCCAAAGCGATGCATCAGCAGATTGCTCGGCACCTCGCAGACCAGATAACCGATGAAGAACAGCGACGACGCAAAGCCGTACGACGCCTCGCTCATCCTCAGGCTGCTGAGCATCTGCAGCTTGGCGAAGCCGATATTGGCGCGGTCGATATACGCGACCAGGAAAATGGCAATCAGCAGCGGCACGAGCCGCCACGCTATGTGCGTAAAAAGTTGGTCTTCACTGCTTCGATCGGTCACTGTCGTCTCCATGCCGGACCGCTTATGCGCGGTCCGTTGTAAATGCTGATGCGAGTGGTTTCGTACGGCCTCGCCGCACGGAATCATTTGTTAGAGCGGCCACCGGCGCTCGCGCGATTGCATCATTGCGCGGCACAGGTAACCGCTTCCTTGCTTATAGTCCAGCCCCGTTTGCAGACGGGCTCTTTTTCCATGCCTCGAAGTCGGCGCGCGTCGCCTCGTCCGGCGGGTACAGTCCGAGGGTCGAGCGGCCGGCGCGCACCTGTGCGTCGACCCAATCTTCGAATACCGTCATCGCGGCAGCTTCTTCAGCGATCTCGTTGGCCAGATGCGCCGGAATCACCACGACGGCTTCCGCATCGCCGACGATGATGTCACCCGGATACACCGCCACGTCGCCACACGCGATCGGCACGTTCAGATCGACCGCATGGTGATGAATCAGGTTGGTCGGCGCCGACGGCCGCGCTTGATAGCATGGAAAGTCGAGCTTCTGCAAATCCGGCGTATCGCGAAAGCCGCCGTCGGTGACGACGCCGGCCACGCCGCGCAGCATCATCCGCGTGATCAGAATGCCGCCAGCCGAGGCCGCGCGCGCGTCCTTGCGCGAATCGACCACCATCACGTGACCAGATGGAATCTCCTCGACGCCGCGGCGTTGCGGATGGCTGCGGTCCGAGAACACGCCAATGTGATCGAGATCCTCGCGGGCCGGAATGTAGCGCAGCGTATACGCTTCGCCAACCATGCGCGCGGCCGACGGGTTGACCGGCAGCACGCCTTGCACGCAAACGTTGTGAAGACCGCGCTTGAAAAGCGCAGTGGTCAGGGTCGCCGTGCTGACATTGCGCAAGCGGGCGCGGTTCTCGTCAGTGAGCGGGCTCGGGATAGTCACTGCGGTCGCTGAGGTCACAGATTTACTCCTGGTTTCGGTGAAATGGTGGCCGGCCGGGCGTCAGAACTTGTGGCGAATCGCGAAACGGACCGTCGCCTGCTGGTTACCCGACGCAGGCGTCAGGCCATTGAGCGAGGCGCGCGCTGCACGCCCGGTCGAATCAGTGCCCGACGCGTGCTGCAAAACGCCGATCAGATAGAAGTCGGTCCGCCTGGAGACGATATAGTCGGCACTCAGCGAGCCTTGTTGGTACTTCGCGTGATTCGCGCCGCCGCCGTCGGTGTAGTTGTAGGCTGCGCCGAACGAGAGCGCCGGCGTCAGCCGATACTGGAGATTGACTTCCGCGCTGTTGAAGCTTGCAGTGCCGCCCACGCCCGCCGGATTGAGCGCCGACACCGCGCCGCTCAAATGCTTGAATTTCGTGTTCGAGTAAATCCCGCCGAGGGTCGCCGAGCCGATCACGTAGGTGGCGCCGGCGCTGATGATCTCTTCGCTTTGCGCCGACGCATAGCCGTTGATCACCGGCGAGCTGCCGAAGTTGTTGGTGGCCGCCGTCGCGCCGACTGCCGTGCCGAAGAAAGACGCATTCGGATTCCGCGCATTCAGGTAGCCGACGCCGACCGTGAGCGGCCCGCCAGCGTAACCGGCGCCGAGCGAGTAGATCTGGTTGCCGGCCATGCTGCCCGGCACGCCGCCGAAGCTATACATGCCTTCCGCGGTGAAGCCTCCATAGCTGGCCGTACGGTACTTGACCGCGTTATTCACGCGATTGGTATTGTTGAGGTTGTCGAGGTCGCCCGGATGCGCGCCGATGCTGCCTGAGAACATCGCGCTCGGCATCAGCGGATGGATGTAATCGACCACCGGATCGTACTGACGGCCGAGCGTGACCGTGCCGTACGGGCTCGAAACCCCCACATACGCCTGGCGGCCAAACAGCAGCGAACCCTGGCCCATCTTGCCGTTGTTCACGTCGAACCCGCTTTCGAGCACGAAGATCGCCTTCATGCCGCCACCCAGATCCTCATTGCCGCGCAGGCCCCAACGGCTGCCGCTTAGAATGCCGCTCGAGAGGCTGTACAGGCTGTGGCCATGCCCCGGGTTCGTTTGTACGTTGCTCGTGTAGTTGACGCCCTCGTCAATGATGCCGTATAGCGTCACGCTGCTTTGCGCGTGAACTGCTGCCGGCGCTCCCGCAACGGCAAGCGCGGCGAATGCGAATGCCACGTGTGCGGCGAGAGGTTTCGAGGAGGTTGCGAGGAACTTATGCACTGCGAGGTCTCCAGTCACTTTTTTCAATGTAGCGAGACGTTGTGCTTCGCCGATGCGCGGCGCACACAACAGAAAATCCAACGAGGCGATGAACGGCCTCGTCGGCGGAAAAGGTGTTGTCCAAACAGCGTGCCGATGGGTGCGGGTCAGTTACGCGGCCTTCAGAATGCGATCGGCGATCATCGAGCCGATCGGCATGGCGGAGGTCGCGGCCGGCGAAGGCGCATTGCACACGTGCACCATGCGCGGTGTGTCGGCGAACAGGAAGTCGTGTACCAGCGTGCCGTCGCGCATCACGGCTTGCGCGCGAATGCCGGCTTCGTAAGGCAGCAGATCGTCAACGGTCAGCGACGGGCAGTATTTGCGGCACTGCTCGAGATAGCCGCGCTTGAACAGCGAGTTCTTCATCTCGCCCATGCCCGAGCCCAGGTTGCGCCAGATGGTTTTCCAGAAGCCGGGGAAAGCGGCGTATTCGGCGACGTCGCGCAGATTCACGGAAAGCTTCGGATAGTTTTCGCGGCCGAAACCGAGAACCGCATTCGGTCCGACTGTCACGCTACCGTCGATCATTCGCGTCAGATGCACGCCGAGAAACGGCAGGTCCGGGTCGGGAATCGGATAGATCAAATGACGCACCACGTCGTTCTTCGAGGCCGGCAAGCGGTAGTACTCTCCGCGAAACGGCACGATCTGGTGATCGATTTTCACGCCCGCGAGCCTGGCTAGCCGGTCCGATTGCAGGCCGCCGCAGACCACCAGCTTCTTCGCCCGCCATTGCTGTTCCGCCGAGCCGCCGACGGTGACGTAATCGCCCAACTCGGCAATCGACGTGACCTGCGTGCCGAGGCGAATTTCGCCGCCTGCTTTCCTGATAACGCGGGCCATCGCTTCGCATACCTGACGGTAATCGACAATCCCTGTCGCATCGAGGAACAGGGCACCCAGACCGACGATGTTCGGCTCATGGCGCTGCAACTCGGCGGCGTCGAGCCGCTCGACGCGCAAACCGTTCTGTTGCGAGCGCGCGTACAGCGCTTCCATGCGCGACAACTCGAGCGGATTCGACGCGACCAGCAGCTTGCCGCACACATCGAACGCAATGGCATGCTCTGTGCAAAACTGCTTGGTTGCCTCGGCGCCGCGCTTGCACAACTCCGCCTTCAGACTGCCCGGCTGGTAGTAGATGCCCGCGTGAATCACGCCGCTGTTGTGCCCGGTCTGGTGTTTTGCGAGCGTGGTCTCCTTCTCGAGCAGCAGCAGCGAAGCCGTAGGCTCCCGTTGCAGCAACTCCATCGCCGTCGCGAGACCGACAATGCCGCCACCGATGATGCAAAAGTCATATGTCATGTTTTTCTTGTTCGCTTCTACTTTGCGGATTCAGCTAGTTGAACGCTTTTTCGTCCGCTTATCAGGTTGTCTGACTAACTAGCCAAAAAAGAGCATCGTCTCGCGGGCTTGAGCGCAGGGCCGCGAAGGTCCGCGCTGCTTGCCTGCTATCGTCAATCGCTAGGGGGTAACTCGATTTTCTGGCGTTTGGCTGCGGCACGCAGATGCCGCTCCGCCGATTCGGCGGCGCCCCGATGGTCGCCGCGCTCGATCGCCTCATACAGCTCGCCGTGCTCCTGGCGCGCGTAGTCACCCGCGTGGCTCGCCGTGTTGGCCCATTGTGCGCGACGCACCGCCACCAGTTGGCCGCGCAGGAAATCGTGGAACGCGACGAAATACTCGTTCTTGGTGGCTGCGGCGATGGCCCGGTGAAACGCGACATCGGCTGCGGAAGCCGCGTCGAAATCAAGGCGTTTCTTTTCCATCTCGCGGATCGCATCGCTCATACGCTTCAGATCTTCCGGGGTACGTCGACGCGCCGCGGTCATCGCCGCCTGGGTTTCGATCCACAGACGCATTTCGAACAGTTGCGCAAGATCCAGCTTCCGGTTGCCGCCGCTCGGCAACCGGAAAACCGTACCCGACGGCGTCTGCGAAATGAACGACCCTGCGCCGCGCCGGGCAACCAGTACGCCGTCCGACTTCAACTGCGCGATTGCCTCGCGCACGACTGAGCGGCTCACGTTGAGCCGTTCCGACAGTTGCTGCTCCGTTGGCAGGCGCGACTCGGCAGGAAAATGACCAGTATCAATTTCCGCGCGAAGTGCGCTTACCACACGCTGCACAAGCGAATCGGGACGTTCAAGCTCAAGCATTAACAGGATCTCGTTTGATCAGGTTGTCAGACAATAGCGAACTACTCATGCGGTGTCAAGCAATGGCCGAATTTCCACGCTCTCCGAGCACATAACATTCGCTTCAGCCCTGCGCCGCAGGCGTAGACTGCGCCCGCCATCGGACAGGCCATGCCGTCGTCCCTAAGCGCCGCTCCTAGGCCCGATCCGCGATTAAACGGCCGACGAGGCGTTCATTCAACCCGCCTCAGCGACTCGACGGTCCCCTTGCTCGCTGCCACCCGGCGCCGAAAACGACCAGCCACTAGTTGCAGGTTTTGATGTGATCGGCCATGACGGGGTTTCGGCATGTCGTCAGGATTGCAAACGGTTGAGACCAGACTGAATTGAAAACCGGATTAAGGTGATAAAGGGAAATGGGGCAAGGCACGCGTGAGTTGGATCACGACGCGCTGCGCCGGAACTGATACCCGAAGGCTTCAGCCACTTCGTTACCTCCATGACTGCTCCGGTTGCTTGCGGCTGGAGCGGTTGCCGGGCGGGGCTTAAACCCGCTGGAAAGCGCCACCTTTTCACGGCGTACGCCCGGAGCGGACCTTGCGACCCGCGACTCGTCAATGGCAGCTTTCTGGAGATGTTGTTGGTAAAGTCGCTGCCCGTCTTTCTCGCGCGGTTTCTGGGGGTCTTCTTACCCCGACCGATCTTCGCGCGCGGTTTGTAGACCGACCTGAGAGGTCGATTTTTTCGCTAGCGGATCGCACACGCCGTATAGCGGCTTTTTCAACAGCATCTGGGTTCAACGGACATCCCCGCCTCCCCGTCTGGTGCGCCGTTGAGCATGACATGAATCTGCGGGTGCACTGGCCCACCGCCTACGTTAGCGTGAGTCCGGCCTGGCGACCTCGATGGATCGCGCTGGGGAGTCCGGTTCCGGCGACAGGAGAACCGTTTCCACAGTCCCTCGGCCGACTGCCGCCAGACGCAGGTCACAGGCGGCCTCGGATCCTCTTCGCTCCATCTGGCATCGCCTTCAATCATGGCTCCTCGTCTGCTATTTATTCCGCTCCTTCGCGCTTGGTATGCCGTGCTGTCCGTTGCTCAGCCATTGCTCGCCTCGCCAGCATGCCCAACGTGTGGATCTCCTTTTCAACGTCGGGGGTCCACGGACGGCCATAGTTAAGCCGGATGTGACGGCGAAATTCGTGGCCGCATGAAAAGATTGCACCGGGCGCTATCGCGATTTCGTGCGCTTCCGCCATCTCGAACAACTGCAATGCCTCGACTCCTTCTGGAAGTTCCACCCATAGAAAGAATCCGCCCGGCGGCCGGACCACTAATGTCCCTTTGGGGAAGTACCTGACGACCGCGTCCACCATCCGGCTCTGAAGGGACGCCAGTTCGCGGCGCAGTT
The DNA here is from genome assembly GCF_003386115.1 of Paraburkholderia sp. BL27I4N3. Taxonomy (NCBI): domain Bacteria; kingdom Pseudomonadati; phylum Pseudomonadota; class Betaproteobacteria; order Burkholderiales; family Burkholderiaceae; genus Paraburkholderia; species Paraburkholderia sp. BL27I4N3. Next base: position 6,348,098 of record NZ_QREJ01000001.1, on the reverse strand, counting down.
TGCGTAGAAGCCGGTCGTAGTCCGCATGCTCGAGGTAGTCGGCAATTGCGCATTGTGCGGGCACGGATGCCGGGGCCATCGTCAGCCAACGCGCGTGCTCAACTCTCGCCGCGTATCTTCCCGCCGCTACCCAACCGAGGCGCAGTCCAGGCGCAAGGCTCTTCGAAAACGAACCGCAGTGCAGCACGAGACCGTTAGAATCGAAGCGCTTTGCCGGATAGGCTGGCGCCAAGCCAAAATGCAGTTCGCGAAATACGTCGTCCTCAATGAGCGGCACGCCATGTTTTGCCAGCAACCTTACGAGCGCCTCCTTCCGTTCATCGGAGAGCGTCGCGCCGGTAGGCTGATGCAGCGTCGTCATAAACCAGCAAGCCCGCACCGGATACTGCCGCAACGCCTCCGCTAATACGCCGAGGTCGAGTCCATAATGTGGATCGACAGGGATTTCCACGGCCTTCAGATGCAGGCGCTGAACCGCATCTTGTACACCATGGAAAGCGGGCCGTTCTATTGCGATGGTGTCGCCAGGCCGCGTCAGTACCTGCAGACAGAGTACCAGTGCATCGAGCGCGCCACTCGTCACAACCACCTCGTCGATTGGAACGGTAACACCTGTGACAACGTAGCGCAGGGCGATCTGGCGACGCAGATCTGCTTCCGCCTTTCCCGCCGACAAGGTATTCCGGGAACTCGCCATCCTCTGGGTTGCCGCAGTTAACGAGCGCGAGATCCGGCCAAGCGGGAACAGTTGGGCACTTGGCTCCGAAGAGCCAAGGCCGGGATGCGCGCATCGACGTTGAGCCTTAATGAAGCGGACAATCAGGCTGTCGCCATCAGCCTTATCAATACTGCGCTTTGAAACAATCGCTTGAGATTTCATCGCCGCAGGCCGACTTGCGACGAAATAACCCGACCGAGGTCTTGCGACGATCAGGCCTCGTCGTTCGAGAGTGTAGTAAGCCTGGAAAACGGTTGAAGGGCTCACACGGTACGAAGTGCTCGCCTGGCGCACCGACGGGAGCCGCACACCGGGTTCAAGCGTACCGTTCGCAATCAGGTTTTCGAACTCCGTCGCCAGTTGGAGATAGCGCTTCATTATTATGTCACGCTAATTAAATAGAGCTGTTCCAGCTTGCTCCGGTTGCAGGTGAACGCCTCATTTAGAAATTTCGAACCCGCCAGCCGAGCACGGTTGCGGCTCCCGCTGGCTTTGAGGACGGAGCGTTGGCGGCCTCCAGAAATACCTTCAGCCGGCTGGCGCCGAGTGCACGGCTATAGAAGAACCCTTGACCAAACTCGGCACGGCTCGCCCGCGCGACGTTGTGATGCGCCGAGTTTTCAATGCCTTCGACCACGACCACGGCGCCGATCTCATGGCCCATGCTCGTCAACGCATTGAGCTGTCTGGAGCGCTCATCGGGATCCATTCCCAGCACGTCCCTGTCAATCTTCACCATCTCAAAGGTCATGTCTGCCGGCAGTTCAAGTCCGACGTCAGTGGGACGCACGGCCGACAGGGCAAAACGTATTCCTTTATCACGCGCCTGCGCCATCATCGGGATGAGACGTTTTTTGAACTTCCTCGCGCTGCCTGCTCCGATCTTTAGTATTAGCGGTGGAAGACCGAGGGAGCCAATGTCGCCCAGGTCTGCAATGAAGGCGGAACTTACCAGGTAAGAAGCGGGAGCGGTAACGCCGAGGTAGAGCGATTTCGGAGCGCCGATTTCCCGCAGCTCCTGAGCGGCACGCGACAGGACGAATCGCGTCATCGGTCCGATCAAACTACTGTTATCAATGAACTCCATATAGTGAGCCGGGCCCAACGCGCCGTACTTCTGGTTGTCCCATCGCAACAACGCTTCGACGCCGACGCACCTGGCGCGCCTCACGCCAACGACGGGTTGGTACTCAACATGGAACTCGCCGCGACGCAGGCCTGCACGCGCAGCACGCAGCAGCGACTTGTCGTGGCGAAACCACCTTTTGAGGGCCCAACCGACAACAACGACCAGGACGGCCACCAGGAGCGGCCACAATGTAAAGTCCAATATGGTCGATACTGAAATATGCTGCGTAGCAGGGCTCGCCAAAGGCTGCACCAAGTCGAGTGTGTCGGTGCTGCTCGAAGGCGAGATCGCTCGCGTTTCACAACCCGTACCCGATGAGCAATCCGGGGGCGACATCGTTAGTCCTTCCGGCGACTGCTCCGACCGGTCGGCCCGCGAAGCGATACCGGCCACCGCGTTAGAGGCCAGAAAGCCGCCTCGCACTGCCGCAGCGTGGTCGCGGGTTTGCCACGGCAGGTCCCTAAGCAGCGCCATAACGTTCGGTGCCGATCTGGTGCTTGCAGCAGCGGTGCCGATGGCATCGGCACGCATGTCGTCCAGGGAATCGCAAGTGTTAGTCAGCAAGGGCATCGGGCCTGCGTCCGGTCCCGCAAGTGCTGCGGGAGCAACGGGCAACTGCGCAATGAACGCGCAGGCTGAGCCGAAGCGAACCGGGGGCGCTGGTGGACCAGCCAGCCAGTCCGTCAATTGTTTCCAGACGTCGCGTTCAAACGTAAGAATGCGACTGGAACCGGTACTGGCCGGACCTGCAAGAGCGAGCGAGGTGCCTGCGCAGATGACCAGGACGCCTGCCAACCCTTGTCTTGAGGCACGACGGAGCGCGATGAAGGCGCTGCGCCTGATAGTTGATGCCGGGAACCCCAATGCCATTGATTTATCGCTAAGAGAATTAGGCTTGAAAATCGTTGTCGATCGGACCGCTACGCGTACGCGAAACATCGAAGCAAGTGGAACCGGTCTGCGCGCACTTTGCCAGCGTGTGTGCGTCCGCAATAGAAGCAGATTGCGAAAGAAAGGCCGTATCAGATCGAAAAGTAGCTATCTTTTAACTGTGGGTGTATGTGCTAGCGGGGCGGGTCCGATGTCCGCGGTGGTGTTTTCTGTGAGGAGCACAAGTTGAAACGGTACGAGCGGTTAGCCGACCAACTCAGCGAGCTCATCAAGCGCGGTGATCTGCCACCCGGCGCGCGTATTCCTTCGGTTCGCGCCGCGTGCAAGGCATGGGGCGTGAGCCCCGCGACGGTATTTCGCGCCTACTACCTGCTCGAAAATAGGGGCATGGTCAAGGCGCGCCCGCGTTCCGGCTATTTCGTGTCGTCGATTTCCAGAGAATCACCGCGTCAAAGCGCCGAAACCTCGCTGGGTACCGACCCGAAGACCGTCAACATCGCCGACCTCGTCTTCGAGGTCCTCAAGACGATCAGGCAGCCCGACACTGTCCCATTTGGTTCAGCGTTCCTGAGCCCTGCGCTGTTTCCAATGGCGCGCGTCGGAAAGTCGTGCGCGACTGTCAATCGCTCAACGCACCTGGCCAGCATGGTTGACGGACTGCCGCCGGGGTACGAAGGATTGCGCCAGCAGATTTCGTCGCGTTACCTGATTGCAGGGATGACGGTGCCAGTCGACGAGATCATCATTACGAGCGGTGCACTCGAAGCCCTGACGCTAAGCGCCCAGTTGCTCGCCGCTCCAGGCGATGTGATCGTGATCGAAAAGCCGACGTTCTATGCGGCGCTGCAAGCTATCGAGCGTCTGAGACTTAACGTAGTGGAGATTCCCGTTGACCCGGTGGAGGGGCATGATCTGGATGCGCTCGCGCGTGCGCTGCAGCAACATCCGGTTCGCGCCTGCTGGTTCATGACCTCGTTCCACAATCCGACCGGGGTGACACTGGACGATTCCAGGAAGCAGGCGCTGGTTGATCTGCTCGCCAGACACGACATACCGCTCATCGAGGATGACGTCTACAACGAGCTGCACTTTGGCCCGGACCCGGTGCGTCCGGCCAAATTCTTCGACCGGAAAGGTCTTGTCATCCATTGTGGATCGTTCGCGAAATGTCTTGCGCCCGGATATCGTATCGGCTGGGCGGCAGCCGGAAGGTTCGCGGGTGGGCTGGAACGTGCCAAATGGATGACCAGTCTATCGGCCAGCATGCCGGCGCAGCGCGCGATCGCCGACTATCTGGAGCATGGCGGCTATGAACGTTTCCTGCACAAACTGCGTCGCGAGTTGGCCCTTCAGCAGTCGCAGATGCTCGACGCGATCAGCCGGTATTTCCCGGCCAATACGATGGCGACAAGGTCTGACGGCGGCTATTTCACATGGGTGGCGCTACCGGATCACGTAGACTCGATACAGCTCTTCCAGGCTGCCCTCAATAGTGGCATCAGCGTCGCACCGGGAGCTATCTTCTCTGCGGATGGCGCCTTCCGACACCGTGTGCGTCTGAACTATGGATACCCGTGGTCGGCACGGCTCGATAAGGCGGTCGCGACACTAGGCGCCCTGTGCGCCGATGAATCGCGATGCGGCGCAAAGCTGGCCGGTCCGGTTCAGCACGCATGAGACGGGCGTTGATCTCAACCCGGCACGCCGATCCGTGAATCGTGAAGCTCATGCACGACTATACGCGCCTTGCCCGCGACCTTCGCACGATACATTGCGGCATCCGCCGCGCGTAACAAGGCTTCCCCGCTCAATGAAGCTGCCTGGCCGCGCAGCAGCATGCCAATACTGGCCGATAACTGGATGACCTCCGCCCCAATCGTTACGGGCTGGCTCAGTGTCAGCAGGATTGCACGTGCAATTCTCTCCAGTGCAGCCCGATCGATTGCAGGGCCGGTCAGCAGCACCGTGAACTCATCCCCGGCATGCCGCGCGACCAGATCCCCGCCACGCACGCAGCGGCTGATCCGGCGCGCGGTTTCAACCAGTACTTCGTCGCCGCACTGATGCCCGTATGTATCATTCACGGCCTTGAAGCCGTCCAGGTCGATAAACATGATGGCAGCCACACCGTCGCCACCTGCTGCGCACGCCTCATCCAGCCTCTCGAGGAACGAGCGTCTGTTAGGCAGGCCGGTCAGCGCGTCGTGGAACGCCTGATGCCGCAGGCGATCGAGCAACGCCGTTCGTTCGGTCACATCCTGCACCAGCAGGTAGTACCCGTCGGCAGACGGATCGTGCACGCGACGCGGCACCAGCACACCACGCAGGACACGTTGACTCCCGTTAAGCGTCGCCCCAACCTCGTACTCGACCCTTTCGCCGCTGAGCACGCGCTGGACGTACGGCTCGATGGCCCTGCGACTGCCTGAGCGATAGTCGAGGTTTCCCGGCGATGGCCTTGATCCGGCCATCGCGGCGACAACGGGGGTTGATCAGGGCCGGCGCGCGTGGACGCGCCGGCAATGCCTATGGCTCCCCATGCCGCTTAGTAGACGAACGGCATCGATAGGCGATCGGTTTGTATAACCGCTAGCCGAAGCGTGCCGTGAAGCAACTTGTCGCATGGATCACTGGCGTGCGATGTCCCGTCCGCCGCCGACCGACTGGGCACCTTATCAGCACACGGTTACTGTGGCCGATCCGCGGTACAAGGCGTTTTATGGCGGGTTGTTGCCTGTCATGCAATGTACAAGTCGGGACGTCATCGGACAGGCACCGTCAGATCCTGCGAAGGCTGCTCAACCATGCAAGTGGCGAAAGACGGCACCCCACCCCGAACGGCCATTTAAACGGACCGTAAGCGGTCATCCATCGAGCAATGAACCGGTCAAGGATATTCGAGAAATTGGTCACTGGAGAATCAACCCCGCACAAAGATTACGCACCTATCGGCGTGCCAGCGTCCCGCGATAGCCGGCAAACGCAGCAAGAGGCAATTCGGTCGCTGGGTTGAACGGCTGCCATGCAACGTCGGGGGCATTTTCGAGCACTGAACCAACGTGTGGTGCACCCAGCGCGATGCTCAAAGACGGAAATGTCCAGTTCCAACTGGCTGGGTGCTGGTCCAGCCGATGCACGCTGGCCGGCACCAGTCCGTCGTCGCGTCTGGCTGCCCAGTCCGTGACCTGGCCTGCATAATCGCGCCACACGTCGGTGCCGGCCAGATCGACGGCTAATGGTGCAATGGACACCACAGCGAACCACAGTGCTGCGCCGAACGTGACTTTGCGCGCTTCGCCCCCCCATACACTGAGGGCAATGAGCGGTGGCAACCATAGCAGCGTCAGCACGCGCGAGTCGAAGCTGATGTGGGCATTAAAGAGATCGAACCGTTCGCGCCAGCATAGATAACTGATCGCGACCAGCACCGTACCCAGCGCTGCACGTGCTTTGGGTTTTCGCAGCCCGATAACAAAGCACAACGCTGCGAGCATGCTCGCGCCGAGTACCGGGTTCTGCCCCGTGTGCTGGATCCCGTGCAGGAAGGCACCCCGGTTGGCCAGATCACGTGGATAAATGATCCAGTACGCCGCGATGGCAGCACCAAGCGCCCATAGCGCAATACATAGGCCTAGCAGACTGAGTGTCACGTAACGTTGCTGCCGAACAAGAGCAGTCAGGTGCGCGCGTGAACGGGTTAGCAGGATCAATCCGAAGAGCGCAAGTGTGACCGCTTGGGTTTCGTACATGCGCGTGAGCAGCACAGATAGTGCGACTGGCAGCAGCCACGCGGTCGCTGAAAACCGGCCCGGCTGCAACAAGTACGCGAGCATGGGCCACGCGAGCGGTAACAGAAACTGACTTTCGCCGATCAACAGAAAGTCGTTCGGAAGTGTAATTGACAGCATGCCGAACAGAAAGGCAGGTAGCAGCGCGACGGGCGCACCTTTTTTTACCTGCATGCGCACAATCAGATAGGCGAATATGAACGGCAACAGATAGCCGAGGCCGAAAATGAAGCGCAGCAGTGTGGCATTCTCCAGGCCGCAGTGAAGCGCAAGCACTATCGGCCATTGGCCTAGGTCGTACGAAAACTGTCGCGACCACGCGATATGGCTCACATCGCGTGAGCGCAGGATTTCAATGAAGAACGATGCTCCATCGGCAGAGAACGGTTTGTTCGACAGGACTGACCATACCAGCGTTATGAGGATCGCCGCGGCGAGACAGTCGATCGGCAGCAGCGGCGAATAACGGGACTTTGGGTGCAGGTTGGGTGAGGCTAAGGTCACGCGGATAGTTTTTATAGGAGTGAGTCGGGTATGGGGGGCTTTGTCGACATCTGTGAACATCGACATTGACATGAAAAAGTCCCACCCATTTCTGGTAAAACGACGGATCCGCTACAGCTCAGCGTAATCGGGCCAAGGATGGATCATACAAGGCGCTCCCTCAGATCGCCAACGTGCTCGGCAGAGTGTCCATTTGGTTGCCGATGAACTCGTACACTTCGGATTGTCGGCAATCCGGGCGGAGATGTCGAAGACCCGTTTCTGGCCGCGTGCCGCCTCATGCAATGGGCAGAATGGCATCCAGCTCGCCAGGGTGACGCTCCATGTATTTCGGGAGCATGCACGAGCATACCGACACCGCACGATCAGGCGCTGGCGTTTCGACTTTGCGTCGTGGACAAAGAAGGCGTCGTGACCATATCCGTCGCGGTGCGCAAAGGGATCGGACATTCTTTGTTTCAGGTGAATTCCGTTTCCGCGTCCGCCTGTGCATCGCGCAAATAGGCCAGCAGGTTGCTGCGCAGCAGCCACGGGGTTCTGACGCCATGAGGCGGCTCTTCACGCACCCTCGAATCCGCATGGTTCACTGCGCCGTCGCCAACGTGTCGCTTTTGGTGTGTTGAGCGTGTTTTCTGGTCTTGTGCAATCGTGCCGGATGTTCCGGCGGGAGCCCCAAATTGGACGCGATCTGCAGCCCAACAACCTGACGCCTGATTTGCGAGAGCTTCTTGCGCGCGTCCTGATCTTCGGCCTTCAGGTTCTTGACCTGCTCTGCGGCCTGCGCTTGCTGTGTGGCGATTTCGTCTCGCTGCGTCTGAGCGATCTGGGCGTCCGCCTGTAGCTGTTGTGCCTTGATTTGCGCCTGCTGGATCAACCGCTGGGTCGCTACTTCCTGCGCTGCCAGCTCAGCGCTCCTCTCTTGCGCGGCGGCCAGGCGTTCGGCCTGCGCCACAAAGTCGGCGTATATTGCATCAGCCCGTTTCTTGTTCTGCGTTGTGATTACCCGCCAGTAAGTATTTTGCTGCGAAATCGCGACATAGTAGGCTAGATCGCGACCGAAAAATGACAGCGTCGCGCTGTAGTTGCCAGCCACAGTCGAGCGAAGCGGCGTCACTCGTCCCTGTTGGACAAGTTGGGTGAGTGTCGAAATGTCACCGCCCGTTTGCTCGCTAGCCGATGCGGCCGTCGCGGACAGATTTGCGGGAGCTGAGCCGACTGACTGCCCTAACGGCACCTGTACAGTCGCATCGGAAGCGCCCGAAACAGCTGCGGCCTCGTTAGCATGGGCGCCGGACAGCATCTGGACTGCGGTTAACGCCAATGTCAATGCGGTGAAGCGGAGCGATTTGGTTCGTGTGTGTCGCATGGCCGTGTATTGATTCAGAGAAATACGCTAAAGAAAATTCTGGGCGATGTGTGTTGGTGCGCCCGCTACGCAAAGAAGTGAGAATCGAGCGTATCGATCGCGAGCCCGGTGCCGCGAATAACGCACGTCATCGGTTGTTCAGCGACCGCCACGGGCAGTCCCGTTTCCTCGCGCAGGCGTTGATCGAGGCCTCTCAGCATGGCGCTCCCGCCGGTCAGCATGAACCCGCGATCGGCGATGTCGGCTGCAAGCTCCGGCGGGGTGCTCTCCAGAACGCGTCTTAGCAGTGACACGATTTGATCGAGCGGCTCGATGAACGCTTCATATACCTCTTGGCTCGATAGTGTCATGGAGCGCGGGACGCCTTCGGCCAGGCTGCGGCCGATCACGCCCGTAAAAAGATCGTCCTTGGGTGGAAGTGCGCCGCCGATCTCCAGCTTGACTCGTTGCGCGGTGTGCTCGCCGATCAGCAAACCGTGCGTGCGGCGAACGTAGTTGACGATGGCCTGGTCAAGCGTGTCACCTCCCACGCGGGCGGATGCCCCGCGCACGACGCTGCCGAGCGCAATGACGCCGATCTCAGTCGTGCCGGCGCCAACGTCGACGACCATGCAACCCGTCGCTTCGGAGATGGCGAGTCCGGCGCCGAGGGCTGCGGCCAGCGGCCTCGCGAACAACGCAACGTGGGACGCACCGGCACCGTGCACCGCTTCCTTAAAGGCGCGGCGCTCCACCTGGGTCGCGCCGCCCGGGACGGTGACGGTGATTCGTGCCGCGTTCGTCAGCCGTCGGCCTTTGCGAGCGTGACGCACGAATTGCCGGATCATCTGCTCGCTTGCCGGGAAGTTCGAGATGACGCCGCCCCGGATTGGCGTGATGGCTTCGATGTTCTGCGGCAGCCTGCCGAGCATTCTCCTGGCTTCGTCACCCACGGACACTGTCGGACGCCCGCCCGCTCTTAACGAGTCGCGTCCATGAGTACACAGCACAGATGCTTGACTCAGGACCAGGCCGGCCCCGGAGATATGAATTCGCGTGTTTGCCGTTCCTACGTCGAGGGCAAGTTCCGCTGGGCGGAAGCGCAACAAGCGCCCTATCGACATGAAAAGTGCGTAGCTGTAAGCCGATCATCCATTCTTGACTTCGCCGATGAGTTGTTATGTGGTTATGTGTGCGTACGCAACCATTTTCCAATGAAACGAAAATCTTGCGTCAACGTCGTAGTTATCGGCCAAGGTTCACAATTCTTTAATTTGCACGAAGGCTCAACGCATCGAAAACCTCTCAAACTGGATGTGTTTTTTGAAGATTGTCGACGCTTCACGAGACACACTAGAGTGACCGATTATGGCCGAACTGAGACCGACGACTGACAGCGGCTGTCGAATCAAGTCCAGACTTCTACACATGCAAGCACAGTTGCCGATGCCCGAGTCGGCGTCGTGACATGGCGGCATAACCTGATCAAGCTACGACTGAGAATTGCGCTGGCTGTCTTCGATCCTCGCCTCGCGTCTCCAATCGAGTTCCGACCAGGCCAAGATTGCGCACCCGACGACTGACCAGAACAGCGGCTCTCCCTGGATCGGGGAAATCGGCCAACCAAGAAGTTCCGCGCCTTTCAGTAAAAGCTCCGGTAGAGAAATAACGCCGAGTATTCTGATCAGCGTCCGTAGCGTCGTTTTCTTCACTGACTACTCCCTGGATACGGTCGATTTGCTTTGGAGTCGATCATGCACTCGCGTGCCAAGGTGCGGCCGGTCTTGATGGACACCTTCGTTGCCAGTCTCAGCGAGCCGTTTTACGTCCGAAGCGAACACCGCTGCGCTCAGGTCGCGCATCATCTGGCGTGCCTGCTCCGGCGCCAGCCGGAAGCCGTGTTCGCCAGCGGCGATAGAACCGTCCGATACCCCTTCTGCGGACAGGCGCATTGCGATATGCGCGCTCGTCGAGTCAATCTGCCAGTCGTGGACCGGTACGTGCGAAGAAGCGTGGGCGTCTTCCGCCACCGGCGTGAGGTTCGTTGCGTCTGACATGTTTGTCCGGGAGCGATGACGGCGGCTATTCGGCGCCCTCGGCACGCCGGGCCAGATCGGCAGTGCGCTGCAGCTCGAGTTCCAGCAGTGCCAGATTCAGTCCGGAAATCAGCTCGTGGGCCTGGTCTGGCGTCAGCTGAACTTCGTGCTGTCTGAGGTCGCTTATGAGAGAACCTGAAAGCGCCCGGCCGGAAAGATGAACGGAGGCCTGCTCGCTCGTTGATTCGGCGTGAACCTTCCAGCGCCCTACGGGGATAAGTAATGGTGGCATCATGCGTTCTCCCGCATGCCGTGGGCGGGTGCCTGTAGCGTCTGATTCATATTCGTCCAAGCGCCTCCTCAATGCGGTCGAAGATGGCACGCTGCTGCGGATCGTCCAGGGATAGACTCTCCTGAATGGTTTTCAGGGTGCCGATGAGGATCCAGTTCGTCTTCCATAGCGCTAGCATGTGTGCCTCGTAGTCAAGCGACTGGCTCCGATTGATGCTGTGCATATCGTGCATGAGGTGGAGTGGTTAAAGACGACAGTGGTTGTTGCGGAGAACTTTGCCGGGTTATCCAGGTTGGCCTGCAACTTCTCGTCCCGCAGCGCTTCGACGGTCCGTCAGCCTCGCGTGTCTCATTCGGCCTTGGCTTTGGGCTTGCGTGGCGAACGTGGCTTCTTCTCGGGGGCTCGCACCTCGGATGCACTACCCTTGACGGCAGTCACTAGCGCGTTGCTGTAGGCATTGCGGGCGGTCTGAGCAATAGCCAGTCGCTGCTGCAGGCGGGCGATTTCGACATCGACGACCTGGATGTTCTGGACCTGCGCGTGGGCTTCTGCGGACAGCTTGGCGGTGGCGTAGTTCGTGCCGTTCAGGGTGATGTATTCGGGTAAAGACATGGAATTACTCGGAAAAGGGTGTTTTCATGTAAGCGAAAAACCCCCGCTGCCTTTTGAGTAGCGGGGGTTTGATTCAGCCAAGCGGCTAGAGGACGGTCAAGAACGCGTGGAACGCTTGACCTGACCTCTACCTGACTTTAGCGGTATTGCCTTTACGCCAAGACAGCCGTTGCGCCGGTGATATGCGTCGTGCTCAGGTCGATTGCACCCGTCAGCTTCACGACCGTGTCGGTCGAGGCGACGGTCGCGTGGGCAGCCGATTGGCTCTCCACCACGTACGTGCTACCACCGTACTGGAACCAGTTGACCTGCGCGTTCGTCGTGCCATCGGCCAAGGCGTTCACCGCCGTGTTCAGAGCAGCCGTGAACGAACTAGCCGAAGCAACATTGACAGCCGTGCTGTTGAATGCGGCCGTACCATGCACGCCAAGCGTCAGCGAATCCGAACCCTTCGCGAAGTCAGTGATCGTGTCCATCTGGCCAGCTGCACCGTAAGCCGTGGCACCAACCTTGAAGTTGTCAGCACCGGCACCACCCGTCAGCGTCGACGACTTGGCACCTGCAGTGATCGTGTCGTTGCCCGAGCCACCGATGATGACGTCGCCTTGGTTGCTACCAGTAACCGTGAGGCTACCGGTGAACGCGCTCGCGTCGATCTTGTCGCCGGTCGTGGTGCCTGCGGCGACGCTCAACGTCAGGTTGTCGGAACCCGTGACAACGATCTTCGCATTGTCGTTATTCGCGAATGCGATCGTGTTTGCAGCCGTGCCGTTCGACGACAGGTTGATGGTGCCGAAGCCCGTCGTAACGGTACCGACGTTCAAGCCTGCCGACTTGGCTGTGCCGATGTTCAGGTTCAACGTCTGGGCGCCAACAGAAGCGCCGAAGTTGTCCGTCGTCGATGCAGCGGTGATGTCGACGGTACTTCCATCCGCCATGTTGCTAATAACGTTGGCGCCGGTGTTAGCGACTGCGAAGTGGTTCGCGAATCCAGCAGTGATCTGCGACGCGTCGACCGTTGCAGCCGAGTCCAGTTCCAGAATCTGGAAGTTCTTCGTCGCGTTGAGGGCAGTGTAGACAGAAGACGACAGAGTCGCATCGTTGATTGCCAGTGTGTTGACGCCGGCGCCACCATCCAACTGTGCACCCGAAGTCAGCGTACCGAATTCGGTTGCTGCCACCTTGAGCACGTCGTTGCCTGCGCCGCCCGTGAACGTGAAGCCTGCGAGCGTAACTGCACCGTGCGCGTCGAGCGTCACACCGCCAATATCCGCGCTTGCATTCACCGCCTTCACCGTACCGATCGACTCCGTCAGCGTCAAGGCCTTGTCGCCAGTCACGTTGATCGTCGTCAGTGCACCACCGGTGTTGGTCAGCGAGATAGCGTCAGCTGCGCCCGTCGCCGTCAGGTTCAACGTCGTGACCTTCGAACCGCTCAGGTCAAGCGTGTTCGCCGCCGCATTCGAAACGTTGCTCAGCGTTACCGATTCCGACACATCCGTCGTCGATGCGATGGTGTACGTGCGACCGGTCGTCGTGTCGTTGGACAGCGTGAAGCTCTGGTTTGCGAGCGTGAAAGTCGTGGCTGCTGCCGCCGGAGCGTCGATTTGCAGCGACGTCACGCCTGCAACCTTCGAGACGTCGACGCTTGCGCCAGCATTGTTGATCCACAGATTCTGGACGTTCGTCAGGCCCGGCAAAGCTTGACCGCCTGCGAGGCCATCGCTATAAATCTTCAGCGTGTTGACGCCGCCAGCGCCGTTGATCGAGTCCGCCACGCCGCTCGTGTACTTGCCCGAACCGGCGGTGTTGTCAGCGACGAACACATCGTTGCCGCTCGTGCCCGTCAGCGTATCCACACCCGTAGTGAGCGTGAACGTCTGTGCTACCGCGCCCGTACCGATGTTTGCGACCGTCGTCGACAGAGCTGCGGTTGCCGTAGCTTGCGAAGTCGAGTCGACAACCGATGCGACCGCTGCGCGAGCGTTGTTCGCTGCTGCGTTGCCCGAGTAAGCGACTTGACCAGCAGCCGACTGGGTCAGCGCTGCGGTGAACGAGTCAGCGTAGCCCAGCTTTGCAGTCAGTTCTGCTGCGTCCGTACCAGTTGCACCGTTGTAGATGTTCAGAGCGACTGAAGCGAGCGTGAATTGGCCGTTGACGATGCCATTCACGTAGAAGTTCAGACCGGTCACGTCAGCAGCACGACCAAACAGCGTTTGATAGATCGCGTTGACTTGCGCGGCCGTGCTCGAGCCGCCATAGAGAGCGGTCGACTCAGCCGAGTTACCGAATGCGTTGATGATCGAATTCAGGTTGCCGTTCGCAGCGGTCAGCTGGTTAACCCAGTATTGCTGACCTGCCGGGTCAGCGGGGCGGCCGTAATAGGCCAGATATGCTTGTTGTACTTGTTCGGCGTAGGACAATGCGGCCATTTGAACATTCCCAATAAAGGTTTATCTGAATCACACGTGTGACGCGTCGGCAATTCCATGCTGTGGCAGGAGCCGACTTGCCTATTACTGGCAATAAGTCCCTAGCCCACGACACCGACAACGCATTGCGGATTTTCCATGTCCGGCGCAGGCAATGTGTGATGTGGCTCACAAATTCGCAAATAGCTAATGAAAGTTTCGGACGCAGCGCATGAAAGAGATAAGCGAACGAGTCAGACGAGGAAATGCAGACTTCCAGAGGGGTCGCACGCCTGAAGAGATAGAGTTGGCAGGGCATTACCCCGGATCGGCGGGCGCCTTCACAGTGCTTCGGTCGCCGATGAAGAGAAACAATCCGTCGCCTCGCTCCAGATACCAGCAGCCTAGGGAAATGAGGAGGCTAAGAGACAGAAAAGCGCGTTGGTGCCGGCACTCCGCTTCAGATGTGCACGTCGGGAGCATCCGGCGCAGTATTCTTTATGGTAAAGCGGTTCTACGCCGACGGACAGCGCACCGATTTCATGGAGCCGGAAATGAAAAAGCAGCCCACGTGTTGTACGTGGGCGCAAAACCTCCGTCCTGCCGAGAGTGCGGACGGGCGACCATCACTACGGTCAGCCGCCATTGAGGTAATCCGAGACCTTCCGGTTGACCGACCGGGGTGAGCGCGGGCTAAAGCTAAAAAGCCCACATTCAGTGTCCATAGTAATTCAATGACCCGTTATTTCTTGTGACGGATATCACAGATCGAAAAATTTGCTGTCGACGTAGTCGAAAAGGCTCTCACCAGCGGCGAATTTAGCCGCTATGCAAAGCGTGAAAAACGCGCCACTTACATGCGTCCAGAAGACGTTCCGGGAAACGCGATGTGGTCGTCGCAAAGGGATTTACGGGGAAAGCTGGAAGCCAATGAATGCTGCGTAACGCAAAGAGCGGCCGCTTAATACATTCACCCGCGCGACTAGTTTCCGACGAGGCCATAGGCGCCGAGGAGAAAGTGGCTAGGCAGTCCGGATGAGTCTTGCTCCCGAGCGTCTGGCTCAGATGTCGGATCTGCCAGAACCTGTGATCCGGCTTCTGACGCCTGCTCCTCTAGCACCCAACTGGCGTTGGAGTGTTCCAGTGTACCGTTGAGTTCCCGGATGAGATCCACTATCCGCTCGCATTGCAACAGGTAATGTCGCGTGCTTGATGAGCGGACGCGGTCACCTGACTGGTCAGCCACGGAGAACGACAGACGCACATGGCCCGGCACTGAGGCTGGCTCAATGGTCCAGCCGACAATGCAGCATTGCGGACCGCATCGCTTGCGTGACGCTCTTTCCTTGGTGTTCGAATGAGATGCCATAGGCCTATTTCAAGGAGTGTGCGCAGCAGCAAGCTGACCAACCGCTTAGCTGATGCGCAAAAGGTCCCCTAATTTAGAGCAGGTGTCGACGGAAGATTGTGCGGACGGGCACAATTTAAAGTTAAATGGCAACGGCTGTCCGCTCATTAATGCGGCAATGCAAGGTTCGTTGCGGAGGAGGGCGCTTGCATCCGACTGGGGTCGGTAGAAGACCCCGCCTGAGCAGATCAAACGATAGGCGGCCGGGGAGACCACATCGCCGCAGATTCAGTACACCTGCCGGTGCTGAGTGCGCCGACTCAGCAGCGACTGTCATGCGGTGCCGTCGACGCATGCCGCACCGGCGAGGCGGTGCCTGAATCCCGCCCAACCGCGGAAAACCGAGCGGGCGAGGTGTCGATGTTCAGTGTATGAGCGGCATCGACCTTGTAACATTCGCCATCTGGGCAGATGGAACGAACCACTGCGCGATTTCATACAGATCCTGTGGCGTCAGCGTCCCTGCCGCACGTTTGAGTTGCAGCTCGGCCAGCAGGTACTGATAGCGCGCGCGCGCCAGATCCCGCTTGGCCTGATATAGCTGCTGTGTCGCTGTCAGTACGTCCAGATTCGTGCGCATGCCGGCCTGCACGCTTTTTTTCGTAGCCGTAATCTGCACGGTGGCGGACTCCACTGCACTTTCGAGCGCACTGATGCGTGTCAGGCTGCTGACGCACACGTTGTACTGCTTGCGTAAGTCGAGTAACACCTTGTCGGTTTTGTCCTGCAACTCGAACTCCGCCCGCTCATAGTTAGCCTGAGCCTGTTGCGACGAGGCCTGCACAAGGCCGCCTGAATACAGCGGTATCGTCACCTCTACGCCGATCGCCTTGGTCAAATAGCGCTGGCCGATGGTCTCCACCGTATTAGACTGGTTCTTGCCGATACTGGCGACCAGATCGACGCGCGGATAAAAGCCCGCCTTTACAATTTTAACCTGCTGCTGCGCGGCCTCCAGAGAGTGCCGTCCGGCGATCAGCTGGGCGTTGTTCTCAAGAGCAATATCCCGCCATTCGTCGAAGCCAACGGGCGAGGGCAGCGTCGGCCGATAGTTATCATTCAGCCGGTCAAGACCGGCGACGTCGAGCGAAGCCGGCAGGCCCGTCATTGCCTCGAGTGTATGCGCTGCATTGTCGACAGCGTCGCGCGCATCGACTACGTCTGCCTGTGCGAGTTCCGACTTCGACTTGGTCTCCAGGATGTCCGTGCGCGTGCCTTCGCCGTTCCGGAACATCGCCTGGTTGCCGGCGAACTGTTCGTCAAACGCCTTTTTCTGGGCCGTTGCGAGTGATAGCTGCTCCTGAGCAAAGACGGTATCCGTATAAGCGCCCAGCACGCGCACGAGCAGTTCCTGCTTGCGGTCGTCGAAGGTCGCATCGCCAGCGAGAGCTGTTGCTTTGCCGTAACGGTAACGCGCTACGCCTTCAAAGTTGATCAGGGATTGGCGCAGTGAAAGACCCTCGGAATACGCTCCATAGACCTGGTGAACTGAAACGTCGCCCTGTGGCTGTCCAAAATACGTCGTACCGGTCACATCGCGGTACTTGGCGTAGTTCGCCGACACGTTCGGCAGCAGGTATGAGCGGCCAATTGCCACGTTGGCATCATCGGCCTCTTTCTGTTTTGCCGCTGCTGCGAACACCGGATCGTGACCTAGCGCAGCGTCATAGACCTCTGCCAGACTGAGTGCGTGCGCCGTGCACGGTGCGATCAGCGCTGCACTAAACGATATTGCAAGCGCGATAGCATGCAGTTGGGGCGCCGTACGGATAAGCCGGCGTGAACAGGTGGAGATCGACCTGCGTCCCGTCAAGGTTATAAGCACACGTTGCACGTCAGTCCTCCGTCAACGCGGTGTGCGAGCGATCGATGAGCGGCTTGAGCAGATAGCTGAGCATGGAGCGCTGGCCGGCATTGACGAACATCTCAACCGGCATCCCGGGCCTCACGTTCAGATTCCGCAGCAGTTTCATGCCCTGCGGCGTCACCTTGGCGCGAACCCGGTAGTACGGTGCGCCCGTGTGGTCATCCACCAGACGGTCTGCCGATACAAAGGTGAGGACGCCCGGTATCTTCGGCGTACTGTTCTGGTTGAAGGCGGTAAACATCATGTCGACCGGCAGACCCTTGTGAACCTTGTCGATCAGGTTGACCTGCAACTGGCCTTCCACTTCGAGCGGCTCGCCGCTGGGCACCACCTCCATCAGCTTCGCGCCTGCTGCGACCGTGCCGCCGTCGGTGAACACGTTTACGCCCACAACCGTTCCGTCGACCGGAGAGCGGACCTCTGTGTTGGCGAGTTGGAACTCGCTTTCAGCGAGACGGCTTTTCAGGGCCCCGGTGTCGCGCTGCACCTCGCTAAGCTGGGTGCGGACATCTTTCATGTAGTCTTCCTGCATCTGCGCGATGTGCAGGCGTGCTTCGGCCATCTGGCTTGCCAGCTGTCCAGTGGTGCCAGTCTGTCTGGAGATGTCGCTATTGAGGGCGGCCTCCTGACGTTCAAGGTCCTGAAGCTTGCTGCGCGGCACATACCCCTCGCTCGTGAGCTGCCGCACGCCGGCCAGCTGGTCCCGCAGCGTCTTGCGTTCTGCCAGTTGCTGTACCTGGGAGTCGCTCTGGCCTGCCAGCTGGGCGCGATAGCCCGCAATGTTTTCCGCCAGCGCGCCGACCGACGCTTTCAGTGCCAGCCGGCGTGTGATCAGCAGTTGCTGTTGCAGCCTGACGTCATCTTCGGCCTCTTCGTCATGCGCTGCGACACGATCCATCAGCTCGGGCGGAAACGCTATTTCTTTCGCGTTCGTCGCTTCCGCGACGAGGCGTGCCTTCATTGCGAGCTCTGTCAGGTATTGCGAACGGACGGTGGCGGCCTGGGACCTCGTCTGAACGTCGTTCATCCTGACGAGCACCTGGCCTGCCTTCACTTCATCACCGTCCTGCACGAGAATCTCGCGGATGATGCCACCCGTCGGATGTTGGATTGTCTTGCGATTGCCGGTCACGACCACCGTACCCTGAACTGCAGTTCCCTTGCTGAGGGGAGCGAATGACGCCCATAGCAGCGAACCTACGATGCCCACCAGCACGACTGTCCAGCCGAGTTTCACGTATCGCGATTCGTCGACATCAACCACGGGCGGCAATGCAGTGCCGAGCACCTCGACGGCGGGCACCGCCGCCTTCCTGCTTTGAAAATTGAACATGGAAACCCTGCAGATCAGACGGTCGCCTCCGCCGTGTCAGCGGCGGACGGTTGGGGATGTTCGGGCTGGGTCGGGCCCGCGGCGGCAGGTTGTGCAGTTGCCGTCTGGGCCGGAGCGTTCTGCAACGCAGCCAGCACGTGTGCAGTCGGGCCGTACATCCTGAGCTGACCCTCCACCAGGAGCAGCAGCTTGGTGGTCGCCGCAATGATGCTCGTGCGATGGGTGATCAGGACAACGGTCTTGCCCGCGGCCTGCAGGCGCTCGATCGCCTGCTTCAGTGCTGCCTCGCCCGTCTCGTCGAGATTCGAGTTCGGCTCATCGAGTACGATAAAAGACGGGTCGCCGTATAACGCGCGGGCCAGTCCGATACGCTGTTTCTGGCCGCCGGACAGGCCGGCTCCCCTGTCACCCACTAGCGTGTCATAGCCCTGCGGCAAACGCAGGATCATCTCGTGAACGCCCGCGAGCTTTGCCGCTTCGATGACCTTGTCAGATTCAATCTGGCCAAAGCGCGCAATGTTTTCGGCGATTGAGCCGCCAAACAGTTCGATGTCCTGTGGCAGGTAACCGATATGCGGGCCCAACTGATCCTTGTCCCACTGGTAGATGTCGGCTCCGTCAAGTCGCACCGTTCCGACAGCGGCGGGCCATACGCCCACCATGAGCCGCGCGAGTGTGGACTTGCCGGAGGCGCTCGGCCCGATAACGCCCACGATGTCGCCCGCGTCGATGTTGAACGACAGGCCGTGCACCACAGGCAGACGCGAGCCCGGTGCCGCGGCACTCACCGCCTCGAGCGTCAGGCGACCTGTCGGGGGCGGCAGACTCATGCCGATACGGCGCACCGGGTTGTTCTCGAGCAGATCGACGAGGCGGTCATATGCACTTCTCGCGCCACTCCACTGACGCCAGACCGAGATCACCATTTCCAGCGGGCCCAGAACCTTGCCCATCAGGATCGAGCCGGCGATCATCATGCCCGGGGACACCTTGCCTTCAATCGCGAGCAGGGCGCCCAGTCCCAGGATCAGCGACTGCAGCGACAGGCGGAAAAATTTAGTGACATTGCCGACCATCGCGGCTTTCTCGCTGGCTTCCGCCTGCCGGGCCAGAAAGCCGGCGTTGAGTATCGACCAGCGCGACATCAGGTTGGGCAGCATTCCCATGGCTTCGATGACTTCGGCGTTTCGCAGGTTCGCGGTCGCAAGCGAACTCGAGCGGATCGACAGCGCGGTTGCTTCGGCCAGTGGACGACGCGAGACCCGTTCGTTGGCAATAGCGAGCGCGATGAGAACGACGGATCCCGCCAGCGAAAACACGCCGAGCCAGACGTTGAACAGGAAAATGACTGCCAGGTAGATGGGAAACCACGGCGCGTCAAAGAACGCGAACAGTGCGTTGCCCGTCACGAACTGGCGGATCGTGGTCAAATCGTTGAGCGACTGACCTGCATTGACGCCCTGCTGCTTGAGGTTCGTCTCAAACGCCGCCGTGTACACGCGACTGTTCAGATGCATGTCGAGCTTGCCGCCCACCCGTATCACGATGAAGCTGCGTACGTACTCAAGCACGCTCGAGAACGCATACATGCCCAGCATCATCAGCGTGAGCATCGCGAGTGTGACGCCATTACGGCTGGGCAGAACACGATCGTAGACCTGCAGCATGTAGAGCGACGGCACGAGCATCAGCACGTTGATGAGCATGCTGAAGATCCCCACCGTGCGGAACACACGACGGTAACCCAGCAGCGCCTGAATGATTTCGTTCGACGGTACCCGGACTTTCTTGGTCATTTGCTGTTGCCGCGCTAGCTGATCGCGACACCTCCCGACTGGTCTGCAATTTTGATCTGTTGGTTATTCGACACCGCAGCGTCGGCCCCTTGCGAAGGCGCTCATTCTGATCCATCGAGCCCGGCAAAAATGTGACGGCTGTCACATCAATTCAGGAAAACAAGCCCGATACTTGCGCTGCTTCCAGAATCCCCTCTTTGCAGGCAGCCGATGCTCACAAATCATAATTCCGACGCGCAGCTCAATATCGCAATGGGAGGGCGTGCGTTGCTTACGCCTCTAACCGGTATTGGGCAATACGCGTCACATCTCGCCCGAGAATTTGTGCAACGGGGACATCAGGTGCGGTTTTTCTATGGAACGCACTGGTCTACATCGCGTGAGAAGGGTGCCGTCACATCCTCCGCCGGGGGGGGAGGGGAAAGGTCATTGCGTACGGCGGCGGCGGGGAGTGCCAAGCGCTTTGCGCGCCGGTTCGTGCCCGGCATTTACCGTTTCATGCCGCATGTCGAACAGTACCGCTTTGATTCGGGAATACGGCGGCAGCGCGTCCCGCAGGTCTATCACGATCCGAACTTCATTCCGTTCCGGTTTCGCGGCCCCACGGTGATTACTGCACATGACGTATCCTGGGTACGCTATCCCGAGTACCATCCGGCACATCGCCTCGCGCTTCTGCGTGCCAACTTTCCGCGCGCTCTCGAGCAGTCCGACAGGATCATCGTGGTATCGGATTTTGTGCGCGATGAATTGCAGGCCTGTTTTCCAGTGCAGCGCGATAAGATCAGAGTCGTCTATAACGGCGTCTCGACGCGCTTCCGGCCGCATTCTTCCGATGCGACCTCTGAGGTACTGGCACGGTACGGCCTCGTGCACGGTCACTATTTCGCTGCAGTGGGCACGCTCGAGCCGCGCAAGAACCTTCATACCGTGCTCGCAGCACATGCGCGCCTGCCGGTCGCGGTGCGTTGCAATTTCCCGCTGACTCTCATTGGTGTGGAGGGGTGGCTGACCGACTCACTTCACCTCGCGCTGGAGCATGGCCTGCGCGAGGGTTCCGTGCGCAGACTGGGCTACGTATCCGACGATGACATTCCGGTCCTGACTGCGGGCGCACTTGCGATGGTATATCCGTCGGTCTATGAGGGCTTTGGACTGCCGGTATTAGAAGCAATGGCATCCGGCGTCCCGGTGCTGTGTTCGACGGCCCGCGCTTTGCAGGAAGTGGCGGGCGATGCCGCGGTCATGCGCGACGCAGCCGATGTCGAAGGCTTTACTGAAGCCATGCAGGCTCTCATCGACGACAGCGCGCTGCGCGAACGGCTGATCACAGCCGGAAGCGTTCGTGCCCGCAGCTTCAGTTGGCAGCGTACTGCCGACGAAACCCTTGCCGTCTATCGCCAGATCGTCGCCTGAGAGCTTCAGACGGGACAGGCGTATGCCCACCTTCAATCTGTTCATGCATACATTAAGAACCAGTCTTGCGCATGTGCTGCTCCTCTCGCGCCAGGATCTCATTGACCGGCACCGCGAAAACGCGCTCGGTGCTGCGTGGCTGCTGATCCAGCCTTTGACGTTTGTCGTGCTGTTCAGTACTGTGTTTTCCCGCTTCATGCGCACACGGATCGGCGCGGACGCGGATCCCTATCTGTATACGGTTTATCTGATTGGCGGGCTTCTCACATGGAATCTCTTCGCTAACCTGCTGAACCGGCTGACGCCTGTTTACGGCTCAAAGGCGCACCTGATCCGTAAAATCAGCGTCGACCTATGGATCATGCCGCTTCATATCGTGCTCGCCGAGTGGGCTGTCTACGGCATTACCATGGGTTTTTTCGCCGTCTTCCTGATAATTATCGGTCACCCAATCGGTGTGCAGTGGCTGGTACTGCCCGTCATCGCGCTGTTGCTAAGCGCGTTTGCGTACGGGGTTGGCATCATCCTCGGTACCCTCGACGTTTTTATTCCTGACATCAAGAACGTCCTTAACATACTCCTGCAGTTCGGGTTCTGGCTGACACCGGTGGTCTATCTCGCATCGATCCTGCCGGCTTGGGCCGCAAAGGCGATGCACCTGAGCCCGATCTTCTGGGCCATCGATGCCGTGCACGGCATCGTCGTGTGGCATCAGTATCCGCCAGCAAAGGAGCTAATCGGACTCGCTCTGGCCGCGTGCGTCAGTCTGCTCGCGAGCCGCCTGCTGCTGGACCGGCTGCAATCGGATTTGAGGGATACGCTGTGACAGGTCGTGTGCAGAGAGGTTCGCCGGTGCTGGAGGTCCAACGGCTATCGAAGCGCTTCAAGATCTACAACCGGACCGCTGACCGCCTTCTAGAAGGCCTTTTCGGAAAGACGCGGCATCGCGTGCATGTTGCCCTCGATGACATTTCGTTTTCGCTCGGTCAGGGCGAGGCGATTGGCGTGCTGGGACAAAACGGTGCGGGCAAGTCCACGCTACTCAAACTGGTGAGCGGTGTGCTGATGCCCGATGCTGGAACGATCGAACGCCGTGGACGCATCGCCGGCCTGCTGGAGTTGGGCACCGGTTTCGACGGCAGTCTGTCGGGTCGCGAAAACATTGCCGTGAACGCAAGACTGATTGGGATGACCAGCGCGGAGATCGAGGAACGATTCGACGCGATCGTTGCTTTTTCCGAGTTGGCCGGCTTCATTGACGCGCCGTTGCGGACCTATTCGTCCGGAATGGTCATGCGGCTCGGGTTTGCCGTGGCCATTCACGCGGACCCCGTCTGCTTTATTGTCGACGAGGCACTGGCAGTGGGCGATGCGCGCTTTCAGCAGAAATGCCTGAAGCGCATTCGCGAATTCCGCGATAAGGGTGGCTCTATCCTATACGTGTCTCACGACATCAATTCGGTAAAGCTGCTCTGCGATCGGGCGATTCTGCTTTCGGAGGGCACCATCGCGTACGACGGGTTGCCCGACGAGGCCGCGCAGATCTACTACAGACTGATTGCCGGGATCGATGACGACGCGCCGCAGAAGGATGAGTCCACGCCCGAGTCGTACGGCGCGTTGAGCACGCGCATCCGCAACGTGGTGCTGTCAAACCGGCTTGGCCCCGCAACGCGCTTTGCGTCCGGCGAAGAAATCACTATCGCACTCGAATGCGAGTCAAAACAGACTGCCGAGCTATCCGTCGGGATTCTCATTCGCGACCGCTTTGGTCAGGACGTCTTCGGCACCAACACCGCCCTGCTTCGCGAGGCGGCACACTTTTCGGCCGACGGCCGGGTAAGTTGCCGCTTCTCGCTGCCGTTGAATTTCGCCCCTGGCAAATATACGGTGACCGTCGCACTGCATTCCGACGATACCCATATTCATGATTGCCAGCACTGGTGGGATGCTGCTGCGGCGTTCGAGATCGCCGGCTTCAGCAACGTTCCTTTTTCCGGACTGTGCTATGTGCCAGTCCGTTTTGAGCAATCCCCGGTACGAAACTTCGTAGAACCCACGTTTTAAGAACTATGACCAACGCGGTACTCCAAGATCTGATTGCGCGTGTCAAGGCCGAGGCGGCCGCGCATGCCTCCCCTGATGACACGGGCAATACGCTCGCCCCGGATCGTCCGGTCTCCGCCTTCGAGCCGGTGCCAGGTGCCGCCGACCTTGCAGGGCGGAATGCCATTGAACACCTGCTCGTTACTGACAACGAGGAGTTCGTGGACGGTGCATACCGGCTCCTGCTGGCGCGTGAAGCTGATGCAACGGGTCGCGCCACTTATATGGAGCAGATTGCGCGCGGAGTTAGCCGGCTCGTCGTGCTGGCCAAGCTGCGCATGTCTGCGGAGGGGCGTCGTGTTGCAGTGCCGGTGTCGAGGTTAAGCGCCCTTATTGCTGCCGCGGCGGCAGACCAGTTGCTGCGACGCGTGGGCCTGGGAGGGCTGGCCCGGCGTGCAGGGCGAACTGCCGATGGCCTCTATGCACGCTATGTGCTGCGGCGCTCGCTGCCCGCATGGCGGGCCCGCTTTGAAAACACCGTTGGGGTCGTGCTGCGACAAGGCCGGCAGATCGAACAGTTATCGCAGCGCTTCGTCGAGTTGCGCGAGGACCTCGTTCCGACGCCCGCAGTGTCGCCGGAAACCATCGACGCCTATTACCTTGCGTTCGAGGATGCCAATCGTGGCACCCGCGAAAGTGTGCTTGCAAAGCTTGCCATCTATAAAGACTGGCTTGCGACGTGCGTGCCGCGAGCAGATGGCCTGACCCACGAGATCGTGGATGTGGGCTGTGGTCGCGGTGAATGGCTGGTCTATGTCAGGCAAAACGGCCGCGACGCGATTGGTATTGATGTCAACCGCGTGATGGTGGATGCCTGCCTCGCACAGGGACTGAACGTGCGGTGCACGGACTCACTTACCTTCCTGCGTAGCCTGCCCACAGGCTCGGTCGCCGCCGTTACCGGCTTTCATATCATCGAGCATCTGCCGTTTGACTATCTGTTCGCGCTCGTGCAGGAGAGCTATCGTGTGCTGGTGGAGGGCGGCTCGGTCCTGTTCGAGACACCCAATCCGGAGAACGTACTGGTAGGCAGCCACACCTTCTATCACGACTTCACGCATCGCAATCCGATCACGCCGAGCGCGATCTCGTTCCTGCTCAAGTATCACCGCTTCGAGGAAATTGACATCATTCGCAGCAGCCCTTACCCGGAAGAGGCGAAGGTGCCGGGCAACGATCCCCTTACCGAGCGCGTCAACGGGCATTTGTGCGGTCCGCAGGACTTCGCGGTACTGGGACGCAAGAGAGCGGCAGATGGGGGCGAAGCGTGAAGATTCTCGTGACGGCCAACCTTGTGCCGTTCATGCACGGGGGCGCTTCCTACCATATCGCGGGTGTGGTGCAAGCGTTACAGCGGGCTGGGCATGATGTCGAGCTGTTACGCCTGCCGTTCCGGTTCTCGCCCGAACAGGATATTGTGCGGGCCATGGAACACGCTGCGTCACTTGATTTCGTGCGCCCCAACGGCGTGACGATCGATCAGGTCATCAGCTTGCAGTTCCCCGGCTATGGAGTCGTTCATCCCGATCACCGGATTTGGGTGATGCACCAGCACCGCGCTGTCTACGAACTGTACGACGCAGCGAAGGCCTCCGCGGAACTTACCCGGCTGCGCGCACAGGTCACCGCGTTCGACAATGCGGCGCTCTCACGTGCAAATCGCGTGTTCGCCAATTCCGGGCGCGTCGCTGCACGGCTGTCCGATTTCAACCGGATTACCGCGACGCCGCTCTATCATCCTCCGGCGCACGCCGAGTCATTCCGGCGCGAAGACGCTTTGCCCTACGTGTTCTTTCCCAGCCGTCTGGAAACGCTCAAGCGTCAGTCGCTGCTGATCGAAGCGGCGAAGCGCATGCGCTCGTCGCTGAAGATCGTGCTTGCTGGCGACGGTGGCCAGCGCGATGCGCTTCGCGCGCTGATCGAGCGGCATGGTGTCGGCGATCGCGTAGCGCTGATCGGCCATGTGACCGAAGCGGAGAAGCGCGCCTTTTACTCGCGCGCGCTGGCCGTTGCGTTTCCCGCTTTCGACGAAGACTACGGATATATCACGCTGGAAGCGATGCTGTCCTCAAAGCCTGTCATTACGTGCACCGACTCGGGCGGGCCGCTCGAGTTCGTTCGCCACGGTGAAACAGGCTGGGTGGAACAACCAGACGCCGACGCACTGGCCAGACGCCTGGACTGGCTCGCGGAGCATCCACGCGAAGCCGCCGAAGCGGGGCTTCGTGGCCGCGAAGCTTACCAGGCAGCGGATATCTCGTGGCATCACGTCGTCGACGCGCTTACCCAACCTCTTTAACCGGTTTTACATGAGAATTGCCATTGTTGCACCGAGTCCGGTGCCGTTTGTGATCGGGGGCGCCGAGAACCTGTGGTGGGGGCTGCTCGAGGCGTTCAACGCGCGTCCGGGGATCCAGGCGGACCTGCTCAAGGTGCCGAGCCCCGAGCGCAACATGGGCGAGCTGCTGGCCAGCTATCGCCACTTTTCGCAGCTCGACCTCGATCATTTCGATCTGGTCATCAGCACCAAGTATCCGGCATGGGCAATCCGGCACCGTAATCACGTCGTGTATCTTCAGCATACGCTGCGCGGACTCTACGACTGTTACCCGCCGGGCATGCCCACGCACTTCGATGAGGGCGACCTGCTCGCGCTCGGCATTCCGGCGCGGATCGTGAGCGCGCTCGCGAACTACCGCGCAGCCGATCTCGAATTCAAGGATCTCCTCGATGCACTCGACGCCGCCTGGCAGCGCTCGCCGCAGGCACCGTGCTGGGCCTTTCCCGGGCCCGTGACACGCGCCGTTATCCGTCTGCTCGACGCAGTTGCGATGCGGCCGGACAAGATCGTGCACTACGCCGCGATTTCCAGCGTTGTCGCGGCGCGTGAGGGCTATTTACCGCCCGGTGTAAAGGTGGCGGTTCATCACCATCCCACGGGTCTCAAAGGTCTTGAATCCGGACCGCAGGAGACTCTTTTCAGCGCAAGCCGTCTCGACCCGGCCAAGCGGATCGATCTCCTCATCAACGCGTATAGGCAGAGCGGAGTCGACGTGCCATTCCGCATAGCTGGCAGCGGCCCCGATGAAGCGCGGCTGCGTGAGGTGGCGGCGGGACACAGCGGCATACACTTTCTCGGCCGCGTTCCTGATACCGTGCTGGCGCAGGAGTACGCGCGGGCCGTTTGCGTGCCGTTCGTGCCACGCGACGAAGACTACGGCCTGATCACGCTGGAAGCAATGCTGTCGGCAAAACCGGTTCTGACTACGACGGATTCCGGCGGTCCGCTCGAACTGATCGAGCATGAGCGCTCGGGACTGGTCGTCGAGCCAGAGGTGGCCGCGCTGGCGGGCGCAATGCGACGCATCTGCACTGATTTGCCCAAGGCCCGCGATATGGGTCTGGTGGGCCATGCGCGTGCGGCCCGCCTCGACTGGGGTAGCCTGTGCGACGCGTTGCTCGCGGCCGGGCGGCAAACCACAACAGCATCCGATGCCTTTAATGCAGCGGGTGCCGTGAGGCTGGCTGCACCCAGCGTCGTGACCCGCCAGGCAAAGCCCGTTCTCGGCGTCATGAATACCTTTCCCATCGCGCCGGTAATCAGTGGTGGGAAACTCCGCCTGCAGGGGCTTTATTCGCGTGTTGCCGACCAGTTCCAGGTGCAGTTCGTCAATCTGGCACCCTCACATCTTCACGGCGTGCGCAAGCTTGCCCCTGATTTCAGCGAGGAACTGGTGCCAAAGTCCCGGGCGTTCGCCGAGGCCGAGCAGCAGCTGGAGCACACGCTGGGTGCTTCGGTTGAAGATCTGGCAGCGGCACTCCATCCGGACACCGCGCCTCAGTGGCTCGACGCCATTGATGCACTGGTACGGCGTGCGGATTTGATTGTGTGCTCGCATCCCTATACCGTGCCGGCGTTGCGTAAAGTTTCGTCGCGGGCTTTCGTATATGAGGCGCACAACGTCGAGGCCGATCTCAAGGCAGATATTTACGGCCCGCACCGATGGGCGATTGACCAGGTGTCGGCGCTCGAACGCCGCGCCGTGCGGGAGGCGTCTCTCGTCACCGCCTGCTCGGTCCAGGACCGCGAACGCATGGCTGAACTATACGGCGCGGCAGACGACGCAAAGCTGATTGTCGTGCCCAACGGGATCGATGTTGCCGCGACGCCTTTGCGTGCGGTCGCACACATACAGGACCGCCGCGCGGCGCTGCGCGTGGCGCACCCCCTCGCACTCTTCATGGGCAGCGCTCACGGGCCGAATATCGATGCCGCCCGCCTCGTCGTGGAGGCTGCCGCGCAGCTGCCTTCGGTCCATTTTCTGCTGCTGGGTTCCATCTGCCACGTCATGGAAGCATGGGAACGACCCGCGAACGTTGGCCTTCTGGGTGTCGTGAGCGATGTGGAGAAGGCCACCTGGCTTGCGATTTGCGACCTGGGTTTGAACCCGGTCATTTCAGGATCCGGGACCAATCTGAAGCTATTCGAATATGCGGCAGTCGGGCTGCCCGTAGTAAGTACGGAGTTTGGTGCTCGCGGGTTGGGTTACCGTGCGGGACAGGATTACGTGTTGGCGGAACCGCACGCTTTCGCACAAGGCATCAATGCGATGCTGGAGCTGACGCAGACAGAACGCGATCGCATGGTGCACAACGCGCGACGGCGCGTTGAAACGCACGGCGACTGGGCGGCGATTGCCGCCACCTACTCGCAGGCGCTCACGCAGCTTCTCGGATAAGCACTAAGAACGGGGCCGGTCGGGACGACCGTCACCCGTTCGGCTTAGAGCACTGCTTCTTACAGCAGATAATGGCTGAGCGGCAGCAGCGCGTCCGGCTGGCCGATTACCGTGAGTTCCACCGTAGGTGCGGGAACTGCGGACTGCGCCGGCGCTGCGTGCGTGACCTCGTGCAGCAGGCTGTCGACCGAGTCGTACGAGTGATGCAGCAGACCTTGCCATTCCAGGCAGACCGACCGGTCTTCGGCGGCTGCTGGCGTTTGCGAAACACTGATCGAGTTTTTCATGGAAAGGATGTAACGGCGGAAGTGATGATAGGGTTGCCGCTATTCTAGCGATTCACGCAGCGATTGTCGTCAGTACTTCCAGGAAAGACCTAGCGAGCCGCTGTACACGGTATACGCGAACAGTGAGATGGAACTGGAAACACGCTGAGCGGACATCTGCGCATAAAGGGACCAGCCGGCCGTCACGGGGAACGTGTAACGTAGCGCCGCTACGCGGATTGTCTGCTGCTGGTTGAGACTACCGAAGAACACGGGGTCGTAGGCGGTGGCGTCATTCAGTGTCCGTTGCTGCAGGATGGCTTCGAACTGACCATGGCGGTCCATGTCGTAGTCCAGTGAAAGCCACGCTGAATAACCGCGCTGCATGCCACCCGGGCGACCGTTACGTGGCCAGTCCCACGCAGGACCGAAAAAGAACTGCATCGATGTACGCTTGCCCACGTGTGCCTGGAAGGCGGCACGCACGGCGAAGTACATGGCGTCGTAGAGCGAATTGCCAGGATAGGCGGAGTCCACGACCGTCAGGTCGAGTCCGCCACGCATGAGCAAAGGCTGCCATGTGGCCGGCGGCAGCCAGAAGCCTCCGTGCCATGCCAGATCACGCTGATAGATATGCGTGCCGAGCCACAGCACGTTCGTCGTGATCTGGTTATCCATCTCACCATGCATGAAGCTCGTTCTGTCGGTTACGCCAATGGTCACCGCGCGCTGGTCGAAGTTGTGCAGACTGCGGTATTGGCGGTCGGAAATTCCGCCCATCAGTTCGAGGCCGGGCACAGCTGCAATCGGGTACTCGCCCTGAATGGCCGATTCGATGTACTCGTCATGGCGCGGCAGGTTTTCGGGTGCCAGGGTCAGGGAGTTTAGTGGAGCGCCAGGTGCGAAGATCACGATCGGATCGGAAGGGCCGAAGTTCGCATTCGACGTCACGCCGGCCCCCACGCTCACAGCGAGCTGCGGCCGCGATTCGACCGATATGCAGGTGTTCGCCCTGTAGTAAAGGATGAGTTTCCCGATCGCGGGCGGCAGCTCATAATGTGCTTCGAGGCGGGCGAGCGTCCGGAGGGACTGGTCTCGTTCCCCCAACTCACAGTACAGAATGGCGATATCGAGTAGGGCGCCTGCCTGGCGGGGATCGCGCTGTGCGAGTTCGGTAAGTAACGCGAGTGCGCGCTTTCGGTCGCCCTCGCCGATCGCAGCCTGCGCCTGGGCCTGCAGGTCGTCGTTGATGATCTGCTCAAAAGCATTCTGCGGCGTTTGTGCTACCGCATACATCGGAAGGATCAACAGGGCAGTCAGGTGAATGGCGCTCAATGCCAGCCTGCAGATTGCGCTCCTTACGCGGCCCGACAGCAGTGCGGCACAACGCTGCCTAACAAACTGCATGAGGCTTCCCTTCGTTCAGCGTATAGAGTTGCTCAGCCGCATCGCGCCCGCGCAGTGTTGCCTGAACACATGCCCGCAGGCCATGACGTGTGGCCTGCCGTGCCGTTTCCTGCCCGATCAGCAAACTGGTTTCCAGAGTCCGGGCGTACTCCTGAAGTCGCGACGCTACGTTGACCGTATCGCCGATCGCGGTATAGGACTTGCGAAAAGTCGAGCCGATTTCGCCGACCACAGCGGACCCGCTATTCACCCCTATGCGTACGCGGATCGTCCTGCCTTCCAGAATGGGCAGTGCGCTGCGGTTGAGCACGTCCAGTCCGCGCAGCATCGCCAGTGCGCAATCGAGTGCACGATCGGCATGGTCCGGTTGAGCAAGGGGCGCGCCCCAGAACGCCATTAACGCGTCGCCCATGTATTTGTCCAGCGTGCCTTGCGACTTGAGTACACAATCCGTCAGCGTGCTGAGGATGACATCGGTCATCGCCGCCAGCTCTTCAGGCGGCATTTGCTCGGCCAAGCGCGTGAACCCTTCAATGTCGACAAAGAGGACTGAGATCTGCCGGCGCTCCGGCTTGAACGTGGCGAGCCCTCGCTGCCGGATAATTTCACGCAGCACTGTCGGCGGCAGGTAATGACTGAAGCGACGTTCAAACGAACGTATTGCCGCCTGTGAAAAGATCCATTCGATGGGCGCCTGAACAAACATGAATGCTGTGGCCGGAACCAGCGGCAGTGCCGCGAGGCTTGCAGGCACGCAGCGCGTCGAAACGAGCAGCACAAGCCATAGCGATGTCACCGCGACCAGGGCAACCAGCGCGATGCTCGCGCGTTGCGTGCGGAACATGACGGAAAATGCAATGATCGAGCAGGCGGTCCACACCATCGGAAGCCATGAAAATGACAGCGTGGTCCCTTTGCCAGATTCGAGATCCAGCATTTCGCCGAGCAGTTCCGCGTGCACGACGACCGCAGGCAACCAGGGATCGATGGGGGACGCGACGTGGTCTGTCAGTCCCAGCGCCGACGAGCCGACCAGCACGTAACGACTTGCGAGCAGCGCGGAGGGCGCCGTCTCGGCGAGCACATCGTAAGCGGATACCACGTCGAATGACTGGACTGAATGTCTGTACTGCACGTGCATCAATCCGTCCGAGTCAACGGGCAGACTGTGGATTGGCAATGCTGGCGACCGGCCGTCGGCACGGCAATGCATCAGTTGCCACGCAAGCATGGGATAGGCCGCATTCGCATATTCGATGAGCGGGGCGATGGACCGCACAACGCCGTCCAGACTGGCGTGCGGCGTAACGTGTCCCACACACAGGTCGGCGGTGTCGAAGAAGTTGCCCACATAGCCTGAGGCCGCGGGCGCGTGCGGCGTGCCCGTGCCCGCGGCGAGCGCGCCCCCCAGGTGACCCGCATGAGGCACATTCGCGCTGCTGGACAGTGCGAATGCCTGGGCAAATACGAGCGGAAACCGGCGCGCGACGGCAAGTAGCGCGTGATCGCCCTCGGGCGATCCGGCCTCAGGGAACATCACGTCGAGGCCAACGGCTCTCGCGTGATACTGCGCGAACAGATTCTCTGCCAGCCGTGCGATGACAGCACGCGGCCATGGCCACGGGCCGATGACTTCCAGCGAGTGCTCGTCGATGTCGACTAGCGCGATGCGCGAATCCGGCCGGGCGCTCAGCAATTGCACCTGCTGCCAGTCGTCGATCGCGTATCCGAGCCGGCGGTAAGGCTGAGGCAACCAGATGTCGCACGCCAGCAGGCACGCGGTCAATGAAACCAGTCCGAATATTGTGAGGCGGATGCGGTCGAGCGTAACCAAGCCTGCTATCGGGACCACTGGGTGGCTCCAACCGCCGTATTTTTACCGTCAAGAGACTGCAGGAACAGATAGCCGGCCTGCGTCGCATTCTTGCCGGCGAGTCCGCCCAGAACGGTGGCCTGCGAGCCATAGTTACTGTGCAGCTTGCCGTCGGGGCCGACGCCACCTTGTGCCGACACGGCGTAGTTCGTGCCGTTCGCACTGAGGCTAAGGCTCGTCTGAAAGGTACTGGCGCCGAAGTTGACTGACAGGAACGGCTTGCTGATCTGCGCCTGCGTAGCTGTCCCGGTTGCAGTGTTCATCACGTAGGCGCTAGAAGCCTGGAGTTCAAATGTAAAGGTGCCGAACGTGGGCATCACCATGTCCGTCTGCGGGGTACGTGTCATGGCGAACGGGGTGAGCAGTCCCAACTGGTCGCTGCCTTGCTGGAGCAGCGCAGCCAATGTCGTATCGCTCGGTGCCGCCGCGAGCGGCGCAAAGCGCCCCCAGAAGATTTGTTGTGATTCGGGCGGCTGTGCCGGGGGCAGGCCAGGGGGCGCGAGCGGGGGTGCCGGTGTGGTTGCCGGTCCCGATGGGGCGGCAGGCACTGTCAGCGGGAAACTCAGTTCTGCCGGCGCAACACCGGGGTTGACCGGCTGCATGATTGCCGCCCGTGCGCTGTTTTCCTCGTTCTTCAGTGCTGCGGCCGCCTGCTCAGGGATCAAGCTCGGGAGTGCCGAGTCGACCACAACCGGGTGGGCGTTGCCACGGTAAACCTGCAACACTGCGTTGGGCTGGCCGGCGAACAGTTGTGCCGCAGTCGGCCCTTCGCACGGACCGGTGCCCGTAGCCGCGCAACCGGCACCCAGCGGGGTCATCACGATGCCACCGCTGCGCACGTCGGCGCGTGTCACGTTGGCGTCGGTAAACACCGTGAAATCGGTGCCTCGAACGCCCAGTGCAGCAACGGGCGTATTCATGCGGTAGTGGTCGCGGGCTGCCTGGGCGCCGGTGCCGGATATTTCCCTCACCACGCCCTTATGCAGCGACAGTTTGATCACTGTCTTTTGGGGTTCTGCAGGATCGTATTCGTACCGCTCGAACGTTAGCGACGAATCGGGCCGCACACTGATGAAGCCGTGATCGACCGTTGTTATGTACACGTAGCCGTCGACTCCGGTCTCGACCGTATCACCCTGTGCGATGGCGGCGCCGCGGGAAAGAGGCACACAGTCTGCCTGAGCGTGCTGCGCACACGCCTTGCCAATCACGACAACTGCGTTGCCGAGCGTCACAGGCTGTGCATTGGCAGCCCCGTACAAGAAGAAAGTCGCGCCCACAACGAATCGTAGTGCGGCGACTGGCCCCATCGTCATGCATTTTTGCATCTACTTTTTTTCCCCGAAAGCGGCGAGGCAATGTGGTCCATTGTTGCCGCAATGATCAGACATTTTTTGGCTGGATGATGTGACGGTCGTCACAGATATCCGTGCAAAGTGCGCCTATCTTCTCTGCGTGTCACAGCCGGGGAAAGCATTCGAGAGATGTCGACAGAACATGTAACTACTAACACGGGCCCGCCGAAGGCTATCGATCTACTGAAACAGCAGAAACTGCTACGTAACGTGGCAGATGAAGTCATTGAAGAGACGAGCCGCCATATCCGCTATCGCCGCTTCAGCAAAAGGGAGTTCGTTGTCCATAAGGGCGATGCGGGTTCGTCCCTGCTGATGCTGATGTCTGGCCGCCTGCAGGTCATCGCGCTGTCGGAAGACGGCAGGGAGGTCGGGCTGAACTTTGTTGAGCCAGGCGACTACTTTGGCGAACTGTCCATTATCGACGGCGGTCCCCGGTCCGCATCAATCATCGCGACGGCCGAATCGGTCGTGGGGTTTCTGCCAAAAGCCGAAGCCCAAGCACTTTTTTTTCGGAATCCTGCAGTTGTCGAGGCGTTATTGCAACGGTTGTGCCGCACCATCCGCCAGGCCTCTAATTACCGGTCGATGCTAGGCCTCACCCGTGCGTATTCGAGGGTGTATTCGGTGCTGGAATCGTCGATGCGAAAGAGCGCCGGGGACCTGCTGACGATCGAGAACCTGCCAAATCAGCAGGCCATAGCGATCATGGCCAACGTGAGCCGGGAAACGGTGTCGCGAGCCATCCGCACGCTTATCGACGGACAGGTCATCGAGCGTGACTATCGGCGCCTGATCGTCCGCAATGCGGCCTTGCTCACGAAGCTTGCAAGAGGGGAGGCTGAACTGCAACTGCGTGCCAAAGCGATAAGCGAATGCACCGGCGCCGAGCAGCCGCCTCTGCACGGAAACGCGGCTGCTGTTGTAGACAGCAGCAACCGCCTCGAAAAATTCCGGCGTCCGACAGGCACCTCAAAGGCAGACTGATGCGCGTTTTACACTTTTACAGGACCTATCTGCCGGACACGATTGGCGGGGCAGAGCAGTCGATCTACCATTTGTGCCGCGCTGGCGCGGACTTGGGAATCAGGAACACCGTGTTGACCTTGACAACCCAGCGGGGAGGGGAGCGCTTTCTCAGCATGCCAGGTCATGAAGTCGAGCGCGTCAGGAGCCGCTTCAAGGTCGCGTCGGTCGAATTGTCGTGGCGCGCGGTGCGGCGCTTTCGTGAGCTGAGCGAAGAGGCGGATATCCTGCATCTGCATTTTCCCTGGCCGATGGCAGATATCGCGTATCTCGCTGCGCACGCGCGCAAACCGACGGTGGTTACCTATCACGCGGACATTCGGCGGCAACCGCGGCTGCTTGCCATGTATCGGCCGCTCATGCATCGCTTTCTCGGTGGCGTTGATCGCATTGTAGCGACGTCACCGCAATACGCGGCGACCAGTGAGGTGCTGAAGCTCTTTCCGAAAAAAGTCGAAGTGGTGCCACTGGGTCTCACCTCGGCCTACTACCCCGTGCCCGATGATGCGCTGATGCGTAGCTGGAGCGAGCGCATCGGCGGCCCGTTCTTCCTGTTTGTCGGCGTCTTCCGCTACTACAAGGGACTGCCAGTCCTGATTGAAGCGATCCGGCAAACCGGTTATCCGCTCGTGCTGGTAGGCGACGGTCCTCTTACAGATGAAATCCGTGCGCTGGTAGCCCAGTGCGGCGCAAGCAATGTTCATTTCGCTGGCCGCGTGTCTGAAGTCGACAAGGTAGCCCTCATCCGGCTCAGTCGTGCGTTAGTCATGCCCTCACCGGATCGCGCGGAAGCATTTGGCATCTCGCTGCTCGAAGCCGCGATGATGGGCAAGCCGATGATCACGTGCGAGATCGGCACGGGCACCAGCTTCGTGAACGCCGACGGAGAAACCGGACTGGTAGTCGCTCCGGATAATCCCGGTGAATTGGCGCAAGCGATGCACGAACTGTGGGAAGACTCGCTGCTGTGCGAACGCATGGGTCGGCGCGCGACACAGCGCTTTGAAAACCTCTTTACCGCCCATCGCACCGCGGCTGCATACCGCGCGATTTATCAGAAAGTGATTGACGAACGCAATTCAGGCAGGCGCACAGTGATGCCCATGAAGCCGCCGCATAACGGGCCACTTGCGGAAGCCCCTTTGTCTGCAAATCCCCGTGCGGTATTGGAGAAGCAATAATGGATATGACGCTCCCACGTTTCGGCGAGTCACAACAGCGGTCAGTGGAAGATGGTCCGGCTGCAGCGCCCCGCCCCACGCCGCTGATCCTCCCGGTAGTCCTGGCAGGTGGTTCCGGCACGCGGCTATGGCCGCTCTCCCGTGAGGGACACCCGAAGCAGATGATCGGGGTGCTGGGCGACGTTTCACTACTGGCTCAGTCAGTAACGCGGCTCGATTGTCTGGCAACCGATGCAGGCCACCGGGGACTGCTGATCTGCGCTGAGGAACATCGCTTTCTTGCTGCCGACGAGTTGAAGGCGAGTTCGCGAGACTGGCAGATGATAGTCGAACCGGCTAGTCGCAACACCGCGCCCGCGCTCACGCTCGCCGCGCTTGCGGCCCGCTGTGGCGGTGACGATCCGGTGCTGGTCGTGACGCCTGCCGATCATGCGATTGCAGACGTGCCCGCGTTCGAACAGGCTGTCCGTGCAGCCGCGCGAATTGCCCAGACTGGCCAGATCGTGACGCTAGGCGTCGTGCCAGACCGTGCGGAATGCGGCTACGGTTATATTGAATTGGGCGGTCCCATCAGCACCGAACCGGCAAGCGGGGCGCGCGCCCTTCAGCGCTTCGTCGAAAAACCCGATCAGGATGTGGCGGTCGCGTTTGTGGAAGGTAAGCGGCACTGGTGGAACAGCGGCATTTTCGTGATGCGCGCATCGGTGTGGTTGCGCGCAATCGACGCGTTGCGGCCCGACATTGCACAAGCGTGCGCCGCCGCGTTCCAGCGCGAGGACGGCGATCTGAAGGCAATGCGGATAGGGCGGGATGAATTTGCGACCTGTCCGTCGGAGTCCATCGACTATGCGGTCATGGAGCGCCTCGAGGAAATCGGTCTCACCGCCGCGGTTGTGCCGCTGAACGCGGGCTGGTCAGATGTGGGGTCCTGGGATGCGGTGTGGAGCGCCTTGCCTCAGGACGAAGCCGGCAATGTCGCGCGGGGTGATGTAGTGCTCACAGACTCTTTCGGCACCTATGTCCACTCGGAAGGTCGGCTCGTGGCCTGCATCGGTGCCAGGGACCTGATTGTCGTGGAAACGGCGGATGCAGTGCTCGTTGCGGACAGGCATCATGCCCAGGACGTCAAGGCGGTCGTCCGACAGCTTAACGATCGCGGCAGCAGTGAAGCGAAGCATCACCGCAAGGTTCACCGGCCATGGGGCCATTACGAATCGATCGAACATGGTCCGCGCTTCCAGGTCAAGCGTATTGTGGTCAGGCCGGGCGCAGCCCTCTCCCTGCAGCTTCACCATCACCGTGCCGAGCATTGGATCGTGGTCAGCGGTACTGCGCGCGTGACTCGTGGTGAAGAGACATTCCTGCTCGCGGAAAATGAATCGACCTATGTACCGTTGGGCGTCAAACACCGGCTGGAAAACGTCGGACGGGTTCCACTCGAGATGATCGAGGTTCAGTGTGGCAGCTACCTCGGCGAGGACGACATCGTTCGTTTCGACGATCAGTACGGTCGCGATGTAAGTGCGGCGAATACGTCGGAAACTCGCGCATCCACAGCCGCTTGATCCATTTTTTGGGGCCGCGTTGCCGCCGAGCCGACAGTCTGGTTGCGCGCGCGAAACGGAGCATGAAGTAGCCGGTCTGGAGCGCCATAGTCTCGTCGCGGATGCGTCCTTTTGCGCGGCAGTCCTTCCAGCGGAAGGTCACGCCGTACTCACCGAACGTGACCGGGCGACTCACCGCGTGTGACGATGATCCTGATACGCAAGTTTTGATACGTCGCTGTTACTCGTTTTCCAAACGCAGTCAGGTCATAGTACGCAAAACAGATAACGGTGCGAAAGCAACGCCATGCGATTTTTCCCACGCTGCAGAGCACGAATGCGCCGGCTGCGACCTGTATTCGAAGGGCATCTTGAAGTGAGGGTGATTGTTGCCGCTGCGTTGGGCGCGGCCGGCTTCCTCGGGGCCAGCCTGATCGCATCTCGAGAAGCCGTGGTGCTGTTTACCGCTCTATCGGCTTGCCTCGCGGCTGTGTACGTCGGTCACCTGGTTCGCCCAAAAACAAGATTGCGGCGTGCGGCGCGCATCGGTCTTCGCCGCGGGGAGTTCCATGTTGTCTATCAGCCCATTGTGGACATCCGCACGCGAGATTGCGTCGGCATGGAAGCCCTGCTCCGGTGGGACCATCCAACGTTCGGAGCCGGGGGCCCTGGGCAGTTCATTGGAGAACTTGAAGGCACGCGTCTGCTCTGCGCGTTGACCCGTTTCGTGCTGCGCGAGGCGAATAGCGCACTGGCCCAACTGCCGTTTGCTCAGCACTGGCATATATCGGTAAATATCTGCGCCCGGCATCTGATGGAAGACTGCTTTGTCAAGGACATCTGTGAGTCCGCCGGTCCGATAATGGAGCGTCTCGTTCTGGAACTCACCGAGCGCAGTTGCGTCGAGCGTACGCCGCGCGTTGTCAGGGCGCTTGGCCATTTGAGGCAACGCCATGTACGCCTCTCACTCGACGATTTCGGCACCG
The DNA here is from genome assembly GCF_003386115.1 of Paraburkholderia sp. BL27I4N3. Lineage (NCBI taxonomy): Bacteria > Pseudomonadati > Pseudomonadota > Betaproteobacteria > Burkholderiales > Burkholderiaceae > Paraburkholderia > Paraburkholderia sp. BL27I4N3. The sequence goes on along the minus strand of NZ_QREJ01000001.1, from coordinate 6,310,069 downwards.
GCTTCAGCAATCTGGACTTACTCGCGGACTTCCGGTTCGACCACGTGAAAGTAGACCGGAGATTTTTGGCCATGCGCGGCGAAGCGCGCATCCATTTTCTGAAGTCAATCGCTGCGCTGGTGCATTCACTTGGTGCGAAAGTTGTCGTGGAAGGCGTGGAGAACGCTGCAGAACACGATGTGGTCCAACGCTCGGGAATCGACCTCGCGCAGGGATACTGGTATGGGAAGCCGATGGCAATCGATCAACTTCGCGCGTTTGCGTCGGCGAAGACGTCGATAAGCGCGTTACACAATCTGTCCGGAACGGAGCATGGAGCGTGAAAGACGAATGCATCATGGATTCGCAGCAGCAGCAACGATAACCAACCAGCGCCACCATGCCACCAGAAAACGACTACGATCAGTACTTTGAACGCGTGACCCGGATTGCCGCACGCGCGCTGAATTTACCATTATCCGTTATATGTCTCGACAGTTTGGGCCAGCCACAAGTCATAGGCGCCAACAACTGCGATCGAGACGTCGTAGCCCAAGTGGCGAAGTACTATAGCCGGACGCTCCAATGCGAGGAACCGTTCGTTGTCAGGGATACGTTGTCTGATGCGGAGCTTGCGCAGGGGTCACTGGCAACCAGCGAATGGGGGATCCGTTTTTTCGCCGGCATTGCGCTGCGTCTACCGTGCGGCAAACCCATCGGTATGCTATGTGTGATGCACTCGATGCCGCGGCGCTTCTCACGCCAACAGCGTCAGATGCTGGTAGACCTGGGGCAAATGATCGAGCACGAAGTTGGCCTGCGCAAGCTGGACAGCTCCGATCGTTTGCAGGTGCTTCAGGCCATTGACCGGCTTCAGGCGCAGCACGCACTGTACGTCGAGACGTTCCATCGGACACCGGTCGCTATCGCGCATATCGGAAGGGACTGGGAGTGGCGGCACATGAATGATGCCTGCGTGAAATTCTTCGCGCACTCGCGCGCTCCGCTGACGAAAACGAACATACTCGATCTGCTGCATGCGAGCGACCGGACCAACCTTCAAGAGGCTGTACAGGCACTTGAGCGTGGACGTGGAGTCGAGGTCCTGACGCTCGATGTAACGTTCCGGCTACGCAACAAGCAAAGTAAGCCAGCGCGAGTGCAAGTGGCACTGGAGCAGACGACGTCGATGCGCGACGGAGGCTGGCTGTTTGTCATTCACGATACCGAGGCGGAGCAACGAGAAAAGGCCGCGCGCGATGCGCGGGAGGCTGAACTGCATCGGGGAGCACATGAGGCTTCGGAAGTTCTGCGCAGGGCGCATGAGCAACTGACGACCGCCGAGCGACAATTGGGAGCCACGCGGGTAGATTTGCGCGCCATCGCTGACAATCTGCCGGTGTTGGTCGCTTACGTCGACGGTGAGCGACGTTATCGGTTCGCCAACTCGACCTATCGCGAGTGGCTGGGGGTGGACCCGGAGGAGATCGTGGGACGGCTCACCCGTGAGGTTCTCGACGCTGACTTTTTTGCTGCCATCGAGCCGTACGTCCAGCGCGTGCTCAACGGCGAAAGGGTCGAATACGAGGTTGGAGCGACGCTTAACGGGAGTCGACGTGTCCTGCGTGGTGTGCTGGTGCCGCGTCGCGTGCACGATCAGTCTGCTGACGGGTACTACCTGCTGGTGCACGATGTGACCGAGCGAACGGCGTTGCTCGATCGCCTGCGGCATCAGGCGTTCCACGACGCGCTGACCGGCCTGCCTAACAGACGCTCGTTCCTCGAGAGGCTGGATGAGGCGTGCGCAGCAGGTGGCGACGGTGTGGCTGCCATCATGTTTATCGACCTGGACGGCTTCAAGGCCGTGAATGATACATACGGGCATCAGTGCGGCGACGAAGTACTGGTTGAAACCGCGCGCCGGATCAGCCGTTGCGTGCGTGGCGGGGATCTGGTCGCGCGGCATGCCGGGGATGAGTTCACGGTGCTGCTGACCGGCCCTGCAATCGATCGTGCTGCACTGGAGAGAATTGCACGTGCAATCCTGCTGACACTGAGCCAGCCCGTAACGATTGGGGCGGAGGTCATCCAGTTATCGGCCAGTATTGGCATGCTGCTGCGCGGCCAGGCAGCTTCATTGAGCGGGGAAGCCTTGTTACGCGCGGCGGATGCCGCAATGTATCGTGCGAAGGTCGCGGGCAAGGCGCGTATAGTCGTGCATGAGCTTCACGATTCACGGATCGGCGTGCCGGGTTGAGATCAACGCCCGTCTCATGCGTGCTGAACCGGACCGGCCAGCTTTGCGCCGCATCGCGATTCATCGGCGCACAGGGCGCCTAGTGTCGCGACCGCCTTATCGAGCCGTGCCGACCACGGGTATCCATAGTTCAGACGCACACGGTGTCGGAAGGCGCCATCCGCAGAGAAGATAGCTCCCGGTGCGACGCTGATGCCACTATTGAGGGCAGCCTGGAAGAGCTGTATCGAGTCTACGTGATCCGGTAGCACCACCCATGTGAAATAACCTGTGTGATTCATACACATGGCGGCCTCAAATCTGAAGTGCAACACCGTTTCGTATCAGGTGTTGCGATGCACGAAAGAACGCAGTACCAGCAACTACAACCTGAAGAGTGCCTGACCATTGCAAGCCTGCATCTGCAGGGTTCGAGTATCCGGGCCATGGCCCGGATACTCGGGCGCTCGCCGGCCACCGTTAGCCGTGAACTGACGCGAAACGGCTCGCCAGCAGGCTACGCATCGGTAGCGGCTGAAGCGCTCAGCGCCTCACGCCGCCCCACAAAGCTTTGCCTGCAAAGCGTCTGCTGGCGTATCGTTCTCACCACTGCTTGAGTGGAAATGGTCACCCCAGCAGATATCGGGCACACTGAAACGTATGTATCCAACCGACCCGACCCAGCAGGTTTCGCACGAAACCATCTACACGGCCATCTACGCCCAGCCGCGCGGCGAACTGCGCCGTCAGCTCATTGCCTGCCTGCGCCATGGTCACAGCACGCGCATGCCGCGCACACGCGGCACAGACCGACGCGGACAGATTCCCGACATGGTCAGTATTCATGTGCGGCCCGCCCGAAATCGAGGACCGACTGCTGCCCAGACACTGGGAAGACGACTTCATCAAGGGCGCGGGCAACCAGTCCTCGGTCGGCGTTCTGGTTGAACGGACCAGCCGCCTGGTGCTGCTCGCAAAGATGGAAGACGCCACCGCAGCTTCAGCGTTGGCGGCCTTCTCCGCCAAACTCAACTCGATTGTCGCGCCACTGCGGCAGAGCTTCACTTATGACCAGGGCAAAGAAATGTCGCGTAACAAGGAGTTCACGGCCGCAACCGGCGTGAACGTGTACTTTTGCGACCCGCACAGTCCCTGGCAGCGCGGCACTTGCGAAAACACCAACGGGCTGCTGTGACAGTATCTGCCCAAAGGCACCGACCTTTCGGTCTACAGTCAAGACGAACTCGACGCCATCGCCGACAGTCTGAATAGCCGGCCTCGTGCAACTCACAACTTCCATTCGCCATTCGAGGTCTTCACCGCGACCCTCGCATCAGCAAGTCAACCTCAAAGCTCTAAACATTAGAGGGTGTTAGGCACTTTTTGTCGGACCTGGTATCCTGGTGGGATGAAAAAACGCAGGCCTTACCCAACGGATGTATCGGATGAAGAGTGGTACTTCGCCGCTCCGTACCTGACCTTGATGAACAAGGACGCACCGCAGCGCCGCTACGAACTGCGTGAGATGTTCAACGCGCTTCGCTGGATCGTACGCGCGGGTGCACCGTGGCGTTTGTTGCCCAATGACTTTCCACCGTGGGAACTGGTCTACCAGCAGACGCAACGCTGGATTCAGGCCGGCTGTTTCGAGGCCATGGTGAATGACCTGCGTTCGATCATCCGGATCGCCCAGGAGCGTCGTGGTCAACCCAGCGCGGTCATTCTCGATGGGCGGACCCTGCAGTCGACCTGCGAGAGTGGACCTCGCGCCGGTTACGACGGCTACAAACGCAAACGCGGCAGCAAGGTCCACATGGCGGTTGATACGTTGGGGCAATTGCTTGCTGTGCATGTTACGCCGGCCAACGAACAGGAACGTGCGCAGGTCGGAGAACTGGCGCGTCAGGTTCAGCAGGCCACGGGCCAGACGGTCAAGGTGGCGTTCGCCGATCAGGGATATACCGGCGAAGAGCCTGCGCAGGCAGCACTCGACGAAGGAATCGAGCTTCAGGTAATCAAGCTGTCGGAGGCGAAAAAGGGCTTCGTGCTGTTGCCGCGCCGCTGGGTGGTCGAGCGCAGCTTCGGCTGGCTCAACCGCTTCCGCCGGCTGGCCAGAGACTACGAGCGATTGCCCGAAACCTTGGCTGGTTTGCACTTCGTCGTATTCTCCGTGCTTATGCTTGTCCACTTTGCAGCCCTTAACAAAAGTGCCTAACACCGTCTAATCCCGCTGTTGCGCTTCACCCTTGAAACCGCCCTTTATTTGTCAATCACCTCACACACCGAAATCCCGCATACACATACTGATAGTGCGGCTGGAACCAATTCCGGAAAGCCGGCCGTAGCATGCACTGCGCGGTGCGTGCCGAACCGCCTTTGATCACATAGTGCTGGCCATCGAAAAAGTTGGCCGAATAGCCCAGATAAAATGGAAAAGCTTCGAAGCCAGGCAACGCATCGAACACCGTCGAGGTCCACTCCCAGCCGTTGCCGAATTGTCCTTCCACGCCGAACGCGCTGACGTTGTCCGGATACTCGTCTACCGGTTGCGGATCCCAGCTGCGAAAATCGAAATTTCCCGACGCGGCGTGCGGCGCGCCTTGTGCCGCACGTTGCCATTGCGCTTCGGTTGGCAATGCTTTGCCTGCCCAGCGTGCGTACGCACTGGCTTCGGCGTGGCTCACATACGCGGGCCAGTCGAGCGGCAGCGGCACCTCATCGAACATGGTGCGAAATGTCCACGCGCTCGCCTGGCCGCCTGCATCGTGCCGGGACCAGCACGCGGGATGCTCGATGTGCTCGGCTTCTTTCCACGCCCAATCCTTCTCCGACCACCAGTTCGGTTCGCGATAGCCGCCTGCCTCGATGAACTCGCGGAATGCGCCGTTCGTAACCATATGGCGGTCGATTTCAAAGGCGGGCACCTCGGCCTGCATTTCGCCGAACTCGTTGTCCCAACCGAACCGTCCACCGTCGCGTGGCATGCCGAGTACAGTTGTGCCGGCCGGTACGCTGACCATCGAAGACAATGCGTCACGTGGCTCCCCACGCGTCACGACAGGCTCGCGCAATTCCGTGACCTTCTGCGCAAGCGGCAACTGATGGAGCATGTACGCCAGCGTTTCAGCATGCATCAACCGATGCTCGATCGCCACATTCAACAATTGCTCCGAGGCGTCGGCCTGGGCACCGGTGCGGTCGAGTTGCGCGGCGTGTGTCAGCGCGTCGAGCTCACGGTCGATCTGCTCGCGCGCACGCGAGCCGTAGCCGCGAACGACGTCGAGCGACGGCCAGTCACTCGGTTGATCGGTCGGAAAACCGCCGTCGACGGGATCGATGCCGAAGGCAAAAAGCTGGTCGAGATGCGGATCGAACGCCGGCAGATCGCACAGGCGCTGATCGAACAGATTACGATCGAAAGCTTCCAGATGGCCGATGTAAAACACGATCCGGTGACGCTCGCGGATCGGCCGTTCATACAGAAACTCAGGTTTGACGATGGAAAACAGTGCGTCAGTCACTTGACGCGCTTCGATCAGCCGCTGCACGAGCGGGTGATGCGGGGCGGGGTCGCGATTCATTTCGCCGGGTCTCCTTGCGGGGGACGGACTAAAGACTGTACCCGCTCGCAGGAGCCATGCCAAGACGAAAGCGCGTGAAAAAAGGAGTGCGCGAGGGACGGCGGCGGCGCGGGCCGTCTCCCGCCGCAAGCCTAGACTTGCTGCAGACCGTCCAGATCGACGATCCGGATGTGCTTGCCCTGTGTGTCGATCAGGCCGCGCTTTTGAAATCTTGACAGGGTGCGGCTTACGGTTTCGAGCGTCATGCCGAGGTAGCTGCCCATGTCCTCGCGTGTCATGCGCAGATTGAATTCCGCCGACGAATAACCTCGCCGCGCGTTCCGTTCGGAGACGTCGAGCAGGAATGCCGCGACCCGTTCGTCCGCCGAGAGCGAACCGAGCACCATCATCTGCGCGGCTTCGCGGACGATCTGCTCGCCCAGCAGCTTGTGCATGCGTTCCTGCATCGAACTGATTTCGCGGCACAGCGACTTGAGCGCAGTGTACGGGACGATGCAGACCGTGCTGTCTTCGAGCGCGAGCGCGCTGCAGGCGTGCGTGTCGTCGCTGATGCCGTCGAGGCCGAGCGCTTCGCCCGCGAGCCGCAGACCGGTGACCTGTTCGCGGCCGTCGCGGTGCGCCATGACGGTTTTCATTGAACCGGAGCGCACGGCGTAGATATTGTCGAAGCGGTCGCCGCTGCGATACAGCGCTTCGCCGCGCTGAACGGAGCGCGCGGAACAGATGAGCGTTTCGAGTTTCATCAGTTCGTCGGGCGACAAACCTTGGGGCATGCAGAGCTGCCGCATGGCGCAACTCGAACAGCGAGCGGCGGAACGCGCGCTTGCCCTTGATGGCGCCGCGCGACGGCTGCCGCGCACCGGCAACGAACTTGCGGCGGAGGCTGCGGGTTCGGCAGTGCCGGCGAAGTGCGTAACAGCGATAGGAGTGAGCATGTTCTGCAGCCAGTGGTGGGGTACCGACAGATTGTCCCATCTGCCGCGTCGCCCGCTTCGCGTCAAAATGACACGTTCGGGCAGTCAGGCGCGTTGAGCAATGTCACACCGGCGTTCGTGAATTTGTTGATGGACTGCTATGAATGGTGAGCAGGCAAACCGGCTCATACCCTGGCAGAAGAAGATCGCTTTGCTGATTGAGCGCGCGCGGTCGATACGACAGGCAGTCGCATTGCGCACGGGCGCGGCGCTCATCAATCCGCGGTGCCGGACTTGCCCGCTGCGGACGGAATGAGCAGCACAGGCAGGCTCGCCTGCCGCACGCAGCGCTCGGCGACGCTGCCGAGGATCAGGCGCTGAAAGCCGCGTCGCCCGTGCGTGCCCATGACCAGCAAGTCGGCGTTGAAGTCGGCGGCGGCTTTGAGCACGACCACGGAAACGTCGTCGATCGTGGATGCCTCGCTCACCACCAGGTCGCCTTTTACGCCTTGCTCGGTCATGGCCTTGGCGAACTCGGCGCCGAGTTCCATGCCTTCCTCGACAAGGCGATTGCGCAAGACGGACGGGTCGTAACCGGGCGCTTCGAAATACATGGGTGTGTTCTCGACCACGTAGAGCGGCTGCAGGACCGCGCCGCTGGATTTGGCGAGCGCGAGCGCTGCTTCGAATGCACGGCGGGAGGTGTTGCTGCCGTCGACCGCTACAAGAATGCGTGTGTACATTTCGACTCCGCGTCTGAAGGATCCGGATGCCGCAGCTGTTTTCAAACGCTGGGCGCAATGACGATCATTGCTGATGCAAGCCTTCATGATCGCCGAAAAACATGCGCTCCACCTGGATGTAAGTCAAACTCTTATCAAATTTTTCGATTGCGTCGGCTGGTTCAGCAAGCGCCGGAGGGCAAGCGTCGACGGGACTTTGCTCCCATTCGCAGCGCATATCCGCGTCCAAGGCGGAGCAAGGTTTGCCTTACAATTACAGTCTACTCAGACAAGTTGCTCCAGTCCGCTGATGAACGAGCGCAAAACGACGGGCTTACCCGACAAGATCTACGGCGACATTCTCAATCGCATTGTCGAAGGCGAGTACAAGGAAGGTGAGCGCTTGCCGACCGAGCATGCGCTGGCCGAGCGTTTTGCGACGTCCAGGCCGACGGTGCGCGAAGCTCTGGCGCGCTTGCGAGCCGACGGCATCATCATGACCCGGCACGGTTCGGGCACGACGGTGGCGCGCCGGCCGGACCCGGACGTGCGCCGCTTCGCCCCGCTCGAAACGCTGTCCGATATCCGTCGCTGCTATGAGTTTCGCATCGTGACAGAAGCGGGCGCCGCGGAGCATGCGGCGCTCAAAGCCGACGCCGACGACATTGCCGCCATCCAGCACGCTTGGGACCAATTGGAACGGATCGTCGAGACGCAAGGGATCGGCGCGAAAGACGACTTTATGTTCCACCTGGCGGTAGCGCGTGCGTCGAAGAACCCGTTTTTCATCACGGTCATGTCGTTCATCGAGGAGCAGATCCTGTTCAGCATGAACCTGTCGCGCAATCTTTCGCTGGTGAAAACGGTGGCGCGGCAGCGGCTCGTGCAGGACGAGCATAGGGCTGTGCTCGACGCGATCCGCCGCAAAGATGCGCGAGGCGCTGCGCACGCCATGCGGGCGCATCTCGAGAACGCGCTCGAGCGCATGTTCGGTTCCTGATCTGCCGCCCGCTCTCGCCGCGCGCCAGGGCGGCGGCGAGTTGCCAAGCTACTTGCCCAATGCGATTCCATGGCGCCCTGGCGTGGCGTCTAACCGCCGCTTACGCGGCAGCGAACCGGCCGCGCGATAACAGCCAGGCAGCAGGCAGGCAGCAGGCAGGCAGCAGGCAGGCAGCAGGCAGGCAGCAACTAAAGGGCAACCAGGCGAGCGCTACGCCGCAACGGCCATCGGTCCGAACAGCGCGGTACGAGTCTTCGGACTCACCGCGATATCAAGCGCCACCGCTCGTTCCACGCCGATCTGCAATGGCGACCCGAGCCGGCTGACGTCGATGCCGGTCTTGCGCAGCAGCCGCTCGATCGGCGTCGTGGTCACCGTGACATACCGCGTGATGCCCATCTGGTCGGCGAACGTCACCAGTTCGTGGATGGCCTGCATGGTCAAATCCGCAAAGCCGAACGATTGCTCCTCGCCGATGGTTTCGATCGCGAACCGGCTCAATTCCCAGATGTGCCGCCCTACCGGCGCCGCCGCGCCATGCAGCAACTGCGGGAAGGTGTCTTTCAGCATATTGGGCCCCTCGGTCGGCATCAGGCGCCAACAGCCGCGCACTTGCCCGTCGTCGGCCTGGATCAGCATGTAGTGCGGACCGAGCGCGTCATAGCCGTCGATCTCCATGCCCGCGATGGTCGGGATTTCCCATCCGAGCCGCCCATGAAACACCCGCGCCCGCAGGCGGTACATCTCGTTGATATCCGCGTTGTCGAATTCCTGACGCATTCCAATCCGGATTGCTGTTTGCATGACGTTCTCCTGAACGTGTTGGGGTACCCAATACGCAAGAAAACTTATGCATTTTGAATGTTTCTGCCACCTACCTACCTGGATAGGTGTGCATGCTTATCGGGTAACGCAAAATTCGAGACAAGCACTGCACTCAACCGACAGGACCGAAAATGGAACTCCTCGAAAATCATTGGCAACCGCAAACCGGCCTTCAAACCCGCCCGGCGGAGCCGTCCACGGCGGTGGACCGGGTTCTGATCATTGCTTACCGCAAAAAGAAAAAAGAAAGCCAACGCCGCTTCTGGGCCCGCTTCGGCGTAACGCAGTCGCGCGGCAGCCGGTTCGAATCGGGTGCTGAAATCCCGGCGCCGGTCTCGATCCTGCTGGGTCTGTATTTCACCAAAACCGTTTCCGACGCCGATCTGGGCCGTGCCGAGCGCGTGCTGTACAGCCGCGACGCCGCCGCCTTGCTCAACCCGGGTCAATAAGCCCGAGTTGCGCTGCGATCACGGCCGCCGCACGCCGCGAATTCACACCGAATTTCGTTCTGATGTTCTTCATGTGGAAGTTCACCACGGCTTCCGAACAGTTCAGGATGTGGGAGATTTCCCAGGTGGATTTGCCGCGTGCGGTCCATTTCAGGCATTCGCGTTCGCGCGGCGTCAGTTTGGGCATTAAAGACTGAGCGTGCGTATTCAAATGCCGCTGACTCGTGTCGATTACCAGGTCGCGCAATAACACCAGATTCGGCAATGCCACGTTGATATGGCGCCAGAATTCATCGTTGGGATTGTTGTCGTTGACGAAGCACATCATGCCGGCTTCCTGGTTCGGCCCGTGAATCGGCAATGTCACGCCGGAACGCAATCCGTGCGAACGGGCTTCCTCGTACATGGAAAGCTGCGCCGCGGTCGTGAAAATGTCGGGCGACCAGATCAGCGGCGTGGCGCGTGTCGCGCAATGCGCGACGGTCGGGTCGATGTGAACCAGTCCCTGCTCGTCATAAGTACGGCGCCACGTGGACGCGTACGTGCTGCGCACATAGGCGTCTTCCAGGCGAATGGTCGGACGCGGCAGCATGGCGATCAAAAGCCTGTCGAAGCCCCACGTCTCGGCGAGGCCCGCGATTGCACCGAACCATTCCGTTTCGTCGGCGGCGTTCAGTAGCGGTGCCATCTGCTCGATAAAATGTAGCGACAATTTTCACTCTCTCAGGCTCGCAAACATCCCGTTGCGGTTAATTGCGGTACGGCATTCCGTCCGGTGGTTTTTATCTGCACAATCTATCACCAAAATTTATTTCGCAAAGCGAGAAGTGAATTCTAAACAATGCCAGGCGCGGCGCTCTGGTGAGAATGCGAATGAACCGCTCTTTGTAACTGATTTCTTTGATCGAATTAACATTCACCGATCCTTTATGTGGGTAATTCTCTCGTAGTAGCCGTTTTGATGCCATTCATTGGCAACATTATTGGAAGCATTCCAATTAGCGGTCGCTGCCAAAATTCCGGTCAAAATCGCACTGATTGCCCATCTTGTATGTCCGCAGGTGGGACGGCTGCTGCGAGATAAACGCCACTGCCATAAGCTATATTGTCATACAAAAGCGACATGGCGTAGTTTGCAACGTCCGCACCTCGCGCGAAGATTCGCCGGACCGTGCTTGTCATCAGGTTGTTTGACAACATTCTCAGCCCAGCCGCGAGCGGTCAAAAGGGTGGTCGCGAGAGGGCGCAACGTCTTTACGAGGCTTCTTGCCCCTCGAAACTTGCGCGACGAGATCTCACTGATTCCCGTGCTCCGCAGCGCCGTGACGTTTCCAGGATCGCCGACGTCGGGCCGATTTTGCCGTTGCTCAGTTCGACGCCACCCGAGCATCGTGCGAAGATCGAGCACGCCGCGCGGGTGCTGCTCGCGTTAGAGCATGAGTTCCGCGCAAGCTAACCCTACCTCGAGCCTTGAACCGCCAGCATGACCGACAACAGCCGACGCTATCCCGATCCCTCCATCCGCGTGCTCGATCCGCGCTTCAAACCGTTGATCCTTGCTTCCGCGTCCGTCGAGTGCCTGTATCAGGGCGCGCGCTGGTCCGAGGGCCCGGTCTGGTTCGGCGACGGCCGCTATCTGCTGTGGAGCGACATTCCGAACGACCGCATCCTGCGCTGGGATGAACCAAGCGGCACGGTGTCGACCTTTCGCCAGTCGTCGAACAATGCCAACGGCCATACGCGCGACCGTCAGGGCCGCCTCGTCAGCTGCGAGCATCTGACGCGCCGTGTCACGCGCACGGAATACGACGGTTCGATCACCGTGCTCGCCGACCGCTATCGCGGCAAGCGCTTCAATTCGCCGAACGACGTCGTCGTGAAATCGGACGGCTCGATCTGGTTCAGCGATCCGACCTTCGGCATCGACAGTTTCTATGAGGGCGAGCAGCAGGAGTCGGAACTGCCGGCGTGCGTGTACCGCATCGACGGCCAATCCGGCGAAGTCACCGTCGTCGCCGACGACGTGCTCGGCCCCAACGGTCTGGCGTTCTCGCCGGACGAGTCGGTGTTGTATATCGTCGAATCGCGCGGCGAGCCAAGCCGCAAAATCCGTGCGTTCGACGTCGACAACAACGGCGGCGCGCTGTCGAACAACCGCGTGCTGATCGACGCCGGTCCGGGCACGCCGGACGGCTTTCGCGTCGATGTCCACGGCAATCTGTGGTGCGGCTGGGGCATGGGCACCGATGAACTCGACGGCGTGCGCGTCTTCACGTCGCAAGGCGAGCCGCTCGGCCACATTGCGCTGCCGGAGCGCTGCGCGAATGTATGTTTCGGCGGGCGGCATCGCAACCGGCTGTTCATGGCGGCAAGCCACGGACTTTATTCGCTCTACGTGAACACGCAAGGCGTGCAAGGCGGCTAGTTGCCTGACAAGTCGTCGTCAGAGTACGTGTTCGACTTCGGGTTTGCCCTCGGATGCAGCGCGCAAGCCATTGAGCGGCAAGGATTCATCAGGAAAACCGCGGTTTTCGGGGGCCGGTTGCCGCCACGAGTATTGGCTTGACATCAGCTGTCCCGCTTCGCTATGTTCCATTGGTAGAAAGACACCGCCAGCAGCGCATTCGACCGGCGGATTTCCATACCAAGAAGCGAGGAGACGCAATGACTGTTTCAGACAGGTTGGCGCTCAGGCTGGTGTCCGTATGTCTCGCGGCGAGCGCCGCTTTCGCATCCGCCGCGCACGCGGCCGACCCGGTCACGCTCAATATCGTCGACGTGGCCGGCGACCTTCAACTCACGCAAAAAGGCTTCGAGGCCTTCAAGGCGAAGTACCCGAACCTCGTCGCCAATCTCACCTTCACCAATGCGCCTGCGCCGCAGTTGCCCGGCAAGATCAAAGCGATGCAGGCCGCCGGCCGCTCCGATATCGATCTCGTGCTGACCGGCACCGACGCGCTCGCCGCGGGCATCGAACAGGGTCTATGGATGAAGTTGATGCCCGAGAACGCGGCTGCGTTCCCCGGCGTGCTCGACAAATACGCGCCGGGTCCGCGCAAGATGCAGGATCTCGCGCAAGGCTACGGGCTCGAAGTAGCGTACATGCCTGCCGGCCCGCTGCTCGAATACAACCCCGCCAAGGTCAGCGACCCGCCGAAGACGCCCGAACAACTGCTGCAATGGTGCAAGGCGCACCCGGACAAACTGATCTATGCACGGCCGGCGAATTCCGGTCCGGGCCGCACGTTCCTGATGGGCTTGCCGTACGTGCTCGGCGACAAGGATCCGCAGGATCCGATTCACGGATGGGACAAGACGTGGGCCTTTCTGAAGCAACTGAACGATTGCATTCCTTACTATCCGGGCGGCACCTCGGCGGTGATGAAGGAGCTCGGCGAAGGCACGCGCGACATGACCGTGACCGTGACAGGCTGGGACATCAATCCGCGCGCGCTCGGTATTGTGCCGGCCGAATTCCGCGTGCAGGCGTTCGACAACATGACGTGGGTGAACGACGCGCACTACATGGTGATTCCGAAAGGCGTGCCGAAGGAAAAGCTCGACGTGCTCTACAAGCTGATGAACTTCATGCTCGAGCCGGCGCAGCAGGCCATGACCTATGACGACGGTTATTTCTATCCCGGCCCGGCGATCAAGGGCGTGAGCGTCGAGCAGGCGCCGGCGCACAGCCAGGACGTGCTGAAGAAATACGGCCGGCCGGAGTACGCGAAGCTGCTGGCCGAGCGTCCGCACGTATTGCCGCTGAATGCCGCGGCGATGGTCGCGGCTTTCAAGAAATGGGACACCGAGGTCGGCGCGCAGAAGACCAAGTAGCCTCCGCTCCCGCAGTGCACGCACGCATGCCGTCTCGATCCTCACGTGATCTATGACGGCGTACGCCTCGCGCGTATCAGGAAACCGCCATGAAGCATCACTTTGAACAGTTGCGGCTCGACTCGGTGAGCCGCAGTTTCACGAATGCGGAAGGCCAGGCGATCGCGGCGCTGCGGGGACTCGATCTGACCATCCAGCGTGGCGAGTTCATCGCGTTGCTGGGGCCGTCCGGTTGCGGCAAATCGACGGCGCTCAATTGCATCGCCGGATTGCAGCCGTTGAGCAGCGGCGGCATCTGGCTCGACGACAAACGCATCGACGTGCTGCCGCCGGAGAAGCGCGGCTTCGGCATGGTGTTTCAGAACTACGCGCTGTTTCCGCATATGAGCGTGCTCGACAACGTCGGCTTTGGTTTGAAGATGCGCGGCATCGGCAAGAGCGAAGCTGTGCGCCGGGTGCGCGAAGCGTTGCAACTCGTGCAACTCGTCGGGCACGAGCGCAAGCTGCCTGGACAACTGTCCGGCGGCCAGCAGCAACGCGTCGCGATTGCGCGCGCGATCGTGATCGAGCCGCCGCTGATCCTGATGGACGAACCGCTGTCGAATCTCGACACCAAGCTACGCATCGAAATGCGCGCGGAGATTCGCCGCATCCATAGCCAGCTCGAGCGCGCGACGCTTTACGTGACGCACGATCAGGACGAGGCGCTGTCCATGGCCGATCGCATCGTCGTGATGAGGGAAGGCGTGGTGCAGCAGGTTGCCACGCCGAAAGAGGTCTATACGCGGCCGCAGAATCTGCACGTCGCGCGCTTCATGGGCTATCGCAACGTGGCCGAGTTCGAACTCGAAGGCACGCAAGGCGAAGGCGTGATGGTGAGCGCGAACGGTGTGCGTCTGCTCGGCACGCCAATGGCCGGCTTCAACAGCAAACGCGTGAGCGTCGCGCTGCGTCCCGAGGATATGGAGCGCGCCGCGCCCGGCGCGGAGAATGCCTTCGATGCGTTGGTGACGACCGTCGAATACGGCGGCCGCGATTCGCTGCTGCGCGTGAAGACGGCGTTCGGCGATATCTGGGCGCGCGTCGGCGGAGAATTCGAAGAGGGCGAGCGAATCAGCTTGCGCGTGCCGCCGTCGCGCACGCTCGTCTACGACGCGGAGACGGCATGAACACGCCCACGCTGTCGCCGCCGCTCGCGCCGCACGACGCCAAGGCGTGGCTCGTCGCGCCGGCGTTGCTGTTCATCGTCGCGTTGTTCATTTATCCGTTCGCATACGGTCTGGTGCTGTCGTTCCGGCCGATGAACGGCGGCGGCCTGTGGGCCAACTATCTGGCCTTTTTCACCGACACGTCGATGTGGCCGACGATCTTCGTCACGCTCAAGCTCTCGGTGCCGGCCACGCTGATCAACGTGGGCGTCTCGGTGCCGGTGGCATTCGCGTTGCGCCGCTACTCGCGCTATCAGAAGTTCGTCACGACGCTGCTGGTAATTCCCGTAACCCTCGGCACCGTGTTGATCGCCGACGGCATGCTCACGTACTTCGGCCCGAACGGCTGGTTTCCGCAAGCGCTCCACGGCCTGCATCTCTATACGCAGGAAGTGCGCCTCACGCATAACTTCTGGGGCGTGCTGATTTCACTGATCGTGTCGGGCTTCCCGTTTGCGTTTCTGTTGACGCTGTCGTACGTGACCGGCATCGACCCGACGCTCGCGGCCGCGGCCGCGACGCTCGGCGCGAGTCCGTGGCAGCAGTTTCGCCGCATCTATCTGCCGCTGCTGGTTCCGGGGTTGACGATGGCGGCGTGTCTGTCGTTCGTGCAGGCGTTTTCGGTATTTCCGTCGGCGGTGCTGCTCGGCGCGCCGGCCGGGCCGACGCGCGTGATGTCGATCGCCGCCGCCGAAGCCGCGTTCGAAAGTTACGACTATTCGCTGGCGTCCGCGATCGCGATGGTCATGGGCTTCGTGCAGTTGCTGGTGGTTGCCGCACTGCTCGGCGCGCGCCGCTTCTTCTACAGCGGTCCGGCCACAGGAGGCAAAGGCTGATGACGACCGATCATCGCGCGGCGCAGCCTTCGTGGTCCTCGCCGGCATCAAAGGATCACGACGACGGTGCGCGCGAGCCGGATAAGCGCACCGGTCACACCCGGCAGCGCACCGGCGTGCCAGGCCGCGTCTGGCGCGTGCTGGTGTGGGGCGCGATGGTGTTCTTCCTCGTCAACGTGGTGCTGCTGATCGCGACCGTGGCGGTCAATTCGATCGCGACGCGCTGGTTCGGCACCTTGCTGCCGCAAGGCTTCACGCTGCATTGGTATGCGCAGGCGTGGAGCGATTTCCAGTTGGCGAGTGTGTTGTGGGTGACCGTCGAAGTGGTCGGCGCAGTCGTGCTGCTGTCGGTCCTGCTCGGCGTGCCCGCGGCTTACGCGCTCGCGCGCGTGCAATTTGCCGGCAAGCGCATCGCGATGCTGATTTTCCTGTTGCCGCTGATGGTGCCGCCTGTCACGTACGGCATTCCCATGGCGACGGTCATGTACAAGGTCGGCCTCGCCGGCACGCTGAGCGGCGTGATTCTGGCCAACCTCGTGCCGGCGTTGCCGTTCGTGATTCTCGTGATGACGCCCTTCATTGAACAGATCGATCCGAATCTCGAAGCGGCGGCGCGTATTTTCGGCGCCAACACGTTTCGCTATTTCCGCTATGTGCTGCTGCCGTTGCTCGTGCCCGGCATGCTGGCCGCGGGCTTGCTGGTGCTGGTGCGCACCATCGGCATGTTCGAGCTGACTTTTTTCACCGCGGGCCCCGCGACGCAAACGCTTGTGGTCGCGCTGTACTACGCTGTCTTTTCAACCGGCGTGCGCGCGCCGCAATCGATCGATGCGATGGCGATGATCTATATGGCGATCACGCTGATCTGGGTGCTGATCGCACTGCAATTCGTGAGCCCGACGCAGATCGTGTCGCGTGTGAAGGAACAGAAGCGCTGAATATGCCCGAACATGAGCCACTCTTGCGGCGTGGCGAAAGACATCGTGGAGCAGACGTTGACGAAGCGAAAGAAACCCGAAGAACTGCGCAGCCACCGCTGGTACGGCGTGAACGATCTGCGCTCGTTTGGCCATCGTTCGCGCACCGCGCAAATGGGCTATGACCGCGAGGAATACGCCGGCAAACCGGTCATTGCGATTCTCAACACGTGGAGCGAGATCAACGCTTGTCATACGCACTTCAAGCAGCGTGTCGAGGAAGTGAAGCGCGGCATCTGGCAGGCCGGCGGCTTTCCGGTCGAACTGCCGGTGCAGACGCTCTCCGAGCCGTTCCAGAAGCCCACCACGATGCTGTATCGCAACTTCCTTGCCATGGAAGCCGAGGAAACGCTGCGCTCCTATCCCGCTGACGGCGTCGTGCTGATGGGCGGTTGCGACAAAACCACGCCCGCTTTGCTGATGGGCGCAATCTCGATGGACTTGCCGGCGATCTTCCTGCCCGCCGGCCCGATGTTGCGCGGGAATTGGAACGGCGTGACGCTCGGCTCCGGTTCTGACGTCTGGAAATACTGGGCAGAATTGCGCGCGGGCACGATCACGCAGGACGACTGGCAGGGCATAGAAGGCGGCATTGCGCGCTCGCCGGGGCACTGCATGACCATGGGCACCGCGTCGACCATGACGAGCGCGGTCGAAGCGCTCGGCTTCACGCTGCCCGGTTTCGCGTCGATTCCCGCAGTGGATTCGCGCCATGCGCAGATGGCGGCGAAAACCGGCAAGCGTATCGTCGAGATGGTGTGGGAGGACCTCAAACCGTCCGACCTGATCACGGCAGGTTCCGTCGATAACGCCGTGACCACCTGCCTCGCGCTGTCCGGTTCGACCAACGCGATCGTGCACATGATCGCGCTTGCGCGGCGCGCCGGCATCGAGTTGACGCTCGATCGCTACGACGACATCTCACGCCACACGCCGGTTTTGGCGAACGTCCGTCCGACCGGTGCGTATCTGATGGAGGACTTTTTCTACGCGGGCGGTTTGCGCGCCTTGCTCGCCGAATTGGGCGAGCTGATCGACCGTTCGCAGAAAACCGTCAACGGCCGCACGCTCGGCGAGAATCTCGAAGGCGCGGAGATTTTCAACGACGACGTGATCCGCCGGCGTGACAAGCCGCTGCTGCCCAACAGCGGGCTCGCGGTGCTACGCGGCAACATCGCGCCCGACGGCGCTGTGATCAAACCCGGCGCCGCCGAACCGCATCTGCTCGTGCACACCGGCCGCGCGGTGGTGTTCAAGGACTACAACGACATGGCCGCGCGCATCGACGACGACGCGCTCGACATCGACGAGAACAGTGTGATCGTGCTTCAGCACGCGGGACCGGTCGGGGCGCCGGGGATGCCTGAATGGGGGCAATTACCCATCCCGCGAAAATTGCTGCAGAAAGGCGTGCGCGACATGGTGCGCATATCGGATGCGCGGATGAGCGGGACGAGTTACGGCGCGTGCGTGCTGCACGTCGCCCCGGAGTCGTTCATCGGCGGGCCGTTTGCGTTGGTCGAGAGCGGCGACATGATCGAGCTCGACGTGCCGCGACGCAAACTCAACCTGCTGGTGACGGATGATGAACTCGCGCGCCGCAAAGCTGCGTGGGTCAGACCGGCGCCGCGTTTCACGCGCGGCTACGGCGCGATGCATCAGGTGCATGTGATGCAGGCGAATCAAGGTTGCGATTTCGATTTCCTGCAACGCGGCGGCGCGCAAGCTGCACCCGATGCGGACGTCGCCAAAGATACGGGCGAGCCGGAGATTCACTGAGTCGATGAGGCCCGTCGACAGCGTGACGCGGCCCTTGCAGCGCGCCGGCAAGGTGGGAACAGGGCGCGATGCGGCTCGATAGCCGCATCGCGTGAATCCTTCACTTCAATAGCCGACGCGATACACGCGGCCAGTCTGCGCGCCTTCCACGCTGCGCAGATAAGCCATCGCCGCGCGCTGCGCCGTCACCGGCTCGAAGCCGCGGAAGTAGGGCGCATAAGCGTCCATCGCTTCGGTGAGCACGGTCGGGCTCACCAGGTTGATGCGAATGCCGCGCGGCATTTCGATCGCCGCGCCGCGCACGAAACCTTCGAGTGCCAGATTGACGGTGGTCGCGCTCGCGCCCTGCAGAATCGGTTCCTCAGCGAGGATGCCGCTCGTCAACGTGAACGAGCCGCCGTCGTTCACATATTGCTGACCCGTGAGCACCACGTTGATCTGGCCCATCAGCTTGTCGCGCAGGCCAACCCAGAACTGTTCGATGCTCATCTCGGGCAACGGACCGAAATACACCCTGCCGGTCGCGGTCACAACGCCATCCACTTTGCCGATCTCGCGAAAGAGCCGCTCGACGCTCGCCGGGTCGGTGCTGTCGACGTGGTATTGCCCGCGCGTCGCGCCCACCTCGATCACTTCATGGCGCGCCTTCAGTTCCGCGCTCACCGCTTGCCCCAGCGTGCCGGTGGCGCCGATCACGACGATCTTTTTCATCTACTGCTCCGTTGAGGGTTGACGTGCAGTCGATTCTGCCGATGTTTGCCGCAAGGAAATAGCCTCGCCGGCGTGCAGGTCCTGCAACCCTGAGTTTCTAATCGAAGTAAAAGCGCGCACCGCGAATCAAACGGTGCGCGCTTCGCAATACACGGATTAATTAGGGCTCGCGCGAGAATTCAAACGCGCAATCAAATGCGAACTTTGCGCGAATGTTTATTTCACCCGATGTAATTCGATCAGCCTCGTAGGGCGCAAATGATTAAGGGCGTAATGAATGCGGCCGCGGTCCTGACGGCTGCCGACCGGCCGTGGATCGTCGTACTGATGGTCCGCCGAATACGCACCTTGCGGCGCGACCATGCCTTTGTCGATCACGGTGTAACCCGGTTCGAGCGCGAGCAGCAGATGATTGCCGCCAACCCGGCTGTCGAAGCCGGCCATGCCGTCGAGCGACTCGGGCACGCTGTTCGTGAGGGTTGCATTGCTGGTGGTGATTTCGTCGGGCGAGATGGGGCTGTGGCCCGCTATGCGCGCGGCTTCGAGGTTTTTGCCGTCGGTGTCGACGGTGCTGTCGTGGGTGCGGTCGTTGTGCAATTCCGCAGTGTTCGCGCGGCTGGTGGCAGCCGGTTGCGTTGCGTCTGCTGGCTTCTTGATATCGCTGTTCATCATGCATTCTCCTTTGAAGAGGACATGGTGTGACATGCAGCAAAACCCGTTCCGCCTCGCACAAACCCTGATTCACCTGTTCTTGCTGCGCTTTGTCCGCAGTCGCATGCGCAGTTGCGAGTGAGGTATTCGGCTGGCGATTGCGTCCGCGATTCTTTTCGATTTTTTTAATGGACGCGTATTTTCTACAGAGTATGATCTTACTCCGACGAGCGAAGCGCGGTTAAATTGGAAGACATTCGGTCCGGCTATTTCTTGATGGCCGGTAGCACCGTCTGCGCGCCACTCAAAACATTTTACGGGGCCGTCAGGGCGGGTGACACATGCACTTCGATGCTGCATTCACACATCGCGGCTATTTGTTAAATTGCGCCCCCGCGCGCGCGGTGGATGGCACTTGGCAACCTTACGTGGTCATCTCCCGCTCGAGCGACGGCGAACTGGTCGCCAACCGTTTTTTTCCCACCGACTTGCGCTTTCGTGAGGAAGCGGCCGCCATTGCGCATGCGCGCGACTGGGCGGTGCGCTGGATCGACGCGAGCAGCGTGACCATCTGAGCGCCTCCGGCGCCATGTCGTACCGCGTGCTCCGCCGTCGAGCGGGGCTGCGCGGGCCGCGGCAAAACGCGGTAATCTCTCGGCATAATCACTTCGAACCGTGCTCCCGCGCGGCGCTGTCCTTTTATGCCTAATGTGCCTACCCAGAACTGGGGCCTCGAAAAGATCGTCGCCGACTTGCGCGCGTCGCGTGAACAATTGCATCGCACGCGGCATCCGCTCGGTATTCGCGAGCTGCCATCGCGCGAAGCGGTAGTCAACATTGTCGCCGGACTGCGCGCGGCGCTGTTTCCCACGCATTACGGCGCGCCCGATCTGACTGACGAGACCGTCGACTATTACGTCGGCCATACGCTTGAAAGCACGCTACGGCTGCTCGCGGAACAGATCCGCCGCGCCCTGCGTTTTTTGCCGGAGTTCGGCGAAACGCCAGACGCCGATTTGCAGGCGCGCGCATTCGACATCGCGCGTGAATTCGGCACGCAATTGCCGGGCATCCGCGCATTGCTGGTCAGCGACATTCAGGCGGCTTTCACCGGCGATCCGGCCGCGCAGCACATCACCGAAATTCTGCTTTGCTATCCGGGCGTGTGGGCGATGACGCATCATCGCCTCGCACATGCGCTGCATCGCCTGGGTGTGCCGTTGCTGGCGCGTTTCATCAACGAGATCGCGCACTCGGCAACCGGCATCGATATTCACCCGGGCGCGACGATCGGGCCGAGCTTCTTTATCGACCATGGCACGGGTGTCGTGATCGGCGAGACGGCGATCATCGGCGAACGCGTGCGCGTGTATCAGGCCGTGACGCTCGGCGCGAAGAGTTTCGCCGCGGACCTCGACGGCACGCTCGTCAAGGGCAACGCGCGCCATCCGATCGTCGAGGACGACGTCGTGATCTATGCCGGTGCGACGATTCTCGGGCGCGTGACGATCGGCCGCGGCTCGGTGATCGGCGGCAATGTTTGGCTCACGCACAGCGTGCCGCCGGGCAGCAGTGTGTCGCAAGGCAAGATCCGCGAGGGTGAGCGGTCCGACGAGGGGCGGCAGTGATACGCGGCCTGGGTCGCGCGTGGCCGCGTGTCCTCATGCAAAGGCTAGCGTGCCGACAACTGGCGGCGGTGATGCACGGCGGCCCGGCTTGCGAATCGCCGCGTGTGCCGATGCGCGAACGTCTCTTTAGCTGCTAAACGATGACCATGCCGCGCGGCCGCGTCCATATGCCTCGCTGCGCGATCGGCGGCGTCGAAGCCACGGTGGCCGAGACGGCGCATGCGTTTCCGCGTCACTCGCACGACCGTTTCGGCGTCGGTGTAATTGTGAGCGGCGGGCATCGGTCGGCGAGCGGACGTGGGCTCGTCGAAGCGCGCGCCAACGACGCGATCATGGTCAATCCCGGAGAAGTGCACGACGGCAGTCCGCTCGACGAACGCGGACGCGCGTGGCGCATGTTGTATTTCGAACCGTCGATGCTCGTCACGGCCGCGAGCGAGCTGACCGGCGCGGCGGCGCGCGAGCTCGAACTCACGCAGCCGGTCGCGCACGATCCTTTGCTGAAGCGTTTGTTCGAGCGGCTGTTCGCTGTCGCGGTGGAAGCGCCTATCGTGCCGGACGATCTGGCGCGCGAGGAGGCGTTGCTCGAACTGCTTGGGCACGTCGTGCGCGTTCATGCGACGCGGCCAGCACGCTCCCAGTCGGCTGATGCGTCGGGTCCGATTGCGCGAGCAAAGGCACGCATTGACGACGACCCTTCTTCGCCACTCACGCTGGCCGACCTCGCCGCCGACACCGGCATGAGCCGTTTCCAGTTGTTGCGCGGTTTCGCGCATGAAATGGGTCTGCCGCCGCACGCGTACCGAATGCAGCGTCGCGTGGTGCTCGCCAGACAATGGATCGCGCGGGGCGCGACGCTTGCCGATGCGGCTGCCGCGGCGGGCTTTGCCGATCAGAGTCATATGACGCGCGCGTTCGTGCGTCTGCTCGGCGTAACGCCCGCCAACTACGCGGCTGCGCTGCGCTGAGGTTCAGCCGATCCGCAAATGCTGGAGCAAGGCCGTGCCGTGCACGCCATGCAACCAGACGTGCTGCCCGATAAACCACGCCGCCGCCCACGAAGCCGCCACCACGATCAGATCGCAGTGGCCGCTATTCCAGAGATTCAACGAGTGCCGCCCGGCAATCCATGGCACGCCTAATGGATTCGGCCAATCGGCGAACAGATGCATCAGGCCGCCACAGGCGAATCCGAACGCCGGCGCGGCATAGAGCGAATGCCCAAGCCAGTGATACGACACCGCGAGCAACGCGAGCCATCCCACGCCCCAATGCGTCAGCGTGCGATGCGTGATCCACAGACGCCGCGCGCGCGACCACCACGCGACTTCCAGCCAGTCCGGCGCCGTACTGCCGATCACACCTGTGATGAAACTCAACAACACGCCGACATGAAATGAACCGCCGCCGCCGGTGCGCGCGACGATTGCCGCCGCGATGACGCCGGCCGCAAAACCGGTGGCGTGATGTGCTTTGCTGGATGCCATCGAAACTTACGGCAGAGGGCCGCTTCAGGAACAGAGGGCGGCTATGTTCGCAGATGCGCGGATAAAAAAATAGCCGGCACGCGAGTTAAAAAAATCGCGTGTCGGCGTACCTTCAGATCGCAAGCGAGTGGCCGAAGCTCACGTCGAGCAACGTGCAATATCGAAGCGCATTTCCGGTTCCGGCGGATCGTCCGGCGCGTTGGCAGGATGCATCACCTTGATGACCGAGCCGGCATTCGACGGCGTCAGCGTTACGAAATACGAGTTGTTCGAATCGGAGCCGACGGCGATCTCCGTCGCGCCGCCGACGTGCGACGTGCGCACACGTGACAATCGGCTTTCGAGGCAATCGGCGACATAGGCGGGGGCGCGTTGCGAAGACACGTATATCATCGGCAGGGATGCGTCGCGGGCTGGGCCGCTGGAAGAGCCGCAGCCGGCGAGGGCAGCGAGCGCGGCGGCTGCGGGGGCAAGCAGGAGAAGTCTTTTCATGGTCCGATCGTCGGCGTCCCCGGTCGTACGCGGGAACTTGGGGCGCGGGCGAAGCGCAACGCGATAGAGCACAACGTCATGCTTCGCGACGAAGCCGCCGTTCAACCGCAACGGCATCGCAACGTTGCAACGTTGCGGCAAGGAAGGCAGCCGGGCTCAGTATACCCATCGGGTGCACGCGTCGTCACCATCCGTGGCGATCGGCATTGTGTCTAAACGTAAAGTCATAAAACCCGCGCGTGAGCGTGTCACGCGCGGGTTGTGTGCGCCGCGAATCGAATCATTCGCTCCGCAGGCATCAACTGAAAATACTTAGAAGCGGTGACGCAAGCCGACTGCTGCCGCCACCTGATTGCCGTTCGACGACGGCGCGAGCGTATTGATCGCCGCAACGTTCGAACCGAAGTTGCCGAGTTCGCCCGAGGCATGCTGATACACGCCTTCCACGTACACGTCGGTGCGCTTGCTCAGCGAGTAGTCGCCTTGCAGAGACACCGTGTGCCACTTCGGATCGCCCGAGCCATTCGAGCCGGACATCTTGCCGTCGGTGAACGTATACGAGGCCGCGAGGCTCAGTGCCGGCGTGAGCGCATAGCGGCCGTTCACTTCGTAGTTGTCCAGGTGCAGGTTGGTGCCGGCGACGCCAGGCAGCGTCGTACCGCCGACGTCCACGCCAGTGATGCCGTCGAGCTGCGTATGCGTATAGACGAAACCGACCGTTGCCGGACCGTACGTGTAGTTGATGCCCGCGCCGTACGTGCGTTGCAGATTGGCCGCGACCGCCGCCGTGCCGTCCCCTTGCGACACCGCGCCGCTCAGGTTCGAACTGCCGGATTGGTTCAGTTGCAGGTAAGCGGCGGCAACGCTCAACGGACCGTTGTCATACGAAGCGCCGACGCTCCATGCGCGGTTGTTGGAGAAATCACCGGCCGAGTTGCTGAAACCGTACAGACCGCCGAACTTCAGCCCCGCGTAATTCGCGCTCGTGTACTTGACGGCGTTCTTGATCGAGAACGAGTTGTCGAGGTTGTCGTTATCGAGCGGGTGCGCCGCGAGGTTGTTGCCGTAGCCGGCGCCTGCTTCGGACAGCGGCGCCAGGTAGTCGACCACGGAATCGTATTGGCGGCCGAGCGTCAGCGCACCGTACTGATCGCTCTTCAGACCGACGAACGCCTGACGGTTGAACATCGTGTTGCTTTCCGTGTCCTGCCCGTTATTCAGGTTGAAGCCGCTCTCCAACGTAAAAATCGCATGCAGGCCGCCGCCGAGGTCTTCGCTGCCACGCAGGCCGAAGTAGGTGTCCGACGCCGAGCCGCTGCCTTGTTGCCAGTTGCTATGGCCACCCTGGTTATTCGAGTAGACGAGGCCGGCGTCCAGCGTGCCGTATAGGGTGACGCTGCTCTGGGCATGAGCGCTGATGGCAACCGCGCTGAGGACGCCTGCGATGAGGGTTTTTTTCATGGTTAGATAGCTCCGAAACAGTGCATAGGGAATCGCATTCGAGTGCTCACCGCCAATTGCGCCGGCGGCCTGACGATCCGCTGCGAAGTGTATTCCTGCTATTCGTATCTTTAATTGCGGATGGCACAACAATGATTTTTCTAATTCGTAATAGCGAATGGGTAATTGTTTAAGTATGGATAAATAAAGGAAAAATCAATTTTACGGTGAATTCAGGAAGGCCGTGTCAACAGCGTATTGTTGCCTGATCGCGACGACTTGCCGCAAGCCACTGGCAGTATAAGTTGGTGTCTATTTTGAGATATTTGATCGATCTATTCTGTTTCCCGCAATGCACTCTTTCAATTTCCCGGATCTATCTCATTGAATTACGGTTTTACAATTCGTCTCGCCCCTTGACCAAGGGTGTCTTTTTCATTTTTATGCGCGGCCTTCGGGCCGCGTTTTTTGTATTTTTATAGTCGGTTTATAAGTTCTCGCAAATGCGGAAATAGATTATTTCGATTGCCGTTGCGATTGCCGCGGCTTGTCCGTTCGTCAGAGGGCCGCATCCGACGTGAGCGGGGCGGGTAGAATTGCGCGCTTGAGATGTGTTTCCGCCCCCGCGAACGTGAGTGAACCTGCAATGACCGATCTACCCCTTCCATCGTCCGACACCGCTGAAGATCTCACGACGGAAGGCACGTCCGAACTGGGCGAAACCGTGCATGAAGCACGTCTGTGGCGCGACGACGGCTGGACCGCGCGCGTCATCAAGAATGAGGACGACGAAGGCTGGGCCGTCGCGATGATCAAGGACGGCGAAGCGGAACCCGCGCTCGTCGGTCCGTGGACGATGGGCCGCAACAAGAAGGATCCGAAACCGCTGGACACGTCGGCATTCAACACGCTGGTGAAGACGGCGTCTGAAGTGCTGCGGCGTCATGAGCAGCAACTGCGCGCGCAACTGCATAAGGAAGTGCGCGTGGCGAGCGCGGACGGCAACGGCGAACTCGACATCACGCTCGACATCGTGCCCGACGAAGACGAGCCCTATGCATTGCTGACCGCGCTCGACACATTCGGCGAGCAGCTCGCGCAAGTGCAGGTCGCGCCTAACTTCAAGCTCAGCAAGGCAAGCGCGGCGGCGTGGGTCGAGAACGAGTTTCGCCGTCCGGGTTAAAAGCCGCGCCGCTGCGGCCGGCGGCAGGCTCCGGGGCTCGCCGGCGTCGTCTGTCGACGGCCTGGATTTAAATTACTAAAGCCTGTCAATATACTTTCATATTTGCTTCATAGAATCCTCGCGTCATAGCGGCGCGAGCGTGAACCATGTGGTTTGGGTCCGAGTGCGTGCCGGCTGTACATTCATCCACGCTACCCAAACACTGGATCACGACAACATGGCAGAGCCGCTCGACCTTTCCCGCCGCAAGGCCTTGAAACTTCTCGTGGGCGCGCCGATGCTGCCGCTCGGAGGGCTCGCCACGGCCTCGATGCTGACCGCTTGCGGCGGCAGCGACGAGCTGGCGACGCCCGTCAAACCGGTTGCCAACTTCGTCTCCGCGGCGTTCGCCAGCATGGCCGCGCCGACGCTGGCCGACCCCGCCGCCATGGCGAAGACCACAGTCGGCTCGACCTTGACGGTACAACTGAGCGACGGCAGCAGCCGCGCGTTCAAGCTGGCGTATCAGCCGTTCTTCGTCACCGGCGACAACGTGCCGAACGTGAAGGGCGGGACGATTCTTGCCGGCGGCTATTTCGACATCAACAATCAGCCGATCGTCGATAAATCGGTGGCGGGCAAGGAGCGCCAGTTCTACTCGGATTGCCCGGACGGCAGCTCGCTGATCCGCGTCGACAATCCCACGGTGAAGGGCCTCAAGGGCAACGCGGTATTCGCCGTGGTGCAATTCGAATACACCACGCGCGATCAGAGTCTGGTCTCGATGTACGGCCAGTTGCCGTCGCCGATCGCCGTGCTCACGCTCGACCAGGACCCGGCTACCGGCAAGCTCACGCTGGCGGGCTACTCGAACGTCGATACATCGAAGGCCCATGGCTTGTGGATCACCTGCGGCGCGAGCCTGTCGCCGTGGAATACGCATCTGTCGAGTGAAGAGTACGAGCCGGACGCCACCACGATCGCCAGCAACAGCCAGTTCAAGGGCTTCAGCCGCAGCTTGTATGGCGATGAAACCACCGCGAACCCGTATCACTACGGGCATCTGCCGGAAGTCACCGTGAATCCGGACGGCACCGGCGCGATCAAAAAGCACTACTGCCTTGGCCGCATTTCGCACGAACTGATTCAGGTGATGCCGGACAAGCGCACCGTCCTGATGGGCGACGACGCCACCAATGGCGGCCTGTTCATGTTCATCGCGGATCGCGAAGCCGATCTGTCGGCGGGCACGTTATACGTCGCGAAGTGGACGCAGGTGTCTTCGAGCGGCGCGGGCGCGGCCACGCTGTCGTGGATCAAGCTGGGCCACGCGACCAGCGACGAAATCGAGGCGCTCGCCAATCAGCTGCGCGCCAGCGACATCATGGACGTCGCGACCAAAGATCCGCTCGATCCGGCCTACACGAAGATCAACTACAACGGCACATTCAACTGGGTGCGCGTCAAGCCCGGCATGACGCAGGCGGCAACGTTCCTCGAGACGCATCGCTATGCGGCGCTGGCCGGCGGCAGCATGGGCTTCACCAAGCTCGAAGGCACGACGGTCAATATCAAGGACAAGGTGTTGTATTCGGCGATGTCGCGTATCGAGAAGTCGATGGTGCGCGGCAATGCCGCATCCACCGACGTAGCCGTCGATAAGACAATCAGCGCCGGCGCGGTCTACGCGCTGAACATGAAGGGCGGCCAGCGCGACCGCGGCGGCGCCGCGATCAACAGCGAATGGGTGCCGGTGGACATGGCCGCGCCCGCGGCGCTGGTCGGCGAGGATCTGTCGACGGCCGACGCGCTCGGCAACACCGCGAATCCCGAGCGCATTGCCAACCCGGACAACCTCAAGTTCTCGGAGAAGCTGCGCACGCTCTTCATCGGCGAGGACAGCGGCATGCACGTGAACAACTTTCTGTGGGCGTACAACGTCGACACGAAGACGCTCGCCCGCGTGCTTTCGTGCCCGGCGGGCGCCGAGTCGACGGGCCTGCACGCGGTCGATGAAATCAACGGCTGGACTTACGTGATGAGCAACTTTCAGCACGTCGGCGACTGGGAAAGTCCGTTGCACGACAAGATCAAATCGACGCTCGATCCGCTTGTGCGGGCGAACTATAAGGACCGCTTCGGGGCGACGGTGGGGTATCTGACGGCGGAGCCGGCGGGGATTAAGTTGTAGGCCCAAGGCGGGGGCGAGCGGTCATTCACGCAAAGCCCTGCCGCCCCCTGCCGCCTCAACTCCGCTTGCAAAAAATCGCCGTAATCAGCGGCGCTACGCGGTGCACGATCGCCCTGCTGCCGGTGCCGGCAATCGCGTTCCGCACTTTCGCCTCGCTGCCGAACACCACGACGCCGTAGGCCGAACGCGCGACCGGTTCGCCGTCGCCGACACGGAACATGGGATCGTCCTTTTCGTATCCGACCACCGCGAACACCCGAAAGCCATATGCCGTCAAATCCGCGCCGGACGTCGGCGAAAAGGCGTTGATCGAGTTGCTCTCCACACGCGTGGGCTTCGGGTCGATCAGCTGTTGGTCTGCGAGGTCGGCAATGAACTGATGGCCGCTTTCATTGCAGGCGAGCGGCGCATCGAGCGCGGTGGCGTAACTGGCGAGCGGCAACGTGGCGGCTGCCAGAGCAAGGAGTACAGACGAAAGAACGCGTTTCATAAGCGTGGACGGCCACCTGAATCGATGTAGTGTGTTCGCAACGGGCGGTGGCGTGAAGTCGAGACCCGAAAAGACGTTGCGCATCGAAGTCATACCCTTGACAGGCGCAACTGGTTTGTACTTTATCGCGATTCGGCAAATCCTGCTTTGCAGGCAGCACGGATCGGGAACCAACGGCGCCTAACGAAACGTATGGGAAGAAAGCAATCTTTTGCGATCCCGTATATATTTCCGGGTTATGAATTCGCGACCCGAAACTCCAATTAACGTTCCGCCGCCCAGAACATGGGACGCGCGGCTCGCCCGCCGGCTCGTGACTCCGCTCGTGAACACGCGGGTCACCCCGAACCATCTGACCACGCTGCGCCTTCTGATCGGGCTGGCAGGCGCGCTGTGCCTCGCTCACGGCGGGTTCGCGTGGGCCAATGCCGGCGCCTTCCTGATCGTGCTGTCGAACTTCGTTGACCACACGGACGGCGAGCTCGCGCGCATCAGTGGCAAGTCGAGCCGGATCGGTCATTTTTACGACCTTGCTTGCGACGCGCTCGTGACCGTGATGTTGTTCGTCGGCATGGGTGTCGGAGCGGGCGCCTCGCATATCGCGGGCTTGAAAATCGCGCCGGGTGTGCTCGGCGCGGTGGCCGGCGTAGCGATCGCGCTGATTTTCTTCCTGCGCATGCGCATCGAGGAAATGGCGGGCAAGGCAGGCACTAAGCAGGCCTCCGTCGGCGGTTTCGAAACTGAAGATGTTTTGTATCTGCTGCCGATCGTCACACTGACTAGCGTCGTCTTGCCCTTCGTCGTGGTTGCGTCGATCGGCGCGCCGCTTTTCGCTGTTTGGGTGGTGGTCGACTACTGGCGCGTTGCGCGCCGTGCCGCCAGCCCGGCGCCGGCTGCCGCCAGTACGTCCGAAACCCGTCAAATGTGGGCCAGCGAATGAGTACGCAGGCCGAAAACGACGTGATCGCGTCAGTTCCGTTAGAACGTTCGCCGGCTGCATCGCCCGCACCGAATGCCGACCGGGCGGTCGCGAGCCGCACGCGCGGGTTCGACAACCCGCGTCTGCGCAAGGATTTCGCGGAGCAGGGCGCGTTTCTTTATCTGGAAGACTTTCTCGCGCCCGAAGTCACGGCGCAGCTCGTGCATAGCGCGCGTTCGCTGCTCGACGAGGTGAACCGCAACTATCTGCCGGGCCACAAGCAGGGCGGCAGTGTCAGCCGTCATACGATCGACCGCCTCGCGCCGTTCATCGCCGAACTGTACCGCTCGAAGGAATTGATCGGCTGGCTGGAGCAACTGAGCGGCGACAAACTCCAGCTTTCGCCCGCCGACGATCCGCATGCGTACGCGCTTTACTACTACACGCGGCAAGGCGACCACATCGGCTGGCACTACGATACTTCGTACTATGACGGCCGCCGCTATACGCTGCTGCTCGGCGTGATCGACGAATCGTCGTGCCGGCTCGACTACGAACTCCACACGCGTAATCCGGATGTGGCGGATCAGCCGGGCTCGGTGCAGATTCCGCCCGGTGGCCTCGTGTTCTTCGACGGCGACAAGTTGCGGCATCGCATCACGCCCGCCGGCGCGAACGAAATGCGCGTGTCGCTCACTTTCGAATACGTCACCGATCCGAATATGCGGCCGTGGCGCCGCTTCATCTCGAACATGAAGGACGCAATTGCGTACTTCGGCTTCCGCCAGGTTTTTCGCCAGATGACCCAACGCGGGAAGGACCGCGCATGAGCCGCGCGGCCCTGATTCTGCTGTCGATCGGGACAGCGCTGTTTGTCGGCCTGCTCGCGTGGCAGGGTTTCGGCTCGGTTGCTTCGACACTGCTTACCGCTGGCTGGGGACTCGCGCTCGTCGCGGCGTTCCACCTCGTGCCGGTGCTTCTCGATGCCGGCGCGATCTCGGTGTTGTTCCATCCTCGTCGCGACGGCATTCATCACGATCTGACATGGCGCGACGCGCTGTTCGCGCGCTGGATCGGCGAGTCGGTGAATAGCCTGCTGCCGGCCGGCCAGATCGGCGGACCGGTGGTCATGGTGCGGCAACTGTCCCAGCGTGGCATGCGCATGCGCGATGCGGCCGCGGCGATCACGGTGAGCACGACCGCGCAGGCGCTCGCGCAAATCATCTTCGCGCTGGGCGGACTTTTGCTGTTCGGCGCTTACGCAGCGCACGGCGCGCTGCACGATCTGCGGACTGCCACGCTGATCGCGACCGGCGTGCTGGGCGCGATGATCGTCGGGTTTTACTATGCGCAGCGGCGCGGCCTGTTCGGGCGCTTGCTCGGCATGGTCTCCAAGGTTTTCGGCAAGCGCGACTGGTCTTCGCTGATGACGCGCGCCGAAGCCGTCGACGCCGCCGTGCAGGCCATGTACCGCGAACGCGGCCGCGTGGCGGCAAGCTTTGCAATGAGTCTTGTGGGCTGGATCGTCGGCACGGTGGAAGTGTGGCTCGCGCTGCGCTTTCTCGGCCATCCGGTCGACTGGGTCGACGCGTTGTTGCTCGAAAGCCTGGGCCAGGCCATTCGCGGCGCGGCGTTTATGATTCCCGGCTCGCTCGGCGTGCAGGAAGGCGGCTATCTGCTGCTCGCGCCGCTGGTCGGTTTGCCGCCGGACGCGGCCTTGGCCTTGTCGCTCGCCAAGCGCGCCCGCGAAATCCTGCTAGGCTTGCCGGGTCTGCTGGTTCTGCACTTCAGCGAACGAAGCTGGCAACGGCGCCGCGCGACAGGGCGCGTGCCGGTTGTCGATTAAACTCCGTATTTTTTCAAAGGACCGCGCATGCGTGCCATCATCCTCGCTGCGGGCCTCGGCCTGCGTCTCCAGCAACCGCCGGAAGCTCAGTTCCCGAAGTGTCTGTTGCAATTCGACGGCATGAGCCTGCTCGAACGGCATCTGCAAATGCTCGAAACCGCCGGCGTGACTGAAGTCGTGCTGGCGCTCGGCTTTCAGCCGGAATCGGTGCAGGCGGAACTGGAGCGCATCAACTGGCCGCACAAGGTGGAAACCGTGCTGAACACGCGTTACGACCTGGGCAGCGTGCTGACGGTGCACACGGTGGCCGAGGCGTTGACGCGCGGCGGCGACGTGCTGTTGATGGACGCCGACGTGCTTTACGACGAGCGCATTCTGGCTGCTCTGGTGGCGGGCGAGACGGTCAACCGCCTGTTGATCGATCGTGATTTCGAAGCCGGCGACGAACCCGTCAAGCTGTGCCTGAAAGACGGCGTGCCGGTCGAGTTGCGCAAGCAGCTCGCGGTCAATCTCGAGTACGACACGATCGGCGAATCGGTCGGGTTCTTCCGCTTCCGGCAGGAAACCGCGCAACGCTTCGCGCAGATCGTGGCCGGTTATGTGGACAGCGGGCGGGCCAATCTGCCGCACGAAGAAGCGGTGCGCGATCTGCTGCTGGAGCGCAGCCAGGTGTTCGATACCGCGGACGTGACCGGCGCGCCCTGGATCGAAATCGACTTCCCGAACGACGTGGCTCGCGCAAGCGCCGAGATCCTGCCGCAATTGCAGCCGTTGGTCAGCGCATCGCGTTAAGTCATCCGTCTGCCGGTTCGCTGTCGTATCGGAAGTTGAGCCGGCTGAATGCCGGCTCAACTTTTTGCGTTTGCTTTTGCGTTTACGTAAGTTGACGGATCGCGCACTCACGCGTTGCGACGCTGCGTGGTTGCGCGTTCAACCATGCGTGTCTATCCGAATGAAAAGACCTCGCGCAACAACATCTGTTGCCGATGCGATGCCATAATCGACGCTTTACACAGGCGGCCTTGCAACCCGTCGCCATGCCAATGCCTCTCGCTTTAGGCACTTTCATTGTTCCGCTGATCGTCGCGTGTGCGATGTTCATGGAAAACGTGGACGGCACGGTCATCGTGACGTCGCTGCCGGTTCTGGCGCGCGATCTCGGCCAGGATCCCATCACCCTCAAGCTTGCCGTGACGGCTTATGTCATCGGCCTCGGCGTCTTCATTCCAATCTGCGGCTGGGTCGCTGACCGCTTCGGTTCGCGCACGGTGTTTCGCGCGGCGATCGGCGTGTTCATGGCCGGCTCGCTGATGTGCGCGGCTTCCACATCGCTCGGCACGTTTGTGGTTGCGCGATTCGTGCAAGGCCTCGGCGGCGCGATGATGGTGCCGGTGGGCCGCATCATCATTTTCCGTTCTGTGCCGAAGTCCGACTTCATCCGTGCAGTCAACTATCTGACGGTGCCGGCTTTGCTCGGACCGGTGGTCGGGCCGCCGCTGGGTGGTTTCATCACCACCTATCTGCACTGGCGTCTGATCTTTTTCATCAACATTCCAATCGGCCTGCTGGGCATCTGGCTCGCGAATAAACACATCGCCAACGTGCGCGAAGCGCATCCGGGCCGGCTCGACTGGACCGGTTTCTTTTTGTCCGCGAGCGGGGCGTCGCTGTTCATGCTGGGGCTCTCGCTAGTGGGCGGCGAGTTGGTGTCGAACCCGGTGTCGGTGGGCATGTGCGTGATCGGCGTGGTGTTGCTGACGCTGTATGTGCTGTACGCGAGCCGCGTCGAATTGCCCGTGCTCGATCTTCGGCTGCTGCGCATTCCGAGTTTTCACGCGAGCGTGGTGGGTGGCTCGCTGTTTCGCATCGGCCTCGGCGCGGTGCCGTTTCTGTTGCCACTTGCATTACAGGAAGGCCTCGGCATGACGGCGTTCAAGTCGGGGTCGATTACCTGCGCGTCCGCATTCGGCTCGATCTTCATGAAGGCGGCCGCGTCGCGCATTCTCGAGCGTTTCGGTTTCCGCACGGTGCTGATGTTCAACGCGTGCTGCGCGGGCCTCGCCATCGCGGTCTACGGTCTGTTTTTTCCTGGCACGCCGCATTGGTTGATCTGGTGCGTCGTGCTGTTCGGCGGTTTCTTTCCGTCACTGCAGTTCACGTCGTTGAACACTTTGGCATACGCGGATATTCCGAGCCGCGACGTGGGTCGCGCGACGAGTGTCGCAAGCGTGATCCAGCAAATTTCGCTGGGCCTCGGCGTGACGATCGCAGGTATCGTGCTGCAGATTTCGCATAACGTGCAGGGTCATTCGACCATTGTTTTCTCTGATTTCTGGCCGGCTTTTCTGGTGGTCGGGCTGTTCTCGTTCATGTCGATTCCGATTACCGCTCGACTGCCACACAACGCCGGCGATGAGATTGCGCGCGGCAGTCGCGGACGCGCATAAAGCGCCGTACCGCGCGGCATGCCGCATGTTGAAGAAGCCTGTCCCGGCTGTTTTGACGCGCGCTTCCCGGCGCGGTCCAACCGGTTTTTTTGTGTGCCGCAGCATGAACCCTACGACATCTAGCGGCTTCGCAAGCGAGTAGTTCACATGTTATAAACCCTCGAGACACCTGTATTCATCGGATAAAAGTCGTCTTGGGGGATATGCAATGAAGTTGTTCCGCAACGTTAAATCGTCGGCCAGCGGATTCGCGCTGGTCGCACTCGTCTCAGTTTCCACCGGCTTTCTCGAAGCCACGCCGGCAATCGCCAAGCCGCCCGCGAAAGCCCAACCGGCTGTCCTCACTGCCTCCGCCATCGCGGTCGCGGACAAGTTCAGCGCCGACGCCGCCGAGCAGATCTTCAAGGAAGGCGGCAACGCCGTCGACGCAGCCGTAGCCATTGCCTTCACGCTTGCCGTGACGTATCCGGAAGCGGGCAACATCGGCGGCGGCGGTTTCATGACGCTCTATGTCGACGGCAAGCCCTACTTCCTCGACTATCGCGAGCGTGCGCCGCTGGCCGCTACCCGGAACATGTATCTCGACGACAAGGGCGAAGTCATCAAAGGCATGAGCCTGTACGGCTACCGCGCGGTCGGCGTGCCGGGCACCGTGGACGGCATGTGGCAGGCGCAGCGCCGCTTCGGCAAGCTCAAGTGGAAGCAGGTGCTCGCGCCGGCCATCCACTACGCGCGCGATGGTTTCGAGGTCAGCCAGCAATTGCAGGAACGCCGCGACGATGCCGCGAAAGAGTTCGCCGGCAAGACCAATTTCGATACCTACTTCGGCAATCTGAAGCAGGGCGTCAACTTCAAGCAGCCGGATCTGGCCGCTGTATTGCAGCGCATTTCAGATCAGGGCGCCAAAGACTTCTACCAGGGCAAGACGGCCGATCTGATCGCGGCGTCCATGCGCGGTCACGGTCTGATCACCAAGGCGGATCTGCAGCAATACAAAGCAGTGTGGCGCGAGCCGATCCAGGCCGACTGGAACGGCTATCGCGTCTACACGGCGCCGCCTCCGAGCTCGGGCGGTATCGGTCTCGTGCAGTTGCTGAAAATGAAGGCCGACCTTGCGCCCGACTTCAAGGACGTCACGCCCAATTCCGCTCAATACGTGCACCTGATCGCGGAAATCGAAAAGCGCGTGTTCGCCGACCGCGCGCAATACCTCGGCGATCCTGACTTCTACAAGGTGCCGGTCGCGCAATTGACCGACGACGCGTATATCGCCAGGCGCGCCGGCGAAGTGAATCCGAACGCGCCGTCGGACACGAAGAGCGTTCAGGCCGGCCTTGGCACGTCGATGCCGGAGAAAGCGGAAACCACGCACTTCTCGGTGATCGACAAATGGGGTAACGCCGTGTCGAATACGTACACCATCAACGGCTATTTCGGTTCGGGTGTGGTGGCGGACCGCACGGGCATCGTGCTGAACGACGAGATGGACGACTTCTCCGCGAAGCCGGGCGTCGCGAACATGTTCGGCGTGGTGGGCAGCGACGCGAACGCGATCGAACCGAAGAAGCGGCCGCTCTCCTCGATGAGCCCGACGATCCTCACGAAGGATGGCAAAGTATCGCTCGTGATCGGCACGCCGGGTGGCTCGCGCATCTTCACATCGATCTTCCAGGTGATCAATAACGTCTACGACTACAACATGCCGCTGCAGCAGGCCGTCGCCGCGATGCGTTTCCATCATCAGTTGTTGCC
This sequence comes from Paraburkholderia sp. BL27I4N3, assembly GCF_003386115.1. Taxonomy (NCBI): domain Bacteria; kingdom Pseudomonadati; phylum Pseudomonadota; class Betaproteobacteria; order Burkholderiales; family Burkholderiaceae; genus Paraburkholderia; species Paraburkholderia sp. BL27I4N3. The sequence continues at coordinate 6,274,513 of NZ_QREJ01000001.1, read as the reverse complement.
GCCGAACACGATCTTCTGGGAGCCGTATAAGCCGATCGACGGCGAACTCGCCAAACAGATCGAAGCCAAGGGCTACACGCTGAAGGGGCAGGATTTCAGCGGCGATATCCAGGCGATCAAGATCAATGGCGATACGCCGGAAGCCGCAGCCGATCCGCGCGGCCGGGGTGTGACGCGCGTGATCCAGTAAGCGTTTTATTGTGGGGCATCGGGCAGTGCATCTTGAGTTGAGATGCGCGGCTTTCTAGAAGAAAGAAAAAGCCTCGCGTTCGTTCGAATGCGAGGCTTTTTTGTGCTCCCGGAACATGCACGCCGCTTTTGCCTCAGCTAACCTGCTCGACCGGCGTCAACGTCAATTCGAGTCGCTGCGCGCCGCGCAATACCGTCACATTGACAGGTTTGTCAATGCGCGATGCGTCGAGCGTGCGCTGCAAACTGTCCACATCCTGCACGGCCTGCGTATCGATCGCGATGATCGTATCGTCGGTGCGCAGGCCGCCAAGCGCGGCTGGGCTGCCTTTGACGATCTCCATGACATGTACGCCGCTTTCCGAGCTCAAGCCGAAATAGCGCTGCACGCGGCGCGACAGCGGCCTGGTGGTGCCCGCCACGCCGATATAGGCGCGCCGCACGCGGCCATGCGCGAAAATCTGCATGATGACCCACTTGGCGGTGTCGATCGCGGTGGCAAAGCAGATGGCTTGCGCGCCGGGAATGATCGCGGTATTCACGCCGATCACCTGGCCCGCCGAATTGATCAGCGGACCGCCCGAATTGCCGGGATTGAGCGCGGCGTCGGTCTGGATCACGTCGTAGATCATGCGCCCCGAATTCGAACGTAGCGAGCGGCCGAGCGCCGACACGACACCGGTTGTGACCGTTTGCGCGAGGCCGAGCGGATTGCCGACCGCAATCGCAATCTGCCCGGCGCGCAGCTTCGACGACTCGCCGAGTTCGACATGCGGCAGCGGCTCGGGCGAGCCGATCCGCAAGACGGCCAGATCGCTGCCGGGGTCGTCGCCGACCAGATCGGCGTCGAATTTCGCGCCGTCGGCGAGCGTCACGGTGATGTGGGTGGCGCCGTGCACCACATGACTATTGGTGAGCAGGTAGCCGTCGGGCGTGAACAGAAAACCCGAGCCGGTGCCGCCGCGCGAACCGCGGCTGGACGGCTCGCCGGGCAGGCGCCGTTCGACGGCAATGAAGGCGACGGCTTGCTGGACGCGTTCCAGCGCGCCGATCACGGTGCGGGAATAGGCGTCGAGCAGGGCGTCGTCGGAAAAAGGATTGAGTGTCTCGGGCCCGGGGGCGTCGGATGCGGCGCGCGACAGGTCATCGACGAAGCGTGGGCGGCTTCCCATAGCGATGCTCCGGATAAACGGAATGGCAGATGCGGGGCGCCGCGAAGGTTTTCAAGTGGCCGCGAGGCGCGCCGCGGCGGCGCGCCCTGTGAGACACTTTGCGAAGCCAGTGAGCGCCACAGCCACAGCCACAGCCGCAGCCGCAGCCACAGCCACAGCCACAGCCACAGCCACAGCCACAGCCACAGCCACAGCCACAGCCACAGCCACAGCCACAGCCACAGCCACAGCCACAGCCACAGCCACAGCCACAGCCACAGCCACAGCATGCACCGTGCTGGGCAGGTGACACGTCTGGCATGCCAAGGAGAGAGCCGCCATGAACTCAGCCGCCACATCAGCCTCGTCGAGCCGGCCCACGGAACCGCAAATCGAATCGATCAGCGCCATCACGCTCGCCACCCGCGATATGCCGCGCGCCGTGCTGTTTTATGAAGCACTCGGGTTTCCGATGAAATTCGGTGGTCCGCAGGAGGCTTTTACATCGTTTGCGTTCGGCGGTTCGTATCTGAACCTGATCGTCGATACGCGCGCGCCGGTCGCCTGGTGGGGCCGCGTGATCATCTACGTCTCCGACGTCGACGCGCTCTATCGCAAAGCGCTGGCGGCCGGGCTGAAGCCGTCGCTCGAACCGTCCGACGCGCCGTGGGGCGAGCGCTATTTCCACATCACCGATCCGGACGGCCACGAACTCAGCTTCGCGAAACCGTTGCGCTAGCGCCGGGCGGCCGGGCGAAACTCGCTATCATGGGAGTTGACAAGGCACGCAGCCGCTGTGGTAACACGGTTGACACCTGACGCTTCGATAATCGAGCGCGTCCGCGTCGCGTTTGCCGCCGCGCGCCTAACCATTTCCGTTGCCAGGAGAGCCGCAATGAAAGAGCAGGATCCGAGACCTGAAGCCGAATTGATGGCCGAGCGGCAGCGCCGTTTCGAAGAAGACCTGATCGACGCCTACGACGAAGAACTCGAGATGGAGGTCGACGACCGCATCATCGACGGCGCGGAGGGCTTCACGGCCGAGCATCGCGAGGCGCGCAAGATGTACTTCCGCGAGCTGTTCCGCTTGCAGGGCGAACTCGTCAAGCTTCAGGACTGGATCGTGCAGACCGGCCACCGCCTCGTGGTGATTTTCGAGGGGCGCGATGCCGCCGGCAAGGGTGGTGCGATCAAACGCATCACGCAACGGCTCAATCCGCGGGTGTGCCGCGTGGCGGCGCTGCCGGCGCCGAATAACCGCGAACGCACGCAATGGTATTTCCAGCGCTACGTGTCGCATCTGCCGGCCGGCGGCGAAATGGTGCTGTTCGATCGCAGCTGGTACAACCGCGCGGGCGTCGAACGCGTAATGAATTTTTGCAGCGACGAAGAATACGAAGAGTTTTTCCGGTCGGTGCCGGAATTCGAAAAGATGCTGGCGCGCAGCGGCGTGCAGATTCTCAAGTACTGGTTTTCGATTACCGACGAAGAGCAGGAAATCCGCTTCCAGAACCGCATTCACGACCCGCTGAAGCAGTGGAAACTGAGTCCCATGGACCTCGAAAGCCGTCGCCGCTGGGAAGCCTATACGCAGGCCAAGGAAGTGATGCTGCAGCGTTCGCACATTCCCGAAGCGCCGTGGTGGGTCGTGCAGGCGGTCGACAAGAAGCGCGCGCGTCTGAACTGCATTAGTCACTTGCTGAGCCAGGTGCCGTATCACGAGATCGAGCATTCGCAGATCGAATTGCCCGCTCGCGTCTATCACGACGAGTACAGCCGTCAGCCGGTGCCGGCTTCGATGATTGTGCCCGAGGTGTACTGATCGGCGAGAAAGTACGGTGAGGTGAAATGAAAAAGCGCGGAACGAGCCGCGCTTTTTTATGCCTTTTTCAGAAGCGGCGGCCGGTTGAGGAACCGGCCGCCGCGTGAACTCAAAACACCGCCCGGAACACCCAGTACAAGCCGGCTGCCAGCGCGATCGAAACCGGCAACGTCAGCACCCAGGCAAGGACCAGGCTGCGCACCGTGCCCCATTGCAGGCCGGAACCATTGGCCGCCATCGTGCCCGCCACGCCCGAGGACAGCACGTGCGTCGTCGAGACCGGCAGGCCGTACATGTCGGCCGCGCCGATCGTGAGCATCGCCACCAGTTCAGCCGACGCACCCTGTCCATAGGTCAGATGCTGCTTGCCGATCTTTTCGCCAACCGTCACGACGATGCGCTTCCATCCCACCATCGTGCCGAGACCCAGCGCGATCGCCACCGCGACCTTCACCCACGTGGGAATGAATTTGGTGGCGTGGTCGGTTTGCGTCTTGAAGTTGCCGATCGTTTTGGCGTCCTCCGGCGAGAATGCCGGCTGCTTGTTTTTGGCCATCAGGCGAATCGCTTCAGAGGCCACGTACATGTTGTTGCGCACGTTATCGACGATGCCTTGCGGCACCGCCGCCATCGAGCCCGACTTGCTGACCTGGCCGGCAATGAGGTCGGTCAGCTGCTGCAAGGCCGGCAGGGTGGCGGGCGTCAACTGGTGCGTGCGCACGTACGCTTCGACATCGGCGCGCGGATTGGCCGAGGGCGTGGCGCCCTGGGTGTACTTGGCGAGCGTCGCCGAGGTTTCGTGCGCGACGGCGAGGAACGTCTGCGTTTCCGCGGGCGTCACCGCCTTGTTCAGCGCATAGGCCGTCGGCACCGTGCCGATCAGGATCAGCATGATGAGGCCCATGCCTTTCTGGCCGTCGTTCGAGCCGTGCGCGAACGATACGCCCGTGCAGGTCAGGATCAGCAGGCAGCGGATCCAGAACGGCGGCGGCTCCTTGCCCTTGGGTTCGGCATACAGCGCGGGAACGCGCACCACCGCTTTCAGGATCAGCAGCAACAAACCGGCTGCGAGAAAACCGACCAGTGGCGAGAGCAGCAACGATTTGCCGACGCCCAGTGCCTGATTCCAGTCCACGCCGCTCGTGCCGTCGGTGCCGTGCATCAACTGGTTCATCAGGCCGACGCCGATGATCGAGCCGATCAGCGTGTGCGAGCTCGACGACGGCAGTCCGAACCACCACGTGCCGAGATTCCAGATGATCGCGGCGATCAGCAAGGCGAACACCATCGCGAACCCGGCGCTGCTGCCGACCTGCAGGATCAGTTCGACGGGCAGCAGTTGCAGCACGCCGAAAGCCACCGCGCCGCTCGACGTCAACACGCCGAGAAAATTCCAGCTGCCGGACCACACCACGGCGAAGTTCGGCGCAAGCGAATGCGTGTAGATCACGGTCGCGACCGCGTTGGCCGTGTCGTGAAAGCCGTTGACGAACTCAAAACCCAGCGCGATCAACAGTGCAATGCCGAGTAGCAGATAAGGCAGAACCGAGCTTTCGCGAACGGGTTGCAGATCGTCCAGTAAGTGCACAGCGCAATACACCGCGCCCACCAGAATCACTGCGAGGAAAATGACGAGGCTGATGTTGCGCCCCTTTCCGGCAGCAGTGCCTGGCTGTGGATACGAAAGTTCCGGCATGACGTGAGCCCCAGGGAGTTTGTCGGGAGTTTCCGATCCTGCGGGGCGTGTGTGTCGTAATGATGACAGTGGCTTGACGCGGCAGTGCGCCGCCGTGGCGCGCGAGCAGGGGCGCGGCCACTGGCGGTGCGTCGCCTTCAGAGTACGGTTACAGGTTGTCGGATGCGGATGCTCAGATGTCCGAAAAGGCCTGGCCCGTACGACCCGTCATGAGGCGGAGATCACTTCGCCGCTCGCGCCGCCACCGAGGCTGCGTTTGTAGGCCTGCGCCACCAAGGCGACTGGCACACCTTGCGACGGATCGCGGCCCATCGACTCGAGTGTCTCGGCGACCCAACCCGGGCTGACCACGTTCACGCGGGCTTTGCCGCGCAGTTCGAGCGCCGCCGAACGTGCGAACGCTTCCACGCCGGCATTCACGACGCTGACGGCCGCGCTGCCTTCCATCGGCTGCTGCGCGAGCGTACCGCTCGTCAGCGTGAAGCACGCGCCTTGCGACACGTGTGCCGCGCCGCAGCGCACCAGATTGACCTGGCCCATCAACTTGTTGGCAAGACTGAACGAGAAATCTTCGTCGGAGAGCGAGGCGAGCGGGGCGAACTTCGCTGCGCCCGCCGTGCAGACAACCGCGTCGAGCTTGCCGGCTTGCTGGTACATCGATTCAATGCTGGCCTTGTTCGACAGGTCCACGTGAAGATCGGAACCCTTGCGGCTCGCGGTGACGATGTCGTGTTCGGCGGCGAGCAGCTTGACCACCTCGCCGCCGATCAGACCTGTTGCACCGACAACCAGTATTCGCATACCAACCTCCTGAAAGCTGTTCGTGTTTGCGCCGATCTGGATTGCGGCGCCAGTGCGCGGCCGAACGGCCTCGCGTCAGTTAAAGATACTCGCTCCGTGGTCGCGATGTCGCCGAACACAGAAAAAGACCATGCTCGCTGCGAGGCGAGCGAGGCTTGCGTTGGATCATGCGTGCGGCCCGTCGAAGCGCCACAATCGTGACGTCAATTTTAGTTGGGCGCTTTTTTTGCTACTGTGTTGATAGGGTGTTCTCAAAGGGGCTTTGATGAAGCGCGATAATCCGAAAGGCGAGAAGCAATCCGTCGACAGCGACCCCGCGATTAAAGCGCGCTCCGCTCAAGAGGCCTTCGCGTCGTATGCGGCGCCTCTCGTCGATCACGCGATTGAATACGCCAACGCGGTGCGCGAAGACCCGTCACCGGAAGCGCTGCACAAATTGCGTGTGTCGCTGCGGCGCTTGCGCTCTTTGTGGTGGGCCTTCGAGCCCTTGCTGGAGAAAGGCGAGAACACCCGGCAACGGGCGCTGTATAAGTACCTCGCCACGGCCGCCGGCAAAACGCGCGACTGGGACATTCTGATCGAATTGCTGACGCGCGACGATAACGGCGCACGCAGCGGCGCGAGCGAAATAGCGCCCAAACTCAAGGACGCTCGCGGTGCCGCGTTGACGACGAGCCGCGAGACGCTCTCGAACGCCGACGTCAAGCATCTGCTGCGCGAAGCCTTGTCCAGTGCGTCCAAAGAACTGAATACCGCACATGAACGTATGCCGCTGCAAAAATTCGCGGACCAACGCGTGGCCGCTTCAGAGCGCTCGTTGAAGAAGCGGTTAAAACGCGCGCGACGTGCGAAGCGCTCCAATTACATTGCCTTCCACAATGTGAGGAAGGCAGGCAAGAAACTGCGCTATCTGCTCGAGTTTTTCGAACCCGTCCTGAGTGGTGGCCGCAAACGCACCCTCAAACGTTTGAAGCAGATCCAGAAACGTTTCGGTACGCTGAACGATGTGGTCGCAAGTGAGATGTTGCTGCGCGACAATGCGACCTTGCTCGCCGGCGTCGGCGATCCTGAAGCGGCGCTTCACTGGCTCGGCAAGGAGCGCAAGCGCCGGATGCGTTCGGCGGCCGGACTGCTGCGCAAGTTGTAAAGCGGCGACGGCGGCGAGAAGGTCGCACGTGATCGTGCCGGCTCAGACGCCTTGCGTGCTGCGCGGCGCGAAACCGCGCAACGTGATCGCCCCGAGCGCTTCGCCGCGCGATGCCGGCGCGCGGCCGGTGGTGTCCGGCTCCTCGACTAAGGCAAGCGGTTCGACCGGAAAGCCGCGCCGCTGCCAGGCATCGAGGCCGCCCCGTAGCGCGCGAATCCGCGTGTAGCCGTTATCACGCATGCGTTGCGTGATTTCGAACGCCGTCGCGCTGTCCGGGCAAATGCAGTAGATCACCATGTCGTGCGCCCGCAGCGCCCCGTCGATCTGCTCCCGCGAATGCGGATCGAGCGCGAGTGCGCCGGGAATGCGGCAAGGCGCTTCGAGCGAGGGCGCCTGCGGACGGGCATCGAGCACCTTGGGCGGTGGCGCGAGCCGGCGCCAGCCGTCGGCGGCCGCTTGTGCCGCTGCGGCGTCCCTGAAGCGGCGGCGTTCGCGCCGTCGTTGCTGCAGACGGAAGACCAGATAGAGCAGTGCGGTGGCCAGCAAAATGTCGATGACTGTGCCGCCACGTGCTTTGACGAATTCGAGCAGCATATGCAGTTGCCGTTCCGCCGCGGCGCCGCCTAGCAGCCAGAAGGCTGCCCACGCGAGGGCGCCGGCGAAATCCCAGACCGCATAGATGCGGACGTCGACGGCGGTCGTACCCATCAGCGGCGGGGTGACGAGCGCGAGTCCGGGGACGAACTTCGAGATCGACACGAGCGGCACACCGAAGCGCTCGAACAGCGCGCGCGCCTTGTCCACTCTTGAATCGACGGCGGGCGAGAGCCGGCCTAGAGCCGCAATCAGCTTGCGGCCATACAGGCGGCCAGCCGTGAACCATGCGCCGTCGCCGATCAGCGCGCCGAGCACGGCGGCGCCGAGGACCGGCCAGAACGACAGCGTGCCGGCGGCAATCGCGGATCCCGCGAACAGCAGCATGGGCACCGCGGGGATCGGCACGCCGAGGCGCGTCAACAGAACGTTGAGGAACACGACCGCGCCGCCCCAGGTCGACACCGCCGAAGACGGAAATGCTACCAATTGAGGAGCTCCTGTTTTTTTGCGGTTGAGCCGGCGTGCTTCCGGGGTTTTCTTCAGGTGGTTGCAAAGCGTGTACCCGAGCGGCCTGCCGGCGGCTGCCACGTGAGCGGCGCTCCGTTCGCTCAGGATACTCGATGGATTTGCCGCCGGGCCAGCATTGACGGCGTCATCGTGAGCGGGTTGACCTGGTTCATTGACTCGCTTTTTGACTTGCCCTGTTTTGCAATTTCGTTCAAGACCGCCGCTTGTCGTGCCTTTACTCTGCGTGCTCGATCCAACCAACAGGACAGCACTATGAACTCGCGGTATGCCGGATATCTGTTTTGCGCGCTGGCGATGGTCGGCGTCGGCAGCACGGTGGTGGTCAGCAAATCCATCGCGGCCGGACTGCCGCCATTCAGCGCGACCGCGTTGCGCTTCGCGATTGCCTTTCCGCTGTTCGTGCTGGCGATGCGCTGGCGAGGCGTGCGCTGGCCGCGTCTGGACCGGCGCGATACGTTGCTCGTGATCGCCCAGGCGGGCGCGGGGAGCGTCGGCTATACGGTGTTGCTGATCAGCGGGATGAAACTCGCCTCGGCTGCCGATGCCGGCGTGATTGCCGGCACCTTGCCCGCCGTGTCGGCCGGCGTCGCCATGCTCGCGCTCGGCGAGCGCCCCGCGCCCGCGTTGATCGGCGCGATCCTGCTGGCAACTGCGGGCGTGCTCGGGTGCACCTTGCACACCGTGCATCCCGGCGAATTCACCGCGCCGCGTATGGCGAGTTCGCTGGCGGGCAACGCGCTGGTGTTTCTCGCGATCGTCTGCGAGGCGTTGTTCATTCTGCTCAATCGCAAGCTGCGCACGGTGGTGGCGCCGTTGCCGCTGTCGGCGCTGATGTGCGGCATCGGTTTCGCGGTGGCGATCGTGCCGGCCTGCTTCGAAAAGCCGTGGGCCTTGCCGGTCGATGCGAGCGCACTCGGCGGCGTGCTGTATTACGCGCTGGTGCCGACCGTGCTGGGCTTCGTGCTCTGGTATGCGGGCGCCGCCCGGTTGAGCGGCGCCGAAGCGGGCTTGATGACCGCGCTCGTGCCGGTGAGCGCGGTGGCGTTGGCTGCGATGGTGTTGGGCGAGTCCGTCAGTGCGGCGCAACTGGCCGGTGTCGCGTGCGTGCTGGGCGCGGTGTTGCTGGCCACTTTCGGCCAGCTGCGCGTGAGGCGGAGCGTGGCATGAGGCAGGCGTGCCCCGCTTGCGCGCAACCTGGGTCTAGGTATTGGCGACCGCCATCACGCCCGGATTGCCGACGATCGACAGAAACTCGCGACGTGTCGACGGATCCGTGCGGAACGTGCCGAGCATGCGTGAGGTGACCATTGTCACGCCGGCCTTATGCACGCCGCGCGTCGACATGCATTGATGTGCGGCTTCGAGAATCACGCCGACGCCTGCCGGCTGCAGCACTTCGTTCAAGGTGTCGGCGATCTGCACGGTCATCTTTTCCTGAATCTGCAAGCGTTTGGCGAACGCATCCACCAGCCGCGCCAGCTTGGAGATGCCGACCACGCGATGCCCCGGCAGATACGCCACGTGCGCGCGTCCGATGATCGGCACCATGTGATGTTCGCAGTAACTTTCGAAGCGGATGTCTTTCAGCACGATCATTTCGTCGTAGCCGTCCACTTCGGAGAAGGTGCGGGCGAGGATTTCGCGCGGGTCGACCTGATAGCCCGCGTAAAACTCCTCATAGGACCGCACCACGCGCGCCGGCGTGTCGATCAGGCCTTCACGCGCCGGGTCGTCGCCGGCCCAACGCAACAGCACGCGAACCGCTGCTTCAGCTTCCTCGCGGCTCGGGCGCTCGGTTGCGGTTATCGGTTTGGTTTTCTTCGCCTTGCTACTGGTCATCCGTCGCTCCTACGGGATCGCGCGTCGGCTCTGTACGGAGCGCGCGGGTTCAATGAGTGCGGTCATTGTTCCATGTTTTGCAACGTGTCGTGCCGATGTCCCTGTGTGCTGTCAGGGCGCCGCTCATTTGGGCCATTCGTCCAGCGCGTCGTTGAACAGTTCGGCCACCACGCTGCGCAGCCAGCTGCCACGCGGATCGTTATGAAACTTGCGATGCCAATGCTGGCGCAGATCGAAATGCGGCAGCGGCAACGGCGGCTCCACCAGCGTGATCGACGCATGCTCCGACACGTACGCGAAGCCGATCGCATGCGGCACGGTGGCGAGCAGATCGGTGCGCGCGAGGATGAACGGCAGGCTCATGAAGTGAGGCGTTTCGAGCACGGCGCGGCGCTTGATGCGCTTCTTCTCCAGATACTGCTCGAGCACTTCCTGGCTGCGTCCTTCCGCGCGCACCACCGCATGACCTGACGCCACGTACTGCGCCAGCGTGAGCGGCGCCTTCGCCAGTGGATGTTGCGCGCGCATCAGGCAGATGAAGCGATGGGTGAAAAGACGCTGCTGGAAGAAATTATTGCCTGCGAGGTCGGGGAAATAGCCGATCGCCAGATCGACGTCGCCCGATTCGAGCCCGCGTTCCACCTGCGACGGCGAGACCGTCACCGAGCGCAGGTTCGCAAACGGCGCGCGTTCAGCGAACAGTTGCAGCAGCCGCGGCAGAAACACGATCTCGCCGACGTCGGAGAGCGCGATGGAGAACGTATGGGTGCTGGTGGCCGGGTCGAATTCCTGCACGTCGAGCATGCCTTTCTCGATGCGCGAAAGCGCGTCGCGCGCGGCGGGCAGGATGGCGAGCGCGCGCGGCGTCGGCTCCATGCCTTTGGACGTGCGCACGAACAGCGGATCGTCGAAGTACTCCCGCAACTTGCCAAGCGCGGTGCTCACGCGTGGCTGGCTGACGCCGAGCTGCTCGGCCGCGCGGCTGACATTGCGCGTGTCTTCCATCGCGACGAGGTAGGGGATCAGGTTCAGATCCAGGTTTGTTTCAGACATGCTCGACGACCTGCAGCGCGGAAAGCGTATTTGATAAGTGGATAGAGGTTAGCTCAATAATCTCGTGCTTGGATAGTGCGACTCTTCGCCCCGACCGGCCGACGCCAACAACAAACCGCCATGTCACGCAGCGAGAACCTATGATTAAGGGGAATTCCCTGCCTTGACAACCTGCACGATGGACTACCATAATCGCCTCAGCGTTCGCTAAACGAATCCATGTTCATACAACGAACAAATTTGAAGCGAGCAAACCAACGGCGCCAGCTTCGCATCGCACTTGGCGAGCCGCCGCCAGCATTGGCCGGAGACCGTCCCGCTCACGCCCTGCCCGCATGGCAGCAAGTCTGACGGCACGCAGCGCCTTCAAAGGAAATTCGACATGATCAACAAGATTTTCGAGTCACTTCAGTCGGCGGTCGCCGATGTCAACGACGGCGCAACCGTCATGATCGGCGGCTTCGGCACGGCCGGCATGCCGTCGGAGCTGATCGACGCGCTGATCGAACAGGGCGCGCGCGAACTCACCATCGTCAACAACAATGCCGGTAACGGCGATATCGGCCTCGCCGCGCTGCTCAAAGCCAAACGCGTGCGCAAGATCATCTGCTCGTTCCCGCGCCAAAGCGATTCGTATGTGTTCGACGCGTTGTATCGCGCCGGCGAACTCGAACTCGAACTGGTGCCGCAGGGCAATCTGGCGGAGCGCATTCGTGCGGCGGGTGCGGGCATTGGCGGCTTTTTCACGCCGACCGGCTATGGCACCAAGCTCGCCGAAGGCAAGGAAACCCGTCTGATCGACGGCCGGCATTACGTGCTGGAGGCGCCGCTGCATGCGGACTTCGCGCTGATCAAGGCGTACAAGGCCGATCGCTGGGGCAATCTCACGTATCGAAAGACGGCTCGGAACTTTGGACCGATCATGGTCAGTGCGGCGAAAACCGCGATCGTGCAGGTGTCGCAAGTCGTGCCGCTCGGCGATCTCGATCCGGAAAACATCGTGACGCCAGGCATTTTCGTGCAGCGCGTGATCGAAGTGCCGCAAGCGGCCCACGCCCCGATGCCCAATCCTCACGACGCTGCCGCCTGATTCGGAGACCGACATGAAAAAACTGACCCGCGATGAAATGGCCAAGCGCGTTGCGCTGGATATCCCCGAAGGCGCCTACGTGAACCTCGGCATCGGCGTGCCGACGCTGGTGGCCAACCACCTCGCCGCCGACAAGGAAATCTTCCTGCACAGCGAAAACGGCCTGCTCGGCATGGGCCCGGCGCCCGCCAAAGGCGAGGAAGACGACGAACTGATCAACGCCGGGAAGCAGCACGTCACGCTGCTCAAGGGCGGCGCATACTTCCACCACGCGGATTCGTTCGCGATGATGCGCGGCGGCCATCTGGATTTCTGCGTGCTCGGCGCCTTCCAGGTGTCGGCCAAGGGCGATCTGGCAAACTGGCACACTGGCGCGCCCGATGCGATTCCGGCAGTCGGCGGCGCGATGGATCTGGCGATCGGCGCAAAGCAGGTGTATGTGATGATGGAGCACCTGACCAAGCAGGGCGAGAGCAAGATCGCCGCTGAATGCTCATACCCGGTGACGGGCGTGGGTTGCGTCAACCGTATCTATACGGATCTGGCGATGATCGATGTGACCGACAAGGGCCTCGTGGTGCGCGAGATTTTCTCGGACATCGATTTCGACGCATTGCACAAGCTGACCGGTGTGCCGCTGATCGACGGCACGCAAGCGGCTTAACGGGCCCGCAACGCGCCGCGCGACGCTGGCCCAGAAGCCGACATCGCCGCGGCGCGAACTTCACTTCCGACACCCTCGATCATCGACGTCATCATGCTCGACTCCAGCGCCCGTCTCACCGGACTTCTTTGCGGCACGCAGCCGATGGACGACATCTGGGCGCCGCGCGCCACGCTGCAACGGATGCTCGACGTGGAAGCGGCGCTCGCGCGCGCTTCGGCCGCGCACCAAGTGATTCCGCAAACGGCGGTAGCCGCGATCGAAGCCGCGTGCCAGGCCGACCAACTCGACGCCGACGCACTCGCACGCGACGCCGCGCTCGGTGGCAATCTCGCGATTCCGCTCGTCAAGCAACTCACCGCGTGCGTCAAGGCCGCCGACGCCGAAGCATCGAAATACGTGCATTGGGGCGCCACGAGCCAGGACATCATCGACACGGCGACGGTGCTGCAACTGCGCGACACCTTCGATCTGCTCGACAACAGTTTGCAAGCCACTTGCGACGCTATGGCGAAACTCGCGGCCACGCATCGCGCCACGCCGATGATCGGCCGCACCTGGTTGCAGCAGGCGCTGCCCATCACGCTCGGCCTGAAATTCGCGCAATGGCTCGACGCGCTGCTGCGTCATCGTGAGCGGCTGGATGCGTTGCGCGGCCGCGTGCTGGTGCTGCAATTCGGCGGCGCGGCGGGCACGCTGGCGAGCCTGCGCGATGCGGCGCCGCAAGTCACGCACTCGCTCGCTGAAGAACTCGGCCTTGCCGTGCCGACGCTGCCGTGGCATACGCAACGCGATCGGATTGCCGAAACGGCGTCAATGTTCGGCATGCTGATCGGCACACTCGGCAAGATCGCGCGCGACATCTCGCTGCAGATGCAAACCGAAATCGACGAACTCGCCGAACCGGCCGCGGCCGGCAAGGGCGGTTCGTCGACCATGCCGCACAAGCGCAATCCGGTCGGTTGCGCCGCCGTGCTGACGGCCGCCACGCGAGCGCCGGGGCTCGTCGCCACGGTATTCGCCGGTATGGTGCAGGAGCACGAACGCGCGCTCGGCGGCTGGCAAGCCGAGTGGGACGCGCTGCCGGATCTCGCGCGTCTCGCGGGCGGCGCGCTCGCCAACATCGAGCAGATCGCGGCGGGGTTGAACGTCAACGTGCCGCGCCTTGCCGCCAATCTCGACGTCACGCATGGCCTGATTCTCGGCGAAGCGGTGATGCTCGCGCTCGGCGACAGCATCGGCCGGCTCGACGCGCATCATCTGGTGGAGCGCGCGTCGAAAGCGGCGATCCGCGACGGCCAGACGCTGTTCGACGTGCTCGCCGCGGACCCGGCCGTCACCACGCATCTCCCGCTCGAGCGCCTGAAGCAACTGCTCGATCCGGCTCAATACGTCGGCCAGGCGCACGCTTATGTGGACGCCGCGCTGGCACTTCACACCACGCGCTCGCAGCGCGACCATTCCAGGGAGTAACCGGCATGCCTTACGCCGCAGTCAATGGCACCGAGCTTCACTATCGAATCGACGGCGACCGTCACGGCAACGCGCCGTGGATCGTGTTGTCGAATTCGCTCGGCACGGATCTGTCCATGTGGGCGCCGCAAGTCGCGGCGCTGTCGAAACATTTTCGCGTGCTGCGTTACGACACGCGCGGTCATGGCCATTCGGAAGCGCCGAAGGGCCCGTACACGATCGAACAACTGACCGGCGACGTGCTCGGCCTGATGGATACGCTGAAGATCGCCCGGGCGCATTTCTGCGGAATTTCGATGGGCGGCCTGACCGGCGTTGCGTTGGCGGCGCGTCACGGCAACCGGCTCGAACGCGTCGTGCTGTGCAATACGGCGGCGCGCATCGGTTCACCTGAGGTGTGGATCCCGCGCGCCGCGAGAGCGCGCACCGAAGGCATGCGCGCGCTCGCCGATGCCGTGTTGCCGCGCTGGTTCACGGCTGACTACGTGGAACGCGAGCCGGTGGTGCTCGCCCTGATTCGCGACGTGTTCGTGCATACCGACAAGGAAGGCTACGCGTCGAATTGCGACGCCATCGACGCAGCCGACCTGCGCCCTGAAGCGCCGGGCATCAAGGTGCCGGCGCTGGTGATCAGCGGCACGCACGATCTGGCCGCGACGCCGGCGCAAGGGCGCGAACTGGCGCAGTCGATTTCCGGCGCGCGCTACGTGGAGCTGGACGCCTCGCACATTTCCAACATCGAGAAAGCCGACGCTTTCACGAAGACTGTGATCGACTTCCTGACGGAGCAGAAATGAACGACGAAGATCGCTATGAAGCCGGACTCGGTGTGCGCCGCGCGGTGCTGGGCAGTGCGCACGTCGATCGGTCGCTTGCGAACCGCAATGAGTTGACGGAAGAGTTTCAGAATTTCATCACGCGTTACGCGTGGGGCGAAATCTGGACCCGTGACGGCTTGCCGCGCCACACGCGCAGCCTGCTGACCATCGCGATGATGGTCGCGCTCAATCGCAGCGAGGAACTCGCGCTGCATCTGCGCGCCGCGAAGAACAACGGCGTGACGCGCGAGCAGATCAAGGAAGTGCTAATGCAAACCGCGATCTATTGCGGCGTGCCGGCGGCGAATTCGGCGTTTCACCTGGCCGACAAATTGTTCCGCGAAGACGACGCAGCGGCAGCTCAGCCGTAAGCATGTAATCGCGATGGCGCGTCAAACAGCGTGCGGAATGCACGCTGCTTCTAACATCGACGATGTCTGATTTCATCTAGCCTGCAATGGGCTGTGATACGGATACCTGATATCCGGCGGCGTTCGACCTGGACGCCGCGCACTGCGGGAATCGGTCACATTCCCCGTCTCTCGGTTTTTGCAGAAAATTCGACAGGGAAGTTGGATTTTCCTGCAAACATTTCTGACGTTTCTTGTTTGCGCGCTGTCATTTTCTAAAATCTTAGCCGACCCAATTCGTTGAGAATACGAATGGTGGTGGTGCTTTGGGTTATTAGTCTTTTGCACATTTCAGATGTGAATTTGACGCCTTCAAGATAGCGACACTCGTTCGAGCGAGTTTGGCTGGTCCGTAGGATTCTCCAGGAGCAGTGGAGCGGGTTCCGACCGGCGCGATCCCGGCAGGTTCATTGACGCCGCATGGTTTGCCTCTTCGTTCACCGTTAAACCAGCCGGCGCTGTTCAAGGCGATCTGCCCATATGAGCTTTACCTATAAACACGACGGTCGCGAGGAATCTCATCCCCGCGCTCATTTTCGTGATCTCTTTTTACTTCCGTGGCAGCAACGTCAGCTTATCGTCGCGCTAACCAGGCGGGATATTTTGAGCCGATATCGCGGGTCGGTAATGGGACTGGCCTGGTCCATCGTTCAGCCGTTGATCATGCTCGCCATGTACACGGTTGTTTTCGGCACGCTGTTGAGATCGCGCTGGCCAGGAACCGACAATAGCTTTCAGTTCGCGGTGATCCTGTTCGTGGGCCTGATTCTTTTCAATTTCTTCGCCGAGTGCCTGAATAGAGCGCCGACCATCATCACGACCAACGCGAACTACGTGACGAAGGTCGTCTTCCCCCTCGAAATCCTGCCGTGGATAACAGTCGCCTCGGCGGCCTTTCACTTCCTGACCAGCTTTGCTGTCTGGGTTGTCTTCGCGCTGTGCGTGTACGGGAAGCTTCAATGGACGATCGTCTTTTTGCCGGCGCTTTTCATGCCGCTCGCTTTTGTCGGCGTGGGTGTGGGTTGGCTGTTCGCCGCCACTGGCGTCTACGTGCGTGACCTGACGTATGTCACCACGCTGCTTTCATCCCTGTTGATGTTCCTCTCGCCGGTTTTCTACGCGCTCGATACTTTGACGCCCGCTTTCAGGGCACTCATTCTGCTCAACCCGCTGACTTTCATCATCGAGCAGGCGCGAGCGGTCATGATCGCCGGCGCGTTGCCTGATTTCGGGGGGATAGCGATCTATCTGTCATGCAGCATCGGATTCGCGTGGATCTGTCTGGCCTGGTTTCAGAAGACCCGCGAAGGTTTCGCGGACGTCGTGTAAAGGCCGATGCTCATGGAAATGAATCTAGTCGGCAAGCCTGAAACCACGATTCAGGTGACAAACGCCTCGAAGCGCTTTGACATCTACGAAAAGCCGTTCGATCGTCTCAAGCATATCGTGTTTCCAAAACGCACCGGCTATTCACGCGAATTCTGGGCGCTTCGGAACGTGTCGCTCTCGGTCAACCGTGGCGAAACGGTCGGTATCATCGGGCGCAATGGCTCCGGCAAGTCCACGCTTTTGCAGATAATTTGCGGAACGCTGCGCCCCACCCACGGCGATATCGCGATCAACGGCCGCGTGGCGGCACTGCTCGAATTGGGAGCGGGTTTCAATCTGGAGTTTTCCGGTCGGGAAAACGTCTACCTGAACGCGGCCATGCTGGGAATGACGGCTGACCAGATTGAACGGAAATTCGCCAGCATCGAGCAGTTCGCGGAAATTGGCGACTTCATCGATCAGCCGGTCAAAACTTATTCGAGCGGCATGTACGTTCGGCTCGCGTTTGCCGTGGCCATTCACGTCGAGCCTGCGGTCCTGATCATCGACGAAGCGCTTGCCGTGGGCGACGCGCGCTTCCAGGCCAAATGCTTCAACAAGATCAAGGAACTCAAGGAATCCGGCGTCACGATTCTTTTCGTGTCGCATGACGTCGGCTCCGTGCGAACCTTGTGTGAGCGCGCCGTCTGGCTCGATGGCGGACGGGTTCGGCTGGAAGGCAACGCGTTCGCCGTTACCGCGCAATACACGCAGTTCATGTCCGAGGGACTCGGCGAAAGCGAAGCGATCGGGGCGTCCAGTCAATCGGTAGAGAGCGTGGCCGGTCTCGATGAAGAAGCGAAGCAGAACAATCAGACTGCGGAAAGCGCGATGCCGGCCGTCTCGACTGCTCGTGACGAACCGATCAACCATTGGGGCACGCATATCGGATCGATCGTGTCGGCCCGGGTTCTGGACTCGGCCGGCCGGCGCCAGAGCGTGTTCACGGCATTCGAGCCGATGATCGTCCGTTTGGCGATCCGGATTCCTGAAGGCATCGATCGCCGCGCGGTGAGCGTGGCTTTCTCCATCAAGGATACGAAAGGCACCGATCTGATCGTCCGAACGACCCACGACGAGAAAAGCATCGACTTCGATTTCGACTGTAGCGAGGTCGAAATCGAGTTTCGCCTGAGAAACCAGCTCAACACGGGCCGGTATCTGCTCGTCGCGGCCCTCGAAGACCGGTCTACGGCAGTGCCGCAGTACTACGAATACATTGAGGGCGCCTGCTATTTCTCTTCCTATGTTGAAAGCGATAGATACGGGCTCTTCCTGCCCGACATCACAGAACACATACGCGTGGAAGAAACGCCAGTAGACGCGCGCTGACGGCATCAGAAAGGGCAATCGGAATAACGGCGACTCAAGAGGTTGGCCATGGACGGACAAGAAGCAATGCAAAACGCAACGCGCAGACAAACCTTTACATCGGTCGCGAAACTAGGCACTTCGCTCCCCGACGCGGATGCTCTCATCACGCAACACCAGCAGATGGCGGAGGATCAGCGTCTCGCGCGCAGAGACCGGTACACGCTGGCGAAACGGTTGTCGGACGCGCTGTCGGAAATCCACAGTCTCAAGCGCTCGCTGAGCGACGTATCGAGCGAACTGCTGCTCGAGGTTCGCGCGCGCGAGCGTGCGCAGGGCGCCCTTAGCGAAGTTTTCGAAAGCACTTCCTGGAAGTTGACCGCGCCAATGCGACGCATTGCGAGCGCGGCTTACGCGTTGGCGGCGCGCGGCAAGACGCAGACGCCGGCTGTTGCCGGTGTTCCCATGCATGACGTCCTGCCCGTGGCCAGCGGAGACTACGAAGCGCATACGCGCGCCCAGGCGGCCTACTTTGGCAACTACGCCAAGGACCCCTCGAAACAAAGAAGGCACCAGATCGGCCGCCTGCTCGCGGCGCATCCAGACCGCCGGGGTGTGGTGCTGTGCCCGGTTGCCTACGATCTTTCGCTCAAGCAGCGTCCCGATCACATCATGGCCGAGTTCGCAAAGGCGGGCTATCTGTGCGTGATGCTGGAGTTCGGCGGCCTGTATCCCGTTATCCAGCCCAGGTCAAAAAACCTGTACGTCTCCAATATGGTCGAGGATTTTCTCGGCTACTTCCAGGACGAGCCGGTCACACTTTATCTTCACTGGCCGGGCTTCAAATACGTCGCCGAAATCTGCCGTGCCGCATTGACGATCTACGATGTTCTGGATGACCTGACCATCTTCGCAAACTATTCCGACGTCATGCGTTGCGACCATGAGGTCCTGCTGCAAATAGCGGACGTCTGCCTGTTCTCGTCGAATAGGCTGTACGAGGCAAACCGCGCGAAGGTCACCAATGCGCTGCTGCTGGAAAACGGCGTTTATCCCGAAGACTTCATTCACGGCGAGCGCGAGCGATGCGACGTGCCGGCGAAGCTGTACGAGATGGTGGCGAACCGGCGGGTGGTCGGCTACCACGGCGCAATTTCCGAACTGCTCGATTTCGATCTGCTCGACGAAATCGTGCGACTTAACGACATCGTGCTGCTGTTCGTCGGTCCTGTTGTCGCTTTCGAGCCGCAATATAGCGGCGAGGTTCAGGAGCGCATGGCGCGCTTGAAGACGTTCGACAATTTTATTCACCTCGGCCCCAAACCGTATGCCGAACTGAAGCACTATCTCGCCTGGATCGATATCGGTATCGTGCCGTTCATTGTCAGCGAGAAAACCGACCCTGTTTCGCCGCTGAAGCTGTTCGAGTATCTTGCTGCGGGAAAGCCGGTGATCGGCACGCCGACCCGGACCATCAGAGAATACGAACACGCCATTGTCGTCGCTTCGGGCATCGATTTCGTCGACGCACTGGCCAGCGGCCAATGGTCGACCGCGTACACCGAGGCGTCCGCGCAGGTTGCGCGCGCGCACGCCTGGCCGGTGCTTCACGCGCCGTTGCTGAGGCAGGTCAACGCCAGGAACGTGACGAGGCTGACGGCCGCTTCCGCGCGACATAAAGTGAAAGTTGACATCGTCAACGTCAACTTCTACGACTGGAACGGCGAAACCGTCTACAAGGGCGGCGCGGAACGCTACGTCTATGACCTCGCCGTCGTGCTCCATGGCATGGGGTGCGAGGTTCGTCTGCTGCAGAACGCGCGCGAGCCGTTCGAGCGCGACTTTCGAGGCGTCAAGGTGGTCGGGATCAAGGCCGCGGACAACTTCGATTTCGACGTGATGTCGAGCAAATACGCCGAATTCTGCGCGAATGTCGATCTCATTATCGCGTCGCCGACTGAACTTGCCGCGTCGCTCGGAAAAAACAGGCGCGTCATCTCGATCAACCACGGCATCCATTGGGACGGCGCATCCAATAACCTCGCAACATTCGACCGGGGACGTTATGAAACACTGTTCCGCGCGCTGCGCAACAGCGACCGATGTGTCTGTGTCGATACGAACTTTATCAACTGGGTGCGAACCTACGACTGGGCGCTCGCCAATACCCTGACGTACGTTCCGAACTACGTCGATCTGGAGTCTTTCAGGAGCCGTCCGAAGAACTTCCAGGCAGAGGAGTTATGCGTTCTCCTGCCGCGCCGGCTTTATGAAGCGCGGGGTCTCTATCTGACCATCAACGCGTTCGACCTGTTGTTTTCGCGGCGCTCGGACATTCGCCTCGTTCTGTGCGGTCAGGCGATCGACCGCGATGCAGAGGCGGTGAAAGCGTTCATGGCGCGTCACCCGCACCGAGTGACCTGGATCGAATACGACATGGAGGACATGTACAAAGCCTATGTCGACAGCCATATCGTGCTGGTGCCGACCATGTATTCGGAAGGAACGTCCTTGTCCTGCATCGAGGCTCTGGCGACCAATAACGCGGTCATCGCGACCAACGTCGGCGGACTGCCGAATCTGATCGTTGACGGTTACAACGGCAAGCTGATCCGTGCGGACTATATCGAGCTTGCGGCCGCTATCGAAGAACTGGCCGACGATCGAACCCGGCTCGCCAGACTCGCCGCGCACGGACGCCACTCTTCGGCGGCGTTTGCGAAGAAAGAATGGGAAAACCGCTGGCGCGAAGTTATCGAAAGCACGCTGACTGTCGACTAGGCATCGTTGACCGTATCGAGAACGCCCGCGCATTCGGTGGAATGAGCAGACCAACAGGCCGCGTAATGACAGACATCAACTCAAAGCAATACTGGGACCATCGTTTCTCGACGGACTGGGTCTCCGCCGGCGGACATGGGCAAACGCGCTTTTTCGCGACGCTTGCGGCCAAGCTGATGCCGGACTGGTTCAAGGACCTGGTGTTGCGCGAGCAATTGAAGATTTGCGACTGGGGTTGTGCGGAGGGCCAGGGCGTAGACGAGTTGAGCAAATGGCTTGGCGTGAACTCGATCACCGGAGTCGATATTTCGGAAGTGGCGATCGGGAAGGCGCAGGCCTCTTTTCCGCATAGGCGTTTCAAAGCACAGTCTTTCGACAACCTGGACGACTACGACGTTATTTTTTCGTCGAATACGCTTGAACATTTCGACCGTCCGTTTGATGTCGTCGCACGCCTCGCTGAGCATACGAAGCGCTTTCTGGTTCTGCTTCTGCCGTTTCAGGAATATGACCGGATTCCCGAACATTTCTTCACGTTCGACCTGGACAACATCCCCGTCTGTCCGGTGCCCGGTTTCGCCGCGGTGGCCTGCCGCGTGGTCGACGCGGCGAAAATCAATATCGAATACTGGAACGGAAAGCAGATATTGCTCGTCTACGCGCGGCTCTCCGCGCTCGGAGACATTCGCCCCGATCTGCGCAACTTCTTTGTCGGCGACGATACCTACGAGGCGTTCGCGCGAGAGCGCAGTCAAGTCATTGTCCAACAGCACGCCTCGGAGAGGGAGCAGTTCGCGGCGCAGCTCGCTCAAATCCATAGCGAACAAGCTGCGACGAACGCGCGTCTCGAATCGACACAACAGACGCTGCGGGATGTCTGTGCAGAACGCGATGCGGGCAAAGCAAAGTTGACGTGGTCGCAAGAGGCGCTCTCCGAGCGGGACCGGACACTCGGCGAATTGAAGTGCGCGATCACCGAACGCAACCGGAGAATCGACAAAGCGAACCAGGAATGCAGCGCTCTGTCCACGGAGATTGCTTCGCTTCAAGCGTGCATCGAAAGATTGAAGATCGAAGGCGAACATTGCGCGGCGCTGCTGGCCGAAGTCCGAGCCCATGCGGACGGGGTCGAAAGGCAACTGGACAGCATGCTGCGCTCGAAGACGTGGCGGCTCAGAAGCGCGATCCGCCGGTTAGCAGGTAGAGCCTGACCGTGCAAAGACCCGCCATCTCGCGCGGTCGCCCACCCTTTATCAAGTCCCATACCGGAAAACGCTGTGAAAAAACGTAAGATCATCGTCACTATTGGAACGCGTCCTGAAGCGGTGAAAATGGCACCGCTCGTCAAACGGTTGCAGCGCGAAGAATGGGCGGACTGCCGCGTGCTGGCAACGGCGCAGCATCGCGGCATGCTCGATCAGGTGTTGCATCTGTTCGAGATTCAAGCCGATATCGACCTCGATATCATGCAACCCAATCAGTCGCTACCCATGCTGACTTCGCGGCTCATGGTTCGGCTCGACGATGTGCTTGCCGCCGAACAGCCCGACGTGCTGCTCGCGCAGGGCGATACGACCACCGTACTGACGGCCGCGCTCGCATCGTTTTACCGGCGCGTGCCCGTCGGGCATGTCGAAGCTGGACTGAGAACAGGCGATCTGTCGAATCCGTTTCCGGAAGAAATGAATCGTGTGGTTGCTAGCCGATTGGCACGCTGGCATTTCGCACCGACGGAAACCGCGAAACAGAATCTCCTGACGGAAGGCATCGATGCAGCGAGCGTGTTCGTCACCGGCAACACGGTCATCGACGCATTGCTGGATGTGGCGGGACGGTGCGATGGTGCAACGCCTTTCAAGGGCGACAGCCGTCTGATTCTGGTGACGTCGCACCGTCGTGAGAATTTCGGCGAGGCGTTTCAGAACATTCTTCGAGCAATCAAAACGATCGCCGATAACAATCCCGACGTTCACGTCCTCTATCCTGTTCACCCCAATCCGAACGTGCGTGAGACGGCATACGCCCATCTCGACAACCATCCCCGAATCACGCTGTGCGAACCGCTGGACTATTTGCCGTTCGTTGCGGCGATGAAGCGGGCCTATCTGATCCTGACCGACTCCGGTGGCGTGCAGGAAGAGGCACCCGCGCTCGGCAAACCGGTGCTCGTGCTGCGGCGCGAGACAGAGCGCCCGGAGGCGGTGGCGCACGGGGTCGTCAAGCTCGTGGGCACCGAATACGCCGACATCGTCTCAAACACGCAACGGCTGCTCGACGACCCGGCTGAATACGAGCGTATGGCGCGAGGCGTGTCGCCTTACGGTGACGGCCACGCGTCCGAACGCATCGTAAGCGTATTGAGAGATCACTTTCAGGTGTAGCGCCATCTTGGGGCGGAACGGTCATGCCTCGCTATTGTGGCTGGCCTCGTTCAACGCAACGGCGAGCGCCGCCGCATCCGGCTGCACCGGGAGACCCGACCGCACCGCGCGCAACACCGTGTCCTTGATAACCTCGCGCCAATGGTCGAGCGATGCCTTGTCCATCAACGGCTCGCCGAGAAACGCGCCCAGCGTGTATTGATTGGCGTTATAAAAATAGCCGAGCGACGCGATCATCAGGTACACGTCGCGCGCTTTCACGTCGGCGCGAAAGACGTGTTGCGCCTGGCCCGCATCCAGTAACTTCTGCACCACCGAAATCGCGTAGCCGGAAATCTCCTTCAGCTTCAGCGATTTCTTCGCGTGTTTGCCTTGGTGCAGATTCTCGCTGGACAGCAGCGTGACGAACTCGGGATGATCGAGGTAATACTGCCAGACGAATTCGACCATCTGTTCGAGTCCGTGTACGGGATCGTCCAGATCGAGATCGAGTTTGCTTTCCGCCTCGTTGAATTGCGTATAGATCGTTTCGAGAACTTCGACGAACAACTGCTCCTTGCTGCCGAAGTAGTAATAGATCATGCGGTCGTGCGAGCGCGCGGCCTTCGAAATACTTTCCACGCGTCCGCTCGCATAGCCCTGCTTGGCGAAGACCTTGATGGCCGCTTTCAGAATCTTGGCGCGCGTGTCCTGCGCCTGTTTCGCACGGATGCCGGTAGCGCCCGGTTTGCGGGCGGCGGTGGGACTCATGGCGGTCTCGGACCTCTTGTTAGCGTCAGGTTGAACGGCATGCGCCGCGGCCGGCCAGGGCACGGACGCGCCTTCATCATACAGCCCGCGCGGGCCGCTGCGGCACGCGCTGCGCGATCATTCGCTTCGGCGTAAATTGAAGCGTGACCAACGTTTCTATGAGACCTCGCTAGGTGCCGATGTCGCATTGCACCAATCACGCGCACGTCCGTAAACACGTTGCGCAGACTAAATTGATCGAGTAGATTTCTAACGAGTTTGGTGTAGCGGATACTACACGAACGGTGAGTGACCGCAACATGGAAATCGGCGGATCACGCGAAAGTGCCTGAAAACAGGCACTATTCGTCAGCCGGAGCGGGACCGATTGTAATGTCGTCGTATGGGAACCCCACCATGACAGAACATACGAAGGTCGATTTCGGTGCGGACAGCGTCGACGGCGAAACCGCCTCGACGCCGGGTCCGACCGTGCTCGAGAAGGCCGCGCCGCGCAGCGAGCGCATGGCGTCGAACAAGATCGAATGCAATGCCTGCCCGGTACTGTGTCAGATTTCCGAAGGACGCACCGGCGCGTGCGATCGTTATGCGAACGCTGATGGGCGGTTGATTCGCGTCGATCCGGTGGTGTTTTTGTCGCGCGCGCCTTTATCTTCAACGTCAGAAGCGAATGCCGCGATCGAATTTGGTGCGTCTTCTGAAGTGCGCGATCCCGCCGCTGCGGAACAGGCGTTGTTCGTGACCGGGGTCGGCGCATCGTCCACTTATCCCGACTACAAGCCCGCGCCTTTCATCGTCGCCTCGAAGCTCGACGACGTCGACATGATCACGGTCGTCACCGAAGGCATTTTCAGCTATTGCAGTTTCAAGGTGAAGATCGACACCGACCGCTTCCTCGGGCCGGAGCAATCGAACGTGCGATGCCATGGCGAGATTGTCGGCCATGTGACGACGGCGGAATACGGTTCGCAGATGCTGAGCCTCGGCGGCGTGCATCATCTGACCGGCGGCAGCAAGAAGGAAGGCCGCGTGACGTGCGACATGATGCTCGCGCTCGGCAATAAGGAAGCAGTGGAGTTGAGCATCGACGGCGGCGCGAGTCTCGTGATTCGCGCGGGCGCGGCGCCGATCGTCGACGGCGTCGAGGAACAGCGCATGCGCGTGGGCTGCGGCTCGGCGACCATCGGTATCTTCGCAAAGCAATGGTTCGGTCACGCCGACGAAGTGGTGGTCGTCGACGATCACATCACCGGCGTGCTCACCGAACATCAGGCCGGGCGCTGCCTCGGCATGACGCGCTCAGGCGTGAAGATTCGCGGACGCAAGTCGACGCCGGGCCGCTACTTCCAGGTGGCGAATCCGGGCACCGGCTGGGGCGGCACCGACATTCAGGACCCGCTGGCGATTGTCGAGGGCTTCGATCCCGCCGTCGCCAAACCCGGCATGCGCTTATTGATGGTGTCGACGACCGGCGAACACGCGCAGTGGTACGAACTGGATCACGACCTCGTACCGCGCGTCGCGGCGATGCCGGATACGGTGCGCCGCACGGTCGAGCGGATCGGCGAGAACTGCGAGCCGTCGCTTGCCACCGTGCTGTTTCTCGGCGGCGCGGGCGGCAGTCTGCGAGCGGGCGCCACGGAGAACCCCGTGTTGCTTACGCGCGCGATCAAACAGAAGCTGGTCAACGTGACCTGCGGCGGCGCGCCGGCTTATGTGTGGCCGGGCGGCGGGATCACCGTGATGGTCGATGTCGCGCGCATGCCGGACCGTTCGTTCGGCACGGTGCCGACGCCGGCGATCGTCGCGCCGATCGAATTCACCATGACGTACGACGCGTATCGCGATCTCGGCGGCCATCTCGACGCGGTGCGTTCGCTGGAGAGCGTGCTCGCGAACGGGCCGGAACATACGGAAGGCGCGCCGCTCGCGCGCCGCACGCTGGCGCGCAATCCGGACAACCCGTGGCCGCCCGCCATGCCGCCGATGCTCGGCTGACCACGCGGACAGCACTAACGCAACTCACGCAAAAACCAACGCAAAAACCAACGCAACGGACACGATGAACCCCACCCGCACCCGACTCGATGCGACCCGCTGGCACTGGCAGCATGGGCCGATCGATCTGATCCTCAGCGCTGACGGCACGCCCCAGGCGGTGCAGGCCGCGTATGAGGCGTGCTGGGTGCGCTTTGTCGATGTGCTGCCGGAACTGGTGGGTGAACTGAAGCGGCTCAAGCAGCCTGTTCCCCCGCCGGCCGCGCTGCACGACACGGCATTGCAAGGCCCGGTTGCCCGCCGTATGTGGTCGGCCTGCCATCCTCACCGCGCGCGCTACATCACGCCGATGGCGGCCGTCGCGGGCAGTGTGGCCGATGAACTGATCACCGCATTCGCACGCGAAGGCGTCTCGCGCGCCTTCATCAACAATGGCGGCGACATCGCGTTGTATCTGACCGAAGGGCAGCAATACCGCGTCGGCGTGTTCGCGGACCTGGCGTCGTTTTCAGCCGTGCGGCTGTCGCGCGATCACGCGCTCGACGCCAATCTGACGCTCGACGCCGGCATGGCCGTTCGCGGCATCGCGACGAGCGGCTGGCGTGGCCGCAGCTTCAGCCTCGGTATCGCCGACAGCGTCACGGTGCTGGCGCGCAACGCCGCCGCCGCTGACGCCGCCGCAACCGTTATCGCCAACGCGGTCAATCTGGAACATGAGGGTATTCTGCGGCGTCCGGCTTCGTCGTTGAAAGACGACAGCGACCTGGGCGATATGCTCGTCACCGTCGACGTGCCGTCCCTGCCGCAGCCGCTGATCGATCTCGCGCTGGCACGTGGTGTCGAAGCTGCGCGGCGTCTGCTCGACCAAGGCTTGATCGAAGGCGCCGCGCTTTTCCTGCAAGGGCGGGTGCGCGTCGCCGGCATTCATGACACAAGCGGTCTGCTCTCGCAGAGCGCGCGAACCAAAACGGAGGCTCCGTGTTCGAAATACGTCGCGTGCTGACGCACGTCGAAGATATCTTCCACGAGTTCGGCCCCGCGCCCGCGCAACCGCTCAGGCGCGGCGCGATTGCCGCGGTGATGACGAACCCGTTCGCCGGCCGTTACGAAGCGAAAATCGAGCACGCGATGGAAGCGCTCAAGCCGATCGGCTTCGATATGGCGCAACGGTTGCTGGCGGCGATGGCGGTGCCGCATGCATCGATCGAGAGTTACGGCAAGGGCGCGATTGTCGGCGCACGCGGCGAACTCGAGCATGGCGCGTTGTGGCACGTTCCCGGCGGCTATGCGATGCGTGAGTTGCTGGAGAAAAGCGGCGTGCCCACTAACGCCATCGTGCCGTCGACGAAGAAAGTCGGCGCGCCGTCCACCGCGCTCGACGTGCCGCTCACGCACGTCAACGCGAGCTACGTGCGCAGCCATTTCGATGCGATCGAAGTGCGCGTGCCCGGCGCGCCCGCCGCGGACGAACTGGTGTATATCCTCGTGATGAGCACCGGGCAGCGCGTGCATGCGCGCGTCGGCGGGCTCGCGAAAGAGGCGATCGTGGGCAAGGACGGTTTGCGCTGAGCGGCGCCTGAATGACGCGCCGCGCTGAAGCATTGAAACGAAGCAGAGCAGACATCGAAACTCGGAGAGCGAAATGGCAATCAAGCTTCGCAAGCTGGTCGTGCAAGTGGATGAAACACGCATTGAGATGGGCCAGACCATCGAGCCGCCGGCACGCCGCGCGGTTGCGATTGCGGTGATCGATAATCCCTACGCTGGCCGTTATGAAGCCAAACTCGACGCGCTGATCGAAGCCGGCGAAGAGTTGGGCGCGTTGCTCGGCAACAAGTGCGTTCAAGCGCTGGGCATCGCGCCGGGCGAGGCGCAAAGCTATGGCAAGGCCGCCATAGTCGGCGAGGCGGGCGAACTGGAACACGCGGCGGCGATTCTGCATCCCAAGCTCGGCGCGCCACTGCGGGTCGCAGTCGAAAAGGGCGCGGCGCTGGTGCCGTCGGCGAAAAAGATGGGTACGCTCGGCACCGCGATCGACGTGCCGCTCGGCCATAAAGACGCCGCCTTCGTGCGCAGCCATTTCGATGCGATCGAAGCGCGCGTATCGGACGCGCCGCGTGCGAACGAAATCGTCGTGGCCGTCGCGGTGACGGCCTCGGGGCGGCCGCTGCCGCGCATCGGCGGCTTGCAGGTGAGCGAGATCAAGGGCGAAGACGGTTTGCGCTGAGGCGTTTGCATTCGGAGTTTTCGCCGGCGCCCGAGGGGATTTTCTTCGAGCGTATTGTATTGTCCTGCCGTTGACGCGTGCGCGCATGGTGCCGCACGCGCTGCAATGTCTGCCGGTCGTGTCGAATGCGCCTAAGCCGCGCCTTCGCTGTTCGGCAAGCTGCCAAGGGTCGCGATGCTTTCGAATTTGCTGGTACAGCTGGTCAACGGACTCGCCGACGCGTCGACGCTGTTTCTCGTCGCCGCCGGTTTGTCGCTGATCTTCGGTGTGACGCGCATTGTCAACTTTGCGCACGGCTCGTTCTATATGTTCGGCATCTATGTCGCGTACAGCATCGCGAGCCGCTTCGGACATACGGCGGGCGGCTTCTGGTTGTCGGTGCTGGCGGCGGCGCTGGTGGTCGCGGTGCTGGGCGCGCTGGTCGAGATGGTGGTTCTGCGGCGCATCTATCAGGCGCCCGAGCTGTTTCATCTGCTCGCCACGTTTGCGCTGGTACTGATCTTTCGCGATGCCGCGCTGTGGCTGTGGGGTCCGGAAGACCTGTTCGGACCGCGTGCGCCGCATCTGGCGGGCGCGGTCGATTTCCTCGGCCATCCGTTGCCGACCTACGATATCGCGTTGATCGTGATCGGGCCGGTGGTATTGCTGCTGCTCTGGTATGCGCTGACGCGCACGCGCTGGGGCACGCTGGTGCGCGCCGCGACGCAGGATCGCGAGATGCTCGGTGCGCTCGGTATCAATCAGGCGTGGCTGTTTACCGGCGTGTTTTTTGTCGGTGCGTTTCTCGCCGGCCTTGGCGGCGCGTTGCAAGGGCCGCGCATGTCGGCGAATCTGTCGCTGGATCTGGAGACGATCGGCAACGCGTTTGTCGTGGTGGTGGTCGGCGGCATGGGCTCGATTCCGGGGGCGTTCATCGCCGCGCTGATCATCGCGGAGATCAAGGCGCTGTGCATCGGCATCGGTCACGTGACGATCTTCGGTGTGGGGTTGTCGTTGAGCCGCTTTACCCTGGTGGCGGAGTTCGTCGTGATGGCCGTCGTACTGGTGGTGCGTCCGTGGGGTTTGCTGGGCCGCGCGAGCGCCGCGGTGCGTGGCATGGCGGCGCCGGAAACGCCTTTGCGTCCGGCGGGCAAGCGCCTCAAGTGGCTGGCCGCGATGGCGTTGCTGGTGCTCGTGCTTGCGCCGTTGGCGGCCAACTCGTTTCCGTATATGCCGGTGCTGCTGGTCGAGATCCTGATCGCCGTGCTGTTCGCCACGAGCCTGCACTTCATCATGGGACCGGGCGGCATGCACTCGTTCGGCCACGCGGCGTACTTCGGCCTGGGCGCATACGGCGCCGCGCTGTTCCTCAAGGTACTGAATCTGCCGATGGAAGCCGCCTTGCTGCTCGGCCCGCTTTTGGCGGTGGCCGGCGCGCTGGTGTTCGGCTGGTTCTGCGTGCGCCTGTCCGGCGTGTATCTCGCGATGCTGACGTTGGCGTTTGCGCAGATCGTCTGGTCGGTCGTGTTCCAGTGGGACGACGTGACGGGCGGCAGCAACGGCATTCTCGGCTTGTGGCCGTCGAACTGGTTGTCCTCGCCAGTGGCCTTTTACTACGTGACGCTCGTCTGCGCCGTGGTCGGCGTATGGCTGTTGCGCAAGATGCTGTTCTCACCGTTGGGTTACGCGATGCGCGCGTCGCGCGATTCGGTGCTGCGCGCCGAAGCGATCGGTATCGACGCGAAGCGCGTGCAGTGGGCCGCGTTCGTGATCGCGTCGCTGTTCTGCGGGCTTGCCGGATCGTTATATGCCTTCTCCAAGGGCACGATTTCGCCGGAAGTGATCAGCGTGAGCCGTTCCGTGGACGGTCTCGTGATGGTGCTGCTCGGCGGCTTGCAAACGCTCACCGGGCCCATCGTGGGCGCGGCCGTGTTCACGTGGCTGCAAGACACGGTCGCGCGCCAGACCGACTATTGGCAGGCGCTGCTAGGCTTCGCGATCCTGCTGCTGGTGATCGCGTTTCCGCAGGGGATCGTCGGCTTTATTCGCGAGCGCTTCGGCGACGACAGCGCCGATCAGGCGGAAAAGAGCGCCCTCTCGCCTTCCCAACGCGCCGCGATCAAGGAGGGGCTATGAGCTTGCTGCGTGTCGCCGGTCTCTCCAAATCGTTCGGCGGCCTTAAGGCGGTCGACGATGTCTCGTTCGATCTCGAAGCCGGCCAGTTGCTCGCCTTGCTCGGGCCGAACGGCGCGGGCAAGTCGACCTGTTTCAACATGGTCAATGGGCAGTTGCCGCCTTCATCGGGATCGATCCGTCTCGACGGTCAGGAACTGGTTGGCATGCGTCCACGCGACATCTGGCGTCTTGGCGTGGGCCGTACCTTTCAGATCGCCGCGACCTTCAATTCCATGACTGTGATCGAGAACGTGCAGATGGCGCTGGTCTCGCGCGAACGCAAAACCTTCGGGCTATGGAAACCCGCCGGCTCGCGCTACGCCGATGAAGCCCTCGCGCTGCTCGACCAGGTGGGCATGGCCGCGGACGCGAATCGCGCTTGCGGCGTGCTCGCTTATGGCGATGTGAAGCGCGTCGAACTCGCGATCGCGCTGGCCAATCGTCCGAAGCTGCTGCTGATGGACGAACCGACCGCCGGCATGGCGCCGAAGGAGCGCAATGAATTGATGGCGCTGACCAAACGCCTCGTCACCGAACACAAGATCGGCGTGCTGTTTACCGAGCACAGCATGGACGTCGTATTCGCCTACGCCGATCGACTGATCGTGCTCGCGCGCGGCAAGCTGATCGCCGAGGGCGACGCCGACACGATCCGCAACGACCCGCGCGTGCAGGAAGTCTACTTCGGCACCGGTAAGACCTTCCAGCCGCACGCACCGCTGCATGAAGCGGCGGGTGGCCATCAGGGACGAGGGGCGCTGCAATGAGCGAGCCGATGCTGAAAGTCTCCGGCCTCAACGCGTTTTATGGCCGCGCGCATATTCTGTTTGACGTCGGTCTCGAAGTCGGGCGCGGCGAAGTCGTGGCGCTGATGGGCCGCAACGGCGCCGGCAAATCCACCACGATGAAAGCGGTGATGGGATTGCTGCCACGACGTCAGGGCGAAGTGAGTTTTCGCGGGCAGAACATTACGGCGCTGCCGCCGTACAAGATCGCTCGCATGGGCATGGGCTTCGTGCCCGAGGACCGGCGCGTGTTCGCGGATCTGACCGTGATGGAAAACCTCGCCACCGGCCGCCAGCCGCCGCGCGACGGCGCACCGCAGTGGACGCCGGAAAAACTGTTCCGGCTCTTTCCCAATCTCGGCGAAATGCCGCAACGTCCGGGCGCGCAGATGAGCGGCGGCGAACAGCAGATGCTCACCGTGTCGCGCACGCTGATGGGCAATCCGTATCTGGTGCTGCTCGACGAACCGTCCGAAGGCGTGGCGCCCGTGATCGTCGAACAGATGGCCAACATGATTCTCGAACTCAAGCGCGAAGGGCTGTCGATTCTGTTGTCCGAACAGAACCTGCACTTCGCCGAGCTGGTCAGCGACCGCGCCTATGTGCTCGAAAAAGGGCAGATCCGTTTTAGCGGCACGATCGGCGAACTCGCACAGAACGAAACAGTGAGGCGCGCTTATCTGAGCGTGTGATTCTTCCAACGGCGCGCGCGAAGTGCACGCTGTGGCACTCCGTGGGCGCCGGGCAGTTGTTGCGAAAGGAGAGGCAGATGGCAGCAGAAACGTTGACAGGCTTGTCGGGCAAGGTCGCGGTAACGAACATCGGGCTGCTGTTATCCGGCGACATCGATCAGCCGATTCTCGACGCCGACACGCTCGTGATCGACGACGGCGTGATCGTCGAAGTCGGCCGGGAAAAGGACTGCAATCTCGAAGGCGCGCGCACGACGGTCGATTGCAAAGGCACGACGGTTGCGCCCGGACTGATCGACTCGCATGTGCATCCCGTGTTCGGCGACTGGACGCCGCGCCAGAATCAGATGGGCTGGATCGAATCGAATCTGAACGGCGGCGTCACCACGATGATTTCCGCCGGCGAAGTGCATTTGCCCGGCCGCCCGAAAGACGTGCTCGGTGTGAAAGCGCTCGCGATTACCGCGCAACGTTCGTTCGAAGGCATGCGCGGCGCGGGCGTCGGCGGCGGCGTGAAGGTCATGGCGGGCGCGCCGGTGATCGAGAAGGGCATGGTCGAAGAGGACTTCAAGGAGCTTTCGGAAGCGGGCGTGAAACTGCTCGGCGAAGTCGGCCTCGGCAGCGTGAAAGGCGGCGAGGAAGCCGCGCAAATGGTCGCATGGGCACGCAAGTACGGCATTCAGAGCACGATTCACACGGGCGGTCCGTCGATTCCCGGCTCGGGTCTGATCGATCGCGATGTAGTGCTCGCCGCCGATGCGGACGTGATCGGTCACATCAACGGCGGACATACGTCGCTCTCATACCGGCATGTTTGCGATCTGTGCGAGCAGTCGAGCCGCGCGCTGGAGATCGTCCACAACGGCAACGAACGGATCGCCTTGCTGACCGCGCGTCATGCGATTGAACTGAAGTGCCCGCACCGGATCATTCTCGGCACCGATAGTCCCGCGGGTTCCGGCGTGCAGCCGCTCGGCATCTTGCGCATGATCGCGCTGATTTCCAGTCTCGCCGATATCCCGGCCGAAATCGCCTTCTGCTTCGCGACGGGCAACACCGCGCGTCAACGTACCCTGCGCCAGGGGCTGATCGAAGTGGGCCGCCCCGCCGACCTCGTGTTCATGGACCGCGCGCAACACACGGCGGCCGACACGCTGCTCGAAAGCGTGCAGCTCGGCGATATTCCCGGCGTGGGCATGGTGATGATCGACGGCCTGATCCGCTGCCGGCGCAGCCGCAATACGCCGCCGGCTACCGAAGTGCCGGTGGTGCTGTGAGTACGTATCGCATACCCACTCCGGCACAATCGTGAACCGCCCCGCGCCTCTTCTGCTGCATGTGAACGGCGCGACGCATCTCGTCAGCGCCGACGCCGACACTCCGCTGCTCTATCTGCTGCGTAACGACCTCGCGCTGAACGGTCCAAAATTCGGCTGCGGACTCGGCGAATGCGGCGCATGCACGGTGTTGCTCGACGGCATGCCGACGCGCGCGTGCGTCACGACCGCGAAAGTCGCCTTGGGCCGCGAAATCACCACGCTAGAAGGACTGGGTACGCGCGCCGCGCTGCATCCGGTGCAGCAGGCGTTTATCGAAGAACAGGCCGCGCAATGCGGCTATTGCCTGAACGGCATGATCATGACGGCCAAGGCGCTGCTCGATCGCGACCCGCACCCGAGCGTCGAGACGATCCGGCGCGAGCTGTCGCGCAATCTGTGCCGCTGCGGCACGCATGTCGAGATCGTGCGCGCGGTGCAGCGCGCCGCTGAATTGCTTGCCGCGCAGCCGGCTGCGCAATCCGCAGTGCACGAAGGAGAGCGCGCATGACCGGGCCGGATTTCAGCGTCGATCGACGCGCCGCGCCACCGTCCCGGCAACAGCTTTACGATGCGCAGAGCGTGCTGATCGTCACGCGTGCGCCGCAGGCGCCGGTCAAGCCGGCGATCGGTCAGCCGGGCTCGCGTTCGTCGTTCGTGCCGACTGAGGCGGATATGTTCCTCGTGGTGCGTGACGACGGCAGCGTGGTCGCGTTCAACGGTCACGTCGATTTGGGCACGGGCATCGGCACGGCGCTCGCGCAGATCGTCGCGGAAGAGCTGGATGTGCCGTTGACGCGCGTGTCGATCGTGCTCGGCCATACGCGCGAAGCGCCGAATCAAGGGCCGACTATCGCCAGCGCGACGATTCAGATATCGGCGGTGCCCTTGCGGCACGCCGCGGCGCAGGCGCGGCAATATCTGCTGGCGCAAGCGGCGGCGCGCTTCAAGGTGGGCATCGAGCAACTCGACGTGCGTGATGGCACCGTTTATCAACGTGACGGCAGCGTGGCTGCGAAGGGCATGGGCTACGGCGACCTGATCAGCGGAAAACGCGTCGAATTGCAGCTCGCCACCGATGCGCCGTTGAAGTCGCCGGACACATACAAGATCGTCGGCAAGAGCGCGCCGCGCGTCGACATTCCCGCGAAGGCGACCGGCGAGTTGAGTTTCGTGCATGACGTGCGCGTGCCCGGCATGTTGCATGGACGTGTGGTGCGGCCGCCGTATGCCGGAGTCGCGCAAGGCGACTTCATGGGCAATAGTCTGCTGCGGGTGGATGAAGACTCCATTAGCGAATTGCCCGGCATCGTCAAGGTGGTGGTGATTCGCGATTTCGTCGGCATCGTGGCCGAGCGCGAGGAAGTCGCGCAGCAGGCCGTGAAGCGGCTTCGCGTGCAATGGAAAGCGGTCGAAGGTTTGCCTTCGCTCGAAACCAGCGAGGAAGTGGAAGCGGCTTTGCGCGCGAATCCCGCCACAAGGCGCGATCTGGTGATCGAAGGCGATGTGGATGCGGCGCTCGCACAAGACTCCGCTCACACGCTGGAACGCACCTACGTATGGCCGTTTCAGATGCATGCGTCGATCGGGCCGTCATGCGCGGTGGCCGACTATCGCGAGGGCGCGCTGAAGGTCTGGTCGGGTACGCAGAACCCGCATTCGCTGCGCGCCGATCTCGCTTTGCTGACGGGTATGAACGAAGCGCACATCGAAATCGTGCGAATGGAGGCCGCCGGCTGTTACGGCCGCAATTGCGCGGACGATGTCGCCGCCGACGCCGCATTGCTTTCGCGTGCCACCGGCAGTCCGGTGCGCGTGCAACTCTCGCGTGAAGACGAGCACGCGTGGGAACCGAAAGGCGCCGCGCAGTTGATGGACGTGCGCGGCGCGCTGAATGCCGAGGGCGAACTGGCCGCGTATGACTTTGCGACTCGCTATCCCTCCAACGATGCGCCGACGCTGGCATTGCTGTTGACCGGCACGATCTCCGCGCAGCCACAGGTGTTCGAAATGGGCGACCGCACGGCAGTGCCGCCGTACGATTACCGCAGCATGCGCATCGTTTGCGACGACACGCCGCCGATCGTTCGGGCGTCGTGGTTGCGCGGCGTGTCCGCGTTGCCGAACACGTTCGCGCACGAGTCCTTTATCGACGAACTCGCGGCGGAAGCGGGTGTCGATCCAGTCGAGTTTCGTCTGGAGCATCTGACCGATCCGCGCGCGATTGAGCTGGTCAAAGCCGTGGCGGAAAAGGCCGGCTGGGAGCCGCGTGATACGGAGCGCAAAGAAGAAGGCGACATCGCACGCGGACGCGGCATCGCTTATGCCCGCTACGTGCACAGCAAATTTCCCGGCTTCGGCGCGGCGTGGTCTGCCTGGGTGGCCGACGTCGAAGTCAATCGCAAGAGCGGCGAGCTCGCGGTGACGCGCGTGGTGGTCGGCCAGGACACCGGCACGATGGTGAATCCAGACGGCGTGCGTCATCAGATACACGGCAAC
Source organism: Paraburkholderia sp. BL27I4N3 (assembly GCF_003386115.1). Taxonomy (NCBI): domain Bacteria; kingdom Pseudomonadati; phylum Pseudomonadota; class Betaproteobacteria; order Burkholderiales; family Burkholderiaceae; genus Paraburkholderia; species Paraburkholderia sp. BL27I4N3. The sequence continues at coordinate 6,238,973 of NZ_QREJ01000001.1, read as the reverse complement.
GTGATCCAGGCGACCAGCCGTGCGGTGAAAGAGCGCGTGACGTTCGGCGAGAACGCGGTAACGAGCCAGGAGTGGGGCGCGTATCCGATCCTGACTTTCCGCGAAGTACCCGTGATCGACGTGGTGATGATGCCGCGCCACGGCGAGCCGCCAATGGGCGCCGGCGAATCCGCGTCGCTGCCCGGCGCGGCCGCGATTGCCAATGCGCTTTTCGATGCGACGGGCGTGCGTTTTCGGCGGCCGCCATTCACGCCGGAAACGATCCGCGCCGCGCTCGCCGATGCGCAAGCCGAGGACAAGGCGGCGCGTAAAAGGAAGCGCTGGCGGCTGGGTTTTCTAGGCACGTTCGCAGCAGGCGCGGTGGGTTGGCTCGGCGCGTTGTCGCTCGCGCCGCACGCTATTGCGCCGACCACGCCGCCGCTCGCGAGCACGTTCGCGCCGGATCTCGTGGCGCGCGGCAAGCTGCTCGCGTCGCTCGGCAATTGCGCGGTTTGCCATACCGCGCACAATGGCGTGCCGAACGCCGGCGGCAAACCGCTCGATACGCCGTTCGGCACCGTGTACAGCACCAACATCACGCCGGACGGTCAGACCGGCATCGGCAACTGGTCGCTCGAAGCCTTCGTGCGGGCGATGCGCCAAGGCATCAGCCGCGATGGCCATCGCCTCTATCCGGCCTTTCCATACACATCGTTTCAGAACACGTCCGACGACGATCTGAAAGCGCTCTACGCCTACCTGATGGCGCAAACGCCGGTGCGCTCGCGTCCGCCGGAAACGAAGCTGGCGTATCCGTTCAGCGTGCGTTCGCTGATGTCCGCCTGGAACGCTTTGTTTCTCGGACGCACGACGTTCACCGCCAGCGCGACGCAAAGCGCGCAATGGAATCGCGGCGCGTATCTGGTGAACGGGCTCGGCCATTGCAGCGCATGCCACACGCCGCGCAATGCATTCGGCGCCGAAAAAATCGGCGCCGCATTCATGGGCGGGGGCATGGCGGACGGCTGGGAAGCGCCCGCGTTGTCCGCGCTTTCCAATGCGCCCGTGCCATGGAGCGAAGACGAACTCTTCAGCTATCTGCGCAACGGCCACGCGCCGCTGCACGGCGTCGCGGCCGGGCCGATGGCGCCGGTCATCGGCGATCTGGCGGCGCTGCCCGACAGCGAGATTCGCGCCATGGCCGCGTATCTCGCGTCGCTCAATCCGTTGGAACCCAATGCCGATCCGGCCGCAGTGGCGCGTCAGTACGAACAGGCCAGCGCGATTTCCGGTGCGCCCGCTGGACTCGGCGCGCGGCTTTTCGACGGTGCGTGCGCCGCCTGTCATCACACGGGCAGCGGGCCGCAATTGTTCGGCGCGCATCCTTCGCTGGCGCTTAACACGAATCTGCACAGCGCGACGCCCGATAATCTGATTCGCGTGATTCTCGACGGCATCGGCTCGCCTGCACGGCCTGAACTCGGTACGATGCCGGCTTACCGCGACAGTTTCAACGACGCTCAGGTCGCCGAACTCGTGTCTTATCTGCGTCGGCAATTCGCCGGTGGCAAGCCGGCATGGCAGGATGTCACGGCGAGCGTCGCCCGGATTCGCGCGACGCCGCCGTGAGCCGACTGAAGCGCGAACTGCTTTCGAAACACCCGATAACAACGACCGCATTCCCGCAATCCTTTTGATAACGGAGAAACGCATGACCACGCGCGCAGGATGGATCTCTCGCCTCATGGTGCCCACGGTGCTTTCGCTTGCCGCGTTGAGCGCGAGCGCACAGCAGACTATCAAGATCGGCGAGATCAACAGCTACAAGGCGCAGCCCGCCTTTCTCGGGCCTTACAAGAACGGCTGGAATCTCGCGCTCGACCAGGTGAACGCCGCAGGCGGTGTGCTCGGCAAACAGCTCGAAGTGGTGTCGCGCGACGACAACGCGAATCCGGGTGACTCGATTCGCGTCGCGCAGGAGTTGATCGCGCGTGAACAGGTGCAGTTGCTGTTCGGCGGCTTTCTGTCTAACACCGGCCTTGCGTTGACCGATTTCGCGAAGCAGAAGAAGATTTTCTTCCTCGCCGCTGAACCCTTGACCGACAAGATCGTCTGGGCCGACGGCAACAAATATACGTACCGTCTGCGGCCCTCCACGTATATGCAGGTGGCGATGCTCGTGCCGGAAGCGGCCAAGCTGCATAAGAAGCGTTGGGCGCTCGTGTATCCGAACTACGAGTACGGGCAATCGGCGGTGGCGACCTTCAAGAAGCTGCTGACGGCGGCGCAGCCCGACGTGCAATTCGTCGCCGAGCAGGCCACGCCGCTCGGCAATGTCGACGCGGGCGCGGTGACGCAGGCAATCGCCGACGCCAAACCGGACGCGATCTTCAACGTGCTGTTCGGCGCCGACCTCGGCAAGTTCGTGCGTGAGGGCAATACGCGCGGGCTCTTCAAGGATCGCAGCGTGGTCTCGCTGCTGACGGGCGAGCCGGACTATCTCGACCCGCTAGGCGCTGAAGCGCCGACCGGCTGGATCGTCACGGGTTACCCGTGGTATTCGATCGATACGGCAGCCAACAAGAAGTTCGTCGATGCGTACCAGGCCAAGTATCACGACTATCCGCGTCTTGGCTCGGTGGTCGGTTATTCGGCGCTGATGTCGATTGCCGCGGGCATCAAGAAGGCAGGGTCGGTCGATCCGGACAAGCTGGCTGCCGCATTCAAGGGCTTAGGCGTGGACACCCCGTTCGGGCCGATCACCTATCGCGCTCAGGACAATCAGTCGACCATGGGCGCATACGTGGGCGTGACGGGTTTGAAGGACGGCAAGGGCGTGATGACCTCGTACCGGTATATCGATGGCGCGAGCGTGCAGCCGTCGGATGCCGAAGTCAAGAAGCTGCGGCCTGCCGAGTAAGGTGTCGATGCCTGCGGCGCACGGCGTCGCAGGCATGTAGGGCAATGAATACCGTGTCGCCGCGCGGCGATCCACGGTGACCCGCCGCAGCGCGCGGCGGTGAGCGGAGAACTACTCCTCCGCGTCGTGCTCGATTACGAATCGTTTCAGATAAGCCAGCACGGCGGCTTCGACCGCGCGATGATCCGCGGTGCTTTTGGAGCCCGCATTTTCCTCGTCGCCGAACAGGGTGGACGGCGCATTGTGCACATCCACTTCCTGGCCTTCGCGAAAGACGCGAATCTCATGAACGTCTTCGGCGTACTCGGCGATCCAGTGCACGCCCTCGATATGCGCGCCGGCGCGTACGGTAGGTATCTTCATGGACGTCTCCCGTCGGGCCGGACCACACGCCGACCCTTACCAGCACCATACGCCGTCCGGATGAACGGCGCGAGTCCTGTTGCACGGTTGTCCGAGGAAAGATTTTTCGCGCCCGCCACAATATTCGCGCGCCTGAAACGTCTTCAGGCGCATGGAACCGCCACTCACTTCGCAGACGATGACCGAACGAGACACCGACATCACCGCGACCGTGGTGCGTGAGCGCACGAGGCTCGTCAATTTTATCCGGCGTCGAATACGCGACCCGGACGATGCCGAGGACATCCTTCAGGATGTGTTCCACGAATTCGTGCAGGCGTACCGGCTTCCCGCTCCGATCGAACAGGCGAGCGCGTGGCTGTTCCGGGCGGCGCGCAATCGCATTGTCGATCGTTTTCGCAAGAAGAAAGAGCAGCCGCTGGCAGATCTGTCCGCGGCTGGGGACGACCCCGACGGTGAGTATCGCCTCGACCTCGACCTGCCGGCGCACGACGCGGGCCCCGAAGCCCTCTATGCGCGCGCTCTCTTGCTCAAGGCCTTGCAGGATGCGCTCGATGAGTTGCCGGCGAATCAACGCGAGGTATTTGTCGCGCACGAACTGGAGGGCCGGTCCTTCAAGGACATGGTGGCGGAAAGCGGCGTCACGCTCAATACGTTGCTCGCGCGCAAACGCTACGCGGTCTTGCATCTGCGCGCCCGGCTGCAGGCCATTTATGACGAACTGGGTATCTAAAGGAGTTGACGGATGAATTTTCGAATCAGATGTGCGGGTAAGGCACTGCTTGTGGTGGTCGCTGTCGGCGTGCTCGGCTGGGTGGTCATGACGCTATGGAATTGGGTGATTCCGGCGCTATTCGTCGGCGCCCGTGCGATCGACTTCGCCCATGCGTTGGGCTTGCTGGTGTTGAGCCGCATCCTCTTCGGCGGATTCCGCGGACACGGCGGCTGGCGCGAACGGCGTCGCTGGCGCAAATGGGAAGCGATGACGCCCGAAGAGCGCGAGCATTTCCGGACGGCATGGCGATCAGGTCGCGCCGGGCGCACGGGAGATTGAACATGCGCGAGCAATCAGCGGACGAGTGCAAACAGATGTCGGGCGTGATTGCGCCTGTTGTCGACCTGACGCGCTGCGAGGGAAAGGGCGATTGCATGGAGGTCTGTCCCGAGAATGTGTTCGAGATCCGGCGCATCGATGAGGCCGACTATCGCAGCCTCGATTTGATGCATCGGCTCAAGCTGCGCGTGCATGGAATGAAAGTCGCCTACACGCCCAACGCGCTCGCCTGCCGGTCATGCGGTCTTTGCGTGACGGCGTGCCCCGAACGCGCGATCAAGCTGGCCAGAACGGCGTAGCGCCACATGTTTTAGCTGATGACGGAAAGACGGTGTCTGCCTGGCGCGGCGGTCTGTCGTTGGTTGCGTCGTCAGCGTTTTCGGTCTCGTCAAGGAGCGCACATGCCTTCATCAACCACAGGTCTTTTGCAACGGCTTCATGAACAGAGCCAGACAGAAGTCATAGCCCGCGCACGGGCGCAGTTCCAGGGATCGAGCCAGGAGTTTCAGGACCTTGCGGAAGAATACGACATGCTCGCGCCGCGGCTGCGTGGACGGTTTCTCGAAACGCTCGGGCTCTCCAGCGAAGACTTCGAATCTTCGCAAGACACGCCGCTATCTCTCGCGGTGTCGGCGGAAACGGGAAGGTTTTTGCGCAACATGGTGCTTTCGCACAAACCGGCCCGAATCCTCGAACTCGGCAGCTCCTGCGGTGTGTCCACGCTGTATTTCGCCGAGGCGCTCCGCACGCTAGGCAGTGGCACGGTTGTGGCGACCGAACTCGACGCTGTTAAATGCGCATATCTTCGGGATCACGTCAGAACAGCGGGCGTGGATGCGTATGTCGAACTGCGGGAGGGTGATGTTTTCCAGACCATTTCTGAGCTGGACGGCACGTTCGACATGGTGTTTATCGACGTATGGGCCAGCACCTACCTCAAACTGTTCAAGCAGATCGAACGGCTGCTGCGTCCCGGATCTATCGTTTTCGCCGACAACATGTACACAGCCGAAGACGCCGTTCGGCCGTACAAGCATTACCTTGACAGCAATCCGCGCTTCTCGACCACGACGCTGGACTTTGAATCAGGGGTCGAGTTTACGGTTGTCGTCTCTTAGGCTCGGGAAGAGCCGGAGCACCGTACTAATGAAAAGCCGCCAGGACAGGCGCTTTCGTCACGTGAGGCACCGGGATTGCAGGCGGAAAACTTAATGAAATGTCGCGGGCCTTTGTTGAACTCGGCCTGTTCGAAAAGGCATTTTTTCAGCGCGATTCTCCTGCCAGACGCCACGCGGCACACGCGTTGCTGCACGACACAGGCCATAGCCAACTGGAGAACCGTCATGCCTGAAAAGAAAACGATCGAGCGTGCTAAGTCCGACAAACGCGCCGGCAAAGCATCGAGCACTCAAGCAGGTGAATTCGTCAAGGAACAGGTCGACAAGGTGCGGGCCGGCAAGCACGGCGTCAGTTCCGCCAAGCAGGCGATTGCGATTGGCCTCTCGGAAGCGCGCCGCGCCGGCGTCGCCGTGAAATCGCCGAAGAAGGGCACGGCTAGCGAGGCCACGCGGAAGAAGGCCGCGACCGATAACGCCGCGGGCCAGCACAAGAGCACGACGAAGAAGAGCACGGAGTCGACTGCGAAGCGCTCGCGCGCCGCTACCGATGCATTGAAGCGGGAAGGTACGGCCGGCGCATCTCGCACAGCGCTGTCGAAGCAGACCAAGACCGCGGCAGCCAAACGCCCGGCGGCCAGCCGTTCGGCCGCGGCAAAGAAGGCCGCCGCGACGAAGGGGGCTGCAGGACGGTCGGCGGCTGCGAAGAAGGCGGCTCATACGCGGGCTTCGCGTACGCCTCATTGAGTCGTGCCGCAGTCGCGCACCGCGCGGCGGCGTCAGCCGGGTTGAGCTACGGCGGCGGGTTGCCGCTTGCCAGCCGCCTCTCGCCGCGCCCGGCGGCCGCCGCTCTGCCGCGCGATGTTGCCACCGTCGGCATGCGTTGTTTAGGCGCATCGTAAGACATATGCCGCGCTCACAAAAAAGCGGCGCATTAACGCGCCGCCTTCTTCCTGCTACCTATCGCGAACCGCTTACTGCACCGTAGCCAGCACGTTGCCCACGGTCTTGAAGATGTGCGCGATCTGCTCTTCGTTGATGATCAGCGGCGGCGAGAACGCAAGGATATCGCCCGTAAAGCGCACCAGCACGCCCGCTTCGAAGCATTTGACGAACGCCTCGTAAGCGCGCGCGCCCGGTGCGCCGTCGCGCGATTCGAGTTCCACGCCGGCGATCATGCCGAGGTTGCGCACGTCCTTCACGTGTTTTGCGCCGCGCAGCGAATGGGCGGCGGCTTCGAACGTCGGCGCGAGCGTCGCGGCGCGTTCGAACAGACCTTCACGCTTATACAGGTCCAGCGTGGCGACCGCGGCAGCCGTCGCGGCCGGATGGGCCGAATACGTGTAGCCGTGGAACAGCTCAATCGCGCCTTGCGCGCCGCTGTTCACGATGCTGTCGTGCACCGTGCGGCTCGCGGCCACCGCGCCCATCGGGATCGCGGCATTGTTGATGGCCTTCGCCATCGTGATCAGGTCAGGCGTCACGCCGAAGTATTCGCTCGCCGTGGCTTTGCCGACGCGGCCGAACGCGGTGATCACTTCGTCGAAAATCAGCAGGATGCCGTGCTTCGTGCAAATCTCGCGCAGCTTTTGCAGATAACCCTGCGGCGGAATCAGCACGCCCGTCGAGCCGGCCACCGGTTCGACGATCACAGCGGCAATGGTCGACGCGTCGTGCAGCGTGACGATGCGCTCGAGTTCTTCGGCGAGATGCGCGCCCCAGGCCGGCTGACCCTTCGTGAACGCGTTGTGTTCGAGGTTATGCGTGTGCGGCAGATGATCGACCGCGGGTAGCAGCGCGCCCGAGAAGGTCTTGCGGTTCGGTGCGATGCCGCCGACCGAAATGCCGCCGAAGCCCACGCCGTGATACCCGCGCTCCCGGCCGATCAGGCGCGTACGCTGCCCTTCGCCGCGCGAACGGTGATACGCGAGCGCGATTTTCAACGCGGTATCGACCGATTCTGAACCCGAGTTCGTGAAGAAGATGCGGTCGAGGCCTTCCGGCATCAGTTCCGCGACTTTCGTGGCGGCTTCGAAGGCGAGCGGGTGGCCCATCTGGAAGGTCGGTGCGAAGTCGAGCGTGGAGAGTTGCTGGGTGATCGCCGCGACAATTTCCTCGCGGCCGTGGCCGGCATTCACGCACCACAGACCCGCGCAACCGTCGAGCACTTCACGCCCGTCCGTGCTGCGGTAGTACATGCCCTTGGCCGATTCCAGCAGGCGCGGCGCGGCCTTGAACTGACGGTTGGCGGTGAAGGGCATCCAGAAAGACGACAGATCGTCGATGACAGGGCGCGAAGTCATGGTATCTCCTCGAATCGAAGTAGTCCCCCAAAAGGACTTCCTTCGGGGCATGGCGAAACTGTAGCGTTCGCGGTTTAATGGCGGCATAAACAGTTGACGCGGTGTGGCGCTAACTGTGTTGGTGGATCTGCGTCAACTGTGTCGATGCGAGCCATGGCGGGTCGGCAGGCTCGCCGGCGCCGCATTTCGCACAGATTTACACGTTCAGCCGCCCCGCGCGGCCCGCTTTTTCGTCCAGACCATGATCGAACTACAACTCGAGCGCGACCGGCGCGCCGCTCCCACGCTCGTCGAGCAGGTGGTGCAAGGCTTCGCGCGCGCCATCGAGGGGCAATCGCTGCGCGCGGGCGCGCTCCTGCCGTCGGTGCGGCAACTGGCGCAGAGCCACGACCTGAGCACCTTCACCGTCACCGAGGCCTACAACCGGCTGGTGTCGATGGGCCTCGTGGTCGCGCGGCGCGGCTCTGGCTATCGCGTGGCGCCGCGCTCGCAGTCCGCACGGGTTGCCGCTACGGACTGGCAGCCGCCGAGCCTCACCGCGACCTGGCTTCTGTCCGACGTGTTCGCCGACCATTCGGTGCCGATCAAGGCGGGCGGCGGCTGGCTGCCGAACGAGTGGATCAACGAAACCGGTTTGCAGCACGCGCTGCGTGCCATGAGCCGGGTGCCGGCGGCGCGCTTGGGCGATTACGGGCATCCGTACGGATTCGCGCCGTTGCGCGAGCGGATCGCCGAGCAGCTCGACCGGCGCGGCCTGCCGGTGGAAGTGTCCAACATCCTGCTCACGCAAGGCGCGACGCAAGGGCTGGATCTGATCGTGCGCACCTTGCTGCGAGCGGGCGACGCCGTGATCGTCGAAGATCCCGGCTATTGCAATCTGCTGCAGATCCTCAAGCTGGCCGGCCTCGTGGTGCACGGCGTGCCGCGCACGCCGGCGGGCGTCGATACGGACGTGCTCGAAGCGCTGGTCGCCGAGCACAAACCGAAGGCGATCTTCGTCAACACGACGCTGCAGAATCCGACCGGCGCGACCTTCGGCATGTCGGCGGCGTTCCGCCTCCTGCAGATCGCCGAGCGTCAGCGCATGTGGGTGATCGAGGACGACGTGAGCCGCGAACTCGCGCCGTCCGGCGCACCCTTGTTCGCGGCGATGGAAGGCTTGCAGCGCGTGCTGTACGTCGGCGGTTTTTCGAAGACGGTGACGCCGGGGCTGCGCTGCGGCTACGTGGTTGCCGAGCGCGCGGTGCTGCGCGAACTCGCGCGCACGAAGATGGCGGTGGGATTGACGTCGTCGGAGGCGATCGAGCGGATTGTCGACAAGGTGCTGCTGGAAGGGCGCTACGCGCGTCACGTGGAAGCCGTCAACGAGCGCCTCAAGCTCGCGCACGCGACCGTTGAAGATCGGCTCGATTCGCTGGGTCTGGAACTGTTTCACCGGCCGCGCGCCGGGCTGTTTTTGTGGGCGCGCTTGCCGATCGAAGCGGAGCGGGCCGGCGAAGTGGCGACGGCCGCGCTTACCCACGGCATCTGGCTCGCGCCGGGCTCCTACTTCCGTCCCGACGATGCCCCGAGCGCCTGGTTCCGCTTCAATGCACCGTATTCGACCGATGATGCGTTGTGGCGGTTCATCGAGCGGGTGGGACAGGGCACGTTATAGCGACCGCATTCAGGCCGCCTGGCCGATCAGCTTCAGCGCGATCGGATACAGCGACAGCACCAGCAGCAGCGCCATCGCCACATTGAAGATGCGCAGCCGCTTCGGGTCCGACAGCACCTGCCGCATGGCGGTGCCGAAACCCGCCCATAAGCAGATACACGGAAAGCCGATCACGTAGAAGATCACCGCCATCGCGATAGCGTTCATGCTGTAGCTCTCGCTGAGGTGGATCGTCGTGGCGGCGGTCAGCACCATCATCCATGCCTTCGGATTCACCCATTGGAAGGCAATCGCTTCGTAGAACTTCATGGGCCGGCGCTCGCCTTTCTTCACCTTCAACTCGCCCGAGGTGCCGATTTTCCACGCAAGGTATAGCAGATAAGCAACGCTCGCGACCTCGAGCACCGTGTACAGCACTGGGAAATGCTCGAAGGCTTCGCCCAGACCGATCCCGACCGACAGCATCAACAGCACGACGCCGGCGCTGATACCGGACAGATGCGGCAACGTGCGACGGAACCCGAAATTGACCCCGGAGGCCAACAGCATCGTGTTGTTCGGACCGGGTGTGATGGTGGTGACGAGCGCGAACAGGATGCCGGCAGGCAGCGCGCTGAGACTGAGATAAGACATGGCAAGCTCCGGTGTCGGTCGAAAGGACGTTGGAGCATTCTAGCGAGAGTTGCCGGTACAGCACCGGTACGCTTTGTGGGATGGTGTCCGGTACGGGCGGGAGCGTGAAAAGCTGGGGGCGGGATGTCGTTTCCCATAAGACGATAACCGCCTTTCCGCATGCGCCGCCCGTCTGATCCGCTTACGCCGCGGGCGCAACCGACGCGCCGGCAATCTTGTGCCGGGCGAGAGATTGGGCGACGAGCCCGGATGCTTTCGCTTCCTCGACAAATGCATGCAATGCGTGTGCTGCCGCTGTGCCACGGCTTTTCGGCACGCCCATCGCCTGGCGGATCACCATGAAGCGCCCGTCGAGCAGACGCAGGCCGGGCGCTTGACGTGCGTCGGCTTCGAGCTGCTGCTTGACGCCTGCCGCGACTTCGAGGTTCTGTTCGAGGAATGTTCGGACCACCGTCGGCGACGTGGGTGCGCGCACGATCTGCGCGTGTTTCAGCTCGCGAGTCAGGAACAGGTCGTAGGCGCTACCCTCGCCAACGGCGACACGCACTGACTGCTGATCGACGTCCTCGTTACGGCGAATCGGCGATGCATCGCGCACGAGGTAACAGCCTTCGATCAACACGTAGGGCTCGGTGAACGCGATGGTTTCTCCTCGTCGCGGATCTACGGCGAAGAAGCCGAAGTCCGCTCGTTCATCGCTGACCGCCTGCACGGACTTGCCCGCCGCATCGAATACCACGAGTTCCAGTTCCACACCGAGCGAGGCCGCAAACGCGCGCGCCAGATCCACCGAAACACCGGTCGGCTCACCTGTTGCGTCCTTGCCCGCGAGAATCGGATTGCCGAGATTGATCGAGGCCCGCAGCTTGCCGGTAGGTGTGAATGCACGAATGATGGACGGGTCGGTTTTCATGGAGACGAGTAGAGTCAGGAATTGGGGTTTTGCATATCGACACGGACGTTCAGCCGCAGACACGCGCACTGCTCGCTTCGACGCGAGTCGATGATCGCGGCCGCAGCAGTATCGTCACGGCGAGCACGCTGGCGACCAACCAGCTTGAACTGACGACAGGCGTGCGCACCCGCTTCTGATCCTCGAAGGCGAGCCTCCCGGCTGATTCATCGACCAAATGTGCTGCTGTTTGCGGCGACGGAAATCCGTTCGCCGCTTTCCAGGGTCGCTATTCGCGCACGCTTCAACCAGCAGCAGCGGTCATACGGTCTGATTTGATGGCATGAGTCATGGTGCTCCAGTTCCGCCGACAGCGTCGCCAGAGCGCTTGGTCCGGGCTTTTTTTCATCTACCGGGCCTCGTTCGAGATGACGACTTTCAAGGCCCGTGAATTCCGCGCGAGGATCTCTCCGCGCTTTCTGCTCCTGGTTCAGGACATTCGCTACCTGGCAGCATTGCGTTGGACGATCCTCTTCCAAGCATCGAGCGCAGCTAGCGCGGCCTGAGCGACTGCCATGTCCTGCTCGATGGTTCCTGCGCTGGTTCCCACGGCACCGATAACGTGTCCGTCGAAGACGACGGGAAGTCCCTCGAGAAAGCGGCCCCGCAAACTCCCAGACTTCAGGGCCCCCGCCGGATTGAAACTAGGCCTGCAGAACCTTGAGCAGCTCCACGGCAGTCGGGCCGGACGACGCTGGGTTCTGGCCGGTAATCAGGCGTCCATCGACAATAGTCAGTACGCCCCAATTCGCCACTTTTTCAAAATGGCCGCCCAGGCGTTTGAGTTCATCCTCGACGAGGAAGGGCATGACTTTGGTCAGTCCTACGGCTTCTTCCTCGTCGTTGGTAAAGCAGGTGACGCGCTTGCCCTTGACGATAGGTTGCCCCTCATAAGTGGCTTTCAGCAGAACACAAGGGCCGTGACAGACTGCGGCGACCGGCTTGCCCGCGTTGTAGAAATCCTCGATCAAGGCGATCGAGTGTTTGTCATTGGTCAGGTCCCACATCGGGCCATGACCGCCGGCATAGAAGATCGTGTCGTAGTCGGCCGCCTTGACGTCAGCGAGCTTGACGCTGTTGGCCAACACTTTCTGCGTCGCAGGGTCTTTCTTGAACCGTAGCATCGAGTCGGTCTGATTGTCCGGATCGTCACTTCTGGGATCGATCGGTGGATGGCCCCCCTTGGGCGAAGTCACGGTGACTTCCGCACCGGCATCTGTGAACGCATAGTAGGGAGCGGTGAACTCTTCCAGCCAGAAGCCGGTCGGCTTGCCGGTGTCTCCAAGCACATTGTGCGAAGTCAAAACCAACAGGATTTTCATTGCCAATCTCCGTTCATTGGGGCAAATGCCTAAACGCGGCAGCGCCGGGGTAAACTCTCGAAGTCGTTGTTCAGGTCAGTTGTCCGGAGTCCCCACGTGCCGCGAAAATGGCCGTCTCAGCTCTTGAGACGGAGTCTGCCCCCACGTCAAGCGGACACTGTCGTAGGGCATTGTGTTGGAGACACGTTCAACGAACACCTCTATTCAAGACCGGCTTCCAGGTGCGCGCCATCCGGCGAAGGTATTGCTGGCGCATCCGATGGTATGAGGGACTTCGCCGTCCGCCACAGCAGGCCGAGACGAGTGCGTTCCGGGCGCGGATCTCGCTTTCGAAGTGGTTGGGGCGCGTCGCCTCGGCGTAAGGGTGGTCTATAGCGGAACGCTACTTCGAACACCGAAACGTGCCAGGCACTTTGGCGCAATGACGGCCAAGTCGCCGTGTTCCTGCTGGAATCAATACAAGAAACTGTGTCGCCACCTGCCGCGTTTTTGCGTTTCGTTTTCAGCTATCGTGTTTTCACCTACCCGAAGCGGTAGAGGGGAGCCCATAGGCAACGCCTCCAAGGAGCCAGACATGAGCAACAACCCAATGCAAAGCGGGCACGCGGTTGAGACCTCGCGCGCCGGCATGTACGACACGAAGCTCGAGATCGTCGTCATCCCCGTCTCGGACGTCGATCGCGCCAAGCGCTTTTACGGCGATCTAGGTTGGCGACTTGATATCGACTTCAAGGGCGACGACTACCGCGTGATCCAGTACACACCACCCGGATCCGGATGTTCGGTGATGTTCGGCAAGAACATCATCAGGGCCGCGCCCGGCTCGGTCCAGGGGCTGCACCTCATCGTGTCCGACATTGTGGCCGTCCGTAACGACCTGCTCCGTCGTGGCATCGAGATCAGTGAGCCATTCCACGATACGGGCGGCGTGTTCCATCATGCTGACGGGAATAGCGTGGTTAGCGGCTTGAATCCCACACGACAAAGTTACGCCTCTTACGCTTCGTTCACTGACCCTGACGGCAACGGTTGGCTGTTGCAGGAAATCACCGTGCGATTGTCCGCGGACGTCGAAGTGGGAGACCCACGGTTCACGAGCGAGGTTCTGAAGGCGATTCATTCGACGACACCCGATTGATAGTGGCGGCGCATCCGTCGATAACGGCGAAATCGGGCACCTGCCACTGGTGACGGTAGCACTGGAAGACGCCAGCGCGTTGGAAGATGCTGAGACACTTGCCAACTACAAATTTTGCCGGCTCGGCCAGCAAGACCATCTGCTGCACCGAGCCAGTAACCCACCCTTTATCAGCGCGGTTATATAGGTGGTATTCGCGTTGAACGACTTGCTGGTGGATCTCTTCCGCCCTAACCTGAATCCCACATTCAACCATCCTCCAGCAGTTTGCTGGACCGGCCATCTCATGCAATCCATACACCGGCGAACTTCCGATCAAGGAAGGCGAAGGTCATATTGGAGAAGACATGCACGACAAACTCCTCTCAGTCGTCGTTACCCAGAAATGGCAACTTGCCGAGAGTTACCATGCTGTCGAGCTTCAAACCAGATGCAGATCCGAGCTTCCGCCGTTTGACGATGGATCATGCGTCACGCTCGTTCGCGACGACGTCACCTGCAAAGAGAAAATATATCCGCTGTGCCGTTCTACGTCCCGGTCGCGTTCCTATGTCATCGCTGTGAGACAGGATGATGGCCGTGCAGATTCGAAAACCGCAGACATTACGCTGAGCCAAGGCGACGAGGCGTTTATCGTAACGACACGGAGTCCTTCAGTTATTTTGGACGGTCGTACACAATCGATACTTTTTTCCGGCGGCGTTGGCGCTGCGTCGATTGCGGGAATCGCAAAACGGCTAGCGTTGGCAGGGCAAAAATTCGAGCTGCACAACTTCGCTCGATCGCCCGAACGTGCAGTCTTTCGGGAAGAACTCGATGCGCTCAAACGCGAAAGCAGGGTTTATCACCATTTCGGTTTGGACGCAGACCGATTGGAACAGGCAACTTCTCACGCGATGAGTCCAGCGCATGCGAACACTCAGATCTACTGCAGTGGTCCGCCGGCATTTATGGATCTCATCGAGCGCCAGGCGCGTGACTGGGTGTATCCGGCCAATATCCACAGAATTTTTCTGGGCGACAGAGGCAAAACGTAGTCGACGGACATCCGTGAATGTCCGCTTCGAAAAACTTCGGCAAAGCCGGGGTGCCGGCTAATCTCCAGAACGAGTCTCCTCGACGTAGCTTCAGCGCGTCAAGACTCGGCCCGATTTTCGATTTGTTCCCGCTGCGCAAGACTGTTTGTACGGTGCGGGTATTCGAAACTCGAGTCAATGCGCCTACATTCGGCTCTATCGGACCATGACGCGGATAAAGACGAATGGTGCGGATATCAACGCGATGTAGCAAGGCGCCCGCGAGCCAAGAAGTTCGTCGAGCGCGAAAACAGGTCGTGGCGACGGTCTGTATGAACGTTATCTAGTGGAGAAATGAAAAGTGAAATTCTCGGTTAAGGATGAAATTCGCTCCGATGATATTCCGGCTCTCGAACATGCGATGAGGACTGTCGACGCCGACGCGAAGGTCAACGTGGACATTGATACGAAGACGGTCAGCGTTGATTCCTGGCTGATGCCTGAAGAGTTTCTCGTCGCTTTCGTCGATGAAGACTATGATGCGACGATTGTTGAAGCGTAGACAGGAGCTGCGTGATGTAAAGAAAGCCCGTCATATTTACGTTCACCACGGCGGCGTTGCCCGGTCACCAATATAGTCAGCGACGGTGAGGATGTTTGCGTCGTCCGACGGCTTGACCGACCGTGAGTTCGCGACAACGCAGTAGTCGAGCTTGCGAAACGCCCTAACGACTTCGGCACCGACGCCTTGCGACGCGCCGGTCACGACGACAACCTTCTGTGACATGCTCATCTTTTCCTTAGAAAAATCCTTATTCCGTTTCGACGCCGATCGGGCCGACGGCGCCTATCAGGACACGTGCGGACACGTTGATTCAGGTTTCGCTTAAACCTGCAATCAAGCCTTCCTGGAGCGCGCGAGCCACTGGTCGAGACTGATGCGGCCGATCCGCGCGTCGCCGAGCGGCACGAGCGATTGTTCCTCGACGCGGTCGCCGTAATACAGCGCATCGCGGTCCGTTACCACCGGGCGCGCGTCGTCTACCGATTTCAGATAACGCGAGACGATCTCCGCGAAAGGCGCGCGGTCCGGGCCGGCAATCTCGACCGTGCCGTTTTGCGGCGCAGCAGGCGCGATCTGCGCGAGGTTTGCTACGACATCGTCTACGGCGATCGGCTGAAACAGTCCGTCGCTGACACGTACCGTGCCGTCGACCGTGCTGAAATCCGCGATACCGCCGATGAACTCCATGAACTGCGTCGCGCGCACGATCGTATACGGCACGCCGGCCGCTTTGATCAGTTCCTCCTGCGCGACCTTGGCGGCGAAGTACGCGTTCTCCGGCGAGCGGTCGCAGCCGACGATGGATAGCGCTACGTGATGCCGTACTCCCGCAGCCGCTTCGGCCTTGCCAAGGTTGCGCGCCGAAGTACGGAAGAAATCGAGTACCGCCTGCGGCTCCCATGACGGCGCGTTTGTCACATCCACCACGACGTCCGCGCCTGCGAGCGCGTTGTCCAATCCCTCGCCCGTCACAGCGTTGACACCGGTACGCGGCGATGCAGCGAGCGCTTCATGGCCCGCTTCGCGAAGCAGCGTGACAAGACGCGATCCGATCAGGCCGGACCCACCGATTACGACGATTTTCATGGCACATTCTCCAGATGAGAGTAAATGAACGCGCGGGAGCCGGGCGAGGGTCGTATCGCGCGAAAGTGTTCGCCGCCGTCTCATCGCGTGAGGCCATTGTGGAAGAATCATGGCCAATCGGAAAGTGCCAGGAATCGACGATCCGACTAGTACAGATCGTCTGCCGCTTCCCTTGTCCGCGAGACCGTCATGACCGTTCCGACTTCCGCTTTGACCATTGAAATCGACCGGCAGCAGTTGCCGATCTATCTGCAGATCTGCGCAGGTGCGACGGCTTCAATGTCGCTGCGTAGCCTGTGCTCATACGGACTCGTAAGCGATGAGCCATCGTTGTCGCTTTCGACCTCGATGAGGAGAGGCGTGTTTGAGTGACACCCACGAAGAGGATCGCGTGATCGCTTATGACACGTAGATGAGCCGCACGCTGCGGCCCGCTGATCGTCGCGGCGCAGTCGCCAAACGAATCAATTTGCATGGTTTTCGAAGATTTACCAATTTTTCACCTTTTGGCTCATCCGCGCGATGGAATAGCGCTGATCTCCCGCCCAAAAAGCGACAGCGCTGCATCAACGTGAACCCCTTCTGACAGATTGGCAGGGGGAAAGTCGCCGCCTGGGCCGGCCCCCGCGAAAACCGGACACGAGGTAACGCTTAAACTTTGAGGTAGTCTTACGCCTATGTTTAAGCCCAGCTCTAACGTGGAACCCATTGAAGTTTTGACCCAGCCCGAACAGCGCCGCCGGCGCTCTGTCGAGGAGAAGCTCGCGATAGTGCGCGAGACCTTCGAGCCCGGCGCAACCGTTTCCGGAGTTGCCCGTCGTCATCAGGTGAATGCAAACCAGGTGTTCGCCTGGCGCAAGCTCTATCAGGACGGAAGTCTGTCAGCAGTCAGTGCCGGCGAGCAGGTGGTACCGGCATCCGACCTGGCCGAGGCGATGAAGCAGATTCGTGAACTCCAGCGACTGCTGGGCAAGAAGACGATGGAAGTGGAAATCCTCCGCGAAGCAGTGGAGTACGGCCGGGCAAAAAAATTGATTGCGCGCTCGCCATTGCTGCCGGGGGACGACCGATGAAGACGGTCTGTGAAGTCCTGGGTGTGTCGCGCTCTAATCTAGCGGTGAAATCAAAGCGCGAAGCTGAATGGGTCGACAAGCGCAAAACGCCCGCCCGTGACGACATGCCGCTCGTCGCGGAGCTTCAGGGGCTGGTTGCTGATTTGCCTACTTACGGCTATCGGCGTGCATGGGCCCTGCTGCGGCGAAACCGGGACGCGCAGGGACAGCCTCGCGTTAATGCAAAACGGGTTTATCGGGTTATGCATACCCACGGTCTGCTGCTCCAACGCCGGCCTCGCCATGCCCAGTCAACGCGCCGGCACGACGGCAAGGTCGCGGTGGACCGGAGCAATGCGCGCTGGTGCTCGGACGGCTTCGAATTCCGTTGTGATGACGGCTCGCCGTTGCGCGTCATCTTTGCACTGGACTGCTGCGACCGGGAGGCTATGAGCTGGGCTGCGACCACTGGAGGCTATACCGGTGACATGGTGCGTGATGTCATGCTTCAGGCTGTGGAAAACCGTTTCGATGGTGCGCTGAAGGCCGACAACGAAATCGAATGGCTCAGTGACAACGGTTCCTGCTACATTGCCGAGGAGACGCTGACGTTCTCGAAAAAAGTGGGCCTGAAACCCATCACGACGCCGGTCAGAAGTCCGCAGAGCAACGGGATGGCCGAGAGCTTCGTCAAAACTATGAAGAGAGACTACGTCTCGTGGATGCCCAAGCCGGACGCGAGAACGGCGTTGCAGAACCTGGCCATCGCGTTTGACCACTACAACGAGTCGCATCCGCACAGCGCCCTGAAATACTGCTCACCACGCGAGTTTCGCCAACGAGCAAATTCATCAACCTAAGCGTGACTGCATGTCCGGTCATGCAGGGGCAAGTCCACCGCCACTTAAACCGCGGTGCATAGGACCACCAAATCTCAAAAACACATTCTCCGGCTGATCTGTTATTTTGCATGCTCGCACGCCATCATCTAAATGCTACAGACTCTTCGTCACTATGCCGATTAAAGAAGAAAAGCTAAATCGAATTTCAAAAAACGCTATATTTTTTGCTGGCGGCGTATTTTTATTGGTTGCAGCGAATTTTTTATACTCACAGACTACGGATTTTATAAACAACTCCGTAGTTGTGAGTGGCAAAGTCACCCGGCTTAATCACGGCGGCCACCATGTTCAGGTGGAATTTGACACGCAAACAGGCGAGCATATTTCCTCTTCGCAATCGGCATTTATATCCGCAAATGTCGGCGACACACTACCCATCCGCTACAGGCCAGATGACCCCACTCACACTTCAGAGATTGATCGTTTTATGGATATCTGGGATTTACCGCTTGTGTGTTTTGCACTTGGAATGGTCTTCTTGTGCTCTACCTTGGTTGATTGTTTGTTCTGGAAACGCAATCTGTTCGAAAGGAGAAGTGGCAAATGATATCGTTGCGTAAAAGCGGATGGTCGTTCAATACGAGTGCAACGGGCGGGCTTGGCATTGAGTTACTATCCATCTCCGGCGGAAAAATTATTCTCGATGATCCGCAGAAACAATCTCACGATTTTTCTTATTTCGGATTTGGAATTGGCTACTCACGAGGACTGCCGAAAATCAAACTTCCGCCTATTCTAATATTGAACAGGGAAATGTCTGGCACGGGCTCTACGAAAGATTTTACGAGCGACGGCGTACTCTATATGACCAGTTATTTTCACAGGCAAGAACTATCGACATCCGATATTAAGGGTGCAACAATATATTTCGACGGTGGCGCGGGATTGCTAGCGGGATACGGTGAATCAATTATGTTGCTCGGCATTAATACGGAATTAATTGCTCCCTGGCTGGTAAATCCCGGCATTTTCGCAAATATGGCAAAGAAGGCCCTGGATTGCGCTCCTGCCGTTCTTCTATTGGCGGGCGAGGCAGAAGGATTAATCGCCGGTGGCGGACTCAGCGCAATGATCGGTCATCTCCAGTAAGCAATATCGAAACTTTTAATTATGGCACAAGATATTTTTATTAATATCAACGGCATTTCGGGAGAATCTCAAGACTTCGAGCATCTCGACGAAATTGATGTTCAGTCGTGGAGTTGGCAAGTCGCACAAAATTCGTCCATGCTTTCCGGATCAGGCGGCGGCGCGGGCAAGGCTTCAGTGTCAGACCTTGGATTTTTCCACGCATATGATCGAGCTAGTCCGAACCTGGCTAAATACTGCTTTACTGGAAAGCACATTGAAAAAGCTGTATTAACCATGCGTAAGGCAGGCACCGTACCTCATGAGTTCGCTCGCATCACCATGTATGACGTGGTAATTACCAACGTCTCACCGGTTGCTAATGGTTCGATATGTCATGAGCATGTGACGCTTTCTTTTGCAACCATGAAGCATGAATACATACTTCAAAATCCGCTTGGCGGTAGCGGTGGGGTGGTAACAGCTATGATGTATATCAAGGAGAACAGTACTGTCAAATAGTGTGGTGGCCGATGCTGCGTGCCGTTATCTCGGAAGATGCGTTGGAGAAAATGCCACACAGCACGTACACCCGCCAACAATCGTGATGAGAGTGAATATTGCGAATTTCGGCGCGAACGGCGGGCACCGGATACGAATCGAAGAATGTCATGATGCCCCGTTCACCGCGGGTTGGGACGCTGAAAAAAGCGCTGCAGCGGGCCGCTGTTGCTCGCGGCGTGCGGGCGGTAGCGCCACCCCCGCCGTGCCCCCTGTGTCTTCTATGTGGTCGGAGTTGCCCTTGATGTGCACGAAGGTGCAGGCACCCGGCGCAAGCGCCGCAAGCACCGTCAACACCAGGCACATGAGCCGAACCACATGCCCGCGAATAGCGGCTTCATGCCGGTAGCTCAGGCCACTCGATAGCGAGCGGAAAGCCTGCCTGCTGCGGCACGTCGCGAAGCGCCGCCGGTACGTTTCCCACACGTCCGCGCCGGTCTACAGCGTGACGGGCGCATCAGGTGGCACCATCACCTTGCTATCGCGCCACGCGTGGCATTCGTTACGGTAGGCGCGCACGAACATCGCACGGTGACGTTTCTCGTCGGCCCTGAAGCGCGCGAGAAAACGTGAGCAAGCCCCGCGCGAGTTGGCATCGCACGTCCGGAAACGGCCGTAGCACGGGCCTGCGTGGGCGATAGCCCGAGCCGGGTGATGCAAGTATGGAATGCGAGCTTTTACTCCGACATCTTCCGTACGGAACGCAGCGAGCGAGCCGATTCAACGGAGATCGAGATGACCGATATCACCACAGCCATGAAGCTCAATCACGTCAGCTTCCCTTCATCCGATGTGAGCGCCACCGCCGCCTTCTTCAAGGACCATCTAGGCTGGACGGTTGCCGCGCGAGGGACGAGCTGCTTTCTGGAAACGCTCGGGTTTCGACATCGTGATCAATAACGCCGCCGACCTTCCGGTCGAGTGGGCGCAGAACTTTCACATCGGTTTCGAGCTGGCGTCCCTCGACGAGGTTCGCGCGCTATACGAACAGATGGCCGGCGCCGGCGTCGTGATGAAAAGCGGCGTGTTAAAGCATGAACGCGGCTCGCGGTTTTTCTGCGAGGCGCCCGGTGGCCTTCTCGTCGAAATCAATACACGTTTGGATGCCGACGAGAAATATCGCGGCATCTTCGACCTCTGATGTTTTCATCTGCCGCACCGCCGCACCGCCGCACCGCCGCACCGCCGCACCGCCGCACCGCCGCACCGCCGCACCGCCGCACCGCCGCACCGCCGAGCCGACCCAAGCCGACCTACGCCGGAATCAGAAGCTGACGAACGCCTGCACGAGCCTGTTAAAAGCACCGGCGTTCGACGCATTCATGCCGTGCGATGCACCGGCGATGGTTTGCCGCTCCGCATAATCGATCCACTCCGCGAGCTTTTCGACGTTGTTGCGGAACATGCGCGGACTGCGCTGGCCGTCGATCAGCAGCGTCCTGCATTTCACGTCACGCGCGGTTTCACGGGAATAGGCGGGCAACGGATCGCGGAGTTGCTTGGGCAGCGTGCCCGCGTTGTCGATCGCCATGGTGCGGAACGCGACCGGGCTCTTGCGCCATGCTCCCGGCATGCTGACCGAATCGACGAAAAGCTCCAGGCCCGCGTCGATCTGCTCGCTCTCGATCAGTTCCGCGACGCGCGCGCGCAACACATTCGTCGTAGCCGGCAGCGCCGCCTCCGGCATGCCGTCGGTCTGCAGCGGACCGCCTGGGTCCGCGAGCGTGAGCGTCTTCACGAGCCGCGGGTAGTCGCGCGCAACATGGAACGCCACACAGCCGCCGCGCGAATGGCCGACCAGATGCACGGGCCCAAGATCGATCGCCTCGATGAACTCGGCCAGTTCGCCGACGTGCGTCTGCCAGCCGAACTCGCCCTGAATGCACGCCTCGCTCGCCGGCCAGTAGTGGCTCAGGCTCACCGAGATGCAGCGGAAATGCTGCGAGAGCGCGGCCGTCTGCGCATTCCAGTAGCGATAGTCGCACAGCGAGCCGTGCACGAACACGAGCGGCTCGCCTTCTCCGCACTCGACGTACGGCACGCAGATGCCCGATGCGATGGTCGCAAACGACAGTTCGGGTACGGCAAGCACTGAGAGGTCGGTACGGGCGTTCATGGACTGGCTCCTTTGCAGCCACTATGCCCCATGTCACAACTTTAGAAAATCGCGTAATATTGATCGAATCTATCTACTTTTCTGATACCAAACTCCTTGAAAGCTCTCGACCTGGACGTGATGACCATGATCGTCGCCGTCGCCGACACCGGCAACATCAGCCGGGCGGCGGAGGTCGTGCATCGGTCGCAATCGGCGGTGAGCATGCAGATCAAGACGCTCGAAACCGCGCTGGGCAAGCCGCTGTTCGTGCGCAAGCCGAGAAATGTGGTGCCGACTCAGGACGGCGAAGTCCTGCTGACCTACGCTCGCCGCATGCTCGCCTTACGCGACGAAGCGTGGGCGGCGGTGGTTCGGCCGGACGTGACGGGGCGCGTGAGCATCGGCGTGCCGGACGATTACGCGTCGTCGCTGCTGCCGCCGATCCTCAAGAAGTTTTCCGCGACCTATCCGAAGGTGGAGATTCAGGTTGTCGGTTTGCCGAGCGTCGCGCTTGCGCCGATGGTGAAAGACGGTTCGGTCGATCTGGTGTGCGCGACGCGAGTCAAGGGCTTGTCGGGTGAGTTCATTCGCCATGAGCCCATGGAGTGGGCGGCCGCGCCGAGCGCCGATGAAATATGGCGCGAACGGCCGTTGCCGATTGCCGTGTTCCTGCCGGGCAGCGTCGCGCGCGAGAACGCGATTCGCAGCCTGGAGCGCGCGAAGATTCCGTACCGCACCTCATATGAAAGTCCGAGTCTGCTGGGCCTGCTGTCGATGGCCGAAGCAGGTCTCGCGATCGTGCCGCTCGCGCGCTGCGCGGTGCCGGCACACTTCACGCTGCTGGGGCGCGCGCACGGCTTGCCCGAAATCACCGCGCTGGAAATGGTGCTGGCGCGCAGCACGGCTTCGAATCGTCCGCCGTGCGATTTTCTGGCGGAGAAGATTGTCTCCGAGTTGAGGCGCTAGTTTTTCGGCGCGCGTCCCCGGTTGGCCGGGATCATGGTCCGATTTCCGCGGCTTTGAGCGCCGCTCGAGCAGTCAACTCGTCGTCGCGATCGAACATGCCGATCAGCACGATCTGCGATTGGGCGGATGTACAGGCCGGCGACGCGCTAATTACCACGCGGTTGCCGACCACATGCAATTCATGCAGCGCGCCGTCGCTCTCCAGTCGGACAAAACCTTTCGCACGCAACAGCTTTGCCGAGAAACTCCGCAACGCGTCCTTGAGTTTCTTGCGGCTCAGGTACGCGTCGGTGACAAATGAAAAGCTGCACAGATCGCGCGGGGTGGGAGAGGCGGACAGCGACATCGCGCCGATAGGACGCGCGGGTAGTGCATGCCCCTCCTCGAAGATCAAACCGAGCGGCACGGCCGCGTGTGTGGCCTGAACGATGACACGGCTATTCGCAAGCGCTTCAATGCGCGCTTTGACAGCCTCGCGTGCAGGCTCGCCAAGCAGATCCATCTTGTTCAGCACGATGGCCGTGGCGCCCGCGATCTGCCGTTGCGCGATATCGCCGACATAAGGATCGGCCAGCGTCTCTTCGACGCGCTCCGCATCTACAAGTACGACAATGCCGTCCAGACGAAACGCGCGATCGAGCAAACCGATCTGCGCGATGCGCACCGGGTCGGACACGCCGCTCGCTTCGATGATCAGCAGATCGGGTGCGTCAGTGCGCGAGCTTATGGCCAGCAGCGCCTCGACCAGCCGGCCGCCGATTGAACAGCAGACGCAGCCGTTTTCCAGATTGATCACGTCGTCGGTGCGCTGGCGAATCAGCGAAGCGTCGATATTGATCGAGCCGAAGTCATTGACAAGTACGGTGATGTGCCGCGATCCCGCGTTGCTCAGAATATGGTTGAGCAGCGTCGTCTTTCCGGCGCCGAGATAGCCGCCAATCACGACGAGCGGAATCGCACTCATCCCGCCGGCGCCTGGAAAATGCGGCCGCCCAGCACCGTGCCCCACACTTCCAGATCCTTCAGACGTCGCGGCGCGACTTCGGCGGGGTCTTCGGCGAGCACCGCGAAGTCCGCAAATTTGCCGACTTCGATACTGCCCACCAGGTGATCCATCTTGAGTGTGTAAGCGGCGCCGAGCGTGATTGCGCGCAATGCATCGGCAATCGGCACGCGTTCGTTCGCACCGAGCACTCGACCCGATGCGGTCTCGCGCTGCGACGCGCACCATGCGGTGAAAAGCGGATTGAGCGGCGTAATGGGCGCATCGGAATGAAACGCAAACGGAATGCCCAGGCGGCGCGCCGATTCCGCGGCGTTCATCCGATTCGCGCGATCCGCGCCCATGGTCTGCGAATAGTGCGCATCGCCCCAGTAGTAGATGTGGTTCGAAAAGAAATTGATGCACAAGCCAAGGCTCGCCGCGCGCGCGAGCTGGCTCGCGTCCGCCATCTGACAGTGCTGCAGCGTATGCCGATGATCGCGCCGCGGATAAAGGGTGAGAAGCCGTTCGAACGCGTCGAGCACGAGTTCGGTCGCCTCGTCGCCGTTGGTGTGCACGTGCAGTTGCAGGCCGGCTTCGTGAAACGGCCTGAACACCTCGACGAACTGGCTCGGCGGAATCAGCCACAAACCGTTGGGCTTGCCGTTCAGATAGCCAGGCCATTTCAGGCGTGCCGTGAAGCCCTGGATCGACCCGTCGACGATAAATTTGACGGGCCCGAAGTGCAGCTTCGGCGTCGCGGTTTCCATCGCCGAGAGCACGCGTTGAGCGCCGCCTTCAGGACTACGTTGCGGAGCGAACGCGGGCACGATGCGCACGGGAAAATCGGCATTCCCTGTGATTTCACGCAGATTGCGATTGCCCTGTTCGGAGAAGTCGTTGACCAGATCGGTGGCGGTCGTCACACCGGCGAGTTGCGCGACGCGGCCGAAATTCCAGATGGCCTTCGTGCTTTCGCTCGCGGCGATCGAGAGGCCGGCGCCGATCACGCGGTAGACCGGGAACATTGCGGCGAACTCCTGCAACTCGCCGGTCGGCTGTCCGCTTTCGTCCTTGTCGATGCCGTCGATATCCGTTTCGTCGTCTATCCCGGCGCGCGCGAGCATCGGCGAATTGACGTTCATCAGGTGCACGCTCGCATGCAGGATCACGATGGGCCGCTCGGCCGACACCTTGTCCAGTTCGCGCACGCTCAGGCGCTGGGTGCCGAAGAAGATCGGATCGAAGCCCCACGCGAGCAATGGAGCGTCGACCGACGTCATCTCCGCCTGAGCCGCCTTCAGGCGCTCGATCACGGCGTCCAGCGATGTCAGGCCTGGCCAGCGCCGGCCGTCGGGGCCACGGCGGTCGTAGTAGCCGACGTAGACGGCGTCCCACATCGCGCCTTCCATCAAGTGGCAATGGCCTTCGACGAAGCCGGGCATCAACACTTTATCGCTGAACGTATCGACGATTTCGGCATCGCCCCATTGCTTGACGTCGTCAGCGTCGCCCACCGAGAGAATCTTGCCGTCGCGAATCGCAACATGCGTCGCATAGGGTTGCATGGGATTCATCGTCACGATCTTTTTCGCAACGAAGACTTGTGTCGCGTGCTTCTCTTCTCGTTGAGTCATAGGGCAGTGATTGAAGTTCGTTTCAGCTCAGCGCGTGCGCGCGGCTCGGTTTCGCGGTGAGATTCACGGCGGTCAGCACCAGCAGGTTCACGCCGAGGCACACGAGTCCCAGATTGAAGCCGCCCAGGTCGATCTGCAGCACGTACAGGATGATCGCCAGCACCTGTCCGGTCAACATGCCGGCCGCGATGGCGGACGACCGCACGCGCAATCCGAACAGCACCACCATCACGCCGGGGAAGAATTGCGTGACGCCGTAATACGTAGTGTTGATCAGCGTGAGCATCAGATTCGGCGTGAGCAGCGTCATCACGATCGACACCAGCAGATACAACACGATCACTACCTTTGCGCCGGTCTTCTGGCGAGCTTCCGGCATGCGCGGCAGAAGATTGCGTGTCACGATCGGGCCGATCGCGAGGCAAATGCCGGCCAGTACGAGCAGACCGGAGAGCGAAGCGCCGGCCGCCACGAGTCCAAGCAGCCAACCCGGCAACAAACGGATCGCGGCAGCGAAGAACGCTTCGTTAGGCGACGCGAGATGCAGGTTCTGACTGATCGCATAGTACGACGCGACCACGAGAAACGGATACATCAGCATGTACAGCGGCATCGCGACCTGCGTGCGGCGGATCGTGTTCGCGCTTTTCGCGGTAAAGAAGTTCTGCACCGCGAACGGCATGACGTAGAAGCCGAGCGACTGGAACAACATGGTGCTCATCGAGAAGGTCAACTGATGCGGATTCATCAGGTTGCTCACATGCTGGCTGGCGGCATGAAAGACCTCGGTCACACCGACTTCCATCGACACGGCAACGCCGGTAACGACGATCGCGACGACCATCAGGATATCTTTCAGCACGGCGATATAAGCCGATGCCCGCACGCCGGCAATCGCGATGTAGGTGAAGGCGAGCAACGCCGCGAACAGAATCAGATACAGCGGTTTGAAGTTCCAGCCGAGCCCGTTCAACGCGGCAACAAGTCCGGTGAACTGCAACTGTCCCCACGGCAGCAGAAAGATGATCGCGGAGCCCGCGACGATCAGTTCCAGTGAGCGGCTCTGAAAATGCCCTTTGAACAGATCGGGCAGGGTGATCGCGTTATAGCGCTTGCCGGCCTGCCAGATCTTCGGGCCGATGAAATAGCCGACGGGATAGGCGAGCAGAATATAGCCGAGAAACCAGACGCCGTACGTCGGGCCTTTGGCATAGATGCCGCCTGGAAAACCGACCATCGTGCCGATGCTGTAGATCTCGCCGGCCGCGAGAAAGAAGACCAGGTAGGCGCCGAACTGCCGCGACGCCACGAAGAAGTCGTGCACGCTTTGCGGACCACGTCCCTTGTTCGAACGGATCGCGAGGTAAAGCGAGAAAGCGAGGAAGCCGAGAAAGACTGCGGTGGCCATCCGGACACTCCTTTAGCTGTTTTGCGGGTGGGACTCGTCGTGGCGGCAGTCGAACACGCGCCAGCAGATCATCAGGCACCCGGAGGTGAGGAGGAACCACGCGAAGATCCAGGCGTAGATGAACGGCACGCCCAACACGAAGCGATCGACGGACGCCACCCACGGCAGCAGGCCGACCACGCCAAGATAGGGAATGCCGAGTCCGATAAACAGTTTGAGCACGTCAACTCCTCGCAGCATGTGGCCAATGCCCTCAGTGTTGCCGAACAAAAAAACAGAACCATAGAGCCAGTTGACGGGAGTCGATGAGTCCAATTCAGCAGATGCCGCAGACTCTGCGAGACCCGTGTCACGGCGCGCTGCACCAGGCGAAAGCACCGCACTGGACCTACCGGCTAAAAAACCCCCTGCCTACAATTTCCTCACGGATCGCCAGCCACCGGCGGCGTCTCATGCCTTATCGAAACGAACGCGAAAGCGAAAGTCATCCAGGAGGAGAAAGCAATGGCTCAAACACAGACCCCGCTGCAGCACGTCACGGCCGAGACACTGGCCGCGTTTTCCGATGCGTTCAATCGTCATGACGCAGACGCGCTGATGACCTTCATGACCGACGATTGCGTGTTCGATGCGGCAGGCGGTCCGGAAGTCTTCGGCGCACGCTTCGTGGGCCGCGACGCGACGCGCGCGGCTTTCGAAGCCGTCTTCAAGACCTTTCCCGACGCGCATTGGGGCAAGGGCCGCCATTATGTGATCGGTGAACGCGGCGTGTCCGAGTGGGTGTTCACGGGAACGCACGCGGAAGGCTGGCGCATCGAGGCGGAAGGTTGCGACCTGTTCGAGTTCCGCGATGGCCTCATCGCGGTCAAGCGGGCTTTCCGCAAGGAACGTCCGAAGCAGAACCTCGCACGCTGATCGGGAGCTTCACATGGAGCACAGTGAAATCGAACGGGTCGCGCACGGCATGCCGTCCGGCCGCGAAGGCGACACGCGCTACGATCCGGCGTACGACCCGTTGGTGTCGCCGGGACCGGGCTGGGGCAAGCAATACGCGCCGACCTACTGGGTCGCGACCGCGGGCACGCCGCCCGAAGACGACGGCCCGATTACGGCGGACGTCGACGTGGATGTGGCGATCATCGGCGGCGGCTATACCGGGCTCGCTGCGGCGCTTTGTCTGGCGCGGGAGCATGGCATCAAGGCCGTCGTGCTGGAAGCCAACAAGACGAGCTGGGGCTGCAGCAGCCGCAACGGCGGGCAAGGTCAGAACGCCTCGGGCCGCCTGTCGCGTTCGCAATGGATCGAGCGTTGGGGCAAAGACGTCGCATTGAAAATGCACGACGAGATTCAGGAAGGCTTCGACAACTTCAAATCGCTGGTCGCGGAGATCGATTGCGATCCGCAACCCGGTGGCCACTTTCTGATCGCGCACCGTCCGCGCATCATGCAGAAGCTCGCCGCCGAGGCCAAGGTCTGGAAGGACGTGTTCGGCTATCCGTCCGAGCTGATCGACAAGCAGACCTTCCAGCGCGAATACGTCAACGATCACGAAGCGGCCGGTGCGCTGCACGAGCCCGAGGGTATCGGCATTCATGCGTTGAAGCTCGCTTTCGGCTATCTGCGGCTGGCCCGCGAGGCGGGCGCCAAGGTGCATCCGGCGAGTCCGGTGCTCGGCTGGGAAACGATCAACGGCGTGCATCATTTGCGCACGCCTGGCGGCATCGTGCGCGCGCGCGCGGTCGGCATTGCAACAGGCGCGTATACGTCGCAAACGCTGCACAACTCGCTGCGCAGCCGCGTCATGCCGATCCTGTCGAATTCGATGGTCACGCGTCCGCTCACGAAGCAGGAAATCGACGCGTGCAACTTTCGCACGACCCAGGTGCTGACCGATACGCGCACGCTGCGTTTCTACTATCGCTTTCTGCCGGACAATCGCTTGCAGATCGGCAGCCGCTCCGCGATCACAGGCGCCGACGCACCCAATACTCGGCACTACGATCTGCTGGTCAACGGCATGCTGCGAAAATTTCCAGCCTTGCGCGGCGTTCCGATCGACTACTCGTGGTGGGGCTGGGTGGACGTCAGCCACGACATGATGCCGCGCGTGTATCAGCCGGATCCGATGCAGACGGTGTATTACGCGCTCGGCTACGGCGGCAACGGCGTGTCGTACTCGCAGCAGGCCGGGCGGCGGCTCGCTGAACGCATCGCGGGAAAGGGCGCGAAGCAGACGTTGCCGATCTTCACGTCGCCTTTGCCGGGGCACCCGTTTGCGCCGTTCCGGCGCATTGGCCAGCGCATGCTGTATCAACTGTATTTCCGGCGCGACGAAAAACCCTGATGCAGCGGGCGGAAAATCGCCCGCGCGCCGGGCGGCGCTGAACTTGCAACCCGCAACTCGCCGCGCGCGCTGTGCAACCGCGCACCCAACGGCGCACACTTGCACCATGCGCGAGAGTCGCGCGGTGCTTCATCAAAAATCATACGGCGAGACGCATGGGCGTCCTCGCCCCATCCAGTATTGACGACGATAGGACCCGGGCGGCCGCGAAAGCCGGCCGGCCCGGTCCGCGATCGGATAACGGAATTGGAGGTGACATGCAGCGATCTACAGACACAACGGAATTGAAGGCCGGCCTCAAACAGCGCCACATGACGATGATCGCGCTCGGTGGCGTGATTGGCGCGGGGCTTTTCGTCGGCAGCGGCGTGGTCGTGCAACAGGCCGGTCCCGCGGCGGTGCTGTCGTTTCTGATCACCGGCGCGCTGGTCGTGCTGGTCATGCGAATGCTCGGCGAAATGGCCTGCGCGATGCCGGCCGTCGGTTCGTTCTACGAATACGCGCGACTCGCGTTCGGCGGCAAGCGGGCGTCGGGCAACCTCGCGGGTTTTCTCACTGGCTGGATGTACTGGTATTTCTGGGTCATCGTCGTCGCGGTGGAGGCCGTGGCAGGGGCGAAACTCGTGCAGTTCTGGCTACCTGACGTTCCCGCGTGGGCGATCAGTCTCGTGCTGCTGGTCACGCTCACGGCGACCAACCTGGTCTCGGTCGGCAGCTATGGTGAATTCGAGTTCTGGTTCGCGTCGATCAAGGTTGCGGCGATCATGGTGTTCCTGTTTCTCGGCGGCATGTATGTGCTGGGTCTGTGGCCCGCCGCGAAGCATGTCACCGCCGTGCTGCCGACGCTGCTCTCGCACGGCGGCTTGATGCCGAAGGGAATCGGACCCGTACTGAGCGGCGCGGTCGCCGCCACGGGCTTTTACTTCGGCGCGGAGATCGTCACGATCGCGGCGGCCGAAGCGCAGGAGCCCGCCAAGGCGGTCGCCAAAGCAACCAACTCGGTGATTACGCGCGTGCTGGCTTTTTATGTTGGCTCGATTCTGCTCGTTGTCGCGCTGGTGCCGTGGAATTCCCCGAAGATGGCGACGCCGTATGTGAGCGCGCTCGATGCCATGGGTATTCCGGCGGCCGCCAGCGTGATGAATGCCATCGTGCTGACCGCAGTGCTGTCGGCGCTCAACTCAGGGTTGTACGCCGCGTCGCGGATGATCTTCGCGCTGACGCGCCACGGCGACGCGCCCGCCGCGCTCGCCAAGGTCAACCGTCGCGGCGTGCCGGTTCGCGCGATTCTGATCGGCACCGTGTTCGGCTACGCGTCGGTAGTGATGTCGTATGTGTCGCCGGATACGGTGTTCGCTTTCCTCGTGAATTCGTACGGCACGGTGGCGATTTTCGTGTACGTGCTGATCGCCATTTCGCAACTGAAACTGCGTGCTCGCATCGAGCGGGATGCGCCTGAGAAACTGCGCGTCAGGATGTGGTGCTACCCGTACCTCACGTGGGTCGCGATCGTCGGCATGGTCGGCATTCTGGTGGCCATGGCGTTCATTCCCGAGCAACGTCAGCCGTTGTGGTTTGGCGTAGCGAGCCTCGGCGTGCTGCTTCTCGCTTATCTGCTGCGCGTCCGCAAGTCAGGCTCCGGCTTTAGCGAACCGGACACGCTGGAATATCGGCATCACCATCGCTGACATCAGAGTTGCAGCGTGCTTTTAAAAAACGAGATGATTTGTATCGAAAAAAGAAAGTGCGTATGATGGACCGGCGAGGCCGCGCCGCCAACCTGTTGGCCGAGGGCCGCAGTCGTGACGAAGCACGAGGAGACCGTAGTGACCGATATCGTGACAGGCAAGCCGGACCGGATGGTCTCGGTGCGCACGTTGTTTGGCATCGACTCAAGCTTGATGGTGCCGGCCTTCAGCGAGCGCGACGACCACGTTCCGGAAATCGACGAGGTATATCGCTTCAATCCAGAAGTGACGCTGGCGATTCTCGCCGGCTTCATGCGCGAGCGCCGCGTGATGGTGCAGGGCCTGCACGGCACGGGCAAATCCACGCATATCGAACAGGTCGCGGCGCGCCTGAACTGGCCCTGCGCGCGGGTGAATCTCGACGGCCATATCAGCCGTCTCGATCTGGTGGGCAAAGACGCCATCATCGTGCGCGACGACGTGCAGGTCACCGAGTTTCAGGAAGGCATCGTGCCGTGGGCGCTGCAACGGCCCATGGCGTTGATCTTCGACGAATACGACGCAGGCCGTCCCGACGTGATGTTCGTGATCCAGCGCATTCTCGAGCGCGACGGCAAATTCACGCTGCTCGATCAGAACCGCGTGATTCATCCGCATCCGTATTTCCGCTTGTTCGCTACGACCAACACGGTCGGCCTCGGCAATCTGAACGGGTTGTACCACGGCACGCAGTTGTTGAACCACGCGCAACTGGACCGTTGGAATGTGGTCGCCACGCTCAACTATCTGCCGCGTGCCGAGGAAGCCGGCATCGTGCTGGCGCGTGTGCCCGAACTCGCCGACGACACCGGCCGCGCGCTGATCGAGTCGATGATCAGCGTCGCGGAACTGACGCGCAAAGGCTTCGCTACGGGCGATCTCTCCACGCTGATGTCGCCGCGCACCGTGATCGACTGGGCGGAAAACTGCCAGATCTTCCGCGATCCGGCCATGGCGTTTCGCCTGACCTTCGTCAACAAGTGCGACGAGGCCGAACGGTCCATCGTGGCCGAGTATTTCCAGCGCTGCTTCGATAGAGAACTGGAAAGCACGGCGGAGCGCGAGATGCGCTCGACGGTGCCGCAATGACGCCTGCCGAGCGGCAAGCCACACGCCGCGCTGAACAGCGTCAGAATCTGTGCGCGGCGGCGGTGCGCGCATTGACCGGCGACGCCGAGCTGCATTACCGAGCCGGCCGTTTGTACCGTGGCCTGCGTCCGGTGCCTCTGCATGCGCCGCATCTGCGCACTGACCCGCAACTGGATGATGTGCGTTCCTTGCGCGGTGCCGCGGACGGCGCAGCATTACGCCTCACGCATTCCGACGCGAATCTCCACGCGAGTCTATGTCCCACTGAACAGGCCGAGCCGGTCGAGCGACTCCTGTTCGAACTGTTCGAGCAGCTACGTTGCGAAGCGCTTGCGCCGGCCGGCATGCCCGGACTCGCGCAGAATCTGCGTCATCGTTTCGAAACATGGTCGCGGGCTTTCTATCGCACGGGACTGACCGATGGCCACCTCGGCATTCTGCTTTACACGGTGGCCCAGATAGTCTGGTCGCGTCTGTCGGGCTGGCCGGTGCTGGAAGAAACAGAAGGTCTGATTGAGGCCACGCGCGCCGCGATTACGCCGACCTTGGGCGTGCCGCTCGCGGCGCTGCGGCGGCATAGAATGGAGCAGGGCGTGTTTGCACTTCATGCGCTCGAATTGGCCCGTCTTGTCAGCCAGATGATGCGTGACGCGCGGGCGCAGTCCGTCGAAGATGCAGAAGCCCAAGCGCCGGAAGATGACGAAGCCGTGCGCGCCATGTTCGCACTCTGGTTCGATACCGACGACGGCGAGCAGGTCGACATGGGTCTCGCCGCCACCGGCGAAAGCCGCGTGCTCAGAGATGCCGAGCATCGCTACCTGGCGTACACCACGCGCTATGACCGTGAGTTCGTGCCGGGCTCGCGCATCCGCAGCGAATTGCTGGCGCAATACCGCGACCAGCTCGACAAGCGTATTGCCGCGCAGCGCATCAACGTGCCGCGGCTCGCGTATGCGCTCAAGGCCGCGCTTGCCGTGCCGCAGCGCGACGGCTGGTCGTTCGGTGAAGAGCACGGCCGTATCGACGGCCGGCGTCTGTCCCAACTGGTCAGCTCGCCGGCCGAGCGGCGCCTGTTTTTACTCGAACGGCACAAGCCGATTGCTGATTGCGTGGTGAGTTTTCTCATCGATTGTTCGGGGTCCATGCGAACCTATATCGAGCCGGTGGCGATGCTGGTTGACGTGCTCACGCGCGCGCTCGATCAGGCGGGGGTCGCGAGCGAGGTGCTGGGCTTCTCGACCGGCGCCTGGAACGGCGGCCGTGCGCGGCAAGACTGGCTGGCCGGCGGCCGGCCGTCGCATCCGGGGCGGCTCAACGAGGTCGCCCACCTCGTATTCAAGGACGCGGCGACTAGCTGGCGGCGAGCTCGCGCCGACATCGCGGCATTGTTCAAGGCCGATCTGTTCCGCGAAGGCGTGGACGGCGAAGCGGTCGACTGGGCCTGTACGCGGCTGCGCGCGCGTGCCGAGGCGCGGCGGATTCTCGTCGTGATTTCAGACGGCAGCCCGATGGACAGTGCGACCGCCCAGGTCAACGACGCCTACTACCTCGACAATCATCTGAAGCAGGTGGTGGCGCGCAACGAAGCCGCGCGCGATGTCGAGTTGCTGGGCCTTGGCGTCGGACTCGATCTCAGTCCGTATTACCGCCGTTGCCTCGCGGTCGATCTGTCCACGCCGCCTGACATGCCGCTGTTT
Organism: Paraburkholderia sp. BL27I4N3; assembly: GCF_003386115.1. NCBI lineage: Bacteria > Pseudomonadati > Pseudomonadota > Betaproteobacteria > Burkholderiales > Burkholderiaceae > Paraburkholderia > Paraburkholderia sp. BL27I4N3. Next base: position 6,205,339 of record NZ_QREJ01000001.1, on the reverse strand, counting down.
GCCGAACTCGTCGGCTGGATCGGCGCGCGGCGCTAGGGCGCGTGTGTCCGCGGCATCTTAACGGAGCAACTGCTGCAACGCATGCAGGATCAGCGAGCCGCCGATCACTACCAGAATCGCGTACGCGATGCGGCGTGTCATCACACCCGACAGCGGCGGCGGATACTGCCGCGCGACGAGCGTCATTAGCGCGACGACCGGGACCGCGAACGCGGCCTGCATCCAGATATCGGCGTCGAGTTGGCCCTCATACGCGCTGAACAGCGTACGAGTGATCGAAGTCACTGTGAAGATCAGAATCAACGCGTAGCGGATCTGCATGAGCGAGAGCGGCTGGCGATAGAACTGAAAAATCAACGGTGGCCCGGATACGCCGAACATCCCGCTCAGCAGACCGCCGAACAGGCCGCTCACGAAGAAACTCCGGTCGCCCGAGCGGCAAGCGAGCGGCGCCGGCCGCAGCGCCGCGCTTAAGCCGCCATACAGCACCACGGCGCCCAGCAGCAGTTGCAATACGCTGGAAGCCGAATTGCTCAACAGATCCAGCACCAGCACGCCCGCCACCACCGACGGCAGAATGCCCAATGTGGCGGCGCCCACCGCGCGCCAGTCGATGTGATGCAGTTTGCCGGGCAAGGCGGCTGCGCTGTTGGCGAGCGTCACAAGACTGAGCAAAGCGGCGAGACTCGTCACCGGCGCCAGGTCCAGGCCGCTGGCCGCGCCGATCACGATCATGCTCAGACCGAAGCCGGTGATGGTTTGAAAATAGCTCGCGACGCCCATCAGCGCGAGCAGGGGCAGCAACTTCTGAACGATCATGAACGAGACGGCGTGAGGAGGGCGTCGGGATGCGTGAGCGCGGCTTGCGCCTGCACCGCGGTGACGGCGGTGACGTAGTAGATGTCGTCCGCGCTGCAACCGCGCGAGAGGTCGTTGGCGGGCTTGCGCAGGCCTTGCAGCAAGGGGCCGATCGCCTTCGCGCCGCCGATCCGCTCGGCCAGCTTGTAGCCGATATTGCCCGCCTCAAGACTCGGAAACACCAGCACGTTGGCGTGGCCTTCAACTTGCGAATGCTTGACCTTGCGCAGCGCGATTTCGGAGACGATGGCCGCGTCGAGTTGAACGTCGCCGTCGATTGCGAGATGCGGGCGGCGTTCCTGCACGATGTGGGTTGCGTTGACCACTTTGTCGACTGCCGCATGATGCGCGCTGCCGCTCGTCGAAAACGACAGCATGGCCACGCGCGGTTCGTCCATCAGCAGGCTTTTTGCGCTGTCCGCCGCGGCCATCGCGATCTCGGCGAGTTGGGCGGCATCGGGCTCCACCACGAGTGCGCAATCGGAAAAGATCAGGCCACCTTTGAGCGTGTGGAACGGCTCGCACAACATCATCAGAAAGAAGCTCGAGACGAGTTTGAATGAAGGCGCAATGCCGATGATCTGGATCGCGGTGCGCACCACGTCGGCGGTGGTGTTGACCGCGCCGGACACGGAACCGTCGGCGTGGCCGAGGCGCACCATCAGGTTCGCGAAGCACAAAGGGTTGAGGATTTCCTTCTGCGCCTGTTCGAGCGTCATGCCCTTCTTGCTGCGCAATGCGAACAATTCGTCGGCATATAACGTTGCGAGTGCCGAAGCGGCGGGGTCCACCAATTCCATACCGTTTAGATCGATGTCGAAGCGGGCGGCGGCATCGCGGATGCGCGCGGCGTCGCCCACCAGCAGAATGCGCGCAATGCCTTCGCGGCTCGCGCGTTGCGCGGCCTGCAACACGCGCGGGTCCTCGGCCTCGCTTAGCACGATACGCATCGGCGAACGGCGCGCGTGTTCAATGATGCGGTTGATGGCTTTCATAAGCGTGGCCGATTGCAGAGGTAGTGAGATCTGGAACGAAGAAGCCGGCGACAGCGCGCGTGAAAAGAATGCGCGCTGTTTCCGGCCGGTGAGCGCGGCGGCCTCGGTCCGCTTGAACACGGAGGCCGCCCGCGCCGCATGACACGCTCAGACGTAGTCCTTGTACTTGTCGAGCATGCGCACCGGCTTGGAGAGCGCGTCGCGGCGGAACGGGTCGCCCAGTTCACGCGTACACATGATCTCGATGATGGTGGTCTTGCCGTGATTCATCTGCGCGTCGATCGCGCGCTTGAGCGCCGGGCCCACATCTTCGAGACGATCCACCACGATGCCTTCGGCGCCCATCGCGCGCGCAATCGCCGCAAAGCTCTGGTTGTCGAGTTCACCGGCAACGAAGCGGCGGTTGTAGAAATCCACCTGGTTCTTCTTCTCCGCGCCCCACTGGCGATTGTGGAACACCACTGCCGTCACCGGAATGTTGTGGCGCACGCAGGTCATGGTTTCCATCAGGCTCATGCCCCATGCGCCATCGCCTGCATACGAGACGGCCGGACGATGCGGCGCGGCAACCTTCGCGCCGATGATGGTCGGAAACGCGTAGCCGCAATTGCCCCAGCTCATCGCCGCGAAGAAACTGCGCGGCTTGTTGAAGCGCAGATAGCTGTTGGCCACCGAGTTGATGTTGCCGATGTCGGTCGAGACCATCACGTCTTCAGGCATGGCCTTTTCCAGTTCGCGCAGCACCTGGCGCGGATGCAGATAAGCGCCGCCGCCGGGCGTGCGTTCGTGCTTCTGCTCCTCGATCATGTCGAGGCTGTAGGCGTCGCGTTCGTGCGTCCAGTCGTCGAGTTCTTTTTCCCAGGCGGCTTTCTCGGACGCGATCTGAGCGCCCCGTTCCTCGCGCGTGGCGTCGCTTGCGAGCTTGCGTCCCGCAAGGCGTTCGGTCAGCGCGACGGCGGCGGCCTTCGCGTCGCCGCAGATGCCCACCGAAATTTTCTTCACCAGGCCGAGCATCTTGTGGTCGGCATCGATCTGGATGATCTTTGCGTTGGTCGGCCAATAGTCCATGCCGTGCTGCGGCAACGTGCCGAACGGTCCGAGGCGCGAGCCGAGCGCGATCACCACGTCGGCGCGCGACAGCAGCTTCATCGCTGCCTTCGAGCCCTGATAGCCGAGCGGGCCGCACCACAGCGGATGGTTGGCGGGGAACGAATCGTTGTGCAGATAGCTGTTGACCACTGGCGCGTTCAACCGCTCAGCGAGCGCCTTGCATTCTTCGATCGCATCGGCCATCACCACGCCGCCGCCGGAAATGATCACCGGGAACTTGGCTTGCGCGAGCAGTTCAGCCGCTTCGTTCAGGCTTTGCTCACCGCCTGCGCCGCGATCGAGACGCTGCGGCTGGGGGATTTCAACCTTGACCTGACCGTAGAAGTAATCGCGTGGAATATTCAACTGGGTCGGTCCCATCTCCGCCATCGCGCGGTCGAAGCAGCGGCCCGTGAATTCGGCCATACGCGCCGGATGGGTGACGTGGCCTTGATACTTGGTGAACTCCTGGAACATGGGCAGTTGTTTGGCTTCCTGGAAGCCGCCCAGACCGATGCCCATGGTGCCGGCCTCCGGCGTGACGATCACGACCGGGCTGTGCGCCCAATAGGCCGCCGCGATGGCGGTGACGCAGTTGCTGATGCCGGGGCCGTTCTGGCCGATCACCACGCCGTGACGTCCCGAGACGCGCGAATAACCGTCGGCCATGTGACCGGCGCCTTGCTCGTGCACCACCGGAATCAGACGGATGCCGGCGGGCGCGAAGATGTCCATGGCGTCCATGAAGGCGGAGCCCATGATGCCGAACATATCGGTCACGCCGTTGGCCGCCAGGGTTTCGACAAACGCTTCCGACGGCGTCATGGCCTGCGGGCCGCTGGCACGGTTGTCGGCGGTAGCGTCACGCGGGGAAGGATTCTGCTCGCTCATGGGGTGTCTCCAGCTCTTTGAGATAAATGGAACAAAAAATACCGAAAAATGCTTGGTGTCTGAAATGTAGGCCAGTGGTTTCCGTCAGTCAACCAAAATTCAAATAAATGGAACGTTTTGTATCAAAAAAATGTGCTGTTTTGCGGGTTGCAGCTTGCGCCGTGGCAGCGGTGGCCGCTTACGGCCTTACTGCCACGGCAACGAGTACGTCTTGACGTTGGTGAAGCTCTTGATCGCTTCCTGGACACCTTCCTTGTAGCCGAGCCCCGAATCCTTGATGCCGCCGAACGGCGTCAGTTCGAGCCGGTATCCCGGCACCTCGCGCACGTTCACGCTGCCCACCTCCAGCTCCGCGACAAAGCGCGTGATGTAGTCGAGCCGGTTCGTGCAGACGGACGAGGACAGGCCGTAATCGGTGGAGTTGGAGAGTCGGATCGCTTCGTCGATATCGCGGAAGCGGATGACCGGCGAAACCGGCCCGAAGGTTTCGTAACGAACGAGCGGCATATCCGGCGTGACGTGATCGACCACGGTCGGCGAATAGAGCGCGCCGCGGCGCACGTTGCCGAGCAGCAGCTTCGCGCCGCGGCTCACGGCGTCGTTGACTTGCGCTTCGAAGAATTTCGCGGCGTCTTCGTCGATCACAGTGCCCATGTCGGTGGCGGGATCGGCCGGGTCGCCGTAGCGTATCGCGCGGGTCTTCTCCACCAGCAGTTCGACGAAGCGGTCCGCCACCGCTTCATGCACGAGCATCCGCTTGATCGCGGTGCAGCGCTGTCCCGAGTTCTTGTACGAGCCGGAAACGGCCAGCGTGCTCGCTTCGTCGAGATCCGCGTCTTCCATTACGATGATCGGATCGTTGCCGCCCAGCTCTAAAACCGCGCGCCGATACCCCATTGTGTTCGCGATGTATTTGCCAATGGCGACGCCGCCCGTGAACGTAATCAGGTCCATGTGCCGGTTCGTGATGAGTTCGTCGGCGATGTCTTTGGGGTCGCCCGTCACCACCTGGAGCATCTGTTGCGGCAGGCCGGCGCTGTAGAGAATATCGGCGAGCAGGCAGGTGGACAGCGGCACCTTTTCCGACGGCTTGACGACGATCCGATTATTGGTCGCGATGGACGGCACGATCTTGTGCGCCACCTGGTTCATCGGATGATTGAACGGCGTGATCGCGCAGATCACGCCGAGCAGCGGTTCGCGCTGCGTGTAGACGCGGCGCTGTTTGCCGTGCGGTGTCAGATCGCAGGAGAAAATCTGGCCGTCGTCTTTCAGCGCTTCATTGGCGCCGAAGACCAATACGTCGCTGACGCGGCCGGCTTCGTAGAGCGAATCTTTTTTGCAGAGCCCTGATTCCGCGGTAATCAGGTCGGCGATTTCGCCGGTCCGCTCGCGCACGATATCCGCCGCGCGTCGCAGGATCTGTGCGCGCTCATAGCGTGTGAGTTTGGCGCGATACGCGTGCGCGTATTCGAAAGCATGACGCACGTCGTCCACGGTGGCTTTCGGAACGGTGCCGACCAGTTCGCGCGTAAAAGGGTTGAATACTTCGATGACCTCGGCGCGCGTGACCCTTTCACCGCCGATGCGCATGGCTTCGTGCCGAATTGCAGTAGGTATCCGTGGTTTGAAGATGGCGTTCACGCGGCCCCCTGGCTGGATTGACGATGGTGGAAGGTAAATGTCGTACCGTTGAGGTCGATAGTGCCGCTGGGCACGCCCGTGGGGTAGAGCCAGCGTGGGGGAGTCGCTGAGTCCAGCGCCGTGTCACGACGTGACGCAAAAAAGAAAGGGCCCGAAGAAGGGCCCTTGTCAACGAACTGAACTGCGGTGCAGCCTCGTCAAACCTTCCCTTTCCAAGGCACCAGCACGCGCTCGATATAACGCATCAGCAAATCGAAGCACAGCGCAAAGAACCCGATCACGATGATCCCCATGATCACTACATCGCTCGCGAGAAATTCCGCGGCGTTGAGCACCATGAAGCCGAGGCCGCTGGTCGAGGCGACCATTTCGGCGGCCACCAGCGTGGTCCAGCCCACGCCGATGCCGATCCGCATGCCGGTAAAGATCTCCGGCATCGCCGACTTGAGGATCACGTACAGCACCACTTGCGTACGCGAGGCGCCCATCGAATACGCGGCGTGAATCTGCTCGATCGACACCGACCGCACGCCTGCGCGGGCCGCGATTGCGAGCGGCGCGAAGATCGCCAGGTAGATCAGCAGCACCTTCGAGAATTCGCCGATGCCGAACCAGATGATGATGAGCGGCAAGTACGCGAGCGGCGGCAACGGCCGGTAGAATTCGATCGGCGGATCGAACGCACCGCGCGCGAAGCGCGACACACCCATCATCACGCCGACGGGTATCGCCGTGAGACAGGCGAGTGCGAACGCGCCGAACACCCGCAGCAAGCTGATGCCAGTGTGCTGGGCGAGCGTCGAATTGGCGAAGCCTTCCGTCGCTACATAGATGAACTTTGCGTAGACGGCCTGTGGCGATGGCAGGAACAGCGGCTTGATCCAGTGCAGATTGGTCGCCGCAAACCAGAGCGCAAGGAACGCGGCCACGGTGATCAGGCTGGTGGCGACGCTGCTGCCTTGTCCCGGTACGCCGAACGTGTCGCCGGGCCGGGCCGGCTTCTTCGCGAGCATACGAGGTCCACGGCCCGGTCTGCGGGGCGGTCGGACCGGCGTGTTCGTTTCCATGGGCGCGACCTCGCCGTGCAACACGGCATGAGCGGATTTAGAACTAAGCATGAGCGACTCCCGCCTCGGCGCCGTGCATCTTCTCGTCGCCGTAAATGATGTTGAGAACCTGCTCGCGCATCGCGATGAAATCGGGACTCGATTTGATCGCCCGTGCGTCGCGCGTTTCGAGAAAACGGCGATTGAAGTCCAGTTCGTAGGTATGCGTGATGCGCCCGGGACGCGGCGACATCACGATCAGCCGGCTCGCGAGGAACAGCGCCTCCTCCACGCTGTGCGTGATGAAGAAAAACATCTTGTTGGTCTTCTTCCACACGTCGAGCAGAAGCTCCTGAATGGTCTCGCGAGTGAGCGCGTCGAGCGCGGCCATCGGCTCGTCCATCAGCAGCATCGCCGGATCGCAGGTGAGCGCGCGGGCAATGCCGACGCGCTGCTGCATGCCGCCGGAGAGCTGATAGATCATGTGCTTGTGGAAGTCCTGCAAGCCGACCAGCGCGAGATTGCGCACGGCGATTTCGCGCCGCTGCGCGCGCGGCACGCCTTGCAGCTTGAGGCCGAATTCCGCGTTGTCGATCACGTTGAGCCACGGCAATAGCGCATGCTTCTGGAACACCACGCCGCGGTCCGCCCCCGGCCCCGCGATGGGCTCGCCGCCGAGCAGCAACTCGCCGCGGCTCGGCGCGATGAAGCCGGCCATCAGCGATAACAACGTGGTCTTGCCGCAGCCGGATGCGCCCAGCGCGACCACGAAGTCACCCGAGCGGATCGTCAGGTTGATATCGTCGAGCGCCTGCACGGTCTGGCCGGGGCGCCGCCCCGGAAACACCACGCTCACGTTTCTGACTGTCATGTTTTCCATGTTGCCTCCTGATCTCGCGGATCACGGTTACGTCATTTGAGTTGCGCGGCGGCTTCGGCATAAGCCGGTGTCACGAATTTCGAGTAGTCCGGCAACACGGTGCCGATCTGTTTCTGGCTCTTCAGGAACTCCGACGTGTCCTTCAGTGCGAGCGCGGCGCGGCTCGTCGTACCGCCGCCCAGCCATTGCGCGGATGCCTGTTCGCTGACCGTGGGGAACGCGTACAGCGACAGCGACGCCGGCACTTCCGCCGGCGAGCCGCCGATCATCTTCGCGATGGCGGCCGCTTGCGGTGAGCTGGCATTCCATTGCGACGGATCGTTGCGGTACTGCTGGTCGGCGTCGGCGATCGCCTTGACGAGTTTCACCATGAAGTCCTTATGTTCCTCGCCCCATTTGCGATCGACCGCAATGCCGTCGAAGGTCGGCTTGCCGAGCTTCGAGAGGTCGCCGGAGGTAATCAGCACCTTGCCGCTTTTCTTCAATTCGGCGAGCGCGGGGTCCCACACATAGGCGGCGTCGATGTCGCCGCGCGACCAGGCCGCGACGATCTGATTAGGCTGCATGTTGAGAATCTTCAGGTCAGACGGATTGATGCCCCAGTGCTGCAGCGCGAACATGGTGTGATAGTGGGTCGTCGACACGAACGGCACGCCGATGGTCTTGCCCTTCAGGTCCGCCGGCTTCGTGATGCCGGAGCCATTGCGCACTACCATCGCTTCGGCCTGGTTGATGTTGTCGAGAATCCAGAAGAGTTGCAGATCGAGGCCCTGGCTCACGGCGGCGGCGAGCGGGCTGGAACCGATCACGCCGACCTTGACGTCGCCGGATGCCAACGCGGTCGCCACTTTTGCGCCGGACTCGAACTGCCGCCAGTTGATCTTGTAGCCGGTGGCCTTTGCGATCGACCCGTTCGCGATGCCGACCACCCACGGATCGACGATCTGCTGGTAGGCAATCGTGATTTCCTTGTCCTCGGCGTGGGCGGGCGTCACTGCGAAACACGCCGTGGCGGCGCAAACCAGCGACAGGATGCAACGTGCCGTCCGATGGAACCACGGCCGTAATGTCGAGTTTTTATGGCGTTTCATAATAGGTCTCACAATAGGTTTGATCAGCAGGTTTGATCAGCGGGTTTCAACAGCGGCTGTCGGTGGAGCATGGAACTCGTATGACCACGACGGGTGCTTGTCCCAATCGCGTTGGACGGGGTGAGTCGAGTATCGTCAGTAAAAAATAGAGCAAGTTAGTGCCAGACGGCGCCGATCGTTGAGTCCACATCGGCGCGTCAAGCCGTTCTGGCCGGCCCGCGCCGTCGCCGCTCACGCGGCAGAAGGCTCTCACGTGCAGCGCCGGCGTGACTGGCGCGGCTCGTTCACTTTCAGGAGGTAGCATGTCTAGCCGTACAGCGACGGCCCTTTGGACGCAGCGTTTCCAGCGTCCGAGCGACTCGAACATGAGCCTGCAAGGGCAGATTCGCCAGATGCTGGTGGCTGCGATTCTGGACGGCCAACTGCCGCCGCAGACCGCGTTGCCGTCCAGCCGGGAACTGGCCGATCAACTGAGCGTCGCGAGAAATACGGTCGTGCTGGCGTACCAGCAGCTCGTGGAGGAGGGCTATCTGATTTCCCGCGAGCGCAGCGGGCACTTCGTCAATCCGGCGATGCTGGAGGGACGGCACGGCTTCAAGGCGGCGCAGACGCTGCCCGGCAGCGAGCAGGAGCACGCGCCCGCGCGCCCCGATTGGGGCCAGCGCGTGCAACGTCGGCCGTCCGCGCAGCGCAATATCGTCAAGCCGGGCAACTGGCAGGATTACGAATATCCCTTTATCTACGGGCAATTCGACCAGTCGCTCTTTCCGACTAACGACTGGCGGGAATGCTGCATGAAGGCGCTGTCGGTGATGGAGATCCGCAACTGGGCGCCTGACCTGATCGGCCGCGACGACGACACGCTGATCCAGCAGATCCGCACGCGCGTGCTGCCACGGCGCGGTGTGTTTGCGATGCCGGACGAGATCGTCATCACAATCGGCTGTCAGCAGGCCTTATATCTGATCGCCGATCTGCTCGCGCGTGAGCGCACTGCGGTGGGATTCGAAAACCCGGGCTATCCGGACGCGCGCAATATCTTCGAGAACCGCAACGCGCAACTCATACCGCTGCCGGTCGACGAGGGTGGCGTGCGCCCCGTCGAAGACGCGCACCTGTTCGCCCAATGCGACTATGTCTACGTGACGCCGAGCCACCAATGCCCGACCACGGCCACCATGCCGATCGAACGCCGGCATGCATTACTGGAACTGGCGCAGAAGCACGACTTCGTGCTGATCGAAGACGACTACGAGAGCGAGAACAACTTCTCGGGCCTGCCGCATCCGGCGCTCAAGAGTCTGGATAAGGCTGACCGCGTGATCTACATCGGCAGTCTTTCGAAGACGTTCGCGCCGGGCTTGCGGCTCGGCTATATCGTCGGTCCGCGCGAACTGGTGCAGGAAATACGCGCGTTGCGCCGGCTCATGGTGCGGCATCCGGCGGCGTACATTCAGCGTGCGTTCGCAACGTTTCTCTCGCTCGGCCATCACGACGCGCTGCTGCGCCGATTGGCGCACGCTTATCGCGAGCGCGCGCTGGCGCTGATGGCGGCGCTCGATACGTACCTGCCCGAAGCGCGCCACATCCCGATCACGGGTGGGGCGTCGTGCTGGGTGGAAGGTCCGCCCTGGCTCGACGCCGTGCGTCTTGCCGACGACGCCGAACAGCACGGCATTCTGATCGAACTGGGCGGCGTGTTCTTCATGGACGGCCTGGAGCAGAAGAACTGCTTCCGGATGGGCTTCTCGGCGATCAAGCTCGACAAGATCGACGCCGGCGTGCGCCTGCTGGCCGAACTCGTGCGCAAGCAGAAGCCGGCGCTTTAACCGCGTCCGAAGTCAAAGACGCGCGTTAAGAGCGCCAACGCATCAGAAGGTTGCCGCGAGTTCCCTGGCGGCTTCCTGAAGGCGCGGCACGAATTCGAGCGCGCGCGAGAGCGGCGCGCGCGAAACCGGAGCATGCACGGCGATCGCCGCGATACAGGTGCCGTTCGCATCGACTACGGGCGCCGCCACGCACACGATGCCGGCCAGAAACTCTTCGTTATCGATTGCGATGCGCTTGTGCGCGGTGCGGTCGAGTTCCGCTTCCAGTAATTCCGGATCGGTAATGGTGTTTTGCGTGAAGCGTTCGAGCTTCAGCGCGCGCACGAGCGCCGAGCGCTGTTCACGCGGCAGCATGGAGAGCAGTAGTTTGCCGCTCGCGCTGCAATACGCGGGGACATGTGAACCGGGTTTGAGATCGAGGCGCAGCGGCCACGGCGCTTCCATGCGGTCGAGGTACAGCACCTCGGTTTCATGCAGCATGGTGAGATTGCAGGTCTCACCGAGATCGGCCACCAGACGCGCGAGGATCGCATGACGCAGGCGCCGCGCGCCGGAATGCATCACCACGCCCAATGCGAGCTGCGCGAGCCGCGGCCCGATCACGTACGCGTTCTTCTGGCCAGGCTCGCGGATCACCAGACCGCCCGCCTCCAGCGAAGCCAGCATGCGATGCAGCGACGCCTTGGGCAATGCGACATCTTGCGCGATGTCGGCAAGCGAAACCGGGCCGTCCGCGTTGACGAGGTGTTCGAGCAACGCAAACGCGCGCAGCGTCGGAGTGTCCGCTTTGGTCATGCCTGCCGTTCCGGAAAATGGATCGGCGTCATTGTACAACTCGGCTTCGGGTCGTCCGGCCTTGGCGCCGCGGGCCGGGGACTCTGCCGTGTCTAACGGATCGCTCATGGGAAAGGCCTCAGCGCTCATGGTACGGATGCTCAGTGGAAGGGCCGGCGGATAACAGCGGGGCGAGCTTCAGCGCCGCGTCCTTGAGCCTCGGCACGGCCTTCAGCAGGTCGTTCAGACTCGCGCGCGCGGTCGGCGCGTGAATCGCCAGCGCGGCGAGCACGTGCCCATTGCCGGCATCGCGCACCGGCACCGCGACCGCCACCATGCCGCGCACCAGCTCCTCGTTGTCGATGCCGACCCCGCGCACCGCGAGCCGGTCGAGTTCCGCTTCAAGCAGATTCAGTTCCGTCAGCGTGCTCTGCGTTCTGCGCTCCAGCGTCAGCCGCGCGAGAACGGGACGGCGCTCGGCCGGCGGCATCTGCGAGAGAAACAGCTTGCCGCTCGCGGTGCAATGCAGCGGCACGCGCGTGCCGGGCTGCAGATGCAGGCGCAGCGGCTCGGCGGTCTCCACGCGCTCCAGATAGAGGACAGTGTCGCGGTCGAGCGCGGTGAGGTTGCAAGTCTCGCCGAGCGCATCCACCAGTGAGCGCAGCACCGAACGGCAGGCTCGCCCGAACGTGTTATTCGACAGCGTGGTGAGCGCGAGCTGCGCCGCCTTCGGGCCCAGCGTGATGCCGCGATCCGTGCCGCGCGAATCGGGCAGATGCGTTACGTAGCCCTGCACTTCGAGCGATTCGATCAGCCGCATCAGCGTGGCCTTGGGAATGTGCAGGCGCAGCGAGAGTTGCGAAAGCGAAGACGGCTGTCCCGCGGCCGCGAGCTGCTCGAGCACGGCCAAGGCGCGCAGCGCCCGTGAATCCTCGGCGAGAGGTTCACCGCGTGGGGACGAGCAGGTTGCTTGCATACGCTTCCTTGCGATCGATCAGTGGCTGTCCAGCGTCCGCGTACGTTGCGCGGGCCGGCCGGTCATTTCCGAAAGTGAAACAAAAAGCGCTGTTTCTGTTTCAGATGAGCCGATAGTAGCGGGAATTTCTTGATCAGGAAACGGGCTGAACATAAATTTCAACGAAACATACCGTTTTTTATAAAACATGCAGGAGACAGGTCACATGGCAGACCGATTCGACTTCGTCGTCGTCGGCGCGGGATCCGCGGGGTGCGTGCTGGCGAACCGGCTTTCCGAAGGCGGCCGCTACTCGGTGTGTCTACTCGAAGCCGGTCCCGCCGACCGCTTCATGTGGATTCATATCCCCATCGGCTATGGCAAGACGATGTTTCACCCGGTCTACAACTGGGGCTTCTATACCGATCCCGATCCGAACATGCACAATCGCCGGCTCTATTGGCCGCGCGGCCGCACGCTGGGCGGCAGCAGTTCGATCAACGGTCTGATCTATGTGCGTGGACAGCGGGACGATTACGACAACTGGGCACGGCTCGGCAATCGCGGCTGGAGCTGGCAAGATTGCCTGCCGTATTTCAAGCGATTGGAACATAACGAACTGGGCGAAGGTCCGACGCGCGGTGTCAACGGACCGCTGTGGGCCTCGACGATCAAGCAGCGCCACGAACTGGTCGACGCGTTTGTCGCGGCCTCGAATTCGTTAGGCGTGGCAAGCACCGACGACTTCAATACGGGCGATCAGGAAGGCGTCGGCTACTATCAGCTCACCACCCGCCGCGGGTTTCGCTGCTCGACGGCCGTTGCTTATCTCAAACCCGCGCGGCAGCGGCAGAACCTGCACGTGGAAACCGATGCGATGGCTTCGAAGGTTCTCTTCGAAGGCACCCGCGCCTGTGGCGTGCAGTATCGGCAACATGGCGAGTTGCGCGAAGTGCGCGCCAATCGCGAAGTGATTCTGACGGCCGGCGCATTGCAGTCGCCGCAATTGCTGCAACTGTCCGGCGTGGGGCCGGCCGCGCTGCTGCGCGAGTTCGGCATTCCCGTGGTGGCCAATCGGGCGGGCGTCGGCGAGAACCTGCAGGACCATCTGCAAATCCGTCTGATCTATGAAGTGACGAAGCCGATCACGACCAACGATCAACTGCGTTCATGGACGGGGCGCGCGAAGATGGGCCTGCAATGGGCTCTGATGCGCAGCGGCCCGCTCGCGGTCGGCATCAACCAGGGCGGCATGTTCTGTCGCGCCCTGCCTGAAGAATCGGCGACGCCGGATATCCAGTTCCACTTCTCCACGTTGTCGGCGGACTCCGCTGGTGGGAACGTCCACGATTTTCCCGGCTGCACTTACTCGATCTGTCAGTTGCGCCCGGAATCGCGCGGCGCGGTGCGCATTCGCAGCGCCGATCCGCGTGAGGCGCCGTCTATTCAGCCCAACTATCTGGACACCGATCTGGACCGGCGCACGACCATCGCCGGCGTGCGTTTCGCGCGCCGCGTCGCGGCGGCGCAACCGATGGCCGGGCTGATGAAACGCGAGGTGCGGCCGGGCGCGGACGCACAGACGGACGACGAACTGCTCGATTTCTGCCGGGAGTACGGGCAGACAATTTTCCACCCATCTGGTACAGCGAAGATGGGAACGGCGGGCGATCCGCTCGCGGTGGTCGATGAACGTTTGCGCGTGTACGGCACGCAAGGGCTCCGCGTGGTCGATTGCTCGATCATGCCGACGCTCGTGTCGGGCAATACGAACGTGCCGATCGTGATGGTGGCTGAAAAAGCGTCGGACATGATTCTGCACGACGCAAGCGGCGTCGATCGAGGTGTGGCGACGACGCCCGCGGCGAAAGTGGCCGCTTGATCCAGCAAATGAAGTCGCAGGTGCAAAACGACGGCGGGCGATGTCTGCCGTAATACGCAGCCGCGCAACGTCCGGTGAATGGATGGCCCGTGGTCTGCACATAAACCGCCCCGGAGGAGACAACTGGGGTTATCGGTCGGGTACGCGTGTCGATACGCGCGGCATGGCCGTCCATTGAGGAGCTGCTGCTATGGCAATCGATCCCCGCGCTATCCGGCGCGTTGCGTTCGCCAGTGTGATCGGCGCAACCGTCGAATGGTATGACTTTTTTCTTTACGGCGTGGTCGCCGGCATCGTATTCAACAAGCTCTATTTTCCCGCCAGCGATCCGCTCGTATCGACGCTGCTCGCCTATTCGACCTTTGCAGTGGGCTTCGTGACGCGGCCTTTGGGCGGCGTGATATTCGGCCACTTCGGCGACCGGATCGGGCGTAAATCGGCGTTGATTCTGACGCTCATCATCATGGGGATTTCGACGGCGGGCGTCGCGTTCGTTCCTACTTATGCGCAGATCGGCATCTGGGCGCCAATTCTGTTGTTGTCGCTGCGCGTGCTGCAGGGCATCGGGCTCGGCGGCGAATGGGGCGGCGCGGTGCTGATGGCGTATGAATACGCGCCACCTGAAAAGCGCGGCCTGTACGCGAGCCTGCCGCAGATCGGTTTGTCGATCGGACTCTGTCTCGCATCGGGGATGGTCGCTGCGCTCTCACGCTTGCTGCCCGAAACGGCGTTCCTCTCGTGGGGTTGGCGGATCGCGTTCGGCGCGTCGCTCGGTCTGGTTTTGATTGGCCTGTACATTCGCGCCAAGGTGATGGAGACGCCCGAATTCATCGCGCTCAAACGCAATCGGCGCGAAGCGAAGATTCCGTTCGTCGACATGATCACGCGCTATCGCGGCGCCGTGGTGCTCGGCATGGGCGCGCGTTATATCGACGGCGTGTTCTTCAATATTTTCGCCGTGTTTTCGATCGGCTACCTCACGCAACATGTGTCGATGAGCCGCACCGATGCGTTGCTCGGCGTGATGATCGCGGCCGGCGTGATGTGCTTTTTCATCCCGCTGTTCGGCAGCATGTCCGATAAGCTCGGCCGCGCGCGCGTGTATTTCTGGGGCTCGCTGATTTGCGGCGTGTCGGTGTTTCCGGCTTTCTGGCTCATTGAAATGCAGCCGGCCAACACGCTGTTGATCTGGGCGGCCATCGTGGTGCCGTTCGGCATTTTCTACGCGATGGTGTACGGCCCGGAGGCGGCATTGTTTGCCGAACTGTTCGACGCCGAAGTGCGCTACACGGGTATCTCGTTCGTGTATCAGTTCTCGGGTATCTTCGCGAGCGGCCTCACGCCGATCATCGCGACGATCCTGATGCGGCTGAACGGCGGTAAGCCATGGACCGTGTGCGCGTATGTGCTGTTCGCAGCTTTGATATCGGCGCTGTCGGTGCGGGCTATAGAGAGGAAGCGGGCGGGTGGGTTCGATGCGGTGGTGCATGCGCGGTCGTGATTCTGTACCCGCTTGAATCGCAGAAGCGGCGCGTGACGCACAGCGCCGCGGCGAAGACCGCGCTGCCGCGCACGCTGCTAAACCACGGCGGCTGCGAGCGGCGTCATTCCCGAAACGTCTTCGCCGTCTCTTCCGCCGCATGGCGCAAATCAGGCACAAACGCGAGCAGATCGTCGAGCGTGACCCTGCCCACCGGCGCCTGCACGGCAATCGCCGCGCAGGCGCGATTGCGATCCAGCATTACCGGCACGGCAATCGCGATCAGCCCTTGCAGATGTTCCTGGTTGTTGATCGCGAGCAACCGCCGCCGCGTGGTGGTCAATTCCTTGCGCAATGCGTCGCGATCGGTGATCGTCCGTTCCGAATAGCCGCGCAGCGGCAGCGTCTCGATCACGCGTTCGCGCCGGTCTTTCGGCAGAAAGCTCAGCAGCAGCTTGCCGCTCGCCGAGCAATGCAGCGGCACATGCGAACCCGGCTGCAAATGCATGCGCAGCGGCCATTCGGTTTCGACTCGATCCACGTAGACGACATCGTTGCCTGACAGCATGGTCAGATTGCAGGTCTCGCCGATTTTCGCCACCAGTTGTTCGAGCAGCACGTGACGCGCGGCGGCCGGTCCCGCATGCATCAGCACATTGACCGCGAGCATGCGCACGCGTGGCGAACATTCGTAAAGACGATCACCCGCGCCGCGCGTGACGAGCCACGCATCCATCAATTGCACGAGGATGCGGTGAACGGTCTGCTTGGGCAGGCCGAGCGCATTGACAAGCTCGGTCATAGAGAGCGGGCTGCCCGCTTCGGCCAGCGTTTCGAGTACACGAAACGCGCGCACTGCAGCTGCATTCGACTGGTTCGATGTCGACATCCCGCTCCCTCGCCAGCGTATTCACAGCAATGATTTTGCATCGACTTCATTGCTTTTCGGGACTATGGAAAGTACCGAATTTTGCGTTTTCCGATGCTGGCGAACCCACTGCGATGGATAGCTCGAAAAACGGGACTTCGCCATCAGCGCGGCTGGCTAGATTGATAGCACTGCAATCAATCTATTCACGCGGAGCGAACCCATATGAACGTCAGGGCCACAGGAGCCGAAATCGCGGGCCACCATGCGGACGGCGAAGCCGAGCGCATCGTCGCCACGCTGGTTGCGAAGGCGCGCGCGGCGCAGCGCGCTTTCGAGCATGCAGGACAACGGGCGCTCGACACCGCCGCCGACGCCGCCGCGTGGGCCATCATGGAGCCCGAGCGCAACCGGCAACTGGCGGAACGCGCCGTGCATGACACGGGCCTCGGCAACGCCGACGACAAGTTCCGCAAGAACTATCGCAAGACGCTCGGCCTGCTGCGCGATTTGCACGGGCAAAAGACCACCGGCGTGATCGCCGAAGACAAGGCAAGCGGCCTCATCGAAATTGCGCGCGCGGTCGGCGTGGTGGCGGCGATCACGCCGTCGACCAATCCGGCGGCGACGCCGGCCAACAAGATCATCAACGCGCTCAAATGCGGCAATGCAGTAATCGTCGCGCCGTCTCCCAAAGGCTACTCGTCTTGCGCTTTGCTGATCGAGTTCATTCACACGCAATTCGCGAAGGCCGGTATCGATCCGGACCTCGTGCAGATGCTGCCCGCACCGATCAGCAAGGCGGCGACCGCTGCGTTGATGCGGCAGTGCGATCTGGTCGTCGCCACCGGTTCTCAGGCGAACGTGCGCATGGCGTACGCGAGCGGCACGCCCGCGTTCGGCGTGGGCGCGGGCAACGTGGCCTCGATCGTCACGGCATCCGCGGATTTGCATGATGCGGCGCGCAAGATCCTGCGCTCGAAGACGTTCGACAACGCAACGAGTTGCTCGTCCGAAAACAGCATCGTGATCGAAGACGCCATCTATCAGCCGATGCTGGCCGAACTCACCGCGTGCGGCGGCGTACTCCTCGACGCCGCGCAGAAGGCCCGCCTGCAGGCTGCGATGTGGGTCAACGGCAAGCTCTCCGAACAGTGCACCGCTAAATCCGCCGAGGTGATCGCGCGCGTGGCAGGTCTGGAGGAAGTCGCCGCGCGTCATCCCGCTTTCCTGATGGTGGAGGAGAGCGGCGCGGGCAGCGACTATCCGTTCTCCGGCGAGAAACTCGCGCCGGTCCTTGCCGTATATCGCGCCGCCGATTTCGATGCCGCGGCCGAAGTCGTGCGCAGCATCTATGCATACATGGGCGCGGGCCATTCGGTCGGACTGCATTCGAGCGATGCCGCGCAAGCGGTCCATCTCGGCGTGACGTTGCCCGTCGCGCGCGTGATCGTGAATCAGGCGCATTGCCTGGCCACCGGCGGCAACTTCGATAACGGTTTGCCGTTCTCGCTGTCGATGGGCTGTGGCACCTGGGGCCGCAATAACTTCTCGGGCAATCTGGGCTTTCGCCACTATCTGAACACCACGCGGGTCGCCTATCCGATCGAAGAGCGCGTGCCGGAAACGGACGAATTGCTCGGCGACTTCTTCGCGAGGTATGGCCGATGAACATGCCCGCCACCCTTCGCGCGCTGATCGACGAGCGTGCCGCGCAGCATCCGGACAAGCCCTTCCTGCTCTCCGCACGCGATGACGATGAAGTACCGGTCGCCGATCGGCGCGCGACCGTCCTGACGTTTCGCCAATTGCGCGACGACTGCCGCGTGCTGGAGGCACGCTTCAAAGAAGCTGGCCTGCAGCCGGGCGACGTCATTTCCGTGTTCATGGGCAACGGCATTCAGACGGCCCGTGTACTGCTTGCTGCCATGTACAGCGGGCTTGTCGCCAATCCGCTCAATCTACTGTGCCAGCCCTCGCAGGTGCGCTATATCGTCGATCACTCGGATACACGCATGATCTTTGCCGCACGCGACACGCAAGCTGCGATCGGCACGGCAGTCGCCGAATTGCACGCTGCCGGGCTGACGCGCGAGATCGCGTTGATCCAGACCGAACCGGAGGATGCCGAACCGCCTTCGCTGGCGAGGCACGAACCTGCATTAGTCGAAGCCACGGCACATGGCGCGGGCGCTGCCGCAGCGCCGGCGCTCGGGAAGCGCGGCGCCGCGCCGGGGCAAATGGCGGACCGCGCAACGGCCCACGAACCCACAGCCGACGACGTCGCATTGCTGATGTACACCTCGGGCACCACGGGCACACCCAAAGGCGTCCTCCTGACGCATCGCAACCTGCTGGCGAACGCGCGCAACATCAGCGCCGAGCACCGGCTGACGCCTGACGATCGCGTGCTTGCGTCATTGCCGCTTTATCACATCAACGGTCTGGTCGTGACGCTGCTTGCGCCGCTGTTTCATGGCGGCTCCGCGGTCATGGTATCGCGCTTCTCCGCCCGCACGTTCTGGCGCGACGTCGCGCTGCACGCCTGCACGTGGATCAACGTGGTGCCGACGATCGTCGCCTATCTGCTCAATGCCGACGAAGCATGCACCTACGATCTGTCCGCGCTGAAGTTTTGCCGCAGCGCGTCGGCCGCATTGCCCGCCGATCATCATCGCGCGTTCGAGGCGCGCTTCG
This sequence comes from Paraburkholderia sp. BL27I4N3, assembly GCF_003386115.1. NCBI lineage: Bacteria > Pseudomonadati > Pseudomonadota > Betaproteobacteria > Burkholderiales > Burkholderiaceae > Paraburkholderia > Paraburkholderia sp. BL27I4N3. The sequence continues at coordinate 6,186,360 of NZ_QREJ01000001.1, read as the reverse complement.
GGATCGGCGTGATCGAAACCATGGGCATGACCGAAACCGCGGCACCAGTCTTCAGCAATCCATATGAAATGGATCGGCGGCGCGTCGGCAGCATCGGTCTGCCTTCGGGCAGCGAGGCGAGAGTGATCGACCGCGAAGGGCGCGAGTGCGCCGCCAACGAATGCGGCGAGCTGGTGTTGCGCGGCGAGCAGGTGATGAGCGGCTATTACAAGCAGCCCGAAGAGACAGCCGCTGCCTTTACGCCGGACGGCTGGCTGCGCACCGGCGACCTCGGTTATCGCGACGCGGACGGCTACTTCTACATCAACGGCCGCGCGAAAGAATTGATCATCAAAGGCGGCGAGAACATTGCGCCGCGCGAAATCGACGAAGCATTGTTGCGTCATCCCGATGTGCTGGATGCCGCGGCGGTCGGCGTGCCCGACCCGGCCTACGGCCAGGAGATCGTCGCCTTCGTGGTGCCGCGTACGAGCGACGGACGCGGCGCACCCGATCCGGCGGATCTGCGCGAGCACTGCTTGCGCGAACTCGGACGCTACAAGACACCGAAGGAGTTTCGCTTCGTCGATGAACTGCCGCGCGGACCTTCCGGCAAGGTGCAGCGGCTCAAGCTGGTGCCCACCTGACGCGGCTCGCGGCCGTCGTCGACGCGCAGTAGAGATCGATACATACAATAGAAAGGAGACAGCATGGAAACGCGTATCCGGCGTGTCAAGACACGCCATATCATCCTGGCGGTCATGTGCCTGATGTACTTCATCTCGTACATCGATCGAGTGAACATTGCGGTGGCCGGTCCGTTGATTCGTCACGAAATGGGCCTCACGACCGTTCAACTCGGGCTGGTGTTCTCGGCCTTCGCTTATCCGTATGCGGCGATGCAGATCATCGGCGGCTGGCTCGCCGACAAGTACGGGCCGAAACTGGTGCTCACCGTGCTGTCGCTGATCTGGGGCGTGGCCACGCTCGCCACCGGTTTCGCGGGCAGCGTCACCATGCTGGTCGTGATGCGCTTCGCGCTCGGCATCGGCGAAGGCGGCGCGTTTCCTACCGCGACGCGCGCCTTCACCTACTGGATGCCGGTCGCCGAGCGCGGTTTCGCGCAAGGCATCACGCATAGTTTCGCGCGTCTGGGCGGCGCGATCACGCCGCCGCTGGTGCTGGCCGTGGTGGCCACCGGCGGCTGGCGCGACGCGTTCATCCTGCTCGGCATCGCGAGCCTCGCGTGGACCGTGCTCTATCTCTTCGTGTTCACCAATTCGCCGGAACAGAACCGCCGCATCACGCCCGAGGAAACCGCGGAAATCGGCTACCGCGCCGGCGATTGCGACCGCGCCAAACGTGCGGCCACGCCGTGGCGCAAGCTGGTGCGCCGCATGTGGCTCGTCACGTTCGTCGACTTCTGCTATGGCTGGCTGTTGTGGGTCTATCTGACGTGGCTGCCGTCCTATCTGCGCGAGTCGCGTGGATTCGATCTCAAGCAATTGGCGCTCTTTACCGCGCTGCCGCTGCTGGCGGGCGTGGTCGGCGACACGCTCGGCGGTGTCGTGTCGGACAAGCTTTACAAGATCACGGGCCGCTTGCGCTTTGCGCGTTGCACGGTGCTGGTGGTGGGCATGGGCGGTTCGCTGGTGTTTCTGCTGCCGATGGTGTCCGCTACCAATCCGCTGACGGCCGTGTGGTTCCTGTCGGCTTCATTCTTCTTCCTCGAAATCACCAACCCGGTATTGTGGACGTTGCCGCTCGACATTGCCGGCAAGTATGCGGGCACGGCCGGCGGCATGATGAACACGGGCTTCGGCGTAGCGGGCATGGTGTCGCCGGTGGTGTTCGGCTATCTGATCGAGAAGACCGGCAGCTATAACGTGCCGTTCAATATCTCCGCGGGCCTGCTTGCGGTCGGCATCCTGGCGGCGCTTTTCATCGACACCAGCAAGACCGTTGAAGCGGATGAGGAGCGTGAGCGTGCCGCGGGCGTCGAGTTGGGCGGCATGCCGTCTTTCTCGCATGCGGGCGCGAGTGTGAGGCTCGAGCGCCATCACTTGCGCCGGCCGTTGCGGTGGCGCAAGTGATACGCGTGGCGTTGGTGACGTGAGCGGCGCGAGTCGCGCGGCTCACGTCATGCACGCTTCCCGCCATTCACGCAGGGCGGCGCACGGGTGGCGCCGCCGCTTTTCATTTGGCGACTGGCCTGAGTGCGCATAAGCACGAAACGCTAGCATGGCCATACGGCATCCTGACAAAAACATCATCTTGTAATCATGCTGTCGACCCCTCCGCGAGTCAGACTGGCGTCAAGTTAATACCGACACCAGGTGGAAAGGAGGTTCAGATGAAGTTTCAAAAATTACTTGCGCTTGGTTTGCTTAGCGCTTCTTTATCCCCGTTGGCATTCGCGGACGTGGAGCAGGCTTCTCCCAGACAGATCCCCATCGCGCAAGCGGAAACTTACGGCGCCGCACCGCCGGTCAAATCAGCGCATCAGGGAAAAACACGCGCTGAAGTCCGCAAGGAGCTCATTCAGGCCTATAGGGACGGGCTCATACCGACTACCGAAGCCGACTATCCGCCGAGCAAATCGACTATCGAGCGCAACAAGGCGCTGTTTGCCGAATCCGAACGCCATTTCAGGTAATCGGCAAGCGCGGATTTTCCTCTCATTGTTGTCTCTCGCACTGTCCCCGCGAGTAGGCGCGACACTATTCGACAGTCACGGAGTCGCATATGAAATTGATCGTCACACTCTGGCTGACCTCGGCCTTACTTATTAGCTCCGCTGTCCAGGCTCAGGGATTGACGCGTGCCGAGGTGAAGCAGCAACTCACCGAGGCACAGGCCAACGGATTGCAGTACGTGACGGAGTCATCTTATCCGTTTGTTCATCCGAGTTTCTCTCACATGGTGAAGGTAAAGGTCGTGGCACAACCGGCGCAAAGCGGCGAGGGTGCGGAAGGTGACGAAGGCGGCGTGCCGGCGGGATCGCAGGAATCTGGCCGCGCGCCGCACGGCAACCCGATGCCTGGCGGCAATCCGCACTGTGTTGGGCCAGTCAGTTTCTGCGACATCTATTCAGGTTCGTGATGCTCGCGCTTGAGCACCGCGCCGCCGCTGGCATGGCAGACGAACCTGCCATGCCCATCCGGGGCAAGGCAACGGAGTTTGTCACCGCGTTGCGTCAGCCGCGCGCGCAAGCCTGCTTCTGAGCGTCAACAAAAACGCGAGTGGCGGCCAGCGTCGCGCGTTGCACCGAAATCCCTTTCAGCAAGATCGCTAGCCAGCGCGCGTACCTGACTGAGTTCTCGTTTGTTGGTCATGTACACGCAGCTTGCGGCCATTAATCAGGTAACCGAAACATCAGTCCACGTCACGTCGCGTCACGGATGAATGGATCGGCTTTGCGCGCCCGAAGCGCCAGGCCAATCCAGTGACCGGCTGCGCGGGCCGCGGCACGACGTAGAGACGATGGCCGGCCGATCCGCGGTGTTTGCGAGTGTGCGTCCCCCGAAAACCCGGTCGATCTTCCTACCTTGTACAAAACGTCTGGATTACACAACCATCATGAATCTACGCGAACAGTTTGCATCGTTTCCCCGCGACATGTTTGCCGGCACTGTCGTCTTTCTCGTCGCACTTCCGCTGTGTCTCGGCATTGCCAATGCAAGCGGCGTCGATCCATTCGCCGGTCTGCTTTCCGGGATTATCGGCGGCCTTGTCGTTGGCTTGCTGAGCGGATCGCATCTGAGTGTCAGCGGTCCCGCGGCCGGACTTGTGGTGATCGTCGTCGACGGGATTACGAGGCTCGGCAGCTTTCCTTCGTTTCTGATGGCGGTTCTGCTCGCGGGCGCCATGCAGTTCGGATTCGGCCTGCTTAAAGCAGGCCGCTTCGCCGCTTATGTGCCGACTTCGGTTATCAAGGGCATGCTGGCGGCGATCGGGCTGTTGCTCATCATCAAACAGACGCCGCTGGCGGCAGGGTTGGGCAACGGCGGCACAGCCGGCACGGCCGGCACAATCACCACGCCGTTCGGCGCGATGTCCGTGGCCGCATGCGCGATTGCGATCGTGTCGCTCGCGATCCTCACCAGTTGGGAAACCCGTGCCGCGCGACGCTTTGCGCTCGTGCGCTATGTGCCCGCGCCGCTCGCGGTCGTGTTGTTCGGCATTGCACTCACGCTGTTGCTGGACTTCGTTGCTCCCGGCTTCGCACCGCCGCTCGAACATCGTGTGTCGTTGCCGTCGCTGGCCTCGCTTGCCGCATTGGACCAGGCGTTCAACTGGCCTCAATTGACGCACTTGCTGAACCCCGACGTTTGGCGCCTGGCAATGACCATCGCGATCGTTGCGAGTCTGGAGACGCTGCTCAGTCTCGAAGCCGTTGAGCAGATCGATCCGAAGAAGCGCCCCGCGCAACCGGACCGCGAACTCAGGGCACAGGGTATCGGCAACATGGTGGCCGGTGCGATTGGCGGATTGCCGATCACGTCCGTGATCGTCCGCAGTTCCGCCAACGTCAATGCGGGCGCGCAGAGCCGTTGGTCGGCTGTCGTGCACGGCGTATTGCTGCTCGTGAGCGTTTTCGCGCTGACGGCGGTAATCAATCTGATTCCGCTCGCGAGTCTCGCCGCCATCTTGATCTTCACGGGTCTGAAGCTTGCCAAACCGTCGATGTTTGCGGATGCCGCCAGGCAAGGTCTTACGCGCTTCGTACCGTTCGTCGTGACGATCGGCGCCGTGCTGCTCACCGATCTGCTGATGGGCATCGTGCTGGGGATCGTGTGCAGCGTCGCGTTCGCCATTCATGTGCATATGCAGCGGCCGATCACGATGGCTCGGCATGACGACCACATTCTGCTGTCATTGCGCAAGGACGTGTCGTTTCTCGCGAAGGTCAGTCTCAAGGAACATCTGAAGGCAATTCCTGATCGCGCCACGGTGATACTCGACGGCAGCCGCGCGGACTTCATCGATCCCGACGTGCGAGACATGATCGATGAATTTCTGGAGAACGCGCCGGCGCGGGGGATTCATGTGGAGTGCCGGCAGTTGGACCCTGTTACCAGGGACAGCGTGAAGTTTGCGGGCTTCCGGATGTTTCTTCGCCGGCAATGAGCAGTCGCGGCAGGTTCGTGATCGACGGGCGCATCAGGTCGTGGGTGGGCGACGGTGCTCGACCTCGAACGGCATCGCCAGCATTGCCGTGGGCGAGTCTTCCCAGGCCAACCGTGCGGCGGGCATCGCCGCCGCCGCGGCTAACCCAGTCGCGTTGGCCGCGAAAGATGACAGAAATCTCATTTTTCCACCATGTTGGCATGGCGGCGGGACCGTAGCATCGGTCGCACCTCGTCAACATGTCACATCACCATGCTCACCCGCAACCTGGCTGCCACACTCGCGATCGCTGTGGTGAACCCTGCCGTCGCGCAATCCGCTGCGCCGCTGGCGCAAGACAATCGACCTTCATCACCAATCGCACAAGCTGCGCTTCCCGACCGTGCCGCCCTGTCGCTCGACGAGGCGCTCGGTATCGCCGCCGAGAACAACCCGTTGCTGCGCGGCGCGCGCGCCGACGCCGACGCGTCGCGCGGCACGTTCATCCAGGCAGGCGCCCGCCCCAATCCACAAATCTCGCTGCTGCAGGAAGGATTCGGCGGCATGGAGCGCACGTCGACGGCGCTCGTCAATCAGACCGTCGAACTCGGCGGTAAGCGTCAGGCGCGCCTCGACGTCGCCTCTTATGGGCGTGAAGTGGCGCTCGCGTCGCTCGATGCGCGCGGCGCGGCCTTGCGCTCGGACGTCATCGCCGCGTTTTACGGATTGCTCGCGGCGCAGCGCCAGTTGGAGGTGGCGCGCGAGTCCGCGGACATCGCGACGAGATCGGCGGAGCTGGCGGACAAACGCGCGCGGGCCGGCAAGGTGTCACCGGTCGAGGCCACCAAAGCGCGGGTCGCCGCAACCGGCGTTCAAATCGAACAGGCCAACGCGGCCTCGCGGCTGACCATCGCGGCGGAAAGGCTCTCGAACGTGACCGGCAGTCCGCTCGCGCGTGGACGTCCTGTGGCGGGCGACATCGAAAACGTGCCGGCGCTCGAAACGCTCGCCGGACTGTTGCCCCAACTGTCAGACGCGCCGCTCGCGCGTGCCGCCCAGGCCGAGACGCTGCGCAGCAACGCCGCGATTGCCCTCGAGCGCGCGAAACGTATCCCCGATATCACGTTCAGCGCGGGCATGAAGCGGGTCGTGACCGGCGGGGTGCCGGGCAACCAGGCCGTGGTGGGCGTTTCGATTCCGCTTCCGCTGTTCGACACCAACCGGGGTGCGCTGCTCGAATCGGTGCACAAAGCCGAGAAGGCGAGCGCCGATTTCGACAGTGAAAAGGCGCGCCTGCAACTCGATCTGACTCAGGCGTACGCCAACTACGAGCGGTCGAGCCTGGAAGCGCGGCGTCTGAAAACGGATGTCCTGCCGGCCGCGCGCGAGGCGCTCGACGCGATGTCGCGCGGCTATGAACTCGGCAAGTTCAGCTTCCTCGACGTCCTGGATGCGCAGCGCACGCTGTTTCAGGGCCAGTCGCAATACGTGCAGGCATTGACCGATGCGCACCTCGCCTACGCAGAAATCGATCGTCTGGTCGGCGTCCCGCTGCCCGGCCGCGCGCCCCGTCTACCTTGAAGGACTTCTCATGCTGAGTACAAAAAAACTCATGGTCGCCGCTGCGGCGACGCTTAGCGGCGTGAGCCTCGCGCTCGCCGTGTTCGCGATGACGCGGGTGCCGTCGGAAACCGCGGGTGCTTCGGCCGCTGCCGGCACGTCGGCAAGCGCAATGGCTGCGCCCGGCCAGCATGGCGGCACCGTGTTCCGAAATGGCGCGCTAGCCGTTGAAGTCGTCCTGTCCGAGAAGCCGGGCGACGCGCGGCTCGTCGTCTATCCGTTTGTCGAAGGTAAACCCGCGGACAAGGACGTGGGCGTGTCGGGTTCGATCAAGCGTTACGACGGTTCGATCCAGCCATTGCGATTCGCGTGGGCGGGGCAGAAGCTGACGTCCGCGGAACCGATCGCGAAGCCTCACGTCTTCGACGCATCCATCGACCTCCAGTGGCGCGGGCAGTCCGCCTCGTTCGTGTTTTCGCGTGCCGATGGGGCGATCGCGCTCAGCGCGGCGCAAATCGAGGCGGCGCGGATTCGTCTCGACCGCGCCGGTCCCGCGCAGATTCTCGCGGCCTTCCAGTTTCCCGGTGAGATCAGATTCAATGAGGATCGGACAGCCCACGTCGTGCCGCGCGTGGCGGGCATCGTCGAGCGAGTGAATGTCTCGATCGGCGAGAAAGTCGTGCAGGGGCAAGTGCTGGCCGTCATCGCCAGCACCGATCTTGCGGATCGCCGAAGCGAGCTGTTGAGCGCGGAGCGCCGCCTCGCCGCCGCGCGGACTTCGTACCAACGCGAAAGGACGCTGTGGCAGGAGCGTATCTCGGCCGAGCAGGACTTTCTCCAGGCGCAGGTCGTGTTGCGCGAAGCGGAGATCGCCACGCAAAACGCCCGCGCGAAGCTGGCCGCGCTGAATGCGGCGCCATCGGGCGGCGCATTGAACCGTTACGAATTACGCGCGCCGTTTGCCGGAACGCTGGTCGAAAAACACGTGACGCCCGGCGAGGCAATCGCGGCGGATGCCAAGGTGTTCGTTCTCTCCGATCTCTCGTCCGTGTGGGCCGAAATGGCGGTGCCCGCGCAGCGTCTGAACGATGTGCGTGTCGGCCGCGAAGCGACGGTGAGCGCCACCGCGTTCGACTCGAAGTCGAGCGGTCCGATTGCCTACGTCGGCGCGTTGCTCGGCGAGCAGACCCGCACCGCGCCGGCGCGCGTCGTGCTGCCGAATCCGGACGGCGCGTGGCGGCCGGGCATGTTCGTCAATGTATCGGTGGATGCCGGCAAGCAAAGCGTGCCGCTCGCGGTCGCGAGCGACGCGCTGCAGGAGATCGACGGCGCGCCCGCGATCTTCGTGCAATCGCCGGGCGGTTTCGTTGCGCTTGCCGTCGAGACGGGACGGCGCGACGACAAGGTCATCGAAGTGCTGAAAGGACTTCGGCCGGGGCAAACGTACGCCGCTGCGAACAGCTTCGTCCTCAAGGCCGAACTCGGGAAAGGCAGTGCCGGGGAAGACTGACGCTTCGTCGCCATGAAGCTGCCGTGATCTGCCTTTGGCAGACCGCTTTTCCGAGTTCCGGTTTTCCAAGGACCCTTCGCATGTTCGAAAGACTGATTCGCTTTGCCATCGCGCACCGCTGGCTGGTCATGCTGGCCATGGCCGCCATCGCGGGTTGGGGCGTGTACAGCTATCAGAAGCTGCCCATCGACGCCGTGCCCGACATCACCAACGTTCAGGTGCAGATCAACACCGCGGCGCCGGGCTATTCGCCGCTCGAAGCCGAGCAACGCATCACGTATCCGGTGGAGACCGCGATGGCTGGTCTTCCGAATCTGGCGCAGACGCGCTCCATCTCCCGCTACGGCCTGTCTCAGGTTACGGTGATCTTCAAGGATGGTACCGACATCTATTTCGCGCGTCAGCTCGTCAACGAACGGATTCAGGAAGCCAGAGACAAGCTGCCGCCCGGCGCGACGCCGGCGATGGGACCGACCTCCACGGGTCTCGGCGAAATTTACCTTTGGACCGTGGAAGCCGACGCGTCGGCCGTCAAGCCCGACGGCACCCGCTATACGCCGGTGGATCTACGCGAGCTTCAGGACTGGGTCGTCAAGCCGCAGCTGCGCAATGTTGCCGGTGTCACCGAGGTAAATTCCATCGGCGGCTACGTGAAGGAGTTCCGGGTCGCGCCGAGTCCCGCCAAGCTCATGTCTCACGGCCTGACGCTCGCGGACGTGGTGCGCGCGATCGACCGCAACAACGCCAACGTCGGCGCAGGCTATATCGAAAAACGTGGCGAGCAGTATCTCGTGCGGGTGCCCGGTCAGGCTCGCTCGGTCGACGACATCGCCAATGTCGTGATCACCAACGTCGGCGGCGTGCCGGTTCGCATCAAGGATGTCGGACAGGTGGATATCGGCCGTGAATTGCGCACGGGTGCCGCTACCTCGAACGGCGAAGAGGTCGTGCTCGGTACCGTATTCATGCTGATCGGGGAGAACAGCCGCACCGTCGCCAAGGCGGTCTCCGTCAAGATGGAGGACGTCAACCGCAGCTTGCCGCGAGGCGTGCGCGCGATTCCCGTGTACGACCGCACCGTGCTGGTTGAAAAAGCCGTGCAGACAGTGAAGAAGAACCTGCTCGAAGGCGCGGTGCTCGTGATCGTCGTGCTGTTCCTCTTTCTCGGCAATTTGCGCGCGGCGCTGATCACGGCGCTCGTCATTCCGCTGTCGATGCTGATGACCTTCACCGGCATGGTCAATGCGAAGGTGAGCGCGAACCTCATGAGTCTGGGCGCACTCGACTTCGGGATCATTGTCGACGGCGCGGTTGTGATTGTTGAAAACTGCGTGAGGCGGCTGGCTCACGCGCAGGCGCTCGCCGGCCGGCCGCTGAGCCGCGAGGAGCGTTTCGCCGAAGTCTTCGGCGCGTCGCAGGAAGCGCGGCGCGCGCTGATATTCGGTCAACTGATCATCATGGTGGTCTATTTGCCGATTTTCGCGCTCACCGGCGTCGAGGCGAAGATGTTTCACCCGATGGCGGTGACGGTCGTGATGGCGTTGGCCGCCGCGATGCTGTTGACGGTCACCTTCATCCCCGCCGCGGTGGCGTTGTTTATCGGCAAGCGCGTCGAAGAAAAGGAAAACGGTTTGATGGGTTGGGCTAGGCGCGGTTATGAGCCGCTGCTCAGCGCTTGCCTGGCGCGCCCGAAACGCGTGCTGGCGGGCGCGTTCCTGATCGTCACGCTGAGTATCGGCCTCGCGGCGCGCCTGGGCAGCGAGTTCATCCCGAGTCTGAACGAGGGCGACCTGGCCGTCGCTGCATTGCGCATTCCGGGTACGAGTCTGTCCCAATCGGTCGACATGCAAAAATCTATTGAGAAAACGTTGAAGCAACGGTTTCCGGAAATCGAGCGCGTCTTTGCCCGTACAGGGACAGCGGAAATCGCGGCGGATCCGATGCCGCCCAACCTGTCCGACGGCTACATCATGCTCAAGCCGACTGACAAATGGCCGGACCCGAACAAGTCGCGCGACACACTCGTTGCGGAGATCGAAGCCGTTCTTGCCGAATTGCCGGGGAACAGTTATGAATTTTCCCAGCCGATTCAACTCCGTTTCAACGAATTGATCTCTGGCGTGCGCAGCGATGTCGCGGTAAAACTCTTCGGTGACGACATGGTGGTGCTCAGCGACGGGGGCGAGAAGATCGCGGCGGCCTTGCAGAAAGTGCCGGGCGCCGCGGAGGTCAAGATCGAACAAACCAGCGGCTTGCCGGTTCTCACCATTAACGTGGACCGAGACAAGCTGGCGCGCTATGGCGTCACGGTAGGCGACATTCAGGACACGGTCGCTGCCGCGGTGGGCGGCCAGAAAACCGGCACGCTGTTTCAGGGCGACCGGCGTTTCGATATCGTCGTGCGCTTGCCGGACGAACTTCGCTCGGATATCGAAGCGATCAAGCGCTTGCCGATCGCGTTGCCGTTTGCCGCGGCGGTGGGCGGCAGCGTGCCGCTCGCGCAGGCGCCGTATGTGCCGCTCGCCGAACTGGCCACGGTCGATGTCGCGCCTGGTCCCAACCAGATCAGCCGCGAAGACGGCAAGCGGCGTGTGGTGGTGAGCGCGAATGTCCGTGGGCGCGATGTCGGCTCGTTCGTGGCGGACGCGCGCGAGCAGATCCGTCAGGATGTCCAGGTGCCTTCCGGTTACTGGTTGTCGTGGGGCGGCCAGTTCGAGCAGTTGCAAAGCGCGAGCGAGCGCCTGAAGCTGGTGGTGCCGCTTTCGCTCTTCATGGTGTTTGTTCTGCTGTTCATTATGTTTAATAATGCTAAGGATGGCTTGCTAGTCTTCACGGGTATTCCATTCGCACTGAGCGGCGGCGTGCTGTCGCTCTGGCTGCGGGGCATTCCGCTGTCCATCACCGCTGCGGTGGGGTTTATCGCGCTGTCGGGTGTCGCAGTCCTTAACGGGCTCGTCATGATTTCCTTCATCCGGAACCTGCGCGATGAAGGCACGGCGCTGGACGCGGCCGTCCAGGAGGGCGCCTTGACACGGCTGCGGCCCGTGCTGATGACAGCGCTCGTCGCGTCGCTCGGCTTTTTGCCGATGGCGTTCGCAACCGGCACGGGCTCGGAGGTGCAGCGTCCGTTGGCAACGGTGGTCATCGGCGGCATCCTGTCGTCCACGGCCTTGACATTGCTGGTTTTGCCCGTGCTGTACCGGACCGCTCATTCGTCGTCATGGCGCGCCGCTGCATCGGGCTGGCTGGCGAAAACGTCGCCCGCTCAGCTGCTGCGGCGGTTGGGCATTTTTTCGAGGTAGTGGCAAATGCGGATTCTGCTGGTGGAAGACGAGCCGAAGACCGGCGCCTATTTGCGAAAGGGCTTGTCGGAGGCGGGCTACGTTGTCGATTGGGCGCAAGACGGTGTGACAGGACAGCATCAGGCGGAGACGGAAGACTACGACCTGTTGATCCTCGACGTGATGCTGCCGGGACAGGACGGTTGGACGCTGCTGCAAAACCTGCGCCGCACACGCTGCACGGCGGTGCTGTTTCTCACTGCGCGCGACGACGTGGGAGACCGCGTCAAGGGACTGGAACTCGGCGCCGACGACTACCTCGCGAAGCCATTCGACTTCGTCGAACTGGTCGCGCGCGTGAGGTCTATCCTGCGGCGCGGCAAGCCGCGCGAATCCGCGTTACTGAAGGTCGCGGATCTCGAACTGGATCTAACGCGGCGTAAGGCGACCCGGCAAAGCGACGTGATCCTGCTCACCGCCAAGGAATTCACGCTGCTGTGGCTGCTCATGCGCAAGGAAGGGGAAATCCTGCCACGCGCAACGATCGCGTCGCAAGTGTGGGACATGAACTTCAATAGCGATACGAACGTGGTCGATTCGGCAATCAGGCGGCTGCGCTCCAAGATCGACGACGCCTACGAACCCAAGCTCATTCACACCGTGAGAGGCATGGGCTATGTGCTGGAGAACCGGGGCGGCGGCAATTGATCAGGCGCGTGGTGCCGCGTACGCTGCGTGCAAGGCTCACGGTTCTCATCATCCTGTCCACGTCCGCGATCCTCGCGCTGAGCGGGCTTGCGCTCTATCAGGCGCTGCGCGGCCGCCTCGAGTCGAACTCGATCGAACAGATGTCCGGCACGATGGCGGCGTTACGCACGCATCTGGCGGGGCTTCCGACTGTGAAGGGCATCGCCGCCGATGCGCAGACGTTGACCGACCACCTGCATGGGCATCCGCACATGGCGCTTGCCATTTACGATGCAGCCGGCCAACGCCTGCTGAGCACGGCGGGGTTCAAGCCGTATGCGCCGCTTTCCGCAAGCGGGCTGAAGCGTGCGCGCGTGGCGCTCGCGCGCGCCGGTTCGAATCTTCGATATCTGCTGGAGAGCGCGGCGCTCAACGACGGCATCGGACCGCAAATGCGCGTCGTCGTTCAATACGATCGAACCAGTGATCAGGCTCTGTTGAACGCATACGCGTACACCGCGCTGGTCATTGAAGTGTTGGGTGTGCTTCTGGCCGCCGCGTTCGCCTACGGCATCGCCATGCTGGGTCTGCTCCCGCTGCGCAGGCTGGTGGCCAGGGCAGAGGCGATGTCGACGAGCGGCCTGGCGCAGCCGCTGCCGGAGTTGCATGTGTCGGGCGAGTTGAAGGAACTGGAGCAGGCCTTTAACGGCATGCTGGCGCGGCTCGACGAATCGTTCACCCGGCTGAGCCAGTTCTCCGCCAATCTGGCGCACGATATGCGCACGCCGCTCACCAATCTGCTCGCCGCGGCTCAGGTGGCATTGTCACAGCGTCGCAGCGCGGAAGATTACCGGGACGTGATCGAATCCAGCGTGGACGAGTATCAGCGGCTGTCGCGCATGATCGAAGACATGCTTTTCCTCGCGCGTGCCGATCAGGCCGACGCGCTGCTGTCCTTGCGTTCACTCGACGCGGTCGCGGAGGCCGAACGTGTCGCCGGCTACTACGAGACCGTGGCCGAAGACGTGCACGTCAAGATCAAGGTGACGGGCGAGGGCACGGTGCGTGCCGATCTGCTGCTCTTTCAACGCGCGCTCAGCAACCTGCTGTCGAACGCGCTCGTGCAGGCGCCGCAAGGGACCACCATTACCATCGACTGCAAGGAGGAGCCGGACGCGACCACGCTGAGCGTGTCGGACTCGGGAGCGGGAATCGAAGCTCGCCATCTCGAACGCATATTCGAGCGGTTCTATCGTGTGGACCCTTCGCGGCACGGTTCGGCATCGGGCACAGGGCTGGGTCTTGCCATCGTGAAGTCGATCATGAAGAGCCACGGAGGACAGTGCGGCTTCGAAAGCCGCCCGCATGTTCGCACCCGTTTCTGGCTGCGCTTTCCCAACCACGGTTGATCACCTCGCGGCGTGGCGGCGCGCCCGGCTCGCGACGCCGTGCGCGACGCGTGAGGGCGCGCCGTTCATCGGCAACCGGCATACGCATGCCGCCGGGCATCTTCTCCCGGCGGCACGTGTCGTTACTTCGCGGCGAGCTTGTCATGCTGGTCCAGAGCGGGCGACTTTTCACCGCCATGCAACGTAATGGCGTGTGTCTGCTTGTTGCGGGCAATCGTATTGGCGTCTGGCGGGTATTGCGTCTTGCTGGACGGAATCACGCCGGTGTGTTGCGCGTGAACCAGTTCCTGTTTCACCTCCGCGCGAGTCTTGCCTTGCGCCTGCGCAAGCTGCGAGGCCGTGCCGAATATCGTCAGGGCGGCGACTGACAGGGTGAAGAGTTTTGCAGCGTTCATGGTGAAATCTCCTGAGTGACGACCGCCGTTTGGCGATTCGTGAGCTCAGTGTGAAGCGCCGGTGGTGTGCAATCGTGACCGAAACATGAGAAAAATGTCAGAACCCACGGTAGCGACGAAACGGCGGTCGCGCGGCCGCGCGCATGAGATTTTTGTCATATTGGCGTGATGCTGGCAGCGAGCTTCGCGGAGCAGGATGACGCATCTTTCTCCGAGAATGACGAGGCGGCGACATGCGCGTGTTACTGCAAAAATCTGCCTTGACGGCGATCCTTGCCACAAGCCTCGCGGGATGTGCGAGCAGCGGTGGCGAGCCGGCGGTTGCCGCCAAGCCGCGACCGTCCGCGCATAAGGCGCCGACGGACCTGGCTCCAGGCGAGCAGATCGACTACGCCGGTCACCGCTGCGGAAATCCAAATCTCCACGTTAAGACGCATCTGTGTCTTTTCCCGCGCCGATAGCGCTGCTTGCGTGCCGACCTTCGCTTCGAGATAGGGCGGCCCAGCCACGCTTTATCCACATTCGGGAACAATCCTCTCCACGCACGGCCCTTATTCTCGAGCACCGACCTTTCTAGACTGTCATCACTGAATTACGAACAGGGCTGTTCGTAGCAGAGCAAAGCAAAGTGTGGAGGTCGTCGTCATGAAGTCCCTTATTCAAGCCGTTGTGGTTGCCGCTGTCCTTGCAGCGCCGGTTGCGGTGTTTGCTCAATCGAACTCGCCTGTGACCCGTGCGCAGGTGCGTGCCGAGTTGCTCGAACTCGAACAGGCCGGCTATAACCCGGGCCGCGGGGAGGATCCGAACTATCCGGCCGATATTCAGGCCGCCGAAGCACGAGTGGCGGCACGCCATGCGGCGACCGGTTTTGGTGGCGCCGCGGGTGGTTCGTCGGAGGCGGGGCGCGCGCCCGTTCCCAGCGCGGATTGGAATGCGATGTACAACCATCCGTGACGCGTGAGCGGTGTGAACGTGCGTGGCGACCGGCGTCGTTGGTCGCCACTTGACATGCGCTCAGGCGTCCGACGCGATTTCCTCGTCGACCAGTTCGGCGATGTCGTGTACATCGACCGTGCAACCCAGCCGGTTTTTCACACCACGGCCCCATGCCTGCACGTGAACGCCCGGCGTCAGATAGGCGACGAGTTCGGCGGCGGCATGCGGCGGCATACGCAGCGACGTGCCGTCTTCCAGTAGCGCGCCGCGCAGTTCTCCTTTCGGTCCGTAGAGCGGCATGACCACTTCGCCTTGCACGTCCATCGGCTCGCCGTGGCGTTCGGGGCCGTGTTCATGTTTCGGACCATGTTCGTGCGCGTGTGGACCGTCGTCGACGATCTCGATGCCTTGCCGGCTCGTCACCGAGACGGCGGCGATCAGTTCGGCGTCGCGCGGTTTCACGCCGCGCACGCGTACGGTGTCGCCGGGCGCGATGTGACGCGCGATCTGTTTGCCCAGATGAGGCGGGAAATGCACCTGCTGCTGCGTGCCGTCGGCGTGCTGAAGAATGAAACCGTCCGCGTCGCCGTGCGGATTGAGCAGGAACAGCACGACTTTGCCGCGCGTTTCGGGCAGGCAGGCGGGGTCGATCCAATGCATGGTGAAACTCCTTTATTCGAGTGATGAGTCGGGATTACCTGGGCGGGACGTCGTAAATCACCGTGAGATTGCCAGGCGTGCCGAAAGCGGTGGCCTGCAGCGATTCGCCATAGCGATTGCGCGTGCCGTAGCCTTGCGCCGCGATCGTCGCGCCCGGTTGCAGCAGGTTGGCGAAGCGCGCAGCCGCGGGCGGCGTCAGCTTGATCACCGTGCCGTCGGTGAGCAGCACGCCGTCGGGTTCGCCGCGCGGCGCGCTGGTGACGCGCAGCACGCGCCCGGTTGCATCGAGCTTGACGAGTCCTACGCCGGCGAGCAGCTTCGGCGGACGTTGGGTGTCGGCCGGCGGCGGTTGATCGACAACGCTGCGGCCGTTGTTCGCGTCGGCGATCTGACGGGCGCGCAGCGTTCCGCCGGGCTGCGCGAAGCCGTTCACGTTGACCGTCGCGCCCGGCGCGAAGGCTGCGGCCACTTGAGTGCCGACATGCGGAGGGAAGCGGACAAGCGTGTTGTCGGCGAGCAGCATGCCGTCGACGTCGCCTTCCGGGTTGATCACAAAACGCTGAAGCACGCCGCTCACAGTCGCGGGAGCGCCGTCGCGCGGAGCTTCGGCGAAGGGTGGCGGCAGCGGAGCGTTGGCGCTCGGCGCGGGCGGCGGCAGCGGCGCGCCTGGCTGTGGCGGGGGCACAGGTTGTGCCGCGCAAGCCGCCGTCGTGGCGATCACGGCGAGCACGGACGCCGCGCGGGCGATCGGGTTAAAGCGGTTCATGGTCAGACTCCTTCGACAGCAATGTCGTGCAGGAGTCTTTGCAACCACCATGCCATGCCGCTATGTGCTGTCGCGTAAGGCTTTGCGCCACGGCGTCCGGTTCAGGCTGTCGGCTGGCTGGACGCGGGGTGTCAGCCGGATGGACACCGGCAAGCGCATCAACCCAGCTTGTACGCGGCGATCTTCGTATAGAGCGACTGACGACTGATGCCGAGGCGGCGTGCGGCTTCCGCACGATTGCCGCCGGTCTGCTGCAGCGCGCGTTCGATCGCGGCGCGCTCCAGCCATTCGATCGACTGCTGTAGCGGCAGATCGAGCAGCGCGGCGGGAATCCCGTTCGCGGCGGCACGCGGCGCAGTGAGAAAAGCCAGATCGTCGGCGGTCACGAGCGGGCCGCGGCCGAGTGCCGCGACCCGTTCCATCGCGTTCTTCAACTCGCGTACGTTGCCCGGCCATGCGTGCGCGAGCAGGCGTCGTTCGGCATCGGCGCTCAGGGTCCGCACGGGACCGGCGAGGTTGGCGGCGGCGATGAGAAAGTGCGCGGCCAGCGGGAGAATGTCATCGGGGCGATCGCGCAACGGCGGCAGATGAATCGGAATCACGTTGAGCCGGTAGAACAGATCCTCGCGGAACGTGCGCGCTGCCACTTCCTCCGCAAGGTCGCGGTGCGTTGCGGCCACGATCCTCACGTCGATTGGCACACTCGTGTTGCTGCCGACCGGCGTCAGCGTGCGTTCCTGAATCACGCGTAGCAGCTTGGCTTGCATGGGCAACGGCAGGTCGCCGATCTCGTCGAGAAACAGCGTGCCGCCGTTCGCCTCGGCGATGCGCCCGGCGCGTTGCGTCACTGCGCCGGTGAAGGCGCCGCGCGCGTGGCCGAATAGTTCGCTCTCCAGAAGGTCAGCGGGAATCGCCGCGCAATTGATCGCGACGAAGGGCGCATGGCGGCGCCGCGACGCGTCGTGCAGGACGCGCGCCGCGACCTCCTTGCCGGTGCCGGTTTCGCCCGTGATCAGAACAGTCGAATCCGTGGCGGCGGCGCGGCCGATCTGCTTTTGCGCGTCGCGCAGCGCCTCGCTGTTGCCGAGCAGGCGTGGCGTGCCGTCGCTGACGTCTTCGTTCGACGCCGGCAGCGCCGGATTAGCCGCACCTCGATTGGACGCTTCGATCTTGCGCAGCAGGGACGCAATCGCGTCGCGCCCGACCGGCTTGGTGAGGTGCTCGAAAGCGCCGAGCCGCATGGCGTGAATGGTGTTGTCGCTGGTGGCGAAGGCGGTCAGCACGACCACGGGCAGCGCCGCGCGCGCCGGCATCGCGCGCAGACGCTCGAGCACGTCGATGCCGCTCAGGTCCGGCATCCTGATGTCGAGAAACATGCAATCGATGCGGGCGTCGCCGGCGAGCTGCGCAAGCGCTTGCTCGCCTGTGCCGGCCTGTTCGATCACATGGCCAAGGTCGCCGAGCGTTTCGGCGAGGCTCTCGCGAAAGGCGTCGTCGTCGTCGACGATCAGGATGTGCGCCATGGGATCTCGATCACAAAACAGGCACCGCGCTCGCGCGCTTCATGAAAGGCTCGGCCGCCATGCGCGGCGGCGATTTCCCGTACTACGGCGAGGCCAAGCCCCGAACCGGCAGCGTGGCCGGTCACGAACGGTTCGAAAATTCGCTCGCGCTCGGCTTGCGGCACGCCGGGTCCGTCGTCGGTCACTTCGATTCGCAGCGTTTCGGCGTGCCGCGCCGCGTGCAACGTGACGTTGCCGCCGGATGGCGTATGACGTAAAGCGTTGAGGAGCAGGTTATCGATGGCGCGCGCCAGTTGCTCCGCGTCGAAGCATGCCTGGGCGGGAAGCGCTTCGGCGCACTCCAACGCGAGCGCGACACCGGCCCGTGCGGCTGCGTCGTGATGCCATTCCACACGCTCGGCCAGCCAACCGCGCAAGTCGACGGCGTGGGCGTCGACACGCACGGGTTGCGTCAGCGCCAGCAGACCCGAAAGCTGCCGCTCCACCCGCTGAATCTGCTCGAGGATCGCGCCGAGCGCGCGCTGCTTGCGTTCGGCGTCGCCGTTCAGGGCATTTTCCGCCTTGAGCCGCATCGCGCCGATGGGGTTGCGGATTTCGTGCGCCATTTGCGCGGAGAACCGGCCGATCGCCGCGAACCGTTCCGCGGCCGCGAGCTGCGCATGCAGTTCGCCGGCCTGCTGCTGCAAGGAGGTGGCGCGCGTGCCGTAGGCGTTGAACGCGTGGACGATCTTGTCGAGGTCGGGCTCGCCGGTTGGTGCGATCGGGGTGAACAGGTCGGCGGGCCGGCTCAGGCCGGCCTCGATACGCGCGAGATTGGCGCGCCAGCGTCGCAGCAGAACGCCGAGTGCGATCGCGATACCGACGATCACCGCGAGCAGTACCGCGAGCGCGGTCACGAGCGCCTTGCCCGACGGTCCGAGTGGTGGATGCACGCGCGAAAGGGTCCATGCGAACAAACCATCCCGATGCGGCACCGGACAGGCGGTGACGATCACGGCGTCCTGCTGACCTTCGACGAATTCGGATGCCGCCGTATGCGTGGTGGATGCCGCGCGCAAGGTGCGCAGGATCAAGGGCGTCTCGGCATCGGGGATGTCGCGTTTGATGCCGCTGCCTTGATAGGTCGGAAACGCATACGCGTCGAAGCTGCCGCGCGGCGCGCCTTCCGGACGCCAGAAGCCGCCTTCCACGCCGTCCATTTGCGCGAGCACGATGTCGAGGATCGCGTGCATCAGGTCGGTGTTCGGCACGTTGGGCGGAGCCGGCGGCGTGGCGGCCGGCTCCGCCGCCCGGTCGACGGACAGGTCGTAGCGCGATCCGATCGTCTCGCAGCCGGCCAGCCCCTGTTGACGGGCGACGCCGATCTGGCGTCCGAGATTCGCTTGCGCCATGAACCACACGATCCCGATCAGGGCCGCACACATCACTGCAACCAGCAGCCAGAAAACGATCAGCTGACTGGCGAACGATAAACGTCGGGGAGCAGCGGCCATGAAGTGCGCGGAGAAGGACAGGAGCTAGACAGTAGCAAAATTCCGGCCCGTGGTGCTCGCGCCGACGGCGGGCGTCCGGCCGGATTGCAGGCTGGCCGGACGCCCGCTCGCGGTTGCGCCGTTGGACATTCGCTGTCCACGAATCGGACAGCGCTGTGCGGCGTCGTGGAGCGCCGGCACGCACGCGCGGCGTTCGCGCGCCGATGGCATACGAGTTGCATCGGGCTGGCCGCCATCCCGGCACGCTTTGCCAGTGAGGTCGTCCGCATGTTGAAGCCGATACGCCCGAACCATTCGCCGCGCGACGCGCGCCGGCGGTCAACCGTGCAGAGTGCCTCGTGAGCCCCCGGCGCGCGCTCGAGGCGCTGAACTTCTTCGTGGCTGATGTGCAAGCGGGCATCGGACCGTTTCTCGGCGTGTTCCTGCAGGCGCGCGGCTGGGGCGCCGATCAGATCGGCACGGTCATGACGATCGGCGGCATCGCGGGCATGCTGGCGACGTCGCCGGCCGGGGCGCTGGTCGACGCGACGCGGCATAAACGCACTCTGGTCGTGATCGCCGGCCTGATGACGATGCTGGCGTCCGGCCTGCTGTGGATCTCGCACGGTTACTGGATGGTGGCGGCGTCGCAGGTGGCGACCGCGATCACCGGCGCGGCGATCGGCCCCGCCTTGGCGGGCATGACGCTCGGCATGGTCAGGCAGCAAGGTTTCGACCGGCAGTTCGGCCGCAATCAGGTCGCCAATCATGGCGGCAATGTCGTGGCGGCGGCACTGTCCGGCTGGCTGGGCTGGCGCTACGGATTCGGCGCGGTGTTCGTCCTGAGCGCGTTGTTCGGCTTGTTGTCGATCGTCGCCGTGGCGTCGATTCCGGGCGACGCGATCGATCACGAGGCCGCGCGGGGCGCCGGTGCCGAACTGAACGCCGGCGCATCGGCCGCCACTGGCGAACCGCCGGCGAGCGGCTTGCGAGTGTTGTTGCAATCCCGCCCGTTGCTCCTGCTCGCCGCCGCGCTGGGCTTGTTCCACCTCGGCAACGCGGCGATGCTGCCGCTCTACGGGCTCGCGATCGTCGCCGCGCATCAAGGCGAGCCGAGCGCGTTCACCGCGCAGACCATCGTCATCGCGCAACTCGTGATGGTCGCGGCCGCCATGCTGGCGAACCGGCTGATTCGCTGGGGCGGCTACTGGTGGGTGATCCTGCTGACTTTCCTCGCGCTGCCGCTGCGCGGGCTGATCGCCGCGTCGGTGATTCACGCGTGGGGCGTGTGGCCGGTGCAAGCGCTCGACGGCATCGGCGCGGGTCTGCAGAGCGTCGCGGTGCCGGCGCTGGTGGTGCGTCTGCTGGAAGGCAGCGGGCGCGTGAACGTCGGCCAGGGCGTCGTGATGACGGTGCAGGGCGCCGGCGCGGCCTTGAGCCCGGCGTTGGGCGGAATTCTCGCGCACCGTTTCGGTTATCCCGCCGCGTTTATCGCGCTCGGTGCGGTGTCGACCGGTTCGCTGGTGTTGTGGCTGGGCTTCGGGGCGTCGCTCAGGCATGCGTGCGCAGCACGTGAAGAAGCGGCGCGCGATACGGTAGAGGCAACGTCCCCGATTTCGTGACGCTGCTTCCCCGGCCGTTGGTATGCCGTTTGCTGTCCGCTGATGTTTCTATCGCAAGCGGTCACGCCTATGTCCCGAACCCCCGCTACTTGCCAAAGATGGAGCGCCCGTGAGATCCGGGTATTGCACGAATTGCCGCGCGTACTGGTCGTCGACGACAACGTCGGCGCCGCCGAAGCGCTCGCCACCTATCTCTCCTATGAAGGCGTCGAAGCTCGCGCCGCCGATGGCTGCGAGCAGGCGCTGCGCTGCGTGCGGGACTGGGTGCCCGACGTGGTGGTGCTCGACATCATGATGCCGGAGCGCGACGGCTACGAAACCGCGAGCGCGCTACGCAGCTGTCTGCCGACGCAGAGTCTGGGCATTGTCGCGTTCACGTCGCTCGATGAGGATCACGTGAAGGAAACCGGCAAGGCACGTCACAATTTCGACGGGTATTGTCAAAAAGGCACGGCCCCGACGGCGTTGCTCGCGCTGATGCGAAAGCTTTGGCGGGAATAGAAGCGGCGGATCATCGCGCGCGCGACGCCGCGCCGTGACGTCAAGCCGGTTCGCTCTCCACCGGTTCCGCGACGATCTGCTTGAGAATCGCCTCCATCAAGCCCGGAAACCGGGCGTCCAGTTCCGCGCGCCGCAGCGAATTCTGATGCACGGTGCCGGCCACGCGCGTGCGCACGAGACCCGCTTCACGCAGGATCCGGAAGTGATGGGACACGCTCGACTTCGGGCGGCCGCCGTCGAGTTCGCCGCAGGTGGCCTCGTCGACCGACGCGAGGCGCCGCACGATCTCGAGGCGGACCGGGTCGCTGAGTGCATGAAAGAGCCGCCCGAGCGCGAAATCCTCGGCGGCGGGGTGGTTATAAGTGCGCATGCTGCAAATGATAAAGGTTTCTGCGATACTTCGTTATTCGATGTTTATCGAACTACCGTACAAGCAAGTCCAGAGGAGTTTAGCCTGATGTCCGCATTGTTCCAGCCCTACAAGCTCAAAGACGTTTCCCTGCGTAACCGGATTGCGATTCCGCCGATGTGCCAGTACACCGCCGAAGACGGCCTGATCAACGACTGGCACCGCATCCACCTGGCCGGTCTGGCGCGCGGCGGCGCGGGCCTGGTGATCGTCGAGGCAACGGCCGTGTCGCCTGAAGGCCGTATCACGCCGGGCTGCGCCGGCATCTGGACGGACGAGCAGGCGCAGGCTTTCGCGCCGGTGGTGGCCTCGATCAAGGCCGCGGGCTCGGTGCCCGGCATCCAGATCGGTCACGCGGGCCGCAAAGCGAGCGCCAACCGTCCGTGGGAAGGCGACGACCATATCGCCGCCGACGACAGCCGCGGCTGGCAAACCATCGCGCCGTCGGCAATCGCATTCGGCGGCGGTCTGCCGAAGGTGCCGAAAGCCATGACGCTCGACGACATCGCGCGCGTTCGCGAGGATTTCGTCGCGGCCGCGAAGCGTGCGCGTGACGCGGGCTTCGAATGGCTCGAACTGCATTTCGCGCACGGCTATCTCGGCCAGAGCTTCTTCTCGACGCATTCCAACCAGCGCGACGACGCCTACGGCGGCAGCCTGGAGAACCGCAGCCGCTTCCTGCTCGAAACGCTGGCGGCGGTGCGCAAGGTGTGGCCGGAGCATCTGCCGTTGACGGCGCGTTTCGGCGTGATCGAGTACGACGGCCGCGACGAGGAAACCCTTGTCGAATCGATCGAACTGGCGAGGAATTTCAAGCGTGAGGGACTGGATATGCTGAGCGTCAGCGTGGGCTTCTCCACGCCGAAGGCGGCGATTCCGTGGGCGCCGGCGTTTCTCGCGCCGATCGCCGAGCGCGTGCGCCGCGAGGCCGGGATTCCGGTTTCGTCGGCGTGGGGTATCGACACGCCGGAACTGGCGGACCGTTCGGTGAAGGACGGTCAACTGGATCTGGTGATGGTCGGCCGCGCGCATCTGGCCGATCCGCACTGGCCGTATCATGCGGCGAAAAAGCTCGGCATCGAGCGTCCGTCGTGGACGTTGCCGGCGCCTTATGCTCATTGGCTGGAGCGCTATAAGGTCGCTTAAGCGACCGAGTTGGCGCATCGTGTCTGTTGCGCAAATTGTGCCGCCTGCGCCGCCGCTTTATGCGGCGGGTCAGGCGGCACATTTCATTCCGCCTGCAGGTTAGCGCGTGGTGTAGCCGTTAAAAATCATGGTGCATCAAAAATATCGTTTCAGCGTTGGAAAATGAGTCGCTAAATCGTTTCATGTCGCGTGAAATGAACTATGCTTGAAACGAACATCGGCTCATTTAGGGTTTCATGATGACTTCATCTGACGAGCAGCAACCGGCTCAACAGGGCTACAGAAGCGGCGAAGCAGCGCGTCTGGCCAAGATGCCGGTTACGACCTTGCGGATCTGGGAGCGCCGTTACGGCGTGGTCGGGCCCGCCAAAACCGCGTCAGGCCAGCGTCTGTACACGGAAGACGACGTCCGGCGACTCAGTCTGATCAAACTGCTGGTGAGCCGCGGCCACGCGATCGGCGCGATCGCGCGGCTCGATCGCGAGCAATTGCAGTTTCTGGCGGCGCGCGGCGGACGCGAGAGCGGCGGCGCAACCGACCTGCCGCTGGTCGAGTCCGTCGATCTCAGGCTCGCCCTCGTGGGCGGCAGCCTTGCGCAGCGTTTTCGGGCGTCGGGCGTCGATTTGCGGCCCTATGGCGTGAACGAACTGCTCACGTTTGCAGATCTCTCCATCGCCGTGGCCAGTGGCGGCACGAGCGCCGAGCGCGGCGCGCCGATCGACGCCTTGCTGGTCAGCGTCGACTCCCTGCAAGAGGACGTCGCGTCGCAGGTCGTCGCGCTCGGCGACGCGGTTCGCGCAAAAGCGATCGCGGTCGTCTACAGCTTCGGCACGGACCCGGCGGCGGAGATTCTGCGCGTGGCGGGCGTGCGTCTTTATCGCGAGCCCGACAGCCGCACCGAATTCCGTCAGATGCTCGGCGACCTGTGCGAACGCGTCCGCATTCAGGAACGCATCGGCGACGACGCCGTGTGGTCGCGCGTGCGCCGTCGCTACGACGACCGCGAGCTGGAAGTGATTGCGAGCCGTTCTTCGACGATCGCGTGCGAATGTCCGCGTCACCTCGCGGAACTGGTCATGAAGCTGTCGGCGTTCGAGCGCTACAGCGACGCGTGCACGTCGCGCTCTGCGCAGGACGCCGCGCTGCACCGCTATCTGGGCGACGTCAGCAATCGGGCTTGCGCGATGGTCGAGGCGGCGCTTGAGCGTGTCGCGCGGGAAGAAGGCTGGTTTGCCGGATCGCAGTCGCCGCAGGCCGGTCAGGAATAACGCGCGCGCACCGTCCCGGAGGATGTGCAATGTCACATGATGCTTCGACCGACGCGACCATCAGCGCGTCCGCACTGGATCAGAAGAGCGCGTATCTCGCGGCGCTCCTCGAACGTGTTTCGAGGCACGAGGCCGGCGCGTTCGAGGCGCTGTACCGGGCGTCGGCGCCGTCGCTGTTCGGCCTTGCGGTGCGTGTCACCCGCACCAGCGAATCGGCCGAAGAAGTCGTGCAGGAAGGCTTCGTCAAGATCTGGCGCTTCGCCGGATCGTACGACCCGGGCAAGGCTTCGCCGTCCACGTGGATGTCGACCATCGTGAAGAATCAGGCGCTCGATTATTTGCGGCGCAATCCGTACTCCGGCGTATATGTTGACGAGCTGGACGAACGCATTGCCGCAAGCGACGCCGACGTGAACGTCTGGCAGGAGTTCGCGCTGGATGCCGAGCGTCTGTCCTCCTATCTAGGCCAGTTGGCGCCGGTTCAGCGCCAGGCGATCGCGCTTGCCTATTTCCGGGGTCAGTCGCAATCGGAGATCGCGCATACGCTCGATGCCCCGGTCGGCACGGTGAAAAGCTGGATCAAACGCGGACTGGAGTCGCTGCGTGCCATGGCCGATGCGCGACCGGCGCCGCATCACGGTGGCCTATACTGAGCCGCTAGCCGCTAGCCGCTAGCCGCTAGCCGCTAGCCGCTAGCCGCTAGCCGCTAGCCGCTTACCGCTCGCCGCACGGCATGACATCGCGTCGCGCATTCGCCGCGGCTTGCCTGGCAAGGTCACGGATGGATCGGCCGCTTGCCGCGCGACCGAGGTCACGCACCCTGCCCAAACGGAATCAACGCGGTTGCGGAACAGCCCTTGCTGCAAGGTTTCTTCATTGACCTGACACGGAGGCTTGACGCATGAACCCTTATATCGTCGCTCACATGATGTCCTCGCTCGACGGCCGCAGCCTGACGGACGGCTGGCATCTCGACTACGCCTCGGACCTGTACGAAAGCACCGCAGCCAATTTCGAAGCCGACGGCTGGATCTGCGGACGCGTCACCATGCAAGAAATTGCGCATGGCACGGATTATCCGAAAGGGCTCGCCAAGGGCGCCGTGCCGCGCACCGATCACTTCGTCGAACGCAAAGCGGATCAGTACGCGATCTCAATCGATCCGCAAGGCCGCGTGGCGTGGAAGAGCAACACCGCGCTCAAGTCGCACGTGGTCGAAGTGCTGACCGAACAGGTTGCCGACGACTACCTCGCTTACCTGCAATCGATCGACGTGTCGTACATATTCGGCGGCAAGACCGAACTCGATCTCGGCAAGGTCGTGCAAACGCTCGCGCGTGAACTCGGTGTGAAGAAGCTGATCGTAGAGGGCGGTTCGCATGTGAGCGGCGCGTTCGTGAACGCGGGCCTCGTCGACGAAGTGAGCGTGCTGATTTTGCCGCTGGTGGATGGCCGCAGCGAACACCCTTCCTCGTTCGAAGTGGCAATGGAGAAGTGGCAAGCGCCCGCGTATCTGAAGCTCACGTCCGTTGAACAGAAGGACCACGGTGCGGTGTGGCTGCGTTATACGAAGACCTGAAAGCAAACGGCAGAGTCGGATCGAATTCCGACTCTGCCGCGCGCCGTTCACGCCGTTCACGACCGCTGCGATTCAACCAACCGGCGACGGGTTATCAGCCTTTGACGTGCTCCGTCGAGAGCCAGCCACCGCTTACGCCGATCTCGCCAATCTGCTTGGCCACCGCGTCGGCGAGGCGCTTTGCATCCGCTGACACGCCGGCGCGTTTCTTTTCGGATACGGCATGCAGACCGCCACCGACTGCCGCCGAGGTCGCGATACTGCCGGCCGCCGCGCCCACGCCGGCAGTCTCGACCATACCCGGCGCCTTGCCGCTGTCGGCGTTCGCGGTGAAGGTCTGCACCAGACGCGGCGCGCCGCCGGCGGGCTTATACAGAATCTGCACGGAACTGCTCACCTGGCTCTTGCCCGCACCGAGGCCGATCAACAGGCGGCGACGGCGATTGCCCGAGTCGATCGTGTCGAAGTTGCCTTGCACGAGCAGCACATTCTGATCGGCGGGCGCGGGGATGTCCGAGCGGATCGCACGCAGACCCATCGACTGCAATTGATGCACGATTTCGTCGGCGACCTGCTCGCGGACTTCGGCGGCATCGGTGGCCTGTTTTTGCGCGGCGGACGAACCTTCGAGCTGCGTCTTCAGTTTCTGCATCATGCCGCCGTCCAGTTTGACCTGGTCCGGATTGGCGTCGAAGGTGTAGACATAGATGTTGTCCGGGCGCACCTGGACCGGCGTGCTCGCCGCGCTTGCATCCTTGATGCTGCCGCCGGCGCAACCGGTCAGCAGTGCGCTGCAGCAGACCATCGCCACGCAGGCCAGACGGGCGGCATTTTTTCTGAGAAATTTCATTGAAGTAGGCAACATTGTTGATCCTGTCGTCGGCACGCGGTGCCGGAATGTTCGAACGTTCTCTCGATGATCGGGCAACCGTAGGATCGTTGATCATCGGCGAACGTCTCGCACGTGAAGCACCCTTGATCTCATGCGTTTTGTTTCTTACGCACCGGCAGCGAAACGAAGTATGGGCGCGTGACTTCCCGAACTCCATTCAACAATTATTTCGTCCTATGTCATGGCGCGAAGCGGTGTCGCGTGAGGCTTTCGCGTGTCGTGAAAGTCAGCGAAGTCAGCGGACGTGACGGGAAAAGGGAGGATGTGCGGATGAGGATCGGCCGCGCCAGCAAGTGGCGTGGGGTCGCCCAACGGCGAGTGCGACGCCGTGCTTATTCGGCCATCAACTCAAGGCAAGCTTGATGATGCAGCCAAGGACAAAAACCAGTAGAACGGCGGCAACGGCCATGTTCAGCGGGTAGCGCATTCTTCACCAGAGCACGAGTGTTGCGGTGCTCATATCCTAATCACCTGACGGACGATGAGAAGTGGTCAGTGAAGCGGCAATGTGGGAAAGCTAACGCAGGATGCTGAATGGTTAGACCGGGTCCAGGCGGGAGCGCTTCCAATCGTCAGGCGAAAAAACGGCCGCGCCTGACACGCACTGGCTTGCCTGTCGAGCGATCACTCAGCTAGAGAGAGACGCAGCGGCGAAGCGCGCCTTAAACCGATCACATCGTTCATGCGCGGCGTCACAGCGAGACTTGCACCACGACGCCGTCGCGCGCATTACTGCGCCTGAGCCGGCGGTGGCATCCCGCCTGGCGCGCCGTGCGGCGCCTTGTTCGCAGCGGCGAGGTCTTCCGACAGACTGGTGCGCAGCGTAGCGATCGCCTGGTCCGGATTAGCGGGCTTCAACTGCTCGCGAGCCAGCGAGTCGTACACGTAATGACGCAGCATCGGATCTTGCGTTTTGTTCAACACGTCGTGATACACGGCGATGATTTCACCTTCATGTCCGCTCATGGCGTAAAGGCGGCGCAACTGTTCCAGATCGTTGATCACGGCGAAGCCGGGGCCCATCGGACCCATCCGGCCAAGCGGCGGCGGCCCGTCGCCGTGCTGCGGCTCGCCGTGCGACCGAGGGGCCGCGGGCGGTGGCGCTTCCTGGGCAAACGCGGCAGTCGCGGCCAGAGTCAGAACGGCGCTCAGCGCCGCGCTCAAGATTGATTTTTTCATGAACTCGCTCCCATCGAGACAAGGCCGGCGCTACAGTGCGCCGGCACATGAGCAACGATAATCGACATGCCAATTCGTAGGGTTACTGAAGCCGCCGTGTAACTTACCGCGCCTTCCATGTTGCGCGGACGGTGGCGGCCAGGTCTGTGGACGGCGCGGCGTGAGCCAGGGTGTGCCCGCTGGCGCATTGTTTCCGGATGGCGCATGATTGGACGATGTGCCGTCCGACCCCAGAACCCGTCCGTTCCCACGGACGCACGGCACACGCCGCGCCGCCAGTGCATGCGTCACGCAGACATAACGCGGCGATGCACCGCCGGCGAGTATTCAACCGTTAAGGAGGATTTCGCATGGACCGACCTGACGCCGCCAATCCGTTTGGCGATTTCACCAAAATGCTGGAGCAGTTCAAGCTCCCCGGCTTTGACGTACCCGCCATCATGGAAGCGCGACGCAAGGACGTGGAAGCACTGGTTCAGGCGAATCAGACTGCTTTCCAGGGGATGCAGTCGCTTGCGCAGAAACAGGCCGACATGTTGCGCTCGACCTTGCGCGAATTGCAGTCGCTGACGGGGCAGTTGTCAGCCGGCGGCGCCGCGCCTTCGGGCAAAGCTGCCGAGTTGATCCAGCAAAGTCTGCACAAGTCGCTTGCCGATATGCAGCAACTGGCGCAAGCCGCGTATCAGACACAAGCCGAGTCGTACGCGGTGATCGCAAAACGCGTAGAAGAAAACGTGCAGGAGCTTAAATCGCTTTTGCAGCAGCAGAAAAAGTAACGAACGCTGATGCGTTGAATCGCTGACGCGTCACGTTCGAGTCACCGATGCCGCAGATAACCTTCGAGTTATCCGCGGCATTTTTTTGTTCTGGAAATCACGGCCGACGCATCGATTATCTGGTCCTACAAAAACCCTTTTAAGGCCTTGTCTTGTCGGACAAAAAGCGGCATTTTGTTCGATCTTTTCAGTGTCCGCTTACATTCGCCGCACAACGCTGCGCGCATCAATTTTTTTCTGCGTCGACCTTCGGCCGCGCGTTTCATTGTTCGCTTTAAACGAGCCGCGACGCGAAAATGCGCGCTCAAGCGCCGCCCCTTCGTGATCTGGTCCTGAAATATCAAACCGGCCCAAACGACGCCGCGCGGAGCAAAGGTTTAAATCTCTGCGCAAACGATTGGCGCGCGTCGCCGCCACGCCTAAAGTTTCGCGCCGCCACTCCGTAGACGCATTCACGCAGCCCAACCAGTGTGAATGCAGCGCGGCACCACCGGCGAAGCGTGCGCCCCTAGTTTTCCGTTCGTGATCGGCTCGATGCCAGGTCACGAGCGTTTCACCTCGAAGGAACTCACTTGAAACCGATGCTCTATTCCCGCATTGCTCACGCAATGCTCGGGGCAGGCTGGGTGCTGTCGTTTGGCGCGCATGCGACGCTGGGCCAGAACGTCAGCACCGTCGACGGCGATCAATCCCGATTGCGCGCGGTGGCGCACACAGCCACTACGCAAAGCGCGTACTCGGTACACCTGATGACGCTGCCGTCCGGCACGCTGGTGCGCGAGTACGTCGCGCGCAACGGCATCGTGTTCGGCGTCGCGTGGGAAGGGCCGACGCTGCCCGATCTGAAATCCATGCTCGGGACTTTCTTCGACGCGTATGTCGTCGCCGCCACGACGCGCCACGGTACGCCGCTCGCGGTTTCCAGTAGCGACCTGGTCGTGTACTCCGGTGGGCATCTGCGCGCGTTCTCCGGCCATGCATACCTGCCGCAAGCGGTGCCGGCGGGCGTCGATGTCGGCGTCATTCAATAACGGAGCGGACCATGCGCCTTGCGTCTTCGTTCAAAACTTTGCTGTGCGCGGCATTGCTCGCGTTGCTCGTCAGTGCCTGCGGCGGCGGGGGCGGTGGCTCCAGCGGTTCAGGCAGCGCGGCCGGCACTAACGGTTCGACCAGCACCTCGTCAGGTCCGTCAGTGGCCAACACCTCGCCGCTGTCGCAAACGCTGGCTGCAAACGCAGTGCGCGTGACGGTCGATTCCGGCGTGAGCGATGTGCCGAACATGCCGTTCGTGAGCCTCACCATCTGCGCGCCGGGCACGACGCAATGTCAAACCATCGATCACGTGCTGGTCGATACCGGGTCGTGGGGCGTGCGCCTGTTCGCGTCCCAGTTGCCTGCTTCGATGACGCTGCCGCAACAGCAAGACGCGTCGGGCCATCTGGTCGCCGAATGCATGCAGTTTTTCGACGGCTACACGTGGGGCCCGGTCAAACTCGCCGACTTGCAGATTGCCGGCGAAAAAGCCGCGTCGCTGCCGATCCAGGTGATCGACCCGAATTACGCAACGCTGCCCGCCGATTGCGCGAACTTCGGCGCGCCGCGCAACACGCCGGCCACGTTGCAGGCCAACGGCATTCTCGGCATTGGCGTATTCAAGCACGATTGCGGCGCGAACTGCGTCCAGCAGGCGCTGGCCGGCACGTACTACGGCTGCAACGGCGCGACATGCACGTCGATTCCGCTCGCCGAAGGGTTGCAAGTGGCCAATCCGGTTCCGTACTTCGCCACCGACAACAACGGTTCGCTGCTGAGCCTGCCGGCGGTATCGGGCGGCGCGCAGTCGGTCAGCGGGCAACTGATATTCGGTATCGGCACGCAGACCAACAATACGCTGGGCGGCGCGCAGGTGATTGGCGTGAGTCCGTCGAATGGTACCTTCACGACCGTGCAGAACGGCATCACGTATTCGCGCAGTATTCTGGACAGCGGCTCGACTGGCCTGTTCTTTCAGACCAGTGCGTTGCCGGTCTGCGCGAGCCCGAACAATTCGTACTACTGCCCGGTGTCGACCGAGCAATTGAGCGCGATGATCCAGGGCGTGAACGGCACCACGAGCGCGGTGAATTTCAGCGTCGGCAATGCCACCACGATCGCCCAGACGTATAGCGGCGATTCAGCGCTGCCGCTTCTGGCGGGACCGGCGTTCGTCACGTCTTCGATCTTCGACTGGGGCTTGCCGTTCTTTTACGGCCGCAGTGTGTACGCCGCCATCGAGCAGCAGCCGACTCCCGGCGGCATGGGCCCTTACGTCGCGTATTGAGCAAGGCGACAGACGACGGATGTGAAAACGGGCCGCGACGGAGATCTTCCGTCGCGGCCCGTGCGTTTGACGCGGTCGAATGACTTACCGTTTGCCGAGACCGTTCAGCAACTTCAATACGCCCTCACCGAACGCCTCGGGGCGTCCCTCGAAGATCCGCTCGACCGCTTTTCCGTCGATCAGGCGTCGGCGCAGCGCTTCGCGCTCATCGTGCTGTTCGGCAAGCCGGGCGGCGGCGCGCACGTATTCGCCGATCGAGTG
The DNA here is from genome assembly GCF_003386115.1 of Paraburkholderia sp. BL27I4N3. Lineage (NCBI taxonomy): Bacteria > Pseudomonadati > Pseudomonadota > Betaproteobacteria > Burkholderiales > Burkholderiaceae > Paraburkholderia > Paraburkholderia sp. BL27I4N3. The sequence continues at coordinate 6,155,120 of NZ_QREJ01000001.1, read as the reverse complement.
AGTCGTGAGCCACGACGGCAGACCAGCGCGCTCGAAGAGGCCGCTGTCGATATGCTCGAACACTTCACGTCCGCACAGGTTGACGCCGGGCAGGCCCATCGTGAACGAATCGACAATGCCGTTGGTATTGCCGAACGGGAACGGGCTCACGAACATGTCCATCGTGTTGAGGATCTTCAGATATTCGGGATAACTGAGCGAGCCGTAGACATCCACGCTCGATTCCGGCAGCGTCGCGTAGATCGATTTTCTGACGTACGCGAGATCGATGCTTTCGCTCCAGCATGTCATGAAATGGAATTTGACCGGCACGCGCGCGGTGTGAACGATCGCCTTGCACGTTTCGAGAAAGTGCGGATTGATTTTCATCGCGCTGGCCGTCACGCCGATGTTGACCACTTCGCCGCGCTCCGGCACGGACGGCACGACGTTGGTGAGCAGTTTCGACGGCACGTACGGTTGGCCATCTTTCGGCAAACGCAGCATTTTTTCGCTGAAGCAGGCCGGATCGCCGACGAAATCGTCCTCGACGCTCACGTAGTCCATATGCGCCGCGTGCATCGTCGCGGGATGGCCGAGTCCCGCGATCTGCAGCGGCGCGACGCGCAGGTTCGACAGAAAGATCGTGTGCGAGAACATGCCGACGCTCGGCATATAGAGCACGTCCGGCTTCTCGCGCGTGGCGAATTCCTGGATTTGACGGATGCAGTCGCCGATATATTCCGGATGCTCGAATTCGACGAAGCGGTCGAAAATCGCGCGCCCCGCTTCGTCCACGTGCTGCGCCTCGCCGAACGCGACGACTTCGAAATGCTGGCGCGCGGCGAGCATGGTGCGCGAATGGGTTCGATAGATCGAGTGACCGCCCGAGAACCATTCGAGCACGACGAGCATTACCGGCTTGCGTCCTTTGAGTCTGGTGCGGGAGACGCTGGCCTCGTGGCCGAGCAGGCCGAGCGTGTCCAGCTTCTTGCGCACCAGCCTGTTGATGCTGCGCTTGATCTCATGCCGGTCAGGCGAGGTCGAATAACTGCAGTGCATGTAGGCGCCGCAGACGGCGCCCGTCGGCAAGTCGTCGAGGTCTTCGATCGTGTCGAGCGCGCCGGGCAACCATTCGAGCAGACGTTCGCGCTTTTCGTGCGCGGCGGGGGAGATGTGCACCGCCCCGGCGACCATCGAAACGCCAAGGCTCGTCGCGAGCACGGGGTCGCGCTGGTGGAGGTCGGCAAAATCGATATCGTATTGCGAGCCCGAGGTGTAGAGCACGAGTTGCTTGCGGGTTAACGTGGCGCGCGCTTCATCGTCGTTCTGGACGGTTTCGAGGAGCTTGCGCACGATGTGATCCGTCGATCCATACGATGACACGGCGAAGATCATGTTGATCCACGGCCGGCCCCAGAACATGACGTTTATCTTCTCCGCCTCGAGCGGATACTCGGGGGCGGAAAACAGCGTTGTGAAACCGTCGGCGATGCGCTGCAAGGTATCCAGCGATTTTTCGTCATCAGGTGAGTTTGGCGTGGTGCGGGCGAAGGGTTCGGCGCCGAGTCTGCCGCGCTTGCCGGACAGCGTCTTGAGTAGCGTGCAGAACTCCTCGTGCGCGGCGTCGTAGTCGCGGGACTGGATCTGGGATTCGAAACGTTCGAGGGAAAATTCGGTGCTCATGGCTTGGGTCGATGGTGAACGGCTTGCGGCGTTCCGCATGCGCGTTATGTTCAATGACAGGGAGGCGGGCGGCAGGGCGTTTGCAACCGAAGGCGGGTTGCGACGCGTGATTCGAAGCACGGCGCGCCGACTGAGGCGATCTGCGTTTATTGCGTGTGTCGCCAACTGAACCTGATTGTCAAAGAATTCGACCGGGCTGCATGTAGGAAGAGTCTTATTTTGAGAGAGGGTTTTTGAGGGGGATCGTGCGATGACCGGTACTTGCCGGCGCTGAATGTGTCAGGGATGCGGCTTTTAGAGCCGATCCCCAATCAGAGCGGTTTGCTTCCGAAATACGGGTTACCGTCGTCTCGTAGCCCGTTTGACCGGGGCTGTCCGAGCGGCGACAGGCGCGGGCTGCGACGGCGGCTCTGCCTGCGCGGCCGGCGCGTCAATCGCGTCGCCCGGCGCCGCGCCCGCCGCCGTCTTCAGTGCACGCGCCACCCCAGCCTGCGCCTCCGGCTCCTGCACTGCCACCACCGCCGCCTGACCCGGCGGCGTCGCCGCTTCCCGCGGCTGCGATTTATCGCCGGCCGCTTCAATCACCCGATGCACGAAGCGCAGCTTCTCCACCACCGGCGCGGCCAGCGTGAACGGATACCCGTCCGGCATGCCGAGGCTGCGATTCAGGCTGTTCAGCGCATAAGTGAGCGGAAACCAGCGCTTCATCAGATTCTCGAAGCTCGCGTCTTCAACGGGCGTGCGATCGGTCAGAGTCGGCTCGCTCGGGTCGTCGGGCAAGAGCGCCACGCCATATGACGTCGACGTATCCAGCACGTCGACGATCAGCATGTAATGCGCCCATGTCTCGGCCCAATCTTCCCAGGGATGCATCGTGGCATACGCGCTGATAAACGACGCCTGCCACTCGGCCGGGGCGCCGTCGCGATAGTAGGCGTTCAGCGCCTCGCCGTAGTCGACGCTTTCGTCGCCGAACAGTTTGCGGAACGGCTCGAGCCAGCGCGGATTGTTCTCCACCAGTTGGCTGAAGTAGTAGTGCCCGGTCTCGTGCCGGAAATGGCCGAGCAAAGTCCGGTAGGGCTCGCCCATCGCGGTACGCACTTTCTCACGGTGGGCGTCGTCGGCTTCGGCGATGTTGAGCGTGATGAGCCCGTTATCATGGCCCGTCATGACGCGCGAACCGTCGCCGCCGTCCTCGAGGAACTCAAACGCGAGGCCGTGCTCGGGATCGGCCTGGCGCGACTTCACGTCGAGGCCGAGTTCGGCCAGCGTGTAGAGCAGACGGCGTTTGGCCATTTCGAGCCGATACCAGTAGAGGCGGTTGTCGGGCGCGCTCAGATTCGGAATGGTGAGGGTCAACTGGCAGGCGCGGCACAACTGGTCCGGCGAGTCGGCGGGGATCATCCAGTTGCAGACGTTTTCGACAGCGTAGTTGTGGCACTGGCGGAACAGCGCGCCTTCGGCGCCCGGGTGCAGGCTGCGCCAGCGGCCTTCGCCGGCATCTTCGAACGCGCTGATTTCCGCCAGTTCGGGCACATAGCCGAGCAACGACTCGCAACGTTCGCAGCGAACGTTTTCATAGAAGACAAGGTGCGAGCAATGGTTGCAGTGGAAGGTTTTCATCGGTGGAGCCTGGGAGGTGGGAGGGCAGTCGTAGAAGACGCTGTGTCGCAATCTTCATGCCGCATTTGCCAGACGTCACTGGTTTAACGCACATTACGTGCATGATCGTGCATCGGCGCTGCGCCGCTTTGGTGCGTAGCCCTGAAAACGGCAGTGGAACGGCGCTTGATCCGATCGACCGGACGGTCGGCGATGCGCCGCAAACTTCACAGCAGGCGATGATCCGGGGAGTCCAGGCAGTTCAAGCGGTTTTTCGCACTTGTTTGACAGGCGTTCCATAAACGGCATGAAGCTTGCTTTTTGGCGGGCTGCCATCCTTCGTCCAGGAGTCCGGTGTGTCCATACGCGTCGCGTTGCATCATGTCACACATTACCGTTACGACAGGCTGGTTTCACTGTCGCCCCAGGTCGTGCGTCTCAGGCCTGCGCCGCATTGCCGGACCCCGATCCTGTCGTATTCGATGCGGGTCGAGCCGGCCGAACACTTCATCAACTGGCAGCAGGACGCCTTCGCCAACTACCAGGCCCGGCTCGTGTTCCCCGAGAAGACGCGCGAATTCAAGGTGACCGTCGATCTGGTCGCCGAAATGGCCGTCTACAACCCGTTCGACTTCTTTCTCGAACCCTCGGCCGAGCAGTTTCCCTTCGAGTATTCGCCCGGCCTCGCGCTGGAACTCGCGCCCTACCGCGTCAAGCGGCCCATGACGCCGCGCTTCGCCGAGTTCGTCGCGAGTATCGACCGCACACCGGCCGCCACCGCCGATTTTCTCGTCGGCCTGAATCAGCGGCTGCAGCGCGAGATCCGCTACCTCATCCGGATGGAGCCGGGCGTGCAGACGCCCGAGGAAACGCTCGTGAGCGCGGCAGGGTCGTGCCGCGACTCCGGCTGGCTGCTGGTCGAGACCTTGCGGCAATTGGGGCTGGCGGCGCGCTTCGTGTCCGGCTATCTGCTGCAACTGGCGCCTGACGTGAAATCGATCGATGGCCCCAGCGGCACCGAAGTCGACTTCACCGACCTGCACGCGTGGTGCGAGGTCTACCTGCCGGGCGCGGGCTGGATCGGTCTCGATCCGACCTCCGGGCTGCTGGCGGGCGAAGGGCATATCCCCGTCGCCTGCACGCCCGAGCCGGGCAGCGCGGCGCCAATCTCCGGCGCCGTCGACGAATCCGAGGTCGAGTTCGAACACACGATGTCGATCGAGCGTGTTCTGGAGACGCCGCGCGTCACCAAGCCGTTCAGCGAGGCGGTCTGGGCCGACGTGCTGAACATGGGCGCGCAGGTCGACCAGCAATTGCAAGACATGGACGTGCGCCTGACCATGGGCGGCGAGCCGACTTTCGTCTCGGTGCGCGACCGCGACGCCGCGGAATGGAACACCGACGCGCTCGGCCCGACCAAACGCGGCTACGCGGTCGCTTTGATGGACAAGCTGCGCTCGCGCTACGGTGCGAACGGCTTCCTGCATATCGGCCAGGGCAAGTGGTATCCCGGCGAGCAATTGCCGCGCTGGGCGATGTCGCTGTACTGGCGTGCCGACGGCGAGCCCTGCTGGCACGATCCGTCGCTGTTCGCGGACGAACGCGAGCCCGGCACCTACACGGCGGCCGACGCGCAACGCTTCCTCGCGCATCTCGCGACCAAGCTCTCGCTCGACACCGACTGCATCCAGCCCGGTTTCGAGGACGTCTGGTACTACCTGTGGCGCGAGCGCCGTCTGCCGGTCAACGTCGATCCACTCGACGCGCGGCTGGACGACGAACTGGAGCGCGTGCGCCTGCGCCGCGTATTCGACGCGGGCCTGGGTGGCGCGACCGGCTTCGTGCTGCCGCTCGCGCGTGAACGCGATCTGCCCGGCGAGCCGCCGCAATGGGTCAGCGGCCGCTGGTTCTTCCGCGACGAGCGCATGTTCCTGATTCCCGGCGATTCGCCGATGGGTTACCGCCTGCCGCTCGATTCGCTGCCATGGGTCTCGAAGACCGACTATCCGTATCAGCATGCGCACGACCCGTTCGCGCCGCCCGTGCCGTTGAGGTCGGCCGCGCAGTTGCGCATGCAGTACGACGGCGAGCAGCGCAACATGAGCCCCGCCGATGCGCGGCGCGCGGCGGCGTTGTCGTCCTCGGCGGCGGAGTTGTTGAGCGGCATGCCGGGTGGCGGCGTGCTGGCCTACGCGCGTCAGCCTGGTGACGAAGCGCCGCCCGAACGCGGGCAGTCGTCGAAGGAAACGATCCGCACCGCGATTTGCGTCGAAGCGCGCGACCCGAAACGCGCGGCCGGTCCGAAGGCCGAAACCGAAGCGTTCGGCAGCGGCCGCACACTGCTGCATGTGTTCATGCCGCCGCTCACCGAACTCGACGACTATCTCGATCTGCTGGCCGCCGTCGAGGCGACCGCAGCCGAGTTGCGCATGCAGGTGGTGCTCGAAGGCTATCCGCCGCCGCGCGATGCGCGCCTGAAAATACTGCAGGTCACGCCGGACCCCGGCGTGATCGAGGTCAACATTCATCCCGCGGCGAACTGGGACCAACTGGTCGATCACACGGAGTATCTGTATCAGTCGGCGGCTGAAAGCTATCTGAGCAGCGAGAAGTTCATGACCGACGGACGGCACACCGGAACCGGCGGCGGCAATCACTTCGTGCTCGGCGGCGCGACACCCGCCGACAGTCCGTTCCTGCGCCGGCCCGATCTGCTGGCGAGCCTGATCGCGTACTGGCATAACCATCCGTCGCTGTCATATCTGTTTTCCGGGCTGTTCATCGGACCGACCAGCCAGGCGCCGCGTATCGACGAAGCGCGCAACGATCAGGTCTACGAGCTCGAAGTGGCGTTCCGCGAGTTGCAGCGGCAGATCGACATGCTCGGCGGCCGCGACAGCGCGAACCTGCCGGCGTGGATGATCGACCGGTCGCTGCGCAACATCCTGATCGACGTGACGGGCAATACGCACCGCGCCGAGTTCTGCATCGACAAACTCTATTCGCCCGACGGCCCGACCGGCCGTCTCGGCCTGCTCGAATTGCGCGGCTTCGAAATGCCGCCGCACGCGCGCATGAGTCTGGTGCAGCAACTGCTGCTGCGCGCGCTGGTGGCGCGTTTCTGGCACACACCGTACACGCAGCGGCTCACGCGCTGGGGCACGGAGCTGCACGACCGCTTCCTGCTCGGCACCTTCGTGAAGATGGATTTCGACGACGTGCTCGGCGAGCTGAACCGCGCGGGCTATGCGTTCGACAGCAGCTGGTTCGCGCCGCACTTCGAATTCCGCTTCCCGCTGGTCGGCGAGACCACGGTGAACGGCGTCTCGCTGACCATCCGCAACGCGCTCGAACCGTGGCACGTGATGGGCGAAGAGGGCTCGCCGGGCGGCACGGTGCGCTACGTGGATTCGTCGGTGGAGCGGCTCGAAGTGCGTGCGCTCGGTTTGAACGACAATCGCCACGTGCTGACCGTCAACGGCGTGCCGGTGCCCTTGCAACCGACCGGCCGCGTCAGCGAATATGTGGCCGGCGTGCGCTTTCGCGCGTGGTCGCAGCCGTCGGCGCTGCATCCGACCATCGGCGTGGACGCGCCGCTCACTTTCGATCTGGTCGACACATGGGCCGGCCGCTCGGTGGGCGGATGCCAGTATCATGTCGCTCATCCGGGCGGGCGCAACTACCAGACCTTCCCGGTGAACGCCTATGAGGCGGAAAGCCGGCGGCGCGCGCGCTTCTTCGCGTCGGGTCATACGCCGGGGCCGCTCACGGTCGATGCGCCGCACCGCAGTCTGGAGTTTCCGTTCACACTCGATCTGCGCTACTGGTGAAACCAGCACACTCTTAAAACGACACGACCTTGGCCTTTCAATCGACTTTTCCCTTCGAGACGTCCGCGGCGCGCGCGGACGCTTCGTCCCTGTTGCGCCTGCTGCCGGCCTACGAGGGACATTGGGACGAGTTACGCGACGCCTCGGGCGCGCTGCGCGAACCGTGGCGGCAATTCTTCCAGCGGCTCGGCGAGGACGGCATCGCGCGGCTCGACGATCATCTCGCCTCGGTCGCGCAGCAGATCCGCGACAACGACATCAGCTACAACGTCTACGCGGACAACGGCGAGCCGCGGCCGTGGGCGCTCGACCTGCTGCCGTTCCTGATCAGCGAGGACGAGTGGGCGCATATCGAGCGCGGCGTGACGCAGCGCGCGCATCTGCTCAACGCCATCGTCGCCGATATTTATGGGCCGCAAACCTTGCTGGAGCGCGGGCAATTGCCGCCCGCGCTGGTTTTCGGCCACCCCGGCTATCTGCGCTCGGTGAAGGGCTACGCGCTGCCGGGCGGCCAGTACCTGCAAGTGGTCGCGGTCGACCTGGCGCGCACGCCCGACGGCGACTGGACCGTGATGGCGCATCGCACCGAGGCGCCCTCGGGTCTCGGCTACGCGCTGGAAAACCGCCTGATCGTCTCGACGCTATTCGCCGATCCGTTCCGCGCCCTGCGCGTGAGCCGGCTTGCGCCGACCTATTCGCAGCTGATCGCGACGCTCGTGCAGGCGGCGCAGGCCACGATGCGTCACGAGAGCGACGGCGCCGACCACTCGCCGCATATTGCGCTGCTCACGCCGGGGCCGTTCAGCGAAACCTATTTCGAGCACGTGTTTCTGGCGCGCTACCTCGGCGTGACGCTGGTCGAAGGCAAAGATCTGACCGTGCGCGACGACAAGCTTTATCTGAAGACGCTCGCCGGTCTCGAACGCGTGCACGTGGTGCTGCGGCGTCTGGACGACGCGTTCTGCGATCCGGTCGAGTTGCGCGCCGATTCGAGCATCGGCGTGCCCGGCTTGTTGCAGGTCATGCGCGCGGGCAATGTGATCGTCTCGAACGTGCCGGGTTCGGGCTTTGTCGAATCGCCGGCGTTGCACGGTTTTCTGCCCGGCATCGCCGAAGTGCTGCTCGACGAAGACCTCATATTGCCGAGCGTGGCGACGTGGTGGTGCGGCGAGGAGGCAGCACGCGAGCACGCATTCCGGCGGCTCGACGAGGCGTTCATCGTGCCGACCTGGCCCGTTACCGGCCGCGATGCGCCGCCTGGTGTGGAGCAGGGACGCCAGCGCTTGTCGACGTGGCGCGAACGCATCGAAGCCATGCCCGACACGTACACGATCCAGCAGGCGCAGCGCTTTTCCTGCACACCGCGTTATGAGGATGGCACCGTGGGGCGCCGGCCGTCGGTGCTGCGCGTCTATGCGATTGCGGACGTCAACGGCGGCTGGCATGTGATGCCTGGCGGCTTCACCCGCATGGCGGCCGAACGCCAGACCACCGTGTCCATGCAGTACGGCGGCAGCAGCGTCGATACCTGGGTACTGTCGAGCCAGCCGACTTCGACGTTCACCTTGCTGCCTTCACCGATGCAGCCCGCCGACCTCGCGCGCAAGCATCGCACCGTGTCGAGCCGCGCGGCGGAAAACCTGTTCTGGGCCGGACGTTACGGCGAGCGCGCCGAGAACAACGTGCGGCTGTTGCGCCTGATCCTCGGTTCGCTGGAAGGCAACGACGCCGACGCGATGTTTCCGACGCTGGTCGAACTCGCCTTGCATTGCGGGCTCGTGCAATCCGGCGACATGTTCGCGCCGCATTCGCCACAAGCTTTCGAGCGTGCGCTGGTCGCCAACCTGATCGAGAGCACCGGCGCCGCGAGCATCGGCCAGAACCTGACTTCGCAGGCGCGATCCAATGGCGAAGTGCGCGGGCGTCTGTCGAACGATCACTGGCGCACGATTCTCGCGGCGCGCAACGACTTCCGCGACGCGTTGCAGATGTTGATGCCGGCGCCGGGCAATGGTGGCGGTTCAGCTTCCTCACAAGCTAACGGTAACGGCCGCGGCGAACGTTACGAGCGTTACGACCGCGTCACGCTGATGAACGCGCTCGAACACCTGTCGGTGCAATTGTCGGCAATCAGCGGTGCACAGGGCGACCGCATGACGCGCGACGAAGCATGGCGTTTGCTGTTCGTGGGCCGCCATATTGAACGCGTGTCGGCGATGACCGCGTTCCTGCGCGTGGTCGCCGACAAAGGCCAGCTCTCCACGCCAGCCGGTTTCGATCTGCTGCTGCAGTTGTTCGACAGTACGTTGACGTACCGCTCGCTCTATCCGGGCCGCTTCGAAGTGCCGGCCCTGCTTGACCTGCTGGTCATCGAGCCGACCAATCCGCGCGGCATCTACGGCGTCTATGAGCGGCTGCGTAAAAAGCTCGACGAGATCGCCGTGGCGGCGGGCAGCACGCGGCATCGTCCGTTCGCCGAATTGATGGCGCCCACCGATGTGTTGCCGACGCTGGAATCGCTGTGCGAGGTGGACGAACACGGCGCGTACGTCAATCTGATTGCGGTATGCGATCAGATCGCCGGATTCGTCGGCGCGGCCGGGCATGAGATCAGCGCGCGCTATTTCAGTCACGCCAGCACGGTCGCCTCGCAGGTGTGGTCATGAAGCACACGCCGACCGTGCTGTCCGTCTCGCATCGCACCACTTACCGCTACTCCACGTATGTGGAGACCGCGCAGCATCTCGCGACGATCCGGCCGATTGCCTGTTCGTGGCAACGCGTGGTCTCGCACAGCGAAAAGATCGAACCCGAACCGTCGTATCTGAATAGCCGGATCGACGCATTCGGCAACGACGTGCTGTATTTCGCGCTGGATGCGCCGCACGAGCGCTTGCAACTCGTGAGCGAAACCACGGTGGCGCTCATGCCGCGCTGGACCGATCTCGATCCCGAGGCGACGCCCGAATGGGACGACGTGGCCGATGCGCTGCGCTTTCGCGTCGGCGGCCAGTTCCGGCCCGAAGCGGAATTCTGTTTCGCGTCGCCGAATATCGTGCCGCGGCCGTCGCTGCGCGACTATGCATTGCCGAGTTTTCCACCCGGCATGCCCATCGCCGCGGGCGCGATCGATCTGATGCACCGCATTCACGAAGACTTCGCCTACAAGCCTTCCGCGACGATGTTCGATACGCCCGCCGAACGCGCCTTCGAACTGAAGAGCGGCGTGTGCCAGGACTTCGCACAGGTGATGATCGGCTGCTTGCGCTCGCTGGGTTTGCCGGCGCGCTACGTGAGCGGTTATCTGCGCAACGATCCGCCGCCGGGACAGCCGCGGCTGATCGGCGCGGACGCGTCGCACGCGTGGGTGTCGGTGTATTGCCCCGGCAGCGGCTGGATCGATCTCGATCCGACCAACGACGTGCTCGCCGATATGGATCACGTGACGCTTGCCATCGGCCGCGATTACAGTGACGTGTCCTTGCTGCGCGGGATGATTCTCGGCGGCGGTGCGCATCGCGTGGAAGTGGGGGTGACGGTGCTTGCGCTGTAGGGGCCACGTCGCGCTTTCGCGTGCTAATTCACGTAGATATTTCCGGCCTGGACAAGCTTCAGGCCGCGACCCATCTGTCGGAGCTGCCGCGCTCACGGCTGCGCTCCTTTCCCGCATTCGCAAATCCACGTCTACACCGGCAATGCAGCAACGCCGCCGAATGCTTATACCGCACGTAAAACCCACGGCCCTGTTGGGAAAGTTCCCGTCTTCTCTCAGTGAAATCGACTAGCGGGCGCGAGCGCCAGCGCCGATACTTTCCTTCGAAAACGCGCTCACACAGAGCCACGTGCGCATCGCTAGACGCATAACGAACACTGACGGTTGAAATGGCGGGGAAAAGACAGTCCGAACTCGCGCGGGGACTGAATAGGCATGCGTTCAGGCACACCCATGCGCTAATGTTCGGCGCGCTCGGCGCTTGCGTGTCGGCGTCCGGGCACGCGCAGGCGCTTGACGGCGTGAGCAGCGTGTTCAGCGGCCCGCGCAATGGCGATGGCGTCGATGCTTCGGCAATCGTGCCCGACGTGCCGGCGCCGACGAGCGAACCTGTCGTGAATCCGTACGCGGACAGCCCGTCGGCGGCGCTTGGCTACGCGTTCAATACGTTTCATACGTCCGGTCAGGGAGTAGCGGATACACAGAGTTATCTTGGCTTGACTGCCGGCGTCAATATCGGCACCTGGCGAGTGCGCGAACAGGGTGTGTTGCAGTCCAATACGGGCCGGGGCACGTCATACCAGAATGTCGCGGCTTACCTGCAACACGACATCCCCTCGTTGAAGAGCCAGATCGTGCTCGGGGACCAGTTCACGGACGGCGCGGTGTTCGACAGCATCGGCGTGCGTGGCGTAAAGATGGAGAGTATCGATAGCGCGGCGTCTGAGTCGCTGCCCGGTTACGCACCTGTGGTGCGCGGTGTGGCGATGTCGAATGCGCTGGTCACCGTTACGCAGAACGGCAACCGTTTATACGAAGCGACAGTTGCGCCAGGGCCGTTTGAGATTGATGACGTTGTACCAACCGGGTACGGCGGCAACCTGAACGTTACCGTGACGGAGGCAGACGGCAGTCGGCACAGTTTCACTGTGCCGTACGCATCTGTCGTACCGCTCGTGCGTCCGGCCTCGACGCGCTTCAGCATCGTCGGTGGCGTGACCCGTGACACGCAGGTCAGGCATCAGGGCGCTTTGCTGCAAGGTGCGGTGCAGCGCGGTATCAACGGCGTGATAACGGGCTATGGCGGGGCGATCGTCGCGGACGGCTATCTGTCCGGCCTGATCGGCGCGGCGCTCCGTACGCCGATCGGTGCGCTGTCGGCCGATGTTTCGGAGGCTCAGGCCGATCTATCGCATGCACGAAGGTCGCGCGGCACAAGTTTGCGTATCGGCTACAGCAAGTTTATCGAGCAGACGGATACGACCGTGTCCGTCGCAGCGTACGGCTACTCGTCCGGTGGCTTCCTCACGCTGCGCGACGCAATGCTGCAGCGCGACGCCGTGCAGGCGGGTTCCGGCGCAGACAGCATCGGACGCCCGCGCAACCGGTTGCAGATCACCCTGAGCCAGCGCACCGGCGCCGGTGACGGTTCGCTTTATGTGGCCGGCTCGACAGCGAATTATTGGAACCATTCGGGTTCCGACACGCAGTTTCAGATCGGCTACGCCAGCGCGTTACGGGTGGTCGAAACGAATCTGAATTACACGGTATCGGTTTCTCGTCAGCGCAACGGGTTGGCAGGGCCAATGAGCAACCAGGTATTCGCAAGCGTCTCGCTGCCGCTCGGCAAGACGGAGCGCGCTTCGTCGCTGTCAGCGGGCCTGATGCATGACAGTCGCGCTGGCTGGTCCGAACAGGCCATGCTCGCGGGCTCCGCCGGCACCGCGGATGAACTGCGCTACGGCATGTACGGAACGCACTCGGAACGCTCGACTACAGGTGGCGGCAATGCGCAGTACCAGAGTGCTTACGCGACTGTCGGCGGGAGTGCGAGCGGCGGTTCTGGCTACTCGCAGGCGTCGGCGAATATGCGGGGCTCGGTGTTTGTTCATCGCGGCGGCATTGAGCTGGGCAATCGACCTGAAATGGCAGCGGACATTGGCCTGCTGAAGAAAGGCTTGAATGTCGGCGCGTCGGACTCTGTTGACCCCAACGTGAGCAGTCCCGGTTATGTGCCGGTGCCGCATCTGGAGCCGGGTGGTGCGGATCCGATCGACATCGGCGTCCACCGCGATCTGGTCACGGGTGGCACCGAGCCGACGAGCCGGCAGACTGAGTCGCGATGGGACGCGTGGGTCACCAGGCAGGAGCCGGCTGGCGACAACGTCGCTGGGAATGTCGCCACGGCGGACCAGACGGAAGGCGCCGAGCGTCTGATGCTGTTCATGAACGCCGTGCCGATGAAGGTGTATGCACGTAATTCGGTTGTTTTGTGGTCGGATGTCGAGCGCGCGAACGGGCATCACTGATAGGGCTTGGGACGCTCGCGCGACGTCCTGACTCCGGCTGTCAGTAAGACCGCGTGGCCCGGGTAGCTAAGATTAAAGAATTGGCCGAGCCTCAATAGAAGCAAAGCCATGTTTTGCAGTTCGCAGTCTGTAGTTATAGCTGTACTAACTTTATTTCACTAAAGGCAAGAAAATGCAAAAAATCGATCGTAACGCGCTGGCTCAATCGAAAATCGCTGGTGGCTGCTGCAAGTCATCCTGCGCACCGAAGTCTGCTCCGGCGCCGAAGGCTGCTCCGGCACCGGTAGCAAAGACCCAGTCGCGCGTCTAAGCAGCGTGCAGTAAGGGTGCAAAGGCGGACTGATTGTCGGCCCGTCTTCTCGCGAAACCCGTCGTTCATGACCGGGTTTCGCGTCCAGATGACGAATGATGGCGTTCCTGCGGGATGGCTATGTCACCGTGACGAAGGAGCCAGCATGGAGTGGTTGAAGGCGTTTCGCGCGATGCCCGTTGCCTTCAGGCGCGGTGCGAGGCGAAGCCGCGCCTGGGCGCAAGGCGCCTGTCTCGCGCGTATTCCTCTCCGTGCGATCGAGCCGCTTGCCATTTCCGCATGGTATGTGGGGAGTCGTTTCAACGCTCGGCTCCGCTGGAGCGGTATTGAGCGGCGGGATGTCGGGCGCGACGTGTTGAAGCTCGAACGTGTTGGCGATCATCGCGTGCTGTCGGGCAGGGTGCTCGAGAAATTGATCGATCAACGGCTTCATTTTGGCCGCCAGCGCAACCGCGCCGAAACCTGGCCGGATTTGCAACGCGCGGCTGGCGATCTCGCGCAGATCATCAGGAACGTGAGAACAGCGACGCCGGAACGGGCGGTCATCGTTTCGCCGTTTCACTACCTTTCGCAATACGCAAACATTTATCTGATCGACGAACTGCGCCAGCAACTTGGTCTCGCGTCCATCGGTGTCGTATCCGGCGTGCCGCAAGATATCTACGGAAGCGATGAGGCGATGATTCCGCACATCGAGATCCTTCACACCTATAGCGAAACGAATCGCGGCGGATTGGGTTTGCGCGCGGCGCGCTCGCTCAGACGCAACGGTGTCGTCGTACTGTTTTCCGATGCTCCGCCGTTCACGTTGAGCGGCTATCCCATGGAGACGGTCGGCGTGTCCATTTTTGGCCGTCCGGCGCGTATTCATAACGGCGTATTCCGCATGGGCGCGCCGCTCGACGCGCTGCTGCTGCCGTTCTATCTGCGTTTCGCGCGCGGACGTTTCCGAGCCGTCGTGCTGGAGCCGATCGAGCTCGCGCAAAGCGACGCGCCTCAACGTCTTGCCGACTGCATCGAGAAAGCGCTGAGAGACAACTATGCGCGCTCGCTGGCCGCCGGACATCCTTCAATGTACGCGTTCGCGCCCGCCAGATAGCCCACGCAACCGGTGTTGAACAGATACATCCCGGCTCCAGAAGAGAGGCGGAAGGACAGTAATGGAACCAACCAGTATTCCGCAGTTCAAGGACATCTCGTGGCGATGGATCGCCTATGTCGCGTCCGCAATCATGATGCTCGCAATCGGCTTCGGCTTCCTGCATGAAGTCGAACTCAAGCAGGATGTGCAGTGCGAAATCGTCTCGCCGTCTGAAGTGAAGATACGGGGGTTGAGCGGACTCGTGACGTCGGTGTACGTGCACCCGTCGGAACGTGTGGCGTCGGGTGCACCCTTGTTCGCACTGCAGCGCGATCTATCGCTGTCCAGCGACGGCCGCCAGCGCACTGTGTTCGACTCGCAAATGCGCGACGAGCAGATTCGCGTCGCTGACGAGCAGTACACGCAACGCAAGGCGCAACTCATTGCGCAGCGGGATGCTTCGTCGCTGACCGGCGCGAGCCGGAGAGCGGAACTCAGCGCGCTGGATGAACAGATTGCCCAGAACCGTGAGCTTGTGGACGAATCGCAGCAGAAGCTCGTGCGCCTCAAGTCGGTGTCGGACTACGTGACAGCCGATCGTATCGAGCAGGCCAGCGCCGACGAGCATCAGGTCAAGGTCTCCATTGCTCAGGGCAGGGCGCGCCGCGAACAGTTGCGCGGCGAGATATCCACGTTAAGCGGCACGCTGATCGACCTCGACGCGCAACTGAAAGAGAACGACGCCAGGCACGAACAAAGCATTCAGGAAATCCAGATGCGCTTCGAACAGTCGCGCCTCGACGCAACCATCTCGGCACCGCACGCGGGCGTCGTCATGTTTTCAAAGCTCGTGCCGGGCCACACGCTGGAGGCTTCCGACGTCGCGCTCGTCATCGCGACGGACGAGAAGGGCGCGTTGCGGGCGGCCTTACGTATTCCGTCGCGGCGTCGTGGGTTCGTCGAAAAAGGTCAAACGGTACGGCTTAAATTCGATGCGTTTCCGTACGCGAAATTCGGCAGCTACGAAGCCCGCATCGACGCTATTTCCGACACGACCATGCAGGCGTCCGCGGTGCCGCCTGGCGTTCCCGCGTCGCTGGTCGCTCAAGGCGGTGGCGACGGCGACTATCTGGCGTGGGCGACGCTGCGAGGCAAGACGTTCGACTACGGCAGGCAACATTTCGACATCTTGCCGGGGATGCGGGCAACGGCGAGCATCGTCGTCGAGCGCAGGACGATCGCCGAATGGGTGCTGGCGCCGCTTTTCCGCATGATCAGAGGCTGACAGGAGGCCCAGTGCGAACGATCTATCAGAACGAACTCGCGGAATGCGGCTATGCCTGCCTGGCAATGGTGCTTTCATATCTCGGCCGCGCGACCGAAGTGCGCGAATTGTCCGCGTTCAGGCCAATATCGGCAAACGGTCTGACGTTGATGGATCTCTACGACATAGCGACCGACTTCGGCCTGGCCGTACAGGCCTACCGGTTCGACATGGCGGATCTTCATTCGGTCAAGCGGGGCTCGATTCTTCACTTCGGCGGCGCGCATTTCGTGGTGTTCGAGAAGTGCGGGCATGGTTACGTTCAGGTTGTGGATCCGGCTAGCGGGCGGCGGCGGGTCTCGATGGATACGTTTATGGCGAGCGTGTCCGGTTATCTGCTGGAATGTTCGGCAACCCCTTCCATGCCGCGCATTCGCGCGAAATCGCCGGTGCCCGGCGCGCTTGCACGCGTGCGAGCACTGAATCCCGCACTGCGCAGACAACTGGCGAAAGTCATGTTCGTCGCGCTGGGAAGCCAGTTCGCAATTCTCGCCATGCCTTATCTCGGCAACCTTGTGCTCGACTACGTGGTCTCCGCGGACAACCTGAATTTGCTGAGCGTGTTGGTGCTGACATTTGCCGGCATTTTCGCGGTCGGGGCACTGAGCCAGTATGTGGAGTCGCGCCTTGTCGAACTGCTGCATCAGCTTACGCAGATCAACATGACCGAGGGATTGCTCGGCCATCTCCTGCGCAACCCGATGTCGTGGTTCGAAAAGCGTCACGTCGGCGACGTGTTTGCGCGCGTCAAGGCGCAGGACGAGATCAGCGTCTATGCGACCCGAACCGTGACGTCGATGTGCATCGACATTGCGGTGGGATCGCTGGCGCTCGGTCTGATGCTGGTGCAGAGCCGCATGCTGACGGCGGTCGCCGTGGCCATGTTCGTCCTCTATCTCGCCGTCGCACTGGGCATGTTCGCGCGCATGCGGGACAACCATGCACTCGTGCTGGAAACGTCGGCGCGCTGCGACGACGCATTGATCGAAACGATCCGGGCTGCGGGCCTGATCAAGCTCGCTCAGGGCGAGACGCGCCGCACGGCGCTCTACATGATCAAGTACAAGGAATATGTGGGTGTGCTGCTGGCCAGTAACCGGTTGAACAGCGCGCGCGACGCGATCCTCAAACTGGTTCAGTACGCGGACACGATTGCGATCACCTGGTTCGCCGCGCGGCTGATGCTGGCCGGCAGCGTTTCCGTGGGCGTGTTCTATTCGTTTCTGATCTACAAGTCGTTGATGTCCGAGCGCTTTGCCCACGCCGTCAATGGCGCGTTCGCGTATTTCATGCTGAGCGTGCCGACCGCGCGCGTGGCGGACATCGTCGAGTGCGAGGAAGAGCGGTATACGCCGCTTGCCGAGCGCAACCGCGTGACGGAGATACGCGTGTTCGAGCGTATCGAGGTGCGCAACCTCACGTTTCGCTACGGTGTGTCCGACCAGCCGGTTTTGCGAGACGTGAGCATCGATATCCGTAATGGCGACAAGATCGCTATTACGGGGCCGTCTGGTGCGGGGAAATCGACGTTATTCAAACTGCTGTCGGCTGCCGAGCCGCTTCAGGAAGGCCAGATCACGCTCAACGGCATCGCATGGCCCAATCTGACTATCGACGAAATCCGCCGGCATGCCGCCCATATGCGGCAGGGCGACCTGATCCTGCACGGCTCGATTGCCGAAAACATCACGTTATTTGCAGCCAGTGTCGACGAAGAGCGCGTCCATGCGCTGCTCGAAGACGTGGGATTGATGCAGGACGTCATGCGTCTGCCGATGCGCACCCGAACCGTGATTAGCGACACCATTGCGAACATCTCCGCTGGCCAGCGGCAACGCCTGCTGCTGGCGCGTGCGCTCTATCAGGGCCGAAGTCTGCTGCTGCTCGACGAGCCGACGTCCAATCTGGATCCGGCTTCGGTGCAACACGTGGCCGGCTTGCTGCGCCGGCTGAAGTGCACGGTCGTTGTGATCACCCACGACCGGTCCCTGGCAGCCGCATTCGACGTTCGGTATCGCCTGATAGACGGTGCACTGGTGCCCGAGCACTTACATCCTCTGCCGGAGCCGGCCCATGTTTAAGTTCCGTGTCGCGCGCGTGGCGGTGCACCTGTTTTGCGCCATGGCGAGTCCCGCATTTGCGGCCGACCTTGTCACCGTCACGCAACAGACGCTCGGCCGCGACACCGGTCTCGCGCAGGCACGTGCCGGCTACGCGGCCGCGCAGCAGGCCGTTCCGCAGGCGCGGGCAGGCTTACTGCCGCAGATTTCCGCAGGCTGGGGGCGCACTTACAATCGACTCGCGACGGATGGTTTTCCGACCACGACCTACTGGCAGTCGGGCTGGACCGTCAATATCGCGCAGCCGTTGTTCGACTGGACGAAATGGAGCAACTACAAGCAGGCGGATTTTGTCGAAGCGCGTGGCGCTGTCGAACTGAATGCTGCGCAACAGGCGGCAATTCTGCGGGCCGTGCGTGTCTATTTCGAAGCGCTTGTCGCCGAGGATGAGTTGAGACGCGTCAGCGAATACGCGGCCGCGGTCGATCAGCACCTGCAGTTGATCAATCGAGGCAAAGCGGCGGGTGAAGCAACGCTGATCGACTTGCGCGACGCCCAGACCGCGCGCGAGAAGGTCGCGATCGAGCGGATGGACGCTGAAAACACGCTGCTTGCGAAGCGCCGCGCATTCGAGCAAGCCACCGGCGTGCCGTTCGAGACGCTCGCGCGATTGCCTGAGTCCTTGCCCATGCCGCGCCTGCAACCGGAGGATATCGAAGCGTGGGCCGCGCAGGCAAAGGATCACGCCTTCAACGTTCAGCTGAAACAACTGGACTGGGAGATCGCCCGGACTGAAGTGAGCAAGGCGCAGTCGGAGCACTTGCCCTCGGTGTACCTCGCCGGAAGCTATACGCCGGCCGGCGCGGCCTCCGGTTACGCGCGACCCACCACCACGACAACGGGCATGCTGGCCGTCTCGATACCGATTTTTTCCGGCGGTGAGACACAGGCAAAGGTAAAGGCGTCATCGGCTCTGGAAGACAAGGCCCAAGAGGGCTTGACAGGCGCGGCGCGAGACGCCGAAGCCGCCGCCCGCGATGATTACAGCCGCTATCAGTACGGGCGCACGCGAATCGACTTGCTTGCCCATCTGGTGGCGTCTTCGCAAGAGGTGTTGGCGGCAAGTCGAGTCGGTTTTCGGGTGGGCAGCCGGACGGCCAGCGACGTGCTCAGAGCGATCGACGCGCTCTATTCTTCGCAACGCGATTTGCTGGCGGCTCGTTATGACGCCATTGTCGCGCTGATGCAACTCAAGGGCGACACAGCCGCCCTGAGCATTGCCGATGTGGTCCAGATCAACAATGTGCTGGTGCATTGAAGCAATCGCGATTTGGCCCCGTTGATATGTGATACGTGCTAAAAATACACCCGGCGTGCGCCACCCGCCCATCTATCGGGAAGCAGCCTTGATGGGGCCATTGATCATATTCAGCAACACTGTGTTCAAACCAGCCAAACTTGACGCTGTGCGTATGCACATATAGACTCCACCTCATGAACCGTCCCATCTCTTACGACGAATGCAACTGCTTCGCGCTGCGCCAGGCGGCCCGGCACGTCACGCAAATCTACGAGCGCCACCTCGGCGAAGTAGGCTTGACGGCTGCGCAGTTCACGATTCTCGCCAGGCTCGCGCGCATGCCGAATCTGCCCATGGTGGATCTGGCGGACGCGATGGTGATGGAACGCACCACGCTGGTCCGCGCAATGAAACCCCTGCAGCGCGACGGCCTGGTGGTCGCGGAAGCGGCGGAGCATGACGGCCGCACATTCCTGTTCAGTCTGACGGAGAAGGGCGAAGCCACGTTCGACCAGGCCGCCATTGCGTGGCGCGCCGCGCAGGACGAGTTCGAAAAGAAGTTTGGCCATGCGCGCGCCAAAACGCTGCGCGCCGAACTTTTCAGCATCACCGGCTAGTTGAGACGCACCCGCTCGTTCCGGCGAGCGTCGGTCCGCGTGTTTGTGTGCATACGCACTCACTAACGAGGAAGCGCAACAATGGAAGGGCTTTTCGACGACGACTGCTTTGCCATCCGCCAGGCCGCGCGTTATGTCTCACAGATATACGACCGGCACCTGGCGAATGTGGGGCTGACCATCACGCAGTTTTCGCTGCTGGGACGGCTCAAACGCACCGGCCCGATGACGATGAAGCAAATGGCTGAAGCCATGCGCATGGAACGCACCTCCCTGGTCCGCACGATCCAGCCGCTGCGCCGCAACGGTTTGGTGTCGAGCGAGGCGCTCGGCGCCGACGCGCGGGCGCTGACGATTGCGCTCACGGCGGCAGGTGAAGAGCGTCTCAAGGCGGGCCGCGAGCATTGGCATGCCGCGCAAGCCGAATTCGAGCATCGTTTCGGCGAACGGCGCGCGGCGGCATTGCGAGGCGAACTGTTCGCTATCACACGAGATCCAGTCTGAAAGTCGCGGCTACGGCGACGCACGGCCGGCGCGGTCCACGCGCTTTTTTTTCAACGTAACGAGTGCATACGCACATATCGACATCATGTCCACTACTCCATCGACTATCGCTCCGCCGAGCGCGGCGCAGACCGCCAAACCGGCACGCCGCATTCCGTGGATGTTGCTCGCGATCATCACGGTTCTTGCCGTGCTGGCGCTTGCGGCGTCGTACTGGTTCTTCGTCGGCCGCTTCGTCGAAACGACTGACGATGCCTACGTGGGCGGCGATGTCACGGTGATGGCGCCGAAGGTGAACGGCTTCGTCAAGGACGTGCTCGTGCACGACAACCAGTTCGTCCACGCGAACGAGGTGCTGATCCGGCTGGATGCGCGCGATTACGACGCGCGGCTCGCGCAGGCCACGGCGGAAGTGCAGAGCGCGCAGGCCTCGGTGACCGAACTGCAGGCGAAGAAGTCCTTGCAGCTCGCCACCATCAACGAGCAGGCCGCCGAAGTCCGCGCGTCCGGCGCCGAACTGACGCGTAGCGCCGCGGACCAGACGCGCTACCGCGAACTGGTGAAGGACGACGCGGTATCGAATCAGGTCGTCGAACGTGCGAATGCTGATTTGACCAAGGCGCGCGCGGCTGTGGATCGCAGCGGTGCCGCGCTGATCGCGGCGCAACGGCAGATCGCCGTGCTCGACGCGCAGATCGGCGACGCCGAGGCGCGCATCGCGACGGCGCAGGCCGCCCAGCGTGTCGCGGCGCTGAACGTGGAATACACGACGATTCGCTCGCCGATCGACGGCTATGTCGGCAATCGCACGGCGCGTGTCGGCCTGCTGGCGAACACCGGCGTGTCGCTGCTGACCGTGGTGCCATCAAGCGGTTTGTGGATCGACGCCAACTTCAAGGAAGACCAGTTGAAGAAGATGCGCGTCGGCGACAGCGTCGATGTCGATCTCGACGCCTCGAGCACGCCGATTCACGGCGTGGTTGAAAGTCTGGCGCCGGCCACCGGCGCGACCTTCAGCGTGCTGCCCGCCGAGAACGCCACTGGCAACTTCACGAAGATCGTGCAGCGTGTGCCGGTGCGTGTGCGGCTGGATGTGCCGAAGACCATGCAAGGCGTGCTGCGTCCGGGCCTGTCGGCCACGGTGAAAGTGCATGTCGATAGCGGCAACACGCCGGCGCGCGGATAAGCCGATCATGACTCAAGCTCCCGCCAACCCCGCCAACCCCGCCGACCTGCCGACGCGAATCAAGGTCCTGGCGTTCACGTTGATGTGCGTCGGGTTTTTCATGGCGACGCTCGATATCCAGATCGTGGCGTCGTCGCTCAAGGACATCGGCGGCGGCTTGTCCGCGAGCCAGGACGAACTCTCGTGGGTGCAGACCTCGTACCTGATCGCTGAAATTCTGGTGATCCCGATGTCCGGCTGGCTCACCCGAGTGTTCTCCACGCGCTGGGTGTTCGCGTTTTCCGCGCTCGGCTTCACGGTCACCAGCATGCTGTGCGGTCTCGCATGGGACATCAACTCGATGATCCTGTTCCGCGGTCTGCAGGGCGCGCTCGGCGCCGCGATGATCCCGACGGTGTTCACCACTGCGTTCGTGCTGTTCCCCGGCAAGCAGCGCCTGATCGCCTCCACCACCATCAGCGCGCTCGCCACGCTCGCGCCGACCATTGGTCCGGTGATCGGCGGCTGGATCACGTCGCAATGGTCGTGGCACTGGCTGTTCTATCTGAACCTCGTGCCGGGCCTCGCCGTCACGCTGTTGGTGCCGAAGTACGTGCACTTCGACAACGTCGACCTGTCGCTGCTGAAGAAGGGCGATTACCTCGGCATCCTGTTGATGTCCGGTTTTCTCGGTTGCCTCGAATACGTGCTGGAAGAAGGGCCGCGCAAGAACTGGTTCGGCGATCACGTGATCCTGACGTGCGCGTGGATCACCGCGATCTGCGGGTTTCTGTTCCTCGTGCATGCGTTCACCGCAAAAGAACCGATCGTCGATTTGCGCGCGTTGGCGATCCGCAACTTCGGCATTGGCAGTCTGCTGTCGTTCATTACCGGGATCGGGATTTTCTGCGCGGTGTTCCTGACGCCGGTGTTCCTGTCCCGTGTACGCGGTTTCGATTCGTTGCAGATCGGTGTGGCGTTGCTGTCGGTCGGCTGTTTTCAACTGGTCGCGATGGTGGTGTATTCGATAGTTGCGCGCTTTATCGATATGCGGATCCTGCTGGTGTTCGGCCTGGTGCTGTTCGGCGTCGGCTGTTATCTGTATGTGCCGCTGACTAATCAATGGGGCTGGCAGGAGTTGCTGATTCCGCAAGCGTTGCGCGGCATCGGCCAGCAGTTCTGCATTCCACCCATCGTGACGATGGCGCTGGGTTCGTTGCCGATGTCGAGGCTTCGTTCCGCCAGCGGCCTGTTCAACCTGATGCGTAACCTCGGCGGCGCGATCGGCATTGCCGTGAGCAGCACGATGCTCAACGACCGGTTGAACCTGCACTACGAGCGGCTCGATGAACATCTGAACGTGGGCCGTCCGGTGGTCGAATCGATCTTGCAGCAACAAAGCGCGCATTTCGCGGCAGTGGGCGGCAACGTGCTGAACGCGGCCAACGCCGGCCTCGGTGAACTGCACGCACTGCTGATGCGTGAAGCGCTCGTACTGACGTTCTCCGACACGTTTTACGCCCTGTCGCTGTGTTTCGTCGTCGGCCTGCTGAGCGTGCTGTTCTCGCGCCCGTTCGGCAACACCGCACCGCCGCCCGATGCTCATTGAGGAATCCAACATGAAACCGATCCTTTTCAAAGTACTGGCGAGCGCCGCCTTGCTGACGCTCGCGGCGTGCGCGGTGCAACCGGAAACGCACGCGGATTTGCCGCAAACCGTGAAGACCGTCGCGCCTGCCGCGTGGAATGTCGACGCGCCGCAAGACAGCGTCAGCGCTAACGCGTGGTGGGAGCAATTTGGCGACCCGGTCATGCATCAACTGGTCGAATCGGTGTTGACCGGCAACCTCGATGTGCAGGCGGCAGTGGAGCGCGTCAGGCAGGCGCAGGATCTGGCGACGCAGAATCGCGCCGCCCTGCTGCCGGAATTGAATGCGAGCGCGACCGCGTCCGACTCGCGTCAGAACACGCCGCCGCCGCTCGGCTATGTGCGCCAGGCCGGTGTCGGCTTGACGGCGAGCTGGACGCCCGACGTGTTCGGCGGCGAACGTCTTGCCGTGCTGGCGGCGCAGGCGCAAGTGTCGGGACGCCAGTCCGCATTGAACGAGGTGCGCCTCGCGCTCGCGGCAAATACGGCGGCAGCGTACATCGATCTGCGCTGGGCGCAATCGCAGTTGCAGATTCTGAGCGACAACGAGCAGATCCGCGCACGCGCGCTGAAGCTCACGCAGCAGCGTCTGCACTATGGGCTGTCGACGCAACTCGACGTTGCGCGCGCGCAGAACCAGCTCCAGGATTTGCAGGCGCAGATTCCGCGCGTGCAGTCGGCGGTGCAGCATCAATTGAGTCTGATCGCGGTGTATTCGGGGCGCACGCCGGAGAGCGTCGACAGCTTGTTGCTCGCCAATGCACGCGATATCCCGGTGCCCGCGCAAAGCGTGCCGCAGATGCTGCCCTCGGAAGCGCTCCTGCAGCGTCCCGACGTGCGCACCGCCTACGCGACGGTCGAGCAACGCGCGGCGGAAGTGGGCGTGTCGAAGGCGCAGCGCTATCCGCAGTTCCGCCTCAATCTCGCCGACGGCCTGCTGGCCTCGTCTTATCTCGGCTTGCCGACGCTGACCGACAACCTTTTCAGCGCCGCGTTAAGCGCGACGAGCCCGATCTTCAACGCGGGCCGCATCACCGCAAATATCGACGCGAGCGAGAGCCGCATGCGCGAATCGCAACTCGGTCTGCAGCAGACCATGCTGCAAGCGCTCAAGGAAATCGAGGACAACCGCAGCGATCTCGTGAGCGGCGCGGTGCAGGTGCAACGTCTCGGCGGCGCGCTCGATGCGTCGAATCAGGCGCTGCGTTTGTCGAGCGAACTGTACAAGGGCGGCGCGGCCGATTTTCTTGATGTGCTCACCGCGCAGGAGGCGTATCTGCGCGACGCCGAGTCCTTGAACCAAGCCAGGCGCGAGCACGCGCTCTCAGCTGTCGCGTTGTACCGGTCGCTCGGTGGCGGCTGGGATGCGCCTGACGCGGTCACGGCGGTGTCGTCGAACAACTGAATACTTGAACAAGCGATCGACTGATGCACGGGCGTGGCCAATGAGGTGTTGAACCAACTGGAGAGAAATGATGGCGAATCAGCGAGAAGTAGTGATCTGCAATCCGGTGAGAACGCCGATCGGCGCATTCGGCGGGGCGCTGAAGGACGTGCCCGCTACGGAGCTAGGCGCGCTCGCCGTGCGCGAGACGCTGCGCCGCAGCGGGCTCGACGCGGCCGAGTTGGCATCGGTCGTGATGGGCAATGTGATTCAGGCCGGCAACAAGATGAATCCAGCGCGCCAGGCGTCGATCGGCGGCGGCGTGCCGGTGGCCGTGCCGGCATTGACGGTCAATCGCGTATGCGGCTCGGGCGCGCAGGCGATCGCGTCGGCGGCCCAGGAAATCCTGCTGGGTCTCGGCGATGCGGCCGTCGCGGGCGGCATGGAAAACATGGACCGCGCGCCGTATCTGCTCGACGGCGGCCGCTGGGGCTACCGCATGGGCAACGCGCAAATCCACGACAGCCTGTTGCGCGACGGCCTGAACGACGCGTTTTCCGGCGAGCATTCCGGCTGGCACACGGAAGACCTCGTCGCGCAGTTCGATATCACGCGAGAAACGCAGGACCGTTGGGCCGCGCGCTCGCAGCAGCGATTCAGCGAAGCCCGAGCGCGCGGCGATTTCGACGCTGAACTGGTTGCCGTGGAAATAGCCGGGCGCAAAGGCCCGCAACATTTCACGCGCGATGAACAACCGCGTCCCGACACCACGGTGGACACGCTCGCGAAACTGCGGCCGGCATTTCGTCCCGACGGCACGATCACCGCGGGCAACGCGCCCGGATTGAACAGCGGCGCAGCCGCGATGCTGGTGGTCGAGCGCGGTTTCGCGGAAGCACGCGGCATCGCGCCGCTCGCGCGTCTCGTGTCTTATGGCGTCGCCGCTGTCGAACCCGGCATGTTCGGCCTCGGTCCCGTTCCGGCGGTGCAGATGGCGTTGGCACGAGCTGGTTGGCAACTGCACGATGTCGAGCGTTTCGAAATCAACGAAGCATTTGCCGCCGTGCCGATCGCGGTCGCGCGCAAACTCGGCATTGCGGACGAGTTGATCAACGTGCAAGGCGGCGCGATTGCGCATGGTCATCCGATCGGCGCGACGGGCGCCGTGCTGACCACGCGCCTGCTTCATTCGATGCAGCGCGATGGCATCAAACGCGGCATCGTGACGCTGTGTATTGGCGGCGGTCAAGGTATCGCGTTGGCATTGGAAATGCTGTGAGTTTGAACCGATAGCAGCAGGGTGCGTCGACGCGCGATAGACATGTCGATGCACCTCGCTGCGATTCCTGAGATGCGCGGCGCATCAACCGTGGCGCATCCTGCGGCACTAGAGTGCCGGCCCATATTTAAAGTTTTTATTCCGGCACCGGTTTCGTTTAGCATCACTGCCACTTTCACAAGAACACCACGAGACATGGCACTGATCGTTAGAAATATCCTGGGCATCGCAGTACTGCTACTCATCGCGTTCATCTTTTCCACCAACCGTGGCGCCATCCGCTTACGGACTGTAATTAGCGCGCTGCTGGCGCAGGTGGGAATCGGCGCGTTCATTCTGTTCGTGCCGCTCGGCAAGTCGATCCTTTCGGGCGCGGCATCCGCCGTCAATCATGTGCTCGGCTACGGTAACGCGGGCATCGAGTTCCTGTTCGGCGGCCTTGTGCAGGCCAAAATGTTTCAGGTCTTCGGCGACGGCGGTTTCGTGTTCGCCGTGCGTGTGCTGCCGGCCATCATCTTCGTCACTGCGTTGATCTCCGTGCTGTATTACCTCGGCGTGATGCGCTGGATCGTGATCGTGCTCGGCACGGTATTTCAGAAGCTGCTCGGCGTGTCGAAGATCGAATCGTTTTCCGCGGTCACCACCATTTTCCTCGGCCAGAGCGAAATGCCCGCCGTGGTCAAACCGTTCACGCCCGACATGACCGGCGCCGAACTGTTCGCGGTGATGTCGAGCGGCATGGCGGCCGTTGCCGGTTCGGTGCTGGCGGGCTACGCGGGCCTCGGCGTGCGCATCGAGTATCTGCTGGCGGCGTCGTTCATGGCGGTGCCGGGCGGCTTGCTGTTCGCCAAGATCATTCATCCGTCCACCGAGCCGAGCCGCGTTCGTCTCGACAACCTCAACTTCGACGAGAAGCGTCCCGCCAATATCATCGAAGCCGCGAGTTCCGGCGCGACCGTCGGCCTGAAAATCGCGGTGATGGTCGGCGCGATGCTGATCGCGTTTGTCGGTCTGATCGCGTTGGTCAACGGAATCGTGGGCGGCGTGGGCGGCTGGTTCGGCCATCCGCAACTGTCGATGCAATCGGTGCTCGGCGTGGTCTTCGCGCCGCTCGCCTATCTGATCGGCGTGCCGTGGAACGAGGCCACGATTGCCGGCAATTTCCTCGGCCAGAAAGTCATTCTCAACGAGTTTGTCGCGTATGCGTCGCTATCGCCGTATCTGAAGGACGCTGCGAGCGTGACCGCGGCCGGTCTGACGGCGCTCGATCCGCGTACCATTGCTATCCTGTCGTTTGCGTTGTGCGGCTTCGCGAACTTTTCGTCGATCGCGGTGCTGACGGGCGGCTTTAGTGCCGTCGCGCCGGGACGCCGTGCCGAAGTCGCGCGCTACGGCCTGCGTGTCGTGCTTGCCGCGACGCTCTCGAACCTGATGAGCGCCACCATCGCGGGCATGTTCATTACGCTGAATTGAATCGAGGATTGCTGGATGAATATGGAAGAACTGTTGGAACGCGCGGGCCTCGCGCGAGAAAAGGCCTATGCGCCTTATTCGAAGTTCAAGGTCGGCGCGGCGCTGCTGACTAAAGACGGCCAGGTGTTCGACGGCTGCAACGTCGAGAACGCGTCATATGGTTTGTGCAATTGCGCGGAACGTACCGCGTTTTTCAGCGCTATCGCTGCCGGTTATCGGCGTGACCAGTTCGCCGCGCTCGCCGTAATCGGCGACACGGACGGCCCGATCGCGCCGTGCGGCGCGTGCCGCCAGGTCATCATCGAACTGGGCGGCCCTGAACTGCCGATTCGCCTCGGCAACCTGCATGGCGTCACGCGCGACACCACCGCGCGCGAACAATTGCCGGACGCGTTCTATCTATGAGCAAGCACAAGGTCATCTACGACACCGACCCAGGCGTGGACGATGCCATGGCGCTCGTGTTTCAGGCGCTGCATCCGGATATCGAACTGCTCGGCCTGACGAGCGTATTCGGCAACGCGACGATCGAAACGACCACCCGCAACGCGCGCTTTCTCGCCGGACGGTTCGCCGCCGGCGTGCCGGTCGCGCAGGGCGCGGCAGCGCCGCTCAAGCGCGGCGCGCCCGAGCCGCTCGCATGGATTCACGGCGACAATGGGCTCGGCAATATCGCGCTGGATACAACGGACGAGGCTCCGCTCGACGCACGTCCCGCGCACCGCTTCATCATCGACATGGTGCGCGCGCATCCCGGCGATGTCACGCTGCTCGCGGTGGGCCCGCTCACGAACCTTGCGCTCGCGCTGGCCGACGATCCGCAGATCGCCTCCCTCGTCAAACAGGTGGTGATCATGGGCGGCGCGTTCGGCACGGACGGCGTGCTCGGCAACGTCACGCCCGCGGCGGAAGCCAATATCCTGGCCGACCCGGATGCCGCCGACATCGTGCTCGGCGCGGCGTGGCCGGTCGCGATCGTCGGGCTGGACGTCACGCAGCCCACCATCATGAGCCACGAGTATCTGGCGTCGCTACGCGAACGCGGCGGCGCGGCCGGTCAGTTCGTATGGGAAGTGTCGCGGCACTACGAGGCGTTTCACGAGCAAAGCGCGCAGCTGGCGGGCATCTACGTGCACGATTCGTCGGCGGTGGCCTATATGCTGGCGCCGCATCTCTATACGACGCGCAGCGGTCCCGTGCGTGTGCTGACGGAGGGCATCGCGGTGGGTCAGACCATCCAGAAGCCGGCGACTATGCCCGTGCCCGCGCCGGCCTGGGATAGCCGGCCCGACTGCAAGGCGTGTATCGGGGTGGACGTGCCGGGTATGCTGGCGCTTTACGAGCGCACCATTTGCGGCACGCTGTGAACGTGAAAGAGGCGCTTGCCTGACGCGCCGGCGGCATTGCCCGATTGATCTGAGGTAAGCCGCTGTGCAATGCAACACGGCGGCTCGCGTCAATCCTGGCCGGTGCCGATCTTCAATCTTTGCTACATTCTGCACACGCGCCGCATTCGCGCCCCCCGAAACTCTCGCTCGTGGAGGCAAGCGCGTGATCGAAATCTATCAAGAGGCCAAAGATGCGAATTCTTGTAGTAGGGGCGGGCGCAGTAGGCGGCTATTTCGGCGGCCGTCTCGCGGCGGCGGGCCAGGACGTGACCTTCCTCGTGCGTCCGGGCCGGGCGGAAAAACTCAAGCGTGACGGGCTCGTCATCAGCAGCGTGCGCGGCGATCTCAGTCTGCCCGATCCGCAAACCATTCTCGCCGGCGTCGGCGCCGAGCCGTTCGATCTGGTGCTGCTGAGCTGCAAAGCCTACAGTCTCGACGACGCCATCGACTCCTTCGCGCCGCTCGTCGGCGAGTCGACGCTGATTCTGCCGATGCTCAACGGCATGCGCCATATCGACGTGCTCAACGAAAAGTTCGGCGCGGCGCGCGTGCTGGGCGGCCAATGCGTGATCGCCGCCACGCTTAATGCCGAGCAGCACATCGTGCATCTGAACGACATGCATGCGATCACGTTCGGCGAACAGGCCGGCGGCACGTCGGAGCGTGTTCAGGCGATCGCCGAGGCCATGGCCGGCGCGAATTTCGACACGCTGGTCAGCGACAACATTTTGCTGCGCATGTGGGAGAAGTGGGTGTTCCTGGCCACGCTGGCGGCCAGCACGTGCTTGATGCGCGGTTCGGTCGGCGATATTCTGGCTGCGCCGGACGGCAAGCGCGTGATCGAGAATCTGCTCGGCGAGTGCCGCGCGGTGGCCGAGCACAACGGCTTCACCATGGGCCCGGACTTCGACGCACGCGCCACGCAAACGCTCTTCACGCCTTCGCCGCTCACCGCGTCCATGTTGCGGGATGTGGAAAACCATTCGCATACCGAGGCGGATCACATTCTCGGCGATCTGATTTCGCGCGGTGGCGACGCGCAAAAGGGCGAGCACGGCTTGTCGTTGTTGCGCATCGCCTATAGTCATCTGAAGACATATGAAGCGAGGCAGGCCCGCACGTCCTGAGGGATGCCACGGGCACGAATCGGGACTTCACGGGCATAGCCAACAGCCTAACGATCAGAGGTGAAGCATGCCGAGCCCCATCGGATCAGTGCCCGCACTCAGTGCCGCTTCGGCCACGATCTTCTCGATCGGCATCGTCTTTCTCGGCTACTGGGGTTTGTATGAACCGACCCATTGGCGAGTCGCCGATGTCTTCGTGTTCGTGTCCGCGCTGATCGGATTCGGCTGCCTCGGACTCGTGCCGTGGGTCGCCACGAGTCCTGTCGAACCCGAGGGCAGCGATAGCCGCATTCGCATTGCGCGGCATCTGTTTCTTGCCGGCGTGGTGGGAATCTGGCTTGCGGTGGCGATGTCGGTGATTTTCTAGAACGACACCCACGCTCAAGCATAAAAAACGCGCGCCTTGCACAGTTGCAAGGCGCGCGTTTTTGTTGATGCGCAACCGGTCAGCGCTTAGCGCTCGATCTGCCGGTTCCAGCGCGTATCCCACTGCGCGCGGTGCGCGTTGATCGTGTCCCAATCGACCACCGTCACCTTGTGCACCAGGTCGTCGACGTTGCCGAGGCTTTGCTGCATCGGCGGCGTCATCTTCGCGAGACGGTTGGTGGGAATCTGACGCCCGGCTTCGGCGGCCTTGGTCTGCGCCGGCGCGGACAACAGGAATTGCGCGAGCTTCTGTGCCAGTTGCGGATCGGGGTTGTTGTTGACCACGCACAAGTCGACCAGCAACAGCACCGGACCTTCCTTCGGATTCACATAGCCGACCGGAATGCCCTTGTCCGCCAGGTCGCCCACGGCGGTCGGCGTCAACGGGAACAGGCCCGCCTCGCCGGTCTGGACCATTTCGGAAATCTTCGCGGAGTTCGGCACGTACTCGACCACGTTCGGTCCCACCGTGGTTGCCCATTTCGTGAAGCCCGGCTCCACGTTCTGCTCGCTGCCGCCCATCAGGCGGTTGATGGCGAGAAAGCCGTGCAGCCCGAACGTGCTGCTCGACGCCGACTGGAACACCACCTTGCCCTTGTATTTCGGATCGGCGAAATCCATCCACGAGGTCGGCGGCGCCCAGCCTTTTTCAGCGAACAGCTTCTTGTTGTAGGCAATGCCGGTCATGCCGAGTTGCACGCCCGCGCCCATGTCGTCCTTCATGCGCGCGAACGGATAGAGTTCCTTGAGCACGGGCGCGTCGTCGAGCTTCTTGCACACGCCCATGCTGACCGCGCGCGCCATCACGCCGTCGTCGAGAAACACCACGTGGATCTGCGGGCTGGCCTTGTTGGCGAGCAGCTTGGCGAGAATGTCCGACGACGTGCCCGGCACCACAACCACCTTCACGTTGTTGGCCTTCTCGAAGTCGGGCAGTACCTGGCTCGTATAGGCCTTCTCCATCGGGCCGCCGTTCATGCCGATGTAGATCGTCTTGGTTTGCGACCACGCCGGCGCGGCCGCGCCGAATGCGCACAATGCGGCCAGCGCCGCGAGCGTCTTGAACAGTTTCATTGAGGGGCTCCTGAGGTTCGTTAAACGAGGACTTAAGCGACCGGTGAGGTCGCGACAGCAGCAAAGCGGCCAATCGAAAAAGCGTCGAGTGGCGTCGCGGTGGCGCCGTCGACGACGAGATCGGCGAGCACTTCGCCGACGCCCGGCGCGAGCAGGAAGCCGCCGCCTGAAAAACCGAATGCATGTAACAGACGCGGCACGCTACGGCTCGCACCGATGATCGGATTGCTGTCGGGCGTTTCGCCTTCCACGCCGCTCCACGTGCGGATCAGCAGCGCCTCGCGCAAGGCGGGCAGCAGCGCGCACGCGTCGCGCATCACGGCACGCGTGGTATCCGTCGACGGCTGGCCGTATTCGCCGTCGCCATGTCCGCGTCCACCGCCGATCACGCAATTGCCGCGCGCCACTTGCCGCGCGTAGATGCCGCCGCCATACACGCCCAGGTTGTGGGCGATGAAGAGCGGCAACGGCTCGGTGACCCACATGTTCGGGTAGATCGGTTTCATCGGCGCGGTCTCGCCGAAGTAGCCCGCCACCGTATTCGCCCACGCGCCTGCTGAATTGATGAGCCAGTCGGCGCTGATGCGAAGATCGCCGGCGCGCAGTTGAAAGCGCGTGCCGTCGTGATGAATGTCGGTGAGTTCGGTTTGCTCGCGCACATCCGCACCCGCAGCCCGCGCGGCGCGCGCGAAGGCGGGCGACACCAGCCGCGGGTTCGCATGGCCGTCGGTGGCGCACAGCGAGCCGCCCACGGCCGCCGGCCCGAGCCACGGGTAGCGCTGGCGGAACGCCGCGCCGCTGATCAGTTGCGTGTGTAGTCCATAGTCGCGCGCCATGTCGGCCCACGTCTGCAGCGCGGCGAGATCGCTTTCGCTGCGAGCAAGGCGCAAATGTCCTGACATCGTGAACTCGCCGTCGATGCCGATCAACTCCGGCAAGCGGTCCCAGATACGTCGCGCGCGGATTGCGAGCGGCATCTGTTCCACCGGTCGGCCCTGGCAGCGCACGCCGCCGTAGTTCACGCCGCTTGCCTGCGCGCCGCAATAGCGCCGCTCGAACAGGCCCACGCGCAAGCCGCGTTTCGCGAGCGCCAGTGCCGCCGATGAACCGACCAGGCCGCCACCCGCAATCGCGACGTCGTAATGCAGCGTGTTATTCATCGCGCGCCTCCGCGGGGATGTCGGCGACGTCGTCGGCATACATTTCCGGCGCGAGCGGAATCGGTTTGACGGGCGGCTGGCTGCGCAAACGGCCCACTGCGTCGAGCGGTTTGCCGGTTTCCCCGGCGAGCAGGGTCAGCGCGGCTTCGCCGCACATGCGTCCCTGGCAGCGGCCCATGCCGACGCGCGTGAGCGCCTTCAGCCGATTGATCTCATTCGCTTCGCCGCCGCGGATGCACCGCCGTAACGTGCCCGCGTCGATCTCTTCGCAGCGGCACACGGTCATGTCGTCGGGCCATTGCGACGCGCAGTTGGCGGGCGGCGCGAAGGCTGTTTCGATACCCTCGCGAAACACCGCGATACGTTTCAGACTACGCTCGATCGATGCGGCGTCGGGCATGCGCAGACCACGCGGATGCGCGATGCCGAGATCGTCGAGCAAGGCGAGCGCGGCGCGGCGCCCCGCCAGTTCGGCGGCGTCCGCGCCGGCGATGCCCGCGCCGTCGCCGGCGAGATAGAGGCCGGGCACGGAACTGCGGCCCGCTTGGTCGACTTCAGGCAGCCAGCATCGGTTGGTCGCGTCGAAGCGGAAGTGGCAGCCCGCGAGATCGGCGAGTTGCGTCTCGGGCTTGAGGCCGAAGCTCACGCCGACCGCGTCGCATGCAATGGTTTCAGTCGGCGAGCCTTCACGCGACGCGCGCCATTCGAGCGCTTGCACACCATCCACGCCACGAATGCCGACCAGCGTCACATCACGCTCGATCCGCACGCCATGTGTTTTCAGCCAGCCGACGTAATACAGGCCTTTCGCAAAAGTAGCCGGCAGACGCGCGAGTTTGGGCGCCGCGGCGATCTGCCGCGAGAACGGACTCGTGTCGAGCACGGCCGTGACTTGCGCGCCGGCTTTCACGTACTGATACGCCACGAGATATAACAGCGGTCCGGTGCCGGCCAGCACGACGCGTCGGCCGATCGCGCAGCCTTGCGCCTTCAGCGCGACCTGGGCCGCGCCGAGCGTGTAGACGCCAGGCAAGGTCCAGCCCGGCACCGGCAGCACGCGGTCGGTCGCGCCGCTGGCGATGATCAGATGCGAGAACGGCACGCGCAGCTCGCGTCCCGCATGCAACGTATCGAGTCGGCCCGCTTCGCAGGCCCACGCGAGCGTGTCGGGGCGATAGTCGAGATGAGGCAGCAGCGCGGCCATGGTCGAATGCAAGGCTTCGGCCTTGTGCGCTTCGAAACCGTAGAGCGTTTTTTTCGAGCGCTCGAAGCCGCCGTTCGCCGGCGGTTGCCGATAAATCTGGCCGCCCCAGCGCGCGTTTTCATCGATCACGATCGGCTTCACGCCAGCCGCGACCAGCGTCTCGGCAGCGCGTACGCCCGCCGGCCCGGCGCCGACGATCACGATGCGGTGTGCGTCGCTCATCGGGCGTCTCCGGTTTTATTCACCGCGCCGAGATCGGCATCGGCGCCGGCTGCGGTCGTGGCGAGCCGCGTCAGCACGCGCATGCCTTCGCTTACGAGCGTCGAGCACGCTCGCACGCGTTTGCCGTCTTCGGTACGCATCCAGCAGTCCTGGCATGCGCCGATCAGGCAGAAGCCCGCGCGCGGCGCGCCGCTGAATTCGCTTTCGCGCACGTGGCGCTGCTGCATCAGCACAGCGGTCAGCAGCGTGTCGCCTTGCAGCGCGGCGACCTGTTCGCCGTCGAGATAGAAGTGCAGCGTTGCGCGCCGCGTTTCCGCCACGCGAACGAACTGCGGCTCGCGGCGCGCGGCGTCCGCGTGGGTAGACGGTGAATGGGACGGCAGCGTGGACGGCATGAGAGCGTGGTCGGAAGAGGACATCAGTGCTGGCCGATCAGAATGCGGTTCAGGCCGTACACGCGGTCGAGCAGCAGCATCGCGCCGCCGGTAATGAAGATCACCAGCGCGGAGACGGAGGCCATCATCGGATCGATCGATTCGGTCGCGTACATATACATGCGCACCGGCAGCGTGACGGTTTGCGGCGAGGTGACGAAGATCGACATGGTCAATTCGTCGAAGCTGTTGATGAAGGCAAGTAGCCAGCCGCCGGTAATGCCTGGCAGAATCATCGGAAAAGTGATGCGGCGAAACGTGGTCCACGGGTCGGCGCCGAGCGAGTGCGCGGCATGCTCGATACTGCGATCGAGGCCGCTCACCGACGCCAGCACGAGCCGCATCACGAACGGCGTAATGATGATCATGTGCGCGAGCACGAGCCAAGCGAACGAGCCGGTCGCGCCGATCAGCGCGAAGAAGCGCAGCAGCGCGATGCCGAGTACGAGGCCGGGAATCACGAGTGGCGACAGCAACAGGCCGTTGAGAAAGCTGCGGCCCGGAAAGCGCGCGCGGCCGATGGCGAGCGCGGCGGGCAGCGCCACGATCAGCGACAGCGTCGCCGAAGCGAACGCCAGTTTCAGGCTGTTGAAAAACGCGCCGATGAAATCCGGGTAATTGAGGATCGCGCGGAACCAGCGCAATGAGACGCCGTGCGTGGGCAACGTGAGCGTTTCGTCGGGCGTGAAGGCGACCAGCACGACGATCACGAGCGGCGCGAGCACGAACGCAATCACTAGCGTATGGAAAATCAGCGCGATGGGGCCGTTTCTTCTCATGATGATTTCACTGAATATGCCGATGAAAATGCCGATGAATTAACCGAGGCTTCTGGTGTACCTGCGCTCCAGAACCCGGTAATACGTGAGCATCACGATCAGATTCGCGACCAGCAGCAGGAGCGCGATGGTCGCGCCGAGCGGCCAGTTCAGCGAGCCGAGGAATTCGTCGTAGACGGCGGTGGCGGCGACTTTCAGGCGTCGTCCGCCGAGCAGGCCGGGAATCGCGAAGGCGCTCGCCGACAACCCGAACACCATCAGGCTGCCCGACAGAATGCCCGGCGTCAGTTGCGGCAGAACAATGCGGCGCAGCGTGGTGGCGGGCGACGCCATCAGCGAAAGCGCGGCGTTTTCCGTTTGCGGGTCGAGCTTCTGCAGCGCGGTCCACACCGGAATCACCATGAACGGCAGCATCACGTGCACGAGTGCGATGACGATCGCGAAGGTGGTGTACTCCAGCTTGTACGGCCCGAGTCCGACCAGACCGAATGCCTGGTTCACGAGGCCGCCGGTGTTGAGCAGCATGCTCCAGCCGAACGCCCGCACCACTACCGAAACGAGCAGCGGCGCGAGAATCACCAGCAGGAACATCGAGCGATACGGATCGCGCATGCGCGACAGTACGTACGCTTCCGGCGTGCCGATCGCAACGCACAACAGCGTGACGAGAAACGCAATGCCGAAGGTGCGCAAAAAGATGGTGTGGTAATACGATGAACTCAGCACTTCCACGTAATTGCCGAACTGGAACGCGGCGATCGGCCCGCTGGCCGGATCGAAGCGATAGAAGGTCAGCACCAGCGTCATCAGAAGCGGCACCAGCACGAGCGCCACGAACAGCAGAAAGGCCGGCGCGCACATCAGCCAGAGCGGCAAAAATGCTTGCCAGGGCGCACGGAGGGCGTTGCCGGACTTCATGTCGCGGTCGTCGGCGGCGGGCAGCGTACTAGCCATGATGCGCGTCCCGTTGAATGAAGCGGATCGCCTCGCTGTTCCAGTCGACGCCGACCGCCGCGCCTTCGGGCAGCGGCTCCGTGCCTTCGTTCTGGCAGCACACCAGCACTTCGCCGAGGCGGCTGTCCAATCGATACAGCCATTGGCTGCCGAGGAAGAAACGGCTCGTCACGGTGGCCGGCACACGTCCCGCGTTCGGTGCGCACAGGCGCAGTTTTTCCGGACGGATGCACAAGGTCACCGCGTCGCCGACGCCGACCACGCGCTCGCGCGCCGGCAACTGCGCCGTATGTCCCGTCTCCGCGAGATCGTGGCCGAGGTCGATGCGGATCGCGTCGCCGTCGCGTGCCACCACGGTGCCCGGCAGCATGTTGGCCTTGCCGATGAACTGCGAGACGAAGCGATTTTCCGGGCGCTCGTACGCTTCGTACGGCGTGTCGATCTGCGTGATGCGGCCGGCTTCCATCACCACCACGCGATCGCTGATCGACAGCGCTTCGGATTGATCGTGCGTCACCATGATGGTGGTCGTGCCGATCTTGCGTTGAATGCCGCGCAGTTCGAACTGCATGTCTTCGCGCAGCTTGGCGTCGAGATTCGACATTGGTTCGTCGAGCAGCAGCACCGGCGGCGCGATCACTATGGCGCGGGCAATCGCCACACGCTGCCGTTGGCCGCCGGAGAGTTCGCGCGGAAAGCGATGCGCTAGTGCGTCGAGGCGCACCAGCGACAGCGCTTCGCGGATGCGCTCCTTGCGCTCGGCCTTGTCGATGTTGCGCATCTCCAGCCCGAAGCCGACGTTGTCGGCGACGCTCATGTGCGGAAACAGCGCGTAGCTCTGGAACACGATGCCGAGGCCGCGCTTGTTCGATTTCATGTGCGTGATGTCGCGGCCGTCGAGCGTGATGCGGCCGCGCGTCGTCTCCACGAAGCCCGCGATCATCTGCAAGGTGGTGGTCTTGCCGCAGCCGGACGGACCGAGCAGCGAAACGAACTCGCCTTTCTCCACCGACAGGTTCACGTCGGTGACTGCCTGCAGATCGCCGAACGATTTCGTTACGTCCGTGAGTGTGAGGAACGACATGATCTGGCCTTTGGATGGTTCGACACCGGTTCAATCGACTACTGCCTCGATGACGCCGACTCTAGCTAGCCAAATTACCGTCAGTCAATTTCAAATTCCAATTGCCGGTACAAGATTAGAAAAAATTCCGTCAAACGGAATCTATTCACTGAAACCGACGGCAGGTGTTCCGCTGTATGGTCTCCGGAAAATCCCTATGAATCATCGATACAACGCTGCCGCGTGGGAAAGCTGGCAGAATTCCGCTGACGGATAAAACGCCTTATAGTGTTCCAATCAGTGAAATAATTCCGAGCCAATGAAATGAATCCTGCCGCCAAACGAGATGCCGACACCGCGGACACGGGCAGTGCCCCCGGCCCCGGCATGCTGGAACGCGCGTTCGCGGTAATCCGCGCATTGTCCGAAGCGCAGCCCGACGGCGGACGTGTCACGCGTCTCGCGAAGGCGGTCGGGCTCACGCAAGG
The DNA here is from genome assembly GCF_003386115.1 of Paraburkholderia sp. BL27I4N3. NCBI lineage: Bacteria > Pseudomonadati > Pseudomonadota > Betaproteobacteria > Burkholderiales > Burkholderiaceae > Paraburkholderia > Paraburkholderia sp. BL27I4N3. The sequence continues at coordinate 6,117,538 of NZ_QREJ01000001.1, read as the reverse complement.
CACGGTGCATCGCATCCTGCATGCGTTGATCGCGGAGGGCATCGTCGAACAGGACGAAAGCTCCAAGCTGTACCGGCTGAGTGTGGATTTTTTCGCGCTCGCGGCGCAGGCCGGCAACCCGAGCGGCATGCGCACGCTGTGCCGTCCCGCGTTGTTGCGTCTGTGCGCGAGTCTCGGCGACACGATCTTTCTGCTCGTTAAAAGCAGCTTCGACGCGGTCTGCCTCGACATCTGCGAAGGGCCGTTTCCGATCCGCTCTTTCACCGGCGATATTGGTGGGCGTGTCGCGTTGGGTGTCGGGCAGGGCAGCCTGGCGATTCTGGCGTTTCTACCCGAGGCGGAGCGCGAGGAGATCATCCGTTTCAACGTGCCGCGCATTCGCGGCTACGGTGTGCTCGACGAAGTGTATTTGCGCACCGAGATTGAACGTGTGCGCCAGTTGGGCTACGCGGGGCGCAATAGCGGCGTGCTCGACGGCATGGCGGGCGTGGCGGTGCCGATTCTGGACCGCACGGGCGTGGCGGTCGGGGCGTTGAGCGTCGGCACGCTGGCCGCGCGTCTCGGCGACGACCGTCTGCCGATGGTGGTCGAATTGCTGCGTCGGCAGGCCGATGCGATCGGCCCGCAAACCAATCCGTTCGATGTCGCGTTGCGCCGGCCGATGCATGGCCTGTCGCGCGCGATGACCACCGAACGGATCACCGGATAAGCGCACGCGCGATGAACGAGGCAGCGCGCAAGCCGCGCCGCCTGTCGAATCGCCCGAGAGCGTTTAGAACACCTTCACCGGCACATTCACCACCAGCCGGTATTCCATGTTGTTGCCGTCTGAGTAGTGATACTGGCTGTTGTGCCACATCGCGATGAAGGTGACCTTCGTATCCTTGAAGCGCCCGCTTTGCAGCGTGTAGCTCGGAATGAAGCCGAATTCGTGATGATGGCCATGCACCGGCTCGCCGTTCTTCCAGTACAGATCATGCAGCGGCGCGGAAGGCGAGGCATTCTCCGCCGCGCCCGCCGACGCATCCGCGCCCCAGCCGTATTGCCCCCAGAACATCGCTTTGAGTCCGGGCACGCCGGCGTATTTGCCGTCGAATGTATAGCGCAATTGCAGCGACTGCTCGTGCGGCGCGTTGTAGTCCACGTCCATCGAGTTGGTCAGATAGATACCGTTGGTCTCGTTGACGTAGTCGAAGAACTGGTCGCCGAGCACCTGCTGGTAGCCGAGCAACAGCGCATGCGGGCCGTGCTGCGCGGAGACCGACACGCTGTACGCGTTGCTGTTGATGTGCCCCTGACGCGACGCGCCGGTGTCGTGCGTCGAGTAAATGTTCGCAAGGCCGCTCCACTTGATGGTGGTCGGATCGCCGAACGACTGGGCGACCGAGCCGTAGTACTGACGCCAGACGTCGTCGGCCTGATCGACATATAGCGCCATCTCGCCGTTCTTCGCGTAGTGCCAGGTGCCGCCCACATAAGTGAGGCGATCGATCCGCGTGCCGCCGTACGAGGTGGTGAGATTGGTCAGATTGGTGTGGCCGCGGGCGTCGACTTTGGTGAAGCTGCCGGCCTGCAATCCAGTGTGCGCGAGATCGTTGCTGACCATCGAGACGCCGAGAAAAGTCGGCGGCAATGCGCGATTGTCGTGCGGTTCGAGGAACGGGTTTGTCACGTCCTGCAAACCGTACTTCACGACCGTCTCCGAAATGCGTCCCTTGATGTCGTACATGCCGGGATACGCCCACGCGAGCTGCTGCGAACCGCCGCCGTCCTTGCCCACGTGCACCATGTTGCCCGCGCCACTGCCGCCGTCGAGTTTGAGCGCCCCGAACAGCGATGCATCGACGCCGAAGCCGATCAGCCCTTGCGTGTAGCCGGATTCAAAGTTGGCCTGCGCGCCTTGAACCCACGCGTGACGGTAAATCGTGTTGGGCGCCTGGAAGTAGTCGGCGTAGTTGCGAAACTGCAGATTCAGATGGCTGTCTGCGATGAAACCCTTGCTTGCCATTTGGCTCGACAGCGGCGCGGGCGGCGTCACGGTCTGACTGGCCTCGGCGTTGACGACGGCGTTGGTGGTATCGGGTTGGTCGTTACGCACGTGGCCACCTTGCTCCGCCCGGCGCTTGCCGGAAGCATCGATTTGCTGCGTCGGCGTGGTTTGCGCGAGTTGCGCGGGGGACGACAACGTTTGCGCGACCGTTTGAGTTTTAGACGCCTCGGAGGTGGGCTCCGTGACGCTGTCGTCGGCATACGCGTTAACGGCTAGTGTCAGTGCCGGAAGCGTGAATGCGCAGTAAAAGAACGTTGCTGCTCCGGTTTTTTTTGACCGGTTTTTTGATCGGGTATCTTTCATTGAGTACGTCTCTGATTATTGTGGTGAATCTTTGGCCGGCGCTTAGCCAGTCCATGCTTATCGCTCGTTCCGCGGTTGGCAGGACGAACGAATCCGACGGCGCGGCGGCCTGCCGCGCCGGGAATACGGTTTTGATTTCTCGGGTTCTTCGGTGTGCTGGCGGTGCGCCGGCGGCACTTACCTCACGGCGTCGTCAACGCGAATACATGCGACCCGTGTTGCCCTGGCCCCGTGCGTGACGGGCTGCGGAATCTCCCTGGCGCAGGCGTCGATTGCATCCGGGCAGCGCGTGCGAAATGCGCAACCGGAAGGCGGATTCAGCGGCGAGGCAATCTCGCCGCGCAACAGCAGATGACGGCGCGCGCGCTCCACCACCGGATCGGGCACCGGCACGGCGGAGAGCAACGCGCGCGTGTACGGATGGCGCGGTGTGCCATATACCTCGCGCTTGTCGCCGAATTCCATCACCCGGCCCAGATACATCACCAGCACGCGGTGGCTGATCGCTTTGACCACGGCCAGATCGTGCGCGACGAACAGCAACGAGAGCGACAGTTCGCGTTGCAGATCGCGCAGCAGGTTGACGATCTGCGCCTGGATCGACACGTCGAGCGCGGACACTGGCTCGTCGCAGATCACCAGTTGCGGTTCGCCGATCAGCGCGCGCGCAATGCCGACGCGCTGACATTGGCCGCCGGAAAACTCGTGCGGATAACGGCGCAGATGCTGCGCGTTGAGTCCGACGCGTTCGAGCATGGTGAGCACGCGCCGCTGTACATCGGCACGGGCGATATCCTGGCCGTGCGTCATCAACGGTTCGGAAACGATCTGTTCGATCGTCATGCGCGGATCGAGCGAAGCGAGCGGATCCTGGAAAATCATCTGCACGTCGCGGCGCAAACGCGAGGTATCGCGGCGCGCGCCCGGTAGCACGGTTTCGTCGCCGAGCCAGCGCACGCTGCCGCTCGCCACCGGCGCGAGTCCGATGATCGCGCGCGCCAGCGTCGACTTGCCGCAACCCGATTCGCCGACGAGTCCCACGGTTTCGCCGCGCCGCACGCTGAACGACACGCCGTCCACCGCGCGCAGCGTCGCTTTGCCGGACCACGGAAAGCCGCCGCGCGGCACGCCGAATTGCACCTTGAGATTGTCGACGCGCAGGAGCGTGGCCGCGTCCTGGTTTGCGATAGGCGTGGCGTTCATACGTGTTGTGCCTCCAGGATTTCGCCTACCGGCTTAAAGCATGCGCGCAGGGCGTCGGGATAGCCTTCTGCGGCAACAAGGGACGGCCGCGATTCGCGGCACCGTTCGGTGCAATATCCACAGCGCGGCGCGAACGCGCAACCTGCGCCGACTTCGCCGGGCAGCGGCGGATTGCCCGGAATGGTTTGCAACGGACGGTCGTCGTCATCGTCGGTCAAACGTGGCAGCGCGTTCAACAGACCGAGCGTGTACGGATGCGTCGGCGCGGCGAACAGCGCGGCGGCGCTCGCCTGCTCGACCGTCTGGCCGGCATACATCACCATCACGGCGTCGCACAGGCCGGCCACCACGCCCATGTCGTGCGTGATCAGAATGATCGCCGTGCCGCTTTCGCGATTCAGTTCGCGCAACAGTTCGATGATCTGCGCCTGCACGGTGACGTCGAGCGCGGTGGTGGGTTCGTCGGCGATCAGGATCTCGGGCTCGGAGAGCAGCGCCATCGCGATCATCACGCGCTGGCGCATGCCGCCGGAAAACTCATGCGGATACATGCCGATGCGGCGCGCGGCATCGGGAATGCGCACCGATTCGAGCGTTTCGATCGCGCGGCGGCGCGCTTCGCGGCGCGACATCTTGCGATGCAGTTGCAGCGTCTCGGTCATCTGCCGTTCGATTGTCAGGAATGGATTGAGCGAGGTCATCGGGTCCTGAAAGATCATGCCGATGCGGTCGCCGCGAATCCTGTTCAGCGCCGCTTCGTTCATGGTCAGCAGATTCTCGCCGCGATAAGTCGCGCTGCCGGACACCTTGCCGTTGCCGGCAAGCAGGCCAAGCAGCGCCATCACAGTCTGACTCTTGCCCGAGCCCGATTCGCCGACAATGCCGAGCGTGCGCCCCGCCTCGAGTGAAAACGACACGCCTTGCACCGCATCGACGGGTGCGCCTTCGCGGCGCGTAAAGCGCACGCTGAGGTCTTTGACTTCGAGTAGCGGCATGTCAGCGGTCCTTCGGGTCGAATGCGTCGCGCAAACCATCGCCGACGAAATTCACGCAATACAGCGTCACGCACAGCATCACGGCCGGGCACAGCAGCAGCCATGGCATCGATTCGAGCTTCTGCGCGCCGTCCTGAATCAGCACGCCCCAGCTCGTCATCGGTTCCTGCACGCCGAGGCCGAGAAACGACAGCACCGATTCCGTCAACACGATATTCGGCACCGTCACGCTCGCATACACGACGACCACGCCGAACAGATTCGGCACGATATGACGCGCGATGATCGAACGCGAACTCACGCCAATCGCCTTCGCGGCGTCGATGAATTCGCGCGAGCGCAGCGACAGCGTCTGACCACGCACCACGCGTGCCATATCGAGCCATGAAAACGCGCTGATGGTGAGCACGACCAGATAGAAAGCGCGGCCGAACATCGTCATCATCAGAATGGCGATCAGCATGTAGGGAATCGCGTACATCATGTCGACGATACGCATCATCACCGCGTCGACGCGCCCGCCGAGATAGCCCGCGGTCGCGCCATACGCGACGCCGATCAACCCCGACACCAGCGTGCCGAGCAGCCCGACTTCGAGCGACACGCGGCCGCCCTGCAGCGTGCGCGCGAGCAGATCGCGGCCGAGTTCGTCGGTGCCGAACCAGTGCATGTTCTGCAAAGTGGGCGGCAGGCTGATCGCGCTCCAGTCGCTATCGATCGGGTTGTTCGGCAAAAGCCACGGACCGGCCACGCAGGCGATCACGATCAGCATCAGCACGACGAAGCCGGCGAAGGCGGCGCGGTTGCGCACGAAGCGCCACGCGGCGGTGGCGAGCGGGCCGCGCGAACGCGGCGCCCTGGCGATGGCCGCGAGCGGATCGAGCGCCGCGGCAGTCGATTGAAGAGAGCGGGGCATGGATCAGTACCGGATGCGCGGATCGAGCCACGCATACGCGAGATCGATCAGCAGATTGAACAGCACCGCAACGGCGGTGGTCAGCACGACGAGGCCGAGCACGAGGGTGTAGTCGCGATTGATCGCGCCGTTGACGACCAGTTGGCCGAGGCCCGGCAGCGCGAACACCGATTCGGTCACCACTGCCGCGGTAATCGACGAGATGCAGATCGAGCCGAGCAGCGAGACGACCGGCATCAGCGCCGGCTTCATCGCGTGACGCAGGACGATCGTGCGGCCCGGCAAACCCTTGGCGCGCGCCGTGCGGATAAAGTTGCCCGACAGCACTTCGATCATGCTGCCGCGCATCACGCGCGCAATCGCGGCGACGTTGATGATGGTGAGCAGCACGATCGGCAGCACGCGGTAACGCCACTCGCCTTCGCCCCAGCCGCCGGCCGGCAGCCAGCCGTGTCCCTCGGACGTTTTCAGCAGGATTGCGAAGATCCACACGAGCACCGGCCCCAGCACGAAGGGCGGCACCACGTTGCCGAGATTGCCGAGCACCATCACGAAGTGATCGACGAAACGGTCGCGCCGCACTGCGGCCACCGTGCCGAGCGCGACGCCGATCACGAGCGCGATCGGCACCGACACGCCGCCCACGCCGAGACTCACCGGCAGCGCCTTCCACACCAGGTCGTTGACCGACCAGTCGGCGTAGCGGAACGACGGCCCGAGGTCGCCGTGCAGCAGCGAGCCGAGGTAGTGAAGGTACTGCAGCCACAACGGTTCGTCGAGGTGATACTTGGCGTTGAGGTTCGCCAGCACGGCTGCCGAGAGTTGCTTCTCGGTGTCGAACGGGCCGCCCGGGGTGAGATGCAGCAGCAGATAGCACGCGGTGATCACGGCGAGAATCGTCGGGATCGCCCAGAGCGTGCGGCGCAGCGTATAGGCCAGCATGACGGTGCTCCCGCGTTTAGTGCTTGGTCAGATACATATCTTGCGTGGCGCGCATGTCGAGGTAGTTGGTCGGCTTATAGCCGCCTACGTACGACTTGACCAGCCGGTCGGCCGAATACTGGAAGAGCGAGACCACAGGGTAATCGTTCATGGCCAGATCGTGTGCCTGCGTGAACAGCGCGGTGCGCTTCGCGTCGTCGAGCTGCTGGTTGCCTTCGTCGATCAGCTTGTCGACTTGCGGGTTGCAGTAGCGCTGGTCGTTCTGCACGCTGTTGCAGCGGATCAGATCGAAGAACGAGTTGGCGTCGTTGTAGTCGACGAACCAGCCGTCGCGCGAGGCCTGCACCTTGCCTTCGTGGCGTTGCTTGAGCAGCACCTTGTATTCGACGTTTTCGAGCTTTGCCGTGACGCCGAGCTTGGTGCGCCATTCCGACGTGGCGAACAGCGCGACCTTCTTGTGCAGGTCGTTGGTGTTGTAGGTGAGCGTGAACGTCAGCGGCTTCGCGTCCGAATAGCCCGCGGTCTTCAGCAGGTTGCGCGCGTAGTCGATGCGCTTGGGCATCGGCCAGCTCGCCCACTCCGGCGTGAAGACGCCCGAGCCTTCGGTGCCCTTGGCGATCAGGCCGTACATCGGCACTTCACCGTCGGCGGTCAAACGTTTGGTCAGCAGGTCGCGGTCGAGCACCATTGCCAGCGCCTGGCGCACGCGCTTGTCTTTGAAGGCGGGGTCTTCGTTATTCAGGCTGTAGTAGTACGTGGCGATCTGCAGGCCGGTTTTCAGTTCGGGGCCGAACTGCTTGCTGACCTGCGCGTACACACCGGACGGAATCGAATACGTGTAGTCGAACTGGCCGGCCTGGTACATGCGCATCGCCGTTTCGTCGTTTTCGATCGGCAGGTAGGTCACTTTCGTGATCACGACCTTGCTGCTATTCCAGTACGTCGGGCTTTTGGTCGCCACGAGGCGGTTGCTCGGCTGCCAGTCGGTCAACGCATACGGACCATTGCCGACGAAGTTGCCCGGACGGGTCCAGTCGCCGCCGAACTTCGTCACGACCGCGCGGTTGACCGGCGTCATCGTCGCCATGGCGGTCAGCTGCGGGAAAAACGCGGCGGGCACTTCGGTGGTGACTTCGAGTGTGTAGGGATCGACGGCACGCACGCCGAGGCTCGTCAGCGGCGCCTTGCACGCGAGAATCGCCTTGGCGTTTTTCACGAATTCGACCAGCACTGTGTATTTCGAACCCGTCTTCGGATCGAGCACGCGTTGCCAGGAGTAGACGAAATCGGCCGCCGTGACCGGCTGCCCGTTGCTCCAGCGCGCATCGTGACGCAGCTTGAAAACCCATGTGTTCGGTCCGCTGCGCGACCACGACTCCGCGACACCTGGCACGATCGCGCCGCTTGCGTCCATGCGCGTCAGGCCTTCGAACAGGTCGAGCCCGATCGTGTTGCCGGTCCATGACTCGATATGCGCGGGGTCGAGCGATTCGGTTTCGCCCGGCACCTGGCGAGTCATCTCCTGGCTGGCGGCGAGCGTGACGCCGGCGGGCACCGTAACGGCGAAAGCGGAAGGGGCAAACGTGAGGACGAGCGCGGTCAGCGCCGCCGTGTAGACGAACGGGGTTTTCATCGGTTGAGATCGCAGGAAAGGTCGAGAGAGAAACGCGCTGGCGCCAGGGCGCCCGTTTAGCTGCGTTGCTCGGGCCAGGGCGGCCCTTGTTGCTCGTGGTGGTAGCGCGACATGCAGGATTCCTTACATTGCGTAATGCAGGCAATCCCTCGCCGGCTCAACCGGATAAGGTGCCTGCCCTTTAGAACAGTCTTGGTGTGCCCACCCAGACGACCACCGACTCGATGCGCGCGGTGTTCACCCAGCTGTGCGGCACCGTCGATTCGTAATGCGCGCTGTCTCCCGCGTGCAACACGAACGTCTTGCCTTCCAGCGTCAACGACACTTCGCCGTCGATCACATAAACAAACTCTTCCCCGGCATGCGTGGTGACTTCCGAGCGCTTCTGCCCGGGCGGCATCCTCACCAGGATCGCTTCGAGCTGACGGCCGCCCGTCAAGTTGGTCAGCCGCGCAAACAGATTGGCCGAGTCCGCAAAACCGAAAAACTTCAACTGATCGCCCCGGCTCACGCAGCGTTCCTCGCTGGGTGTGTCGACGAAATACTGCACCGTGACCCCGAGTGCGTGGGCGATACCGGCCAACGAAGTGATGGACGGTGACGCCAGCCCGCGCTCGACTTGCGACAAAAACGGCTTGGAAATACCCGCTGCGGTTGCCGTGTCATCCAGCGTGCGCTTGAGCCGTTGGCGCAGCGCGCGGATCTTGCTGCCGATTTCTAATGCCGGATTGCTTTTTTGAATTGTCGTGACCATAGCAGGAGGAAATTAGCCCGTCAAAATTTGTTTGATATAAGTAAATATGGTTTGATTGTGGTCTTGGGCGGGACTGCAGGTCTTTTCAGCCCTGGGTGGTTGCGAGTGACCACATTTCGAGACAGGACTCTATGTTGCCAGAATCGAAACTAACCCCGGCCAAAACGACCGTTTATTTCTGGAAACGGCGAACAATCGGCGTATCGACTGCAGTAGGCATGCTGGTAAGCGCGGTTATGCAATACGAGTATCAGGACGATTAAGCGTATGACACCAAAGGTTATTTCCGACGGCACGCGTCGATTTGGCGAAAAGACATGGCTGTAAGAGCAAGTAATCGACGTGGACTCAGTGGATTCCCTGAGTGACTTGGGATGTATCTGTTTGCAGAATCAGGCCCGCTTGCGGACGGGCGCGCATTTGGACATCACACGTGCACATCCGGCCGCTGTTTATCATTTCGCCCGCAGCGATCCTGCGTGGCGGAGCACTGTCCGGCACGTTCCAACCGAACGGCGGCCGGCGCAAGGACATGACTATCACCGCCGATTCTTTCCACCGCGGGCTTTACGCCCGCCGCCGCGTGGCAACGCTTCTCTCTGCGGTCCTCGGAATCCCCCTTGTTCGCGATGCTTTATCATTGGGCCCGCTCCGCATGCCGGAGTCCGAGCCCGGTGTGCCGCAGCGTCCTCCAGGAGGACTTGCCGCGGGGCGTTTCGCGAGGCGGGCGTCGATCCTATCCCTTGGTTGATCTGCTGGTTTGGCGCTTTAGCGCGCGCAAGAGCGGGCTAAAGCGCTGCATCAGTGCGCCTGTGCGCCAGTGGATCCACATGAGGGCGCACGCTTCGCCGACTGTCTTTCCAGCTTCCGTTTCACGCGCCGCGCGGCCAGTTCGCGCGACGCCGCAACCGTTTGAACAAGAGGTACACGATGAACTCATCCAATCCGGCGGGCGCACACGTCTCGCAGACCCGTTCGTTTTCGACAGTCTTTCTGATCGAGATGTGGGAGCGCTTCGGCTATTACGGCATGGCCGCGCTGCTCGTGCTGTTCATGATCGACAAGCTGCAGTTCACCGACAGCCACGCCACGCTCACGTGGGGCGCGTTCACGGCGCTGGTGTACGCGTCGCCGTCGATCGGCGGCTGGATCGGCGACAAGATTCTCGGCGCGCGGCGCACGATGATCTTCGGCGCTGGCGTGCTGTCGGCCGGTTATTTCATGCTGGCGCTGCCCAATGACCAACTCGCCTATATGTACGCGTCGCTCGGCGTGATCGTGGTGGGCAACGGCCTCTTCAAGGCCAACGCGGCGAATCTGGTGCGCCGTATCTATGAAGGCGACGACGCGCGCATCGACAGCGCGTTCACGATCTACTACATGGCGGTCAACATCGGCTCGACGGTGTCGATGCTCGCCACGCCGTGGATCAAGGACCATTGGGGCTGGCATACGGCCTTCGCCGTTTGCTGCGCGGGGATGCTGTTGTCGGTGCTGAACTACTTCATCATGTTTCGCACGCTCGCGCATATCGGCTCCGCGCCGGACGCCGAACCGGTGCGCTGGAAGCGTGTCGGCGCGGTCGCGCTGGGCGGTCTCGCGCTCGGTGCTACGACCATGTTCGTGCTGCAACACAAGGCGATCGCGGTGGCGTGCGTGTACACGGCGGGTGTCGCGATTCTGGCGATCTTCGGCTACATGCTGATGAAGTGCGAGCGCTCGGAGCGCTCCGGGCTGGTCGCCGCGTTGGTCCTGACGGCGCAGGTGATCCTGTTCTTCGTGTTCTACGTGCAGATGTCGACGTCGCTCACGCTGTTCGCGCTGCGCAACGTCGATCCGCGTTTCATCCTGTTCGGCCAGACGTGGTTCACGTGGAGCGCCGCGCAGTTCCAGGCGCTCAATCCAATCTGGATCATGTTGCTGAGCCCGCTGCTCGCGCTGCTGTATACGAAGCTCGCGAAGAGCGGCAAGGACGTGCCGGTGGCGGTGAAGTATGCGTTCGGTTTCGCCGTGGTCGCGGCCGGTTTCTTCGTCTATGCGGCAAGCGGCAACTACGCGGTGAACGGGCGCGTGTCGTCGTGGTTCATGGTGGGCGGCTACGGCCTGTATTCGCTCGGCGAATTGCTGGTGAGCGGCCTGGGGCTCGCAATGATCGCGCGCTACGTGCCGGCGCGCATGAGCGGTTTCATGATGGGCGCGTACTTCGTGGCGACCGGCGTGTCGCAATATCTGGGCAGCGTGGTGGCGAATTTCGCACAGATGCCGGCGGGCGATATGGATCCGCTGGAATCGTTGCCGCTTTATACCAAGTTGTTTACCGGCCTCGGCTGGCTCGCGGCGGTGGGCGCGCTGGTGGCGGTTCTGCTGCTGCCGTTGATGCGCAAGCTCTCGCGCGAACATCAGCGTTGCAGCGACGAGGCGCGTGAGAATGCGCGGCAAACGGCGGCGTTGAATGGGGTGGTGGTGGAGTAATCACGCTTGCGTTGACGAACGAGGCGCACGCCATGACGTGCGCCGGTAAAACAGAATGGCGCGCCTCGCAACGCAAGGCGCGCCATTTTTGCATGGGGAAGTGCCGCGCGCGCTGAAGTGCCCCAAAGTGTCCATCCGATAGCACAGCCGGAGGTAAGCTAACGGTTGCAATTGGTCTTCCCACGCAACCGTTTCCCAGCCACCCAAGGTAGCCACCCGGATGGAAATCCATATCGCGGTAGAAGGTCATCACGATCTGTCCGGCCAGATCTATCGCCAGTTGCGCGCGGGTATTCTCGAAGGACGCCTTGCGGGCGGCACGCGTCTGCCGTCCACGCGCGACCTCGCCACGCAACTGGGCGTGTCGCGCAAGACCACGCTCGACGTGTTCGAGCGGCTGCTCTCCGAAGGCTATCTGAGCGCGCGCGGCGGCTCGGGCACCTTCGTCGCCGACGGTCTGAAGCGTCTGCCGGTGGAGCGCTCCGCGCATGCGCGGGCCGCGGAGTCGTCGCGCGAGCGGGCCAAGGCGAAGGCTGCCGCGCGCGCCCAGCCGCTGTGGGACGAGATGCCCGAAAGCCTGCCCCTGCCGAAGCCTTCGGTGGCGTCGCCGCTAGACTTCGTCGGCGGCGCGACTGACAAGACGCTGTTTCCTTTCGACGTCTGGCGCCGCTGCGTGAACCACGCGTTGCGTGCTCAGGCGCGCGGCCCCGGCATCTATCGCGACACGGCCGGCGAGCAGGAGCTGCGCCTCGCGATCTCGCGCTACTTGGCCTTCAACCGCGCGGTCGCAAGCAACTGGGAAGACGTGATCGTCACGCAAGGCGCGCAGCACGCGCTCGATCTGCTGGCGCGCATCACCTTGCGCGCGGGCGAAGTCGCGGCGATCGAGGATCCTGGCTATACGCCGGCTCAGGCGTGCCTGAAGGCCACCGGCGCGCGCGTGGTGCCCGTGCCGGTGGACGCTGAAGGCCTGATCGTCAGCAAGCTGCCGGACAAGGCGCGGCTCGTCTACGTGACGCCCTCGCATCAGTTTCCGCTCGGCATGCCGATGAGCCTCGAGCGGCGCGTGGAACTGCTCGAATGGGCGCAGAAACGCGGCGCCGTGATTATCGAGGACGACTACGACTGCGAGTACCGTTTCGAAGGACGGCCGATGGAGCCGCTGAAAAGTCTCGACCGCGCCGGACTCGTCGCCTATGTCGGCACGTTTTCGAAGACGATCTTTCCCGAGCTGCGCGTCGGCTATGTGGTGCCGCCGGCCTCGCTCTACGGTGCGCTCATCAAGGCGCGCCAGATCGGCGACTGGCACGGCTGCACGCTCACGCAGACGGCGCTCGCGTCGTTCATGCTCAACGGTGAATTCGCCAAGCATCTGCGGCGCATGCACAAGACCTACGCGGCGCGCCGCGCGATGCTGCTCGATCACCTGCACGGCGGTCTCGCGCCCTGGTTCGATCCGATCGTGCCGACGGCCGGCATCCACATGGCGGCGCGTCTGAAGGCGCCGCTGACGGAAGAAGCGGTGGTGAGCGCGGCGCGTTTAGCATCGATCGGCTTGTATGGACTCGCACCGTTTCATGTACGCGCGAAGGCGCAGCCGGGCCTGATGTTCGGCTACGGCAACATCGCGGTCGAGCATATCGATGCCGCGCTCACGAAGCTCGCCGGCATCCTGCCGCAGCTCGTGCAATAGGCCCGCGTTCCGGGCGTGCAGATTACTTATCGGCTTCACGCCGCCCGCGATCATGGCGTGGGACAAGCGCTGGCTCGACGGCAATGTCTATACGCAAGGCCTCGTGGAAAGCGTGTCGAAGTACGTGCCGGAAATGAAGGCGAAGGGCGCGCAGATCATCGTGGCGATGTCGCATGGCGGGCTCGATAACTCGACCTATTCACCGTCGATGGAAAACGGCAGCTACTATTTGTCGAAAGTAGCCGGCATCGACGCGATGCTGATCGGCCACTCGCACCAGGTTTTCCCCGATAAAAACAGCACCGTCACGCAATTCAATCTGCCGGGCGTCGACAAGGTGAAGGGCACAGTCAACGGCGTGCCGACCGTGATGGCGAATTTCTGGGGCAAGCATCTCGGCGTGATCAAGCTCGCGTTGAACTACAACAACGGCACGTGGACGGTGGACCGCACCTCGAGCACCGCGGAAGCAAGCTCGATCCAGAACGCCGCGGATCGACGAGCAACGCGAAGGCGTCGAGCGCTATCGCCGGCTTGCGCACGAGGGCGCTCCGCGTGCGCGTGCCACGCTCGGGCATCTGCTGTTGCGCGGGTTGCCCGGCGTCGCGCCGGACTACGTGGAAAGCCGCCGTTGGCTGACGCTGGCGGCGTCGCATGATTCGCGCGATGCCCAGGCGGCCTACGATCTCGCGACGCTCTATCGCAACGGCTACGGCGTGGCGCGCGACGCCGTAGCCGCGATTCGCTGGCTCGAACAGGCGGCGCAAGCGGGCTTGCCGCTCGCGCAATTCCAGCTCGCCAACGAGTATCGCTTCGGCGCGACGCGGCCGCACGACGACGCGTTGGCGCTTCAATGGCTCACGCGCGCGGCCAATGCGGAGTTACCCGAAGCCAATCTCGCGCTGGCGATGGCCTATCGCAATGGCGAGCTCGGCATGGCGCGAGACGAGAACGAGTATTGGGCTCACGTGAAGGAAAGCGAACACGATCTCAAACACGTCAACCGGCAGTAAAAGTGTTTTGACGCCCGCCCGCGATTTTCTGTCGCAGGGCGAGATTGGCCGCCCCCTGCAGCGTTTTTCGCTGCAGGGGGCGTGTTTTTTCTGCCGCGTGAAAGTGCGCGGCGAGCGAGTCATGAAGTGTTTTTCTCGATCATCGAGCGATCCGCCGGCGATGGTCAGGCGCAGAAAGTGCCGTTATTCATGCATCGAAATGGCTTGTAACGTACGTTACGTGTTGGTGTTGCCAGGCTCGCCGACGCATGTTTACCCGCTAAAACAAGCATCAAAATGTGTTGCGCAGTCTGCGCCGCGCAACAAACCTTCGCTGTTATACATAAAAGAGTCGCGCAAATCGTATTAGCGCTTGTAGAATCCGGCGTTGAAGCGTGCGCATACGGTGTGCGCTTCGTGCAATTCACTGACCACAACAGGTAGGAGAAACATGCCGACTTCCGCAAAAAAGGTGGCCAAGAAGGCTGCTGCCCCGGTACCCGCCAAGAAGGTTGCTGCAAAGAAAGTTCCTGCGAAGAAGGCCGTCGCAGCTAAGAAGGTCGCCGTGAAGGCGTCCAGCGCTCCGTCGCCGATCAAGGACACCTTCACGAAGGCCTCGCTGGCTGCACACGTCGCTGAACGCGCTGCTGTGGAACCGAAAACCGCCAAGGCTGTTCTGGCCGCGCTCGAAGACACGATCCTCGGCGCCGTGCACAAGAAGGGCGCCGGCGAATTCACGCTGTCGGGTCTTCTGAAGATCGTCGTGCAAGCTGTCCCGGCGAAGAAGAAGCGCTTCGGCAAAGACCCGTTCTCGGGCGAAGAGCGTTGGTTCCCGGCCAAGCCGGCTAGCGTGCGCATCAAGGCACGTCCGCTGAAGAAGCTGAAAGACGCTGCCGCGGGCTGATCGAGCTTCACGCGTTGCCGCTGTTTTAACAATGGTTGACGCTTGAGGCGAACCGAGGCACACGCCCTCGGTTCGATCCGCGGTACACGTTGTCCGAATCCCCGTGGGTGAGAATCCACGGGGATTTTTTATGCGTACGCGGCGTATTGCGATTTCGCCGGATGCCTCACATGACCTGCTCTTTCCGTGCACCGCCGCGCCGCACATGCACTGTACTAGCGCATCATGGGCCGCCGCAGTACGATGACAGCGAAGCCATGCCGGCCGGGATGCGCTATTCGCGTGCATGCAGGCGGTTTAGTACGCAGAAAGCTCAATGGCATAGCGCTTGCTTGATCGATTGTCGAACACCGAATGCGCAGCGCATTCGCCTTCTATCCGACAACAAGAGCGGGGCGTGACATGCGATGCTATGACGAGATGCGTCATCATGACGATGCCGTGCGGCCACACTACGCGCGCTTTGAGCGGTGGCTGGTGAAGCAGGGCAACGAGGCGATCGCACGCAAGCGTGCGGAAGCCGACCTGCTGTTTCGCCGGGTCGGCATCACCTTCGCGGTGAACGGCGACCTGTCCGGCACTGAGCGGTTGATCCCATTCGACCTGATTCCGCGCATCATTCCGCGCGGTGAATGGCAGACGCTGGAGGCCGGTTTGCGTCAGCGCGTGCAGGCGCTCAATCTGTTCATTCACGACGTCTATCACGACCGCAATATCGTGCGCGCCGGCATCGTGCCGGCCGAGCAGGTCTACACCAACGCGCAATACCGGCCTGAAATGCAGGGCGTGAATGTGCCGCTCGGTGTTTACGCGCATATCGCCGGCGTCGACGTGGTGCGAGCCGGCGACGAAGGCGAGTTCTATGTGCTCGAAGACAACCTGCGGGTGCCGTCGGGCGTCTCCTATATGCTCGAAAACCGCAAGATGATGATGCGGCTTTTCCCCGAGCTGTTCGTGCAGAACCGCATTGCGCCGGTCGCGCATTATCCCGATCTGCTACTCGATACGCTGCGCTCGGTCGCGCCCGAAGGCGTCGACGATCCGGTCGTGGTGGTGCTCACGCCGGGCATGTACAACTCCGCGTATTTCGAGCACACCTTCCTCGCGCAGCAAATGGGCGTGGAACTGGTGGAAGGCAAGGACCTGTTCGTCGACGACAACTATGTGTTCATGCGCACGACGCAAGGGCCGAAGCGCGTCGACGTGATCTACCGCCGCGTCGACGACGATTTTCTCGATCCGCTCGCCTTCCGCAACGACTCGGCGCTCGGCGTGCCCGGTTTGCTGACCGCGTATCGCGCGGGCCGCGTCGCGCTCGCGAACGCGATGGGTACCGGCATCGCCGACGACAAATCGATCTACCCGTACGTGCCGGAAATGATCGAGTTTTACCTCGGCGAGAAGCCGATCCTCAATAACGTGCCCACGTTCCAGTGCCGCAAGCCGGATGACCTGGCGTACACGCTCGCACATCTGCCGGAACTGGTGGTCAAGGAAGTGCACGGCGCGGGCGGCTACGGCATGCTCGTCGGACCGGCTTCGACGAAAGCCGAAATCGAATCCTTCCGTGAGCGGTTGATCGCGCGTCCCGCGGGCTACATCGCGCAGCCCACGCTCGCGCTCTCCGCATGTCCGACCTTCGTCGAAGCCGGCATCGCGCCGCGCCATATCGACCTGCGGCCGTTCGTGCTGTCCGGCAAGACCGTCACGATGGTCGCCGGCGGACTGACGCGCGTGGCATTGCAGGAGGGCTCGCTCGTCGTCAATTCGTCGCAGGGAGGCGGGACCAAAGATACGTGGATGGTCGACTGACGCGGTTGCCGATGCGGTTGCACAGGGTTCACGCAACCGCGCCCGCAACCCAACGCGCCGGGCAGCACGTGATATGCAACACGCGCGCCGCCGGTGCACACGGATAACCAGCGCGAGCCTTTTACCTCGACGAGGCCTCGCGTCATCAGATACGGAACGCCGTCATGCTAAGCCGAACCGCCGATCACCTTTTCTGGATGGCCCGCTACATGGAGCGCGCGGAGAACACCGCCCGCATGCTCGATATCAACCTGAAGGCGCTGCTGTTGCCGCAGACGCCCGACCAGGAGGCGCGCGCGCAACGCTCGGTGCTGCGCATCTCCGAACTCGAAACCGCCTTCGCGCAGCGTTACGACGAACCGACCCGCGAACACGTGCTCGATTTCATGGTGGCCGATGCGACCAATCCGTCGAGTATTCATTCGTGTCTGCAGGCCGCGCGCGAAAATGCCCGCGCCGTGCGCGGCACGCTGACGACCGAGTGGTGGGAAACCATCAACGACACGTGGCTCGAATTCAACGAGCGCGCCTCGGCGGGGCAGGCCGCGAGCAATCCGGGCGCGCTGTTCGAATGGGTCAAGTTCCGCTCGCACCTGTCGCGCGGCGTGACGATCGGCACCGCGCTGCAGGACGACGCGTTCTTCTTCACGCAGCTCGGCACTTTCCTCGAACGCGCCGACAACACCGCGCGGATTCTCGACGTGCGCTTTGCCGACGTGGAACCGAATTCACGCGATGCCGCGCGCCAGCTCGAAGATTTCTATTACTGGACCTCGATCCTGAGTTCGGTGTCGGCGCTGGAGATCTATCGCAAGGTGTATCGCGACGTCGTCACGCCGGCGCGCGTGGTCGAACTGATGATCCTGAATCAGCAGATGCCGCGTTCGCTGCTGGCGTCGCTCGAAGGCGTCTGCGTGAATCTGGCGATGCTGCGCACCTCCGGCTCGAACCAGTGCGAACGGTTCGCCGGCAAGCTGCGCGCCGAACTCGTGTACTCCGACATCCGGCAGATTTTCGAAGCCGGCCTGCACGCCTATCTGACACAGTTCCTCGCTCGCGTGTTCGAGCTGGGCAATCTGGTTGCGCGTACCTATCTGATGTTGCCAGTCGCCTGACGGAGTTTCTTTATGTACCTGACGATCCGCCACGACACGTCCTATCGCTACGAAGCGACTGTCCATTATTCGATCCAGCAACTGCGTCTGACGCCGGCGAGCGGCGCCTCGCAGGTCGTACGGCGCTGGAGCATCGACGCACCGGGCAAGCTCGACGCGACCTTCGACGCTTACGGCAACGTGCTGCACACGCTGGTCATCAACAAGCCGCATAGCGAGATTCGTCTGCACGTGGCCGGCGAAGTGGACACGATTGCGCTGATCGACGGCCATTTGCCCGACGCCGTCGGCCCGATTCCGCTCGAGCATTTCACCTGCTCGACGCGCTTGACCGAGGCCGATGCGGCGGTCCGTGAACTGGCCGAATCGGTGCCGAGCTTGACCAGTTCGGCGAACCTGATCGCGCTCTCCGAACAGATCGTGCAGCGCGTGAAGTACAACCCGGGCATTACCGAAGTCACCAGCACGGCGGCCCAGGCCCTCGAACTCGGCAACGGCGTATGTCAGGACCACGCGCATCTGATGCTCGCGTGCTGCCGCGCGCGCGGCATTCCGGCGCGCTACGTGAGCGGCTATATCGAACCCGGCGAGGTGACGCACGGCGCGAGCCATGCGTGGGTCGACGTGTGGGTCGAAGGCAAAGGCTGGATTTCCATCGACGTCACCCATGCCGCGTTTGCCAGCGAACTCTACTGTCGCCTCGCCGTTGCGCGCGACTATGAAGCGGCCGCGCCGGTGCGTGGCCGGCGTATCGGCGGGCTGGAAGAACAGCTTAAAGTGTCCGTTACGGTCAGCGGGCAACAGTCGCAGTAGACGCGCAACGAGGCCGGCTCGCAAAAGGGCTCCGGAGGCGCCAGTGAGCGCCAGCCCTCATATCGCCATTCAGAATAGGCCCGCGACGGCCGATAAACGGGATATAACGGGATAGAGGCGCATGCGCGCCGCATTACAATAGCGCCGTTCAGTTGTTTTTTTGCGGGTACCTTTTCTTATGACTTACTGTGTCGCGATGTCCGTCGACGACGGTCTCGTGTTCCTCTCGGACACGCGCACCAATGCGGGCGTCGATCACATCAGCACCGCGCGCAAGATGTCGGTGTTCGAGTTGCCGGGCGAACGCATGCTCACGCTGCTGGGCGCCGGCAATCTGTCGCTGACTCAAGCGGTGCTGCACGAGTTGTCCGAGCCCACCGATCCTTCCCAGCCCACGCTCTGGAGCGCGCCGACCATGGCCGACGCCGCCCGCGTGATCGGCCGTGCGGTGCGTTGCGTGCATCAGCGCGAGGCCGAGGCGTTGCAGGAATTCGGCGTCGACTTCAATTGCAGCTTCATTCTCGGTGGGCAGATCGCGGGTAACCGGCCGCGCCTGTTCATGATCTACGCGGCGGGCAATTTCATCGAGGCGTCGGCGGTCAATCCGTATTTCCAGATCGGCGAGGCCAAGTACGGCAAGCCGATCATCGATCGCGTGTTGACGCCGTCCACACCGCTCGACGAAGCCGCCAAATGCGCGCTGATCTCCATGGACTCGACGCTGCGCTCGAATCTGTCGGTCGGGCTGCCACTCGATCTGCTGGTCTACCAGAAGGACACGCTGCGCGTTACGCGCTTCGTCTCGATCGATCACGACAACGCGTACTTCGAAATGATTCACCGGACGTGGGGCGAGCGGCTGCGCCAGGTGTTCGGCGAGATCCCTGATCCGGACTGGCAGGAATCGCCGAATGTGCCGCTGTTGCAGCGGGAGCGGGCGCTGGTGCTGCATCGCGCGCCGGTGGGTGCTGACGGCATCGAACATGAACTCGACGCGAAGCCCGCGCAGACGTTGGCGCAGGCGGAGAGGGGCAAGGCGCAGCGAAAGTAGGCCGAAGACAGACGCGGTCGCATGCGTCGGGCCGGCGTGAAGCGCGGGCTCGGCGGGAAGCAGTACAGCAGAGGTCGTCAGGAGCCTGAAGCGGGCTTGCTGGCGGCCTTTTTCGTTGGGTCATCGAGAAGCATCAAGGAACTCAGGACGAAAAAAAACCAGCCACAGGCTTTCGCCCGTGGCTGGTCTTCAACTGCGTGTTGCTTCAGCAGTCCGTCAAGTTCGATTAGAACTTGTGGCGGATGCCCAGGCTGACCAGTTCTTGCGAGCTGGAAGCCGAGTTGTAGCCGTACGAACCGATTGCCGCGCCTGCATCAACCAGCGTACCGGCCGACGTGCGTTGCTGACCGCTTGCGTGCTGATATGCGCCGACCAGGTAGACGTCCGTGCGCTTCGACAGGTTGTAGTCGCCGCCCAGGGAAACCTGGTGATACGTTGCGCTCGAATCGCCGCTAGCCTTGGTGTAGATGTAGCCCACGCCAACCAGCATTGCCGGCGTTGCCTGGTAACCCAGGTATGCGCCACCGACGTTGTACTTCTGGGTCGAACCGAAGCCCGAGTTCGCGTCCGGCTTGTACTGTGCATTGCTGTAACGCAGGTTGGCCGTGAACGGGCCTGCGACATATTGCACAGCGACCGAAGCGATGCCGATCGACTTGGCTGCGGCGTATGCGCCGTTGACCTGGTTGTCGAACGTGCCGTCCGACGTGCTGCCGTTCCAGCCAGCTGTCGGCGGCGTGCCGGCGGTGCGGCTAGCCAGCGTGTTGCCGTTGTCCATGCGGAAGTAACCGGCAGCCACGCTGAACGGGCCCGTTGCATACGTTGCAGCGCCCGACCACGATTGACCCGAACCCGTTGCGCCAGCCACGCCGCCCAGAGCGTACATGCCTTCGAACTGGAAGCCGCCCCACACCGGCGAGGTGTACTTGATGGCGCTGTTCGTGCGCGAGGAGTTGTCGTTGTTGTCGACGTCGCCCGGCGTGGTGAAGGTCGAACCGAAGTAGTTGTCAGCCGTCAGCGGCTGAACCAGGTCGACCAGCGGGTCGTATTGACGACCCAGCGTGAACGTACCCCACTGATCACCCGTCAGGCCGACATACGCTTGACGACCGAACATACGGCCGCCTTGACTCAGCTTGCCGTTGTTCACGTCAAAGCCGTTTTCCAACTGGAAGATTGCCTTCAGGCCACCGCCGAGGTCTTCCGTGCCCTTCAAGCCGAAACGCGGACCTTGCAGGTTGCCGCCGACCAGGCCGACCTGATTCGAGTTCTTGCCGTTCGCGTCAACCGTGTTGTGAGCGTACTGGATCGATTCGTCGATCAAGCCATACAGGGTCACGCTGCTTTGAGCATGTGCCACGCCAGTGACGCCGAGGAGCGCCAGCGAGAGGGTAGACAGTGCGATTCGTTTCATCCATTTCTCCACGCAGATGATTAGTTTCTTTGTTGCGGAAAGGAGAATAGCTCACGGGGTCAATCGGCAAGAACTGGAAAAAAAAGAGTGTCTCCAAAAACTGACAAATCACGCAAAGCCTTGTATTTAAAGCGCGTTAACGATTATTTCTGTTTCAGCAACATTTATTCGTTGACTCAGCATTATTGTTGTTTTGATGACAGTGACGACTCCAATACGCGTACTTTCGACATCGATTTGTATGCTAAATGTAATGATGTCGTCTAATTTTCCGGCTCGTTCTGTAGCGTTCCCATAAGAATTGAAGCGGATCTGGCTTGACGGAGCGGCTAGACAGGTTTTCGTCGTTGTGAGCAGGCGCACCCGTGCAGCCGCTTGCAGGTGCGGCCGGGAAGCTGGGCCGGGACTGGAGGGCTTAGCGTTCGCTGTGATCGGTATTACGGCGCGCGACCATTGCTGCAGCCAGTCCGGCGGTCGCCGCCACGAGCACCGAAGTCCACGGATGCCGCCTCACGTAGCGGTCGGCCGCAACGGCTTTGCGGCTCGCTTCGATCAGTGTGACCGCGGCGATGCGGGTCGCTTGCGCTTCGGCGAGCACGACCGTGCGGCCGACCTTGAGCGCCGTTGCCCGCGCCGACGGCCGGTTTCTGGCTTGCATCCGGAAAGTCGCCGCTGGCGCCGCGCTGTTCAGCGCGCCGGCCCTCGCGGCGCGCATGGCGGGAGTGAGAGCGGCGTCGCCCGGCGCGGCGCGTTCGTCCGCTTGCGCGTCGGCGTGCGGCACCGCGTCCGCGGCGACAGTCGATGCCGCCAGCACAGAGGCGAGCTTGGCACGGCTGCCCGGCGGCGTCTCGTTCTGCATACCCCAGCCTCCGCGCGGATCATGCATGCGCCCGCGCGCCGCCGAGAATTCCGCACCGAGCAGCAGCACCGCGGCGGAGAAGTACAGCCACATCAGCAGCACGGCGAGCGAACCGGCCGCGCCGAACGAGGTGGCCATGCCGGCGTGCGCGAGATACAGCGCGAACAACTTTTTGCCCGCCGAAAACAGCACGGCCGCGACTATCCCGCCGACGAACGCATCGCGCCAGCGCACGCGCGCATCCGGCAAAAACTTGAGCAGGCCCGCGAAAGCGAACGCCAGCACGAGCAAGCCGACGCCGAGTTGCAGAAGATTGCCGATCACGACGTACGGCGAGTCGCCCCACAGCCACTTGCCGACGAAGGTGATGACGGTATCGAGCACCAGCGACACGATCAGCAAAAACGCGACGCCGAGCACCAGCCCGAACGAAATCAGCCGCACGCGCACGAGTGCCATCACGCTCGACGAACGCGGCCCGGTATTCGGCCAGACTATATTGAGTGCGCTATTGAGCGAAGAAAAGGTCGCGGAGGCGCCGATCACCAGCGTCACGAGCGAGATCACGGCCGCGATGCCACCCGCGCTGCCGCTGTGATGCGCGTTCTCGACGATCGTCTGGACGCCCGCGGCGGCCTGGTCGCCGAGCAGTCCGTGGATATGGGTGAACAACTCGCCACGCGCGGCTTCGGCGCCGAAGAACCAGCCGGCCACGGCGATCACCATCACCAGCGTGGGCGCAAGCGAGAACGCCGCATAGAAGGCGATGCTGGCGGCCATGGCCGCGCAGCGGTCTTCGGCAAACTGTTTGAAGGCGCCGATGGCCCAGTTGGCCTGTTTGCGGGCCACTTGCTGGAGGTTCTCGGCGGAAAGCGTGTCGATGTCCATGGTCGTGTTTCCCAATGGGTGCTGGCGCCGCGCGGGCAATTCGAGGTGGCGGGTGCGGACCGGGTGTGTGCGGACAGATCGGGCTGCTTCGCCGCAGTCTTCGCGTTCAAGCCTTTCGCAAACCTTGTGCCTGTCACTATAACAAGCGTGACCGGCGCGCGCCGCGTGCGTGCAGGTCACGTGCCGGCACCGTCGGCGCACCTTGAGCCAGGTGTGCCGTTAGAATGCGCGGGGATCCTCACACACTTTGCTCACTATGCACTCGCACGAACTCGTACAGCGGCTGGACGTCATTGCAGCGGAACAATTGGACGCGCATTTGCCTGCGCATGTGGTCGAGCAGTTGCCGGCGCAAGGCGTCACGGTTTTCTCCGTCACCGACGACGCGTCGGACACCGCCGCATTCAGCGCGCGCTACGGCTTCGGTCTGGAAGACTGCGCGAACACGATCGTGATCCGTTACAAGAAAGAGGGCGGTGAGCATTACGCGGCGGTCGTCTCGCTGGGTTCGCTGCGGCTCGACATCAACGGTGCGGTGAAGGCGGCATTGGGCGCGCAGCGGCTTTCGTTCGCCAAACGGGAAGCGGCGGTCGAGCATAGCGGCATGGAGTTCGGCGGCATCACGGCCTTCGGTCTGCCGGACGACTGGCGCATTCTCGTCGATGCTGCCGTCATGGAGCGGACCCAGATCGTCATGGGCGCGGGCGTGCGAGCCGCCAAGTTGTTGCTGGCGCCTGACGTCCTGCGTCAGTGGTCGCGCTGCGAAGTTGCCTCGCTGACGCTGCCGGCGGAATAAATCGTCGCCCACCTCGCGTGCACATAATCAGGTGTGAAGGCGCCGCCGCGTCCGTTGCGTCGTGAGCCGCGCCTCCCACACCCTCGTCCTGGCCCTGCGCCCGAAGCCGATCGGCAAAGCCTGAAGTTTTGTGTCCCGTTCCGCCGTTAATCCAAAGAGTGACATGAATCGCCGCGGCGTCCGCGGCGGTGTTCACGCTGCCGGAACGACGCAGGCCTGCGCCTGAGCGTACGTCAGGCTAGCGCGATACCGGCGCGGCTCAGCAGGCGCTGGTTGCGTTCGGACAAGTTCTTCATGCTCAATTCCTTGCCGGCTTTTCGATAACGTTCGACCAGCGCTTGCAATGCCGCCAGGGCCGAATGATCTGCCAGCAGCAGATCGCGGCAGTCGACGGTGACGCGCTCGGGATCTTCTACGGGGTTGAAAAGCTCGTGAAAGCGGGTGGTCGATGCGAAAAACAGCGTGCCGCGTGGCGCGTAAATCTTGTCGCCGGCGCGGTCTTCGACATGCGCGTGGATTTCACGAGCGTGCTGCCACGCAAAATTGAGCGCGGCGATCACGATGCCGCACAACACCGCGATCGCCAGATCGGAAAATACGGTGATGACGCTGACCGCCACGATCACCAGCGCGTCGTTACGCGGCACCTTGCCGAGCACGCGCAGCGAACCCCACGCGAAAGTCTGTTGCGCCACCACGAACATCACACCGACCAGCGCCGCCAGCGGAATGCGTTCGATCAGCGGCGACAGGAACAGGATGTACATGAGGATCATCACGCCGCTGACGACGCCGGACAGTCGCGACCGGCCGCCCGAATTCAGATTGATCATGGTCTGGCCGATCATGGCGCAACCGCCCATGCCGCCGAACAGACCCGAGGCGATATTCGCGGCGCCGAGCGCGAGGCATTCACGATTCGGCTGGCCGCGCGTTTCGGTGATCTCGTCGGTCAGGTTGAAGGTCAGCAGCGTTTCCAGCAGACCGACGATCGCCATCAGCACCGCGTAGGGCAGCACAATATGAAGCGTGTCCAGATTCAGCGGGACGCCCGGCATATGCAGACTCGGCAGCCCGCCCGCAATGTGCGCCATGTCGCCGAGCGTGCGGGTCGGCACAGGCAGCCACTGCGTGAAAAGACCCACGCCGACGATCGCCACCAGCGCGGGCGGCGCCGCGCGCGTGAGCCGCGGCAGCAGATAGACGATCGCCATGGTCAGCGCGACGAGTCCGCACATCACGAGCAGCGCGCTGCCGTGCAGCCATTGCTCGCCTTGCGGCGTGCTCTGCCTGAAGTGCGCGAGCTGCGCCATCGCGATGATGATCGCCAGTCCGTTGACGAAGCCGAGCATCACCGGATGCGGGACCATGCGGATCAGTTTGCCGAGCCGCAGCGCGCCGAACAGCACCATCAAGATGCCGCTCAGGATCACGGTGGCAAGAAGATATTGCGCGCCGTGTTGCACGACGAGCGCCACGATGACCACCGCCATCGAACCGGCGGCTCCGGAAATCATGCCAGGTCGTCCGCCGAATAACGCCGTGATGGCGCAGATGAAGAAGGCGCCGTACAGGCCCATCAACGGGTTGAGATGGGCGACCAGCGCGAAGGCGATGCATTCCGGCACCAGCGCGAACGACGAGGTCAGTCCTGCGAGGATATTGCTTTTGATGCCGGGCAGCGTGGCGAGCCAGCCATGAGTGGGACGAGCGGTGTTCATCTTCAGCGAGGTGGGAGGTCCGGGTTGACGGCGTGCATGCAAGCGAGACGCGCGTCCGCAGACAGATGAGTGTCCCGGCCTGGGGCGCAGCGGTGGCCGGGCAAGATTGCAAAAAGCGTGGATTTTACAGCAGTGCGGTCTGGATGACCGGGAGGGGAATTAAGTGGCGGCAGCTTCCGCTGCGCGCCAGTTAGAAATGCCAGACAGCCGGCGAGGCGGCTGTCTGGCAGTGCGCGTGGACGCTCACGTTCAGATCATCAGACGCGAAACCTTGGTGCCTTCGAGCGATACGCCGGCCATCAGTCCGCCGTTCGTCAGCACAAAGGCTTCCACCGGGCTGGTGGCGGTAGAGGTATCGACCGCGCCGTTCGCGCCGATCTTCAGCAAGGCGACGGTGGCGTCCGCACCGGCTGCCCAGCCCTGGCTGCTCGTGAATTTGTCGAGTGCTTCTTGCGTCATGAACAGGAAGATCAGGGCCTTGGACTGTGCTCCGATCTGCAGACCGAACGAGCCCGCGACGGTGCTGTAGTAACCCGCCGTGCGGCCACCCACGCGCAATGCGCCTTCGCCGTATTGGCCGCCGACCCAGAAGCCCGCCGAAATGACGTTCGGGAACACCAGAACGCCGCGCGCCTTGGCCACCAGTTCACGTGAGCCTGTGACGTTCTCGTAGAGACGCGACAGCGTGGAATCGACCCCGGCATTGATGCTGTCCCGTTTGCCCGCGTTGGCCGAAGGCGATGCGCTCGAGGACGGCGACGTGGTCGTGCAGCCGGCAAGGCCGAGTCCGGCGGTGGCGAGCGCGGCGCTGGTCGTCATGATGAATTGTCGTCTACGCATGATTGTTTTCCTTTTGCGTTATTGGTGTTATGAAAGTGGCGTTGTTCATTGTCGTTCAGGCGGTAGGGGCGTGACGCCGACAAGCCCGTACGCTGATTGCTAACCAGCACATACCGTGCCCGACCCCGCGGTGCGCGTGTTCAGTGCTGGTGCGGCGCGCGTGGGCGGGGCCACGCGCGAATTGCCGGCGGCCGTTACCCCGCCTGCTCATTACTACACCGACGGCCGGATGTTCTGGTTGTGACGGAACAGGTTGCGTGGATCGTAGCGGTTTTTTACAGCGACGAGGCGTTCGTAGTTCGGCCCGTACGCGTCGGCGACGCGTCCGCCTTCCTCTTCCGTCATGAAGTTGACGTAGACGCTGCCCAGCGCGAACGGCGCGGCGGCATCGAAAAATGCGCGGGCCCAGCCTACGCAGCGCTCGTCATCGCTCGCATCGTCCCAGCGGCCGTGCACGTTCATCGCGTACACCGTGTCGCGGCTCGAATAGGCGGTGGCTTCGACTGGCACGCTCCGGGTCTGCTCGCCGATCTGCCCGAAGAAAATCTCGCATTGCGGCGACGGGAGGTTATTAATCGCGTTGAGCAGCGCGTCGATGAGGCCGTCCGGAATGTCCACCAGATTGTGCGATTTCCAGTAGTTGCGCGCGCCCGGCGTGAGCAGCGGGTCGAACGCCTGTTGCCACATGGCATACGGCATCGGACCGAGATGTTCGCCGAGCGGCGTTCCGAAAGCGCGGACGAATTCCACCGTGGACGGACCGCTTTCGACGGCGCCGGTATAGTACATTGCGAAGACGATCACCGGCTTGCCGTGGACTTCGGGCGGCAGAAACGGCAATGGTGGCGCGAGCCGCAGCACGGCCCACACGCTCAGTTCCTTCGGCATCGCGGATTGCGCCGCGCGGTATTTGAGCAGGGCGTCCCTTGCCTGCTCGATCGGCAGGACCACGAGGCCGGCGTAGACCAGCGGCCCGACCGGATGCAGGACGAACTCGAAGCGCGTGACGACGCCGAAATTACCGCCGCCGCCGCGAATCGCCCAGAACAGGTCTTCGTGCGAATCGGCGCTTGCGTGGACCAGTTCGCCTTCGGCGGTGACGACGTCGGCCGACACCAGATTGTCCACGGTCATGCCATATCTGCGGCTCAGCCAGCCGAAGCCGCCGCCGAGCGTCAGGCCCGCGACGCCGGTGGTCGAGTTGATGCCGAGCGGCGTGGCGAGCCCGAAGGCCTGCGCTTCATGGTCAAAATCGTGCAGCGTCGCGCCCGGTTCGACATACGCGCGACGCGCCGCGGGATCGATCTGCACCGATTTCATCTGCGACAGGTCGAGCACGACTCCGTCGTCGCACAATGCGCTGCCGCCGATGTTGTGGCCGCCGCCGCGAATCGCGAGCGGCAGGCCGTTCTCGCGCGCGAAGGCCACGCCCTGGCGCACGTCGGCAACGCCCGCGCAACGCAGGATGATCGCCGGATGCCGGTCGATCATCGCGTTCCAGATGCTGCGTGCTTCGTCGAAGGTCGCGTCGCCGGGTAACAGAACCTGACCGCGCATGGCGGTTTTCAGTTCGTCGACGGCGCTGCTGGACACGTTAACCATGGCTCAATCTCCTGAGATAGTGGGAGAGATTCGCAGAACACTATTCAGCTGACCAAAGCAAATTGGAAGTGTCCTGAAGGCTTGTTTGCGTTCAGTAAACGAGCCTGCCTTCTGAAGTCAAACGAAGGTAAACCCGCGTTTTTTGCCGGTTGAGCGCGCGGGCTGGCGCGGCAAGCTTGCGGGAGCCTTGACGGTGGCGAAGACCTGCCCGGTGCCACGGATGGTGGAAATGCTTCGGACAAAGATACTGCGGGAATGT
This sequence comes from Paraburkholderia sp. BL27I4N3, assembly GCF_003386115.1. Classification (NCBI taxonomy): domain Bacteria; kingdom Pseudomonadati; phylum Pseudomonadota; class Betaproteobacteria; order Burkholderiales; family Burkholderiaceae; genus Paraburkholderia; species Paraburkholderia sp. BL27I4N3. Next base: position 6,089,511 of record NZ_QREJ01000001.1, on the reverse strand, counting down.
GTTGGGTGCGCCGCTGCGTGGTGGGTGCGCAGCGACACTTCCCGGTCCGGGTCGCCGGCGCGTGGGAGCGCGCGCGAGTGTCGAGCAGACCGCTTAGCTCTTCACGAGGCCGCCGTCGACGATCAGATTCTGGCCGGTCACCGCGCGTGACCACGGCGACAGGAAGAACAAAACCGCATCCGCGAATTCTTCCGGTGTCGTGACGCGGCGCACTGGCGTGGAGCTCGCGATCAGATCGAAGACGAAATCCGGCGTGGCCGCGCTCGCGTCGGTGGTGCGCAGCAGTCCGCCCGACACCATGTTCACCGTGATGCCGTCCGGACCGAGGTCGTGGGCAGCGGTGCGCGTGAGCGACAGCAGCGCCGCCTTGGCCGCCGTGTAGTCGTGATAGGGAACGACGGGGTTCTGAAACAGATTGGTGCCCACGTTGACGATGCGGCCGAACCCACGCGAACGCATGCCGGTAACGGCCGCCTGAATCGTGTTGAGCGCGCCTTTGAGCGAGCCGTCGAGTTGCTGCTGGAAACGCGCCCAGGCGATGGAATCGATTTTCGGGCGAGCATCGCCATCGAACCGGAAGTCGGCCAGCGCGTTGTTGACCACCGACACGATGGGTTGGCCGGTTTGCAACTGCGCTTTGTCAAACAGGCGCGCGACGGCGGCCGCGTCCGTGACGTCCGCTCGAAGTGGCAGCACCCGATTGCCGAATTCCTCTTTCAGTGCGAGCGCGGATGTTTCGCTGTTGCGATAGTTGACGACCACACTCGCACCTTCGCGTAGCAGTGCGCGCGTGATCGCCGCGCCGAGTCCGCGAGCGCCCCCCGTGACCAGCACCCATTGTTCGGATAGAAGCATCTTTGTCCTGTTATCGATCGAGTTGCGATGCTCGTATTGTCGCCCGAATCGGAATTCGCATCCGGTCCGTGCGATGGCGCATATATCGCTAACGAATTCATAAAGGGAGTGGCCCTGAGTTTGCGCGGCAGTCGGAATGCGCGGCGGACCGAAAGTTTTTTGCGGCGAGTAGGGCGACTGGTCCGATGGCGGACTGCTTTTTATTCACTCGACGGTCTTATGCGTTGCCGAAGCGCGGGGGTGATCATGGCGCTGGGTAAATAGTCCGAGTTGCGCCGTCTGTGTGATTGCACTCACTCCTGCATGGGCAACTTCTGTTTTGTGTTCGGATGCACACGTATGTGAAGCATTTGAACCATGGTCGCATGGTTAGTCTGATCACGTGGATTGAAGAAAATGTAAAAAAATAATAGTTTGTACTGCGTATCTATGGAAGAAAACTTTCTCCTATTTATAAAGCTGGTAATTGAATTTCTCTGACAGTTCAGCTGCGCAATTCATCGTAAAAACCGTGGCGATATCGCACTGCGTGGGGTAACGCACGGTCGCTGAATGGCACTGCGCATAACTTCAACGTCCATCAGGCCCAGCTGTGCGTTTTCAAAACCGGGGTTCGCGCACAGCCAGTTGTCCTCTCTCGAATCACGTTGAATCGGACCGGGGTTTTCCGTGCGAGAGATGCCGAAAGTCATGTGGTTTTAGCGTGACGCGAGGCGATGACGACCGGGCGTTGAGGTTTCATTTTTAACAGTGAACAGAGATTCGCTTGTTACCAGGGCCGGTCGCTAAAAGCATATAGTTAGGAGAATGAAATGAAAAAGCAAAACGGGGACGCACTGGTGCTGGGGACGCGCCGGGCGGTATTCGCAGTTGCTGTGAGTCTGTATGCGGCGATGGCGGGTGCGCAAACTGATCCGGCCGTGTCGGCCGCGCCGTCGGTCAGTTCGAACGTGATGATGTTGACTCAGGCGTTGCCGGATGATTGTGCGGGCACGCCCGGCTGCATCCGGCAAAGCAGAAGCCTCGTGATGCCTGGTGGAAGTGGCTTCGCCGCGGGTGGGGTGGGGGCGGTAGCGGCCGGGGGCACGCAAAGCGGCGGCGGGACTTCGTCGACCGGGACGGCTACTGCGGGCAATAGCGGCGGGAGTGGTTCGGGCTCGTCGGGACTGGGTTCCGGGAGCACGGGCAGCGGCAGTGGTAGCGGCGGAACCGGCACCGGAGGTGATGGCGGCACTGGCGGGGATGGCGGTGACGGCGGCAGTGGAGGTGACGGTGGCGGCGGCGACGGCGGCCATGGTCATGGCCATCATGGGCACCACGGTCATCATGGCCACCACGGCGATGGCGGTCATCATGGTGACGGCGGTCATGGCCACGGCCATGGCGGCGACGGTGATGGAGACGGCGGCCATGGAGATGGTGGTCACGGCGATGGCGGTCATGGTCACGGTGACGGCGGCCATGGTGACGGCGGTCATGGAGACGGCGGTCACGGCGACGGCGGTCATGGAGACGGCGGCCATGGTAATGGTGGCCATGGTGACGGTGGCCATGGTGACGGTGGCCATGGTGAAGGCGGTCACGGCGACGGTGGCCACGGAGAAGGCGGCCATGGTGACGGTGGCCATGGTGAAGGCGGCCACGGAGATGGCGGTCATGGCGACGGTGGCCATGGCAACGGCGGTCATGGTGAAGGCGGTAACGGTGACGGTGGCCATGGCGACGGCGGTCACGGCGATGGCGGCCATGGAGACGGTGGCCATGGCGACGGTAGCCACGGAGATGGCGGTCATGGTGACGGTGGCCATGGCGACGGCGCTCACGGTGATGGTGGTCATGGAGACGGCGGTCACGGCGATGGCGGCAAGGGCGGGAACGGTCCTGGTGACGGCGGTCATGGCAACGGTGGCCATGGAGAAGGCGGTCACGGTGACGGCGGCAATAGCGGAAACGGTCCCGGCGCGGGCGGTCCCGGCAATGGTGGTCACGGCGACGGCGGCAAGGGCGGAAGCGGTGCCGGCGTAGGTGGGTCGGGCAATGGCGGTCCCGGCGCAGGTGGCCCGGGCAATGGCGGCAAAGGCGGCGGCGGTCCCGGCGCGGGTGGCTCGGGCAACGGCGGTCCTGGTGCAGGCGGCCCGGGTAACGGCGGCAACGGTGGCTCCGGCAATGGCGGCAAAGGCGGCGGTGGTCCTGGCGCGGGAGGCTCGGGCAACGGTGGTCCTGGCGCAGGCGGCCCGGGCAACGGCGGCAACGGTGGCAACGGTGGCTCCGGCAATGGCGGCAAAGGCGGCGGTGGTCCTGGCGCGGGTGGCTCGGGCAACGGTGGTCCTGGCGCGGGTGGCTCGGGCAACGGTGGTCCTGGCGCGGGTGGCTCGGGCAACGGTGGTCCTGGCGCGGGTGGCTCGGGCAACGGCGGTCCTGGCGCAGGCGGCCCGGGCAGCGGCGGTAACGGTGGCTCTGGCAATGGCGGCAAAGGCGGCGGCGGTCCCGGCGCGGGTGGCTCGGGCAACGGCGGTCCTGGTGCAGGCGGCCCGGGTAACGGTGGCAACGGTGGCTCCGGCAATGGCGGCAAAGGCGGCGGTGGTCCTGGCGCGGGTGGCTCGGGCAACGGCGGTCCTGGCGCAGGCGGCCCGGGCAACGGCGGCAACGGTGGCTCCGGCAATGGCGGCAAAGGCGGCGGTGGTCCTGGCGCGGGTGGCTCGGGCAACGGTGGTCCTGGCGCAGGCGGCCCAGGCAACGGCGGCAACGGTGGCCCAGGCAACGGCGGCAAGGGCAATGGCGGTCCTGGCGCAGGCGGCCCGGGCAACGGCGGCCCCGGCGCAGGCGGCCCAGGCAACGGCGGCAACGGCGGCCCCGGCGCAGGTGGCCACGGTCACGGCGGCGACGGTGGCCCCGGCGCAGGTGGCCACGGTCACGGCGGCGACGGCGGCAAGGGCGGAAATGGCCCAGGCGCGGGCAACGGAGGCCAAGGCCATGGAGGCGGCTTCGGCGGCGGCTTTGGCTCAGGCCACGGTGGCGGCTTCGGCGGCCATGGCGGTGGCTACGGCGGTGGCGGCGGAGGCCACGGCGGCGGCAACCACTAACGGAGCGACGTTCCTTCATCGCACGGAGGCCGGGAGACCGGCCTCCCTATCGATGCCAAACGGAGCGAGCGAACGACCATCGTCCTCTCGCTCCCATCTTCAACCTCCGCAAACTAATCGCTCAAAAAACCAGTACGAAATCCCGCGTCACACCACTTCAATCACCCTCTCCTGCACCACCAGAAAAACCTTCTCCTCAGCGACACGACCGTCCTCTCGCGTCCCTCCAGTAAAGCTCCCGAACGCAGGCAACACGCCGCCCGCCGGCCCGAACCGGAAACACGGAACCCGTACCGAATCGTTGCGCGTCGCAATCCGATACACCGGATGCACATGCCCCGCGAGCGCATACGCACCTTCGGCATTCTGCGGGTAATGACACAGCGCCCACGGCCCGACACGCCAGGGCTCCTGAACATACTCGACGTCGAGCGTCGCCGGCAGCGCGCCCGCATGGCGGTCGTGATTGCCTTCGACCAGCACGACCCGCAACCGCGCATGCCGCGCGCGCCAGACGTGCAATGCGTCGAGTGTCTCGGCGCCGTGCGCCTCGCGCGCATGCAGCAGGTCGCCGAGAAACACCAGCATGGCCGGTTCGAACTCCGCGATCAGAATATCCAGGCGCATCAGGTTGTCGGCGGTCGAACCGATCGGCACCGGAATGCCGCGTGCGCGAAACACGGCGTCCTTGCCGAAATGCGCATCGGCGACGAACAGACAACGCAGCGCCGGATCGAACGCCGCGCGCAAGCTCGACAGCACGAGAGGATGCCCGGCAATCTCCACCGGCAACGAAGCAGGCCTCATGTGCGGGCCGCCTTCTCGAGTTCGGCCAACATCCGCTCGACGCGATCCGCGAGCTTCTCCGTGCTGACCTTTTCCCGCAGGCGTCCGACAATCAGCGGAAACGCGAACGGTGTCGGCTTTTTCGGCCGCGTGACGACCACGCGGCTCGCGTTCATGCGTTCGAGCGCAATGCGAATGCGGTGGGCGTCGAGTTCCTGCAGAAGCACTTCATCGTCGGCCTGATTAAGCAACAGATTGCCGCGATCGTGATTGCGAAAGATCTCGTAGAAGAGACCACTCGAGGCCTGCAATTGCCGCGCGCTTTTCTGCTGCCCTGGATGCCCCTGAAACACCAGCCCCGACACGCGCGCAATCTCGCGAAAACGCCGCATCGAGAGTTCCGACGAATTGAGGCTGGCGAGAATGTCGTGATCCAGTTCGTTTGGCGAGAGCAATCCGCTTTCGAGTTGCGCAGCCCAATCGAATGGTTGCGCGGACAACAGTTCGAAACCGTAGTCGTTCATCGAAATAGAAAACGTACCGGGTTTTTCGCGCGCGACGCGCCATGCCAGCAGCGCGCCCAAACCGATATGGGCCGTGCGCCCGGCAAATGGATAGCAAAAGAAGTGGTGCCCTTCGCGCGATTTCACCAACTCGACCACCAGCACGCCCGGCTCGGGCAAGGCCGACCACTTCTGCTGCAATTCGAGCAGCGGCCGCACGGCGCGCATTTCGGGTTCGTCATAGATGCCGGCGGCGGCGCGCGCGAGCATCGTCAGCGTGGCGTCCGCGAGTTCGGAGGAAAGCGGCATACGGCTGCCCGCCCATTGCGGCATGGCTCCGCGCGACGAGGTCGCGCGCCGCACCCACGCGGTCATATCCTGTACGCGGATCAATTCGAGTGCACGTCCGCCGAAAGTAAAAATATCGCCCGGCTTCAGCCGTGAAATGAACGATTCCTCGATCGCGCCGATCCGGCCGCCGGCAAGATAAGCGACATTCAACGTGCCGTTCGCGACGATGGTGCCGATATTGTTGCGATGCCTTCGCACCACATCCTCGCGCGGCACGCGGTACAAGCCGTCGCTTTCGCGCACCACGCGATGATAGTCGGGATACGCGCGTAACGCCGTGCCGCCGCCTTCGACGAAGCCGAGCGCCCAGTCGAACTCCGCCTGCGTCAGTTGACGGTAGGCATAGGTGCCGCGAATTTCGCCGTACAGCTCGCGCGCCTCGAAACCGCCGCCGATCGCCACGGTGACGAGATGCTGCACCAGCACGTCGAACGGTTTCTCAGGCGTTTCGCGGCCTTCTATCTGACGCTTCTCGACGGCTTCGCGCGCGGCGGCGGCCTCGACCAGTTCGAGCGCATGCGTCGGCACGATCGTGACACGCGACGGCCGCCCCGGCGCGTGACCCGAACGGCCCGCGCGCTGCATCAAACGCGCGACGCCCTTGGGCGAGCCGATCTGAAACACGCGCTCCACCGGCAGAAAGTCGACGCCCAGATCGAGGCTCGATGTGCACACCACCACTTTCAACAAGCCGCTCTTGAGGCCACGCTCGACCCATTCGCGCACTTCCTGATCGAGCGAGCCGTGATGCAGCGCGATCAGGCCGGCCCATTCGGGCCGCGCTTCGAGCAGTGCCTGATACCAGACTTCGCATTGCGAGCGCGTATTGGTAAACACGAGCGAGGTCTGAGCTTCGCCGATCGCCTCGGCCACGGCGCCGACCTGGCGCATGCCCACATGACCGCCCCACGGAAACCGCTCAATGGTCTCCGGAATCACCGTATCGACGATCAGTGCTTTCGGCAGCGCGCCATGCACGCTTACGCGTGGCGTCTTCACGGACGCGAGCAGAACATCGGCGGCGAAAGACAGATTGCCGAGCGTCGCCGACAAGCCCCACACCTGCACTTCAGGACGCCAATGCGCGAGACGCGCGAGCGCGAGTTGCGTCTGCGTGCCGCGCTTGTTGCCGAGCAGTTCATGCCATTCGTCGACGATCACCAGCCGCACGTGTGCAAGCACATCGCGCGCATCGGGGCGAGTGAGGATGAGCGAGAGACTCTCCGGCGTCGTGACCAGTGCCGATGGCATGCGCCGGTTCTGCCGCGCGCGCTCGGCCGACGACGTGTCGCCGGTGCGCAAGCCGACGCTCCACGGCACGGCCAGTTCCGCCGCCGAACTTTGCAACGCGCGCGCGGTGTCCGCGGCGAGCGCGCGCATCGGTGTGATCCACAGCACTGTAAGCGGCTCCGGTTGCGTGCGGGGCGTGCCGCGTTTTCGCGCGCTTGACGTGGCTGCGAAGGCGGCCAGTGCGCCGAACCAGACGGCCCATGTTTTTCCGGCGCCGGTCGTGGCATGCAGCAAACCGCTCGCGCCGCGGCCGATTTCCTCCCAGACCTCGCGTTGAAATTCAAATGGTTGCCAACGGCGCGCCTCGAACCATTCGGCGAGTTTTTCGGAAAACGGGCGCTGCGCAGCGGCTTCGTCGATGGAAAAAGGCAGCGGCTCGAAGGCTGGTTCGCGTGCGTCGAGCCGCGCCTGCTGCTCGCGGCTGCGCGGAATCCGGCGCGGCCGGGGTGCACGGCGTCGCTCCGGCGCAGCGGAAGGCGCGGGGACTGTGGTTTCGTCGGAGTCAGCCGGCTCGGTCATCGAAAGCGCTCTTTAGCATCGGATTCGCGTGTCGGCGAACAACTCGAAGGAGGGGATTTCCTATGTGGACCGCTAAACCGCTCAGGTGGTTCACCTCGAATCTTCGCACTTACATGTGGCGCGCCGCTCATGTTTAAATGCCGGGGCATTGCCTGCCGCGATCCAAGGTCGAACGCGCGCGGTCATAACGCAACAGTCCTTTCATCACGGAGCGCACGTTGAATCACACACAGGCATTGCTGCCGCAAACCTCATTGCGAATCGCGGCTGCGCAAGCGCAACCGGTGTGCGGCGATGTCGCGACCAACATCGCCAGAACGGTCGAATTGACCGCTCTGGCTGCCGATGCCGGCGCAAAACTGGTGGTTTTTCCCGAGAAATTCCTGACCGGCTACGAACCCGACCTGATCGCCGGCGATCCCGCGAAATACGCATTCGATGCACACGACGCGCGGCTCGAACCGATCCGGGCCATCTGCCGGCAGCGTGAAATCGCGGTCATCGTCGGTGCGGCGACGCGCGGCGAGGGCGGCCTGCATATCTCTTCGCTCGTATTCAGCCGTGCCGGCGCGCAACTCGATTCGTATCACAAGCAATACCTGTACAGCAGCGAGACAAAGATCTATCGCCCGGGCACGCAAGGCCGCATGCTCGAACTCGACGGCTGGCGCCTCGCACTCGGCGTGTGCTACGACTCGGGTTTTGCGGAGCATGCGCGGCATGCGGCGGTCAATGGCGCGCACGCGTATCTGGTGAGCGCACTTTTCAGCGTGCAGACCGGCTACCATCAGTCGCGCATCTGGTTTCCCGCACGAGCCTTCGACAATACCGTCTACGCGTTGCTGTCGAATCATGTCGGCACCACCGGCGGCTGGGCCGCGTGCGGTGCGAGCGCGATCTGGAGCCCGACCGGCGACGTCATCGTGGAAGCGAGCCGCGAGCGTGCCGACGTGATTACCGCGCTACTCGATCCGGCCGTGCTGGCCGACGTCCGCGAACGCGAGACAGTGCTCGCGGACTTTCGCGCGCGCAGCGAGGCGGCCCATGCGATCCGTTACAATGAGGCGCACCACCCATCTGGAGACTCGCTTTGAAATCTATCGTTGCATTGGTCGCAGCTGCTCTTCTGTCTTCGACGGCAATGGCCGCCGCGCCCACCACCGAAAAACTGCCTTCCGGCGTCGTGGTCGAACACCTCACGCAAGGCACAGGAGCCCAACCGGCTGCCGAAGATGTCGTGAAGGTCAACTACCGCGGCACGCTCGCGAACGGTACTGAGTTCGATAGCTCGGCGAAACACGGTGGCCCGGCCACGTTCCCGCTGAATCGCGTGATTCCGTGCTGGACGCAAGGCGTGCAGAAGATGAAAGTGGGCGGCAAGGCCAAACTGACCTGCCCGGCAGCGACCGCTTACGGTGATCGCGGCGTCGGCGTGATTCCGCCGAATAGCGATCTGACCTTCGAGGTCGAACTGGTCGGCATCGTCAAATAAGCAGCACGACGTGAACTGAGACTGAGCCCCGCTCCGAATTTCGCAGCGGGGCTTTTCTTTTTCCGGGCACTGCGTCTGCCCACTGCCAAGTACTCCCGCAATGAAGCGCGAAAACAATCCCGTACAGGTGGCCAGCATCGGATTTACCGGCAAGACGGCCCAGCAATTTTTCGATCTGCTGAAAAACGCCGAGGTGCGGACGGTGCTCGACATTCGCCTGAGCAACACGTCGCAGCTGGCCGGTTTCGCGAAGAAACAGGATCTGCCTTTCTTTCTCGACAAGTTGTGCGGCGCTGCTTACCAGGAAATGCCTGAGCTGGCTCCGGAGCCCGACTTGTTCAAGCGCTACAAGGCCGACGAACTGACGTGGGGCGAGTTCTCCGCGGCCTACATCGAGCTGATCGCCAGGCGCCGGGTGGAAAGCAATCTGGACGTCGATCTGTTCCGCTCGGCATGCCTGCTTTGCAGTGAACATTTACCTCACCATTGCCACCGGCGGCTGGCGCTCGAGTATCTGAACTCGCATTGGAATAGCCGCCTGAACATTACCCACCTGTCGCAACTGCCCGTTCGATAGCGGCGTCTTTGCGCAACTGGAGAACGCCGGATTTCACTCGGACGGCGCGAAAAGCATCGAGATATAAACGATCGTGGAGACGACCGTAATGCCGACTCCGATGAAAACTTTGGTGCGATTGAATTCGAGTCCGCCGTTAATGGCCACGCAGATGCCCACCACGGACGCCAGGGTGCCGATCGTGGCCAGCAAGACGTGAAGCTTGCTGCGTATCAGCTTGCGCCGTTCCGGACTGGCGCCTTCTTTCCACTTGTCGAGTTTCACGGGGATTGTCCTTTGCGTTAGCGTGTACTGAGCCCGAAGGTTTGGACGGGAGAGTGGTGCGGTCCGGTTATGCCCTTTCGCATTACGAATGGTTTCCAATGGCACACAGCATAGCCGAGCTGCCGGACAGTGCAAATAATAAAAGCGGAAAGATTGTTGCAAGTCTATTTGGCGGCGCGCGCGCGTAGCGGACTCGGCCCGAAACAGGGCGGCGAACGTTTTTTTAAAGTCCTGGTGCGTTCGGTCGTCTACTATCTACTCACGCGCCGACACGGCATCCCCCTCGCTGCGCAGTCCAGAATCCCCCCGTCGTCATTCGTCGCGCTTCAGGAGCGCCAGCCATGAATATCGACTTTCACTACGGTGTCATCTATATTGCCGCCCGCGTGGCGGGGATGCCGGCCGACCACGCGATCACCGTGGCGCACGCCTGCCAATATGTGGACGATGCGACGACCGCGGGCATATTACGCTTCAAGGGCGGCGAGACGTTCGAACGCTTCGCCACCGCCCACAAGTTGTTCGATTACGCCACCACGGAGGACGACAAGAACCGCCTGGTGTGGACGCCCTTTCATTTCCTGCCGGCGGCCGAAGGCTCGACGTTGCACGAGAAGGCCGTGTGCCGGCCGGATAGCGCGGTCGCGCGCGAGGTGGTGCGGCGCGCCATCCTGCGCCGGGACACCGAAACGGGACTGCATCGGCTGGGCGTGACGCTTCACACGTATGTCGATACATGGGCGCATCAGGGGTTTGCCGGGATCGAAAGTCCGTGGAATCGGGTTCATCTGCTGGAAGCTCAGGACTGCACCCGCAAAGGCTGGTTCGCCAAACTCAGACTCGCTACCGAGCACCTGCTCGAACACATGGAGGAGGATGTGCTGACCGTTGCGCTGCCGGTCGGTCACGGTGCTGCCTTGCACTATCCTGACCAGCCGTGGGCGAAATGGCATTACATCGACGGTAGAAACGAGTTCGTCCAGCGACACAATCTGCCGGATTTCGTGCAGGCAGCCCAAATGGCGTGCCGCGCGGTGCGTGCCTATCTGGGGGGTCGGCAAGACTTCGAGAACCTGCCCGGCATGCCGGACGATGTGACAGACGTGCTCACGAATCTGCTCAATACGAACCGACTCGAGGACGACAACGATCGCTTGCGGCACATTTGCCGCGTCGTGAAGGCGGGCGGCATTCCGGGTTTGAAAGAGTCGATTCCGGACTATGTGCCAAAAGGTCCCGGCTCCTGGAAGTACATGGCCACCGGGTTGATGTTCGGCGACGATACCGGCGAGAAGCCCGAGTGGACGAACGCTTTTGAGAAAAGCGATTACCGTCTATTTCACGACGCGGTCAAACAGCACCGCTTCGTGACCACGCAGGAGATTCTGCCCACGCACGGATTGCGGATCGCCTGAACGGGGCGCGAGCGCCCCGAACCCGGGTTATTGCAATCTGGCCTGCTGACGTTGCGCAGCCTGTTCTTCCGCATGCTTTTTGGCCATATGCCGGCCGACCAGACAGCCGCCGACCGCGCCGACCACCGCGTGATGTCCGGCGTAGTGTCCCGCCACTCCGCCTACAACTGCCCCCTTCATGCAGCCGGCCGCGTTTGCCGTGCCGACCGCGGCCGAAGTGAGCGCCACCGCCGCGAGGGCGGTTCTGATGTAACCAGCTTTCATCTGAAAAGTACCGTGCAATTAAAGAGGGGTTCTAACATGGTGCTATACGGCGTCATTTCAATAGCCATTCCAGTGCCGTTCACGCCATTCATGTTCGCGCCAGTGCTCGCGGCGCCATTCGCGTTCGCGCCATTCACGACGTTCGCGCCATTCGCGTGCATGCCAGTCACCGTAGCCGTAGCCGCCGTAAACAACCGGCACCGGGGCCGGGCCCCGCGCGACATAAACGGGCGGCGGCGGTGCAACCACGCCGACTGGAATACCGACTCCGACCGCCACATCCACGTGTGCCGAGGCTGCCGACGATGCCGCCAGCACTGCCAGACCGAATACCGCGCCGATGATCTTCTTGTTCATTTGCCTTCTCCTTGCATATCGAAGTGCGGTGCTTCCGATTGCCTCAGGTTCACCCTTGCGGGTTTTCCAGAGCTTTGCGTCGAGTTACGGTTTGGAGTGTAGAAGGGCGGTCCGGACACAGGTGAAACAGCGCTGCGAGATTGGTAACGCGGGGTTACGACGCTGCCGGATAGCGCATTGCCTCTCGGGAAGCCCGCATTTCATGGCTGAAAAAAGTGTTTTTATAAGAGCGGGCGGACGCGCGAACGTACTCAGGCAATAAAAAATGTACTACTGCCCTTTGAATCTCCTAATGCTTGCCTATAGTAGAAGCGGCTCTTGCCGCGATGCACGGGGCCGCCTTTCAGTGCGACACAATGCCGTCGTCGATCGCCTGCCGGGAATTGGAAAGGCGGCTCAGGAATTGGAAAGACAGTAAAAGGGAAGGGAGAGTGGCAAAGGAAAAAGCCGGAAAAGTGTGGCGACGAAGTAAAGAACCCGAAAAGTTCGTACTCCACCGAATGCATGATCGACTCAGAGTCGTGTTTTTATAGCCACGCCGATCTGCCTTTCTCGCGTCATTCGTGGCATAGTTCGATCGATTACCACATAAGGAGCAATCAAATGCCCACATTAGAGCAAATCCAGGCAAAGCTTAAAAAGCTTCAGGCGCAAGCTGACGTCCTTCTGGCCAGGAAAGCGCAAGTCGCGGTAGACCAGATTCGTGATCTGATGCTCAAGCATGGCCTGACTACCGCGGATATCGAAGCCAAGGCAAAAGCCCGGCGCGCCGCGAGAGGCTTGAACGGCGGTGGCAAGGCGAAAGCCGTGAGCTCCGGTAAGTCATTGGCAAAGTACCGCGACCATAAAACCGGTGCGACCTGGACGGGCCATGGCCGCGCGCCGGGTTGGATTGCCGGCGTGAAAGATCGCGCGCAGTTCCTGATCGAAGGCGCGAGCGAACTGAAGTCGGCGGCGAAGAGTGCTGTCACCCAGGCGAAAGGCAGCAAAGGTCAGCCGAAAGGTGCGCAACCGCCCAAGTACATCAATCCGAAAACAGGAGCAACCTGGAGCGGCCGCGGCCCGGCACCGGCATGGCTTGCCACCGTCAAGGACCGCACCAGATTCCTGATCGATAGCGCCTCGGCAACTGTGGCGGATGCGGGTCACAAAGCCGCGAAGAAGGCCGGCAAAGTGAAATCGGCGGCAGCTAGCGGCGTAGTGAGCAAGAAAGCCGCAGCCCGAAAAGTCGTGGCAAAGAAAGCAGGCGCGGCCAAAAAGACGGTTGCAAAGAAAGCCACTGCGGCAACTAAAAAAGTAGCAGCAAAGAAGGGCGCGGCGAAGAAGAGCGTCGTGGCCAAGGCAGCCAGGAAAGCACCGGTTCGCAAGGCCGCCGCCAAAAGAACCGTCGCGACGAGTGCCGCGGCTACGCCCGCAGCAGCGCCGGCGTCAGCTGGCGCATGAGCGCAACCGAGTCGTAAAGTAGATGACCCGTACGCTTGAATCAACCCAGCAGGAAGACCAGGTCGTCCTGCTGGACTCCGTTCCTTATCCGGCAGAAGATGCCGCCGAACCCTTTATCGTCGCGAGTGACCGCCGGGTCATTCTCTCTTATCCGATTGCGGAGTCCGACTTCGAGCGGTTCGGACCATTCGATCCCGACGACGATCCATTTTGCGCGGTGCTATTTCCGGACGCCGTATTTCATCGTCTGGGTCCGCCGGGCGACGCCGATCTCGAGATTCACCCGCTCGCCTCGCAAGGTCTCACCGGCTATTCGGTTCATGAAGTCATGAATTCGTCGCTGGCCACCGAGCTTGCGGCGGTGGCATCGACAGGCCCCGCGCTGCGCCATTTCGTCATCACCTTTCAGGCCTCCACATTCGAATGCGTGGCGTCGGACTATACGGTGGTCGGTGTCTACGGCGCAGGTGAAATAGCCAGCCGGGAAGCGTTCTCACTGGTCAGGTAATGAGATGGAGTAGCAAGGTGCGGGCCTGCATTGGGCACGCGCAATGCGTCCTGCGTTCGTCGTAAAGGCCGGGCCGAGGTCCGGAATGTTCGTCAAACCGCAGGACGTGCACGCGACGCGTCCCGCCGATTAGCATCGAGGCTACGCATGCTGGCGATTCCGATTACTGCTTTCGTCACGCTCGTCATCATCCTGGTGATTGCCAATTTATCGAGCGGCGAGAAGAAGATCGAGCATAAGATCGATCGCCTTTACGCCAGCGACGATCCGCAATTCCTTCGCTCAATGGGTTTGCTGCTTGGGCCGCCGGTCATTTCGGGTAATCGCTTCGAGATGCTGCTGAACGGCGACCGCATTTTTCCTTCGATGCTGGAAGGCATCCGGTCCGCACGTCGAACGATTACATTTGAAACTTTTATCTATTGGTCCGGCGAGATTGGCGAGCAGATTGCGCAGGCGCTCGCGGATAAAGCGCGCGAGGGCGTCGCCGTGCATGTGCTGCTCGACTGGGTCGGCTCGTCGAAAATGGATAAGCGCTATTTGGATATGCTTCGCGATGCCGGCGCGGAAGTGATTCAGTATCACAAGCCCCATTGGACCGGCCTGGGCCGCATGAACGATCGCACGCACCGCAAGCTGCTGGTGGTCGACGGCCATATCGGCTTTACGGGCGGTGTGGGTATTGCGCCGGAGTGGACCGGCCACGCCCAGGATGAAAAGCATTGGCGCGATACGCATTTCCGCGTGGAGGGTCCGGTGGTTGGCCACATGCAGGCCGTATTCATGGACAACTGGGTCAAGGCAACCGGCAATGTGCTGCACGGCCCAGCCTATTTTCCCGATGTCGAGCCAATGGGTGACGGCCTCGCGCATATGTTCAGCAGCTCGCCCTCGGGCGGCAGCGACGACATGCAGTTAATGTATCTGATGGCGATCACGGCGGCGACGCACTCCATTCATCTGGCGAGTGCCTATTTCGTTCCCGACAAGCTGACCATTAACGCGATCGTCGAGGCGGCGAAACGCGGCGTGAAAGTGCAGATCATCATGCCCGGAAAACGGATCGACACGCATACTGTGCGGGAGGCATCGCGTGCGTGCTGGGGCGATCTGCTCAGAGCCGGCGTGGAAATGTACGAGTATCAGCCGACCATGTTTCACTGCAAATTGCTGGTGGTGGACGAATACCTGGTCTCAGTCGGCTCGACCAATTTCGATAGCCGTTCGTTCAAACTCAACGACGAAGCCAATCTGAACATCTACGACCGCGACTTCGCCAGGCAGCAAACCGCTGTTTTCGCCGACGATATAAAGAAGTCGCAACAGATCACGCTCGAAGCATGGATGCATCGGCCGTTTACGGAAAAGCTGATCGAGAAGTTTGTCCCGCTGCTGGATTCGCAGCTCTGACGAATCTTCTGATTACCGATGCGCGCCAGAGAGATAGGCTTCGATAGGTGATAGAGAAGGGGGCGCGCCGCTTTCCACTTCCATGGCAGGCAGCGGTGTGCCAAGAAGCGATTTTGCACGTTGAGCGCGCGGCGGCGGCGCGCCAAAGCGTCCGTCGCATTCGCGTCTTTTATCTCGCTTTCCGCGGTCATTAATACGGCGTCCGCGCGCTCACCTTCCTGAATGCAATCGGTGCCGAGGTACGCGGCGCTCTGATTGCGTCCAGCTAGCAAGAGATGTTGCAACGTATCCGGTACGAGCGGATCAAGTGGCACCACTTCGCACGTGACCGGCTTGTCGTTCAGATGCAGGGTGCAGCGTCCGTCGTCAGCGAGTGCGGGGCAGCGTGCCAGCGAAGGGTAATCGTAGCCCTGCGTCATGATGCTGAAGATGTCGCCGGTTCGATAGAGCAGCCTGTCCGCAATCGAATCGAAGGCGGCGATATCGGCCTCGTCGAGCACGGCTTCACGCTGGCCGACGCGCAACCGCTCACCCACGCGCCTGCGCGGCGCGCGGCCGATTGCGAGGCAGCCGATGAACCGGTCGCGATGCCGGAACAACTCGGGTAGTGCCATAGCCGGCGGACTATTGCAGCATTTGCCGCACGCCGTGCACGCGAACGAGAAAGCGTTCACCACGGCCGGCGCACCGAGTCCTGATAGCGCATCAGAATGAAATGCGCGACGTCGTGCGAATGATAAGCGGCCACCAGTTGCGCAACCCACGGCTGAGTGCGGTCGGTGTCTCGCACCGTCAACACATTGGCATAGGGCGAGCGCGCATCTTCGAGACCGAGGCTATCGCGCGCCGGGTAAAGACCCGTGCGCGCCGCGTCGTCGCTATCGATCACGGCGAAGGCTACGCTGTTCAATGTGTCGAACAGTCGTGCGCGCGGCACCTGGCGGATCTGCAGATTCAGCCGGTTGTTCGTGATGTCGGCAAGCGTTGCATGCAAGCCCGCCGTGTCCCTGAACGTCAACAGCGTGAAATTCTGCAGCAGGATCAATGCGCGTGCAGTTCCTTCCCGGTCGTTGGGGATCGCGATCGTCGCGCCGCGTTGCAACTGGCCGAGGTTGGTCAGTTTGCGCGAGTACAAGGCGATCGGAAACGTCACGGTGGTGGCGACGCTCGTCAACGGAAAGCCGTGCTGTTTGCGCTGCGCTTCGAAGCGTGGCTCGTCTTCGAAGCTCGCCGCATCGATCTGTTTCGCGGCCAGCGCGGCGTCGATACGCTCGGGCTGATCGAATACGACCACATCGAGCGTGAGGCCGCGACTGGCCGCGACGCGGCGCACTTCGTCCATGATCTCGGCATGCGCGCCCGCGCTCACCCCCACTTTGATGACTTGCGGCGCTGCAGCCTGCACGTTCTGAACCATTGAAGCGACAACCAGCAGCGCCGCCGTCACGAATCGCCGAGCCTTCATGACGCGTCCCTTAGCACCGTGCGAAAACCGATATGCGACGCGGGCAAATCCGCTTCCTGCTGTTCGCGCGACGCCGCCCGATAGCGCACGCAATAGTCGCGCGAGCATAGGAACGAGCCGCCTTTGATGACCATCGGCGTGTCGTGTTTGCGGCTGAGCGGCGCGACCGCCGCGGTGTCGCCGTTGGTGTGCGACTGGTGCGGACCCGTGTAGACATCCCTGGTCCACTCCCATGCATTGCCGATCATGTCGTAGAGTTTGAAGTCGTTGGCGGCATAGCAGCCAACGGGCGCGAGACCGACGTGACCGTCCTCATTCGTATTAAGCACGGGGAACACGCCTTGCCAGTAATTCGCGCTCGGCTTGCCGTGTTCGTCGCGCGGCGCGGTGTCGAGGTCCGCGCCTTCGCGGCCTGCTTTGCCCGCGTATTCCCACTCGGCCTCGGTGGGCAGATCGCGGCCCAGCCAGCGCGCGTAGGCGAGCGCGTCGGCCTGCGTGACCATCGTCACGGGCTGATTCAGACGGCCTTCGAGCGTGCTGCCGGGTCCGGTCGGATGATTCCATGCGGCGCCTTTCACCCATGTCCACCATGCGAGATCGCGCGCATTCATCTCATCGCGTGTCGGCGTGTGAAACACCACGGCGCCGCCCTGGCGCTCCGAATCGCTGACGTAGCCCGTCGCCTTCACGAACGCCGCGAACTGCGCATTTGTCACATCGGTCTGATCGATCCAGAAACCGGCGACGCGCGTCTCGCCGTCGCCGGCGGGACGCTCGTCTTCGTAACCGAGCTTGCTGCCGAATACGAAGTCGCCGCCACGCAGATGCACCATGCCGGCTTTCGGATCGTCGCGCCAACGCGAGGGTAAGCCGGCGTAGCGCTCGCATTGCTGCTCGGAGCCGAGTGCGGCCAACGGGCGCGACGTGTTGAGTTCATCGAACGCGCCTTGTTTGCCAACGCCGCTAAAGACCGCCGAAGCGGCCGTCGCGGCGGTAAAAGCGGCGGCGAACGCGACCGTGGCGATCGCGGCGTAGATGCTGTACGGCGCCGCGTTGCTCTTCAACCTGAATCTGACGGTCATTGCGTGCTCAGTAGTAACCGTGCGGACGCAACGGTTCCACGCCGCCGACGCTGCTCATATAGTTGTTCCACTGCTGCACGAGACCGTCGATCACCGAAGGGTTCTGCGTCGATACGTCCTGCGTTTCGCCACGGTCGGCGCTCATGTCGAACAGTTGCCAGTGACCATCCACGGGGCCGAGCGGCGGTTCCGTCCACAACGCTTTCCAGCGGCCGTCGGCGCTGCGCAGATAGCCGCGGCCGTAGGCTTCGTCGCCGAACGACGCGGTGTGCACCGCGCTCGTCGCCTGATCGTTCAACAGCGGCAGCAGCGACTGCCCGGTGACCGGATACACGTAGCGGTTGTTGTAGACCACCTTGCCCTTGTTCTGATCGACGCCGGTGAGCGTATTGATGAGCGGCGGCGCGGCCTGCGTGGGCGGCGAGATCTGTGCGACGGCGAGGAACGTCGCGGTATTGTCGGTGACGTGCGTGAAGTCGCGCAGCGTCGGCTTCTGCGTGGTCTGACCCGGCAGATGGACGATCAACGGCGTGGACACGCCGCCTTCGCCCGAATAACCCTTGGTCAGACGGAACGGTGTGGCGCTGACTTCGGCCCAGCGCAAACCGTATTGCAGACGTTGTGCGTTCTGCTTGCCGTTGTCGGTGCCGAGTGCGGAGTAAACCGGATCGGCGGCGTTGGCGGTGTCGGTCGCGGTCGGGTCGGCGCCGGAGTCGATCGGCCAGCCTTCCGCGCCGTTGTCCGACTGGAACATGATGAAGGTGTTGTCGTACTCGCCGATATCCTTCAGGTGCTGGATCAGCAGGCCAATGTTGTGATCGAGATTCTCGACCATGCCCGCGTAGATTTCCATATATCGCGCCTGAGCTTTCTTCTCGGCGGGCGAGAGGCTCGCCCACGTCTTGTTCACCGTGCCAGGGCCATAGTCGGTATAGCCTTGCGCCGCGCTATGCACGGCGCTCACGTACTTCGCGTTCACCGTGCCGTTGTTCGCCGTGGCCGCGGTGGCGACGAGCGTTTCCGATGCGCCGCCGTACGGCACGAAGTCGTTCGGAATGATGCCGAGCGCTTTTTGCCGCGCGATGCGCGCGTTGCGGATCGCGTCGTAACCGGCGTCGTATTTGCCGGCGTAGTTGTGCAGATAAGGCTCGGGTACTTGCAGCGGCCAGTGCGGCGACGTGTAGGCCGCGTAGGCGAAGAACGGCTTGCCGTCGCCCTTGTTCGAATCGATGTACGAGATCAGACGCTGGGTATAAAAGTCGGTCGAATAGAACACTGCGGGGCTGCCACCCGCACCGCCCGGTTGTCCCGGCTGGCCGGGCTGCACGTATTTGCCGTCTTCGGTGTAGTTCCTGGAGTTCGCGGGTTCGTGCGCGAAGTGATTGGTCGCGGCGCCACCAAGCAATGCATAGCTATGTTCGAAGCCCCATTGGTCGGGCGTTTGTCCGCCGCCCGTCGTGCTGCCGACAATGCCCGAGCCGATATGCCATTTGCCGGCCATGTACGTGTGATAACCGCCGTCCTTCAGCAGTTGCGCAACGGAGAGCGCACGATCGTTCAGATAGCCTTCATAGCCCGGCAGTCCTTTGCGCTCGTCGGTCGGCACACCCATGGTGCCTTCGCCGACCAGATGATGATCGGTGCCGGAGATCAGCATGGAACGCGAGATCGCGCAGACGGTGCCCGTATGGTGATTCGTCAGGATGCGGCCCGATTGCACCAGCGCGTCCAGATTGGGCGTGTTGATTTCGCCGCCGAACGCGTGGATGTCGGAATAGCCGAGGTCGTCGGCCATGATGTACAGAATGTTCGGGCGCTTCTGGGCGACTACGGGCGTGGGCGTCGGGCCTGGCAGATTGTCGTCGCCGCAGGAGGCGAGAGCGATGAGACTGGCGACGGCGGCGCCGATCATGCCAAGGCGAAAAGAAGGGCGCAGCGATCGTTGCGTTGTCATTGTTGTGCGGACCGGATATGTCGGGTCGCCGATGGTAGCAATGACGCCAGAACGCCCAAAGTTCGATTTCTGCGTTGCTTTGTTCGATTGCCGATATAGCGTTGCAGCGTGATACCGCGTATCAGCCGCGCGCCGCTATCAGCCTTCAAACGCAGATGGCTAGTTGCCCGGATCGAGCACCGGCTTGTCTGGATTCGCAAGCGTTTTGTAGGGGAGTTGTGCGGCGCGCGGATTGGTGACGGTGTCGTCGATCACCCGCTCGACGTCCGCGGTTTTCGCGAGTTCGGTGAGGAAGGTCCGCTTGTCGAAGCCCGGCGCAACGCACCCTTCCACGTAAATGAAGCGGCGTTGCAGCGTCAGCCAGAGCGTCGACTGTTCGCGCCAGTGCGTGGCGAAATTGATGTTGGTGAGGCGACGCTGCACGGCCTCGGCGATTTCCACGTCGTACAGATAGGCGTTCGATAAACGGCAGCGGCCTTCCACCCAGCAACTATTGCCGCGTTCAATCCTGTAATGGCTGTCGTCGAGCCATTCTTTTTCGGTTTCGAGCGGCCCCAATGGCACCGGACAATCGCCGATTGCTTTGGAGATCTGAAAGAACGGATCGTGGCCGCGATTGACACGCGCCGGTTCGGCATGGGCGTGAATAGCAGTTGCGGCGAAACAGATCAGCAGACTCGCCAGCCGCAATGGGATCGTGCGTTTCATCCTCATCAGCTCCATGTGTTGGGCGTTGAGTAGAGTGGACGGAACGATAGCAGTGGTTGAGTGTACGCAGCGCCGATTATGCGACGATCGCCGATCCGCATCAGTCAGGTCTTCAACGGTTCGTGCGCCGGTTTTCGACCGCGAACTTGATCAACTCGGCCTGGCCTTCAATATCGAGCTTGCGTTTCAGATTCAGCCGATGCGTTTCCACCGTGCGCACGGAGAGATCGTTGCGCTGGGCGATCTGCTTACTCGACAACCCTTCGGCAAGCGCATCGAGAATGTCGCGCTCGCGCGGCGTGAGCCGTTCGACGGGCGACTGCATGGCCGAAGCCTGAATCAGACGTGCGCCGAGTCCCGCGCTGAAAAACTGTTTGCCTTCGAGTACCGCGCCAATGGCCTGGATGATTTCGGTGGACGGCGAGTCCTTCAGCACGTAGCCGCTCGCGCCCGCGCGCACGGCCTGCGTCACGTACTCGAGATTGTCGTGCATCGACAGCATGAGCACGCGAATCGCCGGGAAGCGCTCGTGAAACATGCCGGCCAGCGCGATGCCGTTCATTCCGTTCATGCCGACATCCATCAGTACGAGATGCGGTTCCGCGCTCGCGGCGAGGGCGAGCGCTTCGTGCGCATTGCCCGCTTCGCCGACCACTTCGAGGTGGCGCACCGCTTCGAGCCGCGCGCGCAAACCGTCGCGCACGAGCGGATGATCGTCGACGAGAATCAGACGGGCGATAGCGGATGAGGCGTCGTTCATGGTCAGGTTTCCTGCAAGGCCGGCAATGTCGGCTCGGTCGATCCCAGTGGCACGCGCGCGGTGACGAGCGTGTGGCCGGCTTGTGAGCTGAGCGACAGTGTGCCGCCCAGCGCTTCGAGCCGCTCGCGCATGTTGCGCAGACCCACACCCGAGCGCCGGCCGACGAACACATGCGTCACGTCGAAACCGCGCCCGTTGTCCGCGATATTCAGCGTGACCGCGTCGTTCGATATTTCCAGCGCGAGCGCCGCGCTCGACGCGTGCGCGTGGTGCACGATATTCGTCAACGCTTCCTGGGCGATCCGGAACAGCACGGTGTTGACGGCGTCGGGCAAAGCCGCCGCGTGCGTGTGCGCGATCTGTGTGAAGCCGATCTCGATGCCCGACTGCTCGCTGAGTTCGCGCGAGAGTTGTTCCAGCGCGGCCGCCACGCCGAGATCGTCCAGCATCGACGGACGCAGCGCGTGAGAAATGCGCCGCACTTCGCGCAAGGTGTCGCCAAGCCGCGTGAGACTGGTGGTGAGTGCGGCCTCTGCCGCGGGCACGCGCACTTCGCTGCGCTCGAAGCGCGCCAACGCGGATTCGAGCAGCAGCTTCACGGAGACCATCATCTGGCTGATGCCGTCGTGCAGTTCGCGCGACAGGCGCGCCCGTTCGTTTTCCTGCGACTCCACCACCTGCTGCGCGAGCCGTTTCAGTTTGGCGTCCGCGCTGCGATATTCGGTGACGTTGAGCACGAGCGCGCACAGTGCGATCACGGCGAGTCCGGCAACGGCGATCGCGTCGATCCATTTCATCGTACGATCGATATTGGCGGCCGCGCGTTCGTCGATACGCGCGAGCGTGTTATCCACGTCGTCGAGATAGATGCCGGTGCCGATCATCCAGCCCCAGCGCTGCAGCGGCACTACGTAGCCGAGTTTCGACGCCACCTTGCCCGTCGACGGACGATGCCACAGATAGCGTACATACCCGCCGCCTCGCGAGGCCGCGGCGAGCAGTTGCTGAATGGTCAGCGTGCCTTGCGGATCGCGCAGTTCCCACAGGTCGCGCCCGACGAGGTCCGGCTCGCGCGGATGCATCAACGAACGGCCGTGCATGTCGTAGACGAAGAAGTAGCCGTCCGTGCCGAAGTCCATTTTCTGCAGCACGTCGAGCGCGCGTGCGCGCAGCGTCGCGTCGTCGCGCGCATTGTCCTGGCCGGCGTCGTAGAGCGGCTCGATCGCGGTGGTGGCGAGCTCGACGTAATGCTTGAGCTCGATCTCCTTGCTGGCCATGTAGGCGGCCTGCGTGCTCGCGTGTTGCGTCTCGGCGAGCGCCGTGGCCTGCCGTTGCACACCCACTTCGATGCTCGCGATGGCGGCCAGGAAGGGCACGATCGCCAGCAGGACAATCTTGGCTTTGAGTTTCATGGTTGAAAAGACCGCTGACCGGCTACGTAGTACTACGTAGCCGGCTTACGTAGTTGCGCGCTTGTGAGGACGCTCACGAAGGCGAATACTACATCCCCACGGCATAGTGCGCCTTGCAGGCGGCTACGCCCATCGTCGCGCGCCTCGCGCGGCGTAATAAGCACCCCGGTTTGCCGGCTCATACCCGCTACCGGTTTCCGCGTGCCGGACCACAAGTCGTGGCGCGTGGTGTCAATAATAGACTTAGGAGATGATTGTGGAGACATCCCAACCTGCCGGCCGTTCATGGCTATGGCTGATCCTGTTGCTCCCATATATCGCATTGCTGTGGCTGCCGTTTTATAACGACACGCGTCCGTCGTTCGCGGGCTTTCCTTTCTTCTACTGGTATCAGTTCTTGTGGGTGCCGTTGACCTCGCTACTGATTTACGCCGTGTACCGAGGTGTCAAATGAGCGACGTCAATCCTGTGAATCCGGTTGCGATGACCGTCTTTATCGCGTTCTTCGTTCTCGTCACCGTGATCGGCTTCTTTGCCGCGCGCTGGAAACGGGGCGACCTGACGCAATTGCACGAGTGGGGCCTGGGCGGCCGCCAGTTCGGCACGGTCATTTCATGGTTCCTCGTGGGCGGCGACTTCTATACCGCCTATACGGTGATCGCCGTGCCCGCGCTGGTCTATTCGGTCGGCGCGTATGGCTTCTTTGCATTGCCGTACACGATCATCGTTTATCCCTTCGTGTTCGCCGTGATGCCGAAACTGTGGAAGATCGCGCACGCGAAGAACCACATCACGGCAGCGGACTACGTGCAGGGCGAATACGGCGGCAAGTGGTTCCCGGCGGCTGTCGCGATCACCGGCATTGTCGCGACCATGCCATATATTGCGCTGCAACTGGTGGGCATGCAGGTCGTGATCAAGGGGCTCGGCGTGACCGGCGAAATGCCGCTGATCGTCGCCTTCGTGATCCTCGCGTTGTATACGTATGCCAGCGGCCTGCGCGCGCCGGCCATGATCGCGTTCGTCAAGGACATCATGATCTACATCGTGGTGATCGCGGCGGTGTGGCTGATTCCGGCCAAGCTCGGCGGCTATGCGCATGTGTTCGACGCGGCCGATACGTATTTCAAGGCCAAGGGCGGCGCGACCGGCATCATTCTGAAGCCGACGCAATTCACCGCGTATGCGTCGCTGGCTTTGGGCTCGGCGCTGGCGGCGTTCATGTATCCGCATACGATGACGGCGGTGCTGTCGTCCTCGTCGGCGAATACGGTGCGCAAGAATGCGATCTTCCTGCCGGCGTATACGCTGCTGCTCGGTCTGATCGCGTTGCTCGGCTATATGGCGATTGCGGCCGGCGTGCATGTGAAGTCGGCCTCGGACATGGTGCCTGCGCTGTTCAACACGCTGTTCCCGTCGTGGTTCGTCGGCTTCGCGGCGGCGGCGATTGCGATCAGCGCGCTGGTGCCCGCGGCGATCATGTCGATCGGCGCGGCCAATCTGTTCACGCGCAATTTGTGGCGTCCGCTCGTTTCGCCGAATATCTCGCCGGAAGGCGAGGCTTCCACCGCGAAGATCGTCTCGCTGGTCGTGAAGTTCGGCGCGCTGCTGTTCATCGTGTTCCTGCCGACGCAGTACGCGATCGACCTGCAACTGCTGGGCGGCGTGTGGATTCTGCAGATCTTCCCGGCAATCGTGTTCTCGTTGTACACGCGTCGTTTGAATACACCGGGCCTGTTCCTCGGCTGGCTGGCCGGGATCGTGCTCGGAACCGGGCTGGCGATTTCGCAAGGCCTCAAGCCGGTGTACGCCCTGCATTTCGGCGATGCGGTCTATCCGGTGTATATCGGGCTGATCGCACTGACGGTCAATATCGTCGTGAGCTTTGTCGTGTCGGTTCTGTCGCCGCGTAGGGTGGTGGCCGCGGCCTGAACGATTGATGTCGAGGTAGAGGAACGCCGCGGAGCTTGTTTGTCCGCGGCGTTTTTTTTATTGCGGCCCGAAGCGTTATCCGTGCCGTGCGAATCGCTCGACACTGAACGGCAGGGGGTCCACGAGCGTTGCTTCGCCCGTCATCATTTCAGCGAGCAGACGGCCGGTTATCGGACCCAGCGTCAGCCCGTGATGCGCGTGGCCGAACGCGAACCACAAGCCCGGATGTTTTTTCGCGGGCCCGATGATCGGCAGCATGTCCGCTGTACAAGGACGCCGGCCCATCCAGGGTTCGTCATCGAGACGCTCGCCCAAGGGGAACAGCGTGCGGGCAACCGGCTCGACCGCGGCGAGTTGCGCCGGCGTTTTGGGCGCTTCTAGATCCGCGATTTCCGCGCCCGTCGTCAGGCGGATGCCGCGTGCCATGGGCGCCAGCAGGTAGCCGCCTTCCGCGTCGAGCACCGGATGATTCAGGCGTGCCGTGCCCTGCGGCGCGTAGTGCATGTGATAGCCGCGTTTGACGGCGAGGGGCAAGCGGTAACCCAGGCGCGTACTCGCGCGCTCCGACCACGGCCCCAACGCCACGACCGCGGATGAAGCGGAGATCGTTCCCGCTTCCGTGTCGACGTGCCAGCCATCGCGCAGCGTATCCGCATCGCCGATAAAAAACCGTCCGCCGAGCGCTTCGAAATATCTGGCGTAGGCGGTGACGAGCGCGTTCGGGTCGCTCACGGAATCGGAATCCGGATAGCGCAGGCCGCCCAGCAAGGTCTTGTCGAGATCGGGTTCGAGCTGTTGCAGGCGGGCGGCGTCGAGCGCTTCGAACTCGACTTCATATTCGCGATGCCACCGTTCGGCGAGCCGGGTTTCCGCGTCATGAGCCGCTGCGGTGCGGAACACTTTCATCCAGCCGATCGGGCGTAAAAGCGCGCTCGCGCCGGCCTCGGCGGCGAGCGCGCGGTGCTCGCTCACGCAATGCTCGATCAGCGTCGCGTACGATTTCGCAATGGCGGCGTGCCGCGTTGGATGAGAGTTGCGCCAGTATTGCCAGAGAAATGGCGCGGTCTTGAGGATCGCGTCGGCATGGTAACGAACGTCGGGCGATTGGTTGCGCGCATAGCGCAGCAACGTGCCGAGTCCGCGAGGGAACGCATAGGGATAAACGCCTTCGCGCTGGATCAACCCGGCGT
Source organism: Paraburkholderia sp. BL27I4N3 (assembly GCF_003386115.1). NCBI lineage: Bacteria > Pseudomonadati > Pseudomonadota > Betaproteobacteria > Burkholderiales > Burkholderiaceae > Paraburkholderia > Paraburkholderia sp. BL27I4N3. Next base: position 6,063,891 of record NZ_QREJ01000001.1, on the reverse strand, counting down.
TGCCGAACGAGGTCTCGTTGCCGGGCAGCTTGCGATCGACCAGCGCGACCTGGCGCCCGCGTTTCTGCAATTGCGCGGCAATGCACACGCCGACAATGCCCGCTCCCAGCACAACGGTATCGAATTTCATTCTGCTTATAGGCCTCGCTTAAGGTCGCTTTGTTCGAAGAGTGCCGCGATCCAGTCGACAAACGTTCGGGTCGCGCCGCGCCGTCCACGGGCGCGTTGAGGCGGGCGTTCATCTTACATGGAGTCGTTCGCTTTATCCGACCTGAGCCGGCGGGTTCGACGCTCGAGCACCCCGCCGCTCAAGTAAAATGCGCCTCGCGCACGGCCTGCGAATCGGCCTGCGAATCGACTTGCAGCCGCTCAGGCGTCGACAGCGTGTAAACTGGCGACTTTTTTGCCTCCGGTGGTATGTCGCAACCCCCCCAGCGCACAGCCCTCAGCGGCCCGGCGCTCATTCGCTTACTGGCACGCCTCGCGGATGTCGATGTTCCCGAATCCAGGCAATCGCTCTCGGACCGGCTCAGCCAATGGCTCGGCTGGACCGACGCCATTGCGCTGTCCTCGGTACTGAACGGCAACCCGCCCGCCGTTGCCGCCGGCGCGCGCGGCTTCGGCGGCGCGGAGGAGTCGGAGTACGTCCGCGCGCGCAGTTCGCTGGCGAAGACCATCACGGGCGATAGCGTGTTCGCGGCCGACAGGCGGCGCGGGCCCGTACGCGCGTCCGCGCATGCGTCGTCGCAGAGTGCGCCCGCCGATCCGGCGGCCGATTACGCGGTGTTCCGTCAACGCTATCTCTCCATCCAGCAGTCGATGGAAATGGCGATCGGCAATCTGCGCGGCCGCCTGCGGGGCATGCTGGCCACCAGAACACCCGCCATGGCGCGGCTCGCCGTGGTGGACGCGGTAATGGAGCGCGCGCTGAGCGAGCGCGAGCGCAATCTGCTGGCCGCCATACCCGCGCTGCTGGCCGGGCACTTCGAGCGCTTGCGCGCGGCCGAGCAGGTGACGCTGGCCGCCGCCCAGGTGTCGGACGAAGCCGCCGGCGACGCAGCCAGCAACGCAGCGGCGGTCACCGCCGGCGCATGGCTGAATGTGTTCCGCAAGGACATGCAAAGCGTGTTGCTTGCCGAACTGGATATTCGTTTACAACCGGTCGAAGGGTTGCTCGCCGCCCTTCGCGCCAGCTAACTGGGACACTATGTCCAGATATCGTTTTGATCTCGTTGTGTTTTTGGCTGGTCTGGCCGCTGTGTGCTGGATCGCCGCCGGCTACGCCGGTTCGAACCCGCTGGCACTGGCCGTCACCTTATTGATCGGCGTGTGCTATCTGGCGGGTTCGCTCGAATTGCACCGCTACAACCAGGCGACCGCTACGCTCACGCAGGCGGTCGCCGGGCTATCCGGGCCACCGCCGAGTCTCGGTGCATGGCTCGAGCCCTTGCATCCGAGCCTGCGGCACGCTGCGCGCCTGCGCGTTGAGGGCGAGCGGGTGGCCTTGCCGGGTCCGGCACTCACGCCTTACCTGGTCGGCTTGCTGGTGCTGCTGGGCATGCTGGGCACGTTGCTCGGCATGGTGGTGACCTTGCGCGGCACCGGCATGGCGCTGGAAAGCGCGACCGACCTGCAGGCGATCCGCGCTTCGCTCGCCGCGCCGGTCAAGGGTTTGGGCTTCGCGTTCGGCACCTCGATTGCGGGCGTGGCGACTTCCGCGATGCTCGGGCTGCTGTCCGCGCTGTGCCGGCGTGAGCGCCTACAGGCCGCGCAGATGCTCGACGTGAAGATCGCGACGACCCTGCGCATCTACTCGCAGAGTCACCAGCGCGAGGAGGCCTTCAGGCTTCTGCAGCGCCAGTCCGAGGTGATGCCCACGCTGGTCGACCGTCTGCAGACGATGGTGTCGGCCATCGAGCAGCAAAGCCTCGCCTTGAACGAGCGGCAGATCGCCAGCCAGGAGGCCTTCCACGGCAGGGCCGAGGCCGCTTATACGCGCCTCGCGAGTTCGGTCGAGCAGTCGTTGAAGGAGAGCGTGGCGGACAGCACGCGCGCCGCCGGCGCGGCGCTGCAGCCGGTCATGCAAGCCACGATGGCCGGCCTCGCGCGCGAGACGAGCGCGTTGCACGACACCGTTACGCACGCCGTGCAGCGGCAACTGGACGGGCTGTCGAGCGGCTTCGAGACGACCACCACGACCGTCGCGGATATCTGGAACAAAGCATTGGCGGGACATCAGCGTTCGAGCGAGGAACTGGCGCAGCATCTGCGCGCCTCGCTGGATCGCTTCACCGACGCTTTCGAGCAACGCTCGGCCGGTCTGCTCGACGGCGTTTCCGCGCGGCTGGAAAACACGGCGGGCAACGTTTCGAAGGCCTGGAACGAGGCGTTGGCGCGTCAGGAGCGCGTCGGCGAAAAGCTCGCGGCGAACAACCAGCAGGCCTTGGCGGCGGCCGCCGCGACTTTCGAGCAGCACGCGGCGTCTCTGCTGCGTGGCGTGGGTCAGTCGCACACGGACTTGCAGACCGAATTGGCTTTGAAGGATGGACAACGGCTCGCCGCCTGGACTGAAACACTCGGCGCGATGGCGGCGACGTTGAGCAAGGCGTGGGAGCAGTCGGGCGCGCAAACCGCGAGCCGTCAGCAGGAAATCTGCGAGAGGCTGGCGCAAACCGCGCGTGATATCTCGGCACAGACGCAAGCGCACGCCAGCAACACGATCGCGGAGATCGACAGGCTTGTCGAGGCCGCGGCCGAAGCGCCGAAAGCGGCGGCGAACCTGCAGGCCGAACTGGCTTCGCGCGATCAGCAGCGTCTGGCCGCCTGGACCGAGACGCTCGGCGCGATGGCGGCGACGTTGAGCAAGGAGTGGGCGCAGTCCGGCGCGCAAACCGCGAACCGTCAGCAGGAAATCTGCGAGGCGCTGGCGCAAACCGCACGCGATATTTCGGCCCAAACGCAGGCGCACGCCAGCAATACGATCGCCGAAATCGACCGGCTCGTGCAGGCCGCGGCCGAAGCGCCGAAGGCCGCGGCAAATCTGCAAGCCGAACTGGCCTCGCGAGACCAGCAGCGTCTGGCCGCCTGGACCGAAGCGCTCGGCGCGATGGCCAGGACCTTGAGCGCGGAATGGGAACAGGCGGGTGAGCGCACCGCGAGCCGTCAGCAGGAAATTTGCGAAACGCTGGCGCAAACTGCGCGCGACATCTCCGCCCAGACACAGGCCCACGCCAGCGAGACGATCGCCGAGATCGGCCAACTCGTTCAAGCGGCTTCGGAAGCGCCCAAGGCCGCGGCGGAAGTCGTCGCCGAATTGCGTCAGAAGCTGTCCGACAGCATGGTCCGCGATACCGCGATGCTGCAGGAGCGCAGCCGCTTGCTGGAAACGCTGGAAACCCTGCTCGACGCCGTCAATCATGCGTCCACCGAGCAGCGCACGGCCGTCGACGCGCTTGTCGCGACATCGGCGGATTTGCTGGAGCGCGTGGGCACGCGCTTCACCGACAAGATCGAACTCGAAACCGGCAAGCTGGGTTTGGTGGCCGCGCAAGTCACCGGCAGCGCCGTCGAAGTGGCGAGCCTCGGCGACGCGTTCGGCACCGCCGTGCAAGTGTTCGGCGAGTCGAACGACAAGCTGGTGACGCACCTGCAGCGTATCGAAACCGCGCTCGACAAATCCCTCGCGCGCAGCGACGAACAACTCGCGTACTACGTGGCGCAGGCGCGGGAAGTCATCGATCTGAGCGTGATGTCGCAGAAGCAGATCGTCGAAGACCTGCAACAGCTTGCCGCCCGGCGTGCGTCAGCGGGAGCTGAAGCGGCATGAGCGAGGACATCGACGGCGGCGTGGAGCAGGTCGCGCCGATCTGGCCGGTTTTCGGCGACCTGATGTCGGTGCTGCTCGGCGCCTTCGTGCTGATCCTCGTGGGCGTGATCGGCGTGCAACTGGAGCTGTCGAGCAAGCTGGAGCAGGAAGTCAAGCAGCGTCAACTGGAAACGCAGCGCCGCAAGACGCTCGAGCAGGCGCTCGCGGGTCCGCTCGCGGCTGGGCGCGTGACGCTGGTGAATGGGCGCATCGGGATCAGCGGCAATGTGCTGTTCGCGCTGAACTCCGATCAGTTGCAGCCGCAAGGCCGGGATTTGCTGAAGAGTCTGGCCGGGCCGCTGTCCGCGTATCTCGGCGCCAACGACGAAATCCTGATGGTGAGCGGCTTTACCGACGACCAGCGCTTGCGCGAAGGCAACCGCCGTTTCGCGGACAACTGGGAATTGTCGGCGCAGCGCGCGCTGACGGTGACGCGCGCGCTGATCGACGACGGCGTGCCCGCGTCGTCGCTGTTTGCGGCGGCCTTCGGTTCCGGACAACCGGTGAGCTCGAATACGGACGAGCAGGGCCGCGCCAAAAACCGTCGCGTGGAAATTGCGCCGGTGCCGCGGCCGTCGACCTCGACGGTAAAGCCTCGTGAGTAACGCGGGCGATAACGATCCGGCACGCGGAGCCCGTGCGACGCTGGACGCGTGGCGCGAACGCGGCGCCGATCGGCTCGATCCTGTCCGCTTCCATTTCATCGACGCGCTCGAACGGCGCGCGGCCGGTCACAGCGGCGAAGCGCGGCGGATTCTGGACGAAAGGCTGTCCGGGCTACTGGACGCGTACGCCGGGCACATCGAACGCGCCGCCGCATCTTCGGCTGATGACACTGCTGTGCAAGCCGCCAACGAGCCCGCGTACGCAGCGCTGAAGAGCCTCGTCGACTACATCGCGAGTCAGGATCATGTGCCCGCGGCGAGCGGTTTGCCGTGCGCCGCTTCATATCCCGAGATGCCCGCGCTCGATTACTTCAGGGACGTCTGGTCGAAGGTCCGCACGGAAAAGCAGCTGCGGCAGTCGCTGGAAAAGGTGCCGGGCAACGCCGGCCCGCTCAACTCGAGCAGCCTCGTGCATCGGGCGCTCTCGCTGATGAGCGAAGTGTCGCCGGGCTACCTCAAGCAGTTTCTGTCCTACGTCGATGCCTTGTCGTGGATGGAACAGATAAACGGCGGCGCCGCGCCCGCCGGTAAAGACGCGCCCCGCGCCGGCAACGCCGGCAAGAGCGCTCGCGGCAAAGCACGTTAGTGCGATATGTGCCGGAACGTGCCCGGCGCGTTTTCCCTCGCGGCTGACGGCGCTCAGTCGAAATCGAAGACGTCGAAAAGGGAGCGCTTTTTCTTCTGCGTCCGATAACCCGATCGATGATCGTCGTAACCGCGGTGGCTGTCGTACGAACGATCCCGTTCCCGGTGGCCGTCGTGGCTTGCGCGCGGGGCGGGCGGCGGGTCGGGTTGGGCCGCGTCCTGCGCGATCAGCTTGTCGAGTTCGCCTCGATCGAGCCACACGCCCCGGCAGTCGGGACAGTAGTCGACTTCGATTGAGCGGCGCTCGGTCATCAGCAGGTCGGTGGTCTTGCAAACAGGGCATTTCATAGCGTTGCTCCTCAAGAGTAGAAAGACATCGCATGCTGGACCGGGCGAATGCACACTCCCGATCCGGGAAAACCGTCACGCGCTTTTCGCTTATTGCCCGCTACTGAGCGCGCGCTTCGATTTCGCGCGGCGCACCAGCATGTTCATCGCCTCGACGAACGCGGAGAACGCCATTGCCACGTAGATGTAAGCCTTGGGCACATGCGAACCGAAACCTTCCGCAATCAGCGTCATACCGATCACGAGCAGAAAGCTGAGCGCGAGCGTGACGATGGTCGGATTGCGATCGATAAAACGTGACAGCGGGCGTGCTGCGAACAGCATGGCGAGGACCGCGCTGATCACCGCGATGAACATGATCGGCATGTGTTCGGTCATGCCCACAGCCGTGATGATGCTGTCGACCGAGAACACCATATCGAGCACCAGGATCTGGCCGATCGCGGCCGCCACGGTCAACTGGACGGTGCTGCCCGCTTTGTCGCGTTGCTCCTCGGCATGCGTCACGTGGTGATGAATCTCGCGCGTCGCCTTCCAGACGAGGAACAGGCCGCCGCCGAGCAGGATCAGGTCGCGCCACGAAAACGCGTGACTGAATAGCGTGATGGCCGGCGCGGTCAATTGCGCGATCCACGCGACCGTGCCGAGCAGGCCGAGCCGCATGACGAGCGCGAGCATGATGCCGATGCGCTGCGTGCGCGCGCGTTGCGCTTCCGGCAGCTTGTTGCTGAGGATCGAGATGAAGATCAGGTTGTCGATGCCGAGCACGATTTCCATCACGACCAGCGTGAGCAGCGCGGCCCATGCGGCGGGGTCGGCAGCGAGTGTGAGCAGAGTGTCCATGGTGTCCGTAAGCGGATGAATGCGGGTGACGTTGGATTAGCGATCATGATCGCTATCTTCTGGCTTCGGATAAACAAGTGATACTCTGAGCGACATATCGTTTTTTTCGAAGTGTCACGCCATGCTCAATTACCGGCATCTGTATTACTTCTGGATAGTAGTGAAAGAGGGCGGCTTCGCGCGTGCGGCCGAACGTCTCGATATGGCCGTGCAGACCATCAGTGCGCAGGTGCGGGAACTGGAGAAGTCGATCGGGCGCCAATTGCTGAAACCGGCGGGACGGGGCGTCACGATGACCGAAGCCGGCGAGACCGCGTTCAATCGCGCGGAGCAGATTTTTCAGCTTGGCGAGGCGCTCCTCGACGAGATGCGCGATGCCGGTGGAGAAGGTGTGGCACGGCTCGCCGTCGGTCTTTCCGATGGCATTTCGAAGCTCGCGGCGCACGCGCTGCTGGCGCCGGTGCTCGGCACGCCGTCGCTCAGGCTTCTATGTCACGAGGGCGAGCACGCGGAGCTGATGTCCGAACTCGCGCTGCATCGGCTCGATCTGGTGCTCGCTTGCCGGCCGGCGCCGCACAATGCCGACCTGCGCGTGCTGAGCCAGCGCCTGGCTGGTTCGCCGGTCGACTGGTATGGCCCGACCGAGATCGTCCGCAAATCCGCGCGCGCGGGCTTTCCGCAGTGTCTCGCGGAGGTGCCCGTGCTTCTGCCGACCCGGCACGCCGCCTTGCGCGCGCGGCTCGACCGTTGGTTCGACGCGCAGGGCATCCGGCCGCGCATCGTCGGCGAATTCGAGGACAGCGCGCTCATGGCGGTGTTCGCCGCGCGCGGACTCGGCGTGTTTCCACTCGCGGAACTCGGCGCGGAAGATCTGACGCTGCTGCGGGGCCTGCGGTGGCTCGGCCGCGCCGATGGCGTGATCGAGGAGATTCACGCCATCCGATCGCGTCGCGGGCAACATCACGGGCTCGCTTCTCAGGTGGTGGCCGGCGCGCGCTGATAACCGCGCATGACGCGCGACGGCAGTCCGTGACGGTTGACGGCCGGCGTCAGGTCGGGTCCCCACGCGTTCAACATGGCGGCGAGCAGGGCGATTTCGCCGTCCGCCAGATAGTCGTCCGCGACCGCCACGGCGACACACAGGCGAATGACCTTGCGGCGCAACGTGGGTTCGTCGATCTCGTCGATCAAGGTCGTGAGCATGGTCGGGTCGAGACGGCCCACCGGCGGCGCGAACGACAGATGCGCGACCGAGTGGTCTTCGCACAGCGTCTGCACGATCTGCTCGAATTGCGCGGGCGCGAGACCGAGTTCGCCGGCGATATTCAATCTCTGCAGCACACGCTCTTCCGAACTGCACACGTGGCCGTCCGCAGTGAGGGCCAGCGCGACGATGCGTGCTGCGGCTTGCGGGCTGTTACGCGGGTAGGTGCGCATGATTCTTTCCTTGCCTGGACGACGTCCGTAGTGAAGATGAGGTCCAGTGTGCGGTAGGTTAGGGATCGGATAAACCTGCTAAATGCGAAGCGAAGGTTCGGAAAAGACGAAGATTGGGGGGAGCCGTTCGAGCGTTTGTCCGCTGCGTCTTGGTCGCCGCGCGTGCCGTGTTCCTACTGCATTCAGGTGAGTACTTTGATCTCGGCCCGGATGTGACGGATCGAGTGGACTGGCCGGTCACCGGTGAAGCGCCCGACTTCCAGGCGCCTCATCGGAGAACCAGGCGAACTTTGTCGATTTAAAGCGGATGAAGTTTGCCATTGAGGTCCATCGACCACTTCGAGCCGTCGCCGAACGTGAGCACGCCATTCATGGCGTCGATGTGGGTCGGCTTGCCGACAGGTTCTTTATCTTTGCCGCCGACGACGCGTGCCATGTCGGCAGAGCTCATTTCTTCATTGCGATGCAGTTCGCGGATCTTCAGGTCTTTCATGACGTTCTCCTTTGAGAAAATTACCTGGGTGTGCGAGCACTCTTGTGTGTGCTCGCACACTTACACTGCACATGATGTGCCATGCATGCCTGAAGATCCTCAGCGTGCTGATAACAAAGGGGTTGCAGGTTTGATGAGCTTGCGGCGAAGCTGTGGGTGGTGCGGTAAAACCAACAGTCGGCCAGCCTGCTGTCTGTTGAACCACAACAGCTCTACACTGGCGAGGTTCTGTTTCAAACGATCATGGCTCCACGGATTTTGGCGAAGGGCACCGAAGCTTTCGCATCCAGCCGCTAGACGCGAATGCCGTCCCCTGGTGAGTTGCATGCCGGCAAAAAAGCAGCGTCGATCCGAAGAGGACCGACGCTCGAAAGTAGACCCCGCTGTCCACAGGTTCACACACACCGGGCCGCCATCAATGCATGGGCGTGTCCTGCATGGCCGGCTGGTTGTTGTTTAGTGCGCTCTGCTGGGCCGCGTGCATGGCGGCTACTTTTCTTTCCGCTTCCTGAATGTCGGCGGGATAGTCGCTTTCGTCGCCGCGAGACGGATCGTATCCGGCGGCTTCCAGCTCCTCGAGTTCGTGGCGCACTTCGGCGCGCGTGAGCGGATGCGCGCCGGGCGTGGCCGACGTTTGCGCGTAGGCGCCGCTTGCCGTTGCCAGAAGGGCGGCACTTGCAACGAGTGCGCCGGCTGCGACGCGGGCCATGAGACGGTTCAGAGAGATCAGTTTCATGTCAATACTCCTCGATATGCGAGCGCAATCTTCGAACTCGACGTGAGTCGGCGTCAACACGCTCTGAACGGTTAAACCAGGGGAGTGGATGTCTTATTCCCGGCAGTGCGTTGAAAAATACGAGGGAATAATCACGTCGGATTCGGCGTCTTGCAGTGCGTGAAGACACGAATTGGGGTGAGCAAAATGAACATCATCGATATGGCCCGCGAATCGGGAATGGCCGTCATTCTCGACGCCCGGATCGGCCGGGAGGAGTACCACAGCGTATGCGGTTCGCTGTCGGCGCTGGAGAAATTTGCCGACGCTATCCGCCAGACGCCGGTGAATCACAAAACGGGTAGCGAGCGGCGGAAACGGCCTCTCACGCGAGGCCTGAAATGAATCGAACGCGTATTGCGACCTGGAAGCCGCTGTATTCGGCCGACATGCTGCGGGCCACCGGGCGCGCGCCGATTGCGCCTTTTCGGCGGCCGCTGGGTATGGTTGTTCGCGTGGCGAGGGAACCGGCTGTTCATACTCTGCTGCGCCGCTGTCAGCTAGTGTCCGGCGTGGTGCTGCTGGTCTATCTCTCCCTGCATCTGATCAATCACGCGCTCGGTATCTGGTCACTGGACCTTGCGGGTCGCGGTCTTGCGCTGGCTTTGCGGGTGTGGCGCAGTGTGCCGGGAACGGTGCTTCTCTATGGCGCGTCGCTATTGCATTTTTCGCTGGCGCTGCGAACGATCTACGGACGCCGTCACTGGAAAATGCCGCTCGCTGAATGGGTCCGGCTTTGGGCGGGACTGAGTCTGCCGCTGCTGTTGATCCGTCATGTGGTATCTACCCGGCTTGCCTCGTCGCTGTACGGATTCGAGCCGAACTACGAGCGCATTGTGATATCGCTCATCACCAGCGGCACGCAAGGTTTGCAGCTTGCACTGCTTGCGCCCGGCTGGGTGCATGGTTGTCTGGGACTGTGGCTGCGTATGCGTCATCGTGCCGGGGCGCGGCGCGCGAAACCTTATCTGATGGGGCTGCTCGTTGGATTGCCCATGCTGTCCGCCGCGGGTTTTGTTCGAATGAAGCAGGCAGTCCTCGCACTTTGCATCGGGCCATTGCGGACCGATCCCAAGCTGGTCGCGCATCAACTTTCACTCGATGCATGGCGCCACAACATTCTGATGCTGTATCTGTCGTTGTTGATCGGCGCCTTCGTGGCGGGTCAGCTACGCAACTGGCGGGAACGCCGGCAGCTTCGGAAGGCGGCGATGACCATCTGATGCCACCGTTCTGATACCCTGGTCCCTTCGACGACGCCACGCACTCTGCAAAATATTCCGCTGTGGCGCTGAACTCGTGGACTTTTTCGCGCGCAATGTAGGAGGCGGGCAAGCTGGGCGATGCCGACGATCGCAGCACCTCCCAGCGGAGCCAGGCGCCGTCCGTCACATCAGGACACCGGCGGAACTCGACCGGTTGACGGCCGTCGGCAATTCGAAGCAGAAGGTCGTGCCCGCTCCCGACGTGTCGAGCAAACGTATCTGGCTCCGGTTCAGTTGCAGCATGCGCTGGACGATCAGTAGCCCCAGTCCGCCGCCCCGATGCGCGCCGCCTGAGCTGAACGGGCGTTCGAACAGACCTTCGCGCTGTTCGGGCGGAATGCCCGGACCCGTGTCGGCGATCGTCACCGACACCTTGCCGTCCTTATGCGCGAGATCCACTTCGATCGATCCTCCAGTGGGCGTGTGGCGAATGGCATTGTCGAGCAGGTTCGTCAGCACGCGCTCGATCATGCCGAGATCGGCGCTGACATTCGGCAGGCGCGACGGAATATTCGCGCGCAACTGAATGTGCCGCGCCTCGGCCGGCAATTCGAATTTCTGAAACACGTCCTGCACCAGATCGACCAGCGAGAACTGTTCGAGCGCCGGCTGCACGTTGCCGTGTTCGAGTCTGGCCAGTTCAAACAGAGCTTGCGCCAGCCGGCCCACCTTGACGCTTTGCGCGAGCGCGATGGCCAGATAGCGTTTGCGCTCCGTTTCGCCGAGCGTGTCGGCCTTCAGCGAGAGCGTCTCGAGATAGCCGTGCAGCGAGGTCAACGGTGTGCGCAGATCGTGCGAAATATTGGCGATCAGTTCGCGACGCTGCTGGTCCTGTCGCGTCAGCGCTCGCCATTGTTCTCCGATGCGGTTCGCCATCTGCGCGAACGTCGCTTCAAGCACGGCGATTTCGTCGCGCCGACCGGCCGGCGACGAGCGCGGCACACTCGGCTGGGTGTCGGGCTCGCCCTCGGCGTCGAAGCGGCGCATGGCGTCGGTGAGGCGCCGCAGCGGGCGCGTGATCAGGCCGAATGCGGTCAAGCCGGCCAGCAATCCCAGCAGCGCGACCAGCGCCATCGACCACAAGGTAGTGCGCAGCACGGAACTGGCCGCCACGCGCGCGGCGAGCGCGTCGTGTTCCTCGCCGAGCAGGACCACGTAGATATAGCCGGACGGCGCCTGTCCGCCCAATTGCAGTGGCGCTGCGCTGAACACCTTTTTACCGTCGATGCTGCGCGGATCGTCGCCGAGAATCGGCAGCGCGTCTCCCGCGATGAATTGCCGGATCGGCGCAAGATTCACCTGTTCGCGCTTGACGTGTCCCGCGGGCGCGTCGTCGCCTTTAATGTGCCCTTGATTGTCGAGCAGGTACACCTCGACACTCGGATTCACCCTCATCAACTGGCCGAATAGCTGCCGGACCGCGTCGGGGCGCAAGCCATTGGCGTCCATCAACGAGTTGCCATGAGCGATATGGTCGGCGAGATTGCGCGACAGGCTCTGGATGACTTCTTTCTCGTGCAGATCGCTGGAACGGATCTGCAGGAACGCCGACGCGCCGCAGCATGCCAGCAGCAGCACCGAGAAAACGAGCGAGAGCCGCTGGGTCAGCGTCAGATTCACGATGGGTCCTTCGGTGCGCCGGCCGGCTCGCCGGGGACAGCGAGCTTGTAGCCGCGTCCCCAGACGGTCAGGATGCGCTCGGGTTGAGCCGGATCGGCCTCGATCTTCGCGCGCAGCCGGTTGATATGAGTGTTGACGGTGTGCTCGTAGCCTTCGTGCTGATAGCCCCACACCGCATTGAGCAGGTCCATGCGCGAGAACACTTTGCCGGGATGCTGCGCGAAGTAGTAGAGCAGGTCGAATTCGCGCGGCGTGAGTTCGATCGGCCTGCCGTCGACGGCGGCCTCGCGTGTCAACGGATCGATCGACAACCCCGCGATGCGCAGATTGCCGGCTTCGAGTTTCGAGTCTTTCGCCAGCGCGTCGACGCGGCGCAGCAGCGCTTTCACGCGCGCCACCAGTTCGAGCACCGAGAACGGTTTGGCGAGATAGTCGTCCGCGCCGAGTTCGAGGCCGAGAATCCGGTGCACTTCGCTCGACCTCGCGCTGGTGATGATGATCGGCGTATAGCGCGTCATCGCGCGGGCACGCCGGCAGATTTCCAGCCCGTCGACGCCGGGCAGCATCAGATCGAGAATCAGCGCGTCCCAGCCGCCTTGTTCCAGCAGGCGCAGCCCTTCATTGCCGTCGGCGCTGTGCACGACTTCATAGCGCTCGTCGCGCAGATGCAGGCTCAGCACGTTGGCGATGTCGACGTCGTCTTCCACGATCAGGATGCGCTTCGGATTGTCCATGGTGGGCTTGTGCCGCGGTTCAGGGAATGGTTGAGGAGGAAGGCCGGGCGCGGCCGCCGGGAAAAGCGGCCATGGCGCCATTGTGCAAAATTTCCGGGCCGCGAGTTATCACATTTAATTTAACTTTTCGTGAGGACTTCGACACCAGCGGCGCTCTAGGATGTGGGCACTTTCTGCAGTATCAGGTTTTGAATGAACTGTACGCCGGCTGCCGCGCGAGCCGGCGTGCCCACTTTAACCGACCTACACGAACGTTCGGAACTGACATGTTACTCATCGTTCTCGCCTATCTCGGCGGCGCCCTCACGATTCTCAGCCCGTGCATCCTGCCGGTGCTGCCGTTTGTTTTCGCGCGCGCCGACCAGCCTTTCGTGCGCAGCGGCTTGCCCTTGCTGGCGGGCATGGCGCTGACCTTCGCCCTCGTCGCGACGCTTGCCGCGGTGGGCGGCGGCTGGGTCACGCAGGCTAACCAGTACGGCCGCTGGGTGGCTATCGCGCTGCTGGCGATTTTCGGGCTGACGCTGCTGTTCCCGCGCTTCGCCGATCATCTGATGCGGCCGCTCGTCAGCGCCGGCAATCGCCTGTCGAACTTCGCGCAGGCCGACGGTCAGCAGGTCCGCGCGGGTTCATCGTTTCTGCTCGGCATTGCCACCGGCCTGTTGTGGGCGCCGTGCGCCGGTCCGATTCTCGGTCTCGTGCTGACGGGCGCGGCATTGCGCGGTGCAAGCGTCGGCACGACGTTCCTGCTGGTGGCCTACGCGGCCGGCGCGGCGACTTCGCTGGCGGTGGCGCTGCTGATCGGCGGCAAGGTGTTCACGGCGATGAAGCGTTCGCTGGGCGCGGGCGAATGGATCCGCCGCGGCATCGGCGCATTGATGTTGTGCGGCGTGGCGGCGATTGCGCTCGGTTTCGACACCGGCGTGCTCGCTCGCGTCTCGACGGTTGCGACTGGCGGCCTCGAACAGAAACTCGTCGATAAGCTGTCGCCGAACGCGGCGCCGGGCAAAGCGCCGGTCGCCGGCAATCCGGCCGATGCGTCCGGCGGCGCGATGGCGAGCGCCAACCTCGCGCCGCAATCGGCCGCTAACGCCGATTCGGATTCCACCGCGACCAATGCGGCGCAGGGCGGTGCGATGATGCGCACCGCCGCGGAGGCGGCGCCGCTGCCGGTCGAAGGCGCGCTCCCCCCGCTGGACGGCGCGGTCCAATGGCTGAATTCGCCGCCGCTCACCACGCAGGATTTGCGCGGCAAAGTCGTGCTGGTCGACTTCTGGACATACTCGTGCATCAATTGCTTGCGTTCGCTGCCGTATGTCAAAGCGTGGGCGCAGAAGTACAAGGATCAGGGGCTTGTCGTGATCGGCGTGCATGCGCCGGAGTTCGCCTTCGAACGCAATATCGACAACGTGAAGAAAGCCACGCACGACCTCGGTGTCGACTATCCCGTCGCGATCGACAACAACTACGCAATCTGGCGCGCGCTGAATAATCAGTACTGGCCCGCCCACTATTTCGTCGATGCGAAAGGGCAGATCCGCTATCACCACTTCGGCGAAGGCGATTACGCGGAATCCGAAAAGGTGATCCAGCAACTGCTGACCGAAGCGGGCCACGCGAATGCGTCGAAAGTGGCCATTGGTATCGCCAACGGCGGCGCGCAGGGCGTGCAGGCCGCGGCGGACAACGCCGATATGCAATCGCCGGAAACCTACGTGGGTTATCAGCGCGCGGAGAACTTCGCGTCGCCGGGCGGGGAAGTGGCGGACAAGACGCACGTGTATGCAGCGCCGCCGCAACCCGGCGTCGACGACTGGGGCCTTGCCGGTTCATGGAACGTGGGCGCCGAGCACGCCACGCTCGTGGCACCGGCGGGACGCATCGTGTATCGCTTTCATGCACGCGACCTGCACCTGGTGCTCGGTCCGGGCAAGGACGGCAAACCGGTGCGGTTTCGCGTGAGCGTCGACGGTGCCGCGCCCGGCGCGTCGCACGGCACGGACATCGCCGCCGATGGCAGCGGCACCGTGACCGGACAGCGTCTCTATCAACTGGTGCGCCAAACGGGCGAAGTCGGGGATCACACGTTCTCGATCGAGTTTCTGGACCCGGGCGTGCAGGCATTTGCTTTCACGTTCGGCTAAGCCGAAGCCGACGCAAGTGGCTCGACTCAACTCTTACTGACCTCAAGGACTGACCATGCGTACGATATCCACCAGCACAGCGTCGCCGCGGAGGCGTTTCTCCGTCACGCGAATCATGGGCCTCGTCGTCGTTGCTCTGGGCGCCGTGGCCGCGCAGCACGTCGCGCATTCCGCTGAAGCCGCCACGAAGATTCCCGCGCCCGTACAGGACGAGAAAGCCGCCGCGACGCATAGCGAAACGGCGGTGTTCGCCGGCGGCTGCTTCTGGGGCGTGCAAGGCGTGTTCGAACACGTGCGCGGCGTGAAGCAGGTCGCCTCGGGTTACACCGGCGGGGCGGCATCCACGGCGGAATACGAAACTGTCAGCGAAGGCGATACAGGACACGCGGAATCGGTGCAGATCACCTACGATCCGACGCAGATTACGTATGGCCGCTTGCTGCAGATATTCTTCTCGGTCGCGCACAATCCTACCGAGTTGGACTATCAGGGCCCCGACCACGGCACGCAGTATCGTTCGGCGATTTTTCCGGTGAATGCGGCGCAGCGCGGCATCGCGCAGTCGTATATCGCGCAGCTCGATAACGCCCATGTGTTTCCGGCCAAAGTCGTGACGCGCGTCGAAGACTTCAAGGGCTTTTATCCGGCGGAAAGTTATCACCAGAACTTCCTCGCATTGCATCCCGACTATCCGTACATTGCGATCAACGATCTGCCGAAAGTAACCGATCTGAAGCGGATGTTCCCGGATCTGTATCGCAACGATCCGGTGTTGTTCGCGACGGCGTCGCGGTAGGGTGTGGGCTGATGCGCCGCCACGGCCGTAGCCGTGGCGGCATGCGGCGCATTGATGGGAAGTAGTGGTTGAGCCGACACGCGCACGGCCGGATGCTTCCATACTGATGTAGCGGTCTGCTGCGCGATACGCTCAAGCTTTGTGAGTTGGGTAATGCTTGCTTGCGCATCACTTGCCGGCGGCGTTGCATGGGTGAAGGTGCTAGTCGAGCAGACGCTGCGTTGATCTTCGCTGGCAGCGGCGAAATCGACTCTTTACGGCAAGTCGAGGTAGTTCGTGATGCGAAGTAACCACTAGCCGCAGACGCCTCGATCTTTGCGTTCCGGTTGTTCCTCGCGGGCCGATTTTCCGATAAGAGGATGCGACACTATTTCTGCATTACATTCAGCTTATCGGTTTATGGTCGGCTAGCCGTCCCCGTAAGTGCACGAATATTTGTATTACGATTATACAAAATTGCACTATTCCAGATCCGCCTCCAGAAAGCGCCGTTAACCTCCTGACAAATCAAACAATTGCGTTTTAGTCGCTGCGGCGAGGCAGAGCTTTTCCATTCCTCTTCTTTTGGAAAAGCTTCAGACGATTACGAATGCATTCTTTTGCAATTGTCACTTATCACCCTCGGAACCGGACACGTTACGCGGATGAAACGTTTATAATTCGTCTGCCCAAAGGTTCTGTAACTAATACCGGGAAGATGGGTCGGGCGTCAACGCGTCTGTAACAGTTACAGATGGGTTGCTGCGCTGCGGCAAGTGCTGTTGTGGGCCAAGCAGCCTGGCGGATCACGGGTTTTTCGGTGGCACACCTGATTCGCGACGCGAGGGCGCACCTAGAGCACTGTCGAACCGGTGGTTCACGCCAATAACTTGCGGTCAACGGTGAACGAAAAAAATGATATTAATTTTTCGTCATCCTGAATTTTTTAAGCCGCGCATATTGGTGCGAAATTTGTTGATCAAACTGAGGTGCGCTGATCCGTCAGTGTGAGCCTCGCCAGATGTTCGCGTCGCGTCAGCGGCATGCATTGATCCTCGTCACGTTTGCCCGGTCATGCGATCGGCGGGATTCTCCATGCCGGTGTCGACTGCATCTTTCACGCAATCGGTGCGCGTTGCGCTCGAAAGCCGCTGTTGAAGATATCGATGTAGTCATTGTTGCGATTGTCGAATGATCGTCGTGCAATGTAATAGTAAGGATGACGTAATAAATAGAATGTTCGCCCGACGCTGGGAAAACATTTCGACTCGGCCGCTGTTCGGTGAAGTCGGAATGCGAGCGGAAGGCAGCGCGTCCGTCAGCGGATAGCGGCACATCAAAGCTTCATCAGCAACGAACGCGGTCAGCGCGTTCTCAGATTCACCTCTCTCTGGACTCAATAACGTCAAGGCGGGACGACTGATCGATCTTGCTGGCTTCTCGGGGGCAACCTGCTTTTAGCGAAACATACGGACAATGACGAGATACTTGAAACTATTGGGTGTTGCATCAGCAACAGTGTTGGCATCGTTTGCCGCGGAAAGCGCGCAGGCCCAGGCAAGCACCATCACGGTCTCCGGGCAGCAATACAAGTTGTGCGCGCAGGAGAACGGCAAGTGCTCGTTCCTTGGCACGGGCTCGGTGGTATTCGGTGCGGTCCCGCCCACGTCGCCCTCGGTGATGTTGAGCGCGCCGCGTACGTTCAGCAACGGCGTCGGCTGTTATGTCGGCGCCGTTTCGCAGTCGGACCCCGCGTACGGATATGGCAAGTCATGCTGGGTTAAAGCGGTTGCGGCAACGCCGACTCCGGCTCCTACCCCGACGCCCGCGCCGACGCCGACGCCGACTCCCACGCCGACGCCGACGCCAACGCCAACTCCCACGCCGACCCCGACTCCTACACCAACTCCGACACCCACTCCGACTCCAACTCCGAGCCCAACGCCGTCCCCCACGCCGGGCAACTCGGCCATGTCATGCAGCACGCCGACGCAAACGGCCGGTGGAACCGCGAACGGCGTGATCAGCGCCGACACGCCGACCACCGACGGTCTGCGCGTGTTCCAGAACAACGCTTCCTTCAAGCTGACGATCACCACGAACGCGCCGAGCGCGGATACCGTCGTCTGGTCCGTCGCGGATTCCAATGGCGCGATCAAGACGCAAGGCAGTTTTGCGGTCAAGGCCGGCGTACAAACCAGCACCATTCCGTGTACGTCGACGTGGTCAGGCTATGGCGCACTCACCGCCACTCTGCGTTCGAATGGCGGCACGTTGCCGAGAAGCGGCACGCGTCCGGTCGGCATCGCCACGTTCGGCGTGTTGCCGAATCTCAGTTCGGTATTGGGCACCGTGACATACGCGCACCAGGATCAGCACCGCTTCGGTATGCAGGGCTTCAACGGCAACATCGCCGCGCTGCACGCGCTGGGTATTTCGTGGACGATCGACGATCGTCAGGTTTCAGCCATGGAACCGAACGGCCCCAACACGTACGCGCCCAACGTGAATGACCTCGACCCGTTCTACAAGACCAATCCTGATCAGATGCGTATCGTGCGTCTGGATGGACTGCCGGCGTGGGACTCGAAGACCGGCCAGTTCAACGACAGCTATTACGCGCCGTCGAACATGCCTGAATTCAAGACCTTCATGAGCAAGGTCGGCACCGATACGAGTCTGATCCGCGCTGCCAACTACCCGAATCAGCAAAAGAACTACTATCAGGTGACGTGGGAGCCGAGCCTCGGCTGGGCGGATAGCGACGCGAACTTCGTCGCCATGTACAAGGCTGCCTACGAGGGCATTCACTCGACCGATCCGAATGCGGTCGTGATGGGCACCGGCAATCCGTTCGCTTCCAATTGCGATACCTGTACGACGGGCTATCTGCAGAAATTCGGCGCGCTCGGTCTGTGGAATTACATCGATGCGGTCGCAACGCACGGCTACTGGAATGCGGGCACGTACCCGGCTCATCCGCCCGAACTGCAGGATTCCGATCCGAGCACGGCGAACCAGGCCAACGCGCTCGATAATCAGATGGCGCAGCTGCGTTCAGTCATGCAGGCCGGCAAGCCGAACATGAAGCTCTTCTTCACGGAAGCCGGCGTGAGCTACGACCCGGGCCTCAACTACGGTCCGAATGTGCCGTCGCAGAACCAGTTGTTCGCGCATGCGGCAGTCGGCGTGCGAGCACACATCATCGTGCTTGGCGGCGGTGCGCAGGTGACGACGCTGTTCTACGGTCCGGACTATCCGGGCGAAGTGGGATACGGCTCGTTCTTCGACCTGAACAACGCACAAGGCGCCTTCGGTGCGACCAACCTTTCGCCGAAGCCCGAAGCGATGGCCTTCGCAACGATGACGCGCGTTCTCGACGGCACGAATACGCTGGGCCGCATCAAGGGCGCGCCCGCCGGTGTCTTCGCCTATGGGTTTCAGCAACTGGGCAACGGCAAGGTCGTGACCGCCGCGTGGACGCACAACAATGCGCAGTGGCCGGCAAGCAACGGCACCTATAGCCAGAGCTATTCGACGAGCTATTCGCTCCAGGTCGACAACGCCGGCACGTCGGGCAATGTGACGAAGATCGACGGTTACGGCAATGTCAGCACGGTGGCCTACACCAACGGTCAGGTCGCGCTGACGCTCACCGAAGTGCCGCAGTACATCGTGTCGAACAACGCCACGGTTGCCAAGGCCAATGCGACTGTTCCGCTCGGTTACACGGGGCAGTGACTGGCTCAATGAGCAGCTAGATAAGCGCGTCAACAAGCAGACTAATAAGCGCTGAAAAAAGATCGACGCGCCGCCGATATTAAAGGCGGCGCGTCGATTACGCATTTCTGCCACGTCGGCGACGGCATGAAGAACGTGAGCCCGGCGACGATCGGCACTCGCGGCGTCTACGGCTGTGTCAGGCAGGTCTGAATCTCGGCGAGCGCGAGTCCGAAACGGCGCAGCGCCCGGATCTGACGAAGCCGGGTGATGTCGTCGCGGTCGTAAAGCCGGCAGCCATTCCCGGCACGCCCCGAAGGCGTGAGCAATCTGATTGCGTCGTAATGGTGAAACGTGCGGCCGTTCAGTCCGCTGCGCTCGCAAACTCTTCCACTTTCAACCGCAATCGCCTCCAGTCAGTGTGCACATTGGATGTTAGGACCTCACGCTACGTGAGGGTCAAGGCGAATCGAGGCGGGATTCCCGCGACCGGCGAACCTCGGACATGGCATATTGGCGAAGCCAGTCATCAACAGGAGCACACCATGCGAATCCAGACCTCTTTCCTCTTCGATCTCGACGGGACGCTCGTCGACAGCGTCTACCAGCACGTGCTGGCATGGAAAGAAGCGCTCGACAGCGAAGGCATTCCCTTGTCGGTCTGGCGAATTCACCGCAAGATCGGCATGAGCGGCGGCCTTTTCACCCATCAGCTTCTGCGGGAAACGCACGGCGAAATCAGCGCCGACCGGGTCGAGCGTCTTCGTGAAGCTCACGCCGCCGCCTATCAGCGATTGCGCGCGCAGGTGTGTCCGCTGCCGGGCGCGCGGGCGCTGCTCGACGCGCTGACGCAGGCGGGAACACCTTGGGCGGTGGCGACCAGCGGCCGCATGGAGACGGCGGCGCTCAATCTGGAGGCGCTCGGTGTCGATCCCGCGAAGGCCGTGGTCGTCACGCGCGACGACGTCAAATATGCAAAGCCGGATCCGGACCTGTTCATCGCAGCGGCCGGGCGGCTCGGCGTACCGGTCGAAAACACCGTGGTGGTGGGCGACAGCATCTGGGACATGCTCGCGGCGCGGCGCTGCCGGGCGCTGGGTGTGGGCTTGCTGTCGGGCGGGTACGGCACGGAGGAACTCGAGCGCGCCGGCGCGTTGCGGGTCTACGACGATCCGGCCGATCTGCTGGAACATCTGGACGAGGTGGCGTCGCGGCCGTAAAGGTGGCCTCTAGTTGCAGATTGCCCAGAACGCATAGGCGCTGCCGTTGATCGCCGCGACGACTTCGCGCGATCGATGCCAGGGGCCTGTACTATATTGTTCAGCGGAAAACCGCCTCGGCGACCGGCGTGAGAGAATCCTGCCCATAGGCAGGTGCGAAGCGCGCCGGAATGGTCCATATGCGACCATGCGGGATCCGGAAGCGGCAAAATATATGACGCTCCCATGGGGCCGATGGCCGAGGCAGCGGGGCCCCATGTACTCGGGGATCCGCCGCGCCGCAAAGTGCCGCGCGGGTTGTTGTGACCCACGGCCGGCGGTCTGCCGCGGTTGTCCTCCAGAGGGGCGTGACGAACCACGTGAAACCATGAACAATTTTATTCGACCACCTGTTCTCCATCCGTCGACGGTTGTTTTCGTGGATGACAACGACAGCTATCTCGACGCGTTGCGGCGCTTCTTTCCGGATAGCGCCACCAATCTGTTTTTTACGCGGCCTCAAACCGCGCTTGCGTTCATTCGTCAGCACGCTCGCAAGAATTCGCTGGAGTTCGCGCCGGCGTCGGCATGCGTGAGCGAGACGGGTTTTGAGCGCTACATGGAGACCGCTGCGGAACG
Source organism: Paraburkholderia sp. BL27I4N3 (assembly GCF_003386115.1). Classification (NCBI taxonomy): domain Bacteria; kingdom Pseudomonadati; phylum Pseudomonadota; class Betaproteobacteria; order Burkholderiales; family Burkholderiaceae; genus Paraburkholderia; species Paraburkholderia sp. BL27I4N3. Next base: position 6,042,787 of record NZ_QREJ01000001.1, on the reverse strand, counting down.
CGATATCCTGGCCCGCGGCTCCCGTTTCGCGGAAGTCGCGGCGGTCGTGGTGGATTTCGACATGCCGGGCATGAACGGCGTGGAATTCCTCTCGTCCATCTCCAATCTGCGTTGCGCGAAAGTGCTGCTGACCGGGGTCGCGGACGAAACCGTCGCGGTCAAAGCTTTCAATGCGGGCATCGTCGATTTATACCTCAGAAAAACGGATACCGACTCCGCCAACCGGCTGGCCCATTTCCTGACGGACGCCAAGGCCAGGCACTGTTCGGAAGGCGGCTGGCTCGCGTTGGGCGAGAACGGCCTGACGTATTGCGACCCGCGAACGCGTAAGGTCATCGACGAGGTGGTCGCCGCGAACGGTATCGTCGAATATTACTGGCGCCCGGAGCAGGACGCCATTCTGATGTTCGATCGCGCCGGCAACCCGAGCGTTTTCGTCGCGTGGGCCGAGCACGACTGGATCTCGCAGGGCGAAATCGTCGCGGACGAGGACGGCCCGGCCGACCTTCTCAAGCAAATGGCGGTGCGCGAGGTGATGCCGATCTTCTGGCCGAACCTGGCCTACCGCTCCGGCATGACCGTCAAGACGCTGACGCCGCAAACCATTCCGGGCTGGGACGACGTTTTCTATTGCTGGACCCCGATCGACAGGGCCGACGTGGGCATGGACCTGATGACGTTCGCGCAATGGCGGAAGGAACGGACTCGCTAAAGTCTGCCGGGACGTCAAGCCACATGTACGCCATTCCGACTGCCTGCGTGTCCGCGATGTTCGTGGTGTTCGGCCTATACGTCCTGATTACGCAAGGCGCGACGCGTTTGTTCACGCCGTTCATCCTGATGTGCGTCTCGACCTTCGCGTGGCAAGGCGCATGGACACTGCTGTTTCAGACAGACAACCCACACACCGCGGACCTGCTGGTCAGGGGCGGGTATCTCTTCATTCTTTTTTTACCCACAACGTTCTACCACTTCGTGACGGAAGTGGCGGCGCAGCGCCGTGAGCGGCCGATATTGTTCGCGTCGTACGGGCTGTGTTTCGTTCTCGCGATCCTGCTGCCCGGCAACGAAGTGGTGGCGGGCTATCGGCATTTCTTCTTCGGCTACTATCCGGTCGCCGGCCCGCTGCATCCCGTGCACGTGGTGCAGACCGTGTTGCTGGCCGGCCGCAGCGCTCAGCTTCTGCTCGCCGCGCGCCAGAAGGCGGAGGGTGACGCGCGCCGGCGCCTCGATCTGTGTCTGGCGAGCCTTTGCCTGTACTCGTTCGCCGCGATGGATTACGCCGTCAATTACGGCTTCGGGTTTTATCCGCCTGGCGTCCTGTTCATCGGCCTGAGCCTCGGGCTGCTGGCAATCACCATCGTGCGCTATCACCTGATTCACCCGTATGCGGTGGCGGCGACCATCGCGCATGAAATTTCGACGCCGCTCGCCACCATCGGTATGCACGCCGACGAAATCGCCAGCGTTTGGGGGCACGTGTTCAAAGGGTATCGAACAGCTGTGACGCACGGGCTGTATGACGATCACGACGAGTCCGGACAGTCCGAACGCATCGGCCAGCTGGCAACGGCAATCCGGCGCGAAGTCTCCGGCACCAGCGCGATGGTCGAAATGGCGCTCGCGTCTTTCACGCTCGATCGTCTGGACCGCGGCGACTTCAGCCGGCATTCCGTGTATCAGTGCGTGATGTCGGCGCTGGAACGGTATCCGTTCAGCGGCCGCGAGCGTGAACTTGTCACGGTAAAGCCCATCGATCCGGCCATGTCGTTTGCGGGCTCGGATACGGTCGTGGTTTTCGTGCTGTTCAATTTGCTGAAAAACGCGTTGTATGCCATTCGCGTGGGCGGCGATGGCGACATCACGATCAGTGCTGTTCAGGATCGGGACTTCTGCGTGCTGCAATTCCGCGACACCGGGCCGGGCATTGCGCCCGACGTCCTGCCCTATATCTTCGACGCCTTCTTCACGACCAAGCGGCACGGCAGCGGCGCGGGCATGGGACTCGCGTTCTGCCGTCGCGCAACGGAACTGCTGGGCGGGAGCATCGAGTGCAGTTCGATACGCGGCGTCCACACGACCTTCACCGTGCGGTTGCCGGCGCCGGACACGCCCGCCGATCGCGCATTGCGCAAGACACCGGCGCGTTCGCTTCGCCGAAGTTAGAGTTGACAGGCCGCTCACAGGTTGAAACCGGTGGCCGTAGCGGCTGATTATCCGGCGGCCTGAACCGGAGAGGCGCTAACGACCGGCCGCCGCCGACGCTCGCGTCACATGGGCGGACAGAAAACGGCACACTTCCTCATGCAGCTTCTGTACGCCGGGGCTCGATTCGATGGCGCGCCAGCACCCATGCACGAGCCCAGCGCCGATCAGAAGCGTCGCCTCGCCGCCAGCCGCGCTAATACGCTCGGCAAACACGCGCGCGTCGTCCCTCAACGGATCATGTTCAACGCCGATCGCCAGCGTCGGCGGAAGGCCGTCGTAACGTGTTGCATCGAGCGGGATCGTCCACGCGGGGTAGGGCGGGTGGGTGCCCCAATACAGATCGCGGAACGCATGAACGTCGGTTAGCGTGAGCATCGGCGCGTGTGCTTCGCTTTCGCGCGCGGGCGACTGCGGCTCGGTGCCGAGCATCGGATAAACCAGCACAAGACCGCTTATGCCTTGCACCGCTTCGTCGCGCAGCCGCATCGCCACGCTGGCCGCGAGCGTGGCGCCGGCACTGTCGCCCGCCAGTTGCAGCGGAGCGCCGGCACGCAGATCGAACGGCAAGCGCCCTGCCAAAGCGGCGAGCGTCACCTCCATGCAATCGTCATGCGCGGCCGGCGCGGGGTGTTCGGGAGCCAGCCGGTAGTCGACCGCGATCACGTCGAGACCGGTGTCCGCGGAAAGGCGTGCGGTTACGAGCTGATGACTATCCAGCGAGCCGAGCACGAAGCCGCCGCCGTGAAAGTACAGCACGGCGCCACGCGCCGCCTCATGATACGTTGCGCGGTTCCGGTATAGCCGCAGCGCGATCGAATGGCCCGCGCCGGTTCGGAATTCGGCGTCTTGAGTCACGACTTCATCGGGAAGCGCGGGTGTGACCGCCGCCGCGTACTCGTCGTAGATCCTGCGCTGTTCAGCCGGCGTCAATGAAGTCGAATGCCCCGGATAAATCGCGGCGGCTCTTTCGATGAACGCGGCCATTTCCGCTTCAACCATGCTCACTCCCACTCGGCTTCGTTTTCGCCGGCAAGCCGATCACGCGGCCGACAAAGGCGGCGGGCGGCAGTGCGGCATGCGCGTCGGCCAACGCCTGCACACGCGCCGCGACATCCGGATCGAACGCGGCGGCGCGCGGGCCGCCGGTATCCACGTGCAGCAACATCTGCTCGCCTGCCGCCACCGGTTCGCCGCCGTCGCCGGAGAACATCTCGAGGTACAGATGCAGCCGCCTCGCATCGTGCCCGAGCACGCGCATGTCGACGCGCACCTGCGCGCCTTCCTTGATCTCGTGCAGATAGTTGATATGCGCTTCGAGCGTATAGATCGAGCGCCGGCGTTCCTTGCGCACGGCGTCCGGCAAACCGATCAGGTCGATCAGGGAGTCAGTCGCGAAGCTGAAGATCAGCATGTAGAACGCGTCGCGCAGATGGCCGTTGTAATCGACCCAATCGGCGCGCACCGTGTCACGATAGTCTGGTAGGGCAATGGGTTGCGGCATCGGCAAAATCGTCTCCCTCATTCGTATCAAAGGTGGCGGCTGCGCGCGGGCTTTCCGCCGCCTCTGTGCCCGGCGATCTGTGCGCGCTTTCCTCCGTTTCGCGGTGGCAGGTCCTGCCGCACCTCCGCGCGCTCGCCCTCAGTCAGCCGGCAGCAACCCATGCCGCGCCTTCGCCTCCGCAATCGCCGTCAGCACGCTCGTAATGCAATCGTCGCGGTAACGTTCGAGCTGTTTGATCGAGCGCGGCCCGACCTGCTCGGCGGTGCCGTCCACGACCCGGTCGATCAGTTCATCCGTCAGCTTCGGCGCCACCAGTTTAGTCCAGGGCAGCTCCAGCGCGGGTCCGAATTGCTGCATGAAATGGCGCATGCCCGCGTCGCCGCCGGCCAATGTGTACGTCAGGAACGTGCCCATGAACGACCAGCGGATGCCCGCGCCGAAGCGGATCGCGTCGTCGATTTCGCCGGTGGTCGCCACGCCCTCGTTGACCAGATGCAAGGCTTCGCGCCACAGCGCTTCCAGGAGACGGTCGGCGATGAAGCCCGGCACTTCCTTGCGAACCCGCAGCGGTCGCATCGACAGCGCACGATACACCTGCAGCGCGGCGTCGATGGTTTCCGGCGCGGTGTTTGCGCCGCCCAGTACTTCGACGAGCGGCAGCAGATACACTGGATTGAACGGATGCCCGACGATGCAACGCTGCGGATTCACCGCCCGTGCATAAAAATCACTCGGCAACAGGCCCGACGTCGATGAAGCGATGATCGCATCCGGCTTTGCCGCGCGGCTGATCTGTTCGTGCAGCGAGAGCTTCAATGCCTCGCGCTCAGGCGCGCTTTCCTGAATGAAATCCGCCTGCCCGACGCAGGCTTCGATCGTATCGACGAAACGCAATCGCTCCGGCGACGCGCCCGCAACGAGCCCTACGCGCTGCAGCGCCGGCCACGCGTTCGCGACGTTCTCGCGCAGCTGCTTCTCCGCGCCCGGCGCCGGGTCCCACGCGATGACATCGAGCCCGTGCGCGAGCGCGCGCGACACCCAGCCGCTGCCGATCACGCCCACGCCGATTGCCGCGAATGTTTTGATATCGACGATCACTGCCATTGCTGATGTTTCCTTTGCCTGTGTGTTGTCTGGTTTCGAAGCGAGTTGCATCGAGCCGGGTGAATCAAGCCAGCTGAATCAGGCGTACTGTCCCGCCGCACGCCGCTCCAACTGACGCTCGCCACGCGCGGGCAGGCCGAGCTTGCGGCGCCCTTCGGCGGGTGTCAGCGCGCGCGCGCCGAGCCGTTCAATAATTTCGACCGCGCGCTGCACCAGCGTGCCGTTGGTTGCAGGCACACCTTTGTCGAGCCAGATGTTGTCTTCGAGGCCGACGCGTACGTGGCCGCCGAGCAGCATCGCCTGCGCGACCATCGGCATCTGCATGCGGCCGATGCCGAAGCCCGCCCATTGCGCGCCGGGCGGCAGGTTGTCGGCCATCGCTTTCATGGTGGTCGTGTCGGCGGGCGCGCCCCAGGGAATGCCGAGGCAGATCTGAAACAGCGGCGGCGCGTCGAGCAGTCCTTCCTTGAGCAATTGCTTCGCGAACCACAAATGCCCGGTATCGAAGATCTCCAGTTCAGGCTTCACGCCGAGTTCCTGGATGCGCCGCGCGCCGGCCCGTAACTGTGCGGGCGTCGACACATAGATGTAGTCGCCGTCGCCGAAATTGAGCGTGCCGCAATCGAGCGTGCAGATTTCCGGCAGCAGTTCCTCGACATGCGCGAGGCGCGTGAGGCCGCCGACCAGATCCGTGTTCGCGCCGAAGCGCATCGGGTCTTCGCCCGGACCGATCTCCAGATCGCCGCCCATGCCGGCTGTCAGGTTGATGATCACGTCCGTGCCCGACGAGCGGATGCGGTCGACCACCTCGCGATACAGCTGCGGATCGCGGCTGCCTCGTCCGGTTTTCGGATCGCGCACATGGCAGTGCGCAACGGTCGCGCCGGCCTTCGCGGCTTCGATGGCGGCCTCGGCGATTTGCTTCGGCGTGACGGGAATGGCCGGATGCTTGCCGACGGTATCGCCTGCGCCGGTGACCGCGCAGGTCACAATGACTTCATGATTCATGCGAGCTGGTTCCTGTGGATTGATATGCGCGACATTCGGAGTCAAAGACCCAGATAGGCCTTGACCGCGGGCAAGCCATCCTTGCCGTCGTAGGTCTTCACGCCGGCAAGCCAGGCATCGAGTACCTGCGGGTTTTTCTTCAGATATGCCTTGGCGGCGTCGGCGGGCTTTTCCTTGTTCATCACCGATTGCATCACTACGTTTTCGAGCTGCGTCGAAAAGCGCAGATTGCTCACGAGCTTGCCCGCATTCGGGCAGCGCGTCAGGAAGTCGGGGGACGTCAGCGTATAAACGCGTGCTTCGCCGTCGTTCGGGCCGAATACGCCGTCGCTGCCGGTGAGGTATTTCATGTCGATCTGGATGTTCATCGGATGCGGTTCCCAGCCGAGAAACACCACCCATTTCTTCTCACGGATCGCGCGATCGACCGAGACCAGCATGCCTGCTTCACTCGATTCGATCAGCTTGAAGCCGCCGAGGCCGAACTGATTGTTGGCGATCATCTTCAGGATCGCCGCGTTCGCGCTGCTGCCGGGTTCGATGCCGTAGATCTTGCCGTCGAGCTGGTCGCGGTGTTTGGCGATGTCGGCGAAGGTCTTCAGGCCCGCGTCGTATTCATAGCTCGGCACGGCGAAGGTGGCCTTGGCGCCGGTCAGGTTGGGCGGCTGCAGCACCTGGATCGATTTCGAATCGACGAACGGCGCGATCGCCTTTTCCTGCACCGGCCACCAATAGCCGAGCGACACGTCGAGTTGTTTGCTCTTGAGGCCCGCGAACGAGATGGGCACGGAGGCGACGGTCGTCACCGGCTGATAGCCGAGCCCTTCGAACACGGTCGAGGCGAGCGCGGTGGTCGAGGTGATGTCGGTCCAGCCGATATCGGCGAAATGCACCGCGCGGCAGGCGGCGGGATCCTGCGCGAACGCGGGTAGCGCGGTAACAGCGGCGCCGACGGCCGCCGCGAGACACGCAAGATGGGCAAGCAGGGTTTTGATGCGCAACTTCATGACGTTCCCTCTTCTGACTCGGGTGACAACGTGTTTCGAACCGGGCCGCTTCGCCTGAGCGAACGACATGAAGCGAAGCGGCCCCCGGACATGCGATACCGCTTGTGTGATGCCTAACTGCACGAATGACGTAACGTTAATGCCCCATATTCCAGCTAAAGCGACCGCCAGCGACCGGTTCTTGCTCCCACGCGACCATGAAGGAAAACCTGTGCCGTGCACATTGCGATGCAACATCGGGTTCGCGCGAATTTTGGCGCGCCTTGCCTGCTTGGCTGCTGCTTGCTACGCTCGCCGGGAACCCGCGTCCGCCTGCGTTTTTCCTGATCGAGTCCGAGCACGATGCCCGAAGATATGTCGTTCCTGTTGCTGCCGGGCTTTTCGGCGATCGGTTTCATGTCGGCAGTGGAGCCTTTGCGCGTGGCGAACCGCTTTCGCGGCGATCTGTACCGCTGGCGCATTCTGAGTCTCGACGGCGCGCCGGTGGCCGCCAGCAACGGCATTTCAATCAACGCGGATGCGGCCATCGGCGACGTCGATGCGACGCGCACGCTTTTCGTCGTCGCGGGCTTCGAGCCGCTCGCCTGCTACACGCGCGTGCTGGGCGATTGTCTGAAGCGCCTCGCGCGCGCGGGCGCGACGCTCGGCGGTATCGACACCGGCAGCTTCGTGCTCGCGGAAGCCGGGCTCCTCGGCGGCGCGGATAGCGTGACTGTGCACTGGGAAGCGCTGTCGGCATTCCGCGAGCGCTATCCGTCGCTCGATGCGAGCCAGGAACTGTTCGAAATCGGAGCGCGGCGCATTACATGCGCAGGCGGCACAGCGTCGATCGACATGATGCTCGACCTGATCGGCCGCGAGCATGGCGCTGCGCTGGCCTCGGCCGTCTCGGAGCAATTCGTGGTGAGCCGTATCCGGCAGCGCTCGGACCATCAGCGCATGGAGGTCGCGGCGCGCTACGGCGTGCACAACCGCAAGCTGATTCAGGTGATCGGCGTGATGGAACAGCATATGGAGGAGCCGCTCACGCCGGACCAGCTCGCGCGGGAAATCGGCGTTACGCGGCGGCAACTGGAGCGGCTGTTCTGCGCGTCCCTGAAGGACACGCCAACGCATTTCTATCAGCAGTTGCGCCTCACGCGTGCGCGCGAACTGCTGCAACAGACCGACATGTCGATTACTTCGATTTGCGTGGCATGCGGATTCGAATCGCCTTCGCATTTTTCGCGGACCTACCGCGCGCGTTTCGGCGCGAGCCCGAGAAGCGACCGGCAAGGGACGGGCGGCCGAAATGCCGGTGAACTGGCGCCGTCGCCGGGGCAAAACCTTATGTCCGCGCCCCAGTTATCCCATTTATCGCAACAGTGAATTCGACGATTGGGGGTTTACCCTATATTCATTGACTCCTAGACTGCCTCCATACGCTGCAGACACAGGTTCGCAGCATGGCAAAAAACAATCTCTGGAGGTAGGTGTCATGAAATCCCTGATCGAAGCTGTTGTTATCGCCGCTCTCATTTCCGCTCCGCTGGCCGCTTTTGCTCAACCGAATCAGCCGGTTACTCGTGCTCAAGTGCGCGCCGAACTGATCCAGCTGGAAAAGGCCGGCTACAACCCGGCCACCGCGAACGACGAAGAATATCCGTCCAACATTCAGGCTGCGGAAGCGCGCGTCGCCGCACAGAAGAGCGCTGCCCAGACAAGCGGTTACGGTTCGGCCACCAATGGTTCGTCGCAGGCAGGCAGCCGTTCGGACACGACGAACAGCTCGTACTCGGCGCCGGTTGTGAACTACGGTCGTTAATCGATCGCGTAGGGTGTAGTAGCTGTAGCGGGGCGCTGGATCGTGGTATTCCAGCGCCTATGAAACGGCCTGACGCGTGCACCGCCCGATCTTTTGGTCATACGCGTGATTACTGGCCTCGATGGAGTCGATAGAACGTTCGGCCCATTGCTTCAATTCGGTGACGATTGGCAGCGCGGTGCGAGCGAGTGCGGTTAAGCCATACTCGACACGCGCCGGGTGCCGGTCGTCGACGCATCGCTCGACAAGCCCGTCCCTTTCCATCGCTCTCAATGTCTGAGAAAGCATCTTGTCTGAGACGCCGTCCAAACGACGCCTGATCTCGGCAAAGCGCAAATGCTTTTCTCGCAGCGCGATCATTACCAAGACGGTCCACTTCTGACCGAGACGTGCGAGAGCGAGTCGCGACGGACAAGCTCCCGAAAATGCATCTGGCGACGATACGCCATGTCGCGGCATAACCTGCTTTGCGCAGTTGTCCGCGGATATTGGCGGAGTTGCGGACACCACACGCATGTCTCTCGCGCCGTCACTCATCCTTATTCCCGATGTCCGAACGCGCAAAGGGCGCGTCGTGAATAACGTCGCCCTGATAGAACGCAGGGAAGCGGTCGAGTTGGCGCTGCGCGTCCTCTGGATTGATACCGTCTTTCAATACCGCACTCGAAAACCCGGTTCGCTCCATCTGAATCAACTGATCGACGAGCACGTCGCCGGTCGCCCGCAAATCGCCTTTGAAGCCGAGCCTGCGGCGCAGGAGATACGCCTGACTGTAGGCCCGTCCATCGGTGAAGTTGGGGAAGTGCAACTCCACGCGTGCGGCAGTCGCGATCAGCTCCTTTTGCTCGGCCGGGTCTGCGTCGTTTGCCAGAGAAACAACCTGCCGGGATGCGGTTGATGCGTCCGATGCGTGCTCGGCCAGCGTGATCAGCCTGATACGTGTCGAGCCGTTCATGCCGTTTTCTCCATCAGTGTGCGTACGCGATCCGCGGCTGTCCTGAACGGTTCGATGCCTGCCCGTCGAACAGTTTCGACGAACGACTCGCGCCGCCCGCCAACGGTCGCCCGAATGTCGAGATAGGCAGACAGCAGCGCGTCGATGACCTCGGGCACTTCAGCGGCGGAAAACGACGGGCCGATGACCTTGCCCGCTTGCGCGCGACCACTGGCGTGCGAGCCGTCCGAGCCGCCCAGCGTCACCTGGTACCATTCCTTGCCATCCTTGTCGACCCCGAGGATGCCGATGTGCCCGCTATGATGATGGCCGCACGAATTGATGCAGCCGCTGATATGCAGATCGATATCGCCGATGTCATTGAGTTCGTCCAGATCCTGATAGCGCTCGGTAATCGCCTCGGCAACCGGAATGGAACGGGCATTGGCGAGCGCACAGAAATCGCCACCCGGGCAGGCGATCATGTCGGTCAGCAGATTCACGTTGGCGCTCGCGAGTCCCGCCTCGCGCGCGGCTTGCCAGAGCGGCAGGAGGTCGTTGACATGCACCCACGGCAACACGACATTCTGCGTGTGGGTGACGCGCGCTTCGCCCGCCGAGAACCGCTCGGCCAGGTCGGCCACGCGATCGAGCTGTTCCGCCGATGCATCGCCGGGCGCTTGCAGAAGACGTTTGAACGAGAGCGTGACGATCCGCAAGCGCTGGTTCCTGTGCGGCGAGACATTGCGCTGGAGCCAGCGTTCGAATTGCGGCGTCTCGATCGCTACGGCGTTCGACGTTGCGATCGCTTCGATGTCGATCGGCGCATCCACGGAAGGCTTGGAGGGTAGAGCGAAGCATGCGCTGACGCGTTCGAGTTCCGCCAGCGGAATCGTGTGCGGACCGCCGTCGTGCTCGACGATCTGGCGGAACTCTTCTTCGACGCCGTCGATGTAACGTTGACCTTCCGCCTTCACCAGAATCTTGATCCGAGCCTTGTACTTATTGTCACGGCGTCCGTACTGGTTGTAGACGCGCACCACCGCTTCGATGTAATTCATGATGTGCTGCCATGGCAAAAACTCGCGCAACACAGTGCCGATCACGGGAGTGCGGCCCATGCCGCCGCCCACCGTGACGCGAAATCCCAGTTCGCCCGCTTCGTTACGCAGCAGACGAAGGCCGACGTCATGCCAGTCCGTCGCGGCGCGGTCTTCGCTCGCGCCGGTGATCGCGATCTTGAACTTGCGCGGCAGGAACGCGAACTCGGGATGGAGGGTCGTCCATTGCCGCATGATTTCAGCGAACGGACGCGGGTCGGCGATTTCGTCAGGCGCAACGCCCGCGCGTTCGTCGCAGGAAATGTTGCGGATGCAGTTACCGCTTGTCTGAATGCCGTGCATGTTCACGCTGGCGAGCAAGTCCATCACGTCCGCGGCTTTCGAGAGCGGAATCCAGTTGAACTGCACGTTGGTGCGCGTCGTGAAATGCGCATAGTTCGTGGGCAGGCGGACGGTGCCGAGCTTGCGCTGCGCCTCGCTGGCAAGACGGTAGACCTCGGCCTCCGGCTCGTCGTATTCGCGCGCAATCCTGGCGAGCATGCGCAACTGCCTGCTCGACAACTCGCCGTAGGGGATCGCCACGCGCAGCATCGGCGCATGCCGTTGCACGTACCATCCGTTCTGAAGACGCAACGGACGAAAGTCGTCCTCGCTCAGCTTGCCGGACTGCCAGCGTTCGAGCTGGTCGCGAAACTGCGCAGCGCGGCTGCGCACGAATGATTGGTCAAACTCGGTGTATTGGTACATGGTCCGGTGCGACGACCGCCCTACATGGCGCAGTCTGGCTGAGCGTCGGTTTCGTTGGAAGGAGCCGCGGTTGCGTCGGCATCGACACATGACGTGCCGCGCCGGTTCGAGGGCTTCTGGCGAACGATAGAGGCAATGGCGGCCGCTGAAAAGCAGCAGATGCCGCTGAAAACACGCTAGCAGATGGTGAGCGAACCGGCGGCCCGCGGGCCGGACAGAAGCGCAAGACTGCTGGGCTGGAATTGATCGCAACTGCTACTGTTTTGGGTGAGCAGACGGGTTCAGACTATCGCGTGAGATACAACAAACCTGCCTTGAAGGTGACGCGATGGACCTCTTGAAGATGACGCGAATCGTACTGTGGAGTTTTTTCGGCATTCGCCGCGGCGCCTCGCATCAAGCCGACATGGCGGGCGTCAAGCTGCCCCTGCTGCCGCTAGTCGCGGTAGTTCTCGCCGCCGGATTCGGCGCGACGCTGTTCGCACTCGCGCGGCTTGCGGTCAACGTAGCGCATTGACGCTTGCGGTGTGCTCACAGGGAGCGCGTGGTTCATCGGCTCGCCTGCTCGAGCAGCGAGCCCAGTGTTTGGACAGCGCTCTCCGTGCTGTCGCTCCACGGATGACCGAAGTTCAAGCGGATATGATTCCGGAATTCGTGTCGCGCGGAGAAGATCGGACCCGGCGCGATGCTGATGCCGTTCTCTAGCGCAAGGCGGTGCAATTGCATCGCGTCGACATGCGACGGCAGCCGCAGCCACAGAAAATAGCCGCCGGACGGCAGCGTCCAATGCGAATCCTTCGGCATGTAGCGGCGAAGCGCGGTGTCCATCGAGGCGAGCTGATTGCGGAACGCACCGCGCAGCTTCCGCAGATGCTTGTCGTACCCGCCGTGCTGCAAATAGTCCGCTATCGCTGCCTGCGCGGGAATGCTGGCCGACAACGTGGTCATCAGCTTCAGGCGCTGCACCTTCTCGGCGAAGCGTCCCGCGGCGACCCATCCAATGCGGTATCCCGGTGCGAGCGTCTTCGAAAATGAACTGCAGTGCATCACGAGCCCCTTCGTGTCGAAGGCGATGGCGGGCAGCGGGTAGGTCGCCGCATGATGCAGTTCGCCGTACACGTCATCCTCGATAAGCGGCACGTCACGCTGGGCCAGAAGTTCGACCAGCGCTTTCTTCTTCTCCTGCGACATCGCCGCGCCGGTCGGATTCTGATAGTTGGTCATGAACCAGCATGCGCGGATAGGATGCTTATCAAGGGCATCCGAGAGCGCTTGCAAATCGATGCCCGAAACAGGATCGACCGGAATCTCGACCGCCCGCAGATCGAGGCGCTCGATGGCCTGCAGGGCCGCATAGAATCCGGGCGACTCGATCGCGACCACGTCGCCCGGGCGCGTGACGGCCATCAAACACAGGTTCAATGCTTCCAGCGCGCCGTTGGTGACGACAAGCTGCTCCATCGGCTGAGCAATGCCCATCCCCATGTAACGCAACGATATCTGGCGGCGCAACGGCTCATTGCCCGGCGGAAGATCGACGACGGTGCTCCACGGACTGATCAAACGGCTCGAATGCCCGAGCGATCTGGCCAGACGCTGAAGCGGAAAAAGTTGCGGAGACGGAAAGGCCGAACCAAACGGCACCACATTGGGATGCTTCGCGGCTTCGAGCACCGAGAAGACGAGATCGCTGATCTCGACCCTGGCGGACTCCAGAGCGGCTTGCGGTCGGGGCGCCGGTTTGTGTTCGAGCGCGGCGCCCGGCGCGACGTAGTAGCCCGAGCGTTCACGTGCTCGAATCAAGCCCCACTCTTCGAGCAGGTAATAGGCGCGAAACACGGTGGACTGGCTCACGCCGTGCTGTGTGGTGAGATGCCGCAGCGACGGCATACGCGAGCCGACTGGCCGGCTGCCCGAGCGAATTTCATCGGCCATGGTGTTGGCCAGCATTTCGAAGCGTTTCATTTAACGGTCGTTATTCGGCTGCGTACACCGCGGTCAAGTGCCGCAATTGTGCCAGCAGTTTAACGACAGGCTTGGCGGAATGGGGATCCGTTTGTGTTCCCGGCGTCACAGCGGACGTTGCCACGACACAGCGGGTCAGTCGCCGTAGAGCCGACAAAAAAACGGCCACGCCGGATATGCCGACGTGGCCGCTTCGCACTTTCTCATTTAAAGCTGTGCGTTCAGATCCCGCCGACGCACATGTACTTGATCACCACATAATCGTCGATGCCGTAATGCGAACCTTCGCGACCCAGGCCCGATTGCTTGACGCCGCCGAACGGCGCGACTTCGTTCGAGATGAGGCCCGTGTTGATGCCGACCATGCCGTATTCGAGCGCTTCCGCGACACGCCAGACGCGGCCGATATCGCGGCTATAGAAGTACGACGCCAGGCCGAACTCGGTGTCGTTCGCGAGGCCGATCACTTCTTCGTCCGACGAGAAGCGGAACAGCGGCGCGAGCGGTCCGAAGGTTTCATCGCGTGCGACCTTCATGGCGGGCGTGACATCGGCGAGCACGGTCGGCTCGAAGAAGCCATGACCGAGCGCATGACGCTTGCCGCCGGTGACGATGCGCGCGCCTTTGGCAAGCGCGTCTTCGATATGCGACTCCACCTTGAGCACGGCCGCTTCGTTGATCAGCGGACCTTGCGTGACGCCTTCTTCGGTGCCCTGGCCAACCTTGAGCTGTTCGACGGCGACGCGCAGTTTCTCGGCGAACGCATCGTAGACCTTGTCATGCACGTAGAAACGGTTCGTGCATACGCAAGTCTGGCCGCTGTTGCGATACTTCGATGCAATCGCGCCGGCCACCGCGGCGTCCAGATCCGCGTCGTCGAATACGATGAAAGGCGCATTGCCGCCGAGTTCGAGCGACACCTTCTTGACCGTCGGCGCGCACTGCGCCATGAGCAAACGGCCGACCGGCGTCGAGCCGGTGAACGACAGCTTGCGCACGATCGGATTGCCGGTCATTTCCGCGCCGATCGCTTTCGGCTCGCCGGTCACGACGTTGAACACGCCGCGCGGCACGCCGGCGCGTTCGGCGAGCACCGCGAGGGCGAGCGCGGAGAGCGGCGTGGCCTCAGCCGGTTTGACGATGATCGGGCAGCCAGCCGCGAGCGCCGGACCGACCTTGCGGGTGATCATCGCAGCCGGGAAATTCCACGGCGTGATGGCCGCGCAAACGCCGATCGGCTCTTTCGTCACGACGATGCGTTTGTCGTTGGCCGGCGTCGGGATCGTGTCGCCGTTCACGCGCTTGCCTTCTTCGGCGAACCATTCGAGGAACGACGCCGCGTACTGGATTTCGCCCCTGGCTTCGGCGAGCGGCTTGCCCTGTTCCGTGGTGAGGATCTTCGCCAGGTCGTCGGCGTTCTCCATCATCAGGTCGTGCCATTTGCGCAGGATCACCGCGCGTTGCTTGGCGGTCGTGGCGCGCCATGCGGGCCACGCGGCGTTCGCCGTGTCGATGGCGCGGCGTGTCTCCGCCGTGCCCATGCGCGGCACTGTCGCGATCGTTTCGCCCGTGGCGGGATTTTTCACTTCGAAGGTCGTGCCGTCGTCCGCGCCTTGCCATTCGCCCGCGATATACGCGTGGCTTTTCAGCAGCGACGGGTCCTTCAAACTCAACGTGATCATGTGGGTTTCCTTAAGCCGCGACGGTGACGCTGTCCTTGATCACGTCTTCGAGAATCGCCATGGCTTCGTCGAAGACCGCGTCTTGAATCGTCAGCGGGAACAGGAAGCGCACCACGTTCGAATAGACGCCGCACACCAGCAGCAGCAAGCCGCGTTCGAGCGCGCGCGTCTGCACGCGTTTGGTGAACTCCGCATCCGGCTCCGTGCCGCCCGCCTTGCAGAACTCGACGGCGACCATGCCGCCGGGGCCGCGCACATCGGCGATTTGCGGCACGTCGCTTTGCAGCGCGATCAGCTTGGCTTTGACGCGATCACCTAGCGCCGTGGCGCGCTCGCAGAGTTTCTCTTCGTCGATGATATCGAGCACCGCATGCGCGGCGGCCACCGCCAGAGGATTGCCCGCATACGTGCCGCCGAGGCCGCCAGGCGCCGCGGCGTCCATCACGTCCGCGCGGCCGATCACGCCCGACAGCGGCATGCCGCCGGCGAGACTCTTGGCGACCGTCATCAGATCGGGCACTACGTCGTAATGGTGCATGGCAAACAGCTTGCCGGTTCGCGCGAAGCCCGTTTGCACTTCGTCGGCGATCAGCAGGATGCCGTGTTCGTTGCACAGCTTGCGCAAGGCGCGCACGAATTCGGCGGGCGCCGGATAGAAGCCGCCTTCGCCCTGAACCGGTTCGAAGATGATCGCGGCGACGCGCTTCGGATCGATGTCGGCCTTGAAGAGGAATTCGATGGCCTTCAGCGAGTCGGCCGTGGTCACGCCGTGCAGCGGATTCGGGAACGGCGCATGGAACACGTCCGACGGGAACGGGCCAAAGCCGATCTTGTACGGCGCGACCTTGCCGGTCAGCGCCATGCCCATCAGCGTGCGGCCATGGAACCCGCCGGTGAAGGCGATCACGCCCGGACGGCCGGTTGCGGCGCGGGCGATCTTGATGGCGTTTTCGACGGCTTCGGCGCCGGTCGTGAAGAACGCGGTTTTCTTCGGATGGTCGCCCGGTGCGCGCTCGTTGAGCTTCTCGGCCAGTTCGACATACGACGCGTACGGCACGATCTGATACGCCGTGTGGGTGAAGTGATCGAGCTGGTCGCGAATCGCGGCGAGGATCTTCGGATGACGATGGCCGGTGTTGCACACGGCGATGCCGGCGGCGAAGTCGATGAAACGGCGGCCCTCGACGTCCCACAGTTCCGCGTTTTCAGCGCGCTCGGCGTAGAAATCGCACATCACCCCGACGCCGCGCGGCGTGGCGGCGTCTTTACGGCTTTTCAGTTCTGCGTTCTTCATGGTCATCTCCTTCGCTCCTCGGTTTTTGCGGACGCCGCGCGCTCAGCGCAGCACATGCAGCGACTATAATGAGATTTGGCTCTTAACTTCAGAGCCATTTCAATAAAAATGTAGGAGCCAATCATGCGCGCGAGCGTTTTGTCCGACTGGCTGGCGCAGCGCCTCGACCGCGGCAACGGTCAGCCGATCTATCGCCAGTTGCACCGGCTGTTGCAGCAGGCGATCCTGTCGCGCGAATTGCCGCCGGGCAGCAAGGTGCCATCGTCGCGGTTGCTGGCGCAGGAGTTGGGCATTGGGCGCAACACCGTCACGCAGGTGTATGAGCAGCTCGTACTCGAAGGTTATGTCAGTTCAGCGACCGGACGCGGCACGTTTGTCGCCGACAGTGCGCCGGACGAGATCGTCGGCGTGCCCGATGCCGAGCCGCCCGCCACGCGTTCCGAGCCGGCGCCGCAGCAGGCGCGGCGCGCGCTTTCCACGCGCGGCGCGCGGTTGATCGCCGGAGCGGGCGTGTCCAAGCGGCAGTGGGGCGCCTTCATGCCTGGCGTGCCCGACGTCACGAAGTTTCCGGCGCGCGTCTGGAGCCGCCTGCACAATAAATATTGGCGGCGGCTGCGCCCGGACCTGCTGACGTATGCGCCGGGCGGCGGCCTGGCTTCGCTGCGGCACGCGCTGGCCGATTATCTGCGCACCTCGCGCTCGGTGCGCTGCACGCCGGAGCAGATCATCATCACGACCGGAATTCACCAGTCAGTCGATCTGGCTGTGCGCCTGCTGTCCGATCCGAGCGACGTGATCTGGACCGAAGACCCCTGTTATTGGGGCGTGCGCAGCGTGCTGCACGTGTCCGGCCTGGAATCGCGGCCGATCGCCGTCGACGAGGAAGGCATCAATCCTTCCGCCGACGACCTCGCGCAGCCGCCGAAGCTGATGCTCGTCACGCCGTCGCATCAATACCCGCTCGGCATGGTGATGAGTCTCGCGCGGCGCCGCATGCTGCTCGAATACGCGCGGCAGAACCAGTGCTGGATCATCGAGGACGACTACGACAGCGAATACCGCTATGGCAGCCGGCCGTTGGCTTCGTTGCAGGGTCTGGATACGTCGGGGCAGGTGATTTACGTGGGCAGCTTCGGCAAGACGCTGTTTCCTGGCTTGCGCATCGGCTACCTCGTGGTGCCGGAAGCGCTGGCGGAGAGCTTTGCCACGGCGAGCGCCGAGTTGTATCGCGAGGGGCAGTTGCTGCAGCAGGCGATGCTCGCGGAGTTCATCGCCGAAGGGCATTTCACGTCGCATATCCGCAAGATGCGCACGTTGTACGGGCAGCGCCGGCAGACGCTGCTGGACGCCGCCGCGCAGCGTTACGGCGACGCGTTGCCGGCGGTGGGCGGCGACGCCGGTCTGCATCTCGTGATGCAGTTGCCCGATGGCAGCGATGACCGGCGGGTCGCAGCCGCCGCGCTGGAGCGCAATATCGTCGTGCGGCCGTTGTCGGGGTATTACGCGCAGCCGTTGCTGGCGCCGTCGGGTTTGCTGATCGGTTACGCGTGCGTGCCGGATGAGGAGATCGCGCCGGCGTTCAACACGCTGGCCGATGCGATCGATGCGACGCTGCCGGAGTTTGTGTGAGGGGGAGCGCGTTTTGTTCAGATAGCGATGCTATAGGGCCGAACAGCCGAGACAGTTTGCGTGAGACCGAGGCTGGCCAAAGTGTCGAGATACTCGTCGACGGATTTTGGTGGGTTTTTTAACGATTTTCTGTGCTCGGCCATTGCTTCGAGCACCTTCGCCTGGTTGAGGTCGAACAGATCGGCGATGAAGTCGTCCGGATGTTGCGCGGTTACGTTGAACGTACTCAAGGCGGCAGCAGGAAAGTCTCTCAGATTGAACGTGACAATAAGCTCGGCCCCGCAATGGACCGCAGCGGCGACGACGTGTGCATCAGCGGGGTCCGGCAACTCGATAGCCGCTATCAAATGCTCGAAGTTTTCGACCAATGCGTCGCGAACATGGGCGTCCATGAGTTCGCGAACGCGATAGATTTTGGCGCGATCCAGGTCCGGACGGTTTGCGATCAGGTTGCGTACCCATTCGTCATGGATAGCGCGAGTCCAACGCGCGCGGAAGAGATCAGTCAGCGCCAGACGCATCAACAGGTCACGCAATGGTTGGGAGTACAGAACGCAAGCGTCGTAGACAGCGGTGAAATGTGACGACATCGGCTATTCCAGACCCATGTCCTGTGACAATGCCGCCATTTCGTCCAGCGCGTTGCGCCGTTGTGTATCAATGCGATTCCTGTAGGCCATCACGTCTTCGTACCGTACGCGCCGGTGAGTGTTCACCTTGCGGAACGGAATCTCTTTCTTCTCCAGCAACTGCACGAAGTAGGGTCGAGACACGTTCAGGAGATCGGCAGCTTCCTGCGTGGTCAGTTCGGCGTGAATCGGAATGATAGAGACGGCGTTCCCCTGGCCGATCTCAGTCAGAACATCGACCATCAGCCGCACGACCGACGTAGGCAACTCGACGGTGCGCGTTTGGCCCCTGTCGTCCTTGAAGTCGAACTGCTGTGTCTCGGCGCGGCTGGACAGCACCACAGACAGATTCCGGCTGGAGGTGCGGGCAAGCTCGGCCTCCTGTTGGGACGGAAGCGGGGTGGGATGGATGGTGGTGTTCATGGCGCGACTCGGCTCCTTCGATTTCGTCATTCTAAATCGAAATATTCGAAATCGCAATAAACGAAACGGAGCGAAGGGGCGGGAAAGCGGCCGTCGGCCGTCAGGCCGCCAACTTTCAGGTCACGCGCTCGCGCAGCCACGCCGAAACGAGGTCGATCACTGTCACCACCACGATCACCATGATCATCACCGCGGCCGTTTGCGCATAGTTGAACGAGCGGATCGCTTCGTACAACACCACGCCGATGCCGCCCGCGCCGACCATGCCCACCACCATCGCCGAGCGCACGTTCGATTCGAAGCGATACAACGCGTACGAGATCCACAACGGCAGCACTTGCGGCAGCACGCCGTAAATGATCTCGTCGAGACTGGTCGCGCCGGTGGCGCGCACGCCTTCGGCAGGGCGCGGATCGATGGCCTCGACCGCTTCGGCGAACAGCTTGGCGAGCACGCCAGTGGTGTGCACCCACAGCGCCAGCACACCCGCAAAAGGACCGAGCCCGACCGCGACGATAAACAGCATCGCGAAGACCATCTCATTGATCGCGCGGCACGCGTCCATGATGCGGCGCATGGGCTGCACGATCCACATCGGCGCCATGTTGTGGGCGGACATCAGTCCGCACGGCACCGCGCATACGAGCGAAAGCGCGGTGCCCCACACCGCCACCGAGAGCGTCACGTACATCTCGTGCAGATAGCTGCGCCATTCGGTGAAGTCGGGCGGAAAGAAATCCTTGGCGAACTGGCCCATGTTGCCGGAGTCGCTGAGCAGATCCAGCGGACGCATGTCGGCCCCGTGCCATGCGCCGCCCAACACCGCAAGCACCGCGATCCAGCCGACGAGCGAGAGCCAGCTACGCTTGCCGGCCGCCGGCGCGGGATGACGCGCCGCCTGGGCGTCGAGCGCTTCGCTCGCGCGCCCCGGCGACGTGATCAGATCGACCGTGTTCATTGCTTCGATTGCGCGATATTCAGCGCGCTCAGCTTCGCGTCGAGTGCGGCCAACTGGGTCTTGCGATCGTCATCGGAGAGATGCGTGTCGCTCGCGATCTTCTGCTTCTGCTGGAACAACGCGACCTGGCGGATCGGCAGCAACTGCGCATCCGACGATGCCGCGAAACCGCCGTAGCCGAAAATGCCGGCCATTACCGCCTTTTCGTGTGCATCGGTCTTCGCATAGTTGACGAAGAAGTTGCGCAGCTTGTCCTTGGTGGCTTGCGGCAGATCCTTGCGCCACACGATCGGGTCCGACGGAATCAACGGCGAGGTCCACAGCACGCGCACTTGCGCGAACTTGTCCGGATGCTGCTTCTTCAAGGAATCGAGCATTTCCGTATTGTTGGTCGCGATATCGATCTTGTTGTTCACGACGGCAAGCAGATTCGCCTCATGGCTGGAAGGCAGTACGGTCTTGAACGACGTATTGACCGGCGTGTTGTGCTGGGCGAACAGGTAGTAGCCGGGAATCAGCGTGCCGGACGTCGAGTTGGGATCGCCGAAGCCGAGCGTGACATCCTTCGTATTCTTGAATACATCGTCGAGCGTTTTGAAGCGGCTGTTCACGTTGGTGATCAACACGGATTTATATCCGGCGTCGCCATTCGCGTACACGGTCTTGGCAAACACCTCGCCTTGCGAACGATCCACCGCTTCGATCGCCGACGCATTGCCGAGATACGCAACCTGGACCTTGTTGAAACGCATGCCTTCGATAATGCCGGCGTAGTCCGTCGCGAAGAACGCCTTGACGTTCAGCCCGGTTTGCCTGTTCATGTCCTGAATCAGCGGTTCCCAGCGCTGTTTCAGCACGGACGACGAATCGGTCGAAATGATGCCGAGATTCAGGTCTTCCGCTTGCGCGGTGGCGACAGCGGCAAGGGTCGCCGCGCCGACGGCCAGTGTGATCAATGAACGCAGGAATTTCATTGTTTGAGATCCGGTTGAGTTGACAGAACGAATGGGCGCGCTCAGTTCGAGTGCGCCGGATTGAGTGCGAACGCGTAGCGCATGGAGGCGGGCGCGGTGTCCTGAAGTGGTGTGCCGCCGTTAGCGGTTTTCGTGTCGAGATCGTCCGCGCTTATAGCGGCTTCGTCGAGCAACTCGCGGGCGTCGTCGCCGTAGAGTTTCTTGAGCAACGCAGGCGTGAGCGCGGCGGAAGGTCCGTCGTAGACCACCTTGCCGCGGCGCAGCGCAATCGTGCGCGGGCAGTACTGCATCGCGATGTCGACCTGATGCAGCGAAACCAGCACCGTGAGTTGATGCTCGACGTTCAGCGTGCGCAGCATCTCCATCACGCGGCGTGCCGACTCGGGGTCGAGCGAGGCGATCGGTTCATCGGCGAGCACGATACGCGCGCGTTGCACCAGCGCACGGGCAAGCGCGGCGCGCTGCTGCTGGCCGCCGGAGAGATTGGCGGCGCGTTCGCGCGCATGTTCGCCGATGCCGACTTCGTTCAACGCAGCCATCGACAACGCCCGCTCGGCGCGCGGAAAACGGCCGCAGAGTCGACGCCACAACGGCAAGCGCGCGAGCGCGCCGATCAACACGTTGCTCTCGACGGAGAGACGGTTCACCAGATTGAATTGCTGAAACACGAAGCCGATATCGCGGCGAATGCTGCGCACCTCCCGCACAATGCGGCCGTTCTGCTGAATGGGCCGACCCAGAATCGAGATCTGCGACGGCTGCGCATCCGAAGCGGTGAAGCCCGCGATATGACGCAGCAACGTCGACTTGCCGGACCCCGAGGCGCCGATCAACGCAACCATTTCGCCCGGTTCGACGCGCAGATCGATTTCGTCCAGCGCCTTGCGGCCATTGCTGAACGTCTTGCTCAACCGTTCGATGCGTATTGCTTCCCGAATTGCTTCCATGACTACCCCTTGATGCATCCCGCCGCTGCCGGCATGTGTGGGGCTCATTCTAGGAAGCGTCTGTGACGGTTGAGTGAAGGCATCGCAACGTCTAGACGACTATATCTATCCGTGTCTTTTTTGCGTCGCCGGCAAGGCAGATTGGAGTCAATCGTTCGAATGGAAAATGACATGCATGTGACAGGATTTGCGTGGACCGGCGCCGCTTCAGCATGAGCGTCGCCGGCCAGGCTATATTGCGTCAATCGGTGTGCCGTCCCCATTAACCTTGCAATTGCTTGCGACATCGTCATGCAGCCTCTGAGCTTCCTTCCCGACAGTTTTGCGGAGTACGAAGATCTCAGGACGATCCTCGAGCAGGGCAGTGCGAGCTTCGCAATCCGCACCGTCTGCGAGACGACGGTGCGCGGCCGGCACTTCGCCGTGCAGACCGCGAGCATCGGCTCCACCGACCCGCAAGCGCCGGCAATCGGCTTTTTCGGCGGCATTCACGGGCTTGAGCGGATCGGCTCGCAACTCGTGCTCGACTACATGCGCGCGCTGCTTGCGCGGCTCGAATGGGACGAACTGCTGGTGCGCCAATTGCAGTCGATTCGTCTGATCTTTATGCCGATCGTCAATCCGGGCGGCATGTGGGCGGCCACGCGCGCCAACCCGAACGGCGTCGACCTGATGCGCAACGCGCCGCAGAACGCCGACGAACGCGTGCCGCTGCTGGCGGGCGGCCAGCGCGTGGGCGCCTGGCTGCCGTGGTATCGCGGCCGTGAGGGCGAGCCAATGGAGCCTGAGGCCTCGGCGTTGCTGCGGGTGGTCGAAACCGAGCTGGCCACGCGGCCGTTGAGCATCGCGCTCGATTGCCACTCCGGCTACGGCTGGAGCGACAGCATCTGGTTTCCGTACGCACGCACCCGCAAAGTGATGCCGCATCTGCCGGAAATGTACGTGCTGAAAACCATGTTCGAACGCGCGCATCCCCATCATGGCTACGCGTTCGAGCCGCAGAGCCATCAATATCTGTTGCACGGCGATCTGTGGGACTTCGCTTACGACCGCGCGCCCGCGCCCAACGTCTTTCTGCCCATGACCCTCGAACTCGGCTCCTGGCTGTGGATCAAGAAAAATCCGCGCCAGTTGTTTTCGCGTCAGGGCATGTTCAATCCGGTGAAGGCGCATCGCACGGCGCGCGTGCTGCGGCGTCACGCGAACCTGCTCGACTTTCTGGCGCGCGCGGCCTTTTCGTCGCAACGCTGGCTGCCGCAAGGCAATCGTCGCGAGCAATTGCTGCAAAGCGCGATCGACCATTGGTATAACCCGGAAAGCGTATGAGCACGTGGATCCTGCTGCGCGGCCTCACGCGTGAAATCCGCCACTGGGGTCGCTTGCCCGGCTTGCTGCATGGCGCGCTCAATGAAGCGGCCCCTCAGGCGGGCGCGCCTCGCCGTCTGCTGCTGCTCGATCTGCCGGGCAACGGCGAATTCACGCATTTGCGCGCACCGTCGACGGTCGCCGACATGGTCGGCTTCGTGCGCAATGCTGCTCTGCAAAGCGGCATGCCGGGTCCCTATTGCGTGCTGGCCATGTCGCTCGGCGGCATGGTGGCGACAGACTGGGCGCAACGGCATCCCTACGAGATCGAACGGCTGGTGCTGATCAATACGAGCATGCGGCCGTTCAGCCAGATGCAGGAGCGCTTGCGTCCTTCCGCATGGTCTGGCCTGCTGGGCGTGGCCGCGCACTGGCGCGACGCGCCGCGTGCGGAACACGGCATTCATCGGCTGACGTGCAATAACGTGCAGACGCTGGGTGACGATCTCGACACCTGGAGCCGCATTCGCCGCAGCGCGCCCGTGAGCCGTGGCAATGCGTTACGGCAACTTTGGGCCGCGGCGCGTTTTACCGCAGGCACGGCGCGGCCGGAATGCCCGTTGCTGATCCTCTCTTCGCGGGTCGACAAGCTGGTCGACCCTGTCTGCTCGGCAAAGCTGGCGGCGGCGTGGGGGGCCCTGCATTGCGAGCATCCGTGGGCCGGCCACGACCTGCCGCACGACGATCCGGCGTGGACTAGCGAACAGGTTCGCGCATGGCTCGCGCAGGAGCACGCGGTTCCCCGGGCCGTGCTTTAAATAGCCGGGCATGCCGTAACGATGCATTCACCGGCAGCGGGTATAACCTAAGTGCCGTCGTCCGTCGCATGCCGGTCGTCAGGTGCATAATTCCCCTTCAGACGATGCATGCGAATCAAGCGAGTATCAGGCCATACCCGCCAATGCCGCCCAGCCGGGGGAGTTGATCATGCAAGCAAAGAACGAAGAAGCCGTTACGCACTTGCTGAACGATGTCGTCGAATTTGCACGAGGGCGATTGCCCGAGCCAACCTTCAAGGTCGTCGAGACCTTTCTGCGGCACTACTACGATTTCGTCGATGCGGACGACCTGCAAAGCCGCTCGATTGCCGATCTCTACGGCGCGGCACTCGCGCACTGGCAAACGGCGCAACGCTTTGTGCCGGGCGCCGAACGGCTGCGCGTCTATAACCCGATTCTCGAACAGCACGGCTGGCACTCCGATCACACGGTGATTGAGATCGTCAATGACGACATGCCGTTTCTGGTCGATTCCGTCTCGATGGCGGTCAACCGCCAGGGCCTTGCGCTGCATTCCGTTGTGCATCCGGTGTTTCGCATCTGGCGCGCGCCCGACGGCAGTATCGCGCGCTTGATCCAGGGCGCCGAAGAAGCGACCGATACGCGTTCGCAGTTGACGTCGTTCATCCACTTCGAAGTGGACCGTTGCGGCGACGCCGCAAAACTCGACGCGCTGCGTGACGAAATCGCCAAGGTATTGCGCGACGTGCGGGCGGCCGTCGAAGACTGGCCGAAGATCGTCGAACTCGCGCGCGTCACGATCAAAGGCATGAAAGCCGGCGAGGGCGGACCGGAAGGTCTGGAAGCCCGCGCGTTTCTCGAATGGATGGTGGCCGATCATTTCACCTTTCTCGGCCAGCGCGATTACGAACTGGTGCAGCACGACATCGGCTACGGTCTGCGCGCGGTGCCGGGTTCGGGTCTGGGCATTCTGCGCGATGCATTGCGGCCCGCCGGCGCCGCCGAGATCACGCCCTTGCCGCCGGCCGCCGCTGAGATCATTTCAGGTTCGTCGCCGATCTTTCTGACCAAGGCCAATTCACGGGCCACCGTGCACCGGCCGGGCTATCTCGACTATGTCGGCATCAAGCTGACCGGCGCGGACGGCAAGGTGACCGGTGAGCGGCGCTTCATCGGCCTATATACGTCGACGGCATATTTCGTGTCGGCCGCGGAGATTCCGATCGTGCGGCGCAAATGCGCGAATATCGTGAGACGAGCCGGTTTCCTGCCGAAAGGTCATCTGGCGAAATCGCTGGTCACGGTGCTCGAAACCTATCCACGCGACGAACTCTTTCAGGCCGAAGAGAATCAGCTCTACGATATCGCGCTAGGCGTGCTGCGTTTGCAGGAGCATCAGCGCACCCGGCTGTTCATACGGCGCGACCGTTTCGACCGGTTCGTGTCGTGCCTTGTGTTCGTGCCGCGCGACAAGTACAA
Source organism: Paraburkholderia sp. BL27I4N3 (assembly GCF_003386115.1). NCBI lineage: Bacteria > Pseudomonadati > Pseudomonadota > Betaproteobacteria > Burkholderiales > Burkholderiaceae > Paraburkholderia > Paraburkholderia sp. BL27I4N3. Next base: position 6,017,328 of record NZ_QREJ01000001.1, on the reverse strand, counting down.
CACCGATCTGCGTCAACGCATTGCCAATCTGCTGGTCGACGCATTCAACGGCGAGAGTGTCGAGTTCACGCCGTTATTGTCGGAATCGACGCTGGCGCGCATTCACTTCGTGGTGCACGCGAAGCCGGGCGGCATGCCCAACGTCGATACGCGCGAACTGGAAGCGCGGCTCGTGCAGGTGGCACGCCGCTGGCAGGACGATCTCGCCGACGCATTGCTCGACGCCTTCGGGGAAGAGCAGGGCAACCGTCTGCTGCAACACTACAGCGATTCGTTTCCCGCCGGCTATCGCGACGACTATCCTGCCCGCACGGCGGTGCGCGATATCGAACTGATCGAACGCGTGCAAGGCAGCGAACGGCTCGCGATGAACCTGTATCGCCCGATCGAATCGGGCCCGCGCGCGTTTCGCTTCAAGGTGTATCGCGCGGGTTTGCCGATCGCCTTGTCGCGCAGTTTGCCGATGCTCGAACATCTCGGCGTGCGTGTCGATGAAGAGCGGCCCTATCTGATCGAGGCGATTGGCGCGACGCCCGCGTGGATTCACGACTTCGGGCTCGAACTCGCTGACGACGCCGAGTTCGACATTGAACGCGTCAAAGATCTCTTCGAAGAGGCCTTCGAAAAGGTCTGGACCGGCGCGATCGAAAGCGATGACTTCAATCGCCTCGTGTTGCGCGCGCAATTGAATGCGCGTGAGGTGACGATCCTGCGCGCGTACGCCAAGTATCTGCGGCAGGTCGGCTCGACCTTCAGCGACGCGTATATCGAGCGCGCGGTGACCGGCAATCCGGCGATCGCGCGCATGCTGGTCGAACTGTTCGTGGCCCGCTTCAACCCGGTATTGGGTGAGACGCGCGAGGCGCGCGTCGACGGCTGGCTCCATACGATCGACAGCGCGCTCGACCAGGTGCCGAATCTCGACGAAGACCGCATACTGCGGCAATTTCTCGGCGTCATCAAAGCGACCAAGCGGACCAACTACTATCGCTTCGACGCCGACGGCAAACCGAAGCCGTATCTCTCCTTCAAGTTCGACCCCGCACAAGTGCCCGGCTTGCCCGAACCGAAACCGATGTTCGAAATCTGGGTGTACTCGCCGCGCGTGGAAGGCGTGCATTTGCGTGGCGGCCGCGTGGCGCGCGGCGGTTTGCGCTGGTCGGACCGGCGTGAGGACTTCCGCACGGAAGTGTTGGGCCTGATGAAGGCGCAGATGGTGAAGAACGTGGTGATCGTGCCGGTCGGTTCGAAAGGCGGCTTCGTCGTGAAGAATCCGCCGCCGCAAACCGAACGCGACGCGTGGATGCGCGAAGGCATTGCGTGTTATCAGACCTTCCTGCGCGGCCTGCTCGACGTGACCGACAATCTCGCCGGCACGACTATCGTGCCGCCGCCCGACGTGGTGCGCCACGATCCCGACGATCCCTATCTGGTGGTCGCGGCCGACAAAGGCACGGCCACGTTTTCCGACTACGCGAACGCGATCTCACAGGAATACGGCTTCTGGCTCGACGATGCGTTTGCCTCGGGCGGCTCGGTCGGTTACGACCACAAGAAAATGGCCATCACCGCGCGCGGCGCGTGGGAGTCGGTGAAGCGGCACTTCCGCGAAATGGGCGTGGATACGCAGACCATGGACTTCACGGTGGTCGGCGTGGGCGATATGTCGGGCGATGTGTTCGGCAACGGCATGCTGCTGTCACCGCATATCAAGCTCGTGGCCGCGTTCGATCATCGGCATATTTTTCTCGACCCGAATCCCGATCCGGCGGTCAGTCTTGCCGAGCGCGGGCGTCTATTCGTTCTCGACCGTTCGAGTTGGGCCGACTACGATCCTTCGCTGATCTCGGCCGGCGGCGGCGTGTTTCCACGCAGCGCCAAGACCATTCCGCTCTCGCCGGCGGTGCAGTCGGTGCTCGGCATCAGCGCGGCGGCGCTCGCGCCCGCTGAACTGATGCGCGCGATCCTGCAGGCGCCGGTCGATCTGCTGTACAACGGCGGCATCGGCACGTACGTGAAGGCGAGCCGCGAAACGCATCTGCAAGTCGGCGACCGTGCCAACGACGCGATCCGTGTCAACGGTTCCGACCTGAGATGCAAGGTCGTGGCCGAAGGCGGCAATCTCGGGCTCACGCAACTCGGGCGCATCGAGTTCGCACAGCGCGGCGGCCGCATCAATACCGATGCGATCGACAACTCCGCTGGGGTGGACTGCTCGGACCACGAGGTCAACATCAAGATTCTGCTGGGCCTGGTCGTCTCCGACGGCGAGATGACGGAGAAGCAACGCAACGCGCTGCTCGCCGACATGACCGACGAAGTCGGTTTGCTCGTGCTGCAGGACAATTACTACCAGACGCAGGCGCTGTCGATTGCGGGCCGCTACGGCGTCGAATTGCTCGATGCGGAAGCGCGCCTGATGCGCTATCTCGAACGCGCGGGGCGGCTCAATCGCGTGATCGAGTTTCTGCCGACCGACGAAGAAGTCGCCGAACGACAGGCCGCCAAACAAGGACTCACCACGCCGGAGCGCGCGGTGCTGCTCGCCTACAGCAAGATGTGGCTCTACGACGCGCTGCTCGAATCGCCAATGCCGGAAGACCCGCTCGTCAGCGACATGCTGGTGGAGTATTTTCCGAAACCGTTGCGGCAGCGTTTCAGCGAGCCGATGCAACGCCACCCGCTGCGCCGCGAGATTCTTGCGACGCATCTGACTAACGCGTTAGTGAATCGCGTGGGTTGCGAGTTCGTGCATCGGCTGATGGAAGAAACCGATGCGCAACCTGGTGAGATCGTGCGGGCCATCATCATGGCGCGCGACGTGTTCAATCTCGACGATGTGTGGCGCAGTATCGACGCGCTCGACAACCGCGTCGCCGACGACATCCAGGCGCGCATGTTCGTCGAAGTCGCGCGGCTGGTCGAGCGCTCGGCGCTGTGGTTCCTGCGGCAATTGCAATCGGGCGCGGTCAGCGACCGCGACGTGGCCGGCCTGCTCGCGCGTTGCCGCGACGCGGCGCAACGCCTCGCGCCGCAATGGCCCGCGCTGTTGCCGAACGCCGATCTCGAAGCGCTCTCCGAGCGGCAGCGCGTATTCGCGGACGCCGGCGTGGATAGCGAGCTGGCGGTGCGAATCGCGAGCGGCGAGATCTCGGCTGCGTTGCTCGATATCGCCGAAGTGTCGTCCACCTGCGGACGCAGTCTCGAACTGGTGGCCGGCGTCTATTTCGCGCTCGGCACGCTGCTCAGTTCCAGCTGGATCAGCGAGCGCGCGGCCGCGTTGCCGGCGCCCACGCATTGGGACATGCTGGCGCGCGCCACGGCGGTGGCCGACATCGCGCGTCTCAAACGCGCGTTGACGACGAGCGCATTGGCCGGCGCCGATGAAACCTCCACGCCCGAGGCGCTGGTCGAGGCATGGCGTGAGAAGCGCACCGCGCAACTGGAGCGCTACGAGCGCCTGCTGGCTGACCTTCGGGCCACCGGCGGTGCGAGCCTGTCGATGCTGCTGGTGATCGTGCGTGAAATGGCGGCGCTCGAAAGAGCGTAACGAGGCTTGAGGCGAAGGAAGGCGAACGAGGTAGAGCGCAAGCGGAGCACGTTGCAAACAACACCCGGGTTGGACGCATGCCGCCCGGCATGCCCATAATACGGGCTGTTGCCCATCGAAAGCTCTTTGCAAACTCACGGACGCCTTCCACGACGATGAAAGAAGAATCGCCGAAAGCCATTTTCTACGCGCTCGCCGCCAACCTCGGCATTGCCATCTGCAAGTTCGCCGCCGCCGCGTTCACCGGTTCTGGTTCGATGTTCGCCGAGGCCATTCACTCCACCGCTGATTGCGGCAATCAATTGCTGCTGCTGTTCGGTCTGCGCGAAGCGCGCAAGCCGGCGAGCCCGCTGCATCCCATGGGCAGCGGGCGCGAGATCAACTTCTACTCGCTGCTGGTCGCGCTTCTGCTGTTCTTTGTCGGCGGCGCGTTCTCGGTGTATGAGGGCGTGCATCGTCTGTTCGTGCGCGAGCCGTTGCAGTATGCGTATGTGGCGCTGGCGGTGCTCGGCGTGTCCGTGGTGTTGGAGGCGCTGTCCCTGTGGGGCGCCGTCAAGGAAATCCGCAAGACGCATCCCGACAAAAGCATGTGGCGCTGGTTTCGGGAGACCCGCGAGTCCGAGCTGCTGGTGGTAGCGGGCGAGGATATCGCCGCGCTGGCGGGCCTGGCGATAGCCTTCGCGGCCGTGCTGCTCACCATGATGACCGGCAATCCTGTCTACGACGCGCTGGGGTCCATCGGCGTCGGCGTATTGCTCATGGTGATCGCGTGGCTGGTGGCGCGTGAAGTGAAGTCGATGATCGTCGGCGAATCGGCAAGCCCTGAAGTACGGCGCGCGATCGAGGCGCATCTGCGCGGGCGCACTGAGATTCGCAGCATCGTCAATATGATTACGCTGCAATGGGGGCGTCATGTGGTGGTGGCCGTGCAGGCGGAAATGATCGACTACGCGAGCGGCCGCGCCATGGTCGATGCGATCAACGTGATCGAAGCGGACTTGCAGGCCACGTTCCCGCAAGTCCGCTGGGTGTTCTTCGAACCGGAAGTGCCGCGCGTTTGAGCGGCACGTCCAAGGCTTAGTCGAAGCCCGTCACCGCATGCGGCACATACAACTCTTCGAGCCGGCGGATTTCCTCCACGCTCAAGTTGAGCGAAAGCGCGGCCACCGCATCGTCGAGATGATGCAGCTTGGTCGCGCCGACGATCGGCGCGGTGATAGGCTTCTTCTGCAACACCCACGCGAGCGCGACTTGCGCACGCGGCACGCCGCGCTCGCTGGCGATCTGGCTGACCCGTTCGACAATCCGACGATCGGCGTCTTCCGTCTGCGCGTAAAGCGTGCGGCCGAATTCGTCGGTCTCGGAGCGCGCGCTTTCGGTGCTCCAGTCGCGCGTCAGGCGGCCGCGCGCGAGCGGGCTCCACGGAATCACGCCGATACCTTCGCTTTCGCACAGCGGCAGCATTTCGCGCTCTTCCTCGCGGTACAGAAGATTGACGTAGTTCTGCATTGTCACGAAGCGCGTCCAGCCGTTCTTCTCAGCCACATGCAACGCCTTGGCGAACTGCCACGCATACATGGACGATGCGCCGATGTAGCGCGCCTTGCCGGCCTTCACGACGTCGTGCAACGCTTCCATGGTTTCTTCGATCGGCGTGCGATAGTCCCAGCGGTGGATCTGATACAGGTCCACGTAGTCCGTGCCGAGGCGCCGCAGGCTGTGGTCGATCTCCGACATGATCGCCTTGCGCGACAGGCCGGCGCCGTTCGGGCCCGGATGCATGCGGCTATTCACCTTGGTGGCCAGCACGATCTCGTCGCGCTTCGCAAAGTCCTTGAGCGCGCGGCCGACGATTTCCTCGCTCGTGCCGTCGGAATACACGTTTGCGGTGTCGAAAAAATTGATGCCGTAGTCGAGCGCCTGCTTGATGAAGGGACGCGCGGCTTCGTCGTCCAGCGACCACGGATGGGTGCCGCGAGACGGCACGCCGTAGCTCATGCAGCCGAGACAAAGACGCGATACATCGAGGCCAGTGCGGCCCAGTTTCACATAGTCCATCGAGGTGCTCCTGTTATGAAGTGCACAAAGCCGGTGCGCTGCGGACTATCGATTATAAGAAAACGCCGAAGAACGCGTACTGCACCGGCTCGTACGCCTCTCCGTACAGTGCGCTGGAAGCGCGGACCGATGGTGCATCGCGTAGTGGAAAATAATTTCTTCGCATCTATACTTCTTTCGGCCTGAAAGCAGCACTCTTTCCCAACCTGCATCACAAGCAAAAGGAAGATCACGATGCTGACTCGCTCACTCGGCGCCGTCTGCGCCATTACCCTCGCGGCATGCGCGGCCCTATCGTCCGGGCCGGCCAGCGCGGACGACAACGACGGCTTCTCGCGCGGCGACGGCGGCTCGCACGGACAGCCCGTCAAGGTGATGATCATTTCGATGTTCGGGCCGGAGGGGCAGGTGTGGCTCGACAACCTCGGCCCGTGGCGCGAGATTACGGTGGACGGCTTGTCGCCCGATTACCCGACCGTCCATTGCAACCGGCAGGACGTGTGCGTGATGACCACCGGCATGGGACACACCAACGCCGCTGCGTCGATCATGGCGCTGACGTTCTCGCCGCGTTTCGATTTGCGGCGTACGTACTTCATGGTGGCCGGCATTGCCGGGATCGATCCGCAGCAGGGCACGGTGGGTTCCGCCGCATGGGCGAAATATCTGGTCGACTTCGGGATTCAATGGGAGATCGACGGGCGCGAGATTCCGCCCAACTGGAATACCGGCTACCTCGGCATCAACACGAAGAGTCCGTCGGATAAGCCGCCGCTCGACTACCGCACTGAAGTGTTCCAGTTGAACACGCGGCTCGCGAATACGGCGTTCGCATTGTCTCGCCACGTGACGCTGTCCGATAACGCGCAGGCTCAGGCCGCGCGGGCCAAGTATTCGTATGCGCCGGCGAATCTTCCGCCGACTGTTATTCAATGCGATACGCTCGCGGGCGATACGTGGTGGTCAGGCACACTGCTTGGGCAGCGAGCCCGCGACTGGACCAAAATCCTGACCGATGAAAAAGGCGTCTACTGCACGACGCAGCAAGAGGACAACGCTACCTACGAAGCGCTTAAGCGCGCGGCTTCGGTACACAAGGTGGATTTGAATCGTGTTGCGGTGCTGCGCGCGGGCTCCGATTTCGACCGGCCCTACGACGGGCAGACGAGTGCGGACAACCTGCTGAACTATGCCGCGCAAGGCGGCTTTACGATCGCTATCCAGAACCTGTTTCTCTCGGGCAATCCGCTCGTGCAGGATATCTCCACGCATTGGGGCGAGTGGCGTGACGGCGTGCCGAGGCGCTAGGTCTCTGCAAATGTGACTGTGCCCGCGGACCAGGTCCGCGGGCACTCGCTGCTACTTTCGGCATTTAGTGTTGCGGCGCGCGATACGGCGTCCACACAGGGGTGTCGGTGTCCCAATTGTCGAGTTCCGAGGGTGTCATGATGAGCTCCTTTTTGAAGAGTGCATAAATGGCGTCGCAATGACTATTTCTTTTGGAAACCGAATCATTGCGGCAAGCTGGTTTTACTGTCCGTTAGCCACACGCGTAACGTCGCCGCCCGTGCCTTCCTGCAGCGCGATACGGGCCGCCTGGGTTTGACCGATCAGGCCTTTATTCGGGTACGTTGTGCGATTGAGCGAGGGCAGCGAGCCGTCGCGATAGGCCGCGACGAGTTCGGCCTTTACTTCTTCGCGCGATTTCGCAGTAGTGCTCGGCGTGGGTTGCGTTTCGTATGTACCTGCACGGCCAATTCCGCCACCGCCTTGTGCAAACGCCGGAGCGCTCACGATCAGCGAAAGAGCCAGACCTGCTAAGAGATTGCGTTTCATGATTCACTCCTGTCGATTCGTTTGCAGCACGAGCGGCGCTGCGACAGGGTGAAATGTAGACTTCGAGGCAGTGCGGATAAACCGCACTTTCGCGAAATGAATTGTCGCGATTCCAGAACAATCGTTTCAATGCTGAGTGAAACGCCTTGCCGGCGTTGCCGCAAAAGAAAACCGCGGCATTAGAGCCGCGGTTGGAATTCACTGTTCCAGATTCTGTACTTCAATTCACACGTCTTATGCGACCCATTCAGTTATCACGGGCGTATCGAGCATTGGAGCAGACTCGCGTTCTTCAAAAGTGCGCTTAGTGCACGTTGCGTCCAGACTGCCACGCCCGCTCAATAACGGACAACGGTCGAACAGCTCCGCAATCCAGTCTACGAAAACGCGGACTTTAGGCGACAGATGCCGGCTGTGCGGATAGACTGCCGAAATTGGCATCGGCAAGGGCTTCAGTTCCGGCAGCACTTCGACCAGTTGACCCGACCGCAGATGCGGCAGCACCATGAAGAGCGCAGGCTGAATCAGGCCGAAGCCTTCCAACCCGCAGGTCACGTAGGCGTCCGCGTCGTTCACCGAGACGATGCTCTTCATTTTCACTTCAACTTCTTTGCCATCAACCATGAAGGCCCAATCGAGCGTGCGACCCGTGCGGCTCGAAAAGTAATTGACTGCTTTGTGATTCTCCAGGTCTTCGAGCGATTTCGGCATGCCCGCGCGCTCGATGTAGTCGGGGGCCGCGCAGGTCACGCCCTCAAACAGACCGATTCGACGCGCCACCAGCGAGGAATCCTGTAGCGCGCCGACCCGCACCACGCAATCCACGCCTTCCTGCAACAGGTCAACCGGCCGGTCCGTCAGGCCGAGTTGCAGATCGATGTCCGGATAGCGCGTGTGGAATTCACACAGCGAAGGAATCACCAGCAAGCGGCCAATCGACCCCGGCATATCGATGCGCAGCTTGCCGTGCGGCTTTTTATTGCCGCTTTGAAAACTGGCCTCGGTCTCTTCGACGTCCGCGAGGATGCGCACGCAGCGTTCGTAGTACGCCGCGCCGTCCGGCGTGAGCGACAAACGGCGCGTGGTCCGATGCATCAGACGCGTGCCGAGGAACGCTTCGAGGTTCTGAATAATCGTGGTAACCGATGCGCGCGGCAAGTCGAGCGTTTCCGCTGCACGGGTAAAGCTGTTGGTGTCGACAACACGAGTGAACACTTGCATGGCCTGAAGCCGGTCCATTGCAGACCTCCAATAGGGGCTGGCGCGCTGAGCAGGAAAGGACTCCACCACGAATCCGCGGACAATCGCTTTCGATTGTTCAGGGGCGCCGAATTGTGTTGCCGGATTATAGGCATTTATTTACGAGTCTGCCGAACCCACAATTCGCACCATTGAAGTTCTATGCGCATTGCGCGGCTCGACATGGAAGCATTTAAACCGCCGTACTCCTTTGTGCCCGCCGGCAGCAGCCCGGCAGAGGCCGACAGCACGGCACTCGAAGTCACTGACGTGCAGATCGAAGGGCACGCGCAGGACATTACGTTGCGTCTGTATAGACAGGAAAAGAAAACCGCACTGCCGGTACTGCTTTATTTCCACGGTGGTGGATTTACGAAGGGCTCGATCGATCAGGCCGACTACGCCTCGCGTTATTTCGCAGAACACTTACCGGCTCTTGTCGTATCGGTCGGGTACTCGCTTGCGCCGCAGTTTCCGTTTCCGGCTGCGCCTGAAGACGCGCATCGCGCGGCGCTGTGGGTGCAGACCCGGGCGCGCGCGTTTGGCGGGAATAGCAAGAAGGTTGGCGTGGCCGGCCACGACGCTGGCGGCCAGTTGGCCAATTGCCTCGCTTTCATCGCACGGGATCGCGGTGACGTGCGCATTTCCGCCCAGGCGCTGTTCGGGCCGATGCTCGATCCGAGCCTCACGCGCCTGGGCGACGAAAAGCGCCTCGGCTCGGACATCACGGCAAAAGAGTGCGCGGCGTGTTATCGCGCGTATCTGCCGCAAGCGTCGCAGCGTATGCATCCGTACGCCGCGCCGCTCGAATCGTCGCGTCTCGCGGGCCTGCCGGCCACGCTGATCGCGACGGCGCAAAACGACGTGCTGCATGTCGAGGCGGAGAAATACGCCAGCAGTCTGATCGACGCCGGTGTGCTGACCCAGGTGGTCCGCTATCCGAGCGTGTCGCATGCCGCGCTGGCCGATCATCCGCCCGCCTTGCAGGAGGCGGTGCGATTTTTTCAGTGGCGCTTCGATGCGCGCGCCCATCGCTGAAACAGAAATAAGCAGAACTTTAATCAACGATCTCGGGAGCTTCACATGACTATCCTTCCTCTTTCCCGTCGCCGCGTGGCGATTGCCGCACTTGCTGTCATCGTCGTGGCCGGGCTGGGCACGTTCGGCGCGATCCGCGTGGACGCGAGCTCGCCCGCCGCGCCGACCATCGTGCCGGAAGTCGATGTGGCCACGGTGGTGCAAAAAACGATCACCGATTGGCAGAGCTACTCGGGCCGCCTCGAAGCCGTCGAGAAAGTGGACGTGCGTTCGCAAGTGCCGGGCACCATCGTGTCCGTCAACTTCAAGGACGGCGCGCTCGTGAAGAAGGGCGACACGCTGTTCGTGATCGACCCGCGTCCGTATGCGGCCGAACTGGATCGCGCGGAAGCGCAACTGGCCGCGGCGCAGGCGCGCACCGGCTACACGCAAAGCGATTGGGAGCGCGCGCAACGTCTGATCACCGACAACGCGATCGCCAAGCGTGACTACGACGAGAAGCAGAACGCCGCGCGTGAGGCGAGCGCCAACCTGAAGGCCGCGCAAGCCGCCGTCGAAACCGCTCGCATCAATCTCGGCTACACCAGGATTGTCGCGCCGGTGTCGGGCCGTGTGTCGCGTGCGGAAATCACCGTGGGCAACGTGATCTCGGCCGGCGCGAGTGCTGCGCCGCTGACCACGCTGGTGTCGGTGTCGCCGATCTACGCATCGTTCGACGCGGACGAACAAACCTATCTGCAATACCTGAGCCGGGCGAAAGACGGCAGCAAGGTGCCGGTGGAACTCGGTCTCGCGGACGAAAGCGGTTACTCGCGCAGCGGCGTGATCGAATCGGTGGACAACCGCCTCGACACGTCGTCGGGCACGATTCGCGTGCGCGCGCGTTTCGATAACCAGGATGGTGCGTTGATTCCCGGTTTGTATGCGCGAGTGAAGGTCGGCGGCAGCGAGCCGCATCCGGCGCTGTTGATCGACGACGCCGCGGTCGGCACCGACCAGGACAAGAAATTCGTGCTGGTGGTCGATCAAGGCAATCACGTCGTGTATCGCACGATCGACGTGGGCGGCATGCAGGGCAATCTGCGCGTGGTGAAGGGCGGTCTGAAGCCGACTGACCGCATTGTCGTGAACGGCATCCAGCGTGTGCGTCCCGGTGATGCAGTGCGCGCGCACATGGTGCCGATGACAACGGATGGCGATCCGAACAGCGCACCGCTTGCGGAAAAGCAGACGCCCGCACAAGCGCAATCGCAGTCGCAGGCCCAAACGCAAACGCGCACCAAAGCGGACAAGAATTCGTGAGCCTCGCGCGCCGTGGCCTGACTGCGCGGCGCACGCTCCAACGTTAAGAGCTTCCCATGAACATATCCAAATTCTTCATCGATCGGCCGATCTTTGCTGGCGTGTTGTCGGTATTGATCCTGCTGGGCGGCATCATTGCGCTCTTCAAGCTGCCGATTTCGGAGTACCCGGAAGTGGTGCCACCGTCGGTGGTGGTCCACGCGCAATATCCGGGCGCGAACCCGAAGGTGATCGCCGAAGCGGTCGCGGCGCCGCTCGAAGAGCAGATCAACGGCGTCGAGAACATGCTGTACATGCAGTCGCAAGCAAATAGCGACGGCAATCTCACGCTTACGGTGACCTTCAAGCTCGGCACCAATCCTGACCTCGCGACGCAACTCGTGCAGAACCGCGTGAATCAGGCGCTGCCGCGCTTGCCGGAAGATGTGCAGCGCCTCGGCATCACGACGATCAAAAGCTCGCCCACGCTGACCATGGTGGTGCATTTGATCTCGCCGAACAATCGCTACGACATGACGTATCTGCGCAACTACGCGCTGTTGAACGTCAAGGACCGGCTCGCGCGGATCCAGGGCGTCGGCGAAGTGCAGTTGTGGGGTTCGGGCGACTACGCGATGCGCGTCTGGCTCGATCCGCAGAAAGTGTCGCAACGCGGCTTGACGGCGACCGAGGTGGTCAATGCGATCCGTGAGCAGAACATTCAGGTGGCGGCCGGTGTGATCGGCGCATCGCCTTCGGTGCCGGGCACGCAATTGCAGTTGTCGGTGAACGCGCGTGGCCGTCTCAAGACTGAGGGCGAATTCGGCGACATCATCGTCAAGACCACGCCGGACGGTGGCGTGACCTACCTGAAAGATATTGCGCGGATCGAACTCGCGGCTTCGGAATACGGCCTTCGTTCGCTGCTCGATAACAAGCCGGCGGTGGCGCTCGCCATCAACCAGGCACCGGGCGCGAACTCGCTCGCGATTTCCGATCAGGTGCGTACCGCGATGAAGGAACTCGCGGAAGACATGCCCGCGGGCGTCGAATACAAGATCGTCTACGACCCGACGCAGTTCGTGCGCTCGAGTATCGAAGCGGTCGTGCATACGCTGCTCGAAGCGATCGCGCTGGTGGTGATCGTGGTGATCGTGTTCCTGCAGACGTGGCGCGCTTCGATCATTCCGTTGATCGCGGTGCCGGTGTCGATTGTCGGGACGTTCTCGTTGCTGCTCGCGTTCGGCTTCTCGATCAACGCGTTGTCATTGTTCGGCATGGTGCTGGCCATCGGGATCGTGGTGGACGATGCGATCGTGGTGGTGGAGAACGTCGAGCGGAACATCGAAAACGGGCTCAGTGCGCGCGACGCGACATATAAAGCCATGCAGGAAGTGAGCGGGCCGATTATCGCGATTGCGCTGACGCTCGTCGCCGTGTTCGTGCCGCTCGCGTTCATGACCGGTTTGACGGGTCAGTTCTACAAGCAGTTTGCAATGACCATCGCGATTTCGACGGTGATCTCGGCGTTCAACTCGCTGACCTTGTCGCCGGCGCTGTCCGCGATGCTGTTGCGCAGCCACGGCGCGAAGGAAGACTTCCTGACGCGCGTGATGAATCGCCTGCTGGGCGGTTTCTTCAAGCGTTTCAACAAGGTCTTTCATCGCGGTTCGACGGCGTATGGCCGCGGCGTGACCGGCGTGCTGCGTCGTAAGGGCGCGATGCTGGCGGTCTACGCGATCCTGCTGGGCGCGACCGTGCTGATCTCGCGCGTGGTGCCGGGCGGCTTCGTGCCCGCGCAGGACAAGGAGTACCTGATTGCTTTCGCGCAATTGCCGAACGGCGCGTCGCTGGATCGCACGGAGAAAGTGATTCGCGACATGAGCTCGATCGCGCTGAAGCAGCCGGGCGTGGAGAGCGCGGTGGCGTTCCCGGGTCTGTCGGTGAATGGCTTCACGAATAGCTCCAGCGCGGGCATCGTGTTCGTCACGCTCAAGCCTTTCAAGGATCGTGGCAGCAAGAAGCTCTCGGCCGGTGCGATTGCCGGTGCGCTGAATCAGCAATACGGTGCGATCAAGGATTCGTTCGTCGCGGTGTTCCCGCCGCCACCCGTGCTCGGTCTCGGCACGCTCGGCGGCTTCAAGATGCAGCTGGAGGATCACGGCGCGCTCGGTTACGCGGAGTTGAACAAGGCCGCGGAGGCATTCGTGAAGAAGGCCGCGCAAACGCCTGAACTCGGCCCGACCTTCTCGAGTTATCAGATCAACGTGCCGCAACTGAATGTGGACCTGGATCGTGTGAAGGCCAAGCAGCTCGGCGTGCCGGTTACGGACGTGTTCAACACGATGCAGATCTATCTCGGGTCGCTGTATGTGAACGACTTCAACCGCTTTGGCCGCGTGTATCAGGTGCGGGTGCAGGCGGACGCACCGTTCCGTCAGCGTGCCGACGACATCCTGCAACTGAAGACGCGCAATGCCGCTGGCGACATGGTGCCGTTGTCGTCGCTGGTGACGGTGACGCCGACCTTCGGTCCGGAAATGGTGGTGCGTTACAACGGCTATACGGCTGCCGACATCAACGGTGGACCGGCGCCGGGCTTCTCGTCGGGCCAGGCACAAGCCGCGGCCGAGCGCGTGGCGGCGGAAGTCTTGCCGCATGGCGTGAAGCTCGAGTGGACCGACCTGACGTATCAGCAGATTCTGGCCGGCAATGCGGGCTTGTGGGTGTTCCCGATCAGCGTGCTGCTCGTGTTCCTCGTGCTCGCCGCACTGTATGAAAGCCTGACGCTGCCGCTCGCGGTGATCCTGATCGTGCCGATGAGCGTGCTGTCCGCGCTGACCGGCGTGTGGCTCACGGGCGGCGACAACAACATCTTCACGCAGATCGGTTTGATGGTGCTGGTGGGCTTGTCCGCGAAGAACGCGATTCTGATCGTCGAGTTCGCTCGCGAACTGGAGCATGACGGGCATACGCCGCTGTCGGCGGCAATCGAGGCGAGCCGCCTGCGTCTGCGGCCGATTCTGATGACGTCGATCGCATTCATCATGGGCGTGGTGCCGCTGGTGCTGTCGAGCGGAGCCGGTTCGGAGATGCGTCATGCGATGGGTATCGCGGTGTTCTTCGGCATGCTTGGTGTCACGCTGTTCGGTCTGATGCTGACCCCTGTGTTTTATGTGGTGCTGCGTACGCTGGCGGGCGGAACGATTCACGTCGCGCAGAAAGATTCGCCGCACTATGGCGCGCCGGTGACGGACGCTTGAGGAGAAAACAATAATGAAACGCTATGAATCTTTGAGCGGGTGGGGCCGGGCGGCTGCCAGCGGTTTGCTGGTCGCGTTGCTCGCCGCCTGCTCCCTGGAGCCGACTTATAAGCGACCTGAAGTGGATGCGCCGGCTGCGTTCAAGGAAGCGCCCGCGGCGTCGGCTGCTGCGGCACCCTCGGGGGCGTCGGGTGTGTCGGCGCAGGACAACGGTACCTGGAAACAGGCCCAGCCCGCCGACGACGCGCATCGCGGCGAATGGTGGACGATTTTCGGCGACCCGCAACTCAATGCACTCGAAGAGCAGGCTTCCGCCGCGAATCAGGACCTGAAGGCGGCCGCGGCGCGCGTGCAGCAGGCGCGTGCGGTCACGCAGGCAGCGAAGTCGGACTGGTTCCCGAAGCTCGATGCGGGCTTCGGCCCGACGCGCCAGCGTGCGTCGGCGGCGTCGCAATTTCAGCCGGATAGCGCGGGCGGCACCAACGCCACGATCTGGCGCGCGCAAACCACCGCATCGTACGAAGCGGATCTGTTCGGGCGGGTCGGCTCGAACGTGAACGCGTCGCGTTCGGACGAGCAGCAAAGCGAAGCGCTGTTCCGTTCGGTGCAATTGTCCTTGCAGGCAGACGTCGCGCAGAACTACTTCCAGTTGCGCGAGCTCGATACGGATCAGGACCTGTACCGTCGCACCGTGGCGTTGCGTGAGGACACGCTGAAGCTGGTCGAACGGCGCTTCAAGGAAGGCGATATCGGCGAGCTGGATGTATCGCGGGCCCGCAACGAACTGGCGAGCGCGCGTGCGGATGCCGTGGGCGTGGCGCGTCAGCGCGCGGCATCGGAACATAGCCTCGCGATTCTGCTCGGCAAGCCGCCGGCGGATTTCTCGTTCGCGGAAGCGCCGCTGGCTCCGGTGACGGTGCGTGTGCCGCCGGGCTTGCCTTCGGATTTGCTGGAACGCCGGCCGGATATTTCGGCGGCGGAGCGCGCGATGCAGGCGGCGAATGCGCGCGTCGGCCTCGCGAAGTCGGCGTTCTTCCCGAAACTCGACATCACGGGCGCAGCCGGTTTCGAATCGGCGACGCTCGGCGACCTGTTCAAGTGGTCGAGCCGCGCGTTCATTCTCGGACCGATTGCCGGCACGGCGTTGACCCTGCCTCTGTTCGACGGCGGCCGCCGCAAGGCGAACCTCGCGCAAGCCCGTTCGAAGTATGACGAGGACGTGGCGCAGTATCGTCAGCAGGTGCTGGTGGCGTTCCGTGAAGTGGAGGACAACCTGTCCGACTTGCGTTTGCTCGACGATCAGATGCGCGAGCAGAACGATGCGGTTCAGGCCTCGCAACGGGCGGCGCATCTGTCGCGCACGCAGTACACGGAGGGTGCGGTCAGCTACTTGGACGTGATCGACGGCGAGCGGCAGGTGCTGACTTCGCAGCTGCAGGCGAGCCATCTGTCGGGCACGCAGGCGGTGGCGACCGTCAATCTGATTCGCGCGTTGGGCGGTGGCTGGGGTGATGTGAAGGCGGCGGACATGGCGGTGGGTGCGGTGGCGCTGGCATCCGCTCCAGTGGCGGCCGCCGCTGCCGTGCAACAGGTGGCGAAGCAATAAATCGTCGAATTACGGACGAGCGGTAGACGCCGGGTCGCGCGAAAGCGCGGCCCGGCGTTTTTCGTTAACCGAATCCACATAGAAAACGGTGCGATGTGACCGCGTTGCAAATATTTCACATGTTGCGTTTATTGCGTTTGTGGCGAGGATTGACTTATACTCGAAGGTAATTGGAGTCGAACATGACAACCGCCACACCCGATCGCATCATCCTGTCGGACGACGACGCAACCGTGCTGTCCGCCGCAAGCCGCCTCATGGGCGCGGCGCTCGATCATTCGCGCGCGCACAGCGTCGCATTGGTGGAGGAGGGCGCCGACGGAGATATCGCCCGTATCGAGGTTCCGCCCGCCACGCTGCGGGTGCTTTCGCGTGTGCTGGCCATGATGGCCAGTGAGCAGGTGTTCGTTCTCTATCCCGCCGACACCGAATTGACCACCAAGCAAGCGGCGGATTTGCTCGGGGTGTCGCGGCCGTTTCTGATCGCTCGCCTTGAAGCCGGCGAACTGCCTTTCCGCAAGGTCGGGCGGCATCGCCGCATGCTGATGGACGACGTGATGCGCTACAAGGAAACCATGCGTGCAACACGCAAGAGCGGCTTGGACGAGATCGTGGCCGACAGCGAATCGATAGGCGGATACGATCTGTAATGCTGTCGGTCGATCGCTTTACCGTCGTGCTGGATGCGTGTTCGCTGTTTCCGATGGTGGTGCGCGACGTATTGCTGACTTTCGCCGATCACGAGTTCTATGCGCCGAAGTGGTCGGCGCGCATTCACGAAGAATGGACCCGCAATCTCGCCGCCCGTTTCGCGGACAAAAGCGCGGCTAACGACGCCGCGCCAAAGATCGCTGCGATTCGCAATGCGATGGACCGCACGTTTCCCGACGCGCTGGTCACGCAGGTACTTCCGGATTCCGTTGAAATCTTCGACGTCGACGAGAAAGACCGGCATGTCGTCATGACGGCGGTGGCGGCTCGCGCGGATGCGATCGTCACCTTCAACCTGAAGGATTTTGCAGCAGAACAACTGGAGTCCAGCCTGCGTATCGAGGTAAAGCATCCTGATGTCTTTATCCTCGATCTGATCGATCTGAATGAGAAGCGCGCATTGGCTGCGTTCAGGGACTTGCGAGCACGTAAGCGCCGACCACCGGGGACCGTGGACGAATTGCTGGACCGGCTCATACGCGCGGGTCTGGTTCAAACCAGCGCGTGGTTGTCGAACGCGGACGTGCTGCCGCTGCTGTAACTTCGGATCTGGCCACAACGCGTGGTTGTGCCCAAATCATTTTTACCGCTTTCCATACAAAAATCCCTTCGTAGACCGCCGCTTTACCGCCCACTATGATGAGTCGCACCTCATCTGGAGAGAGGCGATGACCTGTCCGACCTTCCGCTGTCCGCGCTAACCCGTTTGCCCGTCTTGTCGCTGCCACGCGCGGTTTAAGCCGCACGCAGTGGACTTTCCGTTGCCCGACCTATCCGGCAAGCCTGGATGGCGTCTCGAAGTTCATCCTTTGTAGACGCCTCACAGCATGCCGCTGAATCGGTTCGCCTCGAATCAAACCACGCCCGAAATCACGAGTTCACCATGCGCATTTTTCTGTCAAACGTGCAGCGCTTTTTTCACACGCCCGCCGTCTCGCTCATCAGCGCGTTCGGTCTCGCACTCGCTTTGCAGGCGACGCCCGCTTCAGCGGCCGATTCGCCCACGCTGAAAATCGGCACCGCAACCAGTCCACAAATCGAAGCGCTCAAAATCGCCGCGCGCGAAGCGAAAGAGCAGGGCCTCGACGTGAAGATCATCGAGTTCACGGACTGGAACACGCCGAACGCGGCGCTCGCCAACAAGGACATCGACGTCAACTATTTCCAGCACATTCCGTTTCTCGAGAATGCGAAGAAGCAGGGCGGCTATGACTTCGTCGCGATCGCGCCGGGCACGATCATGAAGATCGGCCTGTACTCGAAGAAGATCAAGCGCTTCGACGAATTGAAAGACGGCGCCACGGTCGCGATCGCCAACGACCCGGTCAACGGCGGACGCGGCCTGCTGTTGCTGCAGCGTGCCGGTCTCATCAAGCTGAAGCCGGGCATCGACTATCGCGCGACGACGCTCGACATTACCGACAACCCGAAGCATCTGAAGATCGTGCAGCTGGAAGCATCGCAACTGGCGCGTTCGCTCGACGACGTCGATCTCGCACAGGGTTACCCGAGTTTCATCAAGCTGGCCGGCACGACCGATCCGAATAGCGCGCTGCTGTTCGACGGCCTGGAAAACAAGAACTACGCGATTCAATGGGTGGTGCGTCCGGAAAGCGCCAACGATCCGCGTATCCGCAAGTTCATCTCGATCTATCAGCATTCGCCGGCCGTGCGCGCCGCGCTCGACAAAGCCTTCGGCAATCTCTACGCCGTCGCGTGGTAAGCCGCGCGGTCAGCCGAAACTGGAAAGCCAAAGGAGTCGCACGATGGCGAAGAAAAAGATCCTGCTGAACGCGTTCAACATGAATGCGGTCGGCCACATCAATCACGGGTTGTGGACGCATCCGCGCGACCGCTCGGCGCATTACACCGACCTCGACTATTGGACGAGCCTTGCGCAAACGCTGGAGCGCGGCAAATTCGACGGGATTTTTCTCGCGGATATCGTCGGCGTGTACGACGTGTATCAGGGCGGTCCGGAAACGCCGTTGCGCGAATCGGTGCAGATTCCGATCAACGATCCGTCGCTGATCGTTCCCGCGATGGCGCACGTGACCCGACACATCGGCTTTGGCGTCACGTCAAATCTGACTTATGAGCCGCCGTATCTGTTCGCGCGCCGTATGTCGACGCTCGACCATCTGACGAAGGGCCGGGTGGGCTGGAACATCGTGACGGGCTATCTGGACAGCGCGGCGCGCGGCATGGGACTCGCGCAGCAGATCAGCCACGACGACCGCTACGACCGCGCCGACGATTACATGGACGTGGTCTACAAGCTGTGGGAACAGAGTTGGGAAGACGACGCCGTGGTGCGCGACCGCACGGCGCGCATCTTCTCGCATCCGGACAAGGTGCACCGCGTGAAGCACGACGGTCCGTACTATTCAATTGATGCGATTCATCTCAGCGAGCCGTCGCCGCAACGCACGCCGGTGTTGTATCAGGCGGGATCGTCGAGCCGTGGCGTCGATTTCGCGGCACGTCACGCTGAATGCGTGTTCGTCGGCGGCCAGAACAAGCAATTGACGCGCTCGATTGTCGACGACATCCGTGCGCGTGCGGTGAGCTTCGGCCGCGCGCCGGACGACATCAAGATCTTCGCGGGCATCACCGTTGTAGTCGGCGAAACCGAACGGGCCGCGCAGGAGAAATTCGACGAATACCGCCGTTATGCGAGCGCCGAAGGCGGCATCGCGCATTTCTCCAGTTCGACCGGCATCGACTTCTCGCAATACGAGCTGGACGAACCGATCTCTTACGTGAAGACCGAGTCGATGCAATCGGCCGTCGAGGCGATTTCGAAGAAGAGCGTGGGCGGTGTCTGGACCAAACGCAAAGTGCTCGAACAGATGACGCTCGGCGGCCGCGCGAAGCCGGTGGTCGGCTCGCCGCAGCAGATCGCGGACGAACTGGTGTCGTGGATCGAGGAAGCAGGCATCGATGGCTTCAATCTGACACGCACGGTGATGCCGGAATCGTTCGAAGACTTTGTGAATCTGGTGGTGCCGGAATTGCAGAATCGCGGTGTCTACAAGGAAGATTACGATCCCGCGCCGACGCTGCGCGAGAAACTGTTCGGCGCAGGGCGTGCCCGGCTGCCGGACGTACATGCGGGCGCGCAGCGTCGGCGGCGCGTGCAAGCCACCGCGCAAGCGTAGGAGAGGAGCGAAACCATGGCCAATCTTTTCGACGTGCCGCAATTCATCGAAGACGCGCCGTCTCTCACCGTCAATCCTGATTCGCATGCAACAGCGACGCAACCCGCCGTGATTTTCGACAACGTCGGTAAAGTATTCGCCAACGCTCGCGGCGTGTCCACCGCGGCGCTCGCCAGCGTCACGTTGAATGTGGCGCGGGGCGAAGTGTTCGGCATTATCGGCCGCAGCGGAGCCGGCAAGTCGACGCTGTTGCGGCTCGTCAACGGCCTGGAAAAACCGAGTTCAGGCGCGGTGCGCGTGAATGGCGTGAGCGTCGGCGAACTCGACGAGCGCGGACTCGTGGCGTTGCGCCGGCGCATCGGCATGGTGTTTCAGCACTTCAATCTGCTTTCGGCAAAGACGGTGCGCGAGAACATTGCATTGCCACTGAAAATCGCCGGCGTGCCGAAAGCGGCGATCGACAAAAAAGTCGATGCGCTGCTGGAATTGGTGGGTCTGTCCGCCAAACGCGACGTGTATCCCGCGAGCTTGTCCGGCGGCCAGAAACAGCGCGTCGGCATTGCGCGCGCGTTGGGCACCGACCCGGACATTCTGCTCTGCGACGAGGCCACCTCCGCACTGGATCCCGAAACGACGCAAGCCATCCTCGCGCTGCTGCGCGATATCAATCAGCGCCTGAATCTGACCATCGTATTGATCACGCACGAAATGCAGGTAATTCGCGAGGTCTGCGATACGGTTGCGGTGATCGAGCGCGGCGAGGTGGTGGAGACTGGGCCGGTGTGGCGCGTGTTCGGCGATCCGCAACACGATGCGACGCGCGCGTTGTTACGCACGCTGGTGCATGACTTGCCGATCGACCTTGCGCAACGGATCAAGCCGCTGCGCGACATCGGGCAAGCGGACGCGCAGATTCTGCTGGACGTGCGTTTCACCGGCGTCGATGCGCGGGAGCCCGATCTTGGTGGCCTTGCGTCGGCGTTGAGCGTCGATGGCGGGCGCGTGAGTTTCGTGCATGGCGGCATCGACAGGATTCAGGGGCATGCGCAAGGGCGCCTCGTGGTGTCGGCGCAAGTGCGCGCGGACGAACGCACCACGGTGCAGAAGCAGATCGCGGCGCTGCTCGACAGCGCACGCCGCTACGCCACTCATGTCGAGGTATTGGGCTATGTCTGAGTTGTGGCTTTCCGAACTCGCCGATGCGATTCGCGACACCATCGTCATGGTCGGCGTGTCCGCATTCGTCGCGGCGCTAGTCGGCATTCCGCTGGCGCTGCTGCTGGTCACGACGACACGCGGCGGCATCTTCGAGAAACGCGGGGTGAACAGCACGCTCGGCGCGCTCGTCAACGCGTTTCGCTCCACGCCTTTCATCATTCTGCTGGTTGCGTTGCTGCCGCTCACGCGTTTGCTGATCGGCACGACGATCGGCGTATGGGCCGCAATCGTGCCGCTCAGTATCGCGGCGATTCCATTTTTTGCGCGCGTGGCCGAAGTGAGCCTGCGTGAAGTGGACCGCGGTTTGATCGAAGCCGCGCAGGCCATGGGCGCGCAACGCCGCCACATCATCTGGCATGTGCTTCTGCCCGAGGCGCTGCCGGGCATTCTCGGCGGCTTCACGATTACCGTGGTGGCGATGATCGGTTCATCGGCGATGGCGGGCGCGGTCGGCGCCGGCGGCCTCGGCGATCTGGCGATCCGCTACGGCTATCAGCGTTTCGATACGACTGTGATGGTGACGGTGATCGTGCTGCTGATTGCGATCGTCACGGCGGTGCAGTTCGTCGGCGACCGGTTCGTGCGGCGGCTGGCGCAGCGGGTGTAATCGTTTTTTACCACGCGCGGCGGCTATTTGCATGAAGAATAGGCGCTCACATTTGCGTCGCTCGCGTCGCGGCCTATCATACTGGCTACGGCTTCGAACTCAGTCATAGACGCTCCGTCCACCGCTGCTCGCCGAACAGATCTTCAAACGGAAATTGCATGAACGATCCTCGTCATGCCGATGCGTTGCAAACGCCTCAGGCATTCGCTGCGCCCGAGGTGCACGATTTCACGGGTTTGCTCGACGCTTTGCGTGCGACGGCCGCCCAGCGCGATATCGACGGCGGCCACGCCGCGCAGGAAAAACAATGGATCGCGGACGCGGGGCTGCTCACGCTCGCGGTGCCGCGCGAATTCGGCGGCCTCGGCGCGCGCTGGCCCGACATCTACGAGACGATCCGCAAGATCGCGCAAGTGGACAGCGCGCTCGGGCATTTGCTGGGCTTCACCTGCCTGCAGGTGGTCAGCGTCAATGTATGGGGCAATCCGGAACAACGCGCCCGCTATCTGAGCGGCACGGTGGAAGGGCGATGGTGGTGGGGCAACGCCGTCAATCCGCTTGATACGCGACTCGTTGCAAGCGCAACCGATGACGGCGGCTACCTGCTCGACGGCCAGAAGGGCTTTTGCTCCGGCACCCGCGGCTCGCAGATGATGACGGTCTCCGCGCACGATCCGCTCACCGGCAAACCGGTGTTCGGCGTAGTGCCGACGACGCGCGAAGGCATCACCGTTCATGAGGACTGGAACCCTATCGGTCAACGTCAGACCGACAGCGGCAGCGTGTCCTTCACGCGGGTCAAGGTCGAACCCGATGAAGTGATGGTGCGGCCCGACACGCCGCATGCGAGTTTGCGCACGCTGATTTCGCAGCAGGTGCTGACCAATCTGTTCGTCGGCATTGCCCAAGGCGCGCTCGATGAAGCGCGCGCTTACGTGACGCAGAACGGCAAGCCTTGGATCTATTCCGGCGTCGACAAGGCCATCGATGATCCCTACCTGATCCAGCGCTTCGGCGAAATGCGCCTGCAGGCGGTAAGCGCCGAAGCGCTGGCGACGCGTGCGGCCTGGTTGCTGGAAGATGCGTGGCAACAAGGTCCGGCGCTTTCCGGGGAAACACGCGCGCTGGTTGCGCTCGCCACGTCGGAGGCGAAGATTGTCGCGCACCGCGCCGCGCTCGACGTCAGCGAAAAACTGTTCGACGCGTGTGGCGCCCGCGCGACGCACGCACCGCTCGCGCTCGACCGTTTCTGGCGTAACGCCCGCGTGCATACGCTGCATGATCCGCTCGACTATCGCGTACGCGACGTCGGCCGATACGCACTCACCGGCGCGTTGCCGGAAGTTTCTTTGTACACTTGAGGCGGTTCGCGGCGGCCGGCACGAGGCGCCGCGTTTTATCCCCTTCAAGAGACTCCCGGATTGCAGTTCAAACTACCGACCACCGCAACGGCGCCGTTTTGCCCATCCGAAGTGCAAGGCTCCGTGGCCGTCTCGCCGGGCGCGCCGTTCTGGAAGAAGATCCTGCAATTCGCAGGCCCTGGCCTGCTGATCTCGATCGGCTATATGGACCCAGGCAACTGGGCCACCGACATCGAAGCCGGATCGCGCTATGGCTACAGCCTGCTGTTCGTCGTCATGCTGTCGAGTCTCGCGGCGATGGCGCTGCAATGCCTGAGCATGCGCCTGGGCATCGCGACCGGGCGCGATCTCGCGGCGTTGTCGAGAGATCGTTATTCGCCGGCTGTGGCGCGCTTTCAGTGGCTGCTCGCGGAATTGTCGATCGTGGCGTGCGACCTGGCCGAAGTGCTGGGCGGCGCGCTCGCCTTCCATCTGCTATTCAAATGCTCGCTGACCACCGGCGTCCTGCTCACCGCGTTCGATACGTTGATCGTGCTCGGCCTGAAGGGCAAGAACTTCCGCGATCTTGAAGCGATCATGCTCGGCCTGATCGCGACCATTGGCGTGGGATACATCATCGAGCTCGCGCTGGTGCGGCCGCATTGGCCGTCGGTCGCGCAGGGGCTGATTCCGTCGTGGCAGGCTTTGAGTTCGCGCGAGCCCATGTATCTGGCGATCGGCATTCTCGGCGCGACGGTCATGCCGCATAACCTCTATCTGCATTCGTCGATCGTGCAGACGCGCGCGGTGAAGCGTGATCCCGCCAGCATCCGCTCGGCGATCGGCATGTCGCGCATCGACACGATCGTCTCGCTGGTGTTGGCGCTGCTGATCAATATGGCGATCCTGATTCTTGCCGCCGCGGCGTTCCATGCCACCGGCCACAACCAGGTCACCGAAATCGAAGACGCGTACAAATTGCTCGCGCCGATCGTCGGCACCGGTTTCGCGGCAGTGTTGTTCGCCGTGACCCTGCTCGCCTCGGGACAAAGCTCGACCTTCACTGGCACCGTGGCGGGGCAGGTCATCATGGAAGGCTTCCTGAAGCTGAAGATTCCGTGCTGGCAGCGGCGCTTCATTACGCGAGCACTCGCACTGATCCCCGCGCTGATCGGCGTGCAGATGATGGGCAACGGTGCGGTCGGCAAGCTGCTGGTCGCAAGCCAGGTGGTGCTGAGCCTGCAATTGCCGTTCGCGCTTTATCCGCTGATCCGCATGACCAGCGACCGTTCGTTGATGGGTGAGTTCGCTAACACGCTACTGACTCGGTTCGTTGCGTGGAAGCTGTTCGTGGTGATCAGCGCGGCGAACCTGTGGCTGGTGGTGCAGACGGTGGGATTGGCCGGCTGATCGGTTTTTCGCCGTGCGCGTTGTGCAGGCGACGGCGCGCATGGGACGAAAAAAAAGTCCGCTCACAGGCGGACTTTCTAATCAAGGCTTCGGTTCGAATCGGGCTGGACCTGCCCTCATCGAGTCAGCGGCGCTCCGCTTTCGCTCAGGCTGCTTGCGCGATCTGTGCTGCTTCGAGCGCTTCCTGGCGGGCAGCGGCGGCTTTCTTCGTTTTGCCGGCACGCGACGGCGGCTGGCACGCGCCACACACCACGTTGTGCTGCAGATCGTGTTTGTGCGCTACAAACTTGCCGGTGCAACGGCAGCATTTGGTCAATTGCAGGATTTCGGCGTCGAAGAAACGCACCAGCGTCCATGCACGCGTCAAGTCCAGCACGGGTTCGGTTTCGCTGTGCTGGCAATGTTCCAGATACAGCCGATACCCTTTGGTCAGCGCGTCCAGATGCGAGCAGCGCGCTTCGTTCTTCAGAAACAGGTAGGTGTTGTAGAACAGCGACGCGTGGATGTTCGCGAGCCACGTCATATACCAGTCCGCCGAAAACGGCAGCATGCCCTTGGGTGGCGACACGCCCTTGACTTCGCGATACAAGCGGATCATGCGGTCGCGTGAGAGCGTCAATTCACTCTCGAGCACTTGCATGCGTGCGCCCAGTTCGATCAGGGCAATGGCGCGGAATACTTCCTGTGCGTCTTCCGTCAGGCTACGCTTGAGCATCGCAGTCACCTCGATTAAGCGAACTGTTCAGCCGGCTGGCCTGCAAGCAGGATCGCCGCGTGAGTCGGTGCCACTGCGGTGTGCTTCGTGGTTTGCGTCAACGCCGACAACATCGAGTGGTCGTTGAAGCGGAAGAAGCACAAAAGCTGATCGGAAGCGGCCAGCTTGACGATCTGCGCGAGCGACAGCCCGGCAAGCAAATCAGCCAGTTCCGACGACAGTCCCAGCCGGAACATGCCGACCGGTTTGTCCTCACGCAACATACGTTGCGCAAGCATGATGTAAGACAAGTTAATCTCGCGGATAGAATCCAGCGTCTCGCTGCTACGGTCCATTTCTGTTTTTCCGAAGCCCCGAATTACTATGTCGGCTTTTTTTGCCGTTATGTCTTTTGTGCCTCGCCGGAAACGTTGTCCTCCGGCTACGGGTCACTACCTGATACAGACAGCGACCTTTTGATACATCGCGTTACATTTCGTAACAGCTTGGGACGAATTGTATGAAGGGTAAAACAAGAAATCAATCCCTTCTCAAAAAAATATCTCAAAAAGATACATCAAATTTCGGTAACTCTTTCACGGTCCTGTAATAGACGATGCCCCGTGGATTTTCGGCTACGAAAGAGCTTTGTCTGATCCATGGAAACCCTTGTATCGCGGGCGTTTGGCGTGTTCGTCTGAGGAAAAGGAACGCATTGGCAGTGAATCGGTAATTCCCGCTCGACGCGGAAAGGAAATAGAAAGCGAGCGCAATGGAAAGTAATAAATACCTGTACTGAGCGCTGCAGTGGGGACGCAACAGAGATGTAACAGGTTGGTGCCGCCCCGGTTACAAACGAGGCAACATTTGTAACGTCCTACGTAACATCTAGCAGCCGGTGCATCGAACGCGTTCGACTTCGAGGTCGAAGGCCGGCCGCAGACGCGTGCCCAGTACGTTCCCGGCGAAAGCGGCTACCTGCCACAGCCAGTCGTGCAAGCTGCCTGACACGATATCGATGCCGCATATGAAGGCGCCGACCAGTACCGACGTGCCCGCCGGCGCGACGAGTCCGACGACCGGATGGCCGAACAGCGTGCCGGCTTGCAGCGCAGGGAAGAACAGCAACACGCCGACCGCAAGCATCAGCATCTGGGCGCGCAGGCCGGCGCCGCAGCCGTCGGCGATAAAAACCCGCCACGCCGACGTGAAGCCAAACGCCGCGTGATACAGCGACATGCCGAGCAGCGCGCCGACAAGATAGAGCGCCGCCTGGCGGCCGCTGACGGTCTGTGCCAGATACGCGGCGCCGATCGCGATCAGAACGAGCGCGGTGCCGAGCGGTTTCGGATTGGTGTCGAAACGGCGCGGTACTCGCGGAAGCGAAGTGGAGAGGTCGGACATGTGCGAGTCGACTGACAAGCATTGGGGCGAGGGTAGCCGCGGGACGTTGGAGCACCGTTTTCGGTGCGGGTGCGGCGACGAGGCAGCAAAAAAAGTAGCGCGGATCGCGCGTTGAGGCAGGGCGGTTGAATGAGGGTAACGGGTAACGGGGTGCGACGTCTGACGCGGCGGTATCTATTAGATAAATAGCGCCGTTAGATCCGCGTCATGAAGCACGCCGCCGACATTCAGCGCGCCCACCTCGCAGCCAAATTTGCGAAAGCCGAGCGACTCATACAGTTTTCGTGCTGCATCGTTACGGCTGCCGACGTGCAACTGAACTTGCCGCAAACCCTCCACGCGCGAGGCTCGCGTCAGCAATTCGTTGAGCAGCGCGCGCGCAACGCCGCGGCCCGCCGCTTCCGGCGCGACATACATGCCGATCAGGGCGGCTTTGTGCCGCTGCTTGTCGCCTGGATGGCGGATCAGGCCGACCACGCCGATCAACGGCGTTCCGGTCGATGCGTAAGCGCCGAGCAAAAAATTACCTTCGGCCGCATGCGAGCCCTTTAGCATCGCGTCGTGTTGTGACGGACCTTTGGCGAGCGCTTCCTCGTAACTCTGGCCGAACGAATCCGGATGCGCCCTCAGTCCACGCAGGCGAAGCTGGAAATAGTCGTCGCGGTCGTCGGAACCGAGTTGGCGTACGAGTACGGCGTTGTCGTTCAAGTGCATCTCTCCGCGTCGATCTCGCAAGTGAATGGATAGGGCTTAACGCTGCAGTGTGCCTCGGCTTCTACTATCAGGCTATGGTTGATGGGTCGCCTCGGCACGCTGGCTCTCGCCGAATTCGCGCAGCGCGGCCGCAGTTTCCTGATCGGCTGGAAAGAACGCTTCGATGGCGAGTTCCGAGAGCGTGACGTCGACCGGTGTGCCGAACACCGTGGTCGTGCTGAAAAACGACAGCACGCCGATCGGCGTGCGCAGCCGCAGCGGGACCGCAATCTGGTTGACGGCGGCGTTGTCGTGCCCGGGCGCTTGCGCGTCCGGCGGCGCCGGATAGGCGGCCAGTTCGTCGCGCAGCGCGCTCAGCGTTCTGTCGCCGCTCACCTCGATTTGCCGCTGCAGTCGCGCCAGAATGTGCTCGCGCCAGGCGTGCCAATTGACGATCGACGCCGCGATGCCCTCCGGATGCAAGCTCAGGCGCAGCGCATTGACCGGCGGCTTTAGCAGTTCCGGGCTGGCGCCGGTCAGTAGAGGCGCGAGCGCGTTGTTCGCGGCAATGATGGTCCAGTGCCGGTCGATGGCGAGCGCCGGGTAGGGCTCGTGTCCCTTCAGCACCAACTCGACGGCCTCGCGCGCGGCGGCCAACTGCGGATCCGATAGCGGACGCTCGCGAAACAGCGGCGCATAACCGGCAGCGACCAGCAGTGCATTGCGCGCGCGCAGCGGTACGTCGAGCCGTTCGGCAAGATGCATGACCATTTCCCGGCTCGGCACCGCGCGACCCGATTCGACGAAGCTCAAGTGCCGGGTCGAAATATCGGCTTCAGCTGCGAGCAGCAACTGGCTCATTCTTCGCCGCTGGCGCCATTCACGCAGCAGATCGCCGACCGTGCGGCTGGCCGCCGATGCATGCGACGGGGCGGTTTGCGCAAGAGAGAGTGTGTTCATGCCACCGATGATAGCCAAACCGCGCTCGCCATCCATTACCTGAGAGGTAATGGAATACCCCGGAAACCACCCGCCGAGGCCCTACGAACCTCCGGAAACGCGCCTGCCAGCGCAGCCAGTCCAACGCACTGACCGACCCAGCGAAAACGGTTGAAGGCTAACTAAGTGCGACTCAGGCCGCCGCCACGCCTTCCGGCACCACGTTGAGTTTGACGCCGAGCGCGCGCAGCAGTTTGAGCACCGTGTCGATACGCGGTTTGGATCCGGGCGCGAGTGTTTTGTAGAGGCTTTCGCGCCCGAGTCCGGCGTCTGCCGCAACCTTGGCGATGCCACGCGCTTTGGCGATGTCGGCGATGGCGGCGAGCAGTACGTCGGCGTCGCCGTCTTCAAGCGCCGCGTTGAGATACTCGGCAATCGCTTCTTCGCTATCGAGGTAGTCCGACGCGTCGAACCGCGCGGTTTTGATTTTGCTCATGACAGTTCCTTTCTGATTGCTGCCCACATTGTTTTGGCATGCTTGATATCTGCCGGCTGGGTGGACTTGGCGCCGCCACAGAGAAGCAGATACACCATGCGCCCTTCACGCGCGAAATAGACCCGATAGCCCGGCCCGCAGTCGATGCGCATCTCGGAAACACCGTCTTCGAGCAATTTCACGTCGCCGAAATGCCCGCGTTCCGCACGCCGGATCCGCACGAGTATCTTTGCCCTCGCACGTAAATCCGCGAGCTGTGCAAGCCATGCGTCGAATTCCTCGGTGCGGTTAACCTCGTACACAGGTGGTGAACCGATCTGCTGAGCATTGTATCCTTGTGGATACGGTCTTGCAAGTGTGAAAACCATATTGAAAAAGGCCCCCGTGTTCGTGTTCGTCGAATACATCACATGCCGCGCGTCTGTTCCGCGCGGCCCCATTCGCTACACGAGGTTAGCGGCTGCCGCCCGGGCTGACGACTCGGCCGGATGGCCAATCCGATGGACGACGAAGCGCGCGCAAATGCTTACCTCCCACGTAATCGACGCAGCGCGCCCGAGCCGTCAATCTTCACTCCGAGCCCGCCGCCTACAACGTGTCTGCCGAGCGTAGTGCTCAGTCCTGCCAATCAAGGAGTCCGGAGATGAACGCGCATACCGATCTGATCGACCGTTATTTCGACGCATGGAACGAAACCGATGGCACGCGCCGTCGCGAGTTGATCGCCGCGACATGGAGCACCGATGCCGACTATCGCGACCCGCTGCTGTCGGGCACCGGCCACGACGGCATCGACGCGATGATCCGCGCGGTGCAGGAGCGCTTTCCGCATCACACGTTTCGCCGCACGGGCCAGATCGACGGCTTTGCCGACCGGCTGCGTTTCTCATGGGAACTGGCCGCGCCCGCGGGCGACGCGATCGCGAAGGGATCCGACTTCGGCGTGATCGATCCGCACGGACGCTTGCAGGCCATCACCGGCTTTCTCGACCAGGTGCCCGACGGCGTCTGACCGCCGCTTTTTTACGGAGACCATCATGCACGAGCCCGCTGCCGCCACGGCTCCCCAATCGGCCATCACGTTAGCGCGCCTGTCGGGCGCCCTCGACTCGCTGTCCGGCGCGGTCGCCGGTTTCGCGCTGCTCGCCGGCGCGCGCGTGTTCATGTTCATCGCGCTGCTGAGCTGGCGCGAGCCGGTGTTGGGCGGCGCGGGTCTTGTGCTGCTGGCGGTGGTCGGCTGGCTGCGCTGGCAGTGCGGTGGCGCCGCGACTCTGCCGGCCACACAGCGCGTTAGGCCTACCGTCCGCTCCGGCAAGGCGAGGTGCCGCCGCCACGCGCCACCTTCGAACAATGCCCGCGACGTTGCTTGCTACAATCGTCCGCTGGAATGCGATGCGTCGCGCGGACACGCTTTCGCCGAGCCGGGCGCCGGCTGCTTCGGCCCGGCTCGAACGCGGCTGTGAACCGCCCGTTTCGCGCGACCGGCTCGCTCCGCGCGACCCGATAACCCACGTCCAAACCTCGGCGGTCAGTCGCCGACCGGACTACAAGGAGACACCGTGCTGAAGAATCTGGACCCGCTGCTGAACGCCGACATCCTGCATGCGCTGCGCGCGATGGGCCATGGCGACGAACTCGTCATCTGCGACGCCAATTTCCCCGGCGACTCGGTGGCGCGCGAAAGCGTGCTGGGCAAGGTGCTGCGCCTCGACGGCGTGAGCGCGCCGCGCGCGATTCGCGCGGTGCTGTCGGTGATGCCGCTGGACACGTTCATCGAGCATCCCGCGTCGCGCATGGAAGTGGTGGGCGAGCCGCACACGATTCCGGCCGTGCAGCGCGAGGCACAGGCCGAGATCAACGCCGCGGAAGGGCGCGACGTGCCCTTCGCGTCGATCGAACGGTTTGCGTTTTATGAACGCGCGCGTAAAGCGTACTGCGTGATCGCGACCGGTGAAGAGCGCGGCTATGGTTGCTTCGTCTTCACGAAGGGCGTTCTGCTCGCGCCCGACGCACCTCAGTCGTAACCTTCGCCAACGCCATTGCGGCGCAAAGCCATGAGCGCAACGCCTCGGCCGCCGCACGCGAACCTCGCGCACGTGCTAATTTTTCATCTGGCCGCTGGCGGCGGGTCGAACTGATCCGTCACGGCGCATCGCCCTACATCACGGTGACGGAAACCATGAGCTTCTCGATAGACACTCTCGATCATCTCGTTCTGAACGTCGCCGATGTGGAAGTCAGCGCGGCGTGGTACGCACGTATGCTCGGCATGCGGCGCACCGAGTTCGCGTCGCGCACCGGCACGCGGGTGGCAATGTTCTACGGCAATCAGAAGATCAATCTGCGTCCCGTGACCGCCGACACCGTCGCGTGGTTCACTAGCCGCGAGCCGGTGCCCGGCAGCGCGGACCTTTGCTTCATCACGACCACGAGCCCGGCCGAGGTCAAGGCGCATTGGCTTGCGCAAGGCGTCGAAATCGAAGCCGGTCCGGTGGAGCGCGACGGCGCGCGCGGCAAGATGACCTCGGTGTATTGCCGCGATCCGGACGGCAATCTGATCGAAGTCGCAACCTATCCTCAAGCATAAATACGGCGGTGATTCCGCCGTCGGCACTTGCCGTGGCCGCTACCGGGCGGCCCGCACGGACGCTTTTTCCATTCGCGGCATGCCGCGGGCTGCGTGCTGCTCGTCCTTGTCCGTGCTAGGAAAAGGCGGGCAAACTCCCTATTGTCCGGTGCAAAGTGGGGAACTGCGGGCTGCTGGCCGGGTCTGCTGCTTATTCATTACTGGAGTCCCTCATGTCGCGTCCCGTCGATTCCGGCGTTATCCTCATCGCTCGTATTGCGCTTGCTGTGTTGTTCCTGTGGGGCGGTGTGATGAAACTGCTGGGCTATGCGGGCTTTGTCGGCTACCTGCATTCGAAGGGCGTGCCGTTCGTGCAGATCGCAGCGCCGATCGCAACGGCGGTCGAGGCGCTCGGCGGTCTGTTGCTGATCCTCGGCTTCAAGGTGCGTCCGCTCGCGCTGATCATGGCGGTGTACACCGTGGCGACGGCGGTACTGGGCCACGATTTCTGGAACGTCACCGACGCCGCCTTGCAACGCGACATGGTCATTCATTTCTGGAAGAACATCGGCATTGCCGGCGGCTTCCTGCTGCTGTTCGTGACGGGCGCGGGACGTCTTAGCATCGACGGTGCGCGAGCGCCGCGCGGCGGACTCGGCCTTTGACGCGGCAGTTGAGGTAGCCTGTGCTGACCGCTTTCGATTTCGGCTGTAACCAAGGGAGCAAATAATGATTCAGAGTTTTGAGCAAACCATCGGCGGCAAGGTCACGCAATTGTGCGCGAGTCTTGGTGAAGGGCCTACGCCGCATCGGGTGATAATCAGCCTGGCTGATTCGGCGAAGACGCTGGTGGTTCTGGACGCGTCCGGGTTCATCAGCACGATCAAGGCCGAGATCGAGGAGCCGGAGAAACTGATCGCCGACGCTATCGCCAAAGCGCAGAACGAAGGGCTGATCGAGCGCGCCATCGACACCGGCACGATTCAGGAAGCGTCGCTGTAGGCCGGAACGCGGCGTCGCGAACTAGCCGGCAGGCGTCGAACCGCCGGTAACGACCCCCGCCATGCGCGAGCATCGCGGGGGTCGTTTTTTTGCAGACGATCCTGACGCGCGACACCCTCAGCGCGAGTCGCCGACCCGTTCGCGTCCTGCATGGCGATGCGCGGCGTCCGACGAGTGCGGTTGCGGGTGCACGAAACAACTCAGCACGCCGCCAATCACCAGCAAGCCGACCGACACGGCGGTCGCCGCCCGCATGCCCGAGACGATCTGCGAGGCGGCCGCGCCGCTCGCCAACGCCCCGAAAGCCGCCACGCCGACCGCGCCCCCTGCCTGCCGTGCCGTATTCAATATGGCGGACGCCGTGCCGGCGCGTGGCGCGTCGGTGGAGGCGAGCACGGCGGTGGTCATCGCGGGAACCGCCAGGCCCATGCCCGACGGAATCAGCAGGAACGGCAGCAGCAGGCCGATGAGCGGCGTGCCGGCATCGACGAAATGCAGCAGGCCATAGCCGAGGCCGGCGGTGATCGCGCCCGCGATCATCGGCATCCGCACGCCGAAGCGGCCGACCACCCAGCCGCTCGCCACATTCGACAGCAAAAAACCGCCCGTCAACGGCAGGAACGCGAGCCCCGCCTGCAACGGCGTATAGCCGCGCACGCGCTGCAAATACAGGCTCAGCACGAACACCATGCCGTAGTAAGTGAGATTCACGCAGATGCCGAACAGCACCGCCACACTGAAGGAGCGCTTGCTGAACAGCGAGAGCGGCAGCATCGGCGCCGCGACGCGCGATTCCACCACGACAAAGGCGCTCGCTGCGAGCAGCGCGAGCGCGAAGCCGCCGGCCACGAGCGGGTGGCCGAAACCTAGCGGCCGCCATTCGATCACGGCGGCGACGAACGCGGTCAGCGCGACGATGGCAAGACACTGGCCGCCCAGGTCGATGCCGCGCGGCTTCGTGTCGGAGGCGGGCGCCGCCGTCAATTGCTGCTGGGTGCGACGCGTCGCGACTTCGGGCCGTGGCACCCACAGCAAGGTCGCCAGGAAGCCGGCGGCGCAAATCGGCAGATTGACAAGAAAGATGCTGCGCCAGCCGAACGCCGCGATCAGCAGGCCGCCGGCCACCGGCCCCGCCGCGATCGCAATCGCGCCCGCCGCCGTCCACAGACCGACCGCGCGAGCCCGCAGTTTGGGATCGTGTCCATACGCTCGATTGAGCAGCGCCAGCGAGTTCGGCAGCATGGCGGCGGCGCCGACGCCTTGCACCGCCCGCGCCGCAATCAGCATGGTCGCGCCGAGCGCAAAGCCGCAGGCGAGCGACGCGAGCGCGAACAGCACGATGCCGGCCGCGTATAGGCGCCGCGCCCCGAAATGGTCGCCGAGCGCGCCGGCGGACAGCATCAGCACGGCGAACGCGAGCGTGTAGGCGTCGACGACCCATTGCAGGTCCGCGACATTCGCATGCAGATCCGCGCCGATTCGCGGCAGCGCGATGTTGACGATGGTCACGTCGAGTTGCGTGACGACGAAGCCGACGCTGACCGTCGCGAGGACGCGGCCGAGTGCGGACCGGTGGGGGGAGTTCGGTGAGTTCATGCGACACATCGTAGGTCCGATGCAGCGCACCATGTTTCGGCGCGGCGTGAAGTGTGGATGTCACCCGCCAGCGCAGGGCGTCGAACCCCATGATGCAAACAAAAACGGCGCACCGTTGCGGCACGCCGTCGCTGCAAAGCACAAGCAGCTGATCAGTGTTTCTGCGGCGCGTCCTTGATGAACAGCGTGGTCAGTGCCCCGAGAATGCAGATCGCGCCGACGTACATCGGAGCGGCCATCGGGTTCGACTTCATCATCAGCGACACGGCGACCGGCGTGAGCCCGCCGAATATGGCGTACGCCACGTTGTACGAGAACGAAATGCCGGAGAAACGCACCACCGGCGGAAACGCCTTGACCATCACGAAAGGAATCGCGCCGATCACGCCGACGAACAGGCCCGCGACCGCGTACAGCGGCACCAGCGTGGAGGTGTCGACGGCGAGTTGCTGGAACATCACGTAGTACGTCACCGCCAGCGCCAGGCCGCCGATGAAAATCGTGCGCCCCGCGCCGATGCGGCCGGCAATCGAGCCCGCCATGACGCAACCGATCGTCAGGCACAGCGTGGCTACGCAGTTCGCCATCAACGCCGTGGCCGGCGCGATGTGGAACTGCTTTTGCAGGAGCGTCGGCGTCATCAGGATCACGACGACGATGGCGGCCGAAAGCATCCACGTAAGCAGCATTGAGACGATCACGGCGCGGCCGTGGTCGCGCAGCACGGCCTTGAGCGGCACTTCGGCCGCAATCGCCTTGCGCTGCTTGAGTTCGGCGAACACCGGCGTTTCATGCAGCCAGCGGCGCAGATACACCGAAAACATGCCGAACACGCCACCGACCAGGAACGGGATGCGCCACGCGTACGCGGAGATTTCAGCCGGCGCAAAGTTGCGGTTCACTGCCGAGGCGATCAGCGAGCCCAGCAGAATGCCCGCGGTCAGGCCGGCCGTGAGCGTGCCGCATGCGTAGCCGATGTGCCGCTGGGGCACATGCTCCGAGACGAACACCCAGGCGCCCGGTACTTCGCCGCCGACCGCCGCGCCTTGCATCACGCGGAACAGGAGCAGCAGGACCGGCGCCAGCACGCCGATGCTGGTGTAGGTGGGCAGCAGGCCCATCATCAGCGTGGGCACCGACATGAGCAGCACGCTCAGCGTGAACATGCGCTTGCGGCCGAGCAGGTCGCCGAAATGCGCCATGATGATGCCGCCCAGCGGCCGCGCCAGATAGCCCGCGGCGAAGATGCCGAAGGTTTGCACCTGCCGCAGCCAGTCCGGCATTGCCGCCGGGAAGAATAGCTGGCCGATCGCCGGCGCAAAAAACACGAAGATGATGAAGTCGTAGAACTCCAGCGCCCCGCCGAGGGCGGCGAGGCCGAGCGTCTTGTAATCGCTGCGCCCAAGAGGGCGTGGGGTGACAGCCTGCGCTCCACCCAGATTTGTCGCTTGCATTGCTTGTGTCATGTTTTGAATTGGAAGCCACACGTAGCGCGTGGAAATACGGCGGTCGTCGGGCGAGAAGTGTGGCAAGCGCTGGGTAGAGCACGGAACACCGGCGCGCCGGCCCGGGTAGGGCAAGCGCGTTGACGACTGGGGCCAGGCGGGATTTTACAGGATGAAAGCCGATCGCTTCGGGAAGTGCTTAATTAGATTGGGAAAAGTTCCCTGGAACGTGCCTTCTGGTCGCAATTGCGACGGCGCTGCGCTGAGGACTTGTCACTAGAGAATGTAGGAATACGGGGCGCGCGCTGTCCGGCCGGATTGATTCATATGTAAATTAGGATTGCTCCTATGGGATGGAATGGGCCCGCCTCTGAGAATCGCGTCCGAGCCATCTTACGAGTCATCCCATGCGTATTGCCATTCCCCAGCGCGACCTGGTCATGCGTCAGTCGATCGAAAAGGTCCTGACGAGCACCGGTCATTCCTGCACGACCTTTGACGACGGCCTGAGCATGTCGAGAACGCTCGCGCGTTCCACGGTCGATCTGCTGGTGCTCGACTGGCAGGGCCTGCGCCTGTCCGGCGCCGAGGTTTTGCGCGCGGCGCGCGCGGTGGGCGGCGACCGTCTGCCGGTCATATTCGCATCGGCGGACACGGCGGAGGAGAACATCGTGCGCGCGTTCGTCGCCGGCGCGGACGACTATGTCGCGTTGCCGCTGCGCGCCGCCGAGTTTCGCGAGCGGGTCACGGCACTGCTGCGGCGGGCGTATCCGGACCGGTTCAGTTCCGCCAGTTTCGATGCCGGTCCATACCACTTCGACACACATCGTCAACTCGTCATGCTGCGCGGCCAGCCGGTCCAATTGTCCGGCACGCAGTACCGGCTGGCGTCGCTGTTCTTCTCCAACATCGGCCGTGTGCTGTCGCGCGATCACATCTTCGCAATGGTGTGGGGTCGCGAGTTCCGCGAATTCACCCGCACCATCGACAGTCACGTTTCGCGGCTGCGCCTCCTGCTCGAGATCGAGCCGCAGAACGAATTCCGGCTGCAACCGGTTTATAAAAGTGGCTACCGGCTGCTGCATCTGCGCCAGGGTGCGGCCGCCGTGATCGATGCGGATATCGACGTCGAGAAACAGGCGGCCTGACGCCAGCCAGCCGCGCCGGATCAAATCTGCGGCAGCGCGGGCCGCGTTTCGATTGACTTGCGAATCAAGGCTTCGACCGCCTTGCGTTCGTCGCCGGCGAGCGGCAGACGGGGCGGGCGCACCGGCTCCGTGCCGAGCCCGACGATCGCTTCGGCAAGCTTGATGTTCTGCACCAGCTTCGCCGACACGTCGAGCGCGAGCAGCGGTGCAAACCAGCGGTAGATCGCCCGCGCTTCCTCCAGGCGTCCCGCCTTCAGCAACTTGTAGATCACCACCGTCTCACGCGGAAACGCGCACACGAGACCGGCCACCCAACCGTGAGCGCCCATCAGGATCGCTTCCATTGCGAGATTGTCGACGCCGCAAAGAATCGCAAAACGGTCGCCGACGGCGTTGATCAGGTCGGTCACGCGCCGCACGTCGCCACATGATTCCTTGATCGCGACGATCTTCTTCTCGTCGGCGATTTCCGCGAACATGTCGGGCGTCATGTCGACGCCGTAGGCGAGCGGATTGTTGTAGATCATCAGCGGCAGGGCGCTCGCGTCGGCAACGCTGCGGAAATGATGCAGCGTCTCGCGGCGGTCCGACAGGTAACGCAGCCCTGGCAGCACCATGTAACCGGCCGCGCCATGACGGCTGCCCGCTTCGGCCTGACGGCAGGCGTCGAGCGTGCTGTTTTCGGCGATCGTCAGCAGGACCGGCACGCGGCCGCGCGAAGCCTCGACCGCGATGTCGAGCACTTGCAGCTTTTCATCCAGCGAGAGCGTCGACGCTTCGCCCAGCGATCCGCACACGATGATGCCGTCCACACCGGCGTCGATCTGCGCCTCGATATTCTTGCCGGTCCATACGCGATCTATGCTGAAATCCGCGTTGAATTTGGTAGTGACTGCGGGCAATACACCTTCCCAGATATGCGCCACGACTGCTCTCCTGACTGTTGATGTGTTCAGCGCAGTGTAAGTAGGGAAAATCCTGCCGTCTTGCGTGAATCGCGCGTGGCGAATGACGATTTCAGCATAGTCGATCTGCACGGAGCGTCGCCGAATCAAGGCGCGTGGCTTAATTCGGGATGCAAAGGCGAGGCGCGTTGAAAGCGTGGAACCGGCGTGATTATGGGTGCTCCGAGCCGCGCCCGTTGTACGTCCCACACACGTGCTCAAGCGTCGATAGCGAGATCGAGCAAAGTCGCCACGGTATCGCGTAGTTATGCCGAAATCGTCACAATCCACGCGTAAGCACACCAAGACTCGCCCGGCCGCGGTTTCTAACATGAGCATCATGAAAACCTTGGACATCATCGACTCGCACACCGGCGGTGAACCGACCCGCCTCGTGGTGTCGGGCGGCCCGGATCTCGGCGGCGGCACACTGGCGCAACGGCTCGACGTGTTCCGTACACAGTTCGACGACTGGCGCGCGGGCATCGTGACCGAACCGCGCGGCTCGGACGTCGTAGTGGGCGCGCTGCTCTGCGAGCCGGACGAGCCTGCGTGCGCGGCCGGCGTGATCTTTTTCAACAACGTCAGCTATCTCGGCATGTGCGGGCACGGCACGATCGGTCTCGTCGTCTCGCTGGCGCACCTGGGGCGGATCGGGCCGGGGCGCCATCGGATCGAGACGCCGGTCGGCGTCGTCGAAGCGACGCTCAACGAGGACGGCAGCGTCGCCGTGCGCAATGTGCCGGCGTATCGCTATCGCGCGTCCGTGCAGGTGGACGTGCCGGGTCACGGCGTGTTGACCGGCGACATCGGCTGGGGCGGCAACTGGTTCTTTCTCGTCGCCGACCACGGGCGCGTGTTGGAGGCGTCGCGGATCGGTGAATTGACCGCGTTCAGCGGCGCGATTCGCGACGCGCTGATCGCGCAGCACATCACCGGCGCGGATGGCGCGTTGATCGATCACATCGAACTCTTCGGACCCGGTTCGCGCGATGGCATCGACAGCCGCAGCTTCGTGCTTTGTCCCGGCAGTGCATACGACCGCTCGCCGTGCGGCACCGGCACGAGCGCCAAAGTGGCCTGCCTCGCGGCCGACGGCAAACTGGCCGAAGACGCGGTGTGGCGGCAGGAGAGCATCATCGGCAGCGTGTTCGAGGCGAGCTATCGCCATGCTGGCGACGGCGTTCACGTGATCCCGACCATCACCGGTCACGCGTACGTCACGGCAGAGGCGCGCCTGTGCTTCGACGAGCGCGATCCGTTCGCCTGGGGCATCCGCAGGGCATGACGGCGGACGCGCTGATCGTCGGGGCGGGCATTGTCGGCGCGGCGTGCGCGGCCGAACTTGCGGCGCTCGGCATGCGGGTCGAGATGCTCGACGCGCAGGGCGTTGGGGGCGGCGCGACGGCGGCGGGCATGGGCCACATCGTCGTGATGAACGACTCGCCGGCCGAATTCGCGTTGAGTCGCTATTCACGAGACCTGTGGCTGGAACTCGCGCCGCAACTGCGTCCGCGCGACGCGTTCGCGCGCTGCGGTACGCTCTGGGTCGCCGCCGACGAAGAAGAGTGGCAGGCCGCCCGCGCGATGCATGCGGCGTTCGAGGCTCAAGGCATTGCCGCGCAACTGCTCGACGCGCCCGCGTTGCGGATTTGCGAGCCGGCGCTGGCGGCGTCGATGGCGGGCGGTTTGCGAATCGAGCACGACAGCATCGTGTATGCGCCGACCGTCGCCGAATGGCTGCTGACGCGGTCGCCGGGCGCGGCGAATATCCATGTGCATTTGGGTGCCGCGGTGGCGTCGGTCAGCGCGAGCGGCGTCGCTCTTGCGAATGGCGAGCGCGTTGGCGCGGCCCACGTCATCGTGGCCAATGGTTTGGGGGCGCGGCAATTGGTGGCATCGCTGCCATTGCAGCCGAAGAAGGGCCACCTGCTGATCACCGACCGCTATCCCGGACTGATCCGGCATCAACTGCTCGAACTCGGGTACATCAAGAGCGCGCATCATGCGCTTGGCACCTCGGTGGCGTTCAACGCGCAGCCGCGGCCCACGGGTCAATTGCTGATCGGCTCGTCGCGCCAGTTCGACACCGCCGATCCCGCCGTCGAGATGCCCGTGCTCGCGCAGATGCTGCAGCGCGCCGCCTGCTATCTCCCGGCGCTGCCGACGCTCAACGGCATTCGCGCATGGACCGGGTTTCGCGCGGCCTCGCCGGACGGCCTGCCCCTGATCGGTCCAGCCGGCGAATTCGCTCCCGGCGTCTGGCTTGCCACCGGCCACGAGGGGTTGGGCGTGACGACCTCGCTTGCCACCGCGAAGCTGATTGCCGCGCAGATCGTAGGGACCGTTGCGCCGATTCCTGCCGAGCCTTATCTGCCCGTTCGTTTTGCCGAGAAGGTCATTCATGCGTAGTGCGAGCGCGGAAGCACGTGTGAGCTTGACGATCGACGGCGACCGTTTCGACGTCGCGGCCGGCACGACTGTGGCCGCGGCGCTCGAGCTGGCGGGCGTGCGCGGCACGCGGATTTCGGTGAGCGGCCAGCCTCGCGCCGCGCTGTGCGGGATGGGCGTATGCCAGGAGTGTCGCGTGACGATCGACGGCCGGCCGCATGCGCTGGCGTGTCAGACGCTGTGCCGCGAAGGCCAGATCGTTCTCACCCGAAACGCGGCGGGCGCGCGATGAGATACCACTACGACATTGTCATCGTCGGCGCCGGCCCCGCCGGGTTGAACGCCGCGTCCGCCGCAGCGCGCGCGGGCGCTACGGTTGCGCTCCTCGACGACAATCCACGCGCGGGCGGCCAGATCTGGCGTCAAGGTCCGGGCCACGCGCCGCAGGCGCCGCTGCGCGACCTCCTCACTGCGATCAACGGGCAAAGCGCCATCACGCACTGGCCGTCGACTCGCGTGATCGCGCCGCTGGGTCCACGCGGCTTGCTGCTCGAATCGGCGGAACGCGGCGGCGCATGTGTCAGCTATGAGCGGCTGATTCTCGCGACCGGCGCACGTGAACGGCTTCTGCCGTTCGCCGGCTGGACCTTGCCCGGCGTGACGGGCGCTGGCGCACTGCAGGCGCTCATCAAAGGCGGCGTGCCGGTGCGTGGCAAGCGGATCGTGATCGCCGGCAGCGGACCTTTGCTGATCGCGGCGCTCGCTACCGCGCGTGCGGCCGGGGCTCGGGTGGCGGCGGTGGTGGAACAGGCTTCGGCGTTCGACGTCGCGCGTTTCGGCATCTCGCTGCTGGCCACGCCCGGCAAGTTGCGGCAAGCCGTCGGCATGACGCGGGGGTTCGCGGGCCTGCATTACTGGACCGGCAGCATCGTGGAAGAGGCGCGGGGCGATGGCCGCGTCGAGCAGGTCACCATCCGGCGCGGCCGCGATGGCAGGCGGGTTGTGCTCGACTGCGACCGCGTCGCCAGCGGCTATGGACTCGTGCCGAACATCACGCTGGCTCAGGCGCTCGGTTGCGCGATCAGTGCAGCGGGCGAGATCGTCGTCGACGACGATCAACGCACGTCTGTCGAAGGCGTGCTGGCGGCGGGCGAGTGCACCGGTGTCGGCGGCGCGGAACTGGCCGGCGTGGAGGGCGAGATTGCCGGCCTCGCCGCAAGTGGCGCTGCCGAGGGCCGTGCCGCGCTCGACGCGCAACGCGAGCGCTGGCGCCGGTTCGGCCGCCGCGTCGAAACTGCCTTCGCCCTGCGGGACGCCGCGCGCACACCGCCCGCCGATGCCACGCTGCTTTGCCGCTGCGAGGACGTAAGTATCGGCGAGGTGCGCACCTTCGCCAGTTGGCGCGAGGCCAAGCTGCACACCCGCTGCGGCATGGGCGCTTGCCAGGGACGAATCTGCGGCACGGCGGCGAACCTGTACTTCGGCTGGCAGTCCGGCGCGCCGCGTCCGCCCTTCAGTCCGGCGCAAATCGGCACGTTGATGGCGGCCGCCGCGGAGCCGCCCGGCTTGACTGACCCGCTTGACTGACCCGCTTGACTGACCCATTTGCCGGCACGCCGGCGGATATTGTCGGCGGCGGCGCGGCCCTATAATCGACCGCACGTCGCCCGACTGCCCCCTCAACGCACGGACCAACGGAACCCGCACGATGAACACGCTGGCTGATCCGCTCGAACCGGACGACGCAACGCTGTCCGGCATGCTGTCGCACTTCAGGCTGCTCGAGCCGGTGTTCGACGCGATGCCGGACGTCGTGTTCTTCGTCAAGGACGCCGAGGCGCGCTACGCGCTGGTCAACCGCACGCTCGCGTCGCGCTGCGGCTTCAAGGAAAAGTCCGCGCTGCTCGGCCGGACCGCCGAGGACGTGTTCCCGCGCCGCTTCGGACGCATTTACACGGCGCAGGACAAGGCGATCATCAACGTCGGCAACCAGATGATCGATCAACTGGAACTGCATCTGTATCCCGGCCGCCAGCCGGGCTGGTGTCTGACCTGCAAACAGCCGCTGCGCGATCCCGCCGGCAAGGTGGTCGGCCTCGCCGGCATTTCCCGCGATCTGAAGGCGGACGAGAGCAGCCATCCGGCCTACAGCCGCCTTGCCGCGGTCGTGCAGTCCATCCAGGAAAATTACGTCCAGCCTTTGAATCTGAAGCAACTCGCGGCGATGGCGGATATGTCGGTCGCGCAACTGGAACGCTATTTTCACAAGGTGTTTCATCTGACGCCGCGTCAGGTGCTGCTGAAAACCCGGCTGGACGCGGCCACGGCGCTGCTGGTCTCGCACGACAAGGTCACCGACGTCGCCGCGCTATGCGGCTACACCGACCACAGCGCGTTCACGCGGCAGTTCAAGGCGACCGTCGGCATCACGCCGACTGAATACCGCATGCTGCTGCACGGTACTTCGCGGAGCTGAAGCGCTGCACATGGCTCGTCGCAGGCATCATTACTACGTCTATGTGGTCGCATTGGACGACAAGGTCTGGAACGAGGCGCGTTTCCGCCGTGCGAATCCGGACTACCGGTTCGACAAGCCTTGCGTATATGTGGGAATGACGGGACTGGACCCGGATCTGCGCTTCGACCGGCATAAGGCCGGCATTCAGGCCAATCGCTATGTGCGCGATTACGGCTTGCGGCTCGTGCCCGAACTCTATGAGGTGTTCAATCCCATGCCTTACCGCGGCGCCCAGGACATGGAAGTGGAATTGGCGATTGGACTGCGTGAAGCGGGTTACGGCGTGTGGCAGGCATAAGCTGTGTGACGCGGCTGCGGTGTTCGCCGGTAGCTCTGAGCGGCGTTCGGCTGGACGAAAGAGCGTGGCCCTTCGCTGTACGCGCGTGTCTTCGAACTCGAATATGAAAGCGCGCGTTACTTCACGCCGAGGCCACGCAGCACGGCGTTGCCTTCGGGCGTCAAGCGGATACGCGAGGCGCCGGCGTCGCCGGAAATCGTTTCGATCAGACCGGCTTCGTGAAGCTGCGGAATCTCGGGTTTCGCAGATGCGTCGATCGGCGCGTGCAGCAACAGCAGCAGCGTCGCCAGCTCGTGGTGGCTCAACAGGCGGCGCAGGATGGTGGGCCGCTTGGCCGGCGCCGGTGCGTCGTTCGTGTCGTGATCAGGCTGGTTCATGGTAGCACCTGTGCGGGTAAGTGTCGGGTGGATGATGCGGACGAAGTCTTAAACGATTCTTAAGAGACCATTGTCCTGTAACACCGTGACATGATGATTGCACCGGCCCATGTTACCGATTGTGACACTTACGCCGGCAACCCCTACGGGGCGCAGGTTTTGCCCGCTGATTCGATCCACAGGTTGCTCACATGGCGCTTGCCCGCATAGAAACGGTAAGTTGTGGCTCCGTTGTCGCTGCGCACCTTGACGATATTCGAATCGCCGAAGTCGAGCATCTGGCCTTGCGGGATCGCGGTGGACTTGAACGCGGCGTCGTGGCTGGTGGCCAACTGCGTCAGGCACGCGACCACGTCGTTGACTGAGCGCTGCGTGGTGGTGTCCGTGACGGGCTCGCCGGCATCCGGATTCTTCTGGAAGTACGCGCAAGCGCTGAGGAGCAGGGGAACTGACAGGACTACGGCAAACTTCTTCATATCTCTCCTGACGTTACGTTCGGCCGACACAGGCGCACGTGGCGGCGCTTCTGGCGCAACCGCGCGGCATCGGCCGCGAAATCAGGCGCCATTATATCGGTGCGGCGCGGCTCC
Source organism: Paraburkholderia sp. BL27I4N3 (assembly GCF_003386115.1). Taxonomy (NCBI): domain Bacteria; kingdom Pseudomonadati; phylum Pseudomonadota; class Betaproteobacteria; order Burkholderiales; family Burkholderiaceae; genus Paraburkholderia; species Paraburkholderia sp. BL27I4N3. The sequence goes on along the minus strand of NZ_QREJ01000001.1, from coordinate 5,973,909 downwards.
CCCGCCGATGACGCACGCGCCGTGCCCGCCTGGCCGCAACCGCCGGGCCTGAATTCGCTTGCCTGATGCGCTCAAAGCCTATTTGCGCCGCTGCGCCTGCGCGGCGAGCCGCACGGCGGCGTTGGCCGCGCCGTAGCCGTCGTAACCGCCGCGCCGCTCGACGATCTCCATGAAGAAGCGCTGGTCGAGCTGCTCCGTGTAAGCATGAAAAAACTCGCCGCCGCGCTCGTCGCGGTCGTACAGGATGTTATTGGCCCGCAGTGCGTCCAGCGTCTCGTCCGGCAGCGCGTAGCGTGCGGCCAGATCTTCGTAGTAATTGCGCGGGATGCGCAGCACCGGCAAGCCGTCCGCGACGAACTCGGGAATCGCGCTGAAAATGTCGCTGGTGCTGAAGGCGACGTGGTTCAGCCCCGAGCCGTGATAGGTGTGCAATGCCTCGGCCACCGCCGTGTGATGGTCCACGGAGGCATTCAGCACGATACGCACCGAACCGTCGTGGCTGCGCAGCGCGCGGCTGCGCACGAGGCCGTACGGATCGGGCACCAGCACACCGGGCTCGGCCTGGAAGCCCAAGGCAGTGCGTAGAAACAGCACCCACGTATCCAGCGAATTCGCCGGCACCGACAGGCACACATGGTCGATGCGGCTCAGCGGCCCCACTTCGCTCGGGCCGTTGATATCGGTGAGGACGAAATCGGCCTCGAATAGGGTGGGCTGGTCCGGGGTTTCGTCGACGAAATAGTTCAGGCTGCTGTCCGGCGCCTGCACGGCGGGCAGCACGCGCTCGTGCGGGCCGATTTGCCCCGAGAACGGCGCGTAGCCGAAGCCGGCGGCGCGCTCGAAAGCCTGATTGGCGTCGTCCACGCGAAATGCCGACGCGCACAGCGACAAGCCGTGCTGCTGGAAGAACGCGTTGGCGAACGAATCGGACTCGGCGTTCAGCACGATCGAGGCCGCGCCGTGCTGATACAGCGTGACTTCCTTCGAACGATGCCGGCCCGCCTCGCGAAAGCGCAGCTTGCCGAGCCAGTCGACGAGCTGCGCGCGCGTGCCGTGGTCGACCGCGAACTCCAGGAACTGATAGCCGACGTGCGCGGGCGCCGCGGGCGAGCGGTACAGGTCGCCGACCGGTTGTTGCGTGCTTTCGAGCAGCGCGCGCGTCTGTTCCTCCAGAAAGAGTAGCGAGCGATGACCGTCGGCGGCCGTGATGGTGGTCGGCGCGGCACGAAAGCCGTCGTTGAATATTTCCAGCGACAGCGGCCCGCTGTAGCCCGTTTTGACGACCTGCGCCGTGAAATTGGCCAGATCGAAATCGCCCTGGCCCGGGAAGCAGCGGTAGTGGCGGCTCCATTCGAGCACGTCCATGGCGAGCTTCGGCGCGTCGGCGATCTGCACGAAGGCGATGCGCTCGCCTGGAATGTCGGCGATCGCGTCCGGCGTGTCGTTCAACGACAGCGTGTGGAAGCTGTCGAGCACGAGCCCGAGATTGGGATGATTGACGGCGTTCACCAGCTTCCACGCGTGCCGGTAAGTCTTGACGTGCTTGCCCCACGCAAGCGCTTCATAGCCCGCGATCACGCCGGCCGCCTCTGCCGCGCGGGCCAGCGCGCCGAGCTGATCGATCATCAGCGCGTCGTCGCCGATGGTGTCGGGCGAAACGTTGCTGCACACCAGAATGCGGTCCGTGCCCAGTTCATGCATGACGTCGAACTTGCGCTTCGCGCGGTCGAGATTGCGCTCGAGGCGCTCGGGGCTGACACCGTCGAAATCGCGGAAGGGCTGAAACAGCATGATTGTCAGCCCGAGATCTTCGGCGATGCGCCGCACGTCGGCAGGCGAGCCGTCGAAATACAGCAAATCGTTCTCGAAAATCTCGACGCCTTCGAAGCCTGCCGCCTGGATCGCGGTGAGCTTCTCGACAAGGGTTCCGCTGATCGACACGGTGGCAATCGAACGTTGCATGAACGGCTCCTGCTAAAACAATCGAACGGCTGTTGAATTGTCGCGCAACCGGGCGCGACGCTCGCATGTCCGGCGGCGGCCATGCTGCAATGCGGAAAATGGACCAGTTCGTTACACGGCTCAGCAAAACGCAAGCCACAAACTCCCACACTAACCGAAGTCATCGGCAGTTTATACAAACTAACTAGATGGTACAAATTCGTAGAAACCCCAAATGACGGCGGCGCCCAATGCGCGCACACTTCGCTCACGTTGAAAAACCACGGCGATTGCCGTGGCTGGCCTGTTTGCCTTACCTGGCGGGAGTGGTTGTCATGAGTTTTGCGTCAGTACTGGTCCTCAATGGACCGAATCTCAATCTGCTCGGCACGCGCGAGCCGGCTATCTATGGCTCGGAAACGCTCGACGACGTCGCGAAACTTTGCCGCGATGCGGCAGAGCGCCTGAATTTGTCCATCGACTTCTGTCAGTCGAACGCCGAACATCAACTGATCGACTGGCTGCACGCGGCGCGAACCAAGGTCGACGGCATCGTGATCAATCCGGCGGCTTACACGCATACGTCGGTGGCCATCGCCGACGCGCTGACGGCCATCGAAAAGCCGGTCATCGAAGTGCATATTTCAAACGTGCATCGCCGCGAGGCGTTCCGGCATCACTCGTACGTGTCGGCCGTGGCGGACGCGATCATCATCGGTTGCGGCACGCAAGGCTATGTACTGGCTTTGGAGCGGATGGCGACCATTCTTAAGAATAGGGCGGCGAAATGAACGTACAAGCGAACGTACAAGCGAACGTACAAGCGAACGTACAAGCGAACGCACAAGCCAACGCGCAAACCAGCTCACAGGCAACACCGCATTCCTATCTGGTCGGCCTGATCGGCGCGGGCATCGGCGGATCGCTGTCGCCGGCCATGCACGAGGAAGAGGGCAGCAAGCTCGGTCTGCACTATGTGTACCGCCGTATCGACCTGGAAGCGCTGAAACTCGACGTCGCCGCGCTGCCCGATTTGCTGATGGCGGCCGAACGCATGGGCTTCAACGGTCTGAACATCACGTACCCGTGCAAGCAGGCCGTCATTCCGCTGCTCGACGAACTCTCCGACGACGCGCGCGCCCTCGGCGCGGTCAACACGGTGCTGTTCAAGGACGGCAAACGCACCGGCCACAACACGGACTGGTCCGGTTTCGCGCGCGCGTTCCAGCGCGGCTTGCCGGACGTGTCGCTGGAGCGCGTCGTGCAACTCGGCGCGGGCGGCGCAGGCGCGGCAGTCGCGCACGCCGCGCTGAACATGGGCGCGAAGTCGCTCACGCTATTCGACGTGGACGCCACGCGCGCCGCGTCGCTCGCGGACGAATTGCGAAAGCGTTTTCCGGCCGCCACCGTCCGCGCCGGCAGTTCGCTCGCCGAATCGCTCGCGGCCGCCAACGGCCTGATTCACGCCACGCCCACGGGCATGGCGAAATTGCCCGGCTTGCCGTTGCCGGTTGAATTGCTGCACCGCGATCTGTGGGTCGCGGACATCGTCTATTTCCCGATTCGCACCGCGCTGTTGCAAGCCGCCGAAGCCCTTGGCTGCCGCACGCTGAGCGGCGGCGGCATGGCGGTCTATCAGGCGGTCGACGCCATGCGCATTTTCACCGGTCTCGAACCGGATGCAGAACGGGTGTACACCCATTTTCAGTCGTTGTTGCAACGCTAACCGGCAGCGTGTCGACCGGTAACAAGCAGATCGAGGAGACGACCACCCCATGCAGCAACCGATACAATCCAGCCCCGCCGACGCCGCCGCGCCGCAAGGCGCCACCGTCAGCACCGCGCGCCGTTCGAAAGCCCGCTATCAGATTCTGGCGCTGCTCGCGGTCGGGACCATGATCAATTATCTCGACCGCACGGTGCTCGGCATCGCGGCGCCGCAGTTGACCAAAGAACTCGGCATCAACGCCGCGCTGATGGGGCTGCTGTTCTCAGTGTTCTCGTGGAGCTATGTGGCCGCGCAGATTCCGGGCGGCCTGTTCCTCGACCGCTTCGGCAGCAAGGTGACGTATTTCCTGTCGATGACCTTCTGGTCGCTGTGCACGCTCGCGCAAGGGCTGGTGCACGGCATCGGCGCGCTGTTCGTATTCCGCCTCGGCCTCGGCGTCTCGGAAGCGCCGTGCTTTCCGACCAATAGCCGTGTCGTTGCCACGTGGTTTCCGCAGAGCGAACGCGCGATGGCGACCGGCACGTACACCGTCGGCGAATATATCGGCCTCGCTTTCTTCAGCCCGTTCCTGTTCATGCTGATGGGCACGTTCGGCTGGCGCTCGCTGTTCTATGTGGTGGGCGGCGTGGGTCTTGTGTTCGGCGTGATCTGGTGGATGTTCTACCGCGAGCCGCGCGATCATCCGTCGGCAAATCAGGCGGAACTCGACTATATCGAAGCGGGCGGCGGTCTGACGCATCGGAAGACGAACGCCGATGCAGCGGCCGCCACGGGCGCGGCGGCAACGGCGGCATCGGCACAAAGCGGCTTTGAATGGCGCACTATCGGACGCCTGCTCAAGCATCGTCAACTGACCGGTATCTGCCTCGGCCAGTTCGCCGGCAACTCGACGCTGGTGTTCTTCCTCACCTGGTTCCCGACATATCTCGCCACCGAACGCCATATGGCGTGGCTCAAGATCGGCTTCTTCGCGATCATGCCGTTTATCGCCGCGTCGATCGGCGTGATGTTCGGCGGTTTATTCTCCGACTGGCTGTTGCGCCGCGGCAAGTCGCCGAACGTGGCGCGCAAGCTGCCGATCATCGCCGGGCTGCTGCTCGCTTCGACCATCATTCTCGCCAACTATGTGGATAGCAACGTGGCGGTGATCGCGATCCTGTCGGTGGCGTTTTTCGCGCAGGGCATGGCCGCGCTGGGCTGGACGCTGGTGTCGGACATCGCGCCGGACGGCCTGCTCGGCGTGACCGGCGGCATCTTCAACTTCGCGGCGAACCTGGCCGGCATCGTGACGCCGCTGGTGGTGGGTTTCATCGTCGCGGCAACTGGCTCGTTCGTCGGTGCGCTGGTGTTCATCGGCGCGATCGCGCTGGTCGGGGCGCTGTCGTACATCTTCATCGTCGGCGATATCAAGCGGATCGTGCTGGTGGATTGAGCGCCTCAGCGCCGGACAAAAAACGGGACGTGGCGAAAGCCGCGTCCCGTTTTTACTTGAGGCCCGATTGCCTCAATCGTCCTTGCGCACGAATCGCAGCACGGCATCCACAATCATCGCGCGATGCCGCGCACGCAAACGCGGGTGCGACGGATCGCGGCCGAAAGCCGTGCCGAACGTATGGCGATTGCCGACACGATGAAAGCACAGCGAACTGATCAGCAAATGCAGATCGATCGGATCGATATCGCTGCGGAACTGCCCGGCCGCAATACCGCGCGAGAGCAGATCTTCGATCGTATGAATCACGGTGACGTTGCGGCCTTTGAACGTCTTGACCTGCTCGACGTATTTGGCGCCGTGAATATTTTCGATCGTGACGAGCCGCACGAAATCGCGCTGGCGGTCGTGATAGTCGAACGTAAATTCGACGAGCGCGCGCATGCCTTCGACCGGATCGAGTTCGCTGACGTGCAGATCCTGTTCGAGCGCGCGAATGTCTCCATACACCTTTTCCAGCACCGCCTGGTACAACCCTTCCTTGCTGCCGAAGTAGTAATACAGCATGCGCTTGGTGGTGTTCGTGCGCTCCGCGATCGCGTCGACGCGTGCGCCCGTCAGTCCCATCGCGGAGAACTCCTGGGTCGCGACGTCGAGAATGTTGCGCTTCGTCTGTTCGGGATCGTACTTGCGCCGGGCGTCGGTACGCGGAGTGTCGGACGGGATGCCGGTGGTATCAGGCTCGGCAGCCTTGCTTCCCTTTTTCATTGTGTATTCGAGCGGCGATGACGGCGCATTCTAGCACGGTCAAATCGGCCTCCGGAGCGGGTCTCGGGCATGTGCGGGCGCGTTTCGGTGGACATCAAACCGCAGGGCGGCGGCGCGCGGCGAGCGCATCGCGTGTCTGCATGGCGGTGTAGGTCAGTTGCGCGGCCGCGAGGCCGAGCGCGCCGTAAGCGGGTGTCAGGCCAAACGACGCAAATGCCTCGGGCACCGGACGCTCACCGGCAATCGCCGCCGCCAGCAACTCGCCGGATACGGTGGTCGGCGCCATGCCGTGTCCGCCGAAGCCGACCGCGTACCAGACGCCGTCCGGGCTGCGGCCGATCTGCGGCATCTTGTGCCGCGCGTAGCTCATCAGGCCGCCCCACGCGTACTCGATGCGCACGTCGCGCAACTGCGGATAGACCTTGAGCAGATCGCGCTGCAACAGCCGCGCGATCACTTCGGGCGCGCGGTCGCGCACCGAGATGCGGCCGCCCCACAGAATCCGGGTGTCGGGCAGCGGCCGGTAATAGTCGAAGGCGAAGCGCGTGTCGTAGATGGCGGCGCGCGTATCGATCGCGTCTTGCAGACGCGCGCCGAGCGGTTCGGTCGCCATCACGTAGGTGGCGATCGGCAGCACCGCGCGTTCGACCAACGGATAGACGCGGCGCGCGTAGCCGCCGCCCGCCATCACCACGTGTTGCGCGTCGAGCGCGCCGTGCTGCGTGTGCACCACGAAGCCCGCGCCGTCGCGCTCGAGACGCACGACCGCCGAATTCTCGTGGATCCGCACGCCGGCATGCGCCGCGGCGTTAGCCACGCCAAGGACGTACTTCAGCGGATGAAAGTGGAATGCGTTGCGCTCGAACAGACCGCCATGGTAACGGCGCGTTTTCAGTTGCGAAGCGAGCTGCTGCGCCGCTACCGGTTCCCACTCGACGCCGAACGAATCGCGCATCAGGCGCCGCTGCGATTCCAGTCGAGCCGGTTCGTCGAACCAGTTGGCGAGGATTACGCCGGCGTCGGTCGCGTCGCAGTCAATGTGATAGCGCGCGATCCGTTTGCGCATTAGATCGACGGCGTCGGTGGTCAGCGTATAGAGTTCGCGGGCGCGTGCGGCGCCGAGGGTTTTGAGCAGATCGGCGCAATCGAGGCTATAGCCGCCGAACACGAACCCGCCGTTGCGACCGGACGCGCCGAAACCCACTTGCCGCGCTTCGAGCACGGTAACGTCGGCAACGCCTCGTTCAGCGAGTCCTAACGCCGTGGACAATCCCGCCAGGCCGCCGCCGATGATGCAGACGTTGGCGCTACGCCGGCCGGCCAGCGGCGCATAAGCGGACGTACGGACGACAGTGGCTTCGTAAAAGCTTTGCATAGCGGCTAGGGTAGCGGCAATCGCGCCCTTGCGTCCAGCCGGCGCGCTGCCGTTGAGTGGAACCGCGTATGAAAACAAGGGCCGACGTCCGCATCGAGCGAATAGCGGCCCTGTCCTGTTGCGGACGGAACGTCTAGGACACCGGCAGCAACTTGCCGGTGAACACGACTGGACCGCTCGGCGCGTTGTGATCGGGCGAGCCGCCCGGCGCTTCGATCGACACGGCCAGCGCCGCGTAATTCTCCGGTTTCTGCTGGCCAGCGGTGACCTTGCCGTTCGCGCTGTCCGGCAGCATGCCGAGCGAGACCGGATGGCCGCTCGCCGGAATGCCCCATAGTTCCATCGCCCGGCCGGCGGGCAGGTCGACCTTGCCGAGCGGATGCACCGTCATGGTCGAGTGCGCTTCGTCCCATGCGACCAGCATGACCGGATGCGCGTCCTTATTGTTCAGCACGGCGACATGCGACACGGCTGCTTCGGGTTGCTGAGCAACGGTCGGCGCCGTGACGGGCGGCGTGGCGGACGGCAGCAGCGAGCGCACCGCGACCACCACGGCAACCGCGGCGAGGCCCGTGACGCCGAGCGCCCAGCCGCGCCAGAATGCCAGATTCTCGAAGATGCTGCGCGACGGCCGCGCGGGTGTTTCCACCACGGTGCGCGGACGTGCCGCCTCGCGCGTGGCCGCGAGGCCAAGGCGCCGTTCGATGGCGTCCCAGACGGCGGCCGGCGGCATGCGCGGCTCGGCGAGTTCCGCCATCGGCGAGATGCGCCGCTGCCATTCGCCGACGGCTTTGCGGATCGTCGCGTCGTGGTCCGCGTAGCGTTCGAAGCGGCGCCGCGCGCTGCCGCGCAGCGTGCCGAGCACATATTCGGCGGCCAGCAGATCGACGAGCTGAGGATAGCGATGCAGATTCATCACTCGCCTCCCAGGCAGGTCTTCAGCTTGGCGAGGCCGCGCCGGATCCATGACTTGATGGTGCCGAGCGGCACGCTCAGCACTTCGGCGATCTCGCTATGGCTCTGATCGCGCAGATATGCGAGGGCGACCGCCTGGCGCTGCGCGGGTTCCAGCTGCTGCATGCAGCCGGCCAGCAGACGCGCCTGCAGGCTGACCGCGGTCAGCGCTTCGGGATCCGGGTCGCCGGTCGCCACGAGATCGTCCAACGCATCGCTCCATTCCGTTTCCTGCGTATTGACCCGCCGCAGATGATCGAGAGCACGGTTGCGGACGATCGCCGACATCCACGTCATCGGGGCGGACAATGCGCGGCGATAGTCGCCGGCAAAGCGCCAGATATTGACGAAGCTGTCCTGCAAAACTTCTTCGGCCCACTCGTGCCTGCTCAATATACGGAGCGCGAGGCCGAACAGTTTCGGGGCGGCGAGATCATACAGCTCGCGCAACGCCGCGCCATCTTGTTTGGCGACACGTTCGAGCAGCTCGGCGAGCGTTTCCGGCGTCAGTTCTCGAGGATTGGCGGTCATGGAGGGAGTCAGGGTGAGCTTGCGCGCCTATGTTACTCAACTTCTCCGCTAGCTTGTACGTGGTTTTTTTTCGGCGGCCTGCATCCGTTAGAGCGAGGTTTGCGTATGTGGCTGCGGAGCGCGGCGTTGCGTGTGCTCGCGCCATGATGATAGGACGCGCCGCGCTGCGTTTTCAGGCAGTCAGGGCGCGCGGGGTGCGTGTGAGTGGGAGCAGGGCCGTTGCGGCGCGCTTTAACGACCCCAGCGCAGCACCAGGGGATCGAGCCGCCGCGCGACCTTCAACAGTCCTTCGCGCGTGGCCGGATGCATCTGCGGCAGCGGATGGCGCACCGCATCCGAGCGGATCACGCCGCCTTCCTTCATCAGCGCCTTGCACGAGGCGAGGCCGCCCTGGCGGTTCTCGTAATTGATGAGCGGCAGCCATTGCTGATAGTGCGCGGCGGCCGCCTCGGTGTCGCCGGCCGCATAGGCGTCGACGATCAAACGGATGCCGTCGGCGTAGCCGCCGCCCGTCATCGAACCGGTTGCGCCCGCATCCAGATCGGCCATCAGCGTGATGGCCTCTTCGCCGTCCCACGGACCCACGATTGCATCGCCGCCCAGTTCGATCAGCTCGCGCAGCTTGTTCGCGGCCTGCGGCACTTCGATCTTGAAGTACGACACGTTATCGATCTCGCGCGCCATGCGGGCGAGAAACGGTGCGGACAACGGGGTGCCGCTGACCGGTGCGTCCTGAATCATGATCGGGATATCAATCGCGTCGGACACCGTACGGTAGAACTCGTAGATGCCACGTTCGCCGATGCGGATGGTCGCGCCGTGATACGGCGGCATGACCATCACCATCGCGGCGCCCGCGGCCTGCGCGCTGCGGCTGCGTTCGGCGCATTGATATGAACTGAAGTGCGTGGTCGTGACGATCACCGGCACGCGGCCCGCGACGTGTTCGAGCACGACGTGCATGAGCGTGTTGCGCTCATCGTCGGAGAGCGCGAACTGTTCGGAGAAGTTCGCCAGAATGCACAGCCCGTTCGAACCCGCGTCGATCATGAAATCGATGCAGCGTTTCTGGCCTTCGAGGTCGAGCCGGCCGGCGTCGTCGAAGATGGTCGGCGCGACGGGGAACACGCCGCGCAATGCAGCAGGATGGGATGACTGGATCATGGTTGTGCGTTTTCGTGGGTGTGGGAATGTCTCCACTGGCGACTATACGGCGGTCGGGCAGCGCGGGTATATTGAATTGTTTCCATCTTGTGATCGCTTTTGCGACTCACCGATGCTTCAACGCGATCCGCCATGAAAAACACCCTCAACGTCCTGCTGTCGAAACTGCGCATGAAACAACTCCAGTTGCTGATCGCACTCGACGACCTGAAGTCCCTGCACAAAGCCGCCGGCGCGATGTCCATGACGCAATCGGCCGCCAGCAAGGCCTTGCAGGAACTGGAGTCGATGCTCGACGCGCCGCTCTTCGAGCGCTCGAAGAGCGGCATGATCCCGAACCAGCTCGGTCACTGCGTGATCCGCTACGCGCGGCTCATGACGACCGATCTCACCGCGCTCTGCCAGGACGTCGCCGAGATACGTTCGGGGCGCGGCGGGCGGCTTGCGATCGGCGCGATCATGGGCGCGATTCCGGAGTGCGTCGTGCCGGCGCTGAATCAACTGCATGCGGCCCAGCCGGATCTTTCCGTCGAAGTGGTGGAAGACACGAGCGCGCGCATGCTGCAGCAACTCGACGACGGCCGGCTCGATCTGGTGATCGGCCGCGCAGCGGTGGCGGCCGATCCGTCGAAATATCACTATCGTCCGCTAGGCGACGAGCCGCTCTCGGTGGTGGTCGGCTACGGTCATCCACCGTTGCCGAAGAAAGAGGTGAAACTGCGCGATCTGGCCGGCCACCGTTGGGTGATGTATCCGTCGCACATGCCGCTGCACGCGCTGCTCGAACGTGAGATGGATCTGGCCGGTCTGCGGATGCCGGATAACCCGGTTTCCACGGCCTCGACGTTCGTGACGGTGGCGCTTCTGCAAAGCAGTCACGATCTGGTTTCGCTGTTGCCCACGGCAATCGCCGGCTTGTTCGTTCGGCAAAAAATGCTGCGCCTCGTGCCGGTGAAACTCAAGTCGCCTTCGCAGACTTTTGGCATCGTGACGCGCAAGGGCGGTGTGCTGTCGCCGCCGGCGGAACAGTTCATTGATCTGCTGTGCACGCAGCCGGTCGAACAGGCGCAGGGACGGCTGCCGGACCGGCCGGCGAGAAAGCAAAAAACCGCCTGAAGCGGCGGTTTTTTCATCACAGGAAAGACGCTCAATATCGCATGGCAATTCACGCCGCGCCATGCTTCGCAAACGGGTGTTGTAGCCGCGACACTCTCGGGTAAATCCGAACGGATCGCGGGTTCGCGTTCCGCGCTACACTGCTTCGAAGGTGTGCCGGCCCTGAAGAAACCGGTGCCCGCTCGGGGAGAGCACCATGAATCGGCCGCTGATTCGTTTACCGTTTCGCGCAACGGGCACGACGCCTGTGCGCAAGTGGATCAAATGGGCGCTGGTGGCGGCATTTTTGCTTGCGCTGGCATTGGCGGCACGCTTTTGCCAGATCGAGATCGAAACCTCGCGATTGCAGGCGCACTATCTCTCCGAATTGACTCGCGACGTCGGTTTTTCCGTCGCGGACGGTCCCAGTCACTCCATCCGTTTTCCCCAAGCCGACAAAGGCCCTTACGACAGCCGCCTGGGCTACGCATTGCTGCCGTCCATCGAGCAGCGTCTGTTGCAACGCGGCTTTGAAATCACCACTCAGGCGCGCGACTCCGAGCGGATGCTGTCTCTGGCGGACAACGGCCTCTTTTTGCCGTACGAAGAAAAGGATCAGGCGGGCCTGCGACTCTTCGACGGCACCGGCGCGCCGCTCTTCGCCGCACAGTTTCCCGGCCGCGTGTACGACAGCTTCGACGCGATTCCGCCGCTGGTCGTGAATTCGCTGCTGTTTATCGAAGACCGCTATCTGCTCGATCCGAACCAGCCAAACCGCAATCCGGCTATCGACTGGGGCCGCTTTAGCCGCGCATTGGCCGATCAGGGCGTGCGCGTGTTCAATCACCATCAGTCGCAGCCCGGCGGCAGCACGCTCGCCACGCAGATCGAAAAATTCCGCCACTCGGCGGGCGGCCGCACGGCGACGCCGCCGGAGAAACTGCGGCAGATTGCGTCGGCTTCGGTGCGCGCCTATCTGAACGGCCCGCAGACCATGCCGGCGCGCCGGCAGATCGTGGTCCACTATCTCAACTCGGTGCCGCTGGCCGCGCAGCCGGGCATTGGCGAAATCAACGGTATCGGCGACGGTCTCGCCGCCTGGTATGGCCGCGATTTCAACGACGTCAACCGCATCCTCGCAGCGCCTTCGACCGAACAGAATCTGCCGGAGCAGGGCGTGGCGTTCAGGCAGGTGCTTTCGTTGATGATCGCGCAACGTGCGCCGTCGTATTTCCTGCATCACGGCTACAAGGAACTCGAACGGCTGACCGACAGTTATTTGCGGCTGCTGGCGAACGGCGGCATCGTGTCGATCCCGTTGCGCGACGCCGCGCTCTCCGCGGTGGTCGATTTGCACCGCGCGCCCGCCAAAACGGCCAGTGCGGATTCCTTCGTGTCGCGCAAGGCGGTGACGTCGATGCGTTCGCATCTGCTCGCCGCGCTCGGCATGCCGAGTTTTTACGAACTCGACCGCCTGGATCTGCAGGCGAACGGCACACTTAACAACGCCGTTCAGCAAGCCGTGAGCGACCGGCTCGCCGCTGCCGCCACGCGCGACGGCGCGAAAGCGGCGGGCCTGGTCGGCTTCGAAATGCTGCGCGCGTCGGACGATCCGTCGAGAATCGCCTATAGCTTCACGCTGTTCGAGCGGCGCGACGGCGCCAACCTCGTGCGCGTGCAAACCGACAGCGTCAACCAGCCGTTCGACATCAACTCCGGCGCGCGCCTGAATCTCGGTTCGACGGCGAAACTGCGTACCGTGGTGACGTATTTGCAGATCGTTTCCGACCTGCACAAGCGCTATGCACCGTTGAGCACGGCGGAACTGAAAGCCGTGAAGTACGATCCGAACGATCAACTCACGCGCTGGTCGCTCGACTATCTCGCGCACACCTCGGACCGTTCGCTGCAAGCCATGCTCGACGCGGCCGTGGAGCGCAAATACTCGGCTAGTCCCGGTGAAACGTTCTACACGGGCGGCGGCGCGCAGACCTTCAACAATTTCGAATCCGACGACAACAGCCGCATTCTGACCGTACACCGCGCGTTCCAGCATTCGGTGAATCTGGTGTTCGTGCGGCTGATGCGCGACATCGTCCACTATGAAATGGTGCAGACCACCGGTCCGTCGGCACAATGGCTGGCCGATCCTGAGATGCGCAAGATGTATCTGACGCGCTTCGCCGATCAGGAAAGCCGCGTGTACATGAATCGTTTCTACACGAAGTATCACGGTAAGACGCGCGATCAGGCGCTCGCACTGCTGCTGCTCGGCGTGCGCAAATCGCCGCCCAAGGTGGCGACGGTATTGCGCAGCGTCGCGCCGGACGAGTCGAATGCGTGGTTCAACGCGCAAATGCGCGCGGCGCTGAAGAACACGCCGGCCGCCTCCGTGCTCGACGACGAAGACCTCGCGAACCTGTATGCCAAATACGCAATCGACCGCTTCAATCTGAACGATCGTGGCTATATCTCGAGCGTGCATCCGCTGGAATTGTGGACGCTCAACTATCTGCGCGAACATCCCGACGCCACGCTCGAACAGATCCAGAGCGCGAGCCGCGACGTGCGTCTGTCGACTTATTCGTGGCTCTTCAAGACGCGCTATCACGCGACGCAGGACCGCCGCATCAAACGGATGGTCGAACTGCGCGCTTACGATGCGATCGGCAAATCATGGCAGGCGCTCGGCTATCCGTTCGCGACGCTCACGCCTTCGTATGCCGCGGCAATCGGCGCGTCGGGCGACCGGCCGGCCGCGCTTGCACAACTGATCGGCGTGATCGCCAACAACGGCAACAAGGTGCCGACGGAAAGTCTCACGCAACTCGACTTCGCGAAAGACACGCCTTACGAAACGCACTTCAAGCGCGCGGCGGTTGCGCCGGAGCAGCAGTTGTCGCCGGAAATCGCGAGCACGGTGAAAGTGTTGCTGCGCGATGTGGTGACGGGCGGCACGGCGAAGCGTCTCGCGCAAGGCATGACGTTCCCCGATGGACAGACGTTGGAGGTGTACGGCAAGACCGGCACCGGCGATCAGCGCTTCAATGTGTTCGCCAAAGGCGCGCGGCTGATCGAGTCGCGCAAGGTGAACCGCAGCGCGACTTTCGTGTTCGCGATGGGCGACCGGTTCTACGGCACGTTGACCGCGTGGGTGCATGAACCGTATGCCGCGCATTACGAGTTCACCAGTGCGCTGTCCGTGCAATTGCTGAAGTCGTTGGCGCCGGTGTTGCAGCCGTTGCTGAATGAGACGCCTGTGAAGACGGCTTCGGTTACGAAGGTTGCCGCGCAATGAGCATGGAGTGAAGGATGCCGGCGTTGACGCTAACGCATCACAACGTCAGCGTTTAATAGACCGTCTCCGCCGCCGGCTTCAGGAACAACTCGTGCACCGGCGCGAAATGCGCGTAGAGCGGCAGAATCGCGCCGCCCATCGCACGCGCATCGGCGCCGATCGCGCCTTCCAGTAATTGCGGACGCACCATGCCTTCCCATTCGAAGCGATCGAGCACGCGCTCGGTGCGGCGAATGATTTCGCGCAACAGTTGCCGGTCGAGTTCGCCGTCGATCACGATCGCATCGAGATCGAGCAGGGCGGCCGCATTGGTCAGTGCAGTGGCAATTGCGGGGCATGCGCTGTCGAGCCACTGCTCGGTGTGCCGCCACAGTTCCGGCGACAACGCGCGATGATCGTGCGCCGCCGCAGCCGGCGCGCCCGCATCGGTCAACAGCTTTTCGAGCACGAAGCCCGACGCCGCGTGCAGCAACTGACGCGCGGGTTTGCGCGCGCCGCCTTCACGCAGCGGAATCGAGCCGACCGCGCCCGCGTTGTCGTGCGGGCCGCCATGCAGACGGCCGTCGATCACAAGGCCGCCACCGATAAACGTGCCGACGAACAGATACAGGAAATTGTGAATGCCGCGCCCCTGGCCCATCACGAGTTCGGCGGCGCACGCGGCCGTGGTGTCTTTGGCGAACTCGACGGGCAAGCCCGTCATGGTGGCGATGCGCGAGCGCAGATCGATCTCGTTCCATGCTTCCAGCGCGTCGGGCGGCGCGCCGAGAAAGTCACGCCAGCCGCCGAGCCACAAAGGCGCTGCGACGCCCACGCCGACCACCTGGCTGGCCCTCGCGCCGAGCGTCTGGTGCACGCGCGCCAGTTTATTTTCGAGCGCGGGAAACAGCGTGCGTGGATCGGGATACGCGTAATCGAAGACATCGCGGTGCACCACGTGGCCGGCAAAATCCATCGCCAGCACGTCGAGACTGCGCCGTCCCACCTTGACGCCGATGGTGTACGCGCCTTGCGCGCGCAACGCGATCGGCACCGACGGCTGGCCGATCCTGCCGCGCACGCGCGCCTGCTTTTCAAGCAGCCCGTCGTCGATGAGACGCTCGACGATCATCGACACCGTCTGCATCGAAAGACGCGTGAGGCGTCCGACGTCGGCTTTCGGCAGCGGCCCATGCAAGCGGATCGCCTGCAACACGATGCGCTCGTTGAACTGCCGCATGCCGACCTGATTCGAGCCGACCGTGCGTTTGAGGGGCGAACGGGTGCCGGTGGTTTCCATGGTGGGCGCCCGCTCAGCAGGATGCGCGCATCATGCAATCGCCTTGACGTCTGCTTCCTTTGCGCCGGTCATGATTGCCACCGCCTCCGACATGTGGATGTCCGCCCGGTTCACGAGCGCCGCGCGCCGGCCGAGTCGCTGAATATGAATGCGGTCCGCGATCTCGAACACGTGCGGCATGTTGTGGCTGATGAGGATCACCGGCAGGCCGCGATCGCGCACGCGCCGGATCAGTTCCAGCACCATGTTGCCTTCCTTCACACCGAGCGCGGCGGTCGGTTCGTCGAGAATCACCACGTGCCGCGCGAACGCCGCGCTGCGTGCTACGGCCACGCCCTGGCGCTGGCCGCCCGAGAGCGTTTCCACGGCCTGGCGCATCGAACGGATACCGATCTGCAGGTCTTTCATATGCGCGGTCGCTTCGTCCAGCATGCGGCGCTTGTCGATCATCTTGAAGATCGAGCCGCGCCAGCCGGGCTTCAGCAATTCGCGCGCAAGGAACAGGTTTTCGGCGATGCTCATGGCCGGCGCCACGGCGAGTTCCTGATACACCGTCTCGATGCCTTGCGCGCGGGCATCCAGCGGGCTGCGGAATTTGACCGGCTTGCCGTCGAGCAGAATCTCGCCTTCATCCGGCACCGTGGCGCCGGAAAGGGCCTTGATCAACGACGATTTTCCCGCGCCGTTATCGCCGATCACGGCCATGATCTCGCCGGGCAGCACTTCGAAATCGCAACCGTCGAGTGCGGTCACATTGCCGTAGCGTTTGATGAGTCCGCGCGCCTGCAGAACGGGCATCGTGGAAGAAGCAGAAGTGGGGGTAGACATGACGGATTCCTCTGGCTGTTCAACCGCGACGATGGGAAAGTTTGTCGGCGGCCACCGCGAGAATCACCAGCATGCCGGTGATCAACACCTGGTAAACCGAAGAAACGCCGATCAGGGTCAAGCCATTGCGAAACACGCCGACGATCAACGCGCCGAGCAGCGTGCCGACAATCGAGCCGCGTCCGCCGAACAGGCTCGTGCCGCCGAGCACGACCGCGGTAATACTGTCGAGATTCTCGGTTTGTCCCGCCTGCGGATCGCCCACGCCGGTACGCGACACGGACAACAGCGCGGCGATGCCGTAGATCGCGCCCGCCAGCGAGTACACGGTCAGCAAGATCTTTTGCGACGAGAGGCCCATCAGGCGCGCGGCCTCGGGGTTATTGCCGAGCGCGTACAGATGCCGGCCCGGCACGGTGTCGCGCAACACGAACCACGTGGCCAGATACATCAGCAAGGTGAGCACGGTGCCGTACGTGACATCCGCGGGGCCGAGCTTGAATGTGTTGCCGAAGAACATGATCGCGTCCGGCAGGTTCGACACGCTCTCCGCGTTCGAATAGATCTGCGTGAGCGCGAAAGCGATATTCAACGTACCTAAGGTGACGATGAAGGCAGGCAATTTGATGCGCGTGATCAGCACACCGTTGAGCGCGCCGAACAGCGTGCTCGCGCCAACGCCGCACAGAATCGCGACGACCGGCGGTACGCCGAGCGTGACGGCGAATTTGGTCATGATGATCGAGCCGAACGCCATCACCATGCCGCACGAGAGGTCGATGCCCCCAGTCAGCACGATGAGCGTCTGGCCGATGGCGATGACCGCGACCACCATGGTTTGCTGCAGAATCAGCGAGAGGTTCTGGAACGACAGGAAGCGGTCGCTTTGCGAAATGAAGAAGCCGCACGCCAGTACCAGTGCGATGAGTGGCCCGACTTCGGCAAGCGATGGCATGCGCTCGGCGAACGAACGCGAGTGGCCGGCGGGCGCGGAAGGAGTCGACATGATAAATGACCTCGATGCAGAAGCGCGGCGCTTTGGCCACGCGGCAAATGCGATGGCGGCCCGGCGAAGCGGGCCGCCGTTCAGTGCGTGTTACTTGTTGCCCCAACAATTGTCGAGGCCGAACTTCGTATCCTTGCTGTCAATGCCGGACATCGGTTTGTCGGTGATCAGCGTCACGCCGGTGTCCTGATAGCCGGAGACCTTCTTGCCGGTCTTCGCGTACTCGACGCCGGCCGTCACGCCGAGCGAGGCCATCTTCAGCGGATACTGCTGCGAGGTCGCGGCGATCGCGCCGGCCTTGACGTTGCGCACGCCTTCACAGCCGCCGTCGATCGAGACGATCATCACGCTCTTATCCTTGCCCGCCGCCTTGAGCGCGCGGTAAGCGCCCGCTGCCGCCGGTTCGTTGATGGTGTAGACCACGTTGATGTCCGGCGACTTCTGCAGGCAGTTTTCCATCGCCGTCTGGCCCTTGGCCTGGTCGCCGCGTGTGTCCTGGCTGCACACCACGGAAGGATCGCCTTCCTTCACGCCGAAGCCTTCCAGGAAGCCGTTATGACGCAGCACGCCGACCGAGACGCCGGGCGCGAGATCGAGCGTGGCGATCTTCGCGGGCTTGCCGTTGAGCGCGGCTTTCGCGTACTTGCCGATCAGCACGCCGGCCTTGAAGTTGTCGGTGGCGAAGAGGGCGTCGGTGGCGTCTTGCGGATCGGTCGGCGTGTCGAGCGCGACCACCATCACGCCGGCGGCGCGCGCTTTCTTGATGCTCGGCACGATCGCCTTGGTGTCGCTCGGCGTGATCAGAATCGCTTTCGCGCCGGCCGTCATCATGTTTTCGATGGCGGTGACCTGACTCGCGTTGTCGCCGTCGAACTTGCCGGCCGCGGTGATGAGCTTCGCGCCGTCTTTCGAGGCGGCCGCTTCGGCGCCCTGTTTCATCTTGACGAAGAACGGGTTGGTGTCGGTCTTGGTGATGAGGCCGACGACCGGCTGGTCAGCCGCCTGGCTCGCACTCGCACACCATACCGCCGATGCCGCGACGCACATCGACACGATTTTCCTGGCGACAGGAAGCCTGCGGGAATTCAGATTCATGGGACGCTCCTCCGGTTTTTGGCAACGACGTTGTGGTACTGGCGGTTGCCTGCGCGAACGCTGCGCGCTGACAACCTGGTTTGCGATCTGCTGCGCGATGACGGCGGTCTGAATCGACTTCGAGCTGGGTCGATTCGCGCCGCCTAAATCACTCAAGTTGATTTAGTACAGCAGGCGCATCGACTTGCGTCAAGGAAATCATTGGCATGGAACGATTGCGCGCGCCACTCAGCAAGCTGGCTGGACGCCTTATGTGGCGGGGTTTCGGCGGAATGGTGCGATGCGAGATCGAGTGTTCGGGCTTGGGGAAAGTCCTGGCTCGGATGAAGGCGAATTGAAAGCTGATTGAGGTTTTCTCGACGCCAAATCGTTGGCGTCGCGAGGGTATTCAGCGAACCCTGAAGTGCGCGGATATCGTGGTTATCACGATGTCCATGACGAATCGGCCTAACGGCGCGGTGCGAGTGCTTGCCGCCTCGTTTCGAGTTGCGTGACGACGCGTTGCAAGGTCCGCTCGGCAGGGCCTGGCGTCGCGACGAACTTGCAGCCGATCACAAAGCGCCGGTCGCCCTTCGCTGTGGTTATCTGTCGTGGCGCGACGATTTCCAGATCGAGTCGCAGCATGCCGAAGCTGCCAAGTTGCAGTGCGACGCCGCGCAGCACCGTGCCGCGTTCGAGCGAACCGAAGCGTTCGTCGGCGGTCTTTACCGCGATGCCGCCCAGCGAGAGATCCTGCAACTCCAGCCGGAACGAGCCGCCATCCGCATATTGACCGCTTGCGACGTACGGGTCGAGCACGGGCGTTTGCACGCGGAAGAATTCGCGGCGTTGAATGTAGTAGATCAACGCAGGGAAGGGCGCTTCGAAAGCCGGCAAACCGTCGAACTGAGTCGGCGTGGCATCAAACGCTGTGAACTCGGTGCGAATGCCGCCGGGCAGGCTGCGGAACGTCAGCTGCCGGGCCGCGGGCAAGGCCTCGTTGTCATCGGCCGCGCTACCGGCGTCGAAGACAAAGCGCGCATTGCGCGAGTCGACATCGAGTATCTGCGTGACGATTTGCCGGCCATTGAACTCGATCGTGACGAAGTCCTGTCCGGCCATCAGTTGGCGCAGACACACGGCGATTTGCAAAGGGTGGCGCTGCGCGAAGTTCGAGTCGGCGTCGAGGGTGTGTTCGGCGACGTCAGCGTCCAGCGAGAGATCGGCAATCATTCGAATATCCATGCGTGTTATGGCCTTGGCCCGGCCGGTTGGCGAGCGCGGACGGCCTCTGGGTCGTCGCGGTGCTCGGCCTTTCCCTGTTTAATTGCAGGGACCGTGCCAACTGCATGGATCGCTGGATGAATGCGCTGCGCTTGCGGCGGTGCCGCTTGCGGCGGGCGTTTGCGGATAGCGCGTGAGGAGCGCGGCGGGTGCGTAGCGAGGATTCGCTACGTAACGTCCGCGATGCTGTTACGGCCACATCAGCGCGAACGCGGCACGCCCGTGGATGCGCGCACAACCAGTTCGGGCGGCGAGGCGATGCGCATCGGTACGCCGGCCGTTGGGCGACCCGCCTGTCCATACGACGACTCGATCAACTCACGCAACAGCGATACCGCGAGCCCGGCGACTTCGACCGTCGGCACCGCGACCGTCGTCAACGCGGGACGCGACTCGCGCGCGAGTTGAATGTCGGTGATGCCGATCACGGACAGGTCCGCCGGCACGTTCAGGCCGAGGTCGGCGGCGGCGTGCATCGCGCCGAGCGCGGGCAGGTCGTTGGTCACGAAGATCGCGGTGAGCTTCGGATCGCTTTCGAGCAGCGCGCGTGCCGCTTCGTAGCCGCCCTGGATCGTATCGGCCGCATGTTTGACACGACCTTTCTGTGCGCCGCCGGCGCGCAGCGCATCGACAAAACCTTCGTAGCGGGCCGCATGAATGCCCGAGGCCTTGCTGCCGACAATCGCGCCGATCCGCCGGTGGCCGAGCTCCAGCAAATGCGCGCCCGCCAGTTCGCCGGCACGCCGGAAATCGACCGCGACGCACGGCAAGCCCGGCGGCTCGTTAGGCCGCTCCCACATGCATAGCACGACTGGCGTGCCGCGCGCTTCGGTCGTATGAAGATCGGCGAAATCGAGGTTCGCGTTCGTCACGAGCACGCCTTCGGAGAGCGTGCCGGCGATCTGGTCGAGATACGCGCGGCCGGTGTGCGGATCTTCGTTCGTATTGCAGATGATCACGAAGTGGCCGCTCGTGCGCGCCGCGCGTTCCACGGCGAGCGCGAACTCCGGATAGAACGGGTTGGCGATGCTCGACACCATCAATGCGAGCGTCGGCGCGCGACCTTCGGCGAGGGCGCGAGCGGCGAGATGCGGGCGGTAGCCGAGCGCTTCGACGGCTTCGAGCACGCGCTGCCGGGTGGTCGCGCCGACCCGCCCGCGATTACGCAGCACGTTGGATACCGTCGCCGGGGTGACGCCGGCATGACGCGCGACTTCGCTGAGTGTGGGCATGATGTTTTCATTATTTGGGACGACTGCCCGACATTTGCATCGCGCGCCGAGGCGCGGCACCATCTGTCGCACAGACAAAACGAACTCGGAGACAGGCAAGGCGCAAACGATCCCAAGCGATCGATTTTTTTCGGCCTTGCTGATTAAGCGCTTAATCTCCGACTTCGAGCCGATTAAATCACGGAGTCGATGCAATGGCGAGCATTTCGTTAAGAGGCGTGCAGAAGGCGTATGGCGACGGCGCGCCGGTGATCCGCGACGTGGATCTCGAGATCGGCGAGAACGAGTTCTGCGTGTTTCTCGGTCCGTCTGGCTGCGGCAAGTCCACCTTGCTGCGCATGATCGCCGGACTCGAAGACCTCACGGACGGCGACCTCTCGATCGGCGGCAAACTCATGAACGACGTGCCGGCCGCGCAACGCGGCGTGGCGATGGTGTTCCAGAGCTACGCGCTGTTTCCGCACATGAGCGTGTTCGAGAACATGGCGTTCGGCCTGAAGCTCGCTAAAACCCCTAAGGATGAAATCGACCGCAAGGTGCGCGAAGCCGCCCGCATCCTGCAACTGGAAGCGCTGCTCGATCGCAAGCCCAAGGCGTTGTCGGGCGGCCAGCGGCAGCGGGTGGCGATTGGCCGCGCGATCGTGCGCGAGCCCGGCGTGTTTCTGTTCGACGAGCCGCTCTCCAATCTCGACGCCACGCTGCGTGGCCAGACTCGCATCGAAATCGCGCGGCTGCACAAGCAGTTTGCCAAAGCCAGCGTGGTCTACGTGACGCACGACCAGATCGAGGCGATGACGCTCGCCGACAAGATCGTGCTGCTGCATGCCGGCAAGGACACCGAGCGCTACGGCAGCATCGCGCAGATCGGCGCGCCGCTCGAGTTGTACCACCGTCCGAAGAGCCGCTTCGTCGCGGGTTTCATCGGCTCGCCGCGCATGAATTTTCTGCCGGGAAAAGTGGCCTCGGTCGATGCGCAAGGCGTCACCGTCACGCTCGATCACACGCACGAAACCATGCGGGTGCCGGTGAACGGCGCGGGGCTGCAAACCTCGCAAGCGGTCACGCTCGGCGTGCGCCCTGAACACCTGGAATTCGTCGATCCGTCTTCCGTCGCACCGGACGACGCGCTGCTGACACGCACCGTATCGCTCGTCGAACAACTCGGCGAACACAGCTATGTCCACCTCGATCAGCCCGGCGGCGCCGCGCTGATCGCCAAAGCGCCGGGCAATACACGCCTCGCGCCCGGCGAGCGCGCGAGCTTGCGCGTGCCCCGTTCCGCCTGCCACTTATTCACCGAAGACGGCTTTGCCGCCGCTTCGCTGGAATCCGTCGAACACTACGCATAGAGGACATTCGGATGCGCCTTGGAGTCTGTTATTACCCGGAACACTGGCCGGAGTCGATGTGGGAAGACGACGCTCGCCGGATGAAAGCCCTCGGCATCGAACAGGTGCGGATCGCCGAATTTGCCTGGAGCCGGATCGAACCGACGCCGGGCGAATACGATTGGGGCTGGCTCGACCGTTCGATCGACGTGCTCGGCGCGGCCGGCCTGCAAGTGGTCATGTGCACGCCGACCGCGACGCCGCCGAAGTGGTTGATCGACCGCCATCCGGACATTCTGCCGGTCGGCGCCGATGGCCGCCCGCGTGCGTTCGGCTCGCGACGTCATTACGACTTCTCGTCGCCGTCGTATTTCGCCGCGTCGCAGAAAATTTGCACGGCCGTGGCCGAGCGTTACGGCAAGCATCCGGCTGTCGCCTACTGGCAAACCGACAATGAGTTCGGCTGCCACCACACGGTGGTCAGTTATTCGCCGGCGGCGGTGGGTCGCTTTCGCGAGTGGCTCAAAGCGCGCTATCACACCATCGACGCGTTGAACCGCGCATGGGGCACGGTGTTCTGGAGCATGGAGTACCGCAGCTTCGACGAGATCGACGCGCCGGTTGCGACCGTGACGGAAGCGCATCCTTCGCATCGCCTCGACTACCGGCGTTTCGCCTCCGACGAAGTGGCTCGCTATAACCGCATGCAGGTCGAGATCATCCGCGCGCATTCGCCGGGTCGCCCGGTTGCGCACAACTTCATGCAACTCTTCACCGAGTTCGATCACTACAAGGTCGCCGCTGATCTCGACGTGGCGACGTGGGACAGTTACCCGCTCGGCGCGCTCGAAGAGCAATGGTTCGCGCCGGAGGTGAAAGCGCGTTGGCTGCGTAGCGGGCATCCGGACTTCGCGTCGTTCAATCACGATGTTTATCGTGGCATGTCGAAGCTGCCGTTCTGGGTGATGGAGCAGCAGCCGGGTCCGGTGAACTGGGCGCTGTGGAATCCCGCGCCGTTGCCGGGCATGGTAAGGCTGTGGAGCTGGGAGGCGTTCGCGCATGGCGCGGGCTGCGTGTCGTATTTCCGCTGGCGTCAGGCGCCGTTCGCGCAGGAACAGATGCATGCGGGACTGAATACGCCGGACAACCGCCTGGACGTGGGCGGCAACGAAGCGTCGCAAGTTGCCGGCGAGATTCGCACGGTGCTCGCCGCGAATGCCGACGCCAATGCTACGGTTCGTTCGAAAGTCGCGCTCGTCTACGATTACGAGGCGAAGTGGCTGTTCGAGATTCATCCGCAGGGCGCGGACTTTCACTATCCGCGCTTCGCCTTCGAGTATTACTCGGCGTTGCGTGCGCTTGGGCTAGACGTGGATATCGTGCCGGTCGACGCGCCGCTGGACGGCTACAGCCTGATCGTCGTGCCGCCGCTGCCGGTCGTGCCCGAGGCGTTTGCGCAGCGTCTGGCGAGTTCGGGTGCGCAGGTCGTGCTCGGTCCGCGCACGGGTTCGAAGACCAAAGATTTGCAGATTCCCGCGAACTTGCCGCCCGGCGCGCTGGCTTCGGTGTTGCCGTTGCGCGTGTGGCGTGTCGAATCGATGCGGCCGAACGTCACCGAAGCAGTGCGGCTCGCTGACGGCGAAGGTGCTGGCGCAGAAGACGGTTTCGCCCGTCACTGGCGTGATTTCATCGACACCGAAGCGGCGCAAGCGCTCGACGTGCGGGCCCGGTTCGCGGACGGCCATCCCGCGTACGTACACGGCGGCGCGTTCCATTACCTGGCGAGTCTGTTCGACGACGCGTTCACGGTGCGTCTGTTCACGCGCATCGCACAGGAAGCGGGACTCGAAACGATGCAGCTCGGCGACGGCGTGCGAGTGAGCCGCCGCGGCAGGCTGACCTACGTGTTCAACTACGGCGACGAAACGCACACGCTCACCGGCGTAGCCGACGACGCATTCGTGTTCGGTTCGCACGCGGTCGAACCGCAGGGCGTGGCCGTCTACCGAACCCAATGACGGTCTGACGCGCCGACGCAGTGTCCGATGAAATTCCACGCAGTAACGACAACGACGCAAAATCAAGGAATCAAGGAGACAGGCAACATGAAAATGAAACCACGCAAGATTCTGTTGGCACTCGCGCTGGCCGCCGCGGCGGCGGGGACGTCAGCGGTCAGCACGGCGCAGGCGGGTACGCTTACCGCCAACATCGCATTCAAGGGTGCAAGCCAGCGCGCGGTCTGGCAATCGGTCATCGACGACTTCAAGAAGGCGCATCCCGGCATCGACGTGAAAGTGTCGTTCGTCGACGAAGAAGCGTACAAGGTGCAATTGCCCGGCTGGCTGACCACGGTCGCGCCCGACATCGTCAACTGGCATGACGGCGAACGCATGGCCTATTACGCGCAGCGCGGCCTGTTCGAAGACCTGAGCGGCGACTGGGCGAAGAACGGCTGGAACGACATGTATGCGTCGACCAAAGAGGCTTCGTCGTATAAGGGCAAGCAGTATGCCGCGCCGACCGTGTACTACTCGTGGGGCATGTTCTATCGCAAGGATCTGTTCCAGAAGGTCGGCATTAGCGGCGAGCCGAAAACGTGGGATCAGTTTCTCGAGGACTGCAAGAAGCTGAAGGCCGCCGGCATCGCGCCGATCGCCGTGGCGGGCCGTGACTCGTGGACGCTCGCAGGTTGGTTCGATTATCTGGACCTGCGTTTGAACGGCAACGCGTTCCACCAGAAGCTGATGGCGGGCGAGATTCCATACACCGATCCGCGCGTGAAGAAGGTTTACACGACGTGGAAGCAATTGATCGATGCAGGCTATTTCATCGACAACTCGCTTTCCTACGATCTCGATTCGGTGCAGCCGTTCCTGTTCCAGGGCAAGGCCGCGATGATGCTGATGGGCACGTTCATCACCGCGGGTTTCCCGCCGAACGTGAAGCCGGAAATGGGCTACTTCCAGTTCCCGATCATCGACGCAAAGGTGCCGACTGCTGAAGACGGCCCGGTGGAATCGCTGCATATTCCGTCGAAGGCGAAGAACAAGGCGGATGCGCATACGTTCCTCGCGTTCGTCGAAACGCCGGAAATCGGCGCGAAGCTGGCGACCGGACTCGGCTCGCTGTCGGCGAACAGCAAGTCGCCGGAACCGGAAGATCCGATCTCCAAGATCGGCTTCCAGATTCTTGCGAACACCAAGGGCGGCATCGCGCAGTTCTATGATCGCGACATGACCAAGGAAATGGCCGACGAAGGTATGAAGGGGATGCAGCAGTTCATCTCCGACCCCACGAAGCTAGACGACGTGCTTGCGCAACTTGAGCAGACGCGCAAGCGGATCTACAAGAAGTGAGCGGCGGCGGCTGCGGGGCCGCCTTTCGTTGCGTTGAGTTGCATATCGGATCGGAGTAAGTGCTTTGCATGGGACTGGAGTAACGCGCTAAAGCGCGAACTCCAGTCGACAGCTAAAGCGCCGACTCTGGTCGACAGCTCTGCATGGGACCAGAGTAAGTGCTTTGCATGGGACTGGAGTAACGCGCTAAAGCGCGAACTCCAGTCGACAGCTAAAGCGCCAACTCTGGTCGACAGCTTTGCATGGGACCAGAGTAGGGCGCTAAAGCGCCAACTCTGGTCGACAGGAGAACGATTGTGTCGCATTCCGTCACCCGCCACACTGTCGGCGGTCATGCTGAACCCGGCGGCCCGGGGTTGCCTGCGCCGGGCGGCGCCGTGCGCGGCGGCAAGCCGGCCAGTTCGCGGCGGCGCGGTCCGTCGCCCACCGCGCGCCGGCAGCGGCGCGCCGCTTTTCTGTTCCTCGCGCCGGCCTGCGTGATGGTGGCCATCTACGTGGTGTGGCCGATCCTCTCCACCATCCGCCTGAGCTTTTTCAACTGGGATGGGATGAGTGAGCCGTCTTTCGTCGGACTCGCGAACTACGTCGAGTTGTTTCATGCGCAGACGTTCTATACGGCGCTCAAGAACAACGTCATCTGGCTGCTGTTATTCCTGCTCGCTCCGCCGATGGGACTCGCCGTCGCGCTGTATCTGAATCAGGCGGTGGCCGGCATCCGTATCGTCAAATCGCTATTCTTCGCGCCGTTCGTGTTGTCGGGCGTAGTGGTCGGCTTGATCTTCTCGTGGTTTTACGACCCCACCTTCGGTCTGCTCGCGATGATTCTCGGCCACGGTGTGCCGGTCCTCGGCGACCCACGCTATGCGACGTTCGGGATCGTGTTCGCGGCACTGTGGCCGCAAACCGCCTATTGCATGATTCTCTATCTGACCGGGCTGACCTCGCTGAACGCCGAGCAGATCGAGGCCGCGCGCATGGAAGGCGCGCGCGGCTGGTCGATGCTGTGGCACGTGATCCTGCCGCAACTGCGACCCACCACATTCATGGCGATTGTCGTGACGATTATCGGCGCGCTGCGCAGTTTCGATCTGATCTCGGTGATGACGAGCGGCGGTCCGTTCGAAAGCTCGACCGTGCTCGCGTATTACATGTACGACCAGGCGATCAAGTACTACCGCATCGGCTATTCGGCGGCGGTGGCGGTCGTGCTGTTCGCCATTATGCTGGTGTACATCGTTTATCACTTGCGGCGGATGCTGCGCGCCGAGCAATAAGGAGCCGACCATGTTTCCGATTCCCATCGACAAATGGAAGCCGGCCACTCGCCGCATCTACAAATTGACGCTGCCGGTCGCGCTGCTGATCTGGCTGCTGCCGATGATCGCCGTGCTCGTCACGTCCGTGCGTTCGACAGAAGAGCTGAGCGAGGGCAACTATTGGGGATGGCCAAAACACTTCGCGATGTTCGATAACTATCGCGAGGCGCTGACCACGTCGCCGATGCTGCATTACTTCTGGAACAGCGTGTTGATCACGGTGCCTGCCGTGGTGGGCTCGATTGCGTTGGCGGCGATGGCCGGTTTCGCTCTGGCGATCTACCGGTTTCGTGGCAATTCGACTTTGTTCGCGACATTCGTGGCAGGGAACTTCGTGCCGGTGCAGGTGTTGATGATTCCAGTGCGGGATCTGTCGTTGCAACTTGGTCTGTTCAATACCGTCAGTGCGCTGATTCTGTTTCATGTGTCGTTTCAGACCGGGTTTTGTGCACTATTTCTGCGTAACTTCATCAAGCAGTTGCCGTTCGAACTGGTCGAGGCGGCGCGCATCGAGGGCGCGAATGAATGGACGGTGTTCTTCAGGATCGTGCTGCCGTTGATCCGGCCGGCGCTCGCGGCATTGGCGATTCTCGTGTTCACGTTCGTCTGGAACGACTACTTCTGGGCGCTGTGTCTGACTCAAGGTGACGATGCCGCGCCGATTACCGTGGGCGTGGCCGCGTTGAAAGGGCAGTGGACCACGGCGTGGAATCTCGTCTCGGCAGGATCGATTCTCGCGGCATTGCCTTCGGTGGCGATGTTCTTTGCAATGCAGAAGCATTTTGTCGCCGGGTTGACGTTCGGGGCGACGAAGGGTTGACGTGGTTGTGTGTCGTGTTGAGAAGGGTTGCCCGCGAAAGCGGGCTTTTTTTCGCGGTGGTCAGTTCAATGTCGCTTGGGATATCAGTGCAGTGGCTTGCTCCGCGCGATGCGCAAAATCGATCTTCGTTTGAGGATCGAGCGCCCACGAGCATCGCCACGCTAGAGCAGCGTGGCGGGCAGCAAGCGATTGCCTGATAAAAAAGCTCTTCGAATCGCTCGGGAGTGTCTACACGCCAGTTCAAGACTGCGCGTGCTTCGCCGCGTCTTCGATGACCGCTGCCACTTCGTTCGGCCGCGATTCATAGACCGAGTGGCTCGCGCCGGGGATCACGGTCGTGTGGCTATGCGCACGTGCGTAGTACCAGCGTTCGAGATCAGGGTTGATGATCTTGTCGTCGGCCGCCACGATGCCCCAACTCGGCTTGGTCGTCCACGCAGCGACTGTCAACGGAGCGGAAAAGACTTTCGCGGCCGTCAAAATCTGCGAGTGCGATTCGAACTGCGCCTGCTTGAGCGGCAGATCGGCAGCGAAATCCTTCGGGAAATCCGCGGGATTCAGGTAAGTGTATCCGTCGCCGGTCTTCATGATCGCGCCCGGTTGCTTTGATGTATAGCTCGGCATACCCTTGCCAAGATCGCTTTCATCTTCGCCGACGGCCGGCGCGTGCGCGGCTACATACACCAGACCCACGACGTTCGGGTGCACACCGGCTTCGGTGATGACCGAGCCGCCGTAGCTGTGAGCGACGAGAATGGTCGGGCCGGTCTCCTGATCGAGCACGCGTTTCGTTGCGGCGACGTCGTCGTCGAGCGAGGTCAGCGGTTCCTGCACGATGGTGACGTGATAACCATCCTTGGTCAGTCTGTCATAGACCGGCTTCCAGCCGGAACCGTCCACCCATGCGCCGTGTACGAGAACAATATTGTGGACCGGCGCGCTTTGCGGCTTGGCGTCTTGTGCCATCGCGGCAGTCGAGGCGAAAAGGGCGGCAGACAACGACAGCGCCGTAGCGACGAAGGGCAAAACTTTCATGACACACTCCGGTTTCAGGTAAGAAATTTTTCTTGAAAAATTATTTCGAATCGCTTGATAAAAGTAGGAATCCTGTTGATATGAAGCGAGAAACAGGATTCCCGATACGTGGCATTCAACTGCCGAAGAAGACATTGCAGAAACTGACGGGGCCGACGCAGCTGGAATCGGTCGACGCGTGCTTGCGCATGCCGGACGAAGACCCGCCGTTCTGCGTCGCGCCGCCATACGACGACTGCGTCGATTGCGGAGCGGTCTGCGCGGCGACCTTTGCTTCGGCAGCCTGAATGGCCGCTGGGTAATCGGCATCATCCCCACGCGAAGGGTTGTAGCCAGCCTGTTCGAGGCGCACCAGATCGGCGCGCACCTCAGCGCGTGTGACGGGGCCGTTTGCTTGTGCGAAGCTCAGAACAGGAGCGGCCAACGTGCCGACGGCGAGAGCGAAACAAACCAGAGCTTTTTTCATGATAAAAATTCCTTTAAATGCGATGAGTTGAGAGGCAACGATTGCCCGGAACGTATGCTGATTTAGCTGCCGAAGTACGGGGTGCAGAAACCTGCGGGGCCGACACACTGCTGCGTGTTCGTGTGCATATGTTCTTTCGCTGAGACTTGCGTAGCGAAACCTGCCGAAGCAAGAACGATCAGCGAGAGAATGACGGAAAGTTTGCTTTTCATCTGGATACCTAACTAGTTAGAGATTAAAGATGCCTTGAGAATTGAGCGAAGCTACGTCTTTGCTTGTCCACCTACATGACCCGCTTGCAATGAGAGCCGCGTGTACATGCCTGTTTCGTCACTACCGTGCAGCGTTTGTCGCTGTCATGTAGGGGCGAACACATCGGGTTTCCGCTTATTCCAAATTTTTTCGCGATTGTGAAGAAAAATTTGAGTCTTACATTTTCCTGAACGTTTGGCGCACCGGCGGCTGGTGCTTGTGCCATGAAATGAAACAGCCGGCATCGCGCAAAGCCTTATCTAGTCGGGCTCCCAAACGTTGCGCGGTTAAGTCTGACGATTACATTTATTAAAGCTTTGCGTTTTGCATGTCGTTATCCAGTCAAATAATCAGGACCATCGGACATGCGCGGGCTTCTGCACGGCAAGCGCTGACGAGGAAATCGCTTTTCGGGGGAATCATCTTGAATCACCAACGATCGCCATGGTCGCGCACAGCGGCTCCGGGTGAAGTCATCTATTCCGAAGGCTTCGCGGGCGACGCCGTCGTCTACGTCATTGCGGATGGCAAAGTCGAAATCTCCACCCAGTGCGACGAGAAGAAGGTGATTCTCGCGACGCTGGGTAAAGGTGAGTTTTTTGGCGAGGCGGCTTTGTTGCCGCCCGAACCACGAGCGCACACCGCGAAAGCACTGAGCTTCTGCCAGTTGACCGTCATCGCGGCGAACGTGGTGGAGGCGGAACTCGAGCGTGTCTCGCCGTTGCTTCGCCATATCGTACGCACGCTGATCCGGCGAATAAAAAAGAAGGACGACGTCCTTGCCACCAATACGCACGCTGACTTTTTGCCGGGTGTCGTCTCCTATGCACACGTCCTTTCGCTGATGGCCGGCGGCGAGAACGCCGACAGGCTGGACGGCCGCATGCGTCGCGCGCAAGGAGAGGAATTCTTGGTGCCGCTGCCCGACGTAATCAGAAAGTGCCATGCCATTGCCGGCCATTCGCGTCCGCATGTAATGGCCATGCTCAAGCGAATGGAGAAACTCAACCTCGTGTCGCTCGAACCCGGCCGGTCCGATCGCCCGAGCACCGCCTCGGCACGCTATTCCGCGCAGGATGGCGCAACGAGCCGGCAACTGGTCACGTTCGATCCCGTGCGAATCACCGAGCGTGCCCAACAGGTGGCGGACCACGATCTCGATCTCTCCATTAGCAGCGAACTGGAACTGATCGAACTGGACGACCTGGAAGCCTTGATCGGCGTCGAGAAGAAGGTGATTCTCAACAAGTTGTCCCACGCGGAAATCGCGGAAGACCTTTTTGCGTTCCGCAAGACCAAGGTGCTGAATTACGTCGAGGAAAAAGGCATCAGCTATTTCTCGCGCCGCAATACCCGCGGTCTAAGCGACCTGAAGTCGCTCGACGATCTGGAGTATGTCGACCAACGAACCTTGTTCGAAGCGGTGAGCGCGTTCGACACATACGACCTCGCAAAACTGCTTTCCGCCATGACGGGTCAACCGGTCGGCGAGCGGCTGCTTTCGGTAATGACCGAAGCGAGAAAGAAAGAAGTCTCGTGGGTCATGCGTCGCGAGATCAAGATCGATCCGCTCGAAGTCGCCGAGATCGAAGAACGCTTTCTCGAGATCGTGCGAACGATCAAAGCTCCGGCGGCCACGGCTGCACCGCTTTCCAATCTGGACGCCTGACGCGCAACACGCAAACGGCAGGCCGCATCGGCTTCGAGGCTCGAAGTCGCGGGCGGCCATTCGAGAGGACGTATGGATCTGTTGACTGTATTTGGCGCGGTGTTCGGCGTGACGGCGATCGTCGCGGGTTTTTCGCTCGAGGGCGGCCACTTTACTTCGCTGTTTCAGTTGGAGGCGTTCGTCATCGTTTTGGGTGGCACCTTCGGTGCAGTGATGATTCAGAACACCTGGGCGAGGTTTTTCGACGGCATCAAGCAACTGCGCCTTGCATTCGTGAAAGCGCGGCAGGTCGATCGCGAGAGCCTGTCAGTTCTGCTCGAATGGGGCGATCAGGCGAAGTTGAACGGCATGCTGGTGTTCGAGTCGATCGAGGCGGGCGGCATCAATCCGTTTGCCAAGCGAGGTCTGGAGTTGCTGGCAAACGGTGTTTCGACGGCCGTGCTGGAAGACGCCTTGCAACGGGAACTGGATGCGTATGAGCGCAATCACATGTTGGCCGCGCGGATCTGGCAACAGGCAGGCGGTTACGCACCGACGTTCGGTATTCTCGGCGCGGTGCTCGGTCTGATTCAGGTGACCGGCCATATGCTCGAGCCCGCGCAACTCGGGCAAGGTATCGCCGTGGCTTTCGTTGCGACGCTATACGGCCTTGCGTTGGCGAATCTGGTCTTTCTGCCGTTGTATGGGAAGATCCGGGCGCAAGTGGACAGCGAATTGCGTTTCAGGCGCTTATATCTCGACGGCTTGCTCGCGATCTCGCGCAAGGAGTCGCCTCACACCATCGAGACGCGGCTCGCAGGTGATGTGCGGGAAAGATCGGCCGAGTTGCTGGGCTAGTGTGCTTCGACGGCAATCACACATAATCTCGGGTGTAAACTTTTCGGATATGAACACCTCCTCGGGTAACAAGCGCCTCATGGCGGACAAAACGGGCTACGACGCCGCCGATGAAGGCGAGGCGCAATCCGGGCGCTGGCTGATCTCTTACTCCGACCTCATCACCACATTGATGGTGTTGTTCCTTGCACTCTATGTGCTGCAGTTGGCCAAAACGAGAGAACTGGAAATCAAGGCCCTGGAGCGCCACGTGGTGACGGAAGCGGCGTCCGCTACGCCGGATGTTTCGAAGAAGCAGCTCCTTGCTCTGCTGGAGCCGCTGCGGGACAACCGCCAGATTACGATTTCGAACGCGGCCCAGGGCGTGGAGATCGCCATCAACGCAAAAATTCTATTCAATTCCGGCGACGCGCGTTTATTGCCGGACTCATTCGACGTGTTGAATCAAATTTCCGGCGTGCTGCGCGAGCGATCGAAGAACAACATTCTCGTGGAAGGGCATACAGACAATGTGCCCATTTCCACGGCGAAATACGAATCCAATTGGGAACTGTCTTCCGCGAGGGCCGGCGCGGTGGTTCGTTTTTTCGCGGACAAAGGCATCGAAGCGCACCGAATGGCAGCGATCGGCCGCGCCGACAATTTCCCGCTGATCATCGGCGACGACGCAGCGGCGCGCGCAGCGAATCGTCGCGTGACGATACTCGTCGAGTACTAGGTTGCCGCCTGCGCAGAGCAAGCTGGCACACGCCCGGCAGCATTCAGGCTGCCATTTTCCATTCGCGCTAGAGTATCGACAGTAGCGTCGGCGCAATGACACGGATCCGACGCACGAGAAAATTGTCGAGATCCCTCATGCCCGTCAACACTCTGCCTGATCCACTCGGCGCTGCATGCACTTCATTGGGCGGCTTTCTGCGCGATCGCCGCTCACGTTTGCAACCGGCACCGGATGCGCCGAGCCGGCGTCGCACGCCGGGTTTGCGGCGCGAAGAAGTGGCGGCGCGGGCTAACGTCAGCGTCGCGTGGTACACGTGGCTGGAGCAGGGGCGTGGCGGCCTGCCCTCGAACGAGGTGCTTGAACGGCTCGTCCGTGCGTTGGAACTCGACGCGGCGGGCCGCGAGATGCTGTTCCTGCTCGCGCAACAGCGACCGCCGCCGCTTGGCCCGTTCGCGCCGCAGCAGGTCACGCCGGCTTTGCAGAGAGTACTCGATGGCATGCCGAGCAGTCCCGCCATCGTGAAGACGCCGACGTGGGACGTCGTGGCCTGGAACGCGGCCGCGGTCGCGGTGCTCGGCGACTACGCCGCGGTGCCGGCGCGCGAGCGCAACGTGCTCAGACGTCTGTTCGGCGGGCCGGCCGTGCGTGAAAGCCAGCCGGATTGGGAGGAAAGCGCACGTGCGGCGCTCGCCGTGTTTCGCATCGATATCGCGCGTATTGGTGGGTCCGCGGAAGCCGCGGCGCTCGTCGTCGAACTGCAGGCGAGCAGCGCGGACTTCCGCCGCTTATGGGCGGAGAACGACGTGCGCAGTCACTGGATCGGCATGAGGCGTCTGCGCCACTCGCAGGCCGGCCCGATCGCGCTCGAGTATTCGGCCTTCGCAGTGGATGGCGGCGAAGGTCTGAGCATGGTCGTCTTTGCGCCGGCCTCGGCCGCGGACCTTCGCGCCGTGCAAGCGCTCATCGCGCGAACCACCCAGGCTGCGTGACGAACGATCGGGCACGTGTCGCGAAAGCGGCGAATTGCAGTGCTGCGTATCGCCGGAATCCGCGGATACATGCCGATACGAACCCGCGTTTATCCTTGTTGCGCGAGCAGGGCTTGAATCTTCGCTTCCGTCTTCGCATAGTCGCCTTCGCCGAAATGCGTGTAGACAATGCGGCCTTGCTTGTCGAGCAGATAGAACGCCGGCCAGTACTGATTGTTGTACGCGTTCCAGGTCGCATAACGATTGTCCTGCGCGACGGGATAAGTGATGCCGAAGCGTTTGATGGCGGTTTTCACGTTGTCGGTATCGCGCTCGAACGGATACTCGGGCGTATGCACACCGATCACCGTCAGCCCTTGGTCCTTGTATTTCTGATTCCAGCTTTTCACGTACGGCAGCGTGTTGATGCAATTGCCGCAGGTGTAAGTCCAGAAATCGACCAGCACCACCTTGCCGCGCAATTGCTGCAACGTGAGCGGATCGCTGTTGAGCCACTGCGAAATGCCGGTGAATTCGGGCGCCGCCGCGTTGGCCGCGAGGCCGGGCGCGACCGGTTCGGGCGACCCCGCGAAAGCGGCAATGCCGCTCGCGGCCGCGGCGGCGAGTGCGCTTGCGACGGCGAGCGTTTTGATCTTGGAGGCGGAGAGCATGTCAGTGTCCTTTCAGGAAGAGGCTAAAAACGGCAGTTCGCGTATCGGCAGCGAATGACCGTATTGAAGCGTCCACAGGTATCTGGCATGTGTCGCCCAAACCGCGCGGGTGCAATGTTGTGTATCTGTACGAGGTCCAGATACACTGCGACACAAATCCGCGTGCGAGCCAGGCTATAAAGCAGGCATTGCCAAAACACGGAGAGCACCATGAGCGCCGACTTGCTACAAGGATCCTGCCATTGCGGGGCCGTCAAATTTGAAGTGCGTAGCCCGGTCACCCCGGCCGGCCGCTGTAACTGCAGCCTGTGCCGCCGCAAGGGCGCATTGATGACGCCGCCGTTCCCGGCAAGCGAGTTAAAGATCCTGAGCGGCGAAGATTCATTGACGCTCTACCAGTTCAACACGCGGGTGGCCCGGCACTATTTCTGCAAGCATTGCGGCATCTATCCGTTTCATCAGACGCGTAAAGACCCGCAGTTGTGGCGAGTCAACATCGGTTGCCTGGAAGGCGTCGATCCGTATAGTCTGGAAGCGGGAGTCGCGGACGGCGCGAGCCTCTCCGTGCTGGAGGACGCATGAAACGCCTGCTGGCTATCGCCGTTTTCCTGACCGGCGGCCTTGCCGCCGAACTGGCGCATCCGGTGCAGTGTTCATTGATGGTTGCGAGCCGGGTGCAATTGAAACGCCACAAGAGATGATGCATTGATGGAAACCATCGATCACGTACTGATTGTCGACGACGACCGCGGCATCCGGGAATTGCTGGCCGGTTATCTCGAGAAGAACGGCATGCGCGTGTCGCTCGCGGCGAACGGGCGCCAGATGCGCGCGGCGCTGGAGCAGGGCGCGCCCGATCTGATCGTGCTGGATCTGATGATGCCCGGCGAGGACGGTCTGGTGCTATGCCGCGAACTGCGCGCCGGCAAATTCCGTGCTGTGCCGGTGCTGATGCTGACGGCGCGCAACGAAGAGGCGGACCGTATCGTCGGACTGGAAATGGGCGCGGACGACTACCTGCCCAAGCCCTTCGCCGTGCGCGAGTTGCTCGCGCGCATTCGCGCCGTGCTGCGGCGCGCGCGCATGCTGCCGCCCGGCATGCAGGTGACGGAATCGGCGCCGATGCTGGCCTTCGGCGACTGGCGCCTCGACACCACCGCGCGTCATCTGCTGGACGCCGAAGGCACCATGGTCGCGCTGAGCGGCGCCGAGTACCGCTTGCTGCGCGTGTTTCTCGATCATCCGCAGCGCGTGCTGACGCGCGATCAACTGCTCAATCTCACGCAGGGCCGCCAGGCCGATCAGTTCGACCGTTCGATCGATCTGATGGTGAGCCGTCTGCGTCAACGCTTGCGCGATGTCGCGCGCGAGCCGCGTTACATCAAGACGCTGCGCAGCGAGGGTTACGTGTTTTCCGCGGCGGTGACGGCCATCGGGGATCCGCAATGAACCGCTGGTCCTGGCTGCACTGGCCGCGCACGCTGTTCGCGCGGCTCGCGCTGATTCTGTTCGTCGGCCTCGCGCTGGCGCAGACCTTGTCGTTCTGGCTCACGCTGACCGAGCGCGACCAGACCATGACCAACGTGATGATGGGTTACATCGA
This sequence comes from Paraburkholderia sp. BL27I4N3, assembly GCF_003386115.1. Classification (NCBI taxonomy): domain Bacteria; kingdom Pseudomonadati; phylum Pseudomonadota; class Betaproteobacteria; order Burkholderiales; family Burkholderiaceae; genus Paraburkholderia; species Paraburkholderia sp. BL27I4N3. The sequence goes on along the minus strand of NZ_QREJ01000001.1, from coordinate 5,937,874 downwards.
GCGCGAAGTGAGCAGCTCGGTGGCGCTGCTCGATCATCTGCCGCCGAACGAACGCGCGCAGTGGTTGCCACGGCTCGCGCGGCGCAGCTACGAGTTCATCCTGGGTCCGGGCATTGCCGGCAGCCCGATCGATGCGCATCTGTCCGAGCGTGTGGCGCAGTCCATCGCGGACGGCATTGGCACGCGCTATCCGCTCACGGTGAATGCCGTTCCCGGCGACAAGGAACGCTTGCAGGTTCATCTGCAATTGAGCGACGGCACGCCGCTGACCATCGATATGCGCCCCATGTCGGGCGCGCCGCTGTCGCGCTGGCTGCCGCTCGTGCTGGCGTTGCAACTGGCGGTGCTCGTCGCGTGTTGCTGGCTGGCGGTGCGGCTCGCCACGCGTCCATTGCATCAGCTGGCGCTCGCGGCTGATACGCTCGGCCCGGACTTGAAGGCGGCGCGCCTGCCGGAGGACGGTCCGTCGGAAGTGTCGCGCGCCGCGCGCGCCTTCAACGCAATGCAGGATCGCATCGCCACCTATATGACCGAACGCATGCAGATTCTGGCGGCGATTTCGCACGACCTGCAAACACCGATCACACGCATGCGCCTGCGCGTCGACGTGATGGACGACGACGCGCAGGGTGCGAAGCTGCGCCAGGATCTGCAGGAAATGGAAAGCCTGGTGAAGGAGGGCGTGACGTACGCGCGCACGCTGCACGGCGCGACGGAAGTCCCCTGCCGTGTCGATCCCGACGCGCTGCTCGACAGTCTCGTCTGCGACTATGTCGACGCCGGCCAGGCGGTCAGCCTGGAAGGGCGGCTCGGCGATTCGCTGGTGACGCGTCCGCAAGCCCTGCGCCGCATACTCGGCAACCTGGTGGACAACGCGCTGAAATTCAGCGGCGCGGCGGAGATCACGGCGGCCAGTTTGCCGAGCGGAGAGACAGCGATCGCCGTGCTCGACCGCGGCCCCGGCATACCGGCGGAGTCGCTGGAAGCGGTGTTCGAGCCGTTCTACCGGCTCGAAGCGTCACGCAATCGGGATACCGGCGGCACGGGGCTGGGCCTCGCCATCGCGCGGCAACTGGCCATGGCAATGGACGCGACCCTCACGCTGCACAACCGTTCCGGCGGCGGTCTGGAAGCGCGCCTGACGTTGAGGAACCTGCGCAACGCGTAGCGGCCGTCGCGAATCATCAGGCACCTGGCCTCAGCGGCTCAGCGCCAGATATTGATGCAGCGACTGAATCGCGGCCGCTCCTTCGCCGACGGCGGCGGCGACCCGCTTGACAGAGCCGCTACGCACGTCGCCCACGGCGAAGATGCCGGGCCGGCTGGTCTCCAGATAATGCGGCGGCCGGTCGGACGACCACTGCGGCATTGCATCGGGACCGGTGAGCACGAAGCCGTGTTTGTCGAGCGCGACGCAATCACCTAGCCACCCGGTGCTCGGCTGCGCGCCGAGAAACAGGAACACATGGCGGATCGGTTTCTCCTCGATGCGGCCTTGACTGTCCCACTTGATCGATTCGAGTTGCGTCTCGCCGTTCAGTTCGACGATCTGCGTGCGCACATGAACGCTGATGTTCGCCGCGGCTTCGATGCGTCGGATCAGATAGTTCGACATGCTCGCGCTGAGTCCGTCGCCGCGGATCACGATATGCACGTGACGCGCGAATCCCGACAGAAACACAGCGGCCTGCCCAGCCGAATTACCCCCACCGACGATGATCAGTTCCTCGTTGCTGCAGAACGCGGCTTCCATATAGGTCGCGCTGTAATAGATGCCGCTTCCCTCGAATTCTTCGAGGCGCGGCAGCAGCGGTTTCCGATAGCGCGCACCGGTCGCTATAACAACCGCGCTGGCATAGACGTGTTCGCCGTAATTGAGGCGCAGGTGAAAGGGCGGCGCGTTCTCACATTCGATGCCGAGTACTTCGATGGGTACGCCGACTTCCGCGCCGAACTTGCGGCATTGAGACAAGCCACGGCCGGCGAGCGCCTGCCCTGAAATGCCGGTCGGGAATCCGAAGTAATTTTCGATTTTCGAGCTGGTGCCGGCCTGGCCGCCCGGCGCCTTGGTGTCGACCACCGCAACTCGTAGCCCTTCGGACGCCGCGTACACGGCGGCCGCGAGGCCTCCCGGTCCCGCGCCGACCACGACCACGTCGAACCGCTCGCCGTTCAGCCGGTCGGGGCTCAGGCCGATCGCATCGGCCACCGCGCGGTTGGTCGGCTGCTTCAGCACGTTGCCTTGCCCGGTGACGATCACCGGTATGTCGGCTTCGGTCGCGTCGTAACGCTCGAGCAGCCCTTTGGCTTCCTCGTGCTCGACGATATCGAAGTAGGCGAAAGGCTGCGCATTGCGGCTCAGAAAATGCCGCAGCACGAGCGTACTCCACGAAGCCGAACTGCCGATCACCAGCGTGCCGCCGTGCTGATCCTGAATGAACGCGACGCGCCGCAGGATATAGGCGCGCATGATCGTCTCGCTCAACTCCGCTTCGGCGACGACGAGCGCCCGCAGCGATTCCTCGTCGATCACGATCACTTCGCAATCGCTGGTGGCGCGTGCCGTCGCGACCGCGCCGCGGCCCGCGAGCGTTCCCACTTCGCCGGTGAAGCTGCCGGGGCCGTGCGTGCCGAGAACGTGGTGCTTGTCTCCGGCGCCTCGCGACGCTTCGATCGTGCCGGAGACGATGGTGAACATGGGAATGTGCCGTTCGCCTTCGGTGAACAGAACGTCGCCCGCTTTCAGCCGCCGGCGTTCGCCATATCGTTCGAGCACCGCAAACTGCTTTTCATTGAGCCTTGGAAAAATCTGATGATGACGGCTGCCGCCCGCCACCAGGTCTTCGGGTCTGCTTGACGATTTATTGCCCATGGAGCGTTCCGAATGGAGGGCGCGTGTTGCGCGCCGGGGTGAACTCGCGGCCGGATGCCGCATTGGCGCGAACGGTCCGAATGATCGGAGAGGACGGCGGACCGTCTTGTCCGCAGAGATTGTGCGCCTGAGTTTAGTGGTCGGTAAAGTGCGAAAAATAGGGGTGTGCCGCTTGCCAGCGGGCAGCTGCTCTCCATTTACATGCACGCTGCATGGTTTAACCACTGGGCCGGGAACGTTTCTTCATACCAAACACCAAGCTTTCATATCTGGCGAGGTACATTGTCGAGGAACGATTGTTCGGGGAGCAACACTCATGATCAAGCATCGCGTCCTTGCCGCGCTTCTATGCGCGGCAACCTGCATGTTCGCGCCGCTCAGTTACGCCCAATACACCACCGACTGGCTGGGCAATACGTTCGGCACACTCGCCACGCATGTGGGCAACACCGCGCGTTCGCTGTGGGTCGCGCCCGAAGGCGTGATCTACACGGCTTCGTTGTGGGACGAGAACGAGGGCGGCGTCGCGGTCTATCAGAACGGCCGGAGCCTCGGCTCGATCGGCACGCACGCCGACTTCCAGGGCAGCGCCATTACCGGCAATGCCACGTCGATCTTCGCAGCGTTGCAATACAACAGGTCGTTTGGCAGCGGCTCGGTGGGACGCTACAACCGGGCCACGCAGACGCGCGATCTGATCATTCCCGTCAGCGTGTGGACGTCGATACCGCATGCCGATGTCATCACCGGACTCGCAACTGCGGGCCCATTGCTGTATGCCAGCGACTTCTTCGGCAATCGCGTGCGCGTCTTTACGACGGACGGCGTCTGGCAGCAGGACATCAAGGTATCGAGCCCCGGCGCGTTGGCGCTGGATAGCGTCGGCAATCTGTGGGTCGCGCAGCAGAGCGCGGGCACGATCGTCGAATTCAGTCCGGCCGGCGCGCTGCTGAATACGATTCAGATGCCGGCGGCGGCGCGGCCTTCCGCGTTGTATTTCGATGCCGCGTCCGGGCAACTCATGGTCGGCGACCAGGGGCCGGACATGAACATCAAGCGCTACACGATCGCGGGCACGCCGGCGCTTGCCGGCACATTCGGCGTTCAGGGCGGCTATCTCGACACCACCAGCGGCGTCAAAGGACAGGTGGGCGACAAGCGCTTCACACGCGTGGCCGGCATCGGCAAGGACGCCGCCGGCAACCTGTACGTGCTCAACAATCCGTGGGGCGGCGGCTGGGACCTCGGCCGCAACGGCGCGACCGACCTTCACGCGTACGACAGCGCCGGCAACCTCGAATGGAAATTACAGTCGCTCAACTTCGAAGCGATCGCCGCGCCGGACCCATCGACGGACGCCGCCTACTTCTACAGCGGCACGCACATTTACACCGGCACGGCGGGCGGCACCTTCGTCGCGAACACGGTCGATCCGTTCACGTATCCGTCCGATCCGCGCCTGAACATGAACGACACGCAACGCGGCCAACACTTCGGCCAGCTCGTCACGGTCGGCGGCAACCGGATTCTGGTGGCGTCCGGACAGAACCCGGGCATCTTCAACTTTTTTCATTTCAACCCGGCGAGCGGCTACATAGCGATTCCGGACGCGTCGATTCCGGGGACGGCGTTCAATACGAACCTGCAGGTCACGGGCGGCTTTTGCATCGACAGCCGGGGCGATGTGTGGGCCGGGCTGGACCGGACCAATCACATCTATCACTATCCGCTAAGCGGCTTCGACGGCAATGGCAAGCCGTCATGGGGACCGGCGGTTACGATTTCCATTCCGCAGAGCATCCGGCCGCTCACGCGCATCCTCTACCTTGCGGAGAGCGACACCATGATCCTCGCGCAGGGCATTGCCGGAAGCTGGGACTGGACCGCCATGCGGTCGCGCATCGAGGTCTATCACGGCTGGAGCGCGGGTAACACCACGCGGCCCGATCCGGTGATCACGCTCACCAGTGCCAATCCCAAGTCGATCACGGCGGCGGGCAATTATCTGTTCGTCGGCTACGTGCATACGGTGCCCAATATCGACGCTTTCAATCTCACGACCGGCCGGCTCGTCACCACGCTGATCAGTTCGAGCCCCGCGACCGTGGATGTCGGCAACGACGTCGATTCGATGTACGGCCTGCGCGCATATCTGAGGGCAGCGGGCGAGTATGTGATCACGAAAGACAACTACAACGGATCGAGCATCGTGGTGTATCGCTGGACGCCGTGACGGCCGCGCGCATGGGCATGGCATGCCAGCCTATCGGATAAGATACGGCCCGCGCCGCAATTTTTCGAACACAGGGAGTGGTTTCAATGATTCAACCGGGCAACGTATTCAAGGACAACCTCGCGCAGATGCCGGGCATCGACGGAATCGCGCGTATCGATCTGGTGGACGGCAAGGGCGCCGTGGTGGCCAGCATCGAGAACAAGCCGGGCAAGCAGGGGTCGCTCGCGGTGTACCACTATCTGCAGCAGACCTTCGGTACGCTCGACGCCAAAGCGGCCGAGCATGGTCTCGTCGTGTTCGCCGAGCACACGGCCGATGCGCGTCACCGTCCGGGTGCGCACCCGAACGTCGACATCCTGCTCGCGATTGCCGCGGGCGGAGAAGCTTTGCGGATCGATGTGATCGCCGCGGGCTGAAGTGGGTTGGCGAGCATCGGTGCGGCGCTGCTGGACGAACTGGTGCGCGCGGCCGTGCCGTGCCGTGCCGACTAGGCGACGCCGGCTGCATGCCGGCGTCGTCCATCAAGACACACTCAGTTCAACCAGCCCTTGATCGCCTCGGACATCGTGGCGGTCGAAATGCCGTAGCGGTCGTGCAGTGTCGGCAACGCGCCGGCGTCGAGGAACGCATCGGGCAGTCCCACTTGCCGGAAATGACACGCCACGCCCGCGCGCATCAGTTCGGCCGCGACCGCCTCGCCCAGACCGCCGATCACCGTATGGTTTTCGGCGACCACCACGAGCCGTCCGGAGCGCTTCGCTTCGCGCACGATCGTTTCCGTGTCGAGCGGCTTGATCGTCGGCACATGCAGCACGGCGACGTCGATCCGGTCGCTTTCCAATGCCTTCGCCACTTCGAGTGCGCGCATGGTCATGATGCCCGACGAGATGACCAGTACTTCGGCACCGTCGCGCAGCAGCTTGGCTTTGCCGAGTTCGAAGGTGTAGTCGTATTCGTCGAGTACGGCCGGCACATTGCCGCGCAGCAGGCGGGCATAGACGGGGCCCTTATGTGCGGCGATCGCGGGCACCATCTGCTCGATGTCGAGCGCGTCGCACGGGTCGATCACGGTCATGTTCGGCATGGCGCGCATTAAGGCGAGATCTTCCGCGGCCTGGTGACTCGGACCGTAGCCGGTCGTCAGGCCCGGCAGCGCGCAGACGATCTTCACGTCGAGATTGTCTTCGGCGATCGTCTGATGCATGAAGTCGTACGCGCGGCGCGTGGCGAATACGGCATACGTGGTGACGAAAGGCTGCGCGCCTTCATGCGCGAATCCCGATGCCGCGCCCATCAGCAATTGCTCGGCCATGCCCATCTGGTAGAAACGCTCCGGAAACTCCTTCGCGAAGATGTGCAAGTCGGTGTATTTGCCGAGGTCGGCCGTCATGCCGATCACGTTCTGCTTTTGCCGCGCCAGTTCGACCAGCGCGTGGCCGAAGGGTGCGGACCGCGTGACCTGTCCTTCGCCCGCGATCGAGGCGATCATCGCGGAGGTCTTCAGGCGCGGTTTGCTCGCGGTTGCGTTGCTCATGCTTGTCTCCCTTCTTTGAGTGCTTCCAGCGCCAATTGCCATTCATCGGCATCGACGCGGATAAAGTGGTTCTTCTCGCGTTGTTCGAGGAACGGGACGCCGCAGCCCATGCGCGTGTCGGCGACGATGATGCGCGGCCGCGCCTCAGGATGCGCGCGCGCCGCATCGAACGCGGCGGCCACCGCGGCGATATCGTTACCGTCCACGCGTTGTGTGAACCAGCCGAACGACTCGAGTTTTTCGACGAGCGGCTCGAACGCCATGATTTGCGTCGACGGGCCATCGGCCTGCTGGTTGTTCACGTCGACCACGGCGATCAGGTTGTCGAGCTTCCAGTGACTCGCGGACATCAAGCCTTCCCAGATCGCGCCTTCGTCAAGTTCGCCGTCGGAGAACAGCGTATACACGAACGACTTCGATCCTTTGCGCTTCAACCCGAGGCAGCGGCCCACCGCGATCGTCAAGCCCTGGCCGAGCGAGCCGCCGGACATCTCCATGCCGGGCGTGTAGCTCGCCATTCCCGACATGGGCAGGCGGCTGTCGTCGCTGCCGTAGGTTTCGAGTTCCTCGGCGGGCAGAATGCCGGCTTCGAAGAGCGCCGCATACAGCGCGATCGCGTAATGCCCGTTCGACAGCAGGAAGCGGTCGCGCTCTTCCCAATCGGGATCTTCCGGCCGGTAGCGCATCGCGCCGAAGTAAGCGACTGCGAGAACATCGGCAATGTCGAGCGCCTGACCGATATAACCCTGGCCCTGGACCTCACCCATCAACAATGCGTTTCTACGGATGCGGTATGCGTGTTCGGCAAGGGTTGCCGTCGGCACGCGTTCTGGACTGTTCATGTTGTCTCCTGTGATCAGTCGTAAAGAGTAAGAAGGGTTCAGCGGTTCACGGACTTCGCGGGCACCAGAAACACGAGGCAGGCGCCGAACGTGACGGCCACCGAGATAAAGATCAGCCCGGCGGTCGATTTGCCTGTCAGGTCGTTGAGCCAGCCGACAATCGCCGGAGAAAAGAAGCCCGCAAGATTGGCGACGCAGTTCACCGCCGCGATCCCGGCCGCGGCCGACATGCCGCCGAGCAACGCGGTCGGCAGCGACCAGAATTGTGAAGACGACGCGAGAATGCCGGCCGCGGCGATGCTCAGACAGACGATGGAGGCCGGCACACTGCCGATGGCCGGCAGCAGAATGAAGCCCGCTGCGGCGATCAGCATCGGAATCGCCAGGTGCAGACGGCGTTCACGATGACGGTCCGCACTCATGCCGACCAGCGGCAGCGCGATGATGGCGCACAGATAAGGAATCGCGGTGAACACGCCGATCCACAGCGGATCGGCCACACCCGATTTGCGGATGATGGTCGGCAGCCAGAACGTCAGGCCATACTGACCGAGCACCACGCAGAAGTAGATCGCCGCCATCAGCCACAAGCGGCGGTCGCCGATGAACGATTTGACCGAGACGTGGGCGATCTTATGTGCGTTGTCGCCGGCCACGTTGCGGGCGAGCAGCGTCTTTTCGGAGTCCGTCAGCCACTTCGCTTTCGTGATGCCGTCGTCGAGATAGAGCAGGATTGCGACGCCGAGCACGAGCGAAGGCACGGCTTCCAGCAGGAACAGCCACTTCCAGCCGGCCATGTTCATCGCGCCTTGCAGCGAGTGCATGATCCAGCCCGACAGCGGGCCGCCGATAATGCCGGCCAGCGGAATCGCCATGAAGAACAGCGACAGCGCTTTGGCGCGGCGCGCAGCGGGAAACCAGTAAGTCAGGTAGAGAATCACACCGGGCGCGAAGCCCGCTTCCGCGACGCCGAGCAGAAAGCGCAGCACATAGAAGGTTGTAGGCGACTTCACGAAGATGAACGAAGCGGAGATCACCGCCCACGTCAGCATGATTCGCGCGAGCCACTTGCGCGCGCCGACACGATGCAGCACCAGGTTGCTCGGCACCTCGAAGAGAAAATAGCCGAGAAAGAAAATTCCCGCGCCCATGCCATACACGGTTTCGCTGAAGCGCAGATCGTTGAGCATCTGCAGCTTCGCGAAGCCGACGTTGACGCGGTCGAGATAAGCGCCGAGATAACACAGCATCAGGAACGGGATCAGGCGACGGCTGACTTTCGCGTAGGTCTTCGACTCGAAGCTCGTCGAGTCCGTTTGCGGCAGCATGTCGGCGGCAAGGGATGCCGCGGGGTACTTCGGTTTCATGTGCGTCTCCTTCCATGGCTCCGGGTTGGCCCGGATGCCGGTCATGTTGCCGCTCCTCGCGAACGGCAACGCGTCGCTATCAATCAATGAATCAGCATGCCGCCGTTCACGTCGAGGGTGATGCCCGTGAGATAGGTCGACAGATCGCTGACGAGGAACAGGCACGCGTTCGCCACGTCGCTCGCGTTGCCGAGCCGGCCGAGCGGAATGCCCTTGATGATGTCGACGCGCATCTCCGCGGTGAGCTTGTCGCCGGTGATATCGGTTTGAATCAGGCCGGGTGTGATCGAGTTCACGCGAATGCTGTCGCCGCCGAATTCGCGAGCCATCGCGCGCGAGAGACCGAGCACGCCGGCTTTCGCCGCGCTGTAGTGCGGGCCGCCGAAGATGCCGCCGCCGCGTTGCGCGGAGACCGACGACATGCACACGATGCTGCCGCCTTTCTGCTCTTTCATGGCCGGCAGCACGGCTTGCGACATGTAGAGCGTGCCGCGCAGATTGACGTCGACGACGGCGTTGAAGCCTTCGGCGGTGATGTCCAGTGTGCGCACCGGCTGCGTGATACCGGCGTTGTTGATGAGGCCGTCGATGCGGCCGTAGCGCTCGAGCGTCGCTTTGGCGGCCGAGACGCACGCGTCTTTGTCGGTGACGTCGCAGGCGAGGCCGAGATGCGCGTCGCCGAGATCGGCGGCGGCGCGCTTCGCGTCTTCTTCGCGCAAATCGAGTATGACGATGCGGGCGCCCTGAGCGGCGAGTGCCTGAGCGGTTGCCTTGCCGATTCCGCGCGGTGAGGCGGCGCCGGTCACGATGACGACTTTGTTCTCCAGCAGCATGATTGTCTCCTGAGTGTTGATGTGATGGCCGAAGTGTCTACTGCGCGGCCGGTCGCATCAACGACGTACTGCTCAACTATGTTTGAGATATTTTCAGGTGACGTGCTGCTTTAAACGCAGGTGCCGCATGGTGCGACGCCGCATCTGGAATGCCGTGCGAGCGCGGCGCAGGAAAACCCTGGCAAGGATCGAAGCCGCTCTCAGGCTTTGCGCTCCATGCGCCCGACCTCGCGCTCGATCCACGCGATAAAGCGCGTGACGCGCGGCAGTTCGGCGTTTTGCGGCGGATAGACCAGATGATGCGCGCCGACCTCCACGGCGTGCGTGTCGTCGAAGACCGGCACGAGCGCGCCTTCCTTGATCCGGACCGAGGCGAGCATCACGCTTTCGAGCGCGATGCCGAGGCCGAGCGCCGCCGTTTCCAGTGACATGTACGAGCGATCGAAAGAGAAGTCGAAGGTCTTATGGGCGGCCGACACGCCGGTGCGTCCGAACCACTGCTTCCACTGCACGAGCGGCGTCTCCGAGTAGATCAGCCGATGTTGCAGCAGATCTTCGGGCGTCTTCACCGGATTGTTCGCCAGATATTGCGGCGACGCGAGCGGCGCGATGAACTCGCCGCGCAGCGTTCTGACTTCAAGGTCGCGCCAGTTCGCATAGCCGTGGCGCAGATCGATGTCGTAATAACCGCTGGTAAACGAGACGTCCTCATATGAGCAGGCGAGATTCAACTGGATATCGCCATTGGCCTCCTGAAACGACGCAAGCCGCGGCAGCAGCCACATGAGCCCGAAGCTGGGACTCGAATGCACTCGCAGGATATCGACGTCGGTGCGGCTCGATGCGCGCTCAGTGGCGCGACTCAGATCCGCCAGCGACCCCGTCACGTCGGACAGATAACGCTCGCCGGTCGGCGTGAGGACGAGCCCACGACCCGAGCGATAGAAGAGTGGCTGGCCGATTACCGACTCCAGGTTGCTGATCTGATGACTGACCGCCGATGCGGTCAGCCCGAGCTCTTCCGAGGCCCGGTTGACGCTTTTTGTTCTGGCCACGCTCTCGAACGCGACGATGGCCTTGACCGGTGGAATGCGCATAGTGGAATTTTTTTCAGATGCAGTTGAATGAAACCGCCTTGTTCGCACGCCATTCGCACTGCCATTCTGTCGACAAGCCGCGCAGCCAGGGATGCATGGGGTCCTCTCGGTACTAACCCGGCAGTTTCACTGCCGCCAGGCGGCTAAATCATAAACATAGGTTGCGCAGTGCAACAACTGTGCAGGAGACGGTAATGGATTATCCGACTTTCCCGGTGAGCGCGCGATCAGCACACGCTCACCCGCAGCGCTCTCGTCCTGTTCGCTTCCATATCGAGTGAAGACATTTCGCCGGTTAGCGCCTATGCGGCGTACTGGCGACTGTCGTACTACGCATTCGCAAAACATGCGCGATGCGCGGAAAACGCGAAAGGAGAAAGGACATGGCTGAGCAGCGTTACCTGTTGACGGCGCGCGCGATCGTCAAGAGCTTTGGACCGACCAGCGTATTGAAGGGCTTCGACATTTCGATCGCCCCAAGTGAAGTGCATGCTTTCCTGGGTGGCAACGGCGCGGGCAAGTCGACGCTGATCAAGATCATCTCCGGTCAGTTCGAGCGCGACGGCGGCACGCTCGAATTCGACGGGCAAGCAATCGGTGCATCCGTCGGCGGGCATATTGCCGCCGGCACCATCGCGGTCGTCAATCAGGAACTGGCGTTGCTGCCGCATCTGTCGGTGGCCGAGAACATCGCGATGCCGCGGCTGCGGCGCGGCGCCGCGAAATATAGCGAACGCGCGTCGATGGACACTGCGGTCGAAGCGCTGTCGCTGATCGATCCGCAGTTCGCGCGTGAATCGTCGGGCCGGCTGGTCGGCGATCTGACCTTGCACGAGCGCCAACTGGTGGAGATCGCGCGCGCCCTCGGTTCGGGCGCGAAGCTGTTGCTACTTGACGAACCGACCGCCAATCTGACCGCTGCGGAAACGATCCGGCTCTTCGCGGTACTACGGCGTCTCATTGCAGATACGGGACTCGCGGTGCTGTTCGTTTCGCACCGCATGCGCGAGATTCGCCAGATCGCCGATGTCTGCACGATCATTCGCGACGGCAAAACGGCAGTCGATCGCGTCGCGCTCGATGCGATCACCGATCGCGAGATCATCGAATGCATGGGTCAGAGCGTTGTCGTCGATGACGCGGCCGCGCGCGTCGCGGAGTCGGCGGAGTTGGGGCAGGCCCACCCGGCGGGGGAACAGGACATCGGTGACGGCGGCGGTCGCATTCACGCGGGCGCATTGCGGATCGAACGCGACGGCGTGGCGATCGAAGTGCCGGCGGGCGCGATTGTCGGCCTTGCCGGAGCGCCGGTGGGTCCGTCTTCGTTGATCGATGCGCTGACCGGCATCGCGCCCGCCGGCTCATGGGCCGTTACACGCGACGGCGCTCGTGTCAGCTATTCGCATCCGTCGGCCGGCGCGCGCGACGGCGTCGGCTTCGTCTCGGGCGACCGCTCGAACAAGGGCGTGCTCGCCACGTTGCCGATCGTCGACAACCTCGTCGCGGCAGCACGCGTCGTCAACCGGCGCCGTGTCGTGAAGCGCGAGGAGATCGAGCAGAGCACGCGGCTGCTCGAGGCGCTAAAGATTCGCGCCGGCTCGCTGTGGGACTTGCCGGCAACACTCAGCGGCGGCACGCAGCAGAAACTGCTGATCGCCCGTTGGCTATTGCTGCGGCCGAGGCTGCTGGTGCTCGAAGAGCCGACCCGCGGCGTCGACATCCGCACGAAGCGTGAAATCTACGCGCTGATTCGCAAGATGGCGCAGCAGGGTACGACGATCGTCTGGTGGTCGACCGAATATATCGAACTGGTCGAACTGTGCGACACCGTGCTCGCGTTCGATCTGGACGGCAAGCCGACCGAAGTCCTGCGTCACGCCGACGTCAACGAAACACAACTCGCCGCTGCAACGGGTATGGCCGCCTAACGTCGGTTAGCGCCGCCGCGCGCCAAAACATCATCAATCTGGAGACAGCCATGAAATCAGCCACTCATCCGATCGCGGAGGCGCAACCAAAGCGCAGCAGCGCGGGACGCCGGTTGCTGTCGGCGTACCGCACGGAAATCGCGATTGCCATTGCGATCATCGTGATCGAACTCGCGGTGGGCACGATCGTGCCGGCGGCGCTGTCGGGCGGCAATATTTCCAACGTGACGCAGGCGGCCGCGCCGCTCGTCATCATGGCATTCGGCGTGTTGCTCGTGATCATTACCGGCGGCATCGATCTGTCCGTCGGTTCGGTGTTTTCTTTGACGGGCATGGTGACCGGCCTCGCCATGGCGCATGGCTATGGCGCGGTGGCGAGCAGTGTCGCCGGACTCGCGGTCGGCGTCGGCATCGGCGCGCTCAACGGTGCGCTCGTGACCTTCGTCGGACTCGCGCCGTTCGTCGTGACGCTCAGCACGTATGCGATTGCCGGCAGCCTCTCGTTCATCGTAACCGACGGCCACTCGCTGCCGATCTCCAACCCCGACTACTGGCTGCTCGATTCAGGAACGCTGATTCCCGGCCTGCCGAACTACGCGCTGTGGTGCGTGCTGCTGCTCGTCGCGATCGAATTCTGTTTGCGCAAGGTGGTGGCGGGCCGCTGGCTGTATGCGATCGGCAGCAGCAGTTCGTCAGCCCGCGTGATCGGGATTCCGGTCAACCGCGTGCGGCTCGGCGCGTATCTGCTCTCGGGTTTGCTGGCTTCGTTCGCGAGCATCGTCAGTGTGTCGTATATCAGCAATGCCGAGGCCACCGCGGGATCGAGCCTGATGCTGCAGGCCATCGCGGCCGTGGTGATCGGCGGTGCGAGCCTGTTCGGTGGGACCGGTTCGGCCATCGGCGCGCTGCTCGGCGCGCTGATGATCACGATCATTCAGAACGGCGCGAATCTGATCGGCGTGAACAGTTTCTGGCAAGGCACCGTGACCGGTGTCGTCATTCTCATCGCGGTTCTCGTGGACCGCGTTACCAAAGCCCGGCGTTGAGCACGGGTTCGCAAAAACTATCTGGAAGGAGACACATCATGAACAAGCGCACATTCAGGTCGGCCGGCGCATACACGAGGCAGCCGGTTGCACGGATCGCAATGGCGTCGATCGTCGCACTCGCCGCGGCATTCGCGTCGCAGATGGCGGTGGCGGCGGACAAGCAGACAGTTGCGTATATCGCGCCGTCGCTGGATATTTCGTACTGGCAGTGGGTCGCGTACGGCGTCAAGCAACGGGCGCAAGAACTCGGCATGGACTATGTCGAGTTCACCTCGGAGAATTCGCCGGCCAAGCAGATGGACAACGTGCGCACGGCCATGACGCGCGGCGTCAACGCGATCGTGATCGGGCCGGTCAGTTCGACCAGCACGCCGCCCGTGCTGCGTCTTCTGAAGTCGAAGTCAGTGCCGGTCGCCTTCACGGGCATCGGGCCGCAGGCGGGGCAGACGGACTATACGTCAGCCGTCACGGCGAATAACTACGATACGGGCAAGGCTCAGGGCGCATACGTTTGCAAACTCGCGAAGGATCGCGGCAGCAACAAGGTGGCGATGCTGTCGCTGCCGCAGGATCGCGAGAATGCGCAGAAGTACATGAAGGGCGCGCAGGAGTCGTTCAAGGCCGATGGCTGCGATCTCGTGCAGGTGCTCGAGACGCACGGGCTCACGGTCAACGAAGCGGTGCAGCAGGCCAACGACGTGCTGACCGCTCACCCCGATGTCAAAGCCATCTACGGCATGTACGACGAAGCCGCGACGGGCGCCGCCAAGGCGCTGCAAACGCGCGGTGCTGTCGGCAAGGTGGCGGTCGTCACGGCCGACGGCAGCCCGACGACAATCAAGCTGCTGCGCGACGGCGCGATCCAGGGCATCTTTTTGCAGGAGGCGGTCGGGCAAGGGATCGACGCGACCACGCAGGTGTTCAACGCGCTGAATCATAAGCCGACAACGCAGGAACTCGCGCTGAAGGAACCGCTCGTGACGAAGGAAACGATCGATCAGCCGGATGCGCAGGCCACGGTGAAGCGTGTCTATCCGCCGTCCGCGGGGAAGTACTGAGGAAACGGTGTTGACCTGATTGCGCGGCCATTCGTTTAGTGGTGTTTCGACGCGAGCGCCGCGCGTCGTATAACTTCAAAGGAGGCGCTGTGGACAATCTGCCTATCATCGACCCGCATCATCATCTGTACGATCTGAAGACCGGCAACTACCCTTGGCTGCAAGGGCCGATGCTCGATCGTGTGTTCGGCGATTACTCGGCCATTCGCAAGGACTACCTGATCGATGACTTTCTTGCCGATATCAGGAATCAGAATGTAGTGAAGACGGTTCATCTGCAGGTCGAATACGATCACAACGATCCGGTGGCCGAAACGCGATGGCTTCAGAGCGTCGCGGACAAGCACGGCTATCCGCACGGCATTGTCGGTTTTGCCGATCTGTCTTCGCCGAGCGCACAGGCCGTGATCGAAGAGCACTGTCAGTACAAGAATGTGCGAGGCATTCGCCAATGCCTGAATTTCCACCGCGATCCGGTGAAGACGTTTATCGACAGTCCGCATCTGATGAGCGATCCGCAATGGCGGCGCGGCTATGCGCTGCTCAAGGAGCACGACTTGTCTTTCGATCTGCAACTCTATTACACGCAGATGGAAGAGGCGCTCGCCCTAGCGCGCGATTTCCCCGACACGCCGATGGTGCTCAACCACACCGGCATGCCGGTCGACCGTAAGCCCGAAGAGATCGAGGCATGGAAAAAGAGTATGACCTTGCTCGCTTCGGCGGACAACGTTTTCTGCAAGATATCCGGTCTGGGTATGGGCGACTGGAAGTGGACGGTGGACAGCATCCGTCCGTTCGTCCTGCACGCAATCGAAGCATTCGGCGTAAAGCGCTGCATGTTCGCGAGCAACTTTCCGGTCGACAAGCTGTTCAGCAGCTATGACGATGTGTTCAACGCGTTCAAGGAGATTACGCGGGAGTTCGCGGCGGACGAGCGGGCGGCGCTGTTTCATGACAACGCGGAGCGGGTGTACAGGCTGTGAGGGCTATCCGGTGCGCGTATGGCGCCCAGCACTTCGAGAATGCCAGCGCGGCTCGCTGATCGAGATCGAGTGCGCGGCGATACAGCAAACGTGTGGGGAGTATCGACGCGCTGCCGTCGAGCGCGCTTTTGCCCGCGCGATCATGCGCCCGAGCCTGCCGGGTATCCTTTCGACCGGCCGAATGCCGGTTGTTCGCGAGTCGCGCGGTTGAGCAGCATGGGGATCTCGTCCAGACGCAGCAGCGTGAGCGCTCCGCCGTACACGAGCCCCGTATCGACATTGATGACGTTGCCGCGAACCATGGGCTCCCGCACCGGCGTGTGCCCGACGATCACCGCGGCCACGCCGTCGATGCGGCTGCCCGGGTCTGGCCATCCTGGTGCAAACCGTTGGCACAGTTGCGCGAAGGCCCGGCGCATCGAAACAAAACCTGCTGTCTTGCCAGCGATCCAGCGGGAGCGATCCCAGATCACCTTGCGCCGCACGGGTCCGTTGCGGTCCTCCTGTTCCAGCGCCTGCACCATCTTCGGCCACGATTGCATGGGGACGTTGGCGTGCACGATGCCGACCAGGCCGTCGTCGGTTTCGATTTCGATCGCGTAGGGAAGGGCCGCCATATACGTCACGATGTCGTCCAGCGCCGCTTTGTCGTAGACCATATCGAACAGCCACTCGCCGCCGTTGGATCGAACCGACGCGTTTTTGCCGCCGTAGCGATGCCATCGCACGATGGTGTCCTCATGATTGCCGCGCACCGATTGAATGCGATACCGATCCACGAATTCGAGCACGGCCGGCGATTCGATGCCCCGGTCCACCAGATCACCGACGGCAAACAGTCTGTCGCGCGACGGGTCGTAGCGGCGCAGCTCCAGCTCTTTCGCAAGCCGGCTGAAACAGCCGTGCAGATCGCCTACGACGAAGTCGCGACCGGCCGTGTTCTTTTTGAAGCGTCGCACGGGTATGAAAGTCTGCTGCATGTTTTCACCGCAATCAGTTGACGTGAAATGACGGGAGACTTCTGTATGGTTGCTGCGTGAAGCCCAGACGGTTTAGACCTCGAAGTGTCATCGTCGGTTGGGCATGGCGCGCGCAGTGGCGCCGCCGTCACACAGTGTTGACCGACAATTGAGTGCTTTCAGTGTCGATTTGTAACGAGGTGTTTGAACCGGAACGCCGTCCGCATCGCCCCGATCGAGCGAGGGGTGCAGACGGAGCGGCGACATCGTGGCGTTGATCCCGTGGCGTCGGCAGTGTCTTTTACGCTCGGTTACAAGTGGCGTATCAAAGGCCTCAACGCATCGGCAGGTTTTTTAGACGGTCGTCGTCCGCGCACCGACTTATGTGGCCCGGCTCGCATTGCTGAGCGAAACCGGACACGTCCGCCTTCATCGCGATCCGGACCGTATTGGCGCGTGAGAAGAGCGTTGTTTTTTTCGGTGCGTTCGCGAAACCGCGATGCCGAGTCGGGCCTAAATCGCTCTGAGAGGCGCGACTAACAAGGCGCCGCGGCTCGCCCGGAAGCAACCGAAGCCCGTCTTGGGGTGCCCCAAGACAGTCGCCGCCTGCGTCGACCCCGATGGGTTTGGCCAGACGCGAGAACGACGGGGCGATCCACCGTCAATCGCGCAATGCGCGCTACCCCACATAGTGAGGTGTGCGGACATCGCTTTTCGCCGCCGTGCCACCGGATCGTTCTGCGATCACTCGTCTCACGCCTGCAACATCCCGGACGCGCTCAGTAAAACCTACTTTTGTCCGTTCAATGTCAGCATCTTTGACCGAAGTATTCGTCGAACCATTGCTGGCCAATGGTCCTACGGGTTTTCCATCGTGCGTAAATAACGCCTGAAGCATGGCAAGCGGGCTCCGCTCCTTCGCTTTCCAGCGTCTCAAATCCGAACCATCGCGCGCTCGGAACTCCCTGCCGCACCTTCCGCCGAAGCGTCGATCGTTGCCCAGTAAGGCTTTGAGGCCTGTTGGCATAGCCGTTGCAAATAGAGAGTCACAAGACGAAAAAACATGTTGCAGACGGAAAGCAGCAACTGAACTCCGGCAGCAACAAAAGTCTTCGTGAATCGCGTTCGGGGAGGTCCACGCGTTTTACGAGGTGCGGCGGGGCCAGCGAAAACGGAAGTCGATAAACAACGACACGGCGATGGATACGGGGTATCAGCCTCTCGTGATCGTGACGAAGTAAGGCGCTGGCCTCGCCACTTTTTCCGTCCTCGTGACGGGCATGAACGCCGCATCGGCGCACCTGTTTTCAGGCGGCTGCAGACGGCATAAACCGAAGTCAACTTTCACTCTACGGGGGTTAGCATGAAGAACACGATCAAGAAGTTTTTGCGCGAAGAAGACGGTGTGGCGGCGATCGAATATGCCTTGCTGGCCGGGCTGATCGCGGTGGCGATCATTGTGACGGTGCAGAACATGACCACCAATCTGGAAGCCATGTTCAACAAAATTGGCACTGCCTTGACGAACGCCGCGGCCTGACACATCGCGCAGCACCCGATGCAAATCCGATCGCTCGCCCTGTCTCGACGGTCCTTCGGGACAGGGTAGCGACGGCCTTGCGCAAAACGAAGCGCATCCAGTAAGAAGGGCAATTCGATCCTCGAAACGGAGCAGGCAATGAACGGGGTTCCTTTTCCAATTGGTCCATGCGTGATGACGCTAGTACTCGTCGCCGCCCTGTGGGACATGCAAACGCGCCGGATTCCTAACTGGCTGGTGGCGACAGGATTGATCGTGGCGATTCCGGTGCAGTGGTTTACGCACGGTGTCGTCGATGGCATGACGATGTGGATGGGCGGCATGCTGGCCGGCGGCGCGTTTTTCCTGCCGGGCTACGCGATGCGGCTGATGGGCGCGGGCGACGTGAAGCTGATGGCGGCAATCGGCGCCTTCTGCGGCGCTTACGGCGCGCTCGAAATTGGTTTGGCGGCCTGTGTGATCGGTGCGATCGGGTCGCTCGCAATATGGTTCCGGCGTCGCCAGATGCGCGCCGGACTGCACGGGGCGGCAGCATTGCTGATCAACTGCGCGACGCCGGGCAACGGCACGCTGCGCAGGTCGGGCAGTGTGGCTGAAAGCAGTGCGACGGGGACCATGCCTTACGGCATTGCGATAGCAATAGGCAGCGCATGCGTGTTGTTCGCCAGCGTGTGACGCATGCCGGGGCAGGGCAAAAAATCAGGGGTTGAAAATGAAAAACGCGCGCGCTGTAACGATGCTGCTGATCGCGACGCTGGCGGGCCTCACCGCGGTGGTGTTCGCCTCGCGCTGGATGGTCTCGCAATCGTCGAATGCCACGACAAGGGTCGTGGTGGCGGCAGCCGATATCAATCTCGGTCAACGCATCGGCCCGGACTACCTCAAGCTCACCGACTGGCCGTCCAATAGCGTGCCGCCCGGCTCGTACACCGACATCCAGAAACTCGACGGCCGCGTGCTGAAGGAAAGCCTGCTGCGCGGCGAACCGATTCTCGATGCGAAGCTCACGCCGGTCGGCACGCTCGGCGGCCTCTCGGCGGTGATCGGCGAAGGCAAGCGCGCCATCACGGTGCGCGTGAACGACGTGATCGGCGTGGCGGGCTTCGCGCTGCCGGGCAATTACGTCGACATCATCGTCAACACGCAAAAGGATGCCCGCGATCCAGGCACCCAGCGTGATCAGAACATTTCCAAGATCGTGCTCGAAAAGATTCTCGTGCTGGCCGTTGCGCAGGAAGTGGGCCGCGACGAAACCAAGCCGAAGGTGGTCGATGCGGTGACGCTCGAAGTGTCGCCGGAACAGGCCGAGAAGATCGACCTTGCACGCAGCATCGGCACGCTCTCGCTGGTGTTGCGTAACCAGATCGATCCGAAAGCGATCGATACCGCCGGCGCCACCAAGGCCAGCCTGCTGCAAACGCCGGTCGCCGTGGTGCCCGCACCCGAACCGAAGCCGGTCCATATCGTGCGCAAAGTGGCGGCGCGCGCGCCGGCCAACTGTGTGCGGGTGCTCGACGGCGCCGACGTAAGACAAGAATGCTTTTGACAGGCTCGAGCCTGCAGGCCGTGACCGATGCGTGACCGACGTTCAGAGCGGCACGCAAAAAAATGCGGCACATAACGGGGGTAGGACATGAACGCCAGAACCACTCAGCGCGCTAGCGCGCCGCGGCAGCCGCTCGGCCCGCGCGAAGCGAATTCGCGCCTGCCGCGGGGCCGCACCCGGATCGCCGAAGCCTGCACATGTGTGCTGCTGGGCATGTATCTGACGATGCTGCCGGTGGCGCAAGCGGCCGGCCAGAACGCCGCAGCGGGTGTGCCCGGATTGCCGGACGTGCCGCTCACGGTGGCGTCGAACGGTTCGGTGCATCTGACCATTGCCGCGAGCGGCATGGGCCCGGGTGCTTCGTCCGGCGGCGCGCAGCAGGGCGCTCGTGGCCCGAACTGCAGCGGCCCGGTCGCCGAACACAGCTCGGTGACGATCCCGGTCGGCAAATCCACGATGGTCGATGTGCGCGAACCGGTGAAGAGCCGCAGCGTCGGCAATCCGGCGGTCGTGCAGGCCATGCTCGTGTCACCGCAAACACTGTATCTGCTGGGCTCCGATGTCGGCACCACCAACATGATCGTGCAAGGCCGCAGCGGCTCCTGCACCATCATCGACGTGAGCGTCGGCGCGGACCCGGGCGGTCTCCAACAAACCCTCGCCGCGCTGATGCCCGAGGAAACCGGCATTCAGGTGAAGGCCGCCGCCGACACGCTGGTGCTGACCGGCACGGTCTCCGATGCGGTCAAGGCCGAACGCGTGCTTGAACTGGCGCGCGCCTTCGTGGCCCGTCCGACCACCGCCTTGCAAGCCGCCGCGCCGATGGGCAGCGGCCCGTTGCCGGTCGGCGCCGCACCGCGCGCGATGGGTATGCCGGCACCGACGCTCGGCGGCGCGGGCGGCGAACGCATCATCAACATGATGCACGTGGCCGCGCCGCAGCAGGTCATGCTCGAAGTGAAGGTCGCCGAAGTCTCGAAGACGCTGATCGACCAGCTCGGCGTGGCGGCGAATATCAACGGCGGGATCGGCAGCTGGAGCTTCGGCTTGCTGGCCGATTACCTGTCGGGCGGGCTGAGCGCATTGACGGCATCGAAAGCGAACAATGCGCCGCTCAGGGCCGCGATCGATGCGCAAAAAACCGATCAGCTCGTCAAGATTCTGGCCGAGCCGAACCTGATGGCGATCAGCGGCCAGGAAGCGAGCTTCCTCGCGGGCGGCAAGGTTTATATTCCGGTGCCGCAAAGCAACGGTGCGAACGGCACGACCATCGTGCTACAGGAAGAACAGTACGGTGTCGGCCTGACCTTCACGCCGACCGTGCTCGAAGGCGGCCGCATCAACCTGAAGGTGTCGCCGGAGGTGTCCGAGCTGTCGTCAACTGGCGTGGTCGTCAGCGCCGGCAACTCGAACAACCAGACGATCCTGCCGCTGATCACCACGCGGCGCGCCTCCACCACGCTGCAGGTGTTCGACGGTCAGAGTTTCGCGATCGGCGGCTTGCTGAAGAGCAACATCACCGGTTCGATCAAGGGTTTGCCAGGCGCCGCGGAATTGCCGGTGCTCGGCGCGCTGTTCCGCAGCACGAGCTACGAACAGGACAAGACCGAACTGGTGTTCGTCGTGACGCCGCGGCTCGCCAAACCGCTGCCGCAGCACTATCCGTTGCCGACCGACGGTTTCGGCGACGCCAGCGAAGCGAACGTGTACCTGACCGGCCACATGGAAGGCACGAAGCGCGCCGCGCCGGCCGCGGGAGCTTCGGCGCCAGTCGGGGCACCGGCAACCGCGCCTGCACCCATACCGGTTCCCGCACCCGCTCCCAGCGCGGCTGCCGCTGTCGCTGTGATACCGGCCACGCCGGAAACCAGCGGCTCACACGCCTCGCAGTAATGCGCGGCCTACCGGAGATCGACATGACAAGCACCAAGACACTGATCCGCACGGCACTGTGCGCCGGCTTGAGCGCCGCGCTCGCCGGCTGCCTGAGTTCGACGCCGCACTGGGACGCGACGTTCGGCGACTCGATCAACCAGATCAAGGAAATGCAGACGCTCAACCCGAACGCATCGGCGAACACCGATCCGGTTGCGGGAATCGACGGCACGGCTGCAGCCGCGGCGCAGAAGAGCTACGCCAAATCCTTCACGGCGCCGCCCCCGCCCACCAATTCCTTGACGATCGGCGTCGGCTCATCGATTTCGTACTGAAGCGGCACAACCAGGAGGCTCGCTGTAGAGCCAGCGGAGACTTACCATGATCGACACCCTTCTGATTTCGTCCAGCGCCGAGCGCGCGCCGCACATCGCGGCGCGTCTCGAGGCAAGCGGCATCGCGTTTCGTCTGCGTACGCTGCACGGCACGGCGAAGCAGTTGCGCGTGCACGCCACGGCGATCAGGAGCGCCGATCTGCTGATCGTCGACGACGCCGATCTGACACCGCGCGATCTGAACGGTGTCGAAGAAGTGCTGTCACTCCTGCTGAATTTGCATTGCATGCTGATCACGCCTGCGCCGTCGACCACGCTGCTGATGGCGGCGATGCGTGTCGGCGTACGGCATGTGCTCTCCTGGCCGCTGAACGACGCCGAGATCGCCGACGCGCTCGCTCACGTCTCGGCAAAGAAGCACGCCGGTGTGCGCCGCGACGGCCGTGTGGTGTCGTTCACCTCCTGCAAGGGCGGCAGCGGCACGACACTGATCGCCGTGAATCTCGCCTATGCGCTGGCCGCCTTGCGCGACAAGCGCGTGCTGCTGATCGACCTGAACCAGCAATTCGCCGACGCGAGTCTGCTGGTCGCCGACAAAGCGCCGCCCGCCACGCTCGCGGATCTGTGCTCGCAGATCGACCGGCTCGACGCCGCGTTCTTCGAATCTTGCGTGATGCATGTGCACGCGAATCTCGACGTGCTGGCCGGCGCGGGCGATCCGGTCAAGTCGGGCGAACTGCGCGCCGCGCATCTGGAACGGATTCTCACGCTGGTGCGCGAGCAATACGACGCGGTGCTGATCGACGTCGGTCAGAACATCAATCCGCTCGCGATCCACGCGCTCGATCACAGCGACTCGATCTGCATGGTGGTGCGGCAGAACATTCTGTACCTGCACGCGGGCCGCCGGATGCTCGACATTTTCAAGGAGCTCGGCTATCCGGCGAGCAAGGTGAAAGTGATCGTCAATCAGTACGACAAGAACGCGCGCATCAACCTGTCCACGCTCGAAGAAACGTTCGGCGCGAAGGTCGCGCATCACTTGCCGCGCGACGAAAAGCAGGCCACCGAGGCGCTGAACCACGGCGTGCCGCTCGTGACCGGCGCGAAGGGCGGCGCGCTCGCCCAGGGCATCTCGCAACTGGCGGCGCTGCTGTGGCCGTTGCCGGTCGCCGAGCGCAAGAGTGTGCTCGGGCGTCTGTTCCAAAGCCGGCCGAATTCGCCGCCGCAACTCAAGCCCGGACACTGAGCCGCCTGAATTCGTTCAGGGTAGCTTGCCATCGAAAAGAATGCGGAGAGCACCATGTCATTGCGCGAACAGTTGATGATCCAGAGCGGCACGATGCCGTTCGACGGCGCCAGTCCCGCCGCGGCCACCGAAAGCCTGGCGGCGCGGCGCGCGTATCAGCAACTCAAGATGAACATTCATCAGGCGATCATCGACCGGGTGGAACTCGACAAGCTGCAACGCCTGTCGCCCGAGCAGATCAAGCGCGAGTTGGCGCAACTGGTGGAACGGATCGTCGACGAAGACAAGATCCCGATGAACGAACTCGAGCGCCGCCGTCTCGCTCAGGACGTGCACGACGAAATGGTCGGCCTCGGCCCGCTCGAACCGCTGCTCAACGACCCGACCATTTCCGACATTCTGGTCAACACGTCGCAGCACGTGTACGTGGAACGGCGCGGGCGCCTCGAACACACCGACGTGACCTTCTACGACGACGCGCATCTGATGAAGATCATCGAGCGCATCGTCTCGCGCGTGGGCCGCCGGATCGACGAATCCACGCCGATGGTCGATGCGCGCCTGCCGGACGGCTCGCGCGTCAACGCGATCATTCCGCCCTCGGCGATCGACGGACCGCTCGTGTCGATTCGCCGTTTCGCGGTAAATCCGCTTACCGTGACCGACATGGTGAACAACCAGAGCTTCACGCCCGCGATGGCGCAACTGCTCGAAGCGCTGATCAAGTCGAAGCTGAACGTACTGATTTCGGGCGGAACCGGCAGCGGTAAAACCACGCTGCTCAATCTGCTTTCCGGCTTCATTCCCGAGGACGAACGGGTCGTGACGATTGAAGACGCGGCCGAATTGCAGATGCGCCAGCAACACGTGCTGCGCCTCGAAACGCGGCCGCCGAATATCGAAGGCAAGGGCGAAATCTCGCAGCGCTCGCTGGTGCGCAATGCGCTGCGGATGCGCCCCGATCGCATCGTACTCGGTGAAGTGCGCGGCGCCGAAGCGCTCGACATGCTGCACGCCATGAACACCGGCCACGAAGGTTCGATGGCGACGCTGCACGCGAACACGCCGCGCGACGCGCTCACGCGGCTGGAGAACATGGTCGGCATGGCGGGTCTGACGATGCCGATCAAGGCGATCCGCCAGCAGATCGCGTCGGCCATCACGGTAGTAGTGCAGGCTTCGCGCCTCACCGACGGACGCCGCAAGCTGATGAGCATCTCCGAAGTCACCGGCATGGAAGGCGACATCATCAACATGCAGGAGATCTTCGCGTTCAAGCGCACCGGTGTCGACGAGAACGGCATGATCAAAGGCTATTTCTGCGCGAGCGGGGTACGGCCGAAATTCTGCGAGCGGCTGGCGGGCTTCGGCATCGTGCTGCCGGACCAGATGTTCGATCCGGCAAGGCGTTTCGAAGTATGAGCGCGCAACGGATTTGAGGAGAGGGACATGAACACGTCGTTTATCGGCTTTGCGGTGCTCGCGTTCCTCGCGGTCGTGCTGGCCATCGAGGCTGTTTATCTGCTCTGGAGCAGCCATCGCGGCAAGGACGTCAAGCGCATGGACGAGCGCATTCGCGCGCTCTCCGCCGGCGGCAATGTGAGCAGCCAACAGCTCTCGATTCTCAAGCAGCGCATGCTGAGCGAGTCGCCGTTCGTCACGCAGCTACTGCTGCGCATACCGCGCGTGCACACGCTCGACCGGCAGTTGCAACAGTCCGGGCTGAAGTGGTCGGTGGCGCGCTTCGTTACCTACACGTTGCTGTGCGCGATGCTGGGCGCGTTGGGCGGGTTTGTGCTGCAATTTCCCGCGCCGGTGATGGGCGTGTTCGCCGTGGTGGCGAGCCTGCTGCCTACCCTGATTCTTCGCCGCAAGCGCACCAAACGCGTGCTGCAACTCGAACGCCAGTTGCCCGATGCGGCTGATCTGATCGCCCGCGCGCTGCGTGCCGGCCACTCCTTTCCGGCCGCGCTCGGCATGGTCGGCGAAGAACTGCCCCAGCCGCTCGGCGGCGAATTCGCGCTGGTGTTCGACGAGATCAACTACGGCGTGTCGATGAACGACGCGCTTCTGAACATGGTGAGTCGCGTACCGGTCGAGGATCTGCGCTACTTCGTGATCGCCGTGCTGATCCAGCGCGAGGCGGGCGGCAATCTGGCGGAGATTCTGGGTTCCATCGCCGGCATCATTCGCGAGCGGCTCAAGCTGCTCGGCAAGGTGCGCGTGCTGTCGGCGGAAGGGCGCCTGTCGGCCTGGGTGCTCGGCGTGTTGCCATTCGCCATTCTCGGGCTGCTGTCGGTGCTCAATCCGGGTTACATCAGCGTGTTCTGGAAGGATCCGGCGGGCCCGCAGATCGCCGGCGTGGCTATCACGATGATGATGTTCGGCATCTTGTGGATGCGCAAAGTCGTGCGCATCCGCGTCTAGACCACGGTTTCGACACGAGGAGCGCGGGTTCGGCCCGCAGACCATGAAAATTGAACAGATCGTGCTGCTTGGGCTAATGTTTCTGATCGTGTTCGGCGCGGCGCTGAAGGCGATGACGCTGCTGCGCCCCGACCCTGTGCAACGGCGCATTGAAGAGATCGCGCAGCCAGGTGTCGCCGCCGAGGCTGACGCCGGCGCGCAAATGAATTGGGTCGAAACCGTCACGAAGATGTCCGAGCGGGTCGCCAAACTGTCGCTGCCGAAAGAGGACTGGGACAAGTCGGTGCTGCGTCTGCGCTTCGCGAACGCGGGTATTCGCACGCCGTCCGCAGCGGCCATCTACTTCGCTGCCAAGACTGTGCTGGCGCTTGCGCTGCCGGCCATTGCGCTAATTGCTTTCGGCAACGCCTTCCAGGCCGGCGAGCGCATTTATCTGCTGCTGACCGTGCTGGCTGCCTCGGCGCTCGGCTTCTATCTGCCGAACCTCGTGATGAGGCGCCTAGTTGAAAGCCGTCAGCGCAAGCTGTTCGAAGATCTGCCCGACGCGCTCGATCTGATGACCGTCTGCGTGGAAGCGGGCCTCGGCCTCGACGCAGCGATGATGCGCGTCACTCAGGAAATCGGCGTGAAAAGCCATGCGCTCAAAGACGAATTCGACATGGTGCTGCTGGAGCTGCGTGCCGGCTTGGGCCGCGACAAGGCATTGCGCAACCTTTCGCTGCGCACCGGCGTGGAAGACATCGACACGCTTGCCGCGATGCTGATTCAGGCGGACCGCTTCGGCACCAGCGTGGGTGACTCGCTCCGTGTTTATACCGACAACCTGCGCACCAAACGACGCTTGCGCGCCGAAGAGCAGGCTGCGAAGATCGCCTTGAAGCTGCTGTTTCCGCTGATGTTTTTTATTTTTCCGACTCTGCTGGCCGTGCTGGTCGGCCCGTCGGCGATCCAGATCGTGCGTCAGCTGTCACCGGCCGTCCAAGGTATTGCGGGCGGTTGAACGCC
This sequence comes from Paraburkholderia sp. BL27I4N3, assembly GCF_003386115.1. Lineage (NCBI taxonomy): Bacteria > Pseudomonadati > Pseudomonadota > Betaproteobacteria > Burkholderiales > Burkholderiaceae > Paraburkholderia > Paraburkholderia sp. BL27I4N3. The sequence continues at coordinate 5,911,136 of NZ_QREJ01000001.1, read as the reverse complement.
AGGCATTCATCGGGGAATCCCATGCTCGCATCCAGCCCGTTTCCTGACCTCCTGCAACACGCAGGCCTGTGGCTGCGCATGTACGCGCTCGGGCTGGCGATGATGGCCGCGGGCGCGGCGCTGGAACGGCGCTGGCCCGCCGCGATGCTGCAATCGCGCGCCGGCCAGCGTTTCAACGTGGCCTATGCGGGCGTGTATCTGGCGCTCGCGGAAGCGATGAAGCCGTTCACCGCGGCGGCGAGCGTCGCGATCGTCAATGCGCTCGGTGGCGGCCTGGTCGTTCTGAACTCGCACGAGGTGGGCGCGGTGGCTTCGTTCGTGATCGTGCTGCTCACTATCGACGTGCTCGAATACGCGTTTCACCGGCTGCAGCATACGTGGCCGGTGCTGTGGAAGCTGCATTCGCTGCACCATAGCGCGGTCGAGTTCAATGTCACGGTCACGTGGCGGCACCACTGGGTCGAATCGCTCATCAAGGGTTGCCTGCTCTATCCGCTGATCGGCGTGCTGTTCAAGGTCGAACCGTGGATCGTCGGGTCGACCTCGGTCATTTTCATGCTCGGTAATTATTTCGCGCATCTGAACCTGCGCGTGGACCTCGGCCGCTACATCACGTGGGTCAACAATCCGCAGTATCACCGGCTGCATCATTCGAACCGCGCCGAGCATTTCAACCATAACTTCACGCAACTGCTGCCGCTGTGGGATCACCTGTTCGACACGCAGTGGGTGCCCGCCAAAGAAGAGTGGCCGGCCACCGGTCTCGACGACGGTGCGCAGCCGCGCTCGTTGCTGGAAGCATTGTGCTGGCCGCTGCGTCTGCACGCCGGACGCGGCGCGGGGCTCGCCGGCAAGCCGGTGCCGGTGCTGGACAAGGAGACGAAATGAAATCCGCTCGCCACAAGTCCATCTTTAGCGGGGAGGCGCGCGCAGGCAAGCGCGGGCACACGCGCAAGCAACGCGGCGTGGCCACGATCGAGTTTGCGTTGATCGCGCCGCTGCTGCTGCTGTTGCTGTGCTTTGCGATGGATCTCGGCATTGCGCTGTGGGTCAACCTGACCATGCAATACGCGGTGCGGGAAGGCGCGCGCTATTCGGTAACGGGGCAGACCAACCTCGATCCGAACGCGACCAATCAGCAGCGCTATCTGGCTGTCGTGCAGGAGATCAAAAACAGCTCGATGGGCCTCTATTCGCTCGTCTCGCCGAGCTATGTGATCACCATCAACGGGGCGACCCAAAGCTACAACACGCAGACAAGTTACAGCACGGGCATGTTCGGCAATCCCGGCGACATCGTGGTGCTGCAGATCAACTGCATCTGGCCGCTGCTCACACCGCTGGTCAAGCCGTTCTTCGCCAACGGCAAGTTCAGCTTCAGCGTCGCGGCGACGATGCGCAACGAGGGCTTCTGACATGCGCACACGTTCCTCGCGAAGCGGCCGCGCGTCCAAAGGCATCGTCACGGTGGAGATGGCGCTGTTGCTGCCAATCATGGTGGCGCTGGCGCTGCCGGTGTACGACATTGCGCGCAACATCCAGGCACAGATGATTCTGATCAACGTGAGCCGCGAAGGCGCGAACCTGTCCTCGCGCGCATCGCTTACGTTTCCGATGCAGACCATCATGTCCTCGCTCAGCGCAACCACGCCGCCGCTCAACATGAGCGCGCACGGCATGATCTACATCACCGAGATCATGGGCAATAACAACTGCGACAGCAACGGTAACAATTGCACAGGCGTGGTGGTCGCGCAATATCGCTGGAACGGCGGCAACTACGCTCCGGCGAGCAAGTTGTGGAGTTGCGGTAGCAGCGGCACGAACTGGGCGACGGACGGCAGCGGCAGTTGCAGCGGCATTCCCGCGGCAGGGAAGACGTCGCCGGTGGTCAATCTGCTGCAAGGCAAGCTTTCGGACGGCCAGATCGCCTACGCGGTGGAGGCGTTCTATTTGCAGACGCCGCTGATCGGTTCGCTGAATCTGGGCCGCGGCCTCACGACGCCCGCACTCTCGCCGAATCTCTATGCAATGACGGTGTTCTGACGCGGCGAAGAAGTGCCCGATTAGATAAGAAAAACGCAGGACCGGGGGTAGCAAATGAAAACAAAAACGAAAACAGTGGCGGCATTCAGAAGGCGGCAGAGAGGATCGGTCAGCATTTTCGTGGCGGTGTCGCTGATTGCCTTGCTGGGTGTCCTCGGCCTCGCGGTGGATTCCGGTTTCGGCTATATGATCAAGGCACGTCTGGACGCCGCCACCGACGGCGCAGTTATTGCGGCTGGCGAAGCAGTCACGCGCGGCAACAATCAGACGGAGCAGACCAATAACGCGCAGCAGGCGGCAACGGCTTTTTTCGCGGCGAACTATCCGGCGGGTTTTCTCGGTTCCAGCGCGACCGCGGGCACGCCGTCGATCGTGTTCAACGCCGGCACGGTGACGATCGGCATGACCGCGCAGGCAAGCGTGCCGGTTACGTTCTCGAAAATACTCGGATTCAATGTGCTGAATGTGAGTTCGTCTTCGCAGGCGATTCGCAGGACGCTGGATATGGCGTTCGTGATCGATACCACGGGCTCGCTGAATTCTTCCGGTGTGCCGGCAGCGGTGCGCTCGAATGCGGTGGCCTTCCTCAATAATTTCGACGTGACGAATGACCGGGTCACGCTGATGCACTTCGCGTACGGCACGGTGGTGGATGTACCGTTCAAGGGCAACACGCGTGGTTTCGATCGCGCAACGATGACCACGGATATTAACAATTACACGTTCAGCGGCAGCACCAACTCCCCCGAGGCACTGTGGAACGCGCGTAACCAGTTGAACACGGTAATTACACAACCTTCGAGCCTGCGCGTCATCGTGTTCTTCTCGGACGGCGCACCGAATAGCTTCTCATCGTTTTTCACGACCAACCAGAGCAAGTGCAACAACATCTCCACCACGCTCGCGAGCGGCGATGGTCAAACCGGCTCCCCCTCCGGACTATTCAGCATCAATGCCCTGAATCAAAAGCTGGCGTCGCCGTGTTATCAGAGCGATACGTCGGGCTTCGTGACCGCCATGCCGAAGTGGTACAACGCTCACAACGTCAACGAGCAGACCTTCCCGATCTGGCCCGTGACCTCGCCGCGCGTGGTGTCGAACGGCAATGCGACGTATGTGAACGTCAACCGCGTATCGCGCAATCTGCTCGAAGCGATGGCCGCGGCGGCGCGTGCCGAAGGCACCTACGTGTTCACACTCGGCTACGGCAACGAGTTGACCAAGCCCGCCGGTCCGGACAATGAAATTGGCCAGGACGTGCTCAAGTGCATGGCCAACACAGCCGATTCGCTATCGCGCTGCTACAACCCGAAACAACCGGTCGGCGTGTACTGCTACGCCGCGACACCGGCCGATCTGAAGCCGTGCTTTTCGCAACTGGCTTCGCAAATCCTGCGTATTTCCAAGTGAGCGCGCCATGATACCGACGACACCTCTCCAAGACCTGCCACTCGCCGTGAGTACCGAAGGCGCCACCCTGGCCAGTGCCATGTCCGCGGAGCCGGGCAATGCCGGCGGCTTGCGCGAGGCGCTGGTGGAAGTCGCCGCGCGCGCGGGCGCGGCGACCATGCTGAGCCTGTTCGCCTATGCCGCGATCACGCAATGGCGCGCGGCGCCCTCGCGGATCACGCTGTTATTTCTGGTGGTTTCCGCATGTTTCACGGTCGGCTTGTCGCTCGTGACGCGGGTGCCGATGAAGCGCGATTGGCGGCCGTTCGCTTTCATGTGCGCGATGGGCGGCACGTACTATTTCCTCGCCGTGCGTCTCGCGCCCGGCGTGCAACTCGTGCCTGAGGCGGCCGGTGCCGCGCTGCAGCTGCTGGGGATATGCTGGCAACTGTTCGCCAAGGTATCGCTGCGCCGCTCGTTCGGCATCTTGCCCGCCAATCGCGGCGTCGTATCGCGCGGTGCCTATCGCTTCATTCGGCATCCGATGTATCTGGGTTACTTCATCACCGACATCGGCTTTCTGCTGGTGAACTTCGGTCTGCAAAACCTGCTGGTGTACGGGTGCCAGTTCGCGTTGCAAGTGGGGCGCATCGTGCGCGAGGAGCGGCTTCTCTCGGCGGACGAAGGCTATCGGACCTACAAGGGCCGCGTGCGTTATCGCGTGATTCCGGGCATTTTCTAGGGCTGCGGTCCTTGCGCTCGGCCATCCCATGGCCGGCGCAAGTCCGTTATCCACGTGAGCTTGACCTAAGCAAGCCGCGCCCCGCGCACCGCCTTCCCCCCAACCACACAAACGACCAGCGTCGCCATGACAAGCACGCCCAAGGTCACGGCGCGTTCCTTGACCGGCCTGATCTGAGGCATAGCGACAATCGGTTCCCTCGAACCGTGCTCCGCGCCGGTTTCGCGCGACACGCGGCGCCGAGCGCGGACACGCCCCGCCGCATCTAACTCCGGGCGTAGCACCACGGCCAGGCACCCGCCGTCATGGCGTCGCCGCGCGCCGCGCGGCACGGCCGAAGATCGCCCGATCCGCGAGCCACACCGCCAGCAGCGTGACGCCCATCAACGGGAACACGATGCCGAGCAGGACGAGGCCGATTTTCCAGCCGCGCATGGGCGGCGCGGCACGTTCGCGCGACGGTGCGCCGAGCGAGCGTTGCGGCCGCCGCTTCCACCACATCACGCAGCCGGTGACGGCCATCGCCGCCAATCCTAAAGAAATCGCGGCGCAGAGAATCTGGTTGGCAACGCCGAAATAACGGCCCATATGCAGCGACGTGCCGTACGACACGGCCTTCGACACCGCGCCGTAATCGCCATAGCGGATGTCCTTCAGAATCGCTCCGCTGTATTGGTCGATGTACAGCGTGCGTTCGTCTTTCGGATCGTCCGGAAAGTACGAGATGGTGTAGACGCCGGTCGCGGAAGCCGGCAGCACGATGTTGTAGCCGTCCGTCACGCCGAGCGAGGCAGCCAGTGCGACGACGCGTCCGAGCGGCAGCGGACGCACGGCGTTTGCCTCGTCGGCCGAGGAGAGAGAGTGGGAGTCAGGCACGCGTGTGTTGCCGACGGCCCAGGGCGTGAGCGGCAGAGGCAGGTCGTCCATCACCATGCCGGGCATCGAGTCCATGTTGGCGGCGTGGGCACCGTGGCCGTTGTGCTCATCGTGAGCTTTGTTTTTCGCGTGCGTCTCCGTTGCGGCAGGCTGCGCGCCGCTCTTTGCTGGCAGCGCAGAGCGCAGCGGCAAGCCGCCCCACGATCCCGGCGGCGCACCGAGATTCGCGGCGGTCGCGAGCGCCTTGAACTGCTTGCCCCACGAACCCGTCCACGGCAGCCCCGTCAACACGAACGCTAGCGCGCCGAGCGCGAGCCAGATGCCCATCACGGCATGGACGTTCTTCCACAGCGCGCGTCCCTTCAGTGCGAAGCGCGGCAACAGCGCAGCACGTGCCGTGGTTTTCTCGCGCGGCCACCACAACGCGACGCCGGTGCCGATCATCACGAGCGTCCAGCATGCGGCCAGTTCCATCAGCAACTCGCCGGGTTTGCCGAGCAGCAGCTTGCGATGAAGCATCCGGTCCACTTGCATGAAGCGGCGTTCGACGCTCAGCGTGCCCAGCACCTCGCCGGTATAGGGGTTCACATAGACGCTCTGCTTATCGCCGTCCGCGAGACGGAAGACAAATTCGGCGCTGCGCTCCGGTGCGCTCGCGACGACCGCGGTCAGCGCGACCGCGTTCGCCGGCAGTGCCGAACGCGCTCTTGCCAGCAGTACGTCTTCGGGCAATCTCGGGAGCGCTTGCGGCGCGATGGTCAGGCGCCCCGGATACAGCAGCGGCTCGATTTGCGGCTGGAAGCAGTACAGCGTGCCGGTGATCGCCAGTACGACCAGAAACGGCATCACGAAGAGGCCCGCATAGAAATGCCAGCGCCAGAGCGTGCGATAGCCTGGATGGATGGCGGTAGTCGCCGGCGTGGCGCGCTGGGCGTCGATGCCAGTGGTGGTGGACATGAAAATCCTCCTGAAGCAGAGATGAATCAATCAGTTCGAGCAACGTGCATGCGTATGCGTTTGGTTCAGCGCGCTCACATGCGCAGCTTCGCTTCCAGATAGAACGTGCGGCCGGGATACGGGTGATAGACGAAGTAGCGGGCATCGAACAGGTTGTCGACGCCGATGCCGATTTCGCTCAGCCTGGTCGGCTTGTAGGTGAATTTAGCGTCGGCCACCGTGTACGAACTGGTGCCGCCGAACACGTCCGGATTCGTGTCGGTGTTAGTGAGCGTGTTGTACTGACGGCCCGAATAGCGCGCAGCGAGCGTGAGCGCCGCGCGTTCGTCGAAGTGATACGTCGCGGCGAGATCCGCGCGCCACAGCGGGATCCGGTAGAAGTACTTGCCGACCGTGGCCGGGTTCTGCGCGTTGGCGATGATCTTCGACTGCGTGTAGGCCACGCTTGCCAGCAGGTCCAGGCCGCGCACCAGCACGTTCTCTCCCGAATAGCTCGTTTCGACGCCGCGCGAGCGGACCTTGCCGATGTTCTGAAAGTTCGTCACGTTCGGAATCACGGTCGTATCGGTCTGGCTGAAGATTGTGTTCTTCACGTCGTCCTGAAACAGCGAGAAGCGGAACAAGCCGTTCCAGTGCGCCCATTCGGCGGTCAGTTCCTTCGAGAGATCGTCTTCGGGCTTCAGGTTCGGATTGTTGTTGACGATCGCGGAGCCGTTGATCTGCCCTTGAAACAGCTCGCTCACTGTCGGAAACCGATAGGCGCGGCCGATGGACGCGCGCAAGGTCAGATCGTCGGTGACGTCGAACGACAAGGAGGCTTTCGGCGAGAAATGCTGCTGGCTTGCGTCGCTATACGGCAGCGTCGTGCCGCCCAGCGACTGCGAACCGCCATAGGCCTGCCAGTCTTCGTAGCGCACGCCGTAGACGAGCTTCCAGCGCGGCAGAAAGCGCCAGGCGTCCTGCGCGTAGAGCGCCTGAGTCTGCGTCTTGCCGGCGAACGCATTGGCGAACGAGGTGGCTGCGCCGTCGCGCCAGTTCAGCGTGTTGTAGCTTTCGTTGTCGACGAAGTAGTTGTCGTAGTGATAACCGAAGCTCAGCGCGTGATTCGCGAGTCCGGCCTGATTCGTCGCGGGCGTGTAGGTGCTGCGCAGATCGAGCGTTTTCCAGCCGGCGCCGTCGCCGAAGATCACGGTGCCCGGACCGTTGCCCGGCGCGCCGGAATTCGCGGTGCGCGCCACGCTGTTGCCGACGTCGTAGTACGAAGCGATCGCTTCGCCATTCCAGCCGGTCGCATTGCGCGTTTTCAGCGACACGCCATAGAGCCAGTTCTCGCTATGGCCGAGACTCGGCGCGAATGCGGCGGTGGGAATCGTGTATTCGTAGCCGTCGATCGCGACCTTGCCGCTGTACACCGCGTTGCCGTTCGCATCGCGCAGAAAGCTCGAGGTCTGGCTGTTGTAGGTCTGATGCCAATAGCCGAGCGTGAAGCCGGCCTGCAGTGTCGGCGTGAAGTCGTACTGCATCTTCAGCTTGAACTGGTCCTGCACCGTGTGTTCGATCCCTTCACCGTTCACGCCGAGCACTGCCGTCGGCGTGTTGGTCTGGTTGTTGTAGAAGTACGCGCCGGTGACCGGCGTGTCGCCGGCTTTGGCGGGTGTGCCGGACTTGGCGAGTGTGGCGAATTGCAGCGGCTGGCTGGTGTTTTCCAGGTGATTCACACCGAGTAGAAACGAGAACTTGCCGATGCGGTTGCCGAGCGTCGCGCTGGCTTCGCTGCCGTTGAAATTCTGGTTCACGCCGAACAGGCTGAAGTGCTGCGTGAAGGCTTTGACGTCGGCGCTCGCTTCGAACTGTTTCGGCATGCGCGTGCTGATGAGCACGGTCGCGCCGAGCGAGTTGCCCGGATAGAGCGCGGAAAACGGCCCGTAGATCACATCGACCTGCTGGATCTCGTCGGGAAACACCATCGACCAGCGCGGCGGAAACGAGTAGCTGTTGCCGAGCAGATTGCTGAGCAGCAGACCGTCCGCGTAGACGAGACCGCGCGCGCTTTGCGTGTTGCTGGTGCCGCGCACGGCGATGATCGAATTCAGATCGCCGATAAAGCGCTTGCGCACGGCGAGGTTCGGCATGTACTTCAGGACGTCTTCGGTGTTGACGACGTTCCAGTTGTCGAACTGCTCGCGGGTGACGGTTTCGACCGAGGCCGGCAGGTTGGGATCGACGGCACGCGGCGCGGCGGCGGCATTCGCGCTGACGCTGATGGCAGGCAGCGCGGCGTCGGCGCTCGCGCTCTGCGCATGAGCGGACGAGGCGATGAACGCCGGCACGAACGCCGGCACGATGGCAGGCAGACAGGCGGACAAAAACGGCCGGGGCAGCGGTTGAAGCGAGACGCGGCGCTCGCCACGGCGGGCGCAAAAGGGTAGTCTTCGCAGGGCGAAGTTGAACATGAGTGTTTCCTCGATGCATGGAACAAACGATCGCGCGCCCCCTCGACGGGTGCGACGACTGCGCGATCAGGACCGATAGCAATCAGGAAACGACGGGTGGGGCTCGAGGACGGCCGGACGGAAAGGCGCCGAGCGGCGTGAAGCGAGTGGAAAGCGTGGGCGGCGCGGTGCCGGCAAGTGTGAGGGCGGCCGGCGGCTCGGCCGCGGCGACCGTCGGCATGGCGACGTGGTGCTGAAGCAGATGACAGTAGCCGCACGCGCCGAATGCGTCGTCATGGCTCAAACGGACCGGCGCCGGGGCGGCCTGGGTCGTCACGCTCGCCGCGCCGACCACGCTGAAATCGCGCGGCTGCAACGCCGAACAGAGCGCGGCGATGGGCTCGTGCGCACGGTTCGACATCAACATCTGACTCACGACCGGCGCGAACACGACGAGCCACATGGCGAACAGGCCAAGCCATGCGGTCATGTGAATGCGAGAGCGTGGATTCATGATGTTGGGCGTAAAGACGCGGGCGATTCTAACATCGCCGCGCGGACTTTTCGCTCGTAATCCTCGTTATAGCGTGGGATTAGAAGGCCGAAAACCGCTCATTTCGTCGCGTTACAGGCGCGCCGATTCACGTAAGCTGCGTGGTACATGTTCCGCTTTCGCGGCCGCACCGAGACTTCGGCACGCCAATCTGGCAGCCGGGTCAGGGCGCGGCACATGCGATCGACCCGGCCGGCTCATCGCCGGCTCCAGTGACCACGACTCATGAACCACACGCAGCTCGCAACCTCGATCGACGATATCAACCAGCAGGCCGTCTCGTTGTTCTCGGCCGGACAATTCGCCGAGGCTTTGTCGATGCTGACGCCGTTCATCGACGGCGATGCGCTGCCGGACGACGCGCTCGCCGACGCGTTGAATATCGCCGGGGCCTGTTCGTTCGCCCTGCAGCGTCCCGCGGAGGCGGAAAGCTATTGGCGCCGCTGTCTGCAACGCAAACCGGGCTATGCCGAGGTGTACGGCAGTCTCGGCATGCTGCTCAAGTCGCTCGGGCGTCTGTCCGCAGCCAAGGCGATGTACCGGCAACTGGTCGCGCTGCGGCCCGGCGACGCGGACGCCCGCAATCATCTCGGCGCCGTGCTCTACGGGCTCGGCTACAAGGAGCAAGCGGAGGCGTCGTATCGCGAGGCGCTGGCGCTTCGCCCCAACTACCCCGAAGCCCACTACAACCGCGGCATCGTATTGCACGAACTGCGCCGCCTGCCGGAAGCGGAAGCGGCATTCCGCGAGGCGCTGCGGGGACTGCCGGTTCACGCCGAAGCCCATAACAATCTGGGCAACGTGCTGATGGAGTTGGGCCGCCTCGCCGAAGCGGACCTTGCCTATCGCGAGGCGCTGACTATCCGGCCACAGTATCCGGAGGCGCTCAACAACCTGGGCGGCGTGCTGAAGGCCGCTTTCCGTCTCGCCGAAGCCGAGCTGGCTTTTCGCCTTGCCCTTGCCATTCGTCCGGATTACGCCGAAGCCCTCCTGAATCTCGGCACCGTGCTCGCCGATCTCCAACGTCTGCCCGAAGCCGAGGCGGCATATCGCGACGCCATCGCACAACGTCCCGGCTACGCTGAAGCGCACTACAACCTCGGCGTGGCACTGTGCAAAATGGAGCGTCTTTGGCAAGCCGAACTGGCTTACCGCGAGGCGATTCGCCTGCGGCCCGATCTCGTTCATGCGCACAACAACCTGGGCTGCGTGCTTCGCCGGCTCGACCGACTGCCGGAGGCTGTCGAGGCTTTCGAGCAGGCGCTCTGCCTGCGTCCCGATCTGGCGGAAGCGCATTACAACCTCGGCGCAGCGCGGGCGCAACTCATGCAATGGCCCGAGGCCGAGAGCGCGTATCGCCGCGCGCTTGCTTTACGCGCCGATTACGGCGATGCGAAATTCGGCCTGGCCGTGTTGCTGCTCGGCATGGGCCGCTTCGAAGAGGGTTGGCGTCTGTACGAATGTCGCTACGAGCAGGCCGGTTTCGTCCATCACAAGACTAGGTCGATGTTGAGCTGCCCGCAGTGGCAAGGCGACACGCTCGCCGGCAAGCCGCTGCTGGTATGGCAGGAAGACGGCCTCGGCGACATGATCCAGTTCAGCCGCTATTTCGCCTTGCTGAAGGCACAGGGCGCCTCGCATATCGCCTTTGCGTGCGCACCGTCGTTACACCGGCTGATGGCATGTGTCGACGGCGTGGATGCCGTGCTCGATCACGATACCGCTCGCGCACAGGCGTCCACTTACGGCTGCTGGACGAGCCCGCTGAGCGCGCCGCTGCATCTGCGCACGAGCGTGGACACGATTCCGCGCGCCGTGCGTCTCACGGCCGAGCCGGCGCTGGTCGAGCATTGGCGCACCATGTTGGACGCGCTGCCTTCCGGCCGCAAGATTGGCCTGGTATGGAGAGGCAACGCGAACCATCCTAACGATATGAACCGCTCCATCCCCTCGCTCGCTGTGCTGGCGCCGCTCTGGAGCGTGCCGGGCCTGAGCTTCGTGAGCCTGCAAAAAGGATGGGGCGAAGACGAGGCGCGCCATCCACCCGCCGGTCAACCGCTGCTCGACCTCGGCTCGCGTGTGTCGGATTTCGCGGACAGCGCTGCGATCATCGCGCAACTCGACCTGGTGATTTGCGTGGACACGTCCACCGCGCATCTGGCCGCGTCGCTCGGCACGCCGTGCTGGGTGATGCTGCCGGAAAAGGATATCGACTGGCGCTGGCTGCACGATCGCAGTGATTCGCCGTGGTATCCGCGCACGCTGCGCCTGTTCCGCCGCGCGCCGGGCGAGGATTGGTCGATGCCGGTCGAGCGGGTGCGTCAGGCGTGCGTCAAACGATTCGGCGCAACGGTCCGCGCGCTTACCTGATTCGCGTGCCGCGCTTGCGGGCCGATTGCGTCGACGTGTGAAAGCGGTCCTCGATCGTTTCGATTGCCTGGCCGAGGAACTGCAGGAACATGCTCATCGCGACGGTGCTCGTCAGATCCGAGCGTTGATATAGACAACTGAACGATTGGGCCCCGGCATCGGCGAGCGGGGTCCATGCCAGCTTACGCTCGGCCACGTCTTCCGCGACGTTCTCCGCGATCAGAAATCCGATGCCGACCCCGTCCGCCACGAGCCGGCGCACCATCGAGACCGAACTGGTTTCCACCAGAGGACGGGCCTTGCGTCTTTCGCGATGATCGATCTGGTCCACCATGGCGCGTAATTCGGTATCCGGCGTCATCAGGATGAGCGGGTAGTCGAGACATTCGCGCAGGCGTGGGCGTTTCTGCAGCTTCGTGAGCGGATGCCCCGGCGGCGTGACCAAGCCGAGATACTGCGCGAACGCGCGCACTTCCACGACGCCTGGCGGCGGCTTGCGGCGCAGGCCGTAGCCGATGTCGGCCTCGCCGGTCTCCACCCATTTCAGGATGCTTTCGCCGTTGCCCGAACGCACGCTGTAGGTCACGCCGGGATAGCGTTCCATTGCGGCCTGAATCGCGTCGGGCACCAATTGCTCGGCCGACGACGGCGACACCGCCAGATTGACATGCCCGCGCCGCAGCGAACGCAGATCTTCCACCTGCGTCATGGCGTTGTCGAAATCGCGCTGGCCGCGCCGCACCGCCGCAATGATGATCTCGCCGGCGGTGGTGAGTTGCATGCCGCGCGGCAAGCGGTCGAACAGCGGCGAGCCGACCTGTTCCTCGAGATTGAGAATTTGCTGGTGCACCGCGGCAGCGGTCAGATGCAGCGCTTCCGCCGCTTTACGGATCGAACCGCGCCTGACCACCTCGTCGAAACAGCGGAATGTCTGTGATATTGGACGCATGACTAGCCTGTATAGTTTTCTCGAACGGCCTGTATAGAACAATCAGATTTTCCTGACGCAGCGAATGGCCTAGATTTGTTCCAACATCTTAACGGAGCGAATCGTGACCACCACAGTCGATCAGATTACCCAGCGCCGCCGCGGCGTCGGCCTCATTGCTCACGACCCGAAACTATCCGCCGGCGGCTATACGCTGATCGCGCCGCAGACAGCGGGCGGACGCGTGTATCTCGTGGATATCGGCGGCGAGGTTGTGCACGAATGGCAGATGCCGGTGCGTCCCGGCCGTCACGCGGTGATTCTCCCGAACGGCAATCTCGGCTACAACGGCAACCATGCGGACTCGGAAGACCGCTACGCACCGTGGTCGATGTGGCATGGCGGTGATTTCTACGAAGTCACACCGGGAGGCGAAGTGGTCTGGCGTTACGAAGATCCGGCGCATCACCACGACGCGCAGTGGCTGCCGAACGGCAATTTGCTGTATGCCGCGTGCGCGCCGGTGCCGGCGGGTTTCGCCGATCGCGTGCCGGGTGGCACCGCGCATGGTCCCGAAGAGGTGATGTACGGCGACGTGATTCGCGAAGTGAATCGAGCGGGCGAACTCGTGTGGGAATGGAAGGCCTGGGAGCATCTGAATCCGCAAGACTTTCCCATCGCGCCCGGCTTCGGCCGCTATCACTGGCCGCTCGTGAACGGGCTCGGCGTGAACGCACAGGGCGAGGTGCTGATGAGTTTGCGCACCACGTCGGGCATCATCGCGGTCGATCGTGAGACGGGCGCTGTGCAGACGCACATTCCACCGAGCGTGGTTTCGCATCAGCATGCGCCGGTGGCGCTCGCCAACGGCAACATTCTCACCTTCGACAACGGCAATTTCCGCGCTGGCGCGCACGTGGTGTTCTCGCGAGTGCTGGAGATCGATCCCGTTAGCCGCGAAGTGGTGTGGTCATACGCGGACGACATGGTGAACATGTTCTACAGCGCGTTCATGGGCAACGCGCAGCGCCTCGCGAACGGCAATACGCACATTACCGAGTCGGCCACGGGGCGCTTATTCGAAGTGACTCCGGCAGGGGAAGTGGTGTGGGAATACGTGATTCCGTGGTTCGGTGAATACCCGGATGAAGCGGCGCGTAAAACCGGTCCCGGCCAGTTGAACAGCGTGTTCCAGACCTTCCGCTACAGCCGCGAGCAATTGCCGTGGTTGCGCGCTTGACTGCCGCGTTTCATTGCACTTCAAACCCCGAGGGCAACGTGAATCCAGAACCCGCCATTCATAGCGTCGACGCGCGCCTGCCCGCGTGGCAACTCGTGCTGTTCGGCCTGCAACATGTGCTGTCGATGGCCGCCTCGCCGGTCACTGCGGTGTTTCTGGTGTCGCGCATGTTGTCGCTGCCATCGGACATAACCGTGCATCTGATCGGCGCGACCTTCTTCGTGTGCGGCGCGGGCACGCTGCTGCAATCGCTCGGTGCGGGATCGATCGGCGCGCGGCTGCCGTTCGTGATGGTGCCGGGCGGCGCGCCCGCGATGCTATTCGCGGTCATCGCGACTCAAACGGATTTGCGCACGGCGGCCGGCGCCGCGATTCTCACCAGTCTGTTCTACTGGATCGTGCTGCCGGTATTCGCGCGCTGCCTGCGGTTCTTTCCCCGCGTGGTGGTAGGCACGATGCTGGTGCTCGTGTCGGTGAGCCTGATCAAAATATATGCGGGCATCGTGGTCGGACAGCCCGGTACGCCGGGCTTCGCGCGGCCCCAGTCGCTGGGACTTGCGCTGCTCACGATCGTGGCCACACTCGTCGTGGCGCGACTCTTCAAGGGCACGGTGGGCCGGCTGGCCGTGCTGCTAGGTCTTGCCGCCGGCACCTTTGCCGCCTGGGCGATGGGCTTGATGCCGGCCAATGGGCTGTGGAGCGGGCCGCTCCTCACGCTGCCGACGCTGCTGCCGTTCGGCATGCCGCGCTTCGATGTGCTGGCCGCTCTGCCCATGCTGATCTTCAGTGTGATCTCGATGGCTGAAGCGACGGGGCAGACGGTGGCCGTCGGCGAGATCACGGGCAGGAAGATCGACATGCGCCGCGACGTGCCGCGCACGATTCGCGGCGATGCGCTGGCGTCATTGATCGGCGCGCTGCTCGGCACTTCGCTCATCATCACCAGCGCGGAAAATATCGGCGTCGTGCAAACCACGGGCGTGCGTTCGCGCTACGTCACCGCGACGGCCGGTGCCATGCTGATGCTCATTGCGCTGTTCGTGCCGCTCGGACGCTTTGCGTACGCGATTCCCGCGCCGGTGGTCGGCGGCACGGCGCTGATCGTGTTCGCGATGATCGGCGTGATGGGCATCAATCTGCTCGGCAAAGTCGACCTCCACGTGCGGGGCAATCAGTACACGCTTGCCGCGGCGCTCGTCATGGGACTGATACCGGTGCTGGTCCCCAATGTCTACGCGGCTTTTCCCGCCTCGTTACAGATCGTGCTGGGCAACGGCATGGCCGCGGGCACGCTCACGGCGATCGTCGTCAATCTGGTGTTCGTCGCATGGCGTCTCGCACCGGCGGAGAAAGTGCAGACCATCTGATTTCGGCTTTCCACGCCCTACGCAGTTTTCCTTCCAACGTTTCACCACACGCCATGAAAATCAAAATCGCTTGCCTCGCGACGCTCGTCGCGGGCTCGGCTGCGCTCGTTGTTTCCTCGACGGCTTTCGCGCAGAGCAGTGTCACGCTGTATGGCAGTCTCGACGCCGGTCTCGGTTATGTGAGCAATCTGCACGGCTCATCGGCTTATATCGCGGAGCAGGGCACCCTGCAGGCCGATCGCTTCGGCTTTCAGGGTGTGGAGGATATCGGCGCGGGCCGTTCGGTCGTGTTCAGACTCGAGAACGGTTTCGTCACGACGACCGGCGCCTCCGCGAGCAGCACGACGTTCTTCAATCGCCAGGCATACGTGGGACTATCCGATCCGCGCTTCGGTACGGTGACGCTCGGCCGTCAGACCGACTGGAATTTCGACTGGCTCGGGTCGGTCTCGACCGGACAACTACTCGGCGACTTTTCCGCTTTTCACCCCGGCAATCTGGATGGTCTCGGCAGCACCTTGCCCGTGCAGTTGTCGAGCACGGTGAAATGGAAAAGCGCCAGCTATGGCGGCCTGACGCTCGGCGCGCTCTATGGGTTTCCCGGCGCGGCAGCCAGCAACACCAACGGGCGGACCGTCAGCTTCGGCGCCAACTATACGAATGGTCCGCTTAAACTGGTGGCGGCGTATTCCGAGTATCGCGACCGTTTGCTGCCGCTGTCGAACGGACTCGGGTTGACTTCGTTCGAAGGGCAGACGCTCGCACCCGGCGCGACCTTCAACGCAAAACAGGTGCGCGATATGGGCATCGGCGGATCGTACCGGTTCGAGCGGGTGACGCTGCATGCGCTTGCCACCGATGTGCGGATCGCCTGGAACGGCGGCAGCGAGCACTTTCGCAGCTTCGACGGCGGCGCCAATCTGCGTTTGACGCCCGCCGAGGAAGTCGCGGCGGGCGCATGGACCGCGACGCTTGATGGGCGTCGCTGGACGCAGTTCACGGTGGCGAATGTGTATTCGTTGTCGAAGGCGACGCAGCTCTACGCCGATCTGATGTTCGAGACCGCAGGCGGCGGCGCGGTGGCGAATACGCTTGGTATTGGGGCTGCGTCAGGTGGGCGGCAGACTGTTGTTCTTGGGGGGATTCATCATTTGTTTTGAGGCTGCGCGTGTGCCGGGTTTGCCATCGCTGGGGAGCGTTAAGCCAAGGTCGGTGGCACGCCTTAGCCTTTAAGCCTCGGTTACCTGCAGATGATACAAGCCCCAAGGCGACAGTTCGAAACGGTCCTTGAGCGGCTTGCTCGACAACTCAGGGATATTATCCGCGTCGTAGGTGGCCCACAGCGGACCGACTCCGCCAAGCGGCAGTGGCTTGCCGTCCATTTGTGTCGCCACGATGAATTGATAGGCGCGCATTTTATCGAGTGTCGTCGCGACTGCATAGCCGTCCACCGCGTGCATGACGATTTGCGTGCTGCCCGCGCTGGGCGCGCCCACGTGCTCGAGCACATGCGTGAGCAGCGGGCCGCTCAAGGCGTGCTGATGGGCATCGTATTCGGTGGTGGGCTTGATCGTCACCGCTGGCATGCCGGCGAGCGAAGCGAAATCGACGGCGTACGCTTCGGAGAACTTCACCTGATGCTTGGCGAGCAACTGGTCGAAAGCGGGATCGAGCGCGCCGCGATTGTGGCGCTTGATCGCGCCGGTGATCGTCAGAACGACGGGCGATGCCGGGCAGGCTTCTTTCCGGACGCGCTGGCTGCCCAGTGCAGGCGCAGCTGTCACGCCCAGCAGCGCGGCGCTGGTCAGGAACTGGCGTTTGTTCATGGCGTGGTCTCCGGACGATGAGAAGAGCGACGGGTTCGGCAAGGTTGTCTCAGCTTCTATTGTCGGGTAATTGCCGCTGACTGTGTCACGGCTAGGCTTTATATAACGCGTTGAGCCCTATGCTGCGTGGCGTAGGCCATACTTCTGCCGTCACGGCGAGGACTCGGTTCGGCGCTGGCCGCGAAAGGCGTGCAGGTGTCGATTCAACGGCGGTGGAGATGCGGATTATTCAACGCTCCTGATTGGGTTGTGTTTCTTGGCGGGGAAAAAGCCGGTCGTGATGGCCCGGTTTTTTTGCGTGTGTCGAGCGAGCTTAGTGGCCGCTAGTCGCATCGAATGTCTACCGGAGGTACCACAGGCCGTGGTCGTACAGGATTGACAGGATCTTGTGCTCAGCGGTTGCGCCGGCGGCCAGACTGTTCGCCACGGTGAGGCACGCGGCAGCAGTGTTGCCCACCAGGAACCCAGAATCGCGTGCAAAGGTTCTGCGCGTGTTCAAGACTTCATCGTACGTCACTGTTCTGATTTCACTGATCAGGTTCCACTCGATAAAAGGCGGTACGACGCCCACCGACATGCCCTCGAGCTTGTGATCCAAGAAAACGCCATTTCGCGAGTCGCATCCCTGCGGTTCGACGAGGACAACGGTGACGCTATAACCCGCCAGTTTCAACGCCTTTGCAATGCCGACGAGGCTGGCGCCCGTGCCAGCACACGAAACAAAGGTCACTTCTCTGACCTCCGGCCACGCCTTGAGTTGCGCGGCGATTTCCGGCCCGGTTTCCAATTCGTGAGCGGCGACGCTCGCGGCGTTGCGAAATTGATCGGTGTAGAAGTAACTGCGGCCATGTTCCGCCGCATGCTCCAAGTGCCATTGCACGACCTCGCGCGGAGTCGCACCACGTTCGAGCATGTCCAAGCCGATAAGCCGGGCGCCGAACAATTCGAGGCAGCGTCGTTTGACGGCGCTGAATCCCAATCCAACGGCAAGCTCGACGGGTATGGCGTGTGCCTGGCAGGCGAGGGTAAGTCCAAAGCCAAAGTTGCCACCGGTCTTTTCGATTATGGTGGTTCGGCCAGGAACGATTTCGCCGCTCGCGATCGCGCTCCGAACGATGAAGCGTGCAGCCCGCACTTTGTGGCTGCCGCCGGGATTATCGCATTCAAACTTGAGAAGAAGTCCGGGCCTAACCTCGCGAAGCGGCGTGGCTGTGACATCGCCTCGTCCGGTAGCGACGCTAGCGAAAGGGCGCCTGTCAATGAGATTGAGCGTCATGACGGAAGCGCCTCTGCAGTCGGCGCGCCGGCTTTGCGCATGCACATCCATGTGAGGCAGGCCGCAATCGCGCAAAGAGTGAGGCACAGCAGGTTCGTATTTTTCCAGCCAATGAAGGCCTGTAATACGGCAGGAAAAAAAGCGCCAACGGTTGCACAGATCGCGATGACGGAGTCGTTGATGCCCTGCATCCGATGACGATTGCTGTCGGTCAACACGCAAGCCAACAAAGCGCCGCCGCCCACGTAGCCGAAATTCCAACCCACGCCGAGCATGATCAAACCTGCGATCAATGCCCAAAGATTTGAGCCCCAGACTCCCAAAGCAGCTGCGCAGGCTAGTAATGCATAACCGGCGAGAAGCGAGTTGCGGTGGCCTGCGCGGATGAGAATGGCCCCGGTCACGAGGGATGGAGCAAACATGGCTATGACATGCCCTTGAATTGCAAGTGAACTCGCATGGAACGACACGCACATCGATTCCATGACAAGCGACGCCTGAACCATCAGCATATTCATGATGAGGTAGCTTAGCGCGGACGCGACTATTGCAACCGTAATTGGCGCGGTCGCGGCGATGTTGCGGGCTTCGACTGAGCGCTGAACCGTTGCCGGAGATTCAATCGGACGCCAGATTGCGATCAGCGCGATGGTGGCGAGCCCGAGCAGCACAAATGACGCATAACACAGCGAGAATGTCGCAAAGCCATCCACATCTTTCAGGCCCATCGACAGAAGGGGGCCGCTAATTGCCGCAACGATACCGCCTGCCACGACTAGCGACAAACCCTTCGGACGCACCTCCGCCGCGAGTCCATCAACCGCGGCAAAGCGGTAGAAGTTCGCAAAAGCGACATACAAGCCGAGCATTCCATGCGCCACGATCAGTTGCGCAAAGCTACTCTGTGTCGTTGCGTTATAGCCAATGCAGCCTGCGGCAATCAGAAACATGGCGCCGAGCTGAAACCCTTTTTTGCGGCCATGACGGCGCATGAAACTTGCGGCCGGGTACGTGGCGATAGCAACCACTGCAAACTGGCAACCGTATGGCACCGTCGCCCACGCGTGACTGGGCGCGAGCTTACTACCGACGAGTGCCGCGATGGTGACAGAGACCACGGCTGCAGTCAGATTGATGGCCTGGCATAGCGTGAGAAGATAAGTCGTGGGCGGCAGCTTTTTTAGCCCGCCACGGTTCGCATGTGAGGTGACGCGAATTCCATTCATGACACTACTCCCCGCGAAGCGCTACGCCGTCAGCAGCGTGGAAAGAAGCCGTATCGAAGCGCGCGTTGTCGAATTGACACGACAGACGTTCCTTACCCGACCCCATGCTCTTGCGGCGGACGCTTATCCGCCCGATGGGTGCGGTGTTGCCGATGTGGGTGCCCCCGCAAGGTATGAGATTGTCCTCGCATTGCCAATAGCGGGCTTCGATATGGTCCGGATGGGCGCGCGTTGTAACCGCGCTGCCGCGAGCCACGAAGTCGTTCGCGATCTGCTCGATGGCCAGGACTTCGTCAGGCGTAAAGCGGCTACCGACGCCGAAATCGAAGCGAGCGCCATCTGTCCGGATGTGGCATCCCAGTGTCCATGCAATGGCGTCAGGTCTGATCTTGCCGACACCCAGATATAGCAGATGCGACGCAGTGTGGCTCAAGGACAATTGAGCCCTACGCATCGTGTCGATACTGATCTGCACTTCGTCATCTACTTGCAGCGCGGCGAGATATTGAATGTCTTCGGGGTGAATCACATGTTCGATAATCCCGCCTAGCTGAATGTCCGGAAAGCCAGGAATATTGGCGCGTCGGCCGTACATTTTACGCACGTGAATGAATCGGATTACATTGCCGTCCGGCAGCGCCAGCGTACCTGTGTCGGATTCTTGGCCACCTCCCTCGGGATAAGCAACAGTTGCGTTCAGTTCGACAT
The DNA here is from genome assembly GCF_003386115.1 of Paraburkholderia sp. BL27I4N3. Taxonomy (NCBI): domain Bacteria; kingdom Pseudomonadati; phylum Pseudomonadota; class Betaproteobacteria; order Burkholderiales; family Burkholderiaceae; genus Paraburkholderia; species Paraburkholderia sp. BL27I4N3. The sequence goes on along the minus strand of NZ_QREJ01000001.1, from coordinate 5,891,200 downwards.
AGTCGCTACCGATCTTTGAAACAACGGACCGCGTTTTATATAGCAAGTTATCCGAATAATAGAGTCTGACCGTATGTCTGGGGAATGAGAGCATTAATTGGGTGACCTCGACTATGCAATCCGGTTAAACGCATTTGGCGGCGTTACCGCCACGTACAACTTGCGTCTCCGACCGAAGCGTAACAATGGAATCTGAAGGGATATCTTGTGTGATACAGCAATGCGTGCCGATGAATACATTGTTGCCGATTTGAATGTTGCCGAAGATACGGGCGAACGCGCCGATCTGTACGCGATCCCCCAAACTGGGGTGACGCCTGGCTGACGGGTTGTTTGCAATACCCGCGGCGCCTAAGGTCACACCTCCGAGCATGTAGCAATCGTGACCAATCACGCTCGTCTCGCCGATGACCGATCCCCAGCCATGATCCAGAACAAATCGCCTGCCGATTTCGCATCGAGGATGTATCTCCGCGCCGGACAGCAGTTTGCCGCGACTTGAAACGAGGGCGGCATAGGCTTCGAGTTCGTTAAATGCAAACTCACCAGCATTGCCTATGGCAATCAACGCGTGGGCAAGCCGGTAATGCAGGATCGCTTTGTATGACGTGGAGCCAGTCAGCGTGATCACCGCTGAACCGCGTTGAGCCGGATCTTTGGACAGAAACGCATCCAGATCCTCATGTGCGGCAACGCATGCTTGCGTAAAGCGGCGATGGACGACGACCGCTTTTGTGACCGCAGGCGGAGCGCATTCCATCAAAGCGGCGCGTAGTAGGTTGAAAACAGACTGGTAGGAGTCTGGGGAAGCGGACGTGGCGACGGGTGCTGCGTCGCCCTCGGTTGAGTTGCAACGAATAGCGGACGGCACCTCAAATTCCCCGGGTTCGGTTAAGACGTCTCTCATGTGTTTTTGTTCGTGTATATAGGGATGCACATAATCAAGTTTGCACCAATCTGGCGAAATCATGGTGTGTGAAATTTCCCAAATTTCAGTGGCGGATAAACAGAAGTTTCACGCCTCAATGTAGGCGTCGAGTGCCCCAGTCGCTAGTAGACATCGTGGCCCCATTCGCCGTTTCTATTACATCCAAGGTAATTGCCGACCCTCACCCCCAAGCCTAATCTTCGGTGGTCGCGCGGTTCACCCCGAACCGCGTTCACTATCAAGGACACATCATGTCGACGTTTCAGGTTCACACCATCGACTCCGCGCCGGAGCAATCCAAACCGGTATTGCAACAACTCAAGCAGACCTTTGGCTTCATCCCCAACATCGCGGGAGCCATGGCCGAGTCGCCCGTGCTGATCGGTGCGTTCATCAATCTTTTTCAGAAAGTCCATTCAGGCACGTTCACCGAAGCGCAGATCCAGACGCTGTTGCTGACGAACGCCGTCACCAACGCATGCACCTGGGCAGTCGCGTTTCACACGGCATTAGCGCTGAACGAGGGACTCACGCCCGCCGATGTCGAAGCGCTTCGCGCAGGCCGCACGCCTGCTGACCCCAAGCATGCCGCGCTTGCCACGTTGACGAAAAATGCGATCCTGAAACGCGGCCATCTCGACGAGCGCGACGTGAGCGCATTTCTCGAAGCCGGTTTCCGTCGCGATCAGGTGCTCGAAGTACTCGCGGTGGCAGCAGCCTCGACGATCACGAACTACGTGGGCAGCATCACGCAACCGCCCTTGGAAGCGCAGTTTCAGGTTCACGCCTGGACGGCTTGATTCCCGTGAGGGAAAGCGCACTCACCGCTAGCGAGTATCCTGACCGACGAGGTTAGCTGAACCTCTTACCGGTAACATCTTGCGGACAGGAACACACGATGAATCCTGCGAACCCAGTCAAAAAAGCGCCGCCGAACGATCTCGGCGTCTTGTTGCGTCACTGGCGAGACGTGCGCGGGATCAGCCAGTTGGACCTGTCGTTCAATGCCGGCATCTCGCAGCGTCATATCAGCTTCATCGAAAGCGGACGCAGCGTGCCCAGCCGTCAGATGCTGATGGATATCGCGCAGGCGCTCGACATCCCGCTGCGCGAACGCAACACGCTGCTGCTGGCAGCAGGGTACGCGCCCATGTATGCCGACGCCGCATGGAATGCGCAAGAGATGCACAGCGTCACGAATGCGCTCGGACTCATGCTGCGTCAGCATGAACCGTTTCCAGCGCTCGTCATGGACCGCTACTGGAATGTGCTGATGACAAACGATGCGGCTCCACGTTTTTTCAATTGCTTTATCGACATGGCGGCGCGCAAGGGGCCGCGCAACATGCTGCATCTGGTGTTCGATCCGGAAGGTATGCGTCCGTTCGTGGCCGACTGGCAGACCGTGGCGGATAGTTTGATTCAGCGCGTCTACCGCGAGTCGGTGGGGCGTGTGATCGACGATCGGACGCGCGAGTTGCTCGACGCGTTGCGCGCCTACCCGGATGCGGAAAAGAACAGGGAGCCGGGGCATCCCGAGTCGGCGGCCGAAACCGCGTCGGCGGCGGCCATGCCGGTGATCCCGATCGGTTTCGTCAAGAACGGCCACGTCATGAAGTATTTCTCGATGGTCGCGACCGTGGGCACGCCGCAGACGATCGCGGCGCAGGAGTTGCGCCTCGAATGCATGTTCCCCGCCGACGACGAAACCGAAGCGCGTCATCGGGAGATGCTCGACGCGGCGGCGCAGCCGCAGCGCTAGATCAATCGGCAAGCTGCCGCTACAGCAGCCGCCGTTGAACCACAGCGCCGCGTCGAAGCTTTAAAACTTATGCCGCACGCCGATGCTGACAATCGCCTGCGATTGCGTCGCTGATGAGTGCCCGTTGCCCTTGTCGCTAACCGATGCAGTCGCCGCGACCGGATGGCCGAGCGCATCCAGCGTGCCGCCTGACGCGTGCTGGTAACCACCCATCAGATACACAGTCGAACGCTTGGACAGCGCATACTGCGCGCCGAGCGTCACGTTGTGATATTGCGCGCGCTCATCCACGCCATCCACTTCGCCGCCACGCGTGTAGCTGTAGCCCGCGAACAGTTGCACGGCGGGACGGATCGTCCATTGTCCGAACGCGCCGGCGATGTTGAACGTCGCGTGACCCTTGAACAGCGAGTCCGCACCGGAGCGATACTGCACGTTGCTGTAATTCACACCGACGATCGCCGGCCCGAAGTCGTACGTCGCGCCCGTCGCGATGATCTGTTGCGATTGCGCGCTGGCGTAGCCTTCGTTGATCGATGAATTGAACAGGCCGTCGTCCGTGCCGCTCCATTTGCCGTAGGTCGTGTCCTGCGTGCCGGTCTTGCTGTTGTCGGAGCGTTCGTAGCCGACGCCCACGTGCAGCGGGCCGTTGCCGTAGGCGGCGCCGACGCTCCAGGTGTTCTGCTGCTTCAGGCTGCCGGGCTGGCCGCCGAAACCGTACAGCGCGCCGAACGTGAAGCCGGCATAGTTCGAGCTCGTGTACTTGATCGAGTTGTTGACGCGCGCGGTCTGATCCAGATCGTCGATATCGCCCGGATGCGCGCCGTAGCCGCCGACCATCGCCACCGGGGCCACCGGCGAAACGAAGTCGTTCAGCGAGGTGTACTGGCGCCCCAGCGTAATCGTGCCGAACTGCTTGCTGCCGATGCCCACGTACGCTTGACGCCCGAACAGGCCGCCGTTCTGGCCGGTCTTGCCGTTCGTGATGTCGAAGCCGTCCTCGAGCTGGAACAACGCGTTCCAGCCGCCGCCCAGGTCCTCCTGACCCTTGATGCCCCAGCGGCTGCCGGAGAGATTGCCGCTCGTCACGGCGATGTTCGAGTGGCCGCTATAGTTGCCGGCCGTGCCGGTGCGCTCGTTGCTGCGATACGAAATGCCCGCATCGACGATGCCGTACAGCACGACGGAACTCTGCGCGGACGCAATGCCCGCGAACGTCATCAGGAGGGGTGCGGCAATCCATTGGTTCTTCATCGTAGTCATAGCCTGGTTGGAACTTCTATCTCAAGTCGCCTGAATGGCGATCTTTCTTTTTTCCGCGCACGCGAAAGCCCGCTCACGGATGATGGAGCGGACTGCATGAAGCGGGTATGCGCAGCGGCGCTTGCCATATCTGTGACGCGTCCCTCGCGCGGGACGCGTCACGCAAGGCCGCATGCGATCAGTGAGCCAGGGCGGCGCCTGGCGGCATGTCGGGCGCGCGCACCGTGACGGTCTCGCGGACGTGGGCGACATCCGTCGCGCTGACCGTTGAACCGCGGTTGCCCCAACTGTTGCGCACGAAGTTGGTCACATCCGCGACTTCCTGATCGTTCAGACGCCAGCCGAAGGCCGGCATCGTGAACGAGGAGGGTGCGGTCTTCGTGCCTTCCAGCGTGCTGCCGGTGAGCAGCACGTGAATCAGCGAGGTGGCGTCCTTGCCCTGCACGACCGGATTGCCGCCCAGCGCCGGAAACACGCGGTTGTAGCCGCGACCGTCGCTGCGGTGGCAGGCCGTGCAGTTGTCGCGATAGACGGCCGCGCCCGGCGCGGTTGCGTCGCCCATGCGCAGCGCGCGCGCGGCAGTGTCGTCGTATGCGTACGGCGTTTCCTGCGGATCGGTCGATGGCAGCGTCTTCAGATAACGCGCAATCGCGGTGAGATCGGCGTCGCTCATGTGCTGCATGCTGTGCTGCACGACGTCCGTCATGCCGCCGAAGGCCGCGCTGTGCTGCGTGCGTCCGGTCTTCAGGAATTGCACGAGATCGGCTTCGCTCCACGCGCCGATGCCGGTGCGCGGATTGCCGCGCAAGCTCGACGGAATCCAGCCGTCGATCGCCGCGCCGCCCGCGAGAAACGCCGGGCCGTCGAGGTCGCTCAGCGCGCGCTCCTGCATCGTCGCCGCGCGCGGTGTGTGGCACGCGCCGCAGTGGCCGAGCCCTTGCACGAGGTAGGCGCCGCGCGCGATCACGGGATCGGCGTAACGCTTAGCGTCGAACGAAACCGGCTCGGGCGCGAACAGGTGACGCCAGATGCCGAGCGGCCAGCGCATCGACAGCGGCCAGACGATGTCGACCGGTTTGTTCTTCTGGTTCACCGGCGCGACGCCTTGCGTGAAGTACGCATACAGCGCGTGCATGTCGTCCTGGCTCAGGCGTGCATACGACGGGAACGGCATGGCCGGATACAGCGTGTCGCCGTTTGGCTTCACGCCGGCGCGCACCGCGCGATCGAACTGCGCGAAGGTCCACGCGCCAATGCCGGTGTTGCGCTCCGGCGTGATATTGGTCGAGTAGATCGCGCCGATCGGCGTGTCGAATTTCAGCCCGCGGCGAATGGCTTGCCCGAAGGTGCCGAATGACACGCGATGCAATCGCCGGCCCGCGCGAGATATTCGCCGTGCGCGATCAGCGCTGCGTCGTTCTGGCTTTGTGGCGCTGCCGCGTGTGCGGCAAGCGTGCTCATGCCCAGCACAGCCGCCGCGCCCACGCGTTTGAGCGCCCGCGCGAGGCGTTTGTTATGGATCTTCTTCGTCATACGCTCACCAGCGGCCCGGGGTTCTTCAGATACTGCGTGCGGATCGCCCGCGCCGACCAGTAAGCCAGCGCCGCGACGAGGCCGGTCGGGTTGTAGCCGATGCCCTGCGGAAACGCCGAGGCGCCCATCACGAACACGTTGTGCACGTCCCAGCTTTGCAGGTAGCGGTTCAGCACGCTTGTCTTCGGATCGGTGCCCATCACCGCGCCGCCCACCAGGTGAGTGGTCTGATAGCGGCGCGAGTCGAAGTGCGCGCCGAATTCGCGTGTGTAGACGTTTATCGACTTCGGGCCCATCTGCTGCGCGATCTTGTGCATCTGGCCGGTCACGTAGCGCGCCATCTTGATGTCGTTGTCCTTCCAGTCGAAGGTCATGCGCAACAGCGGCTGGCCGTACGAATCGCGATAGGTCGGATCGAGGTCGAGGAACACGTCGCGGTACGACATGTTGCTGCCGTGCGCATCCATCGAAATGGTGTGCGCGTAGTGGTCTTTCACCGACTTCTTCCAGTCGGCGCCCCAGTTCGGCGTGCCGGCCGGCGTGGCGATGCCGCTGACCGGCTTGGTGCCGGCCTGATTGACCCACAACGGCGAGCCGCCGACGAAACCGAGCGGACCGTGATCGAAGTTGTCAGCATTGAAGTCGTCCACCGCGACGCCGTTGCCGCCCGCGCCGATGAACGGATTGGTGAAGGTGTCTTTATCGAAGAACGCGGTGATGGTCGAAAGGTTCTGGTACGCAAAATTGCGGCCGACCACGCCTTCGCCCGAGATCGGGTCATACGGCTTGCCGATGCCCGACAGCAGAAGCAGATGAACGTTGTGATACTGGAACGCCGCGACGATCACGAGATCCGCCGGCTGGAACACTTCATTGCCCGCCGGATCGACATACGTCACGCCCTTGGCGCGCTTTTTCGTGTCGTCGAGTTCGACGCGCAGCACGTGGCAGCGCGAGCGCAATTCGAAGTTCGGCAACGGCTTCAGGGCGGGCAGAATGTTGAGATTCGGCGAGGCCTTCGAATACATGTAGCACGCGTATCCGCTGCAGAATCCGCAGAAATTGCACGGACCCATCTGCACGCCGTACGGGTTGGTGTACGGCCCCGATGTATTCGCCGACGGCAAACGGTACGGATTTAGCCCGAGTTCGCGCGCGGCCTTGCCGAAGCGCTCCGCCGAATAGGTGTTCAGTTGCGCGGCGAGCGGAAAGTTGTCGCTACGCGGCGCTTCGTAAATGTTGCCGTCGCCGACTACCTTGCCGTTGACCTTGTACGCCTGGCCCGAGGTGCCGAACACTTTCTCCGCGAAGTCGAAATGCGGTTCGAGTTCGTCGTAGCTGACGCCGTAATCCTGGATCGTCATGCCTTCGGGAATGAAGCGCTTGCCGTAGCGTTCCTCGTAGTGGCTTCTCAGGCGCAGTTCTTCCGGCGTGATGCGGAAATGCACGCCCGACCAGTGCAGGCCCGCGCCGCCGACGCCTTCGCCCGGCAGGAACGCAGCCAACTGGCGATACGGCAGAGCGGTATCGCTCGGCGCATGACGGATCGAGACCGTGGTCTTCGAAAGATCGAGAAAGAGCTTCTTGCGGACGTTGTAGGTCAGTTCATCGATGGTGTTCGGATACGCGCCGTCCGGATAGGTGTCGCGATATTCGCCGCGTTCCAGCGCGACGACTTTCAGGCCGGCTTCGGTCAGTTCCTTCGCGAGAATCGCACCGGTCCAGCCGAAGCCGACGATCACCGCGTCGACGTGCGGTTTGTTTTGAGTAGACATCAGGTGCGCTTTCCTTCGATCGACACGGGGGCATACGGATAAGCCGCGCCGTTCTGATTGACGAAGTCCATGAAATCGGCGCGCGCGCCGGGGAAGCCGATCATCTTCCAGCCGCCCATGTCGCGGTTGCCGCCGTGGATCGGATCGCAGAAGTAGCCTTCGCGCGTGTTTTGCAGCAGTTGTCCGAAGAACACCCCGGCCGGCACGTTCTCCAGATCGACCTTGTCTTTCTCGAGCGCGCCGAGCACGGTGTCGCGCGTGGCGGCGTCGAGGGCGTCGAACGGATGCGCGTAAGTCTTCGTGCAGTAGGCGTTGACCGCCGCGATGCCGAGGCGGTACAGATCGCGCGGCACGAGCTTCAACTGGTAGCCGAGTTCGGGCGCGCCCTGCGTGAACGGCCCCTGCATGTACCAGAGCGCGCCATGTGCGTACGGCGTATCCATCTGCCGGTCGATGAATTCGGGCACGCCGGCTTCGACTGCGCCGGGACCTTCGCTGTCCGACGGAATCAGACGGTCGACCGCGGCGTGGATGAACGCCCATTCCTTCGTGTCGAAGAAATGCGGTTTGTAGTCCGCTCCGGACGCGCGGCCCGCGTTCGCGCTTTCGCCCGAACCCGGCACGGAGGCCGTCGTGGCTTGCTTGACCTCGCAGCCGGCGAGCGTTCCGGCCGGGACCAGAGCGATAGCCGTACGTAAAAAGCCACGGCGAGAGTTGATAGGGGATGAGGGCATATTGTTCTAGTCACCAGATTGGAGCGCGCGATTGCGTTCCGGCATTCATCGGATTGCCGGCGGGATGATAAATGGAACCGGTTCCAAAGTCTTTTAGCTTTTTTACAATAGCTTGTTTCGCGGAGCGATGAAATGCCGCGATTTTTTCAAAAAATCCGTTTTAGATCAAAGGCATTCTAGGCGTGAGACGACGCGGCAGCGAGGGCGCCAGGCGTATCAGGGCTGATGTGAAAAAGCGACGTCGTCGCGGGCGTGACCCGAGCGGCGGGCGATCAGAGCGGGCCCGTGCGCGAAGCGCTGCTCCGACTAGCCGCGGCCGGCATGGTGGAGATGCGGCCGCGGCATGGCGCCGTGGTCGCGAAGATCAACCTGCAAAGACTGATCGAGATGTTTGAGGTGATGGCCGAACTGGAGGCGATGTGCAGCCGCCTCGCCGCGCGGCGTGCTCGCCGCACGTGCAGAGCGGCGAGTTCTTTTACCTCACAGGTAATCGACACGCGTCATGCCCGGGTCGACCATGAGCGGCATGCAAGTTTTCGATCCGCATCCACTCATGACCAGGAGCCACGCCATGACCGCCTACGCGATTGCCCATCTGCACGACGTCGAACTGGGCAACGAGATCGTCGAATACCTCAAGTGCATCGACGCCACGCTCGCGCCGTTCGGCGGCCATTTCATCGTGCATGGCGCACGCCCCGAGATACTCGAAGGCGAATGGCGCGGCGATCTGATCGCGATCGCGTTCCCCGATCTTGCCGCCGCGCGCGCCTGGTACGCGTCGGACGCGTATCGGCGCATCCGGCCGCTGCGCACGCGGCATGCGCGCGGGCCGGTGATCCTGATCGACGGCGTGGACGAGCGGCACAAGGCGACCGACATCCTGCGATGAACGCGGCGGCATCAGCGCGTGAACGTGCCGGGACCTTCCGCGTTGTAGTACTCGATCGTCACCTGATTGCTGAGGAACGACACCTTGGAGATGGTCCCCGGCGCGGCGTTTTCGTAGCGTAGGCAGCAATGAAGCGAATCGAAAGCCACGTGCGCGAATGGCAGGCATTCTGGTCTGGAGAAGGGCGTTACACTGGCCCATCTTTTTTACCGGTCCCTTCATGCCGATGCCGGGTTTGCTGTTGGGTTCTTCAGCCTCACCGTGTATGAAGCATCAACAATGGAAAACCTTCTCAAGAAACTGGACCTCACCTCGCTGCGCCTGTTCGTCGCCGTCTGCCAGGAGCGCAATATCGCGCGCGCGGCGGACCGCGAGTTCATCGCATCGTCCGCGGTGAGCCGGCGCATCGCCGAGATCGAGGCGGTGATCGGCTTGCCGGTGATCCAGCGGCAGTCGCGAGGCATCACCGTGACGCCGGTCGGCGAGACCGTGCTGCGCTACGCGCTGGCGATCATCGGCAATATCGAGCAGATGAGCGCGGAGCTGTCGCGTTTCTCGTCGGGCGCGAAAGGGCGCGTGCGGGTGGTGGCGAATCTGTCCTCCATCGTGCAGTTTTTGCCGGAAGATGTGGCCGCGTTCGGGCGCGCGTTCCCGGAGGTGTCGATCGAACTGGAGGAGGAAAATAGCGCCGACGTGCTGCGGATTGTCGGTGAGCACGCGGCGGACTTCGGCATCTGCAATTCGGTGGCGGGCAGTGAGGCGTTCGAGCAGGTGCCGTACCGGCAGGATCGGCTGGCGGTGCTGGTGCCGGGCGGCCATCGGCTCGCCGGCGCGTTGCGGGTGAGCTTCGACGACCTGCTCGATGACAGCTTCGTCGGGCTGCGCAGCGAGAGCGCGCTGACGCAACTGCTCACGCAGCAGGCAGCCGGCGCGGGGCGGCAACTCGATGTGAAGATTCGCGTCAGCAGTCTCGACGCGCTCTGCCGGATGGTGCATGCCGGGCTCGGCATCGCGGTCGTGCCTGAACAGGTCGGGCTGCTCTATCTGAATGCACTCGACGTGAGCCTACTGTCTTTGAGCGATGCCTGGGCGGTGCGCCACCTCATCATGATCTTCAAGTCACGCGATCAGTTGAGCGCGAGCGCGGCGGCGCTGGTCGGGTTTCTCGGCAAGGGCGGTTGACGCGAGCCACGGCGGGCGAATCGGTACAGGCGTGTCTGCGCCGGCGGCGACGCGCCGATGCCCGGACAACCGTGTCGAGTACGATCGCGCCCATCATCGCCAAACGAGAGGTCTGCGTTGCCGCACCGGCACTTCGGCATTGCTCATGCGCGCCGTATAGTGGGCGCAAGGAGAATGCCCATGAGCGACACGATTCGTCTGGACGGCCGCGTGCTGTACCTGTCCCAGGACCCCGCGGTGATCGAGGCGCAACTCGCCGGCGAGAACTTCACGCGCGCCACGGCCGGTCCGCTGCGCGACAACGTCTCCACCGACGAGATCACGCCGGTCACCGTCATGCTCACCTACGACGAGCGCCTCGGCCAATATCCGTACGTCGGCTTCAAGGCCGGCGAGCGCATGCCGATCGGCCGCGATGCGGTGAAGAATGGCGGCTTCCAGGTGACGGTGGCGGGCAAGCGCTACGGCAAGGGATCGTCGCGCGAATCGAGTCCGTTGGCGGAACTCTCGGCCGGCATCCGGTTGATCGTCGCGGAAAGCTTCGAGCGGATCTATCAGCAGAACTGCGACAACATCGGCATTCTCACCACCACTGACTTTGCCGTGCTCGATCGTTTGAGCGCGGGTGAAGCGGTGCCGATCGACGAATTCCTGAACGGACGCGACGCGCTCACGCAGCAGATCATTCGCAGCGGCGGCCTGCTCGCATACAGCAAGTTCGCCGACTGGCCCGCGCCGCGCCCGGGCGATAGCGCTGACGCTGACGCGCTGCAGGCTGAGAAGCCGAAGACGCTGGTCGAGAAGATCATCGAGCGCCATCTGCACCCGGCCAGCGTGGGTGCGCGACGCGGCGATGGCGTGTTCATCGCCGCGGACTGGCGCTTCAGCCACGACTACTTCACCGGCATGTGCGCGCATCTGATGCATCGCGCGTTCGGCAAGCCGGCGCCGCTGCATGCGCCGGATCACATCATCGCGTTCCAGGATCATCTGGTGCTCGCATCGCAGAGCATTCCGCACGTGCGCGACGGTCTGCTGCCGGGCGTCGCCAATCTGATGGAAGGGCATACGTCTTTCTCGCGTGACTATCCGGCGCGCTCGCATGGCGCGCTCGACAGCATGCCGGGCTCCGAAGGGATCTGTCATGCCTTGATGGCCGAGCAATACGCATTGCCGGGGCAAGTGGCGTGCGGCACCGATTCACACACGCCGCATTCGGGTGCGCTCGGCTGCCTCGCGTTCGGTGCGGGCGCAACGGAAATCGCCAATAGCTGGGTGACGGGCTATGTGCGCTGCAAAGTGCCGGAGACTTTGCGCATTGAAATCAGCGGCCACTTGCGCGATGGAGTGACCGCGAAGGACGTGGTGCTGCATCTGCTGCAAATGGATGCGATCCGCTCGGGTGACGCGATCGGCCTCGTGTTCGAATATGGCGGTGCAGCCGTGCGCGCGATGTCGATCGACGAGCGCGCGACCTTGACCAACATGGTCGCGGAACTGGGCGGCTTTACCGGCATCGTGGAACCGGACGAACGCACGATGGCGTTTCTCAAAGAGCGGCGCGGCGTCGATTTCACCCTTGAAAACTGGATGAAAAGCGATGCGGGCGCCACCTATCGCGACACCATCCGTATCGACGCAGGCGCGATCGAACCGATGCTCGCGCGTCCCGGCGACCCCGGCAACGGCGTGCCGGCGCCGCAACTGGAACAGGACGTCGCCATCGATATCGCTTACGGTGGCTCGTGCACGGCGGGCAAGCGCGAAGACTTCGATTTCTATCACGAGGTGCTGCATTGGGGTGTCGAGCACGGTCTTGGCGTGCCCGAGGGGACGCGTCTCTACTTGCAGTTCGGCACCATGGCAGTGCGCGCGTATTGCGAGGAGCGCGGTTATTTGCCGGTCTTCGAGCGCGCGGGCGTGACGCTCGTCATGCCGGGGTGCGGGTCGTGCGCGAATTGCGGGCCGGGCCAATCGGCCGAGGCGAACGAAGTGACGATCAGCGCGATCAACCGCAATTTCCCGGGCCGTTCGGGGCCGGGCAATGTGTGGCTCGCGAGTCCGTACACGGTGGCGGCGAGCGCGCTGGCCGGAAAAATCACCACCTTCGAACAATTGAAGCGCGCACGCGGCTAGAATGCTGGCCGGACCTTGGGCCCGGCATCGTGGTGCGCGTGACGCGCGAAAGTACAAGAGGCCGGCGAGACCGGTCCAGCGAACCCTATCGTTTCGCGAGTATCACCAGGAGACATACAACATGGCATCCCCCGATCACGTCGGCTCTGTCGCGAAGAAAAGCGGCGACGCGGCGCATTCCGATAACACGGCCAAGCGCGCCGCCGCGGCCGCGCCGCTCGACGCCGGCAGCATTTCCGCGCGCCTCGACCGGCTGCCCGCCACGCGCTCCGTCTGGAAGCTGGTGGTGTTGCTGAGCCTCGGCTTCTTCTTCGAACTCTACGATCTGCTGTACTCCGGGTATGTCGCGCCAGGCCTCGTCAAAAGCGGTGTGCTGAGCGCGACCACGCACGGCCTGTTCGGCTCGACCGGTGTCGCGAGTTTCATCGCGGCGTTGTTTAGCGGCCTTTTTATCGGCACGATCGCGTGCGGCTTTCTGGCGGATCGCTTCGGACGCCGCGCCGTGTTCGCGTATTCGCTGCTGTGGTACACGGCGGCCAATGTGGTGATGGCGTTTCAGGAAACGGCGACCGGCTTGAACTTTTGGCGCTTCGTGGCAGGGGTCGGCATCGGCGTCGAACTGGTGACGATCGGCACGTACATCTCCGAACTCGTGCCCAAGCAGATTCGCGGCCGCGCGTTCGCGTGCGAGCAGGCGGTCGGTTTTACGGCTGTGCCGGTTGTGGCGTTCCTGTCGTATCTGCTGGTGCCGCGCACATTGCTTGGTCTCGACGGCTGGCGCTGGGTCGTGCTGATCGGCGCGCATGGCGCGCTGTTCGTGTGGTGGATTCGTCGCGCGTTGCCGGAAAGCCCGCGCTGGCTCGCACAGCAAGGACGCCTTGCCGAAGCCGACCGCGTGATGACGGCCCTCGAAGCGAAAGTGCGCCGCGAATACGGCCGCGAGTTGCCGCCGCCCGCGCCGCCGGTGCCGGTCGCGCCACGCGGCAGCTTCCGCGATATGTGGGTGCCGCCGTATCGCAGCCGCACGCTGATGATGACGATCTTCAATATCTTCCAGACCGTGGGCTTCTACGGCTTTGCGAACTGGGTGCCCACGCTGCTGATCAAACAGGGCATTACGATCACCACGAGCCTGATGTATTCGAGCGTGATCGCTTTGGCTGCGCCCGTCGGTCCGCTCATCGGACTTTTCATCGGCGACCGCTTCGAGCGCAAGACCGTGATCGTGGTGATGGCGGGGGTGAACATCGTCTGCGGCCTGTGGTTCAGCCAGGCTGCGGGCGCCGTGTTGCTGGTCAGTCTCGGTGTGTGTCTGACGCTTGCGGGCAACATCATTTCATACAGCTACCATGCGTATCAGACTGAGCTTTTTCCAACCAGCATTCGGGCGCGCGCGGTGGGATTCGTTTATTCGTGGAGCCGTTTTTCGGCGATCTTCACGGCATTTCTGATTGCCGCTGTGTTGAAGCAGTTCGGTACCACCGGGGTTTTCGTCTTTATCGCTGGAGCGATGCTGATCGTCATGCTGGCGATCGGATTGATGGGACCGCGCACGAAGGGTATCGAGCTCGAAAAAATATCGCGGTAGACAAGTTCACAGCCGTGAAAATCGACGTCTTCGCATCCGATCACGGCGTCCAGCGATAAACGGCGATGCTGGAGCCCTTGACGTTGTTCTTCGTGACCACGTACTCGCCGGTCGATCGAAGGTAGGCCTTGACGCTGTACATCGCATCGATCGCGCTGCTGGCGTCCACGGTACGGGGGCTGGTGTTCACGAGCGTTGCGTCGAGGTTGCCTGTAGCGAGATTGAAGGCGTCGATGTCCGGCAAAGCGGGCCCGCTGCCGAACCAGTAGCCGACGAAAAGATAGCGGCCGGCCGCGTCGATCGACTTGGCGCCGGCGTGGGTGAGATTGATCACCGGATTGGGTGTGGTGGTATTGCCCGCGCTCCAGCCGTGATACACCTCGATCCGCGTGCCGATCCCCGTCCAGTCCGTACTCCCGACAACGCCCTGTCCGAGGATCATCGTGTCGCTGTCCGCGAGGTAGAGAATGCGCGTCAGCGGCTGGATGCTCGCGGGAATGCGGATGGGGATTCCGGGTCCCCACGATGGTTTGCCGCTGGCGTCGAAGCCGGTCAGCGGGTAGTGATAGATATAGCCTGTCTTGTCCAGACCGGCCCACACGCCGCCCTTGCTGTCGATGCAGAACCCGTCCCTGACCAGGGCGCTGGTTTTGAACGCCGCACCCGGAAGCGTGGCGTCCGGTATGGCGATATAGCCGTTCGCGGCATTGAAGTGGAAGAAGTAGTAGACGTCGGGATTCTGGCCGGACGCCACGAGGATCCGGTTGGCGCCGACCGTGGCAAGGTGAGCGAAGTGCTCGTCGCGTGAAGTATCGTTGATGTCGATGCGCGGGTCCGACGGATAGGCGAACGGATCGACGGTGTTCGCGACGAAGGCGCCGCCGGCGCTGCCGCTGTAGATGTTGGTGCCGCCATAGAACATGGTGCCGTCCGTGAGCGGGTCGGGTACGGCGTCGCCTTCGAGGTTGAGGGACCGCAGCGTCCACTGCAGATTGCCGGCGCTGCTATACGCATGAATGTCGGTGCCGCCATTGCGGCCGAGGTCCCAGCTGCCGCCCCACGGGTTGTTGAGCACATAGAGGCTGCCCGCGGTGTCCTTGCCGATGCCGGCGATGCGAGTGAAGCGCTTCGCGCCGACCTGGCCTTTGATGCCCGTCGTGGTATCGAGATACCCGCCCTGAACGCCGAACGTGCCGGCCAGCGTCGGCGTACCCGAGAGCGTGTAGCGCTTGATGTTCATGTCGGGCCCCTCGTCGCCCACCATGAGCTGTCCCGACGACGCATCGAAATAGAGCGCCGACGGCTGCGATCCGGCGGGCATCTGGATGGTATTCAGCAGTGCCCCGGCTGAACTGAACTCGACGATCGTGCCCGCACTTTTCTGCGCGATCCAGACGTTGCCCGCGCCATCCACGGCGAGCGCGCCGGGGCCCGGGACGTTGATGTCGCGCTGCCAGACACCGTCGGTGGTGTAGATACGCACGCGATTGCCGTCGATGTCGCTCGTATAGAGGAGCGAGCCCGCCGTGGCAAGTCCGGTGATGACGTCGACCCGCGGCTGATTCTTCGATGCAGTAACCTGGATGAAAAGATCGCGAGCGCCAGTAGCGCGGTTGTATCGTCCCACCGCGCCGCTTCCGTACGACGCGCTGTACTGGAGCGCCACGAAAATCGACTTGGCATTACCGGTGATGGCGCTCCCCTGAAATTCGCCATGAGCGCCGATGGAGCCAGCGCTGCGGTGGTTCTGATAGATCGCGACGCCGCCCTCGTACTCGTCCCACATGGAGGCCGTATAGAGGACGCCTTCGGGCGCGACCCACATGGAGCGCGCGGCGTTACCGACGTGGGCGGCGAGAGTGCCATACGTGTTCGCCAGCCAGTCGGTGGTGTTTTGCGCCTGACTGGCCGGCGCAATCGCGGCGATCGTCGCGGCGAGGAGCGCAGCATGAATTCGTTTTCTTGCGACCATGACTGATGCTCTCCTGAGCGTAGCGATGATTGATATGAATCGTCGGCTGAGCTTGTTTCCTGAAATGCGTGATGGGTAAAAGCTATTTCGAGCCGGTCTCGTGCACGCTGTATTGCATCCAGCGTACCGTCGGCAAGTGGCAGGAGAATGACTCGTTTAACTCAATACGAATAACGGGCAATTTGCGCATCCTCATTTCTAGGTCAAATTGCGGATGGACTCAAGCGTTTCGTGCGGCTCGGTGTGTTCGTTACGGTCGAGCACTTTGCTCGCATACATCGCCTGCGCCGCAAGTCATTCCTTACCCGATGCCCGACCTTGAACGCTCAGCAGATGCTCGCGCATGCAACGGGCCGCTGTCTCGCCATCACGCGCTTTTATCGCATTGACGACAGCCTGATGTTGCTGGGCATGGCAGTCGGCGGGATTCTCGGCGGCTGGGCGAGCGGTCGCATCGGGCGGGTGAGGGTGGTGGTCTGGGCGTTGGCGCTCTTTTCGGTCGGCGCGGGGCTGCTTGGACTCACGTACAGCTTCGTGGAGTTCGCGGTCGTCCGCTTTATCGGTTCGTTGGGCATCGGCTCCACGGTGTTGGTCACGACGCTCGTTGCCGAATACGTGCCCACGGAACGGCGCTCGCTGATTCTGGGAGCTTTGCAGGCCGGCATTTCGGCCGGTTATATCGTGATCATTGCGCTGAGCAGCTGGATTTTGCCGCACTACGGGTGGCGCACGCTGTACTACGTGTCGGCCATACCCGTGGTGTTTGCGTTGGCGATCAAGTTCGCGGTGCCCGAGCCGGCTAGCTGGAGGGCGAGCCAGGCCATCGAGCGCACGAGCCAGCGCCGCTGGCGCGACAGCCGCTACCACGTGATTTTCAGCAATCGACAGACGCGAACCCCGTTTATCCTGTGGACGCTGGCCTCGGTTTTCATTCTTTCCGGGTTCTACGGCTTGAATAACTGGCTGCCGACGTACCTCGAAAAAGAACTGCATATCAAGTTCAGCTCACTGGCCG
Source organism: Paraburkholderia sp. BL27I4N3 (assembly GCF_003386115.1). NCBI lineage: Bacteria > Pseudomonadati > Pseudomonadota > Betaproteobacteria > Burkholderiales > Burkholderiaceae > Paraburkholderia > Paraburkholderia sp. BL27I4N3. The sequence goes on along the minus strand of NZ_QREJ01000001.1, from coordinate 5,874,420 downwards.
GGTACATGATCGGGACTTACGTCGTCGCGTTCATCGGCAAGATCTTCGCCGGCTGGCTAGGCGACCGCTGGAGCCGGCGCGGCGTGTATGTACTCGGCTGCGTGGGCGCCGCGCTCTTTCTGCCGGTGATCATCTTCTGGCATACGCGGGAGAACATTGCCGTTCTCAAGCTTTTCTTCGGGTTCCTGTACGGCGTACCACTGGGCACGATCGGCACGTTCATGTCCGAGAGTTTCGCCACTTCCATCCGCGGCACTGCGGTGGGCGGCTCCTATAACCTGGGGCGCTTCTGCTCGGGCGCGGCGCCTATCGTCATTGGTTTTCTGGCCACGCAGTTTTCCATCGGTATGGGTTTCCTCGTGGTCGGCGCGGTGTTCTTCCTGAGCGGCGTGACCGCGCTGTTTATCCCGGACCGCTTGTACGACACGGACCGGCCATCCACGCCGTGAGTCGAAGCGGGTGCGCAGCGCGCTTCTACGTCTCCTGATGAAACTGCGGCAACACCTCATCGGCGAGTTCGTTGACGATCTCAGCGACGGGACGCTCCGACGACAGATTGAACGTCACATGGTGCGTCCCGTCCGCGCGCAACGCTTTGAGTATGTCGATCAACGCGAGCCGGCCGGTCCGGTAGCCGAGCGTCACGGCCTGAGCCGGCTCATGCGGATCGCTGCTGAGTTCGAGCCGCATCGCGACGCCGAACGCGCGAAACGCTTCGGGCGCCGCGCGTTCGACGGCGGCGCGCCACATGCTGTAGCGGGCGCGTTGCGCGTCCGGCTCGCGATGGTACGTCATCCACCCCAGCGAATGGCGCGCGATCCAGTCGACGCTCTGACCGCCCGAACCCACCGCAAGCAGCGGAACCGCGCGCGAATGCGCGGGCAGCAGCTGAAAGGTAGGCGCACCTTCGGGCGTGCGATCGGGAATCACGCGCGACGGTGCGCCGAGCGCGGCGGCAACCGTCTCCCAGTGACTGCGATACAACTCGCGCCGCTCGTCCGCGTCGCGCCCGAATGCGGCATATTCCGGCGGACGGTCGCCTGAACCCAGACCCAGAATAAAGCGTCCGTGGCTGAGCGTATCGACGGACAGCGCCGCCTTGGCAATATGCAGCGGGTGACGCAGCGTGAGCACGATGGCGCCGCTCACAAGCGCGATACGCCGCGTGTTCGCAGCGAGCGCACCAAGGAATACCCACGGGTCGAGATGGCCGACAGGGTCCGGGTAGTCCGCGCTGTTCAGCGGGACGTCGCGGATCCAGAGCGCGCGAAAGCCGCGTTCGTCGGCCAGACGCGCGAGCGCCAGCTGCTCGTCGAAATCGGCCACGATCGTGCCGGCGCGCAGCATCGGCAGCGTGAGTCCGAGACTGAGCGCACCGTCCGAAAACACGCGGTTCGCGGCGGTTGGCGCGTGGGTTTTCAACTCGTCTGCCGCGATTGGATGCGACTCGTTCATGCGTGGCCTTTGCAGTGCGTCGTCGATACGCCCGATGCTAACACTGCGTCAGAACAACTGCTTCTGCCCTGACACCAAGGTCGTGAAATCGTCGCGCAGGAGCGGCAGGATGGCGTCGGCGACGGGCCGCAACTGACGCGTCAGATAATGTTCGTAGTCGATTGCCGAGCGCAGCGTTTCCAGCGGCTCGGGTCCCGCAACCGTCATCACATAGCTGATCCAGCCGCCGTTCTGGTATTGCAGCGGGCGCCCTTGCCGCCGGTTGAACTCGTCCGCCACACGCGCCGCGCGCACATGCGGCGGCACGTTGCGCTCGTATTCTTCGAGCGGCCGGCGCAGCCGTTTGCGATACACGAGCTGATCGTCGAGCTTGCCGTCGAGCGTGTCGCGCACATAGTCGCGCACGTAATCCTGATACGGTTGCTGCGTGAAGATGCGCCGATACAGTTCCTGCTGAAACTGCTGCGCGAGCGGCGTCCAGTCGGTGCGTACCGTTTCGAGTCCCTTATAGACGATGTCTTCGCTGCCGTCCGGCAGCACTGTGAGGCCGGCGTAGCGTTTCTTGCTGCCTTCTTCGGCGCCGCGAATCGTCGGCATGAAGAAGCGCCGATAGTGCCGCTCGAATTGCAGTTCGAGCGCGCTGTCGAGCCCGAATCTCTCCTGCAGATTCTGCCGCCACCACGCGTTGATATGTTCGACCAGCGCGCGGCCGATGCGGCTCGCGTCTGCCTCGCTGTGCGCATGGTTTAGCCACACGAAGGTCGAATCCGTGTCGCCGTAAATGACTTCGTAGCCTTCGGCTTGAATCAGTTCGCGCGTGGCATGCATGATTTCGTGGCCGCGCATGGTGATCGACGACGCGAGACGCGGATCGAAGAAGCGGCAGCCGGTCGATCCCAATACGCCGTAAAAGGCGTTCATGATGATCTTCAATGCCTGCGAAAGCGGCTTGTTGTTCTCGCGTTTGGCCGTTTCGCGGCCTTGCCACACTTGCCCGACGATCGACGGCAAACAATGGCGCGTGCGTGAAAAGCGCGCGCCGAGAAAGCCCGGAACCGATTGATCGTCGGCGGGATTCAGCATGCCTTCGACAAGACCGACAGGGTCGATCAGAAACGTGCGGATAATCGACGGATACAGACTCTTGTAATCGAGCACTAGCACGGAGTCGTAGAGACCGGGGCGCGAATCCATCACGAAACCGCCGGGGCTCGCGGCGCCGGCCACGTCGCCGAGATTGGGCGCGACATAGCCTTGCCGATGCATGCGCGGCATATACAGATGCGTGAACGCCGCCACCGATCCGCCGCTGCGATCCGCCGGCAAACCGGTTACGCTCGCGCGTTCCAGCAGGAACGGCAGTAACTCTGTTTTAGCGAAGATGCGCGTGACCAGCTCGCAGTCTTTGAGGTTGTAGCGCGCGAGCGCGGGCTTGTCCTCGTCGAAGCGGCGCTGGATTTCGTCCATGCGTTGATACGGATTGTCAATCGCCTTGCCTTCGCCCAGCACGGTGCGCGAGACATGTTCGAGACTGAACGAAGGGAAACTCCAGGTCGCCGAGCGCAGCGCCTCGATGCCGTCGATAATCAACCGTCCCGCGGCGCCGGCGAAGAAGTGGTTCTGCTTGAGCCCGTGCTCGCGCCATTCCATCACCGCACCGCCACGGCCGAGCCGCAGCGGTACGCGATATTGTTCGGCATGCTGTTGCAGCACGCGCAGATCGAACTGCACCAGATTCCAGCCGATGATCGCATCGGGATCGTACCGTTCGAGCCACGCGTTCAGTTTCTCCAGCAACTGCGCGCAGGTTTCGCAGTATTCGAGCTCGAAGTCGAGCGTGCCCGCGTCGCCGTTCGGCGGCCCCAGCATATACACCTGACGCTGGCCGCATCCTTCCAGCGCGATCGAATACAACTCGGCGTGAGCGCTCGTTTCGATATCGAGCGACACGAGCTTCAAGGGCGGGCGATAGCCGGCGGCCGGCTTGAGTTCGCTGTTCACGAGCGGACCGCTCTTTCCGGCGCTCTGCGCGTCGCCGCTGAACCACACGGGCGCCGTGATGAAGCGCTCCATCATGTAGCGCTCGGGCGGAAAGATATCGGCTTCGTAGACGTCGACGTCGCCTTGCTTCAGACGTTTCTCGAAGCCGGTCAATTGCCGGTACTGCGGGCAGTAAAGCCCCATGACCGGCCGATGCTGAAAGTCGCACAGATCGAGCACTCGCAGATCGAGCGGCGCTTCGCGGCGCAGGATCGTTTCCGTGCGCTCGCGATGTTCGGCGGGAATGAACGCCACCGAAGGCTGAGGGCGTAAGCGCACGTGCCGGGGCCCGCTGTCCGTGGCCAGCCAGAAATCGACTTCGGTGCCGGCGGGCGTGTCCCGCCAATGCCGGGTCAAGATGAAACCCTGTTCAAGCTCAGTCAAACTGCCACCTCGAAAACCGGCGTGATCGCCTTGCGCGATTTTACCGCCATGCGCTTCGGGCCGTGACGTCATCCCCGAACGCTGCGGCGTCGGCGCGGCGAGGTGTGCGCGTGCGACCTTGCGGCACGCTGGATGCAACCGCGCCGCGCAGTCTGTATGATCGGGGTGCAGCGATTCCATACGGCGCGGGCCATGCGCCGGTCAAGTCTACTAAAAAGGGAGTAAGCGATATGACGGTGGGCAAACTTGTTGTTGTCGTCGCGGTAGCTGCAACCAGCCTTGGTGCACAGGCGCAAGTCGCCGGCACGCAACCGCTGAGCGTCACAGTCGAGCAGTCGAATGCGCTGCTGAGCGGCTGGAGTGTGAAGAAGAGCATTCTCGGCAAGTCGGTCTACAACGACCAGAACGCGAAAATCGGCACGGTCCGCGATCTGGTGATCGCGCCGGACGGCTCGCTGTCCGCAGCCATCGTCTCCGCGGGCGGTTTCCTGGGCGTGGCATCGCACGACGTGGCGGTGCCTATCGCAGCGCTGGATATTCGCGAGGGGAATTTCTATCTGGCGGGCGCCACCAAAGATGCCTTGAAGGCAACGCCCGAGTTCCAGTACAACAAGGTTCAGGCGCCGCCGAAGCCTAAAAAGCTGACGGGGCAGTAATTGCGGGAGGCCGGCGCAGCGTCGCCGGTCGAGCCGCAAGAAGCGGCTCTGCGTTGACGCAATAGTGGAAAAGCGGCGCTCGCAGCGTGAAACGGTTGGTATGAGAAACCGTTTCGCGCGTGCGGCGCCGCTTTTGTATTTTCAGTTGACCGTGCCGCCGGTCGAGTTCGATTCGAAGTCTCGAATCAGGCCTTAATTCAAGCTTCCAATGCAAGCGTGGCGAATGTGCCTAGCCAGTGCTCGCCCATATAGTCGCCGGCCACGTGCGGCAGTGCGGTTTGCAGGTGCCGCTCGGCCGCGTCGAATAGAACCGTCCGGCGAATATCGCCTGCGGGCAGGGCGCGCGCGAGTGAACGCTGGCACCATGCGCGGCTGAGATTCAGGCCGTCCAGATGCGCGATCTTGCCGTCGGTACGATCCGTGACGGTGACAGGCTCGAACAGCGTAGCGGGCTTTTTCGAGCCGAGATCCGGCAGAAAGCGGCCGAACCAGTCGACGAATTGCGCGGGCGGCAGTATGCGGCGCATGAGCTCGGCTTCCATGAGCAAAGGCGAGAGGAATTCGTCGCCGGCAGGCTCCCATGCCTGACACGCAACGTCGTTCACAAACCAGCGTTCCGCCGTATTCACGACCAGTGCTTCCAGCGAATCACGCGATGTTTGCCGCGCAAAATCCAGCGTCAGCGCCAACGCGAAGGCCATGTTGAAGTGCGTGCCCACGCGCAACGGGTAGGTGGCCTTCGGCAGAAAGTCCTCGAAGCGCTCGACAAACAGTTCGGTAAGCGGCGCAAAGGTTTTCGACCAGCGCACGGCTTCCGTGAGCTTCAGCGAACTGAGTTGTGCGCTGAGCGCGAGCAGCCAGGCCCAGCCATACGGACGCTCGAAGCCACGGTTGTGCGGCAGTTCGAGATACGCCACTTCACCGGCCACGTTAGCCGCGGTGAAATGCTCGTCGACCACTGCGACGATGCGCGCCGCTTCAGGCAGATCGGGGAAACGATCGAGTAGATGCAGAATCAACCAGTAGCCGTGCACGCACGAATGCCAGTCGTAGCTGCCGTAAAAAATCGGATGCAGCGCGCGGGGGCCTTGCACATCTTGCGGCCCGGCGAGCGAATGCGTCAGCTTGTTCGGGTATTCGCGCGTGAGATGGGCAAGCGCCAGGTTGGCGAATTTTGACGCGAATTCGCGAGTGAGTTGAGTGGTCATCGGCGCCTCCTCAAAAGCGGCATACGAATAAGTTTGACAGTATGCTGTGGAGGGTCACCAATAGTAAAGTAGCCGGCAAGGGCGACCGGATTGCGCCGCGCCTCATTCCGGTGTTATAGCAGCGCTGCCGGCGCGATATGGAGGACGAGTGTCGTCGCGGTTGTCGGCGCAACGTAAGCGCTGCGCCGCGTGCCGGCCATGCCTAGAACAACTCCAGAATCCGGTGATACATCATCCCCAGTTCCAGCGCCGGGCCGCGCAACGCAGGGCCGCCCGGAAAGCGCGCATGCCGCAATTGCGCGAACAGATCGAAATCTTTCGTCTCACCGGCCATTGCTTGGGCCACCACGCGCCCGGCAATACCGGTCAGCGCCACACCGTGCCCCGAAAACCCCTGCACGTAAAAGTAATTCGGATCGATCGATCCAAAATCGGGTGCGCGATTGCGCGTCACGTCGACAAAACCGCCCCACGCATAGTCGATTTTCACGTCGCCGAGTTGCGGGAACACGCCGATCATGCGCTGGCGAATCTCTTCGCCGAGCTGCGCCGGTGAAGCACCGGTCGAGCTAGCCCGCCCGCCGAACAGCACGCGATGGTCCGCCGACAACCGGAAATAGTCGAGGAAGAAGTTGTTGTCGCAAATCGCCTCGCGTCCTTTGATCAGCGCATCCGCGCGCTCTTTGCCGAGCGGCTCCGTGGCGACGATATACGACGCGATCGGCGCGATACGCGCGGCCACCGGCGCGGGCAGCACGTCGCCGATCGTGGCATTGCCGCATGCCGCGACGAAACGGCAGCGCACTTCGCCACGAGCGGTACGCACGACAGGCCGTGCACCCCGCACGACCTCGATCACCGGCGAATGCGCGAATAGCTGCGCGCCCTCACGGCGTGCCGCATCGGCGAGACCGAGACAGTACTTGAGCGGATGCAGATGGCCGGAAACCGGATCGTAGACGCCGGCCAGATAGCGCTTCGAAGCGACGCGCGAACGGACCGCGTCGGTATCGAGCCACGAGAGTTTCGAATAGCCCCAGCGTTGCGAAGCCGCTTCCATCCACGAACGCAAATCGGGCACGCGTTTCGGTTTGGTGGCGACGGTCAGATAGCCGGACGTGAAATCGCAGTCGATGCCGTAACGTTCGATACGCTCGCGCACTAACGAGACACCTTCCACCGACATCGCCCATGCGGCCCGCGCGCCGTCGAGACCGAGCTGGCGTTCCATGACCTCGTCCTTCGCGAAACCCACCAGCGTCTGCCCGCCGTTGCGGCCCGACGCGCCCCAGCCGGGCCGATGCGCATCGAGCACGACCACCGACAAGCCGCGCGCCCGGCACTCCAGCGCCACCGACAAACCGGAGAAGCCCGCGCCGATCACGCATACGTCGGCTTCGAGCGAGCCGTCGAGCGCGGGATCGTCGGTGAGCGGGCGGGTGGCGCTCGCTTCATAGTAGGAGTTGGCGATCAGCGCATCGGCGCGGCGGTCGAGCGTATTAAGCGTGTGAGGTGTGTTGAAGCCGGGAGTCGCAGCATTCATCAAAGCAGGTCCTTCATTCGATACCAGGCCATCGCGAGTACGAGGGCAGGGGTGCGCAGTGTAGCGCCGCCGGGAAAGTCGCGGTGACGAATCTTGCCGAACAGATCGAAGCGCGACGCCTGGCCGTCGATCGCTTCGGCGATCAGTTTGCCCGCGAGACCGGTGGTATTCACGCCGTGCCCCGAGAAGCCTTGCGCGAAATACACGGTCGGCGAGAGGCGGCCGAAATGCGGCGCGCGGTTCATGGTGATGTCGACGAAACCGCCCCACGCATAGTCGATTTTGACATCGTCGAGTTGTGGGAAGGTCTTCAGCATATCGCGGCGCATCGCTTCGCCGAGGTTGCGCGGCGCGAGCTTCGAGTAACTTACTTTGCCGCCCCACAGCAGGCGATGATCGGGCGCGGGCCTAAAGTAGTCGAGCACGAAGCGGCTGTCGCACACAGCGGCTTTCGCGGGCATCAACGCTTCGGCGCGATCGGGGTCGAGCGGTTCGGTGGCGATCACGTAGGTGCCGACCGGCATGATCTTGTTCGCGACGTCCGGGGCGAGCTGACCCAGATAAGTATTGCAGGCGAGCACGACGAAGCGTGCCTGCACTCGTCCGCGTGCCGTTTCAGCCACATGTCGGCCGTTTTGTTCACGCAAGGCCGTGACGCAACTGTCCTCGAAAATTTGCACGCCGGCTTCGCGCGCCGCGCGCGCCAGCCCCAACGTGTAATTCAACGGATGCAGATGGCCGCTGTCCGCGTCGAACAGGCCGCCCAGGTAGCGTTGCGATTGAACATAGTTGCCGACGCCGTCGGCATCGACATAACTGAAGCGGTCGTAGCCAAAGCGCCGTTGCGCTTCGTCACGCCATTTTTGCAGCGCGTCGGTATCGCGCGGCTTATTCGCCGCAGTCAGGTAGCCCATGGTCAGATCGCAATCGATCTGATGCTTCGCAACGCGTTCCTTGACGATATCGAGGGTTTCGATCCCCATGTCCCAAACACGCTTCACGTCGTCCGCGGGCAGGTACTTCGCGAACGTATCGATATCGCACGCGAAGCCGCCGATCAACTGGCCGCCGTTGCGGCCGCTCGCCGCCCAGCCGACTTTCGATGCTTCGAGCACCGCGACCGAATGGCCGCGTTCGGCAAGATTGAGCGCCGTGGAAATGCCGGTCAGTCCCGCGCCGATCACGCACACGTCGACGCTGATGGTTTCGTCGAGCGTGGGATGGCGGGTGCTGTCGTTGGCAGTGGCGGCGTAGTACGAGGCGACGTGAGGCTGGTTCGAGAATCGGAGCATAGGCAGAGCATGCGGAAAGAGCCTGTGCGCGTGGCCTTTTCGACAACAAGGCCACGCACCGGCAGAACAGATTAGAACGAGTAGATGAACTGGGTTGCGAGCAGGTCGTTGGACTTGCCATACGAACCGTCGTTCTTCAGGAACACCTGCTTGTTGGCCCAGTCGTGGCGGTATTCCACCTTGACCGTGATCTGCTGGGTCGGATAGAACAGCAGATCGAGCGAAACATCCTGGCGGGTCGCGCCCTTGCATTCGAAGCCAAGGCCACCGTTCGCCTGCGAATTGGCGAGACAGTCCGCGCCGATACCGAAGCCGTTCGCCGTGTCCATGCCGTTGCCGTTCAACGCGATGCCACCGCCGCCGCCGCCGTTCTTGCTGTCGACCAGCAGGTCATAACGTACCGTCGCGCCCATGCGGCCCACCACCGGCAGATTGAACTTGCGGTGCGCGAGCAGCGACAGGCCGTACCATTGAGCCTGGCCGCCGTTGTACGCGGCGTTTTGCTGCTGGCCGTAGTCGAGCTCGGCGTTGTACTGCACGTCGGCGAGCGTGTAGGTCAGGTCCGCTTCGGTGAAGAAGAACGTGCCGCCCGAGCTCGGCGCCTGGCCGCCTACGCCGTAGCTGACCGTGCCGTTTGCGTCGATCGAGCTAGGCAAGGTCTGACGGCCGATGTTGATCGACGCGCCAAGATCGAGTGCGCTCGACCACGTGTAATCGGTGCGAGCCGTGAACGTCGGAATCTTGTTGCTGGTCGTGATCGGATCGCCCAGCGCGTTCGTGCCCGTCTGCGTGACTGCGCCGAACGTGCGGTACTGCTCGTTGCCGACGAAGAACTTCCACGCCCAGTTGCCGACCGTGTAGTTCGCGCCGATCCCGATGTAGCTGCCCGGATCCGAGAAGTCATACAGCAGGTTGTGCGTCAGCGTGAGCATCTGATTCGACTGCTGCACTTCATAGCCGCCGAAGCTCGGAATCAAACCGGCCACAAGTGTCGTGGTCGCCGTCAACGGCACATTCACCACGGCCGTGTTCAGGATGTTGTTGCCGATATCGCCGTGCGAGTTTTGCAGCAGCGTAATGCCGTTGCCGCGGTTCGGCATCAACGTGATTTCCGCCGACGGCGCCATCGGGCCGACACCGAAGGTCTTCTTGATATCGAGGTACAGATCGCCGAACGTGCTGTTGAAGTAGTTGTAGCTGCTTTCGTGGTTCGCGAACAGGAACGACGAGCTGCTCTGTGCACGGTTATACAGGTACGTCGGGTCGATATAACCCGTCACCGACAAACCGGCGATCGGCCCGGTCTGCGCCGCGTCTTCGAGCGAATCGACCTTCAACTGCTGATTGGCGATCTGTTGCTTCATCGCCGTCACGTCGTCGTTGGTCAGCGTCGCCTGAGCCTTGCCGTAATCAGGCGACGAGACATCCACCGGCGCGGCCACCACCGCCGGGGCAGGGGCCGCTGTCGCGGCCGTCGCCGCGGTGGCTGCCTTCGGCTTGGTGGCGACTTCAGCCCGCAACTGCTTGACCTCCTTTTGCAGTGCATTGAGTTGGGCCTGGAGCGCCTTGATCTGGTCGCTGGTGGCATCCGCCATGGCCATGCCAGGCAGACTCCCCGCCACCAACAGACAGATGAGCTTCTTTCTCATTCAAATTCTCCTTATTGGTCGTATTGCGAATGGACTTCTTATGCGCGTGCCGTATCGAGCGACTTTCGTACGGCGGCTTGTTGTGGTGCGACGGGCAAGGGGTCGGCGGCTTCGGCGAGGGCGAAAGCCATCTGCATGTCGCGATTGCGCTTGCGTTCGCGCAATTGCATCCAGCGGTTCACGGCAATCACGCCGATCGTCACCGTGGTGATGAAGATCGTGGCGAGCGCGTTCATTTCCGGATTCAGGCCGAGACGTACCCGCGAGAACACCACGAGCGGCAGCGTGGTCGAACCGGGACCGGACAGGAATGCGGAGAGCACGAGGTCGTCGAAAGACAGCGTGAACGACAGCAGCCAGCCCGACATCAGCGCCTGCGAGATCAGCGGCAGGGTGATCAGGAAAAACACCTTGAAGGGCGTGGCGCCGAGGTCGAGCGCGGCTTCTTCGAGCGACTTGTTGAGCTCTTTGACACGCGATTGCACGATGATCGCCACGTACGACACGCACAGCATCACGTGGCCGATCCAGATCGTGAAGAGGCCGCGGCCCTTCGGCCAGCCGAGCATCTGTTCAAGCGCGACGAACAGCAGCAGCAGCGAGATGCCCTGAATCACTTCAGGAATCACGAGCGGCGCGTTGATCATGCCGGCGAACAGCGTGAAGCCGCGAAAGCGCCCAAAGCGCGCGAGCACGAAGCCGGCCCACGTGCCGATCACGACCGAGGCGCACGCGGTCAGCAGACCGATCTTCAGCGAGAGCCACGCCGCGTTCAGCAACTCGCCGTCCTGCAACAGCGCGCCATACCATTTGAGCGAAAAGCCGGACCACACCGTGACGAGCTTCGACTCGTTGAACGAATACACGATCAGGCTGATGATCGGAATGTAGAGAAACAGAAATCCGAACGTCAGCACGCTATTGGAAAGCGTCTTATTAGGCTTGATCATTTCGCGCCCTCCAGTTCCTTGACCTGGTAGTACTGGAACACCGCCATCGGCACGAGCAGCAGTAGCACCATTGCGACGGTGACGGCGGATGCCATCGGCCAGTCCATGTCGTTGAAGAATTCATCCCACATCACGCGGCCGATCATTAGCGTGTCGGCGCCGCCGAGCAGTTCCGGAATCACGTATTCGCCGACCGCCGGAATGAACACGAGCAGACTGCCGGCGATAATGCCGTTCTTAGACAGCGGCAACGTAATGCGCGTGAAAGCGGTCCACGGTTTGCAACCGAGGTCGTATGCCGCTTCGAGCAGCGTCAGATCCATCTTCACGAGGTGCGCATACAGCGGCATCACCATGAAGGGCAGGTACGAATAGACCATGCCGATATAGACGCCAATATCCGTGTGGTAGAGGCGCAACGGCGAATGAATCATGCCGATCGCCATCAGCGTGTGATTGAGCAGACCGTCGTCTTTCAGAATGCCGATCCATGCGTAGACGCGGATCAGGAATGACGTCCAGAACGGCAGCATGACGCCCATCATCAGCAGGTTGCGTTTAGTCGGTTCCGAACGGGCGATGTAGTACGCGATCGGATAGCCGATCAGCAGGCAGAAGAAAGTTGAGACCGCGGCCATCTTCAGCGAGCTGATATACGTGGCGACGTAGAGATCGTCCTGCAGCAGAAACGCATAGTGGCTGAGCTGCATGGCGAAATGCACCATGCCGTCCTTGACCGTGACGAGATCCGTGTACGGCGGAATGCCCAGACGCAGATCGGCGAAACTGATCTTCAGCACCAGCACGAACGGCAACGCGAAGAACACCGTGAGCCAGAGGAACGGCACACCGATCACGGTCGAGCGGCCCGACGGCACGAACATCGACAGGCGTTTTTTCAGCGAGCCGAACAGGCGGCTGCCGGACGGCGCGCCGAGCGCCGCGGGGGAGGAAGTAGTGGGATTGCTCATTGCGTCAGCACCACGCCGCTAGCCGGCGACCAGTAGACGAACACGTCGTCGTTATAGGAAGGCGCACCTTCGGCCATCAGATGCGAGCTGGAGAGATTCGACACGACGGTCTTGCCGCTCGGCAGGCGCACGTGATAGAGCGAATAGCTGCCCATGTAGGCCACATCGGAGACCACGCCGCGCGCCCAGTTGTGCGGCGTGCTAGGTTTGTCGAGCGAGACCTTGATGCGCTCAGGACGCACCGAGATGCCCACCGGCATACCAAGCGGTCCGGTAATCCCATGGCTCACGTAAATGCGCGATTCGAGTTCTTCGCTTTCCACAAAGATATGGTCCGGTTCATCCGCGACCACCGTACCTTCGAACAGATTGGTCGAGCCGATGAACTCGGCGGAAAAGCGGCTATTCGGAAACTCGTACACCTGGCTCGGTGAACCGATCTGCACGATGCGGCCTTCGCTCATCACGGCGAGGCGCCCGGCCATCGTCATTGCTTCTTCCTGATCGTGTGTAACCATCACGCAGGTCACATCGACCTTCTCGATGATGTTCACCAGTTCGAGCTGGGTCTTCTGGCGGATCTTTTTATCGAGCGCCGACATCGGCTCGTCGAGCAGCAGCAGCTTGGGGCGCTTCACGAGCGAGCGGGCGAGCGCCACACGCTGCTGCTGGCCGCCTGACAGTTGATGCGGCTTGCGCTGCGCGTATTTGCTCATCTGCACGAGATGTAGCGCATCGGCGACGCGTTCCTTGATCTCGTTCTTCGGCGTGCCTTCCTGCTTCAGGCCGAAAGCGATGTTCGCCTCCACGCTCATGTGCGGAAACAACGCATACGACTGGAACATCATGTTGACCGGCCGCTTGTACGGCGGCATCGCGGCGAGATCTTCGCCGTCGACGAAAATGCGCCCGGAGGTCACCGTCTCGAGCCCCGCGAGCATGCGCAGGAGCGTGGACTTGCCGCAGCCGGAACTGCCGAGCAGCGCGAACAACTCGTTCTTGGCGATGCTCAGGTTGACGTTGTCGACAGCCGTGCTGTCGCCGAATTTCTTCACGACATTTTCAATCCGAACGAATTCGTCCGATTTCGATTTTGTCGTCACCGCGGGGCGGGCCATCTGGGTGGCGCCGGCTGCGCTTTTTGAGGTCGTCGAGTTCATGATGTAACCATTCCTTGCGGATCGCGGGCGCAAGTGTCTCCATACGAGGCGCGGGAAGCGTCTCGCAACGTGCGCTGCGATCGGAAAACATGGGACTGCGCGCGGGTGGGACTGCTAAAGCAAACGCGCAGGCTGACTACCGTTACGGCTATCCATGCGCTCAGGGTTCAAGCGATCCCTGAGCGCGGGATCGATTAATTAATGTGGCCAGGTTAATGACCGGTTTTAAGCTGTGCCCAAAGACGGTTTTCAAGGCGGAGAATGTCGGTCGGCATCGGCTTCATCAGCGTCATTTTGCTCAACACTTCATCGCCCGGATAAACGGTCTTGTCCTGTGCGACAGCAGGCGTCACGAACTGGCGCGCGGCCTTGTTCGCGGTCGGGTAGAACACTTCGTTGGTGATCGCGGCGTTGACCTTCGGGTCCGAGATGTAGTTGATCCATTTCAACGCGGCTTCCGGATGCGGCGCGTCTTTCGGGATCACCATCACGTCGAACCACAAGAGGCCGCCTTCCTTCACGTTCGAGAACTTGATCTGATACGAGCGCTTGGCTTCTTCGGTGCGGCGGCTGGCAATGCCGACGTCGCCCGACCAGCCCAGGACCACGCACACGTCGTTATTGGCGAGGTCGTTGATATAGCCGGACGAATTGAATTGGGTGATATACGGGCGGATCTTTTTCAACACTTCGAATGCGGCCTGATAGTCGGCGGGGTTCGTGCTGTTCGGATCCTTGTGCATGTATTGCAGCGTGGCGGCGAAGACGTCGACGGCCTGATCGAGGATGGACACGCCGCAGCTTTTCAGCTTGGAGAGATTGGCCGGATCGAAAATCAGTGCCCAGCTGTCCACCGGTGCATTGGCGCCGAGCGCTTTCTGTACGGCCTGCACGTTATAACCGATGCCGTCCGTACCGTATGCCCAAGGCACACCGTACTGGTTGCCCGGGTCGGCGTCGGCAATCATCTTCATCAATACGGGGTCGAGATTCGCGAGGTTCGGCAGCTTCGATTTGTCGAGCTTCTGGTATACGCCGGCCTGAATCTGCTTGGCCATGTAGTTCGAAGTGGGCACCACGATGTCGTAACCCGAACTGCCGGCGAGCAGCTTGGCCTGCAAGGTGTCGTCGCTATCGTAGTTGTCGTATTTGACCTTGATGCCGTCCTGCTTCTCGAAGTTCGGAATCGTGTCCTTCGCGATGTAGTCCGACCAGTTATACACATTCAGTTCCGTGTCGGCCGCAAGGGCCGGCGTCACCGACAGCGCCGCAAAACCGGTGAAGGCGAGAAGCACGGCCCCCGCGACCGCATGACGAAGATGACTAACGCTCATGGTTTTTTCCCTTGATGTGAAGAACCGGCATGAGCGTAAGTGGTGGGTGTGCTCATGCCGGAGCGGACTGCCGTTACGAAATGCCGAGTTGTTGTGCTGTCGCATCGATGGCTTTTTTCGCCTTCGAAACGATTTCGTCGATTTCCAGCTTATTGATCACGAGCGGCGGCGACAGCAGCATGCGGTCGCCGGTGGCGCGCATGATGAGGTTGCCGTTGAAGCAGAAGTCGCGGCAGATCGTGCCCACGTCGCCACCATTGGCGAAACGCTTGCGCGCTTTCGGCTCTTGCGCGAGTTGCAGGCCGGCCACCAGACCCGCACCGGAGATTTCGCCGACGATCGGGTGATTGGCGAAGGTCTCGCGCAACTGTTTCTGGAAATACGGACCGGTGTCGTTCTTCACGCGATCGACGATCTTCTCGTCGCGCAGCAACTTGAGGTTGGCGACGGCAACGGCGGCGGCAACCGGGTGGCCCGAATACGTGAGACCGTGATTGAAGTCGCCGTTTTCGATGATCGCCTTCGCCACGCGGTCATGCAGACCGACCGCGCCCATCGGCACGTAGCCGCTCGTCAGACCCTTGGCCAGCGTGATCAGATCCGGCTCGAAACCGAAGTGCTGATGCGCGAACCATTCGCCGGTGCGGCCGAAACCGCCGATCACTTCATCGGCAACGAGCAGAATGTCGTACTTGCAGCAAATGCGTTGGATTTCCGGCCAATACGTCGAAGCCGGGAAGATCACGCCGCCTGCTCCCTGGAAAGGCTCACCGATGAACGCGGCAACGTTGTCCGCGCCGATTTCGAGAATCTTCGCTTCCAGTTGCTGCGCACGGGCCAGCGCGAATTCTTTCGGCGTCAGGTCGCCTTCCGCTTCGCCGAAGAAATACGGCTGGTCGATATGCACGATGTTCTCGACTTTCGAGGGCATCTGTTCATGCATGTAGCCCATGCCGCCGAGCGTGCCGCCTGCGATCGTCGAACCGTGATAGCCGTTCTTGCGCGAGATCACGAACTTCTTCGCCTGCTTGCCTCGCGTCGCCCAATATTGATGGACGATACGCAGCACCGTGTCATTGCCTTCCGAACCGCTGTTGCAGTAGAAGAAGTGATTGAACGGTTCCGGCGCCAGCTCCGCGAGCAAGGCCGACAGTTCGATTACGGGCGGGTGCGTCGTCTTGAAGAAAGTGTTGTAGTAGGGCAGTTCCTGCATCTGCCTGTACGCGGCATCGGCCAGTTCCTTGCGGCCATAACCGACGTTCACGCACCATAGGCCGGCCATGCCGTCGATTACCTTGTTGCCTTCCGAATCCCACAGATACACGCCTTGCGCCTTCACGATCACGCGGCTGCCGCTGCGGTTGAGCGAGCCCATATCCGAAAACGGATGGATGTGGTGAGCGGCGTCGAGCGCGCGATATTCGGCGGTGCTGCGTTGTTGCGTAGCTTGTGCTGCCTGTGCGCTTGCGGCCGGCTGGGCCGGTTGCACGTAAGCGACTTCTTCTGTTCTGTAGCTCATACTGCCTCCAATTTTTTGCGTTTGCCTTACACGTGCAGCAGCAAATGCCGGCGTTCCCACGAACTGATCACGCGGAAGAACGCTTCGTATTCGGTCTCTTTCAGGGCGAGGTAGGCTTTGACGAATTTCTCGCCGAGCACTTCGGCGATCGGCTCGCATGCGCCCATCAACGTCAAACCCTCTTCGAGATTGCGCGGCAACTGGTACGGCAATTCGTAACCGTCGCTCAGCAGCGGCTCGGTGGCTTCGAGCTTCTGCGTCATGCCTAGATAGCCGGCGGCGAGTGTCGCGGCAATCGCGAGATACGGATTGCAGTCCACGCCCGGAATACGGTTTTCGATGCGGCGTGCAGCCGGCCCCGAATGCGGAATCCGGAAGCCCACCGTGCGATTGTCGTAACCCCACGCCACATTGATCGGCGCGGCCATGAAACGCGACAGGCGACGATACGAGTTGATGTACGGCGCGAAGATCGGCATTAATGCGGGCGTGTACTTCTGCAAACCGGCGATATAACCCGTAAACAAAGAAGTGGGTTTGCCGTCCGGGCCGGTGAACAGGTTGTGACCGGTTTCTTCATCCACGAGGCTTTGATGCATGTGCATGGCCGAGCCCGGTTCGCCTTCCATCGGCTTGGCCATGAAGGTCGCGTACATCTTGTGGCGCAGCGCGGCTTCGCGCACCGTGCGCTTGAAGAGAAACACGCTGTCGGCGAGCTTGAGCGGATCGCCGTGCATGAAGTTGATTTCCATCTGCGCGGCGCCGACTTCGTGAATCAGCGTGTCGACTTCGAGTTCCTGCACCTCGCAGTACTCGTAGATATCTTCGAAGAGCGGATCGAATTCGTTGACCGCTTCGATCGAGTAAGCCTGACGGCCGGTTTCCGGACGGCCCGTGCGGCCGATGGGCGGCTGCAGCGGAAGGTCGGGATCCTTGTTCATATCGACCAGATAGAACTCGAGTTCGGGCGCGATAACCGGCTTCCAGCCTTTGGCCTTATAGAGTTCAAGCACGCGGCGCAGCACACGGCGCGGCGAGATCGCGACGGGCGTGCCGTCGAAGTGAACGCAATCGTGAATCACCTGAGCGGTCGGATCGACGGCCCACGGAATCATGCGGATGGTGCTGGCGTCGGGCACGCACACCATGTCCGGGTCGGTCACGCCGGTGAGCGTGCCGTCTTCCGGATAGTCTCCTGTGACGGTCTGGATCATCACCGCCTGCGGCAAGCGCATGGACTCGCCGGATTCGAACTTGCTGCGCGGAATGATCTTGCCGCGCGCGATCCCGGCCATATCCGGAATGATCGCTTCGATTTCGGTGACACGGTTCTTCTTCAGAAAATCGTCGATGTCATGCATGTCTATTCTCTCTGTTTTGGTGCGCGACCGGCTCAGGCTTGCGTGGCAGCGGCGGATGCCGCGCCATAGCCGGCCTTGGTGCGCATTCGATCGCGGCAGGCGTCGCCGAATGCCCGAAAGATCGCGGTGGACAGTGCGTCGCCGGCATGCTTCCACTCCGGGTGCCACTGCACACCCAGCGCGAAGGCGCGCGCATCGTTCACGCTCACCGCTTCGATCAGGCCATCCGGCGCGGTGGCTTCGGCCGTGAGGCCCACGCCCAGCCGCTCGACGCCCTGACCGTGCAATGAATTCACACGCGCTTCATTCGTGCCACCCGCGAGGCGCTGCAACAAGCCGCCCTGCGTCAGCGTGATCGAATGCGACGGTGCGTATTGCACGTCGAGGTCGTCTTCCTTGTTCTCGCGATGGTCGTTCAGACCGTCCACCGCGTGAACGCTTTGATGCAACGTCCCACCGAAAACCACGTTCATTTCCTGGAAGCCCCGGCAGACGGCCAGCACCGGCACGCCGGCGGCGATTGCCGCGCGCATTAGCGGCAGCGTCGTCGCATCGCGAGCGGCGTCGTGCAGCGTGCCCGGCATGCTGGCGAGGCCGCCGTAGCGGTGCGGCTCCACGTTCGAGTAGCTGCCTGTAAACAGCAGGCCGTCGACTGTCGCCAGCACGTCTTCAACGGACTGACGCTCGCCGAGCGCGGGCAGCAGCATGGCCAGCGCCTGTGAACCGTCTACGATCGCGGCGATGTATTTCTCGCCGACCACGTGCGACGGGTGGACTCCCATCATCGTTCTGTCGGCGCTGATGCCGACCAGGGGCTTCTTTCGCATAACGAATAGACGTGTGTGTTCCCCGCGGGACGCGGCATGAAGAAAGTTAAACACAGCGCGGCACGATTCCGCAGCCGTGCGCAAGGCGCAAGGCCACTGGATAGTGCAGGCGGTCGTCGTCAGGAAAACGCGCCGCGCGTGACAGTCAGATGGGCCGTTCGATTCGATCCGCTGCGGTGCGCAACTGATCCGGCAAGTGTGAAATGCACAGGCGGCAGACGGCACCGCACATGCACAAACGCGCGGCTCGAAAGAGCGCGCTCACGCAAACGGATGAATCGAACGGCGAAAAGGGGGAGGCGCTACGGCAGCAGCGAGGCGACTTCGTCCGTACGCACGGCAATGAAGGCGCGCGCGGAGATAGAGTTGTGACGTCGAACTGAACGGCGGGACAGGATCGTGAAGACGGACAGAAAGCGGCGGAACGCAAGGCTGCCGCTGCTGCCGTCGGCGATGGCGCCGTCAGCGCGAGGACAACTCGCCTGACTACGATTCCATCTCACCAAAGGGCCTCGGACTCTCACGATTACACTCGACTGGCGACGTTGAAAGTATTGAACGGCCTGCTCGAAACCCGCACGGGGCGTTTAAAGAAACAGGACGCTGGGATGATCGCCTTGCACCGATGCGAACCGAATTCGCTGCGCCGCGAAACACCGTTCGGTGTCTCATGACGTCGGTATGACGATCGCCTGGGAACCAGCATATACGAGCCAATAAAGCCGTCAAACCCTTTTTGAGAAAACATTTATCAGGGCTTTCCCGAGGGTGCGGCTAGAATCGCCGCCGATGGGAACGTTCATTGCGCCATTCATTTGCGCTATTCATATTTCGGAATCCTTTCAGGGTTTTCCCCAAAGGCGCAACGACCAAAGTGATTAGAATATTCAACACTCGCGAGCAGCGCGTTGCCCGAGTCTTGTGTTTCATTCATCTGATCACTTGGCGCCCCGATCGTCTTCAATGTCAGAGAACCTAACGATGTCCATAGAAGTAGCGACCCGTCTGCAATACATCCGCAAGAAGAACGGCTTGTCCCAGCGTGAACTGGCGAAACGGGCGGGAGTGACGAACGGCACGATCTCGTTGATCGAACAGAATCGCGTGAGCCCCTCGGTCGGCTCGCTGAAGAAGCTGCTCGAATGCATACCCATGAGTCTCGCCGAATTCTTCACCTTCGAAGTGGAAGTAGAACGTTCGGTGGTGTCGCGCCGTGCCGACATGCCAAACCTCGGCAATGAGTCGATCGAGTTCTATCTCGCGGGTTCGAGCGTGAAAGATCGCAACATGGGAATTCTGCGCGAGGTCTATCAGCCGTTGTCGGACACGGGGCCGGAAATGCTGGAGCACGAAGGGCACGAGGGCGGGGTGGTGGTCAGCGGTCAGATCGAACTCACGGTGGACGGCACCACGTGGCTGCTCGACCCCGGTGACAGCTACTACTTCGAAAGCCGTCTTCCGCACCGTTTTCGCAATCCCAGCGCGGAGCATCTCTGCGAGATCGTGTCGGCCAATTCGCCGCCCACTTTCTAAAGACTCCGCGCCAACGCGCCTCGACTCAACTCACTGCCGCAGTTCGGTGCCGCATGAGGTCGGTGCAGGTTTGCGTCGAGCGCATAACATTGAGGCATCCTGATGGACAAGAAAACTCTCGCTTTCTGGCAAGACAAGACCGCTACGCTATCGATCGAAGGCCGCGCGTTTATCGACGGCGAATACCGTGACGCCGAAAGCGGTCGCACGTTCGACTGCCTGAGTCCGATCGACGGCAAGCTGCTCGCCAAAGTCGCCGACAGCGGCTCGACCGACGTCGATGCCGCCGTTGCGGCCGCGCGCCGCGCGTTCGACTCCGGCGTATGGTCGGGCCTCAACCCGCGTCGACGCAAGGCGGTGCTGCTGCGCTGGGCCGCGTCGATTCGCGAGCACATGGACGAACTCGCGCTGCTCGAAACGCTCGACGCCGGCAAGCCGATCGCCGACACCACCAGCGTCGACGTGCCGGGCGCAGCGTATTGTGTCGAATGGTTCGCTGAAGCCATCGATAAAATCGGCGGCGAAGTCGCGCCGGCCGATCATCATCTGGTCGTCCTCGTCACGCGCGAGCCGATCGGCGTGGTGGCCGCGGTGGTGCCGTGGAATTTCCCGATCCTGATGGCGTCCTGGAAATTCGGCCCAGCGTTGGCGGCGGGCAATAGCGTGGTGCTCAAGCCGTCGGAGAAGTCGCCGCTCACCGCGATCCGCCTCGCGCAACTCGCACTCGACGCCGGCATTCCCGCCGGCGTGTTCAACGTCGTGCCGGGCGCGGGCGAGCCGGGCAAGCTGCTGGCGCTGCATCACGACGTGGACTGCCTCGCCTTCACCGGCTCGACCAACGTCGGCAAGCTGATCATGCAGTACGCCGGGCAATCGAATCTGAAACGCGTGTGGCTCGAACTCGGCGGCAAGTCGCCGAACATCGTGATGACGGATTGCCCGGATATGGACCGCGCGGCCAACGCGGCAGCGGGTGCGATCTTCTACAACATGGGGGAAATGTGTACCGCAGGTTCGCGCCTGCTCGTGCATCGCGACATCAAGGACGTATTCCTCGACAAGTTGATCGCCGCGGCGCGCAGCTATACGCCGGGCAATCCGCTCGATCCGAACACGTCGATGGGTGCGATCGTCGACAAGGTTCAGCTCGAACGCGTGCTTGGCTATATCGAGGCAGGCCGCGCTGAGGCGAAGCTGCTGCTCGGCGGCGCGCGCGTCAAAGAGGAAACCGGCGGCTTTTATATCGAGCCGACCATCTTCGAGATTCCGGCTTCCGGCGCGAAGGTGGCGCGTGAGGAAATCTTCGGACCCGTGCTGTCGGTGATCACATTCGACACGGTGGAGGAGGCAATCAGGATCGCTAACGATAGCGAATATGGTCTCGCCGCCGCGGTCTGGACCTCGAACCTGACCACCGCGCACGAGGTGTCGCGTCAACTTCGGGCCGGCACGGTGTGGGTCAATTGCTATGACGAAGGCGGTGACATGAACTTCCCGTTCGGCGGCTACAAGCAATCGGGCAATGGCCGCGACAAGTCGCTGCATGCTTTGGAAAAATACACCGAGCTGAAGTCCACGCTCGTGCGGCTGCGCTAAAGGATTCGCGAAGCCGGCGCTGCGGCGCGTGTGATGCGCGCTGTAGCGTTTCCCAATGAATCCGAGGCCGGCGTTGCGTGTGCCGCGCCGGACTGCCTAAAGGTATCAGCTCATCCATGACTGAACTCGTCTATGGCGACGGCGCGATGCGTCGCCCGTCGCTTTATGGCTCGTCGATCGAAAACACCTATGCGGGTGTGCTTTCGTTCATGCGCCGCAAGTACACACGCGAACTCGACGGCGTCGATGTCGTGGTCTCCGGCGTGCCGCTCGATCTGGCCACCACGTTCCGCCCGGGCGCGCGTCTTGGGCCCGCCGCGGTGCGCGCGGCCAGCGTGCAGTTGTCGGAGTTGCATCCGTATCCGTGGGGTTTCAATCCGTTCGACGACCTCGCCGTGACCGACTATGGCGATTGCTGGTTCGACGCGCACAATCCGCTCACGATCAAGGAGTCCATCGTCGAGCATGCGCGCACGATCCTCCGTTCGGACGCGAAGATGCTGACGCTCGGCGGCGATCACTACATCACCTATCCGCTGTTGATCGCGCACGCGGAGAAGTACGGCGAACCGCTCTCGCTGATTCATTTCGACGCCCACTGCGATACCTGGGCCGACGACAGTCCCGACAGCCTGAACCACGGCTCGATGTTCTACAAGGCGGTGAAGGATGGTTTGATCGATCCGAAGACCTCGGTGCAGATTGGCATTCGCACATGGAATGACGATTTCATGGGCATCAATATTCTCGACGCCGCCTGGGTGCACGAGCATGGCACGCGAGCGGCGGTGGAGCGGATTACGTCGATTGTGGGTGCATGTCCCGCGTATTTGACGTTCGATATCGACTGTCTCGATCCGGCTTTCGCGCCGGGTACCGGGACGCCGGTGGCGGGCGGTTTGTCGTCGGCGCAGGGGCTGGCGATCGTACGCTCGCTCGGTGCGTTGAATCTGGTGGGCGCGGACGTCGTGGAAGTCGCACCGGCTTACGACCAGAGCGAGATCACGGCGATCGCCGCGGCGCATATCGCGTGTGACCTGCTGTGTCTGTGGCGACAGCGCAAGGTTGCGGGACGCGAGGCTTAGGCGCGCTCGATCGAGGTGAACCGGCTCAGCCCATCGACGACGATTGTTCGGGCTGGCGCCGGCCTTCACGCAGACCCACCGTGTAGATCACCAGCGCGCCGCTCATCAGCGCGAGTTGCCACATCAGCATATCGCTGCCACGTGCGTTCATCGCGAAGCCCGCGACGAGCGGCCCCACGATCGAACTCGCGGTGAAGGCGAGCGACAACAGCCGCATGTTGCGCGCGAGCGCGGCCTTGTCGCTGCAAGCCGCCGCGTACATGCCGAGTGTGATGAACGAACTGTTCATGCCGCCGAGCAAGAGCGCGCTCGCCGCCGCGAGCCACGATGCGGGGGCCGCCAGCGCGAAGCCGCAGATGGCCAGTGTGCTGAGCGCGGCGCACACGATCACCGTGGCCGCAAGCCCCGCGCGATCGGCCAGCCAGCCAACCGGAAATTGAAGCGCCATGCCGCCGACGCCGAACAACGTCAGCAGCGTGGCGGTTTGCGTGGCGTTGAGGCCGTGCGCGTCGGCGAATAGCGGGAAGAGGCCGTAAAGCGCACCGTCGCCGATACCACCTGCCGCGATGACCACCATACCGAGGTTCACCAGCGGGCCGAGGACCAGGCGTCGTTGAGCGCTCTTTCTTCGCGCAGGCGGCGCGGCTTGCAAAGCTGGCGCGTTCTTATCGGATGCGGTCAGCCAAAGCGGCAGCGCCGCTGCCAACGTGAAGGCCGCGCCGGCCACGAACGTAATGCGTCCATCGACATCGCACCACACCGCGAGCGCAGGCCCGATGACACCGGCCGTGGCGATCAGCGCTTCGTGTACGCCCACCACGCGTCCGCTCGACTCGGCGGGGACCAGACTGTAGAGCCAGGTTTCATTGGCGATCCAGCGCAAGCCGATGCCGAACCCCGTCAGCAGACCGGGTACGAGCCACAGCGGCCACGATAATGCCCCCATGATGGCGAAGGCCACCAGCGTGGCCAGCAGACCTAGCGACACCGTGCGTTTCGCGCCGATGCGGGCCATCAGCCACGGCGCGATCAGCAAGCCGGCCAGCATGCCGGTCCATTGCGCGGCGGAAAAGAGGCCGGCGCGTGGCGCATCCAGGCCTCGATGGGCGAGCCACACCGGCAGCACCATAAAACCGATGCCGAACTGGCCGACCTGCGAGAGCGCCGACACCGCGGTCAGCGCAGCGATTGCCGGCCAGCGCACCGGCGCGGCGGATTTCATGGGCTGCTCCGCGCGGGCATGGGCAGCCCCTGCTCGCGGCATTCGACCGGACAGCCGGCTTTCAGGCAGGGACCGTCGTCGCACAGGCGGCACAGTTGCATGGCGTGCGCGGGGTCGCGAGTCTCGTTCCACAAGATCTTGATCAGCAGGCTCTCCAGCACCTTGCGCTCGCTGTCTTCGAGCCGGCCGACTATGCGTTGCAGCATCCTGTCGCGCGCCATTTGCAGACGCCTGGCCTCACGTTTCCCGGCTGTGGTCAAGGCAAGCGCGACGGCCCGTTTATCGGCGCCCGATTTTTTCTCGACGAGACCCGCCTCGACCAATCCCGCCACGGCGCGCACGGCGGCCGGATGCGACAGATCGACCGCCTCGCGCAGCACTTCAATCGATGAATCGGGGTATTGGCCGACCGCGTTGAGCATGGCGCGGGCGGTGGGGCCGGCGAGCGCGTCCACGGTGGGTTGCGCGTTCATTTCGTCCGTGACCAGCAGGGCGAGCACGCCGAGCAGATTTTCTGTGCGCTGCGTCATGGCGATACCTCAATGTGTGCAACGTGCATATATGCATGTTGCACACATTGAGGGTGAAGCGCAAGCGGAATTTGGACGGCAATGCGGGCGATACGGGCAATACGCGAGGCACGCGTGGAGCGTTATTTCGCCAGCCGCGCCCGTACCGTGTATTCGCCTTCTTCGCCCTCGTCCTCGATCATGTGGGCCTTGGCGGTGTGGAAGTCGGCCGGCAACGGTTCGACCGGATAACCGCGTTTCTGCCACGCATCGAGGCCGCCCTTGAGCGCGCGGATATGGTGGATATTCTTGCGATGCAACTGCTCGACGATCCGCTTCGCCGTCGCTTCGTTCGGACACACGCAGTAGACGACAATCGGCCGCTTCAGCAGATCGGGGTCGATCGGCTCGGGCGAATCGAGATCCAGCGGCCGTGCGCCGGCAATCCGGTGCGATTCCTTTGCGCGCACGCTGCGTGGCCGCGCGTCGAAGATCAGCGGCGGCTCGTTCGACTTCATCATCTCGTCGAGCTGATCAGGTGAAATACGCGTGTGTGCGAGCCAGCGGCGAAACTGCCAGCGGCGCACGCAGCGATACAGCAGCACGGCCACGAAGATCGCCGCGAACGCGTCGAAAATCGTGCCGCCGTTGTGGCGCACGAGCAGCATCAGTTGCACGATCTGGCCGTGCAGCGCGGCGCCGCCGATCACCCATACGCTTGCCCACAGCGTCGTGCCGAAAAAATCCCACAGCAGAAACACGCCGAAATTGATGGCTGTCGTGCCGAGCAGCGGCGCGGAGATCAGGCCGAGGCCGGGCAGGAACTTCGCGACGGTGAGAATCGGCGCCCCGTACCGTTCGTACGCGTTGCGCGCGATCCGCGTCGTGGTGTCGAGCGAGAGAGAGAAGCGTACGAGATAGTTCAGCAGACGGCGGCCATAGGCGCGTCCGGTGAAAAACCATAGCGAGTCGGCGATCAGCGTGGCGGCGACCGCGGCGCACACGACGCTCGCATACGAGGTTTGCCCCATGGCGGCCATGGTTCCACCGAGAATCAGCATCGGCGCGGCCGGAATCGGCACGCCGAGTTGCGTGATGAGCACGCTCATGAACACGGCCCATACGCCCAGCGAGGGTGGAATAGCAACCGGAAAATGCCACACAACCGTGCTCCTGAGAATGCACTGAAAAGATTTGCAACGTGCGTGCCAGGGCGGCGCATGGCGAACAGGCTGCGCATGTTCCGTTGCCGCACGACGGCGAGCGCCACGCCGCGTCGGCAGGCGGCCGCCCAAAAAAAAAGAGATGAAAGGCGGATTTAAGCACAGGTGGCAAAACGGCGCTGCGGAGAAGGCTGAACGCGGGCTCGATTGCGGCAGGATGGCGGCGAGGAGACGGGGCGCGGCAAAGATCAGCGGGCGAGCCTGATGCGGTCGGCCGTTATTAACTGGCCGGCCGCGCCGCCCCTCATTGACTGGACTTCGTGCCCGAAGCCGATTCACGCTTCAGTGGCGGGATCGTACGGCACGACACGTTCGTCCTCATTCGCATGATTGCGCGCCACGATGGCGCGCGCCGCGTGATTGGCGTCCAGGTTGAACGGCTGATGCGGCACGCCAGGCGGAATGAACAGGAAATCGCCCGGTTCGGTGATGACGGACTCGCGCAAGCCGGGCCCGTAGCGGGTCTCGATCTTGCCCTCGAGCTGGTAGATCGCGGTTTCGTAGTCGGCGTGGAAATGCGGCTCGGCATGGCCGCCTGGCGGCACCACGACCATGTACATCGACAAACCCGTGCTGCCCGCGGTGCCGGTGGAGATGCCGACAAAGTAAGGCAGCCGCTGGGTCGTCGCCATTTCCCGGTCGGGTCGAACCTTGACGACGGGCGCTCGCGCGTCGTGCGAAACGTCTGACATGGTCTGCTCCTGCTGAAATCCGGCCGGCGCCAGTCGTCGCGGCGCGGCTCATGCTCCCTTGAGTGCAAAGTCTAGACGAAATGGACGCCGATATCGGACCTTGTCGAGCGCATGCTGCGGCCGTGCGGCTTGCTAGAATCGTCGTCATACCCAAACAGATACGACGGAGACACAGCATGGCCAAGCCTCAACCGATCAGCCGCTACCCCGTGCCCAAACCGGATGCATGGCCGGATGACATTCGCGCGCGGATTCTCGAAGTGCAGGAAAAAGCCGGCTTCGTGCCGAACGTGTTTTTGACGCTGGCGCACCGCCCGGACGAGTTCCGCGCGTTCTTCGCCTATCACGACGCGTTGATGCTGAAAGAGGGCGGTCTCAGCAAAGGCGAACGCGAGATGATCGTGGTCGCCACCAGCGCGATCAACCAGTGCCTGTATTGCGTGGTCGCGCATGGCGCGATTCTGCGCATTTACGAAAAGGCGCCGTTGGTGGCCGATCAGGTCGCCGTCAATCATCGCAAGGCGGATATCACGCCGCGTCAGAAGGCGATGCTCGACTTCGCCGTCAAGGTTTGCAGCGCGTCCGGCACGGTCGGCGACGCCGATTTTCAAACGCTGCGCGAGCACGGCTTTTCCGACGAAGACATCTGGGATATCGCGGCGATCACCGCGTTTTTCGGTTTGTCGAACCGCATGGCCAACGTCATTTCCATGCGTCCCAACGACGAGTTCTATTCGATGGGACGCGTGCCGAAAGCTGCGGCGGACACGCCGAAAAAGTAGCCGCGCACAGGGCGTTTCCCGCTGTTTTTGACTGCGTGCCGGTGGCTTCGTCCGCAGCGGCCACCGGCATGCAGGCTCACGCACGCTTACGCAGCCGCTGGTTCGCCTCGAAGCGCGGGCGTGCTCACGGTGGTGTCGTCGATCGGGAAATGCAGCAGCGCGGCCACGAGGCCGGCGACCACCGTCGCCTCCCACAACAGCGAATACGAGCCGGTCAGATCGAACACCAGACCGCCGAGCCACGCGCCGAAAAACGAGCCGATCTGATGGCTCAGAAAGCAGACCCCGAACAGGCTGCCGAGGTGGCGCGTGCCGAACACTTTCGCGACGAGTCCGCTCGTGAGCGGCACGGTGCCGAGCCAGGTCAGTCCCATCACGGCCGCGAAGATCACGACCGACGCCGGGCTTTTCGGCAGTAGAAAGAACGCGCCGATCGTCACGCTGCGAATCACGTAAAGCCAGCCGAGCACATAGTGCTGCCGGAAGCGGCCGCCCAGCCAGCCGCACGCCCAACTGCCCGCCATGTTGAACAGGCCGATCAGCGCGAGCGCGGTGGCGCCGAGTCCGACCGGCATATGGCACAGCGACAGATATTCGGGCAGATGCGTGGCGATAAAGGCAAGCTGGAAACCGCAGGTGAAGAAACCGAGCGACAGCAGCCGGTAGCCGCGATGCCCGGCCGCTTGACTCAGCACCTTGCGAAGCGGCGCGGTTGGCGCCTCCTGAACGGGCGTGCCGACCCGCGCGCGCCGGTCGAGCACCATGCCGAGCGGGGCGATCAGCAGCATCAGGAAAGCGAGTACGAAGAGCGACGTCGCGATGCCCGAACTGAGCCGGATGCCTTGTACGAGCGGGACCATCAGCACCTGGCCCGCGGAGCCGCCCGCGCTGACGAGGCCCATCGCCATGCTGCGTTTTTCCGGCGAAGCGATGCGGCCGACCGCCGGCAGCACCACGCCGAAGGTCGTGCAACTCACGCCGATGCCGACCAGCAGTCCCATGCCGACGATCAGCATGGCGCCGCTGGGCGCCACGGCCGCGAGGCCGAGCCCTGCCGCGAACGTCGTCGCCCCGAACGCCACCACCGGCGCCGAGCCGTAGCGATCCGCGGCGGCGCCGGCGAACGGCTGGGCGAAACCCCACACGAGATTGTGCAGGGCGATCGCGAAGGCGATCAGCGTGACCGGCAAGCCGCGGTCGAACGAGAACGGTCCGATGAAGAGGCCAAAGGTCTGCCGGATCCCCATGGCGGCGCTCAGAATGAGTGCGCCCGCGAGGATCACGAGCGTCGTCTGATTGAAGGCGGGGGCGAAGCGTCTGCTGTTGGCGGTGGCCATGGTTCTGATCTCCTTTGACACATGGTCGCAGCGAGCGTCAGAAGCGGCAAAAGATAAGTTTTCGACGACAGGTGAGCGCGGCTCACCTGTGCGAACGGACATGCGGTTTAGTTGGCGGCGCTTTGCAGTGGGTGGTCGGCAGCGTCGGTGCGCGCGTCGATGTTCTCGGCCTCGCTCGCCAGCCAGCGCTTGAAATCGACAAGCTCCGGCCGGCGATCCGCATTTTCCGTGCTCACCAGCCAGTAGGCCGTGGTGGATTCGATCGTCGCCGGGTGAGCCTGCACCAGCACGCCGCTGTCGATATCCCGATCCACCAGCGGCCGTCTGCCGAGCGCGACGCCGAGGCCCATCGCGGCGGCTTCGAAGGCAAGCTGGATCGTGTCGACGCGCAGGCCCGCCGTGGTGTCGATGCCTTCGGTGCCGGTCGCATCGAGCCATGCTGGCCAGTCCTCGCTGGCGGCGTTCACATGAATGAGCGTCGCGCGACGCAGGTCCGCGTCGCCCTGCTCGTCGCGCAGGTTCGCCAGGTACGCGGCGCTGCATACGGGCACGAAGCGCTCGCCGAACAGCCGCGTCCACGCGGTGCCGGCAACCGGCGCACGGCTCATGCGGACCGCGAAGTCGAACCCGTCGACGGGAAACCCGACTTGCCGATGCGAGGTGTCGACGCTCACGTTCACGTTCGGCCAGCGCGCGCGAAAACCGGCAAGGCGCGGCAGCAGCCAGCGCGACGCGAAGGTCGGCGCGCAACTCAGCGCGATCGGGCGATCCGCGCGATGATTCGGCAGACGCTGCGTGCCGATGGCGATCAGCGAAAACGCTTCAGAGACGTACGACAGATAGTCCGCGCCGCTCGCCGTGAGCGAGATGCCGCGCGGTTCGCGCACGAACAATTCGACGCCGAGCGCCTGTTCCAGGCCCACAATGCCGTGGCTGATCGCGCTCGGCGTGACGTTCAGTTCCGCGGCGGCAAGTTTGAAACTCTGATGCCTGCCGGCCGCTTCGAAGAAACGAAGCGCCGGCAGCGGTGGCAGACGAAGCGGCATGTTGCATCCCCATGGACGGCGCGCCCGGCGCGCGTGCTGTTGCGCTCAAGCATACCTTGCCGGGCGCTTCCGGTTGCCGTTGTAGTGCCTGCCGGCATTGCGGCAAAAAATGTCGCCGATGCTGTCGATTTGCCGCTGCACGGTTCGTCGTGGCTATATGGAGGACGAGAACGCGCCCGCGCTCGCGGCGCGCGGCTTGCGCCCTTTATCCGTGTTCCGTGACAGGAGATGGCTGATGACTGACGCACACGCATCCGCACCAACGCTCAAGCCGGCCCGGCAACTGGCGGCTGGCACACCGAGCCGCTTTCCCGGTGAAAGCGCCGACTATCGCCGCGCGCGCAACGAATTGCTCGCTGAGGAAATCGAGTTGCGCCGCCATATCGAACGGGTCGCCGAACAGCGCCGCGCGCTGCCGCCCGGCGGTGTGGTGCCTGAAGATTACCTGTTCATGGGCGAAGCAGGGCCGGTGAAGCTATCGGAAATGTTCGGCGACCATGACACGCTCGTCACCTACAACTGGATGTTCGGCCCGCAGCGCGCCCGGCCGTGTCCCATGTGCACGTCGCTGCTGAGCGCATACGACGGCGAGATGCCCGACATGCTGCAGCGCGTGGCCTTTGCCATCATCGCGCGCTCGCCGATCGAGAAGCTGGTGGCGTTCAAGCAGGAGCGCGGCTGGCGGCATCTGCGGCTGTATTCGTCGGGTGGCAACACCTTCAATCGCGATTACGCGGCCGAAGATCCGGCCGGCGACGACAATCCCGCGTTCAACGTGTTCACGCGCTCGGGCGGTACGGTGCGGCATTTCTGGGCAGAGGAGATGGGGCCGGCGACTGCCGACCCCGGGCAGGATCCACGCGGCGCGCCCGACGTGATGCCCATCTGGACCGTGCTCGACATGACGCCGGGCGGGCGCGGCACGGATTGGTATCCGAAGCTCGAATACGGGAACGCGGCGCCTTAGGGGGCCGACGTGAAGGCGGCCAGGCGTCGCCTCGCCCGTTCACCGCAGAAGAAAAAATTTCGGCGGCGCGGACAGCGCGGGGCGATAGAGAGCAGGGCGACAGGACGCGGGCAGTCGACTACGGCAGCGCTTGCACAGCGTAGTCGTGCCCGTGCGCCGTCTGCAGATACGCGGCGATTGCGCTCGCCCGCATCGGGCGGCTGAACAGATAACCCTGCGCCGCGCGTGCGCCAAGCATCTTGACGACCTCGACTTGCGATGCCGTTTCGAGTCCTTCCACCACGCATTCGAGTCCAAGGTTGCGGCACAGGTCGAGTACCGACTTGACGATCTTCTTCGACGCGCTGTTGGTATCCACGTCCGTCATGAAACTGCGGTCGATCTTGATCGTATCGAAGGGCAGGCGGTGCACGTAGCTAAGGCTCGAATAACCGGTGCCGAAGTCGTCGAGCGATACGCGGCAGCCGGCTTTCTTGATCATGGTGAGCGAACTGCGGGCCTGTTCGAAATCGCGCGTCACGGCGGTCTCGGTGATTTCGAACGACACGCGATGCGGCGGCACACCGCTAGCCAGCACGATATCGATCAGCCGGCGGGCACGCGCGGAAGTGCAGATATCGATCGCCGACAGATTGAACGACAGATAAAGCTCGCACGGCCAGCGCGCGGCTTCGTCGAGTGCTTTGTGCAGCAGGACTTCCGTGATGCGCAGAATCAGTTCGGTACGCTCTGCAATCCGAATGAATTCTTCCGGCCTGACCGCGCCGAGCCGCGCGTTATGCCAGCGCCCAAGCGCTTCCATGCCGAGGGTGCGTTGCGTGACCACGTCGCAGATCGGCTGAAATTCCAGAAACAGTTCCGACTCGAGGTCTGCATGACGAAGCTCCTGGGTTACGAGACTCGAACGCCGGATACGCGTTTCATGTTCAGTCGAGAAGATGACGGGCGTGCCGCGCCGGCTTTCCTTGCCGACGTACAGCGCCGCGTCGGCGCGTTCGAACACCTGCGCCACCGTCGTGCCGGCCTCGGGAAACGCGGCCCAGCCGATCGTGCCCGACAACTCGGCGACATTGCCGGCGACCCGATACGGCTGACTGAGCGCCTCGCAGATGCGCTCACCCAACTCGACGAGCGTCTGGTCCGTCAGTTTGTGCTGCGCCAGCACGCCGAACTCGTCGCCTCCGAGGCGTGCGAAGAAAATGCCGGGCTCGGCAAGCGCGAGCAAACGCGAGCCGACTTCCTGAAGCACGAGATCGCCGCTGGCGTGGCCGTAGATATCGTTGACCTGTTTGAAACCGTCGAGATCGATCAGTCCGACATTAAAGCCGCCACTGGTGACGATCGCCTGTTCGGACAGCGCGCGCAGCGAGGCGAAAAAACTGCGCCGGTTGGGCAGGTCCGTCAGGCTGTCGATGCTCGCGAGCCGGAAGTTGTCGTCGCTCAGGCGTTGCGTCTTTTGCTGGCTCGCCTGCAATTCGCGCTGTGCGTGCACCACGTCGGCGAAGGTCCGGCAATATAGTTGAATGATGAAGGCGAGTGCGACGCCGACAAGGGTCATGTCGACAGCCATCGCGATGAAGACCGGATAGCCGGTGAAGACCAGAAAGGTCGAAAAGCTTAGGATGACGATCGACAGCAGCAGCATCGCAGCCGCGCGCAGGTGCATCAGGCAGAACACGCAGCCGACCAGCGTGGTCGCCATGTAGAACGCGACCTGCGTCTGTTCGTACGCGGTGCCGTAAGGGAAAAGGAACAGCGACCAGGCGCTGAATGCGACGGCGAAGAGGCCGGCAAGCCAGGTCAGCTTGCGCAGTTCGGGCTCCGCTTTGTCGAGAGTCAGGACGCGGTGCCGAAGATGCCACCATCGTATGCACCGGATAATGCACAGCGTGCACAGCGCCGCGGGAAAGTAAATCGACAGCCAGGCCGGCGCGCAACTCAGGTGCGTGACGGCGACGGCCGCCGTATTGACGAGCAGGATGAAATACAGAAGGGGGACTTGGTGGCTGAATGCTTCGAGCTGCGAACGTATGAGCTCGGGGTCGCGTCCCGCGACCGACAGCGCATCCCTCAATTTGGCTAGCAGAATCATCCCCGTCCTTTTTAAACGTTTGCGCAGCACACGCAGCTTTGTATATCGGCAGGTCGGGTGGGACCTTGAGGGCGGGTCAGACAGAAATCGATCGCTGTGCGAATAAACGGTAAGTGCGACCGGAAAGCATTGCCTCTATGTGTCATTTGTGCCGCGTCGAGACGGGCGGAATGGCGCGTTCGCCGTGTTAAAGCGCCGGACAGGAGAGCACGCGTTGCGGTGCGAGTGTCGTGCCGGGTTCGCCGTTTTGCATCCGCGTGCCTTGCGGCGGCGTCGAAACGAGCCGCACGCTATTCACACCGGCATTCGCGAGCGCGTATTTTTCCTGGCTGTTCTCGGGCTGCCAATAGGCGCGGAACACGCCGCCGTCGCCGAAAACCAGCAACTTGCCGTGCACCGTTGCGGCGCCGCTGACGAGGTCGACCGGCTCGCCGTCACGTATCTGAAAGCTCTGCGGGGCGGGTGAATTTGCCGTGCCGACGAGGGTGGCGCAGCTTTTGTCGTCGGCTGCGAGGGCGGCGCACGACGCCGCGGCGAGCAGCGCACATGTTGCAATATGGCGAAATTTCAATTTTTTATTCCTCCCGGATTCTTTATTTAGCGCCGCCGCGCCTGACAAATGCGGAGTCTTGGCGAACCACCATAAGATAGTAAAAAAGCCCGCCGGTGGCGGCTCGCGGCGCGCTAAAGCACTGAAATTGCAACGGATTGTGATAACGCGAAAACCCGTATCCAGCCGACGAATCGTCTAAGCGCGCGATTCTTATGGCACTTTGCCGGAAAAAATCGTCAAATTCCCTGTGGGCGGGTGATACAAGCCTTACACCCAAGGTTTGCGCGAACCCGCGCGTATGCGTTAGTGTGTCGGTCCCGGCGCAACAGATGTGGCGCCGGTTCCATGATTACCATACGGGAAGTGCTATGAACAAACAGGAACTGATTGATGCAGTCGCCGCAGCGACGGGCGAAAGCAAAGCGGCCACCGGCCAAACCATCGACGCGATCGTCGAAGCGGTGACCAAAGCCGTGGTGGGTGGCGATACGGTGCAACTGGTCGGTTTCGGTTCTTTCTCGACTGGCGCGCGCGCAGCACGCGTGGGCCGCAATCCGTCGACGGGTGCCGAGATCCAGATCGCGGCTGCCAAGACGGTGAAGTTCACCGCGGGCAAGGCGTTCAAGGAAGCTGTCAACGCGTCGTAATGCAACGCGCTTCGCGCCGGAGCATTCATGCGCGCTGAACTGGCGCGCGGTGAGCGATGTGTCGGGCGTGAGGAATCACGCGCTGCCCAACCCCGGTCGGTTTGATCGATCGGCGGGTGGTGCGGCGCGTGTGTTTTTGTGCTCTCCCCCAAGGGCTTTCCCGGGGGCCGTGCTTGGCGCGGCGTTGGCGGCCCGGCGCGCGCTCAGCCCGCGCGACGTTTGCGGGTGGCCTCGGCCAGGGTTTCGAGCGCCGGCTCGGTCTGCGCCCAACTCACGCAGGCATCCGTGATCGACACGCCGTGACGCAACGGCACACCTGGCTTCAGATCCTGACGGCCTTCCTCCAGATGACTCTCCAGCATAACGCCGATGATGCGGCGCTCGCGCTGCGACAGTTGCCGTGCCAGGTCCTGCACCACCTCCAGCTGACGCAAATGCGACTTGCCCGAGTTCGCATGCGAACAGTCGACCATGACCTGCTCGCGCAATCCCGCTGATTTGAGCGCCACGCAGGTGGCTTCCACCGACGCGCTGTCGTAGTTCGGCCCTTTCTTGCCGCCGCGCAGGATTACGTGCGCGTCGTCGTTGCCGCGCGTTTCGAAGATCGCGGCCATGCCCATTTTCGTCATGCCCATGAACGCGTGGCTCGCGCGCGCGGCGACGATCGCGTCCGCGGCGATCTGCACGCCGCCGTCCGTGCCGTTCTTGAAACCGATCGGGCAACTCAGTCCCGACGCCAGCTGACGATGGCTCTGACTCTCCGTCGTGCGCGCGCCGATGGCGCCCCACGCGATCAGATCGGCAATGTACTGCGGGCTCAACAGGTCGAGGAACTCGGTGGCCGTGGACAAGCCAAGACCGTTGATGTCGAGCAGCAGTTGCCGTGCAAGACGCAGACCTTCGTTGATGCGGAAACTGCCGTCCAGACGCGGGTCGTTGATATAGCCTTTCCAGCCGACCGTGGTGCGCGGCTTCTCGAAGTAGACGCGCATCACGATCAGCAGATCGTCTTTGTAGGCGTCCGCAGCGACTTTCAGTTTGTGCGCATATTCGATTGCCTGATCGTGGTCGTGAATCGAGCACGGTCCGACGATCATCACGAGCCGGTCGTCGCGGCCATGCAGAATGTCGGCGATTTCCGCGCGGGTCTTCTCGACCAGCGTCTGCACCGAGGGCGGCACCGGCAACTCATCCTGCAGCAGCGCAGGGGAAATCAGTGGACGTACTGCGCCGATCCGAACGTCGTCGATGCGCGTGGTGTCCTGGGTGGCGTCGGCCGAGCCGACTTCCTGATCGTGCAAAGGATTGTCGATGGCGCTCAAAATATTCTCCCGGACCTTGGTGATGAAGCGGCCTTGCGGCCTGACTGCGTGTGTGTGGATGCGTCGATCGTGCTTGTCTTCGCTGCCGGGATTATGACACTCGCGCGATGCGGCCGGGAGCCGCGTGTCAGAGCCGTTTGATCAGCGCCATGGCGGCCGCCGGATTGCGTTCCTTGAAGCCGCTGATCACGTAGAGGTAGACGTCGCGTGCGACCGTTTTCGCCGGCGCATCCGCGGCGGTTTCCAGGTCGTCCGGGGTGATGCCTGCCGCCAGTTGCCGCGCGCGTTCGGCCCATGCGTCGAGCGCTTTGGTCGAGTAGCCTTTGGCCTGTTTGTCCGTGGTGCCCATGATGCGGGCGTACACGAAGGGCGCCGTG
This sequence comes from Paraburkholderia sp. BL27I4N3, assembly GCF_003386115.1. Lineage (NCBI taxonomy): Bacteria > Pseudomonadati > Pseudomonadota > Betaproteobacteria > Burkholderiales > Burkholderiaceae > Paraburkholderia > Paraburkholderia sp. BL27I4N3. The sequence continues at coordinate 5,839,088 of NZ_QREJ01000001.1, read as the reverse complement.
AGATCGGCGATCTGCGGGTATTCGCTGTCGCCGGCGAGCACGACGGCAACCTTGTATTTACGGGCGAGCGCGATGAAGTCCGGCGTCTTGAAGGTGTCGTTGCGGACTTCGATCGCATGCCTGAGCTTCTGGCCTTCTATGCTGGCCGGCAGCAACTTCAGAAAGGCTTCGAAATCTTCCTTGTCGAATTTCCTGGTGGGAGCGAATTGCCAGTTGACCGCGCCGAGCTTCTGTTTGAGCAGCAGCACGCCACTGTCGAAGAAACGTTCGATGGTTTCGCCCGCTTCGGCGAGCACTTTTCTGTTGGTCGCGTAACGCGGCGCCTTCAGCGAAAAGACGAAATCGTCCGGGGTTTCCTGATACCACTTTTCGTAGCTCGCCGGTTTTTGCAAACCGTAAAAGGTGCCGTTGATTTCAATCGATGTGAGGTTCTGGCTCGCGTATTCGAGTTCGCGGCTCTGCGTGAGGTCGGACGGATAGAAGGTGCCGCGCCATGGCGCGTAGGTCCAGCCGCCTATGCCAACGCGGATGTTCGATGTTTTTGAGGTCTTCGGGGTCTTTGTTGTTTTTGCGGCGGGTTCTTTCGGCACTTGGCTTCTCCATCCGACTTCGCGCGGGGAAGCAGTAGATTAGCCGTTTTTTTGCCAAGGAACAGAGCCACGCGGCGACTCAATCGCGGCCGCTATTCGCTGTCCCGTGTGGACGTATCCGTTGCGCCCCGCGCCGCTTCTTCAAACCGCCGGTTCGCCTCCGCCACTTCCACCCTGAACTGCTGCAACGCGCTCACCGCAAGATCCGGCGGCGTGAGTGCGGCCCACAATACGTCGATCAACTGATCCGCCGTCGCATCGATATCGATGTGCCGGTTGGCGAGCGTGGCATCCCACAGCACATGCTCCATCGGCCCGAACACCATCGAGCGCAACAGGCGCAACGGCATGTCGCCACGAATCTGCCCGCTTTCCTGGCCCTGCGCCAGCACGCGCATCAACGGCGCGGTATAGCGACGCTGCAACTCCGTGAGCGCCTCGCTCAACTCATGATGCCGCGCCCGGCCTTCGGACAACACCAGCGCGCACAGATCCGTGCCGTTCACCAGCATCAACCGCAAATGCGTGCGCACGATGAATGCAAACTGCTGACGCACATTGCCGTCGCGCGGCAAGCCGGACTCGATGGCTTCGATGATCTCGTCGTACCAGTCGCCGATCACCCGCGCGCACAACTCGCGCTTGCCGCGGAAATAGCTGAACACGGTCGCCTCGGAAATGCCGAGGCGCTGCGCGATTTCGGCGGTGGTCGCGCGTTCGTAGCCCTTTTCGGAGAACACGTCGCGCCCCGCCTGAAGAATCTCCTTCACGCGTTGCTGTGACTTGCGCCCGGCCGGCTGGCGGCGCGAGGCGGGCAACTCGGCCTTCGTGGCAACCGTCATATGAGTCCAGTTCAGATTTGTGAGGCCCATCGCGCCCGCAAAGGTGCGAAACAAGCCGGATAAGTGCGATGCTAGCACGCCATAGTGATGTTGTAGGCGACCGCTTCAGTTTCTGAGTAACACTCAAAAATACCTATTGACGCTTACGTAAATGTAGCGTGAAATGCGCCTTGAACGTTTCGCGCCTCGTGCGTGACGGCAGGGGCGGCTCACAAAGCCGCCGGGCCGCCGCCGTCCGCCGAGCCGCAACCGGACCAGCCGGCGCCCACCCAAGGCCGGCCGCCAACGAACTCTGGAGACACTGCAATGAGCAACCTGCCCGGTTTGCAATTCCCGCTCGGCGAAGAAATCGAAATGCTGCGCGACAGCATTGCGGGATTCGCTGCCAAAGAAATCGCCCCGCGTGCCGCGGAGATTGATCGCACGGATCAGTTCCCCATGGACCTGTGGCGCAAGTTCGGCGATCTGGGCGTGCTCGGCATGACGGTCTCGGAAGAATACGGCGGCGCGAATATGGGCTACACGGCGCATATGATCGCCATGGAAGAAATCTCGCGCGCGTCGGCCTCGGTCGGCCTTTCGTACGGCGCGCACTCGAATCTGTGCGTCAACCAGATTCATCGTAACGGCACGGAAGCGCAAAAACAGAAGTATCTGCCCAAGCTCGTCTCGGGGGAACACGTCGGCGCACTCGCCATGAGCGAGCCGAACGCGGGCTCGGATGTGGTCAGCATGAAGCTGCGCGCCGAGAAGAAGGGCGACCACTACGTGCTCAACGGCACCAAGATGTGGATCACCAACGGGCCGGATTGCGACACGCTGGTCGTCTACGCCAAGACCGATCCCGAAGCGAATTCGCGTGGCATTACCGCGTTTATCGTCGAGAAGGGCATGAAGGGTTTCTCCGTTGCGCAGAAGCTCGACAAACTCGGCATGCGCGGCTCGCATACCGGCGAACTGGTGTTCCAGGACGTGGAAGTGCCGGAAGAAAACATTCTCGGCCAGTTGAACGGCGGCGCGAAGGTGCTGATGAGCGGTCTTGACTACGAACGCGCCGTGCTCGCGGGCGGCCCGACCGGCATCATGGTGGCGGTCATGGACGCGGTTGTGCCGTATATCCACGACCGCAAGCAGTTCGGTCAGTCGATCGGCGAATTCCAGCTCATTCAGGGCAAGGTGGCCGACCTCTACACCACGTTGCAGGCGTGCCGCGCGTACCTCTACGCGGTGGGCCGTCAACTCGATACGCTCGGCAAGGAACATGTGCGCCAGGTGCGTAAAGACTGCGCGGGCGTGATTCTCTACACGGCCGAAAAAGCCACGTGGATGGCGGGCGAGGCGATCCAGATTCTCGGCGGCAATGGCTACATCAACGAGTATCCGGTCGGCCGTTTGTGGCGCGATGCGAAGCTCTATGAAATCGGCGCCGGTACGAGCGAAATCCGCCGCATGCTGATCGGCCGCGAGTTGTTCGCCGAAACGGCATGAGCGCAACGGCCCGAAGCGAATAAGAAGCGGCGAACAGGAGAGCCACGCAATGCCGATCATCGAATCAAAGCTGAATCCGCGCTCGGACGACTTCCGCGCCAACGCGGCGGCGCTCGAAGCGCTGGTCGCTGACCTTCGCGCGAAAGTCGAGAAGCTCGCACTGGGCGGCGGTCAGGCGGCGCGCGACAAACACACCGGCCGCGGCAAACTGCTGCCGCGCGAGCGGATCGAAAAGCTGCTCGATCCGGGCACTCCGTTTCTGGAGTTCTCGCAACTCGCGGCCTACGGCATGTACAACGACGACGCGCCGGGCGCGGGTGTCATCACCGGCATTGGCCGGATCGCGGGGCAGGAGTGCGTGATCGTCTGCAACGATGCAACGGTCAAGGGCGGCACTTACTATCCGGTCACGGTGAAAAAGCACGTGCGGGCGCAGGAAATCGCCGCTGAGAGTCACTTGCCGTGCGTGTATCTGGTCGACTCTGGCGGCGCGAATCTGCCGAATCAGGACGATGTGTTTCCGGACCGCGATCACTTCGGCCGCATCTTCTTCAACCAGGCAAACCTGTCGGCGGCAGGCATTCCGCAAATCGCCGTCGTGATGGGTTCGTGCACGGCAGGCGGCGCGTATGTGCCGGCCATGAGCGACGAGTCGATCATCGTCAAGAATCAGGGGACGATTTTTCTCGGCGGCCCGCCGTTGGTGAAAGCCGCGACGGGCGAAGTGGTGAGCGCGGAAGACCTCGGCGGCGGCGACGTGCATACGCGTCTGTCCGGCGTGGTCGATCATCTTGCGCAGAACGATGCGCATGCGTTGGGGATTGCGCGCAGCATCGTCGGCAATCTGAATCGCACGAAGCAGGTGCCGGTCGCGTTGCAGGAGCCGAAGCCGCCGCGCTACGATGTGAAGAGCATGTACGGCGTGATTCCCGTGGATACCCGCAAGCCGTTCGATATCCGTGAGGTGATCGCGCGGATCGTCGACGACTCGGCCTTCGACGAATTCAAGGCGCGCTACGGCACCACGCTCGTCACCGGTTTCGCGCATATCTGGGGTCATCCGGTCGGCATCATCGCGAACAACGGCATTCTGTTTTCGGAGTCGGCGCTCAAGGGCGCGCACTTCATCGAGTTGTGCTGCCAGCGCAAGATTCCGCTCGTGTTCCTGCAGAACATCACCGGCTTCATGGTGGGCCGCAAGTACGAAAACGAAGGCATCGCGCGCAACGGCGCGAAGATGGTGACGGCGGTGGCCACGGCCAAGGTGCCGAAGTTCACGGTGATTATCGGCGGTTCGTTCGGCGCGGGCAATTACGGTATGTGCGGCCGCGCGTATTCACCGCGCTTCCTGTGGATGTGGCCGAACGCGCGCATCTCGGTGATGGGCGGCGAGCAGGCGGCGTCGGTGCTGGCCACGGTCAAGCGCGACGGCATCGAAGGCAAGGGCGGTTCGTGGAGCGCCGAGGAAGAAGAGACGTTCAAGCAACCTATTCGCGAGCAATACGAACATCAGGGCCATCCGTACTACGCGAGCGCGCGTCTGTGGGACGACGGCGTGATCGACCCGGCGCAAACGCGCGACGTGCTCGGCCTCGGCTTGTCGGCCACGATGAATGCGCCGATCGAAGACACGCGGTTTGGCGTGTTCAGAATGTGACGATGCGCCAGGCAACGCAACCACGCGCGGGAGCAGCGACGATGCAATACGAAACACTGAATGTCGAATTCGCCGGAGCGATCGCGACGGTCACGCTGAATCGTCTGGACGTGCGCAACGCGTTCAACGAAACGATGATCGCCGAAGTGACCTCGGCCTTCACGGCGCTCAACGAGCGTGACGATATTCGCGCGGTGGTACTCGCCGCGAACGGCAAGGCGTTCTGCGCGGGCGCGGATCTGAACTGGATGAAGAAGATGGCCGGTTACTCGGACGACGAGAACCGCGCCGACGCCATGCTGCTGGCGAACATGCTGTCGTCGATCTATCGCTGCAACAAACCGGTGATCGCGCGCGTGAACGGCGACGTGTACGCGGGCGGCATGGGTTTGATCTCGGCGTGCGACATCGTGGTGGCGGTCGACAGCGCACGCTTCTGCCTTTCGGAGGCGCGCCTCGGACTGATTCCGGCCACCATCGCGCCGTACGTGATTCGGGCGCTGGGCGAGCAGGCATCGCGCCGCTATTTCACGACCGCCGAGCAGTTCGATTGCGGGACGGCATTGCGTCTCGGACTCGTCAGCGAAGCGGTGAGCATGGAGCACCTCGACGCCACCGTGCGGCAGATTGCTGAAACACTGTGTGCGAACGGTCCGCAAGCGGTGCGCGCATGCAAGCAACTCGTGCAGGACATTGCGGGTCGCGAGTTGAACGACGCAATGATCGAGGACACGGCGGCGCGCATCGCACTTACGCGTGCCGGCGCGGAAGGCCGCGAAGGCGTCGCGTCGTTCCTCGAAAAGCGCACGCCGGCCTGGCGCAACTGAAGCACACATTCCAGGGCGCCCGGCGCGCCTTGATCAGAACAACAGCCCCGAAAAAAACGGCTCACTTCATCGAGACACTTCATGTTCAACAAGATCCTGATTGCCAACCGGGGCGAGATTGCGTGCCGCGTCGCCGCGACCTGCAAGCGGCTCGGCATCGCGAGCGTGGCCGTCTATTCCGATGCGGACGCCAACGCGAAACACGTCGCCGCGTGCGATGAGGCCGTGCACATCGGCGGCTCGACGGCGGCGGAAAGCTATCTGCGCGTCGAACGGATTATCGAAGCCGCGCGGGCCACCGGCGCGCAGGCGGTGCATCCGGGCTACGGCTTCCTGTCGGAAAACGAGGACTTCGCGCATGCCTGCGAGGCGGCCGGCATCGTCTTCATCGGGCCGCCGGTCGAAGCCATTGCCGCGATGGGTTCCAAGGCTGCCGCGAAGGCGCTGATGCATGCAGCCGCCGTGCCGCTCGTGCCGGGCTATCACGGCGACGATCAGGACCCGCAACTGCTACATCGTGAGGCGGATGCGATCGGTTATCCGGTGCTGCTCAAAGCCAGTGCCGGTGGCGGGGGCAAGGGCATGCGGGTGGTCGAGCGCAGCGAGGATTTCGAGGCGGCGCTGGCGTCGTGCAAGCGGGAAGCGGCAAGCAGCTTCGGCAACGATCGCGTGCTGATCGAAAAATACCTGACGCGACCGCGTCACGTGGAAGTACAGGTGTTCGCGGATCGTCACGGCGGCGCGGTCTATCTGTTCGATCGCGATTGCTCCGTGCAGCGGCGTCATCAGAAAGTGCTGGAAGAAGCGCCCGCGCCCGGATTGTCCGCTGAAATCAAGCGCGAAATGGGCGAGGCGGCGGTGGCGGCCGCGCGTGCGGTGAACTACGTCGGCGCGGGCACGGTCGAGTTCATCATGACCGGCACGGGCGACTTCTACTTCATGGAAATGAACACGCGCCTGCAGGTCGAACACCCGGTCACGGAGATGGTGACCGGCCAGGATCTGGTGGAATGGCAACTGCGCGTGGCCGCCGACGAACCGCTGCCGCTCACGCAGGAACAGTTGAAGATCGACGGTCACGCGATCGAAGCGCGTATCTATGCCGAACATCCGGCGCGCGGCTTCCTGCCGTCGACGGGCACGCTCAAGCATCTGCGCATGCCGGAGGGCGTGGAGTTCAGCATCGACGCGGCCGGTCTCGGCGAATCGGGGCGCAAGGCGCCGGTGCGGATCGACAGCGGCGTGCGTGAAGGCGACACCATCACGCCGTTCTACGACCCGATGATCGCCAAGCTGATCGTGCACGGCGCGACACGTGAAGAGGCGCTGGCGCGTCTGAGCCGCGCGTTGCATGCTTGCGAGGTGGTCGGCCCGCATACCAACGTCGAGTTCCTGCAAAGCATCGTCACGAGCGAGCCGTTTGCAACGGGCGATCTCGACACCGGTTTGATCGAACGTCATCACGACGCCCTGTTCGCGCCGCGCAAGAAGCCGTTCAAGGAAGCGCTCGCGTTGGCTTGCGCGGCGTTGCTCAAGCGCGAAGGCGGCACGGCTCATGGCGCGTCGCCGTGGGATGCGCTGTCGCACTGGCGCCTGAACGGCGGCTACACGCAGACGCTCGGCTGGCGTGATCTGGAGAACGGCAACGCGGGTAACGACAACGAAAGCACCTTCACCGTCACGTTCGCGCGCGACGGCGGCACGCAAACGCTCGAACACGACGGCGTGCGCGAGGACTTCAGCTGGTCGGACGGCAGCGGTCCGCACGAATTCCGCGCGACGATCGGCGATGCGCGCGCAACGGGCCGGGTGTTCGTCGACGGCGATACGTTCCATGTGTTCTGCCTTGGCGAAGCACTGTCGTTCGAGTGGCAGAACCTGCTCGCGCACGCCGCGGACGCCGAAGGCGGCGAAGGCCGCCTGACCGCGCCGATGCCGGGCAAGGTGATCGCGGTGCTGGTCGAGCCGGGCACCGTGGTGGAGAAGGGCACGCCGCTGATCGTGATGGAAGCGATGAAGATGGAGCACACCATTGGTGCGCCGGCGGCCGGTACGGTGTCGGACGTGCTGTACTCGGTCGGCGATCAGGTCGCCGATGGCGCGCAGCTTCTGGTGCTGGACGTGCAGCAGAAGTAAATCTGCGGCTCAGGCCTCAGCTGCAGGCCTCAGGCCTCAGGCCTCAGGCGAGGCGCGTATAGCCGACGGCGCGCGCCTCGTTCTCGAGTTGCTCGATGCGTTCGTAGTCCGAGGGCGGCAGCACGGAAAAGCCCTGCAAACGCAGGCGTTTCGCGCGTTCTGGCTGGATCACAAGGGCTTCGTTCAGCGCTTCGCGCAGCGCCTCGATTGTCGCCGGGGGCACCGTGTCGGAAGCGATCAAAGGCAGGCCCGGCGACGGCGCCGTCATACCGATCCGGCGAACCTGGCGGGCCAGTTCCGGCATTTCGTCGCACACGAAAGCGAAGGTCACGCAATCGATCGCGGCGACGTCCGCGCGATTCTCCGCCACCGCGCGCAACGAGCCGAGATGCGAGCCGGTTCGCAACACCGAGCTGAAGAACATGCCGGCGCGCGAGAACGGCGCCACGGCGTGGCGAAACACATTCATGCCGCTATTCGAATCGTCCTGGTTGTAGGCGGCGCGCGCGCCATGGCAGGCCGCGAGCGTATCGAAGTGGGCGTCCGCGCGCGTGACCAGCACGCTCGAATAATGCGCGCCTTCGCAGCCGGGTGCGTCGAAGCGCGGCGTCGCGACCAGTTGAACCTGCTCCTGCAGACCATGCATGAACGGATAACCGCAAGTCTGCGAGATCAGCAGATTGGGGCGCCGCCAGAAGCCGTGCAATTCCTCATCCGGTTCGACGATGCGGCACGCAGGCTTGACCATGCGCAGCACGTCGGCGAGCCACTCGCGCCAGGCGAGGTCGAGCGCGGGCGTGACGTTATACATTGGCAGGGCGGCGATCCAGGTCATGATGCGAATTCTGGCATACCCGTTGTTTCAATGTCTGACCATTCGGAATTCGTCGAGGCCGAGACGCACCGGCTCTGTCGGTCTGAATGCCCATTTCTGCGCCGCGACCGAGAGGATCTCGAACTGCGCATCCTCGAATGCGACGAGCAGGTCTTCCTTGCGTTTGCTCGCCGCGCCGCAGAAAGTCATGAGTGCCTCGGCGCTGACCTCGAAAATCTGCGCGCGATCGTCACAACACACCCGGAACGCGACCGTCGCGCATTCCGTCACACAGGGCCTGAACCCTTCATCGACATAGACCGACATAGCCATCTCCCGCCAAAACACACGCCTGAGCCATCAGGATGACAAGTCGTAATCTGTCGGTATGTGGGAAAACCGGCATTTGCGGCGAAATGGCCACGACTTCATGGGTTGTGCCCGGCAGAAACTGAATACGTCTGCGCAAGCTTTTGTATTCGACGGTCTCGGGGCGATGAAGGCGAAGGTAAGGCAGCTCGCCGTACCGCGTCGATCACCGCGGATTTTCACGCGTCGGGCGTCGCCAATGCCGCCGCGACGCGCTCGCGCAAGGTCGGCAGAACGCTCGCATCGAACCACGGATTGCGTTTGAACCAGGCAATGTTGCGCGGCGACGGATGCGGCAGCGGCACGACCTGTGGGCCGAATTCGCGCCACCGGACGAGCGTGTCCGTCAAGGTCGGCCCGAATGCCTTGCCCAGCGCGAATCGCTGCGCATATTGTCCGACCAGCAGCGTGAGCCGGACCGACGACATGTGCGCGAGCAACTCCTTGTGCCAGCGGGCGGCGCACTCGGGCCGTGGCGGCAGATCTCCGCTCGGGCCGCGGCCCGGGAAACAGAAGCCGATTGGCACGACGGCGATTTTCGACGTGTCGTAGAACGTGGCGTCGTCGACGTCGAGCCATGCGCGCAGCCGCGCACCGCTCGCGTCGCTCCATGGAACGCCGGACGCATGCACTCGCGCGCCAGGCGCCTGCCCGATGATCAGAATGCGCGCCGTTCCGGACGCGGCCAGCACCGGCCGTGGCGCGTGCGGCAGCACCGGCGCGCAAAGTGTGCAGGCGCGAATCTCACGAAGAAGGATATCGAGCGACGTGGCTTGTGTGGTGACGGTCATGCGATCGTGCAATACGGCGGACGGGCGGTCGCTTCGCGTGCCGGTTCAGGCCGTGGTTTGAGCCGGATAGATCAGCGTGCCGTCGGGTTGAGGTTGCGCGCCGGGTGTCATCGTTGCAACGGTTGTGTGACGCGCGTCCATGATGTGCAGCACGGTTTCGCCGTGCAGCAGCAGGTAATCCGTGATGATACGCCTGTGACAGCGCCACCAGACGGCCTCCGCGCACATGATCGCGCAGCGGCGTCGGTGGCCGAGCGCGAGAAGCTGCGTGAGGCCGGCGCGGAAAGCGTCGCTCATCGCATAGTCCGCGTAATTGCGGAACGCCGGATGGGTCCAGTACTGATTCGGCGACGGTGCATCGTCTTTGCGCCGGCTGCGGCGCCCACCCAGTTCGGCAAGATGCGCGTAGTCGATGTGTTCCGGCGCGAGCGTATCGGGCAGCGTGTCCCGATTGAACTGCGGATTGGTGCGTGAGCGCGGAATACTGCGCACATCGATCAGCGTCGCGACCTCCGCTTCTTTCAGCAGACTCGTGAATTCGGGCAACGGACGGTTGGAATGACCAATCGTGAAAAAGGGGCGGCTCATCGTGCCTTCCTGAAACGCTTGCGTCCATCCCATGTTGTGTACAGCGTGGGTCGCGAAAGGTCAACGTGCCGACGCTGACGATCGCCATGTCCTCCACGGAGCGATCCGCGACTTGGAACTATACTGGGGCACCCTGGAGGTTTCGATGGCTGAACAAGACAGACTGCATCCACTACGTCCGCTCCTGAAAAACTGGATTTGGGAGCATGGTCGAGTCGGCACTCGCTATCTGGATTGCGCCGATGGCGCGATCAAATTCGACGAAGGCAAGAAATCGCATTTCGCCGCCGAGAAATATACCTACGTGCCCCTTGGCAAGGACGCTCAAGACAATGTGTCCGAGGAGGGGCCCGCGGTCCAGGAAGCAGCACTTGCGCGTTTTTTACGGGCCGCGCAGTTGGGCAAGCCAGAGGAAGCCGGTTCCCTGGCGGAGGTTCAGCGCGCGGTGCAGGACTGCGTTGCACTCGGCCTGTTTAGCGCGTATCAACGGGAGGCTCGTGAGGCATTTGCCCGCTACGCGCAGGAACCCATGTTCGACGATGAAATCCGCGCGGCTGTGGTCGACGACATCCGCCGTATTTACGCCGGCATGCCGGAACAACTGGCGCTTTACGATTTCAGCGTGCTTTACGGCTTGCCCACACCGCTGCTGATCAGCGAGACGCCTTTTATCGACTGGCGCGTGAGCGCGAGCCCGGCGCTCCCGTTTGTATCGCTTCCGCTCGGACCTTATTGCCTGCTGGTCGGCGCGCCGTCGGGCAGGCAAAGCCGGGTCGCCCCGGTGGTCTGGAAGGCCGCTGCCGCGCTGGGCCCTCTGAAAGACCACAACCGCCGGATCGCGGAGCGGGCACATCTGTGGCTGGTGGCGACGACGGATGACCAACTCGTTGCCGCACAGAGCCGGATTGTTGCGGCGATGGGGGCGAGGCCGGAGGATGGGAAGCGCTGATATCGTTCGAATGGGCGCTCCGCGTCCAGTCGCCAAACCTACTCCGTCGGCTTCGACCCAAGTAAAAGTATATCGACCAGTCTCTTCGCACTTTGCTGCCAGTCCGGCGCCGACGCGACATTCGAAACGCCGACGAGCGCGCGAAGCAGATCCAGTGGCTCGATATCCGCACGGATGTCGCCACTCGCGACGGCGTTCGTGACGAGCAAGTGAATCGCGTCCTTGATCTGCGCACCGGACGATTCGAATAGCTTGGTCGGCCCTCCGACGATCGAATTCAATGCCGGCGCGATGATCTTCTTCGTTGCGATGTAATCCACGAAGAGCAGCATCCACGATCGCAACGCATCGGGAGGGGGCAGCGAGTCGGACAGTCTGCGCTGCTCCTCGGCGAGCTTCGCCACCTCGGCACGGTAGACGCTCTCCAGCAGCGCATCGCGCGTGGGGAAGTGCCGGTACAGCGTGCCTGCGCCGACCCCTGCCTGCCGCGCGACATCCTCGAGGCTGATTTCGCCGCCAGCGCGCGTAAACGCCGTTTTTGCCTCTTCAAGGATGCGCTCGCGGTTACGCAGCGCGTCCGCTCTGGGTTTTCGTTCTTTGGGCGTCGAGTCGGTCATTTACAGTTGGGCGCTTGCAAACGGAGGGTGTCTCCGTTTAATATCAAAAAACGGAGGTAAGCTCCGTTTTTATCCCGGGCGGGGAATGACGTCAATCTTCATTGTGCTGGAGCGGCGGAAATGACTGAGAAATTTGGGGCGACTTCGACGACCGACGACGTGCTCGCAGGCGTCGATCTTCATGGCAAGCGAATTCTGGTGACCGGCGTGTCGGCGGGTTTGGGCGTAGAGACTGCGCGGGCACTGGCGGCGCGCGGGGCCAACGTGATCGGCGCGGCCCGAGATCTGGAAAAAGCCACGCGGGCGATTGCCGATGCGCGGCGGGAGGCCGACGCGGCCGGCGGCAGCATCGAGCTGATCGCGCTCGATCTGGCGAGCCTCGCGAGCGTCAGGGATTGTGCCGACAAGTTGCGGGCGGAAGGCAAACCGATCGACGTCATCATCGCGAACGCGGGCGTGATGGCGACGCCTTTCGGCAAGACCGCGGATGGCTTCGAGACGCAGTTCGGCACGAACCATCTGGGGCATTTCGTGCTGGTGAACCGGCTGGCGCCGCTGATCCCATCGGGTGGCCGAGTCGTGATGCTCGCGTCGTCGGGACACCGTTTCGCTGACGTGAATCTCGACGACCCGGGCTTCGAGCGAACACCTTACGACCCGTTCGTTGCCTACGGGCGCGCCAAGACGGCGAATATTCTCTTCGCGGTGGCCTTCGATCAGCGGCATCGAGCTCGCGGCGTTCGCGCCAGCGCGGTTCATCCAGGCGGAATCCACACGGAACTCGCGCGTCACATGGACGAAGGCCAGATGACTGCGTTGCTCGAAGGTATCAACAAGCAGCTCGAGTCGGACGGGAAGGCGCCGTTTCAGTTCAAGACCGTGCCGCAAGGGGCCGCGACTTCCGTGTGGGCGGCGGTGGTGGCGGCAGCTGACGCCGTCGGCGGCAGATACTGCGAGAACTGCCATGTCAGCCAAACCGTTGCCGACGATGTTGTCATCACACCCGTCAGCGAAGGCGTCCGACACTATGCGCTCGACGCTGCGAACGCTGACGCGCTCTGGCGCAAGAGTGAAGAAATGGTGGGCGAATCATTCTGACGCGACGCTGCGGATGCTACCGAGGTGGTCGTCCGCCGCACTGTATCGATCCTGTTACGCACCTTCCCATCGCTAGCAGCCGTTACCCAACGCGAAACGGCGGCGGTCCAATCGCGGTGTAGTATCCCAGCATGTCCACGCTATTGCGCGGCCTCGACGGCACTGATGCAGCGCATCTTGACGAGCCGGTCAAAAGGCCTGCAAAGCGGTCCGACGGCACCTATGCCGGCGCTGGCCGTAACAGTGGCATTGGTGGGATAAACATCATGTCAATCGAGTGGAAGCGCCGCTTCAAGCTGTTTGTCCAGCGTTTCTGGCAGCCGACCAGCGCATGCATGACCTGCATGCCTGGGAGCTGGGGCAACATCATGAGTCTTGCCCATTGGACGATCGCATTCCATACCGGTCTGCTCACCGGACTCCTTGCCGTGCTTTTGACCTTCACGCCCGCAGCGAAACTGTACGGGAATCGATACGGCAATGCGGTGGTCGTCGGCTTGCTGACAGCCGTAGGCGACGCCTACGCGCACGCGAGTCACTACCGCATCCCCTATGTCGAGCACATCGTGACGGGTGTCATTTCAGGTCTCTTGACGCTGGCTGCATCATATCTGTTTGAAGATCGCGCGCGACGTCTTCGGGTGGCATGGACCAAGGTTTTCGGATGACGCTAACGACATCTCATGGATGTCTGTAGAGAGCGACATTTCGGCTCCGATAATCGGCTTGAGTCATAGTCGCGGTACACCGTACGTTGTACTCAGAATGCTCGACGTGAAAGTATCCAGAGCGTCGAGCACTACGAAGTCGGCCTTTACCGCTCGCGCGCCACATATCGCGGTCAATTCGCCTTACTCTGCAATGCGCTTGAAACTGACGTAGTAATCGTCGGTGTAATAGCAGTCGCCTGTCTGCTTGCGCGGTCCACCGCATATGATCCGGCGCTGCCCGCGATCCGTCGACCCAGGCGTGCGAACGGTGTATGTGTGGTAATAGCCGCGTGGATGCTGCGGCAGCAATCCCGCGCTGTTACGGAACACGACGCCGTCCTCCGAAAAGGGGAAAGGGCCGCCCGCTTTGATCAGCCGCAATGTTTCGGCTGCTTCGCCCGGCAACTGTGTTTTGGTGACGGTGCCGAGTGCGCCTGACGCGACGGTTGTACCGCTCGCGCCTTGCGCTGGCTGAGCCGGCGCCGCGCTCGCGGATGCGCCCGACGCCTCGGTGGCGTTTTGCGATCCCCCCTTGCCGCATCCGCCGAGGATCGCGCTCAAGGCGACGATGCAGGAGAAAGCCCACGCTCTTTTCACGAAACGGGTCTCCTCTCGTTGACCGCAATTCGACGACCGGAATAGACGTAAAGGTATCGCTAATGGCGGAGCAAATCAACGCGGATCATGATCCTCAACGAGGCCGGCGATCCGCGCCCGCTGTCGATCGCGCAATCCGGCGTGGCGATCCTCCTTCGCCTTGCGTGAAAACACGAACCCGTCTGGTCGGACATTTTGTGGTTTTCCCTTATTTTAAAAAATGCGTTTCCCGCTTCCCGCCGCCCTCTGCAAGTCGCTTATAGCGAATAAAGTCCGGGATTTTTTGTGTGCACTACCGCGCATACTTGGTTCGGCCTTATGCGTACTGTTGCGTCAGGGAAAGGACCAATACCGTTAATCGCACATTTCCCTCGTTCGAATCCGCTTGCCTGAGCGGTCAAATAAAACCACGTGACGAGACGTGCCCATGAAACTCAAATATCAAGCGTCAGAGGGATTATCCGAACGTAACGACGAATTCGATCCTGGATCGATCATCGATACGTTGATTAATCACCGAAAAATGATCGCCGCTATAACAATGGCATTCATTCTGGTGGGCGCGCTGTACGCGTTTTGTGCTACGCCTATCTATCGAGCCAGTATTTCGATCAGGGTGGAGGACAATTCGCCAACCGCACTGCCGGATTCGAAGGATCTGGTGCGCAATGCGTCGTCGCTGTTCCAGGAGAAGTCTTCGGCCGAAAGCGAAATGCAGATCCTGAGGTCGAAAGCCATCGCCATGCAGACGGTGGATTACCTCAAGCTCTACATCGAAGCCGAGCCGAAGCGCCTGCCGGTGCTCGGCGGCCTGATCGCGCGCCACACCGACTCGCGCATGACGCCCGGCATCTTCGGCTGGGGCGGCTTCGTCTGGGGTGACGAATCGATCAGCGTGTCGACCTTCGAAGTGCCGAGGAAGCAGGAAGGCAACGCGTACACCGTCACCGCATTGACCGGCGGCCAGTACCAGTTGCGCGGGCCGGGACTGGAACAGCCGGTCACAGGACGCGTGGGCGTCGACGAGCAATTCGAAACCAGCCACGGGCCGGTCAATCTGCTCGTGAGCAAGATCGACGGCGAGAGCGGGGCGGAGTTCAAGCTCACGCGCCACTCGCGTCAGCAGGCTCTCGAACAGCTGCAAAAGGGCCTTCAGGTCGACGAACAAGGCAACAAGTCGAATGTGCTGGGCGTCATGCTGGAAGGCCGTGATCCGGTTCTCGTCACCAACATCCTCAACGATATCGGCGCGGTGTATGTGCGCCAGAACGTGAACGAGAAGGGTGCCAACGCCGAGAAATCGCTGAACTACCTCGAGCAGCAGCTGCCGGGCGCGAAGCGCCAGATGGAGCAGGCGGAAGAAGCCTACAACACCTATCGCAACAGTCACGGCCTGCTGGATGCGGACGAGGAAAGCCGGCTCATCCTGCGCCAGGCTACGGAAGCGGACTCACGCCTCTACGACCTCAAGCGTCAGCGTCAGGACCTCATGGCTCACCTGACCGCCGAGCACCCGAGCGTGGTGGCGATCGATCAGCAGATCGCCAGCACCAACAAGTACGTCGAGAGTCTCGCGGCACGCGTCAAGTCCATGCCGTCGGCGGAGCAAGGTGCGATACGTCTGATGCGCGACATGCGCATGAGCTCCGACATGTACTCGGCGCTGCGCAGCAACATCGACACGCTGCGGCTGGTCAAGGCCGGTCAGTCCGCTTCGGTGCAGTTGCTGGATACCGCGGACGTCCCCGAGCGCCCGGTCAAGCCGGCAAAAACGCTCGTGCTGCTGATTTCGGCAGTGCTGGGTCTGTTCGTCGCTATCGGGCTGGCCTTCCTGCGTGACTATCTGTTCAAGGGCGAGGCCGATCCGGAAGAGCTGGAATCGCGCACCGGCCTGACCGTGTACGCGACGATTCCGGTCAGCGCCCAGCAGGAGCAACTGACGCAGAAAATGGCGATCCGCGGCCCCGAGAAACTGGCTCTGGCTTTCCGCTACCCGATGGACCCCGCTGTCGAAGCACTGCGCACGATGCGGGCAGCACTGCAATTCGCCTTGAACGGCGAGCGCAACAACGTGGTGATGCTCGCGGGGCCGCTGCCGGGTATCGGCAAGTCGTTCCTGTCGGCCAATCTCGGCACCTTGCTCGCCTCGGGCGGCAAGCGTGTGCTGCTGGTGGACGGCGACTTGCGTCGCGGCCATCTGAACCAGTACTTCGGCTTGCAACGCGGCGCGGGCCTGGCCGATCTGATCACGGGCGAACGTTCGCTCGAAGAGACGGTGCACAAGGACGTTCTGCCGAACCTCGACGTCCTGCAGTGCGGCGAGTATCCGCACGAGCCGGCCGAACTGCTGTTGAGCGCCAATTTCAGGGCAACCATTCGCGCCGCTTCGGAACAGTACGACATTGTGCTGCTCGACGCGCCGGCCATTCTCGCAGTGTCCGACACGGTGACCATGGCGCCGGTCGCCGATTCGATCTTCATGGTCGCGCGTTTCGCCGATACGCGTGCTGGAGAGATCTCGGAATCGGTCAAGCGTCTGGCGCAAACGGGTTCGAAAGTCGAAGGCATTCTGCTGAACGGATTCAAGGTGAGCCGCGGCAATTACTCTCAGTCGCGCCGGTACGGCGGCTACGCATACGACGCCTACTACTCCGATTCGGTCGCGAAATAACGCGCGTAGCCCCGGGCAAAGCTTCAGTCCTGCTGAACCGTGCCCGGGGTTCGGACAAAGACGCGAATCCATAATAAAGGGGAGCAAGAATCATGCATTCGTTAAACGAGCTGAAACTCGCCGTGATCGGTCTGGGCTATGTCGGCTTGCCGCTTGCGGTGGAGTTCAGCAAGCATCGCCCGGTAGTGGGTTTCGATATCAACGGGGCCCGTATCTCGGCGTTGCGTGAAGGACGGGACGTCACACTCGAAGTCTGCAATGAAGAACTGGCCGCTGCCACCGGCATGACGTTCACGTCCGACGCGCAGGAACTGAAAGCCTGCAACGTGTTCATCGCAACCGTTCCGACGCCGATTGACGACTACAAGCGGCCCGATCTCAGGCCCTTGATCGGCGCCAGCGAAACCATCGGCGGCGTGCTGAAAAAGAACGACGTAGTCATCTACGAATCGACCGTCTATCCGGGTGCGACGGAAGAGGAGTGCGTGCCGGTTCTCGAGCGGGTCTCGGGGCTGAAATTCAACGTGGATTTCTTTGTCGGCTACAGTCCGGAGCGCATTAATCCCGGCGACAAGGCACACCGCGTGACGGATATCCGTAAAGTCACTTCGGGATCGACACCGGAAACCGCCGAACTCGTCGATCAGCTGTACCGCGAGATCATCGTCGCGGGCACGCACAAGGCGAGCAGCATTCGCGTGGCCGAGGCGGCCAAGGTCATCGAGAACACACAGCGCGACGTCAACATCGCGCTGATCAACGAACTGTCGATCATCTTCAACAAGATGGGAATCGACACGGAGTCGGTCTTGCTGGCAGCCGGAACCAAATGGAACTTCCTGCCATTCAGGCCGGGTCTGGTGGGCGGGCATTGCATCGGCGTCGATCCGTATTATCTGACGCACAAGGCGCAGGCGATCGGCTATCACCCGGAGATCATCCTCGCCGGCCGGCGTCTGAACGACAGCATGGGCGGGTATGTCGCGTCGCAGCTCGTGAAGGCGTTGACCAAGCGGCAGATCGGCGTCTCCGGTGCCCGCGTGCTGATCATGGGGCTGACCTTCAAGGAAAATTGTCCGGACCTGCGCAACACCAAGGTCGTCGACATCGTTGCCGAGTTGCGCGAGTACGGCGTCGAGGTCGATGTCTACGATCCATGGGTCTCGAAAGAAGACGCCCGTCGCGAACACAACCTCGATCCGATCGAGCATCCCGCCAAAGGTGTCTACGACGCGACGATCGTGGCCGTCGCGCACAGCCGGTTCCTGGAATTGGGCGTGGAAGCCATTCGCGTCTTCGGCAAGCCCGAACATGTGCTGTACGACCTGAAATACCTGCTGCCTCCCGAGGCTAGCGATCTGCGTCTCTAAGCAATGCCAGATGCCGCGCACATCGCACGCAATGCCATCACGGCGTGATGGCTTCCTCATCTGATCCGGAGGCACTGATGCCAGATCGCTACGAAACAATACGGCAACAACTCGCCGGACGCCCGCAGCAGTGGCTGATTACCGGCGTGGCCGGTTTCATCGGCTCGAATCTGCTGGAGGCGCTGCTCAAGCTCGATCAGACCGTGGTCGGACTCGACAATTTTTCCACCGGCTACCAGCGCAATCTCGACGAAGTACGCTCCGTCGTTTCGCCGGAGCAATGGAAGCGCTTCAGGTTCATCGAAGGCGATATCCGCCGGCTGGAAGACTGCGTGAGCGCCGTTCATGGCGTCGATCACGTGCTGCACGAGGCGGCGCTGGGTTCGGTTCCGCGTTCGGTGGCCGACCCGATCGCGACCCACGAGGTGAACATCAGCGGCTTCCTCAATATGCTGGTGGCCGCGCGCGATGCGCAGGTGTCGAGCTTCACGTATGCCGCCTCGAGCTCGACGTATGGCGACCATCCTGGCTTGCCGAAAGTCGAAGACCAGATCGGCCAGCCGCTTTCGCCGTACGCCGTCACCAAGTACGCCAATGAACTCTACGCGTCGGTGTTTGCTCGTGCGTATGGCTTCAAGACGATCGGCCTGCGCTACTTCAATGCATTCGGAAAGCGCCAGGATCCGGACGGCGCGTATGCCGCGGTCATTCCCAAATGGACGGCGGCGCTGATTGCCGGCGACGACGTCCTGATCAATGGCGACGGTGAAACCAGCCGGGACTTCTGCTTCGTCGACAACGTGGTGCAGGCGAATATCCTCGCGGCGATGTCGGACGAGCCGGCCAGGAACGAGGTGTACAACGTCGCCGTCGGCGATCGCACGACCTTGATCCAGCTCTACGACGGCTTGCGGGCCGTGCTCTCCGACAATGGCGTGCGCTGCGACAAGCGTCCGGTGTTCGGACCGTTTCGCGCCGGCGATGTCAGGCATTCACAGGCCAATGTCGATAAGGCCGAACGGCTTCTGGGTTATGAAAACAAAATCCCCTTCGTCGAAGGTTTGTCCAGAGCGATGCCCTGGTACATCGAATTCGTATCGAAACGGTAATGCCTTCAGTCGCCCAAGCTCACCGGCGCACTCGGCATGACAGGCTCATGCGCGGCGCGTCGATTCTTTTAAGGCGGTAACGTCAATGTCTCAGATCGCAGGTTGGCGAAACCGTCTTGCGCAGATTCACCCTGACCATAGCCGGATCGCACGCAGTGCGGTCTGGGTTTCCATGTTCGCGCTCATCGGCAAATCGGCGGGCGCGCTCAAGGAAATGGCGATCGCGTATCGCTATGGCATCAGCAATGTCGTCGATGCCTATCAGCTCACGCTCACGCTGATCACCTGGCTGCCGGCCACGTTCGTCGCCGTGCTGAGCGTCGTGCTCGTGCCGGCGCTGGTCGAACTGCGTTCGCGGCCCAAGCAGGAGCAGGCGAAGTTTCTCGGCGAACTCGACGTGATGGCGATAGCCGTCGGCGTGGCGTTCGCGGTCCTTCTCTATTTCTCCTGGCCGTATGCGCTGGACCTGATGGCGCGCAACCTGTCGGAAGAAACCCGCGTGATGTCGCGCAGGATGATGCTCGGCATGGCGCCGGTCGGCATCGTCATGCTGACGATCTGCGTCTATGCGGCCCGCCTGCAGGCGCGTGAAAAGCACGTCAACACGCTGCTGGAGTGCGTGCCGGCGCTCGTGCTGCTGGGCTTCGTGCTCGTCTGGCACGATGCAAGCTCGCCGGCGCCGTTGATCTGGGGCAGCACGCTCGGCTTCATCCTCCAGGCAGTGCTATTGGGTGTGCTCTCCGGGCGCGCCGATCAGATCCGCGCGCGGCTCAGCTTCTCTCTCAGCTCGCCGCAGTGGCCGCACATGTATCGCGCGGTCGGCGTGTTCATGATCGGCCAGCTCGTCATGAGTCTGGCCACACCGCTGGATCAGTATTTCGTGGCTGGTCTTGGCGACGGCAACATCGCGACGCTCGGCTATGCGAGCCGCGTGCTGGGCTTGCTGGTCAGCATGGGCGCGGTAGCGATCAGCCGGGCGACCTTGCCGGTTTTATCCGAGCTGTTGAGTGCAGGAGATAACGTTCGTGCCCGAAGCATCGCGCTAAAGTGGTCGCTGTTCATGCTGGCGATCAGCGGCGTGGTGGTGGTGGTGGCGTGGCTTCTCGCACCGTTCGTCGTGAAGCTG
Organism: Paraburkholderia sp. BL27I4N3; assembly: GCF_003386115.1. Taxonomy (NCBI): domain Bacteria; kingdom Pseudomonadati; phylum Pseudomonadota; class Betaproteobacteria; order Burkholderiales; family Burkholderiaceae; genus Paraburkholderia; species Paraburkholderia sp. BL27I4N3. The sequence continues at coordinate 5,818,739 of NZ_QREJ01000001.1, read as the reverse complement.
CTATTTCAGCGCGGCGCCTTTAGCGCGGCCGATACGCTGGCGGTGTCCAGCCTGTTTCGCTGGGGATTGATTCAGATTCCTTTCTATTTCTCGGTGCTGGTGCTGGTGCAGCTTTTCGCGAGCCAAGGCCGCTTCAAGGCAATGGCTTTGATCGCGGTCGTGAACTTTGCAGTAAAGGCAGTCGCGAATTTTTTCCTGATTCGTTGGCTCGGCATTACGGGGGTTGTCCTGGCAACCGGTGTCATGGGCGCCAGTTCGTTCGTTTGCTATCTGTCTCTGACGCTGTCACACGGATCATTAGAGAATAAAAAGGCAGGTCCGCTATGAAGATTCTGCTGTTCATCCATTCACTGCATTACGGCGGCGCGGAACGCGTCGCCATGAACCTGTCGAGCGAATGGGCGGCACAAGGTCAGGAAGTCTGTGTCGTGACGCTGACCTCTACCGCGAGCGACTTTTATTCGCTGCACGACTCGGTCAAGCGCATAACGCTCGATCTCGCGGGCGCCACTAACGGCCCGGTGAGCGCGGTCTTCGCGAATGCGCGGCGGATGCTGGCATTGCGGCGCGTGCTCAAAGAGGTGCGCCCGGACGTGGTGCTCGGCATCGAGACGAGGCCGTCGATTCTGGCGATCCTGGCCGGCTTGGGCTTGCCGTGCAAGGTCATCGCAACCGAGCACATTCATCCGCCGATGCTGTTCGAAGGCAGGTTCTGGGAATGCCTGCGCCGCTGGACTTACCCGTTCGCGGACAAGGTGGTCGCGTTGACAGAGAAAAGCAGGCTATGGCTGCAGGAGCACTGCCATTGCAAAAGGGTCACCGTCATTCCAAATTCGATCTCGCTGCCGATTCCCGTTGTGGAACCGCTCATCTCGCCGCAGGCGGTCGTGGGCGCACAGCGTCGCGTATTGCTCGCGGCGGGACGGATGGCCGAGCAGAAAGGCTTCGATATCCTGATCGATTCCTTCGGCCGGATCGCGAGCGATTTTTCGGCGTGGGATCTCGTCATTCTCGGCGATGGGGATGACCGGCGCGCACTCACTGCACAAATAGCGGCGGCGGGATTGGGCGATCGCGTGCTGCTGCCGGGTCAGGTCGGCAATATGCCTGACTGGTACGAGCGTGCGGACCTTTACGTGCTGAGCTCGCGCTTCGAAGGCTTCTCGATGACGATCGTCGAGGCGATGGCAAGCGGCTGCGCGGTGGTGAGCTTCGACTGCGATGCCGGCCCTGGTGACATCATCACGCACGGCCACGACGGCCTGCTGGTTCGTCGGGTCGGCGATCCGCAGGCGCTCGCCGATGCCTTGTCGATCCTGATGAAAGACGACGAGACCCGCGCGCTGATGGCGTCGCGCGCGCGTGCTGTCGTCGATCGCTTCTCTGTAGCGAGGGTGTTCTCGATGTGGCGCGACGTGTTCACGCAAACCGGCGCGAAACCTTCGGGACTCGTCGAGCGTCCTTCCGTACGGGTGACGGAATGAGTACCGGGCGCTTTGCACTCCATCAATCACATGGGCCGAATCCGGACCGTTCATGAATATCGTCTTGTTCATTAGCGCGATGCAGGATGGCGGTGCCGAGAGCGTCGCCGCGACGCTTGTCAACGCATGGGTCGAGCGCGGCGACTCGGTCACGCTCGTCGCCACGTATTCCGGCCGCGGCGCCTGCAATTACCCCGTTTCACCGGCCGTGAAGTTCGTCTACCTGGCTGACCTCGTGAAGCGGCGCGGCCGAGGACCGCTCAACTTTATCCAGCGTATGAGTGCCTTGCGTGCCCTCATGCGCGAAAGCAGAGCGGACGTGATTGTGTCGTTCCTGACGAATGTGAATGTCGCGACGATTCTCGCGTCGCGCGGGCTCGGCATTCCCATCATCGTGAGCGAGCACACGAATCCACTTGCCGATAACCGTTCGTTGCTATGGCGACTGCTGTGCCGGTTCGTCTATCCGAAGGCCGATCTGCTGACGCTGCTGACCGACGACGTAGTCGCGCCGTTCAGGAAAGTCGTGCCGGGCATGAAGGATATCGCGGTGATGCCCAATCCGCTGCCCGACGGACTGTTCCTCCAGCAACGCCAACCGGCCACGGCACGCAAACGCGTGATTTCGCTGGGACGGCTCAACAGGACGAAGCAGTTCGATTTGCTGATCCGCGCCTTTGCACTGCTCGCCCACGAGTGGCCTGATTGGGACTTGTGGATCTGGGGCGAAGGACCGGAGCGCGCGGCGCTGGAGGCTCAGATTGAGCAACTGTGCATGGGCGAGCGGATTTTCCTGCCGGGCCGCACGCTGGCCCCGTGGAGCGAACTGGCCAAGGGGCAGGTCTTTGCAATGTCGTCGAGCCACGAAGGTTTGCCCATGGCGCTGATGGAAGGGATGGCGCTTGGACTGCCCGTCGTGTCGTTCGACTGCCCTAGCGGACCGCGGCAATTGACGCGCAACGGCGAGGACGGCCTGCTCATTCCGCCAGGCGACGCGAACTCCATGGCTGCCGCGTTACGCCGGCTGATTTCGGACGACCCGTTGCGCGCCGAACTGGGCAGGAAGGCCGCCGTCTCGGTACGGGAACGCTATTCGTTGAAGGCGGTATTGCAAATCTGGGACCAGTTGTTCGAACGGGTTGGGGCGCGTGCCAAGGCTGCTGAGTCGACGCACTGAATAACCCAACGGCATGGTTGCGCTCGTGATCTGCCGTATTTACACACAGCTCAGAGATTCAGGAGCGGACATGAACGGACGTAAAGTAGTTCTCTTTGCCAACACCGACTGGTATCTGTACAACTTCCGGCTCTCGCTGGCGCAGAGACTGCGGCAAGACGGATATGAAGTGGTCCTGCTGTCGCCGCCGGGAGAATTCGGACCGAAGCTGCAGGCACTCGGTTTCAGCTGGCACCCCGTGCCGATGAATCGCCGCAGTCTCAATCCGTTGCGCGAAGTCGGTGTGCTCGCATGGATTGTCCGGTTTCTCCGCCGTGAAAAGCCCGACCTCGTCCACGGATTTACGATCAAGAGCGCGGTGTATGGCTCGCTCGCGAGCAAGCTGGCCGGCGTGCCCGCGCGAATCAATGCCGTGGCGGGCATGGGCTACGTCTTCACAAGCCGGGATTTGAAAGCCCGCGTGCTGCGGCCTATCGTGCGCCAACTAATGCGCTCCGCGCTTAACGGCCGGCGCAATGCGCTGATTCTGCAGAATCCCGACGACGTCGCGATTTTCAAACGGGCGAGAATTGTCGACGACCGGTCCATACAGCTCATCAAGGGCTCGGGCGTGAACTGTTCGCGTTTCTCTGCCCGGCCGGAGACCGATGAAGACACGCAGGCCCCGTTGCGGGTCGTGCTCGCTGCTCGCCTGTTGTGGGACAAAGGGATTGCGGAATACGTGGAGGCGGCCCGGGCGCTGAGAGATGAAAACCGCTCGGTGCGGTTTCTTCTCGCCGGCTCCCCCGACGATGGCAATCCCGCCTCTGTTCCCCGCGAACTTGTCGAAGGCTGGGCTAACGACGGGCTTCTCACGTGGTTGGGCCATGTCAGCGATATGCCGAAGCTGCTCTCCGAAGTGGACGTCGTGGTACTGCCGAGTTATCGGGAGGGTTTGCCCAAGACGCTGATCGAAGCGGCCGCGTGCGCGTTGCCGCTGATCACCACCGATGTCCCCGGCTGCCGTGAAGTCGTCAGCGCGACGGGAGAAGACGGCTTGCTCATTCCGGTGCGCGATGCCGCGGCGCTGGCCAACGCGATTCGCCTGCTCGATGACGATCGCAAGCTTTGCCGGAAACTCGGCCTTGCGGCTCAGGCCAAGGCGCTGAGTGAATTCGACGAGTCGATTGTGATCAGCAAGACCTTGCGGGTGTATAGCGAATTGCTGGATCCGGCGCCTCGCGAAGTTGTCGTGGCAAGTCAGCGCGAGCGGCAGATTTGACGCTTTCAGCGAAACATCCAGAAGGAGTTTGAGTGGCCATGGTCGTTCCCAAATTCATACTGCGCTTCGATGACATCACTCCGGAAATGGCGTGGTCGCGCTTCGATCCCTTCGATGAGCTTTCCATGGATCAGGACCTGCCGCTGCTCGTCGGCGTCGTGCCGAACTGTCTCGATCAAACGCTCGTCGTCGAGCCGGCGAGAGACGCGTTCTGGGACACGGTCCGCGGTTGGGTCGATCGCGGCTGGAGCATCGCGCAGCACGGCTACACCCACCAGTACGTCACCGAGCACCCTGGGCTGTTGCGTCTCGGCAGCAAGTCGGAGCTGGCCGGTCTCTCCTACGAGGAGCAATTCGCCAAGCTGCAGGCGGGAAAGACGATCCTCCAGCAAGAGGGCGTCTGGCAGCCAGTATTCATGGCGCCTTCCCACTCGTTCGATGAAGCGACGCTCCGCGCGCTGGCCGATCTCGACTTCAAATATTTGACGGACGGCAGCGGCGTCTATCCGTACAAATTCGGCGCCCTGACTGCGGTGCCGCAGTTGTTCGCAACGCCGCTGCATTTTGGTTTCGGCGTGTATTCCATCTGCTTGCATGTCAATACGCTCAGCGAGGCCGAGATCGACAAGATTGTCGGATTCGTGAAGAAGAACCGCTCGCGGTTCATTTCCTTTGAAGACGCCGCGAGCGTCAGAACACCTGTCCCGGGCGTCGCGATGGCGATGCGCTTTTTAACTTCTACCCCGTTGCGCGCCATGCGCCGCTTGAGGGGCTGAACTCTTGATGAGGTGCACGGTGCGCAACAGCCGGAGAGCCGTCAATGCCTTTCTCCTCAGCAGCATGGTGGGTGCGATCACGCGACCTCTCGCTGCGGTGGCCGACGTCGTGACCAACAAGCATGCCGCGCCCGACGAGGTCATCGACCGTTCGTTCGGCGTCAAGGCGGACGGCACGACAAACGACCGCGCCGCGCTTCAGAAGGCAGTCGATAATTCGGTCGGCAAGACGCTCGTCATCACGGGCCCATGCCGGATCGACGCCGAGGGACTGCATATGCGCACCAACAGCCGCGTGCGTTTCGCGCCCGGCGCTTCGATCAAACTGCTTCCTCACGACACGCAAAACTACGAGGTCATCCGTGTCTGGGACGTGCGGCACGTGGTGCTGGAGAATCCTCGCCTCGACGGGAGTAAAGAGCTGAACTCCGTGAAGGGCGGGGAATGGGGCATGGGCATTTCCATTGCCGGAAGCACGGATGTGACGATACTGTCGCCCAGCACGATCAACTGCTGGGGAGACGGCATCTATATCGCCAACAGCTTCGGCAACGGGTTGCCCTATTCGAGCGACGTCCGGGTCATGAATCACTACGCGTCCGGTTGTCGTCGGCAAGGTGTGTCGATTATCAGCGGCAAGAATATTCTGTTCGACAGTCCGGTGTGGGAAAACATAGCCGGCACGCTTCCTTCCGCCGGACTGGATATCGAGCCGAACGCAAACACCGACATCGTGGAAAACATCCGGATTGTGAATCCGATCACACGGCACTGCCAGTTCGGCATTCTGGTCTATCTGGAGGCACTGCCGGGAAGCCGGGAAAAGAACGTCAGCGTCGTGATCAGCGGACACAAGGACGAAGACAGCAGGGAAGCGGCCTTCAGCGTATCCGGATTGAAGATGAAAGGCAGCGTGGTTACCGGCTATATCACGAGCAATTCGCCGACGTGGATTCGTCCGAGGCGAGACGCCTTTGTCAGCGCTGACTACGACCGTGCCGGGCCGAAGATCGATATCACGAATCCCACCATCGTCCGCTAGCCGCTTGCGAGAGGTGCGACGCTCAACGCGTCACACCTTTGGCGCGTAGCAATGTCGTGTACATGTCCCGGTACTGTTGCCAGCACACCGTAATCGAAAAGGACTCGACGATCCGCTCGCGCGCCAGCCGTCCCAGTGTCTTGCGTTGCTCCAGGCTCAACGTCGCCATCTGTTCGAGCGCGTCCGACAAACTGACGGGATCGCGTGGGGGAACAACCAGACCGGTGTCGCCGACCAGTTGGCCGGTATCGCCCACGTCCGTGACCACGCATGGAACGCTGCAGGCCATCGCTTCGCCCACGACCGTGGGCAAGCCTTCCGTTCGGGATGAGAGGCATAGCATGTCGAACGCCGGCATGATTCGATGCAGGTCATTCCGGGCGCCCAGCAAGTGACAGACGCCGCCCAGGCCAAGCTCGTTCATCGTGCGTGCGAGCACCTTGTTGCTGGCGTCGACGTCCTTGCCGACCATGACGAAATGGCACTCCGGCACACGCTGATGAAGCATCGCGGCCGCGCGCAAAAAGTTATCGTAATCCTTGGCGGGATTGGAGCGTCCCACGATTCCAATCAATATGGAAGCCGGCGGCAGGCCGAGCTCATTGAGCAGCGCAGTCCTTGCGGTGGCGTCCGGCACGAACTTGCGGACATCAAAGCCGTTATGAATCACGCGCATCTTCGTGCGTTCGTAGCCGTATTCGACGTGAGTTCTGAACGACGCGTTGGCGCAGCAAATGACCGAATCCGGCAAACGGTTCGAGGTCGCCGCGCCCATTCGCGCAAGCGTATTCAGAACGCGCCCGACTTTGCGCGTGGGCACTTCGGTACGGTGAATACCCCACACGAGCACGAAGCGATGGCGCTGCCTGCTGAGGCGGAACATGAGCCGCGCCAGCAACACCGCCACGCCGCCGAAAATATCCGCGTGATACATCCAGGTCTGGACGACATCGGGGCGCGCTTCGACGATCCACCTTGCCAGTCGAATCAGGAGCAGCGGATTCGGAACACCAGACCGCATTCCCAGAAACCTGACTTCAGCACCCGCCGCGCGCAGACGGTCGGCCATCTTGTCGATGGCGGACAGGGAGATGACGACGTGCGTCTCTCCGGCGATGCGGGACTCCGAAACCAGATTCAGAAGCAACGTTTCGGCACCACCTACCCCGAGTCCCGAAATAATATGGAAAATTTTCATTTTGTTTGCACGGTACGGCATTCGGTGACGTAGAACCGCTGCAATTTCAATCCGGTCCGACTGTGTCGTGTGTCTTTCACGGATCGCTATCCGTCATCACGAGAGGATAATGGAAGGCTAAGTGATCGAGCCGCCGCCATACCGTTCGCCATCCAACACAGCCCGAGACAATTGTCGCTCGCTATTCCCGAATGCGATTTATTGTGCATACGAGTCTATGGACCCATCCTCCGGAATCGATGCGAATCTTATGTGCCGTTCCGCTCGTAAGGTCCAACCGAAAGCTGATAGCGTGCAGGGGCATAAGGCAAAGTTAGTTTGAAGGGCATTCAATGGCCAGATAGCAACACCGGTCACTGAGCGCGGTCCGCCGAACGGCGCTTGCCGAAAGCATGCATGAGCGGCATAAAAATCAACGCACCTCCTCCGGTTTGCGCGGCATTGGCAAGCTGACGGGCAAGAGAGGGATGAAAGTGGCAGAACAACTCAACTCCAAGTTCCAGATCCATCCAATCGGCTACCGGTGGCTGCGGCCTTCCATGCTTGGATTCCTGGCGTTGTCGGCGTTCATTCTCCTGAAGATCGCCCTTGGCGATCGGAGCACGCTGCTCGATCAGGACAATTACGTTGCGTACTTCAGGGACGCCGATCCGCTCTGGATCGTCCATCTCTGGTCCAGCAGCCAGTCGGTGGTACTTTTCATCGTGAAGACCATCACGGATGAACTCGGCTGGCGGCTGTGGGTGTTAGGCCTCGATTCACTGGGCCTCTCACCGGACACCGCGGTGCGTGTGACGGTCGTCGTGCTGAACGTGCTGATGGCGCTTGCTCTTAGCCGCACGCGCCGGCCGCTTCTCGGCCTGCTGTTGTGGGCGCTGATTCCCACCGGCCTTGCGACGGTCGGGTTATTCCAGATCCGCCAGGGATTCGCCCTGTCGATCGCCATGTACTTCGCGATGTGCCGGCAGCAACCCGTTCGAGGCGCGTTGCTCGCGAGTATCGTTCACACCACCTTTGCGTATCCGGCCTTGTTCCTGATTCTCGCGCACGTCCTCATGAAGCGAAGCAAGGCGCTGGCGATCGTGGGCGTGGTCGGCGCGGCGCTCGCAATGTCGCTGGCGTCGGCGTGGCTGTTCGCCAGGTTCGGCGGCCGCCGGATCGAGGAATACACGCAGCAGGAAGAATTCACCGTGAACTTCCTGATCTCGCTCGCTCTGTATCTGATCGTACCAATGCTCGTGATCGTGCTGCGTCGAAAGCATATCGAGCATGTCGCGCGCGAAATGGTCGTTCATGAGATCGCGATCATGCATATCGGGCTGATCATGTTCCTGATCATCTCCTTCTTCGTCTATCCATTCGGGACCCAGCGCATTGTCTACTATGGACCGCTGCTGTTGGCCTTCATGCTGCCGGAGATCCGTATCAAGAATTCGCTGGTCCTGTGGATGGTCGCTTTTATCCTGGCTATTTTGACTTACGACATTCACAAGAATTATCTGCTGGACACTTATAAGTACTTTCTCTGAGCGCTTGTCCGCTGGCCGCAAGGTAATGCTTGCCGGTACGAAGCACGCCTTCTTCCGGAGCGTGTGCAAGAGCGGGCAATGATCATTTCATAGACATATTCCGCTGCGTCGATCAGTTGATTCGGCGTATGCCGTGGCACGTCGTATTTACGCTTATTTGTCGGCTCATAAAATGATCGTGTCCGGGTTGTGTTGGGAATGCCACAGAGGAAAGACTCAAAGTGAGAGACGGTGTGCATCACTAACCTTGTCCTAAATGTGCTTTAAAGCGACAAGAAAATAAAAATTCGTACGTTTATGTTGGAGACCGAGATGTTAAATCTTGCGTTTGGCTTTGTTGTCTCATTCCTGGTTATCTTTTTTATCGTACGAAGTTCGGGCTTGCACGGGTCGCTTACGATGGACCACGACTTGCGGGGCATTCAGAAGAACCACGCCTATGCGGTGCCGCGAATCGGCGGAGTCGGCATTGCCTGCGCCGCCACGGTCGTTGCGCTCATCCAGCCGTTGTGGGCGACCGCCCCGGGGACCGGTCAACTGCTGCTCCTGTTGTGCGCCGTGCCCGCCTTCGCAGGCGGCGTGATCGAAGACATGACCAAGCGCGTGAGCCCGCGCGTGCGGCTGCTGTGCGCGCTCGCTTCGGCGCTCGCGGCCTGCCTGCTGATGCACGCCACACTCACGCGGGTGGACTTGCCGCTTATCGATCAGTGGTTGCGCATTCTGCCGATCGGGATCGGCTTCACCATGCTCGGCGTCGCCGGTCTGACGAACGCCGTCAATATCATCGACGGCTTCAACGGACTCGCCTCGGTCGTCACCATGCTGATCTTCGCCTCGATCGGTTATGTGGCCCATAGCGTCAACGACTGGCTTGTCATGAGCATGGCGCTGACCATGATTGGCGCGATCGGCGGCTTCGTGCTCTGGAACTTTCCGGTGCCTTCCGTTTTCCTCGGTGATGGAGGGGCCTATTTCATCGGTTTCGTCATGGCGGAGCTGCTGGTCCTGCTGATCGTGCGCAACCCGGGCGTGTCGGCGTGGTACGCGATGGCCGTCGCCATCTATCCGACCTTCGAGACGCTCTTTTCCATCTATCGCCGCAGGATCGTGCGCGGCAGGCCGGCGGGCGCTCCGGACGGACTTCATCTGCATACGCTCGTGTATCGGCGTGTGGTGCGAAAGGGTATCGACGGCGGCAATCTGCGCCGGCGTGCGATGCGCAATTCCTGCACATCCGTTTATCTGTGGGTGCTGAGCCTCGTCAGCATCGTGCCGGCCACGTTCTTCTGGGACACGCCTATCGCGCTCGCCGGGGCGACCATCGCCTTCGTCACGATCTACGTTCACGTCTATGTGTCGATCGTACGCATCAGGACGCCGCGCTGGCTGGTGATCACGGGACACGCGCCGGTCGTCGCGCCGCGCGGAGCCGAGGAGCCGCGCCACTGACCCGGCGCTGCGATTTCCATTCATTTACACAGGCAGTGTGTGAGGACGTACGTTGCGGGAGCGAAACCCGATGCACCATATGAACATACAAAGGCACGGGGACAAGCCTTGAAAACCGCGGCCAGGGTCCGGAAAAAGACGGACCTTGCAGGTAACGCCCATAGGACCACGAGAAGACAAAATGAACCACGGATACGAAACATCGCTAGTCAAGCGAGTGGTCAACCAGGTGGTGACCGGTATCATCAACGGGGATTACGACGGCGACATGCTGCCTCCGCAGGTCATCCTGTCGAAGAAGCTCGGCGTGAGCCGCTCGATCATGCGCGAAGCGATCAGCATCCTGATTTCACGCCAGATTCTCGACGTCCGGCCGAAAACGGGTACACGCGTCAAGCCGACGAAAGACTGGCTCATCATCGATCATGAAGTCGCCGAGTGGCGGCTTCGCGCCACGCCCGATCCGGAGTATCTGCACGGGCTGATCGAATTCCGCAAACTCGTCGATCCGCGTGCGGCTGCGTTCGCGGCCACGCGGGCGAGCCGGCATCAGCGCATTGCTATCGCCGGCATGTATCAGAATCTCCAGCAGGCGAGCGGGGATCCCGTCGCGCGCAAGGCCGCCGAAGACGCGCTGCAACTGGCGATCATCGACGCCAGCGGCGACAGCTTGCTCAGCCAGATGGGCAACATCGTCCGGATGGGGCTGAAGTCCGTGCAACCGGTCTCCCGCATGCAAGCGCTGGCGTACGAGGCGCGGATAGCCGATTACGGCAAAGTCGTGCGCGCGATCGAACTCGGCGATGCGGACGGCGCGAAGGCGGCGATGATGCAACTCATCAGCCATAGCGCGGACCAGCTGCTCGCGGAAACGGTTTGAGCTGAATACCGGCCGCCGCCGGGGTCCGAAGGTGGCCGATTTAATTCGGATGCCTATTTAGAATAAGGATGCGCGAAGCAACGGGCCGCTGTAGCGCAACAGAAGACGCTTTATGAAGTCCACGCGATATTCCAACACGGTTGAGTCGCGCAACGGACTAAACCATCGGAGGGGAATATGTGTGGAATCGTGGCTGGGATCGCGGAACGCAACGTCGTTCCGGTATTGCTCGAAGGCTTGCGGCGGCTGGAATACCGCGGCTACGACTCCTGCGGCGTGGCGGTGTTGCGGGACGGCGCGCCACACCGCGTGCGCAGTCTGACGCGCGTTCGCTCTCTGGATCGCGAGGTCCGCGAGATGGGGCTCGAAGGCTGGACGGGCATCGCTCACACCCGCTGGGCGACGCACGGCGCGCCGGCGACCCAGAACGCGCATCCCATCTTCTCGCAGAACGAGATCGCGATCGTTCACAACGGCATCATAGAAAACTTCGAGGCGCTGAAACTCACGCTGAGCGGCGCGGGCTATGAATTCGCGAGCCAGACGGACACGGAAGTGATCGCCCATCTGATTCACAGTCACTACCGGGGCGATCTGGCGGAAGCGGTGCGTCGCGCCGTGAGCGAGCTGCGCGGCGCCTATGCGATCGCAGTCTTCTGCAAGGCCGAGCCGGAGCGCGTGGTGGGGGCGCGCTATGGCTCGCCGCTCGTGATCGGGATAAACGGCAAGGAATCGTTTCTTGCGTCGGATCCGCTGGCGCTTTCCGACGTAACCGACCGGTTCATCTTCCTGCAGGACGGAGACATCGCCGATCTGTCCCACAACGGCACCCGGATCATGAATCGCGACGGCCAGCCGGTCGAGCGCGAGGCGCGCACGTTGCTCCATCCGCCCACCGAGGCGGCGCTCGGACCGTATCGTCATTTCATGCAGAAGGAAATTTTCGAACAGCCGCTGGCTGTGTCCAAAACATTCCCCCGCAACAGCGCATTCGACGCCACGCTTTTCGGGGCCACCGACCCGCAGGCGTTCGCGCAGATCGACTGCATCCTGCTGCTTGGCTGCGGCACGAGCCACTATTCCGCGTTGACCGCCAAGACGTGGTTCGAGTCGATCGCGAAGATCCCGACGCAGGTCGAGATATCCAGCGAATACCGCTACCGCGAAACGATCCCGGGCAAGAACACGCTGGTGGTGCCGATTTCGCAATCGGGCGAGACCGCCGACACGCTCGGCGCCCTGATGCATGCGCAAGCGCTCGGTCAGGACCACACGCTTGCAATCTGCAACGTGGCGACCAGCGCGATCGTGCGGCAGTCGCGCTGGTCGTTCATCACGCAAGCCGGTCCCGAGATCGGTGTCGCATCGACCAAGGCGTTTACCACGCAACTCGTGGCGCTGTTCGTTCTCGCGGTGACGCTCGGCCGCTCACGCGGGTACGTCGATGCACAGCAGGAAGCGAACTACCGCTCGCAGCTCTCGGGCCTCTCCACGGCGCTACAGGGCGTGCTGGCGCGCGAACCGCAGATCATCGCGTGGGCGCACGAGATCGCGCGCACGGACAGCGCGATCTTTCTCGGCCGTGGTGCGCACTTTCCGATCGCACTGGAAGGCGCGTTGAAGCTCAAGGAGATTTCGTACATTCACGCCGAAGGCTATCCCGCCGGTGAACTGAAGCACGGACCGCTAGCGCTTGTGACCGATGCGATGCCGGTCGTCGTGACCGCGCCAAATGACGGCTTGCTGGAGAAGCTGAAGTCGAACATCCAGGAGGTTCGCGCCCGCAGGGGCCAGGTGTACGTGTTCGCCGATGCCGATGCGAATCTGTCGAACGAGGAAGGTTTGCGCGTCATTCAGATGCCCGAGTACTACGGGCCGCTGTCGCCGATTCTGCACGTGCTGCCTTTGCAACTGCTCGCGTATCACACGGCGTGCACGCGAGGAACCGACGTCGACAAGCCGCGCAACCTCGCGAAATCGGTGACGGTGGAATGAGGCGCGGGGCACGTTGCATATCGATCCACCAAGACAATCAGCGATGAACACGATCAAGGTTGGGGTTCTCGTCGACGACGTTGCGTTGCCGGCCTGGGTGAATCACATGCTAGGGCTGATTGCCGCCGAGCAGGGAATGGAGATCGCCCTTGTCGTCAAATATGCGTACCAACGGCGCCCGGGGAGGAAAACTGCTTCGCAGGCCGGTCGGTGGCCCTTGTCGCTGTGGATGGCGCTCGACAAACGCCTCGTCAAGGTCGGACACGACGCGTTCAGGACCGAGTCGCTGGCCTCGGCGCTGGCGGAAGTGCCCACCTTGAATGTCGAGGTGGAGAGCAAGGAATGCGGGGATCATTTCGATCCTCGCGACCTCGCGAAAATCGCCACGCATGGCATCACCGTATTTCTGCGGCTCGGCCCGTTGCGGCCTTGCGGCGAAATCTTCGATACAGCTTCGTGCGGGATATGGTCATACCGGCATGGCGATGAAATAGTCGAACGTGACGGACCCGTCGGCGTGTGGGACATTCTTCTGGACCGGACAACGACGGCGTCCGCCTTGCAGTTTCAGACCCGGGCGGGCGAACGCCCGCACACGTTGCAAAAATCATGGTCGATGACCTATCCGGTGTCGATTCACAGGAATCGCAGCCACTGCTACTGGAAGACGCTCTCGTTCGCGCCGCGAAAGTTGCGCGAGCTCAGGGACATCGGCGAAGACAACTTCAGGCGGAAATACACGCAGGCTGATGCGCCACCCGCGTTTTATTCCGGCGAGAAGATCGCCGAGTCGACCAGCGGCGCTTACGGCAAGTTTATTGGTCAGTTGATGGCGAGAACCGTCGCCAGGAAGGCAAGCGGGCTGCGCAAGTTCGAACAGTGGATGTTGCTGTATCACTTCGGCGAGAATGCTCAAATCCCTGAGCGTCTTTTCGAGTTCAAGCAACTGCTGCCGCCCAAGGACCGCTTCTGGGCAGACCCGTTCGTGGTGGAAAGAAATGGCGAGTATGCGGTCTTTATCGAAGAACTCGAATACTCGAAGAACAGGGGGCATCTCTCGGTTATCCGTTTCGATGCGAACGACCAGCCGATCCTGCCTCCCGTGAAGATTCTGGAGCGGCCTTATCACCTGTCCTATCCGTTCATGCTGGAGGAGGGCGGCGATCTCTACATGATCCCGGAGACCAACGAGAGCAAGGCCATCGAGCTTTATCGGTGCACGAGGTTCCCGGATCAGTGGGAACACGTCATGAACCTGATGGATGACGTCATGGCCGTGGACACGACAATCTGGCGTCACGACGGCAAATACTGGCTCTTCGCCTGCATGCGGGAAAACGAGCACGCACCGCTGTCCGACGAGTTGTTTCTGTTCTGGTCGGATACGCTGTTGAGCAAGGACTGGCATCCTCATCCCTGCAACCCGATCGTGTCGGATATCAGAACTGCTCGCCCCGCGGGGAGCATTTTCGAACATCACGGCCAGTGGTATCGGCCCGCGCAGGACTGCAGTGGCAAATACGGGCGCGCGTTGTCGTTTCAACGTATCGACGCTATCGACGAAACCACCTATAAGGAAACGTCGGCAAGCCGGATCGAAGCTAATTGGGACGCAAGCATAGATCGCGTGCACACGTTCAACCGGGCGGGGCGATTGACGCTCATCGACGGGATGAAGAAGCGCGCTAAATAGTGACTCACCGCGGTATCCGGCGCGCGGCGCCGGATCTTCCGTTGAATGTATGGCGCACAGCCCCGCATTACGCCGGGGCTGTTTCAATTGGCGTCCATCCAGATCACGGTGTTCTTTTTCTTCCGGACGGCCCATGAAACTCGGGTGAGTCTGCGTGGCCGTTAGCGGCGTCTCCATAGCGCCGTTCGGACGCGGCTCGCACCTTCTGCCCATTTGCGGGCGGACTTTCGTATTCTGCGCGCTCTCGTAGAGCACCGTGGCGAACCAGCAGCCAAAGCAGGACTACGACGGTAACCCACACGCAAACGATAAGGATAATTGTGGTCGATGTGAACATGGCGAGCCTGCTTATTGGAATTGATTTATGGGCGTGAACGGCGGTAAAAGCGTTCAATCCAGGCGACTCAACCTGGTGCCTCAAATTTACTGATTGCCACCTTGTCCCCCGAGTTTTGATGTATTTGCTGCCGATGTTGAAGCGAAAGACGAGCCCTTTCTGCGGCGCGGCGCACACAGAAATCAAACTACCCAGGAATGTGCGGACGATAGACAGCCCGGCTAATGGACGTCGATCCGGGGGTTTTGAATGCCGCTATGGGTATACTCTGATGAATGGAATTCACGCGACGGCCAGGCGGATGCCGGTATCCGATAGACGGCGCAGAAACGCCAGGCCGGACCCGCGTGTCTTGCTAACAACTTAATGGAGCGTTATAGGAGAGTGCAGGGTCGAGCCGGCTGATCGGTTGTGGCGGAGCGCGCAGCGTTGCAAATCGCGGCCACGCCTGTCGGAATGATAAAGTGCGCGTCGATCGGCTTTCCCTCAACTCACGGAGGACATATGGCACTTTTGAGCATCATCGGGACGGCTGTTTTCGTCGCGATTGTTTTGCTCTCGCTGTTGGCGGTGATGGATGTCCTGTTCTTTACGTCCGGTAGAAAGAAAATGATGAAGAGCGGCACCGGCGCGCGAAAACTGGGCGGACATCGAAGATGTTTGCGTAAATGAGTCGCTTCGCCTGCGCAGCAGTCGATTGTCCGACGCGCCATCAGGGCGCCTGGACGGGCACCCCGGCCGTAAGCGCACCCAGATCCATCGCGTCGGCGATGGCTTGCAAGCCCGCCTCGTTCGGATGGAGGTTGTCGCCGCTGTTATAGGCCGGTAGCAAAACAGCGGGATTGGCGGGGTCGCTGACGGCCTTCGCCTGGTCGAGTACCGCATCGCAACCGCTCGTCGGACTCAGGATGAAGGCGTTAATGTCCTGCCGCGCCGCTTCGACGGATCCCGTTGCGGCAAACGGCGTGAGCGTGGAGCATATGGCCTTGATGTTAGCGCGATGCGCGCGCTCGATGAGTTGTCGCAATGCACCGATCAACCGGCGAGCCGTGGGCGGTGTGTCGGTGTTCAGGTCGTTGATTGCGTCGTCCGAGATGACGACCCATTCCACGCCCGGTTGCTGGAGCACGTCGCGATCAAAGCGCTTGAGACCAGCCTGTCCGGCGTTATTGGTGAAGAAGTCATTGCCGCTGATGCCCTGGTTGAGCACGCCCACGGTCATGCCGGCCTGCTGCAACCGGATCGCGAGGCGATTGGGCCAGCGCCGGTTGGCATTGACACTCGACTTGAGACCGTCGGTTATGGAAGCGCCGAATGTGACCACCGCCCCGGTCGCGGCGGGGTTCAACACGTCGAGACCCGTCAGGAAATAGTAGGACTGGCCGCCGGGGGAGAACGTGCTTCCGCCGGTAAAGACCGGGTCGGCGGCGACATCTCCGGCGGCGATATAGACGTCTTGCAGGCCGTCGACGTGGCCGGTCGAACGCTGCGCCGTCTGCACGGGTAGATAGAGGCTGATGGCGACATCGGCGAGCGGCGGAACCTCGAACGCGACCGGGTCGCTCAAGACCGAAGCGCCCACGGGAATCGTCACGTTCGGCTGACCGTCGAATGTGACCGCGCGGTCACTGCCGACCACCGTTTTCTGACCTCCAGCGCCCCGCGCGATTCGCGCTTCGCCAATCATCAGCGGCTCTGAACCGAACAGGTTCGACAATTGGATTCGCGCCGATCCTCCACCGATGCTGGTGTGCACTATCTGCCGCAACGTCTGGTTATTGAAGCCGGCATCGTCGGTGATGGAGGGCGAAGCGGACCACGTGCCTATCCAGGGCGCGGACGTCTCGACGCCTTGCACCCCCTTGCTGGCTATATCGGGCAGCACGATACAAAGTACAAGGGTCGCTTTAAGAAGCGCCGGAATCCATCGGTTCACGTCCTTTTCCTTGTGGAAGACCGAGCTTCCGCGAGTGCAACGTCTGTGGCAGACGCATCGCACAGCGCGAGCCCGATCCTCTTTTTGCGGTTTGATCGCTGTCTGCCGATTTAATCGTTCTTTTGTGCATGCGTTCGGTGCGGTAGATAACACAGCGCCGGGCGGCCAGCAAATTCAATTGCCTGCGCGCAACGAGCGGGCGGTCAAAAGTTCGTGCCGCGAGACGTTGCGCGGCGAGGCGTGTAATTTTGTGTGAGGTCGCACATAGCGTCGTTGTCTCGCGCAGTAATCTGTTTGCGAGGGCAGAGTGCTCAAGGCCAGACAAGAGGCACTGTCGGAATGCGACTGCTTACCGGCGCCCGCCGGCAACAGGCAGATAACTACATATAACGCTTTATTCCACTACTGGTGGCGGGATGAATCACGAGAATTTCGTCGGGGCCAGCATGCGCATGTATGCGCGCGAACCCGTATTTCAGAACTTGCCGGAACGCGTCGCCGAATCACGAATATCACGCTTTACCGCGGCGCTGGAAACTTTCACAGGCGAGCGTTTCGCGGACTATCCGGAACTGCACGCTTATTCGACGCGCGAGTTCCGCCGGTTCTGGCAGTGCTTTCTGCAATGGACCGACGGAATGGCATGGAGCGGCGCGGCCGAGCCGGTCTGCGTCGGCGACGAATGCGAGACCGCGCGTTTCTTTCCGAACGTCGAGCTGAATTACGCCCAAAGCGTTCTCGGGCGAAAGATCGCGCCGGACGACTCGCCGGCCCTCACCGCGCGTTATGCCGATGGCCGCCGCGAAACGATGACGCGCGGCGAGTTGCGCGAACGTGTGGCGCGCCTTGCCTGTTCGCTCAACGAGCTCGGTCTGCGTCCGGGCGACCGCGTGGTCGCGATGATGCGCAACGACGCGCACGCAATCGTCACCGCGCTCGCGGTGACGGCGCTGGGCGCGACGCTCTCCACCGCCGCGCCTGAGACCGGCGTGCAGGCGATCCTCGACCGCTTCGAGCCGCTCGAACCGCGCATGCTGTTCGCGCACACGACGCAGCGCTCATTCGATACGGCCGGCTCGCTCGCTTCGCACGTCGCGGCAGTGGCCGCGGCATTGCCGACGCTCACGAACGTTGTCTGCCTGGACGAAACGCCGCTGCCGAGCACGGTGAGCCAGCCTCAGCATTCGCTGCGCGATCTCATCGTTCAGGGTGACGCCGCGCGGTTCGAATGGCGGCGCTTTCCGTTCAATCATCCGCTTTTCATCATGTTCTCGTCGGGCACGACAGGAAAGCCCAAGTGCATCGTGCACGGCGCCGGCGGCACCTTGCTCGAACATCTGAAAGAGCATCAGTTGCACAGCGACCTGGGTCCGGGCGACAAGCTCTACTTCCACACGAGTTGCTCGTGGATGATGTGGAACTGGCAGTTGTCGGTGTTGGCGTCGGGCGTCGAGATCGTCACGTACGACGGACCGGTTGCGGAAGTGGACACGCTTTGGCGGCTGGTCGCCGATGAGCGCGTGACCGTGTTCGGCACGAGTCCCGCCTATCTGAAGATGTGTGAGGACGCGGGCCTGAAACCCGGCGAGCAGTTCGGGCTGGACGCGCTGCGCGCGATGATGTCGACTGGTGCCGTGCTCTACGACTCGCAGTTCGAATGGGTGCGCGCCTATGTCAAGCCGCTGCAGCTCCAGTCGATTTCCGGCGGCACGGATATCATCGGTTGCTTCGTGCTCGGCAATCCGAATCTGCCGGTCTACGCGGGCGAAGCGCAGTGCAAGAGTCTCGGCCTGGATGTTCAGGCGTGGAACGAAGGCAAGCCCACCTCCATGACCGGTGAGCTGGTTTGCGTCAATCCGTTTCCGTCACGCCCGCTCGGCTTCTTCGGCGACGCGGACGGCTCGCGCTTTCACGCCGCCTATTTCAAGGCGAATCCTGGCGTGTGGACGCACGGCGACATCATCGAATTTTCGGCGCAGGGGTCGGCGCGCCTGCACGGACGCAGCGACGGCGTGCTGAATGTGCGCGGCATCAACGTCAGCCCCGGCGAGATCTACCGCATTGTCAGCAGTATTGGCGAGATCAATCAGTCGATGGTCGTCGCGCAGACTGCCCATGACGCGAGCGGATCGGGCCAGCGCGTCGTGCTGCTGCTCGTGTTGCGCCGGGGCGCGAAGATGAGCGCCGCACTCGCTTCGCGCGTGCGGCGTGAACTGATGCTGCAGGGTTCGGCGGCGCTCGTGCCGGACGTGATCGCCGAAGTCGAAGCGCTGCCCGTCACGCACAATGGCAAGCCATCGGAGGCGGCCGCGCGCGATGCAGTGAATGGTTTGCCGGTGCGCAATCTTTCGTCGCTGGCGAACCCCGGATGCGTCGAGAAGATCAGCGCGCATCCCGCGCTCGCCCGCACACGTCGCGAGTTGCCGGAGCCCGGTGAATCGGCCGAGCAGGTCGAAGTCTATCTATGCGCGCTCTGGGAGCAGCTTTTCAGTTTCGCGCCGGTCAGTCTGGACGACAACTTCTTTGAACTCGGTGGCCATTCGCTGCTCGCCGCGCAGATGCTCGCCGAAATACGGCTGGCAACGGGCCGAACGCTGCCGCTTGCAACGCTTATCATCGCGCCGACCATTGCGCGGCTCGCGGCCGTTATCACAGGCGAGCGAGCGCAGGACACGCATCCCAACATCGTGCCGATGCGTGCGGGCCGCGGAAGGCCTGTGTTCATGCTTCATAGCATCACGGGTTCAGTGATGGAGTGCCTGACGCTGGCCGGCGCACTGAAAAACGAGCGGCCCGTGTACGGTCTGCAGGCGCGCGGACTCGATGGCGACGAGGAGCCGCAGCGAAGCGTCGAGGAGATGGCGACGGTGTATGTCCAGCAGATGCGCGCGGTGCAGCCGAGCGGCCCGTATGCGCTGGTCGGTTATTCGTTTGGCGGCCTGGTCGCGTTCGAGATAGCGCAGCAACTTGTCGCGGCGGGCGAGAAGATCGAATTGCTGTGTCTGCTGGATACTTACGTGGACGAACGCTATTTGCCGTGGCACGAGTGGTTGTCCTTCCAGTGCGAAGTCATGGCGGAGCGCGTGCGAGCGTTTCGCACGCTTTCCGCACGAAGTCGCGTCGCCTATATGAAGGAGCGGGTGTTCGGAGCCGCCGACCGGATTCGCATGCGGCTCGGCAAGATGGCCGCGAGGCCGGCCGCCGATACGCAGGGGCTGCCACCTGCACTGCGGCAGGTACGCGAGTCGATGCGCGTCGCGATGGCGACGTACCGCCCGCGCCGCTATCTCGGCAGCCCGATCGTCTACGTGCGCGCTTCCGCCAGGGAAGACGGGCAGGGCGATCCGTTGCCGGCCTGGCAGCGCGTGGCAAGCAGCGGGCTGCTGGTGAAGACTATCGACGGCGCCCATACCGATCTCGTTGTCGAACCGCACCTGGCCACCGTGGCCGATACGCTCGCGCGCAGGCTGGCCGGCCCGTAGCGAGTCGGAGGGCCCGGCGGCGTCGCTCACGGCAGCAGGTTGCGCAAACTCGGCAGCCGGTTGCCAAGCGACGCGTTGAGCGTGGCGATATCGTCCAGACGCATGGCGGCATTGAACGCGCCGACGAAACGGTCCACATGCGCGGACGTACCGATCGGATATTGAACGAGCTTCCAGCGATTCGTCGGGCTGTCGTTAAAGCGCAGCCCGCCCGCGTTGTAAGCCGCCGCGACGAGCGGCGGATCGAAACCGGTCAGACGCGCCTGCCGCCAGATATAAGTCGCGCCGGCTTCGATGGAGATAAGCGGATCGCACAGGTCGTCGGGAGCCAGTGCCGGGCGGCGCAGCGCATCGCGCGCCGTGCCGAGCAGCGTCTGCATCAGACCCACGGACACGCGCCCGGGTGTGAGCGCCGGGTCCACCTTGCTGCAGCCGGGTTCGCGCCGCTCCGCTTTCACGCGGCCGCCGCTCTCCGCGCAGATGCACGCGATCACCAGTTCGATCGGCACGGCGACTTTGCTGAGGATCGTGGCGAGCGCCTCCTTCTGTTCGGTGAAGACCTTCAGTGCCTGCGCGTGGTCCGCATCCGTGCAACTTGCATTGGCCTCGTTCTGCAGGGTGACACCGTCACGGCTGAGCCGCCACAGCTCGCTCGACGAGAAATAGCGGTGCGGCTGCGTGAGCCGCGTCAGCTGGTCGGCGCTCAGAATATCGCTTGCGGTGCGGTCGGGCAGCACCGGTGCGGTCTCACCGAACAGCATCGCCCAGGTCTGGCGGCCGAGCACGCCATCGGCGACGAGCGCGCGGTTGTGCGTCTGAAAATCGACCACGGCGTCGCTGGTTGCGCGGCCGAACAAGCCGTCGCTGACGAGCTTGCTGCCCAGCTTGACGAGTTGCGCCTGCGCCTGGGCTACGTCGGCGCCGCGCATCATCGGCGAGGTCAGCCAGAGGTTTCGCATGAAAGTTGGCATCACGGGCATCCTTTTGCGGCAGAGAAGTTATCGATGGAGTTCGCCAGCGTTTCCATCCGTTTCGACAGGTCGGTGTTCGCGCCGGGGTCGGGTGTCAGTTGGCTGCGCGCATTGCGCAATGCAGGGCACATTTCGGCGGGCGGCACG
This sequence comes from Paraburkholderia sp. BL27I4N3, assembly GCF_003386115.1. NCBI lineage: Bacteria > Pseudomonadati > Pseudomonadota > Betaproteobacteria > Burkholderiales > Burkholderiaceae > Paraburkholderia > Paraburkholderia sp. BL27I4N3. Next base: position 5,797,382 of record NZ_QREJ01000001.1, on the reverse strand, counting down.
CGGCCATTCATGGCTTGCACCGCCTGCTCGTCCGCCCGAAAGTAGCGTGCGTAGGTCTTGCCGTCGGGCTGCGCTTGCAGCTTTGCCACGGTGTCGTCGAAACGCTGCGTGAGCGCCGCGGCATCGCTTCCGGGCGCGGGTTGCGAGCGCATCGTCTTCAGCGCATCGGCAAGACCGGCCAGCAGTTTCGTGCGGTCCCGGTCGGCGGGCGGATCGGGGAGCAGGGTGATCGCCCGTTCGTAGTCGGATACCGCACACTGACGCGACGCCGCATCCTGCGCCGCGTCGCCGGTGTTCGTCAATTGCGCACAGGCGCTGGCCCGATAGCCGTACAGCTCTTCGCAAAGCGTATCGCTGCGGCGCTCGCAGTTGATCTGTTCCGCGGCCATTGCGCGCAACGGCGCGCGACTGCCGGTTGTCCTGGCGTTATCCGATGCCTGTTTCATGCGTTGCAACTGAGTGACGGACGGATCGGTGACGAACGGCACCGTGCCCGTCGTGCAACCCGCGATCGCGACCAACGCCGCGCCGCGCGCCAGCGCTTTCGTGATCATGGCGATTCCTCGGTCCTGGTCAGGACCAGTGCGGACTGTGCGGCCACGCTCAACGCATCCGTGACGAGGTTGACTGCCTGCTGCTTGTCGATCGGCAGTTTGCCGAGCGCTTCGCCGAGATAGACGAGGCGCTCCAGTTGCGCGGCGGCCTTCGGATCAGGCAGAAGTTGACGCGCCGCATCGGCGAGCGTCTGCAGGCCCGGTTGCGGCGCGGCGTCGGCTGTGCCGGCCGTAAGGGTGGCGTCGGCGGGAAGCGCCTGCTTTGCGTTGAGATGCACGAGCGAGCCGAGGTATTCGTCGAAAGCGTGGGTGAGTTCCGCAACCGACGTGAACTCCGTGTCGGGCCCGCGCGCCGGCAGCACGTTGGCGGTCCGGTTCGCGATGTCGTCCGCGCAGGGTTGCGCGATGTCCGCGGCGTTGCGGCGTGTGCCGTCCTCATTCTTGCGTGTGGCGAGCGCCATCAGGGCGAGGCGAGCGGGCGGGTCGGCGTTCGGGAAGTGCGCCTGCATCAGCGGCGAAATGGCAAAGGCCGCGGCAGCCTGGGCTTCGTCCGGCGCGTCCGGCAGGAGGACAGGATCGAAGGGTTTGCTCAGCAAGGCGGCCTTGAACGTGTTCAGGTCGCGTTGACGCCCAGCGAGCCGTATGCCGGCAATGAGCACGCCGCCGACGATTCCGACCGGTCCGCCCGGCAAGCCGGCAAGGATCGGCGAGGCCGCCGTGCGCAGTACTTCGATCGACTCCGCCAGCGCCCCCGGCAGTCCGGCCGCTTCGAGCGCGGGCAAGCTGGCGCCGGCTTCCTGCAACACGCCGGTGACGCTCGCCGCATCCGCTTTGCCGCTCAGAAGCGGTTGAATCTTGCCGAGCAGATCACTCACGGTGGCGACGGTTGCCGCCGCAGCCGGCAGCGTCTCGCCGCCGAGTCCGAGATCGCTGACACCGCGCGCGACCTGTTGTATCGCAGTCAGACGGTCACGCAGTGAAGACAGCTGCGACTGCGCGTTCGGTGCGGCGTCCGCGGCGCCGGCGCCAGTCGCGCCCGCCGCGGTATCCGCGATGGTGCGCAGGGCGATCGTCGCGGTCTCCGCCGATTTATCGAACGCCGACTTCGTGACGGCGGTCATCCGGTCGGAGTTTTCCCGCTGCGCGGTCGTGGCGGCGTCGGCTGCCGTCTGAATGACGTTGGCGACGTTGGTGGCGGTGGCGTCGGCGGCCGCGTGCGCCTGGAGAATCGCTTTGCGCGCTTGTTCGCTGTTGCGCGAGGTGAAGTAAAACGTGATCACCGCGCCGACAAAACCCGCGATCGCTTCCGTATTGCCGAGGCTGAGATAGCCTTGCATCGCAATCACGAGAAAGCCGAACACCACGACGAAGAGTGAAAGAAGCGCCCGCACACTGCCTTCCGGAGCGCCGAGCGGCAACTGCAGCAGATAGGTGCGCCATTTATGCGGCCCTTCCAGCGATGCCCGTCTCCAGAACGACCATCGCACGAGTCCGACCACGAGCAACATGATGATGAGGCTCAGCGCGACGAACGAAAAGCTGGCGATGATGAGCGTGAACATCACGCGGTTGCGCTGGGCGTCGGAAGTGCCGCCTAGAAGACGCATGGCCTGCTCGCGAGTGAGCTGAACCTGATCGTCGTGACCAGGCACATTCGACGCGCCGAGCATGCCCAGCAACAGCTTGCGATCGAACACGAGCGGCGGCGACGCGGCTTCCACGGCGCTGGCGCCGGTCGCACTCTGTGCGGCGCAGGGTTTAGCCGTCCCCAGCGCAAGGACGGTGAGCAGCAGGCAAAGTGCCCGCCAGAAGATCGACATGGCATGACTCCCAAGGACGGGACGAACCGCCATCCGGGCTGATGCATTCCGGGGACGATAAGTCCGACCGCGACCCTGCGGCAGCCCGATCAAGGGCGGAAGAACAAACGGCAGATGTTCCTGATCTGGCCGTTGCGTCTGATAACGCGCGTTGTTCAGAAGGTCGAGGTTTGGATTGCACATTGGAACGTTGCGGTTCTATCTGAGCACTCGCTGAATCAATCCGGCGGTAATAGCCGCAACGTCAGGCGAAACGGACCGTCTGCACCTTCAGCCATCGTGTCGGCGGACAGAGCCAGTACATATCGTCCGGAACCAGGCAGCGTAATGACGGGCGGCAGAAACGGGCCGTCCGAGTCGCCATCCGGATAGGTCAGCACCATATGCGCGGGCGGCCCTGAGAACGACCATTCCAGACGCATGCCTGAGCGAGCGGAGAAGGCATAGCCGACGCTACCCGCGTTGTGACGGAGCTGGCCGCTGACCGCGATAGCGTCGGCGCTCGCGCCGACGGGCACCGTGATTTCGAGCGGAACAGATCGAACCGCTGGCCCGCAAGTCGACGGACAACCGTTACCGGCCGGCGTGTGGTCCGCGCAGGCACCGGTCAGGCAAGTGAGCAGTGTCCACAGCACCACGCGAACAATCGGCGGCTGAGCGTACCCGTGCATAGGATGCTCATGTGCCCCAGAAGGAGCGCAGTTCGTCCTCGTTGCCGTTAAAGATGTCGCGGTCGAACCGGCCAACGCCTGGTATTTCCGTAGGCGGCGGCCCAAGTGCGCCGTCGGTGTATTGCCACAGCGTCCAGCGGGTCCAGTTCGCCGGCACCACGGCGGTCGGTCCGTACTGCGCCAGCCAGAACCAGCAGTTGGATAGCACCGTGTCGGTGCCTGTTCCGAGTAGCTGCTTGATATCGTGGCCCGAATAGAATCCCGGGTATCGGCCAGTCGCTGACGCGACGTGCGTGACAAAGGCGCGTGCTTCCTCGAGGCTCATGCTCGGTCCCGTCGGGTTCGATTCGAAATCGAGCGCGATCAGGGTGTTGGATACATCGCCGACAGCGTTGAGGAAGCTAACGGCTTGCTGCACCCCGTCGCTGTCCGTGCCGAAATGATAGGCGCCCCAGAGCAGCCCTTGCTGCTGTGCGCTTGCGCGATGACTGGCATACGTCGGATCCACCCCCGTTACGCCCTGTGTCGCTTTGTGAATGACGCCGACTATTCCTGCCGCTTTTAGCGCGGAGAAGTCGACGTTGGCGTTGTGGTGGGATATATCGACGACAACGTTCGAACCGGTTGGCATAAGTTGCCTCGCTCGATTGACTGGTTTCGAAATGCGACGCGCGTCGATAGACCTGACATCGATCGGCAACGATATCGAGTCCCGGTTCGGGAGCGCTCACAGGCATCGCGGCTCGATAGACGAGCCGTTTCCTGCAAGCGATTGAGGGTCTCGCGCATCACGTCAATGCGCCGATCACACGCGGAGTGTTGGATTCAACGTTGCGACCAGAGGCGGGGCGCTCGAGTTTCAGGAAGCGTTCCGATTGCCGCACGTTGCGTTGAGTCTGGTACCTGCAAGAAAACAATAAGCGCTGCGTAAAGGTCTGAAACACGAAACTTCAACGCTGTGTGTGCTACCTCACATTCTTTTTCCGCCAGCTCAAATTGGCCGGGAACGGCGATCATATGGACGATTGGTTTGAGACGTTTTGTACGTGGTCTAGCGTGGTCGCTAATACTAGGAGTCCATACTGTCGAAAGCAGATACAGTCGATCGTTTATCTGTATATGCATAAATACGGGACCATTTTCCATTCCTGTTCAAATGCCCGATACATCGTTCGTCCAATCAATGCGCTTGACCTGCTCGCGGTGGGAAGGGTTTCGCCATGCTTGCGTGTCCGATCTTCTCCAGTACTATCCCGCCACAGTTTCGCCTCCGCAAGACCGAAGCGTCGATCTGGAGAGTGCAGGGACCGCATAACCTCGGGGCACAGCTGGCCTGCCGGCCGCGGCGGAGGACATGATGAGCGACGATGAGAAGGTCGGACAGGCGCGTGGCGATGCGACGCGTCAATGCTGGTTACTGCGGCGCGCGCTCAAAGCGAAGATTTCCGAGGCCGAGCGGTTGATCGCGCAGGCATTCGAAGGCGGTATCGAGATCGACCCCGCGGACATGGCAGTCGTCAGACGCGCGCGTCACGCCGTATGGCATTTCACCGGTTCGGAAGCTCTTGAAATCGCGCTCGACCGAACGCTGATGCGGCTCGTGAAGCAGGTGCGATATCCCAATGCGCAAGTTGCCGAAGACTTGCGCCGCGCTGATGAACTTGCGTCGTACGCCGCTTTTTCCGGGCATAACCTCACGCCCGCCGACATCGCGGTTTTCTCGCGAGCGCGAGCCGCACAGAAGCAGGGGACTTGGGACGCGGATGTCGAGTCGGCTTTCTACCCGGCCGTGGATCGCCTGGCGAGCAGCACACTACCGGTAGTCGCGGAAACGGCGGGCGGCGAAGCGAGACGCGGCGCGCGTCGGGCGATCCGGATCTACACGTGGTCCGCCGTGGTGCTGACCTTCGCTGTCGTTTCGCTCTCGTGCCTGCTTTTCACGGTCAATCAGGTGTCTGACGACGTGCTGCATACCGTTCAGCTCAATGACGCGGGCTCGATGGCGCTGCACAATCAACTGGTGAGCTACGGCGAGAACATTGTGGTGTCGAAGCAGAAGACCGACCGTGAACTTCGCGCGCTGCTGGGATCCGCCTATCAGGAGACTTTCGAATCGGGCAACGCTACGCCCGAGGTGATCGACGCGATAGAGAAGGCGAGCAACGAATTGTATGCGTTGAGCAACTCGCAGCCCGCGTTGCAGATCAAAGAGAATCTGCAACAATTCGCGACCAACAACAGGCAGCTATTCAACGACGTCCATCGCATCCGGCTGATCGGACGGGTGCTGAATCTATCCGTGACCAACCGGTATACGGATCGTGATCCGGATTGTCCCGAAACCGCGCCGAAAGCGGTACTCGTTCCGGTCAACGCGGCTTCGTCTCCCGTAGCATCGGATTGGATCTGTGACCAGAAACGGATTCGCGACAGTCTGGAAATCAAGGTGCCGATGCTGCAACCGGTCGTCAACGAGGGCAAGGACAAAGACAAGGACAATGACTTTTCACTCCATCCGGAGGGTGTGATAAAAGACGGATTCATCAAGATCGCTGCCTATCAGGATATCCGGGCAATGGCGCTGTATGGGCGCGAGATCATCCTTTCCTTTGTCGGCGCGCTGACCGGCTTTGTCCTTCCCGTGGTTTATGCGTGGCTGGGCGCATGCGCGGCGATCCTGAGGAAGATAAAGATCGAGTGTGAGACGAGCCGGTTTCATCCTGAGTACTCGAAGGTGGGGAACCGCTCGCATGTCACGTGCGCCATCATTGTCGGGATAGCGATCGGGCTATTCAGCGATCTCGTTCAGGGCGGCAAGAACATTTCGCCGCTGGGAGTTGCGTTCGTGGCCGGATATGCATCGGATAAGTTCTTTTATTTCGTGGACCGGTTGGTCGATGTGATTTTTCCTTCGCGACAGGCGGGCAGCGGTCCCGTTGCAACCGAGGAGCGCAGCGCCACGGCGACGGTGACTTATTCAGGCCTGCCGTTGAGCGGCGCTGCGTTTGCGGAACAGGTCGAGAAGCCGAAGTTCACGTAATCGATTCCGAATGAGCAAACGCGGACAGCTCGTATGCGGCCGTATGTGGATATCGATCGGGCTCGCGTCGATTTCACTCGCGAGGGCCCGACGCCTGATCACTTGTTGACGGAAGCCAGGAACGGTATCGACCTTTGCGACTTGTCGAGCGAGGCGGTGTAGCGTTCGGCGCGCGGTCGTGCCGCGATCTGGACTGGCCTGCCGGAACAGCGTGCAACCTCCGCCGCCACGTCTTCGTTCAACCAGTTCCACCAGGACGTATTCCGTTCACCGAGAAGAATCAGGTCAGCCGCCGTCTCTTCGGCAACGGAAGCGATCGCGCGCCCGATCGTCATTCTGGTAAGCGGCAACGTCATCATGCGGACTTCGGCTGAACGCGCCTGACCGTCCAGCACGTCCCTGGCACGTGTGATCACCTGGCGGCCATGTTCCTCCATTGACTCGACGATCAGGTCGACGTAACAGTCGGCGGCGCCAATCAAACAGGGCGTCAGGTCGACTACGTGGAGCGCGACGATTTGGGCGTCGTACTTTCGAGCGGCCTCAATGGCGGACGCGAGGATGGTATCTGCGGGACTTGCACTGATTGCGACGAGTATCTTCGTGAACATTCTGGGTGCCTCTTAACTGGTCAGATGAGCTATCTTGACCATGCAGAATGAGCGCTGAATGAGCAGAGGTAGATTCGAAAAAAACAGCGACCCGCTTCGGCCCGGAGGCCGCGCATGGATTCGCGCAGACGCTGGGGCCATTACCCTTGGTCGACATGGGCCGGTTTTGCGTCGCGGAGGCGGGCACGCATGGGAGATCGGGACAATTCAGAATGTGAGGAGACTTCCCCGTTCCGATGCGACGCTGAAGGCGTCGACATCGAAATCGGGCAGCTTGCCGTGCGCCGGATGCGCAGCCACTTCGACGAACCGTGCTCGTCGGAGACGCTCGCAGCGACTGTGCACATGAGCGTTCCCTCGTTCAATCGCCATTTCCGCGCAGTCACGGCGATGAGTCCGTTGCAGTATCAGAAGCATGTGCGCATGCAGGAAGCACGCCAGCCACTGCTGCACCGCGGGGTGCTTGTGCGTGGCGCAGTTGTCGGCGATCAGATGCAGCGTCTTGTCCCTGGGCGTCTTGCGGTCGATCTTGCGCAGGAACTTCAGCGACTCGACATGCGTATGGCGCTGCTCCCGTGACTGCCAGAGTCGGACAGCTGCGCCGCCGCGGCGAGCGAAACGTGGCTGCGTAGCCGGTTACGGCGCAGCCGTAAAGTATTCCGATAGCGTTCGTTAGAGTATCGGCGGCAGAAGGTACAGCGTCGTCGCAAACGTGAGATAGACCGCAGTGACCAGCACCCCCAGGAACCATGCGCTGCGCCCGCCATTGCACACGAGCGAGACGGTGAGCGTGGCAAGAAACATCATCGCGACGGCGCCCGGCCAGAACTGCAGGGTCATGGGCGCCGGGCCGAGAAAGTAGCTGGCGAGTACGAGCACGGGTGCCACGAACAGTGCGATCTGGGTAGCGCTGCCTAGCGCGATGCCGACACTCAAGTCCAGGCGGTTCTTGCGGGCGCCGGAGAAGGCCGCGGTCATCTCGGCGGCGGCCCCTACCAGTGCCACGACGACGAAACCGACGAAGGTGTCGGTCATGCCCATAGCCACCGCAGCTTCCTGCACCGACGCCACGAAGATCTCGCTGACCAGCCCCACGAGCACCGTGACGGCGCCCAGGATGCAGATCGCCAGCCTCAGCGGCCAAGACTCGCCGTCCTCCTCGCCCTTTACGTCGCCATGCCTGACCGAACCGAAGAACTCCCTATGGGTCTTCAGCGAGAAAACCAGGCCCAGGGCATAGGTTACGATGAGCACGATTGCGAGGCATACACTGAGTTGCTGCACGAACGCCTGCCCCGGCGCCTCGCCCGTGCCAGAAGCCAGCGAGGGCACGAGCAGCGCGATCGTGGCCAGGAACAACTGGCCCGCCTGGAGCCTGGCGCTAGCCGCGTTGAAATCCTGCGTGTGATAGCGCATGCCGCCCAGAAGCAGGGAAGCGCCGAGCATGAACAAGGTGTTGGTGACGATGGCACCAGCAATCGATGCCTTCACCAGCATATACTGCCCCGCGCCAAGGGCGGTCAGCGCAATCACCAGTTCGGTGAGGTTGCCCAGTGTCGCGTTGAGCAGGCCGCCGACGGCGTCGCCGGTCTTGGCAGCGACCGACTCGGTGGCATGGCTTAGCAGGCCCGCGAGTGGAATGATAGCCAGCACGGCCAGGATGAACAGCACCTGCCCATGCGCATGGAACAGGTGCTCCGCAGCGAGCACTGTGGGCACGAACACCAGCAGCCAGAGCAGCGGACTCCTGCGGATTTCGTGCCATAGCAGCGTCATTGCTTCACTCCGGTTTCGGTGCACCAGCGATTGATCGCGGTGCCCCTGGTGTCACTCATCGGTTGCGGCCGTAATTGCCTTGACGGCGACGGCAGCGACCAGCGCCGTCAGGATGATGCCGCACATGCCGATGAGGATGGCGAGCACGCGCCCGAGAAGGGTCTTGGGTGCGAGGTCTCCGTAGCCGATTGTCAGGCCGGTGACAAACGAGAAGTAAATCGATTCCTGGACAGACCAGCCTTCGCGCAGGCCGACAATGATGCCGAGCCCGACGAACAGCACGAGCACGGCTGACATGACGGGCCACACCAACCGCAGGCCAAAGAGCATGCCTTGAAGGAATCTCCGTCGCGTGGTGCGGCGATCCATGTCTTCTCCCGACTGGAGTGCAAAAAGCGGATCAATGAACGGGTTATCGGGCTTGCATGAGCATCATGCGCAGCCGCACATGAATGAGCGGATGCTCCTCCTGGAAAGTCGATCGATCTGAACGATCTAGTTCCGGCAGACCATCGAATAAATGGCCTGCCAGTTCACCGCATACGCACCCGCAACACGCTGGTTAAAACCCACCCGATCACCGGGTCTTCGCAACATGTTTCCTTTCCCAAGGGAGGTGAGAATACGAGTGCACCACCGCGAGGTAGAGAATATTTTGTCGTTCACGCTTTCGATACAGTCAGGATCTGGGACGGCCACCGGCTGTATCAGCTACCTACGCTGGCACGCAACTCACGACCTCGTCTTCAGGACGCGGCACGCTGACACCCAGCTCACTGGTTATCCAATGAGTTTTAACTTGCGAGAATCGGCGTAGTAGCCTTGTCGGATTATAGGTGTCACCAGGTGGATGACGGCATAGGGCCTTCGTCCTATGCTTGCCCAGTGGCGGTCGAACCGCGGGCACTAGACAGACAGCTTTGTTCGCGCGGGGGTCAGCAGGAGCGCCGGAACGGCATGCTACTGGCAGTCGCAGAGTTAGCCGTTCACCAAAGGCTTCGACCGATTGCGCGAGCATTTGTCGACCGAAGAATCATTCCGGAATCGTCGACAATTCCTTGCCGATCGCCGCAGCGAAACATCACCACAAGCCGAGTTCCGACGTCGCATACTTTGTCGAGGATCTGTTCCCGCTGAGGTTCATCGAACTTAAGCCAAGGATAGTCAACGTTGCGGGTCGAGCAAGGCATCTCGAACGAGGTGCATCCTGCTGGTCAACGTCAGCGTCTCCTCGCTCTTGCTAGCCGGGCGACCTCGTTTTGCGACGCTGTGGAACTGGCGCTTTCGGGCGCGCAGCACCCGGATGAGCCGTTTTGTGATTGGATGCCGTGGGCGGCCTCGATGGCAGCACGGCTGACCGCACTTGCATACTAGGGCGTAGCGCACGGTAGCGCTTTGGGGGTCGCTGCGGAAAGCCGCTGTGGCAGCAGTGCGCTCTTTTTTGGCCGCCGCCTTTTTTCATCGAAAATTTTTTAGCGGCGGCTACCTGCTCGCTGTACCCACGATTGGCTGCGGCCACCTGTTGGCGCATCCTCAAGATTTCGTCGGGATGCTCTGCAGCCGCCGGTGCACAGGCCGCGGAATTGTTTGGAGCCCGGACGGACGGGCTTGAAAGCACTGCAACGAAAATGGGCGAAGCGGCAACCAGAGAAAAATTCATGATGGGAGTCGCTCCGTTTGCACTATAAAGTGCCCTATAGCGCCACAAATGCTGTGGCGGCCTCGCCGGGGGCGCATTCGATATGCACATGGGAAAACTCGGAGTAAATTGTGTTTGCACCTGATATCGCCGTTGCCGTAGTCGTCGTAGTGACGGCTGCGTAGCGCTCGCCTTGTTCTACGACGCGGCCGCCAAAGTTCGCTAACCAGTCACCTCGGCTCTGGAGAACCTCATGACAGATATCGCACTTGCACGCAAAAATGCCTGCCTCGCAGTGGTTTATGCGGTATTGACGGACCTGATTGACGACAGCAATCTAATCAATGCGGCTCTACGTGTTGCGGATTACCTGGCGGATGATCTTGAAGGCAAGATCACCGAGACTGACGCCGTACTACTTGCTGTCGACGCACTAACCAAAGTTAATCGCGCGACTCGTCAGTGGTACGACGTCGACGGTAACTCGATGGACGCGATGAGAGTCGCAGACTTTGTCATCGATGAGCAAATGAACGGATACGACTGCGCAGCCAGTCCACATAAAACGACTTCGTCTGCGGCGAGAATCCAGGCGCGAGCGGCCGCGGTAATTCGGCCAATGGGATCATCGATGCGGCCCGTTCACCACTGAGGCGCGAGCCTTGCGACCGCGGGCATCCGCAGCGGGAAACCGAGAGCGGGCTCAGCAGACGCGGGTAGTGACAAGACGCGTCTATTACGCCGCTATCGGCTGCCCGTCGAGGAAACTCAGGCGGACGCGGCCGTAAAGCTCGTGCTCGACGGCCACTACCTCATGCCTTCCCTCTGATTTCGACGTGCGCCAAGAGAGCGCGGAAGTTTGTACTTGTTCGGGAAATGCTGTGGCGGGCTTCGCTAAGCGGATAAAACAGAAACTTGAAAAGCGTAACAGGCCAAACAGTAAAGACCGCCGTCGCGCGCCAGAAATGCGCCGTAGCTTGCAATCTGCGTTCAGTAACATATGCTTTTTTTCAGAGTTCTTTCGGGCTTCTTTCCCGAACTCCATGCAACGGGCCGTCAGGCGCGAAACGGCCCGACAAAGCGACAGCGCCGCCGCAGCGCCCAACGCTTTTTCGTTCATCTCAGATCGAGGCGCATGGACAGGAGACGTCAGCATGAGCAACGATGGCGCATCGGACGCTTCGTATCCCTCCACGCTTTCCAGCGACGAACTTGGGCGCATCGACGCCTGGTGGCGGGCCTGCAATTATCTTTCGGTCGGGATGATTTATCTCAGGGACAACCCGCTTTTGCGTGAACCCCTGACAGTCGACCATGTAAAGCACCGTCTGCTCGGACACTGGGGCGCAAGCCCCGCGCTGTCGTTTGTCTGGGCCCATTTGAATCGCGTGATCAAGCGCGACGATCTCGACGTGATCTTCATGGCCGGCCCCGGACACGGTGCGCCGGGCGTACTGGGCCCCGCCTATCTGGAAGGCACCTACTCGGAGGTGTATCCGGACAAAAGCGAAGACGCCGAAGGCATGCGGAAATTCTTCAAGCAGTTCTCGTTTCCGGGGCATATTGGCTCGCATGTGACGCCCGAAACACCCGGCTCGATTCACGAAGGTGGTGAACTCGGTTACAGCCTCTCGCATGCTTATGGCGCCTCACTCGACAACCCCGATCTGATCGTGGCCTGCGTAGTCGGCGATGGCGAGGCCGAGACAGGTCCGCTTGCTACCGCGTGGCATTCGAACAAGTTCATCAATCCCGCGCGCGATGGCACCGTACTGCCGATCCTGAACCTGAACGGCTATAAGATCGCCAATCCGACGATCCTCTCGCGCATCAGCCATGAAGAACTGGCGGCACTATTCGAGGGATACGGTTATACGCCGTACTTCGTCGAGGGATCGGACCCGTCGGAGATGCATCAGAAGATGGCCAGCACGCTCGATACGGTCATCGGCGAAATCCGCGCGATTCACGAAAGAGCGCGCGCAAACAGCAACACCGAGCGCCCGCGCTGGCCGATGATCATCCTGCGCTCGCCGAAGGGCTGGACGGGACCGAAGGAAATCAACGGCCACAAGGTCGAGGGCTCGTGGCGCTCGCATCAGGTGCCGTTTTCCGATGTGCGCGGCAACCCCGCGAATCTCGAACTGCTGGAAAGCTGGCTGCGCAGCTACAAGGGCGAAGAGTTGTTCGACGACAACGGCCAGTTGCTCGCCGAACTGCGCGAGCTTGCGCCGCAAGGGTCACGCCGCATGAGCGCCAATCCGCATGCGAACGGCGGCGTACTGCGCCGCGAGTTGAAGCTGCCGGATTTCCGCGACTACGCGGTTGAGGTCACGCACGCCGGCAAGGTGTTGCGCGAGAACACCCAGCCGCTCGGCCAGTTCCTGCGCGACACGATGCGCTGCAACATGGACACGTTTCGCGTCTTTGGCCCTGACGAGACCGCATCCAACCGTTTGCAGTCCATTTACGAGGTCAGCAAGAAAGTGTGGATGGCCGACATGCTGCCCGAGGACGACGACGGCGGCGAACTCGCGCGCGACGGCCGCGTGATGGAGATGCTCTCGGAACACACGTTGATGGGCTGGCTCGAAGGCTATCTGCTGTCCGGCCGTCATGGCTTCTTTCACACTTACGAAGCGTTCGCGCACGTGGTGGACTCGATGTTCAACCAGCACGCGAAGTGGCTCGACGTGTGCAAGAATCATGTGCCGTGGCGCGCTTCCGTGGCCTCGGAGAACATTCTGCTTTCTTCGACGGTATGGCGTCAGGATCATAACGGCTTCTCGCATCAGGACCCCGGGTTCATCGATCTCGTGACCAACAAGAGCCCGTCGGTCACGCGCGTCTATTTACCGCCTGACGCCAATACGCTGCTCGTCGTGGCGGATCAATGCCTGCGCTCGACCGATTGCATCAATGTAATCGTCGCGGACAAGCAGAAGCATCTGCAATTTACGACCATCGACGAAGCGGTCGTCCATTGCGCGAAGGGCATGGGCGTATGGCGGCGCGCGAGCAATGACGAAGATGTGGAGCCCGATGCGGTGATGGCTTCATGCGGAGACGTCGCCACGCAGGAAGCACTCGCGGCGACGGCTATTTTGCGCGAGCGTCTGCCCGAACTGCGACTGCGCTTCGTGAACGTGGTCGATCTGTTCAGGATGCAGCCGGTGACAGAGCATCCGCACGGCTCTACCGAGCGCGAGTTCGACAGCCTGTTTACGGTCGACAAGCCCGTGATTTTCAATTTTCACGGCTACCCGTGGCTGATTCACAAGCTCGCATATCGTTTTCGCAATCACGAGAATCTGCACGTTCGCGGCTACACGGAGAAAGGCAACATCAATACGCCGCTCGAACTCGCGATTCTCAACAAGGTGGACCGTTTCAACCTCGTGCTCGACGTGCTCGACCGCGTGCCGCGCTTGCAGGGCAGAACCGCGCATCTGCGAGACGACATGAGGAATGCAATTATCCTCAACATGAATTACGCGCACGAGCACGGCACCGATAGCCCGGAGATTTCCGAATGGGTGTGGCCGTATTGACCGGTTCGTCGTCTGCGCCGTGCATCTCGCGCTCGCATGGCCTGAATCAAACTCTTTCTGGCGAGCGTAAAAAACATTAGGAGTTGTCGCAATGAAAGCTCCTGAGGGTCCCCTGCGCATCGCGTTGAGCGCGCCACTTTCGGGCGTGCTGGTGCCGTTGGATAGCGTGCCCGATCCGGTCTTCGCGCAGAAGATGGTCGGCGACGGCGTGTCGATCGATCCGACGTCGGATGAGTTGCTGGCGCCGCTTTCCGGCAAAATCACGCAACTGCATAGCGCGAGCCATGCGCTGACGATCACCGGCGACAACGGGCTGCAAGTCCTGTTGCACATCGGGCTCGACACTGTGCTATTGCGCGGCGAGGGCTTCATGCCGCTCGTCAAGGAAGGCGACACCGTCGCGGTCGGCACGCCGCTGATCCGCTTCGACCCGGTGGTGGTCGGTGCGAAGGCAAGCAGCTTGCTCACGCAGATGGTGATCGCCAACGGCGAACTCGTCACCCGCTATGTGCCCGCTAAAGGCCTCGTCAACGCGGGCACCGACACGGCCCTGTATGTCGAGCTGGCCGGCAGCATCGCGGACAAGGAGACGGCGGGGGCGGCCCGCGCAATCCTCTCTGGCGAAATCACGCTGCCCAATCCGGCGGGCCTGCATGCGCGGCCCGCCGCCGTCGTCGCTGTGGAAGCGAAGAAGTTTACGTCCGAGATCCGCCTGCTGCGCGGCAGCGACAGCGTCAACGCGAAGTCGGTCGTCGCGATCATGGGGCTCGCCACCACGCTCGGAGACAAGCTGCGCGTCGAGGCCCGCGGGCCCGACGCAGCGGAAGCAGCGAGCGTGCTTGCGCGACTGCTCGCCGACGGTTCTGGCGAAAAGCCCGGCGACGCACCGGCGTCTGCCGCAACTCCAGCACCTCCGGTTTCAAGCGCCGAGCCAATCGCCACCCGCGCCGCAGTCGCCGAGGCCGACCCTAACGAGTTCACCGGGGTCTGCGCTTCGCCGGGAGTCGCCGTCGGCAACGTGGTGCAGTTCCGCCAGCAAGTGATCGACGTGAACGAAGCGGGCGAATCGCCGCAACGCGAGCGCGCGAAACTCGAAGCGGCGCGGCACCAGGCGCGTCAGCAGATCGAAGCGCTGAAAGCGACGCTCGCCGATGCGTCGAAGGCGCAGATTCTGGCTGCGCATCTCGAACTGCTGGACGACCCCGACCTGAGCGATATGGCGATCGCCAGCATCAGCGAAGGCAAGAGCGCGGGCTTTGCGTGGCGCGAGGCTTTCCAGAGGCAGGCGAGCACCCTCGCGAAGCTCGACAACCCGCTGCTGCGCGAACGTGCGGGCGATGTCCGCGACGTCGGCCGGCGGGTGCTCGCGTTGCTCGCGGGCGTCAGGCAGGCGCAAATCGACGTGCCGCAGGACTCGATTCTGGTTGCCGAAGAACTGTCTCCGTCTGACACCACGTCGCTCGATCGCAGCAAGGTGCTCGGCTTCTGCACGACGACCGGCGGGGCGACGAGTCATGTTGCGATCCTCGCGCGTTCGCTCGGCATTCCCGCGATTTGCGGTATCGACGCCCGCGCGCTGCAAGTCGCCGACGGCACCCCCGTCGTGCTCGACGGTTCGCGCGGCCGCTTGCGGCGCCACCCGAGCGCCGACGAACTGGCGCAGGCGCACGAACGCATCGGGCGCCAGGCCGCCAAACGCGAAGCCGAAAAGCTCGCGGCGAGCAAGCTCGCAATGACGGCCGACGGCCACCGCATCGAAGTCGTCGCGAACATCCGCAATGCGCAGGAGGCGCGCGACGCGGTGGCGGCCGGCGCCGAAGGCGTGGGCCTGTTGCGCTCCGAGTTCCTGTTCGATGCGCGCGACACCGCGCCATCCGAAGACGAGCAGGCCGCCGAATACTGTGCGGTAGCCGAGGCGCTCGGCCGCGAACGTCCGCTTGTGGTCCGCACGCTCGACGTCGGCGGCGACAAACCGCTGTCGTATCTGCCCCTACCGAAGGAAGACAATCCGTTCCTCGGTTTGCGCGGCGTGCGGGTGAGCCTGGCACGTCCCGACATTTTCCGCACGCAATTGCGCGCGATCCTGCGCGCGGCGCCACTTGGCAATCTGCACGTGATGTTCCCGATGATCGCGACGGTCGAGGAAGTGAAGGCCGCGCGCAAAATCCTGCTCGAAGAAGCCGGCGACCACGCGGCGAGCGTCAAGGTCGGCGTGATGATCGAAGTGCCTGCTGCCGCGCTGATCGCCGAGCCGCTCGCGCGCGAAGTCGACTTCTTCTCGATCGGCACGAACGACCTGACGCAATACACGCTCGCGATGGACCGTGGTCATCCTCAACTCGCAAAGCAGGCCGATGCGCTTCACCCTGCGGTACTACGTCTGATCGGCATGACGGTCGAGGGCGCGCATCGGCACGGCAAATGGGTCGGCATTTGCGGCGGCATCGCGTCGGACGCGATGGCCGTGCCCGTGCTCGCGGGCCTCGGCATCGACGAGCTGTCGGTCAGCATTCCCGCTATCGGTTCGGTCAAGGCCCAGCTTGCGCGGCTGACGATGGCCGAGGCCAGCAAGCTCGCCGCCGACGTGCTGCGTCTGGGCACCGCCGCGGAAGTCCGCGCGCAACTTTCCCGTTTTTCCGACTGAGCGGATCAAGAGGAGACCTGCCATGTTTTCGCATGCGTTCGGAGTCTTGCAGAAGGTCGGCAAGTCGCTGATGCTGCCGGTCGCGGTACTGCCAGTGGCCGGCCTGCTGCTCGGTCTCGGCGCAACCGACTTTCACGGTTACGTGCCGGCGGTCGTGCTCGCGCTGATGAAGAACTCGGGCGACGTGATCTTCGCGAACCTGCCACTGATCTTCGCGATCGGTGTCGCGCTCGGCTTCACCGAGAACGATGGCGTCTCGGGCATTGCCGCGACGATCGGCTATCTGGTGATGACGGCGACGCTCGGCGTCATCGCGAAGGTCGAAGGCATCGAGCCCGACATGATCATGGGCATCCCGTCGATCCAGACCGGCGTGTTCGGCGGCATCCTGGCCGGTGGCCTCGCGGCGTGGATGTTCAACCGCTACTATCGGATCACATTGCCGTCGTATCTCGGCTTCTTCGCGGGCAAGCGCTTCGTGCCGATCGTCACGGCGATCGGCGCAATCGTGCTCGGCGGCATCCTGTCCTTCATATGGCCGCCGATCGGCAGCGGCATCAAGGCATTCTCGCACTGGGCGGCGGTGTCCGACCCGCGCACCGCAGCAACTGTTTACGGTTTCGTCGAGCGTCTGCTGATTCCGTTCGGCCTGCATCACATCTGGAACGTACCGTTCTTCTTCGAAATGGGTAGCTACCTCGATCCGACGACCGGCAAGACGGTGCACGGCGACATCACCCGTTTCTTTGCGGGCGATCCGAGCGCGGGCATCCTCGCGGGCGCATTCCTGTTCAAGATGTTCGGTCTGCCCGCGGCGGCGATCGCGATCTGGCACTGCGCGAACCCGGAGAAGAAAGTGGCCGTCGGCGGCATGATGATTTCGGCCGCGCTGACGTCGTTTCTCACCGGCATCACCGAGCCGATCGAATTCGCGTTTCTGTTCGTCGCGCCGCTCCTTTACTTCATCCACGCGTGCCTCGCGGCGTCGGCGCAGTTCGTCGCGAACACGCTGGGCATGCGCATGGGCTTTACGTTCTCGCAAGGCGGGATCGATTTCCTGATGTTTAACCTGGTCGGTAATAAGGGCACCCACGCCTGGTACGTTTTCGTTCTCGGCCCAATTTACGCGGTGATCTATTACGGCGTGTTCCGCTTCTTCATCACGCGCTTCAACCTGAAGACGCCCGGCCGTGAGGACGACACGGTCGAAACGGCGCCGCCCGCCACGAGCGGCACAGGCGGGCGTCCGCGCGAACTGGTGCTTGCGTTCGGCGGACGCTCGAACATCACCAGTCTCGACGCGTGCATTACGCGTCTGCGCGTATCCGTGAAAGACCCCGCGCGCGTCAACGAAGCAAAGCTGAAAGCACTCGGTGCAGCGGGCGTGATGCGCGTCGGCAATGGCGTGCAGGCGATCTTCGGGCCGCTGTCGGAGAACCTGAAAACCGACATGCAGGAGTATCTGAAGACGGCAGGCAGCGACGCCGACCTGGCCCCGGCCGGCACGCCCGTCACACCGGACGAACCAATGGCTAACGCGGGCGCTACGGCTGCTGCGGTGCTGGCGGGTTCAGCGCAAAGCTCGGCGCAGGAAATCGCGCGTGCGGAGAGGATTCGCGCGGCACTCGGCGGGGCGGCCAATATCATCAAGCTCGAAGCGCTAGCGGCCACGCGCTTACGCGTCGAGCTGTCCGACATCTCGCGGATCGACGCGGCGGCGCTCAAGGCTGCGGGTGTGCCTGCCACGCAAGCGTTGAAGAACGGCGCGATCGACCTGCTGGTCGGACTCGGCGCCGAGAATCTCGCGAACGCGCTGCACTGGACACCGACAGGCCATCCAACTCCGGCATGACATGCGAGGGAAGCGATCATGAACGATGTTTCCGTAGCGGATGCGGCTTCGAACGTGAAAGCCGCGTCGCTCGATGTGAGCGGCTACGCATTCCAGCACGACGTGGTGAGGAATCTGATTTGCCGCGCGGGGCGCTACCCGGACATTGCGGGCCCGCACGACTGGTACATGGCGCTCGCCTTCAGCGTGCGTGATCGCATGCTCGCGTGCTGGGCTGCATCGACGAAAGTCTATGCGGCGAAGGACGTCAAGGTGGCCTGCTATCTGTCGGCGGAGTTCCTGATCGGACCGCAACTCGGCAATAATCTGCTCAATCTCGGCATGCAAGACGAAGCGCGCGAAGCCATGCACGCGCTCGGCCAGGATCTCGACGTGCTGCTCGCGATCGAGGAAGAGCCGGGACTCGGCAACGGCGGACTTGGACGCCTTGCCGCGTGCTACATGGATTCGCTGTCGACACTCGAAATACCGGCAATCGGTTACGGCATCCACTACGAGTTCGGCATCTTTGATCAGGAGATTCGCGACGGCTGGCAGGTTGAGGTGACCGACAAATGGCTGCAGAACGGCGACCCATGGGAAATCGTGCGGCCGGATGTGAGCCACTACGTAGGCTTCGGCGGATACACACAGCAGCAGACTGACGACGAAGGCCGCCTGCGCGTGAGCTGGATACCGGCGCGGCAAGTGAAGGGCGTCGCCTGCGATCTGCCAGTGCAGGGCTATCGTGTCGATACCTGCAATGTCCTGCGGCTGTGGAAGAGCGAAGCGGTGGAGTCGTTCGACTTTCAGGACTTCAACGCCGGCCAATACTACGAGGCGGTGCAGGAAAAAGTCGTGTCGGAAACCTTGTCGAAGGTGCTCTATCCGAACGACGAGCCGGAAGCGGGCAAGCGCCTGCGTCTCGCGCAGCAGTACTTCTTCGTTTCGTGTTCGCTGCAGGACATGCTGAGGCTGATGGAACTGAAGGGCACTTCGATCGACCATTTCGCGGACTTGTTCGCCGCGCAACTCAACGATACGCATCCGTCGATCGCGGTGGCCGAGTTGATGCGTCTGCTGCTGGACGTGCGCGGGCTTTCGTGGGATACCGCGTGGGACATCACGCAGCGCACCTTCGCGTACACCAATCACACGCTGTTGCCCGAGGCGCTCGAAACCTGGGGTCTGCCGCTCTTTCAGAGCCTGTTGCCGCGCCCGCTCGAAATCATCTACGAAATCAATCGACGTTTTCTTGACGACGTGCGGCGCATTTTTCCCGGCGACGACGCGCGCGTGACGCGTATGTCGCTGATCGACGAACGCGGCGACAAGAAAGTGCGCATGGCGCATCTGGCCACGGTTGGCAGTCATGCGGTCAACGGCGTGGCCGCGTTGCATTCGGATCTTCTACGCCAAACCGTGCTTCGCGATTTCGCCGAGATATATCCGCAGCGCTTTCTCAACGTCACGAACGGCGTGACGCCGCGCCGCTTCCTGATGTTGAGCAACCCTGGTCTCACGCGTCTTCTCGATCAAACGATCGGCCACGAATGGAGCACCGATCTCACGCAGCTCGACGCACTTGCTGCACACGCCGATGATGCCGGCTTTCATGAAGTGTGGCGCGCGATCCGGCGCGACAACAAGGCCGCGCTCGCGGCGCGGATCGCGAGCGCAACGGGCATCGACGTCGATCCGACCGCGCTGTTCGACATTCAGGTCAAGCGCATTCACGAATACAAACGCCAGCATCTGAACGCGCTGTACATCATCAGTCTGTATCACCAGCTATGCCGCAATCCCGCGCTCGACATTGCGCCGCGCTGCTTCATCTTC
This sequence comes from Paraburkholderia sp. BL27I4N3, assembly GCF_003386115.1. Taxonomy (NCBI): domain Bacteria; kingdom Pseudomonadati; phylum Pseudomonadota; class Betaproteobacteria; order Burkholderiales; family Burkholderiaceae; genus Paraburkholderia; species Paraburkholderia sp. BL27I4N3. The sequence continues at coordinate 5,777,406 of NZ_QREJ01000001.1, read as the reverse complement.
GGCGGCAAGGCCGCGCCGGGCTACGCGATGGCTAAGCTGATGATCCGCCTTGTCACCGGCATCGCGGAAGTCGTCAATCATGATCCGCTAATCGACGGCCGGCTGAAAGTGGTCTTCTATCCGGACTTCAACGTCAAGAACGGACATTGGGTCTATCCCGCCGCGGACTTGTCCGAACAGATTTCGACAGCGGGCAAGGAAGCGTCGGGCACGGGCAATATGAAGTTCATGATGAACGGCGCGGTGACGATCGGCACGCTCGACGGCGCGAACGTGGAGATCCGCGAAGAAGCGGGCGCCGACAATTTCTTCCTGTTCGGCTTGACCGCGCAGCAAGTCGAAGAGGCCAAGCGCGACGGCTATCGCCCGTCCGACTACCTGCAATCCAACGACGACTTGCGCGAAGCGCTCGCGCAGATCGCACAAGGGCGCTTCTCGCGCGGCGATGCGGACGTGTTCAGGCCGCTCGTCGACAATCTGCTGCACGCGGACCCATTCCTCGTGCTGGCCGATTTCGCGGATTACGTCGCGTGTCAGCAACGCGTCAGCGACGCGTGGCGCGACTCGAGCAGCTGGACGCGAATGTCGATCATGAACACGGCACGCTCGGGTAAGTTCTCGTCGGATCGCGCGATCAGCGAGTATTGCGAGCGCATCTGGAATGCGCATGCGGTGAGGATCGACCTTGGTCAGCCGTAACACCGACATTACGCGCGGCTACGAGGCGCGGCCCGGTTCGCGATTTCCGCTCGGTGCGTCGGTCGTGCCGGAGGGGGTCAACTTCTGCATTTTTTGCCGGCATGCGACTCACCTCGAACTACTGCTTTACGCTTCCACGGATAGCATCGAGCCGTTTCAGATCATCGGACTCACGCCCGAAAGGAACCGCACGTTCTATTTCTGGCATGTGCTGGTCGAAGCGCTTCCTGTGCCGTGTTGCTACACGTGGCGCGCCTACGGCCGTCATGGCGTGCCGCAACTCGACGACGAGGCACTGGGCCGTCGCGAGTTGCTCGACCCCGCCGCGCGCGCGGTCAGCGACCGCCAGTGGCGGCGCGAGCCCGCAGCCGATGGGCACGAGCCCGGGCATACGTCCTATAGAGCCATCGTCACCGAACCGCTGGACAAACGCGAAGAGGTGGCCGTGCGCACGCTCGACGACGCGGTTATCTACGAATTGCATGTCGGCGGCTTCACACGCGATCCATCGAGCGGCGTACGACATCCGGGCACGTTCGCGGGGCTGATCGAGAAGATCCCTTATCTGAAGGAGCTGGGCATCACGCACGTCGAACTGCTTCCTGTGATGGCCTTCGATGAGCAGGACGTGCCGGCATCGGCCGCCGCCAAAGGGCTCGTCAATTACTGGGGCTATAGTACCCACAGCTTCTACAGTCCGCATCCGCGCTATTGCGTCGAGCCTGAGCGAGCACCGCAGGAATTTCGCGCGCTGATCGACGCGATGCACGCGGCCGGCATTTGCGTGCTGCTTGACGTGGTGTTCAATCACACCGCGGAAGCGGGACTGAGCGGTCCGGTGATCAATTTCAAGGTGCTCGCCAACGAAGTCTTCTATCACGTCGATCCGGCGGACGGTGGGCGTTATCTCGACTACACCGGCTGTGGCAATACGGTCAACTGCAATCATCCGCTGGTGTCGGCGTTCATCCTCCACTGCCTCGAGTACTGGGTGGAGGAACTCGGGGTGGACGGCTTTCGCTTTGATCTGGCGAGCGTCTTCACGCGCGGCGAAGGCGGCGCGCTGCTGCGTACGCCACCGTTGCCGTGGGCGATGGAAGCGTCGCCAGTGCTCGGGCGCGTGCCGCTGATCGCCGAGGCGTGGGACGCGGCGGGCCTGTATCACGTCGGTGCGTTTCCGGGCATGGCGTGGGCCGAATGGAACGGCCGCTACCGCGATGTGATCCGCCGTTTCGTGCGGGGCGATCCGGGACTGATCGGCCTGATGTGCACGTGCCTCGCGGGAAGCGCGGATCTCTATGAAGCGGACGGCAGACTGCCCGCAAACAGCATCAACTTCGTGACCTGCCACGACGGCTTCACGTTGCGCGATCTCGTCAGCTACGACGCGAAGCGCAACGAGGCGAACGGCGACGACAACCGCGATGGCAGCAACGAGAACCTGTCGTGGAACTGCGGCGCCGAGGGCGACACGGACGATCCGTCTACCGCCGGCCTGCGTTTGCGGCAGGCGCGCAACTTCATGGCGATCCTGTTGCTAAGCCAGGGCGTGCCGATGCTGCTCGCCGGCGACGAAATCCTGCGTAGCCAGCGCGGCAACAACAATGCGTACTGTCAGGACAACGCGCTATCGTGGATGGACTGGCACTTCTCCGATGGCGCGCTCGACATGCTGCGTTTCGTGCGCGAGATGATCGGGCTTCGCAGGCGTCACGCGAGCCTGCGCCGTCGGCGGTTCCTCACGGGCCGCGCCGGGCATGGGCAAACGCATCCCGATGTCGCCTGGCATGGCGAACGGCTCGGCGTTCCCGCATGGGGCGACCCGGGCGCCCGGCTGGTGGCGTTCACGCTTGCGGGACATGCGCCGGGCGAACCCATGTTGCACATCGTCCTCAACATGAACGCGGATGCGCGCGATGCAGAGCTTCCCGCCCTCGACGACGCGAAGTGGCGGCGGATGGTCGATACGGCCGCAGAACCACCGGCGGACATTGTCTCGACTGTTGAAACAGCCCGCGTCGAGCGCGTTACCTGCCGTGTAGAGGCGCGCAGTGTCGTGGTGCTTGAATCACGATGAATGTACGCGACGCATGGCGTGTGCGCCGTTGCGCTCGTGCTCGGCGCTTGCGCACAACCGGAGCAGCGTGTGCAAATGGGGATGAATGAACAGGTGGTTATCGCGAAGCTCGGTCCGCCGAAGGAGACGTACGATCTGCCCGACGGTGGCAAGCGCCTCATGTGGCCTACTCAGCCGCCAGCGCGCGAATCAATAGCCGCGCTGAAAACAGTTATCAGCCGGCGCGCGAACGTGAGCGACGCACGCGCGGCTTCCGTGATCCTGAACGCACGCAGGTTTTCTGGTCGAGCTTCGGTCCGATCCGTCAGCACTTCGCGCTCAAGCGGCACCTGCTGTGCGCCTCACTCTGTCGCAACCAGCTCGCCACACGCTTCGCCGCCCGGCATTGTTTCACTGACGCCGCCCAAATTCCGTCCGTTTTCTGGGCAGGCGTCTGTCCTCTCCGCTATTGCGTCGCCAACAGTTAATGTGGCAGCGCGACAGGGGGGCAACCCGCGCTGCGATGACGATTGATTTTCGCTCTCGACGCGCTCAACGATGGTCAGACGCAGGCGTCTGGCCTGCACCTGCGGCATCAAGGTACGCATCGACCGCGCTGCCTATGGTCGGATGAAAGCACGCATCGGGAAAGATCGGCGACAGCTCCAGGCGCCTGAGCTTGTCACGGACGGGGTCTTTCATCTCGGCGAAATGCAGCTCGATGCCGCGGTCCCGTAACGTGCGGTGGAGCTCGCGCAGCATGTCGGCCGAGGTGACGTCCACGCTCGTCACCGGCTCGGCAGTCACGACGACTCGTTTGACGGGCGTAGTGGCCTGCTGCGCCGCCTCGATCACGCGCTCCTGGAACAATTCTGCGTTCGCGAAGAAGAGCGGCGCATCCCAGCGAAAGAGCAGCAGTCCCGGAATCTGTGTCGCGTGCGGGTAACGCTTCATGTCATGATAGCCGCGCAGTCCGTCGACGCGGCCGAGTACCGCGTAATGGGGACGCCATCCGTCCCATAGAAATTCGATGATAGCGATGACCACCGCAATGCAGATGCCGGGAATCGCGCCGAACACCGCGACGCCGGCGAAGCAGCAAATCGACAGCCAGAACTCCCATTGCTGAATGCGATAGATGCGCTTAAGGCAACGCTGATTAAGTCCACCGATCCGGTACGTCAAGCGTTATAGAGATCGGATTGAATGAGGAAGGCGAACCAGGATGAAGCAGCAGACGCTGGCGATGGCAGCCGATCAAGGTGCGGGTTTTGAGACGCACCGCAAACGCACGCGGCGCGACGAGTTTCTCGACACGATGAATGCGATCGTGCCATGGGCGCAGTTGTGCGCGGTGATCGAGCCGCACTATCCGAAACGCGGCAATGGCCGCCCGCCAATTGGTCTGGAGCGCATGTTGCGGATTCACTTCATCCAGCACTGGTTCAATCTGGCCGACTTCGCCTGCGAAGAGGCACTGTACGACAGTGCTAGCCTGCGTCGCTTTGTGGGTATTGATCTGGGCTGCGAAGCCGTGCCGGACGCGACGACGCTGCTCAAATTCCGGCGCCTGCTGGAGACCCACCAACTGGGTGAGCAGCTCTTCGCCGAAGTGGGCCGGGTACTTCAGGCCAGCGGCATGAAGCTCAGGAGCGGCACCATCGTGGACGCCACGATCATCGGTGCGCCGAGCTCGACAAAGAATGAACAGAAGGCGCGCGACCCCGAGATGCATCAGACCCGCAAGGGTAAGCAGTGGTACTTCGGCATGAAGCTGCACATTGGTGTCGATAGCCAAAGCGGGCTGGCGCACAGCGCAGTGCTCACTCCGGCCAACGTGCATGACAAGCACCCGCTGCCGCAATTGCTGCACGGCCAGGAGCAGCGCGTCTACGGCGACAGCGCCTATGCGAGCCAGAAAGACCTGATTCACGGCAAGGCGCCGAAGGCACGCGACTTCACCAATCAGCGGACGCGTCGTGCGGGCGGAGAAGTCGACGAGGTGCAGCGCGGCAGGAATCGCAACAAGTCGAAGATCCGGGCCCGGGTCGAGCATGTCTTTGCGGTCGTGAAGCGACTATGGGGATTTACGAAGGTGCGCTATCGCGGGTTGGCAAAGAACGCCAACCGGGCGTTCGTCGCGCTCGCGCTGGCCAACGTCTACCTGTCGCGCAGGCAACTGACGGCATCGGTACGCCCATAGTGGGCCAAAGGCGGGCAAAGTGCCCGCCCACAAGGCCCGCGAGGGCCGCAAAGCAACGGCGCAAGCTCGGCCTCATGACTTGACGACGTTCAAATTGCTAACGCGTCGCCAATTTCGCGGCTTGTTCAGTGTAGCCTTAAGCTCGCTGAACTCGAAGAGGCCGATCGCCGCGGCGATCACGACTGCGGCGAGTGCGCTACTCGGAAGATGGCGCAGCAGATTTGGTCCCGCGAGCAGAACGGCCGCGACCGCGAGCGCGCCGACGATGCCCGTCACCTGCGTCCGGGCGCCTGCAGCTTCCGCAACCGGCGTGCGCGATGAACTGCTGCTGATCGGAAAGCCCTGGAAGAGCCCGGTTGCGAGATTGGCGACCCCCAGTCCAATCATTTCCTGATTCGGATCGACTCGCATGTTGGAGCGCGCGGCAAACGTGCGCGACAGCACACTCGTGTCGGCGAAGGAAATCAGCGCGACCGCGCAACCGCCCAGTAGGATGCGCCCGAAATCGACGTCGCTTACAACGGGCAGCGCGAACGTGGGCAATCCCTGCGGAATGGTGCCTAGTACTTTCACGCCCATGCGATCGAGCTGGAACACGCTCACGCACAGCGTCGCGAGCACGACGGCGATCAGGATGCCCGGCACCTTGTCAAAGCGCTTGAGCAGCAGAATGAGCGCGAGACTGCCCGCGCCGACCGAAAAGCTATACCAGTTCGCCTGCCCGGCGCCGACAGCTTTGATGAGATTGAGCAGATCCCGCAGCGGCCCGTGATCTTCGAACGATATCGCAAACAGCTTCGGCAACTGGCTGATCAGTACCGTCAGCGCGATGCCGTTCATGTAGCCGTATCGAATCGGCGTGGACAGCAGCTCAGTCACGAAACCGAGCTTCAACACGCCGAAGACGACGCACACAAGTCCTGAGATGAGCGCCATCATGCTCGCCACGGCGATCGCGCGCGACGGCTCCCCCGACGCGCTCAGCACGACGACAGCGAGCACTGGTGCGGCGAGCGCGGAGTCGGGGCCAAGCACGAGAATGCGGCTTGGGCCGAAGATTGCATAGGCGAGCAGCGGGACAATGGTCGCATACAGGCCGCACACGCCGGGCACGCCCGACGCCTCAGCATAAGCGACGCCGACCGGAACGAGCATCGTGGTCAGCACAAGGCCCGCGGTGATGTCGTTCCTGAGCCACGTGGCGTGATAGCCCTTGAGCATCGCGACGCCGGGCACATAGCGCAGCCACCTTTTGGGGATGCTGTCGGCGCGCTGCCGTGGTTGAAGAGGTTGATCGGATGACATGGTTCGTGGACAAAAACCCACTCGCGGTTGCACCGCTCAAAAACTGCCGTCAGGCCGGGGATAGGGTATCGCCGCAAGGACCCGGATGACGCAAAGGCACACAACGTTGCACGCGGGCTCACGCCATCTGGCGCAACAGTAACGGGAGCGCAAAAGCGAGCGGGAAACTTCGGGGTCGGCGTAATCGAAGACGCGCGGCATTGCGGTGCAAGCGATGCCGCAAGACGCCCATGTCATCCGCCAATCATCGCCCATACCCCTTGTGACGGGAGGGGTCGTGCACGCCGTGCATTGTCCCCTTCCACGCATCGTCGGCGTGTCGCTGGGCATTTTTGAGTGTGCGCGTAATGCGAGCGTTGGCTTTGGGCTTGAACGCTGAAGTCAGGCCCGAAAATGCCCGTCGGACAGTTTTCGTGGTGACCATGGTGGGCTTCCAGTCATGTTGGTGAAAGTAAGTTTACGCGGTTTTATGCTGCCTGTCGCGTGTCGACATCGACGATGCTCGGGCATACGCGCATGGGGTCGTCAGTGATGGCGCAGCCAATTCGGACACCTCCTCCCGTGCGACTGGCGCCCCGGTATGCGGGAGCAAGCCGAGCACGTGACAGTCGGCATGATCTGCGGCCTGAATTTGACGGAGGAGGGTGATGGGGCATCGGCACCAGTACGGCGAGGCGGTATTCGGTGGCCCGTGATACGCCCTGTAGAAACCGCCAATCTAAGCGGTGTCGTCAGTGGCGCGCCAACCCAGGTGCATCGCGCCGGCATTGGCGCTCTGAAACCGCGCTTCGCGTGGAACTTCAACGGTAGTCCAGCTTACGCGCGAGGAGTCCACCTGACGCGAGCAAGTTACCTCGGCCAGCATCAGTGTGAAAATGTCGGCTCCGACCGGTCAGTATCTCCCTTCCCGGCTGGGCAACATAGGCGCCAACCGCTTGGGGCTCGGGCCAGAAATCGGCGTCTCGGAGCCCTATGAAAACTGTTCTTTGACCCGTCGGCCGGTGCGCGGTTCTTCATGCCGCGCGGCAATCAAGATGAGAACGGAGCGTCAGTGAGAATGAGAGGACTGGCGTAGCGGCAACGTGTCATGGCAGTTCTCATCGGACACGGCGCCGTAATTGGTCCGTCGTGTTACCAGCTAACGGCGCCTCGTTGGGCTTACGTACTTGGCCCATGCCATTGACGGGCAGTACGGTCGATATGGCATGTTTAAAAACAAGTTGCGAACCTGAGCCAGACACTAGCAGAATTGAAAATCTGTCAAAGGCGGCCAGTTGACCGCTCAGTCTTATGCCGTTCACAAGGAACACGTTCACGGCGGCCTTGTTCTTTATAAGCATGTGCAAAAAATCGTCCTGTACGTCCGGGCGTGTAGTCATGTTCGAAGTCCATGCGATAGATGCTTCGGTCGTACCGGCGACACCTGAAGCCACCGAGCCAGTCCAGATAAGTGCGTTAGTCTCACCCGGCGGCGCTGATCGCATGGCGCGAACACGGACCGGGTGCATTTCTCCGGTCATGGCGAAGGTAGCATTATCGCTCTGCCCTAAGCGGATACTGCTCGAACGCGCCAACCAGGGCAGGACACAAGTATTGCGAGGCAACGAGAATAAGATTGTTATTCTATCAACGAGCCACGCGAAAACCGCGCGCTCTTTCGACTAAAGTACTTAGTGGGGCACATCCGAATTGCCCAAAAAAAGGGCCGGCATGTGCCGCTGGCGTGTCGGGTTGGTTTCTCACAATTGACGAACTGAAACGCCTTAACAGATTGAAGGCGACTCATGGATATGCTGCAAGCCATACGTGCCTTTTCCCGAGTTGCATCAGTTGGCAGCTTTACGGCGGCAGCGCAAGAACTCAACCTCGTTACTTCTCAGGTTTCGCGTGCTATCGCAGATCTTGAGACGCACCTGCAGGTACGTCTGTTGCAGAGGACGACCCGGCGCGTGGCATTGACTCAGGCAGGGGAGCGATATCTTTCGCACTGCGACGTGATACTGAATCAGTTGGCACAGGCGGAGGCGGAGGCATCGGAAGTGGGCGCTGAACCGGCCGGAACACTTAGGATCGGCGTATCCGCGAGTTTTGACCGATATCACCTATCAGGGCTACTTTCGAGCTACCTGGAGCGATTCCCTCAGGTTTCGGCGAGCGTGACACTGTTGCCGCAGATGCAGGACGGGCTGCCCGGCGACTACGACGTCGTACTGCTTTGCTCGTCGGAACCGCCCGGCCCTGGCATAGTCTCCGAGCGACTTGGGGCAGTTTCTTCGATCCTATGTGCTGCACCCGTCTATCTGGCGCGATACGGCGTGCCAAAGACACCTTGCGACCTCAAACAACATCGGTGCTTTGATCACGCTGGCGACGTGTCATCCGGGCAATGGCAGTTCGAGGGGCCATTTGGCCACGAAACGTGTTCGGTCGGCGACCCGATTCTTCATAGCGACCTGAGCGATGTACTCGCTGATGCAATTGAGGCTGGTCTTGGTATAGGCCCATTGCCGCTGCGGGCGGGGATGCAAAAATTACAGGCTGGAACCATGATGCACGTCTTGCCCAGGTACAGGATGCAGGCGCGCAATGCCTACGTGCTTCTTTCTTCGCCGCGCTCTCACGACAAGAAAGTAAGTACATGGGTCGAATTTCTCAAGGAAACATTGCCCCAGCGTCTCGTACGGGACGAGGCGGCGTTCACGCCTCACCTGGCGCCGGCCTCTGGCGATGAAGCAATGTCCGCACACGACGTACAAAAAAGAGGAAACCAGGATGCCTGATATGAAAGCTACTTTTGGAGTCGGAGGGACAGAGAGTGGATAGAGCTCTTAATCCGAGAAAGTGGTGACCGTCCACGGCGACGCGTCCTCTTGCGAAGTCGACAAGATGACAGCAGAAAAGCCAACCTGCGGGCTCGCGTCCTGGGGCCGGCTTCGCGTGCCGCGGCCAGACGTCACTGGCCGCATCCAATGCATTTCTCCTAGAACTTGTGACGGATACCCAGGCTGATAATCGCTTGCGAGCTGGATCCTGCCGTTAATCCGTATGAGCCAACCGAAGCATCCGCTGTGACGTGGCTTCCGTCGGCCGCTCGTTGCGTGCCGTTTGCGTGCTGGTAAGCGCCAATCAGGTACAGGTCGGTACGCTTCGACAGGAGGTAGTCCGCACCCAGCGAACCCTGGTGATACGTAGCCGACGTGTCGCCAGCGCCGTGCGTGTAGATGTAGCCCAGACCGATCAGCATGGCAGGCGTGAGCTGGTAACCCGCGTAGCCGCCGGCGACGTGAAATTTCTCCTGATTCTGGAAGAGCGAGAAGCCGTCTGGCTTGTACTGCGCGAAGCTATAACGGATATTGAAAGTGAACGGACCCGTGACGTACTGGGCTGCTGCCGATGTGATGTCGATCGACTTGGCCGATGAGTATCCGCCGTTGATGGCTGAGTCGAACGTACCGTCGGACGTTGCGCTGGACCCCCAGTGCGACAACGAATTGCTCGTGCTCGCACGGCCGGCCGCCGAGTTAGCGTTCTCCATGCGGATGTAACCGGCTGCAAAGCTCAACGGACCAAAGGCGTACGTCGCCGCACCCGACCACGTCTGGCCTGCGCCCGTTGAGCCCGCAACGCCGCCGAATGCATACATGCCTTCGAACTGGAAGCCGCTCCACACAGGCGATACGTACTTGACTGCGCTGTTGGTACGGGAGCTGTTGTCATTGTTGTCGACGTCGCCCGGCGTCGTGAACGTGCTGCCGAAGTAGTTATCAGCCGTCAGCGGCTGGACCATATCGACAAGCGGGTCGTACTGGCGACCCAACGTGAAGGTACCGTACAGGTCCTGCGTCAGGCCGACGTACGCCTGGCGGCCGAACAGGCGACCGCCCTGGTTCAATCCGCCAGTGTTCACGTCGAAACCGTTTTCCAACTGGAAGATAGCCTTCAGGCCACCGCCCAGGTCTTCGGTGCCCTTCATGCCCCAGCGGCTGCCCTGCAGGTTGCCGGCGTACGTTTGAAACAGATGATTGTTCGCCGAGTCCGCGTGGTATACGTACTGGATTGATTCATCGATCAAGCCATACAGCGTCACACTGCTCTGTGCATGCGCTGCGCCTGTTGCGCCGAGCAGCGCAAGCGAGAAGGTCGACAATGCGATTCGTTTCATGCGTTTCTCCCGGCAGGATGATTGTTGTTGCGAACATGAGGGTAACTCCGCATCGTTCGGTTACCGAAGCAAAAAAAGTAACCTGTCGTGAATTTCTGACACTGACGCATATTTGTCCGAGGAAAAGAATCGCCGACGGATCAATTTGGATTGCTCTGTTTCCGCGGTTTCTGTGGCGACCGCTTAAATTCATGCGCGTCACCTTGTACTAGACGGTCGGCTGGCGCGACGCATGGAAAGGCGTAGAACGAAGCGCGAGAATCGGGGGGGCAGATTCGTCAGGAATCCTTGCTTCCAACGTCGGCTCACGGTCTGTTCAGTTCACGTACCTCATGTGCCGTGTGCCCGAAGAAGGCGTTCGTGATTAAATCCAGCGCGAACCAAGGCTGCATTGATTGTCGTCGCCGCCATGGACCGGGAGTTATTTCTGACGTTCGGGAAGAGGTAGTTGTCAGCGTTCGTAGGTCGAGTATTTTCTCGAACTTTTTTTAAAAATCTCAATTGACTGTGAGCTGAGTGGCACGACGTGCGGACGCTCCATCTTCATGCGCTCCGCCGGGATGGCCCATATCGCTGATTCAAGATCGATCTCCCTCCATGTCGTACCTCGCACCCGGATAGTACGCACTCACGTAAGCAACAGTAAGTGCACCGCTAGACGTGTGCGCTGAGTTCCCGTGACAGAAAGTGCCTCCATCACGTGCTTGAGCTCATCAGCTTCCAATGCCCGATTGTGGCGCGTAGGCGGAAGTGTTACTACGTCGGATGGTTTAAGCGCCGCAACAGGATTTGCGTCGACCCGCCCGCTGATAATCGCTCGCCTGAATATTGCGTCGAGGTGTTGGCGCAGACGTATTGCGATATGAGGAGCACCCTCGGCCTTGCGTTCATCTTGCGCAAGCGCTTTGCGCTTCGCAATCGATTGCATCAGGTCATAAACGTGTGCCACCGTGATATCACGCACCGGCGTTTCGCCGAGTGACGAACCCTTTACGTAGCGTGTAAGGAAACGGGTAGCTTGCCCATGGTAGTACGCTGTCCAGTTGGCACGGTTGTCATTCAGCCATTTCCCGCATACCGACCAAAGCGTGTTCTTCTGATGTGCGACAGTCTGCTGTTGAAGTTGCTTCTCGTGCGCCTTCGGGTGGATGCCAGAAGCCACCAGCTTGGCCGCAGCGTTGCGGAGTTCGCGAGCGTCGGCTATTGAAACATCAGGAAATCGGCCTGGAGTGTAACTGCAGTCCTTGCCATCCAACCGATAGTCAAATTTCCAGACTTTCGAGCCGGGGACCGAGACACGCAAATACATAGAGTCTCGGTCGCGGATTTTATAGGGCTTACTCCGCCGTTTGGCGTTTTGCAGGAGTGGGTAGGTGAGCCTCATGGAGTTCTCCTTGACGGATACCTACCATGAGCCGCAAATTACCCGCAAAACTGCCGGAAGCACCCGGATTTCTTCGGCTTGCGTCGGATCCGCCGGCGGTTACCGGATGGGCAACCACGGCCAAAAAATAGCGCTTGATCCATTCGCTGTAACCCTTTACCAGAAAGCCTCCCGAGCGCTCCAGGTACTGCTGGCGGGACGTTTCATACACTCCCCGCAGTGCGTACCAGGGAATGTGAGGCAAGTCGTGATGCACCAGATGATAGTTATTGTTCAGAAACAGAAGACGCCAGAACCACGCCGCTTCGTTAATAACGCTGCGATGCTCATGCGCTTGCGCCTCGCGATGTTCCTGAAACGAACGGATCGAGCTCAACGACAGCGCTCCATAGCCCGCGCCCACAAAAAAGACCCACGCCGGGATCCCGCACGCATGTTGCAGCCACGCTGCGAGCGCAGCAACGGCGGCGAAGTGCGCGAGCCACAGTGGAATATCGCGCCAATCGCCGCATTTGATCTTGCGCAGCGCGTCCACGCCGGTCGCCGCAATGGAGAACGCCGGCCCGACCAGCAGACGGCCGACAAACGTATTGCGGAAAGTCAGCAACGCGCGAATGGACCAACCGGTGTGTCGCCAAACGAGCGCGCTGACGAAATAGCTTTCAGGGTCGCGTTCGGAATGCGTCAGATGCGGATCGTCGTGATGCCGAAGATGTGAATCGCGATAGATGCCATACGGAAACCACACGGCAAGTGGCGCGAAACCGAGCAGGGCATTGACGAACGGCGAACGCGTAGGGTGCCCATGCAGCAGTTCGTGTTGCAACGACATGTACCACGTGCCGAGCACGGCGAGCAGAAGCGTCGTGAGCGGCAGTCCGAGCTCGCGCGCATGTGTCGCCACGCCGAACCATCCCCCATAGATCGTGATGATCAGTGCCCAGGTCGGCCATTGCGTGCGCCATGTCCAACTTGTCGCCAGACGGGCGACGGTGTTGCGTTGCGTGTCGTCGAGATAAATCGCCATGAACAGGATCGGTCGGAATGCAGGTTCAGACCGATCCTACGGACCCCCGCGCGTTGCCAGAACCAATTTGTTCAGCAATGCATCTGTGAAAACGTGAAAAGGCGGCCGGCCCTAAGCGCCTGCGAGCCTTCAGGGCTTGCTGGTCAGACGCTCAGCGCGCGTCCGCCACGTGGCAGGCGTGATCCTGGAGGCCTTCGGCCGAGCCGCTGCCGTTGTCCACGTCGATCCCGCTGTTGACGATCAGCCAGCCGTCCTTGTCAGCGGACGGTCCCGCGCCGGTCACGAGAATGGTTTGCCCGGCCATCGCCGCCGCGCCCTGGTTGTCTCTCGCGACGATGCGAAACGGGTTATCGGCGCCTTCAAGCGAGGTCACGCGCATGATGCGGTAGCGATCGCCGTCGAGCGTATCCCAGCGCCATTGATCCGGTGAATCTTTGGCGTGACGCGCGAGCGCTTCGCTGATATCGGCGCGCATGCAATCGATATGAATATGCAACTGGTTCTGCGTGCGGCGATATTGTGAATTGATTTCGAGGCCGAGCTCATTGTCGGGCAGCGAGCGCTTGACCGATTTCTCGACGTAGGTCCGCGCGTCCCACGCGTCGGCCCAGTAATCCTGTGCATGCGGTGCAAGCACGAGCGGGCTTTCGATACCGGTAATGCGGTCGGTCGGAATCAACAGGTGCTGCGAGCGTCCGACGATATCCTTCAGGATAGCGTAGCGTTTGTTCAGATCGACAAACGTGCATTGACCCGGCGTGCCGGTGGCTTGCTGGGACGGCACGCAGCGCAGATCGACGATTTTCCACAACGCATTCGAGTCGACCGCGGCGAGGCGCTCGCATGCGCCGGCGGCCAACGCGAGGGTCAACGCCGCGGCGATTCGCGCGCCATGGCGCAAGAGGGCCCGCCGCGGGAGAGCGGGTATTAGAATTTTCATCGGCGGATTCGTTGAGTTTTTTGGAGGTGTTGTGAAGGTGATTCCGGTATCAAAGCACCGGCGCCGGCAATGCGCCAAGCAGCTGTTCGAACGCAATGCCGATCGCAAGAAGACGCCGGTCCTTGCCGAGCGGGCCGTCCAGTTCCAGTCCGACCGGCAGGCCGCTCGCGGTCATGCCCGCAGGCAGTGAAAGTCCCGGTATGCCCGAGGTGCTGGCCGGATCGGTGTTGCGCAGGAAAGCGTCCATGGTGTCGATGGCCGCCGAACCGTCGATCGATACGACCGACGAACCGTTCACTTCGTCGATCGGCACGGCGGCTAAACGCGTGGTCGGGAACAGCAGCGCGTCGAGGTGCTCGTCGGCGAAGGTCGCGGCCATGTACTGCTGCAAGCGCGGCCGCCATTGATTCAGCGCGTCCTCGTAGCGCTCGCCGAGCACATCGCCGAGCACGGCGTCGTAGATCGCGCGCACGTCCGGGCTGGCAATGCGGGCCGCCAGTTCGACGACGGTTTTGACGGGCGCGTCGTTGGCGACGAGCCAGGCGAGCACGTCGTCACGCGGCTCATGGATCGCAATCGGGCCGCCCACCATGGCGTTCAGATCGTCCAGTTCGCTCATGGCCATCGGCACGAACACCACGCCCGCCGCTTCGAGTTGCTGCAACGCGGCCCGTGCGACGTCCTCCACCTGCCGTTCGAGTCCTTGCCAAAGCGGCGCGGGCAAGCCGATGCGCAAGCCGTTCAACGCGACATCGGGCAAGGCCTCGGCGCCGGTGATCACGCCGTCCAGCAGCGCAATATCGGCGACGCTGCGAGCCATCGGTCCGACGGTGTCGCGCGTATGGCTGATCGGCACCACGGCGTGCGGATCGTGATAGCGCCGTTCGGCGCCGCCGTTGCCGACCGATGGACGAAACCCCGCCGTACCCGTCAACGCGGCCGGAATGCGCGTCGAGCCGCCGGTGTCGGTGCCGAGACCCGCAGGTACGATGCGCGCGGCGATCGCCGCCGCGGTGCCGCCCGACGAACCGCCCGGAATCAACGAGGGATCGTAGGGATTGCGCACCGGGCCCGCATGCGTGGCGAGGTTCGTGCTCGTGATGCCGAACGCCAGTTCATGCATATTCGCCTTGCCGAGCACGATCGCGCCGGCGTCGACGAGGCGCTGCACCGAGGGCGCGTTGGTCTTCGGTATGAAGCCCTCGAGCGCCGGCGTGCCCGCCGAGGTCTGCATGCCCGCCGTGTTGATGTTGTCCTTCACGACCACGGGCAACCCCGCAAGCGGCAAGCGGGCCTTCTCGGCGGCGGCCAAGGCGTCGATGCGCCGCGCGGCGGCGAGCGCGCCGTCGAGGTCGAGCGTGGTGAGCGCATTGAGGCTCGAAAGCGCCGCCGCGCGCGCGAGCAAGGTGGCCACGTAGTCGGCGGCCTTCAGACGGCCGGACTGGATCGCGGCGACCGCTTCAGTGGCGGTCAACGCGAGTTGTTCATCGACGGTCCATGTCATGGCCGGCGTCTCCTTGTTTTGATGAGGTGTCCCGGCGCGCGGGTTTCATGAAGCGCAGGGCGAAGCGGGCCAGCGTGGGCACCAGCCTGGGCCGCAGCAGTCTCGCATCGTAACCGCTCATGCGCCGGTCATTTTCCGCGAGGCAGAGCGCGAACAGGTCGGGCGCATTCATGGCCTCGCCGATCACACCGCTGCTCGCGGGCAGAAAATTCGAATCGTGCGCCATGCCTTTCGCGTCGATGCCTCGCGCGATCGCGAGGCGCTGCCAGATGAGCACCACCCAGATCGCGGCCACGCGCAGCGAATGCCACGGTCTGCGCCACAGCGGCATGGTGCGCCGATACCACGCGACCCAGTTGACGAAAAACAGAATGTGGCGCGCTTCCTCCTGAATGACCGGTTCGAAAGTCTCGACCAGCGCCGCGGGAAAAAAGCCCGACTCCTGCGCCGAGCGGAATAGCCCGAACGCAAAGAAACTGTCGATGCACTCGCTATAGCCCGTGCGCATCCATTCCCATTCGGCGTCGCGTGGCGGCGGATAGTCGGGCTCGGGCGCGATCTCGATGCCATAGGCAGCGATCAGTCTGGACAGCACGTGCTTGTGACGCGCTTCTTCGTCGCCGTCCATGGTGATGGCTTCGCGCAGCAGGGGATCGCGCAATTGCGCGGCGTAGGTATGAACGGCGATCGACGCGCGGCCTTCGGTCTGCACCGCGATGTCCCAGATAGGCAGCGAACAGAGCCGCTCGAGCGCATCGGGCGGCAAGGGCGGCCAATCGAGCACGGCCGGTTTATAAGGGTTGTGGGTTTCAAGCAGCATGCGGCAAAACATCTGCTTGTGCGCCTCGGAGCCGATCTTCACGCGGGCGGGGTCGCGGAATGTCCAGTGGCGCAGGGTACGGTCTTCGGCAACATCTGTCAGTGTGTCGGACATGGCAGGCGTACAGAGGGCGAACTCGATGTGTCGCCCATTCTGGCACAACCGTTCAAAATCCGATGCCTGGCGGCGCAGGCTGACTGGCGCCGCCCCCAACGTACATGAAACCGGAGACGCGATCGGAGACGTTACTGATGGTTATCGATCCACATGCGTCCCCAGCGAAATGCGTAAGCCAGTGCGTGCTCTTCGTCGAAGAAATAATCGAGCGCGTCGAATGAATAATGCTGCTCGTGATTGGCGGAAGTTTTCTCGATGGTCAGATTGGCGGCGAACAGGCCGTTCGGTAATTGTTGTGCGGCCGGTGCAACTTCGTAACCCTTGTAGCGAATATGTGCGTTCATGATTTTTTGCAGTCGTTATGCCCCGCTTGCGTCGAAAAGGCCGGCACTTCGGACGCAACCCCTAAGGTCACGCGGCCGGTAAATCAGCGGGCAGGATCAAGCCTGGGCCGCGCTGCGCAGCGGGTGAACCAATCTTTTGTCGTAAGCAAATCTGAAGGGAAGTGTGCAGGAGCCCCGATCGGATCATATTCGCTGTGTTCGAACACACTATCCGGCGTAGCGGGATATGGGTCTGTTATGTGCCGCACGTTCGCGCGAACGACCGCGCCGTGGGCCGCCCAGGCGGGTCCACGGCGTTGCGAGTCCGGTAGCGGAAGGGGATTTAAACCGCGTGCAGCAGGCGCGCGGGTTGTGTTTCCATGAGCGTGTTGCCGGCCGGCGGCGCGGCGGCCGGCGTGCGGTGCGCGCTGAACGCCAGCGCGAATTGCGCGGCCTGCTGGCCGACGGTGGCGAGCTGATCGACCACCTTCGCGTCGGAGCAGGTGTCGATCGTATCGAAGCGAGTTTCCAGCGTATTGATGCCGGCGCCGAATGGCGTGGGCCAGCCGCGCAACGCGTGGACGATCGAGCGCAACGACGTCAGCACCGAGCCCGCGGCCTGCCAGCCATAAGCCGTGACGATACAACCCACCGCGCGGCCATCCAGATACGGGCGCTCGTCGGCGCGCAGTTCCTCGAGCGTGTCGAGCGCGTTCTTGACCAGGCCGGACACACCGCCGTGATAGCCGGGCGTGGCGATGACGAGCGCGTCCGCATGGCGCACGGCCTCGATCAGTTCGAGTTGTTCGTCCGTGCGGTGAGCCTGTTCCGGCGCGTAGTGGGGCAGGCTATGCAGGAAGGTGCCGCCGAACAGGCGCGTGTTCGCGCCGGCTTCCTGCGCGCCGCGCAACGCGAAGCCGAGCGCGCGCTCGGTCGACGAAGCGGCGCGTGTCGTGCCGCCAATGCCGATAACGAGCGGCCGGCGATGATGATCGAAACTGGTCAACGAAATGCTCCTTCGGTAGCGGCTCACGATGCGCCGGCACGGGGCTGCGCGCGGCGGACCGGGGCGAACCGGACTTTGAAGCGTTATCTTAATCAGCGCCGGGCGCCGCACGAAGTGACTTTATGTTCTAACGATATAACCGCGCGGCGTTTGCCGCAGCGGCGGCGCGCCCGCCTTCGGCGTAGCGGAGCCTATGCCGCACGCGCCGCGATGCACTTGAAGCCGCGCCGGATAAGCATATGCCGAAGCATTGTTTGGGGGCGCGATGACTCACGGCTATGATCGAATCGTCTCCTCCATGACACCTCCTTGACATGGGACTCGGCCCCGCTACGTAAATAGCGGGGCCTTTTTTTATCCGCGCTCCGAGCGTTTTGCGGCCTGGCCACTTCACGATAAAGCCGTTTTCTGCATGTTACGATCGTCCGCAAAGCCAAAAACACGGCGAGGTCGAGCAAGCAATGGCAACTCTTTATGACACCCTCGGCGTGCCCACGCACGCCACCGACGAAGAAATCAAGCGGGCTTACCGCAAGGCCGCGATGAAGTGGCATCCCGACCGCAACAGCGGCGCCGAAGACGTTGCGCGCGCCACCTTCCAGGAAATCAAGGACGCGTACGCGATCCTCTCCGACGCCGCGCAGCGCAAGGTGTACGACGCGGTCTACGCCGAGCAGATGCGTAGCTGGGAAGCGCAGCACGCGCGCCAGCGGAAGGCGCAAGCCGAGCGCGAAGCGGCGTCGCGCGCCGCTGATGAAGTCGCGTACGCGGAGATGGTCTCGCTCGCCATGCGTTTCGCCGACGAAGGCCACAACCGCGATGTGCTGTTCGGCGTGCTGCTCGGGCGTCGATGCGAGGCGCGGCGAGCCGCGCAGATCGCGGACAGCGTGTCGGCTTTGCAGGCCGCGCGGCGCGAACCGGCGAAGGCCGAAGCCGAGCCAGTCGCGGCGGATGCGTTCGAGAGTGCCGATAGTTCGGTCGTGACCGAGGCCACCGCAGCGAAAGATGACGCCGCCGCACAGGCTTCGCCAGGTCACCGCGCGCATCAGGACAAGCGCGAGGAACCCGTCGGCGATACGCATCCAGCCGGTGCCCTGAGCGGGCTCTGGTTCCAGTTTCTCAACGGCTTGCGGCTCTGACGCATCACGCCGGTTGTCCGGCGATCCGTGCGAGTTCGGCGGCGAGTTCGGCGGCGAGTTCGGCGGCGAGTGCGGCGACGAGTTCGTCGATATAGGCATCGTTCAGCCCGCAGTCCACGGATACTTCGGCGCACAACCGCAGCCGTGTGACGAATGGCGCCCTGGCCGGAAGACCATAGAGGTAGACCGAATTGATATAGAGAGCGGGCTTTAGCGTTCGAATCCGCACTTCTAAAATCAAAGACAACGTCCGCAGCCTGGGTCGCCGGCGTCGCCCGAACGCCGCCTCGAGAGCGACGCCTGCTCATTGCCACGCGGTCCTGCTTCGTTTGACTTCCACGCAGTCAATTCCGGGAGGCACGACAGCCATGTTCACTTTCATCGTAGTCGTTGCGGTGGCGGCGTTTATTCCCTACGTCGCGGCACCCAGCATCGCCAATGGCGTCAAGGCGATCAGCACACCGCCCGCAGCCATGAGGTTCGATACTTCGCCCGCCGCGGCATCTGACGGAAGCGACGCGGCCAACCGCATCGTGTCCGGCCGACACGAGAGCGACGCTTCGGTGTGACTACCCGATCCCGGTTTGCTCCTGCCGAAGGCTGAATGAAAGCTTGACGCTTGCGCTGGTACACTTCGGCGCACGCGCGATGCGCGGTGCCCGTGAGTCGGCAAGTCCTGGTACAAATTCTCGTGGCGCAACAAATTTGAACATCGTAGTGTCACGAGGGCGCAAGACTGAGCCGGCAGAATTGCACGCAGAATCAAACAAAAAGACACGGGTACGGGGTAAGCGTGATCAGAAAATATAGGGTGCTGTTTCTCTGTCGCGAGAATTCAGCACGCAGCATCATTGCCGAAGCTTTGTTGCGGGAACTGGCGGGACACCGGTTCGACGCGTTCAGCGCGGGTCCGGAACCGGCCGCGCGGGTACATCCGTGCGCGGTCGCGCAATTGCGGCCGGGCATCTCGGACCTCGGTATTCTCAGTCCGAAAAGCTGGCTGGAATTCACCGGTGAATGGGCGCCGCGCATGGACCTCGTCGTCGCGCTGGACGAATCCGTCGACGCACACCACGCGCCCGCGTTTCCCGGCGAGCCTGCCACCTCCACCTGGACCTTGGCCGATCCGCTCGCCGACGGCATTGCCGAATCCGAGCGTGCGCGCCTGTTCGAGAAGGTGTTCTGGCAAATCGTGCGGCAGATGAGCGCGTTTATCGAACTGCCGCAATACGCGGCGCCGGCCGGCGCTGTGGCAACGGCAGTGATTCCCCCGTTAAGCGCATCGACGCAGCGCGTCACGACATGCGACGCGTGAACCGGGGCGCAGGCGCAGCCTCAGTCTGATTCAGCACGCGGCAAAAAGCCGGCAAAAGTCATTGCGCGGTTTTCGTGGGACTTACGCGACAACGCATCACATGTGTGCATGGCACAGGTACATGCGTGCTTGCGAACGCGCCGAACCGGCGGTTTCCCACGGAGGAATTGCGGGGTGATTTCTTTACGCTAGCGGCTGAATGATACGGTGGTCTATCGATTGTTCGAACGCGCGAGCGGGCTTCCGGCGAACGGGTCGTTCTGCCAGTCCACGCGTTTTTTCGGCTGCGGAGCAGGCGCCGGCGCGGCCGACAATTCAAAGTGGTCGATGGACTGACCCGCGCTGATTGCCTGTTTGAGCCATTGAGGCATTTCGCCCTGGCCGTCCCAGCTATCTCCAGTTGCGCTGCGGTAGCGTCCGGGCTTTTGCGCGGCCGGCTCGGATGCCAGCACTGCAGCAAGGTCTTCTGGTTTGATGCCAAACTCTTCCATGCGATGGCGGAGATACGCAATCATGCTATCTCGCTTCCTTTCGTCCATAAGATATTCGTCCTTCTAAAACGTCCGGCGTTCTGTCAATTACAGATTGCAAGGAAAATCCGCGAATGCATCGATCCATATGAATGGGGACGGCCCGCGGTGTGGTTAAGATTGAAGGAAATCCTAAAGGCAGCGTTTAGAAAACGCCGCTCAAAAATAGCGCGGTGCAGCATCTGGCTGACCTGGCCGCCAATCAAATTCAAGGGTATCGATCAGTGAATATTCAAGCGCTTCGCCGTGCGGCAAGGAAGGCAGCGTATGACTCACGCCAGGCCTCATGCTCACAAGGGGAAAAACGGTATTGACGATGCACTGATTGCGGCAGGCCGGTTTCATCTCCACGCTCCGTCTCTCGCCGGTACTTCACGCGGGGCCGATTATTGTCGTTATGTCAGCATCATAACGCACTGCGCGACCAAAGCACGTACCGGTTTGGGTGATTTTGTGCAAATCTCTTCTTTCCAACTACTTCGGCTGCGGCAAACGGGCCGGGTGTTCCGCGATTGAATTCCTGAGTGGCCGAGCTATAAAGAAATGAGCGGAGCCAAAATCCGTGCTTCCAGCCTGCGGCGACCGATTCCGGCTAGCCGCCAAAACGCGTCCGACATCGGTTGCAGGTCTGGCAACTCATTACTCGTTTAGTTCGATGACTCGCCGCAGCAGTAGGCATCGGCATCGACTCGTCCGTCAGCCCATTGGGCAGCCTGACTTTTTTCGCGGATCAATTCTTTGGAGGACGAGAACTGCTGCGCCGGATTCAAGGAGTCTGGACATGAAACTACGACTATGGATGGCGCTCGCCAGCGCCGTATTCCTGCTGGTGCCGAAAACAGCGGGCGCGCTGGGCATCGAAGGCCAGCAGGGCGCCGGCGTGTCGGGCCGCGCGCTGATGCAGAACGCGAACGAATCGGCGCAAGCGACAACCGACATGTCGTTCAGCGACTCGGGGCAGGGCATGCCCGGCGCCCAGCCGGTACAGAACGTCTCGTACGGCGGCGTAGCCGGGGGGCAATCGCAGGCGGGAGGCCCGCAAAATCAGCCCTGCATGTCTTCCGCGCCGCAATGCAGAATCTATTTTGGTCAATGACCGGTCGGTCTTTGGGAATGCGGTGCGTATTGACGAGCACCGTATTCCCGTCAGCTGCGGTTATGCGAGCGCCATCGTGTTTAGCGGATGACCGGCGCGTTCGCTGAAGCGGCCCATCATCGTGTTTAAACTTTGTCCTTGCACCGCGGCCTCCTCGGAGAATCCGCGCAATTCGTCCAGCAGTGCGCGCCACGACGCATGCCAGCGCGTTTCCTTGATGCACGCCCCCAACGAGTCCGCGATACGCAGCACGCCGTTGTCCGGATAGAAGGTGACGGTGAGCGGCATGCCGTCGATCACGCAAGTGGCGGTGCAAGGCCGGGTGGTAAGCATGGGCGTTGTCCTCTTTATGTGAGTTGAGCGAGTGTTAGAAACGCTGACGTGCGCTTCAGCAAACGCTGTGCCCAAGTGACGCTCGCGCTTCGCAGCGCCTGCCGCGTGATGGCCGCGCTGGGAGTCGAGCGCGAAACCCGCGCGAATAACCCCACGCCCAACCGCAATTTTTCGGAGCGGTCAGCGAGCGAATTAATACGATGTTATGGTGTGGTCTATTCGGGTTTTCACCCGCTGATTCTCCAGACTGCAATCGCATCACTTCCGGCAAGCAGGCCCATATGGCCTGCTTTTTTAATCGTGCCGGGCGCTTTGCGAATGGATTAGCGCGGTGCGGCCGCTCCAATCTCACCCGTTGTTAATACACTCGCGAACAATACTATGTTGATCGAAGACAATCTGCCGGCGAGCACGGCCTCGCTGGACGATGGCGCATCGTCGTCCCTGCGTTCATGGCTGGCTGTCATGGCTGTCGCCATCGGCGCTTTCGCTTTCGTGACGACGGAGTTCCTGCCGGTCGGACTGCTGCCGCGCGTCGCCGCGGACTTGGGCGTGTTGCCCGGCACCGCCGGCCTGATGGTCACCGTCCCCGGCGTCATCGCGGCCATTTCAGCGCCGGGTCTGATGCTGGTGGCGGGGCGCATGGATCGCCGGCGAGTGTTTCTTTTGCTGACGGCTCTGCTGCTGGCGTCGAATCTGATCTCCGCTTTTGCGCCGAATTTTCTCTGCATGCTGCTCGGGCGCGCGTTGCTCGGCGCCGCGCTGGGCGGATTCTGGACGCTGGCCACGGCGGCGTCGGGGCGTCTCGTGAAGCCCAAGGATTCGGCGCGCGCCATGGCCACGATTCTCACCGGCGTGACGTGCGCAACGGTGATCGGCGTGCCGCTCGGCACGTTCATCGCGAGCTTCGCATCATGGCGCGTGTCGTTCATGGCGACCGGCGTGCTGGTCGCGGTGGCGCTGGTCGCGCAGTTTTTCTTCGTGCCGTCCCTGCCATCGAACGCCGCACTGCGTCTGCGCGATCTGGTGGCGCTGCTGCGCCGGCCGCATCCACGCCGCAGCATGCTGATGGTCGCGCTCGCTTTCGGCGCGCATTTTTCCTCGTACACGTACATCACGCCTTTCCTGCTGCATAACGCGAATCTGGACATGTCGACCATCACATGGCTGCTGCTCGGCTTCGGCATTATCGGGTTCTTCTCGAACTTCGCGGTTTCATCGACGGTGACACGCAACCTGAAGGTGTCGGTCGGCGCGATGGTTTCGCTGTTGATGTTCGCCCTGGTATTGCTGCCGCTACTCCAGCATTCGACGATCGGCGTCGTCGCACTGGTGCTTGCGTGGGGCATTTCCTTTGGCGCCTTGCCGCTGTGTTTCAGCATCTGGATTCAACGCGCCACGCCGGATTCGCCCGAAGCCGGCTCGGCGTTGTTCGTGAGCATCATTCAGGTGGCGATTGCGCTGGGGTCGCTGGTGGGCGGCGTGGTGGTCGACCATGTGGGGATTTCCGCCGACTTTCTGCTCGGTAGCGGCCTCGCGTTGCTGGGGCTTGCCGCGCTGGCGAGCTTCGGCCGCGGCGAACAGAAGGTCGCCGATAAAGCGGTGGCTTGCCCGGCGTGTACGGAATAATTGCCGGGTATCGGTTCAATTGTTCAGACCGTGCTCACGGCAGTTCAACCACAACGCAGAAGCGTGATGAATCGACAACGCAATCAGGTAATCAAACGTCACTTGCGGTGGGCGCTGTTCGCGATGGCCATGCTCGGTTCCGCTTCCGCATTCGCGGCCAGCTTCGACTGCGGCCGGGCGCGATTGCCGGATGAAAAGGCCATCTGCGCGTCACGGCAACTGAGTGAGATGGACGTCGAAATGGCCGTGCGTTACCAGATGCTGACGGGCCTGGTTGCGATGGGCGCGCGGGGCAACATGCAGGATGAGCAGCAGGCGTGGCTGAAGTCCAGAAAAGCCTGCGGCGCTAATCAGTCGTGCTTGCTCAACGCGTACCGCGGGCGCATCGGAACGCTCAAGGACGAGTACGCCAACCTCGCGAGTCGCGGACCGTTCTGAGTGCGCTGCGTGTGTTCCAGAAACGGATGCGGGACAAAGAGCCGCGAAGGCGAGCCGATCGATCCATCAGTGAGCAGCGGAAACGCCAGACGCGCCTCTTCCGCGCGCGACCGAACGTATCGCTCACGTCGCCGTCTCAACGCGTTACCATGAAAATCTTCCGCTGCTTACCCCCCGATTCAGGTCCCGATGCGCTCAACTTTCACCAAATGGCTTTTTATCGTCTACCTCCTCGGTAGCGGCACGCTGTATTCGATCATCATCCTGCTGCTGTTTCCCTTCGTCGGACGCGGCGGCCGGTACTGGCTGGCCAGGCAATGGTGTCGCGCGCTGGTTTTCGTCATGCGTTGGCTACCCGGCGTCTCATGTTCGATAGACGGGCTCGACAACCTGCCCGACGGTCCGGCGATCATCCTCTCGCGTCATGAATCGACGTGGGAAACGCTCGCGTTTCTCGCGCTTTTTCCGCGCCGCGTCAGTTTCGTGTTCAAGGAAGAGCTTCTGCGCATCCCCTTCTTCGGCTGGGTGTTGCGTGGCCTCGACATGGTCAGCCTGAACCGCGGCTCCGCTCGACAGGCTCACCAGGCTGTGACGAAGGAAAGCGCGGAGCGGCTGGCCAAGGGCGATGTCGTCGTCATTTTCCCGGAAGGCACCCGGGTCGCGCACGATGCGCCGTTGCGGATGACGTCCGGCGGCGTTCGGCTAGCGTGCGCGACCGGCGTGCCGGCCGTTCCCGTGGTCCTCAATGCGGGCAAGGTCTGGCCGACAAAAGGCTGGCCCGAGGGCCGCGGGCATATCCGCGTGGTGGTCGGGCCGCCGCTGTCTCCGCAGGACATGACACAGCAGGAATTGAGTCACGCGGTCCACGAGTGGATGAAAAACGAACTGCTGCGGCTTTGACGATAGTCGAGCCCGCATGCGGCGCGGCGGATCGTTTGCGGTGCCCTAGCCTGGCGTACCGCTCGATTGAACTGGAACCCATTTGAGCATATGGTGATTGCTCCCTAGTCCAATCGGAGTCCGGTATGCGATGTCTTGCAATGACTGCGGCCGCATTGATGGCCGCTGGTTTCACCCTGTCCGCGAGTGCCCAGGTTGTAGTAACCATCGGTCATTCCGCGCCGCTCACTGGTCCGCAGGCGCCGAACGGCAAGGACAACGAGAACGGCGCACGGCTCGCCATCGACGAGCTGAACAAGTCGGGCGTCACCGTCGCGGGCCAGAAGGTCACCTTTAAACTGGACTCGGAAGACGACCAGGCGGATCCGAAAATCGGCGTGCAAGTCGCGCAGAAACTGGTCGACAGCGGCGTGGTCGCCGTGGTCGGACCGTATAACTCGGGCGTGGCGATCCCGGCCTCGCGTGTCTACAACACGGGCAATGTGCCGATGCTGCCGGTCGCGTCGAACCCGGCGCTGACGAAGCAGGGCTTCAAGAACATTTTCCGGATCGGCGCGAGCGATGAGCAACTCGGCGGCACGATGGGACAGTTCGCCGCCAGGACGCTGAAGGCCAAAACGGCCGCTGTCATCGACGACCGCACGGCGTATGGTCAGGGCGTCGCCGAGCAGTTCATGAAAGTTGCCAAAGCGAACGGCATCCAGATTATCCAGCAGGAGTTCACCAACTCGTCGGCAACGGATTTCCTCGGCATTCTGACGACCATCAAGGCCAAAAATCCCGACGTGATTTTCTTCGGCGGCTACGCGGCGCAGGGCGCGCCGATGGCTAAACAGATGCGCCAGCGCGGACTCCGCGCGAAGCTGCTTGGCGGCGACGGCATCTGCTCGGCCGACATGGGCAAGGTGGCGGGCGACGCGGCCTCGATCGTCTATTGCGCACAGGGCGGCATTGCGCTGGAGAAAACCGCGGCCGGCCGCGAGTTCCTGCAGAAGTACAAGGCGGCCTACAACATCGATACGCAGGTCTACGCCGTGAGCTATTACGATGGCGTCAAGTTGCTGGCCGACGCGATGGTGAAGGCGGGCACGACCACGGACAAGGCCAGGCTGACCGCGCAGCTCGCGAAGGAAAACTATAAGGGCGTCGCGGGCACCTATTCGTTCGACGAGTACGGCGACCTGAAGGGCGCGCCGACCACCGTGTACGTCATCAAGAACGGCTTGCCGACGCCCTACGGTCAGTAACGGCAGACGGTACAGCCCATCCACTTCACGACGCAGACATGAAAATTTCACGCACCATCCAGACCGTTGAAGTTCACACGGGCGGCGAGGCATTTCGCATTGTCACCAGCGGTCTGCCGCGTTTGCCTGGCGACACGATCGTCAAGCGGCGCGCATGGCTGAAGGAAAACGCCGACGATATCCGCCGGGCCTTGATGTTCGAACCGCGTGGGCATGCCGATATGTACGGCGGGTATCTGACGGAACCGGTCAGCCCCAATGCCGACTTCGGCATCATCTTCCTTCACAACGAAGGGTATAGCGACCATTGCGGTCACGGTGTCATCGCGCTCTCGACGGCGGCGGTCGAACTGGGTTGGGTTCAGCGTGAAGTACCCGAAACGCGCATCGGCATCGATGCGCCGTGCGGGTTCATCGAAGCATTCGTGAAGTGGGATGGCGAGCACGCCGGCAACGTTCGCTTCGTCAACGTGCCGTCGTTTATCTGGAAGCGGGACGTGAGCGTCGAGACGCCGTCGTTCGGCTCGGTGACGGGCGATATCGCGTTCGGCGGCGCGTTCTACTTTTACACCGACGGCGAGCCGCATGGTCTCGCGGTGCGGGAGTCGTCGGTGGAGGAACTCATCCGCTTCGGCGCTGAAGTCAAGCAGGCGGCCAATAAGGCGTTTCCTGTCGAGCATCCCTACATTCCCGAGATCAACCACATCTACGGCACCATCATCGCGAATGCGCCGCGGCATGAAGGGTCGACGCAAGCCAACTGCTGTGTGTTCGCCGATCGTGAGGTGGACCGTTCGCCGACCGGCTCCGGAACGGGAGGCCGCGTCGCGCAGCTTTATTTGCGTGGGAAACTGGGCAAGGACGACACCCTGGTGAACGAGTCCATTATCGGCACCGTGTTCAAAGGGCGCGTCTTGAGTGAAACGACGGTGGGTGATTTCAAGGCCGTCATTCCGGAAGTCGAAGGCAATGCTTTTATCTGCGGCTTCGCGACCTGGATAATCGACGAGCGGGATCCGCTCACCTATGGGTTTCTCGTTCGGTAGGCCGGACGAGCCACGGCGCCTAGAACCGCTCGACCCACGGGCGGAGTTCGACTTCCCAAGTCCACGCGCTGCGGTGCTGACGATGAATGTGAAGGTACTCCCTGGCAATCGCGTCGGGGTCCAGCCATTTGTCGTCGGCGTCGCCGTCTTCCGAACCTCTTGCACCACTGGCAATACCGCCGTCGATCACGAAATGCGCGACGTGAATATTCTTCGGCGCGAGCTCGCGCGCCATGCATTGGGCCATGCCTCGTAGCGCGAATTTGCCCATGGCGAACGGTGTCGAGCCGGGCAGTCCTTTCACGCTGGCCGTTGCGCCGGTCAGCAGGACGGTGCCGTGGCCGCGCGCCAACATGCGCACCGCCGCGGCTTGGGCGACGAGAAAGCCGCCGAGGGCGGTGATCTTGAAGGCGTCTTCGAGCTTCTGTGGCTCGATGGTTTCGAGTGGCGCGCGATAGCGGCCGCTCGCGTTGTAGACCACGAGATCGGGGGCGCCGAATGCTTTCTCCACGCGCTCGAAGAGGGCAGTGACCTGATTCGGTTGACTGGCGTCGCAAGCCACGGGCAGAGCGCCCGTCTCGTCGACCAGCTCCGTCAGCTTGCCGGTGTCGCGGGCGGCGAGCGCGACCTGCATGCCCTCCGCCGCGAACAGACGCGCGAGCGAGGCGCTCAAGCCCTTGCCCGCGCCGACAATCAATGCAGTCTCAGTTCGACTCATGGTTCCTCCGGAATCAACAGGGAAGCGTCGCGGCGTGGGTGTGCCGCGTCATGCCTTGCTGATTGTAGGCGCTCGCCGTGAATTGCACTGACGTTGAGGATGGCCGTGCCGATGGCTCAATGAGCCGTTTCGATGACGCTCCAGATCCGTTCGTGGGAGTCGCCCGTGAATTGTCTGGCGATCACGGCCCGGCATTTGTCGCAGCGATAGTGCTCCAGCACGAGCGTGCCATTGCACTCCGCGACACCGATTAGCGTGAGGTTTTCCTGCCGTTGCACATCGACCGGCAAGCCGTCGATATCGGAGCATCCATCGCAGACTTCCATGGCGCCTCCTGACGTTCGCATCCATCGTTCAGATGAGGAGCCCGCATGGGGCGGGCGATGACTGATGCACCCGCAGCAGAGAAGCCGGGTTAAACCAGTATCGAACGCGATCGAGCGGTTGTGCAAGCGCAAAAAAAATAAAGTAAAAGGGGTTGAATGGGGCGTCTTTGAAGCGTTTGAGCGCAAATGCGCTGCACCAGCATGGCATTGCAGACACCACATTCGCAGTCTCTTTCGATCCACTTTTGTTATCACCCTCTCCAATACTCGAATTGTTAGCGCATCGCACCGCTCGTATATTGGCTGAACCGTCAGTGCAGGCGCACCAGCGGCACTGACACCACAACCAGCCGGCACACAACAACACAATGGCGAGCCGCTAGGCCAGCCACAGGAGCAGCGATGAATCGAATCGATCTGGAGGGGCGCGTAGTCGCCATTACCGGCGGCGCGCGCGGCATCGGCTACGCGGTGGCGCAGCGGGCGCTGAACTCGGGCGCGTCCGTCGCGCTATGGGACGTGGACGCCGAACGCCTCGCACGCAGCCAGCGTGAGCTGAGCGAACTGGGCAAAGTCACGGCGGTCTCCGTCGAACTCACGCAGGAAGCCGCCGTCGCGCAGGCCGTGGCGCAAACCGTCGCCGATCATGGGGCGATCGACGTGCTGATCAATTGCGCCGGCATCACCGGCGGCAACGGCACCACGTGGGAGCTCGAACCCGACGTCTGGCGCCGCGTGATCGACGTCAACCTGATCGGCCCGTACCTCACCTGCCGTGCGGTCGTGCCGCAAATGCTCAAGCAGGGCTATGGCCGGATCGTCAATATCGCGTCGGTGGCGGGCAAGGAAGGCAACCCGAACGCCTCGCATTACAGCGCCTCCAAGGCAGGCCTCATCGGCCTGACCAAATCGCTCGGCAAAGAACTCGCGACGAAAAACATCCTCGTCAATGCCGTCACGCCGGCTGCGGCCAAAACCGAAATCTTCGACTCGATGTCGCAGCAGCACATCGACTACATGCTCTCGAAGATTCCGATGAACCGCTTTCTGATGCCCGAAGAAGCAGCGTCGCTGATTCTGTGGCTCTCGTCCGAGGACTGTGCGTTCAGCACCGGTTCGGTATTCGATCTGTCCGGCGGGCGCGCAACATACTGAGGCGCCGAGGCGTGATGCGCGCCTGAACTCGGCAACGGTACACACGATAAGAAAACGCAGCGCCGCGGATCGCGCGCTCTGCGAAGGAGACGACATGAAAGCACATGCGCCCGTTTCACTCGAAGCGATCAACAGCAAGGTCATGCGACGGCTGCTGCCTTTTCTGCTGCTGATGTACGTGCTGGCGTTTCTCGATCGCGCCAATATCGGTTTCGCGCAAAAGGCCTTGCAGCATGATACGGGTCTGTCGAATGCCGCGTTTGCGTTCGGTGCGGGCGTGTTTTTCGTTGGTTATGCATTGTTCGAAGTCCCGAGTAATTTACTGTTGCATCGGGTCGGCGCGCGTGCGTGGATGTGCCGCATTATGGTGACATGGGGGCTCGTATCAGCGGCCATGTGCCTCGCGCATACGCCCACCGCGTTCTACACGCTGCGGTTTCTGCTCGGCGTCGCCGAGGCCGGTTTCTTTCCCGGCGTGATCTATTACCTCACGCACTGGTTTCCGCAATCGGCCCGGGGGCGCGCGGTGGGCGTGTTTTATTTCGGTGCGCCGCTGGCGTTTATTTTCGGCAGCCCATTGTCGGGTTCGCTGCTCGAATTGCACGGCGCACTTGGCCTGACCGGCTGGCAATGGCTCTTTCTGGTGGAAGGCGGGCTGGCTTCGGTGGTGGGCGTGTGGGCCTTCTGGTATCTCGACAATCGTCCCGAAGACGCGCGCTGGCTCGATCCGCAAGAGCGCGCGAGCTTGCGCGCGGCGCTCGACGACGATGCGCTGCTCGCGTCCGCGCATGGTCCGCATCGCATTCTCGCCGCGCTGGTGGATCGTCGCGTGTTGCTGCTGTCGGCGATCTATCTGCTGATCCAGATGAGCGTGTACGGCGTGATTTTCTATCTGCCGCAACAGGTGGCGGCGTTCCTTGGCACGACGGTCGGTTTGCGGGTGGGACTCGTCGCCGCGTTGCCGTGGCTGTGCGCGCTGGCCGTGACCTGGTATGTGCCGCGGTGCGCGGATCGCACGGGTGAGCATCGGCGTTGGGCGGTGGCGTTGCTGATCGTCGCCGGGCTCGGCATCGGCGTGTCGGGACTGGTGCATAGCCCGCTGTTCGGCCTGCTCGCGCTGTGTTGCGCGGCGAGCGGTTTCATCGCGGCGCAGCCGCTCTTCTGGACCTTTCCCACGCGTTACCTCACAGGCGCCGCCGCGGCGGGCGGCATCGCCTTGATCAATTCGCTCGGCGGACTCGGCGGCTTCATCGCGCCGAGCCTGCGCACCGCGGCGGAACGCGCGTTTTCGTCGACGTCGGCGGGACTGGTTGTGCTGGGCATGTCGAGTCTGCTTGCCGCGCTGCTGATCGGCACGCTGTTGCGCCGTGATCCGGCGCAGCCGCACACCACTTTCGAAGCCTTACTGCATCGCGCCCGCTAGGCGCGCGCTCGACGCACTCATAACGGAGCCCCATTCATGGCCATGCCTACCATCCGGCACGTGCGTGCCTTCATTGTCCGCGGCGGCGGCGCGGATTATCACGACCAACCCGGCGGACACTGGATCGACGATCACATTTCCACGCCGATGGCGCGTTATCCGGAGTATCGCCAGAGCCGCCAGTCGTTCGGTATCAACGTGCTCGGCACGCTGGTGGTGGAGATCGAAGCGAGCGACGGCACCGTCGGTTTCGCGGTGACCACGGGCGGCGAGATCGGCGCGTTCATCGTCGAGAAACATCTCGCGCGTTTTCTCGAAGGCCAACTCGTGACCGACATCGAGAAGATGTGGGATCAGATGTACTTCTCCACGTTGTACTACGGCCGCAAAGGCGTGGTGCTGAATACGATCTCGGGCGTCGATCTCGCGTTGTGGGATCTGCTCGCGAAGGTGCGCAAGGAGCCGGTGTATCAGCTATTGGGAGGTCCGGTGCGCGACGAGTTGGTGTTCTATGCAACCGGCGCTCGACCCGATCTCGCGAAGGAGATGGGCTTCATCGGCGGCAAGCTGCCGTTGCAGCATGGTCCGGCCGAAGGCGAAGCGGGCCTCAAGCAGAATCTGGAGAAACTCGCGGACATGCGCAGTCGCGTCGGCGACGACTTCTGGCTGATGTACGACTGCTGGATGAGCCTCGACGTGCCGTATGCCACACGGCTCGCGCAGGCGGCGCACGAATACGGCCTGAAATGGATCGAAGAATGCCTGCAGCCCGACGACTACTGGGGTTACGCCGAACTGCGCCGTAACGTGCCACGCGGCATGATGGTGTCGACCGGCGAACACGAAGCGACGCGCTGGGGCTTTCGCATGCTGCTGGAAATGCAATGCTGCGATCTGATTCAGCCGGATGTCGGCTGGTGCGGCGGCATTACCGAATTGATCAAGATCTCCGCGCTCGCCGACGCGCACAATGTGATGGTGGTGCCGCACGGTTCGTCGGTGTATAGCTATCACTTCGTGGTCACGCGGCATAACTCCCCATTCGCGGAATTTCTGATGATGGCACCCAAGGCCGACGAGGTCGTGCCGATGTTCACACCGTTGCTGCTCGACGAACCGGTGCCGGTGAATGGGCGCATGAAGGTGCCCGACACACCGGGATTCGGCGTGCGGCTGAATCCGGAATGCGCGTTGGTGCGGCCTTATCCGCGGTGATTGCGCATAACCCGTCGCAAGGTGGAAGCATAAAAGGAGAATGACGTGCTGCTCAAGGACAAGGCCGTGATCGTCACCGGCGGCTCGCGCGGCATTGGCCGCGCCATAGCGGTTGCATGCGCACGCGAAGGCGCGGACGTGGCGATCAACTACTGGGGCGATAACGACGCATCGTATGGCCGCCGTTCCGCCGTCGCGGAAGTGGTCGGTGAAATCGAGGCGCTGGGGCGGCGAGTAATTGCGATCGAGGGCAACGTCGCCGCGCGCGAAACCGGTCAGCAATTGGTGCGTCATACGGTCGAAGCCTTCGGCAAGGTCGACGTACTGGCCAGCAACGCCGGCATCTGTCCGTTCCACGCGTTTCTCGACATGCCGCCGGAAGTGCTGGAGTCCACGGTGGCAGTCAATCTGAACGGCGCGTTCTACGTCACGCAAGCCGCCGCGCAACAAATGAAGCTGCAGGGCACCGGCGGCGCGATCGTGGCGACGAGTTCGATCAGCGCGCTGGTAGGTGGCGGCATGCAAACGCATTACACACCGACCAAGGCCGGCGTGCATTCGCTGATGCAATCCTGCGCGGTGGCTTTGGGGCCGTTCGGCATTCGCTGCAACTCGGTGATGCCGGGCACCATCGCAACCGACCTGAATGCGGAAGACCTCGCCGACGAAGCCAAAAAAGCCTACTTCGAAAAGCGCATTCCGCTCGGCAGACTGGGCCGGCCGGAAGATGTCGCCGATTGCGTGACGTTCCTCGCTTCCGACCGCGCACGCTATGTGACGGGCGCGGCGTTGCTGGTGGACGGTGGTCTCTTCGTCAACCTGCAGTAACGCGCCGATGCCGATCTCAGTTCACGGGAGCCGAAGAGACGATCACGGAGTCGGCAGCGGCCGCCGTGGTGTCATCGGGCTTGAGCTTGCGCGAGAAACCGCGCAACAGGTCGATGAAACGCAACGCCGGTTCGGCGAGTGGTTCTTCCTTGCGCGTGAGAATGCCGAAACCGGAGAGCGACTTGCCGATTTCGAGCGGCAATGCGACGAGCAATTTGCCGCGCAAATGATCGCGCACCACCGACTCGGGCAGCATCGCCACCGCATCGTAATTCTCGAGCAATTGCAGCGTGGCGAAGATCGACGCGCATTCGGTCAGGTTCACCGGCGTGGCGAGTCCCGCACGCGCAAGTTCCTCTTCGAACAGCACACGCGCCGGACTGGTGACGGGCTGCGCCACCCACGGCCAGTCGATCAGTTCACGCAAGCCGAGCCGCGTGCGCTGCGCGAGCGGATGCACCGCGCGCACGACCAGCAACAAGGTCTCGCGCGCGAGCGGCTCGAAACTGAAATCGTTGTGTTGCAGGGGACTTGTCAGTCGCCCAAGCGCCAGATCGACTTCGCGGCGATGCAGCAATTGCACGACCTGGTCGCTGGTTTCGCCGAGAATGCGCACGTTCAGCAGCGGACTTTCCGTTTTCAGCGCGGCGACCGCCATGGCCAGCAGATCGGGCGCGGCGCCCATGATCGCGCCGACCGTCAATTGCCCATGACCGCCGCGGCGCTTCACGTCGAGGTCTTCGGCGAAACGGGTCAGCTCGGCCAGCGCGCGCCGCGCATAAGCGAGCGTGACGACGCCGAGCGGCGTGGGCGTCATGCCGCGCGCGTTGCGCTCGAACAGCAGGAAGCCGAACGCTTCTTCGATATCGCCGAGCATGCGGCTCGCGCTCGGCTGGGCCACGTTGACGGCCTCGGCGGCCTGATGGAGATTGCGCGCGTCGTCGAGCGCGACGAGCAGCGCGAGATGCTTGAACTTGAGCCGATTGACGAGTGCGACGGTTGCTGAGGGTTGGCTCATGGGGCGGTGCGATTCGGTTTGTGGATCGCCCAATCCCAACTTCGGATTGAGATGCTATCGACGCAGGAATTATAGTCGTATCAGACGCTTCCACGTTTCGCTGGAAAAGCGCCCGGACGACGGGAGACAGGCCGCAATGGAGACAATCGCTTTCCGGATGGTGCTCAACCCCGGCATGCGCGAGGAATACGAACGGCGTCATGCGCAAATCTGGCCTGAACTGGTTGACGCATTGCACGACGCCGGCGTGCGCGACTACCGGATTTTCTTCGATCCGGACTCGAATCACCTGTTCGCCATTCTGACGCGAAACAGTCATCACACCATGGACGAACTGCCGCAACTCGACGTGATGCGCAGATGGTGGGATTACATGGCCGACATCATGCACACGGCCCCGAATCACACGCCGCTGCAGCAGCCGCTCGAACCGGTCTTCCATTTGAACTCGCTGAGCTGATCCGAGCCGACCGGATCTCAAAGCTCGACACAATTTTGACCGGACGGAGGATGTCGCATGCAGGTGGTCGATTCGCATATTCATCTGTGGGATCTGAAAACGCATCGCTATCCGTGGCTGGAAAACCCGGGCGTGTCGTTCGTGGGCGACGCGCGTGAACTGAAGCACGACTACCTGCTCGACGATCTGTTGGGCGATGCGGGCGATATCGACGTGCTGAAGCTCGTGCACGTCGAAGCGAATCACGATCCCGCCGATCCGGTCGAAGAGACACGCTGGTTGCAGTCCATTGCCGATCGCAAGGCATCGCGCGGCATGCCGAACGCGATCGTCGCCGCGGTGGATCTGTCCGCGCCGAATGCGCCGGCCGTGCTCGAAGCGCATGCGTCGTTCGCCAACACGCGTGGCATCCGCCAGATTCTGAACGTGCACGATAACAAGCTGTTCGATTACGTCGGCCGTCATTTCATGCGCGAGCCGCAATGGCGCGAGCACTTCGCGCTGCTGCGCCGCTACGGCCTGTCGTTCGATCTGCAACTGTATCCGTCGCAGATGGAAGAGGCGGCAGCGCTGGCGCGCGCGCATGGCGACACGCAGTTCGTCATCAATCACGCGGGCATGTTCGTCGACCGCAGCAGCGTGGCCGGTTATCGCGCCTGGCGCGAAGGCATGCGCTTGCTCGCGGACTGCCCGAATGTCGCCGTGAAGATCAGCGGGCTCGCCATGTTCGATCACCAGTGGACGGTTGAAAGCCTGCGGCCGTATGTGCTCGAAACGATCGACACGTTCGGTGTCGGGCGCGCGATGTTCGCCTCGAACTTTCCAGTCGACCGGCTGTTCGGCTCTTACGCGGATCTGTGGCATGCGTATGCATCGATCGTGGAGGGCGCGAGCGTCGCCGAAAAAGAAGCATTGTTTTGCCGCAACGCGGAGCGTTGCTACCGCATTTAAAGAAGGAGACACGCAGTGCAGCAACCCACATCCGCTGTGCCGAGGCTCAAATTGCGGCATGCGAGTAAATCATTCGGGCGGGTTCGCGCGCTATCCGACGGCGATCTCGCGCTCTGGCCGGGCGAGGTGCATGCCTTGCTCGGCGAGAACGGCGCGGGCAAGTCGACGGTCGTGAAGATTCTGGCGGGCGTGCATCAGCCGGACACCGGCGAACTGCTGGTGGACGGCGAAGCACGCCGCTTCGCGACGCCCGCCGAGGCACGCGACGCCGGGCTCGCGGTCATCTATCAGGAACCGACGCTGTTCTTCGACCTGTCGATCGCGGAGAACATTTTCATGGGACGGCAGCCAGTCGATCGCATTGGCCGGATTCGTTACGACGCGATGCGCCGCGAAGTGGACGGCTTGCTGGCTTCGCTCGGTGTCGATCTGCGCGCCGATCAACTGGTGCGCGGTTTGTCGATTGCCGATCAGCAGGTGATCGAAATTGCCAAGGCGTTGTCGCTGAACGCCAACGTGCTGATCATGGACGAACCGACCGCCGCGCTGTCGCTGCCGGAAGTAGAGCGGCTCTTCACCATCGTGCGCAAGCTGCGCGAGCGTGACGTGGCGATCCTTTTCATTACTCACCGTCTCGACGAAGTATTCGCGCTGACACAACGCGTCACGATCATGCGCGACGGCGCAAAAGTCTTCGACGGTTTGACCGCCGATCTCGACACGGAAGCGATCGTGGCCAAAATGGTTGGGCGCGATCTGGAGACGTTCTATCCCAAGGCCGACCGGCCACCCGGCGAGGTAAGGCTGTCAGTGCGCGGCCTCACGCGCATCGGCGTATTCAAAGACATTTCCTTCGACGTCCGCGCAGGCGAAATCGTCGCGCTCGCCGGACTGGTCGGCGCGGGGCGCAGCGAAGTCGCGCGGGCGATCTTCGGCATCGATCCGCTCGACTCGGGCGAAATACGGATCGCCGGCGAGCGTCTCGCCGCCGGACGGCCCGCGGCCGCCGTGCGCGCCGGGCTCGCACTCGTGCCGGAGGATCGCCGGCAGCAAGGGCTCGCGCTGGAATTGAGCATCGCGCGCAATGCGTCGATGACAGTGCTCGGCCGGCTCGTCAAACACGGGCTCATCTCCACGCGCAGCGAGACGCAGCTCGCCAATCAATGGGGCACGCGCCTGCGTCTGAAGGCGGGCGATCCCAATGCGCCGGTCGGCACGCTGTCGGGCGGCAATCAGCAGAAGGTCGTGCTCGGCAAATGGCTGGCCACCGGACCCAAAGTGCTGATCATCGACGAACCCACGCGCGGCATCGACGTCGGCGCCAAGGCCGAGGTGTACAGCGCGCTCGCTGAACTGGTGCGCGACGGCATGGCGGTGCTGATGATCTCGAGCGAATTGCCGGAAGTGCTCGGCATGGCCGACCGCGTGCTGGTGATGCACGAGGGGCGTATCAGCGCGGATATAGCGCGCGCCGACGCCGACGAGGAACGGATCATGGGCGCGGCACTCGGTCAACCCATTCCACCGCTGGGGCACGCCGCATGATGCGCCATTCTTCCACTCATCCCGCGCCGGTCCAGGCGCCGGTGCCGAAGCGCGCCGCGAGTTCGCCGGGCGGCTTTGCGGCGAGCATCGCGAAGAGCCGCGAGACGACGCTCTTCGTCGTGCTGGTTCTGCTGATCGTCGGCACGGGGCTCGCGAAGCCGCAGTTCCTGAATCTGCAGAATCTGCGCGACGTGCTGCTGAATGTGTCGATTATCAGCTTGCTGACGGCCGGCATGACTGTCGTGATTCTGATGCGCCACATCGATCTGTCGGTCGGCTCGACAGTGGGCGTCAGCGCGTATGCGGTCGGCAGTCTGTATGTCGCGTTTCCGCATATGCCGGTGATTGTCGCGTTGGCGGCGGGGCTCGCAATCGGTCTCGTGGCGGGCACCATCAACGCGCTGCTCGTCGCGGTGGGGCGCGTGCCATCGCTCGTCGCAACGCTGTCCACGCTGTACATTTTTCGCGGCGCGGACTACGCGTGGGTGCACGGCGGACAGATCAACGCAACCAGTTTGCCCGATGCGTTTTCCCGTCTTGCCACCGGTACCTTGCTCGGCATCCCGACGCTTGCGCTGATCGCGGTCGTCGTGCTGATCGGTCTCGCCATCTATCTGAAGCAGTTTCGCGGCGGCCGCGAACACTACGCGATCGGCTCGAATCCGGAGGCGGCGCGTCTCGCCGGCGTGAACGTCGAACGTCGCGTGATGGCGGGCTTCCTGCTGTCCGGTGCGATTGCCGGTTTCGCCGGCGCGTTGTGGCTGGCCCGCTTCGGCACCGTGGATGCGAGCACGGCGAAGGGCATCGAGTTGCAGGTGGTGGCCGCCGCCGTGGTGGGCAGCGTGGCGATCACCGGCGGCGTCGGCACGATACTCGGCGCCACGCTCGGCGCGCTCGTGCTCGGCGTGATCAGCATCGCGCTGGTGGTGCTGCACGTGTCGCCGTTCTGGGAGCAGGCCATCGAAGGCGCGCTGATCGTCGCCGCGATTACCGCCGATACCTTGCTGGCCCGCTCCGTCGCCAAACGCATGATGAGGAAACGCGATCATGGCTAAACCCGATTCCGCGCTGCTCACGCGCAAACGCGAAACGCCGCTGCAATGGGACGTGCTGCTGGTGCTCGTACTGATTCTCTCGCTCGTGCTGGGGCGCATGCTGTCGCCCGTGTTCCTGACCGGCGCGAATCTGAGCAACGTGCTGGCCGATCTGACCGAGATCGCCTTGATGGCGCTGCCGATGACGCTGATCATCGTCGCCGCCGAAATCGATCTGTCGGTGGCGTCGGTGCTGGGCGCATCGAGCGCGTTGATGGGCGTGTTGTGGCATATGGGCTTGCCGATGCCGCTCGTGATCGTGCTGGTGCTGGTTGCCGGCGCGTTGGCGGGCTTGCTGAACGGCCTCGTGATCGTCAAGCTCAATCTGCCTTCGCTCGCGGTCACGATCGGCACGCTGGCGCTGTTTCGCGGCCTCGCCTACGTGTTGCTCGGCGACCAGGCGGTGGCGGATTTTCCGCCCGCTTATACGGCGTTCGGCATGGACACGCTGGGCGGGAGTTTTATTCCGTTGCCGTTTGTCATCGTGATC
The DNA here is from genome assembly GCF_003386115.1 of Paraburkholderia sp. BL27I4N3. Taxonomy (NCBI): domain Bacteria; kingdom Pseudomonadati; phylum Pseudomonadota; class Betaproteobacteria; order Burkholderiales; family Burkholderiaceae; genus Paraburkholderia; species Paraburkholderia sp. BL27I4N3. The sequence continues at coordinate 5,738,964 of NZ_QREJ01000001.1, read as the reverse complement.
GTCGGCGCGATTGTGTTCACCGTGTTGCTGCAGTCCACCGCGTTCGGCCGCAGTCTTTACGCGATCGGCGCGAACCCAACCGCGGCGGCGTTCTCCGGCATCGAAGTGGCCAGGATCCGCTTGCGTCTGTTCGTGCTGTCCGGCGCGATGAGCGCGCTGGCGGGCATCGTCTATACGCTGCGCTTTACCAGCGCGCGCGGCGACAACGGCGAAGGGTTCGAGTTGTCGGTGATCGCGGCGGTGCTGTTCGGCGGCGTGAGTATTTTCGGCGGACGCGGTTCGATGATCGGCGTGCTGTTGTCGCTGCTGATCATCGGCGTGCTGAAAAATGCGCTCACGCTCGACGACGTATCCAGCGAAACGCTCACCATCGTCACCGGCGTGCTGCTGCTGGCATCGGTACTGATACCGAATCTGGTGGCTCGCTGGCGAGCGGCGCGCGACCGGCGTTTTATCGCCAGGTCCGCTTCTTCCCTGTAACGCCCTTAGCTATGCCTGCGTCTGAAAAGAGAAAGTCCAACAACCGATAACCCGGACAACACCACGTCCAACAAGGCAGGAGACACTTCATGTTCAAACCTCTACGTCACACCGGCAGCGCGGCGCTGTGCGTCGCGTTGCTCGCGATCAGTTGCGCCGCGTCCGCCGCGGACCTGAAAAGCGGGCTGAAAATCGCATTCGTGCCCAAGCAGATCAACAACCCCTACGAGGTGATCGCCGACGATGGCGGCATGGCCGCGATCAAGGAGTTCAAGGGCGTGGGCAAGGCGGTGGGGCCGTCGGACGCGGGCGCTTCGTCGCAGGTGCAATACATCAACACGCTGATTACGCAGCGGCAGGACGCGATCGTGATTGCCGCCAACGACGCCAACGCGGTCGTGCCGTATCTGAAGAAGGCGATGTCGCAAGGCATCAAGGTGGTGACCTTCGACTCGGACACGGCGCCCGAGGGCCGTCAACTGTTCGTCAACCAGGCGAACGCGGAAGGGATCGGCCGTGGCCAGGTGCAACTGGTCGCGAAGCTGATGGGCGGCGAGGGCGAGTTCGCGGTGCTGTCGGCCACGCCCAACGCAACCAATCAGAACACCTGGATCAAGTGGATGCAGGAGGAGCTGAAAAAGCCCGAGTATTCGAAGATCAAACTCGTGAAGATCGCTTACGGTAACGACGACGATCAGAAGTCGTTCACGGAAACGCAGGGCCTGTTGCAGGCGTATCCGAATCTGAAGGCGATCGTCGCGCCGACCACGGTGGGGATTGCGGCTGCCGCGCGTTATATCTCGACTTCGTCGAGTAAAGGCAAGGTGGCGGTGACCGGTCTCGGCACGCCGAACCAGATGCGCGCGTTCGTGAAAAACGGCACCGTGAAGGCGTTCCAGTTGTGGGATCCGGGTCAACTCGGCTACCTGGCTGCGTATGCTGCGGCAGCGCTGGCGTCGGGCACGATCAGCGGCAAGGAAGGCGAGTCGTTCGAGGCCGGCAAGCTCGGCAAACGCACCATCGGGCCGCAAGGCGAAATCATTCTCGGACCGCCGACCACGTTCGATTCGAGCAATATCGATAACTTCAATTTCTGAGCGGCGATGCTTTGCCGCGCGGAGGTCGCACGGCTGACGTGATCGCCAAGGCATGATGCACGAGGCGCGCGGCCGATGCATGGCTCACGCGCCTTGTGCTTTTCATTTGCAACGCGCCCTGAATGGCGTCATGCCTGCTGCACACACATTCACGTTTTTTGCGTGAAGTGTGATGGTCTTTGCGGTGCCTTTGTATTTGCAGACGAGATAGGGGTCGATCTGGTCGATGTCCCAGCGATCCACACGGCCAGCGCGTACGGGTGCAAGACTCGCCATCTGGTCCGGCGGACCATCGTACAAAGCCGCGTTGTTCAGGGCATGCCGCACGCCGGAATCGAGCACGCTAACCGGACAAGCGACCGGCGCTGCCAACGCGGCGCCGCTTGCCCATGCATAGAGGAGCACACAAAGCGCTTTACTCGACCACATAGAATTGATCCCCGTCGTTTGCTTTAACTCCGTGTCCGTTCCTGAAGCGGATGGTTCGTTCGTGAACGGGCTGCGCCGTATGCCCATTCCACTGATCCAGAACCTGGATGCCGGCTGCGTTGCGGCCGAGATAAATGGCTGCATGGCTGCGCCCGTCAGTGTGGTTTCCGTACCTGCCGTTAGGGTCGAATGTCGCGATAACCGTTCCTGGACTAATCAGATTCGCCGTTCTTGCTTTCTCTCCCTGATGCCACGACGAGGAAGGTGGAACGGAAACGACAGCGTGCACGAATGCCACACATTGCCCGTTGCCGACAAGGTGTCCTTTTAGAGAATTTGCTTCGGTCATGTTTGCTAGGCAAGACATCCCTTAACCTTTATCAATCATGTGGTTTGGACATGAGTGCACACCTCCCTGTGTGGACCCACGTTCACGGCGGGTGCGGTGAACGGATCAAACGTAGCATTGCGTTAGCCGTAACTGATTGGGGAAAATTCCGCTTTGCAGGTGGCAGAAGTCGGAAACCTAGCGTCAGGCGCGTTGCGTCATTAACGGAGCCGACAGCTTGCCGACCATGCACGGAGCGCGCGGGACATTAGCGCAGTTCAAATTTTGGCAAGCGAAAGCTTCAGAAGCGCTGCTGAATACCCGCGGTAACACCTGCCTGCGTATCCGCCGTGCCGGTCAGATCGCGCGACACACTCACTGGGTTGCCGTGCTTCGCCATCGCATAGCCACCCGCCAGATACAGCGACGTGCGTTTCGACAGGGCGTACTGTGCGCGCAGCGAGAACAGCGTCGGATCGGCATCGCTCGCGTCCTTGATGTTCTGGTGATAGATCGCGGCGGTCAGCGTGAGCATTGGCGTTGCCTCGTACTGGCCGCCGATCCAGTACATGTCGCTCCGTAGCGCCGGCGCGGCGATATGGAACGCACGCCGGTAGCTTCGATAGCCGGCCATCGCCTTGACCTGGCCGAAGTCATAGCTGACACCTGCGTGCATGCCCTGAATGTAGTCAGTGGTGTCCGCCGGCGTGACGCTGCCGCTTGCGCCGTTCTGCCGGTCGAAAGTGACGACCGCGGCGAACGGCCCGTTTTCGTAGCCGAGACCGAAATCATATTTGGCACTCGTCTTCATGCTGCCGGGCACGTTGCCGAACCCATACATTGCACCGAACTTGAAGCCGGAAAACGTGCCGTCGTAACGCACTGCGTTGGACGAACGCACGAATATGAGGTCTCGGCGGCCGCCCGTCGCGGTCGACGAGATAACCCACGAATAGTTTGGCGCGTAGCCCATCGGGTCGAACGGCAGGACGTAGTCGAACGTGGTGGTGAAATTGCGGCCGAGCGTGACTTGCCCGAAACGGTTTTTCAGGCCGATGAACGCGCGGCGGGCGAAGATCGCACCGGGGCCATCATCGAACTGACCGTTCATGGTGTTGATGCCGCTCTCCAGCTGAAACAGCGCTTTCAATCCGCCGCCGAGTTCCTCGACGCCGCGCAAACCCCAGCGCGAAGTGTTCCTCGCGCCCGGCACGAGACGCACGGCGTCGCCGCCGGGGCTGGCATGGTTCACGTATTCGATGCCCGCGTCGACGATACCGTAAATAGTCACGCTCGACTGCGCCTGTGCGCCCCCGGCGGCAAAACCGGCGAATCCGGCGCAGGTCACGCTGAAAGTCGCTTTCTTCATGTTCAAGTTCATCACCCGTCTCCTTCGGTTGGCTTTTTTGCTTCGGTCCGGTTGCGGCGCGCGCTCAACTCGCCTGTGCGAACGCCCAGCAGTCGTTGGCGGGGAATTCGATCCAGTGCCGGCCGGCCGCGCGCGGCACGTGGCCGAAGGCGCGCAGCCGCAAGCCGCCGCAATGGAACAGGTATTCCCAGCGGTCGCCGAGATACATCGACGTGACGAGTTCGGCTTCGAGCCGGTTCGCACCGGGACCGTCGGCGACCTGCACGCGTTCGAGGCGAATCACGGCATGCGCATGCTGTCCGGCGGTCAGCGCTTCGCGCGCTTGCGCCTGCAGTTCCCAGCCGTCGCCGGCAAGCGTCACGCGGTCGCCGTCAACCGCGGCCACGCATGCCTCGATGCGGTTGTTGCTGCCCATGAATTCGGCGGTGTAGAGCGAGCGGGGAGCGCCGTACAGTTCGGCGGGCGTGCCTTCCTGTTCGATGCGGCCGTTGCGCAGCAGAAGGATGCGATCGGACATGGCCATCGCTTCGGTCTGGTCGTGCGTCACGCACAACGCAGAAAGGCCCAATGACACGATCAGTTCACGCAACCACGCGCGCGCTTCTTCGCGCAGCTTGGCGTCGAGATTGGAGAGCGGTTCGTCGAGCAGAATCACCGGCGGGTTGTAGACGAGCGCCCGCGCAACCGCCACGCGCTGTTGCTGACCGCCTGAGAGCTGATAGGGATAACGCGCGGCAAGGTGGCCAAGGCCGAGCTGGTCGAGCGCGGCCTGCACGCGCCTTTTCTGTTCGGCGCCGACGACGCGCCGCAGCTTCAATCCATAGCCGACGTTCTCGGCCACCGTGCGATGCGGCCACAGCGCATACGACTGGAACACGAGTCCGAGCGAGCGCTGCTCGACCGGCAGATCGACACGCATGGCGTCGTCGAAAAACGCCTTGCCGTCCAGTTCGATGCGACCCGCCGACGGTTGTTCGAGTCCGGCCACCGCGCGCAGCAGCGTGGTCTTGCCGCTGCCCGACGCGCCCAGCAGGCAGACCACCTCGCCGGGGTTCAGTTCGAACGACACGCCGTTGAGAATCGGGTTGTCGCCGTAGCTGAGAAAGAGATTGTCGACCTTGAGCTTATCCATGCAATTTCACTCCGAAGCGCAGCGCGACGCCGAGCCCGGCGCCGACCATCGCGATGTTGATGACAGAAAGCGCCGCGACCTGATCGACCGCACCGGTCGCCCACAGCGACACCAGCAGCGCGCCGATCACTTCGGTGCCGGGAGAAAGCAGATAGACCGCGGTCGAATACTCGCGCTCGAAGATCATGAAGATCAGCAGCCACGCCGCGAGCAAACCGAAGCGCACGAGCGGCAGCGTCACATCGAGACTCACGCGTGCACGCGTGCCGCCGGCGCTGCGTCCCGCTTCTTCGAGCTCGGGGCCGACCTGCAACAGCGCGCTCTGAATCAGACGCATGCCGTAGGCGAGCCACACGACCGTGTACGCGATCCAGATGCTCCACATGGAGTTCTTCAGTTCCTTCAGGCCGGGCACGAAGAGAAAGATCCACAGGAAGGCGAGACCGGCGAGCAGCCCCGGCACCGCGCGCGGCAACAGCACGAGGTAATCGAGCAGACGCGTGGCCCAGTCGTTGCGGCGATGGCCGGCAAATGCCACCAGCGAATAGAAGCCCACCGCCAGTGCACCGCCGATCACGCCGATGCCGAGCGTGTTCAGAATCGCGCGCACCAGGGTGTCCTGCTCGAACAGTTCGACGAAGTTGGCGAGCGTGAGAACGTCGCCGAGATGCACGCCTTGTCCCCAGTTGGTGACGAACGCGCGCAACGTGATGCCGGAGATCGGCACGAACACCGTCAGAAGCAGCCACAGCGCGACGATCGCGAGTGCGATCCAGCGCCATGCGCCGAGCGGCAGTACGGTCTGACGTCCGGCTTTGCCCTTGACTGTGACGAATCGATTCGCACTCTTGAGCAGACGGCGTTGCAGCAGCACGAGCGGGAACGTGATCGCGACGATGCACATCGCGACCGCGGCCATCAGGTGATACGAGGGAATGCCGAGTTTGTTGGTGAGCTTGTAGAGATACGTGGCCAGCACGAGGTGCCCTTCGGGATCGCCGAGCACGAGCGGCAGGCCGAACACTTCGAAGCCGAGGAAGAACACCAGCACGCCGGCGAACAGCAGCGCGGGCAGCGTCATCGGCAGGCTGACGTCGAGCGCGACGCGAAACGGCCGCGCGCCAGCGACACGCGCCGCTTCCTCGACGTCCGAGCCGAGATTACGCAACGCCGCCGACGAATACAGGTACACGTGCGGCACATGCGTGAGGCCGACGATCACCGTGATGGCGAATACCGAGTACACGGTCCACGGCGCTTCGGCGGTGCCGAACAGCTCCATCCACCAGACCGAGTAAAAGCCGACCGGGCCGGCCGCGACCACATAGCCGAACGCGAGCACCATCGGCGAGACGAACACCGGTGTGAGCAGCAGCGGTTCGAGCCAGCGGCGGCCGGGCAGGTCGGTGCGCACCATCAGGAACGCGAGAATGCCGCCGAGCGGAATCGAGATGAACAGCATTCCGGCAGCGATGACAAATGAGTTTTTCAGTGCCGACCAGAAGTCCGGGTCGCTGAAAATGAATTCGAAACCGCTGAGGCCGAAGGCGCGCTTGGCGTCGAAGAATGGTGCGTTCAGCACGCTCTGCAACAGGATGAAGCCGAGCGGCAGCGCCACCGCCACGGTTAGAACCGCGATGACGAGCCAACGCAGCAGCCCCATGAACGGCTGAAGTGCGCCGGGCGGTATCGCACCGTTGGAGCGGCCGTTTGCCGCGTGCGGTAGCGCGGCGCGGTGTCCGGTTGCGCTGGTGGAAGGCATGAGGATCCCCCTGCGGCACACTGGCCGCATATCGACAGGTCTGGAAAGAAGGGCCGCCGCGCGTGTCAGCGCGGCCGCTCGGGCGTCAAACGCGAACGGCTAGCGCCTGATGGACTGTTGCCACTGCTTGAGGAATTCGAGGCGCTTCGACTGATCGAGATAGACCAGCAGTTCCGCGCCGATAGGGACTGGTTTAAGCGAGTCGCCGAGTTGCTTGGTGAGGGCCGCCATCGACGTTTCGCCTTCCACGTCGGCGCGAATCGAGAACAGACCCGCCTGATTCGCCAACAGCGTCTGGCCGCGTCGCGAGAGCAGATAGTCGACCCATAGCTTTGCGGCGTTCGGGCTTTGCGCTTTCTTCGAAATCGTCACGAGCCGGCTCGCCACCAGCGTGTAATCCTTCGGGTAGACATAACCGATAGAGGGATCTTTCTTCGCCTTGATGACCGCGTACGAGCCGAGAATGTTGTAGCCGATCAGGTTCTCGCCGGAGGAGATGCGCTCCATCATCGCGCCCGTGCTCGATTGCAGCTTCGGGCCGGTGGCGCCCATGGCCTTGACCAGATCCCACGTGACCTGCGGGTTGACGCGTACGTCCTGGGTCAGATAGTTGAAGCCGACGCCGGACTTTTCGATGTCGTAAGTGGTGACGCGGCCTTTGAACCTGTCAGGTTTGTCTTGCAGCAGTTTGATCAGATCGGCGCGCGTTTGCGGCACCTCGCCGGCCGGCATGAGGCGTTTGTTGTAGACGATCGCGAGCGGCTCGTACGTGGTGCCGTACGCCTGCTTCTGGTACTGCGCCCACTGCGGCAACTGCTTCGCTTCGGGGGATTCGTAAGTGGTCATCAGGCCGTCGTTGACGAGCTTGATCTGCAGGTCCATGGCCGAACTCCACAGCACATCGGCACTCACGCTGCTGGCCGCGTTTTCGCTGATGTAGCGGTTGTACAGCTCGGTGGTGTTCATGTCGTTGTATTCGACTTTGACGCCGTAGAGGCTTTCAAAATCCTTGATGAGCGGACGTACCAGCGCGGTGTCCGTGACCGAATAGACGATCAGCTTGCCTTCCTTTTTCGCGCCGTCGACCGTGGCCTGGTAGTCAGTGGGATAACCGGGTGGAATGGCCGACCACGCTGAATTCGTTGCGAATGCGACAGCGACAGCCAGGGCCTTGAAGTTGATTTGCACGTCGTCCTCCAGATATCTCGATGTTGGTTTTGTGTAGGCGAATGAATACAGTCCGATCCTGTCCCGCCTGGTCACCGACGCGCTGACCAGCGACACCGACAGTCGACTACCCGTGCTGATACTGAGCGCGCGCATGGTCTCGATCTGAGCGCCGACGACTGTTTTCGCCACACCATTCTCTCTCACGGAAATGGATGCGCGCGCACGTGTGCTACTACGTCGCAGCCGTGGCGATATCGATGTCGAGAAGGATAGGGTGCCTAACGATCGTAGGCGAAGGGGCATTGAAGGCAGCTGAATCGCGCTGTGCAGCAGGCGGGGCGCATCGCGGCCGTTGCTCTTGCATTCGCGGCTCGATGCGGACAACGGCTATTGACTCAAGCGTGTGGCGCTGCTGCTGCATAAGGTCGCACGCGGCGTGACGCTCCACCGCTTGCGGGTGATGCGCTCGCCTGGTATCAATCCCGGTTTCGAGCTGGACGTGCGGGGCGACGTGACAGGCCGGATCGATCTGCTGGCGGAACGGAGCGGCTAGCTGGGCGATTACGCCATACGGCGTCATTCAGCCGCTTGACTACTCGATCACTCAACCGGTCAACCACTCAGCGGTGAATCGGAAAGCGCTGTGCATAAGCAGTGGGTGACGTATCTTCGCGCCACGTTTCGCCGTCGATCAAGACCTGAGAGGCGCCTTTTTCCGGCAAGGCCACGTTCACAGCGACGGCCGCCTCGCGATACAGCTGCGTCTGGTTGATCCGCGCGGCGATGTCCGCATAATCCGCACGCGCGTCGATCATGCCCCATCGTTCGAATTGCGTGAGAAACCACGCACCTTCGAATGCATGCGGGTAGTTGACCGCGCCATTGTCGAAGAAGCGTATGGGCAAACCGCCCGGCGATGAAGCGGCAATCTGGTCGCCCAAACGTGCCGCGATCAACGCTTCATCAATGCCGACATATTCGGGCCGCGCAAGCCAGCGTGCGATTTCCTCGCGGCGTCCCGCGCCGTCGAGCCAGCGGCATGCTTCGAGCATGGTCTGCACGAGAGCGCGCGCGGCATTCGGATTCGCGCTGACAAAATCGCGGCGGCACGCCAGCACCTTGTCGGGATGATCCGGCCACACGTCGCTCGTATAAGCCATCGTTCTGCCGACACCTTGCGCTTCTGCCTGCGCGTTCCAGGGCTCGCCGACACAGAGGCCGTCGAGCTTGTCTTCGGCGAGCGCGGCGACCATTTGCGGCGGCGGAATCGCCACGCTCTCGATCTCGCGCAACGGATCCACGCCTTGCGACGCGAGCCAGTAGTACAGCCACATCGCATGCGTGCCGGTCGGGAAGGTTTGCGCGAAGACGGGTTTGCGGCCGAGCGTGGCGAGCGCCCTGGGTAGTGTGCCATGTTCGGCGAGCGCATCGGCGAGACGGTTCGACAGTGTGATGGCCTGGCCGTTGCGGTTGAGCACCATCAGCACCGCCATCTCGGTTTGCGGTCCGCCGAGGCCGAGCTGCACGCCGTAGACGAGTCCGTAGAGCGCATGGGCCGCATCCAGATCGCCCGACAACAGTTTGTCGCGCACGGCGGCCCATGAAGGCTGGCGCGACAGCTCCAGCGTCAGGCCGTGCGCATGGCCGAATTCGAGCAGCTTGGCGGCGACGAGCGGCGCGGCGTCCGAAAGCGCCACGAAACCGAGCCGCACATGAGTTTTCTCGAGCTGTCCCGATGTGGACGTGGTGGCGAGTGAAGTAGGAGAGTTCATGGACGGCGCTTCATTTGAGCGAGTCAGCCGCCGCGACAATGGCGCGCGCGATCTCGGCGAGTTTGACGCCCTGGTTCATCGCGCGTTTGCGCAGGCTGGCGTAGGCGGCGTGTTCGGTGATTTTCTGCTGATCCATCAGGATGCGTTTGGCCCGATCGATCAGCTTGCGCTCGGCGAGTTCGTTCTCGACTTGCGCGAGACGTTCGCGCAACTGCGATTCCTGCGCAAAACGCGCGAGCGCGACTTCGAGGATCGGCGCGAGACGCTCGGTCGCAAGACCTTCGACGAGATAGGCCGTGACGCCCGCGCCAACGGCGTCGCGAATCAATTGCTGGTTGGCGTCGTGGCTGAACATCAGCACCGGACGCGGCGCGGTGGCGTTCATCACGGCAAGCTGTTCGAGCGTGTCGCGCGACGGCGATTCGGTATCGATGATGATGACGTCCGGCCGCTCGCTCTGCACCACGCGATGCAGCGCCTGCGGCGTCGCGGTGCCCGCCAGCATCTCGTAGCCGAGGCGGGCAAGGGCGTCGCGAAGGTCGCCGATGGGCTTATCGGTGTCGGTTACGAGGAGAACGCGCAGCATGGAGTGGGGTTTTATCGACGGCTAGCGTTGTATAAAGCAACGGCTATGCCAATCGATACGCGCGAAGGTGAAACGAAAGCAGGCACGGACTTAGCGACCGCCTGGACCGCCGCGGCTGCACCTGCGTGGGGCGCGTCCGGCCGACGCACCGAAGCGGCGCATGGCGGCGTCGCTCATTTCATCTACGCCAGGCGCTGTAACTGCGGGGCGAGAACAGAAAACCGACGGCGATCATTGCGACGACGCAGCCGGCCAGCATGATCCACGCGCCGCCGAAGCTCCCGCTCCAACCTCGCACGAGGCCGGCCACGACCGGCGCGATAGCCGCCACGATGAAGCCGACGCCCTGCGTGAACGCGATCAGCTTGCCGGCCACACGATGGTCGGCCGAATGATCCATGGCGGTCACGAGCGTCAGCGAAAAAGTCCCGCCGAGGCCCGCGCCTGCCACGCCGACCCATAGCAAGGTTGCGGCGTCGGGCCAGACGATCAAGCCAAGCAACCCGTCAGTTGCGCGGTCAGGCCGAGCGTGAGCCACGGCCGGCGATCGCGGAACGACGCCGCGGCGAGCGGCAGCAACAGGGCCGCGGCGGCCTGGAACACCGTCATGCCTGCCAGCAGCGACCCGCTTGCCGCGACGCTCACGCCGCGTTGCTGGTAAAACGCCGGCAGCCACGCGACCAGACTCGTATAGCCGCCGTTGACGATGCCGAAGTAGAGGCCGAGCGTCCACGCGCGCCGCGTGCGCCATAGCGAAAGGGGGACGGCATGCGTGGACGCAGCGTGGGCGGCGGCGCCGTTCGACGGGGACTGCCGGTTCAATGCCCACCAGCACAGCAGCGCGACGCAAGCCGGAAGCGCCCACACCGCGAGCCCCGCATGCCATGACTGCGCCGCGCGACTCACCCACGGACTCAAACTCGCGCCCAGGCCGCCGCCGCCCATGATCGACGCGGAGAACACGCCCATCGCGAGCGGCACGCGCGCATGAAAGCGCTGCTTCATCACGGCGGGCAGGAGCGCCTGAATCGCCGCGACGCCCACGCCCGCGAGCAACGCCGTGGCGAGCAGCGCCGCGCCGGTCGACGCGGTCCACCGCGCCGCGCAAGCCAGCGCGATGGCCAGCAAGCCGAGCGCGACACCGCGCGTTTCGCCGATCGTGCGGGACAACGCGCCCGCACCGAATGCACCGATGCCCATCGCGACGACCGGCAGGCTGGTCAGCAACGACGCGCCGTAGAAGCTGAGACCGGTTGCGGCGCGGATCGTCGTCATCAAAGGGCTGATGGAGGTGAGTAGCGGACGCAGATTGATGCCGATCACGACGATCGCGGCGAGCCAAACGACGTCCTGCCACCTTAGTGCCGCGGTGGCGTGGTGAGCGGGAGCGTGGGTTGGGCTGGCGCTGGAAGGCGGAATCACTATGGTCCTGGTGGAGAGGGATGGGCGGCGTGAAAGAACCATGCGAGGCGCTGTTTTGGTCAACCATAATATCAAAAAATGGTTAACCATTTTCGTGATGCCAGGTATAACGCGAGACGCTTTTGCGGACGCTCGCCGCGCTCCCTTCTATCCGGATAGCAACTGCAAATACCCCGCGAAGAACTGGGTGGCTTCGCCGACGAGTGCAGCAAAGCTTCGTCCAGGAGACGTTCGGCATGGTGTACAACCGCTGTCCGCGTCAGCGCGTCAATGGATGTTGTGCACACAAACGCCGCAAGCACGAGGCCGACTAAAGTATTCGTGTTGTCTTGGCTGGCGACTTTCCACGGGCAGGATATGCTGTCGGTTGTCAGCAAAATCACGACGCACGATGAAAACCAGTTTGAAAGGCGGCCTTGTCTATTCCACCGATGGCGGGCGCATGTGTCCCGAATGCAGCCGGCCGCTCGCGCAGTGTGTTTGCAAGACGGTCGCCAGAACACGAGCGGCAGGTGACGGCGTGGTGCGAGTGTCTCGCGAGACCAAGGGCCGAGGCGGGAAAAGCGTGACGCTCGTGAAGGGGCTCGCGCTCGATCCTGTTGCTTTGGCCTTGCTAGGCAAGCAGTTACGCACGGCCTGCGGTTCTGGCGGTACGGTCAAGGATGGCGTGATCGAAGTGCAGGGCGATCATTGCGAACGGGTGATCGAGGCGCTAAAAAAGTCCGGCCATCAGGCGAAGCGGGCTGGGGGTTGAGCTCAACGCTTGAACGTCCCGCTGCAAAGCGGCTTTCTCCAGCGCCAATCACGTCTTGTTCCTCCACCCCTATCCCAATCGCAAGACCCGTGCGAAACAGACTCGACGCCGCGCGCGGGATCGGCGAGGCCAGGCCGCGTCGCTGAAAATTCGGCGTAAGCTGAGCGCTTGACCGGAGGGTGACGTCGAAGACAAATCCGCGAACCGGGCTCGGTCAACTCGCGTTCGTCTCTTGCATAAGGAGGAAAGCGATGCGGACGATGAAGGCAGTGCAGGTGGCAAAGGCTGGCGGACCCCTGGAGCTCGTCGAAAGGGACGTGCCGGAACCGGGTGCCGGCCAGGTACTCATCAAGATCCAGGCCTGCGGTATCTGCCACAGTGACGTATTGACTAAGGAAGGGCAGTGGCCGGGCCTCGAATATCCGCGGGTGCCTGGGCACGAGATTGCGGGCGTCATCGATACCGTCGGCGCGGGCGTTGAAGGATGGACGGCGGGACAGCGCGTCGGCGTCGGCTGGCACGGCGGACATTGCGGACGGTGCGAGCATTGCCGTCGAGGCGATTTCGTTCTGTGTCAGCGCGCACTCGTGCCCGGCATCAGCTACGACGGCGGCTACGCCGAGTTCATGGTGGCCCCGGTCGAAGCGCTGGCGCGCATTCCGGATGATCTTTCCGATGTGGATGCCGCACCGCTTCTGTGTGCCGGCATCACGACATTCAACGCGCTGCGCAACAGCGGCGCGCGCGCCGGGGATGTAGTCGCCGTGCTGGGCATTGGCGGACTCGGTCACCTCGGCGTGCAGTTCGCGCGAAAGATGGGATTTGTCACGGTAGCGATCGCGCGCGGGCAGGACAAGGCAAGCCTCGCGAAAGAGCTGGGCGCTCATCACTACATCGACAGCACGAAGGCGGACGTCGCACAAGCGCTGCAGGCGTTGGGCGGCGCTCGCGTCATTCTTGCAACCGTCACCAGCGGCAAGGCAATGAGCGCCGTGGTGGGCGGGTTGGGATTGAACGGCAAGCTGATCATGGTCGGGCTCTCCGAGGAGCCGGTGGAGGTGCCGATCGCGCAGTTCATCATGGGGCGCAATTCGGTGCAAGGCTGGCCGTCGGGCACCTCAGCGGATTCTCAGGACACGCTCGCCTTCAGCGCGCTATCGGGCATCAAGCCGATGATCGAAGAATTCCCGCTAACCAAAGCCGCCGACGCCTACGACCGGATGATGAGCGGTGCTGCACGGTTCAGGGTTGTGCTCAACACGAGTCAATAAAAGCGCGACTGACGGGCGGAGCCGCTGCCGCTAGAATGCCTGCCGACATCGCTCCGTTCCCGACTACTGAATTCATGGCTCCCCGTCCCCGCCGTTCGTCGCCTGCCGACACCGAAACGCCCATTCAAGCCGCAAGCGACGACGACGCGATCAGCGTCGAAGAGCGCATTTATGCGTCCATCACCGCGGCGTTGTTGCAAGGACGCTTGCGGCCGGGCGCGCAACTCGTCGAACGCGATCTCGCCGGCGCGTTCGGCTGCACGCGCGGCGCGCTGCGCAAGGTGCTGGCGCGGTTAGGCTTCGAGGGCAAGCTCGTGCTGGAGGCGAATCGCGGGGCGTTCGTGCCGTCGCCGTCGGAAGAGGACATTCGCCAGGTGTATCGCGCGCGGCAGATCGTCGAGGCGGGCATCGTCGCGGCTTTGTGCGGCGCCTTGAGCGCGCCGCACAAGCGGCGCCTGCGCGCGCACGTGCGCAGCGAGGAGAAGGCAATGAGAGCGGGCGCGGTCGAAGAATCCGTGCGCCTTGCCGGCCAGTTTCATGTGCTGCTGACAGAGCTGGCCGGCGGCACGGAATTGCTCGGGCTGGTCGGGCAACTGGTCGCCAAGACCGAGCTGTACAAAGCGCTCTTCGACCCGTCAAAGGGCTCGACCTGCTCCGTGGATGAACACACGCAAATCATCGACGCACTCGACGCGGGCGAGCTCGACCTTGCCCTGTCGGCGATGCGCGAACATCTGGCGGAACTGGAAGAGCGGGTGATCGAGCAGGTGCGCAAAAGCGCCGCCGAAGAAAATCTCGGGGCGGTGTTCGGGCTTTAAGCGTGCGTATGGAGGAGGCGAGACGGCTGCGAAACGCCTGCTGGCAGTGGAAAGCGCCAGTGCTTGAGAAATCCGGGCAAAACCCGGCTGCGACAAAGCGATGCCGCAGCGCGCCGCTCAGGCTCGAGTGATTGGATCAGCGAGTCAAGCCGGAGAAGGCGCGCGAATGGCTTCGCGTACAACTCAATCGCAATGGATCACGCCAGGACCGTGCGGGGCGCGGTCAGCGTGCCGCCAAGCCTTAACGGCGACGGAATTGCGTGTTGCGAGCACCGCCGCCACCGGTGGCGCGCTCGTCTTTGTGACGGAAATTGATCCGGCCTTTGGTCAGATCGTAGACCGACAGTTCCAGCGTCACGCGGTCGCCCGCGAGAATACGGATGTGGTTCTTGCGCATGCGTCCGGACGCGTAAGCGCCTACCACGACGCCGTTGTCGAGCGTCACGCGGTAACGGCTGTCCGGAAGTACTTCGTCGACGATACCGTCAAGTTCAAGCAGTTCTTCTTTCGCCATGCATAACTCCTGGTCGATGGGATAAGGGGTGTTGGTCGCCCACGCCGGGCAGCACAACATCAGATGGGGGCAAAAGCGGGCTTTTCGAGCCCGCCGTACTGCGGTATCGGCCTATGTGCCGATAGTACCGCTCAAAGATCGGCGACGGACTGGCCGTCTACACGGCCGTCGATCAATTGTTCAGCGTGGGCCATGCACGCAATGCGCGCCTTGCCCGTGCCGTCGAACGGAAACAGGTACTGCAGACGGAACACACGCCCGTCGGCCGCCGCATTGGCGCCCACGCGGCAGATGCGCACCGACGCGTCGTAGCCGGCGTCCGGATTGCGGCTCGCCTGACCGTCCGCCGGGCGGCGCGGATAGACGAGCGGGTGAATTTCGTAACCCTTGTACGTCTTGACAACTGAATTCATGAAACACGTGTCCTGTAATACGTGGCCGACGTGTCACGCGTGTTACGCGCGGCACGACAGGCCGGGCAGCGCTGCACCTTGGGGCGCGCCGCCATGGAAAAAGGTTGGCACAGGCCCGATGGCAAGGGCTTGAGCGCGACCGCGCAAAAATCGCGGGTTCGATGGAGAAGAAACACGCTGATGTCGCGCAGACACCGGACGCGTAAAGCTGAACACTCAGCTGCACGACTCGCGACGGCGAATGCTTGCGACGCATTGCCGGAGTGACGGGATCGCCGGCGGGCGGCGGTCGAACAGTCGGGGGTGGTGCGCAGACGCCGGTTCGAGACTATCCGGAGTTGCCTGATGTTGCCTGCTAATGCGAATGCGGGGCACAGCTATTCCAATATGATGCACTAAATGGGGCTAATTGGATAGCAAAAAGTTCCAGGCAGGGGCAAACCGCCCGGCCGGCGGGACTTCGAGGGCGGCCCAGTGGTCGCGGCCGGCATGCGGGGGTATGAGCGGCACGCCGGGTGAAGGTTGCGCCGTCACGGCGCGGGCGTGGGACGATCAACAGACTCGTGCGTCAGCGGGAAGTTTCGGCGACACGCTTCTGCAGCTCGCGCGACGCCGCCAGCGGAATGCGGGCGTCGTCCCAGCCGGCCAGCCATTCGACTTCCTTCGACGTGAAGATCTGTCCATGATTGCGCAGCGTGTACTGCAGCGAATCGATGATGTGATTGCGGATGATTTCCGGCGTGCCTTCGTCATCCAGCACGGCGCGAAACGCTTCAAGCGTGGCCATCAGTTGCTCCGTGAAATAGATGGGTCTTTTATCGCACGAAAAAAAATCGCTCGCCAAGCGGACAAAATTCGCCGCGTGAAGAAGCGCATCGGCGTTCGTTTTTTTTGCAGGCGCACCGGCGCCATGGTCGCCGGGCTCGGGCCGGGTGGCTACAATGGCGAGTTGCCGCATCCTTCGAACATTGCGACTGCCCATGCGCAACCCAAACGTGTCTCCCGTGAAAGACCTGCTGCTCGAGCGCTACGCTCCCATCGCCGACGGCATCGCGGCGCTTTTCTACCCGTGTGCCGAAGTGGTGATTCACGACCTGCGCGACCAGACTATCGCCTATCTCGTGAACAACCTGTCGAAGCTCGAAGTCGGCGGACCGTCGGTGCTGGACGAAGTCCATTACGCAGCGCGCGGCCAGACCATCGGCCCGTACGAAAAGCTCAACTGGGACGGCCGGCGCATGCGCTGCGTGAGCAACATCCTGTTCGACGATGACGGCAAGCCGGCCGGCATGCTGTGCATCAACTTCAATATCGCCGTGTTCGAAGATGTGCGCTCCACGCTCGATCTGTTCATCAAAGGCGGCAATCTGACGGACGCGCCCACGGAGGAACTGTTCCGCGACGACTGGCAGGACCGCATCAACACGTATCTGCACACGTGGCTGCGCGAGCGGCAGATCGGCATCAATGCGCTCACGCGCGAGCATAAGCGGGAAATTGTCGAGGCGCTGCACGCACAGGGCGCATTTCGCGGCCGCAGTTCCGCGAACTACGTGGCCGCCGTGCTGACGATGGGGCGCGCCACGGTCTACAAGATTCTCAAGCAGATGAAAGAGAGCGGCTGACGGTTCGGCCGTTGCCGTGCTTAACGGTCGAGATGGGTCGATTCAGGGAGAACAGAATGGTGCGGTACCGGCATTACAAAGGCGGGATTTACGAACTGGTTTGCGAGGCCACGCTCGAGTCGGATCCGACGGTCACGATGATCGTTTACAAAGCGAGCAATGGTACGATCTGGACGCGTCCGGCTTCGGTATTTTTCGAAATGATCGAAGTGGACGGCGCCAAGGCGCCGCGCTTCGCGCCGATCGACTAGTCAGTATCAACAACGGGAAATCCGCATGCGCCTACTGCTTGCCATCATTCTGCCGTGGTTCCAGTTCTTTACGATCGGCCGCCCGTTTGCGGGCATCATCTGCCTGATCCTGCAAATCACGTTGATCGGCTGGATTCCGGCCGCGATCTGGTCGGTGTATGCGCTGAGCCAGTACAACACCGACAGGAAAATTGAGCGGGCGATGGGTAATGGGCGTTGAGGCTGGCGCTGAGCGGCGTGAGCGCTTACGGAAGGACAGGCGGGTAGCGGCAACCGAGGTGGGCTGAGCCCGCCTGGAATCTTACGTTCAGTACGCGCCAGGAATCTGCTGTTAAGATGTTATCTACCCTCGGCAAGCAAATGAGACGAATTCCCGTTCTAAACGGGCTGCGCGGAATGGCGATCATTGCGGTGGTCTTCCACCACTCGTTTTCGGCATTTTTCAACGCGGCTGGATCCGTCACTCTCACCCCCTTGACCGTGCTCGGATCCAGTGGCTGGCTTGGGGTGAACCTTTTTTTCTTTCTGTCAGGTTTCGTTCTGTACCTTCCGTATGCTACCGGCCAGCGCTCGTTTGCGGGACGTCGGTCGCTGATCGGCTTCTACGGTCATCGAGCGCGCCGGTTGCTGCCGGTGTATTACACCTCGGCATTGATCCTGTTGTTATTTACAACGCAATATCAGCTCGACGATTCGTCGTTATACCGGGCGCTCGTTCAGTACGCATTGGCGACATTTGTATTTAGCAGGGAGACGTTTTTTCCTTCGATCAACTGGGCGCTTTGGTCGCTCGGAGTTGAACTTTGGTTTTCACTGTTGTTTCCAGCCGTGGTTATCGCGATCGGCCGATTCGGCTGGCGAAAAGTACTGGTAATCGCGCTTATCACGGCGCTGTGTGTCCGTTTTGCAGGCCAACTCATCGTGCCGACTAATCCGCGACGAGTTCTGAATTTCATTTCTGATTCGTTGTTTGGCAGGCTTGATGAATTTGCTCTCGGCATGTTGGGCGCATGGTTGTTCTCGCGGCGCCTGATGCTATGGCGGCCGCCGCTTCAACTCGTGTGCGGCGTCGCTCTTCTCGCAGCGTCGGCTGTGCTGTGGTCCCTGTGGTATCGCGGAACCTTCGCGGAACCACTTGCAGCGCTCTTCAACATACCGTTCGACGCCGGCTTGCTGTTGACGGTCAATGCGCTGGTCGTCGGCTGCAAACCGGTCGTGCGCATGGTGAGCATCTGGCCCCTGCAAATGTCAGGGCTGATGTGCTACAGCATTTATCTGTGGCATGCGCCTATTATTTCTCACTTCCGATCTTCGGCTTTTTCGGTTTCCACGTACGTTGCGTATTTGAGCCTTACCTATCTGATTGCGTGGTTTTCGTACAGGTATATTGAATTTGGATCGGTGTCGGACTACCGCAAATTGCTGCCTCAAAGCATTGAAGGCACGGGCGACCAGAAACCACTTGCAGATCGTCGCCAGCACTCCATTGCGGATAGCGGAAGCACACGCGATTCGGGATAACTTTGGAATCGGCGTAGTGCGCTTAAGCTTCTGAGGCGTCCGGCACATCGATAACCAGATCGGTCTCGGCGACCGCGACACAAGGCAGGATAAAACCTTCCGCCTTCTCTTCCCTGCTCAGTCCGGGCCATTCGATCGTGTAAGAGACCGTGCCGCTGACCAGACGGCAGATGCACGTCCGGCACGTCCCATTCCGGCACGAGCGCGGCAAACGCAGATTCGCAAAGCCGGCGGCTTCGAGAATCGTCAGCGAATCGGGTGCTTCGAAGCTGCAGCCGAGCGGCTCGACGCGGACAAGAGGCGGGCGGGTGGAGTCGGGCATCGTGTGAGTCTGTGACGGAGTGCGCCACACTTTACACGTTGCCGCTTCAGTTGCCTTTTTCCAGCCGCGTCTTCAATGAGTCGAACCGTTGCGCCGCAAATACCGGTACACCGTATTGCGCGCGAGGCCCAGTTCGCGCGCCGCCGCCGACACGTTGCCGTCGAGCCGTTCGAGCGTTTGCGCAATCAGCGTGGCCTGCCATGCCTCCATCTTGCTGGTCGCCGGCTGCCCTTGCGTTTGCGCGGCTGCGCGGACCTCATCGCGGAACTCGGAACCCGCGCGCGCCGCCGACGAGTCCGCGCGCGGCTCAGCCACGGTGTCGATGCAATCCTGCAAGAAGTCCTCGGGTAAATCATCGAGTTCGATCTGATCCGCGCCTTCGGCCATGATGCTCGCGGTGCGCAGCACGTTGGCCAGTTGCCGCAGATTGCCCGGCCAGCGGCATTGCGCGAATCGTTCGAGTACTTCGGCGGACACGCGCCGTGGCAAGCGTTCGCCGTCGGGCTGCAACTCCAGCATGCGCGCGACGAGCGCGTGAAGATCGGTGCGTTCGCGCAGCGCCGGCAAGGTCAGGACGAGCCCATTGATCCGGTAGTACAGGTCTTCGCGGAACGTGCCCGCTTCGATCATCTCGCGCAGGTTGCGGTGCGTTGCGCAGATAATGCGCAAATCTACCGGAATCGCCCGCGTCCCGCCGAGCGGCACGACGTTGCGCTCCTGCAGCACGCGCATCAGACGCACTTGCTGGGCGAGCGGCATGTCGCCGATCTCGTCGAGGAATAGCGTGCCGCCGTCGGCCTGCACGATCTTGCCGACGCTGCCGCGTTTCTTCGCACCAGTGAACGCGCCGTCTTCGTAGCCGAATAACTCCGCCTCGATCAGCGTGTCCGGCAACGACGCGCAATTCAGCGCGACAAAGGGCGCGGCCCGGCGCGGTGAATCGTGATGGATAGCGCGCGCGAGCCATTCCTTGCCGGTGCCGGTCTTGCCGAGCACGAGAATCGGAATATCACGGCCACGCAATTTGGCGACGCGCCGCAGAATCGCGGCGACTTGCGCGTCGCCGGTGTCGAGCGTTTCGAGCGTGGCCAGCGGCGCGGGATCGACGCAGCGGGGCGCATGACGCGCGTCGCCGGATAACGGCGCACGTGATGTGCCGGCGAGACTTTCCGAGGGCGCGACATAGCGCGTCAGCGTATATTCGCCGCGCGCCACCACGCGCACGCCGCTTGGCAGCGTCAACAGAATGTTTTCAGCAGGAGCACGCGCGATCTGCTGCAACAGCCTCGAGATGGCCACGCCGAACAGCGCATCGAACGATTGCCGTTGCAGATCGGCGAGCGGCTGCCCGAATTGAAACAGCGCACTGCGATTGGCCGACAGAAACGTGCCGTCCGGCGCGAACGCCGCGAGCCCTTCGAACAGCGTGCCGATGAATTCCGCGCGCGCGTGAAAGTGCACGCGGATCGCGTCGACGAATTGATTGGAGAACAGATGATTTTCGATCATCTGCGCAGACATCCTCACGAGCGCGAGCGTGTGCTTGTGAAAACCGCGCGTGTCGCCGCTCACGTCGAGCGCGCCGATGGTGCGCCCGAACGGATCGGCGATCGGCGCGCACGAACAGGTGAGAATCCGGTTGGCGTGCAGAAAATGTTCGCCCGCGTGCACGACGGTTGGCTGTCCGTCGACGAGCGCGGTGCCGATCGCATTGGTGCCGCGATCCGCCTCGGCCCACGACACGCCCGGACACAGCGCGACGCGATTGGCTTTCTCGACGAAGTCGCTGTCGCCGAGACTGTGCAGGATCACGCCGTGATTGTCGGTGAGCAGCACCATGCTTTGCGTATCGACGATCTGCGCGTGCAGCGTCTCCATGACGGGAAGCGCATGCGTAAACAGCGATTGATTGCGCTCGACGAGCTCGCGCAGCGCCGGCCGCGGCAGCGGATGAAAGTCCGGTGTCTCCGACGCGCGCAGGCCGATTTCGAGCGAGCGGGCGTGAGCTTGCGCGAGGACATCGGGCCGGCCGATAGCGGGCGGCGTGGCGGAACGTTGGGTCAAGGCATGTCTCCGGTGAAACGGATGCGGCGGGTACGTTGCCCTCCGCTCGATGCCGCAGCGCAACATGCGCGCTCGCGGCCGAACACCGATATTACAGGACGAAACGCGCCGCGCGCGGCAGCGAAAAAACGGAAACGCTAGGGGCGCCATGCCTCAAAAAAACGCGCACGGCACCAAAATCAGGCAAACGGAAAGGAAAACTTGCGCCGTGGCCGAACTCGTCTAAAGTGAATCAAATCACCTCCGCAGGCCGCGAACTATTCCGCGCCGCAATCAGGTGACGAGCCCGCGTCGTCAGCATTGGACAAGGAGGTTGGCGCTAGCGACGCGATCAGACGCAACCGGCGTGCGCACTACCAGGCTACACCACGCGCAGCACCTACCTTCCAGGTGAATTCCCATGCAGATCCTATTCCCCAATGAAACTCCTGAATATTCAGGTCGCGAACTCACCTTGGCGTTCCCGGCGATGGTCGATGGGCAGAGGGTGGAATGCATGATCACGGCGGAGGCACTGGAAGACCACTACGGCGCCGCATCGCCGCGTCTGGAGGACATGGTCGGCGCATTCGACACGCATCGCGCCCGGATCGAAGCGGCCACGCGGCGTCTGATCTCGGAAACGAGAGCGCAATGTCTCGTGCTGAGAAGCGGCTACGTGCGCTTCTACGAAGCCAACTGGCGTAATTGACTGAGGGCGTTTCCGACCTCTGGTCGGCCGACGCTGCAAGCAGGACAGCCGCGCAAGAAGCAGATGTCCAGGAAACTCACGCGCGGCATCGAACATTCAAACCGTCGGCGGCTAGCCATGCCGCTCGTGTGCGAATGCGAATGTGAGCGCGCTCGCGCTCAAATCATCCGCCGCAGCGTCCGATCCTTGAGCACCACGTGATGCGCGATTGCCGCCAGCGCGTGCAAGCCGATCACCCAATAAAACGCATTGCCGAGCCACTCGTGCGCCGTCTTGAGCAACGGACGCGCGACAGGATCCGCGCCGACCAGCGTGTAGTCGATGTTGACCCACGCCAGCGTGACCGGATGTCCGCCGGTGTTGATCATCAGGATGCCGAGCAGCGGCTGCGCGAAGATGAAAATGTACAGAGCGAGATGCGCGGCCCGCGCGAGAAACGCCAGCAGCCGGTTGCTGTCCACTTCAGCGGGCGCCCCGGCCCACAGTCGCCATACGAGACGCAAACAGGCCAGCCCGAGCACCAGCGTGCCGCACCAGAAATGCACGCTGCTCCAGAGCGCGCGGCTGTCGCTACCCTTGGGCCCGCGAATCTCGATCGCCAGGTAAGCCAGTGCGATCAGCAGAAACATCGCCCAGTGGAAGAAAATAGCGGGCGCCGTATAGCGGTCCGAGGTGCGGCTGTAAGACATGTAGGGAACTCCCGTGTACAGGTCGATCGTTTTTATGAATCATCGGATGATAAACGGTGCCCGACCGGAATGGGCACCGTCAATAAAACCGTCGTTGATCCAGACCCGGGTTTGGCCCACGAGCGTCCGCGCCGCGCCTACTCGCTGCCGAGATAGAAATACCGGAACAGGAAAATCGCCGCGATGATCCATACCACCAGCTTCACTTTGCGCGCCTGGCCGGTCAACAGTTTCAGGCCCGCATACGAAATGAAGCCGAATGCGACGCCATTGGCGATCGAATAGGTGAAGGGCATCAGCAGGGCGGTGAGCGCGGCCGGCACGACTTCGGTGGCGTCGTCCCACGGCAGGTCGAGCATTTCGCGCAGCATCAGGCACGACACGTAAAGCAGCGCCGGCGCGGTCGCATAACCGGGCACCACGCCCGCCAGCGGCGCAAAAAACAGCGCCGCGAGGAACAGTACGGCCACGGTGATGGCCGTCACGCCCGTGCGGCCGCCGGCTTGCACACCCGACGCGCTTTCGATGTACGCCGTGGTCGACGATGTGCCCAGCATCGAGCCGGCCAGAATGGCGGTGCTGTCGGCAAGCAGCGCGCGGTTCAGCCGATGCATCTTGCCTTCCACCAGCAGCCCGGCGCGATTGGCCACGCCCATCAGCGTGCCGGTCGCATCGAACAGTTCGACGAGGAAGAACACCAGGATCACGTTCAGCACGCCGCCCGACAGCGCGCCGCGGATGTCGAGCTGGAACAGCGTCGGCGAAATGGACGGCGGCGCAGAGACGATGCCGTGAAACTGATTGCCGCCGAAGAAGAAGCTCAACACCGTCACGCCGACGATGCCGATCAGGATCGAGCCGCGTACTCGCAGATGGTCCAGCGTGACGATCGCGAAGAAGCCGATCACCGCGAGAATCACGTGCGGATTGTGCAGGTCGCCGAGCGTCACGAGCGTGGCGGGGTTACCCACCACCACGCCGGCCGACTTCAGCGAAATGATCGCGAGAAAGAGGCCGATACCGCCGGTGATGGCAATGCGTATCGAATGCGGAATGCCGTTGACGATCACTTCACGCACGCGGAACAGCGTGACGATCAGGAACAGGCAGCCGGAAATGAACACCGCGCCGAGCGCGGCCTGCCAGGTGAACCCCATGCCTTTCACGACGGTATACGCGAAGTACGCGTTCAGCCCCATGCCCGGCGCGAGCGCGATCGGATAGTTCGCATAGAGACCCATGATCAGCGAAGCGAGCGCGGCCACGATGCAGGTCGCGACGAACACCGCGTCTTTCGGCATGCCGGCGTCGCCGAGAATCGCCGGGTTGACGAAGATGATGTAGGCCATCGTCAGGAAGGTGGTCAGTCCGGCGAGCACTTCGGTGCGCAGGTTGGTGCCGGCGGCTTCGAAGCCGAAGTAGCGTTGTATGGAGTCCATGAGGCGGGTCTCTCGTCGTTCAGAAAGCGTTTGTTGTGATTGGGGCGGCGAAGGCGCCATTTCGCCGGAGTGACGGGCGCTATGACCACGGCCGGATTGTAGTCAGGATCGGCGGCGGCGTGCCGCATTGTGTGACCTGGCGGCCGTGTAAAAGCTCATTCGACGGGTGGTTCGTCGGCAGATTGTGGCGCCGATGCATCAGGCTCAGGCTGCGGTCGTTGGCGCGCCAGCCAGCGGTCCAGTTCGCCCGCGAAGCTTTTGCTGTCGCGCTGGCTGAAGGCCGAAGGGCCGCCCGTATCGACGCCGCTGCTGCGCAGCTGGTCGAGCATCGAGCGCATGCGCAGCCGTTCTTCGATCGTGCCGGGCGTGTACCAGTTGCCGCGCGGATCGAGCGCCTGCGCGTTTTTGGCCAGTACCGCGGCGGCAAGCGGGATGTCGGCGGTAATCACGAGATCGCCCGCGGCGACGCGTTCGGCGATGAGGTCGTCGGCGGCGTCGAAGCCGGCCGGCACCTGGATCGCGCGGATCAGCGGCGAAGACGGCACGCGCAGAAACGAATTGGCGACCAGCGTCAGCGACGTGTTGGTGCGGCGTGCGGCACGGTACAGCATGTCCTTGATCACGACGGGGCAGGCGTCGGCATCAACCCAGATTGACATGGTTCGGATTCCGGCAGCGGGTTGTCGAAGGGGCGAGATGATACCTTGCCAGCGCACGGGGTGGCGCGGCAAGCTAATTGACGATGTTGCGGGAAGGGGTGAAGCGGGGAAAGCCGGAAAGGCATGCGGGCCGAACCACGCCCGCGACCGTTGCAGTCGCAGGCAGCGCCGCACGCCGCGCGGTGGCTCGCGTTACTGCGTCATCGTTCCGCCTGATTCCTGCGCCCGGCGTGCCGCGACGATGCGGCCCGCGCGCTGCGCATTCTCCGGATAGTCGATCCAGTCGAGCGGATCGTAGCCGGCGGCACGCCATTCGGTCAGATCGGCCTTCACCTGGGCGCGCGTTTTCGGCGCCGACGGATCGTAAGGCCGCGCCGACTGCGCAAACGCGGTACTCATACTCACGGCGGCCAACAGCGCGCCGAATCCAGCTAGAGAAACAATTTTCATGACGAGCTCCTATGGAGCGGTTAAAAACGACCCCGGCATTTTAGTTTTGGTATGCATTTCAAGTAAGGCGATTGAAGGCAATGCACCATTTCGCCCAGTGAATCAAACCGGGCTCAATGATTCTGTGGTTTACGGCGCCGACGGCTTGCTGAAACGGTCCAGGACAGCGCTCAGCAGGTCGATCGGCAGCGGGAAGACGATCGTCGAGTTCTTGTCGGCGGCGATCGTCGTGAGGGTTTGCAGGTAGCGCAACTGCATCGCCTGGGGCTGGCGCGACAACGTCTGCGCCGCTTCCAGCAGGTGTTGGGATGCCTGCAGTTCGCCTTCCGCGTGAATCACCTTGGCGCGCCGCTCGCGTTCGGCTTCGGCCTGGCGGGCAATCGCGCGGATCATCGTTTCGTTGATATCCACGTGCTTGATTTCCACGATCGACACCTTGATGCCCCACGCGTCGGTCTGGGCATCGAGCACTTTCTGGATATCGGCATTGAGCTGCTCGCGGTCCGCCAGCAATTCGTCGAGTTCGTGTTTGCCGAGCACCGCACGCAGGGTCGTCTGCGATAACTGGCTGGTCGCCTCGAAGTAACGCGCCACCTGGATCACCGCTTTCTCCGGATCCACCACGCGGAAATACACCACGGCGTTGACCTTCACCGAGACGTTGTCGCGCGTGATCACGTCTTGCGGCGGCACGTCGAACACGACGGTGCGCAGATCCATGCGCACGGCCTGCTGCACGATGGGAATGATCAGCACGAGGCCCGGCCCCTTGACCTTCCAGAAACGCCCGAGCATGAACACGACGCCGCGTTCGTACTCCCGGAAAATCCGTATCGATGAGGCAACCAGCGCGGCCGCCAGCAGAATCAGAATGCTGCTAAAGCCGAATGTGAAACCGATCATGAGCTTTCTCCTTGTTGTCGTGCTTCCGCGGGCACCACGGTCAGCGTCAGGCCGCGCCGCGCGGTGACGCGCACCGCATGGCCCGCCGCGACCGGGGCCGTGCTGGACACCCGCCAGCGTTCCCCATGCACTTGTGCCCAACCGGCGAGCGCGCCGTCCGCCGTGAGGTCCGCCGGCGACAGGCCGCCGTCGAGCACCACGCCGACGCTGCCGATCATGGCTTCCGAACCCGTCACCACCGGACGGCGCCGCGCACGCAGCGCGAGTCGCGAAACGCCCAGCACGAACACCACGCTGAACACGGTCACCGCGGCGATCATCGGCAGCGGGATGCCGTAGCCGGGCACGTCGGTGTCGATCAGCATCAGCGCGCCGATCACGAACGCGACCACGCCGCCGAAGCCAAGCGAGCCGAAGGTCGGCAGAAACGCCTCGCCGATCAGGAAAGCGATGCCAAGAAAGATCAGACCGAGGCCGACGTAGTTGATGGGCATCATTTGCATGGCGAAGAGGCCGAGCAGCAGGCTGATCGCGCCGACCACACCGGGCAGTACGAAGCCCGGATTGGCGAATTCGAAGAACAGACCGTACATGCCGATCATCAGCAGGATCAGCGCGACGTTGGGATCGGTGATCACGGCGAGGAAGTGGCTGCGCCAGTCGACTTCGAGCGTCACGATCGGCGCGCTGGCCGTGTTGAGTTTGACGTTGCCCGCGCTGGTGACGAGCATGCGGCCGTCGAGCTGGCGCAGCAGGTCGGGCACGTCGCGCGCATTCAGATCGACGACATGCTGCGCGAGCGCGTCCGCCGCCGACAGGCTGACGGCTTCGCGAACCGCGCGCTCGGCCCAGTCGGCGTTACGTCCGCGCATCTGCGCGAGGCCGCGGATGTAGGCGGCGGCGTCGTGGACCTGCTTGCGCATTTCGGTCGATTGAGTGTCGAGCGGCAGGGCGCTGGCGGAGCCGGTGGGCGCGGATGCCGCGGGTTTCGTCGGGTTGCCGACGCCGCTATCGCCAGCGTTACCACTGCCCGGAGCACCGCCAACACCCGGTAAGCCCGGCGTTCCGCCGCCGCCCGGCGGCTCCGCGCCGCCGATGCCCATCTGGATCGGCGTCGCCGCGCCGAGATTGGTGCCCGGCGCCATCGCCGCGATGTGGCTCGCGTAGACGATATACGTGCCGGCGCTCGCGGCGCGGGCGCCACTCGGCGCGATGAAGGTGGCGACCGGCACCGGCGAGCCGAGAATCGCCTTGATGATCTGCCGCATCGACGTGTCGAGCCCGCCCGGTGTATCCAGCTGCAGCACCGCGAGTTGCGCGCGATCGTCAACCGCGCGCTGCAGGCTGCGCACGATGAAGTCGGCGCTCGCCGGACTGATCGCGCCGTTCACGGGAATCACGACGACGCTGTTAGGGGCGACGGCGGCGCGCAGCGTCACATCCGATTCGCACGACGCGAACCCAAACGCCAAAAGCGCGCCGAGCACGGTCATGCCGCGCATCAACCGGCCCACCATATCGCCACGGATAAGCGACATGCGCGAGCCGGACTGCCGGAACGGGAGACGTGGATACGTGCTCATCGCTGACGGCTGCCGCGCCCTGCCGACATGTATCGGCCGGCGCGGGCCGATACCCCAAAAGAAGGCTGGCCTGCTGCTTACAGCTTAGTCCGATTCCGCCTTGCGCGTGAACTCCGCGCGCGCCGGCCGGTAGTCGGTCGGCCGCATGCCGGTCCACTTGCGAAACGCGCGATGAAACGCGCTCGGTTCGGCAAACCCAACGGAGGTCGCGATGTCGGCGATGGTGCGATCGGTGTCCTGCAGTTCACCAATCGCTATGTCGCGCCGCAGGTCGTCCTTGATCGACTGATACGTATAGCCTTCCTGCTTCAAACGGCGGCGCATGGTGGCCTCGGCGACATGCAGGCGTTCGGCCATCTGATCGGCCGCGGGCCAGCCGGCCATCGGCATGGCGCGCAGCATCTTGCGCACGCGCGCCGCGAGCGAGCCGGGATTGCGGTACTTGACGATGAAGCTGCCGGGCGCGTCGCGCAGGAAGGGTTTGACCGATTTGGTCGTCTGGATCACCGGCAACTCGAGAAAGGCCGGCGCGAGATCGACGTACGACTCGGCCTGTTCGAAGCTCATGTGATCGCAGAACATCAGCCGGTACTCGTGCGCGGCGGATGGTTCGGCGCAGCGAAAGCGCGCCTCGAGCAGCGGAATGCGCCGCCCGACCAGCCAGCACAACAGCCCGTACACCACGATGAAGTAGGTCGCATAAGCGAACATGGCCGGCGGCGGCGCGCCGGCGTTTTCCACGAAGCGCAGGCGCACGCGCTGCGCGTCCCTTTCGATCTGCACGCCCAGGTCGTCCAGCACCAGCCGCATGAAGCCGACCGCGCGCACGAGCGCCTGCCCGCCGTTGCGCGCGGTGAGCGCCGTCTGCGTCATGGCGATGAAGCTGCCGCTTTTCATGCGATGCGAGTCCTGACCGAAGAACTCGTCGTCCAGCGCGCGGGCAATCGCGGCCCACAGTGCGCCGTATTGCGCCGACGACACGCGGCTTTTCGGCGACGCCAGCATTGGCGCGGCGATGCCGGCGGCTTCGGCAAGCGGCAGCGCGTCGAGGCCGCGCGAGCGCGCCAGCGCGAGCGCTTCCTCGACCATGCTGACGGAAATCGTCCCTTTATCGTTTTTCATGCATGTCCGGTTTGACGGCGGAGCTGGCAAAAGCGCTCAGTGGTTTCCTGATGGCGATTCGCCAAGTGCCTGAAATCATGGGCGTATGTGGATTGATATCGTACCAGCATGGCAAATGCGCTCAGTCAGATTGATCGGGCTGAGCATCGAACCTGCCCGTCGGCTTGCCTACACTGGGCCTCAATCGATCGCGCTCCGCTTGGCCTCACAGACACGAACGTGAGGCGGCGAACCCGCCGCGATCAAACGCACAGCACAGGACCGAGCGCCATGGACAGCTTCTACACCGACGAACAACGGATGATCCGCGACGCCGCTCGCGACTTCGCCACCGAACAGCTCGCACCGCACGCCGGCCAATGGGATCGTGACGCGCAACTGCCCGCCGAGGTCGTCAGGCAGATGGGCGAACTCGGCTTTCTCGGCATGATCGTGCCGGCCGAATGGGGCGGCTCCTACACGGACTACGTGGCCTATGCGCTTGCACTCGAAGAGATCGCCGCGGGCTGCGCCGCCTGCGCCACGCTGATGAGCGTGCATAACTCGGTCGGCTGCGGGCCGATCCTCAACTTCGGCACCGACGCGCAAAAAGACCGCTACTTGCAGGACCTCGCGACCGGTCGCCGGATCGGCGCGTTCTGCCTGACCGAACCGCAGGCCGGTTCCGAGGCGAACAATCTGCGCAGCCGCGCCGTGCTGCGCGACGGCAAGTGGATTCTCAACGGCAGCAAGCAGTTCGTGACCAACGGCTCGCGCGCCGACCTCGCGATCGTGTTCGCTGTGACCGATCCCGACCGTGGCAAGCGCGGTCTGTCGGCCTTCATTGTGCCGACCGATACGCCGGGCTTCAATGTCGGCAAGCCGGAGCACAAGCTCGGCATTCGCGCTTCGGACACCTGTCCGATTTCGCTCGACGACTGCGCCGTGCCGCAAGCCAATCTGCTCGGCGAACCGGGCGAGGGCCTGCGCATCGCGCTGTCGAATCTCGAAGGCGGGCGCATCGGCATTGCGGCGCAGGCGATCGGGATCGCGCGCGCCGCGTTCGACGCCGCGCGTCTCTATGCGAACGAACGCATCCAGTTCGGCAAGGCGTTGAAGGAGCATCAGACCATCGCCAACATGCTCGCCGACATGGCCACGCGTTTG
Organism: Paraburkholderia sp. BL27I4N3; assembly: GCF_003386115.1. NCBI lineage: Bacteria > Pseudomonadati > Pseudomonadota > Betaproteobacteria > Burkholderiales > Burkholderiaceae > Paraburkholderia > Paraburkholderia sp. BL27I4N3. The sequence continues at coordinate 5,709,182 of NZ_QREJ01000001.1, read as the reverse complement.
AATGCCGCGCGCCTGCTGGTGCATCACGCGGCGCGGCTGCGCACGGCGGGCAAGCCGTGTTTGTCGGAGGCTTCGCAGGCCAAGCTGTTCGCGTCGGAACTGGCCGAGGAAATCTGCTCGAACGCGATCCAGATTCACGGCGGCTATGGTTATCTGGCGGACTACGCCGTGGAGCGCCATTATCGCGATGCGCGCATCACGCAGATTTACGAAGGGACCAGCGAGGTGCAACGCATGCTGATCGCGCGGCATGTGTAAATGCAAATGAAGCGGCATTTGAGCGCAAAATAGCCTGGCCGCCGGATAGAAAGCAGTGCAGCAGCGGGACAAAAATGCGAAGCGGATATACCGCGCCAACTGGAGACGACGATGACTGCAGCGAAGGCCTTTTTCGACGCGCGTGACCTGTTATTGCGCCATCGAACCGACTACGACCGTGCATACCGCGAATTCGCTTGGCCGGCACTGGGCGAGTTCAACTGGGCGCTCGACTACTTCGACGTGATCGCGCGCGATAACGACAACCCCGCGCTGTGGATCGTGGACGATCCCGCCACCGACGGCCTGCGCCTGTCGTACGCGCAGATGTCCGAGCGCTCGGCGCGCATGGCGAATTTCCTGCGCGGCTTGGGCGTGGGCCGCGGCGACCGCCTGTTGCTGATGCTGCCGAACCGCGTCGAACTGTGGGACGTGATGCTCGCGGCCATGAAGCTCGGCGCGATCGTGCTGCCCGCCACCACCCAGCTTTCCGCCGACGACGTGCGCGATCGCGTGCAGATCGGCGGCGCGAATTTCGCGGTGGTCGATAGCGCGGAGCTGGGCAAATTCGATGCGCTCGAAGCGCCGCTCACGCGCCTCTCGGTGGGCACGCCGCGCGACGGCTGGATCGACCTGGCCGCGGCCTATGACGCATCGCCGCAATTCACACCCGAGGGCGTCACGCTGGCCACCGACCCGATGCTGCTGTACTTCACGTCGGGCACCACCTCCAAGCCCAAGCTGGTCGAACATACGCATCAAAGCTATCCGGTCGGCCATCTGTCGACGATGTACTGGATCGGCCTGCAACCGAACGACATCCATTGGAATATCAGCTCGCCGGGCTGGGCCAAGCACGCGTGGAGCTGCTTCTTCGCGCCGTGGAATGCGCAGGCCTGCGTGTTCGTTTTCAACTTCCCACGCTTCGTGCCGAAAGACACGCTGAACGCGCTGGTGCGTTTCAACATCACCACGCTGTGCGCACCGCCTACTGTCTGGCGCATGCTGGTGCAGGAGCATCTGAGCGACTATCCGGTCAAGCTGCGCGAGATTGTCGGCGCCGGCGAGCCGTTGAATCCCGAGGTCATCGAGCGCGTGAAGCACGCGTGGGACATTACGATCCGCGACGGCTACGGCCAGACCGAGACGACCTGCCAGATCGGCAATTCGCCGGGCCAGCCGGTCGTGGCGGGCTCGATGGGGCGTCCGCTGCCGGGCTACACGATCGAACTGATCGACGCCGATGATCAGCCCGTTACCGAAGGCGAAATCGCTCTGCCGCTTGCGCAACGGCCGCTCGGTCTGATGACCGGCTACGCGAACAGCGCCAACGCCACCGCGCAAGCCATGCGCAACGGCTTCTATCGCACGTCCGACGTCGCGCTGCGCCGTGACGACGGCTACTACGTCTACGTCGGCCGCGCCGACGACGTCTTCAAATCGTCCGATTACCGCCTCAGTCCGTTCGAACTCGAAAGCGTGCTGATCGAGCACGAGGCGATCGGCGAGGCCGCCGTGGTGCCGAGCGCCGACGCACTGCGTCTGTCGGTGCCCAAAGCATTCGTCACCGTGCGTCAGGGCTATGAAGCCGGTCCCGAACTCGCACGCGCCGTGTTCGCGTTCTCGCGCGAAAAGCTCGCACCGTACAAGCGGATTCGCCGCCTGCAGTTCAGCGAACTGCCCAAGACCATCTCCGGCAAGATTCGTCGCGTCGAATTGCGACGCCGCGAAATGGAGCGCGAGGCCGAACCCGCGCGTTTGCCCGATGAGTATTGGGAGGAAGATTTCCCCGATCTGCGTTGATATTTTTCCAGTCACTGTCCGGCCGCCTCGCGGCCATTGCAGAGGAGTTCCAGCATGAGCGCAAATGCAGCCGTTGCCACCGTCAAGTTGCTGATCAACGGCGAGTTCGTCGAATCGAAGACCGCCGAATGGCGCGACATCGTCAATCCCGCCACGCAGGAAGTGCTGGCGCGCGTACCGTTCGCCACCGCCGATGAAGTGAACGAAGCCATCCGTTGCGCCCACGCCGCGTTCAAGACCTGGAAGGACACGCCGATCGGCGCGCGCATGCGCATCATGCTGAAGTATCAGGCGCTGATTCGCGAGCATTCGCCGCGTATCGCGAAGACCTTGAGCGCGGAACAGGGCAAGACCATTCCCGATGCCGAAGGCGATATCTTCCGCGGCCTCGAAGTGGTCGAGCATGCATGCTCGATCGGCACCTTGCAGCAGGGCGAGTTCGCGGAGAACGTCGCCGGCGGCGTGGATACGTACACGCTGCGGCAACCGATCGGCGTATGCGCCGGCATCACACCGTTCAACTTCCCGGCGATGATCCCGCTGTGGATGTTCCCGATGGCGATCGTGTGCGGCAATACGTTTGTGCTGAAGCCTTCCGAGCAAGACCCGCTTTCGACCATGCAACTGGTAGAACTCGCGCTCGAAGCGGGCGTGCCGAAGGGTGTGCTGAATGTCGTGCACGGTGGCAAGGAGGTGGTCGACGCGCTCTGCACGCACGAACTCGTGAAGGCCATTTCGTTCGTCGGCTCGACGGCGGTCGGTACGCATGTGTACCGCCTCGGCAGCGAGCACGGCAAGCGCGTGCAATCGATGATGGGCGCGAAAAACCACGCCGTCGTGTTGCCCGATGCGAACCGCGAGCAGACGTTGAATGCGCTGGCCGGTGCGGGTTTCGGCGCAGCGGGGCAGCGTTGCATGGCGACCTCGGTGGTCGTGCTGGTGGGCGCCGCGCAGCAATGGCTGCCGGACCTGGTCGCCAAGGCCAGGACGCTGAAGGTCAATGCGGGCAACGAGCCGAACACGGACATCGGCCCGGTGGTTTCGCGCGCGGCGAAGCAGCGCATTCTCGGACTGATCGAGACCGGCGTGAAAGAAGGCGCGACCCTCGCGCTCGACGGCCGCGACATTAAAGTGCCCGGCTACGAGCAAGGCAACTTCATCGGCCCGACGGTCTTTACCGACGTCACCACCGAGATGGAAATCTACCGCCAGGAAATTTTCGGTCCGGTGCTGGTGGTGCTGAACGCAGCGACGCTCGATGACGCAATCGCACTGGTCAACCGTAATCCGTTCGGCAACGGCGTCGGGCTCTTCACGCAGAGCGGCGCGGCGGCGCGCAAATTCCAGAGCGAGATCGATATCGGCCAGGTCGGCATCAACATTCCGATTCCCGTGCCGGTGCCGTCCTTCAGCTTTACCGGCTCGCGCGGCTCGAAGCTCGGCGACCTCGGCCCCTATGGCAAACAGGTCGTGCAGTTCTACACGCAGACCAAGACCGTCACCGCCCGCTGGTTCGACGACGACACCGTCAACGACGGCGTCAACACGACCATCAGCCTGCGCTAAGTTCAAGGGTCCACGGGAGACATCATGAAAATAGGCTTTATCGGACTCGGCAACATGGGTGCGCCGATGGCGCACAACCTGCTCAAGGCGGGTCACGCGGTCAACGTATTCGACCTCAACGCGCAAGCCGTGCAGGCGCTCGTCGATGCGGGCGCGAAAGCGGCCTGCTCGCCGAAGGCCGCGGTAACCGACGTGGAATGCGTGATCACCATGCTGCCCGCCGCCGCGCATGTGCGCAGTGTGCTCAGCGCGGACGACGGCATCTTCGCCGGTATCGCGAAGGGCGTGACGATCATCGATTCGAGCACGATCGATCCGGCGAGCGTCAAGGCGTTCGCCGAACTCGCGCAGCAGCACGGCAACACCTTTGTCGATGCACCGGTTTCAGGCGGCACCGGCGGCGCGGCGGCGGGCACGCTGACCTTCATGGTCGGCGGCAGCGCGAGCGCGTATGAGCAGGTCAAGCCGGTGCTTTCGGCAATGGGCAAGAACATCGTGCATTGCGGTGACACCGGCACGGGCCAGGTCGCGAAGATCTGCAACAACCTCGTGCTCGGCATCACGATGGCGGGCGTCGCCGAAGCCATGTCGCTCGGCGAAGCGCTCGGCATCGACGCGAAAGTGCTGGGCGGCATCATCAATACGTCGACGGGACGGTGCTGGAGTTCGGACACCTACAACCCGATGCCCGGCGTGATCGAGACGGCGCCGTCCACGCGCGGTTACACGGGCGGCTTCGGCACCGATCTCATGCTCAAAGACCTCGGCCTCGCCACCGACGCCGCGAGAACCGCGCGTCAACCGGTCTATCTCGGCGCGCTGGCGCAACAGCTTTATCAGACGATGAGCACGAAAGGCGCGGGACGTCTCGACTTTTCCGCGGTCATCAAGCTGTATCGTCAGGACGGCCGTGGCGGCAAAGACGGAGGCGCCGCATGATCGAACTCGACTACGCGCATGACGGCGCCGTCGCGCAACTCACGCTCAAGCGGCCGCCGGCCAACGCGTTTACGCCCGAAGGCTTGCTGCAATTGCAGCAGACCGTTGAGCGCCTGAACGGCGAGGCGCGCGTGCGCGCCATCGTGATCACCGGCGAAGGCCCCAAGTTCTTCAGCGCGGGCGCCGACCTGAACACCTTCGCCGACGGCAACCGCGAAGTCGCGCGCACGGCGGCGGCGCGCTTCGGCGCAGCGTTCGAAACCTTGCAGAATGCGCGGCCCGTGGTGATCGCGGCGATCAACGGCTATGCGATGGGCGGCGGGCTCGAATGCGCGCTGGCCTGTGATATCCGCATTGCGGAACAGCATGCGTTACTGGCGTTGCCCGAGACCGCGGTCGGTTTGCTGCCCTGCGGTTGCGGCACGCAGACGCTGCCGTGGCTGGTCGGCGAAGGCTGGGCCAAGCGAATGATTCTGATCGGCGAGCGCGTCGATGCGGCGACGGCGTTGCGCATCGGTCTGGTCGAAGAAGTGGTGGAGAAGGGCGCGGCGCGCGAGGCGGCGCTGGCCATGGCGGCGCGTGTCGCCAACTTGAGCCCGCAAGCGGTCGGCTTCAGCAAGGCGCTGATTCATCAGGGCCGCAACGGCGTGCCGCGCGCGGCCGCGCTGGCGCTGGAGCGTGAGCGTTTCGTCGATCTGTTCGACGGCCCCGATCAGCGCGAAGGCGTCAATGCATTCCTCGAAAAGCGCACGCCGCGCTGGCAGGTGACGCAGGCTGCGCAGGGGGATGCCGCGCAACCGGAGACGCGTCAATGAGCGCCTTGCAAAGCGTCGCGCACGATGCGAGCTTCGAAGCGGAGCGCGAGATTCTGTTTCGCGTGGTGAACCGCGTGGCGATCATCACGTTGAACCGGCCGGCCGCGCTCAATGCGCTTTCGCATGCGATGGTGCGCGAACTCGCCGTGCTGGTCGAACATTGCCGCACGGATGAGGGCATCGTCGCGCTCGTGCTGAAAGGCGCGGGCGCCAAGGGCTTCTGCGCCGGCGGCGACGTGCGCGAAGTGCAGCGGCTCGCGAAGAACAACGACAGCCGCTGGCTCGCGTTCTTCGTCGACGAATACCGGCTCGACTATGCGCTGCACACGTTTCCAAAGCCGGTGGTTGCTTTGCTCGACGGCATTGCGATGGGCGGCGGCATGGGGCTCGGCCAGGGAGCGCGGCTGCGCATCGTGACCGAGCGCAGCAAGATCGCCATGCCGGAGACGCGCATCGGCTTTCTGCCGGACGTCGGCGCGACGCGTTTTCTGAGCGTGATGCCGGCGGAGCTCGAGTTGTATGCCGGGCTGACCGGCGCGACCTTGTCCGGCGCTGATGCGTTGCGTCTGCAACTGGCCGATCTGTGCGTGCCGGCTGAATGGCTCGCCAGTTTCGAGGAGCGTCTGCAGCGCATGCCGCTCGACGGCGATCTGATGGCTGCCTTGCGCGGCGTGTTCGAACCGCCGTGCAATATCGTTCCGCACGCGCCGCTGGCGGCGTTCACCCCACTGATCTTGCGGCATTTCGATCGGCGTTCGAGCATCGACCGGATGGTTGCCACGGTGCGGCACGATTTGCTGCGTGAGCCGCCGCGCGAGGTGAAGCAGTGGTTGCAGTCCACCTACGACGCGCTGACCAGTCATTCGCCCACCATGCTCTACGTCACGCGTGAGGCGCTTTTGCGCGGCCGGCAGATGACCCTGGCGGAGTGCTTCCGCATGGAGTTGGGTATTGTCAAACGCGTGATCGAGGAGGGCGACTTCTGCGAAGGCGTGCGAGCCCAGTTGATCGATAAGGATCGCAAAGCCCGCTGGGCGCCCGCCACGCTCGCCGAGGTGCGGCCGGAGCGCGTCAGGCATTTTCTTGCTTCGCCGTGGAAGAGCGACGCGCATCCGCTGGCCGCTTTGGGCGCGGAGCAGGGCTGAAGTGCCATAGCGCTAAAACGGGACGGGCGCCGCGCCCGCTCCCCGTACGCAAGCCGCAACCGGGCGCCATGCCGCCCGCCGACGACAACGTGCTGCGCTCGCAGACGGAACGGCATGCATTGCCGTAGATCATTTCCATCCCATACCCGGCGGCGCGCCGCGCCGTAAAAATCGCGCAGCCTCGAAGCCTCGAGCCGGCCTGTCCGCCGTACTCGCGCGATTTTTTTAGCGAGCGAACGGTGGCCGGGAACGAACCATGCTGATGATCGGGATCGCGTAAAGCGATAACCGCATTGACGGAGAGTAGGATTGAGCGCCAGCTCCTGTCGGCAATGGCTTGTTGACCCGGTTCAAAGGAGAATATCGATGAATTCAAATCAGTTCGAAGGTACGGTGAAGGATGCTGCGGGCAAGGTGCAGGACGCCGTCGGCGGCCTGACCGGAGACGCGGAACTGCAGGCCGAAGGCAAGGTCCGGCAGTTTGCCGGCAAGGCACAGGCGAAATACGGCGAAAGTGTCGACCAGGTTGCCGAAACGACGCGCAACAATCCCATCGGGGCGCTGCTGATCGCAGTCGGCGTCGGCTTCCTGCTCGGCAAGCTGATCTGATCGGGTCGCGCGCCGCGCCTTGCGTTTGTTGAGCGCGCGGGCGTCGGCGCGTCATTTCTGCCCCGCGTTTTACGCTGCTTTCATTGCACGGGCGCTTTGGCTTACCAAGGCGCCCTGTGTCTGCGATGCCTGTCCGATGTTCCCGGCGCGTTCGAGGCGCCCGATCTCATCGTCTATTCGAGGAAGGTTCATGCTGGGATTCGATGTTCGCACGGCTAGACAGGTCTGGACCGCGCTGCTGATCGCGTTGCTGTTTTTCTGCATTTATATGGCGTCGTCCACCGTGCTGGTGGTGGTGTTCGCGGTCTTCTTCAGCTATCTGATCTATCCGATGGTGGATCTCGTCGAGCGCATCCGGCCGCGTCGTATGCCGCGGGTGGCGTCGATCGCGCTGGTGTTCGTGGTGGTGGTCGCGTTGATCGCGGTGGTCGGGTCGATCTTCGGTGTGCAGTTGCAGGACGAAGCGACGCACCTGCTCGCGCAACTGCCTCAGTTGATGAAGTCCGATGTGCCCAACCGCATCCCGTTGCCGCATTTTCTGGAGCCACTGCGCGAGCGGATCATCGATTTCGTGCGCGGCCAGATCGAGACGGGCTCCGACAAGGCCGTGCCGATGGCGCGCAGCGTCGGCCTCGGCGTGATGCACGCGGCCAGCAATCTGATCTATCTCGTGCTGATTCCGATTCTGAGCTTCCTGTTGATCAAGGAAGGTCCGCAGATGCGCGAGGACTTTCTCGATCTGCTGAACGACCGGCATCGCACGTTGTGGGCCGAGATCGTGACGGATCTGAACGTGCTGTTGTCGAAGTACGTGCGCGCGTTGCTGTTTCTATCGCTGGCTACGCTGATCTGCTATGGCGTGGCGTTCTCGCTGCTCGGCGTGCCTTATGCGTTTCTGCTGGCGGTGAGCGCCGGTTTGCTGGAGTTCGTGCCGTTTGCCGGGCCGCTCGCCGCGGTGGCCATCACGTTGATCGTGGCCGTGTTCAGCGGCTATGCGCATCTGCTCTGGCTGGTTATTTTTATCGCGCTTTACCGGCTGTTTCAGGACTACGTGCTCAATCCGTACCTGATGAGCGAAGGCGTGGAGGTCAGTCCGTTTCTCGTCATTGTCGGCTTGCTTGCCGGCGATCAGTTGGGCGGCGTGGCGGGGATTTTCCTGGCCGTGCCGGTGATTGCCATGCTGAAAATCATCATCGGACGGGCGCGCGTGTTCTATGCAGCTTCACACGGTGAAGGCGAAGCCGCGCGCCGCGCATTGACCGGCAAAACCGACTGACGCATGAGTCCGCGCGACGCCGTGCAAGACAGCGCCGCGTGAGACATGCGGTCAACTTTCGCCGATTGCTTCACCGTGCATCACGCCCGGCGCGGGCGCATCGGCTTGCGCGCCACGCACGCGGGAAACCCACAGCACACCGGCCAGCGCGACCGCAACCGAGGCCCAGCCGACAGTGCCGTACCCCACGATCTGACCGCTCTGCGAGCTGCTGAGCATCAGGCCGCCGATCCACGCGCCGCATCCCGTACCCAATGCCTGAAGCGCGCTGTTCGCGCTGAGAAAAGCGCCGCGCCGAGCCGGCTCGGGCACCGTGGTCAATAGCGCCTGCATCGGCACCATGCGGCCGGACATCAGCACCATGAAAACCGGGAAGAACATCACCAGCGCGTAGAACGGCAGATTCGGCAGATGCGTGACGAACAGCACCGGCACAAACGCGAGCACCGCCGCGATCCGGAACACGCGCCGCGTGCCGTACTTGTCAGCGAGCTTGCCTACGCGACGCGAAGTGAAGAACGTCGCCGCGCCGCCTGCCATATAAAGCCATGACAATTGCTCGGGCGCCACGCCGTGGTTGGCGACCAGCACCGGTGAGATGAACGGAATCACCAGCATGTGCGCGACCATCATCATGAAGGTGAGCGCAAACGCATTCAGATGCCTCGGGTTGCTCAGGAGCCGCCACAAATCCGGCAGCACCTCCGCGAGCGGCGGCTGACGGCGGCTCAAGTGCTCCGCCAGCGACGGCACCAGTTGCTGTCCCGCCGTCCACACTAGCAGCGACAGCGCCACCAGCAGAAAGAACGGCGTGGCCCAGCCGAAGTGCGCGCCCAGCAGCACACCGGCCGGCACGCCCGCGATCGCCGCGAGCGAAAACGCCGTCATGATCGTGCCGGTGGCGGCGCCGCGGCGCTGAACCGGAATCACGTCGCCGACGATCGCCATGATCACCGAGCCCAACACGCCGCCCGTGATGCCGGCGAATGCGCGTGCGGCGAGCAGCAGCGGAAAACTGCTGGCCAGCGCGCACGCCAGATTCGACAGCGCGAACAGCGCATACATGGTCAGCAGCAAACGGCGCCGGTCGAAGCGGTCGATATAGGTCGCCGCGAACAGTCCCGACAGTCCCGAGCACCATGAATATGCCGACACGGCTGTCGCGAATGCGGCCGGCGTGATGGCGAATGCGTGCATGATCTGCGGGCCGAGCGGCATCATCACCATGAAGTCCATGATGATGGTGAACTGCGTCAGCGCGAGCAGCCACAGCAGGCGGCGTTCGTGCTTTGCGCTTATTGAGTACATCGATCGATTCCTTGTTGTTGTTTTCTGCAGGCACGGTGCTCGCGCGATTCGCGCCGCCGCCGGATTGCACGCGCCTCGAGGCGCATGCAATCACGCAAACGGCCGACGCTCAATCGTCGAGCGTTTCGTGCACCGCTTCGGCGCCCTGTTTCCAGTAGCTGGCCGCGCGAATGCGTGATTTGTCGACGCCGCGTTCCGTGCACAGGTGATAGCGCACCGCACGCATGGTTGCGGATTCGCCGGCTGCCCACACGTAGCCTTCGCCGTCCTCGGGCAGATAGGTGTCGCGCACCGCCTGCAGCAGGGCCTCGCCGCGCATGCCCGCTTCGCTGCGGTAGCGCCAGATGAGATGCAACTCGGCTTGCGTCGTGAATTCGATCCGCGCCGAGGGATCGGCCACTTCGATCACCGCCGCGACGCGCGTGCCGGGCGGCAGCTCTTCGAGGCGCCGGGCGATGGCGGGCAAGGCGGTATCGTCGCCGATCAGCAGATGCCAGTCGAAACCCTTCGGGATCACGAGCGAACCGCGCGGGCCGCCGATACCGAGATACTGGCCCACCTTGGCTTGCGCCGCCCACGTCGCCGCGGGGCCCGCTTCGTGCAGCGCGAACTCGATATCGAGTTCGCGCGCCTCGCGATCGAAGCGGCGCGGCGTGAAATCGCGCGCGACCGGACGCGGCTGGCCCGCCGGAAACACCGGACCGTCGGGGCCCGCTTCCGGCAGTGCCGGTTGGTCCGCGCCGGGTTCGGGGAAGAACACCTTGATGTGGTCATCGAACGACGCGGAGACGAAGTCGTGCAGATCGTCGCCCGTGAATGTGACGCGGATCAGATGCGGGGTCAGCGCGCGCACCTGCTTGACCTGGAGCAGACGGAATTTCAGCGGATGGCGCACGCGATGCACGGCGAGGTCGGCTCGGCTGTTGGTCAGATTCGCGGCTTGATGGTCTTTAGTCAGCATAAGAGTGCTTCTCCTGTTCATTCGATGGGCGAGCGTTCACGCGCGCAAGCGGAGTTGCTGGCGTGCATGAGCGCGGCTGGCAACGGGCAGTAGGGGTCAGGCGGCCGGCTCGGCGTTGTCGTCGTTTTCGCCGCGGTCCGGCTTGATTTCGCTTTCGATTTCTTTGGCCGCCCGCAGCAGGATTTCAGCGATGCGGCGCTGTTCCGCCGCCGGCGCGTTGTCACGGCGAAGCAACGCATGCTTTAGCGCGCGGCGCGCTTCGTTCAACTCGGGCAGCCAGCCGCCTTCGCTGATGTCGGCCGGCTCTTCGCCGGCAAACGCGCGGCGCACCGAATCCATCTTGCGGGCAATGTGGTTCAGCTTGGCCAGCATCAGTTCGACGCGGTCGCGGTTGGCGGCCAGATATTCGCGACCGGTTTCCGACAGTTCGTAGCGTTTGCGGTTGCCTTCGAGCTGCACGGTCACGTAGCCGAGTTCTTCCAGATACGTGAGCGCCGGGTAGACCATGCCGGGGCTCGGGCTGTAAAAACCGTTCGAGCGCGTTTCGAGCGCCTTGATCAGCTCGTAGCCGTGGCTCGGCTGCGAGCCGATCATCGACAGAAGCAGCAGTTGCAGGTCGTCGGAACTGAATTTGCGGCCGCGCGGAAAGCCGTCGCCGTCGCCGCCGAAGCCGCCCGGGCCACCGCCGAAGCGCCCGCCACGCCCACCGCCGCGATGCTCGTGATGTCGGCCGATGGCGTGCCACAGGGCGTGCAGCGATAGGCGGTCGGAGCCGTCACCGCGTGCTTCGCTGCCGCGTTCGCCGCGGTAGTCATGGCGATGCCCGAAGGCATGCCAGAACGCATGGAGCGCGCCGCGTTCCTGGTCGGCGGGGAAACGGTCGTCCGCCATGGGCGGACGGGAAAAACGGTGATGATGACGCATGGTGGTGCTCCCATTTGTGTCTTAAGATGTGTCGTAAGATATATATCTTAAGATAGTTTGTCAAACTTCTTTTGCGTCTATCGGGAGACAACAAAGTCTGCGGGAAGCGGGAAAGGGCCGTTCAGAGACACTGATTTCCTGTCTGCCCCAATATGCGCCGGACGATCGCGGTCATTACCTGTGTTATTTCAGCCGCAAGCATCTGCCAGCCAGAATCCGGGTGTTCATCGACTACATGGCGGCGCAAACGCGCGCGCTCGATCTGCAATGCCTGACCAATGTGATGGCGGTGCCGGCACGCTGATTGGTGCTTTGGAGGCAACACAGTGCATCGCGGCGCAAGCCTTCCCGACGAACCGTCGCGCGCCTACGATCCACCTATACGCTGACGGCCCATCAAGGCCGGTCCGGCACACCATTCACAGAAAAAAACCATGAAGATCGTTTCAATCGGCGGTGGCCTCAGCGCCAGCGGGCTTGTCGGCGAGTGGTCTGCGCCGAACCAGAACGCACAACCTGAGGACAACACGCCGGCGGCACAGGCCATCCCGTGTTCGGAGACTGCGAGCTTGCGCGCACGGTTCAGCCGGTTACGAGCCGCAGCGTAGGCCAGCGGCTGTCAGCTGTCAGACACACACATGACGAGTCCTTTGTTTCCACCGCCGCTCACCCTGCTCGACAAGTACTTCGGGCAGGACTTTCAGCCACTGTATTCGACGACCGTAACCGTCTCGGGCGGCGAGGCGCATCATGGTCGAGCATCGGGTATCGTCCGCTCGGACGACGGCGAACTCGACCTCGAACTGCGCTTACCGGAGCCACTCGGCGGGCCGGGTGGCGGGACGAATCCCGAGCAGTTGTTCGCTGCCGCTTTTGCCGCATGTTTTCACGGCGCTCTGAACCTGCTCGCCGCGAAGGCGGAGATAGCGATTGCCGACGCGAAAGTGGAAGTTACTGTTGATTTCGGCCGCGATCCCGTCGATGGTCTGTTCAATCTGGTTGCACGGGTTCGCATTCACTTGCCGGGCGTCGAACCTTGTATTGCGGAGGAACTCGTGCGTAACACGGAACGCTTCTGTCCGTACGCGAAAATGGCGCGCGAGGGGATCGTGAGCGTCGTCGCGCTTGCGCGGCCGAATGGCGCAGCAAAGTCCTAATTTCGCGCGCATTTCGTGTGAACGTGAGGACCGTTGCGCCAGCAGGTTGAACCAATCATGGGGGCGCCTGTGCTGCAGCCATGAGACTCGAAAGCTAGACGTGATTCGCGATGCACGCGACTGCTCCCGAAAATCGCATGAGAACCGGAGATGTGTGGACTCGACCCGTGGTCGCAGATTATCGGACGCCTAAGCTCGCATTGGCATGAGGCCACTTCGACGGTTCGCCAGGCTTCGGGACGCGCCGCAAGCGACGCAGTCGCGCAGTGGCCGCGCGTGCGGTATACGGCGTTGCAACGATCAGGCGCATCGAATGGCAAACCGATACCACCGTGCTCGTTTCCTGGAGCGACGCCACGCGCGGCAGTTTGTTGGTCACGGACATCACCCCAGGAACGTCTCTGGCGATTTCTGCGACTTTATCGATCGGTGACACGTCCGACAGAGGCGTGCTGTCACGCTGAAGGCTTGAACCGTTTTCAGGCGCAACTATGCTGTAAGAGTCCAGGGCGCGTACGCAACAAAACCCCGAAAGTTCAGATGATTTCGTCCGTGTAATGCCGGTCCAAACGGACCGGGCGCAAGGCTCAATACGAAAATTTCGGTGTTTATGATGCGTTTCCCTCGTGCATGGCCGCTATCAGGCTTGTTTGGAGCTTGGATTTACTTATTGAGCGCACACTGCGCCGCGCTGCAACCGGCATCCGCGCCGCCATCTGCGTCTGCACCACTGACAGCGTCCGCGCCGATTCCTGAGAGTGCGGCACGCAGCATCGATCTGACCAACAAGCCTTGGCGCGGCGATTTCGACGCGATGCTCGAGCGTCGCATGATTCGAGTTCTCGCCCCCTTTAGCCGCACGCTGTACTTCAATGATCGCGGACACGAGCGTGGGATGACCGCGGACACCGTGCGCGACTTTGAGCAATTCGTCAACAAGACGTACGCCGATCGCCTCGGCAAGCGCCCGGTCACGGTCATCATGATTCCGACAACACGCGACCGGCTGCTGCCCGGGCTCAAGGAAGGCATCGGCGATATCGCAGCCGGCAATCTGACGGTAACTGAGGACCGCCTGAAGCAGGCCGACTTTGTTACCGCACACGCGCTTAAGCCGACGCGTGAACTCGTTCTGACTGGTCCCAAGTCACCGGCGCTTTCTGTGCTCGATGACCTGAAGGGCAAGACCGTCGACGTTCGCCGCCATAGCAGCTATTACGAAAGCCTGATTGCACTGAACAACCGCTTCCGGCAGGCCGGCAAGCCACCGATGCGGATCGTGCTGCTACCGGATGCGCTCGAAGACGAAGATGCGATGGAGATGCTGAACGTCGGCCTGCTTCAGATCCTGGTCGTCGATGACTGGAAGGCGCGCATGTGGGCGCAGATGCTGCCGAACGTCAAGGTGCACGAGAACATGGCGGTGCGGGAGGGCGGCGTCATCGGCTGGGCCATTCGCAAGAATAGCCCCCAGCTGAAGGCGGTGATCGGCGGCTTCTATGAGAAGGTCATCAGGAAGCAAAGCGTGACGGAGATCCGCCTCAAACAATACGCGCAGGGTGCGAAGCAAATTCACAACAACACGGAAAGTGCCGAACTCAAACGTTTCAGACAGACGGTGGCATATTTTGAAAAGTATGGCCAGCAGTACGATTTCGATCCATTGATGCTCGCTGCTCAAGGGTTTCAGGAATCGCAGCTCAATCAGGATGCGAAGAGTCGGGTGGGCGCGGTCGGCATCATGCAACTAATGCCGGCCACAGGGAAAGAACTCAACGTCGGGGACATCAAGGTTACGCAGTGGAACATTCAGGCTGGCGCGAAGTATCTTGATCAATTGATGACCCGCTACTTCCAGGATGCCCATTTTTCCGAGGTGGACCGGCCGTTATTCGCTTTTGCCAGCTATAACGCCGGGCCGGGGAACATCGCGAAGATGCGCAAGGAGGCCGCTGCCCGCGGACTCAACCCCGATGTCTGGTTCAACAACGTGGAGATCGTGGTGGCCGAGAAGATCGGCATCGAGACGACCACGTATGTGCGAAACATCTATAAGTACTACGCGTCCTACCGCCTTCTCAAGGAAGCGCAAGCGCAGCGAAGCCGCGTTGTTCGGCAGCGGAGCGGCTGACCCGGGGGCAACGCAAATCGCGTGGCCGACGGTTCCGCCGACACGCGGCGAGGCTGCTTCGCGTCTGGTGGAATGCGGGGATCGCGCGACGTGATTTTCGCCACTCCTCAAAGAACCCATATCGCATGCCAAATAGTCATTAAATAAATGACATTCATGCTCTCGTGAAATTGATCGGAAACACCGAGAATGCCTCTCAGCGCGGCACGGGCCGTAATCGAGGAGCGACAAACATGTTTGCAATTACCGGTGTGACAGGGCAGGTTGGCGGCGCGGCGGCACGCGCGCTATTGGACGCGGGGCATGCCGTGCGCGCCGTACTGCGCGACGAGAGCAAGGCGCAGCAGTGGGCGAAGCGCGGCGCCGACGTGGCGATTGCCTCGTTCGAAGACGCCGACGCGCTCACCGCCGCGTTCCGCGGCACGGCGGGTGTCTTCGTGATGGTGGCGCCGAACTTTGCGCCGCAGCCGGGCTATCCGAACGCCCACGAGGCCGCTGCGGTGCTGAAGCAGGCGCTGACGAAGGCGCGGCCGGAACGCGTCGCGGCGTTGTCGTCGATTGGCGGGCAGCGCGAGTCCGGCCTCGGCCTGATTACGCAGGTGCATATTCTCGAGGCGGCGCTCGCCGGTCTGCCGGTTCCGACGGCGATCCTGCGGCCCGCGTGGTTCATGGAAAATTCGCTATGGGATATCGCCCCGGCCCGCGACACGGGTGTGATGTCGAGCTTTCTGCAACCGCTCGAGCGCGCGTATCCGATGGTCGCCACCGCGGATATCGGCCGCGTGATCGCCGGCACGCTGACGCAGTCGTGGCAGGGCCGTCGCGTGATCGAGATTGAGGGTCCGCAGCGCTACACGCAGCATGAGATCGCCGCGCTGCTCGGCGGCGTGCTGGGGCGGTCGGTGAAGGCGCAGGCGGTGCCGCGCGATCAGTGGGAAGCGTTGTTCCAGGCGCAAGGCACGGCGTGGCCGGAGCCGCGTATCGAGATGATCGATGGGTTCAACTCGGGGTGGATCGATTTCGAGGATGGGGTGAACGAGCGGGTGGTTGGGGCGACCGCTTATGAGACCGTGCTGGCGGAGTTGGTGGCGCGGGTGGGGTAGATCGCGACAGGCGGCGTGGCGAGCGCCGCGCGCCCCGCCACGGCGGCAACACTCAAAAAATCGACTGCCCCGTATAAGTCGTCAACCACTCCAGCGCCAGCACCCCCGCTGCCGAGTTGCCGTTGCTATCCAGCGCCGGCGACCACACGCACGCCGCCATCTCGCCCGGCAGCACGGCGACGATCCCTCCACCCACGCCGCTTTTCGCCGGCAAGCCGACCCGGTAGACGAAATCGCCCGCCGCGTCGTAGGTGCCGCAGGTCAGCATCAGCGCGGAAAGGCGCTTGGCCGAGCTCGTGTCGAGAATCCGCTCGCCGGTGGCCGGCGCCACGCCGTGATTGGTCAGGAATAGCGCGGCCTTCGCCAACTCGACGCAACTCATCGAGATCGCGCATTGACGGCAATAAGCATCGACCACCACTTCCGGCGGCATCTCCATGTTGCCGAAGCTCGCCATGAAGTGCGCCATCGCGCGGTTGCGGTGGGCGTGCTGCAACTCCGACTGAGCGACGCGCGAATCGTAGTCGATGCTCGTTTCGCCCGTCAGCCGTCGCATGAATTCGACTAGCGCCGTCTCGGCCTGCACGAAGCGGCGGCACAGCACATCGGTCACGACCAGCGCGCCCGCGTTGATGAACGGATTGCGCGGCTTGCCGCGCTCGCTTTCAAGCTGGACGAGCGAATTGAACGCGGTGCCCGACGGCTCCCGGCCGACGCGTTCCCACAGCGCGTCGCCGAGCAACTGGAACGCGAGCGTGCAGGCGAACAGCTTGGAAATGCTCTGAATGGAAAAGCGCGTGTCGGCGTCGCCGGTGCGAAAGACTTCACCGGATACCGTGACGATCGCCATGCCGAAACTGTCGGCGGGCACCGTGGCGAGTTCGGGAATGTAATCGGCCACCTTGCCGGCG
Organism: Paraburkholderia sp. BL27I4N3; assembly: GCF_003386115.1. NCBI lineage: Bacteria > Pseudomonadati > Pseudomonadota > Betaproteobacteria > Burkholderiales > Burkholderiaceae > Paraburkholderia > Paraburkholderia sp. BL27I4N3. Next base: position 5,692,276 of record NZ_QREJ01000001.1, on the reverse strand, counting down.
CCCAGATAAGGCTGCAGATCGCCGCGGATCTGTTCGAGGATGGATGCGTAGTTCATTGGGCTCGGACCGTTGGAGCCGCAATTCTACTGGCAAGCCGGAGCGAATTGCTCGTGCGTTACGTCGCCGTGCGCCGCAATCCGGCACGAGCGACGTTCGGCGAGCGCCTCGACCGGCTATGCTAATCTTGCTGCCTTTCTCGCAACAACCGGGCAAAACGGACTCCATGAGGGAGACTTTTGATCCAGACGGCGTCGAGCAGCCGGTCTTCGTGACCGGCGAGCGGTACGAGACGCTGGACGAACCCTTGGGCGCTTATCGTCGCGCGCGGCTGATCCACGCGAGCGCCGGGGTGCTGATCGTACGCACCGAAACCGAGCGCTGGGTCGTACCGCCGGGTCACGCGGTCTGGATGCCCGCGGGTTTGCTGCACCGCTTGTCCGTCGTCCATCCCGTCGAATTTCATTCGCTCTTTGTCGTGGCGGACGCCGCGCCGCTTCCGCCGTACAGCGGCGCCGTCGTGCCCGACCCGCTGGTCACGGCGTTGCTGATCGCCGCGGCCCGTCTGCCGCACGATCAACCGCTCGATGAACCGGCCACGCGTCTCGTGCAGGTGTTGCTGGACCGGCTGCCGGGTCTGCGTACTGCGCCGTTAGGGTTGAACTGGCCGCGCGATCAACGCGCTCAGCGGATCGCCGACGCTTTGAGCGCCAATCCGGCCGACGCCGCAGTACTCGAAGACCTGGCCGCAGCCGCCGGCGTAACGGCCCGCACGGCGGCGCGCCTGTTCGTCAAGGAAACGGGACAAACCTTCGGACAGTGGCGCCAGCAACTTCGCCTGCTGGTCGCTTTGGAACGCCTCGGCACTGGCGCGAGCGTCACGCAGGTGGCGCTCGAGGTGGGCTACAGCGACGTGTCGTCGTTCATTGCGGTGTTTCGGGACGCGTTTGGCGACACACCCGCACGTTATTTCCGCTAACGCAGCGCCGCCGCCCGCGGTAACCGGGTGCGCGAGTCGGCGTTAAAAATACTGTCGCGCTCAATGCGCACCGGCCGCGTCCGGGCCACCGCCGCCCTTGGCCGGCCGCGTAATCCAGATCAGCGGAATGATCAGAATGAAGATGACCGCCGAGACGAAGAAGATATCGTTCAGGCCCATCATGGCCGCCTGCGTGTTCACGCTGAAATCGAATAACGCATGGGCCGATTGCGGATTCAGATGCAGCAGGGATTGGGTCGAATCGATCTGCTGATTGAACGTCGGGTTGTTGATGGAGGCTTGCTCGGTAAGCCGCGCGTGATGCAGCACCGTGCGGTTGTTCCATTCGTTGCCGGCGATCGAAGTGCCCACCGCGCCGCAAAATACGCGGGCGAAATTAGACAGACCCGCCGCCGCGGGAATCTTGTTTGGCGGCTGGCCGGACAGGATGATCGCGGTCAGCGGCACGAAGAACAGCGCCATCGGAATGCCTTGCAGCAGAGTCGGCAGCACGAGATGCCACGTGTCGATCTCGATCACATACTTCGAGCGCATGTAAAACACGATCGCGAAGCCGACAAACGCCAGCGTGGCGATCACGCGCGCATCCGAGCGCGGCAACACGCGGCCCATCACCGGCGCGAGGATCACCGCGAATATGCCGAGCGGCGCGGTCACGAGACCGGCGTCGATGGAACGGTAATTCAGATACTCCTGCATCCATTGCGGCAGCAGCACGAGGTTGCCGAAGAACACGCCATACGCGACCGAAATCGCAATCGTGCCGCCGAGAAAATTGCGCTGCTGAAACAGCCGCAAATCGACGATCGGATGTTCCTCGGTCAATTCCCACACGAGGAAGAATGCGAAGCTGATGAGCGCGGTAACGCCGAGAATCACGATCACCGGCGACGAGAACCAGTCGAGATCCTTGCCCTTGTCCAGCATGATCTGCAGCGAGGCGACCCACGTGATCAGCAGGCCGAGCCCGACCACGTCGATGGGCGGCTTGCGGGTCGGCGATTCGCGGGTGCGGTAGATCATCCACGTGACGCCGGCCGCGAAAATGCCGACCGGAATGTTGATGTAGAAGATCCACGACCAGCTGTAACTATCCGTGATCCAGCCGCCGAGCGCCGGGCCCGCAATCGGGCCGACGGTCGCGGTCATCGCCCACAAGGCGAGCGCGGTCGAGGATTTTTCCTTCGGATACGAGCCGAGCAGAATGGCCTGCGACAGCGGAATCAGCGGGCCGGCCACGGCGCCCTGGAAGATCCGCGCGAGCAGCAGGATCGGCAGCGTCGGCGCAATGCCGCACAACCACGATGCCAGCACGAACATCAGGATCGCGCCGACGAACAGCTTCACCTGGCCGATGCGCTGCGTGAGCCAGCCGGTAAGCGGAATCGACACGGCATTGGCCGCGGCGAACACAGTGATGACCCACGTGCCTTCATCGACCGAAACACCGAGGTTCCCGGAAATGGTTGGAATCGCAACGTTCGCGATCGACGTGTCCAGCACGTTCATGAAGGTGGCGAGCGCGACGGCAATCGTGGCCAGCACCAGCTGGCCGCCCTTGAGCGGCGGCGGTGGTGCGGGCGGCGCTGCGGCGGGCGCTGGAGTGGGCTGGCTCAAACGGGTCTCCGGATCGGTGTGCCGCGCGCTGCTGCGGCGACGTCGTATTGCATGCCCGCGCGAAGCGCCAGGCCGCAGGTCCGCTGAATGCTCGCAAAAGCATACCTGCATTCACGTTTGGACGTCATCGGCGCGTGCAAAGGCGAGGGCGAAAACAAATCCGGCAGCGTATGCTCGCGACTGAGGCTGCACGCAGCGCGCGGCGCTATCCATGACATGACGACGCCGCGCGTTCACGCGTGCGGGACGACCATCCACGAATCAAGAGAGAAAGGGAGCGAATATGGCCTGGGAGCAATTCGAACACGGCTGGCGGCGCGCGCCGGTGAGCGCGCCTGCCAGAGGGCTGGTGGTGCTGATGCATGGCGTCGGCAGCAATGCGCGCGATCTGATGCCGCTGGCGGACATCTGGAGCGAGAGCCTGCCCGATGTGGCCTTCACGTCGCTCGACGGCACCGACGCCTTCGACGGCGGCTTCGGCGGACGCCAGTGGTTCAGTCTGCGCGACGTCAACGAAGGCAATCGCGAGGCGCGCGTCGCCGCGGCCTATCCGGCGTTGCGACGCATGCTCGAAACCGAACTCGCGCACTGGCAGGTGTGGTTCGGGCGGCTGGCGCTGGTCGGATTCTCGCAAGGCTCGATCATGGCGATGCACCATGTGGCGACCAGCGCGGAAGGCGCGGCCGGCGTGGTCGCGTATTCGGGGCGGCTCGCCTCGGTGATCGTCGCGCAAAACGGCACGGCGCTCACGCTGATCCACGGCGAGGACGACGAAGTGATCCCGGTACAGGAACTCGAATCCGCCGCCGACGCCTTCAACGGCGCCGGCTATACCGTCGACGCCTATGCGCTGCCCGGCATTGGCCACACGATCAACGCCGACGGCGTCGCGCTCGGCCAGGAGGCGCTCGAACACGCGTTGGGCGCTTTGTCGCACGGCTAAAGATTCTGAACCGCTTGCCGTTAACTGCTCATAAGTATGAAAATCACCCCCGCCGCGCGGATCGCGGAACGCCCGACAGGGCGGCCCAAGCGGCTCGGGTGACCGGGGGCGCATTTTCCAGACTGCCCGGTACGGGCGGATAACGACACATCAGAGCCTTCCTATGGCCAGACCGACGCCGCATTACCCGCTTTTCGATCGCCTGTTCCGTCAATCCGTGACGGTGGACCTCGGCACGGCCAACACCCTGATCTATACCGACGACGGCGGCATCGTACTCAACCAGCCGTCCGTCGTATGCTTCCAGAAAGACACCGCCGACCGGCCCAAACGCGTCGCCGCGGTCGGCACCCAGGCGCGCCAGATGCTGGGCCGCGCGCCGACCAATCTCGAAGCGGTGCGGCCGATGCGTCACGGCGTGATCGCCAACTTCTCCGCCGCCGAACACATGATCAAGCAATTCGTCGAGATGGCGCGCCCTCGGCCGCTGTTCAGCCGGCGCGCCGCGTTCACGCTGTGCGTGCCGGCCGGCGCGACCCAGGTCGAGCGTCGCGCGATCAAGGAAGCGGCCGTGGCGGCCGGCGCGTGGAAGGTGAGTCTGATCGGCGAATCGCTGGCGTCGGCGGTCGGCGCCGGTTTGCCGGTGTCGGAGGCGACCGGGTCGATGGTGGTCGATATCGGCGGCGGCACGACGGAAGTTGGCGTGATTGCCCTCGGCGGCATGGCGTATTCCGGCTCGATCCGCGTGGGCGGCGACAGCTTCGACATGGCGATCGTGAGCTACGTGCGCAATCTGTACGGCGTGCTGCTCGGCGAGCAGACCGCTGAGCACGTCAAGAAAAACATCGGCTCGGCCATGCGCGACGTGCCGCGCGAGCACATGAACGCGACTGGCCGCAGTGTCGACGACGGCTTGCCGCGCACGGTTCAACTGAGCAACCACGATATCGCCGATGCGATCGAGGGACCGCTGCGTCAGATGATCGGCGCGGTCAAGCGCGGGCTCGAAGAAGCGCCGGCCGAACTGGTGACCGACATCGCCAATAGCGGTATCGTGCTGACGGGCGGCGGTGCGCTGCTCGGCAACCTGAGCCGCCGCCTGACGGACGAAATCGGCCTCGACGTGCGCGTCGCCGATGAACCGCTCACCTGCGCGGTGCGCGGCGCGGGCACGGCGGCCACCGCCGGTCTGCTGGACGAATTCGCTTACGAATGATTTTGCACGCGGCGCTTGCCGCGCTGTCCCTACCTACTGGTGAATCGATCTGTGTGCGCTTCGCCTTCTTCGGCATCTTTCATCGAACTGCGAAGCGGTTTGCGCATGCCTTACGTGGAAGCCGGCGAGGGTGAGTTGCTGTTGTTCGTGCACGGTTCGTTGTGCGACTACCGCTACTGGCAACCGCAGCTCTCGGGCCTGTCGACGCACTACCGTTGTGTCGCGGTGAGTCTCACGCACTACTGGCCGGCGGCCGATACCGCGCCCGGCCTGCCGTTCAGCTGGAGCGAGCACGCGAACGAAGTGGCGGAATTCATCGAGCGCTTCGGCGTTGGTCCGGCGCACGTGGTGGGACATTCGCGCGGCGGTTGCGTCGTGTTTCATTGCGCGCGGCGCCATCCTGAACACGTGCGGACGTTGACGCTCGCCGACCCGGGTGGTCCGTTGCAGATTGCCGGACGGCCGCCCGCGAGTCTGCCGGAAACGGTCAATGCGTTGCGCGCGAAAGCGGCGCAACTGATCGAAAGCGGGGAAGTCGAAGCCGGTCTGCAACTGTTCGTCGATTCGGTCAGCCGGCCCGGATTCTGGGCGATGAGCACGCCGGGTTTCCGCCGGATGGCGACCGACAATGCGCACACGCTGGCGCGTCAATTCCGCGATCCGCTGCCCGCCTATGTTCCCGAGCAGGCCGCCGAGGTGCGTTGCCCGGTGCTGTTGATCGACGGCGAGAAAAGTCCCGATATGTTTCGCCGCACGGCGGCCGCGCTGCAAAACTGGCTGCCGGATGCGCGCCGCGCAACAGTGCGCGGTGCGTCGCACGGAATGAACCTCGCGCACCCATCGGCGTTCAATCGCTACGTCGACGAATTCATTCGGTCAGTGAGCGGGCAACGTACGCAATAACCGCAATGAGCGCGTAATAAACGTGCAATCAATGCACGGCGACGCCGCGCCGGGTGGCTCGCGCTCGCGGCGATGATCCGCGGGCTGGCTCGATCCCGGCAACACTTCAAACGCTCGACCTCATGCCTTGCGATGCGCGTCTTTATCGAGCGCGCGTTCCGCCGCCTCGCCAACGAGTCCGTGATAGTACAGATGCACGCCGATCGCGAGCGAGTCGTTGCGAATTTCGTGGAACGCTTTCCACGCTTTCACGGGGTCTTTGAACAGCAGATAGTGCGCTTCCTGCGCGATCAGATCCGCGACCTCATGCAGGCCGTGTCCGTGCAGCACATCCACGAGCGCATCGAGGCTGCGATGCGTGCGCGCGTCGGTACGCGGGTAGAGCATATGCAACACCGCCACGTCCTGCGTCTTCAGCGCTGCTGAGAGCGCGACGACGATGTCCTGGTGATTCAGCGCGGTGACGATGTTCTCGTCGGTGTGGACGTGATCCGGAAACAGCGTTTCGAGAGAGGCGTTCATAAGGTCCTTCCTGTTCTTCTGGCTGATTAAAAAAGCCCGCCGCAGGACGGCGGGCCAAACACAGCGATGTGTTCGCAGGGGAAGCAAAACACGAATGCAGTATCGCAGATGCCCCCTTGCCTTCGCAGCCTGGCTGCCGCAAAACATTGTTGCAGTAAGTGCCCAGCTTTCATTTTGCTGGCAGTGGGTGCGGGTACGGGTGCGGCGCGGCCGGTTCCCTGCGGCATCCCGCCTTTGCAGGAGGACACGCCGGCAACGAATGTTGCGCCAGCCGAGATGCATTGTTGCGGTCGATCGTCGCAATCGGAGGGCCGCCGGACCTTAAAATGCCGAGCGGAGCCTGAGCATGCCAACTCGCTTCTGACGATCGAGCATGCCGGCACGTGTGCGATGTGAAAGTAAAAGGAACGTGTAGATGAACTCGAAGACACACGCAACGCTGAGCTTTTCCGACAGCGACCAGACTATTGATTTGCCGATTTATCAGGGCACGCTCGGACCGGACGTGATCGACATCCGCAAGCTATACGGCCAGACCGGCAAGTTTACGTACGACCCAGGCTTCATGTCGACGGCGGCATGCAACTCCGAAATCACCTATATCGACGGCGACAAAGGCGAGCTGCTGTACCGCGGTTATCCGATCGACAATCTGGCGCAGAACGCCGACTTCCTCGAAACCTGCTACCTGCTGCTGAAGGGCGAATTGCCGAACGCGCAGCAGAAGCAAGAGTTCGCCCGGACCGTCACGCAGCACACGATGGTGCACGACCAGATGCACTTCTTCTTCCGTGGTTTCCGTCGCGACGCGCACCCCATGGCGATTCTGGTCGCCGCGGTCGGTGCGCTGTCGGCGTTCTATCACGACTCGCTCGACATCAGCAATCCGCTGCACCGCGATATCTCCGCGATCCGCATGATCGCGAAGCTGCCGACGCTGGTCGCGATGGCGTACAAGTACACCGTGGGTCAACCGTTCGTTTATCCGAAAAACGACCTGTCGTATAGCGCGAATTTCATGCGCATGATGTTCTCGAACCCGGCGGAAGAATACAAGGTCAACGACGTGCTGGTGCGCGCGCTGGACCGCATCCTGATCCTGCACGCGGACCACGAGCAGAATGCATCGACCTCGACCGTGCGTCTCGCAGGTTCGTCGGGCGCGAACCCGTTCGCGTGCATCGCGGCCGGTATCGCATGTTTGTGGGGCCCGGCGCATGGCGGCGCGAATGAAGCGGCGCTGAACATGCTGGAAGAAATCGGCTCGGTCGACAACATCCCCGAATTCATCGCGAAGGTGAAGGACAAGGATTCCGGCGTGAAGCTGATGGGCTTCGGCCACCGTGTCTACAAGAACTACGATCCGCGCGCGAAGCTGATGCGCGAAACCTGCCACGAAGTGCTGGAAGAATTGGGTCTGCACGACGACCCGCTTTTCAAACTCGCCATGGCACTCGAAAAGATCGCGCTGGAAGATGAATACTTCGTGTCGCGCAAACTGTATCCGAACGTCGACTTCTATTCGGGCATCGTGCAGCGCGCGCTGGGCATTCCGACAGCCATGTTCACGTGCATCTTCGCGATGGCGCGCACGGTCGGCTGGATTGCGCAGTGGAACGAAATGATCGCCGATCCGGAACAGAAAATTGGCCGTCCGCGTCAGCTTTTCGTCGGCGAAACGCAACGCGAAGCCGCGCCGCTGGCCGGGCGCTAAAGCGTCGGGGCGCTCAGCCGCCTCACGCCCGCGCGGCGCTCTCACGAGGAGCGCCGCGCCCTTCCTCTGCACGTCCTGTGCCACTGAAAAAAAACCGCAACTCTCCTGTGATAAGTTCGTCTGACGCGGACAGACCCTCTACAATCGGAAGCGACTCAGACAGCAACCGGATGTAGACCGAACGCAACAGCGTGAACGCAGCAGCGAACCCATAGGAGTGACCCTGATGCAGCAGCCAGAAGCCCTCGGCGGCCTTTCGGGCGGAATCGATCACCGCGAACCCGAGCCGGACGGCGCATTCATCCCGACAGAAAACCTCAATGTGGCGAGCGCCACTCAGCATGTGCTGAAGTCGGGCGACACGTTCATCGTCAACGATCCGCTTGGCGATATCACCGGCCATGACGACGGCCTGTTCGTCAACGACACCCGTGTTCTGTCGCAACTGCGCCTCACTTTCGGCGGACGCGCGCCTTCGCTGTTGTCGGGCAGCGTGAGCAGCGACAACACGTCGTTTACGGCGCATCTGACCAACCGGCCGTTGCCGCCGCTCGGCGGCGATAGCACGCCTGAGGGCGTGATCCACGTCGAGCGCGTGCGGGTGCTGTCGGGCACCGTGCTCAACGAAGCCATCGAACTGACCAACTACGGCACGAGCGACGCCGTGGTGCCGCTGTCCATCTCGTTCGCGAGCGACTTCCGCGACATGTTCGAAGTGCGCGGCCTGAAGCGCGACAAGCAGGGCCGTGTCGAACCGGCGCGCGTCGAGCACGGCGAGGTGCTGCTCGGCTACGTCGGCCTCGACGACGTGGCGCGCAATGTGCGGATCGCTTTCTCGCCGGAACCGGACAAGCTTTTCGCCGACCGCGCCGATTACACCGTCAAGCTGCCCGCCCAGGCGTGCGTGTCGATCTATCTGTCGGTGGCGGTGCAGGTCGTCGCGCAGACGGACAAGCCGATTGCCGGCGTCTCGCAGCCCACACACGCGATGAGCGAAGCGCATCTGTCGCAGATCGACGCCGAGCGTCCGCGGGTCGGCCGCGCGGCTGTACGCGCCGCGCTCGTCGACGCCCACCTCGTGATGCGCGAGCGTCGCCGCGTTACCGCGCGCGTGCGTTCGAGCAATCCGCTTTTCAATGCGTGGATCGACCGCTCGCTCGCCGATCTCGGCCTGCTGACCACCGACCTCGTGACCGGCCCGTATCCGTACGCCGGCATTCCGTGGTTCTCCACGCCGTTCGGCCGCGACGCCGTGATCACGTCGCTTCAAACGCTGTGGCTGCAGCCGCAGTTGGCCGCGGGCGTGTTGCGCTTTCTCGCCGAACATCAGGCGCGCGAGAATTCGCCGTTTCGCGATGCCGCGCCCGGCAAGATCATGCATGAGATGCGCAAAGGCGAAATGGCGGCCACCGGCGAAGTGCCGTTCGCGTTGTACTACGGCGGGGTGGACACCACGCCGTTGTTCATCGTGCTGGCCGGTGCTTATGCCGCCCGCACGGGCGACCTCGCGTTGATCGACGAATTGTGGCCGGCGCTCGAGCGCGCGGCGCAGTGGGTCATGGGCGTGTGCGACAAGAACCGCTACGGCCTGCTGGACTATCAGCGCGAGTCCGACGGCGGTCTCGCGAATCAAGGCTGGAAAGACAGCCACGACTCCGTCTTTCACGCCGACGGCCACTTCCCCGATGGCCCGATTGCGCTCGTCGAAGTGCAGGCCTATGCGAGTTCCGCCTTCGACACCATGGCGCACTTCGCGAAGCTGCGCGGCCTTCATGACGCGGCGGCGCAATACAGCGAGCGCGCGAAGAAAATCCGTCAGTGCGTCGAAGAAAAGTACTGGATGGAAGAGGCCGGCTTCTACGGCATCGCGCTCGACGGTCACGGCGAACTGTGCCGTGTGATGGCCTCGAATGCGGGACACCTGTTGGCCTTCGGTTTGCCTTCGCGCGAGCGCGGCGAAGCGGTCGTGCGCGCGCTCGACTCCACGCTGTTCCACACCGGCTGGGGCGTGCGCACGCTGGCCGCGAGCCAGTCGCGTTTCAACCCCATGGCGTATCACAACGGCTCAGTCTGGCCGCACGACAACGCGCTCTGCGCGCGCGGCCTGTCGCGCTACGGCGGCAAAGCGGCGGCCGTCCGGCTATTGCAGGCGCTGTTCCAGGCGGCGGTCAACTTCGACATGCGCCTGCCTGAACTCTTCTGCGGCTTCCCACGGCGGCGCGGCGAGCCGCCCACCGCGTATCCGGTCGCCTGTCTGCCCCAGGCATGGGCAGCGGGCTCGCCGTTCATGATGCTCGAAGCGTGTCTGGGTATCACGATCGACGCCGAGCGGCGCGAAGTGGTGATCGAGCAGCCCATGCTGCCCGAAGGCATCGACTGGCTCGAAGTGGGCGACCTGCGGGTGGGCGACGCCTCGGTGTCGATCACGTTCCGCCGCATCGGCGATAAGGTCGTGGCCTCGGCGGAGCAGGGCGACGTGCGGGTGGTCGCGCTTCTTTAAACAGGCACTGAAAGCACGCGAAGCGTGTCGGAACCGCTGTTGGATGCGAGGTGCCGGGTGGTAACATTTGTTGTCATCCTTATCGACCGTTCGCCCGGTACCTCCGCATGCCAGACAGTTTCGACCAGCTCGCCGCCCTGATCCGGGCGCGCTTTTCCGAACTGAGTCCGCAGTTCCAGATGGGAGCGGGTTTCCTGCTCGATCATCCCGACGAGGTCGCGGTCTCCTCCATGCGCAAAGTGGCGGAAAGAGCGCAGGTGCAACCGGCTTCGCTGGTGCGCCTGTCGCAGCAACTCGGTTTCCCCGGCTGGAACGAATTGCGCAACCTGTTCGTCGCGCGCGTGCGCACGCGGCCCGAACCGCTCACGAGCCGCGCGCGTTCGCTCGTCAAATCGAAAGACGCGCTGGCGAACGATCTGCTGGTCGCGCAGCAGCACAACCTCGAGGTCACCGCCGCGCATAACGGCCGTGTGATCGTTGAAGCGGCGCGTCTGCTGCGGCGTGCGCCGCATGTGCATGTGGCCGGCTTCCGCTCCTGTTACTCGGTGGCGTTCGGTCTCGTGTACGGTTACCGGCTCTTTCGGTCCTCGGTGTCTCTGCTCAACGGCGAGGCTGGCACGCTGGAAATGCAGTTGCGCTCCGTCGAACGTGACAGCGCAACTATCGTGATCAGTTTCGCGCCGTATTCGGTGGAAGCTGCGCGCGTAGCCGAAGCTGCGCTGGAAAAGGGCAGCAAGCTGATTGCCATCACCGACAGCGCCGTCTCGCCGATCGCCTTGAACGCCGACAAGGTGCTGATCTTTTCGCACGAGAGTCCCTCGTTCTTTCCATCGCTGGTGGCGGCTACGGCGCTGGCCGAGTCGCTGGTCGCGCATCTGCTCGCGCTGGAAGGCGCGGATGCGGTCGAACAGCTCGCCATCGCGGAGCAGTCGCTGCACGCGAAGGGCGCATACGTGCCTTGAACATTCCTGTCTGATCCGGCTCAGGTCTCGCGTGAATGCGGGACCGCTCCATCTGGATAAATATGGTCCGGTTTGACAACAAATGTTGTTTTAAAGTATAAATACGTACCGATTGTTGAATGGGTGCGATGGTGACCTCGAAGCAGGGTTTGAATCTTGTGCAGGTGAGCGGTAAGCCGTATGAAATAGGCTACCGGCTAGGTGAACTGGCGCGGCCGGTTTTCGCCGACTACATGAATCAGAGCAGCGCATGGCAGGCGGTTCGGCGCTGGCGCGGCACTGCGTTCGCGCAGGCACTGCGCGATGCAACGCAGGCGCATTTCCCGGCGCTGCTCGCCGAGCTCGAAGGGATGGCGGCGGGCCTTGGCTGGTCGGCGGAAGATGTGTTTCTCTGGAACTGCCGCGGCGAACTGATCCACAACGCGCCGGACGGTTGCACCACGCTGGCGGCGGCCGTTGGCGACACGCGCTTCATCGCGCACAACGAAGACGGCGATCCGTTTCTGCGCGAGCGCTGTGCGCTTGTCGAGGTGCAGCCGGCTGGCCAACCCGGCTTCGTGAGTTTCTATTACCCCGGATCGCTGCCGGGCCACACCTTTGCCGCGAGCCGCGCCGGTATCGTGCAGGCGATCAACAATTTGCGCATTCGCACACCGGTCGCCAGCGTGCCGCGCATGATCCTCGCGCGGGCCGTACTCGATGCCGCTTCGCTCGATGAAGCGTTGCACATTCTGCGCCACACGCCGGCCGCGAGCGGCTTTCATCACACGCTCGGCTGTGCAGGCGACGCGCGCCTCTTCAGCGTGGAAGCCACTGCGCGGCGATGTTCCGTGCAACCGGTGGCGAATCTCAGCGGCCACGCGAACCACATGATTCATCCAGGCTGCGAGGCCGAAGCGCAAATCGTCACGGATTCGTCGCGTGACCGTCAATTGCGCGTAGATGCCTTGTTGCCCACCGTCGCGCGCTCGTTGCAACCCGCCGCCTTGCTCGACGTCTTGCACGATCGCGCGCCTTCGGGCCTGCCGATCTACCGCGACGACCCGCGCGATCCGGACGACGAGAACACACTCGCCACCGCGCTCTTCGACATCGGCGATGCTGGTGTGTCGATGAAAGTTTACCGGCAGGGGCAGTGCGCATTCGACACCTTCATCGCCCGCGCGGCGTCTGCACGAGCCGGCGCATAAGCGCTCGCCGTCATCACAGGAAACCGAACACCATGTCCACCGTTTTTCATCGTTCGCCTAAACAGTCGCTGCCGGTCGCCGTCGCGGGCGACGGCATCGAGATCATCGATTCCACCGGCAAGCGCTATATCGACGCGTCCGGCGGCGCCGCCGTTTCCTGTCTCGGTCATAGCAACCAGCGCGTGATCGACGCGATCAAACGACAGTCGCAGCAGTTGCCGTATGCGCACACGTCGTTCTTCACCACCGCGCCTGCCGAAGAACTCGCCGACCGTCTGGTGGCGAGCGCGCCGCAGGGGCTCGAACACGTGTATTTCGTCTCGGGCGGCTCGGAGGCGATCGAGGCGGCGCTGAAACTCGCGCGCCAGTACTTCGTGGAGAAGGGCGAGCCGCAGCGCCGCCATTTCATCGCGCGTCGGCAGAGTTATCACGGCAACACGCTCGGCGCGCTGGCGATAGGCGGCAATGCGTGGCGACGCGAGCCGTTCCTGCCGATTCTGATCGAAGCGCATCACGTGAGTCCGTGTTACGCGTACCGCGAGCAGCGCGCGGACGAAACTGAAGAGGCCTTCGCGCAGCGTCTCGCCGACGAACTCGAGCAGAAGATTCTCGAACTCGGCGCGGATACGGTCGCCGCCTTCGTTGCGGAAACAGTGGTCGGCGCGACCGCCGGCGCGGTGCCGCCGGTGCGCGAGTATTTCCGCAAGATTCGCGCGGTGTGCGATCGCTACGGCGTGCTGCTGATTCTCGACGAGATCATGTCGGGCATGGGCCGCACCGGCTACCTGTACGCCTGTGACGAAGACGGCGTGGCGCCGGACATCCTGACCATCGCCAAAGGCCTCGGCGCGGGCTATCAGCCCATCGGCGCGACGCTCGTGAGCGACCGGATCTATCAGACGATCGTCTGCGGCTCGGGGTTCTTTCAGCATGGCCATACCTATATCGGTCACGCCACCGCGTGCGCCGCGGCGCTCGAAGTGCAGCGCGTGATCGCGGATGACAATCTCTTGGCGAATGTGCTCGCCCGCGGCGAACAGTTGCGCGGACGGCTGCGCGAGCATTACGCGCAGCATCCGCATATCGGCGACGTGCGCGGCCGGGGGTTGTTCGTCGGTGTCGAGCTGGTCAAGGACCGTGTCGGCAAAACGCCGTTCGACGCCCGGCTCAAGCTGCACGCCGCAATCCGGCGCGAGACGTTCGCGCGTGGTCTGATGGTGTATCCGATGGGCGGCACCGTCGACGGCCGGATCGGCGATCATGTGCTGCTGGCGCCGCCGTTCATCTGCACCGAGCGCGACATCGACGAGATCGTCAGCCGGTTCACGGATGCGGTCGGCGGTGCGCTCGCCGCGGTTTGAGCATTCCGACGCCACCAATCAAGAGAGCGATCATGACCGAGCGTTTGCCTCACTTCGACCCGTCCGCCGCCACGCCTGAACAGAAAGCGGTGCTCGAGGAAATTCTGTCCGGCCCGCGCGGCAATCTGAACGGGCCGTTTCTCGGCTGGATTCATAGTCCGGAACTGGCGCAGCAGGCGCAACGTCTGGGCGCGTTCTGCCGTTACCGGACGGGTTTGCCGCTGCGCCTGTCGGAGTTGGCGATTCTGGTGACCGCGGCGCGCTGGCAGGCGCAGGCGGAGTGGTACATCCACTACCCGATCGCGCTGCAGGCGGGCGTCTCCGAAGCGGACGCAGAGACGATTCGCGAAGGAAAGCGCCCGCATTTCGCGGACGCCGACGATGCGTTGATCCACGACTTCGCGAGCGAGCTGTACGACACCAAGCGCGTTTCGGACGCAATCTATGCGAAGGCGGTCGAACGCTTCGGACATCAGGTGATCATCAACCTGGTGGGCCTGCTCGGCTATTACGCCTTGGTGGCCATGACGCTGAACGTATTCGGCATGCGCGCGCTCGGGCAGGAGAGCTTGCCGTTCGCCGAATAGGCGGGCGGCATGGCGGCGCCGTTGTGCAGTTGCGCGCGCGCTGCGAGGGGTAACTTCGGCGCGGGCCGCTCCTGAGGCGGCATCTGTTTGACCGATTACCGGCAACGTCACGACACTGGCACACGGAAGCGCCTATGATGGAGTTCGGTCCACGCCCGCGCCGGCGACGCCGCGCGACATTCTCGACCGATGCCGGAACCGCAGACCACCCGGGCGGGATCGTTGCGGCAGGCGTCAGATCCGGTCGTGCAGCGCGCGAAGCAGGCACAAACAGGAGAGAGCGATGAAGCGCAAGGCATCAGCAGTCTGGCAAGGCGGCCTGCAAGACGGCAAGGGCTCGATTTCCACCGACAGCGGCGTCCTCAAGGAGACCCAATACTCGTTTTCGACACGCTTCGCGGACGGCATCGGCACGAATCCGGAAGAGCTGATTGCGGCTGCGCATGCGGGGTGTTTCTCCATGGCGCTTTCGGCGGAACTGGGCAAGGCCGGCATTACGCCCGAACGCATCGGCACGACGGCGACCGTCACGCTCGACAAGGACGGCGGCGGTTTCGCGATCACTGCGGTGCATCTCGACGTAGCCGTGAAAATCCCCGGCGGCGACAAAGCCGCCTTCGAGAAAGCGACCGCCGACGCCAAGGCCGGCTGCCCGGTGTCGAAAGTATTGAACGCCACGATCACGATGGACGCGAAACTCGAAACCTGAGTTCGCGACTTTCCTTGCTGATCGACAGGCGATAAAGCCGGCGCACGGGTCAAACCCGGCGCCGGCTTTTGTTTGCTGGCCCTGATGCGGGACGCTTATGCCGTCACACCTTGGCCTCCTCGCAGCGCTACGCAGCAAAGTTCCGACGCGAAAACGAGCCGCCTTCATCCGGCTCGATCAGGCAAGGCGCATCAAGGCGTTTCACCCTCGGCCTGCTGAACGGTGCGCATCGCAGTGGGCGTTCCTTTGACGCGGTTCTTCACGAGCTTGTCGAGATCGAAAGTTGAAGTCTTGCCGACGCTCGGCAGGCAATCGCGCACCCAGATGTCGGCCGTCGCATGGCCCGCCTCGCGCAAGGCGCGGAAAAATTCGATGGAGGGCGTGTTCTTCGATGCAGCGCCGATCTCGTCCATGAAGCGGTCGGCGCGAATCACGTGAAAGCGCTTGGTCGAGTACGGCTTTCCGTGGTGCTGAAGGCCAGGGTTTTCGGCGACGAGTTCGTTGATCAGCTGGATCTGACGAACTTCCGCGACCCACGACGCGCCGAAGCTGATTTCGTTGATCCGGTTGTTGATCTCGCTGGGGCGTTCAGGCGGCCCGTGCTTCGTGCGGAGCGGATCGATGAGAACGCTCAGGATGTCGTCGGCCCACTCGACGAGCGGTGCGAGCGCCGGGTTGGCCATGTAGCCGCCGTCCCAATAGAACTCGCCGTCGATTTTCACCGCCTCGAAGAGTGTGGGGAAGCAGGCTGAGGCCATCAGCGCTTTCGCCGAAATTTCGCCCGGACCGAAGATGCGCAGCGCGGTCAGGTTGACGTTGGTCGCCGCCACGAAGAGCTGGGGCACGGCGTCTTTCGGGTGATTGACGACCCCGAAATCCGGAATCACCGTTTCCATGATGGAGCCGAGCGAATTGCTCAGCCACGGCATGGCGTACGGCGAACTGAGCGGCTCGAGCATGCTTTGCGCGAGCACCACCGGATTGAGATCCACATTCCAGCGCTCGGGAGACTTCAGAAGATCCGTGGGGAAGTTGTAGAACGGCTGCCATTTCGACGCGCCGCCGACCAGCGTCCAGAGTTGTTCTAGCGCCCGTTTGGCGTCCGTGGGACTTCTGCTCAGGCCGTAGGTGCAGGCCGCGGCGTTGAGCGCTCCGCCACTCGCGCCGCTGATCGCGAGAATCGACAGCGTTCCGCGCCCGACTTCGTCGAGCAGGCGGTCGAGCACGCCCCACGTGAACGCCGCGTGCGCGCCGCCGCCCTGGAGGGCGAGACCGATGGTGGGAATGTCTTTTGCCGTCGCCATGCTGACCCCCGTGCTGCGGTCGCGCAGCAGTCGTTGACCTCATAGGGGAAAACGAAAGTGCCGCTGCGGTTTTAACCGTTGTACTGCACCGCACGAATTTCCGCCATGGCGCGTGGTGGGGCGCACCTTCTGTGCGTGAGCAATTAACCTGAAAAATGAGGTTGTTGCATTTCGTAATGGGTTTTAACCGGATAGGAGCAAACGTTTCAGGAAACGAAATCGAATTTTCATGCCTCGCAGAACAAATCAGTATCATTTGCCAGATTTAGGGTTTTGTAATAGTTTCGCCGTCTTTTGGGCGACCCCGCTGCGTCGTGAAGGAGGCAACACTTCCTGTAGCCATGCGTAGCAATGTTTGGTCGCATATAACGTCGCTGGCCCATCTGCCGGCCACATTTCAGTGCGGCTTGGCTTGCGCGGATCGCAATCTGACGTCAATCACCACTATTGCCGTTGGACCGACGACCGTAGTTAAGGGTGACAACGGCGTGGGCATCGGCAACGGCGCCGTCGTCGATGCCACGGCGCCGGGCGGCGTGGCGATCGGCTCGGGGGCGCAAAGCAGCGCCATCGATGCCATCGCAATGGGCGCCGGCGCGAGCGCGACGATGACAAACAGCGTTGCGCTGGGTGCCGGATCGGTGCAATCCGGCATCAATTCGGTCGCGCGCAATGCCTATTCCGGCATCGCCGCGGCAACCGCATTGACGATGATTCCAGAGGTCGACAAGGACAAGACCTTGTCATTCGGCATCGGCACGGCGGGCTTCCGTGGCTATCAGGCCGTGGCGTCGGGCGGAACCGCTCGTCTCACCGAGAACGTCAAGATGAAAGCAGGTGTCGGCATGAGCCCCGGCGGCACCACCTTCGGGATGGGCGCGGCCATGCAATCGTAGGGCGCGGATGCCTTCGCTCCGTCAGATCCGCGCGTAGATCGAACTGCCGATCGTCAGCGAAGTTGCCGTGGTCGACGCGAAACGGATCTCATAGAGGTCGCGTCCAAAATTGCCCGGCACCTTGATCGACATGCCGCCGAGCGTATCACTCAGCGGCACGATCAGTTGATAGCGAAGATCTTCGTTGCCGTACAGCACGTAGCCCGGGAGTTCGGCGAGTGTCGCGAAGAACGCCGGCGGATTGCCAAGCACGACAATCGGCACGGCGCTCGGCGCATCGTTGGTCAACGTCCACTGGGTGCCGACGCGTTGCTGCCACGCGCTGTCGAGCGCCGCCAGCGGGGCGAGTTGCTGGCCGACCGGCAGCGTCAGATACGCGTAGCCCGCGCCCGGCACGACCCGCTTCATCAGATAGCGATAGTTGAACGCATTTCCTTCGCTGTCGTTGCCCGACACGACTGCGAAGCGATACGACGCCGTATCGCTATCGCTCCACCACCAGCCGTCGCTGCGGTACTGGTACCCGCCGATCTTCGCCCAGCCTCGCGTAGCAGCGTCCCACTGGTTGATCTGCAGACTACCATCCGCGTCGGCGAGCACTTGATACGGCAAATCCGAACTGCCGTAGATGCCCGCGCCGCTCGCAATGCCCGGCCCCGAAGCGACCGGCGGCGCAGTGGTACCAAGCTTCGCCGGCAGCGACGAAATCGTGCCGTCTTCCTTCAACGCCGACAGCACCAGCGTTTCGGCAATCGCCCGGGCGTTGTAGCCCGCATTGCCGGTCACCAGCAGCGCGAACTGTGAGTTGGGCACCACGAAAAATTCGGTCGAGTAGAACGCAGTGCCGCCGTCCTTTTCCCAGCCGAGCACGCCTGCGGCGTCGAGCGCCGGCTGCACCACAGTGTCCCAGCCGAGACCCCAGCGCCATTCCGGCGACGGGTTGATCGTCAGGTTTTTTGTCTGATCCATGCCCATCTGCGCGATGCCCGCTGCAGACACAATGCGCTGTCCCTGGAACACGCCGCCGCCGTAGATCATCTGCGCGAGATTCATCATGTCGGCGGGCGTCGAACTCAGTCCGCCGGTCGCGTACGCATTGACGAATTCCTGGTGCTGCGTGCCGTTCACGTACGGCAGTGAGAACGATCCTCCGGACGGCGCGCTCGTCAGATAGCTGGACTGGGTCATCTTCAGCGGCGCGAGAATAGCCGACTGGACGAAGTCCGCGAAGCTCTGACCCGTCATGGCGAGCACGATCTGCTCGACCATCGTGAAGCCGTCGTTGCAATAGACGGCCAGCTCACCCGGCAGGTGCTTCAGGTGCGAGTTGGCGAGTTCGGCTTGAGTGTCGGCGGCGTATCCGGCAACCGGCTCAAACGTGAAGAGATTGCGCCCATTCGTGCCGGGCAGGCCGGATGCATGCGACAGAAGATGACGCGTGGTGATCTGCGCGTATTCCGGCGACAGCATCGTGAAGGTCGGTAGATATTCGACGATCGGCGTGTCGAGCGTGATCCGACCGCGATCGACGAGGATCGTCGCCGCCAGTGCCGGGAACAACTTACTGACCGAGCCGATGTTAAAGCGCGTCTGCGGCGTTGCCTTGATCTGCCCCGGTACCGACGCCAACCCGAAGGCCTGCTGCCAGACCACGGTGTTGCCCTTGACCATCGCGATCGAGATCGCGGCGACGGGATTCGACGGATCGCTGATGGCTTGCTGGATCATCTGTTGACCGAGCGCAATGGTCTGCTGATAGGGCGTCGACTGGATGTCGCCGTTGCCGCACCCGGGCAGCACTGCCGCGAGCATCCCGGCGCCGGTGTAGCCGAGAAATTGCCGTCGGCCTACGCTGAAAAGAACCTCGTGATTGCGATCGCACTTGGTCACGGCATTCCCTTTTCTCTGGTTATCAGGATCTGCAAAAAGCGCGTTTCTTCAGCTACGGTGCCGCCAAGATGGCAATGACGATCTTCTCAATTTCGACGCAGCGGGATAGCTTCTTTTGACCGGACCACCGTGCCCCAAATCATAGGCGTGCGGGCGAACTTGAGTAGCGACGTGTCGAGATGCTACGAAGCTTTGGCTTAAGAGCGCGCCCATAAGGTATCAAATTCTGCTCAACGCAGCACGAGATATTGTCTGACGCAATCGCCGATATACGATCTCTTTGATTTACGTTGCGCTGGCCTCATTCTCCATCACGGGCGCATCAGGTGCGCAAAGCGGTCGTTCGAACGTCGGACGCATTGGGTAAGGCAACGGCTGGAATTCGCCGCCTGTACGCATTCGTCCGCCGCGCCGGAAGCTTCCGTGTACGAGGCCATCTTTCGCCTGACGTCCGCCAGCAGCGAGCGGCATTAACGCTAGACTTTGGGCATTTTCCGGGAATCTGACATGCTTACGACCAGGCGTCCGGCGCTTCGCCGAGCTGCAATGCTCCCGGGGAGGGTTTTAAGGCTGCTGACATGCAGCCTGATCGGTTTCGCCTGCATAAATGTCCCAGCTCAGCCTGTGTTGCAGATTGCGCGTATAGCGAATGTTCCGGACCAGGAGGTTGGTGCGGAGATTCTCACGGTCGTCTATGCCAAGCTCGGCATTCACGTTGAATTTGTCGACGTGCCGGCCAAGCGGTCATTGATCGAGTCGAGTTCGGGCCGCCTGGACGGTGAGGTTCAGCGCGTGCTCGATGTACAGAGAGAATATCCGACGCTCGTCGCTGTCAGGGAGCCATTCAACTATATCGAGCCAGCGGCCTTCGTGAAGGAGTTGAATTTCCACGTCAACGGCTGGGAATCGCTGCGTCCTTACCGCGTCGGCATCATACGCGGTGTAGGTTCGTCTGAGCGCGGGACGGCCGGAATGCCGCAGGTTGAAATCACCGAGACGATGGATCAAATGATGTTGATGCTTGCCCACGATCGCATCGATGTTGCCGTCAACGATCTCTTCAGCGGTATGCTCGTCATACGCAGGCTGGGTCTGGATGGGCAGTTGCGAGCGGTGTTGCCGCCCCTGCAGCATATTGACATGTACCACTTCCTGAATGAGCGCAACCGCGAACTCGTGCCCCGGGTGGAGGCCGTCATTCGGGATATGCGGGCAAGCGGGGAGTTGCAGGCGCTTCGATCGCAGATTACTCACCGCATGCTGAATGGAGCGGCTCAAAGTGCGCCTTCGGTAGATCGGTGATCAGCTGCGTTCCTAGACGAGTATCGCCGCATGAAACGCGCGCCGACGACAACCCTTTGACGCACGCCAGGATTTGTACTCGCTGTAATTTGCTCGCTGCTTCCCTATAAATAAAAGAGGACGAGCGAGCAAACCGTTCGCGTCCTGATGGCCCGTTGCTGGCAAACATGCTGCAGCCGAATCTCAAGTCGACTTTGATCCATCGAAGATCACGTATCGGGTCGATCGTATCCCTGCGCGCGAGCGCACTGGAACGCGCTCGGCGCTATCAGACGCGCGAAATAATTTCTTCACAGTGCAAGGCACCATGGGAGGTGCGCTGTGTTTAACCATACCAAATCGACCCACTCAACTCTGTCTCGCATCTGGTTTTACACCGCCGTAACAGCGGCATGTCTGACCGGTTGTTCCTGCGCGGACGCGGCCGCAGTCGTCACTTCTCCGGCAGCCGCTTCCGCGGTTGCTCCTGCATCAGCACCACCACCGGCGCCCGCCACCGCGCGAGCGAAGGAAATACGTGCTGCAACCGGCAGCACGCCCGCGCCAATCGACTTTCCCGCGATCGTCGAGCGTTATGGGCCGGCTGTTGTGAATATCCGCGTGACAGTGCCGGTGAATGTGCCCGCGAGCGCGACGCCCGCTTTTGGTCCTAGCGCCGAAGCGGTCGACGGTGACGATCCGATCTTTTCGTTCTTCAAGCAGGCCTTGCCACAATCGCAAAACGGCTTGGGCGCTACGCCGCGGGTGATGTCCGGCGTCGGATCGGGCTTCATCGTGAGCCCGAACGGTCTCATTCTGACGACGGCGCATGTCGTCGATCAATCGGATGACGTGACCGTGCGCCTGACCGACCGGCGCGAGTTCAAGGCAAAAATCGTGGCTGTCGATGCGCAAAGCGACATCGCCGTGATCCAGATCGACGCGACGAAGCTGCCTACCGTCAAGCTCGGCGATTCGGCGCGCGTGCGCGTCGGCGAGCAGGTGCTGACGATCGGTTCGCCAGACAGCTATCAGAACACGGTCACGGCGGGCATCGTCAGCGCGACGTCGCGCACGCTCGCCGATGGCAGCACGTTTCCGTTCTTCCAGACGGACGTGTCGCTGAACCCCGACAACTCGGGCGGCCCCGTGTTCAACCGCGCGGGCGAAGTGGTCGGCATCGACGTGCAGGTGTATGCCGATAGCGATCGCCTGCAGAGCCTGACGTTCGCAATCCCGATCAATATGGCGAACAAGGTGCGCTCACAGTTGCAGGGTGAGCAAGCCCAGCAGGGCCAGCCAAGCGCTCAAGACAATGCGCGCAGCAATCTGGGCATTCAGGTAGAGAACGTTGATATGAATCTGGCGAGCGCGTTCGGCCTGCCGCGCGCGGCGGGCGCGCTGGTGACGTCGGTCGACCCGGGCAGTCCGGCGGCGGCGAGCAATCTGAAAGCGGGCGACGTGATCGTGCAACTCGCCGACAAGCCTATCGACCACGCGGCCGATCTAACCGGACAGAACCCGGCGTTGCAGACCGGAACGAAAGTCCCGCTGAAGCTGATCCGCGATCACAAGCCGATGACGGTGATGGTGAATGTCGGGCCAGCGTCGCAAGAGGCGAACGCAGGTGCGGGCGGGGTTGCAGGCCCAAGCTCTGACGCAGGCTCGCGGCAGTTTCACGCGCTCGATCATCTTGGCCTCACGATGCATTCTTTGACCGACCAGGAGCGGCGCAGCATGGATCTTCCTCAAGGCCTGATGGTCGACGACGTGTCGGGGACAGCGGCCGCTGCCGGCATCAAGCCGGGCGATGTCGTGCTGTCGTTGAACGGCACGCTGGTCGCGTCGCAGGATGAACTGGCATCGCTTGCGGCAAGGGCTGGCAAGAAGGCAGCGTTGCTGATCCAGCGCAATCACGCACGAAGCTTCGTCACGGTCGACCTCAAATAAAAACCGGAGTGCGAGAGCGGCTAATCGGTACACGATTCCCGCCTCGCATGCCGACGCGGCGAACACATGTCGCTAACGCCCCGGGTGAAGGACGATCACGACCGATCGCAGACCGGGCATATTCGCACAGCGTGTCTCAACCCTCTGCACAGTCAATGGAGTGCGGGGAACGTGAACCCCGCAGAGTTCGGTTAGCGCCGATTTGATTCACGCGTCACGCTGATCAGGTTCGCGCGACGTGGACGCTCTTCAAACGTGCGCGGCCCAAGCAAGTCACCCGGCAACGACGACGGCAATGTTTGCAGCGTGATCGCGCTGAACACCACCACGCGGCGCGGGCGCGCGAGGCCGCGCGCATAAATTTTCACGCTTTCGGTTTAATGTTCTGGTTGACTCGGAACAGGTTATTGGGATCGTACTTCGCCTTGATCGACGCAAGGCGCGTGTAGTTCTCGCCGTAGCTTAGTTCGACTCGGTTCTCGGCCTCGTCGGCGTCCAGGAAGTTGACGTAGGCGCCTTCCAGATTGAACGGGTGGATAGCCCCCCAGTAGGCACGACCCCAGGTCTTAAGCGCTTCGGCATCCTTGGGATCCGGGCTGACCGCGGCAATTACCATCGAAAAAGACGCGTCCCGCGCGCTCCACGGCGTGGCATCCCTGGGGATCCGCCGAACGGCGCCGTCGATGGGGTAAAGATGCATCAGGCAGAACGGGGTCGGTGCCTTGAGCGCGTTGGCGATGTGCACGTCGATTGCCTCGTCAGGCAGCGCTTTGACAAAGTCGCCCTTCCAGTACCACTGCAAGCCTTTAGGGAAAAATGGGTCGAACAGACTGTTGATGGCAGTCCACGGCATCTCGCCCATCCAGTTGAACAGCGGGACGGGCAGTTTCTCGAGCAGCGAGGCCATGAGTTTCTGACCTTCTGCGGTCGGCCCGTTGAAGGCACCGATCAGGGCACAGGCGCGTTTGTTCCAGTGTTCCTTGGGGAAGGGATCGGTTGGAGGTACGGTTTTGAGGCCGACAAACAGGCCAAGCTCTTCGGGGGCGTGTGGGATGAAGTCGCGGTACGTCGCCATAACTTGCCTGGCATCCTTGGCGTCCCAGAAGATCGGACCGGCGAACACCATTCTGGCTGGGTGGGCCTGAAATAGAAAACTTGTGACCACGCCGAAGTTACCGCCGCCGCCGCGCACAGCCCAGAAGAGGTCAACGTGCTTGTCCTTGTTAGCGGTGACGAAAGAGCCGTCGGCCAGCACTACATCCACTTCGAGCAAATTGTCGACCGTGAGGCCGTGCTTGCGCGTGAGGTAGCCGGTTCCTCCGCCCAGGGTCAGACCTGCGACGCCCGTGCTGCCGACGATGCCGAGCGGTACGGCGAGGCCAAAAGCGTGGGTCGCGTGATCGACATCCGCTGCAGTGCAGCCTGGTTCGACACGCACGGTGCGGCTCGCTGGGTCGACGCGCACGCTGCGCATCTGCGAAAGGTCGATGACCAGCCCTCCGTCGCAACTGCCCAAACCGGGACCGTTGTGTCCGCCTCCGCGGATTGCGAGAAGCAGTTTGTTTTCGCGCGCGTAGTTGACCGCTGCCATGACATCGGCGGCATCGGTGCAGCGGGCTATCACCTTGGGCCGCTTATCGATCATGCCGTTGTAGAGCGCTCGCGCCTCGTCGTAGTCTTTGTCTGACGGACCGATCAGCCTTCCGCGAAATCCCTGAATCGCAAACTCATCCATGACGCCGCCTCCTTGAATAGTTGGTCCATCGCGCACAGGCGCGATGAAGCGCTGCCGTCTTAAGAAGCCTCGCACCGAACTTTCGTTCGCGAGGCTGGCCTCGCACTCCACTTGATGAAAAGAATAGTGCTCCGACGCCATTGCCGGAAGGACCTTTCCGATTGACGACACTGACAGCAGAACGAGCGAGCAACGAGTCGAATGAAACTCGACCCATCGGCGGTGGCTCTTTGGTTCAGCAGAAAAAGGGGGCGCGTCCGACCGGAGAACTTGACCGGCCAGACGGCATGAAAGCGTCCAGCGCAGCCTCAAATGGTCATTTGAATGGCCGGCACCGGGGATTCCGAAAGTTCCTTAACGGTCGGGAGTGTGAGTTCGCTGATGCACGAGCCTGCCGACCGTGCTCAGCCAGATAGATGGTGCATACCGCTCGCCGCCTCTTCTTGGTGCCCGCAATCTTCCAACGCTTGCAGAAACGTCGAACTCCACCAGTGCACATCGAACTTGCGGATTCGCTGAAGGAGCGCTTCATGCCGGTTGATCCGTTCATCGAGCGACATCGTTAGCGCCCGCTGGATGGCCTGCGCCGTGCCTTGCGTGTCGTAGGGATTGACCAGCAGCGCTTCCTTCAATTGCTCCGCGGCTCCGGCAAAGCGCGAGAGCACCAGCATGCCCGGGTCGGCGGAGTCCTGTGCGGCGATGAATTCTTTCGCGACCAGATTCATGCCGTCCCGCAACGGCGTAACGAGCGCTACTCGACTCGCGCGATAGAGACCCGGCAGACGCTTTCGGGCCACGTTGCGGTGAATGTAGCGCACCGGCATCCAGTCCAGTTCACCGAAGTCGCCATTGATCGCGCCGCACAGGCTATCCATCTGACGCCGCAGATCGTCGTAGGCGTCGACGTCCTCGCGGCTAGGGGAGGCGATCTGGATCAGCGTCGCACTATCGCGGTTTTCCGGGTAGAAGGTCAGCAGTTCGCGGAAAGCATGGACACGTTGCGGTAATCCCTTCGAGTAGTCCAACCGGTCGACGCCCACCAGCAAACGCCGCCGCGAATACTCCTCGCGCATCCGGACGAACATGTCGCGCCCTTCCTTCGAGTCGGCAAGACGAATGAAGTCGTCGACGTCGATACCGATGGGGTACGCGCCGACCCGCAACGTTCGATTGAATGCCCGAAGACGATCCGGGCTCAACTGTTGTGCCTGCGCTTCCGATTCGACGTAGTGAGTGAAATGCGTCAGGTCGGCTTTGCTTTGAAAGCCCACCAGATCGTAGGCAAAGAGCGAGCGCATGAGCCATTCGTGTTCCGGAATCGCGGCCATGATTAGCGGCGGCGGCATCGG
This sequence comes from Paraburkholderia sp. BL27I4N3, assembly GCF_003386115.1. Classification (NCBI taxonomy): domain Bacteria; kingdom Pseudomonadati; phylum Pseudomonadota; class Betaproteobacteria; order Burkholderiales; family Burkholderiaceae; genus Paraburkholderia; species Paraburkholderia sp. BL27I4N3. Next base: position 5,666,650 of record NZ_QREJ01000001.1, on the reverse strand, counting down.
AATATGCAGGAAGAAGCCGATGCGGTTGTTACATCCCATGGCTCGCAACTCGGCCGCGAGCGGGATCAAATGATAGTCATGAACCCAGATGAGATCGTCAGGCTTCAATAGCGACAGCAACTTGTGCGCGAATAACTGGTTGACCCTCCGATAGCCTGCGGCGAATCGTGTGTCGAAGTTGGCCAGGTCCAGCCGGTAGTGGAATACCGGCCATAAGACATTGTTGGCGTAACCCAGGTAATACGTATCGTGATCTTCCCGGCTTAAATCAAGTGTCGCAAGGGTGACGTTGCCCGCCGTTTGAACATGAACTTCGCCCCGGCCGACTGTTGCACCATCCGCCGCTTCGCAGATCTTGCCACTCCAGCCGAACCAGAGCCCACCGGTCTGTAGCAGGCTGTCCTTTACCGCTACAGCGAGTCCGCCGGCTGCAGGCTTGCGAGGATCGGCAGTGCGATTTGAAACGACGACTAGACGACTCATGAGGTCCTTGTGCTGTTGCGCTCATGTGGCACCCACCGTCCGGACGCCAAGGGGGAGCGCCGACAGTGAATCATCCGCTCCATGGACGAGTTGTCGCGAACCAAGATTTCAGCTCTTTTTTGACGTCTTGGCGATAAATGGCGTGGGTACGTGCTGACACGTCTCGCTTCCGCACTTCGGGCAACTCGGATGGGCGCTCTCGTGTTCGGCGAGATGTTCAGCGTGCTCGAACAAATGGCCACACTTCTCGCAACGATATTGGTACGTTGGCATATGCACTTCTCCAACACGAATCCACCTGGCAGGCCTGATACGACTCACCAGCACTGCCCGGTACTGTGAGAAATCCATTCTAGTGCAGGAATGCACAGGCATGTGTCTCCGGTTCGTACTAGGCTTGATTATGGCCAAGACGGTCGCTGTCCGGCGAAACGTGATGAACTAACATCCGCCTGCTGGCCAAAACCGCCTCTGCGCAGTGTTCCAGGCGGCACAGAACGAGGTCAGATATGCAACTGCTTACGGTAACTATCGTCAAACCTGAAGCGACGAACTTCATCCTGGGGCAAAGCCACTTCATCAAGTCCGTCGAGGATCTGCACGAGGCAATGGTCGGTACCGTTCCGGGTATCAAGTTTGGTTTGGCCTTTTGTGAAGCGTCAGGTAAGCGTCTTGTGCGCCGGTCTGGCACCGACGCCGGCCTGGTCGAGTTGGCGTGCCAGAATGCCACGGCCATCGGCGCGGGCCATAGTTTCGTGATTTTTCTCGGCGACGGCTTTTACCCCGTCAATAATGTCTCAGAGGTCAACGCGTCTCCACGTTTCCTTCTTTTTGTTCCACTATCAAATCCCAGTTCGCGGAGGAAGTCACGATCATGCTCGAGAAGGTAGTGGTACGCTCCGGGATGATTTGTATACAGATTCTCCAGGCCGTCGGAGCCTGGAGCCGAAAGACGAAATCGTAGCGCGCTTCGACACGGAACGGGCGGTACGCATGGTCGAGCAGGGCCTTATCGCCTATTCCCGCAAAACGGCCCAGGTGCCGCCGATTCAGAACTTCCGGTTCGAGTCGAGCAACGGCGAATGCTGCATCAAGTCAGCGTACGTCGACGGGGCTGCTACGTTCGCGGTGAAGGCATCGTCCGGCTTTTGCAACAACCCCGCAGCGGGATTACCCAGCAACGACGGGCTGGTCATACTCTTCTCGGCAAAGACCGGTGCGCCTGTCGCATTGGCTGCAGGACGAAGGCTGGCTGACCTGCGTGCGCACCGCAATCGCAGGCCAACGAGTTGCACGCGCGCTAGTTCCGCGCGAGGTTCACGGGATCGGCATCACCGGCACGGGTGTGCAGGCGCGGCTACAGTTGGAATATCTGCGCGCGGTGACATCGTGCCGCGACGTGCATGTCTGGGAACCGAATGCCGAGCGGCGGCTGCATTTTTTGCAGACGACATGTCGGTGTTCGGGTTCTCGGTTCATGCTTACGAGTCCGCAGAAGGCGTTGCAATCAATTCAAATCTGATTGTGACCGCTACGCCATCGCGCGAGGCGTTGCTGAAACCCCAATGGGTTCAGGACGGCACCCATATCACTGCTGCTGGTGCGGATGGTCCTGGCAAACAGGAATTGGACGCCTGGATTGTCGGGCGCGGGCGTCGTTGTGGTCGATTCGATCGCGCAATGTAGCAATGCCAGAGTCGAAGCAGTTTTTGACGTCCGCGACAACCGCGCTATCGCACGATGACAGGGCCGATACGGTTCCAGGATGACGTTCGTCGGTCGGCGCATCAACAGCGCAGGCAAGGCGCGAGGGCGATAGCGGCCGGCTATTGCAAAGTGGGAATTGGCTCGGAGCGGTGCTGCGCGGCGCATGCTACGGCAGGCGTGTCAATATGGATGTTGACGCAACCAGTCTGCGATGCACAACTCGGCGGCGTCCGTGCTGCCCCACAGATCGAGCGACAAGAGCATGTCTGTCAGCAGTCCATCCACTTGGGTGCTCGTCACCGCGCCTTAACCGAACTACTTGGCGAGACCCGCATGCGGCACTCCGAGTGGCTTCGACGCATACTGGACGGCCACGGGAAAAAGTTTGCCCGTGGAAACTCGGCTCAGATGCCTTTGTAGAAGCGGATTTAACATGCGAAAACACCGATGCGCGACGCATCACATGAGCTTGTCGCACATCAGCTCGATCATCTTTCCCCGAAGCCACAAGCTCGCCTGGTCCTGTTCGCTGCTGCGATGCCAGTACAAATGCCATTCCAACTCGGAGAGCGGAAACGGCAGATCGACCATGCGCGCGTCGTGACGCTTCAGCAACTGTGTCGGCGCGGTCAGCGCAAGGTCGGTTCGCAAGGCGACGAGCGGCGCGACCATGTAATGCTGCACGCGCATTTGTATGCGCCTCTGCTTGCCTAGCCGCTTAAGCTCGGCGTCGACGATCCCACTCCCCTGACGCCGGCTCGACACCTGAATATGGCCAAGCGCGAGGTAGTCGTCCATCGTGAGTGTCTCGCCGGTGAACGGATGATCGTGGCGCAGCATGCAGGCGTACCGGTCGCGGCCGAGGCGCGCCTGATGCAACTGCGGATCATCGATAAGCGGCGCGTCGATGGCAAAGTCGATCTTGCCAGTGGCGAGCGCGGTGCTGACCTCGCTTCGCGGGGTGAAATAAGACTCGATGCGCATGCCGGGCGCCTGCTGTTGCAACAGTTCGCCGAGCGTCGGCAGCAGGATTGCTTCGGTCAAATCCGGCATGCTGAGGCGAAAGGTGCGCTCGGACGCGGCCGGGGCGAACACGTCGCCTTCGGTCGCGCTCGCCTCGAGCAATTGCAGTCCTTCACGCACGCGCCCGATGATGTTCTCCGTGAACGGCGTAGGCACCATTCCGGACGACGTGCTGACGAACAGCGGATCATCGAACGCCTTGCGCATGCGTGCGAGCGCATTGCTGACCGCGGGCTGCGTGATGAAGAGCGCCTCGGCCGCGCGGGTCAGGTTGCGCTTCTCGTAGATCGACTCCAGCACCACGAACAGGTTCAGATCCAGCTTTGGTGAACGCATCTCACAGTCTCCGTTTGCCCATCATCATAAACGGGAGGCGCTGTGAGGATGCGTACGTTTGCCTCGATTTCGTCAGGCACATTCACGCGGCGGCACGTTCAGATAGGCCGCCATTGCACCGGGTCGCTCCTTGCCTCGCGCCAGTTCCATTTTCGCGATGGCCTGGAGATGGACCTCGTCGGGACCGTCGGCGTAACGCAACGCCCGTCCCCAGGTCCAGTGATCGGCGAGCGGCGTGTCCGGGCTCACACCCATCGCGCCGAATACCTGCATCGCACGATCGCACACCGCCGTATGCACCTGCGGAATCAGCGCCTTGATCATCGAGATTTCCTTGCGCGCCTCTTTCGCGCCGACCTCGTCGAGCAGCCACGCTGTCTTGAGCACGAGCAAGCGCGCCTGATCGATCTCGATGCGCGATTTCGCGATCCATTCGCCGATCGTGCCGTGCTGATGCAGATACTTGCCGAACGTCTTGCGTTCCTGAGCGCGCTCGATCATCAGTTCAAGCGCGAGCTCGGCCGCGCCGATCGAGCGCATGCAGTGGTGAATGCGCCCCGGCCCGAGCCGCGCTTGCGCGAGCGCAAATCCGCTGCCTTCTTCGCCGAGCAGATTCGACGCGGGCACGCGAACATTCGTGAACGTGATCTCGCAATGTCCTTCCGGCGAGATGTGATTCATGACCGGGATATTGCGTACGACCGTCACGCCGGACGTGCCTGCCGGCACGAGGATCATGCTCTGCTGACGATGGCTTTCGGCATCCGGATCGGTCTTGCCCATCACGATGAACAGCTTGCAGTTCGGATGCGCAGCGTTCGTGATAAACCATTTGCGGCCATTGATCACGTAGTCGTCGCCATCGCGGCGAATGGAGGTCGTGATGTTGGTCGCGTCGGAGGAGGGCACATCCGGCTCGGTCATCGCGAACGCGGAGCGGATTCGGCCATCGAGCAGCGGCACGAGCCATGTTTCGCGCTGCGCGGGCGTCGCGAACATGTGCAGCAGTTCCATGTTGCCGGTATCGGGCGCATTGCAGTTGAAGACCTCGGACGCCCACGAAACGCGGCCCATGATCTCCGCGAGCGGCGCGTATTCGAGGTTCGTGAGACGCGTGCCGGGCTCGCCGTCCTTCAGGTGCGGCAGGAAGAGATTCCACAGGCCCTCTGCCTTGGCCATGGCTTTGAGATCTTCCATGAACGAAACGGGGAAGCGCCCCGCGTGCACTTCCTCGTGCCACTGACGCTGCCGCGGCACGATATGCTCGTCCATGAAACTGCGCACGCGGCGCATCAGGTCTTCAACTTTCGGGTAATGTGCGAAATACATGATGGGTTCCTTTCGCGCGGTTGGCTAGATCGTCAGGCCGCCATCGACGACGATGCATTCGCCGTTCGTATAGCTCGCCGCATCGGATACGAGATAGAGCACGGTGCCGGCCATTTCGTCGGGCTCGCCGTGGCGGCGCAGCGGGATCGCGTTGATCCAGCGCTCGTAGACCGCCTTGTCATCGAACAGCGCGCCGGCGAACTTCGTTTTGGTGAGGCCCGGCAGAATCGCATTCACGCGGATGCCGAACGGGCCGCACTCTTTCGCGAACGCCTTCGTCATGTTGACGACGGCCGCTTTGGTGATCGAGTAAATGCCCTGCATGTCGCCCGGCTGGAGCGCGTTGACGGAAGCCGTGTTGACGATGCTGCCGCGGCCCTGCGTCTTCATCATCTTGCCGGCTTCGACGGACATGAAGAAGTATCCGCGCAGGTTCACATCGACGGTCTTGTTGTAGGCGGCGAGGTCCGTATCGAGGATATGGCCGAAGTACGGATTGGCCGCGGCGTTGTTGACGAGTATGTCGAGCCGGCCGTGCTTCTCGCGGATATGGCTGAACATGAGCGCGATATCTTCCATGCGGCCGACGTGGCATGCGAACGCTTCAGCGCTGGCGCCCGATACGCGGATGCGCGCGGCGACCGATTCGCAATCTTCCACTTTGCGGCTCGATACGATGACATGTGCACCTTGTTCGGCCAGCAGTGCCGCGACGGCCTCGCCGATGCCGCGGCTCGCGCCCGTCACGAGGGCGACGCGTCCCGTGAGGTCGAAGAGTTTCGTAGTCAATGTCGTTCCTTTTGACGGGTTGAGAAAGATCGTCCGCTACGCGAGCAGGTCCTCGGCGAGCCGGGCGAGCGGTTCGACCATGCGGCCGACCTCGTGCGCATCCGCGCTCGATGCATTGCCCTGCAACGCGCGCGCCTTCACGCCCTGAGCGATCGAGGCGAGGCGGAAGAAGCTGAATGCGAGACAGAAGTTCCAGTTGCCGATGTCGCTCAGACCGCGCAATGCGCAGTACTGTGCGAGGATCTCCTCCTCCTCGGGGATGCCCAGCGCAGTGCGATCGTGACCGCGAAGCCCGGTGATATGCCCCTTCGACGGCAGGCGCAGGCACATGCAGAAGTACGCGAGGTCCGCGAGCGGATTGCCGAGGGTCGAGAGTTCCCAGTCGAGCACGGCACGCACGCGCGGTGCGACGTCGGCAAAGATGAGGTTGTCGATGCGGAAATCGCCGTGCACGAGCGCCGGGCGTGGCGAATCGGTCTGGCAATGGCTCGGCAGCCAGTCGATGAGCGCTTCCATCGGCGGGATCCGCTCCGTTTCGGAAGCGCGATACTGCTTCGTCCAGAGTTCGACCTGTCGCTGAAAGTAGTTGCCGGGCCGGCCATAGTCACCCAGACCGACGCTTTCCGGATCGACGTCATGGAGTGCCGCGAGTGTCGAAACGATCGATGTGTAGTAGTCGCGCCGCGCGTCGCGATCGACTTCGGGCAGGGCAGGGTTCCAGAAGATGCGGCCGGGCTCGTAGCTCATCACATAGAACAGACTGCCGATAACGTCGCGGTCTTCACAGAGATGCCAGACGCGCGCCACGGGAACCGGCGTTTGCGCGAGCGCGCTCAGCACGCGAAACTCGCGATCGACTGCGTGGGCGGACTTGAGCAAAGTCCCTGGCGGCTGGCGGCGCAGGACATAGCGGCGGCCTTGTGCGTCGAGTAGCCACGTAGGGTTGGACTGGCCGCCCGCGAACTTCGTCGCATGCACCGGCCCACGAAAGCCAGGGAGATGTTGCTCGAGATAAGGCGTGAGCCGGTCGATGTCGAGAGACGAGCTGGATCGTTCGCTGTTCATATGCTTCCGTGCATGACAGATGGACTAACCGTAGGTTTGAAACGCGTGACGCTGTGGATCGTCGAGATGCGCGATGCCGTTGAAGCTCGATAGCTGAATCGCTTCGCGGTTGAAGAAGCAATGCGTGACACTGCTGTTGCGGACCTGCATGTTGAGTTCGATGGCCATCGCAGCAGGGGCTTGCAAGATCTGCTGCATGAAAGCGCCTATCACGCCGCCCGAAGTGACCACCAGGACGCGTCGTGCGCCGCATTGCTGAATGGCCGCGCGCGCAGCGGCCACGCGCTTCTGGAACGCGCGCCATGTTTCGGGCACGCGATCGTCGAGGGCGCATTCACACCAGAGATGCAGGACCGCCCGCAATGCCTTGAAGAATTCACGCGGGCTGCGTTTCGCGGATTCGACGAGACGGAGATCTTCATCGCGCAGGGCGCGAAAGAGGGCGTGAAAGTCGTATTCGTCGAGTCCGGGATGAATCTCGCATTCGACGTCTGCACCCGATGTGGCGAGGCGGATCGCGTCGAGCGTCTCGGCGTGACGCAGCAGCGAGCCGGTCATCACCCGATCGAATCGGATGCCGTTGCGCGCGAAGTGCTCACCGAGCCAGATGCTCTGCTGCTTGCCAGTATCCGAGAGACGATCGTAGTCCTGGCTGCCCAGCGACGCCTGTCCGTGCCGCACCAGAAAGAGTTCTGCCATTGCTTCTTCCGCGATTCAAGTCGGTGGAAGCAGCTTAGGGGCGTCGCCGGTATTGATGAACTTTATTTTTTGAATGCGTGGTCATTCACGGTGGTGATGGATGATCGCATGAGCCGATCGATCCCAGGGACAGCACACGGGAAATACATCGGCGCTGTGCTCGCCGATGCGTGGGAAGTCTCAATTGCGCTGATTTCGCTCCTCGTCACCGACGGGCCCCTGGCGACTCCCCTTCGCCGGAAAACTTCGCGGCGATGCGAGCCTGGCTGAAGGCCGAATGAGGAAGGCAGGCGTATTCGTCGGGATTGAAGGGGAATTGCGATGGACATCGAAAAGATTGCAAGCGATTCGGGCATGCTGGTCGTGCTGGATGGGCGGATCGGCCGCGAAGAGTACAAGAGCGTGTACGGATCCTTGCAAGCTCTTCAGCGCTTTGCCAACAGCGTCCGCGAGTTGGTCGCGAGCGAAACGTGCGGTGCCCGCATCAATCGGGCGCCGGAATCTTTAATTTGACCTACGGTGTTAATGCTGTTGTTGTTGCTGGACAGTACGCCTCTGTTTTTTTTCGAGTGAGTGGTCAGGACGGAATATCCTGTTTCTACTCTATCTTTCCTTTGTCGTTGTGACCTAACTCGTCAGACCGTTCCAGGGAAGACTTTGCCTGAACCGTTCGCGACTACGTGAATTTAAGGGGATTAGTCATGCTAACGAACGCGAAACAAGAGCGTATCGATAAGCCACGAACAATTGCTTATCGACTCCGCGGTAATGTCTTTGGGGCAGTTGTGGTGTTCGGGTCGCTAACGGGACTGTGCTATGGCGCTGATGTTCCAGTTTGGCCAACATCCACTCAAGCTGTCGACGTGCCGCAAGGGGGAATGCCTACTGCGGAGGAAATCGCAACTGTTGTGAGTACCCGCTTTCACATCGGATTGCCCGATGCGTTGCAAATCGGTCACGCGGTGCTGAATGCTGCGAAGCGTTCCACAATCTCACCGCTGTTATTGCTTGCAGTGATCGCCGTCGAATCCAGTTTCGACCGTTTCGCGGTGAGTGTGGTTGGCGCCATGGGACTCATGCAGGTGCTTCCGTCTCAACACGCAGACCGTGTCCTTCGCACGTCTGATTTGAAAGACGCGCGCACAAACATCCGTATCGGGTGCGCAATTTTGCAAGACTACATAAGAGCGTCAGGTGGAAACCTCGACGACGCATTATATCGGTACAGTGGAGGCGCCAAGGGTTACGCGCGACGTGTAGCCGATCACTTGAGCATCATGAAAGCGGAACTCGGTTTGTAGTCGCGGTCCCGTTCGAGCAGGATCATCGGACGGTCAAGCGGCGCATCCGGGCCATGCTGGGATTCAAGTCTATTCGATGCGTCCTGATCCTGCTGGGAGGCATCGAAGTTATGCACATGATCGTCAAAGGACAGATGAAGTGCGTTCGCGCAACTCATCCGACCTCCATTGGCCTCTCCTATTGCACCGACGCTTTTCTGGAGGTCGGGCCGGAAGCTTGCAAGTCGAGGGCGTTCCGGGCCGCTGTACAATCCGAGCGGTTTAGTCTACGGGCACGCGATGACCGGCTTACATTCCCGTTCCGCCCAGCGCGGGCGCGCACTGCCGTCGCCGGGCGCCACGGTGCCGATCTCGCTCGTCAACGGTTTCCTGGCGAGCGCGGGCGTGGGGCGCGATGTGATCGAAGGCTATCTGTATGAAGCCGGCATTGCAATCGAGTTGCTCGGCGAGCCGCATTCGCGCGTGACGGAAGAGCAATTCTCGACGCTGTACCGCACGCTCGCGATTGACCTCGACGACGAGATGCCCGGCATCTTCTCGCGCCCGCTGCGCGGCGGCACGCTGAAGTACCTGTGCCTGAGCCTGCTCGATGCGCGCAACCTTAAAACGGCGCTCCATCGTTTCGGCCAGTTCTTCCATATCCTGCTCGATGACTTCTTCGTCGAATCGAGGAACGACGATCTCATCGTGCAGGTAATGCTGCGGCTGGAGGCGGCCGTGGGCCCAATCAGCCCGCTCGGCCAGGAACTGATGCTCAAGCTCGTTCACGGCGTGTGTTCATGGCTGATCGGGCAGAAGATCCCGCTGCTGCAGATCGAGCTTGCGTGCCCGCGACCGCGCCATGCGGTCGATCACCTGTACTTCTTCTCCGGGTCCGTGAAGTTCGACTGCGAGCGCACGCTTCTGCGCTTCAGCGTGGACTACCTCGACGCGCCAATCCGGCAGAGCAAGCGCAACCTGCAAAAGTTCCTCGCGCGCGCGCCAGGCGACTGGATCTTTGAATCATTCAGCGAACAGCTCGTGTGCCATCGCGTGCGGCAATACCTGTCGGCGGCGCTGCCCGACCTGCCAGTGATCGATCTGGTGGCCGAGCATCTGCATTGCTCCGTACGCACCTTGAGCCGCCACCTGGCCGCCGAAGGCACGACGTTCCAGGTGCTTAAGGATGAACTGCGGCGAGATATCGCAATCCAGCGGCTCACCGACACGCCCGACACGATCGCGGCGATCGGCGCCGACGTTGGCTTCGACGATCCAAGCGCGTTCCATCGCGCGTTCCGGCACTGGACAGGCAGCACACCGGGGACTTATCGGCGGCGTGCATAGCGCGCGGAGCAGGTGCAGCCGTTTTTCCGACGCTGAATCACCTGGCCGACTCACTGCGCCCGCTCCAATGGCCGGCTCCTGTATGCGACCCACAGCCGGCTTCCGTTGCCGGCCCCTCCGCGAATCTCACCACCGCTTCCGCCCCGCCGATCGGCACAACGATGCGCATGTCTTTTCGCAGAGACCGGATTCGGGGAAACCCGACGCGGCCGGCTGCCTTCAGCATCGCCCGTGCATCGCGTGGCCGGTTTTGTCACCATGAGGGCCGGATATGACAATGGGAATTCGTCACGGCGGCGGTAGGATGGTCACAACGTCTCCTGGATCTGGCCGGTTTTGCCGTATCGGACCTTGTGAGGCACTTCATTTACCGCCTGATTGGAACATCGACCATGAGCTATACCGCCCCCGTCAAGGACATGCTGTTCGTGCTCAGGGAACTCGCGGGCATCGACACCGTTGCGCAGCTTCCGGGCTTCGAGGATGCCGGTCACGACACCGCGCATGCTGTGCTCGATGAGTCGGCGAAACTTTGCGGCGAGGTGCTGGCACCGCTGAACGTCGAAGGCGACCGCAATCCGAGCAGCTGGAAGGACGGCGTCGTGACCGCCACGCCGGGCTTCAAGGAGGCGTTCCATAAGTTCGTCGAGGGCGGCTGGCAGGGGTTGCAGCATCCGGCCGAGTACGACGGTCAGGGGTTGCCGAAGCTGATCGCGGCGCCGTGCATCGAAATGCTGAACGCATCGAACCTGTCGTTCGCGCTGTGTCCGCTCCTCACCGACGGCGCGATCGAGGCGCTGCTGACGGCCGGCAGTGACGAACAGAAGCAGCGCTACGTGCCGAAGCTGATCTCGGGCGAATGGACGGGCACGATGAACCTGACCGAGCCGCAGGCCGGTTCAGACCTCGCGCTGGTGCGCTCGCGCGCCGAGCCGCAGGGCAACGGCACGTACAACGTTTTCGGCACGAAGATCTTCATCACGTGGGGCGAACACGACATGGCGGACAACATCGTCCACCTGGTACTTGCGCGCACACCGACCGCGCCGGATGGCGTGAAGGGCATTTCGCTGTTCATCGTGCCGAAGTTTCTGGTCAACGAAGACGGCTCGCTCGGCGCACGCAACGACGTGCACTGCGTGTCGATCGAGCACAAGCTGGGGATCAAGGCGAGCCCGACCGCGGTGCTGCAATACGGCGACCATGGCGGCGCGATTGGCTACCTGATCGGCGAAGAGAATCGCGGCCTCGAATACATGTTCATCATGATGAACGCCGCGCGCTTCGGCGTCGGGATGCAGGGGATCGGCGTCGCCGACCGTGCATACCAGAAGGCCGCCGCATTCGCGAAGGAGCGCGTGCAGAGCCGCCCGGTCGACGGATCGGCCCGGCAGTCAGTCACCATCATCCATCACCCGGACGTGCGCCGGATGCTCGGCACGATGCGCGCGCTAACCGAAGGCGCACGCTCGCTCGCGTATGTCGCGGCCGCGCACAGCGACATTGCCCACCACCATTCGGACGAGGCGACGCGGGCACGTCATCAGGCAATCTACGAATATCTGGTGCCGGTCGTGAAGGGCTGGAGCACCGAGATGGTGAACGACGTGGCAAGCCTCGGCGTGCAGGTGCACGGCGGGATGGGCTTCATCGAGGAAACCGGCGCCGCGCAGTATTACCGCGACGCGCGGATCCTGGCGATCTACGAAGGCACGACAGCGATTCAGGCCAATGATCTGGTCGGCCGCAAGACGCTGCGCGACGGCGGCACGGTCGCGAAGGCGCTGATCGCCGAGATCGGCGATACGGTCGCGGTGCTCGGCAAGGTCGACTGCGCGGCGGCCGCGTCGATGAAGGCGCAGCTGGAGAAGGGCGCGCACTCGTTGTCGACGGTGATCGACTACGTGCTCGCGAACGCGAAACAGGACCCGAACGCGGTGTTCGCGGGCAGTGTGCCGTACCTGAAGCTGGCGGGCATCGTGCTGTGCGGATGGCAGATGGCGCGCGCACTGCTGGCAGCGCACGCGAACCGCGCGAGCGACACGGCGTTCTTCGATGCGAAGATCGCGATCGCACAATGCTATGCGGAACACGTCCTCGTGCAGGCAGGCGGGCTCGAAGCGTCGATCGTCAGCGCAAAGGGCAACAACAGCGTGCTTGCGTTGTCGGAAGACCAGTTCTAACCGTCACGGTCGAGGCGCAGGAGGAGACAGGATTTTGACCACACAGGACTTGCTGGCGCAATATGGCCCGCGCGAATCGATGGAATACGACGTCGTGATCGTCGGTGGAGGCCCGGCCGGCCTGTCCGCAGCGATCCGCCTGAAGCAGCTGGCAGCGGAAAGAGACGTCGAGCTGGGCGTGTGCGTACTGGAAAAAGGCTCGGAGATCGGGGCGCATATCCTGTCGGGCGCGGTGATGGATCCGCGTGCGATCACCGAACTGATTCCCGACTGGAAAGAAAAAGGCGCACCGCTGACGGTGGGCGTGACCGAAGACAAATTCCTGTTCCTGACCGAAACCGGCTCAAAGAGCGTGCCGACCTGGGCGTTGCCGGACAATTTCAAGAATCACGGCAATTACGTGATCAGCCTTGCGAATGTCACGCGCTGGCTGGGTCAGCAGGCCGAGGCGCTGGGCGTGGAAATCTTCCCGGGCTTCCCGGCGGCGGAGATCCTGTATAACGACGATGGTTCGGTCAAAGGCGTCGCCACCGGCAACCTCGGCATCGGCAAGGACGGCGAGCCGACCGAGAACTTCCAGCTCGGCATGGAACTGCACGCGAAGTACACGCTCTTCTGCGAAGGCGCGCGTGGGCACCTCGGGCGTCAGCTGAACGATAAATTCAAGCTGCGCGAAGGCGCCGATCCGCAGGTCTACGGGATCGGCATCAAGGAACTGTGGGAAATCGATCCTTCGAAGCACAAGCCGGGTCTGGTGATGCACACCGCCGGCTGGCCGCTGGAGAACGATACTTACGGCGGCTCGTTCCTGTATCACATGGACAACAACCAGGTGGTGGTGGGCTTTGTAGTCGGCCTCGGCTACACGAACCCGTATCTGTCGCCGTTCGAGGAATTCCAGCGCTACAAGACGCATCCGGCGATTCGCGCGGTGCTTGAAGGTGGCAAACGTGTGTCGTACGGCGCACGCGCGATCACGGCCGGCGGCCTGATGTCGCTGCCGAAGCTGGTGTTCCCGGGCGGCGCGCTGGTCGGCGACGATGCGGGTTTCCTGAACGCATCGCGGATCAAGGGCTCGCATGCGGCGATCAAGACCGGCATGCTGGCCGCCGAAGCTGCTTTTGAAGCCGTGCAGGCAGGTCGCACCAGCGATGAACTCACCGCGTATCCGGAGAGTTTCAAGACTTCGTGGCTGCACACCGAACTGCACCGCGCGCGCAACTTCAAGCAGTGGATGAGCAAGGGCCTGTACCTCGGCACGGTGATGGTCGGCATCGAGCAGAAGCTGCTGGGCGGCAATGTACCCTGGACGCTGCATCACCAGCATTGGGATCACGAGATGCTCAAGCCGGCTTCCCAATGCAAGCCGATCGTGTATCCGAAGCCCGATGGCAAGCTCACGTTCGACCGGTTGTCTTCCGTGTTCATCTCGAACACCAACCACGAAGAGAATCAGCCGGCTCACCTGACACTGAAAGACCCGTCCGTGCCGGTGAACGTGAACTGGCAGACCTATGCCGGGCCGGAATCACGCTATTGCCCCGCTGCGGTTTATGAGTTCGTGAAGAACGACGACGGCAGCGAACGCCTCGTGATCAACGCGCAGAACTGCGTGCACTGCAAGACCTGCGATATCAAGGACCCGACGCAGAACATCGTCTGGGTCACGCCTGAAGGTGGCGGCGGGCCGAACTATCCGAACATGTAACGCAAACGCATCTCCGCGCCTGCGGGCGCGAACGAACCGGAGTGAGACGATGAACAATGCAGCGAAGGAAGTCGTGGTGGTGAGCGGTGTCCGTACCCCGATCGGCGATTTCGGCGGGAGCCTGAAGGATTTCTCGCCGACCGATCTCGGTGCGAAGGTCGTGAGCGAAGTGCTGACGCGGGCGAATGTGCCGGGTGATGCGGTCGGGCACGTCGTCTTCGGCCACGTCGTGAACACGGAACCGAAGGACATGTATCTCGCGCGCGTCGCGGCGATCAACGGCGGCGTCGCGCAGCATGCGCCCGCGCTGACCGTGAACCGTCTGTGCGGCTCCGGCCTGCAGGCGATCGTGTCGGCCGCGCAGACCATCATGCTCGGCGATGCCGACGTCGCGATCGGCGGCGGGGCGGAGAGCATGAGCCGCGCGCCGTACACCGTGCCGTCCGCACGCTTTGGCCAGCGCATGGGCGACGCCAGGCTCGTCGACATGATGCTCGGCGCGCTGCACGACCCGTTCCAGACGATCCACATGGGCGTGACGGCCGAGAACGTCGCACGCAAGTTCGGCATTTCACGCGAGGCGCAGGATGCGCTCGCGCTCGAATCGCATCGTCGTGCGGCGCGCGCGATCGCGGAAGGCCGCTTCAAGGATCAGATCCTGCCGATCTCGATTCGCACGAAGAAAGGCGAGGTCGCGTTCGACACCGACGAGCACGTGCGTCACGACGCGGGCTCCGACGATTTCACGAAGCTCAAGCCGGTGTTCGCGAAGGAGGACGGCACCGTGACGGCCGGCAACGCATCGGGCATCAACGATGCGGCCGCCGCCGTGTTGATGATGAGCGCGGACGCCGCGCGCGCGCAGGGCGCGAAGCCGCTCGCGCGGCTCGTCGCGTATGCGCACGCGGGCGTCGACCCGGCCTACATGGGCATCGGCCCGGTGCCGGCCACGCGGAAGGCGCTCGAACGAGCGGGTCTGAAGATCACGGATCTCGATGTGATCGAAGCCAACGAAGCGTTCGCCGCGCAGGCCTGCGCGGTTACGCAGGAGCTCGGCCTCGATCCGGCCAAGGTCAACCCGAACGGCTCGGGTATTTCGCTCGGCCACCCGATCGGCGCGACGGGCGCGCTGATCACGGTGAAGGCGCTGTACGAGCTGAAGCGCATCGGCGGGCGTTATGCGCTCGTAACGATGTGTATCGGCGGCGGCCAGGGGATTGCGGCGATCTTCGAGAACATCTGATAATCGACCGCTCAGCACCCGAACACACAGCACCGAACATAAGGAATCGTCATGGCCATTCAAACCGTCGGCGTCGTGGGCGCCGGAACCATGGGCAACGGTATCGCGCAGACCGCTGCCGTTGCAGGACTGAACGTCGTGATGATCGACGTCAGCGACGCGGCGCTCGACAAGGGCGTCGCCGCACTGAAGGGCAGCCTCGAGCGGCTCGTGTCGAAAGAGAAGCTCGACGCCGGCGCACGCGACGCCGCGCTCGCGCGCATCAATACGTCGACTGATTACGCGAAGCTTGCCGCGGTCGACATCGTGATCGAAGCCGCGACCGAAAACGTCGAGCTGAAGGGGCGCATCCTGAAGCAGATCGAGGCCGTCGCGCGCCCCGATGCGATCATCGCGACCAACACGTCGTCGATCTCGATCACCGCGCTCGCCGCGCTGCTGGCTGATCCGTCGCGTTTTGTCGGCATGCACTTCTTCAATCCAGTGCCGCTGATGCCGCTTGTCGAGATCATTCGCGGGCTGCAGACGAGCGATGCGACTGCGTCCGCGGTGCGTGCGCTGACCGAGCGTTTCGACAAGTCGCCGATCGGCGTGCGGAACGCGCCGGGCTTCGTCGTGAACCGGATCCTCGTGCCGATGATCAACGAGGCGTTCTTCGTGCTTGCCGAAGGCATCGCGTCGGCCGAGGAGATCGATGCTGGGATGAAGCTCGGTGCGAACCATCCGATCGGGCCGCTCGCGCTGGCGGACCTCGTCGGCCTCGACGTGTGCCTCGCGGTGATGGACGTGTTCCAGAAGGACTTCGGTGATCCGAAGTATCGCGCGTGCCCGTTGCTGCGCGAGATGGTGACGGCGGGGCGGCTGGGGCGCAAGACGGGGCGCGGGGTGTACGACTACAGCAAATAAGCAGCCGCGAATAAGTGGCACGCGATTGTCCGCGCGTGCGGCCGCGCCCCTTCGGTCGGCACGTCCCGTCGTGGGGACACAGCGATGGATCATGGTGCGTCTATCCACTTGCAAGTTGCCGGCCGACGATGGAGCAGCATCCTGGCCACAACCACTTAGGCGGGACCGAACCCGAGACTTCCTGAGGACTGGGGAACGGTTCCCAACCGCGGCCACCATTTGAGATCTCCCCGACTAGCCGGATACCGCTTCACATTGGCGGCGGCCTCATTAACCAATTCAATCGTCTTGTCGATGCTGACTTCAAGATTGAGCCAGACTGGAGCTGCCTGAACAACAGCGACCTTGTATTTCGGATGAACAAGAGGCATGACAATCCACTCCTGAAAGATGGCGAAGCCGAACAGACCTGAATTCAGGCGGCGACTCCGGGCTAAGGGCAAGCCATACCTTAGTCAACAACCTCAGCAAGCTTGCGCTCAGAGCAGGCGCATCCGATGGTCTGCATCCCGTATTTGCGTCCTGGCTTCAGATTCCGCAATGAAAGAGCGTGCCGGCGCACTTCTTTTGCGGGCAGCGGACCGCCGTGGCCCATGTGAAAACGCTGCATGCCCGCGTTGACCATGCTCATCAATTCAACACTGACAGCCTGCGGATCATCCTCGAACGGGGGCCGCAGGGCATGGCTCGTGCGGATCAATCCCCCGAGAAATACTCCGGAGGCGACGAGGTCGCCAACCAGCGCGTCGCCACTGCCCAGCTCAACCGATACGGAGCCAGCCGTGTGGCCGGGCGTGTACCTTGCCACGCCGTCGATTCCAAAGCGACTGAGATCGAAACTGGCATTGTCTTGCAGCAGGATATCCGGCGTGAAGGGCAGGTAGGCCTCGCCGGGCACGCCCGATCGCAGAAAGAGCGGTCCCCACCAATGGGCGACGCAGTATGTCATCTCCTTGCGCCGCTCGTAGTAGTCCAGATCTCCGGCATGCGCGAGGATCGGGGCCCCCGTCAGTTCACGCAGTCGCGCAGCCGCGCCGGCATGGTCCGTATGCGCATGAGTGACCACGATCAAGCTGACATCACGAAAACCGCGCCCGTGCTTCGCCAAAGCGCGCTCAATCTTGTCCTCTGAGCCCGGCGTGCCCGTGTCCACGAGAACACAGCCCGCTTCACCGATGATCAGGTGGCAGTGGACCATGCCGAACGGCAGGATGAGAATCGTAATGATGGAGGGTGTGTTCATGATGTGTGTCCCTGTCGGCTGTTCATGGCGTCATTCCCCAGATCTGTTCAGTTCAACCCGAGCGGATTGGAGATCAGCAGTCTCCACCCGCCGTCGCGGCCCTTTTTCATAACCTGCGTAGCGGTGCCGCGCTGCTCCTGTTCGTGGCCGTCCGGTAGCGTCACGCTCAGGGACCAGTCAAGCAGGACGAGTGCTATGTCGCCGCTCGTTATCACACGACGTATTTCGTTGTGAATGCGCGGGCGCAGTTGCAGCAACTGAGCCAGACCGCTGCGCAAGCCGGCGGGGTCCTCGTGTGTCGTCTCGCCGTCCGTCATTCGCATCGTGGCTTTACTGCTAAACAAACCGAGCAGTACGTCAAGGTCGCCGGCGTTCAGTGCCGTATCGAAAGCGGCCGGGACCTGCTCAGGCGCGCTGCACACGGCGGACTTGTCTTCGACCGCTGTGACGAATCGCGCAATGAGCTGCGCCACTTCGGCCGGTGCCTCTAGCGGCGACAGGTGTCCAATTCCGGGGAGAATATGCATCCGCGCATGCGGAATACGAGGCATCAGTTCCGCCTGCAGCGTTGCGACGCGATCCACCTGATCAAGCTCACCGGAGATGACAACGGTCGGCGCGTCGATTGATGCCACCGCGGCGGTGATGTCTTCGCGCATGGCTATGTTTGGCCAGGCCGCCTTGGCCTGCGGCGCGGCCCTCAGGCTGTCCTCGATGACTTGCTCCCGGCAAGCAGCGTCAAGTGTTTTAGCTGTGAGCACGTGATCGATAACGAATTCGACCGACTCACGCGACTGATACGCGCCGGTCAACGTCGCACGTTGCTCGTCGGAAAGGTGCATTGGCGACGGGGGCGACGGCGCGACGAGTACAAGACCCTCGAGCCCAGCCGGCCGACGCGATGCGATGAGCTGAGCAACCTTGCCGCCCATCGAATGGCCGACCAGAACGTAGCGCTGCAGACCCAACTCATGGATGACACCTTCGGCGTCGTCGGCAAGATCGGCGATCCGGTAGCCGTCAGCGGGCGCTTCGGAACGGCCCCAGCCTCGGTGATCGATGGCAACGATTCGATAGCGGTCGGCCAATTCGCTTGCCACACCGTCCCATGTGCGGGACGAGCCGCCGTAGTAGTGCAGGAACACGAGCGCCAACTCGCCGCTGCCGCGCTGTGCGACATGAATCCGCGTACCGTTCGATCTGATTTCCATTTTCCTTCCCTAATCATTGCGTAGTGTCTGAATGGTAGATTCAAGTCGTCGGCTTGATAATTGCCAGAATGGTCTATTCAGTCGATAATCGTGTTATCGAATCGGAGGAGCAAATGGACCGGCTGACGAGTCTCGGCGTGTTCGTCGCTGCTGTTGAGGAAGGCAGTTTTGCAGCCGCGGCGCGCCGTTTCGGGCTATCGGCCGCGATGGCCGGCAAGCATGTTAGCGCAATCGAGGCCCAGCTGAATACTCGGCTACTTCAGCGCACTACCCGGCGCCTAAGTCTGACCGATGCCGGCCAGACTTACTACGAGCGCAGTAAGCGGATTCTCGAAGCGTTCGACGATGCCAATCGGGAAGCTGGCGATTCACAAGGGACGGCACGCGGCGTACTGCGGGTCGCAGCGCCAGTTACGTTCGGTGCAATGCACCTGGGCGAGGTTGTTGCCCGCTACCTTGACGATCATCCGCACGTCAATGTGGAAGTGGTGCTCGGAGACCGCTATGTCGACCTGATGGATATGGGTGTCGACGTGGCAATCCGGATCGGACGGCTGCAGGACCCCGGACTGGTGATGCGACGGCTTGCACCATGCCGGATGGTCGTCTGTGCGTCTGTCGCGTACCTCGAGCGCTATGGAACGCCACGCAAGCCCGAAGATTTGCAACGCGTGCAGCGACTGGTTTTCAGCGAGGCCGTGTCGGCCGGCGACTGGACGTTGCTCGATGCGAAAAATCACGCGCACGTCATCAACGGACCATGCCGGATGGCCGCTAACAATACGCAAATGCTGCTTGCCGCGGCCCTCGCCGGCGCCGGCATCGCCTATGGCCCAACCTTCGTGTTCGGAGAGCATCTCCGCCGTGGCGAACTTGTGGCGCTACTGCCAGCTTATCGCGCAGCTGATCTCGCGATTCAGGCGGTTTATCCGAGCGCACAGCGCATACCGCTCAAAGTGCGTCGGTTCGTCGACTATCTTGCCGAGACGTTCGGGGATGAACCGCCTTGGGACCGCATCGGTCATTGAGCGGCAGTTGTACTTCGAAGAGCGGACGCAGGGTTGCCGACCCTCGATTGTCCGTTCCGGGTCCCTTCGCCGCCGGTCGTCCAAATGCGGGGGCTATGGCACGTTGCGGACCCTAAGCGGACGCCTGTGCCGAGTGGCGCACCGGTTGAACGCGCCACTCGAATTGCCTGGATCTGGTTCGGGCTGGCGTCCCGTCAGGATTTGATGAACTCGAGAAGGTCGGGGTTCAGGACGTCCGCGTGGGTGGTCAGCATGCCGTGCGGGAAGCCAGGGTATGTCTTCAACGCGCCGTTCGCGAGCAGGTCGACCGCGCGGGGCACCGCGCTGGCGAACGGGACGATCTGGTCATCTTCGCCATGCATGACCAGTACCGGCACAGTGATCTTCTTCAGATCTTCGGTGTAGTCCTCCAGCCAGGAGGATACGGTCTCGTAGTGGGCTTGGGCGCTGCCGGCCATGCCTTGGCGCCACCAGTTCGCGATCACCGCCTCAGACGGCCTGGCGCCCGCACGGTTGAATCCGTAGAACGGACCCTCCGGGACTGCCCGGTAAAACTCCGAGCGGTTGGCAAGCATGCCTGACTTAACCGCGTCGAACCACTCCTGCGGCTGACCTCCAGGGTTCGCGTCGGTTTTCACCATGTTCGGCGTCAACGAGGCCACCAGCACTGCCTTGGCGACCCGCTCCTGGTGGCGAGCCACGTAGCGGGCCACCTCGCCGCCGCCGGTGGAGTGCCCGATGTGGATCGCGTCGCGGATGCCGAGGTGTTCGGTCAGTGCTGCGAGGTCGGCGACCCAGTGGTCCATGTCGTTGCCGGTGCCGACTTGCTCGGACCGACCGTGTCCGCGCCGGTCATGGGCGATCACCCGGTAGCCGTGATGAAGGAAAAACATCATCTGGGCGTCCCAGTCGTCAGCCGACAGGGGCCAGCCGTGGCTGAAGACGATCGGCTGACCGGACCCCCAGTCCTTGTAGAAGATCTTTACGCCGTCGGGAGTGGTGATCGTAGGCATAGCTGGTACCTCCTGGAAGAGACTGATTGAACTGTTGGTTCTCCGCGAGACATCGAGAATGCTGCCAGCGGCTTCTTTCGAAGTCTTATTTCATGCGCATCCGAAAACGTGCGAGCGGGGCGCACTCCGACCAAGCTGCGATGGATCTCTAAATGTCTCTCGGCGCCACGCCCTTGCTTCTGGCGCTTGGACGCATCGAGTACAAGAATCGGCCTGTGATTGAGCACTCGGATGCGGTGACCACGCCAGTGAGAACTCCACTTGGGCGCTTGGCTCGTCGATACGGCAGCCGTTCCAATATAGGTATCCCTTGCCTCGATGACAAAGACTTTCTATGATTTGACCTATGCCTCAAAGGCATACGGGAGAACTAATGGAACTTCGACATCTGCGATATTTCATTGCGGTTGCGGAGGAAGGAAGTCTGCTGACAGCCGCGCAACGGCGGCTACACACGTCGCAGCCGTCCCTGAGCCGGCAGATCCGCGATCTTGAGTCCGAAGTGGGTGTGAAATTACTGGAGCGCCAGGCACGCGGTGTGAGGCTTACCGCTGCCGGAAAAATCTTCCTCGATCACGCGCGTCTGGCGCTGCTTCAAGTCGAAGCGGGTATCGACGGCGCACGGCGTACGGAGCAAACTGGAAAACCGATCCTTGCCATGGGCTTCCTTGCCGGGCAGGAAGTCGTATGGTTGCCACACGCGCTGCGAATCCTTCGCGAGGAGGCACCGGATGCGGAGATCACACTGTGCAGCCAGTCGTCTCCGGAGCTCGCTCTTGGGCTGATGCGAGGAAAGCTAGACGTCGCTTTCCTTCGTCCCGAGAGACAGACTGTTGGCCTGTCATTCAAAGTCCTGGCGAAAGAGCCGCTGATCGCGGTACTGCCGGCAAACCATTGGCTGACGTCACGCAAGAAAATCCGGTCGCAGGATCTGGCCAGCCAGATTTACGTCAGTTCATCCAAGATTTCTCCCGTACTGGAATCCGTGATTCAGCAGTACGCATCGAGTGTCGGAATAACGCTCAAGGCGGGATACGAGGGCGAAAACCTCCCGTCCGCAATGTCGCTTGTTACGTCAACGGGTGGCGTCACGCTTATCCCGCTGTACGCGCAAAATATGCTGACACCAAACGTCGTTGCAAGGGCGCTTGACGGCGTGCCTCCGACGATTGATCTCGTCTTGGGATATAGCGATGCAAATACAAACCCGTTGCTTCTTCGGCTGTTATCTCGTGCGGACGAGTTGGTCACAAATGTTCAGGATCAAAGCATCATTCGCTATGCCGTCTAGGTCATCGGCTCGGTCGCAAGTTCGCCGCCCTGCGCTATCATGGTGGACTCGACGAGGGCGCACATGTGTACCTCGAAGCCAACCCGAACGACGCCAACTGCTCACGAATCAGGATGTCATAGCCGACATGCGGGACGTGCAACACATCAAAAGCCGGTTGCTGATGGTCGCGGCATTCGCGATCCCCGCGTTCGTGTTCATCAACGGCTGCAAGTCGACAGCGACGCAGGCTGTGACCGCGCCGGCGAAGGTCGCCACTGACGACGCTGCGCTCGCCGCCAAGGTGAAGCAGGCGCTCGTCGCGGACCCAGGGCTGAGATCCTTGCCGATCAGCGTCGCCACGTATCGAGGCGTCGTGCAGTTGTCAGGATACGTGGATGCAGAGGTACAGATTGAGCAAGCGCTTGCCGTGACGCGCGGCGTGGCGGGGGTGCAATCCGTGAGCAACGATCTACACCTCAGGCCGCAATAACGCGCGCTCGCCGGAAAACAGATGACGGACAAGACAGCGATGCCTGGGCTGCGCGCGGCCAGCGGTTTCGTCAAAGGAACAGGTGCATCTGCGCCTTGACGGGCATTCCCCTGCGCTCTAGCACGTTCGCCGGTTTCGGGCCGACCGTGATCGACCCGTTAAGACGTCCGGAATCGCCGCGAGAATGTCCGTTTGAGTTCGAACAAACGACGTAGCCTCCCCGCCAGAAGCCTCAGTTGCGGCAGATCGGGCTTATGAACTTCGCCGTGGCGAGCTGCGTCCGCCATTCCGTCCTGCTAACGAGGCAAGCGCTGCTCGAGGTAATTCTTCAACGGAAAGCGCCCACAGCGAATACGCGACGCTGCGCTGGAACAACGTACCGACAGCAGCGCGAAGCTCGCCCCTGCCCAGCGCGTACACCGAGTCGGTCACGGCAATAGCGCCGTGCATCAGGACGCTGGCATGCCGGTAGCACCCCATCATGCAGTCATTGCAGGGCTCCCGTTGATCGGGCAGGCGGTCGAGGTCGAAGACGGAGCCCATTGGCTCAGGCCACGCCTCGCAACGCCACACGTCGAGGTTCCAGTCGATATAAAAATACTTGCTGCCGCCAATACATGGAATCAGTTGCTGTTCGCCGCGCACGAACCGCGCGACCTCGGCCAGCGCAGCGCTCGGGTCCATTACACGAAAGCGCTTTTTGAGGCGGGCGATCGCGCTCAACGCGTCGAGTAGTTCGTCACGGCTTAGGTCGACGAGCGTCGATGTTTCGTCGTAAACGAGCGATGTGGAACCGAGCGTTTCGCGCCTTGGATAGGAAAACGCGACGGCATCGAAACCAAGCCGGTTGAGCGTCTCTGGAAGCGACGCGTAACGGA
Source organism: Paraburkholderia sp. BL27I4N3 (assembly GCF_003386115.1). NCBI lineage: Bacteria > Pseudomonadati > Pseudomonadota > Betaproteobacteria > Burkholderiales > Burkholderiaceae > Paraburkholderia > Paraburkholderia sp. BL27I4N3. Next base: position 5,643,416 of record NZ_QREJ01000001.1, on the reverse strand, counting down.
CCAGACGACTCACCGTGACCGATGCACAGACAGGGATGCCGAAGGCGTGCGCCTGAGCGATTCCTTCGCGGATGCGGGCCTCCAGACCGCGCAGGCCGCGATTGCGCTCGTGCTCTCCCATGTCCGCGCTATCGATCGATATCAGGAGACGCTTGAGGCCAGCCGCCGCCAGCTGCTTGATGTGGCGGGGGAGGAACCAGCCGTTCGTGATCAGCCCGCAATCGATGCCGGCTTTCGTGGCCGACGCCACGAGCGATTCGATCTTCGGGTGAACCAGCGGTTCGCCCCCCTGGAGCGTCATGTAGCGAATCCGGCGCCTGCGCAGGATCGGCAGCGCACGAGCGAACTCATCAGGGTCAAGATAGCGACGCGGGCCTGCCAGATTCTTGTCGCGCGAGAACCCGCAGAAGTCGCATGCGGCGTTGCAAACATTCGTTACCGAGACGTCGCAAACCGCAGGCAGTGGATTGCGCGGCTTGCCGGCGATTCCGTCTGAGTGCCGCAGATTGCGCCACTTAATGATCCGCTCTGTCGTTTCCATGGAACCCCCACGGTCGGCTGACGAATTCGACACGAAGCATCCAAGCATACGCTTCGCGCGTTAGCCTGTGCGCGATAGATGCGGATATGGGGTTAGGTAAAGGCGGACTGAAGCGGTAGAGTCGCGACGGACCCGTGTAGGCGGAAGACGGCCATCCGGAGGCGACTGACGGACATCTCTTGCTGGCCGACTACCGCCCCGACGCACCCAACTGAGGACCGCCCGTTGCGTCCTTCACCGTTTCAGGCACCGCGCCCCCGGCGCAGATTCCCCCGGATTACGCCCCACCGATATGACCTTCAGCGCGGTGCTACGGCCTACCTGCCGCGCGCAGTGCCGCTCTCAGGCTCATTTCTATGTCGAGAAGTTTCGCGCCGAGCTCCGCAAAGCTGCTGCGCCCCTCGCCGAATATCTCGCCGTTCATGTAGATCGTCGGCACAACGCTAATATCACGCGCCGACACCTCGCTTTGAAAAATTCCTCCGTCGATCGTAATGTTGTGAACCCGTGGATTGATCACCGTCATCATGTTCAGGGCTTGCACAACGTCCACACAGCTTGCGCAAGAGAGCGAAATATAGGTCTCGAAATAATAGTCACGTTCTAGCGTTCGGATTTGTTCAATGGTCGTGCGGTCGGCTATTACGGGGTGTCCTCCCACCTGGAGTATTGCGAGGACAAGAGACGAAAATTCAGGTCCTGTCGGAGTGGCGGCAAACTGTATGCCAGCTTTTTCTCCGACCTGCCTGATTGAAAACGATGGCTTACGTTCGTCGCCATGTTGCTCCTCGATTACCGTCACCAGATTTGTCAACGACGCGATTTCGTTCAACATCGTCCGCATCTCGTGCGACGTTTGACCACCGCCCGGCGACACAATCAATTCGACTGGTCCGCGGATGTTTCGCAGATACGTCTGCAGCTGTGACCTGAGACTGATGCTTAACATGATTCGATCCCGTACCAACCTGCACAAGGTTATGTGAAGAAGTGCCAGGAACTGAAATGTGGACAGAACGTGCAGCGTGAGTCTGCAATCGGACGACCCGAGAGCTCTACGCCGCCTGTTGCACTGCCGCAATGTTGCTCGGCTGCCTGACAGCACCAACCGTGGTTTAAGAGCAAGCTTATATGCCCACGGCTGACGTGCCAATCTGCCGGGTCGGGAGACGCGGACATTCTCGTCGAAGGCTACGGGCCGCGAAAACACGCAAGCACCGAAAGCCGGCGGCACCCGTCGGCGGATCTGCGAAGGGCGCGAGACAATGCTCCCTCCAACGTCGGTGCCTTTGGTGGGCTAGCCGCACAGATCCAAGGTGCTGGCGATTCGTCTAAAAGGGGTGCACGCGTGCCTGCTCCGGCGGCCACTTCTATGCGCCCGACCGAGCTTGTGAACAATCCTGGGCGGCCCGTGTCGGCCGTTCGTCCTCGCCGAACTGAGTCCGACAGCGTTTGGTTCAGGTCGGACCCGCACCAGCCACTCGATAGCTGGTCGTCTTGATGTCTCTTGCCGGAAGCAGAGCCGCCGCCCGGAAGATCAAGCGCCGACACTGGCGAACGCCTGAAATTTTTCACCATCAGCACTCGCAGCCCAGTCAAGCCGGAGACGATCGGACTTCGACACACTCGTTCGCTTTTCACGTCGCATAAAAGGCCGCTCTCCACAGCGAACCGCGTGTAAGATCGTTCGAATACTGCCGCGGTGGCAGATTGCTGTGACTCGAACACCGCTTGCCCCATCCGTACGGAATCGCATGTCTTGCCGGGAGACGATGCAATGCGCGTACTGCTCGTCGATGATCACGAACTCTTCAGAGCCGGTCTAGCGCTGCTCGTCAAGGAACTTTTCCCGGACGTCGAACTGCTGCATGCGAGTACGTTGTCGCATGGAGTCGATCTGGCGATGGCCGAACATCCGGACATCGTTTTTCTGGACCTCGAACTTCCTGACGGGCACGGTTGCGACGCGCTGGTCCGGTTGAAAGACGCACGAGCATCCTTGCCCGTAGTAGTGATATCGGCCGATGAGAGCACGGAGACAGTCAGTCGATGCCTCGAACTCCGCGCGATGGGCTACGTGCCGAAATCGTCGTCGCCCGAAGCACTCCATGCCGCGATCGTTGCCGTGCTATCAGGCGGCGTGTACCTGCCCGCGGCGAGCATCGCCGGGCTAAGGCGTGCTATCGACATCGCCGAGGCACCGGCACGCGAATCAGGACGGGCACAGCCAACGAACGGCGCCGCCACCGCGTGGGACGCTCCGCTACTTGGACTTACGCCTCGTGAGCACGAAACACTCACGTGGCTCGTACGCGGGCTCCCTTCCAAAGCCATCGCGTCGAAGATGGGGCTCGAAGACATCACTGTGCGCAAGTACATCAGTCATCTGCTTGCGCACTTCAACCTGCGGCGCCGCACTGAACTCATCGTGATGCTCGCGGACAAGGGCATCACGCTCGGCACGCCGTCGGTCACAGATTCTTTGCGAGATCGAGCTTCACCTTCCGATGGGCGGCAACGAACCGGCTGATATCCGCCACCAGATCTTCCGGTGCAGAGGACTTGCGCAGCAGCACGAACGGCTCCGGAAAGTCGCGAAGCACTTGAACGGAGAGTAACTCGCCCGTGATGAATGCGACCGGAATAACGCCCGCCCACGCGAAGTGACGCCTGATCCGATCGGCAACCTCCTTACCGGTGGCTCCATCGCGCAACCGGATGTCGGTCACGATGAGATCGGGAATGCGGCTATCATCGGCGAGAATGGCTTCGAATCCGGCCATCGACTCCGCGGCATGCACGAGCGAGCCCGCGCTCGAGAAAAGGCGTCGCAGGCCTTCGAGGACGGTTGGTTCGTCGTCGCACAGCAGCATGAACGTGCCGTTGAGATCGGGACTGTAGAGGTCGCCGTACTGATTCGTCCCGGTGGCCGGCATCAACGCGGAAATGGTCGCGTAGAGGGAAAAGCGCGATCCGCGCCCTTCAACCGATGCAAAACTCATCGCGTGTCCCGGCAGAATACGAACCGCACGCTGCACGATCGATAGCCCCAGTCCCAGCCCTTTCGAACGGTCGCGCCCCGGATTGTTGATCTGGTAGTACTCGGCAAAAATCGCCTCCCGATGGGCGGGCGCAATGCCGATTCCGGTGTCCCATACATCAACCCGCAGTCGGTCATCCAGATGCACCCAGCCAAGCACGACGCCGCCCGACGACGTGCTCTTGATCGCGTTCGATACGAGATTGGATACGGCCCGTTTGAAGAGTGACCGGTCGGTTTCGATGGGCGGCGGGTCCACTCGTCGCCGCGCAAGTCTGAGATCGATTCCGCGAATCTGTGCCGTCGCCCGATATTGGTTGAGAACCTCGGTCAACAGGTCGAGCGTGTTGACCGATGTCAGGCGGGGAACATACGAGCCCAACTCGGTATAGTCCTGAATATCCTTGAACATGTCGAGGATGTCAGATGCGGTCTCTTCGATGACATCAAGGTCACGATCCACCTTTTGTCCTTCTCGGATCCTCGTCCGGGCGCTGCGGATGAAGAGGTTGATCGCGGCAAGCGGCTGCTGGATGTCGTGATACGCCGACGAAAAGAACCGTTCCTTTTCCTTGACGAGTTCCTGCATGCGTTTGTTCTGCTCGTTGACCGCACGCGATGCAGCCTCGACGCGCCCCTTGGCTGCGCGCAAATTGCGCTGATACATGAATTCGCGCCTCGCCGAACGTTCCAACGGAATACTGACAACCAGCCCGATGAGGTACGTCAGCGGCACACTCATGCCATGCGCAATCACTGACGACAGGTGCATGCCGAACCTCTCGCCTGGAGGCTGGAGATAGAGCATGAGCAGGTAACCCGCGACGCAGAGCCCGACCAGCCACGCTGCCGTGATCGCGCGAAGCCGGAAAGCCATGAATATCGTGAACAGGGTAAGTGTCAGGATCGAATAGACTTCACGCCATGGCAGGTCTACGATCTGCATCATTCTCAGGGTGGCGAACCAGGCGCTAAGCGTCCACATGCAGAGCAGGCCGACGGCCCAGCGTTCGTCCAGTGCGCGCGGGGTCCACAACAGGACGGACACGCCCATGCCAATCGCCGCAGCGGCTCTCACGAAAATGAGTTCGGTGTGGTGCAAGTTGGCGGGATCGAGTATGTCGAGCCGAGCGAAATCGCGGATGGAAAAAACGATCCATAACGCAGTAAAGATTGCGATGGCCAGTCTTCGCTGTCCGGAGAAGCGCCGCGCGTAGTCCATCCGGAACGCACGTTCCTGAGCCGCCGATCTGAATCTGCGCACCCAGAGGTCCGACGATCTCATAGCGATGCCCGATCAGGAATGTCGCCGTCCGCGGATACGGCAGCGTGACATTCAAACAGAATAGCAGGACGTCGTTCGCATCCGAATACACAAATGTAGCAGTACGGATGTACCTGTCTGGTTCCGAATTCCTACATCTTTCGCAGCTCGATTTCGGGTGCTCGCCTACCTATGTGGGTGTCGATGGCGTCGGCTCTGGTCGAAAATCAAAATGACAGCGCCGGGAAACGAGAGTTGAGAATTCCTGCTTCCCGGAATTTACGAGGAGGTCGCCATGAAATCAGTCGTTATCGCGGTCGCCGCAGCGTCGGCCCTTTCCATCCCTCTTGCCACGTTCTCCCAGACCGATCCGGCACCGACGCGCGCCCAAGTGCGAGCGGAGCTTCAGCAGCTTGAACAGGCCGGATATGATCCGGCCAAAGGCGAGGATCCGAGCTATCCGAGCGACATTCAGGCGGCGGAGGCACGGATATCGAGCCAGAGCCCAACGGCGTACGGCGGCGTATCCCCCGGCTCATCGGCGTCCGGTTCCCACGCTGTCGGTCGTCCCGCCTCGACCGAAGACATGAAGCAACTCTATTTTGGAGGCCAGTAGCATCTTCGCCTGCTTCCCTCTGTGGTGTGCCCACACCGGCACCGCTGCTTAATGCGCGCCCAACTTCGGCATGTGTTGAAGACTGGGCAAGCCGGTGCCCCGCCTGGGCGTGCACCAAGCTGGGCGGGCGCCGCTACCCAAGCCGGTTGGAACTCGACTGGTGGCGAAAAGCTCCGCTGGCCGCGAGCACCAGTTCCGTGAACGTTCTACAGAGCCGACGTTGGAGTCGTCAACGCCTGCTTTCCGGCGACGTGGATGAACGCGTATTGCCGGCCAAAATCTGCCGTTGGACATCGGTGGCTGGATCGCTAACAATCGGGGGCCTGCACATTTTCGATGAGGTCCGATCAATGAGTTCGGCTTGCCGGGTCCGGGCGATAACAGACCTCTCATCGCTGGAAGGTACTGCCTATGTCGAAGTCATGGCAGGTGCCTGTACGAATCGATGCTGGAACGATGGTTCGCTGTTTTTCGAGGAAGAGGTGTTTGGGTATATCGAGCCGACGATCGAAAAATACGAGCCGACCTACGATCACTACGCACTCACCCAAATCAGCATGCTTGACTGGGAAAAGATAATAAAAGCCCTCGCGGACGTTTGAAGCAGGCTGGAAATGGAGACATTCAGGCCGGACATGCTGCCGCAGATTGGCTTCCTCTTCATTGATTCGAAAGAAAGAATTACTGAGAGTATGAACGCGAATTGTGTCGCGCTCGGCGCGATGATTTCGCAAATTGAGACGTGGACCAGTGACAATCGTCTCAGGCACAGCTGCGTCACGATCCTCGGCCTGTAGTTTCCATGGCGGCCACGAGCGGACACTCGCCGGGGACACCGAAATCGACAACAATTATGAGTTGCGGTCAGACACATTGGAGACAAGTCAGTGAAGGAAGCCGATTTTGTTGAAATGGTTGCTCGCATCTCAGTCACTCATAGCGCAGATGACAATTCGCTGCTAATCACGGCAGCGGATGCCCGTGAGATGTTCGATTGACAATCAGATGCTAGCGACGACCGGCGTGCGTCAGGCGCGTTGCCTTGTAAATCCAGGCTTCGGGCGCGCTGCGTCACCCACCACCAACGCGCCGACTGCGTGCCGCGCTTCAACCGTCTTCTCCGTCGAGGGTTCCGTACGACTCCTGTCGCGCCGTCAGCTTCGCGGCTTGCGTTTCCAGCCGCGACAGCAGCGTGTCGAGCACGTGGGCTTCGGCGTCGGTCAGACAGGAGGCGAGTTCCATGTTGTAGGCTCGCCCGCCTTCGAGCGCCTTGTCGTAGATAGCTTGCCCCGCTTCCGTCAGCGTCAGCACCGTCAACCGCTTATTCGACGGTAGGCGAGATTTCGCTATCAGCTTGCGTTCTACCAGAGCTGCGACGCCCCGACTTGCGATCACCGTATCGAGCGCGGCCATCTGTGACAGCCGCGTGAGACTCACGTGCGGAAATCGTCCGACGAAAGCGAGAAGCCGCCAGTCACGGCGGCTGATGCCGATATCGCGCCGGAACATCAGGCCGACACCGCGCGTCGCGACGCGTGTCAGATTATGCATTCGGTACATCAGGAAGTCGTCGATGTGCTGCGGGTCCTTGACGACGGGCGGCGACGGATCAGTGTCCGGCGAGTTCGATCGTGGCATGGCGGCGATGGGGAATGTGCAAGCCACCATTGTGCCGCGCATTTTGGTGCGACCGCACATACGTTTGATTTGGTCAATCATCGCGCGCGTGCTTACGATCTGGGGCATCTTCTGACGACGCGACGAACCCAGATCATGACTGCCATTCGCAACGTTCTGTTCATCATGTGCGACCAGCTGAGGCGCGACCATCTCGGCTGTTACGGACACCCTTTCCTGCGCACACGAAACATCGACGCGCTCGCCGCCCGCGGCGTGCGTTTCGACAATGCGTTCGTCACGTCCGGCGTCTGCGGGCCGTCGCGGATGTCGTATTACACCGGACGCACGATGACGAGCCACGGCGCGAACTGGAACCGCGTGCCGCTCGGACTCGGAGAAATCACCCTCGGCGAATACCTGAGCTGGCATGGCCGCACGCTCGCGCTCGCAGGCAAGACGCATGTCCTCGCCGACGTCGACGGCATGAAGCGTCTACAAATCGCCAGGTCGAGCCCAATGGGGCAGCGCTTGTCCACCGGCTTCTTCGAAGAACTGGATCGATACGATGGCCATCACGAACCCGGCGCGGAAACCGGCTATCCAGCGTTTTTACGCGCGAACGGCTACAACAGCGACAGGCCGTGGACCGACTTTGTCGTCAGCGTCGAGGACGACAACGGCGACACGCGTTCCGGCTGGCAGATGCGCAACGTCAAATGGCCATCGCGTGTCGCTGAAGCGCATTCGGAAACCGCGTACATGACGTCGCAGGCAATCCGCTATATCGAGGAAAAAGGCGACACGCCCTGGGCACTGCATCTGTCCTACGTGAAGCCGCACTGGCCGTACGTCGCGCCGCGTCCATATCACGACATGTATTCGCTCGACGAGTGTCTGTCGCCGGTGCGTCGTCCCGACGAATTCGACTGCGCTCATCCGGTGCTGGCCGCGTATCGCCGGCATGAAGAGTCGGTCAATTTCTCGCGCGACGAGGTCTCGGATACAGTGCGTCCCGTCTATCAGGGTCTCATTCAGCAGATCGACGATCATCTCGGCCATGTGTGGAACACGCTTGAGCAGCTCGGCCGCTGGAAGGACACATTGATCGTGTTCACCGCCGATCACGGCGATTTCCTTGGCGATCACTGGCTCGGCGAGAAAGAGCAGTTCTACGACACCGTGCAGCGCGTACCGATGATTGTCTACGATCCGTCGCCGCGCGCTGATGCGACGCGCGGCGGCGTCGAACGGCGCTTCACATCTGGCGTCGACGTCGTGCCGACGATTCTCGACGCGCTGGATTTGCCCTCTTACGATGAGCGGATCGAGGGCTGCTCGCTGCTGCCGCTGACGCGCGGCGACGCGGTCGCCAGTGCACACTGGCGCGAGTTCGTCGTCTCCGAATTGGACTTCAGTTTTCGCGCGGCGCGGCTCACGCTCGAGCGCAAGTCGGACGAATGTCGCGCGTGGATGGTCCGCGATACGCACTGGAAATACATACATTGGATGGGATTTAGACCACAACTGTTCGACCTCCAAGCGGACCCGGATGAGTTTGTCGATCTGGGCGAATCAACCGCGCATGCCTCCGTGCGCGCCGCGATGCACGACAAGCTTGTGCGGTGGCAATGCAGCCTGAAGCAGCGCGTCACCATCGACAATCCGACGGTCGCGGCGAAAACCAATACGCACAAGGAATGGGGTGTATTTTTCGGCGAGTGGTAGAAAAGCGGCGAATCGGACACGCAAACCGACCATTCGAGAAGATCCACGTCCGGCAACGACTGGCACGCGATTAGGAGACAACCCATGAACATCCCATCTACACGGCTGGACGACGGCGCGCTTTACCGCAAGATCGCCTGGCGCATCGTGCCGTTTCTGTTCGTCTGCTACGTGGTCAACTTCATCGACCGTGTAAATATTGGCTTCGCAAAGCTGCATCTGCTGCGCGACCTGAAGCTCGACGACGCCGCGTTCGGCATCGCGGCGGGCATGTTCTTCGTCGGTTACCTGCTGCTAGAGTTGCCGAGCAATCTGCTGCTCGCGCGGATTGGCGTGCGGAAGACGCTGCTGCGGATCATGGCGCTTTGGGGTCTCGTGACGATCGCGCTGATGTTCGTGCAAGGTGCGAAATCGCTGTACTTGCTGCGTTTTCTGCTTGGTGCGGCCGAAGCCGGCTTCTTCCCCGGCATGATTTTCTATCTGAGCCAGTGGTTTCCGAATGCACAGCGCGGGCGAATCACGAGCCTGTTCGTAATGGCGGTGCCGCTCGCGGGCATTGTTGGCGGGCCGCTGTCCGGCGTGATCATGAGCCAGCTCGAAGGCGCGCAGGGACTGCACGGCTGGCAATGGCTGTTTCTGATCGAAGGCGTGCCGGCCGTCGTGCTCGGAGTGCTCGCGCTATTGCTGCTCGACGATCGCCCCGCGGATGCGCGTTGGCTCACCGACGATGAAAAAGCCCGCGTGCAGGCTGCGCTCGGGGCAGAGCGCGCGCGCCGCGAAGCGACCCCGGCGCCGTCGAGCTTGCGGGAGCTGCTGCGGAGCCCGCGAGTCTATCTGCTGTGTGCGGTCTACCTGACGGTGTTTATGGGACTGAACGTCGTCGGCTTTTGGATTCCCACGGTGCTGCGCCAGGTCGGCGTCACGCGCATCACGGATATCGGCTGGTTGAGCGGCGGTATGTCGGTGCTGACCGCGATCGGGATCGTGGTGATCGGGCGCAGTTCGGACCGGCGCGGTGAGCGGCGCTGGCACGTTGCTGGCAACGGGATCGGGGTCGCGGCGAGCCTGCTGTTGCTGCCTCTCAGCGCGCATAGCATTGCATTGACGGTCGCGTTGTTGTGCGTGGCGTCGATATGCATTTACGCGACGCTGAGCATCTTCTGGACGATCCCGCTCATGTTCCTGTCCGGTAACGCGGCGGCGGGCGGCATCGCATTGATTACCACGGTCGGCGCGCTCGGAGGCGCTGTGAGTCCGGCGCTCGTCGGCATACTGAAGGAACAGACCGGCAGCATCTACGTTGGGCTCGCGGTAGTCGCTGGTTTGCTACTGATCGGGATGATTGCGCTACTGTGGTTCGTGCCGCAGGAGCAACCTGCGGTCCAACCCGCACGAGCGTCTCCGCCGCAGGTTGCGGCGAAGTAACTCGCGGCGCTCCGCTCCTGAGAGTCGGGGCTTTCGTCGCGGTGAAAATTGCGAGATTGAATGGCTGCTAATGCGGCAGGCGACTGGCTGCTAGGGGTCGGGTGCTGTGCTCCGGCAGGAGGACGGCTGTCGTTCAACGTCACAGGTGGTCCAATGACCGCGGAGCAATCTACAGCGACCCTTGACTGACGATCGGCCCAATGACCGCATTGGCCGATATCGAGTCCATCGGCTTGCCGGTTTGCCGCTGGGATTGCCCGTATCCATCGACGCTGCGAGCGCACGCTAGCAGACTACCGATCGTCGGTACGTTCCGAAAGCCGCTGCTCTGAAGGCGTCTATTTGGCGTGTGCAAAGTGCGATGGCGATATCGTTGGGTTTAATCTACCGTAGGGTTCTTGGAGCCCGTGCGCGTGTCCGGAGTCAGTCGTGATGTGCGAGACAGCTATGGATTACCGCAACGCTGAACCCTCATGGTCCGCCCCGCGCGGAAGCGAATGGGTGCGTGAAAGAATAAAGACAGCTTTCATTTTTTGGGTTCTATTGCACGGCCATTCGACGGCGTTTCGGAGTCTATTGCTCAATTTTTCGAGTCTTTTGTGCGGGGACACTCTTCGACACTCACGCCTACGGAAACTCGTCTTGATTTCTTGAACGGTTAGTCATAATATCGACTGCATGAAGCAATCAGGCGATTTGAAACAATCCACGAAGAAAGCCGGCGGGGTCTGCTCGCGCGGCAGGCCGCGCGAGTTCGACACGAACACGGTATTGGCGAGCGCGAGCCAGGTGTTCTGGAATCACGGCTACCACGCCACCTCGATCGACGACCTGTGCAAAGCCACCGGCCTGTTGCGGGGGAGTCTCTACGGCGTGTTCGGCGACAAGCACGGCATCATGCTGGCCGCGCTGGATCATTACGCGGAAGGGTCGGTCGCACGGCTCGCCGAGCGGTTGAACGCACCCGTGCCGCCGGAGGAATCACTGCGCAACGCTTTGCTGCATTACGCTCGGGTCGCGTGCGCGCTAACTGGCGAGCGTAGCTGTTTCATCACCAACACCACGCTTGAAATGCAACCGGGCGACGAACAACTGCGCACCCGCGTCGCCGCGATTCAGCGCCGCATGGCCACGTTGCTGGCGGCGTCGGTGATACGCGGTCAGGCGAGCGGCGCCTTCAACTCCACGCTCGACGAAAAAGCTGTCGGCGATTTTCTGCTCTGCGTCATGCAAGGGCTGCGGGTGCTGGGGCGGGGCGCTCACAAGGAAGACGCGCTGATAGGAATCGTGGACGTCGCCATGCGCGCGCTCGTCTAAATTTTTTTTGCCGAATTTTTGAACGATCAGTCATGAAAAGCGAAGCGATCAAGTCCGCTGCGGCGGCATGCGTTGGACCTCAAGGCGCCGCAGCTTCAGTGGTGATCTGTCCTGGCTCTGCGGCCGCGAATCTGGCAACGGGCGTGCCAAAGGGCATGGGAAAGGGCGTCGCACCAGCGGCCGACAGGACCCAGCCGCGCTTCGAACGGCAAGGGCTTGCGCTGGCGGTGCTGTTTGTCGGCGCATTCCTCGCGCCGCTCGACTACTTCATCGTCAATCTCGCGCTGCCCTCGATTCATACCGGCCTGAACGCCACCGACGCGCAATTGCAACTCGTCGTCTCCGCCTATGCGTCGGCGTATGCGGTGCTGCTGATCACGGGCGGGCGGCTCGGCGATCTGTTCGGCCGCCGCCGCATGTTCATGACGGGCATGGCGGCGTTCGTGGTCGCCTCAGCACTGTGCGGCTTCGCGACCAGCGGACACATGCTGGTGATCTCGCGGATCGTGCAGGGCATCGCCGCCGCCGTCATGGCGCCGCAAGTGCTCGCCACGATTCGCGCGGTGGTGCCGCTGCATCAGCAGACCAAGGTGATGAGCCTGTATGGATTCGTGTTCGGCTTGTCGTCGATCGTCGGGCAGTTGGGCGGCGGCGCGCTGATCACCTATCGCCCATTCGGGCTCGACTGGCGCATCATTTTTCTGATCAACATTCCGATCGGCATCGCGGCGTTTCTCGGCACGTGGAAGTTCGTGCCGGAGAATCAGCCGGCCACGCGCACCGGCATCGACGTGAAGGGCGTGGCGCTGCTGTCCGCCGTGCTGCTGCTGGTCATCTATCCGATGACGCATGGCCGCGAAGCCGGCTGGCCGGCGTGGACCTTCGTGATGTTCGCGCTTGCGGTGCCGGCGTTCGCGCTCTTCGTGATGATCGAGCAGCGCGTGGAGCGCGGCGGCGGCCATCCGCTGGTGGATCTGCAGTTGTTCCGCAACCGGGCCTTCGCGCTAGGGCTTGTGCTCGCGTTTCTGTTCTACTGCAACAGCGCGTTTTTCCTGACCTACGGGATATTCCTGCAGACCGGTTTGCACTGGACGCCGCTCGCCTCGGGCATGGCGATCATGCCGTTCGCGATCGGTTTCGTCGTTGGGCCGCTGGCCTCGCCGGCGGTGGTCAGGCGCATCGGCGGCCATGTGCTCACGCTCGGGTTTTCGATGATGACGGTCGGCTTCATGGTCACGGGCTGGTCCGCCACCCAATCAGCCACCCCGGATTTGCTGTTCTATTGCGGGCTGGTATGCGCGGGCGTCGGTCATGGCCTGCTGCTGCCGTCGATCATGCGCACCGTATTGCTGGAGGTCGTGCCGGAGAAAGCCGGGCTTGCTTCGGGCGTGGTGTCGTCGACGCTGCAGATCGGCTCGGCGTTCGGCACGGCAGCCATCAGCGGTGCGTTCTTCGGCGCGATCGGCGCGCGCGCGGCACCTGGCGACTACGCGCACGCGTTCCAGCTCAGCCTCGCGATCAACGCATTGCTGATGTTCGTGTGCATCGGCTTGAGCGTGCTGCTCGTGCGGCACCAGCAACTCGCACTGCGCCGCCCAGCGCAGCCGGTTTGAAAATCCGGCAGCGGCAATCGTTATCAACAAAGATTGCCCGAGGGTATTAGGCATTTTTTTAAACGAGAGTGATTTTAAGCATGGTGCATTTACCGGTGAGTTCGTTATTCACAGGTAATTTTGCTATGCAGGATCAGAATAAACCCTGAATCGCTGTCCGCTGGAGCATTAGATATGACGAAACCGCATTCGCATTTTCTACTGGCGGCGCGGGCACTCCGCAGTAAGCCTTGCGATCGTGCAGTGCGGCATGGAAAGGCGGCCTGACAGCCGATTGCAGGGTTTTCCCGGTTTTTACCCATCCACAGCCGGCAGTGGAAGCCATTCCACTTCCGGTGAAAACGGTATCAATAAAAAGCGCTTGCGGCCATTAATTTCGATTGTTAATCTTGCCCAGTCCTTTAGAGTTTTCCTTCAGCAGATCCATAGTCGAAAAAACCGGCGCAATGACTTAAATACCGTTCAACGGTTCCGTAGGGGGACGAATATGCTGACCGCTACCATTGACGCATTCCAGGCACCGCTCACCGCCCCAATCAACATCGGCGACGTCGTCACCTTGAAGGAAGGCGGCTCGCGCATGACGGTAACCTACGCAGGCCCTGTGGCGCTCAATCCCGGCGACTGGCTGATTTGCGAATGGTTCGATGAGCACGGCGAACTGCGCCGCGAGATGTTTTCACCCGCGAGCGTACGCGTCGAGCCGCGCTCCATTCCCGCTGGTTCCGTCTTGTGGAACCGCATGAGCCGCGCGGCCTGAACGGCCCGCAGCAGGGTCGGCCGGCGCCTTGGCCGACCAGCTCGTTTTCCGCCTCGCCACACCACGCCTGATTTACTTGCCGGAGCGATCCCGCTCGCTCGCGCGTCGTTGCACGCGCACCAGCAGCGCGCTGGAAAACGCCCGCATCCTCACGAGCTTGCGCGTCTCCACGACTTCGCCCGCAATGTTCTTCGGCGGGTTCGGTTGCAACGACCAGTAGAGCGCGAGCAGCCAGCCGAACACGGTCCAGCCGAGACAGGCATTGAACAGCGCCAGCGTCAGCACGTCATGACGCTTGCGCCGGTCGGCCACCACGGCCGGCAAAAAGTAGAGCGCCAGCGCCAGCACCGCGGCGATGGCCTGCACGACGACATTGCCTCCCATGAAGCGGCTCCCTCGCGATAGGCGACCCATGCTGCGATTGTCGCGCGATTATTTTGTTTGCGTAAGCTCGCCGCAAAGGCGTTGCGCCGTGCGTGGGATGACCGCCACCGGCAGTCGCGCCGCCCGCCCAGCGAGGCCAATGTATTGCGAGGGGTTCAGCCAATCCCGCAACCGGACTATGATGATCGTTTCGACAGAACAGATCCCACGGACCGCCATCATGATCTCCGACGATACCCAGCAGGCTCAGCGCATCAACCCCGAGACGCTACGCGAATTCGTGGACCGCAAGTGGAACGACGAGATCGTGCCCGCGTTGACGGACTACATTGCCGTGCCGGCCAAGAGTCCGGCGTTCGATCCCGAGTGGGTCAAGCACGGCTATCTGGAGCGCGTGGTCACCGACGCGGCGCGATGGGCCGAACAGCAGCCCGTGCGCGGTCTGAAACTCGAAATCATTCGCTTGCCGGGCCGCACGCCGGTGATTTTCTTCGAGTCGCCGGCGACGCGTTCGGGCAGCGAGGAAACCATCGTGCTGTACGGGCACCTCGACAAGCAGCCTGAGTTCGACGGCTGGCGCAACGACCTCGGACCGTGGACACCCAAGCTCGAGAACGACAAGCTCTACGGCCGCGGCGGCGCCGACGACGGTTACGCCATTTACGCAAGCATCACCGCTCTCGCCGCGCTTGATGCGCAAGGTGTCGAGCGTCCGCGCTGCGTCGGTCTGATCGAAACCTGCGAGGAGTCGGGCAGCTACGATCTGCTGCCTTATGTCGACGCGCTGCGCGAGCGGCTCGGCAAGGTCGGTCTGGTGGTGTGCCTGGATTCGGGCGCGGGCAACTACGATCAGCTGTGGCTCACCACGTCGTTGCGTGGACTCGTCGCCGGCGATCTCGAAGTGCAGGTGCTCGATGAAGGCATTCACTCGGGCGGCTATGGCGGCATCGCGCCGTCGAGCTTCCGTATCATGCGGCAACTGTTCGACCGGCTGGAGGACTCCGCCAACGGCACGCTGCTGCCAAAGGGTTTCCATATCGACATCCCCGCGGACCGTTTGCGTGAAGCGGAAGCCACCGCCAGGATTCTCGGCGACGACGTCTGGAAGAAACTGCCATGGGCGTGCGGCCAGGACGGCCGCCAGGTGCTGCCCACCACCACCGATCCCAAAGAGGCCTTGCTCAATTCGACATGGCGTCCGTCGCTGTCGGTGACCGGCGCGGCCGGCTTGCCCGCGCTCGCTGACGCCGGCAACGTGCTGCGTCCGCGCACGGCGTTCAAGCTGTCGCTGCGTCTACCGCCGATGATCGAAGCGGAGAGGGCCGTCGCCGACCTGAAGGCGCTGCTCGAAGTCGATCCGCCGTACAACGCCAAGGTGACGTTCAAGCCGGACGCGGGTGCGGCGAGCGGTTGGAGCGCGCCCGATCTTGCACCGTGGCTCGCCACCGCGCTCAACGACGCGTCGCGCCGGCACTACGGCGCCGACGTCGCGTATATGGGGCAGGGCGGCACGATCCCGCTCATGAACGTATTGAAGGCAGGCTTCCCCAAATCGCAGTTCATGGTGTGCGGCGTGCTCGGACCGAAGTCGAATGCGCACGGGCCGAACGAGTTCCTGCACGTGCCGTACGGCAAAAAGCTCACGGCTGCGGTTGCCGAGGTGATCGCCGCCGCGCCCTGAGCGAGTTGGTTAACTTCTGCTTGCCCTGAATCCGTCACGTTCGCCGACCTTGTGGATGACTGATAACTCGACCGCTCAACCCGTCACGCCCCGGATTCCGGCCGATCAATTGCATGCCTATGTGAGGGCAATCTGGGAGCGGGCGGGCAGCACGCCACGGGAAGCGGAACTGGTCGCCGATCATCTGGTGGCGGCCAATCTGACGGGCCACGACTCGCACGGCGTGGGGATGATTCCGCGCTATGTGGCGTCGCTTGCCGACGGCGAGCTTCAATTGAACCTGCATGCCGACGTGGTCAAAGACGCAGGCGCCGTGCTGACCGTCGAAGGCGGTAGAGGCTTCGGCCAGGTGGTGGCGTTCGAGGCCATGGAGCAGGGTATCGAGCGCGCCAAACGCCTCGGCATCTGCGCGGTCGGCTTGCGCGGCGCGCATCACATCGGGCGTATCGGTCATTGGGCCGAACAGTGCGCACAGGCGGGTCTCGTGTCGTTCCACTTCGTCAACGTGGCGGGCGATCCGCTCGTCGCGCCGTTCGGCGGCGCGGACCGGCGCATCGGCACGAATCCGTTCTGCGCCGCGTATCCGCGGCCCGGCAAGCCGCCGCTCGTGCTCGACTTCGCGACCAGCACGGTGGCCTATGGCAAGACGCGCGTCGCCTATAACCAGGGCAAGCAGGTTCAACCCGGCGCGCTGATCGATCACGAGGGCCGCGCCACGCTGGAACCCAAAGTCATGCACGAAGCGCCGTTCGGTTCGCTGACGCCGTTCGGCGGACATAAGGGCTTCGGGCTCGCGGCCATGTGCGAGATCTTCGGCGGTGCGCTCTCGGGCGGCTTCACCACGCACTCGACCACGCTCGGCACGACCAACGCGATCATCAACTGCATGCTGTCGGTAATCATCGATCCGGCCGCGTTCGACGCGCCCGATGCGCAAGCCGAAGCCGACGCGTTCATCGACTGGGTGAAGGCCTCGCCGCTCGCGGCCGGCACCGACCGTATCTATGAGCCCGGAGAACCCGAGCGCGTGACGCGCGCGCAGCGCGAGGCGGAGGGTATTCCCGTGGATTCGGCCACATGGGCGCAGATTCTCGCCGCGGCGCTCGCCGTCGGCATGAGCGCGGAAGAAGCCGGCCGCTGGTCCGCGCGTTTGCAATAAACGATTTTGATGCAAAAGCGCGGGCGCGATGGGTCGCCCGCGTTTTGATTATGCGAAGCGGATACACCGTCTGTTAGCCAACCCATCACAGAAGAAAATAATTCGCTGCTTATCATTTTCGATTGCACTTTCTAATCGAAAACAATTTCTCTTTCTTGCCATTCCGGCAAGACATTCAATCCCCGGCCGTGCGCAACTGATTGCGCGCCGCGCGCCTGTTTGCGGGTCGATTTCGCCCATTTTCGGTGCGCAAGCGTTTGCGCCGATGCGACATGCCTCTGTGCGTTCTCTTTCTCGCAGACCGCCTGCTGGCGGGATTTTGAACGCGGCTTGCATTCATCTGTTGGTTACCCCGCTCCCATCCAATTCAGGTCTGCTTTAGGCTCGCATAGCAATACCAGTGTTTAACCTTAAAAGGACCGTTCAAAATGAATCTGCATAACCATCACGCCTGCCGTCCGTTCCTCGAAGCCGGCAATCTTTCGCAAATTTCGGCTTACTACGAAGAAGGCCGCAATGTCATGTGGATGATGTTGCGGGCGCAGCCGCGTCCCTGCTTCAATCTCGATCTGGTCCATGACATCCTCGAACTCGCGCAGGCAGCACGGGAATCAGGATTGCCGATCGATTTCTGGGTCACCGGTTCGTTGATTCCGACCATGTACAACGTCGGCGGCGATCTGGACTTCTTCGCGGACGCGATCCGCGCCGGCAAGCGTCAGGCGTTGATGTCCTATGCGCGGGCCTGTGTGGATTGCGTGCATGCGGCGTCGCGGGGATTCGACACGGGGGCGATTTCGATCGCGATGGTGGAGGGCACAGCACTCGGTGGGGGCTTCGAGGCCGCGCTCGCGCATCATTTCCTGCTCGCGCAGAGCGACGCGCGCATGGGCTTCCCGGAGATCGCGTTCAACCTGTTCCCGGGCATGGGCGGTTATTCACTGGTGGCGCGCAAGGCCGGCATGCGGCTCGCGGAGGAGCTGATCGGCGTCGGCGAATCGCATACGGCCGAATGGCATTACGGCAAGGGTCTGGTCGATCAGCTGTTCGAACCCGGCGAAGCCTATATGGCGACCCGTACTTTCATCGACACGCTCAAGCCGAAAATGAACGGCATCCGCGCGATGCTGCGGGCGCGCCAGCGCGTGCTGCAACTCTCGCGCGCCGAGCTGATGGAAATCACCGAGGATTGGGTCGATGCCGCCTTCACGATCGAGGAGAAGGACCTCGCCTTCATGGAGCGGCTGGTGACGCTGCAGAACCGCCGCACCTCGAACCTGCGTCAGACGGCCAGCGCGGCCAATTTCGCCTGAATTGACCCGAGCTCGGCGACGGGTTCGACCAGAGGTTCGACCACAAAGAGCCGCAAGGGCGGCGGCACCGGAAGCTCAGGCAATCAGCCTGAGCTTCTGTCTATCCTGCAACCAGCGTTCGAAATCAGCCGCCGGCATGGCCTGACCGTACAGGAAGCCCTGCACGTAATCCACGCCCAGGCCCTTCATGAACACTTCTTCCGACTCGGTCTCGATCCCTTCGGCGACCACCTTGAAATTCAATTCCTGCGCGACGGCCACCATGGAGCGCACCAGTGCCTGCGCTTTGGTGTCGGCGTTGATCGAGCGCACGAAGCTGCGGTCGAGTTTGATGACATCGAGCGGAATCCGGCCGAGTTGCGACAGCGACGAATACCCCGTGCCGAAATCGTCCAGATGAACCTGCGCGCCGAGCTGGCGGAACTGCTTGATCAGATCGATCGCGGCGGTTTCGTCTTCGATCAGGCAGCTCTCGGTCAGTTCGAGGTCGATCAGGCAAGGGTCGAGCCTGGCGTTCTGCAACGCCTCGCTGAAATGGCGGACCACGGCCGTATCGACCAGTTGCCGCGCCGACACATTGATCGCGATGCGCAGGTTGTAGCCGTCCGCCTTCCATTTGGCGGCCTGTTTCGCGGCAGTTTCCATGACCCAGCGGCCCAGTACGCCGATCAGCCCGGACTCTTCCGCGTAACGGATGAACTCGTTCGGCATGATCTGCCCGCGCTCCGGCGAATTCCAGCGCACCAGCGCTTCGACGCCCTGCACCACGCCGGTGGCGAGCGACAGCTTCGGCTGGTAGTGCAGCGTCAGTTGGCCTTCTTCGAGGCCGCGCCGCAGGTTGGTGTCGAGCCACATGTACTCGGCGACGCGGCGGTTCATTTCCGGCGAGAACACGCGGTGCGTGCGCTTGCCTTCGTCTTTGGCGACGTACATGGCCGTGTCGGCCGAACGGATCAGCGATTCGAGGCTGTCGCCATGTTCCGGATACAGCGCGATGCCGATCGAGCAGCCCGTGTAGACCTCGACGAGCCCAAGCGCGAACGGTGTGCGCATGCGTTCAAGAATGCGCTGCGCGGTGGTTTCGAGTTCGTGCGCCGTGCCCTTGGCGGCGAGGACGATGAATTCGTCACCGCCGAGACGCGCGAGCGTATCGCCTTCATTCAGGCACTCGCCGATGGCCGACGACACGTCGCGGATCAGGCGGTCGCCGAAGACGTGGCCGTAGTGGTCGTTGACCTTCTTGAAGTTGTCGAGGTCGAGGAACAGCACGCCGACGGCTTCGCCTGGCGCTGCGTCTTCGATAGCGGCGCGGATCTTGTCCTGGATCGCGTTGCGGTTCGCGAGGCCGGTGAGCGAGTCGGTATTGGCCAGTTCGGTGAGGCGTTCCTGCGCGAGCCGTTCCTCGGTGATGTCGGTGCCGGAGCAGATCAGGAATTGTTCGTCGATGCCACTGCCGCTCTGCACGAACTTGTTGCGGAACAGAAATAGCCGCTCGCCATGCACTGTTTTGACGCGCCGCTCGACTTCGTACGACACGCCGCGATTGAAGAAGCCCGCAATGTTCTGGCTGGAGGCCGCGCCGTCTTCGGTGGACATGAACAACGCCCAGACGTTGCGGCCGACAATGTTCTCTTCCTTGACGCCCGTAAGTTCTTCGGCAAGACGGTTGAAGCGCTGTATTCGACCATGCCGGTCGACGATCACGACGACCGAATTCACTTCGGACACGACCTGTTCGGCAAACGAGAGGCCGTGGACCAGATCGCGGGCGACGGATTCGGTGTCGTCATAGGCCGAGGCGGTGCCGGCCCAACTGTTGCTGCTGAGTTTTTTACCGACCAGATGCAGACGCAACGGTTCGCCGAACAGCCGCACGTCGAGGACGAGGTGTGAGGTCACGCCCGTGAGGCAACGGATTTGCGAAGCCTGCTGAGGATTCAACGGAATGGCGACACTGGCCGGCACGTCGCCAGTGACGGGCGTGAGTTCGAGCGCGTTGCTGTCGTTCGACAGACGCCAGCATGGGCTGCTTGTGCCGAACTGGGCAAATAGCACCTGCTCGTGTTGGTCGTCGTTCATGAGCTCCCCGGGCGGTGTGTGCCGGTGGCCGCCTTGAAGGCGGGGGCGGCAGACAGTCTTCATCATACTTAAGACTGTCCCCATTGTAGCGAAGCGATTGGAATAAGGCTTATAAAGATTAACGGTCAGTAAAACTTGTGGCTTTAGGCTTTTCCACATCCTTTTTTACATGCTATTTTTTCCGTCACACTCAGGTAATTTACGGCGATCCGCGCGCATTCCAAAAGCTAAAACCGCCGCGCCAGCCACGCCCGAGCCTTTTCTCTTTCGGCGGGAACCGCTTCCAACGACGGTTCGAACCAGAAAGTCCCTGCCACGAGCGTCGCGGCCACGATCCCATCGCGATACAGAATGCGGTTCCCCGCTACTGCGGGCACCCGTTCGCCGACCAGCAACGTGCCGGCGAGATTCAGCGGATCAGTCCCGGCGACACAGACAAAAGCACCGTCGTTCGCATGTCGCCGCACTTCTCGCAGCACGGGAATTGCTTCGGGCAGCGAAAATTGTTCGCCGGCGAGGCCATTCACAAAGCGTCCGCCGCGAATCACGCCGCGCGCTTCGAGCCGCTGAAAAACGCGCAGCAGGTCTCGCCACGGCGGCAGCCACTCGGCTTCGCGTTCGAGCAGTCGCCAGAAGACCACGCCGTAACGGCGCAACAGCGTCATCGCGACATGTTCCAGCACTTCAGGCGGCAATTGCCGGCGGCGCTCCGGCACGTTCTCTGTCGCGGCAGCGGGACTGGCGGTGGGCCGGCTGACCAGCGCCCAGCGTCCCGCATCGTCCATGCCGCCGATCAGCGCACTCGAGCGCGCGCGCCGGTTGCTGGAAAACGCGTTGCGTCTGGCAACCGGTTTCAGCAACGCGCGCAAGCCCGCGAAACTGTCTGAGTTCACCAGGCCCGCCGCCACCAGCTCACCCAGCGCATTCTCCAATTCCATACGCAATACGCGAACTTCGGCGAGCAATTCGTCGAAGAACATCGCGCCGTGTTGCAGGAGCGTTTCATACACGCTCTGCGCGCGCGCCGACAACTCCGGTTGTTTCGACGGATCGAGCAACGCGCTCCATACGCGCACTTGCGCACGCGGCAGCAGCACGATGGGCGTGCTGCGGATCGGCCCGCCGGTGCCGCGCGCGCGTTCCGTCAGGCGCGTCCAGACAATCTTGCCGGCCCGGCATAGTTCGTCGAGCGAAGTATTCGCATACGCCTTCACGCGCGCGAGCAGGATGTCTTCCTCCCATGCGGCCGCCGCGGCCTGGAAGCCTTCGAGCTGTTCGAGGACCGCGGCCAGCGCGTCGCGCCCCTCGCTGCGCGTGTCCGGCGTCAGATGCTGCCACTCGAACAGAAAGCGCATGAAATCGTGCCGCTCCACGGGCTCGATTTCGCGCCGCAAGCGTTTCACGGTGTAACGGTGAATCCGCGCGAGCAGATGTCGTTCGCACCATTCTTCTTCGGCGGCTTGCGGCGTGAAGCGGCCGCGCATCACGTAGCCTTCGGCTTCGAGGCGCGTCAGGCTCTGTTCGACCGATGCGGCCGGCAATTGCAGCGCTTCGGCAATCGCGCCGACAGGTAGCGGGCCGAAGCCGGTCAGACGCGCACGGAGCACGTCGATCAGCGCGTCGTCTTCGTTCCAGCTTTCCGTGTAGCCTTTCGGCGCGGCGAGCGGCGGCGCGAATTCAGCGTGCGGATAGAGCACCTGAAAACAGGTGACGCGTTCCACCGGCAGCCACAGGGCGCAATCGTGGGCGAGCTGCAGGCGGGTGGCGCGGCCGGAGTCTGCCAGCGACGCGAGCCAGGCCGGCCAGCCTTCGTTGCGGCGCGCTTCGGCCTCGGTGATGCAGGCAAGGCCGGTCAACGCTTCGTGCATCTCGTCGGCGTTGCGCGCTTGCGGCCATGCTTCATCGCGCACGCTTTCGATGGCTTCCGCGTCGAGCGCGCCGAGATCGTCGGCACTCGACGGGTCGGTCCAACGCCGGTTCAACACGGCTTGCGTGCGGCGTTCCTCGATCGGCGCGTCGTCGAGATAGGCGTACGGTTTGGCGTTGAGGATTTCGGCGGCGAGCGGCGAGGGCGCCGGCAAATCGCGCGCGACCAGTTGCACGTCGCCCTGTTCGATACGGCGCAGCAGCGCGATCCAGCGTTCGCTGTCCATCGCCTCGTGCAAACAGTCGTCGACGGTTTGGTCCACTAACGGATGATGCGGCAGCTCGCGTTCGCCGACCACGTTCTCCAGACACGCGGCCTGTTCGGGAAACACGTTCGCGAGCAGATCTTCGCTGCGCATGCGCTGCAATTGCGGCGCGGTTTTGCGCCCGCCCGTGTATCGCGGCAGGCCGAGCGCGGTCGTGGCGTTCCAGCGCCAGCGCACGCCGAACAATGGCGCGTCGAGCAGCGCCTGAATCAGCAGATGCTCGGCACTGTTCGAATGCAGATAGCGCCATACTTCGTCGAGCACGAAGGAGTGGCTGCCGGTCAGCGACAGCACGATCGCGTCTTCGGTGGCGGCGGCTTGCAGCTCGAAGTTGAACGTGCGGCAAAACCGTTTGCGCAACGCGAGGCCCCACGCGCGGTTGACTCGGCTGCCGAACGGCGCGTGGATCACGAGCTGGGTGCCGCCGGATTCGTCGAAGAAACGCTCCATGACCAGCGTGTTCTGCGTGGGCAGCACGCTGAGCGCGGCTCGCGCGCGGGCAAGATAGTCGACGATCTGGCGCGCGGCGGCTTCGTCGAGATGCAGGTTGTCGACGAGCCAGCCGATCGCATGATCGATGCGGGCGGCAAGCGTTTCGGCTGCGGTGTCGGGTTCGCCCGCCGCAGCGTTTTTATCGTCGAGAAGACGCTCGATCTGTTCGCGCAAACGCGCGACGCCGAACGACAGTTCGTCGCTGCGCCCCGGCGCTTCGCCGAGCCAGAACGGAATATTCGGTGGCTGGCCCTGCGCGTCTTCGACCCGCACACGCCCGCTCTCGATCCGCAGAATCCGATACGACGCATTACCGAGTTGAAACACGTCGCCGGCCAGACTTTCGACGGCGAAGTCCTCGTTGACGGTGCCGATATTGATGGCCTGCGGTTCGAGCACGACGGCATAGTCGGCGTTTTCGGGAATCGTGCCGCCCGAGGTGACGGCGACCAGCTTGCCGCCGCGCCGGCCGCGCAGCGTGCCGCTCACCACGTCGCGATGCACGTACGCGGCGCGCGGACCGTTGCGACTCGTGTAGCCTTCGGCAAGCATGCGCAGCACGGCGTCGTACTGCTCGCGCGTCAGGTCCGCGTACGGGGCCGCGCGCCGCATCAGGTCGAACAGCGCGTCTTCGTTCCATTCGGCGCTCGACACTTCCGCGACGATCTGCTGGGCCAGCACATCGAGCGGCGCGCGCGGAATACGTAGCGCGTCGAGTTCGCCGCGCCGAACGCAATCGAGCAGCGCGGCGCATTCGATCAGATCGTCGCGCGAATTCGGAAACAGCCTGCCTTTCGGCATGCCGCCGACATGGTGGCCCGAGCGCCCGACCCGTTGCAGGAACGGCGCGATCGCGCGCGGCGAACCCATCTGGCAGACCAGATCGACGTCGCCGATATCGATGCCGAGTTCCAGCGAAGCCGTCGCAATCAGCACGCGCAGTTCGCCACGCTTGAGGCGCTGTTCGGCGTCGAAACGATGTTCCTTCGCGAGACTGCCGTGATGCGCGGCGACCGCGTCCTTGCCCAGCCGCTCGGTCAGATGACGCGCGGCGCGCTCGGCCATGCGGCGCGTATTGACGAAGATCAGCGTGGTGCGGTGCATCGCCACCAGTTCGGCGAGGCGGTCGTAGACGCGCTCCCACACTTCGTTGGGCATGACCGCTTCGAGCGGCACGGGTGGAATCTCGAGCGCCAGATCGCGTTCGCGAATATGACCCACGTCGACGATCGCGCAGTCGGCTGGAATGCCGCTGTCGATGCTGCCGCCGCCCACCAGAAAGCGCGCGACCGCGCTCACCGGTTTTTGCGTCGCCGACAAACCGATCCGCGGCAAGCGCCTTTGGCACAGCGCGTCGAGCCGTTCCAGGCTGAGCGCGAGATGGCTGCCGCGCTTGCCGCCGGCGAGCGCGTGAATTTCGTCGACGATCACCGTGCGCACGGTCGACAGCATGCGGCGGCCGGAGTCCGAACCGAGCAGCACGTAAAGCGATTCCGGCGTGGTGACGAGAATATGGGGCGCGCGCTTCTTCAGCGCATTGCGCTCCTGCTGCGTGGTGTCGCCTGTTCTCACGGCGGTGCGAATATCCAGCGGCGGCAAGCCTCGCGCGTCGAGTTCCGCGGCGATGCCTTGCAGCGGCAACTGCAGGTTGAGGCGGATGTCGTTGGAGAGCGCCTTCAGCGGCGACACATAGACCACCAGCGTTTCGTCGGGCAGAGCGCCGCCGTTGGCGAGGCCCTGCTGGACCAGATCGTCGAGCGCGGACAGGAAGGCGGTGAGCGTCTTGCCCGAACCGGTCGGTGCGGCCACCAGCGTGGAGCGGCCACGGCGAATCTGCGGCCACGCGGCGGCCTGGGCGTCGGTCGGCGCGGGGAAGGTCTTGAGGAACCAGCTCGCGACCGCGGGATGGAAATCGGCGAGCGCGCCGGCCGTCGAGAGCCCGACGGCGGGCGTCGCGACAGGTGCGGCGGCAGGCGCCGCGCCCAAAGCAGCAGTAATGGTGGAAGCCGAAGTCATGCTTGCATAGTTGGGGGCGAGGCGTGCCATATCCAGAGGGCGGCGAAAGCAGCCGGTTGCATGGTTCAGGAATTAGTCTGGCAGGTTTACCCCGGTTTTGCCGAGGGCCGCGGATCGGCATTTATGTCGCGAGCGAAAGCCGCGTTGCGGGAATTTTTGCCGCGTGACGCGCGCCTGGGTCGCGCGCTGCCGGATTCCGCCGATTGCAGTACTCTCTACGCCTCACCCATCCACGAACCACGATGGAGTCTCGACGATGCGATACAACCAGTTGGGCCGTACCGGTGTTTTTGTCTCAGAGCTATGTTTGGGCACGATGACCTTCGGCGGCGGCGGGGGCATCTGGAAGCAGATCGGCGATCTGCAGCAGGCGGACGCGGAGCGGCTGGTCGGCCGGGCGCTCGACGCGGGCATCAATTTCATCGACACAGCCGACGTCTACTCGGAGGGCCTGTCCGAACAGATCACGGGCCAGGCGCTGAAAAACCTCAAGGTGCCGCGCGACAAGATCGTGGTGGCCACCAAAGTCTTCGGCCAGACGGGCGAGTTCCCCAATGCGCGCGGCGCTTCGCGTTATCACATCATCGACGGCGTGAAGGCGAGCTTGAAGCGGCTGCAACTCGATCACGTCGACCTGTATCAGATCCACGGTTTCGATCCGGCCACGCCGATCGAGGAAACCCTGCGCGCGCTCGACACGCTCGTGCAGCACGGCCATGTGCGCTACGTGGGCGTGTCGAACTGGGCCGCGTGGCAGATTGCGAAAGCGCTCGGCATTTCCGAGCGCCTCGGGCTCACGCGCTTCGAAACGTTGCAGGCGTATTACACGCTGGCGGGCCGCGACCTCGAACGCGAACTCGCGCCGATGCTGCACAGCGAAGGCCTCGGCCTGATGGTGTGGAGTCCGCTCGCGGGCGGACTGCTGAGCGGCAAGTACGGGCGTGAGCAACAGGGCGAGGCGGGCAGCCGTCGCACGACGTTCGATTTCCCGCCAGTCAATCGCGAGCGCGCTTATGACTGCATCGACGTGATGCGCGGGATCGCCGAGGCGAAGCAGGTATCGGTCGCGCAGATTGCGCTCGCGTGGCTGCTGCATCAGCGGGTGGTCACCACGGTGATCGTCGGCGCGAAGAGGGTCGAGCAGCTCGACGACAATATCGCCGCGACCGACGTTTCGCTCACCGCGGATGACCTCGTAAAACTCGATCAGGTCAGTGCGCTGCCGACGGAATATCCGGGCTGGATGCTGGAGCGTCAGGGCGAGCCGCGCCGCAAACAGCTTGAAGAGGCGCGGCATCCGGCGGTGTAGCGGCAGCCCGGCATCTCGCGATGCCGGCGGTCATTCCGTGGCAGCCTGCGCTGCGTCAGACGCCTGCGCTGTATAAGCCGCTGTGGCATCCATCGTGCGAGCCGAGTACACCATCGCGGCACCCGCATTGACGGCGATCGCCACGCCCAGCGCTTCGGCGATTTCCTCGCGCGTTGCGCCATGTTTGAGCGCTTCGGCGGTATGGACGGTGATACAACCGTCACAACGCAGGCTGACCGCGACCGCGAGCGCGATCAGTTCGCGCGTCCTGGCGCCGAGCAGGTCCTTCTTCTGGCCGGCGGTCGAAAGCGCCTGATAACCCCTGACGGTATCCGGCGACAGTTTGGCGATTTCGCCGATACGGCCGAACAGTTCCTGACGGTAATCGATCCAGTTCAACATGGCAGTGCTCCTTGGGGTGATGCGCGCCGGCAGGTGCCGGCGTCGTGAGACAAGTATTGCGCCGCGCCGCGATATCCTGAATACTCGATTCGCTCAACTTTTAGCGCGATCGTCTCATGGATACGCTTAGCCGACTGATCGACCTTGCCCGGCCCCAAGCCAGTCTCGACCTGCGTTGCCTGCTGTCGGGCGCCTTCGACATCGATCATGGGCAGTTGGAAGCGGGCATTGCGCCGTTTCATCTGGTGCTGGACGGCGCGTGCGTCGTCGAAACCGCCGACGGCGCCCAGCGCGAGTTGCGCACGGGCGACTTCATGCTGTTTCCGCGCGGCGCGGCGCATCGGGTGCGCGATGTGCAGCGCTCGAGCGCCACCGCGCCGTTGACGCAAAGCCATGACGGCATGCTGCCGTTGCGACGCAACGACGGCAACGACAGCGCGCGCATCCCCGCCGACCTCGATCTTCTGTGCGGACGCTTCGTCTATTCGCCAGGTTCGTCGGCCTTGCTACTGAACGCGCTGCCTGATCCGTTGCATGTCTCGCTGAGCGGCATGGAAACGCGGGGCTCGCTGCAAACGGTCATCGCGCTGATGCGCAGCGAGGCCGAACGACGCCAGGCGGGCGCGCTCGCGATCGTCACCGCGTTGAGCCACGCGCTGCTCGCCATCGCGCTGAGGGCGCACGGCGAGCAGAACGCCTCGGCGTCAAGCGTACTCGCCTTGCTTGCCGACGCACGCCTCGGCGCTTCTGTGCAGGGCATGCTGAGCGCGCCCGAACGGGCGTGGACCATCGCCGAACTCGGCGCTCTCGCCGCCATGTCGCGCGCCACTTACGCACGCCATTTCAACGAGCGCGCGGGCATGACAGTGATGGACTTTCTTACGCAGATTCGCATGACCATCGCCTGCGATCTGCTACGCCGCACGCAGCGCAGCGCGGCCGAGATCGGCGAGGCGGTCGGCTATCAATCGGAAGCCGCTTTCGGCAAGGCGTTTCAGCAAAGTGTCGGCGTGCCGCCGGGACGCTACCGGCGTCGTCCGCAAGAAAACGATGGGACGGAAAACTAGCTACGGCTTGCCCGGTTTGCCAAACCAGCGATGCTCGATCCACGACATCAGAAAGGCCACCAGCAACGCGCAGACCGTGCCGAGCGTCACTTCGCCGAGGCGAAGCAGGGCTCTGTCCCACGCGGGCCCTATGCCCGGCACCAGCAGCATGATCGTTGCCGTGATTCCGCCCAGACGCGCCGCGCTGCCGACATTCAGCGTCCAGCACAGGGCGATTGCCACGCCCACCGTGGCCGCGTAAGCCGCGAAATAGCCGGCGCCGAACGTGGCACCCACCAGTCCGCACAAGCCGCCCAGCATCGCGCCGATGAATTGATCGCGCGACAGGTTGCGGGTGTCGACATAGCTATGCTGGCTGACCGCGATCGCCGTGATGGCGGCCCAGAAGCTTTGTTCCGTATGCAGCAGGCGGCCGATGGCGACCGCCAGACTCGCGCCGGCGACCGCCTGCACAGCCATGAAGCTGCCTTCGATCAGGCGCTCGCCGAGCGGCAACGACTTGAGAAAGGCAAACAGCGAGTTGGCGGCGCTCGCCCGTGCCGTGCGTCGGGAATCGTCGGGTGGGATCATCGGATGGGAGAAGCCTTGTCGCGGCATGAAGGTCACGTATTCTAGCGACTCCGATTGACGGTCGAACTAACCTTCACGACTGCGCAGCCGGCGATACCAGCTCATCAACGGTGTCGCCGAAACGCCGTGAATCACCACGGACGCCGCGATCGCCGCCAGCGTGAACGGCACGAGTGGGACGACCTCGGTTGCAGCGCCGTTTTCCAGCGCGTACGCGAGGTAGTAAAACGAACCGATGCCGCGTATGCCGAACCAGCTCATCAAACGGCGCTGCGTCGGTGTCGCGCTCGATCCGAGCAGCGACAACTCCACCGCTGCCGGCCGCACCAGCACGAATAGCGCCGCGGTCAGCGCGACGGTGTACCAGGTAAAGAGCGGCGTGTGCAGCGTGGCGAGCACATTGCCGACCATTGCCATGACGGCGACCTCGGCGATGCGTTCGAGCTCGATCGTGAAGCCGAGCACCGACTCCGTCATATACGCGTGCGCCTTGCTCGGATTCGCCGCGGTCGCTTCGACGTCTGCGGAATCCACGGTGCCGATGGTCTCGCGTGGCGACTGGCCGCCGCTCGCGCGGTGTTCGACACGGCGCATCGCGACACCGGCGGCGAACACGGCCAGAAAGCCATAGGTGTGCGCAAGCTGCGCGGCGCCGAACGACAGCACGATCAAACCGAGCGCGAAAAAACCTTCGAGTCCGAGCGCCTGCGCGTGGCGCGTGCGCAGCCACGTCACCGCATGGGTGGTGGCCCAGCCGAGCATGCCGCCGATCGCGATTCCGCCCGCCACGCCCCACACCATGCTGCCTGCGAGCGCGAAGTTCAACAGATCGCCCGCTTCGGCGGCGGGCGCCGCGCATAACGCGAGGCCGAGCATCGCGAAGGGCAGCGCGATGCCGTCGTTCAGTCCGCCTTCGCCGGAGAGCGCGAAGCGCAGCAGATCGTGGTCGCCGGGGTTGTGCACTTGCACATCGTGGGCCAGAACCGGGTCGGTCGGCGCCAAGATCGCCGCCAGCAGCAAGGCCGGCCCCCAGCCGAGATGCAGGACGTACACGCCGAACAGCATCAGCAGCGGAATGGTCGCGAGCATCGCAAGAAAGCCGAGACGCAGCGGCACGGTCCAGAGTTTTTCGAGCATGCCAAGCCGCAATCGCAGGCCGATAGCGAACAGCGAGACGAGTAGTGCGACTTCGGTGATGGTGCGCAGCAGATGCGCGTCGGCGATCATATCGAGGCGCAGCAAGCCGATACCGGGCGGCCCGAGAAAATAGCCGATCGCGAGATAAAACATGGCGGCGCTGATGGGTAGGCGCCGCAGTGTGGTCGCCGCCAGGCCCATAAAAACGAGCACGGCGCCGACGATGAGAAACCACAAAGTTTCGTGCATGAGCATCCGGTGAGGGCCCGCATGCGCGTGCTGCATGCGTGGCCGGTTGAACAACGGTGCGCCCCGCCGCGCCGATTACCGGCGCGTCATTTCAGGGCGCGCGTCCGAATGCTTCGCGCAGCTTGCGCTTGGCCTGTTGCAGGGTGTCGCGGCGCGTTTTCGGCAGGTTTTTGCCGGCGCGGTTGATATAGAAGTTCAGCATCGACATGGCCGACTGAAACGGCGTGCCTTTGCGGCGGCGGCTCTTCGTGGACGACTGCTTGAGCGATTGCGCGATCGATTCCGCGCTGCCGGTTTTGAACACGTCGTGCTGGATATCCATCGCGTCACTGGTTTCGATGACGTGATGCGACCACTTCTTCGGGCTTTTAGCGGCATGCGCCGCGTGAGCCTTGGCATGCCGCTGGCGCGGCGGCCGGCCCGACTTGCCGCGGGTGACTGGGCGCCTGGACTTGCTGGTGGATTTGCGTGTGGCCATGCTGCCGCCTCCTTATCAAATCTTGCGCGCGTTGATCACGCTCATTGTGCGCTCAAAGTGAAACGCGCCGGCTGCCGCGATGGCGGCATGCCGGCGCATCGGTGTCAGCGCGCGTGGCGCCCTACGGCCACGTGCGCCGACCGTGAGCACGCGTTACAACTTCAGGCCGCCGGCCTCCGGCGCATCCGACGACGCGGGCGGAACGTCGCCCACGCCATAGTCGTCGCGACGCAAATTCGAGTCGCGGCCCCAGTAGGGTTCGCTGCCGTAGTACTGGTGCACGGACGTCGCCCAGGTCTGGTCCGCCATGGATGGCCAGTGGTCCTTGTCGAAGCCCGGGGCGTTCTTCACGCGTTCCGCGGTCATGTTCAGCACGAAACATTTGCGGCCGGTATCGAGCGTCAGTGCATGCCATGGAATGGCGAGCAGCTTGTCGCCGATGCCGAGAAAGCCGCCGCTCGAGAGCACGGCATACGCAACGCGGCCCGAGCCGACGTCGAGCATGATGTCCTTGATCTTGCCGATGTCCTCGCCGTCGCTGCTGAGCACCTTGTTGCCGTCGAGCGTGGCGGCGGCCATCACGTCCGGGCCGGGGCCTTCCGCGGTCGAGCTGCCCTTGCCGATGACCCGGGCGCCCTGTTCCTGGCGCATGCCGCCTTGCGTTTGTGTCTGGTTCACCATGATGAGCCTCCTCTACAGGTTGGGTGTGTGCAAGTTGAGCAACCGGCGTTCCTCCGTGTGGCGGAAGGCCTGCGCACGATATTGCGCGGGGTGCTCCATGCGTCGTACACGCGTGCGTTTTGCGCGAAGCGCGTGCGTATCGGCGTGCCGGACGTGGCGTTGAACGCGTAAAGCGTGCTGACGCGATTGAAAATATTTCGTCGGAGTAGAGGAAGACAACTGAGGAGCAACTGCCGACTGATTGGCTCGCGACGACGCGTTTCACAGTGAGGCTGGCGGCATGTCCTTGCAATGCGGCATAGCCCTTGCGGGATGGTTGGCCGGCAGCGCGATTGATCATCTGCGCGCGCTGTCCATCTATCCACGGAGACTTTGATGAAACATACAAAAGCATTGCTGGTGTCGGCACTCGTTGCGATGTCGGGCGCGGCGTTCGCCCAAGCGGGCGGCGGCAACGGTAACGGTGGCGGCGCGGGCACCGGCGGTTCGGGGAACGCTCACGGCGCGGCGACAGCGGCACCGACCACGAATGGACAACCCCCATCGGGAGCGATGAGTTCCAGTGGCTCCAAATCGCATCACATGTCTAAAACGAAAACCAGGAAGCCGATGACCGATTCGACCAATACGCCGGGCGCGGACGCAAGCAGCGATACGAAAGGTCAGTGAGCGCGCGGTGAAGCGGCGGGGCCAAACGCGACGATTCAAAAAGCGCGACAGGCCCTGCGCGGTGATCTCTCCAGTTTCAAGGTTCTAAGGCGCGGTCTGTTTCACTGCACGTGACGCACTCGCCGCGCGCGCACCTGTCGCCCGAGGCGCGGCGGCTCGCCGCGCAGCTTGCGCTCCCGTCTTCGCATCGACCTTCGCGGCTGCCGCTTTGCGCACCACGCGCGATTTCTTCAGCAGACTCGTGATCGAATCGTCGATGCTTTCCGCCACCGCCGATTCGCGCGCCTTGCGGCCTTTCGCACCCGCCTGCCGTGCGAGCTTCGCCGCGCGTTTCTCCGCCTGCGCAAGCAGCGTGGCCAGCGCGACTTCGTCCGCTTTCAACCCGCGGCGCGATTCAGCGGGCGCGAGGCGCTGCAACTCGTCCGCTTCGAACGAACTAATCACGGCGGGGTGAATGTAGCAACGTCTGCAAACGGCCGGCGTATTGCGCAGCAACGCCGCCACGTCCTTCACGGTCGCGACGATATGACGGCGTGCTTCAGCCGCACTGCTGCACATCAGGCGGCGCAGCGCGGCCAGTGCATAAACGCTGCCGGCCCATGTGCGATAGTCCTTGGCCGTGAAGTCCGCACCGCTCGCGCGGCGCAGATAGTCGTTGATATCGGCGGAGCCGACGGTGTGGCGCGTGCCGTCCGCGTCGAGATACTGGAACAGGTCATGGCCCGGCAGGTCGGCGCAACGCCGCACGATGCGTTTGACGCGCGGGTTGTTCACCGTCACGTCGTGTTCGACGCCGCTTTTGCCGCGAAATCTGAAGCGCAACTGGCCGGCTTCGATCTTCACGTGCTTCTTGCGCAATGTCGTCAAACCATACGACTGGTTATCGCGCGCGTATTCGACACTGCCGATCCGGATCAGCGTCGTATCCAGCAACTGCACGATCGCGGCGATGACTTTGTCGCATGGCATGCCCGGCAGATTCAGGTCTCGCGCGACACGGGCGCGGATCTTCGGCAACGCGTGGCCGAACTCGGCCATGCGTTCGTATTTGTCCGCGTCGCGCGTTTCACGCCAGCGAGGGTGATAGCGATATTGCTTGCGGCCGCGCGCATCGCGCCCCGTCGCCTGGATATGGCCGCGCGGATCCGGACAGATCCACACGTTTTCGTATGCCGGCGGAATGGCGAGCGCGTTGATGCGTTTGATTTCGTCTTCGTCGTCGATGCGTTTGCCCGTCACGTCGAAGTACGCGAAGCCGTCCTTTTCACGCTCACGCGTGATGCCGGGCTTCGTGTCGTCGGCATGGCGCAGGCCCGGCGGCATGGCGGCGGGCGTGGGCTGTTTAGCGCTGTCGTCGTCCGCGCGTGCGGGGCGGCGTTGAATCGGGGTCGTTGTAGCAGCCATTGTCGCTGGTAGAAATTTCAAGCAAAAGGCGCGTGGCGCGGCGCGTGGCGCGGTGCCCGTGCCTGCAAGCAACGCTAATGCCTGGCGCCGTCGTCGGCACGGCGGAGATGGCGCCAGGGTTGTTTCGGACTTGCTTCGCGAGCGGGCGGAACAGTCCTTGCGGAAGTTCGCTACGTGTATCGAACGAAGCGAATCAACCAAGGAGAGCGCCATGAGCAGCACCCTGAATCCCGATGAAGAGCCGGAACAGGTCGTCAAACAAACCGCCGGCACGACCGGCGCGCTCGGCCCGAGCGATTCGTCCGATAGCGGCAGCGATGTCGCCGGTGCGAAGCGTCATGAATTCGACGTGGATACCGAATTGGACAATCACGCGCTCGAAACCGGCGACACCGAACTCGGCAGCGATACGGATCGTGCCGGCACAGGTGAACGCGCCGCTGCCGACGGCGATTCCACCCTGGTACCGGATGCGGACATCGAGCCGGACCGTGTGATCGATCCGCTGGCGAATGACGATGACGGCCTCGACGATGACCCGCAAGGTTTGTGAACGGGCGTCGGGCGGCAGGCGTCACGCGGGCGCGTGAACCGGGCGCGCGATCCGAACGTATGGGCACGTACTTTGCTCACAATGACTTAATCGAAGGGCTGGCCACGCGGCATTGCCGGCCCGGCACTGAAACGAAGGAGATGAGGGATGGCTAGTGCGTTGAATGGTTACAAGGTGGCGGTACTCGCGGTGGACGGATTCGAGCAGGCGGAACTGATCGAGCCGCAACGCGCGCTCGTTGAGGCGGGCGCGACAGTGCATGTGATTTCAGCGAAGCCCGGCAAGATTCAGGGTTTCAAGCACGTGGATAAGGGCGACGCCGTCGAGGTGGATGCGACCTTCGACAAGGCCAGCGCGGACGATTACGACGCGGTGGTGTTGCCAGGCGGCGTGGTCAACGGCGACGCCATCCGTCTGCTGCCGCAGGCGCAAGCCTTCGTCAAGGCAGCAGACAGCGCAAAGAAGCCGATCGCGGTGATTTGCCATGGCGGGTGGTTGCTGGTGTCGGCTGGAATCGTCAAGGGCCGCACGATGACGAGCTGGCCGAGCCTGCAGGACGACATCCGCAACGCCGGTGGCAGCTGGGTGGACCAGGAAGTCGCGGAGGACGGCAATCTGATCAGTAGCCGCAAGCCCGACGACCTCCCGGCCTTTAACAAAACGCTGATTGCGCAATTGTCGAAGCGCAAGGCGGCATGAATGTTGTGTCGAAGGTGACGAAGCGCGCGCGAAGATGGAATGAAGCTGCGCTCCGTCTTATCGGTTCCGCTTCGGCGTATCCGGCGATCTGGGAGAAAATGCATGAAAATCCGGTATTCCCTACAAGTGATGACCGTCGCGCTGAGTTTCAGCGCGGCGTCCATTGGCGCGGTCTACGCGCAGGCGAGCGATGCCCCGGCGAGCGCTGCGCCGGTTAGCGGCACGAAGCTTTCGCCGGCGGATCAGCAATTCGTGCAGGACGCGTCGCAGTCCGACGCCACCGAAATTGCGGCCAGCAAGGTCGCGCTAAAGAATTCCAGCGATCCGCACGTGAAGAAATTCGCGCAGCAGATGATCACGGATCACACGAAACTCTCGCACGGCATGGCGGCGCTCGTCTCGAAGAAGGGCTTCACCTCAACGCCGTCGGCGGATTCCGCGCTGGTCGGCAAACTCCAGACGCTCAAGGGCAAGGATTTCGATCAGGCCTACGTCGAGCAGGTTGGGGTGGAAGCACACCAGCGAGCGGTCGATCTCTTCCAGCAGGAAAGCACCAGCGGCACCGACGCGCAACTCAAGGCCGCGGCCGCGCACGCGCTGCCGATCATCAAACATCATCTCGCGATGGCGCAGCAACTCGCCGGCGCAATGAAGGGTTCGCCATGAATGCGATCCGGCCGCGGCCGGCCTATGAGGATTCCCTTATGCAGATCACTTTTTCCGACGACAAGCCGGTCTTCGACGGAGCGAACCTGACCGTGCGCTTCATGGCGCGAGTGGACGGCGAACCGGTCGTATGTACGATTACCGCCGAGGCGCTCGAGGATCATTTCGGCGCCGATTCCGCCCTGGAAGCCACGCTGATGTCGGCTTTCGATAAAGGTCGTCAACGTATCCGTTCGGTTTGCGCCGAAGCACTCGACCAGAACGACGGTGAAGGCGTAGTGTTGCATAGCGGACTGTTCAGAGTGGAAGGCATGGAACCGGATCGCGGCACCACGGCGTAAGGCCGGCGCGTGCCGCCGCTAGCGCGCGATGCCGCGCGGCGAAATGCGGCGGCATGGTCCGCAAACGCTATCAACGATGCAAGGAGGCCTTATGTCACTCATCGTCGCTGCACGCTTTACGACTTTTCCCGCCGCTGAAGACGCGGCGGCCAAGCTCTTCAACGCAGGTTTCGTCGAGGAAGATGTCACGCTGTTCTTCGTCAATCCGCGCGGTCAGCACGCGCGCTATCCAATTGGCGGCGACACCGGCACCGATGCCGGCGCGAAGGACGCGCCCAAAGGTGCGGGCATGGGCGTCACGATCGGCGCGGTAGCCGGCGCGGTGGTGGGCGTCGGGATCTTCGCGGCATTTTCCGCGCCGATCATCGTCTCGCTGATTGCCGCGGGCGTCGGTGCGTATGTCGGCTCACTGGTCGGCGCCATGTCCCGGACGCGCGAGGCCGGGCACACAGGCCATCATTCGGCGTTCCATGAAGAGACACGCGATTCCGGCGTGCTGGTCGCCGTGCATGTCTCGCCGGACAATCAGTTCGATGCCGCGCGGGTGCTGCGCGAAGCCGGCGGCATGGCGATCGAACGGGCGAGCGGACGCTGGCAGCAGGGGCGCTGGGCCGACTTCGATCCGTTGAAAAAGCCGGTGCCGCTTAGCGAGTTCAGCGAGAAGAGCGCTTGAATCGCTGAATGCTTTCATCGCGGTAATTAGCAGAACGGCCCGATATCGATCGGGCCGTTCTTTTTTGCCTGTCCGGTCGCTATTCAAGCAGCACTCAAATCCCTGCTCAAACCCAGACTTGCGGCGCATTGCGCTGCGGTTGGGGTGCTCGATCGACCTGACGCTTGTCGCGCGTCGCCTCGCAAGCGGCCGACACCAAGCCGTCATGCGTCAAGCCACATGACGGCGACGTAGCCTGCGCTTGCGAAGCCGGCGCTTCCTGCGCCAGCACGTGTTCGCGAATCTGCATCACAGTTGCCGAGCTGATGATCGCGACGGCGGCGAGAAATTCTGCGCTCCTGATCTTCATGGTGATTCTCCCTGTCGTTGTTGCTTGCCCATTCTTTTCAATCCGTTGGCACGTCTTGCAGTGTGTTGTTGCGTTGCACGCGTGCTCGGGCGGAGCATACTAAGCAACCGTTGTGCCATCGAGCGGAGGCCCGCTGCGCGGGGCGTTGCCGCCGATTACGCCGCGTAGCGGCGGGCAGGATTTACGCGTGTTGGCAAGATTGGACGCGCGCGTCGACGCAGCGCGCAAACGTTCATTGCCGCATGTTCCGGGCACGCGCCGTGCGAACGCATCTATGAACTCCATCGCCGGAAGGAGAATGCCTCGCGATTCGGGCAACTCATCTCCGGCGGCGGATTCCGTGACTAACGAAACCCCTGGAGGTATTGAATGGCTACGAACGTTGTTTCCGTGCTTAACGATCTGGTCGAAACGTCGAAGGATGGCGAGAAGGGCTTTCGCAAGGCAGCCGAAGATGCGCACGACGCACAGCTGAAAACGCTGTTCCTGTCGCGCGCGGAAGACTGCGCGCGTGGCGCGCGTGAATTGCAGGATGCGGTTCAAGGACTGGGCGGCAAGCCCGAAACAGGCGGCAGCATGAGCGGCGCGTTGCATCGCGGCTGGGTTGACGTGAAATCGGCTGTGACGGATCGCAGCGACCACGAGATTCTCGCCGAGTGCGAGAAGGGCGAGGATGTCGCGAAGAAGCGTTATCACGATGCACTCGAAAAGGAATTGCCGGCGGATGTGCGGGCAATCGTCGAGCGGCAGTATCAGGGCGTGCTGCAGAATCATGATCGCGTGCGTGATCTGCGCGATCAATATGCGGCGGCGAAGCGTTAAGAAATAGGTGAGTGACCGGCGCCCGAAAAGGGCGCCGGTTGTTTCGGATCGAGCCGGATCGCATCGGATTGCGACGGGCAGAACTCCAAAGCGAGCCGCACGTAAAAAAAGCCATTCGCATTGCGGATGGCTTTGTCGTTGCGGTGAGTCACGAGCACCGGACGGTGCCGACCGAGATCGACACCGTCCGGCAGACCCGCCGTTTATTCGGCGGCGATCTTCAGATGGTTCTTCACGCTCGACACACCCTTCACGGCTTCCACGACTTCGCCGGCCGCTGCCTTGTCGTCAGCCGAAGGCACCGTGCCCGTGAGCCACACTACGCCCTTGCGGGTCTTCACGTGGATATGCGTCGACTTGACGTTCTTCGCGGCCAGCAAATCCGCCTTGGCCTTGGTGGTGATGGCGCCGTCGTCGACATGCTCGCCGACGGTTTCCGATGCCGCCGACGGGGCGCTGCTTTGCGCCATGGCGTTCGTCGCATTCAGTGCGAAAGCGACACAAGCGATGCTACCTGCGGTCTTCAGAAGTTGGATGGTCTTCATGGTTTCTCCTTCGGGTGTTGATCAAAATTGCGGTCTTGTTGCCTGCGGTCGATCGCGGTCGAAACCGCTGATGACACGCGTGGGATCGTTGCCGCTACGGTTCCGTCAGGGCCCGTTATCGACACCGGCCGACGGTCTGTGCATCCATTCGCTTCCGGGTTGCTTGCGCGTCTGGCATGCACGGACCGGCGTCCGTCCACATAGTGCAAGGACGCAAGCGGTGTGCCCGGCGTGGCGTCAGAAGCCTGGGGATGGCGGGAAAGCCGTTACGGCACAAGTATTTAGGCTGACGAATACGATGCCGCAGTGCGTCGACGCCACGCGTGGCGGCTGTCGGTGCGAGGGACCGGAATTTGCCGGGGCCTTGTAAAAAGGGCGCCCGGCGGCCTGCGCAATTGGCGGGCCTGAAAACACAAAGCGTAGAAAAAACAGTGCGTTGCGCGAGTTGGTACGACAGTTGCTCTAAACGGCCTACTCACCCATTTTCGCTATCAAAGGGACCTCACTACAATGCCTTCCATTGAACTACGCACAAGGCAGTCTCTCGCACTCACGCCGCGTCTTCAGCAATCGGTGCGTCTGTTGCAGTTGTCGTCTCTGGAGTTCCAGCAGGAGTTGCGCACCGCGCTCGACACTAATCCGTTCCTCGAGTACGACTCGTCGGAAACGGAAGACGTAGCGCTCGCAACCGCGACCTCCGGCGAAGACGGCGGCGCGCTGCCCGCCACCGACGCGGTCGCAACCGCCGAACCCGATGCGCTGCCGTCTGAATCCGGCGCCAACGACACGCTGGAAAGCGCGGGCCAGGACGACATGCCCGGCGACTTCTCCGGCGACTACAGCAGCCGCAGTTCCACGCGCCAGAACGGCGACTCGGACAGCAGCGACCCCGCCGAATGGGCGCGCTCGCAGCCGACCTTGCGTGAGCAGTTGCACGATTCGCTGCGCCTCTATCGCCTCGACGACCGCGACCGCGCGGTGGCCCGCTTCATCATCGAAGCGCTCGACGACGACGGCTATCTGCGTCAGGAACTCTCCGATCTCGCGGCCAGCGTCGACCTCGAACCGGAACTGACCGAAGAAGAATTGCTGGTGGCGCTGCGTCTTGTCCAGTCGCTCGATCGTCCGGGTCTTGGCGCGCGCTCGTTGTCCGAATGCCTGTCCCTGCAGGTGAATGCGTTGCCCGCCGACACGCCGGGGCGCGACGTGGCGCGGCAAGTCGTCGAACATCATCTTGAACGGC
Organism: Paraburkholderia sp. BL27I4N3; assembly: GCF_003386115.1. NCBI lineage: Bacteria > Pseudomonadati > Pseudomonadota > Betaproteobacteria > Burkholderiales > Burkholderiaceae > Paraburkholderia > Paraburkholderia sp. BL27I4N3. Next base: position 5,604,322 of record NZ_QREJ01000001.1, on the reverse strand, counting down.
TCGCGCGTCGCGAGCAGGCTGAACTGCAGAAGCAGATCGGCTGCAGCGCGGAAGAACTGCGCGTGGCCTGCGCGCTGGTGCGCAAGCTCGATCCGAAGCCGGGCAACAGCTACGGCCGCACCGAAGACAACTACGTGGTGCCGGACGTGATCGTGCGTCAGGTTCGCAACAAGTGGGTCGTAACGATCAATCCCGCGGTGCAGCCGCGCGCACGCATCCATCGCATGTATGCGGAATTGTTTGCGCAGTCGGCCGGCGCCAGCCGTTCACCGCTCGCGCAGCAGCTGCAGGAAGCACGCTGGCTGATCCGTAACGCGCAGCAACGCTTCGATACGATTCAGCGCGTGGCGGAATGCATCGTCGCGCATCAAAAGGCCTTCTTCCAGTACGGCGAAATCGCGCTCAAGCCGATGGTGCTGCGCGATGTCGCCGACGAACTCGGCCTGCACGAATCCACCATCTCGCGCGCCACCGGCAACAAATATATGGCCACGCCGCGCGGTATTTTCGAGTTCAAGCATTTCTTCCCGCGCGAACTGGGCACGGAAAGCGGCGGCACCTGTTCAGCGGCTGCCGTGCGCGCACTGCTCAAGGAAATGATCGCTGCGGAAAACACGCACGATCCGCTGTCGGACGTCACGCTCGCCAAAATGCTCGCCGATCAGGGCGTGCTGGTGGCGCGCCGCACCGTGGCGAAATACCGGCATCTGATGAAGGTTCCGCCGGCGGAGTTGCGCCGCCAGATTTAAACGCGCCGCGCCCCGCGAATCAGGGGCAACGCCCGAGCGCCACGCGAGACTGTATGTTCGCGTGGCGCTTTTTCGTATCTGGACGTTTCGCGCGCGCCCCTTTACATTGGCGGGTCCATGGGAAACGGGGTGCAGTGAATGAAGTACTCGAATCTGGTCGAACGCCTGCAAGGCCGGCGCACCTCAGCGTGGGAAATCCATCGTGTCGCGCAGCAGGCGGAGGCGAGAGGCGAAGACGTCATCGTCCTGAGCGTGGGCGACCCCGACTTCGCCACGCCCGCGCCGATCGTCGAGCGTGCCATCGAGGCCTTGCGCGGCGGCGATACGCACTACAGCGCCGTGTCCGGCCGCGAGCCGGTGCGCGCGGCGATCGCCGCGGAGCACACGCGCATGACCGGCTGCGCCGCGAGCGCCGCCAATGTGGTCCTGACCGCGGGGGCGCAGAACGGCGTGTTCGCCGCGTCGCTGTGTCTGCTGGAAGCGGGCGACGAAGTGATCGTCCCGGAACCCATGTATCTGACCTACGAGGCCTGCGTGCGCGCGGCCGGCGCCACGCTCGTGACCGTGCCTGTGGATCCGGCACGGGCGTTTCATGTCGACTGCGACGCGCTCGAAGCCGCCGTCACCTCACGCACCAAAGCCATCTTCTTCGCGACGCCGTGCAATCCGACCGGCGTGGTCATGCAACGCGCCGATCTCGAACGTATCGCACGGCTCGCGTGCCGGCACGATCTATGGGTTCTCTCCGACGAGGTCTACGCCGAGTTGACGTTCGAACGCGAGCACGTGAGCATCGCCGCGCTGCCCGGCATGGCGGAGCGCACCGTGACACTCGGCAGCCTGTCGAAATCGCATGCCATGGCCGGTTGGCGCGTGGGCTGGGCGATCGGGCCCACGGAGCTGATCGAGCACATGGGGCGGCTCGCGCTTGCCATGCTGTACGGCTTGCCCGGCTTCATCCAGCAGGCCGCATTGACGGCTGTGCAGCACAAGGCGCGGATCGCCGCCGAGATGCGCGAGATCTACCGGCGCCGGCGCGACGTGGTGTTCGAGCGTTTGCATCGCGTGCCGGGTTTGCGGTGCCTGTTGCCCGAGGCGGGCATGTTCATGATGGTCGACGTGAGCGGAACGGGCCTCGATACGGTCGACTTCACCTGGCAGCTGTTTCGCGCGCAGGGTGTGTCGCTGCTCGACGCGAGTGCGTTCGGCGAGACGGCGAATGGTTTCGTGCGGCTGGGTTTCGTCGTCGACGAAGGGCGTCTGATCGACGCGTGCGAACGCATCGCTGCATTCGTCGGCGCATTGCGAGGTCGTTGAGTCTTTCGCCAACGTTTCGTTTGCTTTTCGATTGGCGTAACGCGGCGATGCGTCGTGGGAGGAATGCGTGTTCTCGCCAGTTTTCGATTGACGCCGTAAATGCTTGCGTCAAAAATCGAGCGCCGAGTTCGTCTTAAGCCTGCACCTTGCGGACATCGGCGCCTATCGACACTCGTCGGGAAACTCATGGGCCTTCGCTTTACCTTCTGGTTCCGCCAATCCTTGATGGCGGGATCCATGGCGGCCGCGCTAGTCGCGATGGCGCTCGTGCTTGCCGCACTCGCCATGTTCAGCACCCTGTGCGCGGCGGCTGAACCGGGCGACTCGCCGGAAGCCGCAGCGAGCGCCGATACCGAGGCATCGGAGCCGGACGCGCCCCGCTTCGTGAGCGGCCAGCCCAATCAGAGCGCGGAGCCGAACGGCCAACCGCAGCAGGACTCGCATGCGGCGCCGAAACGCGCGTCTCGGCAGCCACGCGCCGTCGCGTCGGCGCAGAACGAAGCGTCTGGCAGCACGGCGCAGCGCGACGCGAAAGCGGAACCGACGGGGATTCCCGTACCGCCGGAAACCGCATCGGTCACGCAGCATTCCATTCGGCTCGATGGCCGCAAGATCGACTACTCGGCCACCGCCGGCAACCTGCTGTTGCGCGACAAGACGGGGCAGGCCAACGCAAGCGTTTTTTATCTTGCCTACACTGTCGCCAGCAAAACGCCGCAGACGCGGCCGGTCACGTTTCTGTTCAACGGTGGTCCGGGCGCCGGCACCGTCTTTCTGATGATCGGCTCTTTCGGGCCGAAGCGGGTGCGTACCGCGAGTCCCGATATCACGCCGCCCGCACCGTATACGCTCGCGGACAATCCCGACAGCCTGCTCGATAGCACCGACCTCGTCTTCATCGACGCCGTCGGTGCGGGCTTGTCGAGCGTCGTGGGTCATGGCACGGGCAAAGACTTCTGGGGCGTCGACAAGGATGTCGACGCGTTCTCGCAATTCATCGACCGCTATCTGACGGTGAACCAGCGCTGGAATTCGCCGAAGTATCTGCTCGGCGAATCGTATGGGACCGCGCGCGCCGCGATGCTCGCGTATCAGTTGGGGCAGAACAATATCGCGCTTAATGGCGTGATCCTGATGTCGTCGGTGCTCGATTCGGCCGCGTTTTCGGCGGGCTCGGATTTTAGAAGCGGAAGCTATCTGCCGAGCTTCGCGGCGATCGCCTGGTATCACGGCAAGATCGTGCCGAAGCCGGCCAGTCTGCCTGCTTTCCTCGACGAAGCCCGCGCGTTCGCACGCGGGCCGTATGCGCAAGCCCTTGCACAAGGCGATGCGCTGCCCGACGCCGAGCGCGACGCGATCGCCGCGCGCGTCGCGCAATTCACCGGCCTCGATGTCGCCTATGTGAAGCGCAGCCGCCTGCGTCTCTATCCGTCGCGTTATCGCAGTGAATTGCTGCGCGATCAGGCGCGCAGTGTCGGCCGTTACGATGCGCGTTTTGAGGGCATCGACTTCGACAGCGTGTCGGATCGCCCCGACTACGACGCCTCGGTGAGCAGCGTGTCGAGTGCTTTCGACGCGGCGCTGCACCAGCATTTCGCTCAGGACCTGCACTTCACGCCGGCCGACCGCTACCGCGTCTTCAACGACGAAGCGCTGACGCAATGGGACTGGAAGCACCGCGAATGGTGGGGCGAGCGTTTGCCCGTACCGTATGCAGCCGGCGATCTGGCTGAAGCGATGCGGCAGAATCCGCAATTGCGCGTGATGTCGGTGAACGGCTATTTCGATCTGGCCACGCCGTTCTACGCGACAGAATACGCGCTCGCGCATCTGGGCGTGGACGGGCCGCTGCGCGCCAATGTGCGAATCGCCTACTATCCAACCGGTCACATGATCTATCTCGACGACGCGGCCTTGCACACGCTCAGGCGCGATCTGGCGGTTTTCTACGCGGCGGGTGCGCGCTAGCGGGTTCCCGACGACTCGCACTGCCGGCCGGCTCGCGTGCCAACCGGATTCGGCGTGTCTCGTTGAACGGTATAATTCGCAGCAACGTCGAAGCGCGACTGCAACTTCGCGACGCATCGTGCCTGACACTCTCCACGGCCTGAAAACCGCTCGCTCAACCGGCTTTACTCACCGCTGCCCATGCCATTTCTCCCGATCCAGTCCTTCACGCGCAAACGGCTGTCCGACGTGGTGTCCGACCAGATCAAGCAACTGATCTCGGACGGCACGCTGATGCCCGGCGACCGCTTGCCGGCTGAACGCGATCTGGCGACGCAGCTCGGCGTGTCGCGGCCGTCGTTGCGGGAAGCGCTGATTCGGCTTGAAGCGGACGGCTACATCGAGACATCGGGGCGGGGCGGTTTTACGGTCGTCGATGTCACGGCGCCGATCATCTCCAAGCCGCTCGCCGAGCTGCTGCTGCAGAATCCGCGCACCAGTGCCGATATTCTGGAATTGCGCCAGGGGCTCGAAGCGATTTCGACGGTGTATGCCGCGGAGCGCGCCACCGCCGCCGACCTGAAAAAGATCAGCGTCGCGTTCGAGGCTTTGAAGGCCGGCTCGCAGTCTCAGGATCGCGTCAATCTCGCGGAACTGGACGCCGCATTTCACCTCGCGATCGCCGACTCTACGCACAACATCGCGCTCGCGCATGTGATGCACGGCATCCATACGCTGATTCGCGAGGGCATGCGCCAGTACCATCGGCTGATCGATTACGACGACGCGATGGAAAAGCAGTTGATGAGCCAGCATCAGGCCATCTACGACGCCGTCATGGCACGCGACGCGCAAAAGGCGCGCAAGGCCGCCGAGCGTCATCTGACCTTCGTGCGCGAGATGTACAAGGAAGATGCGGCGAAGCCTTCGTCGAGTGTGGTTTCGTGATCGCGCGGGCGCGCCGACTGGCCGGCATCTGTCGGGTTTAGTCTTCGCCCTTCAATTATCCCCGGCCGGCGCGGCGATCCATCAACGCGCGAAGCGAAGCGCTCGGGCACTCCCTCCCTGCTGATGCATGACCGACTCCCCCCGGAAGGGCCACGTGGTCAGCTCCGGCCAGTCGCTATCAGTGCAAAAAGAAAACCAGCATTGCCGTCACCGCGGCGACACGGAATTCGTTGGACGCGGCGTCATCAAAAATCAAGCACTTAGCAACAAATTCGGTCACGCGTGAGATGGCGCGCCGCCGAATAAACTGCACTCGCGGGATTTGCTACGCGAACCCGTTGGATTTGTCAGAGCGCGCGAGCGGCCCGCGTTGCGGCGGTTCGAAAGGCTGCGTGCGGCCACAACGGCCATCCAGTATTCTCCGACCCATGTCCGCTGACAGCGCGACAGCAACCGTTCCGCCACAAACAGAAGCGTGCGCTGCTGCTTGATACAGCGCCAGTTGCCATGGCAGACCAACAAAGTCTGGCGCGTCTTCGGAGTCGATCAGAAGCTGGGCGCGAGGCCGATCGATGCGCCCGTCACGTCCTTACCGAAAGCATATCGCGCAACGATGCGAAGCCGCGCAAAGAGCTTCGTCACTGCACCCGTGTCGATTTCGATACCGGCGCCCAGCGATGTCAACTGATTGAAACCGAGGATGTTCGCCTGACTCCCGAGATACGTTGAGTGAGATATTTCGAGGACGTAACGCAGTGGCCGGTGCAGCACCAGCAAACCGGTCGGCGCGCGCCAGCCTGCATACAGGTTCGTGGATAAGGTTAGTACCTGACTTCACAGCCCAGCCGATGGATATCTTTCGAATATCGTGTTGAACGCGTAGCGGGTGACGGACGCTCGCGCTCATCGGCGCCACGTGAGATAGATGCTTGAAACGACGATCACCGTGAGAAAGTAAGCGACGATCATCACCGAGGTTTTTATGCCAACAAATTCCCCGGCGACCACCACGGCAACCCCCACATGACGCGTCGCGCAAGCTATGGCAAGCGACGTTCGGTCATCCCGCGCCGGTCCCCCCAGCAATTCACCGATGGCCAGTGCGCAGATCATCAACGCCGCGAGCGCGAGTATGGCTGGCCAGCTCATATCGGATAGCAATTGCCTGTTGACGATCAGCAGCATGAATCCGGATATTGCCAGGACGAGGCCGGCGATTGCAATCAGGCGCTGCGAAAGTCGCTCCGACCACACGGGGAAAAGCGCGTGAAGCGCCATGCCTATCCCGAGCGGTAACAGAATGGCTTTGGCTACCGCTATCGACACGGTGCTTGGTGGCAGCGCCACCGCGACCTGGAAATAAGCGTCAAGGGCTGCTATCCAAAGAGGCACGGCGACGATAGCCACAAAAGAGGACGTCACCAGCAGGCTGAAGATGTACTCCTGGTTGCCCAACTTCCGGAGCTTTTTTGGCAACATTGGCGCGCCGGAAGAGACGGCGAGCACCAGCATGGCCGCTTTGACCCCGGGCTCGATCGGGAGCGCCAGCACAAGGCCGAAAGCAACCAGCGGGACCAGCAGATACATTGCGGCAAGCGAACGTACCATAAGCATGGGCCGCCGCCACAACCAGGTCACGTCTGCGGGCGACGCTCCCGCGCCTACGCCAACGATCGTGACGACGACCGAGACCTTCAGCAGGATCATCAGAATTTCAGTCACGGCATGAGCGCCTTCGGTTGATAGAAGCGGTAGTACGCGCGCTGAGAACTTTAGTTAGGCGCAACCGCGAGTGTAGTCACAGGGTTGCAATATCGACACGATCGGGCTGCCCAGGATGAAGACGGCGCCGCGTACTTCACTTTGCCTCAGAGGAGCCTGATGATAATGCTCAGAAAAGCGAAGCTCCCCGAACAGGCCATAAGCAGTGCAATAAAAAACGTGGGTCGCCAGACGCTAACGCGTTGAAAAGCGCGTAACCGGGCAATTGCTGACCAATACTCGATCGTGCCCAGCACCATCGAGACCGTGCCCATGCCAGTGAGGAAAAGCCCTACGCTTCGGGGGCTGTTCGGATGTGCCAGATGCACGCCGGCATCCGTAAAACCTTGCAACACCTTATAGATGGTGAATCCGAAGCTGATCATCGAAAGCGCGGTACGGATCCATGCCATTAACGTGCGGTCGGCGGCCATCAGCGTGCGCTTCGCCGCTAAGTCGGTTCTATCCTCGGCCAGTTCGTTCGTCGATCGTGCTTCCGGGTTAGTCACGCCATCTCCGAATGGATTGCGGGGCCGCGCGCAGGCCGCAAAGGCCGGGCGGCCCCGCAGGAGCCGAGCAATCATACGCGCCAACCTAATCTAGTTCACCTTACACGCGATTGCCAGACCCTCCGGTCTTTTAAGCGAAGTTTTAAACGAAGTCGCGAAATGCTCAGCGTCGTTTCCATCCCGTTCGCACGGCAGGACCGCCGCAGCATCGTATTCAGCCAGATCGCTCAATGCGTTTAAAACGGGAAATATCAAAATTGCGTTTGCTTTCCCTAACCATGCAGCCTTAAATAACCAACACGTCTGTGTTGCGAGTCGCGAATTGCGCGATATCGGGACCGACATCTCACCGCCACATGGACGGCATCGCCACGCGGATTAAGGTCTTGCTGGCACGCTGACTGTCACAAGGGACCATCGCAATGGAAGCCACGTTGCTTTCTCGCACCGCAGCATCCGTTCAAGATCAGCCATCAGTTACCGAAGCCTCGTTTTCCGACGCGCCGCCACGGTTTCATTTACTGGCCAAGCCAAGCGGGTCCACCTGCAATATCGATTGCAAATACTGCTTCTTCCTGTCGAAGGAGGCGCTTTACCCAGACGAAAAGCATCGCATGTCGCGAGTGACGCTCGAGACGTATATCCGGCAACTGCTCGAGTCGCATCGCAGCCCCGAGGTGACGGTGGCGTGGCAAGGTGGCGAGCCGACGCTGATGAAGGTCGAGTTCTTCAGGCAGGCGGTTGAACTGGTCGAAAAGCATCGCAAACCCGGCCAGGTCGTGCAGCATACCTTCCAGACCAACGGCATTCTTCTTGACGATGAATGGTGCGAGTTTTTCAAGAAGAATAATTTTCTTGTCGGGCTCAGTGTCGATGGTCCACGTGCGATACACGATGCATATCGCGTCGATCGCCACGGCAACGGCACCTTCGACATGGTGATGCGCGGATGGAACGCGTTGCGCAAGCACGGGGTGGAGTTCAACATTCTGTGTACAGTCAACGCCGCCAATCAGCATCACGGCCGCGCGGTTTATCGTTTCTTTCGCGACGAACTCGGCGCGAAATGGGTGCAGTTCATTCCCATCATCGAACGCGCTACGGAACAGACCATTCAGTTGGCCAACCTCGGCTGGAGTGAACAGGGCGGCCGCAAACGTGTGCTGTACACGCAGACAGGCAATCTGGTCACCGAACGCTCCGTCGGGGCACAGCAGTATGGGCTCTTCCTGATGGATGTCTTCGAAGAATGGGTCCGGCACGATGTCGGCCGCGTCTTCGTTCAATTGTTCGATGTCACGCTGGAAGCCTTCTTCGGTCGCCATCTGCTGTGCATTCATGCGCCGACCTGCGGCTTTGGCCCAGCGCTGGAATATAACGGCGACCTCTACGCGTGCGATCACTTCGTCGAACCGGGATACCGGTTAGGCAATATTCACGAGACGCACATGGTGAAGCTCATGGCTTCGCCCGAACAGCGCAAGTTCGGCCTCGACAAACGTGACTCGCTAACCGCGCAATGCAGGACTTGCGAAGTCAGGCCCTTATGTAACGGTGGTTGCCCGAAAGATCGCTTCGCACTCTCGCGCGACGGCGAGGCGGGCCAAAACTACCTGTGTCAGGGACTCGAACTGTTTTTCACGCGATCGCGGCCCGCCATGGAGAAGATGGCAAAGCTATTTCGCGAGGGACACCCTGCGTCCGACATCATGGCAATCACCGCAAGCGAAGATAAGCGACGTGGGCAGTATGCGCCATGTACTTGCGGCAGCGGCCGCAAATTCAGATTTTGTCATGGCGACAAATCGCCTCGCGCCTCCTTCGAAACAGCAACGCCTGGGGCATAGCATTACAGCGCAAGGTGATGAGCGGCCCAGCAGGCAATGTTCGCTGCTTCCCTGCCAATGCGCGACATCGTGTTGACATTTTGCTGCTGCTGTTCAGTCATTAATGCAGCTTCTTCGCCCGATCTGAAGAAAAGCCGATCGGGTCCTATCGGAAAGGAGTGGAAGCAATCATGGCAACAAAGCAACCGAATATCCTGATACTTTGGGGCGACGATATCGGCTGGTGGAACATAAGTTTTAACAGCCGGGGGCAAATGGGTTATCGAACGCCGAATATTGACCGTATCGCCAACGAAGGCGTTGCCTTCACGGACTACTACGCACAGCAGAGTTGTACTGCCGGACGTGCCGCATTCATTACCGGGCAGAATCCGATTCGCACAGGGCTAACCAAGGTCGGCATGCCGGGCGCTGATCTTGGCTTGTCCGCAGAGGATCCGACCATTGCTGAAATGTTGAAGCCACTCGGTTATGTCACGGGGCAGTTCGGAAAGAACCACTTGGGCGACAAGGACGAGTTTCTCCCCACCATGCACGGCTTCGATGAGTTCTTTGGCAACCTTTATCATCTGAACGCCGAGGAGGAGCCTGAGGACCCGGACTACCCTAAAGATCCTGCGTTCAAGAAGCGCTTCGGGCCGCGTGGTGTACTGCATTGCTGGTCAGATGGCAAAGGTGGGCAGAAAATCGAAGATACGGGTGCGCTCACAAAGAAGCGCATGGAAACGATAGACGATGAGACGACTCAGCACGCGTCTGCTTTCATCGACCAGGCTCATAAAGATGGCAAGCCGTTTTTCCTCTGGTACAACACGACGGCGATGCATTTCCGAACCCACTGCGCGGAAAAACACAAAGGCAAAAGCGGCCAGGGCGACTACAACGACGTGATGGTTGCACACGACGAGAACATCGGCAAAATGCTCGCGAAACTGGATGAACTCGGCATTGCCGACGATACCATTGTGATGTATTCAACAGATAACGGCCCGCATTTCAACAGTTGGCCCGACGCGGGGATCACGCCCTTCCGCTCTGAAAAGAACACGAACTGGGAAGGCGGCTGGCGCGTTCCTGCATTCGTGCGATGGCCGGGGAAAATTCCCGCCGGCTCAATACTGAACGGGATCGTGACGCATCAGGACTGGATGTCCACCTTCCTCGCCGCAGCGGGCGAACCCGATATCAAAACGAAACTGCTGAATGGTCATAAGGCAGGAGAAAAGACATTCAAGGTTCACATAGACGGTTTCAACATGCTGCCCTATCTGACCGGCGAAGTGAAAGAGAGCCCGCGTCAGTCGTTTTTCTATATTAGCGACGACGGTGACATCATGGCAATCCGTGTCGGTGACTGGAAAGCGGTTTTGCGAGAGCAGCGAGCGAAACAGTTGGCGTGCTGGTCTGAACCGTTTGTTCCGCTACGGATTCCCAAGATGTTCAATCTGAGGCGAGACCCATTCGAGCGCGCCGACGAGAACTCGAATACCTACTACGACTGGATGATTTCCCACGCGTATCTGATCTACGGGATGCAAGCCGTGGTGGCCGCTCAGCTAGAAAACTTCAAGAAATATCCGCCCCGACAAAAGGCGGCCTCCTTTAATCTCGATGCGGTGATGCGCCAGCTCGACGACGCGGGAGGCGGCGCAGGGCATTGATGTGTGCAAAGTCTGAATAATCGAGCGGCTCAGCAATGTGTAGATTGCTGAGCCGTTTTGCTCGGAGCTTCTAACCGGATTTCCACTGAGTTGCAATCCTTCTTGATCTCACCAGAGACTAATGGCGACGCGAAGGCCATGTCGTGAATGACTGTTCGGTTTCGTAACGACGACGCGCCTGCGCTGGCATGTGCAGTCGAACGGCTGGTTTATGCGACGAAGCGGACTCATGGGCCGGAGAGGTCGGAGGCCGCTCGGCAAGTGCCGGTCGCCTTCCGAAAACGATCACGCCACAGCGACCGGTTTTGCTAGCTGGCGCTGCCGATTCCGGATAGTCCAGGCAATTCCGTGCTTTCGACTCTAACTAACCGCGCGCTAGTCCAACGAATTCCGTTTCCCGACATCGCCGCGGCTGATGTGGCCCAGCGGCGCAGGATTGTCCGAAACGCATTCGGACACGAGGCGAAAAAACCATAACCCGTATATCGACCCGAACGGACCGCCTGGTCACAAGTCTCGATAACTGCGCGTAGCGTTTCCGATTCGCGCGACGCAAGCTGTCATCCGTCGCCATCGCGCCATTGACACGCTTTCTGGACTTCCTTATATTCTTGGTCAGACCAACCTTACCAGTCAGACTGGTGCGGCGAAATCCTTGACGATCGTGCAACGCCGCCGCGGCGCCATGCTGGTTCACCAACGCGATTCCGCAGTAGAGTGGTGAATCGCCGGCTGCTGCTTTTCCTTTCAAAGAGCCTATGAAAGTCGCCCTGTTCATCCCGTGCTTCATCGACGCGTTCTATCCCGAAGTGGGGATCGCCACGCTCGAATTGCTCGAACGCTTCGGCATCGAGGTCGACTATCCGCAGGAGCAAACCTGCTGCGGCCAGCCGATGGCCAACAGCGGCGCGCATGCGGAGGCCGCCGGCGCCGAGCGTGTGTTCGCGCGCAACTTCGCCGGTTACGACTACATCGTCGGGCCGTCGGCGAGTTGCATCCACCACGTGCGCGAGCATCTAACCGCGCTCGAACAAACCGACGAAGTGAAGAAGGTCCGCGCGAACGCTTATGAACTTGTCGAGTTTCTACATGACGTGGTCGGTGCGCGTGAATTTCCGTGGGCTGAGTTCCCGCATCGCGTCGGATTGCATAACAGTTGCAGCGCGTTGCGGCATCTGAAGGAAGCGTCGATATCGGAGGTGGCGGGCACGCCGTTTTCCAAGCCGCGTACCTTGCTCGAAGGCGTGAAGGGCATCGAGTTCGTCAAGCCGGCGCGGCCCGACGAATGCTGCGGTTTCGGCGGCACGTTCTCCGTCACCGAAGAGCCGGTGTCGGTGCGCATGGGGCAGGACAAGGTGCGCGATCATCTGAACGCGGGCGCCGAATATATCGTCTCAGGCGACATGTCGTGTCTCATGCATCAGCAAGGCTGCGCCGAACGCATGAAAGCCGATGCGCGCTTCATCCACATCGCGCAGGTCCTCAACGGAGCACGCGCATGAGCAACCGGATCGATCACGCGAAAGCGGCGGGCGCTTTCATCGGCAAGACAGAGCATGTTGCGTTTCACGACAAACGTCTATGGGATTTGCGCGAGAAGCGCGACGTGCAGGCGCACGGCATTGCGGAATGGGAGACGATGCGCGAACTGGCATCGGGTATTAAAGAACACACGCTGTCGAACCTCTCGCAGTATCTCGAACAGTTCGCGGCGGCCGCCGAGGCCAACGGTGTAACGGTTCATTGGGCCGCCACCGCCGAAGAGCACAACGCGCTCGTGCACCAGATCATGTCGGAGCGCGGCATGACCACGCTCGTCAAAAGCAAGTCGATGCTCACCGACGAATGCAAGATGCGCGAGTATCTCGAACCGCGCGGCATCACGGTGATGGAAACGGATCTGGGCGAACGCATCCAGCAACTCGATCACCAGGACCCGAGCCATATGGTGGTGCCGGCCGTGCACAAACTGCGCGCCGATGTCGCCGAACTGTTCGGCCGCACCATCGGCACCGATCCGAAGAACAGCGACATTCACTACCTCGCGGAAAGCCAGCGCATGAACACGCGGCCATACTTCGTGCGCGAGAAAACCGCCGGCATGACCGGCTGCAATTTCGCGGTGGCGGAGACCGGCACGGTGGTGGTGTGTACGAACGAAGGCAATGCGGATCTGTCGGCGAACGTGCCGCCGTTGCATATCGCGTCGATTGGAATCGAGAAGCTGATTCCAAAAGTATCCGACCTCGGCGTGTTCATCCGCATGTTGTCGCGCAGCGCGCTCGGCTCGCCGATCACGCAGTACACCTCGCATTTCCGCGCGCCGCGTCCGGGCACGGAGATGCATTTCATCCTCGTCGATCACGGCCGCTCGGAGCGGCTCGCCATGGAGGACTTCTGGTATTCGCTCAAATGCATTCGCTGCGGCGCGTGTATGAATACTTGTCCCGTGTACCGGCGCAGCGGCGGGCTGTCGTACGGCGGCACCTACTCGGGGCCGATCGGCGCGATCATCAACCCGACCTTCGATCTGAAACGCTATAGCGCGTTGCCGTTCGCGTCGACGCTCAATGGCAGTTGCACCAATGTGTGTCCGGTGAAGATCAATATTCACGAGCAGATCTATAAGTGGCGCACGGTGATCGCGGAGCGCCATGAAGTGCCGTTCGTGAAGCACGAAGTGCTGAAAATGGCGGGGCGCTTGCTGGCGAGTCCGACCTTGTATCGCGCGACGGTGTCGTCGATGGGCAGCGCGCTGCGGCGGCTGCCGAATTTCGTGCTGTATAACCCGCTGAATATCTGGGGCAAGCAACGCGAGTTGCCGGAGGCGCCAAAGCTGACCTTCCACGCCTGGTACAAGAAAAATCGTGGAGGCGGCAATGGCAACGCGTGAGGCTTTTCTGGACAAGGTGCGGCAAGCACAGCCACTGGCGCGGCCACGGCCTGATGTGCCGCTCTTCGACGCGGCGGGCGGCGATCTGCGCGCGCGCTTCACGGCGGCCTTGCAGGCAATGGGCGGCACCTGCGTCGAAGCCACGTCTGCTGCCGAGGTGAGCGGATTGATTCGCGAGCGCTTCGGCGCTGAGGCGTCGGTGGCTTCGGCGAGCGCGGAAGTGTCGGGCACGCGCCCACTCACCGCCGACACGGAACCCGCTTCGCTACAGGATATCGACGTGGGCGTCGTGCGGGCGCGCTTCGGCGTCGCTGAGACCGGCTCGGTGTGGTTCAGCGAGCGCGAGTATGTGGTCAACGCGCTGGGCTACATCGTGCAGCATCTGGTCGTGCTGCTCGATCCGGCGCAACTGATCGACGGCTTGCAGGACGTGTACCAGCGCGATGATTTCCGTGACGCCCGTTACGCGGCGCTCGTTACCGGACCTTCGGCGACGGCGGATATCGAGGGCGTGCTGATTCGCGGCGCGCAAGGCGTGCGTTCGTTGACGGTGGTGTGGCTGGCGGCGCAATGAAAATGCGGTAGCGGCGGCACGATCGAATGGCACAATGCGGCATCCCGTTCGATAAGCCTGTCACTCTGCTGACATGGAACTCCGGCATCTCCGATACTTCGTCGCCGTTGTGGAGCAACTGAGGGTAAAGCGGTGCGCGGACGGATTCGCATGGCGGTACGTTCAAGCCGCGCCATGATGTCGCCACAAGGCCGTGTGGCCGGGCCGGCCACGGAGTTTGCTATCATCACTGTATAAACATACAGGTTTCATGAAAGTGCCGTGGCGACACCCGTCTCTCCCTACGCCCTCTACTATCTGCTGAACTTCGAGCGCGCCCTGGCGTGGCTCGCGCAGCGTTACGACGATCTGTTCGACGCGCACGAGCAAGCGTTTCTGCGCGAGTTCGCTGCGTTGCCGCAGTCTTCGCGCGCGCTGCTGGTTCGCATGCTGATGCGCAAAGGCACGCTGTTCCGCGCGAGCCGCCTGTCTTACGACGAGATCGGCTGCCCGTTGCAGGCAGCGGCGCCAATTGCGGCGCTCGGCTGGGTCGACACCGAACCGGGACTCACGCTCGACGAATTGTTCGCGCTCACCACGCGTGCCGAGTTGATGGAGATTTTCTCAGACGCCATCGCGATGATTCCGGGCGCAAGGAGCCTGCGCAAGCCCGACTTGCTGGAAACACTCCGCCCGTTTTATGCAAGCGAAAACGACGAGGGAGGCGCCACTGCGCTTGCGCTTTCGGCATGGCACGGTCGAACTGAAGACCGCGTTTTTCACGTGGCGATCGCGCCGCTTTGCGAACGCTTGCGGTTGATGTTCTTCGGCAATTTGCAGCAGGAGTGGTCGGAGTTCGTGCTCGCCGATCTCGGCGTGTTCCAGTACGAGAAAGTGGCGTTCGCGCCGTCGTCGCGCGCGTTCCAGCAGCGCGCGGATGTCGACGTCTATCTCGCGTTGCACGCGTGTCGTGAAGCGCTCGAATGGTTACCCGGTGGCGAGGCGGAAGCGGCGGCAATCGAAGAGATCGTCGCCACTGTCGCCTCCATTGAAACGGCCAACCCCTGGCTTGAAACGCGGCGCGCGAAACTGTTGTTCCGCATCGGCTACCTGTGCGAGCGTCGGCAGAACTGGGCGGCGGCGCTCGCCGTTTATGAGCGTTGCGCGTGGCCCGGCGCGCGTCATCGGCGCATGCGCGTGCTCGAACGCAGCGAGCGTTTCGACGATGCTTTCGCACTGGCCTCGCAAGCCGCCGCCGCGCCGGAGAGCGAAGAAGAGGCGCAACGCGTCGCGCGCATGCTGCCGCGTTTGCAGCGCAAGCGCGGCGAACCGGTCGCGCGTGTGCCTGCCGCTCGCCCGGTCGAGCGCACCACGCTCGTGCTGCCGCGACCCGAGGCGCCGATGCCGGTCGAATACGTCGCCCGCGATCATTTGACATGCGAGACCGCGCCGGTGCACTACGTCGAGAACGCGCTGATCAATTCGCTGTTTGGGCTGTTGTGTTGGGAGCCGGTTTTTGCGGCGTTGCCCGGCGCGTTTTTTCATCCGTTCCAGCGCGGTCCGGCCGATCTGCACGCGCCGGATTTTCATGCGCGTCGCGCGGAGCTGTTCGCCGAGTGTCTCGACCAACTCGATAGCGGTGCCTATCGCGAGACGATTGTGCGGCATCTGCATGGCAAGGCGGGGCTGCAATCGCCGTTCGTGTTCTGGGGGCTGCTTACGCCGGAACTCGTTGCATTGGCGCTCGACTGTCTGCCGGCCGCGCATCTGAAGCTGTGGTTCGAACGCTTGCTGCGCGACGTGCGCGGCAATCGGTCCGGTTTGCCGGACCTGATCCGCTTCTGGCCGGCCGAACGCCGCTATGAGTTGATCGAAGTGAAGGGCCCGGGCGACCGCTTGCAGGACAACCAGATTCGCTGGCTCGCGTATTGCGCGCAGCACGGCATGCCGGTGCGCGTGCTCGATGTGCGCTGGGCCGATGAAGAGGTCGTTGCCGAAGGTGGCGCGGCTGAAATTGCCGCCGACGCTAACGCCAAAGCTTTCTCTGAGGCCGCCACAAGAGCCACTATCGAGGCCGCCACGCAACCCGTCATCAGCCCCACCACCGAGGCCCGCGCATGACCTACGTGGTCGCCGTACGGGCGATGTGCGAGTTCACCGCGAGGCGCGGCGATCTGGATCTGCGCTTCACGCCGGCGCCGACCTCGCTCGAAGGCATGGCGGGCCACGTGACCGTCGCCGGCCGGCGCGCGAGCGGCTACGAAACCGAGATCACGCTGACCGGCACGCACCGCAATCTGACCGTGCGCGGGCGCGCCGACGGCTACGATCCCGTCGCGAACCGCGTGGAAGAGGTCAAGACCCATCGCGGCGATCTCGAACGCATGCCGGCCAATCACCGCACGCTGCACTGGGCGCAGGCGCTCGTCTACGGTCATCTGCTGTGTCGGACGCGGGAGCTCACGGAGCTGACCGTGGCGTTGGTGTACTTCGATATCGGCACGCAGAAAGAGGTGCTGCTGACGCAAACGCATACCGCGCTCGACCTGGAGATTTTCTTCGTCGAACAATGCGAGCGGTTTCTCGATTGGGCGGTGCAGGAAGAAGCGCATCGGGCCGCGCGCAACGCGGCGCTCGGCGCGCTGCAGTTTCCGCACGGGCAGTTTCGCAGTGGGCAGCGCGAGCTGGCGGTGTCGGTGTATCGCGCGGCGCGTGACGGCAAGCCTTTGATGGCGCAGGCGCCGACCGGCATCGGCAAAACGCTCGCGACGATTTTCCCCTTGCTCAAGGCGTGCGCTTCGGACCAGATCGAGCGGATATTCTTTTTAACCGCCAAGACACCGGGCCGCGCGCTGGCATTGGACGCAATCGAAACCCTCCATCAAGGCGCCACGCGTCTGCCGTTGAGAACCCTCGAACTGGTCGCGCGCGACAAAGCCTGCGAGCATCCCGACAAGGCCTGCAACGGCGAGTCCTGTCCGCTCGCGCGCGGCTTCTACGACCGGCTCGACGCGGCCCGCAGCGCGGCGCTGGCCGGTGCGCGCCTCGACCGCGCGGCGGTGCGCGACGCGGCGCTCGCCAACCAGGTCTGTCCGTACTATCTGGCGCAGGAACTGGCGCGCTGGGCCGACGTGGTGGTCGGCGACTATAACTACTACTACGACAGCAGCGCGATGCTGTACGCGCTCACGCAGATCAATCAGTGGCGCGTCGGCGTGCTGGTGGACGAGGCGCACAATCTGCTCGACCGCGCGCGGCGCATGTACAGCGCGTCGCTCGATCAGGCGGCGTTCCGGCTCGCGCGCAAGACGGCGCCGGCCACCTTGCGCAAGCCGCTCGAGCGGCTGCAACGCGAGTGGAGCGCTGTCAAACGCGCGCAGACCGAGACCTATCAGGTCTATGCCGAGGTCCCCGGCAAACTGCTCTCGGCCGCGCAGAATCTGATCGGCGCCGTCACCGATCAACTGGCGGAAGCACCGCTTTCCATCGACGAAGCGTCGCTGCGCTTTTTCTTCGACGCGATGCATTTCGTCGCGCTGGCTGAACAGTTCGGCGAGCATTCCATCTTCGATATCACGCTCGCCACAGACCGTTACGCGCCGCGCGACAAAACGAATGCCACGCTGTGCGTGCGCAACGTGATTCCCGCGCCGTTTCTTGCACCTCGCTACGCGGCGGCGCGCACCACGGTGATGTTCTCGGGCACGCTCAACCCGCATCATTTCTATCGCGACACGCTGGGCCTACCCGAACAGACTCAATGGCTCGACGTGGAAGGCCCCTTTCGCGCCGAGCAGTTGCAGGTGCGCGTGGCCGGCAACGTATCGACGCGTTGGCGCGACCGCGAGCGCTCTCTCATGCCGATCGTCGATCTGATCGCCAGGCAATACGCCGCGCAGCCGGGCAACTATCTGGGCTTTCTGAGCAGCTTCGAGTATCTGCAGCGCGTGGTCGCGCTGATGCGCGAGCGGCATCCGGATTTGCCGGTCTGGGCGCAGGAACCCGGCATGGACGAAACGGCGCGCGACGCGTTTCTCGCGCGCTTTCGCACCATGAACCAGGGCGTGGGCTTCGCGGTGCTCGGCGGCGCGTTTTCGGAAGGCATCGACCTGGTCGGCCGGCAATTGATCGGCGCGTTCATCGCCACGCTCGGTTTGCCGCAGATGAACGAGATCAACGAACAGATGCGTCGCACGATGGAGACGAGGTTCGGCAACGGCTACGACTACATGTATCTGTACCCTGGCTTGCAGAAAGTGGTGCAGGCGGCCGGGCGCGTGATCCGCACGGAGCAGGACCAGGGTGTCGTGCATCTGATCGACGACCGCTATCGGCGGCCGGAAGTGCGGCGCTTGCTGCCGCGCTGGTGGGACGTGCAATAAATAACGCGGCAACCGGCGCTTCACTAGCGCGTCTCTTTACCTCTCGGGTAATCGACCTGCCTACCGCCGCGCGGCACAGTGGCGGCACGGCATCACGATTCTCACTTGAGGCCGCAACGATCTTGCACGGGCCCAGAGTGAGCGCTAAAGCGCCGACTCTGGTCGACAAAGGAGACTCCATGAACGCGACCGCCCCCTATCTCGCCGACGAACCGAACACCATCCGCACCGCCGACAATACGCGCCTGTTCTACCGCGACTGGGGACAAGGCACGCCGCTCGTCTTCCTCTCGGGCTGGACGCTGAACTCCGACATGTGGGCGTACCAGATGGAACCGCTGTCGCACCTCGATTGCCGCTGCATCGCATATGATCGGCGCGGCCATGGCCGTTCGAGCGACCCCGGCCGCGGCTACGACTTCGACACGCTCGCCGCCGATCTGGAAAGCGTGTTGAGCGCGCTCGATCTGAGCGGCGTCACGCTGGTCGCGCATTCGATTGCGAGCGGTGAAGCGGTGCGCTACCTGACGCGCTACGGTTCGGCGCGCGTCGCCCGGATCGCTTTCGTCGCGCCCGCGGCCACGCCGTATCTACTGAAGACCGACGACAACCCGAACGGCATCGACGCCGCGTTATTCGAGCAGGGCCGCCGCGCGCTGAGCCGCTCCTTTCCCGACTGGATCGAGGCGAACGCGGCGCCGTATTTCGGGCCCGGCGTGTCGCGCGCGCCGATGGACTGGACGATCCGCATGATGCTGCAAACCTCGCATCAAGCGATGCTCGAACTGGCCCGCGTGCAGACCATCACCGATTTTCGCGCGGAACTGGCGCGGATCGAGGTGCCGTCGCTCGTGCTGCATGGCGACCGCGATGCGTCGGCGCCACTCGAAATGACCGGCCGGCCCACCGCGGCGTTGATACCCAGCGCGTCACTGCATGTCTACGAAGGCGCCGGCCACGGCTTTTACTTCACTCATGCGGAGAGGTTGAACCAGGATTTGCTGGCGTTCCTGGGCCGCCAGCCGGCTTAGGATCGACGGGCAACTGGTCTTCCACCGGCGCGTCGGCTTTGCCGGCGGCGTCGGCGGATGGCGCGGCGGCGGGCGGTTCGTCCTGCGTTGCATTTGATGAGCCGGGTGCGTCTTCGGAGACGTCATCCGCTTCGATCCTGGCCGGCGCGCTGTCCGGATCCCACGTCAACAGATTGCGCTGCGGGTTCGCGATCTCGATGCCGCGCTCCTGGAACTGGAAGAGGATGCGCCGGTTGAATTCGCGCTGCACGCCCCAGCGCGCGCTGTCGCGGCACTGAATCTGGCCGGCCAGTGTGATGGCGGAGCCGTCGAGCGCATCGACACCCCAGAAGCTGAAGTCCGACAGAATGCCGTCCCTGAACTTGTCGTCCTCGCGCAAGGCGGCGCCGATTTCCTTCAAGGTGTCGATGGCGAGATCGACATCCTGACCGAATACGATGTTGACCTTCACCGCCGCATTGCCGATACCGCGATTCGTGTTGTTCACCGTCGACACCGAACTGAACGGCACGGTGTAGAGCGAACCGTCGCCGCCGCGCAGCCGCACGGTGCGGATCGACAGATATTCGACGGTGCCGGACACGCCCGCGAGCGTGACCCAGTCGCCGACCTGCATCGCGTTTTCCATCAACAGGAAAATGCCGGTGATGAAGTCCTGCACCAGTTTCTGCGAGCCGAATCCGAGCGCCACGCCGAAGATACTCGCGCCCGCCAGCAGCGGCCCGATGTTCACGCCGAGTTCGCTCAAACCGGTCAGCACCACCACCAGCGCGATCGCGCAGAAGAGCGCGCTGCGCAGCATCGGCAGCAGGGTGCGCAAGCGCGCAGCGCGCACGAGGTCGCCGCTGGTGGTCCAGCGGTCGAGCCGCTGTTCGACGGAGACGTTGACGCCTTCCCACACCAGCAGCGCGATCACGGCGGCCACGCCGATCGTGATGATCGCCGAAGCAAGCCGGTGCCCGATCGTGCCCGTGCGGAACAGGTCGACCACATGCACGCCCCATACCTGCAACAGCGCGAGCGCGGTCACGATGCCGATGACCCACGCCACCACACGGCGCAGCAGCGGGTAATAGCGGTACGCATGCTGATGCACGACCGACTTGCTCGCGTCGTCCTGCACATTGAAGAGCCGGGCCAGCGCCCCGAACATGACGATCGACACGACCCGCGCGCCTACCAGCACCGCCAGCGAAATGCCGCCGAGGTGCAGCAGCGTGTGATAGCCGTTCTGCACGTCGAGCGCCCAGATGAACCACAGCGCCATCACGACAAACACCGTGGCCCACGCCCAGACTTCGGCGAATACGTTGCCGAACATTTCAAGCGACTTGCGCGCGGCGAGGCGCTTGCGGATCAGTTCGCCGACCGGGCTCGCGCATTGCAGCACGAGGATCGAGATCATGACGTGGCCGGCTAGCGCGACCACTTTCATCAACGCAAGATGCGCCGCGTCGTTCAGGCCGAGCGACTGCGCGATCTCCGCGACCGCGGAGCCCACACCCACCACGCTGACGATCCGCACCACCCAGCGCTGCATGAAAGCGGCCCACGCATCGCTCATGCGCAGCAGGCGCAAACGCGGCGCGGCCGGCTGCAGGAAGAAACCGCAGACGATCACGATCATCCGGCACAGCACGTAGATGTCGATCAGCGAATCGAGCGCGCGGTCTTGGGGCGTGCCGTCGTCGGTGAAGATCGACATCAGCGCGCTCGCCGCGCCGACGAACACCACCAGCGGCAACAGCCGCAGCACCATCGTCAGGAGCGCGCGCGGCAGGCGGCGCAAGAGCGTCCAGTGATGTTTGGCGTTCTGCTTGCCTTTGGCTTCGTTGACCTTGCCTTTAGCCTTCGTGGCGGCCGAGGTACCTGCCGGCGCGGCCTCGGCTTGCGCCTGCGCCGCGCTTACCGGCGAAGCCGGCGACACGGGCAAGGGCGGCGCGGCGTTCGGCGCATCGGCGGGTTGGGGCGCGACGTCGACGGGCAGGTCGGTTCGCGCGTCGTTGTCGTCTTCCAGTTCGCGGCGCGCGGCCAGCGCGCGGTAGGCGCGGCGCAGCAGGCGGCGCGCGAGCCATTCGAGCGCGAGCGCGGGAAGCAGCGCGGCCAGCAGCGACCAGGCGACGTGGCCCAGCACGGCTCGCGCTTGCGGGTTGGTCGATTGCCAGTTCCACCAGGCGCGCACCGATGCGACGTCGAGTAGCGCGGCGACCGAGCTGCGCAACGAGGCGCCGAGGTGCACGGCCCAGTGCGCGCCCTGGCGGGCCAGCTGCGAGGCAAGGCCGTTCGACTTGAACGCCGCCGGCACGAGCGCGGCGGCGCCGCTTGCCGCGGCGGGCGCCGAGCCGGCCGCGGGCGCGGAAGCGGGCGGCGCGCTCAGCGCGCCGGCGGCGGCGATGGCCTGCAGCGTGTCGGCGACTTGCGCGCGGCGCTTGGGATCATTGAGAACGGCGAGCGCCTGGCGGGCCTGCTCGGGCGTCAGCGTGACCCCGACGCCCGAGGCGGACGACGCGGCCGTGGCCGGCGGTGCGGCGGCGAAAACCGGCGCGGCGATGAACGCGAGGAGGAAGAAAAGCCAGATTGGGAATAGTTTGCGCATAGGGTGTAAAGCGGGGGACAGAGGCGGAAGGCTGTGCCGACGGATACTGGCCGGTTCGGCGGCGTGACCATGAACCGACATGGGTGTGGTCGTACAAGTTCCTTGGGCGGCCTTGGCGCGAGGTGCCTGAAAGCCGGCAAGCCCCGCGCGGCGGCATCTTGCGGAAGCAAAAAACCTGCCTGTCGGAAAGAACCGCATTGTCCCATGTCGGCTGCGGCGGGCCCGAATTCCCCATTCTGCCGCCTTCGCGAGTGCCTGCCGGGCTGCAAGCGCCTTTGCAACCGCAACCGCATCCGCTCCGCTCGCATAAATGCCGCGGCCGTCGCTACGTCCACCGCCTCGCCATCACTCCGTCGCCGCCCCCCTGCGCACCGGCGGCACACCCAAGGTGCCTTCCACGACTTCGGTGAAGGTGCGCTCCTCGCGCAGAATGAAACGCTTCGCTTGCGCCAGCTTGAAATTGTCGCGTGCCTCGGCATCGGCGCGCAGTCTCGCCCGATACGCTTCATAAGCCGCGAGACTGTCGAACGCGATCAATCCCCAGGCGATGTCGTTGGTCCCCTCGTGCGGCAGAAAATAGCCGATCAGATGGCCGCCGCAACGCGGAATAATGTGGCCCCAGTTGCGGGCGTATTCGTCGAAGGCATCGCGCTGGAACGGATCGATCTGATAGCGGATGAAGCAGGTAATCGCCATGTGCAAGCTCCCTGTTTAGTCGAAGGTCGTGGTGTGAAGGGCTGTGACTGCAGTATGGCGCGCGCCGGACAGCGATGTTTCAGCGCGGTCTGAACTATGGATGGGCGTCCGTGCGCGAGGCGTGAATCAGGCGCGGCGCATCTCGGCGGCCGTTGCTAACGGATTGTCAAAAACGCCAGCGCTGCACCGGCCAGCGCGCACAACGCCGACACCAGCGCGACCGCGTGCAATGCCGCGCCGAGGGCGTCGGCTTGTGCCCGTGCCACCTCGGGTTGGGCCCGTGCCGGATCCACGTTTGTTTGCGCCGCGTCGGCTTCGGTGTGCGCCGCCGCCCCATCTGCCTCGCCCACTTTGCCCTTCGACGCACCCGCCCCAGCGGCAGGCAATGCAGCGCCCGCATCCATGCCGACCTGCGCCAGGCTCGCCGCCTCGCGCGCCGCCTGCGGCACATGCAGCGCATCGAGCCGCGCCGCGAGTGCCGCGTCGTGCGACCACACGAACACGATTCCCAGCACCGCGATCGCCAGCAGGCTCGCCACCCGCGCCACGGCGTTATTGATCCCCGAAGCGACGCCCGTGCGCGCGGCGGACACCGAGGCCATCACCGTCGTGGTCAGCGGCGCGACGGTGACGGTCATACCGAGTCCGAGCACGGCCAGCGCGGGCAGAAAGCCGCGCCAGTACTCGCCGCCGACCCACGGCAGCGCAAGCATCGCGAAGCCGGCCGCGGCGGCGACCGGCCCCACGGTCAGCAAGGCCCGCGCGCCGTAGCGGCTCGTCAGGCCGCCGGTGAAGCGCGACAGCAGGCCGATGGTCAGCGGCACCGGCAGCAACGCCGCGCCCGCCTGAGTCGCGCTGTAACCATAAGCGCGGATGAGCGTGAACGGCAGGAAGAATAGCGCACCGCCCAGGCCAAAGTAGACCAGCAGCGTGACGAGATTTGCGCCGACGAAGTCACGTGAGCGGAACACGTCGAGCGGCATCATCGGATTGCGGGTTCTCGCTTCGAGCGCGACGAAGGCGCTCAGCACCAGCAGGCCGCCGAGGATCGAAGCCAGCACCCAGCGGTCGCCGAAGCCGCGCGCCGAGGCGAGCGTCAGGCCGTAGGTCAGGGCGGCGAGTCCGGCGGTGGCCGTGGCCGCGCCCGGCCAGTCGAGTCCGGCCGCCGCGTGTCCAGTGGCCCCGCCGGCGCGCGCGGACGGATTTCCGTCATCGTCCTGCCGGCTGTCCGGCACGGCCATGACCGCCAGCGCGACCGTCGCGCAGGCAATCGGCACGTTCAGGAAGAAGATGGCACGCCACGAGAACGCATCGACGAGCCAGCCGCCCGCCACCGGCCCGAGCGCCGAGGTGATCGCGCCGACGCCGGCCCAGGTGCCGATCGCCTGGCCGCGCTCCTTGTCGTCGAACACCGCGCCGATGATCGACAGGCTGCTCGGCACCAGCAGCGCCGCGCCCACGCCTTGCACGGCGCGCGCCGCGATCAGGGCCGCGGCGCCCGGCGCGAGGCCGCAGCCGATCGAGGCGAGTGTGAACAGCCCGATTCCCGCGATGAACACCGTGCGCCGGCCAAGCTTGTCGCCGAGCGAGCCGCCCACCAGCACCAGCGCGCCGAGAAACAGCAGATAGGCGTCGACGACCCACTGGATTGCCGCCACGCTCGCGCCCAGTTCGCTCTGAATGGACGGCAAGGCGACATTGACCACAGAGCCGTCGATGAAGGCCATGCTCGAGCCGAGGATAGTCGCGGCCAGCGCGAGTTTTTTACGCCGGCACGGGTGGACGAGACTGGCAGGCTGCGCGCGGATGACGAGCGCATCGCACGGGCTGGCCTGAGCGGGCAGGACGGACGAGGAACGGCGCTTGAGCGCCGGTGCGTGCGGGTCGGCCAAGTCCGCTCCCGGAGGATGGATGAACGGCCTTCAGCATAGCAATGCCGGCGCGATGGCGAAAGGCGCGAGCGATGTGGGCGACGCATGCTGATGCATCGAGTCGCGTCGTTGCGCGCCATGGCGCGCGTGCAGTGACGGCGTGCGCAGCCCGCGAACTTCCCGCCGGCGAGGTTCAAGCCGGCGTCAATCGAATCAGGCGCAGCAAAAAACGCCGCCGAACGTACCCGCTCACACCAAAGAAGGCGCCCGTCGCTCCGCGTCGCCGTCGGCATCCGCGCCGCCGGCCGTATTGGAAGCGCGCCCGGCCGCCGGCTCCTGATGCAGCCGGTTGGCATGCATCAGCCGATACAGCGTGGCCCGCGAAATGCCGAGTTCGGCCGCCGCTTCGGACAACTTGTAGCCATGCCGCTGCAAAGCGTGTTCGATCGCATCTTTCTCGGCCTTGCTGCGGATTTCCGCCAGCGTGACAGCCGGCCCATTGTCGGCTTCCGGCAGGCCCAGATCGCTGGCCGTGATAAAACGGCCCTCGCTCATCACCACGGCGCGGCGCACGCAGTTGATCAACTCGCGCACGTTGCCAGGCCACGGATAGTTCGACATGGCGACGATCGCGTCGCTCGACAGGCCGCGCAGTTTGCGTGCGCCGTCCTGTTTGTACATGCTCAGTGCATAGTTGGCGAGCAACTTGATATCGCCGCCGCGCTCGCGCAACGGCGGCTCGACCAGACGCAGCACGCACAGGCGGTGATACAGGTCGGAGCGGAAGCGGCCGTCTTCGACCGCCTTGTCCAGATCGACGTGGGTCGCCGAAATCACTCGCGCATTGACATTGATCGGGCCGTTGCCGCCCAGCCGTTCGATCGTGCCTTCCTGCAGGAAACGCAGCAGAACCGCCTGGCATTCGTGCGGCATATCGCCGATTTCATCGAGAAAAAGCGTGCCTTCGTGCGCGCTCTCGATCCGGCCGATCTTGCGCTGAAGCGCGCCGGTAAACGCGCCGCGTTCATGGCCGAACAGTTCGGCTTGCAGCAGGCTCGGAGGAATCGCCGCGCAATTGATCGCGACGAACGGGCGGCCGGCGCGCGGCGAGCGTTCGTGAATCGCCTTGGCGGTCAGTTCCTTACCCGTGCCGGATTCGCCGGCGACGAACACCGGCGCGTCGGTCACGCCACATTTGTCGATGCGCCGGTACAACTGCTGCATCGCCTCGCATTGCCCCACCATGCCGTGCCGGCCGGCCGAAGGCTCCGGTGCGACTTCCACATGCCGCAGGCTCGACAGGCCATGCGCATGGCCGAGCGCGAATACGAGCCGCTCGTTGAGCCACGGCCGGGTCACGAAGTCGAAGCAGTAATCGAGGATGAAGCGGCTGACCAGTTCGTTTTCCGCCTGGCCCGGCGCGATCTGGGCGACCCAGTTGGTTTCTACGCGCCGCATGCAGGACGCCAGCGCGGACAGATGTTGGGATGTGCAGTCGCCCGGCAGTTCGACCAGGCCGACCTTGATGTTGCCGCGCTCGAGCATACGCTCGGCCACGGCCGTGCTTTTGGCATGCACCGCTTGCCAGCCAGAAGCCGCCAGAAAATCGGCGAGTTTCTGATCGGGCGAGTTCGACACATATAGAACGGTGCGTTCCGTGTCGACAGGCGTGCAAGTCGTATTCATGTTACCCCCGGTTGATGCAGCTCTCAGGACTGTTCTGCGACGTATGCGACAGACCGGCGTAATGCCGGCTTCCGGCCAACGGAGCTAGCCGGTCCGCTTGCGCGAGTCCGGACATGGAATGATCCACCGCTTTGGGTTCTGCTCCTCCCAGCCCGGCGGTCACGATTCACGATAGCGGCAATCTCGGGGAGCATGGAGCAGGCGGCGCAAACCGCGAGCTGCTGCATATCTGACGAATGGCGGCAACAGTGTTCACCGTTGAAACCGTCACGCGATCTTTTCCCCGAATCACTCAAACCGTTTTTAACCTCGTTGACCTGATACAGGCGCTCTTGTTGGCGCATGGGCTTAACGATAAGCGAAACCGCTGTGAAGCGCCATATAAACAAGTCTGGATTCAGAAACGTTTTCACGTTGCCTCATTGTTCATGCGCTACAAAATTGGACGGTCAAGTCCTGCTATGCGCGGCGTCGCACATAGCGCCTCAATTCGTTTTACGGCAAATGTCAAACGGAACTGTAGTTCGAGATTTGCCTTGTCTCACGCGTGCGACACATTGGGCATACGTGCGCTGCTACCGGATAGGGTTCCGAAGCGTCGGCATATTTAACCGGGATGCGACGCAACGCCCGGCCACGCGCGGAACGCGCGGGCTGCCCAGCGTTCAGGTGGCCGCGAATATCGCGCTGCGGCGTGTCGCCGGGCGCGGGAACATGTGTCGAATTCGAATCAACGCGAGCTGCGAAGTACGCCCAAGTCCGGTGCGCCGCATCGACGATCACGGTGGCATAAGGGTTTGAGGGTGCATGGCATAGCCGTTGCAATAAGCACTTCACAGCGAAGGCTGTTGCCGCCCGGTCCCAGGTTCAGGGAAGCCAGAATAAGAAGAGACCGGCGGCAAAAAGACTTCGTAGGCGCGGCTGGGGAAAGCCATTGCGTTCTACGAGGGTGCGGCGGGGCCAATAAAAAACAGATGTCATAAAAAGAATGGCGCAATGGTCGGTACAACGTACCGGTCATTGCGACCGGACGATGTAAAGGTTGACCTCGCCACTTTTTCCGTCGGTTATGGCGGATGTGAAGGGCGGAAAAAAAACAACATGTACCGCGCTCGTGGATTCGGCGAGCGAACGGTACGCACAACAACAAGAAAAACAGCGAAAGAGCAGCGACGGGGCAGCGCGCGGTCGAGGACCAACCGGGCGCGACGAAGCGGGGAGGAATGGCCGGAGTCTCCGGAGAGAGACGCGGGTTACGAGGTGGACCGGGCGCCGTGTCCGCGAAGTTGCGGACACGGCTCACCTGGACAGAGCGGTAGAAGAAGCACATTTTTTCGGGGGTTGTCATGACCAGACAGATCACCAAACCGGCCGGCACAGTACGGCCGGTTCGTCAAAGCACGACTCACTCAGTGGGCGTTTTCTATCAACGGCATATCGCCGCGCCGCGTGCTTTGTTCGCCGCTGCGCCGGTCGATCTGACTACGCTGGTGATCGCCGAGGCGATCAAGCGCCGGGCGCAAGCGGAGATCCAGCGCGAGGCGCTACGCGACTCGGTGTATGAGATGCCGGTGTCGCAGGAACGAAACTACGAGCGCGGTGCGGACATTCATCCGTCCGATGCCGACGATTAAAGCGAACCTCGACCGCTGTCGAGGCGGCTTCGCCAACCGAACGCGCCAGACCGGCGGAGAGCCGACATGATCGACATCTTCCTGATTTCATCCTGCATGGAGCGTGCGCCGCAAATCGTCGCTCGCCTCGAAGCAAGCGGCGTGGCTTACCGGCTGCGCACCGCTCAAGGCACGGCCCGGCAAGTGCGGGCGCACGATCGTGCGATTCGGAGCGCCGATATGCTGATCGTCGACGACACCGATCTGAGCGCGCGCGACCTGGACGGCGTCGAGGAAGCGCTGGCCTGCACGCCCGCCCTGCATTGCGTGCTGATGACGGCGGCGCCGTCCACCGCCTTGCTGGGCGTGGCGATGCGCGTCGGCGTGCGACACGTGTTGTCGTGGCCGGCCGACGCCGACGAGATCACCATCATTCTCATCCAGGCCGACGCGCGTAAAAACGCCACTAGCCGTCGCGCCGGCCGCGTCGTTTCGCTTGCTTCGAGCAAGGGCGGCAGCGGCACCACGCTGATCGCCGTGAATCTCGCGTATTCGCTGGCCGCGCTGAGCAACCGGCGCGTGCTGCTGATCGACCTGAGCCAGCAATTCGGCGACGCCAGTCTGCTCATGGCCGACAAGCCGCCGCCCACCACACTTGCCGATCTCTGCTCCCAGGCGGAGCGCCTCGACGCCGCACTACTCGAATCCTGCGTGATGCATGTCCACGCGAATCTCGATGTGCTGGCGGGCGCAGGCGACCCGCTCAAGGCGGCCGAACTGCTGCCCGCGCAGTTGGAATGCATTCTCACGCTGGCGCGCGAGCGCTATGACGCGGTGCTGATCGACGTCGGGCAGAGCCTGAATCCGATGACGATTCACGCGCTCGATCGTAGCGACGCGATTTGCATGGTGGTGCGTCAGAACCTGCTTTACCTGCACGGCGGGCGCCGCATGCTCGATATTTTCAGGGAACTGGGCTATCCGGCCAGCAAGGTGCGGGTGGTGGTGAATCACTACGACAAGAACGCCCAGATCAACCTGTCGACGCTCGAACAGACGCTCGGCGCGAAGGTGGCGCATCAGCTTCCACGCGACGACAAGCAGGCCAACGACGCGCTTAGCCGCGGTGTGCCGCTGGTGACGTCGGCGAGAGACAGCACGCTTGCGCAAGGCATCAGCCTGTTGGCGGACATGTTGTGGCCGGCGAGCGCCGAGCGTCGCAAAGGCGTGCTCGGCCGGTTGTTCGCGTCGCGGCCGAACGTGCCGCCGCAACTCAAGCCGGGGCATTGAGCCCATCCTGTCGAGCGGGACAGAACGGTTGGAAGCAAATCCGCACGTCCATCGGCTGATCTGGACAGCGGACGCGTGCCGCTGCTACGCTGCGACACCGGAGGCCGGCAGCCCGTGGCGCAGCCGGCTCAAATAATAATTCGCATATCGAACGAGTCTGCAATGACATGGACCGCTCATGCTCGCGGCCTCGGTGGAAGTGCTTCGTTGCCCCGAACCTATCGCGCCGATCGAAGCAATGCGCGGTTCGATGTGATTCCCGCTGTGTTTTGACGGTGTATCGTGTCGTTGTGGCCGGCCGGATGCGCGGCCCGTCTGCTTACTTTTCAGAGCGCCTATGAGCGCAGCATCGTCCATGCAAAACGAGCCCAACGGCCTCAACGATATCGCGTCGATTCTGTCCAATCCGATTCTCAACACGGATTCGTACAAGGCGTCGCACTATCTGCAATATCCGCCCGAAGCGTCGGCGATGTTTTCATACATCGAATCGCGCGGCGGGCGCTACGACCGCACGCTGTTCTTCGGCCTGCAGATGCTGATCAAGGAATACCTGTGCCGCCCGATCACGCCGGCCATGATCGAGCAGGCGAAAGCATTCTTCACGGCGCACGGCGAGCCGTTCAACGAAGCGGGCTGGCGCTACATCGTCGAACATCACGGCGGTTATCTGCCGGTACGTATCCGCGCGGTGCCGGAAGGCTCGGTCGTGCCGACGCACAACGTGCTCGTCACGGTGGAATGCGACGACCCCCAGGTGTTCTGGCTGGCGTCGTATCTGGAGACCATGCTGCTGCGCGTGTGGTATCCGATTACGGTTGCGACGCAGAGCTGGCATCTGCGCGCGACGATCCGCGGCTATCTGCTGAAGAGCAGCGACGACCTCGCGCAATTGCCGTTCAAGCTGCACGACTTCGGCGCACGTGGCGTGTCGAGCGCGGAGTCGGCGGCGATCGGCGGCGCGGCGCATCTCGTCAGCTTCATGGGCTCGGATACCGTGCTCGGTGTGGTCGCGGCGAACCACTACTACAACGAGACGATGGCGGCGTTTTCCGTGCCGGCGGCGGAACACAGCACGATCACCTCGTGGGGCCGCGAGCGCGAAACCGACGCGTTTCGCAACATGATCGCGCGGTTCGGCAAGCCGGGCGGGATCGTGTCGGTGGTGTCCGACTCCTATGATCTGTTCGCCGCGCTCGACGCCTGGGGCAACGAGTTGAAGCAGGCCGTGCTCGACTCGGGCGGCACATTGGTGATCCGGCCCGACTCGGGCGATCCGCAAACCATCGTGCTGCAAACGCTGCGGACATTGGAGGCGTCGTTCGGATCGGTGGTGAACGGCAAAGGGCGGCGCGTGCTCAACACCGTGCGGGTAATCCAGGGCGACGGCGTGAATCCCGATTCGATAGAAACGATTCTCGCCGCCATGGACGAAGCCGGCTTCGCGGCGGACAACATCGTGTTCGGCATGGGCGGCGCGTTGTTGCAGCAGATCAATCGCGACACGCAGCGCTTCGCGATGAAGTGTTCGGCGATCCGGTTAGGCGACGAGTGGCATGACGTGCTCAAGGACCCTGTCACCGATGCCGGAAAGCGCTCGATGAAAGGGCGGCTGACGCTGCTGAGGAATCGTCACACGGGCGAGTATCGAACGACGACGCTACCTGTTGCCTGGGATGAGCGCACGGTCGCGAGCGATTGGGAAGACGTGCTGGTGACGGTGTTCGATTCCGGCAAGCTGCTGATCGATATGTCGCTTGCCGAAATCAGGAGCCGCGCTCACGCGCACGAAGGCTAGTGCGCTGCGTCGCTCGCTGGCCAGACCGCAACGCCGGAAGCGCGGATCTCGATCCGGCACGGTGCGCCTTCGCGCAAGCGGTCGTCTTCATTGGCAATGTCGAAGCGGACGCCGGCGATATTCACACGGACATAGCGCTCGCCGCGCCGTAGTTCGACCGCATCGACCACGCCCGCATGCGTGCCGTCTTGCCCTACAACAATCGCATGTGACGATACGCGCCACATGACACGCTCGCCGGCAGGCAGGGCGAGCCCACTGTCGCCGGTTCCGATAACGAAGCCCGGCGCGATCTCGACCTGGCCCGACGCGCTCATCACACCTTCGCCGACGTTATGCAAGCCGAGCAGACCGGCCACGCGCATCGACGCTGGCCGTTCAAACACGGCGTCGATGAAGCCCGCTTGCAGCGCACGGCCCTGTTCGACCACCAGCACTTCATCAGCGAGCAACGCGGCTTCATCGGGATCGTGCGTGACGATAATCGTCACTGCGGCGATCTCGCGCTGCAGCGCGCGCAAGGACTGCTGCAAGCGCCGCCGCCGCGGCGTGTCCAGCGCGGCGAACGGTTCGTCGAACAGCAGCAGTTCGCTGTGCCGTGTCAGCGCGCGCGCGAGCGCGACGCGCTGCCGCTGGCCGAACGACAGTTGATGCGGCAGTCGCGCAACTAGTTGCGCGAGACCCAGATGATCGAGCCAGTAACGCGCGCTCGCCGGATTGGCATCGACGGGAAAGGCCAGTTGCTGCGCGACCGTCATGTGCGGAAACAGGCCGTAGTCTTGCGGCATGTAGCCGATCTGCCGGCGTTCCGGCGGCAGCGTATTCAACGGCGTCGCGCCGAGCGTCACGCTGCTCGTCGCGTTGGATTCGAGTCCCGCGATCAGACGCAGCGCCAACGACTTGCCCGAACCCGACGGCCCGATGATCGCGAGGCGCCGCGTCGCCGGCGTCCATGCGAGATCGAGATTGAACGCGCCCAGTTGTCGTCGCAAATGGAAAGCAAGGCGCAAGTCCGCTGTTTCGCTGCTACTCGAAGCCGTCAGGCCCACGCCGGGTTGGAGCGTGTCGTCGCCGTTTTCGGTTTTCTCGAGCGTGGTCTTTTGCCGAAGGCTGTAAATCGACAGCGCCGCGCAGACGATCGCGATGGCGAGCGTCGGCAGCAGCAGGGGCATCATCGCCGGCAAGCCTTGTCCGCCGAATACGACGTACGTATAGACAGGCAATGAGTACGGGTGATAGGCCACCATCACGGTCGCGCCGAATTCGCCGAATGCGCGCAGCCACGCGAGCGCGAGTCCCGCGCGAATCGCCGGCCATGCGACCGGCAGCATGACGCGGAAAAAGCGGCTGCCGGCGTGATGGCCGAGCGTCGCGGCGACGTCGTCGAGTATCGGATCGACGGCGGTAAACGCGGACTTGGCGGCGATGATCAGGAAGGGCGCGGCGACGAAGACTTCCGCGAGCACGATCCCCGCGAACGAATCCGTCAGCACGCCGCTTGTGAAGCGGCCGACCCAGCTATATGGGCCGAGCAGAAACAGCAGCAGCACACCGCTGGTGAGCGGCGGCAGCGCCAGCGGCAGTTGCACGACAAAACCGAGCAGCGCCACCTTGCGCGAGTTCGAGCGCGCGAGGAAATAGCCGAGCGGCACGCCGCCCAGCAGAATCGCGAGCGAGGCGACGCTCGCGCTCGCGGCGGAGACGCCGACCGCCGACCACGTCGCGCGCCAGTCGACATTGGCCCAGTCCGCCGCGCCGAGTTGCGGCACGCTCGCCACGAACGGCGCGCACAGATAGATGGCCAGCAGCGCCGCCAGCCACAGCAGCGGACGCGCAGCGGTACGTTTCATCGCGCTTACTGCGCGGCGTCGATTACGGCTTGCACCGACGGCGGCATGGCTTGCACGTTGCCGCTCACGGTCGGTTTGATGACGTCCACGCCATGTTGCTTGAGCAGCGCGCGGCCCTGCGTGCTCAACAGGAAGTCGACGAAGCTGCTCGCGCCTTCACGATTCGGGGCGTCGCTGAGAATGGTCAGCGTGTAGCTGGCCTTGGCCTGTAATTCGGGTGCGGGGCGGATTGCCGGAATCTTCAGGTCTGACGTTTCGGTGGAATAGAAAAAGCCGGCATCGAGCTGGCCTGATTGCAGACGGCCCACCAGCGTTTCCTCAGGCAACACCTGTTCGGGGTTTTCCGCGGCGCCAAGCGTTTTCTCGACGAGGTCCGGTTGATGGTAGAGCCCAGCCGCCCTGGTCACCATCTCGACGGTGAACGCGCCCTTCGGGTCGAGCTTCGGATCGGTCCGCCCGATGCGGATGCCCGGCTCCTGCAGCACCTGGTCCCAGCGCTTGCTCCTGAACTGCGGCGCGAATCTGCTTTGCGGGTTGTAGCCGATCATCAACGGCGATTCGGCGAAGTTCACATACCACGTGACGTGATCGCCGTTTGCCGCGCCCGTCAGACCGTCATTCACCTTGGGGCTCGCGCTGATGAATACGTCGCCGCGGCGCAGTTTGCCCTTGATCTCGTTGGCGATCTTGTTCGAGCCCGCCGCGTAGCCGCGGAAATGCTGGCCGGTGGCTTTCTCGAATGCCGGGCCGATGCTGCGCTCCATCAGGTTGACGAGCGAACCGGCGTACAGCACGTTGACCGTATTGTCCTGCGCGAACGCGGGCATGGTCGTCACGATGCCGGAAACGACCGCGACAGGAGCGACGAGAGAAGCGAGCAGCTTGCGAATCATGCGATAACCCCGATGCGTTATTAAGAGCGCTATATTACGACGTCCTCGCGTTGTCTTGTGTGACGACGCTGCCCCGCGTTAATTGAGTGGGAGGCGTCCGCACGCTCCACGCCCTATTGCTCATGCGGGCCAGCGCCACGGTCCAGGCGGACGACGCGCAGTGTCTCGCGGCGATCATCGCTCATGCCTGTTTGCGCCCGGATCATCTGTGGCGCGATCTCGGTTTCGCCGGCCGCGACGAAGTCACGTGGATGTTGACGCGCTATTTCCCTGCGCTCGTTGCGTTGAATACCGCCAACTTGCGGTGGAAGAGATTCCTCGCCGAACGACGCGCGCTGTCATTGGGTTTGCAGCCTGGGCCGGCGCCGGGTTGTCCGGGCTGCGAAGACTACCGGCATTGCTTCCCAGACCTCCGAGGATGACCGTGACGGCCGATCGGCCAGGGTGGCGGCGCAAGGCGGTTCGTGTATGCTTTCGCGCATGGCTGACACCCCAAAAAACACCCCCGCGCCAGCGGCAAAAAAAGCCGCGAAAACGCGCCCCGAAGTGCGCTTCAGAATGCGCATCCGTAGCGCGGACGCGGTCGCGCTCGGGCCGGGCAAAGTCGAGTTGCTCGAAGCCGTGCGCGAATTCGGCTCGATCTCGGCGGCGGCGCGCAGCCTCGATATGTCGTACCGGCGCGCGTGGCTGCTGATCGACGAACTGAACCGCTCGCTCAAGTCGCCGGCCACGCATTCGGAGCAGGGCGGTCAGAGCGGCGGCGGCTGTACGCTCACGCCGGTGGGCGAAACCATCATTCGCCTGTACCGCGACGTCGAAGTCGAGGCGCAGCGCAGTTGCGCGAAACAGATCGCCGAGTTGACCAGGCTCATCCGCTCCTGAGGCGCCGAGTTCGTGAACAGAGCTCGCTCAGCCGTGCCGCAGGCAAAACACCGGAGTAGGCGGATTGCCCAGTTGGGCGAGATTCTCCGGATGCAGACGGGCCATCAATTCGACAAAGCTCGCCACGCTGGCCGTGCGCTTGTGCGGCGTGCCCGCCGTCGAATGATCGCCGGGCGCTTTTCCGGATCGACTTCAAAAACGGCCAACGCACCCCATCAAAACAATGAGCCATCCCAACGCGAACACCAACACCGAACTGATCCAGTGTTTCTACACGGCGTTCCAGCAACGCGACGCCGAAACCATGGTGGCCTGTTACGCGGACGACGTCGTCTTCAGCGACCCCGCGTTCGGCGAGCTGCGCGGCGAAGAAGCTCGCGATATGTGGCGCATGCTGGTGGCGCGCGCACAAGACTTTTCGCTGACGTTCGAAGGCGTCGAAGCGGACGAGCGCAGCGGCCGCGCCCACTGGATTGCGAGCTATCTCTTCAGCCAGACGGGGCGCGCGGTGGTCAACCGCATCGACGCCCGTTTCGTGTTTCGCGACGGACGCATCGTCGAGCATCGCGACAGTTTCGATTTGTGGAGCTGGACGCGCCAGGCGCTCGGCCTCAAGGGGACGCTGCTCGGCTGGTCGCCGCTCGTGCAGCGCGCTATCCGGGCGCAGGCGCGAAAGGGCCTCGAACTCTACAGGCGCCGTCAGCAGCGCACTTGAGCAGCGTGCCGCGCAGTCAGGCCTAAGACCGCCTGCTTGCTATCATTCAGCCACGTGATGCTGAATTTTTTCAAGCGGACGAATGAGGAATGCTATGCCAGTAGTGGATGCCGCATGGGAAGAGTGGCTGAGCAGCAACGTGGCGCGCGGCTGCAGTCCCGATTCGATGGTCGACGCCATGGTGCAGGCCGGTTTTGCCACCGACGCCGCGCGCGCGGCCGTGCACAGGACCTTCGGCCAGGACCCGGCTAAAGCGGCGAACCCGGCCTTTGCCGCGGCGGCCGCGACCGAGGCGGCGCTCGCCAAAGCCGCGCCACGAACGTACCAATACGATGATCCGCCCGTCGCGCGCGGCAATCTGATCCGCGCGCACGATCGCGACGTGCGTGTGCTGATGCGCTGCGAGCGTCCCCAGGTGATCGTGTTCGGCGACGTGTTGTCGCCGGACGAATGCGCCGAGATGATCGAGCGCTCGCGCCATCGGTTGAAGCGCTCCACCACGGTCAATCCCGATACCGGCAAGGAAGACGTGATCCGCAATCGCACCAGCGAAGGCATCTGGTTTCAGCGCGGCGAAGACACGTTCATCGAACGGATGGACCGGCGTATTGCGAGCCTGATGAACTGGCCGGTCGAAAACGGCGAAGGGCTGCAGATTCTGCACTACGGCACGACCGGCGAATACCGCCCGCACTTCGACTACTTTCCGCCGGATCAACCCGGCAGCGCGGTGCATACCGCGCAAGGCGGCCAGCGCGTCGCCACGCTGGTGATCTACCTGAATGACGTGGCGGACGGCGGCGAAACCATCTTCCCGGAAGCGGGCATATCGGTCGCGGCAAGACAGGGCGGGGCGGTGTATTTCCGTTATATGAACGGCCGGCGCCAACTCGATCCACTCACCTTGCATGGCGGCGCGCCGGTGCTCGGCGGCGACAAATGGATCATGACGAAGTGGATGCGCGAACGCGCTTACGGCTGACGCGAACCGCTTCCAGATTTTATTCAGCCGGTTGACCGGCGGCGGCAGTCGCGTTGCCGGGCGAGCCAGCGAAAAGTTGCTTCAACGCGCTGCGGCCGCTTACGAAGCCCATGCGCATGATCATCAGGCCGATCGCCGCGCCGGCGATGTGGTCGAGCATCGGCATGCCGGCCAGACTGCCTGCGAGTCCCAACGTCGCCACCAGCGCCGACACCGCGTCGACGCGCGCGTGCCACGCGCTGGCCAGCAGAATCGCCGAGCCGGTGCGGGCGCCTTCCGCGCGCATATAGCGAAACAAGGCTTCCTTGGCGAACATGACGAAGCCGCTCACGGCCAGCGCGCCGATAAGCGGGACGGTTTTTACTGCTTGTGCGGTTTCTGTTCCCGCAGCAAATTAACCGTCCAACGTGGCACACCGATGACAGCGCCGCGAGAGTTCGCGGCGCGCGCTGCGCTCAGGCCGGCTTGTACACGTCCGGGTTATGCCGCTCCATATAACGCTCCGGCGTCGCGAGTCCCGTGAAGCCGTGCGGCTCGTACACGCGATGCGCGTCCGTCGTCACCAGCACGATTCTTCGCAAGCCCTGCAGCGACGGGCTCGCGAAAACGTGCTTCATTAAAGCGGACGCATATCCGTTGCCGCGATAGCCCGGCAGCACGAACACGTCGCACAGGTAAGCGAAAGTCGCCTCGTCCGTGATCAGGCGCGCGAACGCGATCTGTTTGCCGTCGATATAGCCGCCGAAACACAGCGAGCCCGCGACGGCCCGCTCGAACGTCTCGCGCGGCATGCCCTTGGCCCACGGCGTTTCTCGCGACAGGAACGTATAGACCGTCTCCATATCGAGCGCGGCCTTGTCATTCGAAATCGTCAGTTCGTGTGCTTGCAACGCGTGTCTCCTGCCGTTTATCAACGTGTTTTCTCGTCAACCCTTGGCCGGGTCTTCGCTGCCGCGCGAGCCGCCGCCGATGCTCTGGCCGGCATTGCGTGCGAGACCCATGTAGCCGATCACGGATGCCAGCGTCACCACGCCCGCGAACAGAAACGCGAGACGGAAATCGTCGAGCGTGAACACGCGGCCTGTGATCTCGCCATTGAAGAACGCCGCCGCGCGCAGCGACACCGCGCCGAACGCGATGCCGAGGCCGATTGTCATTTGCGCGGCCGCGCTCCATAGCGTGCTGGCGGCGCTCATCTGCGGTTGCGCGACGTCGGCATAGGCGAGTGTGGCGAGCGTGGAGAATTGCATCGAACGCGCCACGCCGTAGATGAACACGACGAACAGCACCAGCGCGAGCGGCACGTTCGGGCTCAGCAATCCGCACGCGATGATGAACACGCCGGCGACCGTCACGTCGACGATCGACACCATGCGGAAACCGTAACGCTGCAGGATACGCGTGGTCAGCGCCTTCATGCCGAGGTTGCCGAGCGCGCTCGCGAGCAGCAACAGCCCCGACTTGAACGCCGACAAGCCGAAGCCGACCTGGAACAGCAGCGGCATCAGATAGGGCACCGCGCCAATGCCGATGCGCGTGAACGAGCCCGTCACCACCGTCACGGAGAAAGTGGGGATTTTCAGCGTCGAGACGTCGATGAGCGGATGCGGATGACGCTTCGCATGCTGGAACGCCACCACGCCCACCAGCAACCCGCCGACGATGATCGCCCCGGCGATCCACGGATTCTCGCCGGGCTGGCTTGCCAGCTCCGCGCCGTAGAGAATCGCCGTCAACGCCGCGCCGCTCAGCAGCAGGCCGACCACGTCGAGCGGCTTGCGTTCGGTGCCGCGCAGGTTCGGCACCAGCGCGAGCGCCACGGCCATGGCCGCGAGGCCGAACGGCACGTTGAGCAGAAAGATCCAGCGCCAGGACGCGTAGGTGGTGATGAAGCCACCGATCGGCGGCCCGACCACCGGCGCGGCAATCGCCGGCCACGTGATGGTCGAGATCGCCTGCATCATGCGGCTCTTTTCGGTGCTGCGGACCACGATCAGGCGGCCCACCGGCACCATCATCGCGCCGCCTATGCCTTGCAGGAGACGAGCGGCGGTGAACTCGACGACGTTCTGCGACAGGCCGCACAACACGGAAGCCACGGTGAACACGCCGATCGCGCTGAAGAACACCGTGCGCGAGCCGCAGCGGTCGGCGACCCAGCCGCTCGCGGGGATGAAGATCGCCAGCGCCAGCATGTAGGCCGTCATGCCGAGACTGAGGCTGTTGGGGCCGACACCGAACGAGTGCGCCATCTGCGGCAGCGCGGTGGCGATTACCGTGGTGTCGAGGTACTCCATGAAGAAGGTGGCCGCGACGATATACGGAAGCCAGCCGACGTGCGTGTTGCGTGTCTCGCTGCCGCTCATTGCGCGGCTCCTGTCGGGCGGCTTGCGGTGTCGTGCGAGCGCATTCCAGCGCCGATGCCGTGCCGGCGCTTCGCGCGCGATGGTTGGACCTTCATGTTCTTGCGACTACCTTTTGAAAACGTGTTTCCGGCATCCGGACGGGGCGGACGGGCGACGGGATCGCGGCCGCGGATGGGGCGCAGCGGCACGGCCATGACGATGGCAAGCGAGCGCCAGCCCTGAATCCTAACGCAATAAATGGCGCCATACCGCCTACCGCGGCGAGTGCCGCGCGTGCGCGGCAGGCGGCGCACGCAGCGTGCCCGTTAGGTCGGCAAGTCCGTGGGCCTGAAAAGCCCGCAAGCCGGAAAGACCATAAGCCCGCGCGCCCCTGCAACGCGTCGAGCCCACACGCGCACGGAAAGTCGGCAAAGCAGCAAGCCGGCTAGCCGAGCCGATCAACCGGACACAGCGTCCTCGTCATGCTTCTTAGTCTTTCGCGGCGTACTCACGATCCAGCTTGTCATACAGCGGCTTGTTGACGAGCCGCTGGCGTTCGCTGAACGGCGCGACCAGCGTGGCGTCCTCGTCGAGGCGGCCATTGCTCTTAAGCGTGCCGAGCGCGCGCTGCATGCCGAGCACCGCGCCTTGCAGCGCCGCGTTTGCGTACAGCACGATGCCGTAGCCGAGCTTGGCGAGCGCCTCGCGCGATTGCACCGGCGTCTTGCCGCCGATCACGATATTGATCAGCTGCGGCTTGTCGAACAGCCCCGGCAAACGTTCGATGTCGGCGAGCGATTCGGTCGCTTCGATAAACAGGATGTCGGCGCCGGCCTCGATGAAGCGGTGGCCGCGCTCGATCGCGTCCTCGATGCCGTGGACCGCGGCCGCGTCGGTGCGCGCCATGATCTGCAGATTGCCGTCTTCGCGGGCATCGACGGCCGCGCGGATCTTGCCAACCATCTCGCTTGCGCTGACCACTTCCTTGCCGGAAAAGTGGCCGCATTTCTTCGGCATGATCTGGTCTTCGAACTGGATCACGTCGGCGCCGCTGCGTTCCAGCACGCGCACCGTCTGGCGCACGTTCAGCGCGTTGCCGAAGCCGGTGTCGGCGTCGACGATCAGCGGCAGCGCGACCGCATCGCGAATCCGCGCCGTATGTTCGGCGACTTCGGCGAGGCCGATGAAGCCGAGGTCGGGCAGACCGAGCGACATATTGGTGACGCCCGCGCCCGTGATGTAGATCGCTTCGAAGCCGGCGTCCTCGATCACACGGGCGCTCATTGCATTGAAAGCGCCGGGCACGAGCAGGCCCTGGCGTTGGTTGACTTTGGCGCGGAAGGCGGCGCGGCGGGCGGCGGATTGGGTCATGACGGTGTGTCTCCTGTGAGGAAAGTCGGATAAATGGCGCGAGCGGGAATAGGCAGAAAGCGTGCCATTTCCCGGTTCTGCCAGTTTGCCCCAAACAATCAGCGAGTTAGCCCGCAAGCGGCGGGGCGAGCGTTCATGGCACAATGAGCGGACTGTTCCATGAAACGTTCCATGGAACGTTTCAACATAGACCGGAGCGCTGCGGTGTCCTCTTTCACGTCGTCCCTTGCGAACCCCGATCCGGGCCGCCCAGGCATCGCACTGGTGAGTATCAGCCGGTTGCAATCGCTTTGCGAGACTGTCGCGCCACGCTATGCCGGGCGCGCGAAATTCTTCTCCGTCCGGGAGGGCTACGGCGCCGCCGTCACTGCCCTGCAAGCTTACGTGGACGCAGGCTCGGTCGACGTCGTGCTCGCCGCCGGCTCGAACGGCGCTTACCTGCGCGACAACCTGAACGTGCCGGTCGTGATGGTCAAGGTGAACGGCTTCGACGTGCTCAGCGCGATCACCCGCGCCACGACCACATGGCCGAACGCGCAGATCGGCCTCGTGCTGCACGAAACGATCTCGCACGAACTGTCCGACTTGAGCGCGTGGCTGAAAGTCAGCCTGAAGCAGCGCGCCTACCGTTCGATCGACGAAGTGCGGCTCGCGGTCGGCAGCCTCGCGGCCGAAGGCTGCAGCGTCATCATCGGGCCCGGTATGGCGTGCGACTTCGCCCAGCAGGCCGGCCTCGCGAGTGTTTTCCTGTATTCGCTCGGCGCCGTCGAAGAAGCGTTCGAGCGCTCGGTCGAACTGGCGCGCGTGAGCCGCCAGAAGGAATCGAAGCGCGTGCGCCTGAACACGATCGTGGCGCATCTACGCGACGGCGTCGCCGCTTTCGACGACGCCGGCCAGGTCGAGGCCGTCAATCCCGCCATGCTGGACTTGCTGGGTCTGGACCGCGAGCAGGACGTGCCCGCGCAAGTCGAGCGCGCGGTCGGGCCGCTGTTGCGCGAGACGCTCGAACACGACCTGCCGATCGAGGAGCGTATCGAGCAGATCGGCGGCCGCGCGCTGATCGTCAATTGCGTGCCGATCGTGGAGCAAGGCGTGCGCTCCGGCTCCGTGGTGACCTTGCAGGACGCGCTGGTCGCGCAACGGATCGACCGCTCGCTGCGCACCAGCCAGCGCCCGAAGCATCTGGTCGCGCGGCATCGGCTGGACGATCTGATCGGCAACTCGGCGGCGCTCGAGCGCGTGCGGCGGCTGGCGCGCGCCGGTGCCGCGCACGACGCCACCGTGCTCCTGAGCGGCGAAAGCGGCACCGGCAAGGAACTGGTCGCGCAAGGCATCCACAATGCGAGCCGGCGGCGCGGCAATCCGTTCGTCGCGTTCAATTGCGCGGCGTTGCCGGAGGGGCTGATCGAAAGCGAACTGTTCGGTCATGAAGAGGGCGCATTCACGGGCGCGCGGCGAGGCGGCAAGCCAGGGCTGTTCGAAATCGCCCACACGGGGACGATTTTCCTCGACGAAATCGGCGAAATGCCGGCGGCGCTGCAAAGCCGCCTATTGCGGGTTCTGCAGGAGCGCGAGGTGATGAAGCTCGGCTCGGGGCGCGCCACGCCGGTCGACGTGCGGGTAATTGCCGCCACGCACCGCGATCTGCACGCGCTGGTCGAGCAGGGCGCGTTTCGCGCGGATCTGTATTTTCGTCTGAACCTGCTTCAGTTAAAATTGCCGTCGCTGCGCGAACGGCGTGACGATGTGCCGCAACTGGCGCGTCACTTGTTAAGCCGCGCTGCGCTTGAGTATGGCTTGTCGGAAGGCGCGCTCGAGCGGGTGCTGGCGTTTCTCGCGCCCCTGTTCGAACACTACGCGTGGCCCGGCAATGTGCGGGAGCTGGAAAATCTGTTGACGCGCGCCGCGATCTATCTCGGCGATGCAGCGGGCGTTGCCGGTCAGGATTGGCAGGCGATGTTTCCGGAGTTCGGGCGCATGGAGCGGGCGGGGGCCGCCAAGGCGGGTGTACGCGGCATAAGCGGCACGAACGGCGGCGCGAATGGCGCAAACGCCGCCGCAAACGCCGCCGCCGAGCCCGCCCTGAGCCGCATCAGTCCAACCCGCGAGGACGTACTCCACGCCCTTGAACAGGCTGGCGGCAATCGCGCCGCGGCGAGCCGGGCGCTGGGAATCGGCCGTACTACCCTCTGGCGGCTTCTGAAGGCCGACCCACAGCGTGATAGGCAGGAGTAGCGAGATAAATAGCGTCAGACTATCGCCGTTATTAAAACACTCTGCTTTACCTATTAAGCGTCGTCTGACATACTGACTCCACTTTCCAACCACTCCGAAAGAGGACTCAGCAAAATGCCGATCATCAACAGTCAAGTCAAACCGTTCAAGGCGCAGGCTTATCACAATGGCGATTTTCATACCGTCACGGAAGAAAGCCTGAAGGGCAAGTGGTCGGTGTTCGTGTTCTACCCGGCTGACTTCACCTTCGTGTGCCCGACCGAACTGGGCGACCTGGCCGACCGTTACGACGAATTCAAGAAGCTCGGCGTCGAAATCTACAGCGTGTCGACCGATACGCACTTCACGCACAAGGCATGGCACGACACGTCGGACACGATCCAGAAGATCAAGTACCCGATGATCGCTGACCCGACGCTGGCCATCTCGCGCAACTTCGACGTGCTGATCGAAGAAGAAGGCCTGGCACTGCGCGGCACGTTCGTGATCAACCCGGAAGGCGAAATCAAGCTGGCCGAAATTCACGACAACGGCATTGGCCGTGACGCCGGCGAACTGCTGCGCAAGGTGCAAGCTGCGCAATACATCGCGGCTCACCCGGGTGAAGTCTGCCCCGCCAAGTGGACGCCGGGCGCTGAAACGCTGACCCCGTCGCTCGACCTGATCGGCAAGATCTAAGGTCTCACGACCTTTCGCAGTCGGCGCCTCGCGGCGCATCAGCGTGCGGATCGCGTTTCACAGTGATCCGCACGTCCCCGGACCTCGCGCGCTCTATCCGGCGCGTGCGGTGCCGGGAACCCAACACCATCGCCACGGAATCGAATAGCCATGCTTGATGCCAATCTCAAGACTCAGTTGAAAACGTACCTCGAAAAGGTTAGCAGGCCTATCGAGATCGTCGCGTCGCTCGACGACAGCGCAAAATCGCAAGAGCTGCTGGCATTGCTGAACGATATCGCGACGTTGTCGGAACGCGTCAACGTGATCGAACGTCGTGGCGACGCCGAGCGTAAGCCGTCGTTTTCGATCGGCGAGCCGGGCAAGGACACGGGCATCCGTTTCGCCGGCATTCCAATGGGTCATGAATTCACGTCGCTCGTGCTGGCGTTGTTGCAGGTGGGCGGCCATCCGGTCAAGCTCGAAGATGCCGTGATCGAACAGATCCGCAATCTCGACGGCGACTATCAATTTGAAACGTATTTTTCGCTGTCATGCCAGAACTGCCCGGAAGTCGTCCAGGCGCTGAACGTGATGGCGCTGATCAATCCGCGCATCCGTCACGTGGCGATCGACGGCGCGCTGTTCCAGAACGAAGTCGAAGCGCGCCAGATCATGGCGGTACCGACCATGTTCATGAACGGCGAAGTGTTCGGCCAGGGGCGCAGCGGCGTGAAAGAAATCCTCGCGAAGCTCGACACCAACGCCGGGGCACGTGCCGCGAAGGAACTGGAGAAGAAGCCGGTGTTCGACACGCTGATCGTCGGCGGCGGCCCTGCGGGCGCGGCTGCGGCGATCTACTCGGCGCGCAAGGGTATCGCGACGGGCGTGGTGGCGGAGCGCTTCGGCGGTCAGGTGCTGGATACGCTGGCGATCGAAAACTTCGTCTCGGTGACGGAAACCGAGGGGCCGAAGTTCGCCACGGCGCTCGAGCAGCA
Organism: Paraburkholderia sp. BL27I4N3; assembly: GCF_003386115.1. NCBI lineage: Bacteria > Pseudomonadati > Pseudomonadota > Betaproteobacteria > Burkholderiales > Burkholderiaceae > Paraburkholderia > Paraburkholderia sp. BL27I4N3. The sequence continues at coordinate 5,560,246 of NZ_QREJ01000001.1, read as the reverse complement.
CGTGAAGACTTATGAAGTCGACATCATGGATGTACAGCGTGCTGAAGCGCTGATCCCGGGCCGCATCAACGAAGTGCGTCTGGCCAATGGCGCGGTGCTCAAGGCCAAAACGATCATTCTGGCGACGGGCGCGCGCTGGCGCGAAATCAACGTGCCGGGCGAACGCGAGTACCGCAATCATGGCGTGGCGTACTGCCCGCACTGCGATGGTCCGTTGTTCAAGGGCAAGCGCGTCGCCGTGATCGGCGGCGGCAACTCCGGTGTTGAAGCGGCGATCGATCTGGCGGGTATCGTGCGTGAAGTGACGCTGTTCGAGTTCGGCGCCACGCTGCGTGCCGACGAAGTGCTGCAACGCAAGCTGCGCAGCCTCGCGAATGTGACCGTCATCACGCAGGCCCAAACCACGGAAATCACCGGCGACGGCAAGAAGGTCAACGGTCTGGTCTACAAGGATCTGCGTTCGGGCGAAGTGAAGCAGATCGAACTGGAAGGCGTGTTCGTGCAGATCGGTCTCGTGCCGAACACGGAATGGCTCAAGGGCACGGTCGAGTTGTCGAAGCACGGCGAGATCGTCGTGGATGCACGCGGCGCGACGTCGGTGCCGGGCGTGTTCGCCGCCGGTGACGTAACCACGGTGCCGTTCAAGCAGATCGTGATCGCCGTGGGCGAAGGCGCGAAGGCATCGCTTTCGGCGTTCGATCACCTGATCCGCAATAGTGAAGAAGTGGAAGTGGTTGGTGAAGCTGAGGTTGCAGTAGCGGTTTGACGCAGTGGTGTGAGTAGTGGAAGTGGACGGCGGCCTTTGGGCCGCCGTTTTTGTTCGCGCTTGACATCGCCCGGCATCAAGCCGGATGGCTTTTTTTCTGACGTATGGCCCGCACCGCTCCGCGCGAGCCAGCCGCCTCAACGCCGATCGATCGAATACTTCCCGGCGCCCGTCACACAAAGCAGCAACAATCCGCCGATGATGCTGATGTTCTTGTAGAAGTGAATCATATTGTCGTACTGCACCGCGCCGGTCATGTTCCAGTAATGATGGCCAATGAACGCGGTGCCGAGCGTATAAACCGCGAGCAGCAGCGCAAGCGGTCGCGTAAAGAATCCGACCAGCAGCGCGATGCCGACGACGAACTCCATCACCACGGCGATCACCGCCGACAACTCGGGCACCGGCGCGCCGCTCGACGTCATATAAGCCACGGTGCCGGAAAAACCGGTGAGCTTCGACCAGCCGAACATGACGAACAGCACCATCAACAGAACGCGGGCGACGAGGATGACCGCGTCTTTCTGATTTTCAAACAGCGTATAACGCATGATTTTTATCTCAACAGAGTAGGAAGAAAGTGGCTCGCCGACTTGTTTCCGGCGAGCCCGTATTTAGCTCATTCGGCCGTTCAAGCCCACAACTCCGACGTCTCGATGTTGCGCAAGTCGAACACGAGGACTTCCGCATCGTGGCCTTGCGTGAAGGTTAGCGCTTCTTCGCCGCGCACACGCGCACCATCGCCTTCCTTGAACTCGACGCCGTTCACAGTCACGCTGCCGCGCGCCACGTGGACATACGCATAGCGATCGCTCGCCAGTTCGAGCCGCGCCGTTTCGTCGCCGTTGAAGAGACCGGCATAGACCCGCGCGTCCTGCTGCACCGTCAACGAATCGTCTGCACCGTCCGGCGAGATCACGAGGCGTAAAACACCGCGCTTCTGGTCCGCGCCGAAGTGACGCTGCTGATAACGCGGCGTCGTAGCTTTTTGCCCTGGCGCGATCCAGATTTGCAGGAAGTGCACCGGGTCGCTCTTCGAATGGTTGTATTCGCTGTGCGCGACGCCGGTTCCCGCGCTCATCAACTGGATGTCGCCGGGCACGATCACCGAGCCGGTGCCCATCGTGTCCTTGTGCTCCAACGCGCCTTCCAGCACGTACGAAAAGATTTCCATGTCGCGGTGCGGGTGCTTGCCGAAGCCTTGCGCCGGGGCAACGCGGTCGTCGTTGATCACGAGCAGATCGGAGAAGCCGTTCTGCTTGGGATCGTGATAGTTAGCGAAGGAAAACGTATGACGCGAGCTGAGCCAGCCGTGCTCCGCGCGGCCGCGTTGATTGGCGTGTCTGATTTCAAGCATCTTTTTTCTCCTTGGGTTGTGCGATCCGGCCAGATGTTTGTCCGCGATCCATGAATGACAGTGTAGGTCAATCCATACCGGTATAATCGCCATGAAAGCGGAAACACTGTCACTGTGGAGTGGACAATAAGATGCAACTCGATGACATGCGGATTTTCGTCGCCACGGTCGACGCGCACAACTTCACGGCCGCCGCCAACCGCCTGTCGCTGTCGAAGCAGTTCGTCAGCCGCCGGGTGATGGCGCTGGAGGAAACGCTCGGCGTGCAGTTGCTGATCCGCAATACACGCAAGCTGGCGGTGACCGACCTCGGACAGGAGTTTTACGAGCGCGCCAGACGCATCCTTGGTGAAGTGGAAGACGCCGAGCAGGCCATGTCGCTGCGGCGCGCCGGGCCGCGCGGGCTGTTGCGCGTGAGCGCACCGATGTCGTTTGGCATGGCGCATCTGTCGCCGCTCGTGGCGATGTTTCTGCGCGAACACGGCGACGTGCGCTTCGAGATGGAGTTAAGCGATCGCACCGTTGACGTGGTCGGCGAAGGCTTCGACATGGCGATCCGGATTGGCAGCTTGCCGGATTCCACGCTGATCGGGCAGAAGCTCGTGGATATCCGCATGGTGGCCTGCTGTAGTCCCGGTTATGCGCGGCGTCGTGGTGCGCCCAAGGTGCCCGCCGACCTGACGCGCCATTCGTGTCTGTTATACGGGCACGGTGGCGCGGTGAGCTGGGAGTTTGTCGTCGATGGCGTGACGAAAGGCGTCGAGGTCCACGGGCCGTTGCGCGCCAACAATGGTGAGCTGGTGCGCGATGCGGCCGTCGCGGGCCTCGGGATTGTTCGGCTTCCTGATTTTATCGTCGCCGATGCGCTCAAAAGCGGTCAGCTCGTGCCGGTGCTCGAAGCATTCCTGCCCGCCGCCACGAGTGTCTACGCGGTGTATCCGCAGCACAGGCAAAGCTCCCTCACGATCCGGGCGTTCGTGGAATTCCTGAGGGAGCACTTGAGAAAGCGCCTGGGTTAGCCGTTGCGGAACATAAAACTGTAGCCATTCAACGCCGGCACGCCGCCGAGGTGCGCGTACAACACGCGCGAACCTGCGGGGAATTCGCCGTTGCGCACCATCTCGATCATGCCGTGCATGGATTTGCCTTCGTAGACGGGATCGGTCAGCACGCCTTCGAGGCGCGCGCACAGACGGATCGCTTCCAGCGTGCCGTCATTCGGCAAGCCGTATTCCGGGCCGCCGAAGCGCTCGTCGAGCACCACATCCTTGCTGGTGATATCGCGTCCGAGCCCGACCCGTTCGGCGGTTTGCTTCGCGATGCGGGTGATCTGCTCGCGCGTCTGCGCGGGCTTGGCCGACGCGTCGATACCGATCACACGCTCGGCGCGGCCGTCATCGGCGAAACCCACCACCATGCCGGCCTGCGTGCTGCCGGTCACGGAACACACGACGATATAGTCGAACTTGAAACCCAGTTCAGCTTCCTGCTGGCGAACCTCCTCGGCGAAGCCGACAAAACCGAGCCCGCCGAGCGGATGGTCGGAGCAGCCGGCCGGAATGGCATACGGCTTGCCGCCTGCGGCCCGCACGCTTTCCAGCGCGTCTTCCCAGCTCCTGCGAAAGCCGATGTCGAAACCATCCGCGACGAGGCGTACATCGGCGCCGAGAATGCGCGACATCTGGATGTTGCCGACCCGGTCGTAGACCGCGTCCGAATAATTGACCCAGTTCTCCTGCACCAGCACGCACTTCATGCCCAGATGCGCCGCCACGGCCGCCACCTGGCGCGTTTGGTTCGACTGGATCCCGCCGATCGATACGAGCGTGTCGCAACCCTGCGCGAGCGCTTCGGGGATCAGGTATTCGAGCTTGCGCGTCTTGTTGCCGCCGAATGCAAAGCCGCTGTTGCAGTCTTCGCGCTTCGCATACAGATGCACTTTGCCGCCGAGGTGGTCGCTCAGGCGCTTGAGCGGCTGGATCGGCGTCGGCCCGAAGGTCAGCGGGTAGCGAGGGAATCGTTGCAGGTTCATGGCAGCTCCGTGGTCGGGTAGGTGGGACGCGAACGGCATCCGGTCGCGTTGAGCAAATAGTAGGGAAAAGCGCTAGAAATGAGCTTGCAAAAAAAATGGCTCTGGCTTAGTTTTAAAAGTGAAAAATTGAAATCCCATTAATAAATGACCGATAGCAAGACCATGAACGCAACAAAAATTCGTAGCACCCCGACAGCGGTGGCCGCCGCCGCCGCCGTCCCGGCCGATCCACTGCAGGCGCTCGACCGCATCGACCGCGCGATCCTGCGGCAATTGCAAACCGACGCGTCGATTTCGAACGTCGCGCTCGCGGCGAAGGTCAAGCTGAGTGCGCCGGCGTGTCTGCGTCGCGTGGAGCGGCTCAAGGAGTCGGGGCTGATCCGCGGCGTCGTCGCGTTGATCGACCCGAAGGCGGCAGGGGCGGGGATGCTGGTGATCATCGGCGTGGTGCTGGACCGCTCCACGCCGGAGTCGTTCGCCGAGTTCGAAAAAGCGGCGCAGAAGGTGGCCGGCTGCATGGAGTGCCACGTCGTGACGGGCGAATTCGACTACTTCATGACGATCCGCACGCGCGACAGCGACAGCTTCAATCGCCTGCACGCGGAGCAGTTGCTCTATCTGCCGGGCGTCCGGCAGATCCGCTCGTTCATGGTGCTCAAGGAAATTCTCTCGACCACGAAATTTCCACTGTAATCGCCGTTGCGGCGGCCACCGTGACACAAAAAGACGCGCATGCTGTCACTTATCCCGCTCTCGTGCGACCAAGCATCGGGAGCACTCGCGGGCGGCGCGGTTGGCGCCGGAGCGGGTGAGCGGCACGGACTTTCCGGAGCGATCATCATGGCTTGCAACAGACGGATATTCTTCAGGTTAATCGGCGCGCTGTCGCTGGCCGGCGGCGCCTCGACGTGGCGCATGGCGCGCGCGGCACAGACGCCAGGCGGCGGCGCGGCAGCCGCCTACGAGGTTACGCACAGCGACGCCGAATGGCGCAAATTGTTGACCGACGCGCAATACCGCGTGCTGCGCGAGGCGGGCACGGAACGCCCGTTTACCAGCCCGTTGAACGACGAGCACCGCGCGGGCACGTTCGCCTGCGCCGGGTGCAAACTGCCGCTGTTCTCGTCGAAGACCAAGTTCGACAGCGGCACGGGCTGGCCGAGTTTCTGGCAACCGCTCGATCACGCGGTCATCACGCATACCGACAAGTCGTTCGGCATGACGCGCGACGAAGTGCTATGCCGGCGCTGCGGCGGCCATCTCGGCCACGTGTTCGACGACGGCCCCAAGCCAACCGGCCTGCGCTATTGCATGAACGGTCTGGCGATGACGTTCACGCCCACAACGGGCGCGTGATTCAGATGAATCAGGATGGACCTCATGAACTTCCACAAACGGATTGACGGCAGCCCGGCGCGCTCGCGCGTGGCGGCGATTTCACTCTCGGTCGGACTCGGCGCACTCGCGCTGCTGCTGGCGCAGCGCATGGCGTTTTCCTCGGAGGCCGCCGTCGTGATCGCCCCACCGGCGCTTGACGAACCGGTGTCCGCCGCGACCGCGCACGAAGAAACCGCGGTCTTCGCGGGCGGCTGCTTCTGGGGCGTGCAGGGCGTGTTCCAGCATGTGCGCGGCGTCACGAAGGCCGTCTCGGGGTACTCGGGCGGGCAGCGCGACACGGCACAGTACGAAACGGTCAGCGGCGGCGAGACGGGGCACGCGGAGTCGGTGCAGGTCACGTTCGACCCGACCAAGGTCACATACGGCCAGTTGCTGCAGGTGTATTTCTCCGTGATTCAGGACCCGACCCAATTGAACCGCCAGGGGCCGGACAGCGGCACGCAATACCGCTCGGCGGTGTTTCCGCTGAACGACACGCAGCGGCGCGTGGCGCAAGGCTATATCGCGCAACTCGACAAGGCGCGCGCCTTCCCGGCACCGATCGTGACGAAGGCCGAGCCGTTCAAGGGCTTTTATCCGGCCGAGTCGTATCACCAGAACTATCTGACGCTGCACCCCAACTCGGCGTATATCGCGATCAACGACATGCCGAAGGTCGCCAACCTGAAGCGTCTGTTCCCGAATCTGTACCGCGACAAGCCGGTGCTGGTCGAGGCATCGCAGTAGGCCACGAGAATGCCGGCGCGGCGTCTTGCGGCGCCGGCCGCGCCTTGTTCACCGCATCCGCATTAGCATCCGCGTGCGCGTATTCGTCTCTTTGTGTCTTCGTCTTCCGCCAACCCGAGCCCGTTCTCCAGCGACTAGGCCCGCATTTTGCACGAGTGCGTCCATCGGCAAATCTTTCGTGCCGCTCTGTTCAGACAAAAGCCGCTATTGACAGGCTTCTGACGGATGCGGCTCGTGGGATTGCCGAGCGATACGTGTCGTTCGCTGAAAAAGTTACATGCCGCAGGTAGCAACGCGGCGGTCGCCCTGGTGCTTTTTATCCCTTGCGGATCCCGGGGCGAGAACATAACCCTCTTCGCATAGGCGAGATCGGAGGCTTCTGGTGTTTAACAGCCGTAGAAAGCGGGGCGGCAAGCTCCGCAATAAACAAACAGGCATCGCGGCATCCTCCCTGGTGGCCGTGGCCATCGGCGGCGTTGCCGTCATTCCGCATTCGGCCTCGGCGCAAACTCCCTCGCCACTGGGCGAATGGCAATATTCGGTCGGCATTCCATTGCAGAAGATGTGGCAGCCCAATATTCCGGACTGGCAGGTGCGGCTTGGCGCGGCGACATCGTTTCAGCCGCGCTATGAGGGTTCGGACCGGTATCACCTGATGGCGGGACCGAGCATCGACGTGCGCTATAAGGATCTGTTCTTCTTCTCGAGCGGCGAGGGTTTTGGCGTCAATTTCGCGCAGGGCGAGAACTGGCGCGCGAGTCTTGCCACCGTCTACGATCTGGGACGCCGCGGTCATGACGATCCGCAAGAGTTGGACGGCCTCGGCAATATCAACCCGGCGCCGGGCGTCAAACTGTCGGGCGAGTACGTGATCTCGAAGGATTTCCCGCTCGTGCTGCGTGCCGACGTCAGGCGCTATTTCGGCGGCTCGAACGGCTGGATCGGCGATCTCGGCGCCTATATGCCGATGCCGGGCAGCACCAAAAAGTTCTTCTGGTTCGCCGGTCCGAACGTGACGCTGGCGGACTCCACTTACATGAATAGCTGGTTCGGCGTGAATCAGACCCAGGCGGCAAATTCGAAATACTCGCAGTACCACGCCAGCGCGGGATTCAAGTCGGTGGGCTTCGGCATCAGCGCGATATGGCTGTTCGACAAGCACTGGTTCGCCACCGCGGACGGCGCCTTCGAACAACTTGTGGGCAGCGCGGGCAATAGTCCGGTCACGCACCGCAAAGCCAACGGCGTAGCCGATATTTCGATCAACTACCGCTTCTGATCGCGCGCTCTCGCGCATCCATCAATGCACGGCGGCGCGCCATTCGCAGCGCGCCCGCCGCATAGCCCATTCATTACCGCTCAGCTATCACCAAGCGCGACTAGCCGCGCCCCCGCGCGGGTATATCGATTGCTGCTCTGTCTGGTTGCGTCAGACCGGATTTCCCCACCGGCACGCCCCCGAACGCAAGGAGCAGATTCTCATGGCAGGTAAAACGAATACGCAGAAGCCCGCAGCGAAGAACGCGCAGGCGGCCAACCCGCAAGCGGATCCGAAATCGAAGGATCTCGAACAGTTTCGAGTCAGCCCGGAAGGCCAGGCGCTGAGGACCAATCAGGGCGTCAAGATTTCCGACAATCAGAACAGCCTGCGCGCCGGACCCCGCGGCCCCTCGCTGCTCGAAGACTTCATCATGCGTGAGAAGATCACGCACTTCGACCACGAACGCATACCCGAGCGCATCGTGCATGCGCGCGGCTCGGCAGCGCATGGCGTGTTTCAGGTGTACGAGTCGATGAAGGAGTACACCAAGGCCGCATTCCTGCAGGACCCGGCTGTCCAGACGCCGGTCTATGTACGCTTTTCCACGGTGCAGGGCCCACGCGGTTCCGCCGATACGGTGCGCGACGTGCGCGGTTTCGCCGTGAAGTTCTATACGCAGGAAGGCAATTACGATCTGGTCGGCAACAACATGCCGGTGTTCTTCATTCAGGACGCCATCAAATTTCCCGACTTCGTGCACGCCGTCAAACCGGAAGCCCCAAACGAAATGCCGACCGGCGGCTCCGCGCACGACACCTTCTGGGACTTCGTTTCGCTGGTGCCCGAGTCCGCGCATATGGTGCTGTGGACCATGTCGGACCGCGCGATTCCGCGCAGCCTGCGCACCATGGAAGGCTTCGGCATTCACACCTTCCGTTTCGTGAATGCGCAAGGCAAGGGACGCTTCGTCAAATTCCACTGGCGTCCGGTGCTGGGTTCGTATTCGCTGCTGTGGGACGAAGCGCAGAAACTGGCCGGCAAGGATCCGGACTTTCATCGGCGCGACCTGTGGGAGTCGATCGAAGCGGGCAACTTCCCTGAGTTCGAACTGGGCGTGCAGATCATCGAAGAAGCCGACGAGCACAAATTCGATTTCGATTTGCTCGATCCGACCAAGCTGATTCCGGAAGAACTCGTGCCGGTCAAGATCATCGGCAAGATGACGCTCAACCGCAACCCGGATAACTTCTTCGCCGAGACCGAACAGGTGGCGTTCCATCCGGGCCATATCGTGCCGGGCATCGACTTCTCAAACGATCCCCTGTTGCAAGGCCGTTTGTTCTCGTACACGGATACGCAGATCAGCCGGCTGGGCGGCCCGAACTTTCACGAGATTCCGATCAACCGGCCGGTGTGCCCGTTCAACAACAACCAGCGCGACGCGATGCACCGCCAGGCGATCAATGTCGGCCAGGCTTCGTATGAGCCGAATTCGCTGAGCGGCGGCTGGCCGAAGGAAACCGATCCGGCACCGTCCGACGGCGGCTTCGAAAGCTATCAGGAGCGCGTGGAAGGCACCAAGATCCGTGTGCGCAGCGAATCGTTCGCCGATCATTTCTCGCAGGCCGCGCTGTTCTATAACAGCATGTCGCAGCCTGAGAAAGACCACATCGCCGCGGCCTATCAATTCGAACTCGGCAAAGTGACGAAGCCGGAAATTCGTGCGCGCGTGGTGAATGAGATTCTCGCCAACTTCGACGCGGGACTCGCGGCGCAGGTGGCCGAGGGCCTCGGTTTGCCCGCACCGAAGAAAGGCACGGTGAAGCTGAGCGGGCCCAAGGAGTCGCCGGCGCTGAGCCTGCTCAACCGCGTGCGGCCGGGAATCAAGACCCGCAAGATCGCGCTGCTGGCCGCGCCGGGTTCCGACGGCGCCGCCATCAAGGACTTGCAGAAGGCGCTGCAGGGCGAAGGCGCGGTGCCCATGCTGATCGCGCCAACGCTTGCCGCGATCGACGGCATGGCGCCGGACGCCACCATTGCCGGCTTGCCGTCGATCATGTTCGACGCGGTGATCGTGGTGGGCGGCGACAAAGGTGCGAAGACGCTGGCCGGATCGGGCGACGCGCGGCATTTCGTGCTTGAGGCGTTCAAGCATCTGAAGGCGATCGCGGCGATCGGCGCGGGCCGTGACGTGCTCGCTGCCGCGCACTTGCCCGACCATGCCGACGGCGTCGCAACCGGCGACGACAAGCAGGCCGCCGACGTGCTGAAGGCCTTCATCAAGGCGGCCGAGCAGCATCGCGTATGGTCGCGGGCGAAGCAGGCCGAGACCGTGCCGGCTTGAGCGTGCGGTGAGTCGTCAAAAGACCTGGCTGGTTCGCACTGGCCAGGTCTTTTTTATATTGCAGCGTAAAGAGCGCACTAAGGATTCACCCGCGCGCCATGCAGCCGATGCGTATTCTTCGGCGCGGCGGCAGCGGAAGCCGCGGCCGCCGACACGCCCGCGGGACCTTCGGGGATATCGTTAGGACGCGACGCCTGCACCGTCCGCGGATAGAGCACGAGCAACGCGCGCAGCACGCCGTTGGTCCAGCCGAAGCCATCCTGCAGCGGATACTCGCCACCGCCGGCCGAGACGCCTGGCGTGGCTGCGTCGATGTCGTATTTTTCGACGAGTTTGCCCGTATGCTGGTAGTACGACACATTGGTCCTGATCCAGCGAGTCGCGATGGTTTGCGCGAGCGCCATTTCGCTATAGCGCCGCAGGCCGATCACCGCCAGATACTGCAACGGCGCCCAGCCATTCGGCGCGTCCCACTGCTGGCCCGTCGCGGTTTGCGTGGTGGCGAGCCCGCCCGGGCGCAGCAATTCGCGCTGCAATGTCGCGGCGACAGTCTTCGCCTGCTGACGGGTCGCTATCCCCATATACAGCGGATAGACCGTCGCGGCCGTGAGCCGGTGCGTGAGCGTGTGATGCACGAAGTCGTAGTCGCCGAATGCCTGCAATTGCGGATCCCACAGCACGCGGCGAATCGCTTCGGCGCGCGCGGCGGCGCGCTGTTCCATATTCTCCGCATGCGTGACGTCGCCGCGCAGACGATAAGCCCTGGCGAGCGTGCGTTCCAGATCGGCCAGCAGGCAATTCAGATCGACGGGCACGAGCGAGGTCACGTCCACGGTGGCTAGCGTCTTGCCGTCCGCAAACCAGCGCGAACTGAAATCCCAGCCGGTTTCACCGCCCGCTCGCAGATTGCGCCACAGATCCGCGGAATCGCGTTGCGGCGTCTGCTGCGCGGTGAGGACGTCTTCGCGATACGACTCGTCGCGCGGGGTGGCGCGTTCGTCCCAATAGCGGTTGAGCAGCGTGCCGTCCGGCAGTCGCACCACGTGCCGGTTGGCGTGGCCGGCGGGCAGGCCGTCGGCGCCGTCCATCCAGTAGGCGTACTCGCGCTGCAACTCGGGCAGATACTGCGCGTAGATCGCGTCGCCATCTTTTTCGGCGACGAGCTGCACCATCTGCGCGAAGAACGGCGGTTGCGAACGGCTCAGGTAATAGGTGCGGTTGCCGTTTGGAATATGGCCGTACCGGTCGATCAGGGTTGCGAAGTTTTTCAGTTCGTCGACAACCAGCGCATGCTGTCCGCTCTGTTCGAGGCCGAGCATGATGAAGTACGAGTCCCAGTAGTAGATCTCGTCGAAGCGGTCGCCCGGCACGATATACGCGTACGGCAGCGGCAGCAGCGAGGACCATGGGCTCGCGGTCGCATCCGGCTCGCGGCGCAGCACGTTCCAGAGCGTGTCGATATGGCCCACCACATCCTGATTCGGATCGGACACGTAGGCCTTGGCAGTGCGCGTGGGCAGCGTGAAGTTCCGCTTCACGAAGTCGGCGAGATTGAAATTGGGCTGTTGCTTCGCGGCGTTGTACGCCGCCACGATCCGCGCGGGCGCTGAAAGCGGCACCATGTCCGCAAAGGTTTTGCTGTCGGGATAGAGATGCGCGAGCTGCACGTCGCGATAGAGCGCCGCGTATTGCTCGGACGGCGGCACGGGCACGACCGGCGAAGCCTGCGTGGGCGCCTCGACGTGCACCGTGGCGGCGACAATGCCGCCGCGCGCCGCGGGCGGCTCGGCAAGCTGCGCCGCGCCGCCCAACGAGGCATGCCACACGAAGGCCGCGGCGAGGGCGATACGCCAGGGCGCGCGGGAGAAATCGGTGAAGGCGTGAGAAGGCATCGGCTACCGGAAGAAAGTGGACGGCGATCGGATGATCGAAGAGCGGATTTGCTTTCCTCGCACGATTGACCCACGCGGGTCGCGCAAAGTTGCGTGAGTTTCGTACCGCCCCGTCCAGCAAGCCTAAACCCCCCGCGCGCACCTCTCAAAAACAAGCCCATCCTGTATGATTACGCGCGTCGCTTCGCGAGAGAAGGAATCACGCGAAATACCCGAAAAATATTCCGAATCGACTCGATTCGCCCCGCCGAAGACAGAAAAAATGACCGCATCCCAGGCCGTCGACCAGAATCGTTTTCGCAGCATTATTCGCCGCAATATCGCCTTGCCTCTGGGTGTCGGCCTGGTCACGATAGCCGTCTTCGTCGGACTGATTGCTTATCTGGTCTCGACCATGAACTGGGCCGAGCATTCCGAGCGCGTGATCGGCCGGGCCAATGAAATGCTGCGTCTCGCGGTCGATCGCGAATCGTCCATGCGAGGCTTCCTGATCACGGGCGACGAAACTTTCCTTACGCCTTACGAAACCGGCGGCCCGCGCTTCAAGACGCAGATCGAGGCCTTGCAGGCGATGGTTGCCGACAACCCGCCGCAAGTCGAAAAGCTCAAGCAGATCGAGGCGATCCAGCAACGCTGGAGCCGTTTTGCCGAAGAGATGATCGACGCGCGCCGTCGCAATCAGAACGTCGAGGGCGCTGTGGCTAGCGGGCGCGGCAAAATCGAATTCGACGAAACGCGCCGTGAATTCGGCGATTTTCTCGACGTCGAGTTGCGCCTGCGTCAGGAGCGCAGCGACGCCACGCGCCGCGTCACGACCACGCTGGTGAGCGTGTTCCTGCTCTTCAGCCTGGGCGTGAGCGGCCTGCTCGCATGGATGGGCCGCCGCGAATTGATGAGCCTGTCGACCACCTATGACGGCGTGCTGCGCCAGCAGGCCGAACAGACCGACATTCTGCAGGCGCAGGTGTGGCTGCGCTCCGGGCAGCGCCTCCTCGCTGAAAAGGTGGTCGGGCAGACTACCTCGCCGCTGGTCGGCCGCGCGATGCTCGACTTTCTCGCGCAATATCTGGACGCTGTCGTGGCCGCGCTCTATGTACGCGATAAACAACACGGCACGCTGCGGCGGATCGCGACCTACGGTTTTAGCCGCGACAACGAGCAGGCCGCCGCGCGCAATTTCGCCGAAGGCGAGACGCTGATAGGTCAGGCGGCTTTGGCGCGCCGCACGCTGGTCTTGCGCGACGTGCCGGCGGATTACGTGCAGGTGATGTCCGCGACCGGCAAGAGCGCGCCGAAGAACCTGTTCATCATGCCGATCGAAAACGACGGCCAGGTCAACGGCGTGGTCGAACTGGGCTTCATTCGCGAGCTGGGCGTGCGCGATCAGGAGTTCATGGAGCTGATCGCGAAGAGCATGGGCGATTTCGTCGAAGCCGCGTTGTATCGCGAGCGTCTGCAGGACGCGTTGGCCGAAACGCAGCAGTTGAACGAAGAACTGCAGGTGCAGCAGGAAGAATTGCGCGTCTCCAATGAAGGACTCGAAGAGCGCGGCCGCGCGCTGATGGAATCGCAGGCGCGTCTGGAAGCGCAGCAAGCGGAACTCGAACAGACCAATGTGCAGCTCGAAGAATACGCGCAGCGTCTCGAGCGGCAGAAGTCCGATCTTTTGCGCGCGCAGGACGATCTCGCGGCCAATGCGGCGCGCCTCGAACAGTCGAGCCGCTACAAGTCGGAGTTCCTCGCCAACATGTCGCACGAACTGCGCACGCCGCTGAACAGTTCGCTGATTCTCGCCAAGCTGTTGCAGCAGAACCGCACCGGCAATCTGACGGAAGAGCAGGTGCGCTACGCGGACACGATCCACGCGTCGAACAGCGACCTGCTGGTGCTGATCAACGACATTCTCGATCTGTCGAAGGTCGAAGCCGGGCAGGTGACGGTCGAACTCGAAACCGTATCGATCGACGCGACCCTGCAGGCGCTCGAGGAAACGTTCAAGCCATTGGCAGGCGCCAGGCATTTGAGCCTGGCGTTCGAGCGCTTGCCGGGCACGCCGGATACCTTCATCACCGACGGCCAGCGCGTCACGCAGATTCTGCGCAACCTGCTTTCGAACGCGGTGAAATTCACCGAACGCGGCGAGGTGGCGCTGTCCGTCGCGCCGGCCGAAGGCGGCATGCTGCGCATCGACGTGCGCGACTCCGGCATCGGCATCGCCGCCGACAAGCTGGACATGATTTTCGAGGCGTTCCAGCAGGCCGACGGTTCCACCAGCCGTCAATACGGCGGCAGCGGTCTCGGTCTGTCGATTTCGCGCGAGTTTTCGCGCTTGCTGGGCGGCCGGATCACCGTTGCCAGCGAAGTCGGCAAGGGCAGTGTGTTCACGCTGTGGTTGCCGCTCGATGCGGAGGCGGTGCTGAACGCGAGCCAGGACGCGCACCACGCAACGGCGCCGGCGTTTGCAGCGGCACATACATCGGCACAGACAGCGGCCGGTGCGCCGGCTGTGGCCGAGTCGCTGCTGGTGCGCCCATCTGCGGGCGGCAGCCAGCCCGGCGTGATCACGCCGGCCAACGGCCTGATTAACGGCTCAACCAACACATCAACCAACGGCTTAACCAGCGGCAACTCGTCCGAAACCACACACAACCCCACACACAACCCCACACACAACCCCACACACAACCCGATCGCCGACGACCGCGACAACCGCACGCGTGCCGGCCGTCTGATCGTCGCCGTGGAAGACGATCTCGCCTTCGCCGAAATCCTGCGCGATCTGACTCACGAACTCGACTTCGACTTCGTGCATGCGAGCAGTGCGGCCAGCGGTCTCGCCCTCGTGCGCGACATGCGCCCGGCCGCTGTGCTGCTCGACGTCGGCTTGCCGGACCGTTCCGGCCTGACCGTGCTGGAGTGGCTGAAGAACGATCCGCTCACGCGTCACATTCCGATCCATATCGTCTCGGCTACCGATCACGCCGACAAGGCGCTGCACCTCGGCGCGATCGGCTACACGCTCAAGCCGACCGCGCGCAGCACGATGGAAGCCGCGATCCGCCGCCTCGAAGCGCGTCTGCAACAGCGCCTCAAACGCGTGCTCGTGATCGAGGACGACACGCCGATGCGCGAAAGCATCCGCGCATTGCTGCAAAGCGAAAACACCGAGATCGTTGCTGTCGCAACCTTGGCCGAGGCATTGGAATATCTGGCGAAGTTCAGCTTCGACTGCGTGGTGACCGATCTCGCGCTGCCCGACGGCACCGGCTACGATCTGCTCGAACGGCTCGCCGCGAACACCGCGCATGCCGCGCTGCCGGTGATCGTCTACACAGGCCGCATGCTGTCCGACGAGGAAGAGCATCGTCTGCGCCGCTATTCGAAATCGATCATCATCAAGGGCGCGAAGTCGCCCGAGCGCCTGCTCGACGAAGTGACGCTGTTCCTGCACAGCGTGGAGTCGTCGCTCGCGCCGGAGCAGCAGCGCATGCTGCGCACCGTGCGTCAGCGCGACAATGCCTTCGAGGGCCGCACGATCCTGCTGGCCGAAGACGACGTCCGCAATATTTTCGCGCTCTCGCACGTGCTGGAGCCGCTCGGTGCGAAACTGCAGATAGCGCGCAACGGCCGTGAAGCGCTCGAAGCGCTGGAAAACGGCCCTGAAGTGCATCTGATCCTGATGGACATCATGATGCCGGAGATGGACGGGCTGACCGCGATGGGCGAGATTCGCCGCAATCCGCGCTTTGCGCATCTGCCGATCATCGCGCTGACGGCGAAGGCCATGGCGAACGACCGCACGCGCTGCCTCGAAGCCGGCGCGGACGACTATGTCTCGAAGCCGATCGACGTGGACAAGCTGGTCGCGTTGTGCCGGGTCTGGTTGCGCCAACGGTAAAAGGAACACGAGAACACGATGAGTCAGTCCGAATTCGACGCACCGCAACGCATGAGCGACTTCGACATCGAGTTGAAGCTGCTGCTGGAGGCGGTCTACCTCAAGTATCAGCACGACTTCCGCCACTACGCGATGTCGTCGCTGCGCCGCCGGCTGTCGCAGGCGCTCGAGGAATTCGGACTGAAGACGCTGTCGCAGCTGCAGGACCGCATCATGCGCAACGGCGACGAGTTCTCGCGGCTGTTCCAGTACCTCACGGTGCAGGTCAGCGAGATGTTTCGCGACCCGGCGTATTTTCTCGCGCTGCGCGAACACGTGCTGCCGCGTCTGCGCACCTATCCGTCGATCAAGGTGTGGGTGGCGGGGTGCAGCACGGGCGAGGAACTCTGGTCGCTGAAAATTCTCTTCGACGAGGAAGGGCTGACCGAACGCACCTTGTTCTACGCGACCGACATCAACCCGGACGCGCTCGCGCGCGCCGAGTCCGGCATCTACGCGCTGGACCGGATTCAGGGCTTCACGCAAAACTATCTGGCGGCCGGCGGCAAGCGTTCGCTGTCCGACTACTATCATGCGGCGTATGGCGGCGCGCGCTTTGCGGGCTCACTGAAAGAGCGCGTGGTGTTCGCCGACCACAGCCTGTCCACCGACGAAGTCTTTCTCGAAGCGCACCTGGTGTCGTGCCGCAACGTGCTGATCTATTTCGACCGCGGCTTGCAGGATCGCGCGCTCGGTCTGTTCGAAAACGCGCTGGTGCGGCGCGGATTTCTCGGTTTGGGCAGCAAGGAAAGTTTGCGGTTTTCCAGCCACTACGAAGCGTTCGACGAATTCCGTCCGAGCGAACGCATTTACCAGAAGCGCTAGCACGCTCACCATGCCACGCTCAACTGTCCAGCCAGATGTCGATGCCGAAGCGGCGCGCGGCTATGAGCTCGTCGTGATCGGCGGCTCGGCGGGCGGCATCGAAGTGCTGAATGTGCTGCTCAGCGCGCTGCCCGCGGGCTTTGCGCCGGCCGTGATGATCGTCACGCACCTGCCGCCCGATCCGCGCAGTTATCTGGTGGATGCGTTCGCGCATCGCTGCGCGTTGCCGGTGCTCGAGCCCGATGCGGGCGAGCGCATCATGCCGGGGCGCGTGCACATCGCGCCGCCGGGCTATCACATGCTGGTGGAGGTGGACCGCACCGTCGCGTTATCGACCGACGCCGCCGTGCGCTTTTCGCGTCCCTCGATCGACGTGCTGTTCGAATCGGCGGCCGCCGTATATGGCGAACGCCTGCTCGCGCTCCTGCTGTCCGGCGCCAACGACGACGGCGCGCAAGGCCTGGAGCGCGTGCGCGCGCTGGGCGGCACGAGCTGGGTGCAGGCGCCCGACACCGCTGTTTCCCCCGAAATGCCGCGCGCCGCGATTGAACGCGGCGCGGCGGATTTTATCTACACTCCCGAAACCATGGCCCGGCGGCTTGCTGCATTGCCGGCCTCTTTCTGACGCGATGCCATGACGAACTCACCCGTGAACATTCTGATCGTCGACGACATCGTTCACAACATCACGGCGCTCGAAGCTTTGCTGGCCCGGCCGGATCTCGCCGTGCTGGTGGCCGACTCGGGCACGGCGGCGCTCGACCTGCTGCTCAAGCACGAAGTCGCGCTGGCGATTCTCGACGTCAACATGCCCGGCATGAACGGCTTCGAACTGGCTGCGCTGATGCGTGGCAGCCCGCGCACCTCGCACGTGCCGATCATCTTTCTGACGGCAACCGCGCAGGACGCGTCGCGCACGTTCCGCGGCTATGAGGCGGGCGCGGTCGACTTTCTCTACAAGCCATTCGATCCGCGGATTCTGCAATCCAAGGTCGACGTGTTCGTGCAGCTCGAACAGCAGAAGCGTCAACTCGCGGCGCAACTCGTCACTACGCGGCAAATGCTCGAAGCCAACGAAATGCTGATGGCCGTGCTCAGTCACGATCTGCGCACGCCGCTCGGCGCGGTGCTGGCGTCGGCAGAGTATCTGATGCGCACGGCGGCCGACGAACAGTCGGCGACGGTGGCCGCGCGTGTGAAGAACAGTTCGCTGCGGATGGCGCGCATGGTCGACCAGCTGCTCAATCTCGCGCGTTTGCAAGGCGGGCGCCTGCCGCTGCAGCCGCGCTCGATCGAACTGGCGACGCTGTGCCGCTCGGTGATCGACGAATTCGCGTCGCGCGAGAACGGCAAGCAGATCGTGTTCGCGAGCCGCGGCAATACGTCGGGCGCGTGGGACACCGATCTCGTCTGGCAAGCCGTGTCGAATCTGGTGAGCAATGCGCTGCATCATGGCGCGCCGGGTGGCGATATCGGCGTCGAGGTGGATGGCGAGGCGGTCGAGTGCGTGCGTCTGAAAGTCGCCAATCGCGGTACGATTCCGGCCGAGGTGTTTCCGCATCTGTTCAAGGCGTTCGGCCCGAACAACAGCGGTGCGCGCTCGCGCGAAGGGTTGGGCTTGGGCCTGCATATCGTGCAGGAAATCGCGCGCATGCACGGCGGCAACGTCAGCGTGAACTCCGACGAAGCCGTGGGCACGGTCTTTACGATCGAGTTGCCGAGAATGGTGACGTTCCAGCGCGGATCGTTTACGGGGAAGTAACGGCGCGGCGCTGCGCCGTTAGTGAGGAACGTGCCGCATGTGCCGCTGTGCTACGCTTGCCGAACCGAACTACCGCACGGCGACCGGACTTCCATCATGCGTTCATGGCGCATTTCTCCACCGCATGGCAACGAACAGATCAGCACTGCGCGCGCAACCGAGCTGGTCATGTCGATTTCGCATGGGGATGCCGACGCGCTCGCAGCCAGCATTTTGAAAACCGTCGGCGATACGCTGCCGGTTTCGCAGTGCACCATCTTCGCCTATGAATTCGACGCGAGGCCGCGCACGGTTTCCGCCGCCGATCATCGCGGTGGCCGCTTTCTGCGCGACGTCGCCGATCGCTACGCCACGCATTTCTATGCGCTCGACGGCAATCGCGAGATCATCGGGCGGCCGCACGACAAACCGGCGCGCGACGCGCTGGTGCTGCATCAGCAGCAAAGCGAAGAGATCGAAAACGAAGCTTACCGCGCGGCCTGTTATGCGCAGCCGAACGTGTCCGACCGGCTGTCGCTGCTCGTGCAGCCCATGGAAAGCGTCTGGCTGTCGATCAATCTGTATCGCGACCGCGCCTATGGCGTGTTTCAGCCGGGCGAACTGGAACGCGTGGAAAGTCTCGCGCCCTTGTTCGCACATGCGGCGAAGGGCCATTACGCGTTAAATGGACAACATCAGCAGGGCTCGGCGGCGGCGATGCTGGCGCGGGTCAGGCGCGCTTGCCCGGCGCTCACGTCGCGCGAACTCGACGTGCTGCGCGGCACGCTCGAAGGCGCCGGCGCCGCTGAAATCGCGGTGCGGATGGGCGTCAAGCCGGCGAGTGTGATTACCTATCAGAGACGCGCTTACGCGCGGCTCGGCATCTCGAGCCAGAGACAGTTGTTCGCGTTGTGCATGACGCCCGAACTGGCTTGATCCGGAAACGGAGCGCGGCCGGCTTGCGCGTTTTAGGTTAAGCCGGTGCGGCCGACACTGTCTCTTGAGCGCAACCACCCCGCAGCGCAGCTACCACGCAGCTACCAATTACGCACGCTTGCCGCGTGCCTCCGCCTGCGTCTCGCGATCCCAGCGCTTTAACCACGGCATGATGAAGTCCGCAAAACCGTCGGCGGGCGGCGACAGCGCGCGTTCCGTGGAGCGATACACGCACACCTCGCGGATCGTTTCGGGATCGACGATACGCTTCATCACCAGCCCGAAGGTGCGCGCCAACGGCGCGACGTAGGCCGGCGCGAGCGTGATGGCCAGCCCTTGTGAGGCGAGGCCGAACGCCGTGGTGACGTTGTCCACCACGTCCACGGGAATGATGCGGGCTTCCGCCGGCAGATTGGCCAGCATTTGCCCGACCGCGCGTTCGTGGTCGCGGCCGGTGGCGACGATCGGCACGCCGCGCAAATGCGGCCACTGCACACGGCGGCGCGCGTTCAACGGATGGGTCGGCGCGCACCACATGACCCACGGACTCGCGAATGCCGGATCGCAACGCACGCGCGTGCCGCTTTGCCGGTCGGGTCCGATCGCGAGATCCACGTCGCCGCTTTCCACGCGCTCCACCAGCTGCTCGACCACGGTATCGCAAATGCGCACGACCACCTTCGGCTTGTCGCGCGCATATTCGGCGATGGCCGCGGGCAGCGCCGTCGCCGCCAGCACCAGCGGCGCGCCGATCCGCACGATGCCGGCGGCGCGGTTGCGGATATCGTCGGCGGATTGCGCGGCGGCGCGCACGTGCCGCAGCACCGATTCCGCCGACGCCAGAAAATCCTGCCCCGCGCTCGACAGATTCACGCGCCGCGTGGTGCGGTCGAAGAGGCGGAAGCCGAGTTCCGTTTCGAGGTCGGCGAGCAACTGGCTGACCGCCGACGAAGTCAGGCCGAGCCGGTCCGCCGCGGCGCCGATGCTATGCAGATCGACGATGGCGAGAAACGCTTCGAACTGGCGGATGGTGACGCGTGTGAGTGGCATTGGGCAATTCTAAAGAAAAACTAACGAATCGTGAAAAATCCATTGATTGTGCAGCGTGCAGCATGCGCGGAGACTTGTCTTAATCGACGCGCCCGGCCAAACCCGCTTAGACTCCCGTCTCGCCAGTCTGAGTCAGGCCGGTTCACGTGGGCTGGCGTTTTGCCACGCGCCCGCCATACCAGGCGCCACACCGAGACCGCGCTGCGGCCACATTCAAGGAATTGCCATGTTCGACCACATTCCCGCGTATCCAGGCGACCCGATTCTGAGCCTGAACGAAGACTTCCAACTCGACCCGCGCACCAGCAAAGTCAATCTGAGCATCGGCATCTATTTTGACGACGCCGGCAAGCTGCCCGTCATGGATGCCGTGCGCCGCGCCGAAACCGCGCTGCTCGATTCGATCGGCCCACGCTCCTATCTGCCCATGGCCGGCCTGCCGCTCTATCGCGATACGGCTCAAGCACTTGTATTCGGCGCGGATAGCGAGGCGCGCAAGGCGGGGCGGATCGCGACGCTGCAAACCATCGGCGGCTCGGGCGCACTCAAGGTGGGCGCCGATTTCCTGAAACGTTATTTCCCCGGCTCGCAGATCTGGATCAGCGACCCCAGCTGGGAAAACCATCGCGTCGTGTTCGAAGGCGCGGGGCTGACGGTCAACACCTATCCGTATTACGACGAACACACTGGCGGCTTGCGTTTCGCCGACATGATCGAAACGATCGGCCGCTTACCCGAACAGAGCGTCGTGCTGCTGCACGCGTGCTGCCACAACCCGACCGGCGTCGATCTGAGCCCGGCGCAATGGGCCGAGCTGGTGCCGGTCTTGCAGCGCCGCAAGCTGATCGCATTTGTCGATATGGCTTATCAGGGTTTCGGCGCCGGTCTCGAAGAAGACGCCGCTTGCGTGCGTCTGCTGGCCGACGCGGGCATACCGTTGATCGCCGCCAATTCGTTCTCGAAGAATTTCTCGCTGTATGGCGAGCGGGTCGGTGCGCTGAGCGTGGTCTGCAAGAGCGCGGAAGAGGCCGGCCGCGTGCTGGGCCAATTGATGTCGACGGTGCGCGCGAACTACAGCAATCCGCCGACGCACGGCGCGCGGCTCGTCGCCAACGTGCTCGCGGATGCCTCGTTGCGCGCTTCGTGGGAAGCGGAACTCGCCACCATGCGCGAACGGATTCTCGCCATGCGCGGCACGATACACGCCGGACTCGCGGGCCGTGTGGATGAAGTGATGCGCGCGCGCTACGTCGCGCAGCGCGGCATGTTCACCTATACGGGCTTGAGCGAAAGCCAGGTGGAGCGTTTGCGCAGCGAATACGCGGTGTATGTGCTGCGCTCTGGGCGCATGTGCGTGGCCGGTCTGAACGAACGCAACGCGGAATATGTGGCGGCGTCGATCGCGGCCGTGGTGTCGGGCGCGTAAGCACGGCTTTTCGAGCAACAGAACGATAACAGCGGTCGACAAGGGAGACCCATATGACCACCCTCGATATACCAGCGCCGACGGCGCCGAAGGCTCACGCGATGCATCCGGACGAATGGCATGCGCGTGTGCAGCTTGCCGCGTGCTACCGGATCTTCGACATGCTCGGCTGGACCGAGATGATCTACAACCACATCACGCTGCGCATTCCCGCCAGCGTGAGCGGCGGCGAGCGGCAGTTCCTGATCAATCCGTTCGGGCTGCACTATAGCGAAGTGACCGCGAGCAATCTCGTGAAGATCGATGCACAGGGTCGCGTGCTCGATCACTCGCCGTATCCGGTGAATCCGGCCGGCTTCGTCGTGCATGCGGCGATTCACGAAGGCTTGCCCGACGCCCACTGCGTGATGCATACGCACACCACCGCGGGCGTCGCCGTGGCCTGTCTGGAAGACGGTCTGCAGCAGACCAACTTCTACAGCGCGCAATTGCACGACCGCATTGCGTATCACGACTTCGAGGGCATCACCGTGCACGCGGAAGAAGGTCCGCGTCTGCTGGAGCACATCGGCAACCGGCAGGCGGTGATCTTGCGCAACCATGGGCTGCTTGCGTGGGGCCACACCTTGCCGCAAACTTTCGCGGTTCTGTGGACGCTCAACCGCGCCTGCGAAATCCAGATGGCGACGTTTGCGATGGGCCGCGCGCGGCCGGTGCCGGAAGATGTCGCGATTCGCTGCTCGCGCGACGCGCTGCAGTTCGATCCGCGTCACGGCGCGGGGCAGGACGTGTTCGACGCGTTGGTGCGGCGAGTGGACCGCATCGACGCCAGTTATAAGGATTGAAACGATGAAAGTAGCAATCTACGGCGCGGGCGCGATCGGCGGCTGGATGGGCGCAAAGCTCGCCCAGGCCGGCCACGACGTGAGCGTGGTGGCGCGCGGCGAGACGCTGAACGCGCTGCGCGAGCACGGCTTGCGTTTGATCGAAGGCGGCGCGACGCATGCCGTGAAAGTGAACGCGAGCGAGAAGCCCGCGGACCTCGGCGTGCAGGATCTCGTCGTGGTCGCCGTCAAGGGTCCGGCGATGGCATCGGTGGCTGCGCGGATCGCGCCGCTGCTTGGCGCGCAAACCATCGTCTTGACGGCGATGAACGGCGTACCCTGGTGGTTCTGCGACGGACTCGGCGCGGACTTCGCCGGCAAGCGCCTGAAGTCGATCGATCCGGACGGCGCGATTGCCGCCGCGATTCCGTCTGCGCAAACGGTGGGCTGCGTGGTGCACGCCAGTTGCCTTGTCGAAGCGCCGGGCGTCATCCGGCATCATCAGGGTAACGGGCTGATTATCGGCGAGGCGTCGGGACAGGCGAGCGAGCGTGTCGCGGCGCTCACGGCCACGCTCGCGGCGGC
Organism: Paraburkholderia sp. BL27I4N3; assembly: GCF_003386115.1. Taxonomy (NCBI): domain Bacteria; kingdom Pseudomonadati; phylum Pseudomonadota; class Betaproteobacteria; order Burkholderiales; family Burkholderiaceae; genus Paraburkholderia; species Paraburkholderia sp. BL27I4N3. The sequence continues at coordinate 5,537,146 of NZ_QREJ01000001.1, read as the reverse complement.
TGGCTTCAATGCGTCGGCGTCCGCGCAGATTCAGCGCGACGTCTGGTACAAGCTGTGGGGCAATATGACGATGAATCCGATCAGCGCGATCACCGGCGCCACCACCGACCGGATTCTCAGCGACGAGCTGGCGCGCAACTTCGTCACGAGCATCATGCTGGAGGCCAAGGAAATCGGCGCGCGCTTCGGCATTCCGATCGATCAGGAGCCGGCGGATCGCCACGAGGTCACGCTGAAACTCGGCGCGATGAAAACCTCGATGCTGCAGGACGTGCAGGCGGGTAAAGCGGTCGAGCTCGACGCGCTGGTGGCCGCGGTGCGCGAACTGGGACAGCTGACAGGCGTCGCTACGCCGTATACGGATGCGTTGCTCGGTCTCGCGCGCCTGCATGCGAGCACGCTGGGTTTGTATCCGAAGCAGTAACACTGCCGTCAAGGAAAAGCCGCCGCGCCATGTCAGGCGCGGCGGCTTTTTTACGCTTTATGCCGTCACCGCAGTCGAAACCGGCAGCCGTGCCGCTTCGATCAGCGACAACGCGAGCTGCGGGTTGTCGAGTTCGGTCAGGCACAGCATCGCGAGGCGGGCCAGATATAGCGGCGCCTGCGCTTCGCCTTCGTTCGTGAGGGTCTTGCAGAGCGTCGTATAGACGAGGTCGAGATCGCTATCGGTCATGATGTTTGTCTCCTTTATATTAGATGTATTAGATCGTCAGCGCCGCGCCGATGGCGCGCTGCGTGGCCGCTGCGCTGCCGTCGCGCCAGCGGGCGAGTACATGGCCATCGGGCCGAACCAGATAGACCGTGCCGGGCGTGGCGTCGAGCATGTCGTGCAAACGGCCGGTGTGATCGATCACGTTTGAGCTCGGGACGTTTTGCGTGTCGTCCCTGACCAGCTTGACGGTTTTGAAGGGGATACGTTGTTCGGCCAGCGTGTCTTGCAACTGCTGCCACGCTGTGTCTTGCGCGGAGTCGTCGTTCGCGTTCGCACCGAAGCGCAGCGCGGTGAAGCAAGCTCCGAGCAGATCCGTCAGATGGATATCGACAAAGACGCCTTGGTCCCTGCGTTTGAGTCTGCATTCCGGAAGCACAGTACCGGGCGCCGGCCCTTGCGCGAAAGCGTCGCTTGCGTCACCCGCGGTTTCGTTCAGCGGCGACTGCGCGTAGGCAATCGCGTGCGTCTGCCGCGGGTTGATCAACGGACGCACCGCCGCATGATGCTCGGCGAGACCGAGCACGGCCTGGCGCATCAGGTCGAAAGCAAACGAGGGCGGCGCCATGAACTCCGTGCTCTTCATGCCGTAGCTCAGGTTCTCGCGCGCGGCGAACACGCGCTCGTCGCTGTAGCTGTCCAGCAGACGCGGCGATGCCACGCCGTTCACCACGCAGGCCAGTTTCCAGCCGAGGTTGTCCGCGTCGTCGATGCCGGAATTGGCGCCGCGCACGCCGAAAATCGGCACGAGATGCGCGGCGTCGCCCGCGAACAGCACCGCGCCATGCCGGTAGCGTTCGAGCGTCAAGGCGTTAGCCTTATAGACGGTGATCCAGATCGGCGACCACGCGCCGGTTTCGCCCATCGAATCGAGCACGCTCTGCACGCGCGGCATGACGTTCTCGGGTTGCACGGCGGCTTCCGGGTCTTCGTCGTCGCGAAGCTGGTAGTCGATGCGCCAGACGTTGTCGGGCTGCTTGTGTACCAGCACCGTCGAGCCGGGATTGGACGGCGGATCGAAATAGGCGAGGCGTTCGGTGGCGCGCGCGCTGGCCAGTTCGATATCCACGATCACGTAACGGCCTTCGTACGTCGTGCCGGTGAGCTTGAGGCCGAGCGCCTCGCGAATCGTGCTCCGGCCGCCGTCGCAGGCCACCACCCAGTCGGCGTCCATCTGCCATGCGGTGTCGCCGGTGCGCAGGGCGAGCGTCGCGCCGGCCGTGCCTTCCGGATTCTCGCGGCCGCCTTCGGCCGCGTGGTGCTCGATGCCGGTCACGCGCGTCTGCCAGCGGATCTCGATCAGATCCGCATGCCGTTCTATCTCGTCGAGCAGCAACTGCTCGATCTGATATTGCGCGATGTTGATCATCGGCGGCAGCGATTGCTCGTCGTCCTGATGCATGGCGAAGCGGAACACTTCGGTGTCGCGATAGAAGCTGCGACCGCCGGTCCACGGCAAGCCTTTTTGCAGGAAGCCTTGCACGACGCCGAGTCGCTTGAAGATTTCCAGACTGCGCCGCGAGATACAGATCGCGCGGCTGCCGGTGCAGACGCTGTCGTCGGCTTCGATCAGCACCGAGCGCACGCCCTGGCGAGCCAGCGCGAGCGCCAGCGTCATGCCGACCGGCCCGCCGCCGACAATCGCCACGGACCGCCTGACCGGATCGCGCCCGTCGACGAGCGGCGGCGCCACGCCTTCATAGTGACGCGGCGAAAACGGATAGGGTTTGAAGGGGCGGCTCATGCGTGTCTCCTGGAGCTTCGATGCCGGAAATCGACCGCCGGGGCTGGTTAGCTCTTCGAGGCGGTGCGAATCGATAGCGAAGTATGAAGGAGGGTGCGCGCGTGGCTGTCCTCATTTTGGGTACAGCGGCGCGGGGAAAACCCTGCCGCCGGAGCGAGCTTGCCAGGCCACTCACGAAGGCTGCTTGCCTGGCGCCCGCGAGTCGCGCGGACTCTGTGCGGGATACTTGCCGACTGAAGCCATGGAAGTCAAACGATCGGCATTGGTGCGAAACCACTCGATCGAAAAGTCGACGAACGAACGGGTCTTCGCGGAGATGTGCCGACGATTCGCGTACACGAGTGCCAACTCCTTGTCGGCATTCGTGATGTGGAAGTCCGGCATGATCTGTACGAGCGCGCCGTTGCCCAGATCGGCCAGTACATGATTCTCGGGCAGCACCGCGATTCCCATGCCCGCCAGTGTGGCCTGCCGCAGCATGGAGGCATTGTTCACTACCAGCGCGGCGGAGAGCGTGACGCGCCTTTCGCGCTGATCGGGTGAAACGAAGACCCAGTCACCGTCGTGCGAAGCCGAGCTGAGAGCAAGAAGCGTGTGGGCGGCCAGATCCGCCGGCCGCGACGGAATGCCTTTGCCGGCGAGATAACCGGGCGATGCGACGGCAATGGGACGGACGCTCAGCAAGGAGCGTTTGACCAACGTGGTGCCGCTGATCTGTTTCGGCAATACGATGCCGACATCGAAACCTTCTTTCACGAAATCGACGTGCTGGTGCAGGAGTGTCAGGGAGAGTCTGACGTTCGGATACTCCCGCAGATATTCCTGCAGCAACGGCGTCAGACTGGATAGCGAGAAGGACGCTCCGGCCGCGACCCGCAGCGTGCCGGACGGCTCGGTCGTGGCGCGGAGCACCACCGTTTCTATCTGCTCAATTTCGTCGAGTACGTTGCGGCACCCCTTCAGATAGATCTCGCCCTCTTCGGTCAAGGAGAGGCCGCGCGTATTGCGGTTCACGAGCCGTGTATTGAGGTGGGTTTCGAGTTGATCGAGGTAGCGCGTGGCCATGGCATTCGAGATGCCAAGATGAGCCGCGGCCTGCCCGAATGACATCGTTTCGGCGATGTTGATAAATACTCGCATAGCCTGAAGCTGATTCATGATATCACCAACGATAAAGACGATAGTATTTTCCGGAAGATTCAGGGTGGTAACGGTTAATAAAGGTGAATGGCGGGCCTCGAATGGTAGTTTGCAGATTTGTAAAATGACAATTTAATTGGTCATCCACGGTATCGGCATTTCTTTCTCAAAAATAGACGGTGTTTTTTGCTGTTGGCGTGCCGCAACGATCTGGTCGCGATATCGGAGAGACTCCATCGGTTCGGAATTTGATGAATATCCCTAGACGCGGGATTTTCATTTAATTCGAAACGTTGTCTCAAATAAAATCAAAAATACTTTTTCGTTATTTAGCGCCTTACGACTGCGGCCCACGTTTTAAGATTCCAGTTGCACACAGGGTCTTTTCGATTCGGAATTATATGCAGTTCCGGGCGGGTGCATTGTGGTTGCGGCAGATTTTATTCTCAAGTCCGCAGCCGAGTTTTAAGATTAAATGCCAAGGTATTCAAATGAAAAAAATCATCACCGCCGCCGCCGTGTCCGCCACTTTTGCGTGCGCGGCGCACGCCCAGAGCAGCGTCACGCTATACGGCATTGTTGACGCCGGTTTGACGTATGTGAGCAATGAAGTCAGCAGGGATTCCACGGTGACGTCCGACGGGCGTGTCACGAATGGCAAGGCCATGGTCGGCATGACCGGCGGCAACGTTCAGGCGAGCCGCTGGGGGCTGCGCGGTGTCGAGGATCTCGGCGGCGGACTGGCGGCGGTCTTCAATCTGGAAAGCGGATTCAACATCGCAAACGGCACCCAGACGGTGCCCAACACGCTGTTCAACCGTCAGGCATATGTCGGATTGTCGAACGCCTACGGCACGGTCTCTTTCGGACGCCAGTACGACTCCGTGGTCGACTATCTCGCGCCGTTGACCGCGGCCGGCAGTTGGGGCGGCACGTATTTCGCGCATCGCGGCGACAACGATAACGCCAACTCCTCGATCAGCGTCAACAACTCGGTCAAGTTCAAGAGCGCGAACTACGACGGCTTTTCCATGAGCGGCCTGTACGGCTTCTCGAACAACGCGGGCTTTGCCGACAACCGGGCGTACAGCGTCGGCGCGGGGTACCGCAACGGTGGCTTGCAACTGGGTGCGGCCTATCTACAGTACCAGGGCATCGACCTGAATCAGAACAATGGCGCTATCACAGGCGGCACTTTCGCGGCATCGGCGGTCAGCGGCGTTCAGAATCAACGCACCTGGGGCCTTGGCGGAAGCTATGCGTTCGGTCCGTTCCTGCTCGGGACCGTATTCACGCAGAGCCGCTTCCAGGACAAGTTCTCGGATATCTCGGTTCGCTACAACAACTACGAGGTCAACGCGCGCTACACCATGACGCCGGAGTTGGCGCTGGGTGCGGCCTACACCTATACGCAGGCGCTGCGCGCGGCGCCGGGCACCACCGACACGAATACCGGCGCGGCCCACTGGAATCAGTTCGGCCTGCAGGCCGACTATTCGCTGTCCAAGCGTACTGATGTCTACGCTGAAGCCGTCACGCAACTTGGCGCCAACAACGGACGCGGGCTGAACAGCGTGCAGATCAACGGCACTTCGGCGCCGTCGACGGCCCGCAATCAATATCTGATGACGACCGGCATCCGTCACCGGTTCTGACCTCGCGGCAGTTTCTATCGCGCCGGGCCGAGGCCGCCGAGCCTCCTGTCAAGAGGGGGCGGTCTGCCGTCATCGCAATGGGTCGGCATATCACAGCCGGCGGCCCTTCTGGCGCAGCCGTCCTCGGTCAATTGCTTTCGCGCCCGGTTTTCGAATCATTTTTACGGAACATTCATGCCAGTTTCGTTGTTGCGGTGCCTGCTACGCTCGTTGAACGCACGCAAGCGTTTGCCTGACGAGGTGCGGAGACGGCCGGCCCTGGGGTTGAGTCTGCTCGCCCTACTGGCCGCCTGTAGCAAAACGGCGACTCCCGAAGCGGTTCAGCCGGTCGAGGTCACCGTCATGACCGTGGCGCCGCATGACACTCCTGTGGACTTCGAGTTCGTCGCGCAGACGCAGAGCTCGCGTGCGGTGGAAATTCGCGCGCGGGTCGACGGCTTTCTGGATAAGCGGGCGTACACGGAGGGGCAGATGGTTCGTGAGGGGCAGACGCTGTTTCTGATGGATCCCAAACCTTTCGAGGCGGCGTTGCAATCGGCGCAGGGTGCGCTTGCGCAGCAGCAGGCGCGGCTCGAGGTCGCGAAGGCCAATCTCGCACGCGTGACGCCTCTCGCCGCACAGAACGCATTGAGCAAAAAGGATCTCGACGACGCGATCGGCGGCGAGCACGAGGCGCAAGCCGCCGTCATCGCCGCAAAGGGGCAGGTCCAGACCGCGCGACTGAATCTCGGCTACACCACGATCAGATCGCCGCTTACCGGCCTGTCGAGTTATGCGCGCCAGCAGGACGGCAGTTATGTCACGCCGGCCCAATCCGGCCTGCTGACGTATGTCTACCAGATGGATCCCATGTGGGTCGAATTCAGCATTTCCGAGAACGAGATGCTGCGCTATCGCGACGAGATCGCGAAAGGCCGGTTGCGCTTTCCCGCCGACAACCAGTTCGACATCTCGTTGCTGCTGGCCGACGGTTCGACGTTTCCCGCGCGCGGGCGCATCGCCTTCGCCAACCCGGTATTCAGCGCGCAGACCGGGACGTTTCTCGTACGAGCCGTATTCGCCAATGAAAAAGGCAGCTTGCGTCCGGGCCAGTTCGTGCGCGCGAAAGTGTCGGGCGCCGTGCGGCCGAATGCCGTTCTGTTGCCCCAGCGTGCCGTGCAGCAGGGCGCGAAAAGCCACTTCGTGTGGACGCTCGACAAGGACGACAAACCGCATCAGCGCTTTGTCGAGATCGGCGAATGGCTAGGCGATGACAGCTTCATCGACGACGGCCTGCATGCCGGCGAAAGAGTCGTGGTGGACGGCGCGATACGGCTGTCGCCCGACGCGCGGATCAGGATAACGGGGGCAGTGCCCGCCGTGGCGCAGCCGGCAATCGCACCGCTTGCTGCGCAACAGGATTCCGAACACCACACTGCGCACTAGGCGGCAAACCGGATGAAGCTCTCTCATTTCTGCATCGACAGGCCGATTTTCGCGTCCGTCATTTCCATTGTCATAGCACTTGGCGGCCTGTTGGCGATGTTCGCGCTGCCGATTGCCCAGTACCCCGAGATCACGCCCCCGCAGATCACGATCACGGCCAGCTATCCGGGCGCCAGCGCCGATGTGGTGGCGAACAACGTGGTCGCGCCCATCGAGCAGCAGGTCAACGGCGCGGACAACATGATCTACATGACGTCGTCGAGTTCGTCGACAGGCAGTCTGACCATCAACGTGTTCTTCCGCAACGGCACCAACCCCGATCTGGCCCAGGTCGACGTGCAGAACCGCGTTAACCTCGCGTTGCCGCAACTGCCGCAGTCCGTGCAATCGCAGGGTGTGCAGGTGCAAAGAAAGTCTTCCGCATTCATGATGGTGGTCGCGGTTTATTCGCCCGGTAGTCGGGTCGATCCGACGTACGTCGCCAACTACGCGAACGTTTACGTGCTCGACGCGCTCAAGCGCATTCCGGGCGCGAATCAGGCCAGCATCTTCGGCACGCCGGACTACGCCATGCGCATCTGGCTGCGCCCGGATCGCATGGCGCAACTCGGCGTGACGGCCTCCGACGTGCAGAACGCCGTGGCGAACCAGAACCAGCAATTCGCGGTCGGGCGGCTCGGCCAGGCGCCGACCGGCTCACCGGTCGAGCAGTCGTTCGCCGTAACCACGGCCGGCCGCCTCTCCAGTCCCGCCGAGTTCGACAACATCATCATTCGCGCGGCGGGCAACGGTGCGGCGATCGTGCGTCTGAAGGACGTGGGGCGCGCCGAACTCGGGCAGAAAGACTATTCGATACGCAGCCGGTTCCAGGGCGAACCCGCCACGGTTATCGCCATCTACCAGCAGCCCGGTGCCAATGCGCTGGATGTGTCGAAGCAGGTGCGCGCCACGCTGGCGAGCATGAAGCAGTCGTTCCCCGAGGGCGTCGACTACCGCATCGCCATGGACACCACCGACTTCACGCGGGCTTCCATTGCGGACGTGGTGAAGACCTTTTTCGAAGCCGTCGTGCTGGTGGTGATCGTCGTCTTCGTGTTTCTGCAAAGTTTTCGCGCAACGCTGATTCCGGTGCTGGCGGTGCCGGTTTCCATTCTCGGCACGTTCATGGGCATGGCCGCGCTCGGTTTCTCGATCAATATGCTGACCATGTTCGGCCTGGTGCTGGCCATCGGCATCGTGGTGGACGATGCGATCGTCGTGATCGAGAACGTCGAGCGCAACATGCGCGAGTTCGACCTCTCGCCGAATGCGGCGGCCAAGCGAGCGATGGACGAAGTGTCCGGCCCGGTCGTCACGATCGTGCTCGTCATGTGCGCCGTCTTCGTGCCGGTTGCCTTTCTGGGCGGCATCACCGGGCAGATGTACAAGCAGTTCGCCATTACCATCGCGATTTCAGTGGTCCTGTCCGGCATCGTGGCGCTGACCTTGTCGCCGGCATTGGCGGCGCTGCTGCTGAAACCGCGAACGCGTGCCAAGCATCGCTTCTTCAAGTGGTTCGACGACGCGTTCGCGCGCCTCACGGCGGGCTACAGCCGCGCCGTCGCGCTGGCGATCAGGCGCTTTGCGATCGCGCTGATGCTGTTCGCCGGCATGGTTCTGCTTGCACTCACCATGCTGCGATCGATTCCGCACGCCTTCCTGCCGCCCGAAGATCAAGGCTACCTGCTCGGCGCGGTCATCATGCCCGACGCGGCGAGCCTCGATCGGACGGGGCGAGTGTCGTCGCGCGTCACCGACTACTTCGCGAAGCAGCCGGGAGTAGGCAGCGTCACGGTGGTCGACGGATACAGCCTGCTCGACAACCAGACCATGAACAACGCTTCAACTTTCTTTGTCGGGCTGAAGGGTTTCGATGAAAGGTATACGTGGGCGAACATTCGCACGCAGAACGCGCACGCGTTGTTGCTCGGCGCTTACCGGGCCTTGTCGCGCATCGAGGAAGGCATTGTCGTGCCGGTCAATCCGCCGTCTATCCCGGGGCTCGGTACGACGGGCGGCACCGAGATGTGGATCCAGAGTCAAGGCGACGCCAGCACCGCGCAACTGGCGCAGGTCGTACAGAACCTGGTCGCCAGAGCAAAGGCGCGCCGCGAACTGGCGGGCGTCACGTCGACCTTCAATGCGTTCTCGCAGCAACTGCGTGTCGATGTGGATCGTGACAAGGCCGCCACGCTCGGTGTGCCGATCGACGAGATCTACAGCACGATGCAGACGATGTTCGGCTCGCTGTACGTTTCGCAATTCAATCAGTCGAGCCGGCTCTGGCAGGTGATCCTTCAGGCGGAGCCGTCATACCGGTTAAAGCCCGCGGATCTCGAACAGGTCTTCGTGCGCAGTGCCAATGGCACCATGGTCCCGCTCAAGTCGGTCGTGACCTATCGCTACGTGACCGGGCCGTCGCTGATGACGCGCTTCAACGATTTTCCCGCCGTCATGATTACTGCCAATGCGGCTCCGGGTTATAGCTCGGGCGAGGTGATCGGCGTGCTGGAAGAATTGGCGCGGAGCCTGCCCGCGGGATACGGCGTGGGATGGAGCGGCGAAGCGTACGAAGCGCGCCAGTCGGGTGGTACGTCCGGCCTGGTGTTCGCGTTCGGTCTGCTGATGGTGTTCCTGATTCTCGCCGCGCAATACGAGCGCTGGAGCCTGCCTGTGGGCGTTCTGATGGCGGTGCCGTTCGCCCTGTCAGGCGCTTTGCTGGCGATTCTGCTGAGAGGCCTGAACAACGACGTCTATTTCCAGATCGGTCTCACCATGCTGGTCGCGCTCGCCGCCAAGAACGCGATCCTCATTTTCGAGTTCGCGGTGCTCAATCGTGCACAAGGCGCCTCGGCGTTCGACGCCGCGGTAACTGCTGCCCGCGATCGTTTGCGGCCGATCGTCATGACGTCGTTCGCTTTCATTTTAGGCTGCGTTCCGCTCGCCATCGCGACCGGCGCATCGCAGAACAGCCGGCATTCCATCGGCACCGGCGTGATCGGCGGCATGCTGGGCGCGACCGGCGTGGCCGTCTTCTTCATTCCGATGTTCTTCTTCCTGCTCGAATCCGCAAGCGAGCGGCGCGAGGTCAAGAAGAAAGGTGTCGAACCGGAACAGCGGGACGAGCGCGAACGGTCCGATTCTCCGTTGGCGACCAAGACTAATAGTTCGACCGGCATGCAACCCGGCACGAAGCGTGGGTGATCAACATGCGTGCAATCGGTTCAGGTTTTTCTCTCATTTCCGCGGCCGCGTTTTGCCTCTGCCTCGGCGGCTGCGTGTTGGGCCCCGACTATGTCAGGCCGTCTATCGATACGCCCGCGGCGTTCCGCTTTGCGGACGGCTCGCAGGTGCAAATCGCCGACACCGCGTGGTGGATGCGATTTGGCGATCCGGTGCTGAACGAACTGATCGCAACGGCGCTCGCGCAAAACCGCGATCTGAAAATCGCCGCGGCCCGGGTCGACGAGTTCCGCGGACAATTCGTCAGCACGCGTTCGCAGTTGTTCCCGCAGGTCGGCGCCGGTCTCGGCGCGAGCCGACAGCGTGTCTCTCCGCTTGCGCAAGCTTCGCTGCCGGCGGGTCTCGGCACGGTCTACAACGCGTTCAATGCCACGTTGCCCATCTCATGGGAGATCGACGTATTCGGCCGCGTGCGGCGCAAGACAGAGGCCGCACGCGCGAATCTGCTCGCCAGCGAGGAGGGCCGGCGGGCCACCATCCTCACGCTTGTCGCGTCGGTGGCCACCGCCTATATCAACTTGCGCGGTCTCGACCAGCAACTCGCGATTGCAAAAACGACCGCGGCGAGCCGTGCCGCGTCGGTGAAAGTATTCGAGCTGCGCTTCAGGGGCGGGCAAATCTCGCAGGTCGAACTGGCGCAAAGTCAGTCGGAATACGAGGCGTCGCTGGCGGACATTCCGGCCGTCGAGGCGCAAATCGGACAGCAGGAAGACGCGCTCTCGGTTCTGCTCGGCAATAACCCGGGCCCCATTCTGCGTGGCCGCGCGCTCGATCAGCTCCAGCCTCCCGGCGTGCCGGCGGGTTTGCCGTCGGCATTGCTCGGGCGTCGTCCGGATGTGCTGCAGGCCGAACAGAACCTGATCTCCGCCAACGCTTCGATCGGCGCCGCGCGTGCGCTTTATTTTCCGCAGGTTTCGCTCACGGGGCTGCTCGGCTCGTCGAGCACGCAATTGACGAGGCTCTTCAGCGGACCGGCGAACACGTGGTCGTTCGCGGGCGCGCTCACGCAGCCGATCTTCTCCGCCGGGAACATCGCGGGACAGGTCGAACAAGCCAAAGCGCGGCAGCAACAGGCGCTGTATGTGTATCAGAAGTCGGTTCAGACCGCATTCCAGGAAGTCAGCGACGCGCTGCTCAACGTCGAAACGTCGCGTGAGCGCTTGCGCGCGCAAGAACGACAGGTCGACGCGCTGAGCGTGTACGCAAGGCTCGCGCGAGAACGCTACGAAGGCGGCTACACCAGCTACATGGAAGTCCTCGACGCCGAACGCAGTCTGTTCAGTGCGCAACTCGCCTACACGCAAACCCGCAGCAGCGAATACATCTCACTCGTCACGCTTTACAAGGCGCTGGGCGGCGGCTGGGGCGCGGACGCGCCAGCCAGCGTGACGCAGGACACGAACATTCCAGAAAACGAAGTGCGATAAGAAGCGCCCCGGGGTTCGCATCCGAAAGCGCAACCACCGCGGCGACGCAAGCGAAGGCAGACCAGAACGTCGAAACCGAATCCGGAGTTCAATCAGATGTCCAGAATAACCAGAAGCCTGACGATGCTTATCGCAACGACCTGCCTCGCGTGGTGGGGCTCGCATACCGAGGCGGCGAACCCTCGCGGCTCGCCCGCACCGTCGATCTGGCCGCGCAACTTCGATGACGACAGCGAGCACGTCGAGCTCTATCAACTGCAGATTGAGACTTGGGAAGGCAACCGCCTGTCGGGCCGCGCCGCGATAGCCGTCGGGCCGAGCGGGGGCGCGCCGACTTACGGCGTCGCGCATTTCTCCGCGATTGCCGAAACCGACAGATTGGCGGGGCTCGCGCAACTTAGCCATGTCGAAATCGTCAGCGTGGAAGTGCCGACCAACCCAGGCATCGCCGATCGGATCAGACAGGTATTGGTGTCGCACTTGCCGGCAGCGGGACTGACTACGTCGCTTGACGAACTGCAGACCAGCTACGCGGCGTCGAAACAACGCGCGGCCGCGCGAGGCATGGCCGTGAAGAACGAGGCTCCGCGCATCGTTTTCGCCACGCGGCCCACTGTGCTGGTTCTCGTGGACGGTCCGCCGGTCTGGCGGCCGGTCAGCGGCACGCCCTATCAGCGGGCGCTCAACAGCCGTGCGCTCTTGCTGCAGGACGCCGGCGGCACGTTATTTCTGCATGCCGCGGGTTACTGGTACGTCGCCGCGTCGCTGACCGGCCAATGGAGCGTGCGCGCGGCGCCGCCGCAAGCGTTGATGGACGCGGCCCGCACTGCCGAGGCGAGTGCCAGGGCCGATCCGTTGTTGCCGGCCGATGGCCCGCGTCCCGCGCGGGCGCCGGTGATACTGGCCGCCACCGAGCCGACGGAAATGATCATGACCGATGGCCAGATGAACCGGTGAAGTTCCCTTCGGCCGACTTCGGCAGTGGGGAAGATCGGATCGAGGGAGATGCCCGAGGCGCATGCCGACGCCGCGCCTCTCATGCCGCCTGGATCACCGCGGAACCGCGCTCAATCCGCGCCGCCCACATGCGAAACGTGGCGCGCGTGCTGCAAGCTCGACGCCGCCAGGCATTCTTCGATCATCACGCGGAAGGTGGGCGCCGAGTGCGAAGCGCCGGTCGCGCCCATCTCCGCGCCGCCCTCCGGCACACCGCCGACGCCGACCACCAGCGTCGCGCGCGGCCGCCATTCGCGCGTGCGCCGCAGCATGTTGCGCAGATACGGCGGCGATTCGGGCGCATCGAGCGAGACGATGCAGATGATCGGCGCGTCCTTGAAGCTCGGTTCGTCGGCGCGTGCGCTGCGATAGCCCGAGTGCGTGGCCATCATCGGCGCGAGGCCCTGGCGGGCGAGCAGTTGCACGGCGATCGCGGTGGTGACTTCGTCGAACGAACCGCGGCCGGGTACGCACAGCACGGACGTTTTTGCCGCTTCGGAGCGCATCCGTGGGTGCGCTGAAACGTGGCTGTCGTGCCGCTCGGACAGATCGGCCGAGGCCGAAGCGAGCAGCGCGCTCGCGGTATCGGCGGGTTCGCTGCGTGCGAGGCGGTCCGGCAAGCCGTCCGCGATCTCGAGGTTTTCGACGATGTCCACCAGCGCGTCGTTGATACGCTGCAACTGGTCCGGCATCAGCACGCCGCGCATTGCGTCGTTGCGGGCGAGCTTGAGACCTTCGAGCGCGACCTTGTCGTAATAGTCGATCAGCGACATCTCGCGCAGCAGGCGCTCCGCCTGCACGATCGCCTCGTGCGGATCGTCCGCGAGCAGCCGCTGATAAAAGTTCTGCGCGGGCGTGAGCGCGGGCTGATCGCCCAGCAGAACGGTGAGAAAGTTCAGCCGGTCAGCGTAGCGGCCCAGCGTGACCACGCACAACGTGAGCGGCGTCGACAGCACGAGACCGATCGGCCCCCACAGCCAGCTCCAGAAAATCGCCGCCACCACGACCGCGAGCGGCGAAAGGCCGGAACGGTGACCGTACAGCAGCGGCTCGGCAATCTGCCCGGCCACCACGTCGACGACGATGAACAGGATCAGCGTATAGACCGCCATGGTCCATTGCGGCTGGATCGCGGCCGCGAGGAACACGGCGAGAATCGCGGCGATCCAGATGCCGATATACGGCACGAAGCGCAGCAATGCGGCGATCACGCCGAACAGCAGCGCCCCCGGCACGCCGATGATCGCGAGCCCGATGGCGATCACACCGCCCGCACTCAGATTCACCCCGAGTTGCGCGACGAAGTAGCGCGACAGCCGCACGGCGGCGTCGTTGATCGCGGTGGTGGTGCGGTGCAGATCGCGCGAGCCGAACAGGCTGATCAAACGGTCGCGCAAATCCTCACGTTGCAGCAGGATGAAGATCGTCACGACCAGCACGATAAAGGTCGTTTCGATCGGCGCAATGGCCGGCGACAACGCGCGTTGCGCGAGCTGCATCGGCGTGGGCGAGGGTTCGTGCACTTCGACCGGCTGCGGCACGGCGGGCGCATTGCGCGCGGCGCGTCCGGTGGGACGCGGTGGGTTCGGCTTGGGCGGGGACACGCGCTGCAGCGCGACGGCGGCGCGGCTCATCAGCGAATCGGCGCGGCCGACAGTTTTTTCCTGCACCGTTTCGATCTTCTGCTCGATCGCCTCCTGATACTGCGGCAGGTCGGCCGCGAGCTGCACCAGTTGCGCGGTGATCAGCGCACCGACGGCGAGCAGGCTGGCCAACGCGAACAATACGGCGATAAAAATCGACGGCAATTGCCCCATATGGAAACGCCGCAGCATCTGTACGAGCGGAGCGAGCAGGAAGCTGAGCAACACCGACAGCGTGATCGGGATCAACACCGCGCGGCCGAAGTACAAGCCGCACACCACCACCACGCCGGTAATCACCGACGCAAGCCCGTGCAGACTCGGCGTGCCCGGCGGGTAAACGCGGTTCGGCCGCTCAGTTGGCGGTAACGAGATTTTCATGAGCACACTTTCCGATTGAGACGTGCTGTCGTTCTTATAAGGGCTGCTCGCGGACCGGGAGAGGGTGTCCGGGCCAAACGCATGAGCAATTCGTATGCCCGGATTGTAGGCGCTTTGACGCAGGGCGGCCTGCTCATCCCATGTGCAGACGCAGCAAGCCCAGCAATTGCGAGCTCGCGTACAGCAGCAGGCCGATAAAGCCGCCCACGATCGTCCCGTTGATGCGGATGTATTGCAGATCCTTACCAATGTTCAGCTCGATCTGCCGCGACATCTCATGCGAGTCCCAGTTCTTGACGGTGTCGCTGATATGGCGCGTCAGGAACCGCGCGAAGTCCGGCGCCATTGTGCGCGCGGCTTCTTCGAGGTGATCGTTGAGCGACTGGCGCAACGCCGGATCGTGCGCGAGTTCGCGGCCGACCCATTGGCCCATTGCCACCACGCGCGCGTGCAAGGCCGAGTCGCTGCTTTGCAGATCGCGCTTGAGCCACGCGCGCAATTCGCCCCACATGTCTTTCACATACGAACTGAGCGCGTCGCCTTCCACCAGATAGCGTTTTAGTTCCTCGCCCTTTTGCAGGAACGCGGGATCGGTTTTGAGCTTGACGATCAGCTTGTGCGCCGCGTCGTCGAACTTCTGACGCAGTTCATGCGTAGGATTCTCGCTGATCTGTTCGAGCATGCGATTCACCGCGTTGGCGATGGCTTCGGCGCCTTTCTCTCCGAGCCATGCCGAAGGCAGCATCTTCTCCATCTTCGGGTACTCGCCTTTCACCCATTCGACGATCCGCTCGGCGATGAACTCGCGCGCGCGCGGTTCGCGCAGCAGCGCCACCACCTGTTCGATGCCGGCGTCGAGCAGTTCCTGATGGCGGCCGTCTTTGGTGAGCGTGTCGAGAATGGAGCCCATCGATTGCGACAGATCCACCTTGGCCAGCACGTCGCGCAGCGCGTCCTTGATGAAAACCTGAATGCGCACGTCGTCGGTCAATTCGAGAATGCCGCTGGTGAGCTTGACGACGTAGTCGCCCAGACGGGCGGTGTTTTCCGGCTGCGTCAGCCACGCGGTGATGGTGCGCGCGGGGTCGTGCTTCTGGATCAGACCGACCAGCGAGGGCACATCCAGGAACTTGTCCTGCACGAACACCGCGAGGTTGTCGGCGATCTTGTGCTTGTTCCGCGGAATGATCGCGGTGTGCGCGGAGACGACCGGGATCGGCACGCGGCGAAACAGGGCGGCGACCGCGAACCAGTCGGCGAGCGCGCCCACCATCGCGGCTTCGGCCACCGCCTTGATGCCGTCCACCCAGATGCCGCGCGGCATGAACGCGGTCACCACGAAAACACAGGCGGCGGCGATCAACAGCAGGAGCGGGGTGCGCTTGGCCTTCTTCAATTCGATTGCTTTGTTCATCGGCGGCGGGCAACGGGTCCAGGTCGATTGAAATCATGCGGCGCGCCCTACGCGCGCGTCCGGAATCGCGAGTGTAGCGCCGCTCGGCGGCGCCGGGCCAGGTGCGATCGTTGTCGAGGGCTAGCTTTGCCGCGCGGGCACGGTAACATCTGCGGTTAGACTGCGCCGTCTCGCCTGGCGAGACAGTTGCAATTGAACGGAATGAAACGGAAGGAGGCACAGTGATCAGGTTTCTGCACACCGCGGACTGGCAGATCGGCACGCAATTCGGCCAGTTCGAGCCGGACGAGGCGGCACATCTTGCCGAGGCACGCTTCGAGACCGTGCGCCGGATCGCGGCAGAAGCCGCCGCGCGCAACGTCGATGCGGTGCTCGTGGCCGGCGACGTCTTCGATCTGCAAACCGTCTCCGACACGGTGATCCGCCGTCTGTTCGGCGCGCTGCAAGCGTTCGCCGGGCCGTGGATCATGTTGCCGGGCAATCACGATGCCGCGCTCGTCGAGAGCGTATGGACGCGCGCGCAGCGCCTGAACTGCATCGCGCCGAATGTGCGCGTGGTGCTCGAACCCGGCGTGGTGCTGCTGGACGAGTGCCGCTGCGCATTACTGTGCGCGCCGCTCACGCAACGCATCACGTATGACGACACCACCGGTTTCTTCGATACCGCGGAGACACCGCCCGGCTATCACCGCGTCGGACTCGCGCACGGCAGCGTGAGCGGGATTCTGCAGGAAGGCATCGACTCGTCGAATCCAATCGCGCCGACGCGTGCCGCGAGCGCGCGTCTGGACTATCTGGCGCTCGGCGACTGGCACGGGCATCTGCGTGTCGATGAGCGCATCTGGTACGCGGGCACGCATGAGCAGGACCGCTTCCGCTCCAACGATCCGGGTTTCATGCTCGATGTCACGCTGAGCGAGCCGGGCGCCTCGCCGGTGGTCGAGCCGGTGCGGGTCGGTCAATATCAGTGGCATCGGTGGGAGGAAACCATCGCCGTGCCGACCGATGTGGATTCGCTCAAGGCGCGCCTCGCCACGCTGGGCAGCCGCGACGTGCTGCGCGTGACGGTCGGTGGCACGGCCGCGCTGGCCGACGCCGAAGCGCTTCACATCGCCGTGGAAGAAGCCCGCGCGCGCGTGCGGGCCTTGCGCGTCGACCTGAGCGGCCTGCAAGTGCTGCCCACCGACGACGATCTCGCCGAACTCGGCGCGCAGAGCGGCTACCTCGCGAAAGTGGTGGCGCGTCTGCGCGGCTTGCAGGAGGACCCGCAGTCCGACCCGCAAGAGATCAAGCGCGCGGCCGAGGCGTTGCTGCTTCTGGCGCGTTTTCAACGTGAACTGCCGCGCGAAGCGAGGTCCGCATGAAGCTGCAAAGTATTGCGATTCAGGAGTTCAAGCAGTTCACCGGGAAGCTCGTCATCGACAATCTGCAGCCCGGTCTGAATCTGTTCGTCGGTCCGAACGAAGCCGGCAAGAGCACCATTGCCGAAGCCGTGCGCGCGGTGTTTCTGGAACGCTACAAGGCCTCGCATCTGAAAGACCTGTTGCCATGGGGCAAGGCGAGCGGGCAGCCGTCGGTCGAAGTGAGCTTCGAACTGGACGGCATGGCGTGCCGCTTGTCGAAGCAGTTCGTCACGCGGCAGCGTTGCGAGCTGAGGATCGGCCAGAGCGCGTTCGGCGAAGATGAAGCCGAAGACAAGCTCGCCGCCTTGCTCGGTTTTTCACGCCCCGCGCGTGGGCCGTTGAAGGCAGAGAACGCAGGGGTTCCTGGCTTGCTGTGGGTGCAGCAAGGCGGCACGCAGGAGATGCGCGATTCCACCGGCCACGCGGCGCAGTATCTGCGCGATGCGCTGTCGCAGTTGTCGGGCGGCCGCGAATCGGCGGGCGAGGACGCGTTGATCGCCGCCGTGCAGCGCGAGCTTCGGCAACTGCTCACCGCGCGCACGCAGAAGTCCACGGGTCCGCTCGCCGAGGCCGAACAGACTCTCACACGCCTGATCGAGGAGCGCGCTGATCTCGAACAGCAGCGTCAACAGTTCGAGGCGAACATTGCCAGTCTCGCCACGCAGCAACAAACTTTCGACGATACGCAGCGCAAACGCCCGTGGGAGGTTCACGAGCAGAAAGCGCTACAGGCGCAATTGCGCGCCGATGCCGTCGTGCAACTCGAAGGCAGCCTCAAAGGACTTGAGCAGTCGCTGAAAGCAAGTGAAGCCGAACTGGCTTTGCCATTGCAGCAGGAGCAGAACGCGCTGGACCTGGAAGCGGCCGTCGCGCGCGAGCGTCAGCAACTCGATGCGCTGCGGGCGAGCGTGGCGGCGGTCCAGGCCGAACACGCGGATGCCGCAGCCAGTGTGACGCAATTCGAGCAGGCCTTCGCCGACGCCAACCGCGCGCTCGAACTGGCTAACGCAGCCGTGACCGCGGCCGATTTGCGCAGCCAGATCGGACTCTTTCGCGCGGAAAGCGAGCGGCTCGAAGCGTCGATCGCCGCCGCCAGCAGGGCTAACGACGCCGTGCTCGAAGCTGCGCGCGAAGCGGCCACGCTCGAAATCGACAAGGCTAAGCTCAAGCGGCTCGCCGCGCTCGGCAGTGAGCTGAGTGTGTTGCGTGCTCGCACTGAAGCAGCGATGACCCGCATCGAATATCGCCTGAATGGCGCGATTACCGTCGACGAAAAACCGGTGAGCGGCGAGGGCGTCCTGCGTGTGGACGAAGAGAAGCGGATCGGCCTTGGCGCGCTCGGTGAATTGCGGGTGATTCCGGGTGTCTCCGATCTGCCGGCGCGTTTGTCCGAACTCGCGTCGCTCGAAGCCCAGCATGCGCAGTTGTTGCAGGCGCTCGGCGTCGCGTCGCTCGGTGAGGGCGAAGCGCGGCACGAGCGCTGGAAGGCGGCGCTCGCGCAGCAGAAAAGCCAGGCAAAGATTCTCGACGTGCACGCGCCGCAGGGCATCGACGCGCTGCGCGCAGCGTCGGCGACGGCTGCGGCGCGCATGCAGGCCGCCAATGAGCGGCTCGCGGGTCTGCCCGACGTTTCCGCTGCGCCGCCGCTCGACGAAGCGCGCCGCAACGCCGAGATCGCGCGCGACGCGTTGGAAGCCGCCAGAAAAGTGCTAACGCAGGCGGCCGACAAAAAATCGACCGGCATGGCGAACGCGGAATCGCTCGCTGATCAATTGCAGCGCAAGCAGGCGCAACTGGACGACGAAGCGTTCCGTCGCAACCGCGCGCAGTGGCAGGCGAAGATCGTCGAACAACGCGTGCAGGTCGAGGCCTTGCGCAAGCAGCGCGAAGGGCGCGAGCGCGAACTGGAAGCGGCACGTCTCGACGACCCGGCGGCTGAGGCGAAGCGCTATCGCGCGTCGGCGGAACTCGCGCGCGGCGAGCAGAACGAGCGGCAGGTGAAGATCGCGGCGTTGCGCGGTCAACTGGAGACGGCCGGCGCGTCCGGTCTCGGCGAGCGTCTGGCGGCGGTGGAAGCCAAGGTCGAGCAGGCGACGCGGCGCAAAGACGAACTGAGCTTGCGCGCGAGCGCGTTGAGCCTGCTCGACGAAGTGCTGGTCGACGAACGCGATGCCGCGGTCGCGCAATTGCGCGCACCGCTGACCGAGCGGCTCGGGCATTATCTGAAACGGATTTTCCCGCAATCCACGATCGCGCTCGGCGACGATCTGAGTCCCGCGACCCTGGACCGCTTTGGCCGCGCGGACACGCTCGAGGCGCTGAGCTTCGGCACGCGCGAACAACTCGGCATTCTGACTCGGCTCGCTTACGCGGATCTGTTGAAGGCATCGGGCCGGCCGACCTTGCTCATGCTCGACGACGCTGCGGTGCATACTGATGCCGCCCGGCGCGACGCAATCAAGCGCGCGTTGATCGACGCGGCCACGCGGCATCAGATTCTGGTGTTCACTTGCCATCCGGAGTTGTGGGATGACCTGGGCGTGAGGCAGCGGGCGATTGAGGATTTGAAGGTGGCGGCCTAAGCAGAGGGCAAGGCAAGCCCGGCGCCAGGGGCGAACGAGTCAGGCCGCATGAATCGCCGCATGCGGCCGCTGAAAGCGCAATTCCTCACGAATTTGCAGAAAGTTCGCAACTCCGCAGGTCGGCATTCCCCCGACACTGCTGATTCGAGTCTTCGCTGCGGTCTGATCCTTTCGCCAACAGTATTTCAATCTGCGTGTGCCGAATGTTTCTGCATGTCCGCGTGACGACCGTCTGAACAGTCGCAATCTCACGGGGACAGTCAATGGCGCAGGATACGTTCATCAAAATCAACGGCATCGACGGCGAATCGCAGGACGCCTCGCATCTGAACGAAATTGATGTAATAGGTTGGCGCTGGAAGGTTTCACAGGACTCGACCATGATGTCGGGCTCCGGCGGCGGCGCGGGCAAGGCTAGCGTTTCCGATCTGGAATTCACGCACAAGCTGGACCGCGCCAGTCCGAACCTGGCCAAATATTGCTTCACCGGCAAGCATGTTGACCAGGTGAAGCTGACTGTGCGAAAGGCCGGGGGCGTGCCGTTCGAATATCTGAAGATCACGATGTACGACGTGATCATTACCCAGGTGGAACCGATCGGCGGCGGCGACGAGTGCCATGAAGATGTTCACCTGTCTTTCTCGACGATGAAGCATGAGTACTTCGTGCAAAACGCGCTGGGAGGGAGTGGCGGTGCGGTGACTGCCACTCTGTATATCAAGAACAACACGACGAATTGACCGGGCGGGGGAGGAGGATATGCCGGTTAAGTGTACTTTTGTTTTGAATGGGCTGACCGTGTCGACCTTTACTTGTGAGGGAACCGTACCGGTCACTGCTTTTTCAGGAAACGGTCGCGGCCGGGATAATCCCAATGAAACGGCCGTGCCGAATGTCGGACCTCTGCCCAAGGGCGTCTACTATCTGGTTGATCGGAAATCAGGCGGTTTTGTCGGGCTGGTTCGCGACTTATTGGGTGAGTACGGCGGTTCCACCGACAGGCGTAGCTGGTTCATGCTATGGAATCCCGTCTCTGGCGACACGACCAACATTAACGGCATCAAACGAGGCAATTTCAGGTTGCACCCAATGGGTGTGCTTCGATTGAGAGAAGGATGCATTACTGTGACTCAGCCGAATGACTTTGAGCGGCTACAGAAGTATATTCGCTCGCGCGGACGCACGCTGCCCGTTCCTGGCACGACAATGAAGGCCTATGGGACGGTCGAAGTGAAATGATAAAAAAATATGGGCTGAAAATACTGCTCATCGTTGCCTGTCTTGTCGGCTCTGTTATCGGCGGGTGGTATCTGATGTGCCTCTTCACACTACTGCCTCTCGAAATGCCGCTTTCTGTCGATGCATTCATTCGGTTCGTACTCTCGGTCAGCGGCAATGATAATCTGGCCAATGCCGACGACATGGAAATGCTTGCGCTGCTTCTCTACTGGACGATCGCCACGTTTTTGACCGCGGTAGTGCTGATCGGATTCGAACGATGGGTGTCTCGCAGCCTTATTGCGCGGAAGAGCGCTAGCGCGATTCCAAAGCTTCCTTTACCCGTAACACTCGCTACGTCGTTGATAGCGTTTCTCGTTATTAGCTATCTTGGATGGAACCTAACGAGCCCACTCACGCGCTACCCGTTCCATATACCGTTGCCTGTCAAAGCGATTATCAGATTCTGTCTGTCAGTCACAGGCCAAAGCGCCAGGTCGGAACAAGATCTCGACATGCTGTTGTACGCGATGGATCTTTACTGGGCGGTAGCTACGGTGGCTATCGGCGTGCCTGTGATTCTTTGCTGCCTTGCGATACGCCGGTTTGTGCGGAAAAAAAATTATGGTCGGCGTGCGCCGGCGGATTCATAGTCACATCGCGCATAGATCCAATCTTGTTGATTATTGATCAGGCATGCGAGCCTACGGAACCGTCGACGTGAAATGAACCAGCGATTCGCAATCAATTTTTCGATTTACATCGCCTTAATATTGATATCGGCGGTGGAAGGGTGGCGATCAACGTATCTTGTTGACTTCGTTCTTACCGAGACGCCGGACAGTGTGGAAGCTTTTATCCTGTTCTGGTTGCGCCACACCGGCGCTGAATATCTCGCAAATCCTGTCGATATGGATGTGCTCGCGTTGCTGCTCTACTGGCTGATCGCTACGTTGCTGTTTGCGTGGGGACTGGCGGGACTTAAAAGGTGGGGGTCCCGCTACTTCACCGCAAAGAAAAATGGCGAAGCGATTCCCAGACTGTCTTTTTTTGTCGTGCTTGTCATGTCTTTACTTGCGTTCGTCGTCAGTTGCGATCTTGGCTGGTATCTTTCGCTCTTGTTCGGCAGGTACACCGTCGACATTCCCCGTCCTGTGAAGGCGCTTATCAAAGCCTATCAATCAGTCACGGGGCAGGGCGGTGGTGCAGATGCCGACGACTATCTGGCGTATTTCGCCGTCAACCTTTATTGGGCGATAGCAACGCTATGCGTCGGTGTGCTTCTTATTTCTTTCTGTCTCGCGATGCGCCGGTTCATCCACAGGAAAACATCGTAACCACCGACTGCCCAGTCACTCATACCACCGCGGCGTATAAACCCATTCGGCGCCGCCGGCGCCAACGCCAAATCGCCGCGTCGTCGACGACCCCACGATCACCATAGTCCGCATATCCACATCGGACGAACGCAATTCGCCCAACGTGAGCGTGCGCAACGTGCCGCCTGGTCGGCCAATATCGCGGCCCAACACCACCTGAGTCTGCGCCGCGCGATACTCCCGCACGATATCCAGCGCCTTATCCAACTGCCACGGCCGTGCGCGCGAAATCGGGTTATAGAACGCCATCACCAGATCCGCTTCGGCGGCATGCCGCAAACGCTTTTCGATGATCGTCCAAGGCTTCAGATTATCGGACAGCGACAGCATGCAGAAGTCGTGACCCAGCGGCGCACCCGCCTGCGCCGCCGTTGCCATCGCCGCCGATACACCCGGCACGATCGACAACTCGACCGCCGCCCAGTCCGTGTTCAGCGACGACTCTAACGCTTCGAGCACCGCCGCCGCCATCGCGAACACACCCGGATCGCCCGACGACACCATCACCACGGAACGTCCCTCGCTCGCCAGTTCGAACGCATGCCGCGCGCGTTGCATTTCCTCGCGATTGTCCGTGCCGTGCACGCGCTGGTCGGCGCGCAATGGGCCGGCCATTTTCACGTAGGTGTCGTAGCCGAGAATGTCGGTGGCTTCGGTGAGTGCCGTGCGCGCGGCCGGCACCATCAGATCGGCGCTGCCAGGGCCGAGGCCGATCACGGTCAGACGGCCGCGCGCGCGGCCGATCGTGTCAGGATCGATGGCGAGCGGCGCCAACGCGAGCGCGACGCCTGCCGCCGCGTCGTTGTGCAGCGTCTCGTACGGAATGCGCAAGGCGGCGTGCAGCAGGTTGGCCGGCGGCGCGCCATCGTCGGGACGTGTCAGCGCGAAACGCAACGGCACGTTCAGGTTCGCTGCAGCCTCGATCAGCGCCGGGTCGGCCATGCGCTCAGAAGACGCCAGCAATGCCGCGAGCGACAGCGGCGCGAGACCCTGCGCGTCCAGTGCCTCGCGCACGCGTGTCGCGATCTCGCCATCCACGGCCGTGACCGCTGCGACCACGCTGCGTGGATGAATCACCAGCTCGTCTTCGCGCCCGTCCCATGCACGCGGCGTCACGCGAATCGCAAGACGCGCCGAGTCGGAGCGGGGCAGTTGCGCGTCATCGAGCCACGGCGCTTCGCCTTCGATGCGCGTGCTCTCGCCGGCCAGCAGGTCCGACACGAAGCGCTTGCCCTGGCCGAGATCGGCGAGCGTATAGCCCTCGGGCGGATTCAACACGCAAGTGCCGAAACGCAGTTCGCCGCTCGTCGTGATGGCCGGTGGCACAGCCAGCAGCGCGGCAATCTCGCGCGCCATCACATTGACGCCGGCGAGACCGCCGAGCAGCGGCACGACCGCGCTGCCGTCTTCGGCGACGGCCAGCACCGGCGGCTCGACGCCCTTGTTCGACAACGACGGAGCGACACAGCGAATCACGATACCCGCCGCGCACAATGCGACGATCGGCGTGCCGCGCGCATACAGTTCCCGCAGATGCGCGCCGAGTTCGCTGTACGGCACGTCCGCCTCGACGCGTCCCTGCAACGCATGCATCTGGCTGCCTGCGTACAGCGACTGGATGCGCCGCGCCGTCGCCAGCGCGCCCGCGCCGAGAATGACTATCGCGGGTGCGCTCATCCTTGCCATTTTTCCCCCGGCACCACGAGTAGCGAAAAATACGGCGATGCCATCGGATCGACTTCGGCGAGCGGCACGATGCGCTGATTCCCCATCGTCGCGCGTTCGACGTAAAGCGCGCGGTCCGCGAGACCGAGTTCGCCGAGCACGCGCCGCACCTTGTCGAAGTTGCGGCCGAGTTTCATCACGACGGCGGCATCGGCATCGGCGAGACGGCGGCGCAATTCGTCTTCGGGCAACACGCCCGAGAGCACCGACAAGCTTTGATTGCGATACACCAGCGGCGCGCCGAGCACGGCGGCGCCGCCGAGCATCGAGCACACGCCCGGCACGACTTCGCTTTCGTAGCGCGCCGCGAGCCGGTCGTGCAGGTACATGTACGAGCCGTAGAAGAACGGATCGCCTTCGCAGATCACGGCGACGTCGCGGCCCGCGTCGAGGTGTGTGGCGACGACTTGCGCGGCGGTGTCGTAGAAGTCGGCGATGATCGCTTCATAGGAAAGCGGCGGTTCGAGCGCTTCGGTGGTCACGGGATAAACGAGCGGCAGATGCTGCTGGGCATCGTGCAAATGCGCCTCGATGATGCTGAACGCGTTGCCCTTCTTCCCCTTCGCGACAAAGTACGCGACCACCGGCGACGCCTTTAGCAAGCGCAGCGCCTTCAGCGTGATGAGTTCCGGGTCGCCGGGGCCGACGCCGAGGCCGAACAAACGTCCTTGCACCGTCATTTATTCGACCTCCGTGGCGAGCGCGTTCACGGCGGCCGCCGCCATCGCGCTGCCGCCGCGCCGGCCATGCACCACCACGTAGGGCACGCCGCGGCTGTCGTCCGCGAGCATGGCTTTCGATTCGGCCGCGCCGACAAAACCCACTGGAAAGCCGAGAATCAGCGCGGGTTTGGGCGCACCGGCGTCGAGCATATCGAGCAGGTGAAACAGGGCGGTCGGCGCATTGCCGATCACGACCACGCCGCCCGCCAGCTGCGGCCGCCACAATTCGAGCGCCGCCGCCGAACGCGTATTGCCGAGTTCACGTGCGAGCGACGGCACGTCTGGATGCGTCAGCGTGCAGATGACCTCGTTGTTCGCCGGCAGCCGCGCGCGCGTGATGCCTTGCGCGACCATGCCGGCATCGCACAGGATCGGCGCGCCTTGCGCGAGCGCCGCGCGGCCCGCCGCGCCCGCGCCTGCGGAAAATTGCAGATCGTCGATCACATCGACCATGCCGCATGCGTGGATCACGCGCACCGCGAGTTTTTCGAGGTCGGCGGGAATGCGCGACAAGTCGGCCTCCGCGCGGATCGTCGCGAAGGATTGGCGATAGATCTCCTGACCGTCGCGAATGTAATCAAGCATCGGTGTCACTCCGGGCGAGGCGTTCGAGCAGGTCGGCGGCCTCGCCGATCGTCAGTTGGCGCGCGACGCACTGGCCGAAGCCGGGCCGGCCGTCGCGCCGATAAAGGTCGTACAGGCCGGGCGCGGCGGCGAGCAGCGTGAACGGCGCGCAATGCGCGGCGGCGCACGAGCGCGAGCAGCCGCTCAGATGCACGTCCACGCCGGCTGGCAGCCGAGCCGCGAGGCGCAACGCGTCGCTCTTGGTGTCGGCGAGGCCCTTCACGCAGCCGCTCGATCCGGCGCACGCGATCAGGTGCGTAATCGCGTGTGCGGGATCGCAGGCGAGACCGAGGGCGTTCAGGCCGGACAACAAGGTCGGAACGGCGTGCGTGGCGATGTCGGGTAATAGCACGCTTTGCCAGGGTGTCAGGTGAAGCGTGGCGCTACCGTGCTGTTGCGAAAGCGTCGCGAGTCCCGTGAGTGTGTCTGCATCGAGACGTCCTAGCGGTGGCTGACCGCCGACGTGCCACGCTCCGGGCTCGCGTTGGGCGTGGGCGCCGAGGCGAAGGTTGGCGTCGGCTGGTGTAGCGCGATGCCAGTTCGCGAGATTCGCGTTTCGCGTTAGCGGGAAGTCGAGATATTGCTCGGCGTGATGCAGTACCGCGTCGACGGAATGCGGCGCGGTTAGCAGGTGGCGCATGCGTGTGGCGTCGGCGGCGGCGAGGTCGAGGAATGTCAGGAGCAGCGCGCGTACCAGGGCCGGGACTTGTGAAGGCAGGATTGCGGCTAGTGCGCCTGTGTTGTTCACGCCCGGTTTTGCAAGCGCGGTGCTTTGGCGTTGCATAAGCGCGCCGGCATAGGCGCTCACAGGCGGACAACCCGCGAACCCGAACACGAACCGCACGCCGTCCGCCTCTTGCGACGCCGCGAGCCACACATCGTGCGGATGGTCCACTCTCGCGAGCCGTTCGCCGCCGTCCAGCAACAGTGCGAATTTCGGCGACAGCGCCGCGAAACGCGCTTCGCTTTGCAGCATAGCGAGCAACTCGGCGCACAGCGGGCGTGTGTCGAATAGCGCGAACGGATCGCGTCCGGCAGCGGGGCTGATCATGACGTTGCGGACGTCGTCGGCTGCGGCTGCGGCGGAGAGTGCGTGGGCAGTGCCCACTCGCTGCGCTGCTGCGTCCGGGGCTTTCGAGGCCCATTCATTCACTGCGTTCGCGGCTTCGGCATCTGTAGCGCTCTTCGCGTCTGCGTTCACGGCGCTGGCGGCAACTGCATTCACAGCGTTGGCCGCCGCCGTGTTCCCAGGGCCCGCCACGCCGTTCGCCGGCATCGGCCCAAGACCCGCGTCGATCAAAGCCGCGATCAAAGCCGCCTCTTCACCGCGCTTCACGCCACGCACCTGCACATTCGCGCGATTGGTCAACTCGATCACCCCGCCCGCGTGCCGCGCGCTAGCCTCCGCGATCGCCCGAGCCTGCGCCGCGCTCAATTCGCCGCCGGGCGGTTTGATCCGGCAAATCCCGCCGTCGCGCGCGGCAACGATGCGCAGCAGCCCCGGACACGCCGAGGGCCGCAGCGTGGCGGCCGCGTCGGATAAAACGGTGGAGGGCGTTGCTTGATTCAAGACGGACACCGGGTTTAGCGTCGCGCGACGGCCCGAGCATGCCGTGAGGCGGGCATGGCTGCGGCATCGGTACACCCCGCCCGATGTTGGCTGGCACGAACAGTCTCGCCGGCAGGTCTCCTGGCTGGCAGGTCATGGTCCGCCGCGGCCTTCCCGGTCGAACCAGTGGCGTGGAGCGCAGGCGGACTCGCTGCATACAGTTGCGGGGGCAGCCACAGTGGCACTGTGTTCCCTCTTCGGCCCCGAAGGGCACCGGCGGCTGTATTATGCCTTTTTTCGAACAGCACAACGAGGCTGGACGCTTTGATCGGCGTGGCACAGCGCATTATTTGAAGACACAGAATGAGGATGGATGCATGCCCGCGTGGCTGACGGTGGTGGGCATAGGCGACGACGGCTTCGCCGGCTTGGGGCGGCCCGCGCGGCGGGCCTTGCTGGAAGCGTCGGTGGTGTACGGCGGCGAACGTCATCTGGCGATGCTGCCCGCGTGTCTCGCCGCGCGCCGTGCCGCCTGGCCGCGTCCCTTCGATCTCGCACCCTTGCTGGCCGAGCGCGGCGCAGCCGTGTGCGTGCTGGCGAGCGGCGATCCGATGCTGTTCGGCGTCGGCGCGACACTCGCGCGGCAATTGCCGGCAGGAGAATTGCGGGTGCTGCCGGCGCCGTCGTCGTTGTCGCTGGCGGCCGCGCGGCTCGGCTGGCCGTTGCAGGATGTCGCGACGGTGTCGCTGGTGGGGCGGCCGTTGCCCACGCTGAACGCGCATCTGCATGACGGCGCGCGCATGTTCGTGCTCAGCGCGAACGGGCGCACGCCCGCGGCGCTCGCGGCATTGCTGAACGCACGCGGTTACGGGGCGACCCGCATGAGTGTGCTGGAACACCTGGGCGGCGAACTGGAGCGGCGCATCGACGGCCGCGCGGATCAGTGGTCCGCGGGCGAGGTGGCCGCGTTGAACCTGATCGCGCTCGACTGCCGTGCTACCGAAGGCGCGCCGCGTCTGCCGCTGACCTGCGGTTTGCCCGACGATGCGTTTCGTCACGACGGCCAGTTGACCAAGCGGGACGTGCGCGCGATCACGCTCGCGCGCCTCGCGCCGACGCCCGGCGAATTGCTGTGGGATGTGGGCGCGGGCAGCGGCTCGATCGGCATCGAATGGATGCGCGTGCATTCCACCTGTCGCGCGATTGCGATTGAAGGGCACGCGGAACGGCAACGTTTCATCGAACACAATCGCGATGCGTTAGGTGTGCCGGGGCTGCAACTCGTGGCGGGGCGCGCGCCTGAGGCGCTGCAGGGGTTGCCAGTGCCGGATGCCGTGTTCATCGGCGGCGGCGTGACCGTGCCGGGCGTGCTGGAGGCATGCTGGGCAGGTCTGCGCGAAGGCGGGCGGCTGGTCGCCAATGCGGTCACCTTGCAAGGCGAGGCGGTGTTGGCGGCGTGGCGCGAGCGGCATGGCGGGACGTTGACACGGATCGCATTGGCGGACGCGCAACCGCTTGGCGGATTCGATACGTGGCGGCAGGCGTTGCCGATCACGCTGCTGGAGGTGACGAAGCCGGCGAGCGGCGAGGGCGTGAACCTCGTGGGAACCGAAACCGTGATTAACGCGGCGAATGCGGCGGATGCGGCGAATGTGCCGAATGCCAGGCGTGCCGCAAGTGCCGGAAGCGGTATGAGCGCCACGAATGTCGCCAACTCGACGAAAGCGACGAACACGGCCGGCGCCACCCCCACCGACCCATCCCCCGAACCCTGATGCGCGAAGAAACCCCCGAACAACCCGCGCCGCTGCGTAGCGGCTACACGACCGGCAGTTGCGCCACCGCGACGTCGCTGGCGGCGGCGCGTCTGTTGCTCGCGGGTGTCGTCAGCGAAGTGGCGGAGATCGTGTTGCCGAAGGGCCAGCATGTGCCGATGCCGCTGGTGTTCTGCCGCCTGATCGGCAATGGCGATGAAGGCGCGGAAGCCGGCACGATCAAGGACGCCGGCGACGATCCCGACGTCACGCACGGCGCCGTCGTTTTCGCGCGCGTGCGCCTCATCGCCGAAGCGGGCGTGATATTTCGCGCGGGGCCGGGCGTCGGCACGGTGACGCGCGCGGGGCTGACGCTGCCGGTCGGCGAACCCGCCATCAACCCGGTGCCGCGCAGAATGATGACCGAGCATCTGGCCGAACTCGCGGCGGAGCATGCGTACGGCGGCGGCTTCGAAGTGACGATCGGCGTGGAAGGCGGCGAAGCGCTGGCGCTGAAAACGATGAACCCGCGTCTCGGCATTCTCGGCGGGCTGTCGATCCTCGGCACCACCGGCATTGTGCGTCCGTTTTCGTGCTCGGCGTATATCGCGTCGATTCATCAGGGGATCGACGTCGCGCGCGCCAACGGCTATACCCATCTCGCCGCCTGCACCGGCAACGCGAGCGAGGACGCGATGCGCGCGCACTACGGCCTGCCGGATATCGCGCTGATCGAAATGGGCGACTTCGTCGGCGCGGTGCTCAAGCATATGAAGCGCGCGCCGGTCGAGCGCCTGAGCGTGTGCGGCGGCTTCGGCAAGCTCAGCAAGCTGGCGGCGGGTCATCTCGATCTGCATAGCCGCAATTCGAGCATCGACCTCGAGCGGCTCGCGCAATGGGCCGCCGAACAGGGCGCCGACGACGCGCTTCAGGCGGCGATCCGCGCAGCCAACACGAGTCAGCAGGCGGTCGCGTTGGCGCGCGCGCGGCAGGTGCCGCTCGGCGATATCGTCTGCCGGCATGCGCTGGCGGTAGCGCGCGAGATCGTGCCGCCGCAGGTCAACGTCGAAATGTTCGCGATCGATCGCCAGGGTAAGCTGATCGGAGCCGCGCAATGAAAACGAAGCGGATTCTGCTGCTCGGCGGCACAGGCGACGCATTGCGGATCGCGCGGCAACTCGCGCCCGAGCACGTGTATAGTCTCGCCGGCCTCGGCAAGGTGCCTGACGATCTGGCGTGCACGGTGCGAGTCGGCGGCTTTGGCGGCAGCGAAGCTATGACGCGTTACATTGCCGGTGAAGGTATCGATCTCGTGATCGACGCGACGCACCCGTATGCCGCGCAAATCAGCGCGAACGCGGCCGAGGCGAGCCGCGCCGCGCGCGCGCCGTATTGGGCATTGCGCCGCCCGGCGTGGCAACCGCAAGCCGGCGACGATTGGCGCATGGTCGGCGACTGGAGTGAACTCACGGATGCGCTCGCGCCGTTCAGAAAGCCGCTCTTCACGCTCGGCCGCGAACCGCTCGCGCATCTCGACGAGATTCCGCCGCATCAGTTCTGGGTCGTGCGTTGTCTCGAAGCGCACGCCGACACGCCGCGTGCGCGGATCCTCGCGGCGCGCGGTCCATTCACGCTCGAAGGTGAGCGTGCGCTATTCGCCCTGCAAGCCTTCGACGTGGTGGTCAGCAAAAATAGCGGCGGCCAGGCGACTGAAGCAAAACTCGAAGTCGCGCGTGAACGCGGTTTGCCGGTCGTGATGCTGCGCCGACCTGAATTGCCGGTAGCAGAGAGGGAATTCGAAAGCGTTTCCGATCTGCTCGACGCGCTGCAACGCGCAGTCTGAATCGCGCATGCATGCCACGCCGCCTCAACGAATCAGGGAGTAGTGAATGACGGTGTTTTTTATCGGCGCGGGTCCGGGCGACCCCGAACTGATCACGGTGAAAGGGCAGCGCCTCGTGCGCAGTTGTCCGGTAATCCTGTACGCGGGTTCGCTCGTGCCGGCCGCGGTGCTCGAAGGTCATGCGGCGCAGCAGGTCGTCAACACCGCCGAACTCGACCTCGATCAGATCGTCGCGCTGCTTGCGGCCGCGCACGACAAAGGTCTGGACGTGGCGCGCGTGCATTCCGGCGATCCGTCGCTGTACGGCGCGATCGGCGAACAGATCCGCAGACTGCGCGAACTGAAGATTCCCTATGAGATCGTGCCGGGCGTTACCGCCACGGCGGCATGCGCGGCGACGCTGGGTTGCGAACTCACATTGCCCGATGTTTCGCAGACGCTGATCCTCACGCGCTTCGCCACCAAAACCAGCATGCCCGAAGGCGAGCAACTGGCCGACCTCGCCCGTCATCGTGCAACGATGGCGATTCATCTCGGCGTGCGGCACCTTGCGCGGATCGTCAATGAATTGCGGCCGCATTACGGTGGTGCATGTCCGATCGCGGTGATCTATCGCGCGAGTTGGCCGGACGAGGAGACAATCACCGGCACGCTCGACGATATTGTCGGCAAGGTGCAAACGACCTCCATCGAGCGGACCGCGTTGATCCTGGTCGGCCAGGTGCTGGCCGCCGAGGGCTTCGCCGACTCGACGCTGTACGCGAAAGACTGAAACCGTCTGCGTGAAAAAGCCCATCCGCGCACCGTCACACAGTGCGCGGATTAGCTCACAACGCCAGATTCTCTTACGCCGTC
This sequence comes from Paraburkholderia sp. BL27I4N3, assembly GCF_003386115.1. Lineage (NCBI taxonomy): Bacteria > Pseudomonadati > Pseudomonadota > Betaproteobacteria > Burkholderiales > Burkholderiaceae > Paraburkholderia > Paraburkholderia sp. BL27I4N3. The sequence goes on along the minus strand of NZ_QREJ01000001.1, from coordinate 5,505,676 downwards.
ACTTCATCCGGCTGCCTCGCCGCCAGCTTCACACGCAATGCCCTGGCGGCCTGAACCATATTCGTCAGCGCTGCTTCGGTCTCCGGCCAGCCGCGCGTCTTCAGCCCGCAATCCGGATTGACCCACAAGCGCTCAGCGGGAATCACTTCGCACGCGCGTTCCAGCAGACGTTCCATGGCTTGCGCATCCGGCACGCGCGGCGAGTGGATATCGTAGACGCCCGGGCCTATTTCGTTCGGATACGCGAAAGCGCCGAAGCCGTCGAGCAGTTCCATCGCCGAACGCGAGGTCTCGATTGTGATCACGTCGGCATCCATCGCGGCGATCGACGGCAGAATGTCGTTGAACTCCGAATAGCACATATGCGTATGAATCTGCGTTTGATCGGCCACGCCCGCGGCTGAAATGCGGAACACGCGCGTGGCCCATTCCAGATACGCGGCCCAATCGGCGCGACGCAGCGGCAAGCCTTCGCGGAAAGCCGGTTCATCGATCTGGATGATGCGAATGCCGGCCTTTTCCAGATCCACCACCTCTTCACGGATCGCGAGCGCGAGTTGCAGCGCAGTAGTTGAGCGCGGCTGGTCGTCGCGCACGAACGACCATTGCAGCATCGTCACCGGGCCGGTCAGCATGCCCTTCATCGGACGCTGCGTGAGAGATTGCGCGTAACGCGTGGTCTCGACCGTCATCGGTTCGGGACGGTAGACGTCGCCGTAAATGATCGGCGGTTTCACGCAGCGCGAGCCGTAGCTCTGCACCCAGCCGTTTTCCGTGAACGCATAGCCCCACAACTGTTCGCCGAAATATTCGACCATGTCGTTGCGTTCGGCTTCGCCATGCACCAGCACGTCGAGCCCCAACTCTTCCTGTTTGCGTACGGCGATCTCGATCTCGGCGCGCATGCGCTGCAGATAGTCGAGTGCGCGCAGTTCGCCGCGCTTGTAGGCGGCACGCGCCTGGCGGATCGCCGGCGTTTGCGGGAACGAGCCGATCGTGGTGGTCGGCAGGAGCGGCAGGCCGAGCGCTTCGCGCTGCAGGCGATTGCGTTCGGCGAACGGGCTTTGCCGGTCGGCCATTGCGCTGCTCACCGCGGCCACGCGTTTTTGCACGAGCGCGTTGACTACCGCGCTGGAACCGCGGCGCGCTTCGAGCGCGCGGTCAGCGGCAGTGAGTGTCGCTTCGGCCGCCGCAGGATCGCGCAAGGCGAGGGCGAGCGTGGCGACTTCGTCGAGTTTTTCCGTGGCGAAGGCCAGCCACGATTTCAGATCGGCGTCGAGTTTCTTTTCAGAGTCGAGCGAGACCGGCACATGCAGCAGCGAGCACGACGACGAAATCCACAAGCGTTCGCCGAATTCCGCATGCAAGGCCTGCAACGATTCGACGATCTCGCCGAGATCCGCGCGCCAGATATTGCGGCCATCGATCACGCCGGCCGACAACACAGCATGCGCAGGCAGCGCAGCGCGCCATGTTTCGAGTTGCTGCGGGGCGCGCACCAGGTCGAGATGCACACCGGCGACGGGCAACGCGGCCACGCGCGGCGCGTGCTCGGCGGCGCTTTCGAAGTACGTGGCCAGCAGCACTTTCACGCCCGATGCGCTGAGCACGTCATACGCGGCGGAAAACGCGTCGAGCCATTGCGCGGGCAGATCGACGCACAAGGCCGGCTCGTCGAGTTGCACCCATTCGATGCCGCGCTGCTTGAGCTTGTCCAGCAGACGGCTGTAGCGGATCACGAGCTTCGGCAGCAACGACAAACGGTCGAAGCCGGGGACATGGCTCTTCGACAGCCACAGATAAGTGATCGGGCCGATCAGCACCGGCTTGACCGGCAGGTTTAGCGCGAGCGCTTCATCGACCTCGTCGAACAGCCACTCGACGCCGCCGTCGAAACGCGTCTGCGGTCCCAGTTCGGGGACGAGGTAGTGGTAGTTCGTGTCGAACCACTTGGTCATTTCCATGGCGGGTTGTGCGGCGTTGCCGCGCGCGAGCTGGTAGTACTGGGCAAGCGTCAACGCCTTCGCATCGAAGCCGAAACGCTGCGGCAAAGCGCCGAGCAGCGCGCTCAGATTGAGCATCTGGTCGTAGTACGCAAAATCGCCGACGGTGACGAAATCCAGTTTTGCATCCTGCTGCAATTGCCAGTGACGGGCGCGCAGTTCGCGCGCGACGCCGCGCAGATACTGTTCGTCGGATTCGCCGCGCCAGAACGATTCCTGCGCGAATTTCAGTTCGCGCTGCGCGCCGATGCGTGGGAAGCCGGGAATATGCGTGCTGGCCATGTGAAGTCCTGTGTTCGTTGTGTGAATTGGCGTCAAGTGTGAAAGTCGCGCTATGATTCATCAAGCGACATGTTTTCACCAATGTATGAGCCACATTCATATTCAACCTGATTCGTCTAAAGCGGAGCCATCCCATGCTTGAGCTTCGCCACTTGCGTTCGCTGATTGCCATTGCCGAGTCGGGCAAGCTGGTAGCGGCTGCCGAACGCGTGCATCTGAGCCAGTCCGCGCTCTCGCATCAGATTCGCGATATCGAGGCGCACTATGAGGTGTCGCTATTCGAGCGCACCAAACAGGGCTTGCGTTTCACTGCGGCCGGCGAGCGGCTGCTTGCGCTCGGCCGCGAAACGATCGCGGCGGTGAGCGCGGCGGAGCGCGATCTTGTTCGGCTGAAAGGCGACACGCGCGGCGAGTTGCGCATCGTGCTCGAATGCCATACGTGCTTCGACTGGCTGATGCCGGTCATGGACGAATTCCGCCGGCGCTGGCCGGAGGTCGAAGTGGATCTCGTCGCCGGGTTCCACGCGGATCCGTTGCGTCTGCTGAGCGACGGCAAGGCCGATGTGGTGATCGGCTCGAAACCCGCCACGCGGCGCAGCCTGCATATCGCGCCGCTATTCCGCTTCGAGATTCTGGTGGTGATGGCCAACGAGCACCGGTTGCGCAACAAGCGTCGCGTGACGTCGGACGATCTGCGTGACGAGACGTTGATTACCTATCCAGTGCCGGAGGCGCGCATCGACCTGATTCGCGAGGTGCTGGAGCCCGCCGGCATCAAACTCGAACGGCGCACGGCGGAACTGACCATCGCCATCATGCAACTGGTGGCGAGCCGCCGCGGGATCGCGGCGCTGCCGAACTGGGGCGTGAAAAACTACGTCGATCACGATTACGTGCTGGCCAAGCGCGTCGGCAGCCAGGGGCTGTGGAGCGAACTGTACGCGGTGGCCGCGAAAGGCTTCGCGAACCGGCCTTATTTCGATGATTTCGTCAGGATCGTACGCGACACCTGTGCGGCGCAACTCGACGGCATCGAGTTGCTGACGGAAGAGGGCCACACGTAATGACCATCGCCCGCCTCAGTCGACAGTACTTCACGAACCCGATTTCAACTGCGCCCACAAGCGGCCTTCCAGACGCTTGATCTGCGCCGGCAAAGGCTTGAGCAGGAACAGCGTTTTCAGCACGGACTCGGGCGGATACACGGTCGGGTCGTTGAGAATTTCCGGCCGCACGAATTTGCGCGCGGCAGCATCCGCATTCGGATAGAACACGGTGTTGGTAATGTCCGCGTGCACTTCGGGGCGCTCGATATAGTTGATCCAGTCGAGCGCCGCTTCGGGATGCGGCGCATCTTTCGGGATCGCCATCATGTCGAACCAGACCGGCGCGCCGCCTTGCGGAATGAAGTACTTGACCTCATAGCGCTTGCCGGCTTCACGCGCGCGATGGCTTGCCATGGAAACATCGCCCGACCAGCTCAGCGCGAAGCAGATATCGTCGCCCGCCAGATCGTTGATGTAACTCGTCGCGTTGAACTGCGTGATATACGGGCGGATCTTTTTCAGCGCGTCGTACGCGGCCTGATAGTCGGCGGGATTCTCGCTGTTGGGATCGCGGCCGAGATAGTGCAGCGTGACCGCGAACACATCGGACGGCGCGTCGAGCACGGAAACGCCGCAACTCTTCAGTTTGCTCAGGTACTCGGGTTTGAACAGGATGTCCCAGTTATCGAGCGGCGTCTCGTTGCCGAAAATCTTCTTCACGCGGGTGACGTTGTAGCCGAGCCCCGTCGTGCCCCACGCCCACGGCACCGCGTACTGATTGCCGGGGTCAGCGTCGGCAACCAGCTTCAGCAGATTGCGGTCGAGGTTCGCGAGATTCGGCAGCTTCGATTTGTCGAGCTTCTGATAAATACCGGCTTCGATCTGTTTGGCCAGAAAGTTCGAGGTCGGCACCACGACGTCGTAGCCGGTCGAACCGGTCAGCAGTTTCGCCTGCAAGGTTTCGTCGCCGTCGTACACGTCGTAGCGCACGTGAATGCCGGACTCTTTTTCGAAGTTCGGCACGGTGTCTTTCGCGATGTAGTCAGCCCAGTTGTACAGGTTGAGCTGTTTTTCGTCGGCGTGCGAGGCAGCGCTGAGTGCGCCGAGCAGCAGGGCGGCCAGAAGCGGTTTCATCGTGGTGCGGGGCATGTGGGTCATCTCGTCGGGAAGGGTTCAACGGGTCGCGGACTTATCGATTCGAGAGTCGTTGCAGCTTCTGGTTGCGCATCAGGCACAGCATGTCCGACGCGAGATGCGCGGCGGCGAGGGCGGTCACGTCGCTGTGGTCGTAGGGCGGTGACACTTCCACTACGTCCGCGCCCACCAGGTTCACGGCGCCCAGCGCGCGCACGATCTCCAACGCTTGCGCCGAACTCAGCCCGCCCGCCACCGGCGTGCCCGTGCCGGGCGCGAACGCCGGGTCGAGACAATCGATGTCGAAGGTCAGGTAAGTGGGCGCGTTGCCGACAATGGACAGCACTTCGTCGATCGTGGCTTGCGTGCCGTTGCGATGGACCCACGGCGCATCGAGAATGCGCACGCCCATGAAGTCGTTGTTCCATGTGCGAATACCGATCTGCACCGAGCGCGCGGGATCGATTAGCCCTTCACGGATTGCCTTGTAGAACATCGTGCCGTGGTTCAGCGAATCGGGGTTGTCGTCCGGCCAGGTGTCGCAATGCGCGTCGAAGTGGATCAGGCTCAGCGGCTTGCCGTATTTCTCGACGTGCGCGACGAGCAACGGATACGTGATGTAGTGGTCGCCGCCGAACGTCAGCATGCGCGCCCCGGTGGCAAGAATGCCGCGGGCGTGCGCGATGATCGCGTCGCGAATGCCCGACGGGTTGTGCGCGTCGAACCAGCAGTCGCCGTAGTCGACCACGTTCAGATGATCGAATGGATCGACGCCCCACGGAAATGCGCCGAGTTCCGCCAGTTGCACGGAGGCGGCGCGCACGCCCGCCGGGCCGAAGCGCGTGCCGGGACGGAAGGTCGTGGCGAGATCGAGCGGGATGCCCGATACGGCGACGTCCACGCCGGTGAGATCGCGCGAGTAGGGACGGCGCATGAAAGACAGCACGCCCGCGTAGGTCGGCGCGGCAGGCTGGCCGCCCTCCTGAGCGGGGCTTTTCAAATACGGATGCGGCGCGTTCAGATTCAGGGTCATACGGAGCTATCCAGTCGGTTGAATGACGCGCCCGTCACACAAATATTTCTCATGTCTGCCGCAAGGCGAATCAGCGGCGAATTACGCGTGACGGGCAACTGGGTCTATGATTGCGGGGAAAAATTCCGGCGAAAAGCGAAGAATCTTGCTGGAAGTATCGATATTTCTAATATCTCGCCCAACCAGACAATGCGCAGACTTCCACCCTTGCAAGCCTTGCTCGCCTTCGACGCCGCCGCGCGTCTGGGCAGCTTCACGCGCGCCGCGCAGGAACTGGCGCTGACGCAGTCGGCGATCAGCCATCAGATCCAGCAGCTCGAGGAATGGACCGGGCAGCCGCTGTTTCGCCGCATCGGCCGCGGTGTGGCGCTGACCGCCGCCGGCACGCTGTACGCGCAAACCGTGACGACGGCGCTCGCCACGCTTGCCGACGGGCGCGATCGCATCGAGCCGTACGGCAATCCGGATTCGGTGATTCTCGTGTGCGCGCCGCAATTTGCTTCAGGCTGGCTGATGCCGCGCATGCGGGCGTTCGCCGAAGCGTTGCCGACACTGGAGCTCTGGCTCGTGACCGGCGAGGAAGTCAACGAGATCGACCGCGTGGACGTCGATCTGGTCGTGTCGTCGAAGGCCATCCGAACGCCGGAGGTGGTGTGCGAGCCATTGCTCGACGAAGCGGCCGTGGCGATCTGCGGACCGGTGACGGCGCGCCGTCTGCGCGACGCGCCGTTTCCCGATGTGTTGACGCAGGCGCCGCTGCTGGTGCACGAGGCGCGTCCCGAATGGGCGCCGTGGCTGCCGGAATTAAAGCGCGGCGGCTTGCGCACGCGCCGGGCGATCACGGTCAGCGATCCACGTTTTCTCGTCGCTGCTGCGGAACAGGAAATGGGCATCGCGATGGTGTCGCGACTCGACGCGGGCGACGCGTTGACGAGCGGCCGCGTCGAAGTCCTGCCGCAAGTGCCGGGTTTCGCGCTCACGCCGCTCTGGCTGATGCGCTCAGCGCAGCCGGCGCGCTCGGCCGCGGTGGATGCGGTGCACGCGTGGATGATCGCGTTGTGCCGTGAGGAGCAAGGAGCGCAATGAGCACGCTCGCGATCGCCGGCGCGACAGGGAAAGAGCATGCTGCCTCTCTGGCGCGAGCGGGACAGAGCATGCTGCATTGCCGGCGCAACCAGGAAAGATCATGATGCCTCGCTGGCGCGAGCGACAAAGAGCATGCTGCATCGCGCGGCACACGCCGCCTGAAATTTCGCAAGCTCTGCACCGTCTTGCGGCCGCGACGCCGCTATCCTAGCGCCATGATGAAGCCCAGCACCGAACGTGATTACCGTCGGCGGATCGCCCGCGTGGTCGAGGCGATTCTGCTCGAACCCGGCGCGCACCATACGCTGGAGAGCCTCGCCGCGGTGGCGCTCCTGTCGCCGTTTCATTTTCATCGCGTCTACCGGGCGCTGACCGGCGAGAGCGTCGTGGAGACCGTGCAGCGCCTGCGGCTTGCGCAAGCGGCACAACGGCTGACCGATGCCGCCGCGTCGGTCACCACGGTCGCGCACGATGCCGGCTACAACAGCCCGCAAGCCTTCGCGCGTGCGTTTCGCGGCTTCACCGGCGTCTCGCCGAGCGAGTTCAAGGCACGGCAAAAACGTCTGGCCGCGCCATGCACGGGCCGCGCGACTGACGCACAGCTCGACGCGCCGAGGAACAACGCCCCGGCTCCGGCGCTGCCTGCCGTCGAACTCACGGAGATCGCGCCGTTCGACGTGCTCAGTCTGCGGCACGACGGACCCGTCGCAACCATCGGCCAGACCTTTCGCGCGCTCATGACGATGCTGCGCTGCGACGAAAACGCGGTGATGGATCAGCGCGTGGGCATCTGCGTGCGCGATCCGGCGGCGAAGGACAGCTTCAGCTATCGCGCGGCGATCGTCGCGAGCCCGCGTGACGTGCCGCTCGAAGCCGGCGATGCAGTCGAACCGTTACGGCTCGAAGGCGGGCTGTACGCGGTGCATCGGCTGATCGGTCCGTATGCGTTGATCTCGCCGACCTTTCGCGCACTTTACGGCGGCTGGCTGCCGCAAAGCGGTTATCTGCGCGACCGGCGTCCCGCACTCGAGCTGTATCGCAATCCACTGGTCGCCGGTCTGCAGCAGACGTGCGTGACCGACCTGATGATTCCTATCCGCAAGGACTGACCATGTTTCGTGCGAGCTGTGCCGTCATCGCCGGATTGGCATGTGCGGCGGCGTTGTGCTGGGCGGGCGTCGCGTCGGCGGATCAGGCCGACCTGCATGTAGGCGAGACGACGCGCGTGTTCTGTCCCGCCGTGGCTCGCCATTGGCGCGGGGCGAAAACCGAGGCACTGGTGACGCGCATCTGGTATCCGGTCGATACGTCGGTGCCGCAGACGCCGCGCGAGATCGGCGCGCCCGCTCAGCCGATCTTTCACGGCCATGCCGCCGCCGACGATGCGCCGCTCTCGACCGCCCGCACGAGCTATCCGTTGCTGGTGCTCTCGCACGGCACGGGCGGCACCGCCGACAGTCTCGACTGGCTGGCCGCGGCGCTCGCCGCGCAGGGCTATATCGTGGCCGGCGCCAATCATCCGGGCAACAGCGCGGCGGCGCCGATGACGCGCGACGGCTTCATGCTCTGGTGGGAGCGCGCCACCGACGCGAGCGAAGTGCTCGACGGCGTGCTCGCCGATCCACTGCTCGGGCCGCATGTGGACCGCGAGCGGATCGGCGCGGTGGGTTTTTCGCTGGGCGGCTATACAGTGCTCGAACTGGCGGGCGCGCGGACCAATCTGCCGGCGTTCGAGCGTTTCTGCGCATCGCCTGAGGCCGACGCGATCTGTCATCCACCGGAGGCGGCGCGCATCAGCGATGCATCGGGCGTGGCGCCCTCGGCACTCGACGATCTATCAGCGGCAACGAAGGCCTCGCGCGCACGGTCCGGCGCGTCGTATCGCGATCCACGCGTCAAAGCCGTGTTCGCCATTGCGCCCGCATTGGGCGAGGCCTTCGACGACGACTCGTTTGCCGGCGTGACGATTCCCGTCTCGCTGCTCGCGGGTGAGGCCGACGTCACCGTGCCGGTGGCCACCAACATTCACCGCATAGCGGGTTTGCTGCGCAACGCGCATGTGGAGATGGTGCCAGGCGCGTCGCATTACACGTTTCTGGATACCTGTCTCGCTGATGTCGTCGCGCACCTCGCGGGCATTTGCCGGGATGGACCGGGCGTCGATCGTGATGCGGTGCATGCGCTGGCTGCCGACCGGGCGATCCGCTTTTTCGCGGCGACCTTGCCGGCGCGGTGACGCCGACAGAAGTGCGTCAGGCTTATCGAACAAAGCGCGGCAGCGGACCGTACGCCGCCGCGCCCGCCACGCATCTCAGTCCTCCAGCGGCGCCAATGCTTCGATCGGCATCTTCCTCTCGCCGCCGATCCTGATCGCGGGCACGAACATCAGCAGCACGACCACGAAGATCGCGATGACGAAGAGCGAAATGAACGTGAGGTGCAGCGATTGATGCAGGACAGTGCGGATCATGTCGCTGTCACCGAGACTGGCGGCCTGATTTTGCAACAGCGCCTTCAACTGATCCGACGTGACCACGGCCACACCCTTCGAATGACTGAGGCCGAAGTTGAGCACCGCGCCGAACAGCGTTGCGCCCAGGGTGCTGCCGAGATTGCGCGAAAACAGATTCGACGCGGTGGCGCTGCCGCGTTCGTCCATGCGAACGATCTCCTGGATCAGGATCAGGCAACTGACGCTCGACGTGCCCATGCCGAAGCCCATGATCAACGAGCCGAATGCGGCGACGAGCGGCGAGCCGCCGGGCGACAGAAACAGCAGCAACAGCGCGCCGAGCGGAATGGCCGCGCTGCCGCCGATCAGAATGCGCCGCAAGCCGAGGCGATGAAACGACTTCGCCGCGAGCGTCGCGCCGGCCGGCCAGCCCACCATCATCATCGTCAGGGCGAGGCCGGCGATCACCGGCGAGCGATGCAGCACGCCCTGCACGTACATCGGCAAAAACGTGGTCGCGCCCATCAGGATCATGCCGGACAGCAACGTGGCGCCGTTGGAGGCGGCAATCGGCCGGCGGCTCCAGAGCGCGAAGGAGATCATCGGTTCAGCCGCGCGGCGCTCCTGCCACACGAACAGCAGCACGCACAGCACGAACGCGCCGCCCGCCATCGACGCTTGCGCAATCTGGTCGTCGCCGGCGTAGGTGAGCGCCATCATGAGGGCGGCGATGGCCGCCATGAACAACGCCGCGCCGCCGAAATCGATCGAAGGGCGCGCATGCCGTTCCGATTCGCGCAGAAACGCGATGAAGCCCGCCGCGGAGGCAAGGCCGATCGGCACGTTCATCCAGAAGATCCAGGCCCACGACATGTTGTGAATGATGAAGCCGCCGACCATCGGGCCCACCACCGCGGAAATCGCCCACACGCTAGCGAGATAGCCTTGCACCTTGCCGCGTTCGCGCGCGGGATAGAGATCGGCGACGATGGTCAGCGTGACCGGCTGGATCGCGCCCGCACCGACGCCCTGAATCAGCCGGAACGCGATCATCGCCGGCATCGACCACGCGAAGCCGGCCAGCACCGAGCCAAGCAGAAAGATGGCGATGCCGGCCAGCATGACGGGCTTGCGGCCGTACAGATCGGCGAGTTTGCCGAATACCACGGTCATGGCGGTCTGGGTGAGCAGGAACGACGAGAAGACCCAGCTATACAGATGCAGATCGCCGAGTTGCGCGACGATCTGAGGCATGGCGGTGGAGACGATGGTGGCTTCGATGGCGACCATCGCCATGGACGCCATCACGGCGGCAATGACGAGGGGACGCGACGATTGCGGGTTGCGGGACATGGGCCAGGAGTTAGTATTAGGATATAAGGCACGTCGGGCAGCGTGGCCATGGGCGGCCAGGCCGTGACGCATCGGCACGACCGTACGAGGACGGCCGGTGTCGAGTATGCACCCTGCTGAGAATGTGCGCTGACCCCGGCCGGTCTTGCGGATCACGCCGCCGTGGCACAGCGTTTGCGCACTCGAAGCTTTCTTTCGACAAATGGAGGGTCATCATGAGGATCGAATTCACCGGACGCCGTGAAGTGGTTGCGGCGGCGCGCGTCGCCTTCGAAGCCAATGTCGACGGGGCCGACGTCTGGTGCAGCGTGTCGCTGGATGCGCTGAACGAGCATTTCGGCAACCACGGCCCTTCGGCCCATGACCTCGTCAATACGTTCGAGGCGAATCGCGCGCGGATTGAAAACGCTACGCGCAAGGTCCTCGAAAAAAACGGCGGGCAGTCCGTGGAACTCGAAACCGGTGATTTCAACAGGGCCTGAGCGGCCTGGTTTCTGATTGACGATGAGCCCGGCGCGCGCGCCGGGCCTCGCAAACGACTCAACGGCTGTTGTTCATACACAACCCGCCATTCCGCGCAGAGCCATCGCCGCGCGTCTCCTGCTTTCAAAACACCTCGTCGAAGCGCGGCACATCGCGATTGCTGCGTGCAGATGACGGATTCTTCCAGATTCCATAAAGGACTGCTCCAGGGTCCGGGCATTCGTTTTCAATGCCCGCGTTTCTATACTCGCGTCGCTGTTCAACCTGATATTCCAGCTACGCAGGAGCATTGACGTGAAAAAGATTACCGCCGCGGTCGCGGCGTTCGCAGGACTCGCCGCGGCGACGGCGCATGCGCAAAGTTCGGTCACGCTGTACGGCCTCATCGACGCCGGCGTGATGTACACCAACAACGTGAAGAAGGGCGGATCGCAGGGCGCGCTGGTGCAGGCGACGAGCGGCAACATCAACGGCAGCCGCTTCGGCTTGCGCGGCGCGGAAGATCTCGGCGGCGGGTTGCAGGCGATTTTCGTGCTGGAGAACGGCTACAACGTGCAGAACGGCAAGCTCGGCCAGAACAACCGGCTGTTCGGCCGTCAGGCGTTTGTCGGCTTGAGCAGCAAGCAGTACGGCACGCTCACACTGGGCCGCCAGTACGACTCGCTGGTCGATTTCGTCGCGCCGCTCTCGGGCACGGCGGGCACCTTCGGCGATACCGGCTTCGCACATCCGTTCGACAATGACAATCTGAATCACTCCGTGCGCATGAGCAACGCCGTGAAGTACACGAGCGCGAACTACGCCGGTCTGAAGTTCGGCGGGATGTACGCGTTCTCGAACAACACGGAATTCGCGGTCAATCGTGCCTATAGCGCCGGCGTGAGCTATGTCAACGGTCCGTTCAAGGCGGCTGCCGGCTATTTGCAGATCAACGGTTCGAACTCGACCGGCAATACGTCCGGCGCGGTCGATCTCGGCGAATCCACGGCCAACGGCACGGGCGGCTTTCAGCTTGGCGCCGATGTGCAGCGCACGGCTGGCGCCGCGTTGAGCTATGGCTTTGGTCCCGTGACGGCCGGCTTCGTCTACACGCACAGCCAGTTCCAGAACACCGCATCGTTCGGCGCCACGCATGGCTCGATGCGCTTCGACAACTACGAAGTGAACGGCAAGTACGCCGTGACGCCCGCGGTGAGCCTCGGGGCGGCCTATACCTATACGGACGCGCATGTGGGCGGCACCTCGAGCTTCGGCTCGGATCCGAAGTGGAATCAGGTGAACCTCCAAGCCGTCTATGCGCTGTCGTTGCGCACCGACGTGTATGCCGAAGCGATGTACCAGCACGTGAGCGGCAAGGGCTACACCGCGTTTATCAACACCGCGGGCGGCGCGTCGTCGACGGCAAATCAGGTGGTCGGCACGGTGGGGATCCGCACGCGCTTCTGAGCGTGATTGCTCCGGATTCAGGAACAATCCCTTCGACGGCAGGCCGTTATTCTATGAGGAATCGGCACCTATATTGGTTTCAGCGGTTGCGCGGAGAGCGATTCGAAGCGCTGCTGACCATCAATTATCGGAGGTGTTTCCATCATGAATTCCCTGATCAAGGCTGTCGTTATCGTCGCTTCGCTGGCTGCTTCGGCCACCGTGTTCGCCCAATCGAATTCCGGCATTACGCGCGAGCAGGTGCGCGCGGAACTGGTTCAACTGCAGCAGGGCGGCTATCACGTCGGCGACGGCGACCAGGCGCATTACCCGGAAGCGATTCAGGCCGCAGAAGCGCGCGTCGCCGCGCGCAATGGCGAGACCAGCGGTTATGGCGGCAACGTGGCGGGTACGTCGCAAAGCGGCCGCCCGGCTGTGTCCTCCGCCGACTGGAATGCGATGTATAGCCGTTGATCCGACGGGCGCGGGGTAGTGCGAGCCGGGTTGGAAGGGACTCTTCCAGCATGGCGTATATATCGGCTCCGGCGGTATCGGTAAAGTAGTCAGGCACGCACGGTTTCCGGTGTGCGAGCGAGAGAGTTGGCCCCGGCTGGTAACAGCCGGGGCTTTTTTTATTTCGCCGCGCACGGTGAAAATGTTCTCACCATGGCGCCTCGGCGACGTTCGCGCTCGCATGTTTGTCCAGTGCGCGGTCGCGCCTTTGGCTGCGGTATAGTCGCGCCAATGGATCGCATGTATGCTCGCGGGTTTCATATTGCCGCGAGCACTGCGGGCTCACGCTTCGATTTATGGAGAACAATCGTGCAGGAAATTATCGAGGGTCTCATCCGCTTTCAACGCGAAGTCTTTCCGCAGCAAAGCGCATTGTTCAAGCGTCTGTCCACGGCGCAAAGTCCCAGCACGCTTTTCGTGACGTGCTCGGATAGCCGTGTCGTGCCGGAGCTGCTGACGCAGACCGAGCCGGGTTCGCTGTTCGTGATCCGCAATGCGGGCAACATCGTGCCGTCTTATGGTCCGGAACCGGGCGGTGTGTCGGCGACCGTCGAATACGCGGTGGCCGTGTTGGGCGTGCGCGATATCGTGATCTGCGGCCACTCGAACTGCGGCGCGATGACGGCGATCTCGACCTGCAAGAATCTCGATCATCTGCCGGCAGTGGCGGGCTGGCTGCGTCACGCGGATGCGGCCAAGGCCATCAACGCATCACGCACCTACCATTCGGATGCCGAGTGCCTCTCCGCGCTGGTCAAGGACAACGTGATCGCACAACTGGCGAACATCCGCACGCATCCGTCGGTGGCAGTCGGGCTCGCGAATAAAACACTGCGGCTGCACGGCTGGATCTTCGATATCGAAAGCGGCACGATGCTCGCGCTCGACGGCACTAGCGGCAAATTTCTACCGCTAGTGGACAACCCGGACATCTACGCCGTCTAACTTGATGTCCGAGCGTGGGAAGCGCACGATGAGGCGTCGCGCGCGCGACCCGCTTTCACGGCTCATGCCGGTTCGAACGGCACCGCTGGGGCGTTGCTCATGACATAGGAGGCGAGCCATGTGCGGCCGTCATCTGTCTTCCCCCACGCGGCGCAATCTGCTGCTGGCCGGTGCGTCGTCGATCACGCTGGCGGGTTTGTCGCGGCGCGTAGCCGTGGCGGCGGATCCCGCGCCAGGCAATGCGCCGAATTCGATTCCACCTTCTGAAGCGCTCGACCGCCTGATGCAGGGCAACGCCCGTTACGCCGCGAACAACCCTTCAAACAAGGACTATTCCGCAGGCCGCGCGGCGCGTGTCTCGGCGCAGTATCCGATTGCCGCCGTCGTTGGGTGTGCGGATTCGCGGGTCGCGCCCGAGCTCGCCTTCGATCAGGGTCCGGGCGATCTGTTCGTGGTGCGCGTGGCAGGTAATTTCGTCAACGACGATATTCTCGCGAGCCTCGAATACGGCGTCGAGTTCCTCGGGGTGCCACTCATCATGGTGCTCGGGCATACGCAGTGTGGCGCGGTGAGCGCCACGGTCAAGGCGCTCAAGGATGGCGCTCATTTGCCTGGCCATCTGCCGGAACTGGTTCGCGCGATCAAGCCCGCCATGCAGATGGCGAAAGTGACGAAAGGAGATCAAGGCGAGGATCTCGTTACGCAAACCACGATTGAAAACGTCAGGTTGAATGTCAACCGGCTGATCGCCTCCAGACCAATGATCGGGCCGTACGTGAAAAGCGGGAAGGTCAAGATTGCCGGCGGCATTTACGACCTCGCGACCGGCAAGGTCACGTTGCTCTGACGCACCATTCGTCAGTCAACCGCTGAAGCACCGAAACGCGAGGCTGATACGCGGCTCCGTCGCACCCGCGAGCTTGGGAATGCCGTGCTCGTGCGTGAATTGCGACGCATAGCTCATGACCAGACAACTGCCGGGTTCCAGTTCGACATGCACGATCCGTCCGGCGCCGGCGCCCGCTTTCGGCCGGATCGACATGCGGCGGCTCGCGCCGAGCGAAATGATGGCAATGGGCTGAGCGGGCACCAGCTTCTCGGTCTTGTCGCTGTGAAGCGCGACGCTGTCGCCGCCGTCGCGATAGAGATTGAGGCCGACGCGGTTGAACGGCGCGCCCACGAGCGCGCGCACGGCTTCGAATGCCTCGCCCAAGGGCGCGGGCAGATCGCCGGCACCACGCGCGAAGGTGGCGAGCAGACGCGGCACAGCGACTTCGCGGTCGTACATCATGCGCTGCTGACTCAGCCAGCCGACATTGCGCAGCGCCGTCTCGAACCACGCTTGCGCCGTGGCAGCCGGGATCGACTCGGGCAGATAGCGGATTCCGCCTTCCTGGTCATGGAGAAGGGAAAAGGGCTCGGGCGCGAATAGGGCTTGCTGGGACACCATGATTCCGACGTGGGCTGGGTGCCGCGCAATCAGACAACGAAGGGCGGCTCGGGGCAACCATTATACTGTGTTTTTATACAGTATTCATGGGCCGCCACGGCCGCGAGCCCGCCCTCCGTGCGGACTCAATCGCCCGGGCTATACAGGTCGAGCAGCTTGAGCGTCACGCCATTGGTCCAGCCGAAGCCGTCCTGCAACGGATATTCGCCACCACCGCCGCCGCCCGTTCCCGAGCCTTCCACCACGTATTTCTCGACCAGTTTCTGATCGGACGCGTAGACGCCTTTCACGTCGGTAAGAAAACGCGTGCCGATCTGTTGCGCGAGCTCGTCCTGCCCGTAGCGCTTCAAGCCCTGAATGGCGGCCCAATGCAGCGGCGCCCAGCCGTTCGGCGCATCCCATTGCTGCGTCGTGTTGTAGGTCGTGGTGACGAGGCCGCCCGGTTTCAACAAGGTCGACTGCACCTGTTTCGCCGTCTTGAGCGCACGTTCCGGCCACGCCGCGCCGACAAACAGCGGAAACACCATCGCCGCCGTTTTGTTGTCGCGCGGTTTGGCGAGTTGCCAGTCATAGTCGCCGTAATAGCCGTTGGGATTCCACAGATACCGGTTGATGCCGAGCGCGCGTTTCGCGGCGCGTTGCGCGAATTCGCCGACGCAGCGGAAATCGCGCGTCTCGCCGCAACCCTTGGCGATGGTGATCTCGAGGTGGAACATCAGGCTGTTCAGGTCGACCGGAATGATCGACGTGGTGCGCACCGTCGCGAGCGTCATGTTGTCGCCGAACCAGCGCGAGCTGAAATCCCAGCCGCTTTCGGCGGTGGCGCGCAACTCGCGGTAGACGTCGTTCGGCTTGCGGCCGCTCGCCTGTTGCGCGGTCTGGATGTCCTCCAGATACGACTCGTCGCGCGGCGTGTCGAGCTCATCCCAGTAGCGGTTGAGCACCGTGCGATCCGGCATCACGACCACATTGCGCGTGGCCGAGCCGGGTTGCGTGGTGGTCTCGCCCTGCATCCAGTACGCGTATTCCTTGCGCAGCGCCGGCAGGTACTTCTGGTAGACGCCGTGGCCCTCCGCCTTCGCGGCGAGTTCGACCATGTGCGAGAAAAACGGCGGCTGCGAACGGTCGAGGTAGTAGGTGCGATTGCCGTTCGGAATATGGCCGAAGGTATTGATCTCGTAGGCGAAGTTGTCGAGCATGTCGTCGACGAGATTTTCGTTGCCCGATTCCTGCAGCCCGAGCATCGTGAAATAGGTGTCCCAGTAGTAGCCTTCGCGAAAACGGCCGCCCGGCACCACATAGGGTTTCGGCAATGGAATCAGCGAGCTGTTGGGCGGCGCGCTCGTGGTGGTGCGGGTCAATGCGGGCCACAGCCAGTTGATGTGTTCACGCAGAGTCTGGTTGGCGGGCGGCGTGATGATCGGCTCACTCGGCGGCGTGAAGTATTTGTTGACGAACTTCGCCAGCGAAAAGCGGGGGTTGTGCTTTTGCTGCTCGTACAGTTGGACGATCGCGGCGGGATCGGCGTTCGGCGTTGCGTCGACGAAGGTCTTCTGATCCGGGTAGATTTGCGCGGTTTGCACGGCGACGAAGAGATCGCCGTAGAGTATGTCGGGCGCGGGCGGAAGCGTGCCGCCGACCTGCGTGTCGGCATGGCAGACGCCGGCGAGATTGATCAGGAAAACGAAGCTTGAAGCGGCCGCTATGCGGTGCAGCCTGGTGGATTCGACGCTACGGAAAGCGGTGCGGGATACGCTGCCGACGCGCGCGAAGTTGCGCAATTGCGATGACTCAATCATGTCTCCTCCAGAGGAATGGACAACAGGATTGGTCTGCCTCGCGCCCAATGCTTCTTCTAGGGATGACCAGGGCGTGGCTAGCATCGCACAAATTACACGGCGTTACAAACGACTATGCGAGCGGCATGCGCAAGATGCGCAGCCGCTGCGCCGCACCAACGAGCATGGCGGTTTTGCTTTTTCACTGAGTCGATCCGTGATGGCGCTGCAGGCATAATCCGTTTTCCACCGTTGCGAGCTGCGCAGTCGGCCCGCGAAAAGTTCCGGACACCTTTCGGTTTTCCCGGATTGCTTCGCAGTTCCAGGTACTATCGGGAAAAAATACGCGTCGAGGCTGGCTTTTTCGGCCAATGGGCCATGCACAATCGGACGATTCGACGCCTCACTGATATAAATAGAAAATGAGCGCATCCAGTTCGCGTGCGCCTCCGTACGTGACTTGATCGGCCGAACCCGCGGCTAAAGCCGGGGCCGCGAACTCGCGGTCATCGTAGCGGCGTCCAACGGACCTGTTCGTCGCAACCTTCTGATGAATCCGGGCATTTCCGTGCAGCCGCGGACACGCATTCAACACGACTGGAAGGGCAGGCGCATGTATAGCGAACCCAGGAAGATCGTTCTCGCAGGTCTTGTCGTCAGCGCTGTTGCAATCGCTGCCTATGTCTCGCAGGCCGGCAAACCCTGGCAGTCGACGGACGAATTCGGTGCCGCGCGAGGTGAGACGCCGGCTTATCGCACGCGCGGCGACACGATCAGCGGCGCCGTCATATCCGGTCCGGTCACCGCTCGCAACGACTCGAGCGGTGCTTCGGCCAGCGGCCTGCAGGCGGCGCGCAATAGTCTGCAACGCAACGATCTTGCCGCCGCGCAGGCGCAACTGGATGCAATGCGTGCCGCGCGTCAGAACGACGATCAGGTGCGCGCGTTGCAAAAGGAAGTGCAGGCGCGCGCGGATAACGAGCAGCGTGCCGTGACCGTACCGCGAGCCGAGAAGGCGCCGCAACCTGCTGCGAAGCCCGTGCGGATGTCTTCTTCATCAGCGAAACATGGCCGGTCGCGTGAAAGCCGCGCTGCGGCCCGGGAGCAGACGAACCCCGAGGCGAACCGCGAGACGAGTTATGCGAAGAGCCAGGCCGCGTTGGACAGCCTGGTCGCCCGTGTCGACGGCCACAGCGCGCCGAACGCGAGAACGCCGGTCAACGGCGAACCGGCCATGGCTAGGCAACCGTCATCGGTTCAGGCCGAGCTGAAAGCGATGCAGAGCGCGAGCAGCGTGCCGGGCGTCGTGACGCCGCTAGTCCAGCAAGTGCCGCAGAAACCGCCGGTGGTTTCAACTGCGCCGACGGAGCCGCAAGCAGGCCTGGCCACGCAAGCCACCTTGCCGTCGCCGCCGTTGGTGCAGGCTATGCCGTCTGCCGGCACGGTGGCGAAAACGGACGGCGGCCCGAAAACGCGCTCGCAGGTGCGCGCGGAAATCGCCCGCGCCCGGGAAAACGGCAGCCTCCCCGCGTTCGGCAATCCCGACCCCGCGGGGCCGGGCGGGGCGCCGAGTCTCACCGCTGCGCCGCGTCCGTGACGCCGCGCAAACCGGCGATTGGCGGAAGGCGAGCCGCAGGATCAACTCAGCGAAGCCGCGAGCCGCGCGAAGATGGGCTCGTCGGTGCGATCGAAAGCGAGCGGTGTGACCGACACGCGCCCCGACGCCACCACGGCCGTTTCGCTGTCGGGATCGTTCGCGCGCGCGCCGCGTTGAAAGCGCAGCCAGTGATAAGCCATGCCGCGCGGATCGACTTGTGGCAACACGTCGATATCTTCCACCAGTCCAACGCCCTGGCGAGTCGGCGTGAGCGGACCGGCACGTGCCGCGTCGACATCGGGAAAGTTGATGTTCAGGCAGGTGGGCGCGGCGTGCTCGATTGCAAGCAGCTGGCGAACCACGCCGGGCGCGAGCGCACGCGCGGTGTCCCAGCGCACCTTGTCGCGATTGCTGAAAGTCTGGCTCAGCGCGAACGACGGCAAACCGAGCAACAGGCCCGTCATGGCGGCGCCGACAGTGCCTGAAAACATCGTCTCGATACCGAGGTTGCCGCCGCGATTGATGCCGGAAAGAATCAGCGTGGGCGGCGTATCGCGCATCAGATGGCGCACGCCCATCACGACGCAATCGCCGGGTGTGCCGGCCACGCCGAAACGCCGCTCGCCCTGACGGCTCACGCGCAGCGGCGAATGCAGGCTGATCGAATGCGACGTGCCGCTCTGATCGTGCTCGGGCGCGACCACCCAGACTTCGTGCGCGAGCTCGGCGGCCACGGCCTCGAGTACGGCGAGGCCGGGCGCGTCGATACCGTCGTCGTTCGTCAACAGTACCCGCGGCACTTTGGATTCATAGGCAGACATCGCGGCAAACTCCTTTGGATGGGTAAGGGAAGGGAAGCCTCATTATCCGGCCATCGGGCTTTTCTGTTGCTGCGATGACGTCGCTCAGCCCGTCAGCCAGCGCGCGACGAGCGGCATCAACACCGGGACGACGAACGCGGTGAACACACCGTTCAGGCCCATGCCGAGACCGGCGAACGCGCCCATTTCCTCGCTCACCTGAAAAGCGCGCGCCGTGCCGATGCCGTGCGATGCGATCCCCAGCGCGAAACCGCGCACCTCGGGTTCGGCAATGCGCAGCGCGTTGAGAATCGCGCGCGCGAACACGGCACCGAATACGCCGGTCGAAATGACGAGGACGGCGGTCAGGGACGGAATGCCGCCGATCTCGGAAGCGACCGCCATCGCGATCGGAGTGGTCGCGGATTTGGGTGCGAGCGACGCGAGCGTTTGATGCGACGCGCCGAACAGCGCCGCCACGCCGACCGACGAAACGATGGCCGTCAACGATCCCGCGACGAGGCCGCCGATCAGCGGCAACGCGGAGCGGCGCAGCTTCGGCCATTGCCGGTAGAGCGGCAGCGCGAGCGCCACGGTTGCAGGGCCCAGCAGAAAGTGAACGAATTGCGCGCCTTCAAAATACGTCGCGTACGGCGTGCCAGTGATTTCGAGCAACACCACCAGCAGCGCTACCGCGATCAGCACGGGATTGGCAAGCGGATTGAAGCGCGCCTTCGCGTAGATTGTCTGGGCGATGAGGTAGGCGATCAGCGTGATCGTCAGCCCGAGCAAGGGACTCGCGGCGAGATACACCCAGATCGCGCCGAGCTTTGGAAGGGCGGTCATGATGCGGACTCCGGCGCGGAGGGCTCGTGATGCTGGCGGCGCATCAACGCCCGCGTGACGAGCGCGGCCACCGCAATCGCGAGCGTCGTGCTGACCGCAATGGAGACGATCACCGCGACAGCGTCGCCGCGAATCCGGCTCGCGGACACCATGATGCCGACGCCCGCTGGAACGAACAGCAAGGACAGATGGCGCAGCAGTTCGAGCGCGGTCGGTTCGATCGCATCGGCGGTTTGTGGGCGCAGCATGATGAAGCCGAACAACAGCAGCATGCCGATCACCGGACCCGGCACCGGCAAATGGAACACGTACGACACACCTTCGCCGAGGCACTGAAAAGTGAGCAGGGCGGCGAGCGCTTGAAGCATGGCAGTCTCCAGAGTGCAAAACGGAAAAATGCGCCATTGTGTACCATGCAGCTTGCCTCGTGCTGGCTCGCTGCCTGAACGGGCCGTGGCTCCGCTGTTTGAGCCGGTTGCGCACGTCGACCCACATACCGTCCCGGACGAGTTGCCATGCAGACACAAGCGTTTCAGATTGCAATCGCCGACCACGAGATCGACGAGCTTCGCCGGCGTATTCGCGCGACACGTTGGGCGCCCGCGACGCCGTCGCCGGCCTGGCAACAGGGCGTCGATGCCACATGGCTGCGCGAACTGGCTGAGTATTGGGCCGAGCGTTTCGACTGGCGCGCGGCCGAGCGCGGCTTGAATCAGCAGCCGCAATTTCTCGCCGATGTGCAAGGGCAGCGCGTGCATTTCGTCCATCGGCGCGGCGTAGGGCCGGCGCCGTATCCGCTCGTGATCACCCATGGCTGGCCCGGCTCGTTCTTCGAGTTCCATGCGCTGCTCGACCGCTTATGCGACCCGGCCGCGTCCGGCGGCGATCCTGCCGATGCGTTCGACGTCGTCGTGCCGTCGCTGCCTGGTTTCGCGTTTTCGCAGGCGCCCGCGCAAGCCGGCACGTCCGCGTTTCAGGTGGCCGATGTGTGGGCCTCGCTGATGCAAGGCCTCGGCTATGAGCGTTTCGGCGCGCAGGGCGGCGATCTCGGCGCGGGCGTGTCGATCGCGCTCGCCGCGCGGCATCCGCAAGCCGTCGGGGGCATTCATCTCAACTTCCTGCCGAGTTCGTATGAGCCGGCCCTCGGCGCGGCGCAAAAACCGCTTACGCCAGCCGAAGAAAATTTCCTGCGGGAGAAAAACGAGTGGGCTGCGCAGGAAGGCGGCTATGCGCACATGCACAGCACCAGGCCGCTCACGCTCGCGGCGTCGCTCAACGATTCACCGGTGGGACTGGCCGCATGGATCGGCGAGAAGTTTCGCGCATGGAGCGATTGCGAAGGCGACGTGGAGCGTGTGTTTTCGAAAGACGATCTGCTGACCAACATCTCGCTCTACTGGTACACGCAGTGCATCGGCCCGGCGATCCAGATGTACTGGGAAAACCGCCTGCAGCCGATGCGTTTCGCCGAAGGGCAACGCGTCGCGCCGCCGGTCGGTTTCGCGCACTTTCCGAAGGAGATCAATCACCCGCCGCGCAGCTGGCTCGAAAGAACGTTCAACGTCGTGCAATGGAGCGACATGCCCGCTGGCGGACATTTCGCGGCGATGGAAAAGCCTGATCTGCTCGCGGCGGAAATTCGCCGCTTCTTTCGGCCGCTGCGGCAGCCGCGCAGCTAGTCGAAACGCGGCCGCCGGTGCCACGCCGGCACGTATGATTTGACGGACGCACGGCTTCACCGGAACGGTGCGCTACGAAGCTGAGCCGGACGCGGCGGAATAGCGCTGTCGTCTGTCGCAAAGTTGCGAACGCGTGGGCGCGCAAGCGACGTGTCTGCCAATCGTAAGCACATGACGAAACGCAGCGAGTAAGTTATTCGCGACGCTCACTGACGCATCCGCAACTATTGCGCAATGCAATCGCCCCCGACCAACCTGCGGCAGCACCACGTCATGTCTCTCTGCGTTTTGGCGGAAAGGCGATGCAAGGACGTGAAACGATAGACCAACCCTGATGCCTGCGCCCCGGTTCATCCGACTCCATCGCCGCAGATCGGCGTGCCCGGCTCGAATGTGACGCCACGATGGCACGATTCGCGATTTCAAACGTCGCGCACCTTGCGGCTGCTTCCGCGCCCCGAGGCAAGAACATGTGGATCAACCTTCGACAGTGACGCATCGCTCAAAAGGCGGTCCGTCGCTCACGCGTGCTTAGGAGCAACGTGAATCTTTTTCCGTGCACTCTCGTTTATGTCGATGTCGATGCGAAGCCGGGTCCCAACTCGACGAATCGCGATCCGCTCTCGTATGTAAGTCAGGCGGTCTGCCTGAACAACAGCTTGCGGCGCGTGGGCCTGCCGACCTTGACGATCATGACCAACGCGCCGGAGCTGGTCGCGCGCCGGCTCGAAAGCATACCGGCGGAGCATCGCCCGCTCGTGACGCGGCTCACCGCGACCATCGAGTTGCCGAAGAATACGCCGTTCTACGCGGCGCATTTCAAACTCGACCTGATGGACCA
Source organism: Paraburkholderia sp. BL27I4N3 (assembly GCF_003386115.1). Classification (NCBI taxonomy): domain Bacteria; kingdom Pseudomonadati; phylum Pseudomonadota; class Betaproteobacteria; order Burkholderiales; family Burkholderiaceae; genus Paraburkholderia; species Paraburkholderia sp. BL27I4N3. Next base: position 5,482,930 of record NZ_QREJ01000001.1, on the reverse strand, counting down.
GGTGGCGGAGAGCTTGCCCGCCGACACGATGATGTTGCTGCTCGACGCCGACATGGTGGCGCTGCTGCCGCTCGACCGCGATCTGATCGAACGGTGCGCGCAAGCCGGCCTCGGTGTCTTCGATATTTCGGATCAGGTGTTTCCGGCTTATGGCAGCGAGCGGGTGGTCGCGGATCTGGAGATCGTCGCGAACCGGCGCTTGATGAATCCGCGCTGGTACGGCGGCGAATTTCTGATCGCGACACCCGTTGCGTTGCGCCGGCTGGTGCCTCGCGCGCGAGCCAGTTACGCACGCTATCTCAGCGAAAGCGAGCGTTTAAGGCATCACGGCGACGAAGCGTTCATCTCGGCCGCGCTCAATGCGCTCAGCGACGAAGGGCAAGTGCTGATCGAAGTCGGCGCGTATCAGGCTGTGGGGCGCCATTGGGCCGGCAACAACTATCGGGATTTGCGCTGGTTCCGTTGCTGTTCGTTCGTCCATTTGCCCGGCGGCAAGGCGCTGCTCGAAAAGGAAGCGCGTTTCGACGACTTCGCGCCGGACCGTTTCTGGCGCACCATGCGGGCGGCGCATTTACGCGGCCGCGTGCGTCACGCGCTCAAGCGGATCGTGAGGCTGCTGAACGTGCAGCGGCTCGCGGCGCGCATGCGCTGCGCGGCGTGAAGCGGCCGCCGCGCCAGTCACCTGCGCGTGGCGGAGGGCGCCCGCGACGCGCGTTCGTGCGTCACATTTTCACATCGATACGTCCGTAGACGCCGTTCGTTTCTTCATTCGGGCCGGCGGCGAAAAACAGCGTGTTGACCGGCTGATTGCTGAGCCCATTGCCGAACGCGATACCCCACAGACCGTGCTGCACGAACGGCGTGTTGTCGGGCAAGTTGATGGCGCCGAGAGACTGGCCGCTCGCCGGATCGAAGGCGTTGATCGTGCCGTCGCCGAAATTGCCGATCAGCACGTCGCCACTGAAGCGTCCAAAATTGGCCGGCGCCTGCGTGATGCCCCACGGCGCATTCAGCACGCCAGCTGAGGCGAAACGCTGCAGCAGATTGCCCGCCGTATCGTAGACATCCACGAAGCCGAGGCCGGCGCCGTCGACGTTGTCGTGGGCCTCCGCGTCCTGCTTCGCGTAGGTCACGAAGAGCTTTGCGCCGAGCGCCTGAATGCCGAACGGCGCGAAGCCCGCTGGAAGCGACGCGTCCTGGAACTTGCCGGGCGTCGATACCTTCGCGAAGCTCTTGTCGAAGACGTCGATTCTGTTGTTGTGAAAGTCGGCAGCGTAGAGGAAGTTGGCGCCGCCGTTGCTGGCCAGCGCGAGGCCCTTGTAGACCGCGCCGGCGCTGCCGCTGTCGAATACGACGAAGGCGGTGGTGGGCGCGACCGTCGGCGCCCACGCGGTAATCGTGCCGCCTTCGCCGGCAAAGATAAATGCGCCCACGCCGGATTTGCCGCCCTGAGTCACGACGAAGTCCGTCGTGCCGTTGAACACGATGCCGGTCGGATTCGCCGGTCCGTTGGTTCCGTTCGGAATGCTGACCACAAGCGATTGCGGCGTGCCGTTGCCGTCATAAAGCGTGGCGAGCGAAGTGGCGTTGTCGGCCACCCAGACGAAACCTTTTGGATTGAAGGCAACGCCCCATGCGTTTTTCAGATTCGGGTCCGTATGCGCCGCCGCGACGGCGCCGTCCGAGACGAGCGCCGTCGATGTAAACGATTGGCTGTTGACCGAATCGGAACCGCCGCACGACGCGACAAGACTCACCAACGCCGCGCCGCCCACGACGACGCCCAATGCTTTAAGCACAGATTTCATGGCCGCACCTCTCTGTCATGACCGATGGTCATTGCGCTTATTGAACGCACGGTGTCGCGGCTTTATTCCTTTGGCGGAGAAGTTTTTTGGTTCTTCGAAAGCTGGCGGCTGTGGCTGTTTTTCGAATGTGCTAGTCGCAGAAGTCCGGATTCTGCTGCACCAGTTCGTGCACCCACTCGCTGAACACCCGCACGGACATGCTCAAACGACGGTGCGGATAAAGAATCGAGAGCGGCAATGGCGCGCAATGGCAGTCGCGCAAAATCTCACGCAGCGCGCCGGATTCGATTGCCTTCGCCGCCATGAAGCGCGGCGTCTGGATCAGGCCCAAGCCTTCCACCGCGGACGCAACGTAGACCAGGCCTTCGTTGACTGCGAGTTTGCCCTCGATCGGTCTTTTGATCAGCACGCCGTCCGCTTCGAACTCCATCGGGTAGACGCGCCCGGTGCGCGCGGAAAAATAATTCACCGCGTGGTGCCGGTCGAGATCGTCGGGCGTGGCGGGCTCGCCCATCTGCTCGAGATAGGCAGGCGCGGCGCAGATCGTCATGCGCACGCTGCCGAGCGAGCGCGCCACCAGGTTCGAATCGTCGAGCACGCCGATGCGGATCACGCAATCGACGCCTTCCTGCACGAGATCCACGTTGCGGTCGGCCAGTCCCAGCTTCACGGTGATGTCGGGATAGCGCGCGTTGAAATCGCGCATCACGGGAATCAGCACGTGATGCGCGAACGTGGCGGACGTGTCGACGCGCACCGTGCCGCGCGGACTTTGACGTTTGCTGGATAGCGCCGACTCGGCGTCGGAAACCTCGGCGAGTATGCGGGCGCAGTATTCGTAGTAAAGCGCGCCGTCGTCGGTCACCTGCACGCGGCGCGTCGTGCGGTTGAGCAGGCGCACGCCGAGATGACTCTCCAGATTCTGCACGAGCGTCGACACGGAAGCGCGCGGCATTTCCAGTGAATCCGCCGCTTTCGAGAAACTGGACGCGTCCACAACGCGCTTGAACACTGCCATGCCTTGAAGGAGGTCCATACGGTGCTGTCCTCTCGACGCTGAGCGAATCCGTGATTGCGAATCGTTGGAATGATAGCCGTGGCGCGTCGAGGACGGACAGTATCAAGGGGCCTACGGGTTCACGGAGTCGGCCGCAAAAAACCTTGACTCCCGAAGTTCACGGCCTATAGTTCACCATATGGCAAAGTCTCCAGTCAGTCAACTCGACCGTACGTTTTCCGCCCTCGTGGACCCTACGCGGCGGGCCATCCTCGCGCGTCTCGAGCGTGAGCCGGGCTTGTCCGTCACGGAAATCGCGCGGCCGTTGCCGCTCAAACTGCCCGCCGTCATGAAGCATCTCGACGTGCTGAGCGATGCCGGTCTGGTGGCGCGCACAAAGAATGGCCGGACCGTCTCGGTCGAACTGGTTGCCGGCCCAATGGGAGAGGCGATGGCGTGGCTGCGACGCTACGAACGCTTCTGGTCCGCGAGTCTCGACCGGCTCGCCGATTTTGTCGAGAGGAACGACGAATGAACGAAAAGCCCAGCCTGACCATCATTCGGCGCATCAAGGCGCCGCCTGCAAGAGTCTACGCAGCATGGACGCGGCCGGAACTGATGGCGCGCTGGTGGGGACCGGACGCCGGGCCGGTGCTGAGCGCCGAAGCCGATCCGCGCGTGGGCGGCCGCTTTCGCGTGGTGTTTCAGACGCTGGACGGCGAAACGCACGACTGCCGTGGCGAATACCAGGAAGTGGAGACCGACCGCAAGCTCGTCTTCACATGGGAGTGGGTCACGCTGCCCGAGCGCCGGTCGCTCGTGACCATCCGGTTTCGTCCGATCGAAGAGGGCACCGAACTGCATTTCCATCATGCGCATTTCTTCGACGAGGCCGCTCGCGACGGTCATCAAACCGGCTGGACCGGTGCATTCGAGAAGCTGGACGCACTGCTTGCCGGGCTGGAAAACCAGGCCAAATGAAGCATATTCCACCGAAGTCAACGCACACTGAGGTCGACCATGAAGCTTTACTATGCTGAAACGCTGTCTCCCAGAAAAACCTGCGCATTGGCGCAATACTTAGGGTTGCCAATCGACTACGCCTTTGTCGATCTGCGCAAGGGCGAACATACCCGAGCAGACTATCTGGCGATCAATCCGAATGGCAAGGTGCCTTGTCTCGTCGATGGCGACAAGATCATCTGGGAGGCCGACGCGATCCTGTGCCATCTTGCGCAGCGCGCGGAATCTTCGCTCTGGCCGCGGGGCGCGCAGCAGCAGATCGACGTCGTGCGCTGGTTCAGCTGGAATAGCCAGCATCTGCTAAGGCATGCCGGTGCGCTGTACTTCGAGTATCTGATCAAGCCGTGGGTCGGACTCGGCGAGCCCGATCCTTCGAAAGTCGCCGAAGCGCAAGGGTTTTTCCGCAAGCATGCCGCCGTGCTCAACCAGCATCTGAAGGGACGCAAGTGGTTGCTTGGCGACGACCTGACGGTCGCGGATTTCTCGGTCGGCATCTCGCTGCCGTACGCGAAAGGCGCGGCGATGCCGCTTGAAGAGTTTCCGGAAGTGGTGCGCTGGCACGATCAACTGAACGCGATCGGCGCGTGGCGCGATCCGTTTCCCGCGCGTCAGGAGCGCGCCACGGCGAACGCCTGAGGAGGAGTCATGTGCTGCGCGATAGTTGCACTCACGATGACCTTGCTGGCTAGCTGGCGCAGCGAGTCGGGCTCGCTCGCCGGCCGCATCGGGCGGCTGCGCCGGATTGCGATCGCGATCATCGCGATCGGTGCCGCGGCGGGCTCCGCCATGGCGGCGGACGAGTTTGCGGTGGCAGGTGGCGGACAACAGTCGTCGTTGATCGCGCGGCTGGCGAGCATGCCGATTTGCGGGCACTTTATCCGCTAGTGGCGAGTGACGTGTGACCTGCGACCTGCGATCGTCGAGGCAAGTCGCTTTGAGTCGCATCGACGTGCTGTGCCGATTTGCCGTATCGTACGAAGTCACTGTACTGCGTGCGAATCGGGGGTACGTCATGGCACTTTTGTCGAAAAACGCTGCTGAGAGTGCGGGCAGACGCCGTTTTCTGCGCACGGCTGGTCATACAGCGATCGGCTTGTCGGCGTCGCTCGCATTGCCGCGCATGGCGGCGGCTCAAACGCCAACCCAAACGCCAACCCAAACGCCAACCCAAACGCCAACCCAAACGCCAACCCAAACGCCAACCCAAACGCCAACCCAAACGTCATCGCCAACACCTGGCTCGCCAACGCCTCAGTCGCAAACCGAATCCGCCGCCCCACCGCTCCCACGCATGTCGCAACGCGTGATTCCCGCCACGGGCGAACGCTTGCCCGTGGTCGGCTGCGGCACCTGGCGCACCTTCGATGTCGGCACCGATCCCGCCGGCCGCGCGCAGCTCGCCGACGTGCTGCGCATTCTGTTCGCAGCGGGTGGCTCGGTGATCGATTCATCGCCGATGTACGGCTCGTCGGAAGCGGTGGCCGGCGCGCTGCTCACGCAACTGGATGCGCACAACAAAGCCTTCGTCGCCACCAAGGTCTGGACCGAGGGACGCGAGGCGGGCATCGCGCAGATGGAGGAATCGCTGCGCCGCTTTCAGCAGCCGCGCATCGATCTGATGCAGGTTCACAATCTGCTCGACTGGCGCACGCAAATCGCCACGCTGCGCGACTGGAAAGCGCGCGGCCGGATTCGTTACATCGGCATCACGCACTACACGTCGAGCGCATTCGACGACGTGGCGTCCGTCATGCGCAGCGAGAAACCCGACTTAGTGCAGATCAATTACGCCGCGGACGACCGCGCCGCCGAAGCGCGTATCTTGCCGCTCGCGGCGGACTTGGGCATTGGGGTCGTGATCAATCAGCCCTTCGGTGGCGGCGGCCTGCTGGCACGCGTCGGCAAAACGCCGCTGCCTGCGTGGGCAGGGGAAATCGGCTGCACGAGCTGGGCGCAGATTCTTCTGAAGTTCGTGCTCGCGCAGCCGGCGGTGACGGTCGTGATTCCCGGCACGGGGCGTCCGCAATACATGGCGGACAATGTTCGAGCCGGTTCGGGCCCGTTACCCGGCAAGGCGATGTGCGCACGAATCGTGGCAGCGGTGAATGGTTAGCCGATTGTTTGGGTATTTATTCGCGCTAATTCCTGGTGAACTCTCCAGCTAGTTCAAATTAAAACCTCATTCGAGGTTATTCGCTTAAGCCCTCGCGTTATAGCACACTCTATCGCAAAGAAAAATAAAGTTTCCCGTAGTCATGCGCGCTATTGCAATTCTTAGAGGATTAACTCGGCTTCATTACCGATGCCATTCGATTTGCATACGCATCGCGCGAGTGAAAGAAAGTTTGTGAAAGGAAGTTGACACGGGAACGTTTGCCAAACTAGGCTACGCACTGTCGTCAAAAAACTGATCTAGTTTAATCCACCTGCCCGGAGACGCAGGTAAGCCGCCGCTTTGCCGATCAGCCGGACGATCGAATAACAGCCCGGGAAAATACCCAGGTCTGTCGAAATGAAAGCATTGTAATAAACGTGTGTCGCAATTTTAAAATCAGCCGCAAGTGCTGAGGCGCCAACACGTCTTTTTATTCTCGCTAGCAATTCGGTGCTAGTGCGGGAGACCTTTGTCGCTGAAAAAAAGAGAAATCCAGCTTAAGCACTCAACGCACTTTCTTTTGCCGATATTGTCAGTCGAGGATTAAATCATGCGTATAAATTTCCGATTGCAGATGCAGTGCCTCGCATTAGCCGGAGTTGCGATTCTGGCGGGATGCGGCGGCAGCGACGGCTCGTCTGCCTTGACGAGCAAATCCGGGCAGGCGCCCGCGGCCGCGTCAGGCGCGTCCGAAGTGGCGCTGGTCCCACCCGCCGCGCCGGTCGTGGCCGACACCTCGATCAACAAGACGGTGCCGCCGGTCGAGTTGCCGGACACGGTGACGCCGCTCAACTACAAGCTATGGTTCCGGCCGAACCCCGCGCTGTCTTCGTTCGACGGCCGCGCCGACGTGCAGATCAAGGTGCAGAAGGCCGTCAACGCGATCACGATCGCCGGGCACCGGGTCAAGTTCACCAACGGCACCATCTCGCTTCAGCCGGGCAACATTCCGTTGATCGCCACGCCGCAGGACGACGGCGACTTCTATCAACTGCGCCCCGCGAGCGGGCAGATCGCCGCCGGCAACTACTCGCTGCACATGGAGTGGAGCGGGATCATCAACTTCAAGACCTATGACGATCCGGTCGCGAAGACCGGCGGCAGTTGCGGCGACGATCCCTATCCGGGTTGCTCCGCGGCTGAAGGCGTATTCCGCGTCGACCTGAAGTCGACCGACGGCACGACGAGCGGCGCGATCCTCACGCAAGGCGAATCGAACCTCGCGCGCCAATGGTTCCCCGGCTGGGACGAGCCGGCTTTCCGGCCCACCTACGAGGTGAGCGCGGAGGTCCCGCAGAACTGGAACGTGGTCTCGAACGCGGCCGAGAAACCGGCGGTGAACGTGGATAGCGGCTACAAGCTGGTGTCGTTCGAGAAAACACCGCCCATGCCGTCGTATCTGCTGTTCTTCGGCGGCGGCCAGTTCGACATTCTCGAAGACGACTTCACGAGCCCGCTGCCCGACGGCAAAGGTCTGCATCTGCGGATTTTCACGCCGCCCGGCATGCGTGACTGGGCCAAACCGGCCATGCAGCAAACCAAGCAGGCACTCGATTACTACTATCGCTACACGGGCATTCCGCTGCCTCTCACCAAGTTCGACACGATCGCGGCCAACGACGCGTTCAAGGAGCAGAAGGACCTGAACTTCGGCGGCATGGAGAACTGGGGCGCCATTCTTGAATTCGCCGATGACATTCTGCCGGCACCGGGCACGACCATGTCCGACTACGGCGTGACGGTGCTCACGCATGAAGCCGCGCACCAATGGTTCGGCGATCTGGTCACGCTCGACTGGTGGGACGACGTCTGGCTAAACGAGTCGTTCGCGACGTTCTTCGAGAACAAAACCAAGGTGCGTTTCTTCCCGGACCGTTTCAGCTGGGTCGACGACGTGAAGAACAAGTACGCGGTGATCAACGCCGACCTGAAGTCCACGGCGTTCCCGGTGCAGCCGAACTTCAACGGCTGGGCGTCGAACGACTTCGTGCTGAGCGCGAGCGCCTTCACGTACGACAAAGGCGGTCACGTGCTGAAGATGCTGGAGAACTACCTGGGTGAAGAAGTGATGCGCAAGGGCCTGCAGTCATATCTCGCCGACTATTCGCTCGGCAACGTTACGCCCAGGCGTTTGTGGGACGAACTGTCGAAAGCGAGTGGGCAGCCGATGGTGGCGATCGGCGACAGCTTCGTGCGGCAAACAGGCGTGCCGCTGATCACGCTCGACACCCAGTGCGATCTGACGACCAACCAGACGGTGGTCACGCTGAAACAGTCGCCGTTCCCGAATCAGAATCAGTATCCGGGCACCCAGTGGACCATTCCGTTGACGCTCGCGTACGGCGACGGCCTCACGTCGCGCAAGACGTTGGCGATGAAGGACACGCAAACGCAGGTGCGTCTGAACGGCTGTTCCGCTGTGCTCGCCGATCCGAGCGGTCTCGATTACTACGTGACCAACTACAGCAACAACGCGTGGAGCCAGTTGCTCGCGCAGGGTAGTGCGCTGAAGGATCCGGTCCTGCTGACCAGTCTGCAACTCGAAGCGAAGCTGCTCGTGAACAACGGTCTCGCGGATCCGTCGCGCGTCACCAGTATCGGCTCGCTGAGCCCGGCGGCGACACCGCTTGCGCGCCAGTTGCTGATGACGGCGCCGACCACGCAGTCGCAGCGTCCGACGATCCGCTATCAGGGCAAGTTCAAACTGAAGCCGCAGGCGCAGCAAGGCCAATAAGCGGCCGTACCGGGTAGTCCAGCGGCCCGCATCGTGTTGCAGCGATGCGGGCCGCTGTTTTCATGCCGCTTCAGATGCCGCTTCAGATGCCGCCACAAGTCACGCCGTAGCGCTGGGTCGCGAGGACACTGTGTCGTACCACCGCCTGAGCGATTCCAGCTTAGCCGGCACTTGCATGTCGATTGCTTTGGCGGCGAAGTCGATCGTCACGAGCGCGGTGATGTCGGCAACCGAGAAGCGCTCGCCCGCCACGAACGCGGAGTGTTTCAGATGCTCGTCGAGGTCCGCCAGGAAATGAGCGGCCCGTTGCCGGCTGCGCTCGGCGAGCGCAGCAATCTGCTCGTAGTCATGCGGGCCGGCAATCGCGCGGCCCTTCAAACCGGGCGCGGTGTTGCGGATCGCTTCCATCACCGAGGCAAATCCCTCCTGTTCCGCGCGTCGTTCCCACATCGTGATCAGCGCCTTGTCTTTCGGCGCGGTGCCGAATAGCGGTGTGGCGGGATAGACGTCTTCAATGTAGCGCTGGATGGCGGGCACCTCTCCGATCGACGTGCCGTCTTCGAGCACCAGCGTCGGCACCACGCGCCGGGGATTGATCGCGCGATAGGCGTCGCCGTGCTGTTCGCGGTTGCCGAGGTCGACCGCCGCGAGCGTGACCGTCACACCTTTTTCAGCGAGAAAGATGCGTACGCGCCGCGAGTTAGGCGACGCAGTGGAATGGTAAAGCGTCAATGTTTCGGTAGTCATGTTGTTAGTCCTTTGAATGATGCTTCGCGGCGCCCGCTCTTGGCCGCGCGCGCCGCTGCGATCGGCCGAGGATCAGCCGGCCGTCTTGCCGCCGTCGACGGTCACGATCTGTCCCGTGACGAACGAGGCCGCTTCCGATGCCAGGAACACGATGGCACGCGCCACATCGACCGGCTGGCCGACCCGGCCGAGCGGCACCTTGGCGGCGAGCGCGGCTTTGTTCTCCGGCGTGCCGGTGAAACGGTCGAGCATGCCGGTATCGGTCGGCCCCGGCGCGACGGCGTTGACCCGCACGCCGGTGGACGCCACTTCGAGCGCCGCCGACTTGGTCATGCCTTCCACCGCATGCTTGCTGCCGGCGTACACGGAAGCGAAGGCCGCGCCTTCGTGACCGTACGTCGACGAAACGTTCACCACGCTGCCGCTCTTTTGCGCCGACATCACGCGCAGTTCGTGCTTCATGCTGAGCAGCGTGCCGAGCACATTGGTGTCGAACGTCGCGCTGTAGCTCTCGACGGTTTGACTGGTGATCGCGCCGGGTTGGCCTTCGGTGCCGGCGTTGTTCACGGCGGCGTCGAGGCGGCCGAAGCGCGCGATCGTCTGGTCGACGAGGTTGGCGACTTCCTCGTCGCGGCGCACGTCAGCCTGGATGAAGTGGGCGTCCGCGCCGAGTTCACGCAGCTCTTTTTCGAGTGCCTTGCCTTCGGCTTCGCGGCGGCCGGAGACGACGAGACGGGCGCCGGTTTCGGCGAAAGCGACAGCAGTGGCGCGGCCGATGCCGGTGAGTGCGCCGGTGATCAGAATGACGGGCTGGCTCATTTCAAACTCCTGATGGGTATGTGTTTGCGGTATGGGGCGAAGCGGGCCGCAGCGGGTTGATCGCGTTGCGATCGGCCCTGAATCGTTGCCTTGAGTGCAATTTAGTGACTTTCCGGGCGGAGTAAAAAGACTTTATAAGCTGGCGGGCATGCCTGTCAGGCATGAGTCGCTTGGGCAGCGCAAACGCTCGACGCGGGCCGTGCGTTCGCCCGCCACGTCGGAAGACCCTCTGTCCATCCATCAGCGCGCAGGGCGTTTCATCCACTCATTGATCGAAGCTGGAATAAAACCGACGCCGGCCTGGTCATGCCTGACGAACGACTCGCGAGGGCCGCCGGATCATCCACGGCTCGACTGCGATTCTTAAACGTGAGGTCAACATGTCATCACATGATTCATTCAACGCGTCGCGGCGCGGCGCACTCAAATGCCTTGCGTTCGGAGGTCTCGGCACGGTGTTCGTTCTGACGGGCGGCATTCTCACGCCGGTGGAGCTGGCACTCGCGGCCGACCAGAATTCCTCCGCCGCAAAAGGCGGTGTGCCGCTTTTCCTGCAGATCAGCGACTCGCACATCGGCTTTAACAAGGAAGCCAATCCCGACGTGGCGGGCACGCTGAAACAGACCATCGAGTACGTCAACGCGATGCCGGTCAAACCCGCGCTGACGATTCATACCGGCGATATCACGCATCTGTCCAAGGCGTCGGAGTTCGATCTGGCTGCCCAGCTGATGTCCGGTCTGAATATCACTGAATTGCACACCGTGCCCGGCGAGCACGACGTGACGGACGGCCCGGGAACCGAATACTTCAGCCGCTTCGGCAAGGCCTCGGACAATAAGGGCTATTACAGCTTCGACCATCAGGGCGTGCATTTCATCGGCCTCGTCAACGTCATGCATTTCAAGCCCAACGGCCTGGGCGGCCTCGGCGACGAACAACTCGAGTGGCTCGAAAACGATCTGAAAGGACGCTCGTCCAGCACGCCGATCGTCGTGTTCGCGCACATGCCGATGTGGACGATCTACGAGCCGTGGGGCTGGGGCACCGGCGATGCGGGCCAGGCGATGAGCTATCTGAAACGCTTCGGCTCGGTGACCGTTCTGAACGGCCACATCCATCAGATCGTGTCGAAAGTGGAGGGCAACATCACGTTCCATACGGCGCGCTCGACCGCCTATCCGCAGCCGACCGCCGGCAACGGCACCGGCCCTGGACCATTGACGGTGCCCAGCGACCAGCTTCCGAAAATGCTCGGTGTGACCAGCATCAAGATTGCCCGGCATCCGCTCAAGGCCACGCTCGACGACACGACGCTGGTTTAAACGTCAGTTCTTTTCTATTACAGGAGATCAGTTATGCAAACTAAAAAAATTCGCCGCGTTTTGCTCGCAATGGCCGCGAGTTCGGCACTGTTCGCGGCATCGTCGGGGTTGTCCGTGGCGCGCGCGGAGACGCCCAACACGGTCACCATCAAGAATTTCATGTTCGTGCCGATGGAGATGACGGTCAAAGCCGGTTCGACGGTGACGTGGAAGAATCTCGATGGCGAGCCGCACACGGTAGTGAACGACTCGGGCATGTTCCGCTCTGCCGCGCTCGACCAGAACGACACGTACCAGTTCAAGTTCGACAAACCGGGCGTGTACAAGGTGTTCTGCGGCATTCATCCGAATATGAAGGAGACGATCACGGTGCAGTGAGCGTGAGCGTTGCAGGAGCCGTCTACAGACTGCGGCCAGGGCCGGTGCGCATGCAAGGGCGGCTCAGGATCACCGCGTTCGTGGAAAACTGCCTCGCCGACGAAACCGCTCCCGCTGCACGCGCGGCGAACCGGCGCTCGAATCCGCCAGGTCGGTCTAGAGCGTCACGACGATCTTGCCGAACTGGCCGTTCTCTTCAAGATAGCGATGCGCCTCCACCATGTCGTCGAATCTGAAGGTGCGGTCGATCACCGGCTTGAGCGCGCCGCTCGCGAAGCCTTTCAGCACATAGTCCACCGCGGCCTTCTGCCGTACGGGGTCGCCGCTCGTCAGCCAGATGTTATGGGCCTTCACGGTCAGCACCTTGGCGATCATGTCGAGCAACGGCAGCGTCGTGGCTTCCTCGCTCAGCGCGCCATAGATGTAGGCGATGCCCTGAAACGACAGCGCCGCGAGCAGCTTCGCGAAGCTCGGGCCGCCGACCGGATCGAACGCCACGCGTGCGCCTTTGCCGTCCGTGATGCGCATGACTTCCGCCGCCAGATCGGTTTCGCCTGTCGCGACCACGTGCGCGGCGCCGGCTTCGAGCAGCCGCTCGCGTTTCGCCGAAGTGCGCGTGAGCGCGATCGACGTCGCTCCGGCGTAGTTGGCGATCTGAATCGCGGCAAGGCCGACGCTGCTCGACGCGGCGGGCACGATGACGAAGTCGCCCGGGCCTACCTTCGCGTCTTCGATCAGCGCGCCGTAGGCTGTCACGAACATCATCCAGACCGATGCCGCCTCGGCGGACGAGAGCGACTCGGGATGCTTCACGACCGCGCTGTCCGGCACGACGATCACTTCGCCATACGTGAAGTACTGGTTCATCGAGAACGACGGCATCACGTTGACCTTGTCGCCGGGCGCGATACCGGCGACGTCGGCGCCGATTGCTTCGACGACGCCCGCGGCTTCATAGCCGAGTCCCGCGGGAAACCGGACGGGCTCGATATAGGCGTCGCGGCGCCACATCGACTCGGCGCGATTCAGGCCGATGGCCTCGACCTTGATGCGAACTTCGTGCGGACCAGGCGTGACCACCGGCGTCTCGATGAATTCGAGCACTTCAGGGCCACCGGCTTTCGCAAACATGATGGTGCGTGACATTAACAATCTCCGGGTTGGGTGAGCGCCCTCGCCACGAACAAGGCAAGCGAGGCAAGCGAAGCGCGTGCGCTCAGGCTGTTTCAGCGGTTTGTTCAGCGGCTTCTACAGTAGGCGAATAAACTGGAAAATCCGAGTAGTGCTTTTGGTTGCCGCCCGAGAATGCCGTGCGGGCGTACGGCGTGACCGGCAGTTTGTGCTGGAGCCGGTACGGCAAGTCGCCGAGGCAGACGCTTTCCGAAAAGACCGGCCTGGCTGCGAAGCAGGCCGTCGGGAACAGCGCTTGCGTTTGAAATGCAATCCCCGAAGCGTTGACACCTCCACTGTGCCTGAAGTGCTGGCCGCATGATCGCAGCCACGAGCGGAGCCCTGCCGCGTGCGCCTGCATGTTTTGTCAGGGCGCCCGGCGCGTCTCTCGCGCACATTGCGCGTAGCAATGCGCGGTGTGGAAGGCTTTACATGTTTCTTTCGCGCAAAACTGCCTCGCAAAGACTGCGTTTAAAGCGCAGCATTGCCGTGTTGATGTCGTCGTGCGAAGGGCAGGTTGCGTGCTTCGAGCGGCTTTACATGCACCTGAAATCGTCTGAATAAAGTCGGCCTGCCGGCCGAACGTAAGGATTCCGGAGCGTATTGCGATGTACAACGATACAGACTCGCCAAAATCGGTGCTCGATGGCCAGCATGCCGGCGGCCAGGCGAGCGGTCTGTCAAATTCCGCCACGCCGCCGCCGAGGTTCGGACGCCTGGCGATGTGCATGGCCACGGCCAGCGCGCTTGCGCTCGGCGTGTTGGGCACGGTGGCGTATAGCGTCTGGTTCAACCACGATCAGCAGGCATACGCCGAAGCGATGGCCGGCGCACGCCGGGCGCTTGGCAACGGTGTATCGGCGAACTCGGCTGTGGCGGCTGTGATGGCGAAAAACGCCAGTGCGACTGCGGTCCCAGCCGCAATCGCGTCGGCCAAGTCGCCGCAAGCACTGTCTTCGTCACAGGCAATGGCGACGAGCGGCGCGACCGGGGCGGCATCGCCAGCGGGCCCGGATCCGGAAGCGGGCGGGCAGTTCGCGTCCTGGTCCGGCGAGGTCAAGGCCAAAGCCTTTGCGGCGCAGCCTGTTCGTGTTGCCAATGCGGCATCCGGCACGTCCGCGTCTACGGCGCCCCCACCCACGCCCGCCCGGCGGTCCGCGAACGCCAGCGCTGGACCGACGCAGCAGCTCGCCGCGTCGCATCCCGGCAAGGACGGCCGCGCCGCGCCGCAGGAGCGCCGCGCGCCTGAAAACGCGCGCCACAAAAACAACCTGTTCGCCCGCATGGGGCTCTTCTTTCGTCGTGTGAATTACCGGCAACATGGCAACGCAAATCGGCAAGACATCTATTCCCATCCGTGAGCCGCGTCGTGCCGGGCGCGCCGGTTCAGATGGCGCTTTCATGAGCCCCTTCAGACGCGCTCCCGCCATGCTCGCCGGCGCGTCATTGCTTTGTCTGCTCGTGGGCCTGCTTTATCTCGCGTTGCAGATCAGGACCATCTTTTCCGATCAGTTGAAGCAGGAATACGCCGGCCTCGTGCTCGAAGCGGCGGAGCGCGCGGAAAGTGCTCGCGCAATCGTCGACGTGTGGCAGCAAAGCGCGCAGCAGCAAGCGCAGCAGCAAGCCGGCGACAGCCAGGCGCGAACGCAAGGTTATCGCCATGCACGTATCGAACTCGCCGATCGCCTGAAGTCGCTCGCGGCATTGGTGAATGCGAGCCCATCGGCGGCGCCGCGGATGCCGCCATCGGCATTGGCGCCCGATGCCAGTCTGAATGGCACCGATGCGTTGCTCGCCACGATCCAGTCGTATTGGCGCGCGCAACGCGATGCCGATGGCGCCGACGTGCGCCTGCGCATTGCCCATGTGGCGAACGTGTTGATCGCGCTGGCCGCGCTGCTGTTCTGCATGTTGCTCACCGCGCTCGGCATGTACGCGAAACGCAATCGTCAACTGGCGGGCGAATCGCACGAATTCGAGTACGCGGCGTTGCACGATTCCCTGACCGGCTTGCCGAACCGGCGCAACCTGTTCGCCACGCTCGACGAGGTGGCGGCGAATTTGCACGCCGGCCCGACGTCTCGCCAGATCGCCGTGCTGTATGTCGATCTGGACGGTTTCAAGCAGGTCAACGACACGCTTGGTCACCGCGTCGGCGATGAATTCCTGGTTGCGGTGTCGCGGTCCTTTCGCGAGTCGGTACGCAAAGGGGATATCGTCGCGCGTATTGGCGGCGACGAATTCGCGGTGCTGATTCGGGAGTATTCGACGGTGGATGAATTGGCCGAGATTGCTCGACGGCTGATAACGTGCGTGGTCGAGACCGACGCGGAGATGGGCATCGGCGTGGTGCGTGCGAGCATCGGTATTGCCAGCTACCCCGATCCCGTCAGCGATTATCAGCGCCTCGTCGCCGCCGCCGACGACGCGATGTATCACGTCAAGCGCGGCGGCAAGGACGGTTACGCGTTCGCGGCTCGGGTTGATTGAGCGGCGCACTCAGGACGTTTGAGTCTCGGGTGCCGGCTGCGCCGCTTGCGCCCCTTCCGTCGCCCGTTTCATTATCGCTTCCCGGCCTGGCCGTTCATTGATGACCGCGAGACGCACGTCGTCGCTCATGGTCTTCCACGCGCGGATTTCGTCGCGCGTACGCAGACAGCCGAGACAGAAGCCCGTTTCGCCGTCGAGTTTGCAAATGTCGATGCAGGGTGACTGGATTGTCATGATCCGACCAGCGGTTCCGTGGGGTTGACCTCGCCGGTGATGGGCGAGAGTCGGTGGGAAAATGCTGCAGCATTGTAGGGGAGAAGCGCGCTTCGCGGGCCAAAGCGCGTGCGCCGTCGCGCACGCCGAGTCTTGTTTCGTGTTACAAAATCGGGGCTTACACGCGCGCGTCGATGCACGCGCCGGCGCCGCCGCAGTCATCCGGGTTCATCCACAGCGGAAAAATCCATGTTCAAATATTCGTTGATGCGCGCCATCGGGCGCTTGAGCCGGCCTGAATGGATCGTCACCGTTATGGCCGCGGCGCTAACCGCGTGTGCGCCGGTGCCGCCGGCCAGCAGTCAGGCCGCCGTTCCGCCGGCCGTCATTCAGTCTGCCGGTCAGTCCGCTGTTCAGCCCGCTATTCGCCCCAATAGCGAGGCCTCCGCGCGTCCGGCCGACGGCCCGCTGCCAGTGCCGCCGAACCTCGTCGCGTTGGCGCAGCCGGCCGGCCAGAAGCGGCTAACGAGTTCCAACTCCAACCAGTCGTACTGGCCCCTCTCGCAGTATTTCGAAACCCAGCGCAACCAGGCCTATTGCTCCGTCGCGACCTCGGTCATGGCGCTCAACGCATTGGGCATCCGCCGGCCCCAGTCGACGCAGTACCCCGACTTCCCGTTCTTCTCGCAGGACGATTTCTTCCACGGCATCGATCCGCAGGTGGCCAACGCCGCCAAGGTTTCGCAGGAGGGCATGACGCTCGATCAGCTCAGCACGGCTTTGAATTCCTTCCCGGTCGAGGTCAGGAAATATCACGCAGCGGACCTGTCGCTCGGCCAGTTCCGCGATCTGGTGCGCGCGACCACGGGCCACAGCGACCGCTTCGTGCTGTTGAATTTCAGGCGCGTGGAAATCGGCGAGGCGGGCGGCGGACATTGGTCGCCGCTCGCTGCGTACGATTCGGCTAGCGACAGCGCGTTGCTGCTCGACGTGGCGCGCTACAAATATCCGGCTGTCTGGGTGCCGATCGCGCAGTTGTACGCGGGCGCGTTGGCGGTGGATAGCGTGAGCGGACTTTCACGCGGCATTGTGATCATCGGCAAGCGGCCGACTTGACGCCGGGCTGCGGAGACGGTCACGACAGTCGACTGCGCGACACGAAAGACGGCTCGCGCGAGTGAGGCCATAGCAAACCGGCCCCCGCGCAATCTCGATCAAGCGCGCGTCACTGTTCCTCGTTACGCCATTCGGTCAGGCCTTCGCGCGCGTTCAATTCGATGAACGAAGGCCGCGCGCGCAGCTGTCGGATATAACGTGCGAGATTCGGCCAACCGAGCGCGGGCCGCGGCATATTGCGAGTCCAGCGCATCAGCATGACGGCCATGAAGTCGGCGGTGCTGAGCTTGTCGCCGATCAGATAGTCATGGCTTGCGCCGAGATGGGCATCGAGCTTGTCCCAC
This sequence comes from Paraburkholderia sp. BL27I4N3, assembly GCF_003386115.1. NCBI lineage: Bacteria > Pseudomonadati > Pseudomonadota > Betaproteobacteria > Burkholderiales > Burkholderiaceae > Paraburkholderia > Paraburkholderia sp. BL27I4N3. Next base: position 5,465,611 of record NZ_QREJ01000001.1, on the reverse strand, counting down.
GCCGCGTCGAGACGACGGCAGGCCAGCGCGCGAACCGCTTCGGCGCCGGCAGGGTCGCCGTCGGAGTCCGCATAGAACCAGTCGCGCATGGCGGGCAGAATCGTGTTGGCGAGATAGACCATCATTTCGAGCCATGCGGCGCGATTGACGGAACCCGGCTCCGGGGCGAGCGCCGCCTCGGGATGCCGCTCGGCCAGCAGCATCAGCAACGCGGCCGACTCGTGGCGCGGCGTGCCGTCGACGACCAGCGTGGGCACGCGTCCCGCGGGATTGAGCCGTAGATACGCCGGGTCGTGCTGCCGGCCGGCGTCGATGTCGATCAGTTGCGATTCGAACGAGAGGCCGAGTTCGATCAGCATCCAGTGCACAGCCATGCTCGCCGCGCCGGGTGAATAGTAAAGCAAGTAAGGGGTGGCGTCGCTGTGCATAGTGGCTTGAGGTCCGGTTTCGATCCGGCGGACAGTCTACCCCCGTTCCCGGCGGATGCCCATGCGCAAGCGCCCAGGGAACGGGTCTCGCGGTGCAAGCTTCCGCACGCAGCAGCTTGCCCAGCGGTGGCATTAGCTTGTCGCGCAGCTTCTGTTTATACCCACGCCGCTTGCTGCAAAACGATCCGATACCCGTCCGGATCTTCGAACGTTTTGCCTTGACGGTCCCAGTAGGGGTTCTCCGATGCGCACGCCGATACGCCGAGCGCTTCGAGCCGGTCGACGGCCGCGCTCCATGCATCGTGTTCGGGGAGATAGAGCACGAGAAGGTGCTCGGTGGTCGGCGCGCGTTCGACGGTCACGCCATGCTGATGGGTGAACTCGATATGCCAGTGGCAGTCGCGCCGTCCGACGATGACGCCATCGAAGCCTTCATGATTCTCGAAGCTCGCGAGAACTTCGAAGCTCAAGCCCCGCGTATAGAAATCAGCAACCTTACGCAGATTGTTGGTAGCACGAGCGACTCGGAGAACGGGCGGCTGCATCGGCAACTCCACGAAACACGGATAGGCCGCCAAGCATACCGTGCCGCGCGCGCCGGAGCGCGCCCGAGTGCGTCAAAACCGTTCAGGCGCTACGCGCCATCTCGCCGATGCCCGCGTTGAACTCTTCCCTGCGTGCACCCGTGGCGGCCGCCGTATGGGCTCGAACCGGGCTCTTGCGAACTTGCGTATCGCGCAGCGCCGGACGTGCGTCGACCAGATCTGCGTACAACGCGAGATAGTTCGCGCTCGACGCGTCCCAGCCGGACTCGCGGCTCATCGCATTGCGCTGCAACACGTGCCACGACGACGGCTGCACGAACGCGGCCAGCGCGCGGCCGAGCGCATGCATCACGTCGTCCGGGGTTTCGCCGTCGAACAGGAAACCCGTCGCCTTATGTTCGCCGCGAGGATCGTGCGGTGCATAGTCGACGATCGTATCGGCCAGACCACCGACGCGCGAGGCTACCGGGATCGTGCCGTAGCGCATCGCATAGAGTTGCGTGAGTCCGCACGGTTCGAAGCGGCTGCCGTGAAGCAGAATGTCCGCGCCCGCGTGCAGCATGTGCGCACGCCGCTCGTCATAGCCGATCTGCACGCCCACGCGTCCCGGCCACGCCGCCGCGACGTCCTGCAACGCCTGTTCGAGACCGTGCTCGCCCTGCCCGAGAATCGCGAACTGCAGCCGGGGATGCCGTTCGAGCAGCGCCGGCAGCGCATGCACGACGACATCGGCGAGCTTCTGTTCGGTCAGACGGCTGCCGATCGCGACCAGCGGCGCGAACGGATCGCGCGTCAAACCGAAGGCCTGTTGCAGTTCGCGCTTGCAGGCCTGCTTGCCGGCGGTGTCGTCGACGGAGTAGGGGCGTGCGATCTGTTTGTCTGTCGCCGGATTCCACACGCTCGTGTCGATACCGTTGACGATGCCCGACAGCTTGCCGGCCTGGGCTTGCAACACGCCTTCCATGCCGTGTCCGAAGCGCGGCGTCAGGATCTCGCGGGCATAGCGTCGGCTGACCGTCGTGACGCGATCCGCATGGACGATGCCCGCCTTCATCATGCTCAGCGAGCCGTAGAACTCGATGCTGCGTTCGTCGGACAGCGCGGGCGCCAGCAATTCAGGCGGCACGCCGATCCAGCCGCCCATGGCGAGCGGATGATTGCCCTGGAACGCCAGGTTGTGAATCGTAAAGACGCTTTTCGCGGCGACGCCCGCGAGCCGCAGGTACAGCGGCGTGAGTCCTGCATGCCAATCGTGCGCGTGCACGATGTGGGGGCGCTTCACGTTGCGCACGCCGCGCGCGACGCGCGCGGCCGCTGCCGCGAGCGAGGCGAAGCGCGTGAGGTTGTCCAGATAGTCGCGCCCTTGCGGATCGCGATAGAGGCCTTCGCGCGCGAACAGGTGATCCATTTGCAGAAGCAGCACCGGCACGCCGGTATCGGGCATCTGGCCGCGCAGCAGTCGCGCGTCGCCGCCGGGCAGGCCGGTCATGCGCGCGACAGGCTCGACGTCGACCGCGCGTTCCAGCGCGGCCGGATAAGCGGGCATCAGGATCGAGACATCGACGCCGGCATCGCGCAGCGCGGCGGCATAGGCGCTGACCATGTCGCCGAGGCCGCCGGACTTGGCGAGCGGCAGGGCTTCGGAAGCGACGAGAAGAACGTTAAGCGGCAAAGTGGCCCCCAAGGACGGGTTTTTTGCACTTGCACAGTGCGGTGGGATTCGCGGACGCGTCTATTCAGCAAGGGGTGTGCCTGAGGTCCGCGGTTTTGCAGGGGCGGCGAGGTGGGTTTGTGTTGCAGTGCGGATGGGCGAGTCTTTGGCTTGAAAGGCCTATTTATCTGGCTTGACGCTCAGCCGCTTGTAGCGCGGTTTTTTCATTCGTGTGCAGGTTTGACACTCGGCCCAGAAGCCGGAGCGGCGTCTGAAAATAAAAAGGGCTGTCGCCGCAACGACAGCCCTTCATTCACCGCGCAAACCGCAAAGTCTGAATCAATGCACCGGTGCGTGCGTCTGCTCGACCGGCCGCGGCTGCGTCATCGCGCTCACCACCGCGAACACGATGATATTCACCGCCAACGCCAGGAAGCCGATATTGATGTCCTTCAAGGCATCGGGCAGGAACGGCATCAACTGGCCGATGCTCAGGTGCATCGTGCTCGTCACGGCCACCACGGCCACACCGGCCAGAATCCCGCAAAACGCGCCTTGTTTGGTCGCGCGGTTATGCGGACGCAAGCTGCAGATCACCGCCGGAAAGAGCTGGGTCACGAAGCTGTAGCCCATCAGCAGCAGCGCGACGATGGTTTCGCCGCCTTGCAGCGTGAAGCCGACCGCCACCAGCGCCACCACCGGCACGAGGAAGCGCGCAAGCTTCGCCACCGTGGCGTCCGAGGCGTTGCGGCTCACCATGCCGCGATACACGTCGTTGGCGAGCAGCGTCGACGCGGAGGTGAGGATCATCGAGCCGGGCACGAGCGCGGTCAGAATCCCGGCCGCGCCGATCACGCCGACAAACCATGGGTCGAAGGTCTGCAACGACAGGCGGAACAGCGAGAGGTCGATGTCGCCGCCCTTCAGACCCGGCACCTTCAGCGTCGCCGCGAAGCCGACGAAGAACACGAACAGCAGAATCAGCTGATACAGCGGCAGCACCATCGCATTGCGACGGAAAATGCGTTCGTCTTTCGCGGTGAAAATCGAGCCGAACGTATGCGGCCACATGAAGAAGCCCAGCGCCGTCAGCAGCACGGTCGACTGGAACCATGTCACGCTCGAGCCCTTGGCCGGGAAGGTCAGGAAGCCGGGGCGCGCGGCGTCGATGGCGCGGAACATGTCGCCGAAGCCGCCGTAATAGTGCAGCGGCAGATAGATGCCGAGGAACAGCACGATCGCGAGAATCAGCATGTCCTTCACCACCGAATTCCACGCGGAGCCGCGCACGCCGGAGACGATCACATAGGCCGTCACGACACAGGCGCCGATCCACACGGCCGCCGTCGACGAAATCGCGCCGTACGAGGCCGTCGCCACGATAATGCCCAGCCCCTTCAATTGCAGCACGAGGTAGGGAATCAGCGCGGCCACGCCGACCAGCGCGACCAGCGTGCCGAGCGCCGGGCTGTCGTATTTGCGCGTGAAGAAGTGCGGCTGCGAGACGAGGCGGTGATTCTTCGCGTAGCGCCAGATGGGCGGCAGCATCCAGTACGAGAGGATGTACGCGAGCGTGCCGTACGCCAGAATGTAATAGACCGGCGCGCCCTTGCCATAAGCAAAGCCGCTGCCGCCAAGAAAGGTGAAGGTCGTATAGATTTCACCGGCCATCAGCAGGAACACGAAGGCGGTGCCGAAGCTGCGGCCGCCCACGGTCCATTGCTCGAGGCTCATGTCGTGGCCGCGCCTGGCGCGCACCCCGAGGTAAAGCGCAAACAGCGTGATGGCCGCAATGATGACGAGTGCACTCATGAACTGACCTCCTCGCCATCGGCGGCGAGCTGACGGTTGGACGGATCCAGACGGTAGACGATCGCCATGATGATCGAACTGAGCACCACCCACATGACGATCCAGGCCAGCACGAACGGCATGCCGAGCATCAGCGGCTCGACACGATTCACAAACGGAACACCGAGCAGAATGCCGATGAACGGCAGCGCGGCGAGTACACGAAGCAACATGGGGGCAACTCCTCGAACCGGTAAGTACGTCTCGTTGAAAGTGCGGCTTCGCTGGGGACTGTATGCCGGATGCTTCGGTCCCGTAAAGCTGGTCAAAAAAGTGTAGGCTTTCTGAAAGTTGCGGACGCATCTTTATGGGGACGGTTGCTGCGCTGCAAGGCGGCGTGCATAGCGTGGAGCGCTGCGGCACGCCGCCGTCGGCGCCTGGCTTTTTACCGCTTTGGCTGGCGCGGCGCGATATCATCTCGCCACGCAACGCAAGCAACAGTCGGGCAACATCCGGAGCGCCGGAGAGAGTCCGGCTTCATCAACATGGCGCGGCGCGGCGGGTGCGCAATGCAGCCGCCCGAGCCGTCGCTCGACACGGAACGCATATGGTCGAAAGTCTGATCTCGGACATTCTGTTTGGCTTTACCGGGTTGATCAGCATCATCAACCCGATCGGCATTGCATTCGTCTTCCTGGACCGGACTGCTTCGTTGACCACGGAGGAGCGCACCGCGCTCGCCCGCAAGATCGCCATCAACGTGATGTGCGTGCTGCTGGTGGCGTTTTTCATCGGTACGCCGATCCTGCATTTTTTCGGCATCTCCATGCAGGCGCTGCGCATTGGCGGTGGGCTCGCCGTCGCCGTGGGCGGCTGGCAGATGCTCAATGCGCCCGACACGCAGCCGGCCGAAAAGCCGGCGGTCAAGCGGGTGGACGCGGACAACGCGATGTCGAAAGCGTTTTTCCCGTTCACCATTCCGTTGACCACCGGACCGGGTTCGATTGCGACCGCCGTTGCGCTGACCGCGAACCGCACGCACAAGCTCTCGGAGTTCGTGATTTCGAGCATCGCGTCGGTGGTGATCTCGCTGACAGTGGCCGTCACCGTGTATCTGGTTTATAGCCGCGCGGTGGTGTTCGCCAAATACCTCGGCGTGGAAGGCACCAAGGTCGCCATGCGTGTATCTTCCTTTTTGCTGTTGTGCATCGGCGTGCAGATCATGTTGACCGGCTTCTCCGAATTCCTGATTCCGATCGCGACGATGCAGCCTGTAGCGAAGTAGACGCGCACCCGGCGGCACGCTGTGCCGGGGGCGCTTATGCGTACCCGACAGCCATTTTCTTGCACGGGACCCGACAGGAGAGAACCTCATGTGCCGCTGGCTCGCTTATACCGGCAACCCGATTCAGCTCGAAACGGTGTTGTTCAACGCAAAACATTCCCTGATCGACCAGAGCCTGCATTCGCGGCTCGGCCACACCACGACCAACGGCGACGGCTTCGGCATCGGCTGGTACGGCCATCCGACCGATATCCCGTATCGCTACCGCTGCATCCAGCCGGCGTGGAGCGACCGCAATCTGCGCGAAGCCGCGCGGGCGATCCGCGCGCCGCTGTTCGTTGCGCATATCCGCGCGGCGACGGATACGCCTTCGCAGGAAACCAACTGCCATCCGTTCCGTTATGGGCGCTGGCTTTTCGCGCACAACGGGCTGATCCGCAACTATCCGTCCGTGCGCCGCGACCTGATGCTGGCGATCGACCCGGATCTGTTTCCGTCCATTGAAGGCTCGACCGATTCCGAGGTGATGTTTTTTCTCGCGCTGAGCTTCGGTCTGGAACTGGCGCCCGTCACCGCGCTGGAGCGGATGGTGGCCTTCGTCGAGGAAACCGGTCGCAAGCACGGCGTGGAAGAGCCGTTGAACATGACGGTGTGCGCGACCGACGGCGAGCAGATCGTCGCCGTGCGTTATTCGAGCGAGGGGCAGTCGCGTTCGCTGTTTCACAGCACGTCGTTTCAGCATCTGCACGCGCTGTATCCCGACGATCCACGTATCGTGGCCGCCGGCGAGCATGCGTTTCTGGTGCTGTCCGAGCCGCTCGCCGACCTTCCCGGTTGGTGGCAAGAGATTCCCGAGAGCACGGCGGTGGTGGCGCGCGGCGGTGTGATCGATCGATATCCGTTCAAGCCGCAGGCGGTGTGACTTGCGTGGACCGCGCGAGCGGCGGCGTCAACGCGTGAGCAGCATCGAACTCAACACCGAGAACACGGTCGAGGGCAGGTCGGCGAGGCGGCTGACCACCACGTTGTGCGGATAGAAGTCCTCGACCGCGTCCGTTAGCACGCCGATTCCCACCAGTTCGATGCCGCGCTTGCCGATGGCCGCGACGCGCTCGCGCAGATCGCTGCGCAATACCTGCGGATCGCCGTCGCCGGTGGAGGGATAACCGTCGGAGAACATCATCAGAATGCGCCGTTCGGCCTGACGGTCGGCAAGGCGCGTCGCGGCCCAGGCGAGCGCCTCGCCGTCCGGATTCTCGTGGCCGCAGTCGATCGCGGCGATCCCGCTCAGGTCCGTTGCGCCGAAGCGTTTATAGACTTTGAGATCGAGCCGTTCGACGAAGCGGTTGTAGCGCCGCAGATCCGCGCCGCCGGCGAGTTGACGCTCGTAGAGCTGTTTCATGGGCGCGGATTCGACCGAGCAATAGCCGAGCACTTCGCAATCGAACGACAGTTGCGTGAGCGCATCGCACAACGCTGCCGCGCACTGGCGCGCGAGTTCGATCTTGCGGCCGGCCATCGAGCCGCTGCGGTCGATCAGCAGCGTCACGGCGACATCGCGTCCTTTGGCGGGCCGCTGCGTGCGAAACGGCGTGCGGTAACCGGGCGAGGTCGCGAGCCTGGCGAGCGCCGTGCGATCGATCTCGCCGCGCTCCTGCTCACGCCGCCAGCGCGTGCGTTCGTCGGCGCTCAGCGCGCGTTCGAGCTTTTCCTTCAGCGGCGCGGTCTCCGCGCGAGCCTGCGCGCGCAATTCGCGCCAGGCGGCGCTGTCGCCCTGGCCCGTGAGATCGCGGATTTCGTCGAATTCGGTGGCGAGCGGAATCGACAGCGTGGCCCGCGATACGTTCGAGGTTGCGTTTCCGGCTCCGCCATCTGAACGCGCGGACGGCTGTTGCGCATCCGTTAGCGACTGCCCCATACCGACCGCGTTGTCCGTCTGCGCACCACCGCTTCGGTCGGACGGCGGCGAATTTGCGCTGTCCTGACCGGGCAACGCGGCGTCGTCACCATCGAGCGGCGCGGACGACGAAGCCGCTGTTTCCGTATCGATGTCCTCGACTGGATCCGCGGTGAACATCATGCTGTTCGCCTCACCCGCCGACAGCGCGCGCACGCGCGCCGCCAGCGCCTGCGCCGCCGCGATGCTTTGCGCGGTCGAACGGCTCGCGCGCGCTTCGTGCAGCAGATCCTCCGCGGCATGCAAGGCAGCGAGCAGCGCATGGCTCGCTTCGATCGGGGCGGGTGGTTCGTTCCACATCGCGCGCTCGACCAGCCAGACCAGCCGGTCGCGCCAGTGCAGCTTCGGCCAGCGCTGCCGTACGCGCTCGGCCGCATGCAGGCGCAACTTGCCGATGAACCAGCGCGCGCCCGGATATTCGTCGAGCAACTGCGCGCAGACGCGACGGTCGTCGATTACTTGCGCGAGATTCGCCGCGACGCCCGCGGGCAGCGCGTCGAGTTGCGCGAGCGACGCATGTTTGGCGCGCGCCACCAGCAGATCCAGATAGCCGATCAGCACGTCGCGCTCGACCTCGCCATGCAACTCGTAGTCGGGAATCACAATGCGGCCCGGCTCCACGCGCGGGCCGTCCGGACTGAACACGACCGTCACGCCGTATTGCCCGGTTAGTACACGGGCGACCTTGCCGAGCGTGGATTCGAATGCGAAGCCGCGGGTGTCGCGAGTTGCATGCATCGCGCTCACGCTTCCGGCGCCGGCGCGATGTGATGACGAATGATGCCGCGAATCAACGCGGCGTCTTCCGGGCTCACCTTCGCGTAGAGGGCCGGCCCGGCAGCGCGTTCGGGATCGCCCGTGCGCAGCATCAGGTCGGCCCAGTCGAGCAGGCGCCGGGTGGAGAACGCGCTCGAGAGATCCTCGCGAGCGAACGCCGCGCGGCAGTCGGCGGCAATCGCGGCGAGCGTGGTGGCGAGCGCGCGCGTCATATGCGGGGCGAGGGTGGCGATCAGGACGTCTGCTTCTTCGGCGGGCGTCAGATAGTCGAGCAGATACACGCGCCAGCGATCCAGAAACGCCTCGTTCATCAGATTGGCGCCCTGATACAGATGGCGGAACTGACTCATCGCGCCGACCGCATTCGCCGTGGCGAACAGGCGGAAGGCCGGATGCGGCGCGACGATCTCATTGCCTTTTTCCTTCAGCACAAGGCGGCCGTGCGGTTCGAGCACGGCGGTGAGGGCGGCGAGAATCGACGGTTCGGCAAAATCGATTTCGTCGACGATCAGCCAGAGCCCCTCGCGCATGGCCGTGGGCAGCACGCCGTCGACCCACAGCGTCTCGCCGCCCTTGACGGTCCAGAAGCCGACGAAGTCGCCGACGGTGGTTTGTCCGTTCATGTTCGAGCGCAGCACGCCGTGGCGCGAACGCGCCGCGACCTGTTCGATCAGGCTGGTCTTGCCGGCGCCGGTGTGGCCGATCAGCATGACGCGCCGGTTCTCGACGATGTCCTCGACAATGTCGTTGAAGCGCTCGGAGAACAGATAGGCCGGATTGATGCGCGGCACGAGCGGATTGCCGACGCCGCACGGCACCTCCACATGACCGATGCGCACGGTCTCGCCGGTGCCTTCCCGGTGCCGATGTCTGGCCGCCGAAGCCCGCGCCGCGACGCGCTGCAATTCCGGCATGAAGGCGACCCGGCCGGCTGCGGACTGCTTGCTCGCGGCGTTGTCCGTATCCATCGCGAAGCCTTCGCGGCGCCATTTCTTCAGCTTCGCGCGCAGATTTTCCGCGTCCACGACGAGATCGATATCGACCGCGCCAGGGGCTCCGTCACGGTCGACGCCATGTTCGAGCCGATAGTTTTCCGGCCGGTCGGCCACGCTGACGCGCCACCATTCCGCGCCGTTCTCCGTGGCGCGCTGGTAAAGGCCAAGGTTTTCGTCTTCGGTCAGTTCGGTTGCATTCATGGCAGAGGTTGAATAGTCCATAACGAATCATGCATTGCAATTTGGCTGAGGCCGAATCACCGACTATCTTATCTTGAGCGTATTTTGATCTTCCCGATCCATTTGCAAGCGAGGTTTGTCGAGCGCATGCCGGGCAAATATTTATTGCGTCAAACGAATAGGCCATGAAGCGCCTGTCGCCTATAGTTCGTCGGACCCGGCGCTATGGTTTTACAAACATCTTTCTCGCCGATCTTGTTGAAAAGCATCCGCAGTCCGCATTGGCCCGCAGCGTGGACACAAAAATTGACGGCACAACAATGAGACTACATACAAAATTAATGGCGGCCCTCGCCGTGGCAAGTCCGCTGGCATACGGTCAAACCAGCGTGAGCTTATATGGCCGCCTCGACGCCGGCCTGGAATATCTGAATCACATCAACAATGGCGCGGGCGGCAGTTCGAGCCGCTGGAGCGCCGAAGGCGGCGACTGGGGCACCAGCATGCTGGGCCTCAAAGGCAACGAAGATCTGGGCGGCGGCCTCAGTGCGGTCTTCAACCTCGAAACCGGCTTGCAGGTCATGAACGGCACGACGAGCGGCGGGCGGCTCTGGTCGCGGCGCGCCTTTGCCGGTTTGAAAAGCGAGCAGTGGGGCACGTTGCAGGCCGGCCGCAATCTGTTTATCGACAGCGACGGTGTCTGGGAATTCGATCCGTTCGTGCAGCAGGCGTTTTCATCGGCCTCGCTCGTGCGTGGGCGCAACTGGCAGCAAACCAGCAACAACGTCGAGTATCACAGCCCGGTATTCTGGGGCTTCGATGTGCAGGCGCAATATGCGTTCGGCAATCAGGCGGGCGCGTTCAACAGCGGCGCGGCCGGCGAATTCGGCCGCTCGGACGGCATCATGCTGACCTATCACTCGCCGCTCTTCGACGTGCGCGGCATTTACGACGAACTGCGCGACAACAATGGCCGCTTCAGCAACATTTTCCAGGCATCGCGCGAATATTTTGCCGGCGTCAACGTGCATTTCGACGCGGTGAAGATCCAGGGCGCCTACACGCATTACTCCGCGCCCGATTCGCCGGTCGGTGTCGCCGACTCGGCCGATCACTACTGGCTCGGCGCCACTTACAACTTTCTGCCGCGCTGGGCCATGACGGCGGGCGGCTTCTACGTGAAGGTCGGCGACGGTTCGGGCGATGCCGCGCACGACCCCTCTGGACACGCGATGATGTACGTGCTCGGCACCACCTACAATCTGTCGAAGCGCACCTTCCTGTACGGCACCGTGGGCTACGTGCGCAATGGCAGCAACTCGAATTTCTCGCTCGAAGCATCGCCGCGCGACGCGAGCAACAATACGAGTCCGCTGGTGGGCGAATCGCAAACCGGTGCGTACGTGGGTATGCTGCATCAGTTCTGACGCGGTGTAGAGAACGGGTAGTTCGGCATGGCAGAAAGGGCGCCCCGGTTCATGCCGGCGCGCCCTTTGTACTTTCTTACGCCACCCGATCCTCGCTCACCGCCGACTTGCGCAGCCGCACCGGAATCGACTTCGACGCCGGCACCTGACTCGATTCCGCGTGATGCGAGAGCGGAATCAGGCGATTGCATTCCGGGTAATAGCCCATGATGCAGCCTCGCGGAATGTCGAACGCGTGGACATGCATGCCGTCGACTTCGCGCGTCACGTCGTCGTTCGAGACGGTGGAGATGCACACCGCGTCGCCCTCCGCGAAACCGCGCTGCGCCATGTCGTCCTGATGCATGAGCAGCACGTTGCGGCTACCGTGCACGCCGCGGAAGCGGTCGTCGAGGCCGTAGACGGTGGTGTTGAACTGGCTGTCGCCGCGGGCCGTCATCAGGCGCAGCACGTCCGGGCCTCGCGCCGGCATATCCGCGTCTTCGTCGAGCGTTTCGGGCACGATGAAATTCGCCTTGCCACTCTCCGTTTTCCATTTGCGCTCGCAGGCCGCGAGCGGCCGGTGAAAGCCGCCGGGTTGCTTGAAGCGCGCGTTGAAGTCCTTGAACTGATCCGGATAGGTGCGCTCGATTGCGTCGCGCACCAGCGAATAGTCGCCGACCCAAGCGTCCCAATCGATCTTCGGGTTGCGCGGCAAGAGCGCCTTGGCAAGACCCGCGACGATGGCGGGCTCCGACAGCAGCATGTCGCCGGCCGGCTCGGCGAGCCCGTGCGAGCCATGCACACAGGCCGTGCTGTCCTCCACACTGACCCATTGCTCGCCGCTCGCCTGCCGGTCGACCTCGATGCGCCCGAGGCATGGCAGCAGATAGGCGACCTCGCCGTGCAGCAGATGGCTGCGATTGAGTTTGGTGGCGATCTGCACCGTGAGCCGCAGACGCTGCCACGCGGGGTCCATCACATGGTGGTCGGGAATCGCCACCTGAAAATTGCCGCCCAGGCCGATGAACGCTTTGACCTTGCCGTCGAGCACGCCGCGGCAGGCATCGACCGTGGTCATGCCTTTGTCGCGCGGCGGCTCGAAGCCGTAGAGCTCCTTCAGCTTGTCGAGCGGCGCGAGTTCCGGCTTTTCCGTGATGCCGACCGTGCGCTGTCCCTGCACGTTCGAGTGACCGCGAATCGGGCAGATGCCCGCGCCCGGGCGGCCGATATTGCCGCGCAGAAGCAGCAGGTTCGACAGCATCTGCACGTTGTGCACGCCGCTGCGGTGCTGGGTGATGCCCATGCCGTACAGCACCATCGCGGCATTCGCTTTCGCGTAGACGCGTGCCGCGTCTTCGAGCGCGGCGCGGCTGAGGTGCGAGTGGTGTTCGATCTCCTCCCATGAAGTCGCGCGCATGGCCTGGGCGAAGGTTTCGAAGCCATGCGTATGTTCCGCGATGAAAGCGGCGTCGAGCACGCGTGGCTCACCGTTGCGTTGCGCGTCGTCGTCCCATTCGATCAGCAGCTTGCAGAGTCCCGCAATCGCTGCCGCGTCGCCGCCAATCTTTACCTGATGATATTGCGTGCTGATCCGCGTGTCGGCCGGAGTGAGCATGTCGAGCGGCGACTGCGGATTCGCAAAGGTGACGAGCCCGCGTTCCTTGAGCGGATTGAAGGTGATGATTTCGACGCCGCGTTTGCGCGCATCCTGCAACTGATGCAGCATGCGCGGCGCGTTGGTGCCGGTGTTGTGGCCGAAGAACAGCATGCAGTCGGTATGCTCGAAATCTTCGAGTTGCACGGTCCCGACCGGCACGCCGATCGACTTCGGCAAGCCGACCGAAGTGCTTTCGTGACACATGTTCGAACTGTCCGGCAGGTTGTTGGTGCCGTAGAGGCGCGCCAATAGTGCGTACATATAGGACGTTTCGAGCGACGCCCGGCCCGACGCATAGAACACCGCTTCATTCGGATCCATTGCTTGCAGTTCGCTCGCGATTTCGGTGAATGCATGTTGCCAGGTGGTCTGCACGTAGCGGTCGGTGTCGGGATCCCAGCGCATCGGCGTGGTCAGCCGCCCGCGCGATTCGAGTTCGAGGCCGCTCCACGAGCGCAATTCACTCAGCGTATGGCTGGCGAAGAAATCCGCGTCGACGCGTTTACTGGTGATTTCCCACGCGGTCGCTTTCGCGCCGTTCTCACAGAATTCGAAAAGATGCGGGTCCGCGGGTTTGGCCCACGAACAGCTCACGCAGGCGAAGCCGTCAGGCTTGTTCTGCTGCGCAAGGATGCGGCTGCCGTTCAACGTCACGTGTTCCTGCACGAGGATCGACGCGACCGCTTTGACCGAGCCCCAGCCGCCGGCGGCGTGGCGATATGGCTTGATGGGCGCGCTATCGGGTGCGGTGGATGCGCGTTGCGCTGGACTCTCGGACGTGGGTTCGACAGTAGGGTCGGTGCTCATGCTCACTCCTCAACGGTTGGCGGTGCCTGCGCACCGGTTTAGCCGAAGCCCCGCAATTACCGGACCGCTGGATTAATTTGCGCTTACAACCGTCCCGCCGGACCTTCGGTGTGCGCAAGCGCGTGAGACAGGCACGCGAAGGCACGCGACGCTCTATGGCGGCGGCCTGCCCGGTGGATCACCGTCGGGCGCACGATCCGGGTCGTTCGGCGGCACATCGTCGGGCGGCGGCGATGGATCGGGATCGCTGGTCGGGGGCGGCGCGTCGGGGTCGATTTCCGGCGGCATCGGCGTATGCAGATGCAGATCCGGCATGCAACTCGTGTTTGTCGTCTTCGTCGTCATGGTGGGTTCCGTGGTGGGCATGCATGCGAAACGCAACCGGCATGCCACCGGCTCGAACCGCCGCCGACGCGGGCGCGCCGCGTGGAACGGCTATTGCTCGACCACGGCAGGCGCGTATCCAGCAGCGGCGGTATGCGCCGCGATATCACACCGAACATGACGCACAGATGTGCAGGGATAAGGGAAAGAAAAATGGCGCGACATAAGGCCGACGTTGCTGACGACGAGTTCGAGATTTACGCCAGCTATCACGGAACAGGCGACGGCCGTTACGTAGGTGGACTGAAGGTTGTCAGAAGAGCGGACAGAAAAATTCTGTTTCCATTCGATGGCGCGCCTGAACTCGGGCCCTACGCGACCGCCGACGAGGCGCGCCGCGCCGCGATCGACTATGGGCGCGAGATCGTGGCCGCCGATCGCGCGAGCCCTGAAAAGTGAGGGAGCAAGGAGGCAGGTGGAGGAGGGCGGCGCACGCGCGCCGCTTGCCGGAAAGACGGAATCCTTATGGCATGCCGCCGAGCGACGGTGAAATCGTGCTGCCGCGGCCCGGATCGTTGGGGTGCTCGTCGGGCAGGGTGGGCTTCGCGGAGACGGGTGGATAGGTGCGGTAGCAACTGTCGATCGAGGAATCGGCGAGGCAGCGCTGGAATGCGTCCGCGTCGCTCTTCTGCGCGAATGTGTACAAAGTGCGTTCGACCTGCACTTCGGTATCGGACACGCGAATCGTCGTCATCGTCATGAAGTTCTCCTTTTTACAAAATGTCGGTTCACACCTTCGCCTCGTTTTTCGCAACGGCCGTGCCCGGCCATACTCCGGCGTAGTGCGGGAGCGTTGACCGAGAGGGACCGGATGTTGCTTCAACGAAGATATATCCCACGTCACGAGGAGAGCGACATGCAGGGCACCAAATCGCAGGACGAACTGGACGCATTGGTTACTGATGAGGTGAAACAGCGCAACAAGCCAAGCGGCACGCACTATATCGAACCCAGTCCGCTTGGCATCGAGCCAGTCGAGCAGACCGGCGTCGACAAGGCGACCAATCCGCCACGCTCGAACGAGCGCCCGGCACACACCGCCGAAGTGCCGCTCGGCACCGGCACGCATGCGGAGCCGCCCGGAGGCGGCGGACGTGAATCGCAGCGCAAGGAATGACGCAGCAATGTAACCAGGCGAGCGATACTTCATATGTTTGCGAAATTCGTCCACCGTCACAGTAGCGCGTACAAACACGCCCGAAAAGAAGCGGACGCGAAGGCAGGTGCGCTTTATGCGGCGCTGAAACGAACGCCCGAGCCGGCCAGCGCAGCGTCTTCCACGTCGGCTCCAACGGCGCACCGCGATCCGCAGGACGCTAAGGAGGAAACCATGTTCAATGATTCAAAGCATGGATTCGACGCCGCCAAAACCGAATACGAAGCCTTCATGCTCAAACCGCACGACTGGGTGCCGAATAACCGCAACCTGCCGGTCGTGATTTACCGGCGCGCTCTCATGCCGGATAGCGGCGACCTCGCGGCCGCCTTCGAGATCCTCTTCGAGCGCAACGCATGGCCGCCGCAGTGGCGCGACGGGATCTTCGACTACCACCATTTCCACGCCACAGCGCACGAAGTACTCGGTGTGACGGACGGCTCCGCGCAGGTGATCATCGGCGGTCCGGGCGGCAGGGTGGTGTCGCTATCCGCCGGCGACGCGATCCTGCTGCCGGCCGGCACTGGCCATTGTCTGCAATCGTTCGCGCGGCACTTCCGGGTCGTCGCCGGCTATCCGGAGGACCAGCAGTGGGACATCCGCCGCGAGGCGCTCACGCCGGACGAACTAGCGGCCATGGAGGCGTTGCCTTTTCCGCCATTGGATCCGATCGACGGCAAGGAGGGACCCCTGGTCGAGTATTGGCTGCGCGCGGCTTGATCTCGGCGCACGCCGGTTTTTTCTTCGTGTCAGCGCCGCTCCGGACGGGTTCCAGTGGCAAGCCGCTGAAATAACCGCTTCCCGCAGCAAGCCCGCCCGATGCCCCGTGTAACGCTCCGTGCAGATTTGCGCGCATCGGCGCATCATCGTTGAGCCTCGCAGCGGTTCCTCATGCGTTCTTCCACGTAACACGGCTCGCCGGGTGCGCCGACACAGCGCGTTCCGGCTTTCTCTTCAACCGCCGAACAAGGAGTGTCCCATGCAAAACGATCCCGCCCTCGATCAGCTGTGCATCAACACGATCCGCACGCTGTCGATGGACGCTGTGCAAAAGGCCAATTCCGGTCACCCCGGCACGCCGATGGCACTGGCACCCGTGGCCTATCATCTGTGGCAAAACCATCTTGTTTACGATCCGGACGAGCCGTTGTGGCCGAACCGCGATCGCTTCGTGCTCTCGGCAGGGCATGCGTCGATGCTGCTGTATTCGCTGCTGCATCTGGCCAACGTGAAAGCGGTGGACGACGAGGGCAAGCCGACCGGCAGGCCCTCCGTCTCGCTGGACGACATCGAGCATTTCCGCCAGATCGACAGCAACACGCCGGGACACCCCGAGTACCGCATGACCACCGGCGTCGAAACCACCACCGGCCCGCTCGGCCAGGGACTCGGCAACAGCGTCGGCATGGCGATGGCTGGGCGTTGGTGCGAGAGCCACTTCAACAAGCCGGATGCGCCCCTCTTCGACCATCGCGTCTACGCGCTATGCGGCGACGGCGACATGATGGAAGGCATCTCGCACGAAGCGGCATCGCTCGCCGGGCATCTGAAACTGTCCAATCTGATCTGGATCTACGACAGCAACCGCGTGACGATCGAAGGCCACACGGACCTCGCGTACAGCGACGACGTCGAAAGCCGGTTCCGCGGCTACAACTGGCACACGTTGCGCGTGAACGACGCCAACGACGCCGCCGCGCTCGAGGCCGCTTTTGTCGAGGCGAAAAGCATCACCGACAGGCCGACGCTGATTGTCGTGCATAGCATCATCGGCTGGGGCTCGCCGCACAAGCAGGACAGTTCCTCGGCGCATGGCGAGGCGCTCGGCGTCGAAGAAGTCGCGCTCACCAAGAAGGCGTATGGCTGGCCGGAGGACAAGTTCTTCTATGTGCCTGATGGCGTGCACGAGCGCTTCGCGGCCGGCATCGGCGCGCGCGGCAAGGCGGCGCGCGAGGCATGGCAGGTCCAGTACGACGCATACAGCAAGAAGTACCCGGAACTCGCGCGTGAATTCGCGCAGATGGAAGCGCACGAATTGCCTGCGGGCTGGGACAGCGACATCCCCAAGTTCGACGCCGACCCGAAAGGCGTCGCGTCACGCGATTCGTCGGGCAAGGTGCTCAACGCGATTGCCGCGCGCGTGCCGTGGATGATCGGCGGCTCGGCGGATCTCTCGCCGTCAACCAAAACCAACCTGAAATTCGAGGGCGCCGGCAGCTTCGAGCACGATAACTACGGCGGCTGCAATCTGCACTTCGGCATTCGCGAACACGCGATGGGCGCGGCGGTAAACGGCCTCGCGCTGTCGAATCTGCGGCCGTTCGGCTCCACGTTCCTGATTTTCAGCGACTACATGAAGCCACCGATCCGCCTCTCGGCGATCATGGAAGTGCCGTCGATCTTCGTGTTCACGCACGATTCGATCGGCGTGGGCGAAGACGGTCCGACCCATCAGCCGATCGAGCAACTGGCCTCATTGCGCGGCGTGCCGGGTCTCACCGTGCTGCGTCCGGGCGATGCCAACGAAGTCGCCGAGGCCTGGCGCGTGGCACTGTCGGATCCGCGCCGGCCGTCGTGCATCGTCGTGTCGCGCCAGGCATTGCCCACGCTGGATCGCAGCCGCTATGCCGCCGCCAGCGGAACGCAGAAGGGCGCGTATGTGCTCGCCGACGCACCCGATGGACAAAAGCCGCAAGTGATCCTGATGGCGACGGGCAGCGAGCTCTCGATCTGCGTCGACGTGTACGAGAAGCTCAAGGGCGAGGGGATCGCGGCGCGCGTGGTGTCGATGCCGTCGTGGGACATCTTCGAGCGCCAGGACGAGGCGTATCAGGAGTCGGTGCTGCCCTCGGACGTCGACGCGCGTGTCGCCGTCGAACAGGCTGCCTCGCTCGGCTGGGACCGCTATGTGGGTCGGCTCGGCGCGCAGGTAGTGATGCATACGTTCGGCGCATCCGCGCCGCTCGCGGATCTGAAGAAGAAGTTCGGCTTCACGCCGGAGCGTGTGCATGAAGCGGCGAAGCAGCAGATCGAGCGGGTGAAGGCGAAGCGCAGCCAGGAGTGAGGGCGCGAAAGGTGCGCAGTGAAAAAGCCGGCGGTTTGATGAAAACCGCCGGTTTTTTATGGAAACGCGCCCAGGGTGCTCCGGCTTACGCGGAATCGTCCAACGCATCGACCGGCATGTCCGCTGAAACCTCGCGCGTTCCATCGAGCGTGTTGCGATAAGCGCGCGATTGCATGTCGGCGAGCCGGCTCAGTGTGCGCGACAGATCGTGCGCGCCTTGCAGGCCGCTGAGCGCCGTCTCGATTGGTTCATCGGACGCGATAAACAGCGCACGCTTGCGGTCGTAGAGAATATCGACCAGCCAGATCAGCCGTTGCAGCGTGTGAGATGTGCTCAACCACTCGTTGCGCACATTGTCGAGGATCAGACCGTGCCATTGCTCGGCGAGGTCCAGGTAGTCGAGATGCGAGCGGCTCGCCACGCACAGATTCTCGAAGTCCGCCCACAGTAAAGCCGCGCCCGCCGCGCGTGCGACAAGCGGTCGGCCCGCCGCGCTCACCGTGACGGGATCGAGCGTTTCGCTGCCTTCATAGCGCACGAAAATCCGCAGCAATGCCTCGCGGCTGGCGGCATCGAGCGGCGCGAAGAAATGCGGCACCTGCGCCTGTTCACCGCCGAAGCGGTAGTCGCGCGCGCCGTCGAAATGAATCACGGTAAAGCAGCGTTTGATCTGCTCGATGGTCGGCAGAAAACGCTCGTGAAACTCCGGGTCGGGCAGCAGACCTTCCGGCGCATAGTTCGAGGTGAGCACGATGCGGGTGCCGAGCCCGATCGCCGTATCGAGAAAGCGGCCCATCAGGAATGCATCGGCGATATCGTGTACGTGAAATTCGTCGAAGCACAGCAGCTCGATACCGTCGAGCCATTGGCGCGAGACCGAGCCGAGGCGGTCGTCACCGCTCGGTTCGCGGACGAGCCGCCGGTTCATCTCGCGCAAAAATTCGTGGAAGTGCAGACGCCGCTTGCGGCAGGTCGCCAACTCGAACACAGTATCGACCACCAGACTCTTGCCGCGCCCAGGCAACCCATGGCAATACACGCCCTGATGCGGCGGTGTCGCGGCGGAACGCGTGCTCCGGCCGTTCGCGCCGAGCAATGTAACGAGCGCGGCGATCGCTTCGCGCTGGTTCGCGTCGGGCACGATGCCGCGAGCGGCGAGGGTGCGTGTGACCTGAGCGTCGTCAAGCATGGGCGGCTGTGCCAGTGCGGGGCGAAACGGTTTCGCAAGAGGCAGCGGCGAAAGCGGCAACGGTGTCGAATGGCATAAAGAGAGGCGAGCGGAAATCGCGTCAGTTTAACAAGGCGCGTTGATCACGCAACCACGCACTCACGCACTCTGCCGGCTCAATACCCGCTGCAACTCGCCGGGGTCGACCGGCTTGGTGAAGTGATGGTCGAATCCCGCGGCGAGAGCAGTCTGCTTGTCCTGCTGCTGGCCCCAGCCGGTGACGGCGATCAGCACAATGCCCGCGTGCTGGTGATCCTGGCGAATCCGCCGCGCCACTTCATAGCCGTTCAGTTGCGGTAACCCGATGTCGAGAATCACCGCCTGCGGCGCGAACGCGCCGATCAGTTCGAGACCCGCGATACCGTCGCCGGCCGTGCGCACTTCGTGGCCTTCCAGTTCGAGCACCATCGCGAGGCTTTCGGCGGCGTCCGCGTTGTCGTCGACGATCACGACGCGCAGGCCGCCCGCATGCGGTGCTTCGGGCGGCGCGCTGTCGGACGGCAGCGCCGCGGTTGCCGTCACTGGCAGCCGGATCACGAATTCGCTGCCTTTGCCGGGACCGTCGCTAAAGGCCGCGACCGTGCCGCCGTGCAGTTCCGCGAGGCCGCGCACCAGCGCGAGGCCGATGCCGAGTCCGCCTTGCGAGCGGTCCAACGCCGGCGAGAGTTGCGAGAACATTTCGAACACGTTGTCCAGATGCTCGGCTGGAATGCCGATGCCGGAATCGCGCACGACGATCACGGCTTCGTCGCCTTCGCGTTCCGCCGTGAGCGAGATGGTCCCGCCGGGCGGCGTGTACTTGGCGGCGTTGTTCAGCAGATTCAGGATCATCTGCGACAGTCGTGTGGGATCAGCGACCAGATAGAGCGGCTCGCGTGGCAGCGTCACGCTCAGATGATGCGACGAGGCCTGCACGGTCGGCCGCACCGCTTCCATGGCCGATTGCATCGCGCGTGCCAGTTCGAGACGCTGCTTGCGCAACTCGAGCTTGCCCTGAGTGATGCGCGAGACTTCCAGCAGATCGTCGACCAGATGCGTCATGTGCTGGAGTTGCCGGTCGAACACGTCGCGCGACCAGTTCAATTGCGGATCGGCGAACTCTTTCAGGCGCAGAATTTCAAGCACGTTGCGCATCGGCGCGAGCGGATTACGCAGTTCGTGTGCGAGCGTGGCGAGAAATTCGTCCTTACGGCGATCGGCATTCGAGAGTTCGCGGTTCAGCCGCGTGAGTTGCTGCTCCGCGTGCCGGCGCCCGGTGATGTCGCGATTGATGCTGACTGCGCCGTAGATATCGCCCCGCGCGTTGGCGAGCGGCTTGATGACGGTTTCGCACACGCCGCGCGAACCGTCGCGCCGCACGAACGGCAATTCGCCGCGCCATGTGCCTTCGGCGGCCAGTGCCGCGAGCGCTTCGCGGCGAATGCTCAGCGCCTGGGCCGGCGGCAGCAGGAGCGCGACCGGCTTGCCGAGAATCTCGCGCATGCGATAACCCAGCATGCGTTCGCCGCCCACGTTGAAGTCCGTGATATTGCCGCGCAGATCGGTGATCACGATCGCGTCGCTCAGGTGTTCGAAGATTGCCGCCTGGCGGAGCAGGACCGTCTGCGCTTCCTTGCGTTCGGTAATGTCGATGCCGAGGCCGTAGATTGTCAGCGGCTCGCCCTGGCGGTCGTAAGTGGCGCGCCCGCGGCCTTCCATCCAGCACCAGTCGCCGCTTGCGTGCAGAAAACGGAATTCGGCGACATAGTCGTCACCGGTTTCCACCGCGTGGTCCACTGCCTCGTTCAGCGCGATCAGATCGCCCGGATGAATCAGTTCGAAAAAGCCGCCGGGCATGTTGGCAAAGCGGCCTTCGGCATAGCCCGCGAGCGCTTCGAGTTCGCGGCTCCACCAGAGCTTGCCCGACTTCGGCTCGTGCGACCACGCGCCCATGCGCGCGCCGCGCATGGCGAGGCTCAGCACATCGCGGCTCTCCTGCAACTCGCGCTGCGCGAGCTGATGCGCGGCCACGGACGCCTCGGCATTGCGCCGCGCGAGCAGCAACTCCTGCTCGTACTTGTGACGGTCCGCGACGATCAGCACCGCCACTTCGAGGTAAGTCACCTCGCCATGACGGCGGCGCACCGCGTTGAGCAGCATCGGCACCGTGTGGCCGTCGCGATGCAGCATGTTCAGTTTGACCTCGGCCACCGAACCCTGCATTTGCAGAAGCGGCGCCCAATGCGTCTGATAGAACACCTTGCCGCCGGCGCTCAGCAGATCCTGGATTTGCCTCGCCCCCGCGAGCTCCGCGCTGTCATAGCCGAGCCAGCCGCAGAAGGTCGCGTTCACGCGCACAATACGGCCATTGGCATCGGTGACAAGCAGGCCGCAGGCGGCGTGCTCGAACAACGCGTCGGCCGAGGGCAGCGGGCGGTCCGTGCTGTGCATCGTGCTACAGGCTCATCGGCGCGAGGAAGGAATTCATCGCGGCCGCGCTCGCGCTCGGCGCGCTGAGGTGCGGACAATGGCCGACGTTCTCGATGAGATGCAGCGTGCTGCCGGGAATCGTGCGGTGCAGGTACTCGCCGACCACGCACGGCGCGATGATGTCGTCGCTACTTTGCAGAATCAGCGTGGGCGTGGTGGCGCGCGAGAGTATTGCGCGCTGGTCGGAGAGAAACGTGACGCGCGCGAATTGCCGGGCGATCTCGGGATCGGTGCGGCAGAAACTGTTGGTCAGTTCGACACTGAGTTCCGGCTGCTCCGGCGCGCCCATGATGGCCGGCGCCATTGCGCTCGACCAGCCGAGGTAATTGCTTTCGAGCGTACGCAGCAGATCTTCGATGTCTTCGCGCGAGAAGCCGCCGACGTAGTCGCCGTCGTTCACGTAACAGGGCGACGGGCCCACCATGATCAGCGCGGAGAAGAGTTGCGGCGCCTTGAGGCTCGCGATCAGGCCGATCATCGCGCTGACCGAGTGGCCGACGAACACCACCGGGCCGTCGGCAACTTCACGGATGATCTCGATCAGGTCGCTGGCGTAGCCGTACAGCGAGTCGTACTTGTCGATGTCGTAGGCGCTCAGATCCGACGAGCCGCTGCCGACATGATCGAACACCACGGTCCGGTATTCGTCCTGAAACGACGGTGCGAGGTAGCGCCACATGCTCTGATCGCAACCGAAACCGTGCGCCAGCACCATGGTTCGCTTGCCGTTGCCGGAAATCTGTATGTTGTTGCGCTGGGTGACGCTCATGGTGGGATCCTGAAGCCTGCCGGCTGGAAGAGGCGGTTATGCCAGGCGTGCGCCTCGGCCGGTATCCAGCGGAATGTTACCGCAGTCTTGCCCCACGGCCTCGTTGCCTGGCCGCAGCACGCCTCGCGGCGAGCACTCACCCGGTCTTGATGTCGGGCTGCGGCGCCTGAAGCGGCTCGATCCCGAAGCGTTCGTATTGCGAAATCACCTGCGCCCCGAGCAGCAGCAAGGTCGCGAGCCATTCAAGGCTGAACAGGATGACGATGGCCATGGTCAGCGATCCGTAGACCACGCTCACCTGCGAGAGGGTGGCGAAGTACCAGACCAGCACGTGCCGCGTAATCTCCCACAGCACGGCGGCAACCACGCCGCCGAACAGCGCATGCTTGAGCGAAGGGCGACCGACCGGCATCACCATATAGATCGAGGTCAGCACGAAGACCTCGCCCGCGAGGCCGAGCAGATACAGCACGACGCGCGAGAGGCCCTGCAACGAGACATGCAGGCCGAACAGATCGATGCCTTCGGCGCCGATCGCTTCAAGTCCGCTCGACACGAAGGTGACGATCAGGATGCCGACGCCGAGACACAGAATGTAGCAATACGGCAGCATTGCCGAGAGCAGGAAGTGGCGCCGCCGGACCACCACGCGGTGGACGAAAATCAGCGACATCGCGTTCTCGAGCACGGTGAAGGCCAGCGAACTGAAGAAGATCATCGTCAGCAGCAAGACCCAGCCGATCACCGCGCGATGCGACAGAAAATTGGCCAGCTCGCGAACCAAGGCGTTCGACTGGCCCGGCACCAGCCATTGCAACAGATGCGCGAGCGCCGCGAGCAACACATGCTGGGGCACGAAGCGCGACAGGGCGATCACGATCAGGATCATGAGCGGTACGATCGACAACAACGCGTAATACGCGACCGCGCCCGCGAGCAGCAAGCCCTGGTTGGCGCGAAATGCCTTCAGCGTTTGCAGCACGAATGCGCCGGGATGTTTCGCCACATATAGCGCGTGGTCATCGATGATGGTTTGCATGGAACCTCGCAGCGCGCGTGGCTGACCTGCCGGAATGCGGGCTTTGCCGATGCGCGTACCTTGTTGCTCCTGCATACTCAAGCAAGAATGCAGCCACGCTGACATTGCCGCTTCTTTTCGGCGTTTCGGTTCAATAGCACACGCCGGGAATGCAGTTTGCTTGGCCGATGTTTCGAGCTTGCATCGACCTGCTGCAACGTGCCCGCTTTTCCACTGGAAACCCCATTGACTATAGCCTCTGACGAAGCAGACCTCGCGGACCTCGTGGTGGCACGGCCAGAGGGATTGTATTGTCCGCCTGGCGACTTCTATATCGACCCGTGGCGTCCCGTAGACCGGGCGGTGATCACGCACGCGCATTCCGACCACGCGCGTTTCGGGCATCGGCATTACCTCGCTTCGAAAGCCGGGGCGAACGTGCTGCTGTCGCGTTTGCCCGGCATATCGCTGCAAACCCTGGGGTATGGCGAGCGCCTCGATCTTAACGGCACGACGGTGTCGCTCCATCCCGCAGGGCATGTACTCGGCTCGGCGCAAGTGCGGATCGAACATCGTGGGCGCGTGTGGGTGGCCTCGGGCGACTACAAACTCGACCCCGACCCGACCTGCGACGCCTTCGAACCGGTGCGCTGCGACACCTTCATTACCGAGTCGACCTTCGGTCTGCCGATCTACCGGTGGGACGCGCCGCAAGCGGTATTCGACGGCGTCGATTCGTGGTGGCGTCATAACGCTGCCGAAGGACGCGCGTCCGTGCTGTTCTGCTATTCGTTCGGCAAGGCGCAGCGCGTGCTCGCCAGTGTCGATGCCGGCATTGGGCCGATTTTCTGTCACGGCGCCGTGGAGCCGCTCAATCGCGCGTATCGGGACGCTGGCGTGCATTTGCCGCCTGTGCGGCCTGTCAGCGAGATACCAGTCAAGGACAAGGCGGCGTTCCGTCAGGCACTGATCGTGGCGCCGCCGTCCGCGCAAGGCAGCGCATGGCTCAAGCGCTTCGGCGACTATAGCGATGCATTTGCATCCGGCTGGATGCGTCTGCGTGGCGCGCGCCGCAGGCGCGGTGTCGACCGCGGCTTCGTGCTGTCGGATCATGCCGATTGGCCGAGCCTGCAAACAGCCATACAGGCGACGGGCGCCGAACGCGTGATTGTCACGCATGGCTCGGTCGAGCCCATGGTGCGCTGGTTGCGCGAGCAAGGCCTCGAGGCCGGCGCGTTTGAAACGCAATATGGCGACGATACAGTCGAAGCGGATGCCGCGGGTGCGGATGAAACCGCCGCGGCGCGTAGCGTGCCGCTCGAGTTCGATCAGACAGCAGCACAGCAGGCTGTCTCGGTTGATGACCAGGGCCACGCGGCCAACCCGGCGAGCCGCGCATGAAACGCTTCGCCGCTCTCTACACCGCGCTCGACGCGACCACGTCCACGCACGACAAACTCGAAGCGCTGACCAGCTACTTCGCCGTGGCCGAACCGGAAGACGCGGCGTGGGCGTCGTATTTTCTCGCCGGCGGCAAACCGCGCCAATCGGTGCCGACGCGTCTGCTCACCGAGATCGCCCGCGAACGCGCGGGTTTGCCGGCGTGGTTGTTCGAAGAGTCCTATCACGCAGTGGGCGATCTGGCCGAAACCATTGCGCATATCCTGCCGCCCGCGCAACGCAGTTCCGAACTGGGCCTCACGCAATGGATCGAGCAACGTGTGCTGACCTTGCGCGGTGTGGCGCCGGAAGAGTTGCGCACCCGTTTGATCAGCTACTGGGACGAACTCGATTGGGGCGGCCGGTTTCTGCTGACCAAACTGATTGGCGGCGGGTTTCGGGTGGGCGTTGCGCGGCAACTGGTGGTGAGGGCGCTAGCGGAAGTCGCGGGCGTCGATCATAAGCGGATCGCGCAACGCATGGTTGGTTGGACCGATTCGCAACAGAAGCCCGATGCCGCGCGCTATCTGCGTTTGATCGCGCCCGAAGCGACTGGCGACGAGATGCAGCCTGGCGAGCACCAGCAGGAGAGCGACCTCGGCCTGCCGTATCCGTTCTTTCTCGCGCATCCATTGCAAGCCGATCCGGCAACGCTCGGCGATCCCTCGCAATGGCAGATCGAGTGGAAGTGGGACGGCATTCGCGCGCAACTCGTCAAACGCGGTGGACGTGTCTGGTTATGGTCACGCGGCGAGGATCTGATCACGGATCGCTTCCCCGAAGTGGCGGCGTTGGGCGATGCCTTGCCGGACGGTTTCGTGGTCGACGGCGAAATTCTCGCGTGGGAACCCGGCGCCCTCGCGCCATTACCGTTTGCGCGGTTGCAACCGCGCATCGCCCGTAAAACGCTGACAAAAAAAATCCTCGCCGATTCGCCGGCGACGCTGCTTGCGTACGATCTGCTCGAAGCGAACGGCCGGGACCTGCGCATGACGCCGCTCGTCGAGCGGCGCGCGCAACTGGAGGCGTTGGCTGTTTCAATCGAAGGCATACTCGCGCACGATCTGCTGCGCGTGTCGCCGCTCGTTCGTGCAGCGGACTGGCAGGCGCTTGCCGCATTGCGCGACGAGAGCCGTTCGCGTGGCGTGGAAGGGCTCATGGTCAAGCAGCGCGAATCGATGTACGGCGTGGGCCGCACCAAAGCCTCCGGTACATGGTGGAAATGGAAGATCGATCCGTATGCAGTCGATGCCGTGCTGCTCTATGCGCAACGCGGCCACGGCCGTCGCGCGAGTCTCTACACGGATTTCACATTCGCGGTATGGGACGAAGCGAACGGCGTGCGCACGTTGGTGCCCTTCGCGAAGGCTTATTCCGGTCTAACCGACGAAGAAATGCGTCAGGTCGACGCGATCGTGCGCAAGACCACGATCGAAAAGTTCGGCCCCGTGCGCAGCGTCACTCCCACGCTGGTTTTTGAAATCGGCTTCGAAGGCATTCAGGCGAGTCCACGTCATAAGTCCGGCGTGGCAGTGCGTTTTCCACGCATGTTGCGTTGGCGTACTGATAAGCACATCGACGACGCCGATACGCTCGCCATGCTGAAGGGCTTCATCGACGACCGTGCGGGATAACCCGCTGAGTACAAATCCCTAAAACGGTGCTGGGCTTTTAGTCAGCGGCATTTTATTGCCTGAGCTAAGGTGATGAGGTGAGGGCGTACGCGAACGCGACGCAACCGGAAAACCATCGTGTGGCGAACGATGAGTTTTGTCCGCGTGTCAGGAGCGAATCTTGCGAGCAGGTTTCGAATTGCCCGTGAGTGGCACACGGAAAAGCCAAGGAGAGAATGGTGACGTTCGACGACCGGATGGACGATAACGAAGACGTCGTAGTGTGGCGGCCTATCCAGTACGCAATGGCATCGCACCGGCGCGTCCTCGTGGTGGACGATTACCGGGAAGCGGCAGATGCATTGCAGATGTTGCTAGCTGCGGACGGCTTCGAGTGCCGGGCGCTCGAGGATCCGTTCGCCGTCTGCGAGATGGCCTGCGACTGGCAACCCTTTGCAGTGGTGCTGGACATCAGGATGCCGGGTCTGGATGGTCTCGAACTGGCTCGGCGTCTGCGCGCTGATCCTTCGACTTCGCATATGTTGCTGGTGGCCTGTACCGCTTCTGCCTCACGTGACGACCGCGCGCGCGCCAAAGCCGCAGGTTTCGATGCGCATTGCGCGAAACCGTTGACGCCTGAGCGCCTGCTGCGGGTGCTCGAATCAGCGGCGGCGCTGCACGCGGCGGGCCCGTCGTAGAGAGCCCATGGTTTGACACCGGTCTGCATGGTCGAGACCTTGCAGACCGGTCATCGAAATGAAAACCCTCTCTCAATCCGGCGCGTACTTGAATTCAGGTAGCGCCTCGAGCGATTTCTTGGTGGCTTCTGGCAGCACCACCCGGCGGTTGTTGATCTGTAAGTCGTTAAACGGCACGGCGACCAGATGTTTGCCCATGCCCAGGAATCCCCCTACCGACAGAATGGCGTAGGTGCTGCGATCGCCGCTCGGCGAGACGATCAGATCGTCCAGCGTGCCGATCGTGTCCTTCGTTTTGTTGTAAACATCAGCGCCACTCAGCTTCGACGCGCGGTAGCCGCTGGCGAGTTGCACCACATCCGTACGTCTTTCGGTGATGGCCTGCGGCGCGCCCTGAGCGTACGCGTTGCCGTACGACGCCAGCGTGGCGAGAAGCAGGGCGGTGGCGGCCAGCGGTTTGATCTGTATTCGTTGCATGATGATTTCTCCCTGATGGCATATGCGGCGCTTCTCATGCCGCCGCTTCACTGAATCAGCTTTCACCCTGCTGCTGCAAGAGTTGTGCCGCGCCGCGCACGCAGCCACGTCAAACCTTTCAGGTCTGGAATTTGCTAGATCAGCGGGCTGCTGTTCGAAGCTCCGATCGCGCATTCATGTCGCCGGAGACGCCTGCATCGACTGAATCACGCTTGCACTAAATACGCGCGCCCGCGCCTTTAGCTTCCACAGGAACCCTATGTCATCCCAGACCAATTACTCGACGCGCATCTCGGAAGGCACGCCTTTTCCGCTTGGCGCGACATGGAACGGAAGCGGTGTCAATTTCGCGCTGTTCTCGGCGCACGCCACCAAGGTCGAACTATGTCTGTTCGATGAAACCGGCGAAAACGAAATCGAACGCATCGAATTGCCGGAATACACTGACGAGGTGTGGCACGTGTTCGTGCCGAACCTCAAACCGGGCGCGGTTTACGGCTATCGCGTGCACGGCCCTTATGAACCGGAGAAGGGCCATCGTTTCAACCCGAACAAGCTCTTGCTCGACCCCTATGCAAAGGCGCATATCGGCGAGCTCAAATGGGCGCCGGAAATCTTCGGCTATACGCTGGATTCCGAACAGGGCGACCTGTCTTTCGACGAGCGCGACAGCGCGCCCTTCGTGCCCAAGTGCAAGGTGGTCGATGCCAACTTTTCGTGGAGTCATCCTGATCGGAACGCGTTGCCGTGGGAGCGCGTGATTTTTTACGAAGCCCATGTGCGGGGATTTACCAAACGGCATCCAGAAGTACCGGAAAATCTGCGCGGCACGTTCGCCGGACTCGGACAGCAGGTCGTGCTCGACTACATCAGGAACCTCGGTGTGACGTCGGTCGAACTGATGCCAGTCCAGACCTTTGTTAACGACAGTTATCTGCTGGAGAAGGGCCTCACCAATTACTGGGGTTACAACACAATAGGTTTCTTCGCGGCCGACCCACGTTTCTTCGCGTCATCGACTGATTCGGTGGGCGAGTTCAAGGAAATGGTGGACCGCTTTCACAACAACAATCTCGAAGTCATTCTCGACGTGGTCTACAACCACACCGCGGAAGGCAACGAGCGTGGCCCGACGCTCTCGTTCAAGGGCATCGACAACGCATCGTACTACCGCCTGATGCCCGACGAGCCGCGCTATTACATCAACGATACCGGGACCGGCAACACGCTGAATCTGTCGCACCCGCGCGTGCTGCAGATGGTGACCGACAGCCTGCGCTACTGGGTGACGGAAATGAAGGTGGACGGTTTCCGTTTCGATCTCGCCACGATTCTTGGCCGCGAACAGCACGGCTTCGACGAAGGCGGCGGTTTCCTCGACAGTTGCCGGCAGGACCCGGTGCTCTCGAGCGTGCGGCTGATTGCCGAGCCGTGGGACTGCGGCCCGGGCGGCTATCAGGTCGGTGGCTTTCCGCCCGGCTGGGCCGAATGGAACGACCGCTTTCGCGACACGGTGCGCGAATACTGGAAGGGCGACGAAGGCAAGGTGCCCGATCTCGCCACGCGTCTCACCGGCTCGGGCGACAAGTTCAATCATCGCGGCCGCCGCCCGTGGGCCAGCGTGAACTTCATTGCCGCGCACGACGGCTTCACGCTGAACGATCTGGTCTCGTACAACGACAAACACAACGAAGCCAACGGCGAGGACAACAAGGACGGCCACTCCGACAACAAGTCCTGGAACATGGGCGTGGAAGGTCCGACCGACGACCCGGACATTCGTCAACAGCGCGAGCGCCAGAAACGCAATCTGCTGGCCACGTTACTGCTTTCGCAGGGCACGCCGATGATACTTGCGGGCGATGAATTCGGCCGCACGCAGCAGGGCAACAACAACGCCTATTGCCAGGACAACGAGATCAGTTGGGTGAATTGGGACGCCATCGACGACGACGGCCGCGCGCTCATCGAGTTCGTCAAGAATCTGACCACGTTGCGCCACCGTCTGCCGGTTTTGCGGCGCGGCCGCTTTATCATCGGTGAATATAACGAGGCGCTGGACGTGACCGACGCGCGTTGGCTCTCGCCCGATGGCACGGATCTCTCGCAGGAACAATGGGACGATCCGTCGATGCGCTGCTTCGGCCTCGTGATAGACGGCCGTGCGCAGGCGAGCGGCATTCGCCGTCCGGCTTCGGACGCGACCTTGCTGCTGGTGCTGAACGCCCACCACGATGTCGTCAACTTTACGCTGCCCGACATTCCCGACGGCGATCAGTGGACCTGCCTGCTCGATACCAACATGCCGGTGCGTTCAGAATTGCCGCTGTTCAGCACCGGCGACGCGTATCAGGTGACGGGACGCTCACTCCTGCTGTTCGCACTCGACACACCGAACCGCGCGACGCAGCGTGTATTCGACCGCCTCGAAGAGCAACTTACCACTGACGAAAGCGAACCCGCCGCGGGAGCTTGACGCAATAAGGCCTGAAATGCTGTCGAGCTTGCGCTGCCGGGTATAGCGCTTGCTCGATTGCAAGGGACTGCGCGCATGCCGCTGCTGAGCGGCGGGTTGCGTGCAGCGCAGCCGATATCGGCCCACGTCAGGTCAACCGAGGTGATCAAATGGAACAGGAACAAACCTCTCAAGAGGAACAGATTCGCACACGCGCTTATTACCTGTGGGAGCAGGCTGAAGAACCGAAAGGCACGCCTGACGAGTATTGGGACCAGGCACGCGCCGACATCGAGAGGGAAGCACCGCCGGTGGAGAGTGGGCCGGTCTCTGGCGAGCCTTCGAAGTAAATGAGCTATCGCGACGGGACAAAGATTGAACGCATAAGCGAGGCGCGACATGGCGTCGGCACGTCGGCAGCATCGACGTGCGCAACGCGCCTCGTCGGTCTCGCCTGAAGGAATGCGAACTGAGCAGAACCGGACAGACTGGCGCACATGAAGGACATCCCTGAACCGCGCGGCGTGAGGCCGGCCATTCACATTCGCGCGCCCGCCACGGCCTTTGGCCTCGACAGCCTGATCTCACTCGCGGTGGGCATCACCGTGGTCGCCTGCCTGTATTTCGCGAGTGCCGTGCTAATTCCGATCACGCTTGCGATTCTGCTCAGCTTTCTGGTCGCGCCGCTCGCCAACGCGTTGATGCGTTTGCGGCTCGGGCATGTGGCGTCCGTGTTCGCCGCCGTGGTGATCTCGGTGTCGGTGATCGGCCTGCTCGGTGCGGTGATCGCCACGCAACTGACCGATCTGGCGGCCGGCCTGCCACGTTACCAAGCGACCATCGAGCAGAAGATGGAAACGGTGCACAGCCTGACCGTCGGCAAACTGAACGGGTTTGCAAGCGCCGCCGGCCAGGCGCTGCAACGCGCGACGGTCGAGCCGCCGCAGATCGCGCCGCGGCCTGGCCCGGTGTCGCGCGGCACTGCGCATTCGACATCCGGCGAACCCGCCGCCGTGCCGGTCGAAGTGCGCGAGCCGGTGCCGACGCCGTTTGAACTCGCGAGACGCGTGTTGTCGCCGGCAATCAGTCCGCTCGAAACGGCCTTTATCGTTTTTGTGGTGATGGTGGTGATCCTGCTGCAACGCGACGATTTGCGCGACCGCGCAATCCGTTTGTTCGGCTCGCGCGACCTGCACCGCACCACCACGGTCATGGACGAAGCCGCGCGGCGTTTGAGCCGCTACTTCGTTTCGCAACTCGGCCTGAATGCGGGCGTCGGCGTGATCATCGGCACGGGGCTGTTCATGATCGGTGTGCCGAGTCCGATTCTGTGGGGCATTCTCGCGGCGCTGCTGCGGCTCGTGCCGTACGTCGGCATCTGGATCTCGGCGACGCTGGCCACCGCGCTCGCCGCCGCCGTGAGTCCAGGCTGGACGATGGCGATCTGCTCGATGGCGCTGTTCGTCAGCGTGGAAGTGCTGGTGGGTCAAATCGTCGAGCCGCTGCTGTATGGACGCAGCACCGGCCTTTCGCCGTTTTCGGTCGTGGTGGCCGCGATTTTCTGGAGCTGGATCTGGGGGCCGATAGGCTTGATTCTGTCGACGCCGTTGACGCTTTGCCTGCTGGTGCTCGGCCGGCATGTGCGGCGCCTGGAATTTCTCGACGTGCTGTTGGGCGACCAGCCGGCGTTGACGCCGGTCGAAAACTTTTATCAGCGTGCGTTGGCCGGCGACCCGGACGAAGCGATCGAACAAGCGGAACTGCTGCTGCGCGAGCGCTCCCTGTCGGCGTACTACGACGAGGTCGCGATCAAGGGCCTGCAACTCGCGGCCAACGATGTCATGCGCGGCAGCGTCACGGCGACGCAGCTTGCACGCATCGAGGCGACGACGAACGACCTCGTGGACGGCCTCGACAGTTATGACGACAGCCAGCCGGCTACCTCCGCCACGGGCGAAATCTGGAGCGCGGTGGGGCCGCTGGCGCCTTCAGCTTCCGGCGCCTCCAATGATGCACAAGCTGAAGCGGCGAATCCGCGGCGCGTTACGCCAGGCAATTCGGGAGAAGCCGGCACGAACCAGACCTCGCTCGCCGCGAGCAGCCGCGTGCTGTGCATTCCCGGACGCGGCCCGCTCGACGCATTGGCGACAACGATCCTGCTGCAGTTGCTGGGCAAGCATGGGTTCACCTCGCGTGCGTTGCCGCATGAGGCCGCATCGCGCGCGTCGATCGATCAGCTCGACGCGGACGATGTCGGCATCGTCTGCATTCTCTACTTGCAGATCGACGGCATTCCGTCGCACTTGCGCTATCTGGTCAGGCGCATTCGCGCACGCTTGCCGAACGTGTCGATCGTGGTCGGATTGTGGACGGCGGAAGATACGGAGAAGTGGAGCGCGGACCTGCAAAGCGCAATCGGAGCGGAGTGTTATGCAAGCTCGCTGCAGGAAATTCTCACGGCTTGCAGGCGTGTCGAGACGGCGAGAAGCCGGACCGAGGAAGAACTATCCGTCGCGGTCAATGGTTGACTCGCCACGATGCCATTGACAGTGGTTCTCTTTGCGCGGCAATGCTATTGCAGGGCGTCTGAACGGTGCGATACCTCATTAGAAAAACCGCCCGCCGGCAATCCGGCTGGGCGGTTCATCTCCGCTTGGCGCGGCTTGGCGCGGCCTAGTGTGCAGCCGGCTTTTTTGCGTCCGATTTGTCTTTCGTAGCGGCGTCCTTGTCGGGAACGATCTTCGTCGTGCCGCCGGTGGAAGGCGGATCGCTCGCGGGGAAGCTGTCTTCGACCTGCTTGTCAATCTGCTTCTCGCTCTTGTTCGAGTGCGGGTGCTTTTCCTTGTGTTCTGTCATCGCGTTTCTCCTTCAGGTTACCGGTTATTCATTTCGTGACACATGAAGCGCCGCCGACAATCGCCAACGCTTCCGCGCGCGACACGCCGCCTCTCATCGCATCGATCAGCCGCGCGGTCTGCGCTTCGCGTTCGCAGGCGAGCACGGCGACCACCTTGTCGTTCTTCACATACAGCGAGACGAATTGCTGGCGATCGAGGTCGCCATCGGTCACGATCTCGTCCCACTCGCTCGCATGGCCGAGATACTCGAAGTTCTTGCCGAAGTGATAGGTCCAGAAATACGGCACACCGACATAGCGATGACGCGCGCCGCACATGTTTTGCGCGGCGATGCGCGCATGCTGCTGCGCGACGCGCCAATGTTCGATACGCACCGGTTCCTGATCTTCATGCAAAGGAAACACGGCGATATCGCCTGCCGCGTAGAGACCGCACGCGGCCTGCATGCCCGCGTTGACGAGCACGCCGCCGTCTTTCTGCAGGGGCAAGCCTTCGACAAGACCTGTGGCCGGCGTAACGCCCGTGCCCAACAGCACGATGTCGGCGGCGACATGCTCGCCGTTTTCGAGCATCACCTGATGCACGTTGCCTTCTTCGCCTTCGAGCGAAGCGACCTTTGCTTCGAGATGGAACACCACGCCGTTGCGCTCATGAAGCGCGCGGAACATCGCCCCCGCGCGCTCGCCAAACTGCCTGGCGAACGGCACTTTCTCGGGCGATATGACGGTCACCGGCGTGCCGCGTTTGCGCAGCGCGGAAGCCGTTTCGAGTCCGATGAAGCTGCTGCCCAGAATGACCACCTGGGTCTGGGCGGCATCGTCGCCGACGGCGTCGACGAGCGCGGCTGCATCGTCGAGACTGCGCAGCACGTGTACGCCGCCGAGCTCCACACCGGGAATGTGGGGAAGCTTCGGCACGCTGCCGGTCGCAAGCAAGGCCGTGTCGTAAGTCAGGGGGGCGCCGCTTTCGAAATGTATCGTGCGGGCGGGCACATCGAGCCGCGCAACCTTCTGGACGATCCGTTCGACGTCGTGCCGCTCGAGCCAGTCCGGCGCCAGAAGCGGCGGTACATCCGTGGGCGCCATTGCACCGGACGGCACGAATTTGCTTAGCGAAGTGCGGTCGTAGGGCGCATGCGCTTCATAGCCTACGAGCGTGATGCGGCCACCAAAGCCACACTCGCGCAGAGCCGCGCAAGCGGCGGCGCCTGCCGCGCCCGCGCCGATCACCACGTAATGCGGTTGCTTGTCGCTGGCATTGCGCACCGGCTGCGGGATTTTTTCCGGCGTGACCATCACGTCGTCGCCCGCGACCACCACGGGATAGCGATCGAGCGCGACCAGCGCGGGCGGTTCGAGCACATTGCCGGTGGCGACGTCGAACGTCCCCTTGTGCCACGGACAGATGATCCGGCCGTCGCAGAGCGCGCCTTCTTCGAGTGGGCCGCCGGCGTGCGGGCAATCGGCGGAATAGGCGTGCACGGTATCGCCGTCGCGCACCAGCAGAATCTTTTCGTCGTTCACCACGACACGTTCAGCGCGGTCGGTTCGCAATTGCGAGAGCTGAGCGACGCATAGAGGTGTCGTAGGCATGGCCGATTCCTCGCGGACGATGGAATAAGAAAACACAGCGTAGAACAGTGCAAGCCGTGCAACGCGCAGGATCACGCCGCGATGCGGCACGCCTTGCAGTTCGCCGAACTCTTACGCAGGAGCAATCCATATGCCTGGCCGGACGCGCCGGTTCAAGCGCGCCCTTGCTCGGCCGCCGCACTATGGAGAACCGCCGAAGTGCGGTAAATTCGGGGAAAAGGAAATAGCGCGCGAACATGCGGCGAGCGTGCCGTGCCATGGCGTCCCTGACCTGTGTTGAACCTTATGGAGATCGTGACCGTGCAGCGTGCGGAACGTGCAGCAGTCGATTTCCCCATGCCGTCGCGCAATTTCGCGGCAACGCGGCGCATGCTGCTGATCGTCCTGGCCGTTTCGATTGTGTTTCCGCTGATCTGCCTCGCGGGCTACGGCTACTTCGATTACCAGCGCCGGATCGCCGATTCGAACGACATGATCGACCGGCTCGCGCGCGTCGCGGAGGAACAGGCCGTCAAGGTGCTGGACCTGAACCAGCAGATGTCCTCGCGCATCGTCGAACTGCTCGGCAACGACGACGACGCGCAAATCCGCGCGCGCGAAGCGATGCTGCACGACCGTCTGCGTGGAATCGGCGGCGACTTCCCGCAGGTCTCGTCTATCTATCTGCTCGGCGCAAAGGGCGACCTGCTGGTGTCGAGCCGCGCGTTTCCCGCGCCGGCCCTGTCGATTGCCCAGCGCGAAGACTTCACCAGCGCGAAAGCGATGCGCCCGCAGCCGTATTTTTCGCTGCCGATGTTCGGCCCACTCTCGCAGACCAATGTGTTCACCACCGCGACGGGCCGCTCCGACGCCCACGGCCAGTTTCTCGGCGTGGTCTCGGTGGCGTTGCGCAACGAATACTTCTCGCGCTTCTATCGTGAACTGACCAACGGCGACGCGTCGCTGGCGCTCGGCCTGTATCGGCAGGACGGCAACCTGCTGGTGCGCTATCCGCCGCGGCCGGCGGGCGCGACACCCAGCCCGCGGAGCAAATTCACGCAGGCGTTGCGAGACAAACAACTGTCCGGCCACGTCCGTCTGAATTCCAGCGTGGATGGCGTGGAGCGTCTGCTGGCGTTTCGCCGTGTCGGCGACTATCCGCTCTATGTGATGAGCGCCTATGCCACTTCGTCGATCGGCGAAGCATGGCGGCGGCACTTCGCCATGATCGCGGCATTGACAGCGCTGCCTTGCCTCGCCATCTGGCTGCTGGTGGTCTACTCGCTGCGTCAGCTTGAAGGCGAGCGCCGCGCGTGGGAGCGCTGGCAGGGCGAAGTGGCGATGCGTCTGTCCGCCGAAGCCTCGAGCCGGCAACTGCAGCGCATGGGCGCGCTCGGCAAACTCGTCGCCAACGTCGCGCACGATTTCAACAATCTGCTGATGGTCGTTTCCGCCAACACGGAGCTCGCGCGGCTCAAGCGCTTCAACAACGTCGAGAAAGAAGTGCTTGCGGTGGAGCGCGCCACCGCCACCGCCGAATCGCTCACTCGGCGCCTTTTGAGCGTGGCGCGCAAGCAGCCGCTCAAACAGCGGCCGCTCGACCTCGCCACGTGGCTGCCCGCCGCCGTGCCACTGATCGACGCCGCGCTCGGCGATAAGGTGGAACTGGCCTTGAACATGGTCGATCACGTCTGGCAGGTGCTGGCCGATCCGACCGATCTCGAATTCGCGATCATGAACCTGGCCGTCAACGCGCGCGATGCGATGCCGCGCGGCGGACGCTTCGTGATTCGTTGCCAGAACAACCGGCTGGTCGCAAGCGATACCTTGCTGCCCGACGGCGAATACGTGCTGATTGCCTGTTCCGACGACGGCGAGGGCATGCCCGAAGCCGTCGCGCGGCGCGCCTTCGAGCCGCTCTTCACCACCAGGCTGCACGGTTCGGGCACGGGCCTCGGCCTCGCACAGGTGCTTTCCATGTGCGAGCAGGCGGGCGGTACGGCGAAGATCGACAGTGTGCCGGGCAGCGGCACAACGGTGCGGCTGTATTTGCCGCGCTATCGCGAACGCCAGAAGGCGGCGACGGTGCAGAGTGGGACAGTCCCAGCGCCGGTGCCGGCGCCGAGCGGCGTCGTGCTGCTGGTCGAAGACAACGAAGATGTCGCGGCAGGCGTGGCGGCGGTCTTGGAGACCTTCGGTTGCGAGGTGCGCCATGAAGCTACCGCCGACCAGGCGCTCGATGTCCTCACAGGCGGCGCACGCTTCGAACTCGTGCTGTCCGACATCCAGATGCCGGGCAAGCTCAACGGCATCGACCTCGCCGAGAAGGTGCGCAGCGCGTGGCCGTCGCAGAAGATCGCGCTGATGACCGGCTACGCCGACGAACTAGAACGTGCACGGCGGCTCGGCGTCGCAATACTCGCCAAGCCGTTCAACATCGACGAATTGCACGCGCTGGTGGCGTGTGAACCATAGGCCCGCTATCGGCGGCACCCGGAATGGGATGTTCGAAGTGCTCCATGACTCGCGGCACACCCATTGCTGAGTGAAAGACGAGGTATGCGCATCTGGTCGAACCGGCTAGCGCAACCCGCTTCTTTTCGCACAGGAGAAAGTCATGAACCTCGTCAACAAGACTCGCAGCGCAATCCTTGTCTCGGCCTTGCTCGCCGCTTCCTCGATCGCGATGGCCCAGGGCAGCGGAGGCGGCGGAGGCGGTCCGGCAGGCAACGACCCGAGCGCGGGCACCAACGCAGGCGCGACGCGTGAAGGCGGCGACATGCAGGCATCGGGCGCGATGGCGCATTCGAAGTTGACTAAAAAGCATCACATGAAGTCGTCGAAGACGAAGCCGGCAACCGATTCGACCAATATGCCGGGCGCAGACGCGAGCAGCGATACAAAGGGGCAGTAGCGCAGCCACAGCCCGAATTGCACTTCGTCCATAGGTATAGCGCTTGCTGAAATCGACCGCATGCACGGTTGTCGAGCGCCGGTCCTGAAAGCCTCCGATGAGTCCGTGCCCCTTCATTTTTTGCAGGAGCATGGACATGACACTCGGCGATACGATCAAAGGCATGGTCGGCATGGATCCAACGGGGCATGCCGACCCCGACATGAAGGCGGTGCTCGACGCGTTGGCGAGTCTGAACCCGAAGCCCATCGAAGAATGCACGGTGGAGGAGGCAAGGCGCCAGCCAACGCCCGCCGACGCCGTTAAAAAGCTGCTGCAGGACCCCGCGTTCAGCGCGCGGCCGGCGCTCGAACTGGAGGCGGTGCGCACCCAGGACATCATGATTCCCGGCGCGGCCGGCAGCAATCCGGCGCGGGTCTACACGCCGCAAGGCGAAGGGCCGTTCCCGCTCATTCTGTATTTTCACGGCGGCGGCTGGGTGATCGCCGACCTCGATACCTACGACGTCACGCCGCGTTCGATGGCGGCGCTCAGCCGGGCCATCGTGGTGTCCGCGCATTACCGGCAGGCGCCCGAACACCGTTTGCCCGCCGCGCATGACGACGCGTTTGCCGCGTGGCACTGGCTGATCGGGAACGCGGCGAACCTCGGTGGCGACCCCGGCAAGATCGCGATCATGGGCGAGAGCGCCGGCGCTAATCTGGCGATCAACGTGTCGATCCGCGCGCGCAACAGCGGTGTCCGCATGCCGATGCACCAGGCGCTCATCTATCCGGTGGCGAGCAACAATATCGTGTCGATCTCTTATGAAGAGAACCGCAACGCCAAACCCCTGAACAAGCCGATGATGCTGTGGTTCATGCATAACGTGATCAACAGCGAGAGCGATCTCACCAGTCCGTTGATCGACGTAGTGAGCGTGGATCTATCACGCTTGCCGCCGGCCGCGATCGTGACGGCGGGCATCGATCCGCTGCGCTCGGACGGTGAGAAGCTCGCGCAGAAACTGCACAGCGCGGGCGTGCCGGTCGAGCATCGCAATTATCGGGGCGCGACGCACGAGTTCTTCGGCATGGCGGCGGTGGTGCAGGCGGCGCGCGACGCGCAGGCCTTCGTATCGCTCGCGCAGCGTCAGGCATTCGGCAGAGCGCCGCTGTAAAGCGGTGAGCGGGTCGTCATTCGCCGATCAGATGCAGCACGATGTCACGGTGCTGCGTGTGACGGCGATGCTCGAACAGATACAAGCCTTGCCATGTGCCGAGCACCATCTGCCCGTGTTCGACCGGCACCGACAGTTGCACTTGCGTGAGCGCGGTGCGTAAATGAGCCGGCATGTCGTCCGGGCCTTCGGCGCCGTGTTCGTAGCGCTCGGCGTCTTCCGGCGCGAGGCTCGCGAAGTAGCGCTCCAGATCGCGCTGCACTGACGGGTCGGCATTCTCCTGAATCAGCAATGAGGCGGACGTATGCCGGCAAAACAGCGTCAGCAGGCCGGTGTCGATCGCCTGTGCGGCGACGAAGCGGCGCGCTTCGTCGGTGAATTCGACCAGACCGCGACTGCGGGCCTTGATGCTCAGGTGATGGATGGCTTGTCGCATGATTCGTGTCGGGTTGGGATGGCGCCGCGCATCAAGTGCGGCATGCGCCGTACGAACTCAGAGCGACGTCAGAACGTCAGCGACTGCTGCGGCGTTGACCGGGCGTACCACGCGCGCGACTTCCGCGCCGTCGCGCATCAGGATCAGCGTGGGCCAGAGTTTGACCTTGAACGAGCGGCCGAGCGGCCGGCCCGGGCCGTCCTCGATCTTCAGATGCCTGAGGCCGTCGTGCGGTTCGAGGGCCTGGGCGATCGACGCCTGCGCGCCCTGGCAGTAGCCGCACCAGTCCGTGCCGAATTCGACCAGGGTGGCACCCGGCAGGGCGTCGAGTTGGGCTCGCGAGGGGGCGTGGGAAGAATAGGCTGTCTGGGTTGCCATGCGTGCTCCGGAGCGGTTTAACCTTTACGGGCAAGGGTTTGCGCCGTCGTGGCGTCCCCTGCGGGCGGATTTGGCAAGATTAGCAGCTATGCCTGGAATCGTCAGTGAGCGCGGCCTTGCCCGAATGCACGGCGCGGCGGCTGGGGCGGGCCGGCGTGAATTTCACGCAAACTCATAGTCTTGCCGGCATGGCGTGTTAAATATTCGTCCGGGTGTCGCCGTCGTGCGGCGAATCATCGAGCTCGGAAAGGGAAGAAATGGGCGAAAAGATTTATCTGCGGTGCCCCGGCAAGGAAGAAACCGTCGCGGTGGCCACCGGGTTTAGCTGGGGCGCGTGTCTGCTGGGCTTCGTATGGGCGTTGTCGAAGAAGATGTGGTTTGCCGCTTTCATCATGCTGGCGATCAACCTGCTGCTTTTCTGCTCGGGTCTATGGGGCGAAACCGCCGACCTGATCGGACTCGTGCTGTCGGTGCTGTTCGGTATCGCGTGCGGTATGTATGGCAATCAATGGCACCGCTGGACCCTGGAGAAACGCGGTTACGTCGTGCTGTAACGCGCGCTCGGGGAATGCCCCACGTCGTCAGCCGTGCGGAAAGCTTGCGGCGTGCAATTTTGGGACGCGGTGGCGCGGGTTTACGCGCCCGCGAGCTAGGCCGATAATGCCCCGGTCGTTCCGGCCACGAAGTGTGCGGCGTGCATTGCGCGTCGCAGGCTCGCTTTCCCTGACCCACCGCCCCTCGTGTTAAAGACCTCACGTTTTTTCGATCTACTGCGCATTCCCGGCTTCAAGCCGCTCGCTGCCGCGACGCTCATGCTCGGCGTGGCGATGTCGTTCACCGCTCCGTATCTCTCCCTGTTCGGCGTCGAGCGCGCCGGCATGACGCCGTTCAGGCTCGGCGTGTTCATGACGCTGATCGCGGCGAGCGGGGTGCTCGCCAGCACCTTCGCGGGCCGCTGGAGCGACGCGAGCGGACGGCACCGGCCCTTGCTGCTGGCGGCACTGATCGCCGCGGCGCTCGGCTATCTGTGTTTATGCGTGGTGCGCGATTACCGGCTGCTGCTGGTGGTCGGGATCGTCTTTATCGGCGCGGGCGGCTCGGCCATTTCGATGGTGTTCTCCTTCAGTCGCGCCGCCTTGCCGGTGGCGGATCCGGCAGAGCGCGTCTTTGCCAGCGCGACCTTGCGGACCATTCTGTCGGCGGCGTGGGTGTTCGGGCCGTCGGTGGGCGCGCTGGTGCTCGCCGCCAGCAGCTTTTACGGACTTTTCCTGTTCGCCGCGGCCAGTTTCGGCGCCTGCGCGACGATCGTCTGGCGCATGCGGGAGCCGCAAGGCCATCTCGGCGATCACACAGTGGAGGACACCGCGTCGGAGCCGTCGGCTTCGATCACCGTGCCGCCGCTCACCACGCCCGGCGAAGACGCCCACGAGGATTTGCCGGGCGTCGCCTCGGCCAACGACATCGGCCGCGCGGTCGCCGCTCTCACCTTGCTCGGCCTTGCCGCGAACGCGACCATGATCGTGTTGCCGCTCTATATCGTGCACGGGCTGAACGGCACGCATCTGGACGTGTCGGTCATGCTCGGCCTCGGCGCCTTGATGGAGATTCCGATGATGCTCGCGCTCGGCGCGAAGTCGTCGGCGCTGCACAAGCCCAACTGGCTGGCCGCCTGCGCCGCCGTGCACGCGGTGTATTTCGTCGGCATGTCGCTGGCGGGAAGCGTCCACGTGCTGATTCCGATGCAGATGCTCAACGCCTTCGTGGTCGCCGTGACCTCGTGCCTCGGCATGACCTACGTGCAGGATCTGATGCCGCACGCACCCGGCCGCGCCACCGCGCTGTTCTTCAACGCGGCGCGTGTCGGCTCGATTCTGTCAGGCGTGTTGTCGGGTTTGCTGGTGCAGGCGTTCAGCTATCGCGGCACGTTTCTGTTCTGCGGCTTGCTGGCGCTGTGCGCGCTGGTGCTGTTCGCCGTGCCGGGCGATCGCTATCCGTTGATGTGGAAAGCCACCAGGCGTTTTGCGCGTTCGCAATATGGCAAGCTCCAGGCCAGACAGCGGCAACGGCAAAACGAACTGTAAGAAGGCAGTCGGCCGAATCGAAGCCGGTGCGCCCATGCCTGACAATCCAGTGCAACCGCAACCGCCAGGAACTTTACGCCGCGCAAAACCTCTGCAAAAGGGCGTATCGTCTTTCGATGCATGCGGCGCTGCCCGCTTCGCTGCAAGAGGGCTTCAGGGCTGCTACCGTGTGTCCGGCGCGCGCGAAAAAACACCACTACAGTGAGCGTAGCCACGCGCGACCCCCGGCGCCGCGACTGAAGCGCTCAGCGAAAACGTAGCGGAGCGGCAGTAGAACGAAGCAAATCGTCGAAGCACATCCAGCAGCGCAATGAGGCACTTTCCGGAGCGAGATATGCAGCTAGGCATGATTGGATTGGGACGCATGGGCGCCGACATGGTGCGGCGCCTGACGAAGGGCGGTCAGCAATGTATCGCCTACGACGTGCAGCCGGCGGCGGTCGAGAAGCTGAAACAGGACGGCGTGGCGGGCGCGGCATCGCTGGAAGACTTCGTCGCGCAACTCGACAAGCCGCGCGCCGTGTGGCTGATGGTGCCGGCCGCCGTGGTCGACATGACGCTGGAGAAACTCGTGCCCTTGCTGGAGCCGGGCGACATCGTGATCGACGGCGGCAACTCCTATTACCACGACGATATCCGCCGCGGCACCGAACTGGCCGAGCGCAAGCTTCACTATGTGGACGTGGGCACGAGCGGCGGCGTGGCGGGCCGCGAGCGCGGCTACTGTCTGATGATCGGCGGCGAGCCGGACATCGTGAAGCGGCTCGAACCGATTTTCGCGACGCTCGCGCCGGGTGCCGGCTCCGAGCCGGTCACGCCGGGCCGTGTCGCCGGTTCGAGCACCGCGGAGCAGGGCTTCCTGCATTGCGGGCCGCAGGGCGCGGGGCACTTCGTCAAGATGGTTCACAACGGTATCGAGTACGGCATGATGGCCGCGTATGCCGAGGGTTTGAACATTCTGCATCACGCCGACGCCGGCAAGCACGCGCGCGAGGCCGACGCCGAAACCTCGCCGCTGCGCCGCCCCGAGTTGTATCAATACGACCTGAATCTCGCCGACGTCACAGAGGTCTGGCGTCGCGGCAGCGTGATCAGTTCCTGGCTGCTCGATCTGATCGCCGGCTCGCTCGTGAGCGATGTCGATCTGAAGAACTACGCGGGACGCGTATCCGATTCGGGCGAGGGGCGCTGGACCGTGGCGGCCGCCATCGACGAGGGCGTGCCTACGCCGGTGCTGAGCGCGGCGCTGTTTGCGCGCTTCAGCTCGCGCGGCGAGGCGGATTTCGCGAACCGGGTGCTCTCGGCCATGCGCGCTGATTTCGGTGGCCACGCCGAGAAAGCGGCCGCGCCGTCCGACAAGCCGAAAACCTGATTCCACGGAGCCGAGATGCCAGCCACCACCTCTACGCCGCACGACGTCGTCTTTCTGTTCGACTGCGACAACACCTTGCTGGACAACGACCATGTGCTCGCGGATCTGCGCGCGCACATGATGCGCGAGTTCGGCGCGGAAAACAGCGCACGGTACTGGGAAATCTTCGAGAACCTGCGCGCCGAGCTCGGCTATGCCGACTACCTGGGCGCGTTGCAGCGTTATCGCTCGGAGCGTCCGCGGGACACGCGGCTGCTGTTGATGTCGTCGTTCCTGATCGAGTATCCGTTTGCGAACCGACTGTATCCGGGCGCGCTGGACGCGCTCGATCACGTGGGCAAGCGCGGCCCCACGGTGATCCTCTCCGACGGCGACGTGGTGTTCCAGCCGCGCAAGATCGCCCGCTCGGGGCTATGGGACGAGGTCGAAGGACGCGTGCTGATCTACATCCACAAAGAGCTGATGCTGGATCAGGTGATGGAGTGTTATCCCGCGCGCCACTATGTGATGGTGGACGACAAGCTGCGCATTCTCACGGCCATGAAAAAGGCCTGGGGCGCGAAGCTGACGACGGTGTTTCCCCGCCAGGGGCACTATGCGCTCGATCCGAAAGAGATCGCCAGTAATCCCCCGGCGGACGTGACGGTGGAGAGGATCGGCGAGTTGGCGGAGATCGACTTGGAATCTTTGTTGGCGGAGAAAGGCTAGCGGTTCGTGGCGCTCGCGCGTCTCCATGTGAAGGTCATGCATAGGGAGACGCGAGAGCGCCGCGCGCCAATGACGGTTCGCTTTATGAGCCGAGTTCCTTCAGCCGCGCTTGCGCATCGCCGGCGCCCATGCGGCCGGCCGCATCCATTGCCGTCACGCCGTTTGCATCGCGGGCCTTCGGGTCCGCGCCATGCGCAATCAGCAACTCCATGATCGCCGTGCGATTGAACATCGCCGCGATCATCAACGCGGTGCGTCCGTCCGGCGACGCGCCTTCCACATCCGCGCCATGCGCGAGCAAGCTTTCGATCACCTTGTCGAAGCCCTTGAAGGCCGCGCCCGCAATCGGCGTCTGTCCGTTGTCGTTACGCAGATTCGGATCGGCGCCGCGTTCGAGCAGCGTGCGCACGGCGTCCGCGTGACCGTGGTAGCTGGCGAGCATGACGAGGCTGTCGCCTTTGTCGTTGCGCAGATTCGGCGGCACGCCTTTTTCGATCACCGCCGCGAGCATGGCGGCGTCGCCCTTGCGCGCGAGGTCGAAAACCTGATGCGCCAGTTCGAGCAACTCCGGGTCGATCGGCTGGCCGGAGGGCGGGGAGGTATCGACGTGGTCCGTCAAAGGAAACTCCTTGCAATGAAGCCGGGCGCCCCGGGTCTGGGGAAGGCAGGAGACTCTGCGTGAAGGCGCCGGGAAGATTGCTCAGGATACACATTTTGCGCCGGCCACGCCCACGCGGCGGCGCTCAGGCGTGGCCGAACAGCTTGACCAGCAAGCCGAACACGCCGATCAGGATGGCGACGCCCGCGAACAGGAACACGCATGTGAGAACGAGGATCAACGGCGCTTTGAGGCGGCTGGGTGTCGTCATGATCGAGTGTTCAGGTAAGAGGCGAGCAAGGCGGGATGCGCCAGATGCGGTCCGCCGTCGCGCATGCGGCACCGGAAGCTTAACCGCATTC
Organism: Paraburkholderia sp. BL27I4N3; assembly: GCF_003386115.1. NCBI lineage: Bacteria > Pseudomonadati > Pseudomonadota > Betaproteobacteria > Burkholderiales > Burkholderiaceae > Paraburkholderia > Paraburkholderia sp. BL27I4N3. The sequence continues at coordinate 5,420,921 of NZ_QREJ01000001.1, read as the reverse complement.
ACTTAATATGCGCTTGAATTCTAGCGCATGCGGCATGAGGTCGACGCTTGCCACCGTCGCGAAGTCGCAGTTGGATCAAGGTTCGACGATCGAGTCGAACCATGCGGCGCGCTTCCTGTCACACTGGGGCTCGCTGAACAAGGGCGCTCAAGCCCGCCGCCAACACGGGTTGCTGCCCGTACGCTTCTCTTGTGTCGTTCGCATGACAGGACGAGCGCCGCCGCTGATTTTTTTCGCGCCTCCCTCTCACGAACCGCCGTTGCCGCATTCGCCAACCTGCCTGACAGTCCTTTTCGAGGAGTGACACCATGGCTGAAGCAACCCCCCAACCCACACCGCCGCAAAGCCTGGACGCCGACACGTTGCGCAACATGGATCGCTACTGGCGGGCCTGCAACTATCTCTCTGCCGGCATGATCTATCTGCGCGACAATCCGCTGCTGCGCGAGCCGCTGAAACCCGAACACATCAAGAACCGCTTGCTGGGCCATTGGGGTTCCGACCCAGGGCAGAGCTTCCTGCTCGTGCATCTGAACCGGCTGATCAAAAAACTCGATCTGAATGTGATCTACGTAGCCGGTCCCGGTCATGGCGCACCGGCCACGCTGGCCAATTGTTATCTGGAAGGCCACTACTCGGAAATCTATCCCGACCGCAGTGAAGACGAAGCCGGCATGCAGCGCTTCTTCCGGCAGTTCTCGTTTCCCGGCGGCATCGGTTCGCATTGCACGCCGGAGACGCCCGGCTCGATTCACGAAGGCGGCGAACTCGGCTATAGCCTTTCGCACGGCTACGGCGCGGCGTTCGACAATCCCGACCTGATCGTCGCCGTGATGATCGGCGACGGCGAAGCGGAAACCGGCCCGCTCGCTACTTCTTGGCATTCGAACAAATTTCTCAACCCGATCCGCGACGGCGCGGTGTTGCCGGTACTGCATCTGAACGGCTACAAGATCGCCAACCCGACCATTCTCGCGCGCATCCCCCGCGAGGAACTCGAAGCCTTGCTGACCGGCTACGGCCACAAACCTTATTTCGTCGAAGGCGACGATCCCGCCGTCATGCATCAGCAGATGGCCGCAACCCTGGAACAATGCGTCGGCGAAATCCGCGCGATCCAGCAACATGCGCGCGAGAGTAACGACGCGTCGCGGCCGCGCTGGCCGATGATCGTGCTGCGTTCGCCCAAAGGCTGGACCGGTCCGAAGGAAGTCGACGGACACAAGGTGGAAGGCTCGTGGCGCGCGCATCAGGTGCCCGTGCTCGACCCGGTGACCAATAGCAAGAGCCTGAAGCTGGTCGAGAACTGGCTGCGCGGCTACGAGCCCGAAACGCTGTTCGACGATGCAGGGCGGCTCGTGAAAGAACTGCGCGATCTCGCGCCTGAAGGCGCGCGCCGCATCAGCGCCAATCCGCATGCAAACGGCGGTCTGCTCTGCAAGACGCTCGACATGCCGCCGTTTCGCGATTACGCGGTGGCGGTGAAAAAGCCAGGCGGCTCGTATACGTCGCCGACCGAGGTGCTCGGCAAGTTCCTGCGCGACGTGATGCGCAACAACATGACGAACTTCCGCGTGTTCGGCCCGGATGAGACTTCGAGCAACAAGCTGACCGCGATCTACGAGGCGTCGGAAAAAACCTGGCTCGCGCAAACCGTGCCGAGCGACGCCGACGGCGGCGAACTCGCGGTAGACGGCCGCGTGATGGAAATGCTCAGCGAACATACGCTCGAAGGCTGGTTCGAAGGCTATGTGCTGACCGGGCGCCATGGCCTGTTCGCCACGTACGAAGCGTTCGTCCACGTGATCGATTCGATGTTCAACCAGCACGCCAAGTGGCTGGAGAAGGCCAAACGCGACCTCGGCTGGCGTCAGCCGGTGCCCTCGATCAACCTGCTGATCACATCGCTCGTGTGGCGTCAGGATCACAACGGTTTCACGCACCAGGACCCCGGCTTTCTGGATGTCGTCACGAATAAAAGCCCGGACGTGGTGCGCATTTATATGCCGCCGGACGCGAACTGCCTGTTGAGCGTCGCGGATCATTGCCTGCGTTCGCGCGATTACGTCAACGTGATCGTCGCCGACAAGCAGCCGCATCTGCAGTATCTCGACATGGACGCCGCCGTCACGCATTGCACGAAGGGTATCGGCATCTGGGACTGGGCGTCGACGGATCAGGGCGTCGAACCCGACGTGGTGATGACCTGCGCCGGCGACATCCCGACCATGGAGGCGCTCGCCGCCGTGCAGATTCTGAAGGAGCAGTTCGCCGATCTGAAGATCCGTTTCGTCAATGTTGTCGACCTGTTTCGCCTGATGCCCGAGCATGCGCATCCGCACGGCCTGTCCAACCGCGATTTCGATTCGCTGTTCACCGCGACCAAGCCGGTGATCTTCAACTTCCACTCGTATGCTTCGCTGGTGCACAAGCTGACCTATAACCGCACGAACCACGACAACCTGCATGTGCACGGCTATCACGAGAAAGGCAACATCAACACGCCGCTCGAACTGGCGATCATCAATCAGGTCGATCGTTTTTCGCTGGCGATCGACGTGATCGACCGCGTACCGAAGCTGCGCGGTGTCGGCGACCATGCGAAGGAATGGCTGCGTGGCCAGATCATCGAGCACCTGGCATATGCGCATGCCGAGGGCATCGATAAGGAAGAAATCCGCAACTGGACGTGGAAAGGCTGAGCGAGGCATGACCATGCACACTGAAAACAGCGCTGACGATCAAACGATTCTGGTGTTGAACAGCGGTTCGTCGTCGCTGAAGTTCGGGCTGTTCAGGCACGCGGGCGGTGACGAATCACTGCTGCTGGAAGGCAGTGCCGAGGGCATCGGGCGCGACGACGGCAGTCTGCGGATCAAGGCGCCCGATGGCCGCGTGCTGGTTGAGCAGGAGCGCGTGCTCGAATCGCAGATCGACGCGTTGCAAAGGCTCGCGCAGGTGCTCAAGGAACAGCATCATGCGCGACCTGCGGCGGTGGGGCATCGGGTGGTGCACGGCGGACCGCATTTGCGCGCGCATCAGCGCGTTACCGCGGACGTGCGCCGTCAATTGCACGAGGCCGTGCACTTCGCGCCGCTGCATATTCCGCCAGCGCTTGCGTTGATCGACGAGGCCGAGAAGATTTTCGACGACGCGCCGCATTTCGCCTGCTTCGACACGGCGTTTCACGCAACGCTCCCACCGCGCGCGGCGCAGCTTGCGTTGCCGCGCCGTTACGCGGAGGCCGGCGTGATGCGCTACGGCTTTCACGGGCTCTCGTATGAATCGCTGGTGACGCGGCTCGGCGCCGACTTGCCGGCGCGCGCAGTGTTCGCGCATCTCGGCAACGGTTCGAGCGTGTGCGCGTTGCGCGACGGTCAATCGATCGATACGTCGATGGGTTTGACGCCGACCGGCGGCGTGCCGATGGGCACGCGCAGCGGCGATCTGGATCCGGGCGTGCTGCTGTATCTGATGCGCGTGGAGAAGCTGGACGCGGACGCATTGGAGACGCTACTGAACCGCCAGAGCGGTCTCGCCGGTTACGCGGACGGCGAGAGCGATATGCAGGCGCTGGAAAAACGCGCAGCGGCGGGCGACGCGAATGCGTCGCTGGCGCTCGATGCGTTTGCGACTGCCGTGCGCAAGACGATTGGCGGCTATGCGGCGCTGCTGGGTGGAATCGATTTGCTGGTGTTCACCGGCGGTATCGGCGAACACAGCCAGGAGATCCGTAAGCGCGTATGCGACGGGTTGGCTTTCATGGGGCTGACGGAAAGTGATCCGGCCAGCAAGGTGAGAGCGATTCACACGGAAGAGGAAAAGCAGATCGCGCGGCATTGCCGTGCGCTATTGCACCAGGCAACGAAGGGCTGACCTTCATTCGGCCTTGACGACGGTGTGATCCGATACGCCGGTTACACCGAACAGACGCGTCACGTCTTCGAGCGCGGCGGCGCGTTGCTGATCGCGCTGCAGTTCGCCGCGCAGCGTGACGCGGCCGCGCGAGACGTGGACTTTTATGGCGTGTTCGGGGACCGCGGCGTCCCAGGCGAGACGGCGGGTCGCCTCTGCGGCGATTTGTGCATCGCTCAAACGCGTGCTGTCTGCCGTTCTTTTTGCTCGGGCATGAGGCATGGTTTCTCCGCTGCGGTGATACGTATGGGGAGAACACTAGCAGAACTACGGGATTTTGTAGCCGGCAACGGCAGCCATGTCGAGACACGGCGAATGCCTGGATCGGCTATATTCGACGCCACTGCCCAACTTCCGCTCACAGAGGAGAACGCCGTGCCCGCCTTCACAACGCTGCTCGCTTTCGGTCTGGTTTCGCTCGGCATGGTGCTCACGCCGGGTCCGAACATGATCTATCTGATCTCGCGATCGCTCTGCCAGGGGCGGCGCGCGGGTCTCATCTCGCTCGGCGGCGTCGCGCTCGGCTTCGTGTTCTACATGTTCTGCGCCGCGTTCGGCATCACCGCGCTGCTGTTGACGGTGCCGTACGCGTACGACGCGTTGCGCTTCGGCGGCGCGCTGTATCTGCTGTATCTGGCGTGGCAGGCGGTCAAACCGGGCGGCCGTTCGCCTTTCCAGGTCCGCGATCTGCCGCACGACAGCCGCCGCAAGCTTTTCACCATGGGCCTCGTCACCAATCTCGCCAATCCGAAGATCGCGGTGATGTACCTGTCGCTGCTGCCGCAGTTCATTTCGCCGGGGCACGGCAGTGTGCTTGCGCAGTCCATCGCGCTCGGCTGCGTGCAGATCGTCGTCAGCGTGACGATCAACGCGCTGATCGCCAGCATGGCGGGTTCGATCGCCGTGTTTCTCGGCGGCCGGCCGGTGTGGCTGCAGGTGCAGCGCTGGCTGATGGGCACCGTGCTCGCCGGACTCGCGGTACGCATCGCGCTCGATTCGCGCCGCTGAGTTGTGTCGAGGCGCGCTATTCGTTGCGCGCCCTGAACACCCAGCCGTTGAACAGCGCCCCGCAGAGCATCAACGCGCTGGTGATGAGAAACACCGAAGGCATGCCGAGATGCGCGCCGGCAAAGCCGCCCGCGAGCGGCCCCGCCACCTGTCCAGCGTAATTCGCCGAGGTCGCATAGCCGAGTATGTAGCCGGCCGAGCGGTCGGGCACGTTGTGGCGGATCACGCTAGTGATGGACGGCAGCAGGCCGGCCAGCGCGAGACCCATCAAAAAACGCAGCGCCACCAGTTGCCAGCCGCTCGTGACGAACGCCTGCGGCACCAGCAAGGCCGCGCACACGGCGAGACACGCCACGATCACCTTGGGCGCGCCAATGCGGTCGGCCAGACGGCCGACCCGTGAAGCCGCCAGCACGCTGCCCAGCGCCGAGGCCGACATCACGAAGCCCGACACCAGCGTGACATGCCGTGCGTCGTGCACCAGCTGGCTGACATACACGGTGATGATCGGCTCAATCGACATGTTGGCGAACATCAGCAAGCCGGAGGTGAACAGCATCGCCAGCACGGGCCGCAGATCGGGCACGCTGGCCCAGCCGGTTGCCGCGTCCGCGTGCTGCGTGCCGCCGCGCGTCCGTTCCACCGGTTGCTCCTTGACGAGCAGCGTGGTCGCGATGAACGCGCAGAAGATCATCGCGCCCGCGATGAAAAACGTGTTGCGGATGCCGATCAGCGGCGGCAGCGCGCCGCCCGCCAGCGGGCCGACCAGGCTGCCCGCCATCACGCCCGAGGCCAGCGTGCCGAGCGCCCAGCCGGTGCGCGAGCGCGGCGTCTGCGTGGCGATCATCACGGTCGCGCCGGACGCATAGCCGCCGACCATCCCCGCCAGAAACCGCAGCCCCACCAGTTGCCAGACATTCTGCGCGAGCCCCAACAAGGACATCACGATGGCCATGCCGAGGCTCGCGCGTATGAGGATCAGCTTGCGTCCATAGCGGTCGGCCATGCGGCCCCACAGCGGCGACACCAGCGCGGCGGCGAGGAAGGTTGCGCCAAACGCGACGCCGGACCATTGGACGGCGGCCGCGGCCGAATCGACACCAAGCTGCTGCACATAGAGCGGGAGGAAAGGCAGCAGCAGGGTCATTGCCACGATGGTCGTGAACGAGCCGAACAGGCAGACATAGAGATTGCGCTGCCAGTGCGGCGCACCGTCGGCGGGAGTGGCTGAACTCATCGAGGCAGGATGGGAAGCGGGCAATGACGTCGGGCCGCAGCGAGCGGCGAAGAACCGATTGTGCCCGAGAGCGGGCAACTGGATCGACGAAGCGGGCAGGGCGCGGCCGATCCGAGGGTTTTCGAGCGACGCAAGAAGAGCAAGCCGCTAACGTCGGCCGGCGGGGTTCTGATTCCATCCTGAATGGTGGGTCGCCATGGACCGGGTATGCTGACTGCACCGATGATCGGCCGCGCGCCATCCGCGCGGCGCATTTCTTATCTCGAACACAAAGGCCCACCCATGTCCGATTTTCCCATCGACAACCCGTTTCTCGAATCGCTCGGCGTTCGTCTCACGCAATGGCGCGACGGCTACGCCGAACTGCTCATGCCGATCGATGCGAGCAAGCTCAATCGTCAGGGCGTGCTGCAAGGCGGCGCGATCGCGACGCTGCTCGATGCGGCGGCGGGCTATGCGGGAATCTTTGCGGAAAGCGGCGCACCGGCGCGGCATGCTTTCACGCTCTCGCTGACCACCAACTATCTCGACAAGGGACTCGGCGAGTCCGTCACCGCAAAGGGGTTTCTGGAGCGCGCTGGCCGCTCGATTTTCTTCTCTCGCGGCGAGGCCTGGGTGGACGGCAAGCTGCTGATCGCCAGCGCCCAGGGCACCTTCAAGTATTCACGGCCGGCTTGAGAGGCAACCGCTCATAGCGCCTTGAACATGATGGTGGTCGCATCGAACTCATGGGTGTGCGTGCCGCGCGCGTATCCTGGGATCACGCCCGCGGTTCGATAACCCAGTTCGGTATAAAGCGGCTCCGCGTGGTCGCCGGTGCGGGTGTCGAGCGTGAGCAGGTTGCGTTGCAGTGCAGACGCATGGCGTTCGAGCTCCGTCATCAGCGCCCGCGCGATGCCCTGGCGGCGAAATCCAGGATGAACCAGCAGCTTGCGCACCTCGGCGCGATGCTGCTGGTTCGGCATCGTGTCGTAATCGAGTTGCACGGTGCCGGCAATCGTTTCGCCTTGACGCGCCACCAACAGCACCAGGCCGCCGGCACGCATCGAAGGCAGTACTTTGCCGCGCCAGAACCCTTCACTTTCCTCGACATCGCACGGCATGACGAAGCCGACGCTGGCGCCGTCATGCACGCACGCACGCAGCAGTGCGCCGAGTTCGGGAAGGTGACGCAGGAGGTCGTCGGCAGTGAAGGTGGCGATGGTGCAGACGGTGGTCTGGCTCATGCTCTGGCTCACACGATGAACAGAAGGTAGCGGGCGCCGCTGTGCGCGGGCGTCACGAATGCGCTGGCGCCGAACAGTTGATAGCGCAGGCAGTCGCCCGGTTGCAGGTCGTGGCGCTGGCCGTCGACGGTGATTTGCAGTTGCCCGTCGAGCAAAATCAGATGATGTTCGAGCCCGGGCCGCGGCGACGCGTCGTAAGTGATGCGCGCGCCCGCGTCGAGTTCGCATTCGAGCGCCTCGCCGCTCAGCGCTTGCGCGGGCGGCGAGACGGAGCGCCGCCGGAAGCCGACGCTGGCGTCGGTCCAGAGCGGCTGGGCGGCGCGCGGCACGAGCGGCGCGAAGTCTTCCTCGACCATGTGCATGAGGCGCGACATCGGCAGGCCGTAGGCCACGCAGAGCTTGCCGAGCACGCTGGCGGTCGGGCTGACGGCGGCGTTTTCGAGGCGTGACAAGGTCGCGCGGCTGACGCCGCTGAGTTTGGCGAGATCGTCGAGCGACCAGTTGCGCTCGGCGCGCAAGGCCCGCAGCCGTTGGGCGATGCGACGGTCGATGGCGTTGTCGTCCGAGGGCGCGAGTATGGTTTCCATATTCGGGAAATTATCTCGAATATGGAAACTCGTCAATTGGAAAAAAAGCGGCGTCTTGACCGTGGCGGCGCGCCCGCTTACTCGTGCCGGGTCATGCGCAGCATCGACGTGTCGTAGCCGAGCGCGCGAACCCGCTCGATCAGCGCGTCTTTCACGCTCGCAGCAGGAATGGCCTCACGCGTGAGAATCCATAGATAACGGCCGCTCGGCTCGCCGACGATCGACCAGCTATAGTCGTCCGCGTGATCCAGCACCGAGTAGTTGCCGACGAAGAACGGTCCGAAGAACGACACCTTCAACCTGGCATCCTCCGAGCCTGCGACCACTTTCGCGCGGCCCTTCGACACGTCGAGCGCTCCGCTCACGCCGCCCTTATGGCAACTGTTGGTGACGTCGATGAGGCCGTCCTCGCGCGTGGCGTAGTCGGCGGTGACGGCTTCGCAATCGCGCTCGAAGCCGTTTTCGTAGCGCGCCAGTTCGTACCATCGGCCGAGGTAGCGGTTCAGATCGACCGGCTTGGCGGGCTGCGGCACGTGCGCGTTGCCGCTCTTGCCGGCAGGACTGAACGCGCAGGCGCCGAGCAGGCACACCGCGCCTATCGCAAGTGAAAGGGCGCTCGCGCGCAGCACCGATTGTCGGCGTAGGGCCATTGACTGACTCCATGAATGATGGACTTCCTGTGGCAGCACGCGACATGCCAGGCGACGCCGCGCGCGCCACGATGCCGCCGAGATTCGCACACTTGCGCGCCCTGGGCCGTTTATCATAGTGCCCACAAACCAGAAAACGCCGTCCGGCTGCGCAACGGTAAGGCACCTCATCCACGAGACCCGGCGGCTTTTGCCGCGACATCACTTATGAATTCCACTCCCGACGCTTCTTCCCGTCCCTCGATCCGCGCGTTGACCCTGCTCGAAGGACGCGTGCTCGGCGTGCTCGTCGAAAAGCAGCACACGGTGCCGGACAGCTATCCGCTTTCGCTCAACGCGCTGACGTTGGGCTGCAATCAGAAAACCGGCCGCGCGCCGGTCATGAATGCCACCGAAGCCGAGGTGCTGACCGCCGTCGACGGCCTGAAGCGGCTCAGCCTCGTGATGGAAGGCAGCAGCAGCCGCGTGCCGCGCTTCGAGCACAACATGAATCGCGTGCTGGGGCTGCCGAGCCAGTCGGCGGCGCTGCTGACCACCTTGCTGCTGCGCGGCCCGCAAACCGCGGCTGAATTGCGCCTGAACAGCGCGCGTCTGCATGGCTTCGCGGATATCTCGTCGGTCGAAGCGTTTCTCGACGAACTGGCGGCCAACGACCCGCCACGGGTCGTCAAACTCGCGCGCACGCCGGGCGAGCGCGAGAACCGCTGGACGCATCTGCTATGCGGTGAAGTGAGCGCGAGCGAGTTGGCGCAGCCGGGCGATGAAGACGACTCGGTGCCGCTGTCCGCGTTCGAGGCGCTCAAGGCCGAACAGAAGCGGCTTGCGGATGAAGTGAGCCGCCTGCAGATCGTGGTCCGGCGCATGGCGGCGGAGTTGGGCATCGATGCGGGGGATCTCACCGCGGGCGAATGACGCCGCGGAAGAGCGCGAACGGCCGATCATGCTGCTCATCTGCGCGACCCGTTGAAGTCACGGCATCAGTCGCCGCGCTGACGCTGCGGATCCGTGGACAGCGTCCGCTGCGTCCGGTAGAAAACCCGCGGCGGCACGTTGGGCGAATCTTCGGCGAGCCGGTCGAGTTCATCGCGAATTGCCGTGAGGTAGTGGCCGTCACGCGCATCGGCATCGCCCGCGAAAATTGCTTCGAGCCTGCGGCGCACCGCGCCATAGCGCGCGCCGGCCGCGCGATGCTTTTCGGCGCGCTCGGCGTAGCGCAGGAACGTCTGCAACGCGGCCGAGACCGCAGCCGTCACGCTCACGAGGCCGACGAAAATCCTGAGTCCCGGCGAAACCGCCGACAGATTCAGCGATGCGAACACCGCCGTGCCCACGAAAGCGGTTAGGGCGGTCACGAGCCAACCCACCTTGCGGTCGCGCGCCGACAGCAGGTCGGCCATGTCGTAGTGGCTCATCTGGGATTCGCGCGCGCGCCGGATCCATTTCAGCAGAAGCTGGTTCTCGTCGACCGGCGGCTCGTAGGCAGGCAGGTTCTTCATGTCGCTCGTCAGGGCTGTTCGGTTGCGCAAGCTTAGCGCATGCGCCTGACGATACTGTGCCACACGAAGCCGGCGACCCGCGCGACAGCGGTCCTATGCTGTTGCCGTGGCCGCTTCGGTTGCCGGCACCGCTTCTCGCGCCACGCCGAAGCGCTCGTTGTGTGCGTTGCCGTTCAGGTAAAAATCACCGATTGCGGCCTCGCGAATGATCGCGGGATTGTGCGACGCCAGCACGCGGGCATTGCGCCAGTAGCGATCGAAGCGGCGCGTCTCGCTGGTCGCCGATGCGCCGCCCACTTCGAACAGCAGCGTCGCCGCCTGCAACGTCTGCTCGATGACGATCTGTTGCGCCTGGAAGGTCTGGATATCGAGGTTGATGTAAGTCTGTTCGTTGGTGCGGCCCTCCTGTCGCGCGACCGAAACCTCGTCGATGGCACGCGCGAGCGACGCGCTGATGCTCTGCGTCGAGTAAGCCAGACTCGCCAGCCGCCCGACCACGCGATGCACGAGCGGATTGTGGCGTGGACTCGATTCGCCCGGCACACCGAACGTGCGCGTTTTGCCTTGGGTGAACGCGACCGCGTCGCGCAACGCCGCGCGGCTGATGCCCGCGAGGTTCGCGACATGCAGCGCCTGGTAGTAAGCCGTCAGCAGACTGTTGCGACGCGGCTCGGAGGCGTTATAACGGCGATAGAGATTGTGGGGCGAAACCGCCACGCGAGTGAAGCGCGCCGTGCCGCTGCCCGTGAGCCGTTGCCCGAAACCATCCCAATCGTCGATACGTTCAAGGCCCGGCGTGTCGGCTTTGACGAGCACGCGCACGTCGCTCTGGCCGTCATGCGCGGTCACGTCGACCCAATCCGCGTAGAGCGTGCCAGTGGTGTAGTACTTCTCGCCATCGAGATGCCAGGCGCCACCGGTTTGCGTGAGACGCACGCTGTTGTTGGTGACACCGGTGCGCTCCGACACCGCGCCGCCGACAATCTGACCTTGCGCGACACGTGTGAGCCAACGGTCACGCAGCGTGTCGTCGCCTTGTTCCAGCAGGGATTCGATAAAGCCGCCATGCACGCGCAGGATTTGCGGCAGATTCGAATCCGCTTCGCCAAGTCGCGTAACCAGTGCGAAGAACTGCGCGAGCGAGATGCCTTCGCCGCCGTATTGTTTGGGCACGCGCAGCCTGGTGTAGCCGGCTTCGCGCAGCCACTCGACGGGCGCGTAAGCGAGTTCGCGATGCTGCTCGCGCTCGATCGCGCCCTCGGCGATACGCGCGAAAACCGGTGCGAAGCGCCGGGTCAGCGGGTCGTCGCCGAAGAGTTGCGCGGCGTCGGCGATGCTGTGATCGGGATTCGTTGCTTGAACTGCGGACATGGGTTCTCCGAAACGGGTGCGCGCAAGGCGCAATCAGAGAACGTTAAGGGACGCGGCAGGGCGCTAGCAACGAAGTATTTGGCCGATTCTTAGCAGCAGGAGTGAAATGGTAGTGGCGCGCGCCGCGATAGGCGCGTGGCTCATTTCAGTCCCGCCGCCACGCGCCTGCGCGCGAGTATGCGCACGGCAAGCAGGCACACGCCCATCACGGTCAGCGACAACAGCGTCGTCATGGTGCCCAGCGCGTAGATCACCGGCGTGGTCACCGATGTGGTGAGACCCTGAAGCTCGAGCGGCAAGGTGTTCTGGTCGCCGATCGCCTGCGAGGTGCGGGCAATTTCGTCCCAGGAGAGCGTGAAGCCGAACATCGCGACGCCCACCACCGACGGACCGATGATCGGCAGCACCACATGCCGGAAGCTTTGCCATGGGGTGGCGCCCAGATCGCGCGAGGCTTCTTCGTAAGCGGGATTGAAGCGGTTGAACACCGCGAACATGACGAGCAGGCCGAACGGCAGCGTCCACGTCAGATGCGCGCCGAGCGCCGAGGTGAACAGGCCCATCGAGGTGGTATAGCTGTCGGCGAAAGACTGATAGCCCCACGCGGTGGCGAAGTACTTCACGCCGTTATCCAGCAGGCGGAACGTCAAGCCGATGCCGAGCGAAACGATAATGGACGGCATGATGAGACTGGCCACGGAGACATAGAACACCGCGGTATCGCCGCGAAATTTTCTGCGAAACGCGAGACCCGCTGCGACGGAAAAGAGCACCGTCAGCACCGTGACTGCCAATGCGAGCCGCACGGAACGTCCGAATGCACCCCAGATATCGACATCGCCCACACCATCGCGCAGCATGGCGAACCAGTGCAGCGACACACCGCGCATTGGAAACGTGAGGCCGCCTTCGGGGCCTTGAAACGACAGAATGAAAATCGTGATCACAGGACCATAAAGAAACAACACGAACAGGCCGAACAGCAGCGCGAGCCAATAGAAACTCGCCGGACGGCGCTCACGATGTTTGACGCGAATGGCCTGCATCTTCACAACTCCTTGCGGATGTCGACCACCCGCGTCAAACCCCACACGATCATCAGCACCACGGCGAGCAGCATGATCGCGTTGGCCGCCGCGGCGGGAAATTGCAGGTAGCCGGTTTGCACCTGAATGATCTTGCCCACCGACGCGATCTGCTGGCCGCCCATTACGCCGACGGTCAGGAAATCGCCCATCACGATCGTGATGACGAAGATCGAGCCGATCACGATGCCGGTTTTCGACAGCGGCAGGACCACGTCGCGCACCACTTGCCAGCCGCTCGCGCCGGCGTCGCGCGCGGCTTCGAGGAGCGAGCGGTCGATGCGCATCATCGCGTTGAAGATCGGCACGATCATGAAGAACGTGTAGAGGTGAACGAAAGCGAGCACCACCGAAAAGTTCGAATACAGCAGCCATTCCAGCGGCTGGTCGATCAGATGCGCGCCGAGCAGCGCCTGATTGACGAGACCGTTGCGCCCGAGCAGCGGCATCCACGAAATCATGCGGATCACGTTCGAGGTCCAGAACGGAATCGTGCAGACCAGAAACAGCACGGTCTGCATGCTCGTGGTGCGCACATGGAACGCGAGAAAGTAAGCGATCGAAAAACCCAGCAGCAGGGTCACTGTCCACACGATCGCGCAGAACTTGAGCGTCGACCAGTAGGTCTTGAAGGTGACGCAAATGTCCGTGAGCGACGAACAGCCGTTGAAGATCGCCGCGTAGTTCTTCAGCGTGAACGCGGGAATGATCTGGTATTCGTTGAAGTCCCAGAAACTGACGATCAGCGTGATGACCAGCGGCACGATGAAAAACAGCAGGAAGGTCAGCGAGAGCGGCGTCGCCTGCAACCACGCCGGCGCGCGGCGATGTTTGACGGGCTCGTCCTGCGCGTGCGAGGGAAGGTCGATCGTTGCCATGGGCGTATTTCTAAGGAATGGACTATGCGTTCATTCGGACAGGTGGTGACAGCCGGCGTGTCGCATGCCGGCTGTCATGGCGAACCACGGCTGCGATCAGGCCGCGATGAACTCGTTCCACTTCTGGACCATATAGATGTTCTCGTCCATCACGGCGTTCCAGCAGGCAATCGCCCCCATGCGCTGGTTGTACGAGCCGCCGTCGCGCACGGTGCCGGCTTTTTCGAGCAACTGGCCGTCCGGCGCCTTGATGTCCTGCGCGGCTGGTTTGCCTTCAATCCAGTAGTCCCACTCGTACGGCTGCATGTGCGTTTTCGCGGTTTCCAGCACGCCCGAGTAATAGCCCTGACGCATCAGATACGCGCCCGCCCAGCCATCCTGGAACCAGTTGACGAACTCGTAGGCGGCGTCGAGCTTCTTACCTTGCAGCGAACGCGGGAAACCGAAGCCCGACGCCCACGAACGATAGCCTTCCTTGAGCGGCTGAAACTTGCAGGCGACACCCATGGTGCGGACTTTCGTGACCGCCGGCGACCACATCGACTGGATCACCACTTCGCCCGACGCCATCAGGTTCACGCTCTCGTTGAAGTCCTTCCAGAACGCGCGAAACTGGCCGGCGCGTTTTGCTTCGATCAGAATCTTGATGGTCTGGTCGATCTCGGCCTTGGTCATGTTGCCTTTGTCGCCGTATTTCACGTGACCCATCGCCTCGATCGCCATGGCCGAATCCATGATGCCGATCGCGGGAATGTTCAGCAGCGCCGCCTTGCCCTTGAACTGCGGATTCAGCAGTTCCGCCCAACTGTCGATGGGCCGCTTGATCAGGTCGGGCCGAATGCCGAGCGTATCCGCGTTGTAGGTGGTGGGGATCAGCGTCATCCATTCGGTCGGCGTGGCGGAGAATTCCGTGGAGCGCGGGCCGGTGAGGAACATCACCTTCTTCGGCGCGGTGCCTTGATCGCCGATCTTCTTGCCGTTCACTTCGCCGCGCGTGAGCACTGGCGTGATCTTGTCCGCGAGCTTGATGCGCTTCGCGTCCATGCCGGCCAGCGTGCCGGCCGGAATCAGCTTCTTGAGCGCGAAGTATTCGGTGTCGACAATGTCGAACGAGTTAGGCTGGGTGATGATGCGCTTGGCGACGTCGTCAGTGGTCACCGGCACGTATTGAATTTCGATGCCGGTGTCTTCCTTAAATTTCTTCGCGATGTCGGCGCTCTGATTCACCGCCGTGCCGAGGTAGCGCAACGTGATTTTTTCCTGCGCGTGCACGTACGGAAAACCGGCAATGCCGGCCGCCGCCACCGCGCCCTTGATGAACGTGCGGCGCGACAGGCCTTTTTCCTTCACATCGGTTGCGGCCGCTGCCGGGCTTTCGTTCGCTTCAATCATTGCTTTCTCCTCAGTTGACGTTCGATTGACGTTTGGTTGGCGTTTGGTTACCGCTTGTTCGAAGTTGCAGCCACGTCTGGACGACTCGGTTCGATACTCATGCCGCGAGCGGATGCGCGTCCCGCTCTTCCCACCAGACCACCACGCGCGCCTCGGGGCCGAGCCGCGCCGGGTCGTAATCGCCGTCGCTCACCAGCGAGACGAGCTCGGGCGAACCGTCGAGCGGGTCGAGCGTCACGCGCAGATGCGTGCCTTGATATTCAGCTTCACGCACGGTGCAGGGCACGCCGCCGATGCGCGTCATGCCGTTGTCGCCGTTCGCGTTCTGCACCGGCGTAATGCCATGTGGCACGACACGCAGATGATCCGCGCGCACGGTAAACGCGCGGCCATTGGTATTGAAGACGTTGTGACCGCCGAGAAAGCGCGCGACGAACTCGGTGCGCGGACGGTTGAACACTTCGTGCGGCGTGCCGCTTTGCTCGATACGTCCATGGCTCATCACCACCACGAGATCGGCCAGCGCCATCGCTTCTTCCTGCGAATGCGTGACGTGCACGAAGGTAATGCCGAGTTCTTTCTGCCAGCGCTTGAGCTCGGCGCGCATCTGCACACGCAGGAACGGGTCCAGCGCGGAGAGCGGTTCGTCGAGCAACAGGCAGCCCGGCTGATTCAGCAACGCGCGGGCAAGCGCGACCCGTTGCTGCTGGCCGCCGGATAACTGAGCCGGTTTGCGTTCCGCGTACGCCGACATGGCGACCAGTTCGAGCAATTCGGCGGCGCGTTTGCGTCGCGCGTCCTTGGCGACGCCGCGCATCTTCAGGCTGAACGCCACGTTGTCGAGCGCGCTTAGATGCGGAAACAGCGCGTAGTTCTGGAACACCATGGCTGTGCCGCGCGCAGCGGGTTCGGCGCGCGTGACGTTGCGGCCGGCGATCAGAATGTCACCGTCGGTGACCGATTCATGACCGGCGATCATGCGCAAGGTCGAGGTCTTGCCGCATCCCGACGGCCCGAGCAGACAGCAGTACTGGCCACCGTCGATGCGCAGATCGATCGCGTCGACGGCAAGCGAGTCGCCGTATTGCTTCGACACGTGCACCAGTTCGATATCGGCGGCTTTGGTTTCGAGCACCGTTGAAGCAGGCTGAATCATGAAGGGGTGTCCTCGTGAGCGACGATGAAGCGAGGGACGCGAAAAGCAACGCGGCGCCTGAACGAGACCAGGCAAATGCAAGACATGTGCCATCGTTTGCATCGCGATAGCCGATTGAATGCCGACGCGCCGGTGTGCTTAACGTCTACGAGTTGGCTCACATATTGCAAACGATCCGCAGCGTCGATCGTTAGCGATTCCAACGATTCTTTTGCGCGATCGCGGTGCGTGCCGGGTCCGTCGCGGGGCATGAACCGGCCATTCCGGTTCATGCGCTCACTCGGCGCGGCGCTTTTTCTCACCCACGGCTTCTTCAAATGAACGACATACGGAACATGGCCGCCGCAGCGAGTCGCGCGCGTCAATTGCTTGCCACGCATGGCCGCTTCGCGTATCGCCCGATCACCGACAGCGACGCGTACCGCTGGCCCGGCGGCAGCGGGCTCGCGGTCTATCTGGGTTTCAACATCGAACACTTTGCCTTTGGCGAAGGGCTGGGCGCCGCGCTCGGTCCGATCTCGCCGCAACCGGATGTGCTAAACCATAGCTGGCGCGAGTACGGCAATCGGGTCGGCGCGTGGCGCTGCATCGAACTATTCGATCAACTCGACCTGCCCGCGGGCACGCTGATCAACACCGCGCTCTACGATCATTGCCCGGAGTTGATCGCGGCCTGCGTGGCGCGCGGCGACGAACTGATCGGCCACGGCCATACGAACGCGCACCGCCAGAGCGATCTCGACGAAACCGGCGAACGTGAACTGCTTCTGCATTGCCGGGAACGGATCGCCGAAGTGTCCGGTATAGCGCCGCACGGCTGGCTGTCGCCGTGGATTTCCGAGTCCCATCTCACGCCCGATCTGCTCGCGGAGACCGGCTACCGCTACACGTTGAACTGGTGTCACGACGACCGTCCCGTGCGGATGGCCACACGCGGTGCGCCGCTCTGGTCGATTCCGTATCCGCAGGAACTCAACGATCTGCCGATGATGGTGGCCCGCCATATGGATGGCCGCGCATTCGCCGACATGATCGTCGACCAGTTCGACGAGATGCTCGAACAGGCCAATCGCGGTGCGCAGCCGCAGTCGCTCGTGATGGGCATCGCATTGCATCCGTATCTGGTGGGGCAGCCGTATCGCTTGCGGCATCTGCGCCGCGCGCTCGAACATATCGCCGCGGCGCGCGCCCGAGGCGACGTGTGGATCACCACGCCGGGCGCCATTGCGGATCATATGGACATGCTGGAACGGGACGGCGTGGTGCGCCCGGTCATCGCATGAACGCGAAAGCCGGCGCGGCCACCGCGAAAAAGCCCCTGAAAGACGACGCCGATCTCGACACACGTATCTACCAGTCGATCTTCGACGGCGTGCTGAATCATCGTCTGACGCCGGGCACGAAGCTGCCGGAGCCCGAGTTGTGCCAGTTGTTCGGCGTGGGCCGCGCGGTGGTGCGGCGCGTGCTGGAAAAGCTCGCGTATGACGGCATCGTCGTATTGCGGCCGAACAAGGGCGCGGTGATCGCCGAACCCACGCCCGAGGAAACGCGCGAGATTTTCGAGGCGCGCCGCTCCGTCGAACGCATGCTGGTCGAACTGGCCGTGCAGCGCGCGAACGCCAAAGACATCAAGGCATTGCGTCAGCAACTCGCGAGCGAACATGAGGCGATGCATCGCTTCGATCAGCCTTCCTGGGCGACCCTCGCCAGCGGCTTTCATATGCGTATCGCCGCGCTGGCCGGTAATTCGATCCTGCAAAACTATCTGAAGGAACTGGTCTCGCGCTGCTCGTTGATTGTCGGCGTGTATGAGCCGCCAGGGCATGCGCCGTGCGAACACGCGGAGCACGCGGCGATCGTCGACTGCATCGAGGCGCGCGATGCGGCAGGCGCGATGGCGCATATGGAAGCGCATCTGCGCGACCTTGAAGAACGGATCGAAACCTCGCGGATGCGCGGCGAAAAGAGCCTCGGCCAGTTGCTCGGCATCACCGCATCCGTCACTCCCGACCAGGCGCCGACATGGAAATAGATTTCGAAGCGATCACCGAATACCAGCGTTACAAGCTGATGGCGAGCCTGATCGTGCCGCGCCCGATCGCGCTCGTCACGACGCTTGGCGCCGACGGCACGATCAACGCGGCGCCGTTCTCGATGTTCAACATGCTCGGCGAGGAGCCGCCGATCGTGATGATCAGCGTCAACCGCGTGGCCGACGGCACGCTCAAGGATACGGCGGTGAACATCGTGCGCACCGGCGAGTTCGTCGTGCATCTCGCGGACGAAGCCATCGCGGACAAGATGCATCGCTGCGGCGAAAGATTGCCGCCGAACGTCAGCGAACTCGCCGAAGTCGGCCTGACGCCGGTGCCGAGTTCTCACGTCAAGCCGCCGCGAATCGCCGAAGCGCCGGTCGCGTTCGAGTGCACGACGTGGGAGACGCTGGAGACGACGAGCCGGCAGATTTTCATTGGACGTGTGCATCGGCTGCACGCGCGGGACGAGTTGATCGATACGCAAACGTGGCGTGTCCGGCTGCAGCATTATTTCCCGGTGGGCCGCTTCGGCGCGAGCGACTATGTGACGACGCGGGACCGCTTCACCCTCGGGTGAGGTCCCGGCGTCCATCACGTAACCGCGCGTCACGTCGCATTACACGGCGAGCGCCCGGCCGTCGCTGCGTGGATCGTGCGCCCCCGTGACCGAGCCGTCCGCCTCGATGCGAATCACGCCCGGATGCCCCGCCAACGGACTTTGCGCGTCGATCGCGCTCACTTCATGTCCGCGTGCGGCGAGCGCCGCGAACACGTCGGCGCTGGCGTCCGCTTCGAGTTTCAGCGCGTCGCGCGTGTCGGAGAACGTCTTGCCGAGCAGAAAACGCGGACGGGCGAGGGCGGTCAGCGGGTCCATGCCGTAGTCGATCAGCCGCGTGAGAATCGCCGCCAGCGTCTGCGGCTGACCGTCCGCGCCTTGCGTGCCGAATAGGAGTTGCGGGCGGCCATCCTTCATATACATGCCGGGATTGAGCGTATGGAAAGGCCGCTTGCCCGGCTGCACGGCATTGTGATGTGCCGGGTTCGTGCTGAACGACGCGCCGCGGTTGTGCCACAGAATGCCGGTATCGCCCGCCACCACGCCGCTGCCCCAGTCGAAGTAGACCGTTTGCAGCACACTCACGCTACGGCCTTCGCGATCCGTCGCGCCGATGAACACCGTATCGCCCGGACGGAAAACATGCGGCCATGCGCGCGCTTTATGCGGATGGATCGAGCGGGCGTGGGCGTCGAGCGTGGCGGGTGAAAGCATCTCGTCGACCGGCACGAGGTTGAACTCCGGATCGCAGACGAAGCGGTCACGATCCATGAACGCGCATTTCACCGCTTCCACCAGCAGGTGATAGTAATCGGCGCTGCCTTCCGGAATGGCGGCAAGATCGAAACGCTCCAGCGTGCCCATGATCTGCAAGGTTGTCACGCCTTGCGTGGGCGGCCGCAAGCTTATTAGTTCGCCGCCGCGATAGGCGACCCGCAACGGTGCTTCGTTGCGCGCGTGCGTGCGGGCCAGGTCGCTCGCGCTGAGTGGCGAACCGGCCTGCCGGAGACCGTGGACGATCCGCTCAGCCAGGTCGCCCTCATAGAACTCACGCGCGCCGAAACGCGCAATACGGTCGAGGCTCCTTGCCAACGCGGGTTGAACGAAGCGCTCGTCGATCGCGGGAATGTGGCCGTGCGGCGCGAAGGTCGCCGCGAAGCCGGGCAACGCCTGCAATTCGCCGGCGCGCAGGCTTTGCCAGAAATGTTGCGACGGAGTGACGGGAAAGCCGTCGGCGGCAAGTTCGAGTGCATGGTCGAACAGCGACGACCACGACTGCATACCACCCCAAACGTTTTGGCTGATTTCGTAAGCCTGATGCCATGTATCGACTGTCGCGGCGGTGGTAATTGCAGAAGCCGGGCCGCGCAAGGGAATCGCACCGTCGAACGCGGGCAGTTGCGCCGCGGCCTGGCCGATGCCCGATAGCGTGCGCAACGTCCCTTGCCGGTCGCCGATGACCCAGAAGGCGTCGCCGCCAAGGCCGGTGAAATGCGGGTACGTCACGCACAGCGCGGCGCCGATCGCGATGGCCGCTTCGATGGCATTGCCGCCCGCGCGCAGGACGTCGCGGCCGGCCTCGCTGGCTAACGCATGCGGACTGGTGACCATGCCGCCGCGAGTGCCGGCGGGTTGTGGATTGTGCATCGATGCTCCGCTACTGAGGGTGCGCGAAAACGTGTCGCGAGTATAGATCGTAGATCACGCGCGAGGCGAAGCAACGCGCGGTCGCCGCCGCGCGCGCCGATGAGCGACAGCGCATGAGATGGCGCGAGCGTTCGTGGTTGCCCCGGCATCGCAGCCCGCGTTGCCGAAGCGCGCGTCGGCGCGAATCCAGGGCGCGTGAGCCCCGAGTTGGTGAGCGCTGCACCACGGGCAGCGCGGGGCGGGGCGTTTTCCGCGACGCTTCGCGCGCATCAGCACGGACGGAAGAACCCCGCCCAGCATGGCTTCGAAGCGATTTGTCGAGGCTGAATCAACACTTGGCATAGCTCCTGCTAATTTGAGTCCAAACTTGTATTCAAGATTGAACTCAAGGAAAAACAGGTGCCTATTTCTTCACCCATGACGGTCAAGGGTCTGCTCGCGGCATACGCTGCGGGGAGCCTGACGCCGACTGAAGCCGTATCATCGGCGCTGGCGCGAATCGACGAAATCGACCGCCCGGAAGTCTGGATTCTGCGCGTGCCGGCAGCCGATTTGCAGGCTCGCGCGAAGGCACTCGAAGCGTTATACGACGCCCAAGGCAGCGCGGTGTTCGAGCACATGCCGCTGTTCGGCGTGCCGTTCGCGGTCAAGGACAACATCGACGTCGCCGGCTTGCCGACCACGGCCGCTTGCGACTCTTTCGCCTACACGCCGGACACGTCGGCGTTCGCCGTGCAGCGGCTCGTCGATGCCGGCGCGATCCTGATCGGCAAGACCAATCTCGATCAGTTCGCCACCGGCCTCGTCGGCACGCGTTCGCCGTATGGCGCCGTGCGGCACAGCGAGTCGCCGTTGCGCGTGTCGGGAGGTTCGAGTTCGGGTTCGGCAGTCGCAGTGGCGACCGGTTGCGTGGTGTTTTCGCTCGGCACCGACACCGCGGGTTCCGGCCGCGTGCCGGCCGGATTCAACGGGCTGGCCGGTCTGAAACCTTCGCTGGGACTGGTCAGCAAACGTGGCGTGGTGCCCGCGTGCCGAAGCCTCGATACGATCTCCGTGTTCGCACACGACGTGGACGATGCCTGGCGCGTGTTGACCGAAATCGCCTGTTTCGATCCGCTCGACGGCTACTCGCGCAAAGTGCCGGCTCTCGGCTTGTTGCGTTCGGCTCCACGGATCGGCGTGCCGGAGCGCTTGGAGTTCTATGGCGACGCAATAGCGAGCCAGGCGTTTTCACACGCGCTCGACACGCTCACGACGCATCTGCATCTGCCCACGCAAGCAATCGACTTCGAGCCGCTCAAAGCGGTCTCCGCCTTACTCTACGATGGCCCGTGGGTGGCGGAACGGCGCGCGGCGCTCGGCACGTTCTTCAAAACCCATCACCAGGCGATCGACGCGGTCGTGGCCAAAGTGATCGGCAAGGCCGAGCAGTTCAGCGCCGCCGATGCCTTTAACGGTCAGTACGCGCTAGCGGACCTGAAACGTCACGCCGAAGCACTGTTCGAAACGATCGACGTCCTGATCGTCCCCACCACGCCGACGCATCCGTTAATCGCCGACGTGCAGGCCAATCCCGTCGAATTGAACAGTCAGCTCGGCTACTACACCAACTTCGTCAACCTGCTGGATCTATGCGCGCTGGCCGTGCCGTGTCAGCGGCGCAGCGACGGCTTGCCGGCCGGCGTGACGCTGATCGCGCCGAGCGGCGCGGACCGGCGCCTCGCCGAATTGGGCGCACGGATTCAGGCGTTGTTCGCGAATCGCGCCGAAACCGCGGAGGCCGCAACAACAACCGCGCTCATCCAGCCGTTACCGTTTCAGGAGCCCACCCTCACCCTCGCGGTGGTCGGCGCGCATCTGCGCGGCCAGCCGTTGAACTGGCAACTCCAGCAAGCCGGCGCGCGTTTCGTGAAAGCGACGCACACCGCACCAGGCTACAAGCTCTATGCGCTCGCCAACACCCAGCCGCCGAAGCCCGGCCTCGTGCGTTCGACGGAACAGCAAGGCCGGCCGATCGCCGTCGAACTCTGGGAAGTGCCGCTGCGTACCTTCGGCCAATTTGTCGTCGACGTGCCCGCGCCGCTCGGCATCGGCACGTTGCAACTCGCCGACGGGCACAGCGTGAAGGGCTTCATCTGCGAGCCGTCCGCCGTGAGCGACGACAGCGGCGCACTCGATATCACCTCGTTCGGCGGGTGGCTTGCGTATCTGGCCAGCCTCAAGCCAAAGCCGCAAGCCAACCCTCAGGCCAACGCTCTTTAACCTTCGATCAGGAATTGGACACCATGACCAGCCGCCGCCATTTCATCAAGAGCGCCAGCCTGTTGACGCTCGGCAATATTTTGCCCATCCAGTCGGTGTTCGCCGCGCCGAAGACCACCGTCGGCGTGATCTACGTCGGCGCGCGCGGCGACTACGGCTACAACCAGGCGCAGGCACAAGCGGCCGCGGTGATCAAGAAAATGCCGGACGTGAAGGTGGTGGAAGAAGAGAACGTGCCCGAGACCATCGCCGTGCAGAAGACCATGGAAGCGATGATCGAACAGGACGGCGCGACGCTCATCTTCGCGACGTCGTTCGGCTACTTCGACCCGCACGTGCTGAAGATGGCGGCGAAGTATCCGAAGGTGCGATTCGCTCACTGCGGCGGTTTGTGGAAGCAGGGCAACCCGTCGAACATCACCAGCTACTTCGGCTATATCGACGAGTGCCAGTACCTGAACGGCGTGGTCGCTGGCCATATGACGAAGAGCAAAAAACTCGGCTTCGTGGCGGCCAAGCCGATTCCGCAGGTGCTGCGCAATATCAATTCGTTCACGCTCGGCGCGCAGTCGGTCGATCCGTCGATCACCACGCAGGTGATTTTCACGGGCGACTGGTCGATGCCGGTCAAGGAAGCGGAAGCCACCAACAGTCTCGTCGATCAGGGCTGCGACGTGCTGACTTGTCACGTCGACGGTCCGAAGGTCGTGGTGGAGACAGCGGAAAAACGCGGCGCGATGAGTTGCGGTTATCACGCGAGCCAGGCGGCACTTGCGCCCAAGGGATATCTGACCGGTGCGGAATGGGACTGGGCGACGCCGTACAAGCAACTGGTGACGGGCGCGCAAGCCGGCACGCCACAGCCCAACGTATTGCGCGGCGGCCTGAAAGAAGGCTTCGTGAAGATGTCGCCGTATGGCGCGAAAGTGACGGCCGCGGCGAAGCAGAACGCCGACTCGATCAGAAGCAGCATGGTGGCCGGCAATTTCGTGATCTTCAAAGGTCCGATGAAGGACAACAAGGGCGGCACGGCGATCGCCTCGGGCGCGAGTCACAGTCAGACCGACTACACGCTGGAGAGCATGAACTATCTGGTCGCGGGCGTCGTCGGCCAGATCTGATTCCGGTGACGGCGATGTTTGCTTCAATCAAGGAGCCGTGATGCGCCCCAATGCCTCTGCCGCGAGAGTGATGCTCTCGCTCCTGCCCGCGCTGCCGACCGTGCTGGCGGTGCTCGGCACCTTGCTGCTGTTCTCGCTGTTCCTGCTGGTGCAAGGTCAGCCGGCGCCCGACGCGATCGCGCTGATTTTTCAGGGCGCATTCGGTTCCTCGTTCGCGTGGCAGAGCACCTTGCTGCGCGCCGCGCCGTTGATGCTGACCGCGTTGTGCGTCGCCTTGCCCGCACAAGTCGGCTTGATCGTGATCGGCGGCGAGGGCGCACTCGCACTCGGCGGCATGTGCGCCGCCATCGTTCCGCAGATGCTGCCGCATAACACGCCCTGGCTGATCGCCACACCGTTGATGGCGCTCGCGGGCATGCTCGCCGGCGGCGTCTGGATCGGCGCGGTCGGCGCGTTGCGGCAATGGCGCGGCGTCAACGAGACCATCAGCAGTCTGTTGATGTCGTATATCGCGATCGCGGTATTCAAGCATCTGGTGGAAGGGCCGCTGCGCGATCCCGCGAGCCTGAACAAACCGTCGACGCTGCCGGTGCCCGACGCGATGATGATCGGCTCGATCCCCGGACTCGAGACGCATTGGGGGCTGTTCTGGGGCGTCGTCGCGTGCATCGCGGCATGGGTGTTCGTGAAGTTCAGCACCAAAGGCTTTGCGATGCGCGTGGTGGGCGGCAGCAATCGCGCGGCGCGTCTGGTCGGCTTGCCGGTCAATGTGCTCGCGCTGACGGCATGCGTGCTGGGCGGCGCCGCGGCAGGCCTCGGCGGCATGTTCGAAGTCGCTGCGGTGCAGGGCAGCGCGAACGCGTCGCTGCTCGCGGGCTACGGTTACGCGGGCATTCTCGTCGCCTTCGCGGCGCGCCAGAATCCGCTTGCGATCATCGCGTGCGCGCTGATGATCGGCGGCATCGAGGCGAGCGGCAGTCTGCTGCAACGGCGCCTCGATCTGCCCGACGCCACCACGCTCGTCCTGCAAGGCCTGCTGTTCGCCAACCTGCTCGCGTGGGAAGCGCTTGGCGGGCGCATCGCCGCATGGCGCGTGAAGTTGCAGGCCATTGCGCAAACCGGCCTTCCCGTGCAACTGGAGCAGACCCATGCCTGATATGCACTCGCCCATCGTCATTCTGTTGCTGTCGCTGTTCGCGGGAGCGATCCGCGTCAGCACGCCTTATCTGTTCGTCAGTCTCGGTGAATGTCTGACCGAGAAGGGCGGCCGCGTGAATCTCGGCCTGGAAGGCATTCTCGTGTCCGGGGCAATGAGCGGTTACGCCGGCGCGTTTCTGAGCGGCTCGCCGTGGATCGGCGTGCTTGCGGCGGGTTCGGTCGGTTTGCTGCTCGGCTGTCTGCACGGTCTCGTGTGTTCGTTGCCGCGCGTGTCGGATATCGCGTTCGGTATCGCGTTGATGCTGCTCGGCACCGGGCTTGCGTTCTATCTCGGCAAACCGTTTATCGAACCACAAGCGCCGATGCTGCCGTTCATCGACCTCGGCGCGTGGAGTTCGTCGCCGCAATTGCATAACGCGCTGCATCTGAATCTGCTGTTCGTGATCGGCGTCGTGCTCGCGTTCGTTCTGCAATGGGGCTTGCGAAATACGCGTTGGGGCATGGTGCTGCGGCTCGTCGGCGATCACGCGGAAACGGCGCGCGCGATGGGTTATCCGCTCACGCGTGTGCGTATTGCGGCGACTGCGGTGGGCGGTGTATTTGCGGGCGTCGGCGGTGCGTATCTGTCGCTGGTGTATCCCGGTAGTTGGAATGAGGGGCTCTCCAGCGGGCAAGGGCTGATGGCCGTCGCGCTGGTGATCTTCGCGCGCTGGCAGCCATTGCGATGTCTGTGGGCCGCGTTGCTGTTCGGCGCGGCGGGCGCGCTCGGTCCGGCGTTGCAGGCGATCGGCGTGACGAGTGGCTATTACCTCTATAACGCCGCGCCATATGTGCTCACGCTCGTCATCATGATCATCAATTGCCGTCCGGACCGCACGCTGGCGGGCGCGCCTGGCGAGCTGAGCCTGACGCGTTGACTCGCTCACCGATTCGCGGACCTTGCCGATATTCAGGAACCCAAACCAGGACACCCAGACCATGACCCGATTCATCGAAGCGAGACCTTACCCGTGGCCTTACGACGGCAATCTGCGCCCTGAGAACACCGCGCTCGTGATCATCGACATGCAGACGGATTTCTGCGGCCACGGCGGCTACGTCGACAAGATGGGCTACGACCTCTCGCTCACGCGCGCGCCGATCGAGCCGATCAAGAGCGTGCTGAAGGTCATGCGCGAGCAGGGCTTCACGATCATTCACACGCGCGAAGGCCATCGCCCCGATCTCTCCGATTTGCCGGCTAACAAGCGCTGGCGCAGCCGCCGCGCGGGCACCAACGGCGTGGGCATCGGCGACGATGGTCCGTGCGGCAAGATCCTCGTGCGTGGTGAACCGGGCTGGGACATCATCGACGAACTGAAGCCGCTGGCGGGCGAGATCGTGATCGACAAGCCCGGCAAAGGCTCGTTCTGCGCGACCGATCTCGAACTGATCCTGCGCACGCGCGGCATCGAGAATCTGATTCTGACCGGCATCACGACCGATGTCTGCGTGCACACGACCATGCGCGAAGCCAACGACCGCGGCTTCGAATGCACGGTGCTCGCCGACTGCTGTGGCGCAACCGACAAAAGCAATCACGACGCCGCCTTGCACATGATCACGATGCAGGGCGGCGTGTTCGGCACGGTGTCGGACTCCGGCGCTTTGCTGTTAACGCTAGGTGGATGATCATGTCGACCGTACGGCAAGCTCTCGGTGTGGAAGTCATGCATGCGAGCAAATCGTTCGGCGCGTTTCGCGCGCTGGACGATGTCTCGATCAAGGTGAAGGCCGGCACGATCCACGCGCTGCTCGGCGAGAACGGCGCGGGCAAGAGCACGCTCGTGAAGGGACTGGTCGGTTACGGGGTGCTCGACGACGGACAGATCGCCGCCGATGGCCGCGAGGTGCACATCCATTCGCCGCGCGACGCGCAAGCGCTCGGCATTGGCATGGTGTATCAGCATTTCACGCTGGCGTCGGGTTTGTCTGTCGAAGAAAATCTGCTGCTCGCGCGCGGGCAGATGCCGTGGAAAATCGACTGGAAAGCGGAACGTGCGGCCCTAGTGGCATTCATGCAGCGCATGCCGTTCCGCCTGCCGCTCGATGCGCCGGTCGCGGCACTTGCCGCGGGTGAAAAGCAGAAGCTCGAAATCCTCAAGCAACTCTACTTGCAACAGCGCTTCCTGATACTCGACGAACCAACGTCCGTGCTGACGCCGCAGGAAGCCGACGAAGTGCTGGGCCTGATGCGCGACCTGACCACGCGCGGCGAGCTGACCGTGTTGATGATCACGCACAAGTTCCGCGAAGTGATGGCCTACGCGGACGACGTCACCGTGTTGCGCAAGGGGCGCCAGGTCGGCACCAGCGCGGTGGCGAATACGAGCCGCGATGAACTCGCCGCATGGATGATGGGCACGGTGGCAGCGAGCGACGCGCCGGTCATGGCCGCAGTGACGGAGGAGCGCGTCCGGCGCAAACCGCTCGATGAATCGGCACAGGTGCGCCTTGCACTACGCGACGTATCCGTGGAAGACGATCGCGGCCACACGGCAGTGAAGCACGCGACGCTGTCCGTGCGCGCGGGCGAAATTCTTGGGCTCGCGGGCGTCTCCGGTAACGGTCAGAAGGAACTCGTGGAGGCGCTAGTCGGCCAGCGTCGCGTGAAGACTGGCGACATGCAGGTCGCCGGCAAGCCGTACCAGGCGACCCGCGAGCAGATGACGCAACGGCGCGTCTTCGCGATCCCCGAAGAGCCGCTGAAAAACGCCTGCGTCGGCGCCATGAGCGTGGCGCAGAATCTCGCGCTGCGCGACTTCGACCGCGAGCCGTTGCGGCGCGGCGGCTGGTGGCTCGATCGCCGTGCCATGCGCGAGCGCGCTACGCAGTTGATCGGCGAATTCAATGTGCGGCCGCCCGTACCCGAGCGCGCGATCGGCACGCTGTCGGGCGGCAATGTGCAGCGTGCCGTGCTGGCGCGCGAACTCGGGCAACCGGTGGATGTGCTGATCGTCGCGAATCCGGTGTTCGGGCTCGACTTCGCATCCGTGGCCGATATCCATGCGCGTCTGATGGCCGCGCGCGACGCGGGCGCGGCCGTGCTGCTGGTCAGCGAAGACCTCGACGAACTGCTCGAACTCGCCGACCGCATCATGGTGATCGCCGAGGGCGAGCTGGTGTACGAAACCCCGGCGGCACGCGCGGATCGCACCGTGCTCGGCCAGCATATGGCCGGCCACGGCGACACGCCCACGCAACCCGCCGTGCCCGCCGAAAAACTTAGGGAAGCCATCGGATGACATCGACTAACACGCTGACCATCGACGCCCAACCCGGCCCGTTCAGCTTCGACTCCGCGAAAACCGCGCTGGTCGTGATCGACATGCAGCGCGATTTCATCGAGCCGGGCGGTTTCGGCGAATCGCTGGGCAACGACGTCTCGCTGCTCGCGGACATCGTGCCGACCGTGGCCGCGTTACTGGCTTTTGCACGCAAGCAGGGATGGTTCGTCGTGCATACGCGTGAATCGCACGCTCCGGATCTGTCCGACTGTCCGCCGGCCAAACGTCTGCGCGGCGCGCCGAATGCGCGCATCGGCGACGCGGGGCCGATGGGCCGCATTCTGATTCGCGGCGAGCCCGGCAATGCGATCATCGAACCGCTCGCGCCGCTGGCCGGCGAACTGGTGATCGACAAACCCGGCAAAGGCGCGTTCTATGCGACCCGCCTCGGCGAGGAGCTCGCCATGCGCGGCGTCACGCATCTGGTGTTCGCCGGTGTGACCACCGAAGTGTGCGTGCAAACGTCGATGCGCGAAGCCAACGACCGCGGCTACGACAGCCTGCTGATCGAAGACGCCACCGCGAGCTATTTCCCCGCCTTCAAACAGGCGACGCTCGACATGGTGCGTTCGCAAGGCGGCATTGTCGGCTGGACCGCGCCTCTTTCTTCATTGATCGAAATTGACGAGACGACCCGAGCATGGAAGTAAATCAGCCCGAAATCGTGGCACAGGTGCATGCGGCGTTCATCGAGTACGAGCGCGCGTTGGTCGATAACGACGTCGCGGCGATGAACGCGCTGTTCTGGCACACGCCGGAAACGGTGCGCTACGGTATCGCCGAAATCCAGCATGGCGGCGAGGCGATCCGCGCGTGGCGCGAGCGCTGCGAGCCGGTGCCGAAGTCGCGCAAGCTGCACCGAACCGTGGTGACGACCTTCGGCACGGACTTCGCCACCGTGAGCACCGAGTTCACTAGCGAGGCCACGCATCTGCTCGGCCGCCAGATGCAGACCTGGGCGAGACTCAATCCCGATGAAGGCTGGAAAATCGTCGCCGCGCACGTGAGTCTCATCCATTCGCCGGCCAGCCCATGAAACACCGATAATAAGAAAAAAGGGACCCTGGCATCATGAACGATGACCCGACGAATCTGCTGGAGACGCCTGCCGCGCCGGCCGCGGCGAATCCGCTTGCCGAGCAGGTGTACCAGCAGCTCAAGACCGATATTTTCAGCTTTCGCCTGTTTCCCGGCGACCGCTTTTCCGAAAACGGCATCGCGCAGCACTACGGCGTGTCACGTACGCCGATGCGCGACGGCCTGTTCCGTCTGCAACGCGAAGGCTATCTGGAAGTCGGCTTCCGCCGCGGCTGGAAAGTGGCGCCGATCAACTTCGATCAACTCGATCAGCTCTACGATTTGCGCATCGTGCTGGAAGTCGCGGCGGTGGAGCGGGTGGGCGCGGGTGGTGAAGTCGCGCATGCGGCCGTCGAGGCATTGAAGGCGATCTGGTGCGTTGAGCCCGAGTCGCGCGAGAGCGATCCGGTGAAAATGTTCGGCATGGACGAAAATTTTCACCGGCAACTCGTCGCCGCCACTGGCAATGCGGAAATGCTGCGCGTGCATAACGAAGTGACCGAGCGCATTCGCATCGTGCGGCGGCTCGATTTTCTGAAGCCGCATCGCACCAGCGCGACTTACGACGAGCACTCCACCATGCTCAACCTGATCGAACGCAACCGCCTGACCGAGGCGATCATTCTGCTGCGCGCGCATATCACGCAGAGCAAGCTGGAAGTGCGCAAGATCACACTGTCGATGCTGGCCGCGGCGCGCGATAGCAAGCTGCCGTTCGTTTCCTGAGCGGCAGCTTGTCGAGCTTTGACTGGCAAGCCAGGCTCAGTCGTAAGAAAACGCACCGCCGAATTTGTCGATGCGTTCGAGCGCCATACCCGAGCCGCGCACCACGCAAGTAAGCGGCGCTTCGGCGACGAACACCGGCAAACCGGTTTCCTCGGCGAGCAACCGGTCGAGATCGCGCAGCAGCGCACCGCCGCCTGCCAGCATGATGCCGCGCTCGGCGATGTCGGCGCCCAGTTCCGGCGGCGTCTGTTCCAGCGCGATCTTCACGGCCGAGACGATCTGGTTGAGCGGATCAGTCAGCGCTTCGAGAATCTCGTTGCTGGACACCGTGAAGCTGCGCGGAATGCCTTCGGACATATTGCGGCCCTTGACTTCCATCTCCTTGACCTCGGAGCCCGGAAACGCGGAGCCGATTTCCTTCTTGATCGCTTCGGCGGTTTGTTCGCCGATCAGCATGCCGTAGTTGCGGCGGATGTAGTTGACGATGGCGTCGTCGAACTTGTCGCCGCCCACGCGCACCGAGCCTTTATAAACGATGCCGCCGAGCGAGATCACGCCCACTTCGGTTGTGCCGCCGCCGATATCGACCACCATCGAGCCGGTCGGGTCCGACACCGGCAAGCCTGCGCCGGTGGCCGCGGCCATCGGCTCCTCGATCAGATAGACCTGCGAGGCGCCGGCACTGTGCGCGGCTTCCTTGATCGCGCGCCGCTCAACCTGGGTCGAACCGCAAGGTACGCAGATGATGATGCGCGGCGACGGCGCGAACATACGCGACTCGTGCGCCATCTGGATGAAGCGCTTGATCATCTGCTGGGTGATGTTGAAGTCGGCGATCACGCCGTCCTTCATCGGGCGGATCGCCTCGATATTGCCCGGCACCTTGCCGAGCATCTGTTTTGCTTCCTTGCCGACGGCCAGAATGATTTTCTTGCCATTCGGGCCGCCTTCCTGACGAATCGACACCACCGAGGGTTCGTCCAGCACGATGCCCTTGCCACGCATGTAAATCAGGGTGTTCGACGTGCCGAGGTCGATGGCCAGGTCATTGGAAAAATAGCCGCGCAGAAAACCGAACATGCAAATTCCTGTCTCTCGGAAGTCGGGCGCAAAGCGCCGCTTGGAGTGCCGCCCGAAGGCGGCAGGCGACCAGTTGACGGTCGGGAGAGACGCAAGAATAACAGTTTCGGGTCCGCGGGCTGTCTAGCGGTTGCGATTGCGGCGCCTTGCGGGCCGCTTACTGCGCGTTGGCAAGCTCCGGATCGATATAGGCGCTCACGTTCTGCGACTGTTTGTACACGGCGTTGCGTACGTTGAACTTGTCGGCGTTCACGCTCGAACCGTACACGGAGTCCAGTCCGTCGCCTTTGGTGAAGGCCTTTTTCGCCGCGGCGGCGTCGAGCAGATGCGTGCCTTTCAGCAAGGGCAGGTACTGCGCCGGCGTGAGGCCGACCCGTGCGGACATGATCCTGACCGCGTCCGGTTGCGTCTTCGGATCGTTGATATAGGCCACGCAGCGATACCAGACCTTGATCACCTTGGCCCAGTCGGCCTTGCGCGATTGCAGGCTGACGGGGTTGACCGTGATCGCGTCGTAGATCAGGCCGGGGGCGTCGGCGGAAGTGAAGATGGGCCGCGAGCCGGGCACGCGCTTGAGCGCTTCGCCCGCGTTCGGTTGCCAGGCGCCGACCGCGGCGACGTCGCCGGATGAGGCGAGCACTTGCGGCAATTCGTTGGTCTTCGCATTGACGAGCGTGAGGTCCGATTCCTTCAGCGCATGTTTTTCGAGCGCGGTGTCGAGCAACAGGTGATCGACGAGGCCCATTTCCACGCCGACCTTCTTGCCCTTCAATCCTTCCACCGTGCGCACCGGCGGCTTGGCGACGATCATGTCGTTGCCGCTCGAATAGTCGGTGAGCAGGATCATCACGTTTTTCGCGCCGCTTGCGCCCGTCACGAGCGCGTCGCCGTTGGTCGCACCGACCGCGTCGAGCTTGCCGGCGGAAAATGCATCGAGCGACGCTGAGTAGTCGAACCATTGAAAATTCACGTCCACGCCCGCTTCCTTGAACCAGCCTTTTTCGATGGCGATCTGGAAAGCGACGAAGCCGGGCCAGTCGCTATAGCCGATGGCGAGCGGTGCGGCCGCAGCTTGCGCCGGGCTGGCGGCAGGGCCTGCGGCAAGACCGATAGCGAGTGCGGCGGCGGCCACAGCGAGCGCGCCACGCGTGCGCAGGGCCGAGGCGAAGCGGGCAGGCGAGGCGAGTGATGCACGGGGAGTGCGAGACGTCAGGACGGATGCGAAGCGTTTCATCGTTTTCTCCAGGAGACCGGTCAATTGCGATTGTTGAGTTGGATCGCGCGGCGACTGCGCGATGAAACAACATGACCGGTTCCCGCGAGAGAACAACGACGCGGAAACTGCGGGAGACAAACACCGGCCACGGAGAGGCACGATAGACATTGCTATCGCCAATCTCCCGGGCTTTTGTCCCGCCGTGTAGTGCGGCCGCCAGTACGTGCCTGCAATCAGCTTGCAAGCGAACCGGCGGCGCACCGGGCTGCTCTCGGACCAGACATTCTCGCGAACCGGAACCCTAGCATCCCTAAGATGCGACGCTGCCGCACCTCTCGGTGAGTTATCTAGCGAGAAATATGCCAGCGGATTGCGCGACTAAGATCATGCGAACGCTTCGACTTCGGCTCCGCATTGGCGAAGTCAATCCAGCGCCGCGAACCGTTGATGCACGTAAGCGAGAAACTGCTCCAGCCGTTCCTCGATCGATGCCGCGAGGCTCACCTGTTTGATGCGGCGATCCTCGGCGGAACTCGTTTCCAGCAGCCAGCCGCCGTCGATCAACTCCTGCACGTACCGCACGGCGGTGCGGCGGCTCACGCCCGGCATGAATTCGTAGAGCGCTGTCTTGGCGAAGTGATCGCCCTGATCCACCCACATGCGGCAGAACAGGTCGCTGTAGTTCAGGTCGTTCAGGCCGAGATCGCCGAAATGCGCCGACCATTGCCAGTCCATGTCGAGAATGGCGCGCGCGACGGCTTGCCCCTTGGCCCGCGCAATTTTCTTCTTCATCGATTCACCACGAGGAGGAGGGCTGCACAGTTTAAGTGCTAATCGAGCCGGAAATCGGGCGCGCGAAAATATTCCACGGCCACGCAAGGATAGTTTATTGACTCGCGCTTTTCATGTGTACTATTGCATGCAAATTTGCATGTAAATGGAGAGGCGATGAAACTCGAATTGTTCAAGACGTTCTGGGGATTCGACGGCGGCCCGCGCGATGCCGCGCCGCTCGTGCGGGCGGCCAGCTTCGACGGCATCGAAGCGCCGGTGCCGTCCGGCGGCGCAGCGCGCGATGCCTTTGCGCAGGCCATTGCCGACGAAAGCCTGGGTTTCATCGCGGAGATCACAACGGCCGGCAGCTACGTGCCGGAACGTTCCGCGACGCCTGCCGATCATCTGCGAGACTTCGAGGAGAAGATCGTGTGGGGCAAGCCGCTCGAACCGCGCTTCTTCAACGTCATGGCCGGTTGCGATGCGTGGCCGGCGGCGACCCAGGTGGACTTCTTCGCGCGCGCGGTGGAGATCGCGGCGAAACACGATGTGACGTGCAGCTTCGAAACGCACCGTGGGCGCTCGTTCTTCAACCCCTGGATCACTCGCGACGTCGCGCGCGCCGTGCCCGCACTCAAGCTGACCTGCGACTTCAGCCATTGGGTGTCGGTGTGCGAGCGGCTGCTCGACAGCGAGTGGGACACGATCCTCGAACTGGCGCCGCATGCGCATCATCTGCATGGGCGTGTCGGCTATCCGCAAGGTCCGCAGGTGCCGCATCCGGCGGCGCCCGAGTATGCGGACTGCCTTGCTTCGCATCAGCGGATCTGGGAAGCGCTGTGGAGCGCGCAGATCGAGCAGGGCTACACCGTCACGACGATGACACCGGAGTTCGGTCCCGACGGCTATCTGCATACGCTGCCGTTTACGAACGCGCCGGTGGCCGATCTGTGGGAGATCAATACATGGATGGGGCGCGAGGAACGGCGCCATCTGGCTGCGTTTCTTGCCGAGCGCGAAGGAGGCGGCGAGCGAAACGAGCAGACGCAATCTCAAACCAGCGCGCAGCTTGTCTAGGCACATCTCATGAACCGAACCCATACGAGCTTTCAGCAACTACCCATCGTCGACGTGAGCGGCCTCTTCAGCGATGACGACCGCCAGCGGCTCACCACAGCGCGCGCACTCGATCGCGCGGCACGCGAGGCCGGCTTTTTCTATGTCACCGGCCATCAGGTGCCGCGCGCGCAGCAAAGCGCGTTGATCGAGCAGGCCAGGCGCTTCTTCGCTGCCGAACATGAATGGAAGATGCGCTACTACATCGGCAAGTCGACGGCGCATCGCGGCTATGTGCCGGAGGGCGAGGAAGTCTTCGCGGGCGGCAAGCGCGACAGGAAGGAAGCCTTCGACACCGGCCGCGAGCTGCCCGCCGACGACCCCGACGTGCGCGCCGGCACGCCGATGCTGGGCCCGAATACCTGGCCGGAACAAGCGGGTTTTCGCGAAGCGGTGGGCGGCTACTACGAAGCGGCGTTCGAACTCGGCCGCGCCCTGTTTCGCGGCTTCTCGCTCGCGCTCGGCTTGCCCGAACAGCATTTCGACCGGTATCTGCGCAAGCCGCCGAGCCAGTTGCGGCTGATCCACTATCCGCTCGATCCGTCGGCGGAAGACCGGCCCGGCATCGGCGCGCATACCGACTACGAGTGCTTCACGATCCTGCTGCCGACCGCGCCCGGACTCGAAGTGATGAACGGCGAGGGCGAGTGGATCGATGCGCCGCCGGTCGAGAACGCGTTTGTCGTGAACATCGGCGACATGCTGGAAGTGTGGACGGGCGGGACCTATGTCGCGACGTCGCATCGCGTGCGCAAGGTGAGGGAGGAGCGCTACTCGTTCCCGCTTTTCTTTGCCTGCGACTATCACACGGTCGTCGCGCCGCTGCCGCCATTCGCGACGCCCGAAGCGGTGGCGAAATACCCGCCCGTGTTGGCGGGCGACCATCTGTTCGCGCAGACGGCGCAGAGCTTTACCTATCTGAAGGAACGTCTCGAACGAGGAGAACTACAGTTGCCCGATGGTTCGAAAGCGTTGTCGAGCTTCGGGCAACAGGCGCGCTATGCGAGCACGGATCTGGACACTCAAGGCTGAGCGAAAGCGAGCTGCGATAAATGGCGAGTGCCTGGATGCATAGCATCACGACAACACGCCGCCTCAGTTACGAGCGGCGCTGTTGCTTTTGCAACTCGATGAAACGTGCCGACATCAAGGTGTAAAGCGCGCGTCGGATAGCGGCAAGCGTCGGCATGGTCGTGTCAGGAAGGGAGTGGATGTGGCGCGTTGATACGCACACACCATGCCATCGCTCAGAGCCATGTCCGGCGTCGCGCGGGCGCGCGTCGAGCCCAATCGTGGTGCCCGGCGCATCCAAGTGGTGCGGATTAACAAGCGGCGCTGGTGCGTGCGCGATCGGCCCACACCTACCTGCCTGCCGCGCGCATCGCATCCAATCCCTTGCCACGCCACACTTGCCGCATCCTTGAGACAACGCTGGCACGCAACTCGCTTAGCTACGCAGCGAGAGGTGCGAAGTAATTTGCATCATCTTCAGGATCGCTAGGGTTCCGGTCGTGTGCGGGTCAATGCGCACGATGCCTGGTCCGAGAGCAATCCGGTCTTGCCGTTCACCTTCTTTCAAGGCGCCGGCGAGGCTCCACGGAGGGATAAAAGCCCGGGAGGTCGCGATGTCGGTCAATCGCCCTCTCATGCTTATTCCCAACCGATACCTGGAGCCTCCATGTCGACGCAATCCCCTGTCGATCTCGCACCGATCCCGCACGTGGCATGGGAAACGGTGATTCCCGCCGGCACGCACTGGTCCGGCGTGCTGCGCCGTGGCATGGCGTTGCGCGTCGTCGATAGTGAAGGCGGCGCGAATCTGGCCGCCGTGTTCTACCGGCACGACGAATCGCTCGAACGCTACAACATGGCCGATACGCTGAAGGCGCAGCACACCGCGCATCTGACGCGCGGCCACGTGCTCTATTCGGACATGGGCCGCGTGCTGGCCTCGATCACCGCCGATACGCTCGGCTGGCACGATCCGCTCGGCGGCATCGGCGACGCGGAATTGTCCGCGGCGAAGTACGGCGAGGCCCGCTACCAGCAGCATCGCAATGCAATGATCCGCAACGGCCGCGACAGCCTGCTGCTCGAACTGGCGAAGCACGGACTCGGCACACGCGACCTCGTCGCCAATATCAACTTCTTCAGCAAACTCGCGATCGGCGAGGACGGCGCGCTCAGCTTCGTAGCGGGCCATTCGCCGGCGGGCGCCGCGTTCGATCTGCGTTTCGAAATGGACACGCTCGCCGTGTTTTCGACCGCACCGCATCCGCTCGACCCTTCATCCGAATACAAGCCGAGACCCGTCAAGCTGATCGCGTACCGCGCGTATGCGGCCGACGCCTGCGTGCCGGCCGACGATCCCTGCCGCTGCGCGTGCCCGGAGAACGGGCGCGGCTTCGTCAACACCGACCGTCTGTTCGTTTAAGGAGACCCGCGATGCCTATTATCGAAAGCAAGCTCGAACTCCGTCATGCGGTCTACGACCTCACGCTCCCTTCGGGCGAGCCGTGGCTGCATGAAGTCAAACGCGGCCAGGTGTTCCGCATTCTCGACCTGGAAGGCAATCAGGCCGTGGACACGCTGTTCTATAACAGCGCCGATCCGCTCGAACGCTATAGCGCACAAGACACGATCCGCGCGCAACACAATCTCTATCTGTCCGCCGGCAGCGTGCTCATGTCGAACCTCGGCAAGCCGATGCTGAGCATCGTCGCCGACACGTGCGGCCGTCATGACACGCTCGGCGGTGCTTGCGCGGCCGAGAGCAATACCGTGCGTTACGCGCTCGACAAGCGCCATATGCATAGCTGCCGCGACAGTTTCCTGCATGCGATCACGCATTGCACGTGCGGCGTGGGCACGCAGCTCGGCAAGCGCGACATCGTCAGCAACATCAACTTCTTCATGAACGTGCCGGTGACGCCGCTCGGCAAACTGACGTTCGAAGACGGTATCTCCGCACCAGGCAAGTACGTCGAAATGCGCGCCGAAATGGATGTCACGGTGCTCATCTCGAACTGCCCGCAGTTGAATAATCCGTGCAACGGCTACAACCCGACGCCCGTGCGACTGACGATCTGGGATGCCCAATGAGATTCCACAAAGTCCTGATTGCCAATCGCGGCGAGATTGCCTGCCGCGTGATTCGCACGCTCAAGCGGCTGGGCATCGCGTCGGTCGCGGTCTATTCCGAAGCCGATCGCCATGCCATGCATGTGATGCTCGCCGACGAAGCCGTGTGCATCGGCCCGGCGCTCGCGGCGCAGAGCTATCTGAACAGCGTGGCGATTCTCGAAGCAGCACGTGCGTGCGGCGCCGACGCTGTGCATCCCGGCTACGGTTTTCTGTCCGAGAACGCTGCCTTCGCGCAAGCGTGCGACGACGCCGGGATTCGCTTCATCGGCCCAACGCCGCAGCAGATGCGCGAGTTCGGCCTGAAGCATACGGCGCGTGAAATCGCGCAAGCCAACGACGTTGCCTTGCTGCCCGGCACAGGCTTGCTGCCCGACGTAAGTACGGCGTTGCGCGAGGCGGAGTCGATCGGCTATCCGGTCATGCTGAAGAGCACCGCGGGCGGCGGTGGCATCGGCATGTCGCTGTGCCGCGACGCCGCGCAACTGGAGAGCGTGTTTGCGTCGGTCGCGCGGCTCGGCGCAGCGAACTTTGCCAATGCGGGTGTGTACGTCGAGAAGTTCGTGGAAAACGCGCGCCATATCGAAGTGCAGATTTTCGGCGACGGCAAAGGCGGCGTGATCTCGCTCGGCGAACGCGATTGTTCGGTGCAGCGGCGCAACCAGAAGGTGATCGAGGAGACGCCCGCGCCTGGCCTCACGCACGCGGAACGCAGCGCGCTGCATGCGAGCGCCGTGCGTCTCGCTCAAGCCGTGAAGTACAAGTCAGCGGGCACCGTGGAGTTCGTGTTCGATGCCGACACGCGCCGTTTCTATTTCCTCGAAGTGAACACGCGATTGCAGGTCGAGCACTGCGTGACGGAAGAAGTGACGGGTATCGATCTGGTCGAGTGGATGATCCGCGAAGCCGAGGGCGAACTTGCGCCGCTCGATACGCTGGCGCCCGTGCCGCAAGGTGCGAGCATTCAGGTGCGGCTGTACGCGGAAGACCCGCACAAACAGTTTCAACCGAGTGCAGGCGTGCTGACGCATGTCGAGTTCGCCGCCGACGCGCGAGTCGACACGTGGGTCGATTCGGGCACGGAAGTCAGTGCGTTCTACGATCCATTGCTCGCCAAGCTGATCGTCAAAGGCGAATCACGCGAGGCTGCGCTGACTGCGTTGCGTGCCGCGCTAGAACAAACGCAGTTATATGGCATCGAGACCAATCTCGACTATCTGCGCGCCATTGCCGGATCGTCGACGTTTGCGCGCGGTGAGCAGACCACTGCGTTCCTGTCGCGCTTCATGTTCGCTCCGCATACGATCGACGTGCTCGACGGCGGCGTGCAGACCACCGTGCAGCAGACGCCCGGACGCACCGGCTACTGGGACATCGGCGTGCCGCCGTCGGGTCCGATGGACGATCTGTCGTTCCGCCTCGCCAACGAACTGCTCGGCAACCCCGCCGACGCGGCGGGGCTCGAATGCGCGATGGTCGGCGCTACGCTGCGCTTCAATACCGCGACGCTTTTCGTGCTCGGCGGCGCGCCGCTCGCCGCCACGCTCGACGGCGCGCCGGTCGCGCTCTGGCAAGTCACGCGCGCGCCGGCGGGCACCGTGCTCAAGCTCGGCGGTGTGACAGGCGCCGGCATGCGCGCATGTCTCGCGCTGAAGGGCGGCCTGCAGGTGCCAGACTATCTGGGCAGCAAGGCGACCTTCACGCTCGGCCAGTTTGGCGGCCACGCAGGTCGCGCTTTGCGCAAGGGCGACGTGCTGCATCTCGCCGATGGCGCGGATCGCGGTGAAGCGGGCGCGCAACTGGACGCAACGCGCGTGCCGGTGCTGACGCACGACTGGACGCTCGGCGTGCTCGACGGCCCGCACGGCGCGCCCGATTTCTTCACGCCCGATGACATCGCGATGCTCTACGGCACGCGCTGGACGGTGCACTACAACTCCAGCCGCACAGGTGTGCGCCTGATCGGCCCCAAACCGCAATGGGCTCGTACGGATGGCGGCGAGGCGGGGCTGCATCCGTCGAATATTCACGACAACGCGTACGCCGTCGGCGCGGTGGACTTCACCGGCGACATGCCCGTGATCCTCGGTCCAGACGGTCCGAGCCTCGGCGGCTTCGTGTGTCCGGTCACGGTGGTGGGCGAGGAATTGTGGAAGCTCGGCCAACTGCGTCCGGGCGATACGGTGCGCTTCGAACGGGTGCCGGTCAAAGCGGCGCTACGCGTGACACAGGCGAGCAAAGCGGCTCACGATTGCATCCTCTATCGCGACCCGACGGCAGGCGAGGGCACCGGCGTGGTCTATCGCCGCTCCGGCGATCAAAACGTGCTGATCGAATACGGTCCGCTCGTGCTCGACCTGAACCTGCGCTTTCGCGTGCATGCGTTGATGAACTGGCTCGACGCGCACCGCTTGCCGGGCATCATCGATCTGACGCCGGGCATCCGTTCGCTGCAGGTGCATTTCGATCACCGCGTGCTGTCGCACGATGCATTGCTTGCGCATCTGCAGCAAGCCGAGCGCGAACTGCCCGCCGTGGACGCGATGCGCGTGCCGAACCGCATCGTGCATTTGCCGCTCTCATGGGACGACCCGTCGACGCGGATTGCGATCGAACGCTACATGCAGTCCGTGCGTCCCGACGCGCCGTGGTGTCCGAGCAATATCGAATTCATTCGCCGCATCAACGGACTGCATAGTATCGACGACGTGAAGCGCATCGTGTTCGACGCGCGCTACCTCGTCATGGGTCTCGGCGACGTCTATCTCGGCGCGCCGGTCGCGACGCCGCTCGATCCGCGTCACCGGCTCGTCACCACCAAGTACAACCCGGCGCGCACGTGGACGCCGGAGAACGCGGTGGGCATCGGCGGTGCGTATCTGTGCGTGTATGGCATGGAAGGTCCGGGCGGTTATCAGTTCGTCGGCCGCACCGTGCAGATGTGGAACCGCTATCGCACCACGCGCGAGTTCGAAGCGGGCAAGCCATGGCTGCTGCGCTTCTTCGATGAGATCCGTTTCTACGAAGTGAGCGAGGCCGAACTGGCCGAGCTGCGCACGGACTTTATCGCGGGCCGCGCGAGTCTGAAGATCGAGGAGTCCGTGTTCGACCTCGGCGCGTACAACCGCTTTCTGAAGGACGAAGCCGAGTCGATCGCCGCGTTCAAAGGCACGCAGCAAACCGCCTTCGATGCGGAACGCGAGCGCTGGGACGCGGCCGGACATGCTGGATATGTCGGCGAAACGGACGGCGATGCGGCGCATGCCGGCAACACGACGAACGACGCGCTTGCAGCCGGCCAGCAAGGCATTGTCGCCGACGTGTCGGGCAGCGTGTGGAAGCTGCTCGTCAAGGCAGGCGAACGGGTCGCCGACGGCCAGGTGGTGGCGATCGTCGAGTCGATGAAGATGGAAATCTCCGTCACCGCGAGCGGCGACGGCGTGATCGAAACGATCGACTGCGCGGAAGGCGCGGCGGTCGTCGCGGGTCAACGATTGATGGTGATGCGCGCCGGCATTGCAGCCGACGCCACCGAGGAGGCTACGTGCAAATGAAATCCCACGACGATCTGTTCCAGTCCAAGTCGATCGAAGCGCTGCGGGCGCGCTATCGCGCCGGCAGCCTCACGCCGGCGCAACTGGTGGAAGCGATCGCCGCGCGGACTTCGGGCGACGATCCGCATCACGCATGGATCCGCCCGTTGAGCCGCAACGAGATGCTACGGTACGCCGACGCGCTCGAAGGCCGCGACATCGACACGTTGCCGCTCTACGGCGTGCCGTTCGCCATCAAGGACAACATCGACCTGGCCGGCATTCCGACCACCGCCGCGTGCCCCGCTTATGCGTACACGCCCACGGTTAGCGCGCCGGTGGTCGCGCGCCTGATCGCGGCGGGCGCGATTCCGATCGGCAAGACCAATCTCGACCAGTTCGCCACGGGGTTGTCCGGCCAGCGCTCGCCGCACGGTGCGTGCCGCAACGCGCTCGATCCGCGCTACGCGTCGGGCGGCTCGAGTTCCGGTTCGGCGGTATCGGTCGCGCTCGGGTTGGCGGCGTTTTCGCTGGGCTCCGACACGGCCGGCTCGGGACGCGTGCCCGCGGCGTTCCACGGCCTGTTCGGACTGAAGCCGACCAAGGGCGTGCTGAGCACGCTCGGCGTGGTGCCGGCATGCAAATCGCTCGACTGCGTGTCGATTTTCGCGCGCTCGGCGGACGACGCGCAGCGCGTGTTCGACGCCGCGCGCGGTGTCGCGCCAAGTGATCCGTATGCGCGCGAATTCCAGCCGCCGCCGGGCGCCGCGCAACCTGACGCGCAACCGTCGCTGCGCGGTGTGCGCTTCGGCGTGCCGCGCGCGGACCAGCTCGAATTTTTCGGCGACACCTCGTACGCGCACGCATTCGATGCCGCGCTCACGCGTTTGCGAGCCGCCGGCGCCGAACTGGTCGAGATCGACTTCGAGCCGTTCCTCGCCACCGCGCGGCTGCTTTATGAAGGACCGTGGGTGGCGGAGCGGCTCGCGGCGATCCGCGAGTTCGCCGACACGCAGCCCGACGCGCTGCATCCGGTGATCCGCGAGATTATCGGCGGCGCGGCGCGCTGGAGCGCGGCCGATGCGTTCGCCGCGTTCGACCGCCTCGCGTTCCTGCGCATGCAAGCGGCGCAAGTCTGGCAGCGGATCGACGCCATCGTTACGCCGACTTCGGCGACGACCGCCACCGTCGACGAACTGGAAGCGGACCCGATCCGCGTGAACTCGCGCTTCGGCTACTACACGAACTTCGTCAACCTGCTCGACCTGTCCGCATTGGCGGTGCCGGCCGGCGTCTGCACGGTCGGCCGGCATGCGGGCTTGCCGTTCGGCGTGAGCTTCGTCGCGCGTGCCCACGAAGACATCGTGCTGCTCGATCTGGCGCGCGCGTGGCTCGACGAAACGACCGCCCCGCCAGGGTCCATATACGACGCAACCACAGTCCGCCGCGGAGAATCCCATGGCCGTCATTGACAGAACCGAATGGTTCGCGGTGCGCCGCGAACTCTCCGCGCGCGGCAAATGGCTGTTAGGGGCGGGCTCGTTCCTGTTGCCGCTGCTGGTCTGGTGTCTGGTCAGCTACGTGCCGTTCATCTGGCATCCGCAGGTGCTGATCGAGACGCCGGGCAGCGTCGACTATTTCCAGCCGGGCATGCGTGTCGACAAGGACGTGTTCGCCGACGAACTTGCCCATGCGCGCGACGCCCATGCCGCCTTGCCGGCCGGCGAACCGGTCAACCCGGTGTATTTGCCCGCGCCCCATGAAGTGCTGCGCGCGTTCTATACCGCGTTCACCACGCCGCCCGCATCGCGCGACGGCGTTTGGCTGCATCAGAGTCTCTGGCACAGCATTCAGGTGATCTTCTGGGGCTTCGTGCTGTCGTCGGTGATCGGCGTGCCGATCGGCATCGTGTGCGGCACGTACAGCGCGATCGCGCGCTTGCAGGAGCCGTTCTTCGAGTTCTTCCGTTACTTGCCGGCGCCCGCGTTCGGCGCGCTGATGGTGGCGATTCTCGGCATTTACGACGGCCCGAAGATCGCGATCATCGTGATCGGCACGCTGTTCCAGCAGGTGCTGATCGTGGCCAACACCACCCGCAAGCTCGAATACGGCCTGTTCGAAGCCGCCATGACGCTCGGCACCAGGAAGTTCAAGCTGCTCACGCACGTGGTGATCCCCGGCATCCTGCCCGACCTGTACCGCGACCAGCGCATTCTGCTCGGCTGGGCGTGGACCTATCTGATCGTGGCGGAACTGGTCGGGACCAGCTCCGGCATTACCTGGTACATCACGCAGCAGGCGCGCTACCAGCATTTCGACAACGTCTATGCGGCGATCATGATGATCGGCATCATCGGCCTGGGCACCGATCTCGTGCTGGCCTTTCTCGGCCGCAAGCTGTTTCCGTGGGACCGCACGCTCAAGGCGTAGCGGACGGTTTCGTGACACGGCTTATCGCATGCACCGCAGCGCATTCAAAGGATTCCATCATGTTAAATCCGCAACCCGTTCCGTCGTACCTGATCCAGTCCGAAGCGGTACGCGAGCGTTTCGACCGCCTGAAATCGCGCGAGGTGATTCTGGAAGTGCGCGACCTCGGCAAGCGCTTCAAGGCGGCGCAAGGCGAGTGCACGGCGCTCGACGGCATCAGCTTCAAGACGCACCGGCGCGAATTCGTTTGCGTGATCGGACCGTCGGGCTGCGGCAAGTCCACGCTGGTGCGCATTCTCGCCGGCCTGGAGGCGCAGACGAGCGGCAGCGTGCTGCTCGACGGCAAGCCGGTGCAAGGGCCGGGCGCCGACCGCGGCATGGTGTTTCAGGGCTACACGCTGTTTCCGTGGCTGACGGTCAAGAAGAACGTCATGTTCGGTCTGAAGATGAACGGCCACAGCACTCTGCATGCGGAACGCGAGGCGCTGCAATGGCTCGATCTGGTCGGTCTGACGAAATTCGCCAATGCCTATCCGCATCAGTTGTCGGGCGGCATGAAGCAGCGCGTGGCGATTGCCCGCGCGCTCGCCAACCGGCCGCGCATTCTGCTGATGGACGAACCCTTCGGCGCACTCGACGCGCAAACGCGCGCGAAGATGCAGACGCACCTGCTG
Organism: Paraburkholderia sp. BL27I4N3; assembly: GCF_003386115.1. Taxonomy (NCBI): domain Bacteria; kingdom Pseudomonadati; phylum Pseudomonadota; class Betaproteobacteria; order Burkholderiales; family Burkholderiaceae; genus Paraburkholderia; species Paraburkholderia sp. BL27I4N3. Next base: position 5,377,047 of record NZ_QREJ01000001.1, on the reverse strand, counting down.
GATATCTGGCGCAACATCGACGTGACCGTGCTGTTCATCACGCACGACCTGGACGAGGCGATCTTTCTCGCCGACCGGATTCTGGTGCTGAAGGCGAATCCCGGCGAGGTGCAGGAGTTGATCGAAGTGCCGGTGCCGCGGCCGCGCGACTATTCGCAGGTCACTTCGCCCGAGTTTCTGGCGACCAAGGCGCGGCTCGAAGCCTTGATCCATCCACCTACGGAGGCCCGCGACGAGGAGGACGACGTGGTCAAACCGCACATGATCCGTATGACCGACATCGCGGACAACGTCGAGTAGGTCGCAGCGCATCGACATTACCGGATCGTAATCGCCCGTTGGGGTGCTTGACGGTATGATTCCACCGTCAATGCCACGCGGAGCAACCGATGCGCATCCTGGTGATCGAGGACGAGCTGAAAACAGCGGCCTACCTCAAGAAAGGCCTGGAAGAGTCCGGCTATGCGGTCGATGTGGCCAACGACGGCCCGCAAGGGCTGATCCTCGCGCTGGAAGAAGAGTACGACGTGATCGTGCTCGACGTGATGCTGCCGGGCATGGACGGCTGGACCATCGTCAAGACCTTGCGCGCGAAACGCACCACGCCCGTGCTGTTCCTTACCGCGCGCGACGACGTCGACGACCGCGTGCGCGGCCTCGAACTCGGCGCGGACGATTACCTCGTCAAACCCTTTGCCTTCGTCGAACTGCTGGCGCGCGTGCGCACGCTGGCGCGCCGCGGCCCGCCGCGCGAAAGCGAGCTGATCAAGGTGGGTGATCTGGAAATGGACGTGAACCGCCGTCGCGTGAAGCGTGGCGGCACGCGTATCGACCTCACGCCGCGTGAGTTCTCGCTGCTGCAACTGCTCGCGCGCCGTCAGGGCGAAGTGCTCAGCCGCACGCAGATCGCGTCGTATGTGTGGGACATGAATTTCGACAGCGACACCAACGTGGTCGAAGTCGCGATCCGCCGCTTGCGCACCAAGATCGACGACAACTTTCCCGTCAAGCTGATCCACACCGTACGTGGCGTGGGCTACGTGCTCGAACTGAAGGACACCGCCTGATGCGCGGCCGCTCGCTTGCCGCGGCGCTCGCGCTGGCGTTCGGCGCCACCACGCTGACGGTTTTCGTGCTGGTCGGCAGTTTCCTGTATATCGCGCTCGAAAAGCAGATCAAGGCGCAGGACAATCTTGACATCGTGCTCGCCGCGCGTCACGCACGCCGTCTCGCTGAGGAACTGGAGTCGGCGCAAAGCCTGCGCTACCACAGCGAGCGTTTGACTAGCGTCGTGCTCGGCAACGAAGCGCTGTCGATGGAAGTGTTCGATCCCGACGGCAAGCGCGCGATCGAACACAACATCGCCGGCGCGCTTGCCGCACCGGATGCGGCGAGCGGCGCCGCGACCGTCGCAGGGTTGCCGCCGCTCACGCGCGTGGCCGCGACGGCGCGCATCACCGAGGCCGATATCGGCGACTGGACTGGCCGTAACGGCGCGCCGATCCGCGGCATTTTCACGGACGCACGGCTGCGTAACGGCGACACGGCGAGCCTGCTGGTGGCGCGCAACATGAGCGACCGCTGGCTGCTGCTGGACCGTTATCGCGACAAGCTCAACATGGCGGGCGTGGCCGGCGTGGTGCTGGCCATGCTGCTCGGCTACCTGCTGATTCGCGCCGCGCTGCGGCCGTTGCGCGATATCGCGGCGAGCGCGAGCCTCGTCACGGTGAATCGCCTCGATACGCGAATCGCGGTGGCGCGCGTGCCGAGCGAACTCGAAGCTTTGGTGGCCTCGCTGAACGCGATGCTCGAACGCGTCGAGCACGGTTTCCAGCGTCTGTCGCGTTTCACCGCCGACCTCGCGCACGACATGCGCACGCCGCTCAGCAACATGCGCGGCGCCGCTGAAGTCGCGCTCGCCCGGCCGCGCTCCGTCGACGAATACGAAATGCTGCTCGCCTCGAATCTGGAAGAGTGCGACCGGCTCTCGCGCATGATCGAGAGCGTGCTGTTTCTGGCGCGCGCCGAGCATCCGCAGTTCGTCAAACAACTGCGCGAGTTCGACGCGGCGCAGGAGTTGACTCACATCGCCGAGTATTTCGAAGGCATTGCCGAAGATGCGGATGTGCGTTTGCGCGTGAGCGGCACGGCCAGCGTGACGGCCGATCTCGAGTTGTTCCGCCGCGCCGTGAGCAATCTGCTCGCCAACGCCATTCGCTATACGCCGCCGGGCGGCGAGATCATGCTGGACGCCGGCGCGTCGGCCGAAGCCGTGCGCGTGAGCGTGGAAAACCAGGGGCAGCCGATTCCCGCCGAGCATCTCGAACGGATTTTCGACCGCTTTTATCGGGTCGATCCGTCGCGCAGTTCGCTGCCGTCTTCAGGATTGTCGCAAGGGTCCACGGGATCGACCGGGCTCGGGCTTGCCATCGTGCGCACGATCATGGAGCTGCACGGCGGCTCCGTGCATGCGGAAAGCGATGCGCGCAGTACGCGGTTCGTGCTGAGCTTCCCGCGCGCCAGCTAGATCGCAACACCTTGCTCGCGCCATCTGGCAGACACCGCGTTCAAGCATTTCACCGCGGTGCCTTCGCCGGAATTCGCGCACCCTCCGCTTACATCGACCCCACCGCGCTCTTGCCTTCATTACCCCACGTGCCGCCCAACGCCTTCAGCAACAGCACACTCGACTCCAACTGCCGCGCGGCGATCTGATCCGCGAAGCGCTGGTTCGTCAGCGCAATCGTCTGCGCGGTCACCACGTCGAGGTAGCTGACCGCGCCCGCGTTGAAGCGGTTCGTCGTGAGCCGCAGCGACAGGTCTGCGGCCGTGGTGGCGCGCTGCTGGCTGGCGGCTTCGTCGGCGAGGGAATGCAGGGCGGACAGGTTGTCCTCGACCTGCTGGAACGCCACCAGCACCGACTGTCGATAGTCCGCCACCGCGCCGTCGTATTGCGCGGCGGCGCCATGCAGGCTGGCTTTGCGCTTGCCGCCGTCGAACAGCGTGCCGGCCAGCTGCGGACCCAGCGACCAGAACAGGCTCGGCGCGCTCAGCCATGGCGCGAAAAACGTGCTTTCGAGCCCGGCGCTTGCGGACAACACCAGATCCGGAAAGAACGCCGCATGGGCCGCGCCGATCTGCGCATTCGCCGACGCCACGCGCCGTTCGGCGGCGGCGATATCGGGGCGCCGTTCCAGCAATTGCGACGGCACGCCAATCGGAATTGCGGGCGGCGCCACGGCCGAGCCGTTCGGCGGCAGCGTGAAGGTCGATGCCGGTTCGCCGATCAGCGTCGCGATCGCGTGCTGCATCTGCGCGCGCGTCACGTCGATGTCGGTGTCTTGCGTGCGCGTCGCTTCGAGTTGCGTCGTGGCCTGCGCGACGGCGGAGGCATCGATCGCGCCGTTTTTCAACTGCTGCTGCAACAGATTTAACGCGGCGGCGTAGGCATTCACGCTGTCGTCGAGCAGCTTCTTCTGCGTGTCGAGCGAGCGCAGCGAGAAGTAGTCGACGGCCAGATCGGCGCTCATCGACAGGCGCACGCCTTCGAGGTCCGCTTCGCTCGCCTGAACGTCCGCCTGCGCGCCGGTCACACTGTCGCGTATTTTCCCGAACAGGTCCGGCTCCCAGCTCGCCGCAACGCCTGCCGAATAGTCGGGCACGGTCTTGCCCGCGAGCGACTTACCTTCGACGTTCTGTGAGGTCCGAAAGCGCTGCTGCGCGGCACCGGCGGTGATGGTCGGGAAGAAACCGGCACGCTGATAGTCCACCATCGAGCGCGCCTGCTGGACCTGCGCGACCGCCTTGCGTACGGTCTGGTTCGACACGTCGATGTGCGCCTCCAGTTCGTTCAGCACGGGATCGTTGAAGATCGTCCACCAGGGGCCGCGCGGCGTGGCGTCGGCCGGCGCGGCCTGCGCCCAGCCGGGTGTGGCGGCCGTATGCACGGCGCCCGCGTACTGCGCTGGAATCTCGGCGCTCGGGCGTTGATACGCAGGCAGGGTCGAGCACGCGCTGAGCAGCGCGCCGATCAGCGTGGCCGCCAGCGCGCGGCGCGGCAACGGCCGTGAAAGAGACAGGTTGATCATCGGCAAATCCTTTGTCTGACGAAGCACTCAGCCATGCATGGCCGGCATGATCTGAACCATCTGGCCGCTAGCGATCGAATCGCCAGGGTTGTCGATCACGCGGTCCGAGGCAGCGAGTCCCGTCGTGATTTCCACGTGCGTGCCGAAATCGCGGCCGATCTGCACGGTCTTAAGCAGCGCCCGGCCATTGTTGTCGACCACGGCGACCGTCACGCCGTCCGGACGGAACAGCAGCGCGCTGACCGGCAGATCGAGCGCCGGCGTGGTCGATTGCAATTGCAGATGCACCTGCGTGTAGGCGCCGGGCATCAACGCGCCGTCCTTGTTGTCGACGTCGATCTCGACGCGCAGCGTGCGGCTCGACGGATCGATCGAACCGGTGCTGCGCGCCACCTTCGCCGCGATATGGCGGCCCGGATACTGCTGCGCGGTCAGATACACGGCCGTGGCCGGCGTCACGTACGGCGCGTCGTTCTGCGGCACGTCGACGAACACACGCAGCACGCCGTTCTGCTGGATATGGAACAGCTCGCCCGACATGCCCGCGGCGCCGGGCGTGCCGCCCGCCGTCACCAGCGCGCCGACGTCGACGTTGCGCGCGGTGATCACGCCGTCGAACGGCGCGGTGATCTTCTCGTACGAGACGAGTTCGGCGAGATGCGCGACATTGGCCTGCGCCGACGCCAGCATCGCGCGACGCGCTTCCATGTCGCTGACCTTGCTGTCGGCGTCCTGTTGCGCGACCGATTGGGTTTTGAGCATGTCCTGCCAACGCTGCGCGGTCGTCTTCGCGTAGTCGAAGTTGGCCTGCGCGGTGGCTTCGTCGGCGCGGGCCTGGCGCAGTTGCGCGTCCAGATCAGGGGCTTCGATCGTCGCGAGAACCTGGCCGCTCTTCACCTGCGCGCCGATGTCGGTGTTCCAGTGAGCGAGGTAGCCGCTGGTGCGCGCGTAGATGGATGCTTCGGCGAACGGCGTGACGGCGCCGGGCAGCAGCAGCTCGTTGACGGCCGGCGCGGGGCGCGGCTTGACCACCGACACGCTGAGCATGCTTTGCGCTTGCGTTTGCTCCGTGAGCGCGGCGCTCGCATGCAGACGCGGCACGATGCCGATGATCAGCAAGACCGCGGCAAGACCGCTGAGCGCGAAGGGCCAGAGACGGCGGTGCGGTTTGGTGTTTGTCTCGCGGTGCGAACCGGCGTCGCCGGCCGCCTGGTCACGCTTGTCACGCGTGGATTCGACGGCTGGGGCGGCATGCGCCTGCGCGCCGCGGTCTGATTCCCGCGCGGGCGAAGCTGCTGGCGCGAGGTCAGCAGCATGAGCGGCGTCTGGCGCGCGAGTTTCAGCGGCGTTGGCAACCTGTTCGGGCTGCCCACCCAACTTCGGCGGAAGTGATGAATCGTTCATAAAAAAGGTCTCGTCGAAATCAAAGAGTACGGGCGGCGACGGCGGATTCGTGTGTTTCGCTGCGTGCCGCGCGGCGTTTGTCGAGCCACGCGTGCACCATCCCGTAGACGACAGGGACGAACAGCAAGGTCGACACCGTGCCGAGCGCGAGGCCGCCGATCACGGCGCGGCCGAGCGGCGCGTTCTGTTCGCCGCCGTCGCCGAGGCCGAGCGCCATCGGCAGCATGCCAATCAGCATGGCGAGCGCCGTCATCAGCACCGGCCGGAAGCGGCTGAAGCCGGCTTCGAGCGCGGCCTGCAACGGCGGCTTGCCGCCGTGGTGAAGTTCACGCGCGGTGTTGACAACCAGAATGCTGTTGGCCGTGGCGATGCCGATGCACAGAATGGTGCCGGTGAGCGCCGGCACGCTCAGGCGGGTGCCGGTGCTGAACAGCATCCACGCAATGCCGGCGAGCGAACCCGGCAAGCCGCTGATCGTGATGAACGGGTCGAGCCACGACTGGAAATTGACCACCATCAGCAGATAGACGAGGCCGATGGCGAATACGAGGCCGCTCGCGAGACCGCTGAACGAATCGTGCATGGCCTGCACCTGGCCGCGTACGACGATGGATGCGCCCGGCGGCAATTGCGGCCGGATCTGCTCGATCAACCGGTTGACGTCCGCCGCCACGCCGCCAAGATCGCGCCCTTGCGCCGACGCGAAGATATCGAGCACCGGTTGCACGTTGTAGTGCGAGACGACGGCTTGCTGCGTGCCGCGTGTCAGCGTGCTCAGCGCGCCGAGCAGGTTCTGCGGCGCGGGCCCCACGCCGTTCGCCGGGAACGAGGCCGCGGCCGCTGCCGTCGTCGCCGCGCCGCCGCTCTGCGCGACCGGAATATTGGCGAGCGCCTGCAACGAGTTGACGTCGTACTGCGGCATCATCGCCACCAGCGGATAGCTCACGCCGTTGCGCGGATCGAGCCAGAAATTCGGCGTGGTCTGCGAACTGCCTGAGAGCGCGATCAGCAGGTTCTGCGATACCTCACGCTGCAACAGGCCGGCCTGAATCGCCCGGGTGCGGTCGACGTTGACGTTGATCGCGGGCGCGTCGCCGGGCTGTTGAATGCGCGCATCGACGAGACCGCGCACGCCGCGCAGTTGCGCGAGCAAACGGTCCGCCACCACGCGGTTGGCGTCGAGCTTGTTGCCGACGATCTGGATATCGATCGGCGCGGGCAGGCCGAAGTTGAGAATCTGGCTGACGATATCGGCGGGCAGGAAGGCGAACGTGACGCCGGGGAAATCCCTGGTCAGCGTGTTGCGCAGCGTCGCGACGTATTGCGCGGTCGGCTTGTGTTTCGGCGCGAGCGTGATCATCACGTCGGCATCTTCGGGGCCGATCGGGTCCGACGAGTCATAGGTCAGATTGATGCCGCTCACCGGCACGCCGATGTTATCGAGCATCGCCCCGAGTTCCTGCTTCGGGATCACATCGCGCACGCGGGCTTCGACCTGGTCGGTGATACTCGCGGTGTCCTCGATGCGCGTGCCGGTCGGCGCGCGCAGATGCAGGCGGATTTCGCCGGTGTCCACAGCCGGGAAAAAGTCACGTCCGGCGAACGGCACCAGCGCAAGCGAGCCGAGGCAAAGCACGAGGAAGATCGCGATGAAGCGCTTCGGGCTCGCTATCGCCGCGCCGAGCACGCCGCGATAGCGTTCGCGCAGCCGTTCGAAGCGCTGCTCGAAGCCGGCCTGAAAGCGGATCAGGCGCACAACCGGACCGTTGCCGGTGGCGGGCGCGTTGCTGCGCGCGCGCATCAGATACATAGCGAGCGTCGGCACCAGCGTGCGCGAGAAGAAGTACGACGCGATCATCGCGAACACCACCGCCTCCGCGAGCGGCACGAACAGATAGCGCGCGACGCCGGAGAGCAGGAACATCGGCACGAACACGATACAGATCGACAGCGTCGAGACGAAGGTCGGCACGGCAATTTCACCGGAACCGTTCAGGATCGCGTCCTGCAACGGCTCGCCGTTCTCCAGGTGATGCGTGATGTTTTCAATGGCGACGGTGGCGTCGTCGACGAGGATACCCACGGCGAGCGCGAGGCCGCCGAGCGTCATGATGTTGATGGTCTGGCCGAGCGCGGACAGCGCGATCAGCGAGGTCAGCACGGCGAGCGGAATCGACACCGCGATGATCAGCGTGGCGCGCCAGCTGCCGAGAAACAGCAGGATCATCAAGGCGGTGAGGGCGGCAGCGATCAGCGCCTCGCGCGCCACGCCCACCACGGCCGACTTCACGAACACGGATTGATCGGACAGCGCGGTGATATGCAGCGCGCTCGGCAGGCCGGCCGCGATATGCGGCAGCATCGCCTTGACCTGCTGGATGATGGTCAGCGTCGAGGTACTGCCGGATTTTTCGATGGTCAGGAGCGCGGCGCGTTTGCCGTCGCTGCGCACGATATTGGTCTGCGGCGCATAGCCGTCGCGCACATGGGCGACGTCACGCACGTACACCACGCCGCCGGCCACGGTCTTGACCGGCAGATCGTTCAGCGCGGCCACCGTGTCGGTGCTGCCGTTCATCTGCACGTTGTATTCCTTCGTGCCGATCTTCGCCGTGCCGCCCGGCAGAATCAGGTTCTGCGCATTGACCGCGTTGACCACGTCGAGCGGGGCGAGGCCCTTGGCCTGCAACGCGCGCGGATCGATATCCACCATGATCTGCCGCACCTTGCCGCCGAACGGCAGCGGCACCGAGGCGCCTTGCACCGTCGCCAGTTGCGTGCGGATCTGGCTGTTGCCGAGATCGTAGAGTTGCTGTTCGGAGAGCGTGTCGCTGGAGAGGCCGAGTTGCAGGATCGGCACCGTCGAGGCGTTATACGTAATGATGTTCGGCGGCAACGTGCCGGGCGGCAGTACGCGCAGGATCGACGCGGAATTAGACGCCGCTTCCGCAATCGCGCGATTGATGTCCGCGCCCGGATGGAAAAAGATTTTCACCACCGAGACGCCGTTCAGCGATTGCGACTCGATGTGCTCAATATCGTCGACGTCCGAGGTCAGCGCGCGTTCGTAGTTCGACGTGATGCGACTGGCCATGTCTTGCGCCGAGAAGCCGTTGTAGCTCCAGACGATGCTGACCACCGGGATATCGATGTTCGGAAAGATATCGGTCGGCGTGCGCAGTATCGCGAGCGGGCCGACGATAAAGATCAGCACGGCGAGGACCACGAAGGTATAAGGGCGGCGCAGCGCCAGCCTGACAATCCACATGACGGGTTCCTGAAAAAAGGCCGTTGGAGGCACGCGCCGATGCAGTGCTGCGTGACGCGGGCTTCGTAAGTCAGGAGTGTGGCGGGGCGGCGCTGACCGGCTGCCGTCGGTTAGATTACCGTTCTGTTATGTGAGCGCTGAAGTGAATGCGCGCAGATGTGGCGCGGCTTCGCGTGGCATATCGCCAGGCGGGCGTAGATAACAGAACGGTAATCTGGAGGTCAGTGCCCGGACAGGGGAAATGACAAGAATGGGAGGCGTATTGCTACCCAGTCATTGTTTGCCCCTACCCGGAGAGACATCATGAAATTGCTTAACGCTGTTGCCGTCACCGCGCTCAGCCTGGCATTCGGCGCGAATGCCTTTGCGCAAACCAGCACGTCAGGTCTGACGCGCGCCGATGTAACGGCGCAGTTGAAGCAGGCACAGGCAGAAGGGCTGGTGCCGTCCCATGATGAAGAGTATCCGCCGACGGATGCGGAAATAGCGCGAAACCGAGAGCTTTATGCGATCGAGCACCACGCGGATAACACCGCAACGGTGCGCGCCGCGCAGATGCCGTCGGTGAATGGCGAGTCGGTTTCGAACTGAGCCAATTCACCGCCGTATCAAACCGGCTGCTTCCGGCTGGCAGCAGATTGCCGACGCTACGGCCGATCCCGGCTGCGTGCCCGCGTCGCGCCGGTAATCACAGCGACGCCGAGCAGAATGACCGCCACGATGGCAATCGTATGCTGCGCGACGTGCATGGCCATCAATCCCCATGACACGCCGCCGATCAGAATGATCCAGCCAACCAGGTAAATAAGCAGGGTCATCTTTTCTCCTCGTTCGAATCGACGTAGTGGGTCTATCGAGTAGCAGGATTCGCGCCCGACGCCGGCTTGTTGCACCGGCGCCCGGAAGCTGAAGGAGAGAAGTGCGATGACGAAGCGCGGTTCGTGCGCCTCAACCGCAAGCCGGCGCGGCCTTCTTGCACGCATCGGCCAGTTGCGGCGGCGGGTCCTTCTTGAACACGGTCTTATAAGACTCGAGCACGTTCGACTGAACCACCGGCAACGATTGCACGCCGATCCACGCCGGCGGCGTCTGGCCGATCAGCGCCTTCATCATCGCCATGGCCTCGGCAACGCCCTGATCGTACGGACGCTGCGAGCCAGTCGCCTTCAGCGGCCCGCCCTTGGCGATTTCGATCGCGGATTGCAGGCCGAGATCGACCGTCGTCATGGGAATGGTCACGCCTTGCGCGCGCATCGACGTGAGTGTGTCGAGAGCCGGCTGATCCCACACCGCGAACAGGCCCTTCACATCAGGATTGCCAGTGAGGAAGTCGCCCGCGATCTGACCGACTTTAGACGGGTCCGTGAAGGCGACCTGTTTGATCTTGATGTCCGGACGGTTTTTCTTCAGCCAGTCGTTGACGGCCTTGGTCCGTTCCGTCGTGCTGAAGTAGTCGACGCCGAAATTCACGAGCCCGACCGTTGCGCCTTGCGGCACGCACGAGGCGAGCACTTTCGCCGCGATCTGGCCATTGCCTTCGCTATCCGCTGAGATCATCGCCGAGTATTCTTCCGGATGCTTCAGGCCGGTCGGCACGTTGTCCATGAACACGAGCTTGATGCCGGCCGCGGACACTTTCTTGTAGGTGGCGGCCGTCGCCGTACCGTCGACCGGAATGGAGATGATGCCGTTCGGATGGCGCTGGATCGTGTTCTCGATATCGGCGATCTGCTTGTCGACCTGATATTCCGCCGACGCCGTGCCGATCACTTCCACGCCGTACTTCTTCAGCGTATCGGTGATGCCCGCCACCTGCAGTTGCGACCAGTCGAGATTCATGGTCTGCATCGAAATGCCGACCTTGAACTTGCCGGCCTTGATTTTGGCGATGTCGGCGTCGGTCAGTTTCACGGCATCCACCGACGCGGCTTTTTCGCCGTTCGGTCCTTGCCCGACGATACCCTTCGGCCCGATCGAGCCCGCCGGTATGCCGGTCACGCATTGCGCGTAAGCACCCGGGGAAGCCAGACAAGCGACGGCGGCGACCGCCATGACACTGGCTAACGCTACTTTTGAACCACGACGTTGTTTCATGTTTCTCCTCCGTTGGTCTTCATGTCTGTGCTTCGCGTCTTCACGTCCGAACTGCCTTGTTTGCTGCCTATTTCCTCGTAAACGCAACCGCCGCGACGATGATCACGCCTTTGATCACCAGTTGCAGCGATGAACTCACGCCGAGCAGCACCAGCCCGTTATTGAGCGTGCCGATGATCAGACTGCCGAGCAGCGTCCCCAGCACGAAGCCGCGTCCGCCGAACAGACTGCAGCCGCCGAGCGTCACCGAGGCGATCACGTCCAGCTCCATGCCTTGCACCACGTCGGGCCGTGCCGCATGTGAGCGCGCCGACAGCACGAGCGCGGCGAGTCCGGCCAGCATGCCCGTGAGAATGAAGGCGAGGGTGGTCACGCGCCGCGTGTTGATGCCCGAATAAAGCGCGGCGGTCGGATTGCCGCCGGCCGCATAGATCTGCCGGCCGAACACGCTGTAGTGCAAGAGCAGAATGCCGGCGATCACGGCGAGCAGCGTCCAGATGATCGGCACCGGCACGCCGAAAATGTCGCCTTCGCCGAAGATCGAGATGAACGAGTCGTTATCGATGATCACGGGCTTGGTGGTCGTCACCATCAGCGCGAGTCCACGCGCGGCGCTCAGTGTGCCGAGCGTGACGAGAAACGAAGGAATGTTGACACGCGTGGTCACGATTCCATTGATCGCGCCGACAATCGCGCCGGTGCCGATACCGGCAATCGCGCCGATCACCCAGTTGTTGCCCACGTACGCCATGGCGAGCGCCGCTGACATGCCCGAGAGCGCCAGCGTCGAGCCCACGGAAAGATCGATCTGCCGCGCGATGATCACGAAGGTCATGCCGATCGCGATGATCGAGACGAGCGCGGTTTGCCGGCCGATATTCAGGAAGTTATCGATGGACAGGAACCACGGCGACGCGAAGCTGAACACCACCAGCAGGATCGCGAACGCGGCATACAGCGCATATGGCCGGTCGCCTTGCAGCAGGGCTTGCGCGATGCGCCGCATACGGCTTTTCTGCGGCGACGATGCGTGCCGTTCGGCCGTCAGCGGCGAGACAGATTCATTCATGTTGCAGACGCCTCGAGCGAAGAACGGGAAAGTTGGATCAGGTGATGCAGCGCTTCGGCATTGGCGAGTTCCGCGCGCTCCACGGTATTGACGATGCAGCCGTCCGCGACAATCGATATGCGGTCGCACAGGCGCAAGAGTTCATCCAGATCCGACGAGACGATGAGCACGCCGGTGCCCGCCTGCGCGGCGTCGTTCACCACGCCGTAGATTTCCTCGCGCGCGCCGACATCCACGCCAACGGTCGGTTCGTCGAGCATGAGCAACTTGGGGCGCGGATGATTCCACTTCGCGAAGACCACTTTCTGCTGATTGCCGCCGGATAGAAACTTGACCGCAGTGGATGAGTTGGGTGCCTTGACGGCCAGTTCTTTCATGGACCGCTTCGCCTGCTGAACGGCGGCCTGGCCGCGCAGCCATCCCCAGCGGGAAAAATGCGGCAAGCACGGCAGCGTCAGATTGCGTTCAATCGAATGATCGAGCACGAGCCCTTCCAGGTGACGATCCTCGGGCACCAGCGCCATGCCAAGTTGAATCGCCTCGGCGGGTGTGATGCGCGAGCGCGTTCGAGCGTCGAATTCGATGCAGCCGGCGTCCACGGATCGAAGGCCAAAGATGGTTTGCAGAATCTCGGTGCGTCCGCTGCCGATCAATCCCGCGAGTCCGTGGACTTCGCCGCGCCGAACCACGAGATCGATGTGATGCAGGCGGTCGTTGCTGACGTTCAATAACTTGAGTACGGGCGCGGCGTCGGCATGGCGTGCTTCGTCGGAGGTCGCCGCACCGCTTGCGGTTGGGGCAACGGCTCCATCGCCCACCGCCGTTTTCTGCCGCGCCTGCAACGCGGCATGAGCGGGACCGACAATCGCCGCCACCAGTTGCTTCATATCCGTTTGCGCGGTCTGGAACGTGCCGGCATTCGCGCCATCGCGGAACACGGTCACGCGCTGCGAAATCCTGAACACCTCGTTCAACCGATGCGTCACATAGATCACGCCGACGCCGCGAGCCGTGACTGCGCGAATCGCGTCGAACAGAATCTGCTCTTCGCCGCCGGTCAACGCGGACGTGGGTTCGTCGAGAATCAGCACGCGCACTTCGCCCATCAGCGCTTTGCAGATCTCGGTCATTTGCCGGTAAGCGAAGGGCAGCGAGCCGACCGGCACTTTCGGATCGAGTGGAATGCCATGCGAGCGCAGGAACTCGCCGACCGTGGCCATGAGCTGGCGATTCTTCACGAAGCCCAAACGCGTGCGCGGTTCGCGGCCCAACATGAGATTGGCGCCGACCGACAGCGATTCGACGAGACTCAAATCCTGGTAGACCACGGCGACACCCGCATCGCGCGATTGCGCCGGCGAGCCGAACGCGACTTGCTGACCGGCGATTTCGATGACGCCCTCGTCATACGCATGCACACCGCTCAGGATCTTGATCAGCGTGGATTTGCCCGCGCCGTTTTCGCCGAGCAGCGCGTGGACTTCGCCGGGCAACACTTCGAGGTTGACGCCGCGCAGCGCGTGCACGCCACCGAATCGTTTGGTGACGCCCGCAACACGGATCAATGGAACCTGAGGCGATGACGCGGCCGCGACCGCAACCGGCTCACTCATCTGGCATGTCTCCTTCGTCCACGCGACGAAATTCTTTTCTTTGTATAACGCTATCCGGCCGAAAACCGTGTTGTGATCTTCGCATCATGAATATGGTGCGTCAATAACATTCACGGGCATTCACCGGGTTCAGCCGGGAGATGATGTAACGATTGCTCGCAAAGCTTGTTATGATTCTATCAATCGTTGTAGCATAAGTGCGAGCAAATTGTCGGCGGCTGTTGTGCGTCGCATCATATTTTCGGATGTCTTATGCCAGAAGCCCCATTGCAGTCTTCATCGGTCGTCGCGCTGCGCGGCACACCGATCGTTCATCCCGAGCGCAATCCCGGCATGCCGTTCGACGCCTCCTGGCTCGACGGCTTGCGCGTCAACCAGTCGGCGGTTGAACGGCGCACCGCCACGCTCGGCACGCGCCGCAGCGTCAAGAAAGATGCGCAGGCGGCCTGGCTGCTCAAAGCCGTCACCTGCATCGACCTCACCACGCTCAACGGCGACGACACCGAAGGCCGCGTGCGGCGGCTCTGCGCGAAGGCGCGACAACCGGTGCGCGCCGATCTGCTCGAAGCGCTCGGCATCGCGCCGCAAGGCATCACGACGGGCGCGGTGTGCGTGTATCACCGCTTCGTCGCGGCGGCGGTCGATGCGCTGCACGGCAGCGGCATTCCGGTTGCCGCGGTCTCTACGGGTTTTCCTGCGGGCTTGATTCCGCATCCGCTGAAGCTGAAAGAGATCGAAGCCTCGGTCGCGGACGGGGCGCAGGAAATCGACATCGTCGTCACGCGTGAATATGTGCTCACCGGCAACTGGCAGGCGCTCTACGACGAAGTGCGCGACTTCCGCGCGGCCTGCGGCCCGGCGCATCTGAAAACCATTCTTGCCACCGGCGACATCCGCACGCTTTCGAACGTGGCGCGCGCGTCGATGGTCTGCATGATGGCCGGCGCCGACTTCATCAAGACATCCACCGGCAAGGAAGGCGTCAACGCGACGCTGGATGTCTCGCTCGTGATGGTGCGCATGATCCGCGAATACCAGGAACGCACTGGCGTGCTGATCGGCTTCAAACCGGCGGGCGGCGTATCGACTGCGAAGTCGGTGCTGTCGTATCAGATCCTGATGAAAGAAGAACTCGGCCGTGCGTGGCTCGAACCGGATCTGTTCCGGATCGGCGCGTCGAGCCTGCTGGCCGATATCGAACGCCAGCTCGAACATTACGTGAGCGGCCGTTACTCCGCTTTCAACCGTCACCCCGTAGCCTGAACAGAAGACCGATCCCATGAGCGTAGCCGAGTATTTTTCATCGATGGAGTACGGTCCCGCACCCGAGGACGATCAACCCGCGCGCGCCTGGCTGGCGCAGCATGAAGATGGCTTCGGGCATTTCATCGGCGGCGCGTGGCATGCGCCGGCTGCGGGTGAGCGCTTCGCGTCGAACGCGCCCGCGACCGGCGAGCAACTCGCCCAGGTCGCTCAAGGCGACGCGGCCGACATCGACGCCGCCATAGCTGCCGCGCGCGCCGCGCAGCCGGGCTGGCTCGCGTTGGGCGGCGCCGGACGGGCGCGGCATCTGTACACGCTGGCCCGCATGGTGCAGCGTCATAGCCGGCTGTTCGCGGTGCTCGAAGCGCTCGACAACGGCAAGCCGATCCGCGAAACGCGCGATATCGACGTGCCGCTCGTCGCGCGTCACTTTCTGCATCACGCGGGGTGGGCGCAGTTGCAGGAGAGCGAGTTCGCGGATTACGCGCCGCTCGGCGTGGTCGGTCAGATCGTGCCGTGGAATTTCCCGCTGTTGATGCTCGCGTGGAAGATCGCGCCGGCCATTGCCATGGGCAATTGCGTGGTGTTGAAGCCGGCTGAATACACGCCGCTCACCGCGTTGCTGTTCGCGGAACTCGCGCATCGCGCCGGCTTGCCGGCCGGCGTGCTGAACGTCGTCACGGGCGACGGACGCACTGGCGCGGCATTGGTCGAGCATCCGCAAGTCGACAAGATCGCCTTTACCGGTTCGACGGAAGTGGGCCGGCTGATCCGATCGGCCACGGCGGGTTCCGGCAAGTCGCTCACACTCGAACTCGGCGGCAAATCGCCTTTCATCGTGTTCGACGACGCTGATCTGGACGGCGCCGTCGAAGGCGTCGTCGACGCAATCTGGTTCAACCAGGGGCAGGTCTGCTGCGCGGGCTCGCGGCTGCTGGTGCAGGAAGGCGTCGAAGCGCGTTTCATCGCCAAGCTGAAACGGCGCATGGAGACGCTGCGCGTGGGCACGTCGCTCGACAAAAGCATCGATCTCGGCGCGATTGTCGATCCGGTGCAACTCGAACGTATCCAGTCGCTGGTGGAAACTGGCCGGCGTGAAGGTTGCTCGGTCTGGCAGTCGCCTGATACGACCATGCCTTCCGGCGGCTGCTTTTTTCCGCCGACGCTCGTCACTGGTGTAGCCCCAGCTTCCACGCTCGCACAGGAAGAAATCTTCGGCCCGGTGCTGGTGACGATGAGCTTCCGCACGCCCGACGAAGCGATCGCGCTCGCCAACAACTCGCGTTATGGACTCGCCGCGAGCGTGTGGAGCGAAACCATCGGCCGTGCGCTCGACGTTGCACCGCGCCTCGCCAGCGGCGTCGTCTGGATCAACGCGACAAATCTGTTCGACGCGGCGGTCGGCTTTGGCGGCTATCGCGAATCGGGCTACGGCCGCGAAGGCGGGCGTGAGGGCATCTACGAATATCTGAAACCGCGGGCGTGGCTCAAGCTTGCGGAGCGCCGTTTGGCGCCGGCCCCTGCGCGCAACGCGGAGACGCTCGACCCGTTGTCGAACGTCACCTCGATTGACCGGACCGCGAAACTGTTTATCGGCGGCAAGCAGGCGCGTCCTGACAGCGGCTATTCTCTGCCGGTGCATGCGCCGGACGGCACGCCCGTCGGCGAAGTGGCCGCGGGCAATCGCAAGGACATCCGCAACGCGGTCGAAGCGGCGCGCGCGGCGCAGAAATGGTCGCAGGCGAGCACGCATAACCGCGCGCAAGTGCTGTTCTATCTGGCGGAAAATCTCGCCGTGCGCGCTGACGAATTCGTGCGCCAGCTCGTCGTGCGAAACGGTGCGACGGAGGCCGCGGCGCGTGCCGAAGTGGATGCCTCCGTGCAGCGCCTTTTCACGTACGCGGCGTGGGCCGACAAGTTCGATGGCGCCGTGCATACGCCGCCGTTGCGCGGCGTCGCGCTGGCCATGCATGAGCCGCTCGGGGTGATCGGCATCGCCTGCCCGGATGAAGCGCCGCTGCTCGGCTTCGTTTCGCTGGCGGCGCCCGCGCTGGCGATGGGCAATCGCGTGGTGGTGCTGCCGAGCGAGGCGTCGCCGCTCACGGTTACCGACTTCTATCAGGTGGCCGAGACGTCCGACGTGCCCGGCGGCGTGCTGAACATCGTGACGGGCGAACGCGGCGCGTTGCTGCCCGCGCTCGTCAAACACGACGACGTCGATGCGGTCTGGTGCTTCGGCAGCGCGGCGGATTCGACGCTGGTCGAGCGCGAATCGGTCGGCAACCTGAAGCGAACGTTTGTCGATTACGGTCGCCAGTTCGACTGGTTCGACCGTGCGAGCGAAGGCCGGCCGTTCCTGCGTCAGGCGGTGCAGGTGAAGAACATCTGGATACCGTACGGAGATTGACCGGCTGATCCGCCAACCGTACCGAACGTCTTGAAGTAAAGACACGCACGCCAACCAGAAAATGGAGGAGACAACGTGCTGAAGAATCTGGATTTGTTGCTGCATACATTGGTGTTGTGCGCATGTGAAGCATCGACCCGAAGCTTCTTGAATCAGGCTGGATTGCCGCAAGGGGCGCCCGCATGAACACGCCTTCGCAAGCAACCGGAAAGGGGCGCGTCGTCATTCTCGGCATCTATGTGACCGATCTGACGTTTCGCGCCGGACGTATGCCGCAGATCGGCGAAACGATCGCGGGCACGGCGTTCGCCATGGGGCCGGGCGGCAAGGGCTCGAATCAGGCGGTCGCGGCTGCGCGGGTCGGCGCGGACGTGGTGTTCTGCACCCGCATCGGCAACGACGCGTTCGGCTCCATCGCACGCGCCACCTGGGCCGCTGAGGGCATCACGGCGCGCGCGTCGGTGATCGACGGCGTGTCGACGGGCGCGGCGCATATTTTCGTCGACGACAACACCGGCATGAACGCGATCATCGTCGCATCCGGCGCGGCTGGCACGATGGAAGCCGCCGACGTCGATGCAATCGAAGCCGACATCGCGTCGGCCCGCGTGTTCGTCACGCAACTCGAACAGCCGCTCGAAGCCGCGCGGCGCGGGCTCGAAGTAGCGCGCAAGCACGGCGTGATCACCGTGTTCAATCCGGCGCCCGCCATGCCGCTCGACGACGCCATCTTCCCGCTGTGCGACTACATCACCCCGAATGAAACCGAAGCGACCGCATTGACCGGTGTGCCGATCGCCAACGCCGACGACGCCCGCCGCGCCGCCGACGTTTTGCTCGCCAAAGGCGTCGGCACGGCAATCATCACGCTGGGCGAGGGCGGAGCGCTGTTGCACTCGGCGACTCAATCGCACCTCGTGCCCGCGTATCGCTGCGGCCGCGTGGTGGAGACCGCCGGCGCCGGCGACGGCTTCACGGGCGGCTTCGCGGCAGCGCTCGCACGTGGTGACGACGCGATCACCGCATTGCGTTTTGGTTGCGCACTCGCCGGTATTTCCGTGACGCGTCCAGGCACGGCGCCTTCCATGCCGACGCTCGCCGAAGTGAATCAAGTGCTGAACCAGCCGGCCGGCGTATCCCAGCCATCCTGAACTGACCGTTTGCGAAGCCCGAAGGAGCGTGTCGTTACCATGAAGTCTGCGTTCACCGCTGGAAAACTGTTCGGCGACCGGCAACTGAATTTCCTGCTGATCGTCAACGTGCTCGTCGTGCTGGTCGCGACGTGGCTCTCGCGCGGCCAATTCGTCGACATCGACAATCTGCAGTCGATGGGCGGCCAGTTGCCCGAGCTCGGCCTGCTCGCACTCGGCATCATGCTCTCAATGGTGTCGGGCAACGGTGGCATCGATCTGTCCGGTGTCGGGCTCGCCAACCTGTCCGGCATGGTGGCCGCGCTGGTCGTGCCGCGCTTCGTCAATGGCGACGATTCACCCGCGCTGTACACGTCGCTGTTCTGCGTGATCGTGGTGGCGATGGGATTGCTGGGTGGACTGTTGAACGGCGTGGTGATCGCGCGCCTCAGACTCACGCCGATTCTCTGCACGCTCGGCACACAGCTGCTGTTCACCGGTTTTGCGGTGGTGCTCAGCAATGGCGCCTCGGTGCATGTCGATTACGTGGACCCGTTGTCGAATATCGGCAACGGTACGGTGTTTCAGGTGCCGATCGCATTCTGCATCTTTATCGCGGCGGTGATCGTGCTGGGGTGGCTGCTCAAGCGCAGTCCATTCGGCTTGCGTCTCTATCTGATGGGCACCAATCCGAAAGCGGCCTTCTATGCCGGCATTCCGCGCGCTCGCATGCTGATCACGACGTATGCGATGTGCGGCGTGCTCGCGTCGCTGGCTGGCCTGATCAGCGCGACGCATACGTCCAGCGCGAAATGGGACTACGGCAACTCCTATCTGCTGATCGCGATCCTGATCGCGGTGATGGGCGGGGTGAATCCTGCCGGCGGTCATGGCCGCATCATCTGCGTGTTCTTCGCCGCGACGGTGCTGCAGTTTCTCTCCAGCCTGTTCAATCTGATGGGCGTGTCGCAGTTTTTCGGCGACTGCGCGTGGGGTTTTCTATTGCTGCTGTCGCTGGCGTTTGCGGGTGGCGAACGGGTGCGCGCGATCTTCGGCTTCGGCGGCGGGACGGGCGCTTCGAATGCGGTGAGTTCAGCGAGTTCAACGCCAAAAAGTTAGCGGCGTTGCATGAAGTTTCAGTACGCGGCGGACAACGAGCCCAGGCTGTCCGTGACGGTGAAGTGGGCGACATCGAACGATAAAGGAGACATCGCATGAAATTGACTCGACTGGGTGCGGCGCTTGCGGCAGGGGCGCTGACGGTAGGCGTGATCGCTGCGGCGCAGGCTGCCACGAACGAAACGATCGTCACGGTCGTCAAGGTGACCGGCATCAACTGGTTCAACCGCATGGACGACGGCGTCAAGCAGTTCGCCAAGGACAACCCCAACATCAACGCGTATCAGACCGGCCCCGGCCGTGCGGACGCGGCGCAGCAACTGAAGATCATCGAAGATCTGATCGCCAAGAAGGTGACGGCCATTGCCGTGGTGCCCTACGATCCGCCGACGCTCGAACCCGCGCTGAAGAAGGCGATGGATCGCGGCATCAAGGTGGTCACGCATGAAGCGGACAACGCCAAGAACACGATGGTCGATATCGAGGCGTTCGACAACACCGCTTACGGCGCGGGCCTCAACGAGCGGCTCGCCTCGTGCATGCACGACGACGGCAAGTGGGCCGTGCTGGTCGGCTCGCTCGGCAGCCGTTCCCAGGTGCAATGGGCGGACGGCGGTATCGGCAACGCCAAGGCCAAGTATCCGAAGATGAACCTGGTCGAGCCGAAGCTCGAAACCAACAACGACGGCGAGCGCGCCTATGAAGTCGCGAAGGAAGTGCTGCGCAAGCATCCGGACCTGAAGGGCTTCCAGGGTTCCTCGTCGCTCGACGTGATCGGCATTGGCCGCGCGGTGGAAGAGGCCGGCATGCAGGGCAAGATCTGCGTCTACGGCACGGGTCTGCCGACGGAAGCCGGCAAGTTCCTCGAAAGCGGCGCGATCAACGGCATCGCGTTCTGGGATCCGAAGCTCGCGGGCATCGCGATGAACAAGGTCGCGAAAATGCTGGTGGACGGCAAGACGGTTGAAAACGGAGCCGACCTCGGCATTCCGGGCTACACGAAGGTGACGGTCGCTAAAGGTCCGGGCAAGGGCATCATCGTGCGCGGGCAGGGCTGGGTGAACGTCGACAAGTCGAACTACAAGCAGTATCCGTTCTGAACTTTGCGGCTTCCGGTTTTTGTTTCATGTGTCATGGCGTCCTCGCAAGGGGACGCCTCAACCTGTGACCCGCTACAATGAATCAAGACGCAACCTCACCTAAGTCACCGCAGTCCGACGCGTCGCAGCCGTTTTTGCAGGTTGTCGGCGTGCACAAGCGCTTCACCGGCGTGCATGCGTTGCGCGGCGTCAGCCTGTCGTTTGAACGCGGGCAGATTTATCACCTGCTCGGCGAAAACGGTTGCGGCAAGAGCACGCTCATCAAGATCATTTCCGGCGCGCAGCCGCCCGACGAAGGCGAACTCGTGATCGAAGGCGTGCGGCATGCGCGGCTCTCCGCGCTCGAATCGCTCGCCGCCGGCATCGAGACCGTGTATCAGGACCTCTCGCTGCTGCCCAACATGAACGTGGCCGAAAACGTCGCGCTCACGTCGGAGCTCGCCACCCATCAAGGCAAGCTGGTCCGCACCTTCGACCGGCGCGAGCTGGCCCGCACGGCCGCGCGTGCACTCGAAGCAGTCGGCCTGCCCGGCAACGCGGAGTTTCAGGCCACGCTGATCGAGCAATTGCCGCTCGCCACGCGGCAACTGGTGGCGATTGCCCGCGCGATCGCCAGCGAGGCGAAGTTCGTCATCATGGACGAACCCACCACGTCGCTCACGCAAAAGGAAGTCGACAATCTGATTGCCGTGCTCGCCAATCTGCGCGCGCAGGGCGTCACCGTGCTGTTCGTGAGCCACAAGCTCGACGAATGCTATGCGATCGGCGGCGAAGTGATCGTGCTGCGCGATGGGCAGAAAATGGCGCAAGGACCGATCGCGCAATTCACCAAGGCGCAGATCAGCGAATTGATGACAGGGCGGCATCTGTCGAATGAGCGCTATCGCGAAGGTGCACACGAGCCCAACGTCGTGCTTGAGGTGCGAGGCTATACGCGCGCCGGCCAGTTCAGCGACGTGTCGTTTGCGCTGCACGGTGGCGAGATTCTCGGCATTACCGGTTTGCTCGACTCGGGCCGCAACGAACTCGCACGTGCGCTCGCGGGTGTCGCGCCGGCGCAATCCGGGCAAGTGACGCTCGACGGCAAGACGGTTTCACTGCGCACGCCCTCGGACGCGAAGAATCATCGCATCGGCTATGTGCCGGAAGATCGCCTGAACGAAGGGCTCTTTCTCGACAAGCCGATTCGCGACAACGTGATCACCGCAATGATCTCCAGCCTGCGCGACCGCTTCGGCCAGATCGACCGCGTCCGCGCGCAGGCGCTCGCGGAGCAGACGGTGAAGGATTTGCAGATCGCCACGCCGGGTGTCGACAAGCCGGTGCAATCGCTGTCGGGCGGCAACCAGCAGCGCGTGCTGATCGGCCGCTGGCTCGCCATCGACCCACGCGTGTTGATTCTGCATGGGCCGACGGTCGGCGTCGACGTCGGCTCGAAGGACATCATTTACCGCATCATGCAGCGCCTGTCGCAACGCGGCATCGGCATCATTCTGATCAGCGACGATTTGCCAGAACTGCTGCAGAACTGCGACCGCATCCTGATGATGAAAAAAGGCCGCGTGGCCAGCGAATATCAGGCCGACACGTTGAGCGAAGCCGATCTGTATCACGCGCTGCTTTCGGAAGCCGCATAAAGGACGTTCCCATTTATGAACTCGCGCATCGATTCGCGCCTGAACCAGACCATGACCACCCCGACCGTCGTCGAAGTCGCCCCCGAGGTCAAGCCGCCGAGCTTGCGGGCCAAGCTCGCGCGTAATCCCGAATGGTTCACCCTGGCATTGATCGTGGTGACGTGCCTGATTGTCGGCGCGATCAATCCGCGCTTCTTCCAGTTGGCGACGCTGTTCGACCTGTTGCATTCCGCGACCACGATGTCGCTGTTCGCTCTGGGCACGCTCGTGGTGCTGGCCTCCGGCGGGATCGACGTGTCGTTCACTGCGATTGCCGCGCTGACCATGTACGGCATCACCAAGGCCGTCTTCGCCTGGTGGCCGGATGCGCCGTTCGCGCTGATCCTGATCGCGGGCGCGCTCGGCGGCGTCGTGCTCGGCATTGTGAACGGGTTGCTGGTGCATCGGCTGAAGGCGCCTTCGCTGATCGTCACGATCGGCACACAGTATCTGTATCGCGGGCTGCTGCTGACGTTCATCGGCACGACGTTCTTCATGAACATTCCGCACAGCATGGATCATTTCGGCCGTATCCCGCTGTTTTTCTATCACACCGCTGACGGCCTGCGGGCCGTGCTGCCGGTATCGGTTGTCGCGTTGGTGGCGGCCGCGGTGGTCACGTGGTGGCTGCTGAATCGCACGATGATGGGACGCGGCGTCTATGCGATGGGCGGCAGTCTCGCGATTGCTGAGCGGCTCGGCTACAGCCTGCGCGCGATCCATCTGTTCGTGTTCGGCTACACCGGCATGCTGGCCGGTATCGCGGGCATTTTGCACGTGTCGAACAACCGGCTCGCCAATCCGTTCGATCTGGTGGGCACCGAACTCGACGTGATCGCCGCTGTGATTCTGGGCGGCGCGCGCATTACGGGCGGCACGGGGACGGTGGCCGGCACGTTGCTCGGCGTGGTGCTGGTTACGCTGATCAATAGCGTGCTGATTCTGGTGGGCGTGCCGAGCACCTGGCAGAAGGTGATTATCGGCGCTTTCATTCTGGTCGCCGGGACGCTGTTCGCCTTGCAGCGCAAGAACTGAAGACTGAGCCGCGGCCTCCGCGTTGCGAGCGGGGGCCGCAAATGCAGAGGCGAGCAGGTGCGCCTAGCGGCGCTTGCGATGCTCCTGGCCTTTCTCGGTGATGATGGAGTCGAAGTCGTCCACTTGCGAGAAACGCACGGCTTTCACCACGCCGAACTTGCTCTGGTCCACCACCAGATGCCGCTCGACCGCGCTCGCCATGGCGGCCTGTTTCAGCGCGACCTCATGAAAATTCCAGCATGTCACGCCGCGCGCCGCGTCTACGCCGCCGGCTGAAATGAACGCCTTGTTGATGCCCATGCGGCGCAACATCTCCAGACTTTCTTCGCCGGCGAACGAATCGGACGAAGGGACATAGACGCCGCCCAGCAGAATCATCCGCACATTGGGTTTGCGCC
The DNA here is from genome assembly GCF_003386115.1 of Paraburkholderia sp. BL27I4N3. Taxonomy (NCBI): domain Bacteria; kingdom Pseudomonadati; phylum Pseudomonadota; class Betaproteobacteria; order Burkholderiales; family Burkholderiaceae; genus Paraburkholderia; species Paraburkholderia sp. BL27I4N3. Next base: position 5,353,383 of record NZ_QREJ01000001.1, on the reverse strand, counting down.
GCAGAATCTCCGCGACGTTCAGCGAATAGCACACCACCGTGACATGCCGCTCGACCGGGATCAGCCTGGCCAGCGTGGTGAGCGTTGTGCCGCAGTCGATGAACAGCGTCTCGTTGTTGCCGATGAGTCCCGCCGCGATTGCCGACGCCTCGGCCTTGGCCTGCGCGAAGTGGTCTTTCTCTTCTTCGAGTGAATAGCCGGCGTTATTGGGGACGTCGGTCGCGCTGACGATGTAGCCGCCGAGATACGTGAATCGCTCGGGACTGCCGGCGATATCGCGCCGGACAGTCATTTCCGAAACGCCCAGCAGGCCGGCGGCGTCGCGCAGGCGCATCACGTTTTGCCTGCCCAGTGCTTCGGCAAGGGCGCGGAGGCGGTCGGGTTTCAGCATGGAGCTCCTGTCGCGCAGTGAGGAAGGGCGTTATGTTTTGTTCGATTTGGTGAAAGAATTATAACAAGAGGCGGTGCGCACGGCGAGCGGGATATCGGTTGTTTGGGACGGCCGGCGGCATCTGCTCGCGCGTTTTGGTACTGTCCAGTGCGGAAGAATTGCTGAGGTCAAATGGCGGATCGCGTTCTTCTCGAAGTCCACTCACGCGGCCATAGAATTTCATAGCGCTTATTGGCTAGATGAAGCAGGGCTTTATTGGTGAGCAGCGATTGCGCGGAACGCGATTGTATTCAGAATGAATGCATCGTTTTTAATCCGCACCGCATTGCGCGATTCATTCATTTACATTTCTGTAAGCCTCGTTATAATCCGAACGCTTAGTCGCGGCTTTTTTGCGGCCGGAGAAAAACTGACAACGTCGCGTGGAAAACGGATCACGATAATGGCTGGCGGACAAAATATCAAAACTCTGTGCGAGAACCACTGGGCGCGATGGAAAGCCGATTGCAGCGGCTTCCTGAAGGCCGTCGCGGCGGACCTCGATATCACGTTGACGGGTGATGCGAACAGCATTATCGACACGATCGGCCGCGCCCCGTGGACTCAACTCGGCTCGGATGCCGATAAGGCCGTGGCTTATGCGGGACTCGGCTATCTGGTGGTTGCCGGATTGAAGGCGACGCATCACGGCCATGTGGTGATTGTCATGCCGGGTCAATCGAAACCTTATCCGCTCGCGTATTGGGGCCGATATGGCGGCGTCGGACGGAAAAACACCGCCATTAACTTTTCCTGGTCGCATGCGGATCTCGCGAACGTCCAGTATTACGCTATCAAGCCATGAAGCAGAGTCTTATCACGCGAGCGGTTATCGCCGTTGCCGGTCTGTTGATTGCGGCCCCGGTTGCTGTCGCGCAATCGTGTCATTACAACGAGGTGAATCCCGGCACCGGCAAGCTCAGCGTCGGCGACCTGTCCATCGATCTGGGTCAGAGCGACGGCACGGAGAGTCCGACGGCGTGGCTCGGTCCGCTCACGCTAAGCCGTGCGGGTGGCGCGCCGTGCTCCGTGGACCCGAACGTCAGCATCGTCGAGCGGCCGCTTTATTCGAACGGCAAGCAGCTTCTCGTCTCCACGTATTCCGGCAGCGAGCAGGTGGTCTATGCGATCGATGCGTCGACCTGCAAGATCCAGTGGAAAAGCGATTCGTTTTCCGGCAAGGTCAAACTGAGCGGCAACCGTTTGCAGATGGATAAGCGCAAGGTGAAATTGGGCTCCAACTGCACGCCTTGAGGAGGCTTGCCAAAGTGTGCTGCATATTCAATTCGCTCCAGCCGCGTTTGAAGATCAGGCAGGCGCGACGCGCGACTCCTGCGTGTCCGCCGCGAGATATCGGCCCGGCGTCGTTCCCATCGCTCTGCGAAACATATCGATAAACGCGCTGACGTTGTCGTAACCCAATTCGAGCGCGATCGTCGTTACGGGTACGCCATCCGCGACGAGTTCAAGCGCGCGCAGCAACCGCGCCTGTTGACGCCATTGCGCGAACGACATGCCTGTCTCGCTCACGAAGCGGCGACTCAGCGTGCGCGGCGCGAGACCGGCCCACGTCGCCCATTCTTCCAGACGCCGGTTATCGGACAGATCACTAACGAGCGCGTCCGTGATCCGCACCAGCCTCGGGTCTTCCGGGCGCGGCAAATCGAGCGATTCCTCTTTCGACGCTATCAACTCGTCGATGATCACCTCTGCAATCCGCGTCTGCCCCTGATCGAGTTCCACCCCCGGCCATGTCGCGACGCGCCTCACCGCTTCGCGCAACAAAGGCGTGGTTTTGATCGCGCGCGGCTCACGCGGCAACTGCGCGCAGCGGTGCTCGGTAATGAAAACACTCCACCCTGAGAACGGACCATACGAGCGAACCGAGTGGACGCAATGCGGCGGAATCCAGATCGCGTGAGTGGCCGGCACGACCCAATGGCGCTTATCGAGCCCGACCGATACAAGCCCGCTCAACGCGCCCATGAGTTGTCCGCGCGCGTGACTATGCGACGACGTCGCGCGCGCCTCGCTCTGCGTCAATTCCGCCGCGGCGAGGAGCGGCCCTTCGGACGATGTGACGAGATCCGGTCGGATTAATTGCTTCGGCATGGCTGGAACACCGTATTGAATGGCCTTTATACCGGAGACCGGCCGCGTGTGCACGCCTACACTCGATTCCATTCTTTCAATGACTGGAGGGCAATGACATGCGAGCCGAACAGGTTCTCCCCGATTTCGCGGATCGAATCGAAATGCGCGGCGCGACGATCCGCAAGGGCACGGTAGGCGCTTTCCTCGCCAACGCGCGGGTCTGGACCGATCCGCAAGCCAGTGAACAGGCACGCGCCGAAGCCGAGGCCGACATGCTCGACGCACTGCCGGCGCTGCGCGCGCTCGGCTTATTCGACGTGCTCGGCATTCGCGATGTCGCGTTGCGCGATTGGGTGCACGCGCACTGAGCGACGCCTCGCGGCAATCACACAACAAGGAGTCACCATGAAAGCAGCAGTCGTAAAGGCAGCGGGCCAAGCGCCCGTGTATGCCGATTTCGAAGTGCCCGTTGCAGCGCCCGGCCAATGTGTCGTCGACGTGACGGCGTCCGCCCTGAGTCACGTGACGCGGGCGAGGGCAGAGGGTTCGCACTATTCGTCGACGGGGAGCTATCCGTTCGTTGCGGGCGTCGACGGCACCGGGCGCCGGGAAGACGGACAGCGTGTCTACTTCTTCAAGCCGCACGCGCCATTCGGCGCCATGGCCGAGCACAGTCTCGTGTCGGCCACGCATTGCATCGCGTTGCCCGACGCGCTCGACGATGTCACCGCGGCCGCGATCGCGATTCCTGGCATGTCGTCGTGGGCGGCGCTCATCGAGCGGGCGCGCTTCGTCGCCGGCGAGACGGTGTTCATCAACGGAGCAACGGGTACGTCGGGGCGACTGGTTGTGCGGATCGCGAAGCATCTCGGAGCAGGGCGCGTCATCGCAACGGGCCGCAATGCCGCAGCGCTCGAATCGTTGGCGCTTGCCGGTGCCGATAGCACGATCTCCCTGGCGCAGGACGAGAGCGGTCTCACGCGCGCATTCGAAAATACCTTCGGCAACGGCGTGGACGTGGTGCTCGATTATCTCTGGGGCGCGAGCGCGCAGTCGTTGCTTATCGCGGCAGCAAAGGCCTCACCGGACGACTATCCGGTGCGCTTCGTTCAGATCGGTTCCGTGAGCGGCGCGGATATCCAGTTGCCAGGCGCGGTGCTCCGTTCAGCGGCCATCACGCTGATGGGCAGCGGTATCGGCAGTATCCCTTTCGCGCGTCTGCTCGACACGATGAACGCCGTGTTCAATGCCGCCGTGCCCGCCGGATTGCGGGTCGCAACCCAAGCCATCCCGCTCGCGGCGTTAAGCTCGCATTGGGAAAACGCGAGCAGCGCGACGCGCACGGTGTTCATTCCCGCACCATAAGGTCGTGATGCCTGGACCACTCTGAAGATCGACTGCGAAGGCGTCGTCATCTTGCCGGTGAGGATGCCGACGCTCTTCACCTCTACTTCGAACGAGGTATCCGCCTGCGTCGGCGTGACCTCAGGGAATTACCTGAGACGCGAAAGCCACGGTTTTCGTCTACCTTTTCCGATACTGAATCGGTTTGCGGTGAATGCCGGGTGTGCAAGGAGCTCCAATGACTGCTCTGGACCAGATTGACACCATCGTGATCGTCATGATGGAAAACCGTTCCTTCGATCACGCCCTCGGCTATCTGAGCCTGAACGGCAGCCAGGTCAACGGCCTTTCCGCAGATCCGGCGTGGCAGGCGAACTTCATCAACGTTTATAACGGCAAGCAATATCCCATTCATGCATTAGATCCGGCCGGCCCTGCCATTTCGGATCCGCCTCACGACCGCGCCCCGATCGCCACGCAGATCAACACGCCGTGTGCGCCGGGCGGATGCCCGGAACTCGGCGGATTCGTGCAGAGCTACGCGACCCGCAAGCCGGCAGCGTCGAATCTGGCCGACGTGATGGGTTATTACGACGCTCGCACCGTGCCCACCTTCGACTTTCTGGCGAAGCACTTCACGGTGTGCGACAACTGGTTTGCTCCGTTGCCCTCGGGGACTCAGGCGAATCGCCTGATGGCGATGGCGGGGACCAGCCTGATCAGTGACAACGTGCAAGGGATGAGCTTTCTGCCCGATCAGCCACTTGCCTACGATTGGCTCCGTCAGCGCGGCATACCCTGGTGTGTCTATCAGTCGGGGAGCTTCTTTCCGTTCTTCAGCCTGATGAAGGAGTGGCTACCGGAAATCCTGCTGTCCTTGACCCTGCCGCTCAACGAAGCCGGCGGCAACTTCCGGCGGTATTCGAGGTTTGCCCGTGACTGGCAGGGCAACAGCATTCTGCCGAAAGTGATCTTCATCGAACCGGAATATACCGACGGTCCTCATCACACTGCTAACGACGATCATTGTCCAACGGGAATGGCGGGAGGCCAGGCGTTCATTGCCGATATCTACCGGACCTTGATTTCGAATCCGACCCGATGGAAAGAGACGCTATTGATCGTGACGTACGACGAGCACGGCGGATTCTTCGATCATGTGGCGCCCTTGGACATTGCGGCCGACATTGCGGGATATTCTTTCAAGACCACCGGTCTGCGCGTGCCGGCTTTTCTGGTGTCGCCGTATGTCACACCGGGAGGCGTGTTCTCGGGAAAACTCGACCACACTGCGGTGCTACAGATGCTTGCGCAGAAGTTCGACTCGCAGAAGCAGTATTCCACGGCTGTCAGCACTCGCAATGCGCAGCTCGATCCACTGGCGAGCGCGCTGAATAGTCAGCCCGTGGTTCAACCTCCGCCTGCGCTGGCGGGCGCGCCGATACAGACCACGGCGGCCGCGTTCAACGGCCCGGTGCAAGCGGGTGTGTCGGATACGACGCAGGCTTTTCACAATGTCGCGCTGCAGGTGGCAAGGGATCACCCGCAATTGCTGAGCTCGCCGCAGTGGACGGGACTGGCGGAGTATCTCTCGGTGTATGGGAAGCATTGAGGGAGAGGTGCAATTCCGCCAACCTGGAACGCGGCCGCCGCCGCAGATTTCTTCACGCCCCCGGGGACATCGCTTGCCAGTCGTGCGAGCATTTTTTTCATTGCGTGTTTCCGTGAATAGATGCGTGTACATCGACCGCTACGCATCCCCGATGCGGTGATGTTTTCCGATCGCGGCGCTCCCGGCCTTGTAGACGCTTCCAGACCGCCGACCAGAAGTCCGCCGGAAAGGGTGTTCGGGCAGCGAGACAAGCGCTGGCACGGCGCATGCGCATCGGCAGAAGGCATCTCGCCTTAACGCACGCCAGAGCTTTGCTCTGAGACAGCGCAAGTGACATCCGCATCCGCATCGCGATCGTCCTGCCTGCACTTACATCCTCGCAAACCCAAGGTTGTCTTTCCCGGATCAGCCGATCCCATGGAGGACACCTGTCTGAATGACTGGAGAATGATATGTTTGTGCACAATAAACGACTGCAATACACCGTTCGGGTTGCCACGCCGAATCCCGGTCTCGCGAACCTGCTGCTCGAACAGTTTGGTGGACCTCAGGGAGAACTTGCCGCGGCCTGCCGATACTTCACGCAGGCTGTCGCCGAGGACGATCCGGGCCGGCGCGACATGCTCTTCGACATCGCAACGGAGGAGTTGAGCCACCTCGAGGTGATCGGCTCAATAGTCGCCATGCTTAACAAGGGGGCTAAAGGCCAGCTCGCCGAGGGTGTGGAGCAGGAGGCGGAACTTTACCGCTCATTGACCGGCGGCGGCAACGACTCGCACACCACCGCGCTTCTGTATGGCGGCGGCCCTGCGCTGACAAATTCGGCCGGCGTGCCCTGGACTGCGGCCTATATCGATACGATCGGAGAGCCGACCGCTGATCTGCGATCCAACATCGCTGCGGAGGCGCGCGCAAAGATCGTGTACGAACGGCTGATCAATGTCACCGACGACCCGGGTATCAAGGAGGCGCTCGGGTTCCTGATGACGCGTGAAATCGCGCATCAGAAGTCGTTTGAAAAGGCGCTGCATTCCATTCAGCCCAATTTCCCACAGGGCAAGGTGCCCGGCAATCCGGAATTCACGAACGTCTACTACAACATGTCCTCTGGCGAGGACGTTCGCGGGCCGTGGAACGAGGGTCCTGAATGGGAGTTCGTTGAAGATCCGCAACCGGCAGTTGATGGGGGCGACGGCCTCGCGACCGTGCAGGTGTCGGAAGAAGACATCGCGGTGTTGCAAAGCATGGCTTCTCGCACTGCGTCCGACGTCACTGCCGACCCGACGACTGGCGCTGATCTCGGATCCGGCCAGACCGGCGCTGTTCCGGCCGGCTAAGCACCGGTTAGGCCGGGCAACGGTGCGGGCATCGGCACAACGATGCCTGCGCCTCTGCGGGATTATTTTCGCAACGCGAGGCAGCGGCCCATCCGCGATCAAGGACCTATCAGCACGAATAGCGGCGTTCGGTCAGGTCGCGGGTGGCACGGCCACCCCGCGCACGAGCCACACACCGGTGCCGTCCTCTGCGCCGTGCGGGCACAGCCGTTGCGCGGGGACAGACTCCACTCACCCTATCAGGAGGCCACCATGGCTCAGCGCAAAACCATCGATGATCTGTTTATTCACATGCTGTCCGATATCTATAGCGCGGAGAAGCAGTTGACCAAGGCCCTCGCGAAACTGTCACGCGCCGCTTCCGATCCGCAGTTGAGCGAAGCTTTCAAGATTCACCTTGAAGAAACGCAAGGGCAGGTGGAACGGATCGATCAGGTTGTCGAGACATGCAACATCCGTTTGAAGCGAATGAAGTGTGTCGCAATGGAAGGACTGATCGAGGAAGGTCAGGAGTTGATCGACGAAATCGAAAAGGGGCCGGTCCTGGATGCGGGGCTTGTGGCTGCGGCGCAGAAGGTCGAGCACTATGAAATCGCTGCATACGGCAGCCTTTGCGCTATCGGTAAGCAACTCGGTTTCGCCGAAGGGGTGAAGCTGCTGCAGGCAACGCTTGAGGAAGAAAAGGCAACCGATCTGAAGTTGGGTGAGTTTGCCGAAAGGGCGGGTAACGCGAAGGCCTCGCAGCAGGATGGCGATGACGAAACGACCCGAAAGAGCGGCAGCAGATCAAAGGCTGGCCAGGCGAAAGCCGAACAGGCCTGAACGAACGGCCGCCGCTGTCTCAGACTGCGGAGCGCGCGGGCGCTCCACAGATTGCGGCTCCGAATACCGACACGCGAAAGAGGCGGGCGATGCGTTACCGATCGACCCGTCCACCAAAAAACCAACCCAATGGAGGAGTGCGTTCATGCCGCCAGACCAGACTGAGCTTCGCGGGGCGGACGGTCGCCACGTCGCGGCCGAGAGTTCGTCGGTGCACGATGCGCAGGAGGCGGGTGCGGATTCGCCGCATCTGGACGAGGGGCAGCAGGATCAGGCTGCGGATCACGCGTCGCCTCATGCATTGGTGCTTCACGAGATTGTTCGGGAAGAAGGGGAGGCCGCGCTTGCTCGGACGATCGGCGCGCTCGCCTGGTCGTCGCTCGCGGCAGGGCTTTCGATGGGATTCTCTTTTCTTGTACCGGCGGTGCTCGAGGCCCAACTGCCAGAGGCACACTGGCGCTCGCTCGTCTCCAGTTTTGGATACACCGTTGGATTTGTGCTGGTCATCATGGGACGTCAGCAGTTATTCACGGAAAGCACGTTGACAGTCGTACTGCCGGTGCTCACCCGCCGCGACGCAAGCACAGTTCGGAAAGCGTTACGCCTGTGGGCCGTTGTACTGCTGTGCAACCTTATCGGCACATGGATTTTCGCAGCTATGTTGCGCATCCCAGGAGTCTTCTCCGCTGACGTAATTGACTCGCTGCGCCGGATATCGGTCGACGCAATGGCTTCATCAACGCCCATGCCCACGGTGGTTCGTGCGCTCCTGGCCGGCTGGCTTATTGCGCTGATGGTCTGGCTGCTGCCCAGTGCGCGATCCGGTCGCCTGCTGACGGTGCTGCTGATCACGTACGTTGTCGGGGTAACGCATCTCTCGCACATCATCGCCGGTTCAACCGAAATTGCTTATGCCTGGCTTGCGGGCATCGCGTCGCCGGCGGACTACTTCGGCAAGTTTCTGTTGCCGACTCTTGCCGGCAACGTGATAGGCGGCACTTCCCTGGTTGCGCTTCTCAACCATGCAGCGATCGCGCCCGAGATGAGCTAGAACCGATGAAACGACGGCTGCGGCGTCGTGAATGCATCGAACGATCAATCAGAAGCGAGTGCATTCTATGTAACTTTTTCTGAAAGGAGCCTCACGATGAGAGCACTTCGCTGGCATGGCAAGCACGACATCCGTTGCGATACGGATCCCTGATCCTGTCATTGAAGAGGGCCGCGATGCGATTATCAAGGTATCGAGTTGCGCGATCTGCGGTTCCGATCTGCATCTCTTCGATGGGTTTATGCCGACGATGGAAAGCGGCGACATCATGGGCCATGAATTCATGGGGGAGGTCGTGGAGGTTGGCAAGGACAACGCAAAGCTGAAGGTTGGAGATCGTGTCGTTGTTCCCTTTACCATCTTTTGCGGCGAGTGCGATCAATGCAAACGCGGCAACTTCTCCGTGTGTGAGCGTAGCAATCGCAATAAGGAAAAAGCCGATAAGGTCCTCGGTCACACCACCGCCGGACTTTTCGGCTACTCGCATCTGACCGGCGGCTATCCCGGGGGGCAGGCGGAATATGTTCGCGTTCCGATGGCGGACACGACGCATGTCAGGATTCCGGATGGACTCACCGACGAGCAAGTCCTTTTTCTCGGTGCCTGAGCGGCTCGCCATGGCGTGAGCGAGCGGCGCAGTCACGATCAACTTCGATCAGGAAAGCGTCCTTGATCGCCTCAAGGACCTCACGCAGGGGAAAGGTCCGGAAAAGTGCATCGACGCGGTCGGCATGGAATCGCATGCTACGCGCTCGTTCGACGCCGTGTACGACAGGGTCAAGCAAGCGGTGATGCTGGAGACAGATCGCCCGCATGTGCTGCGTGAAATGATTTACGTGTGCCGCCCGGCAGGCACGCTCTCGGTGCCGGGCGTGTATGGCGGACTGATCGACAAGATCCCGTTCGGCGCGTCGGAAGAGGGGCCGGGCGTGTACAGGACGTTCCGCGACAAGGAGGACGGTTGCATCAAGGTGGTACTCAAACCTTAGGTGCAAGCGGGTAGCATGCGCGACCGGCGCGCGAAGCAATGCAACGTAACGGGGCCCCTCATGTGGGGCAGCTTTGTCCGGGTCGAATGACAGGAGGCGTTTGATAAGATCGTTCGCGAGATGAACGAAGCATCCCGAACGCCACCCAAGGGGCGCTACCTGTAGCTGACAACACGCGCATGGTAACCTCCCCGACGGCGGAGTCTGCCGTGCGCGATCACTGCCCCGGCATCGACCCGTTTGCCCCGCAACCAGCCGCTGGGGTTCGACCGCCCGGCGGCAGAGACTCGACATGAAATCAGGCAAATCATCCAGACAACCGCCGCCGGGCAAGCGCGATATCGAGGCGATGTCTGCGTTCCGGTACGACCTGCGCAAGTTCCTGCGTGCTTCCGAAGAAATCGTCAATGCCGCGGGCATCACGACGCTCCAGTATCAGTTGCTGTTGCACGTGTACGGCTTCCCTGACCGGCAATGGGCGACCGTTGGCGAACTCGCGGAGCGGTTGCAGGCGGCGCCGAACGGCACTGCGGCGCTCGTCTCGCGTTGCGAATCGGCGGGGCTAGTAACGCGCAAACCGGATCCCGCCGACCGTCGCCAGGTGCAGATCCGCCTCACACCCAAGGGCGAAAAGTTTTTGCTGGAGTTGGCGGCTGAGCACAAGGCGCTCTACGGAGCGTTTGGCTGGATTTTCGGCAACATGGGTAGCTAGTCGACAGCAGCGGGTCAAGTCCTGCGGGGCGCCGAGGCAATTTATGTCACAATCTGCCTTAAATGTCATTTTCCCGGCGGCTCCGTGCAACTTCTCTCGTTTATCGACCGGCGCGCAATCCTGCGTAGCCGGCGGCGTTGGCTGTATTTCGGCTTGTTCTGGCTCGGCGCCATCATAACGGGGCTCGCGGCCGTCTTGTACGCGCGGCTCATCGACTTCGGCTACGACATCTTTTTGCGGATGATCGCCCACAACTGGTGGCTGCCGCTGCTCGTCACGCCGGCGATCGCCGCTTTTAGCGTCTGGGCCACGCGCCGCTGGTTCCCCGGTTCGGAGGGCAGCGGCATTCCGCAGGTCATTGCGACGCTACACGATGTGCGCACACGCGGCCCGCGTCTGCTTACGCTGCGCATCCTGATCGGTAAAATTGCCCTCTCATTCCTTGTGATTCTCGGTGGCTTCACAATCGGCCGCGAAGGGCCGACGATTCACGTCGGCGCCGCGCTGATGTTTAGCCTTCGGCGCTTCTACCCGGCACGGCTGCGCAGCATTTACGGCGTTGGTCTCGAACGCAAGCTCGCGCTCGCGGGCGCGGCCGCGGGGCTGTCCGCCGCGTTCAACGCGCCGCTCGCGGGCGTCGTCTTCGCCATCGAGGAACTCACGCGCAGCTTTGAGGCACGAACCAGCGGCGTCATTATCACGGCAATTATTTTCGCGGGCGTCGTGTCGCTGGCGCTTCAGGGCAACTATGTGTATTTCGGCACGATCGCCATCGGGAGCAAACTGCCCGATCTGCTGGCCGTCGCGGTCATTCTGGTTGGTGTGATCACCGGCGTTGGTGGCGGCGTGTTCTGCTGGCTACTGCTCAACACCGAACGATGGATGCCCGCCTGGTTATGCACGCTGCGAAAGGTCCATCCCGTGGCGTTCGGCGCAGTTTGCGGCCTCTTCATTGCCACAATCGGCGTGGCCAGCGGCGGTCATCTCTTTGGCAGCGGCTATGCGGAAGCTCGCGGAATGCTCGAAGGCCGTTTGCAACTCGGCGCGGCCTATCCGGTCCTGAAAATGGCGTCGATGGTGGGCTCGTATCTGCCGGGCACGCCGGGCGGCCTTTTCGCGCCGTCGCTGGCCATCGGCGCGGGGATCGGCAACGCTTTGCACATCGTGTTCGGACAAATGCAATTGCCGATGTTGATCGCGCTCGGTATGGTCGGTTATCTCGCCGCCGTCACCCAGAGTCCGATCACGGCGTTCGTCATCGTCATCGAAATGATCGACGGGCACGCGCTGGTGATTTCGCTGATGGCGACGGCACTGGTGTCGAGTCAGGTGTCGAAACTCTTTGCGCCTCCGCTCTACGAAGCGTTGGCGCACCGGTATCTCCGTCATTGATGGACACGCGGCATCCGGGCAGGGAAATTCGTTGATCGGAGGCAGATGGGGGCGGGGTAAATCGGTGTCCAGCGTTCTTCATCGTCATGTCGGTCAGCTACCGACGTTCCGGTGGGCCAGCCGGAACGCGCGCGGCGTCACGCCGGTATATCGATGAAACACGTCGGTGAAATGCTGCTGAGTCTGAAACCCTGCGCGCGCGCCAACGTCGACGAGGGGAATGGTCTCCTCGCACAACATCGTCCTGGCAAATTTCACTCGTTCGAGTGTCACATACAGATGAGGCGGGTTACCTGTCGCCGTTTTGAAACCGCGTGCAAAGTTTGATGCGCTCATGTGCACCAGAACTGCGAGTTGCTCGACCAGAATGGTTTCGGCGATGTTCTCGTGAACGAAGGCTTGAATGCGAGTCAGCATCTGACGCGTAAGCGGCATGTCCGGCTCAACCGCGCCTGCGCAGTGCCCGTAGCGCAGAGCGATGTGCGCCGAGATGACATCGGCAAAGGCGTCGGCGCAGGCAGCGTCGATGAGATCCGCGTTATGCAAAGCACCCAATGTATCCGCAGCCTCGCGCAGGAACGGATCCCAGGACTTGGACCATTTCGGAACCGCGCCAAACGCTTCTTGCGAGACTTGCCCAAGAACGCCCGGTTTGAGTGCGATAACCCATCCCTTGGGATCGTTGTCAGCAATGGTGGTCAATTGCGCCCCGGCAGGAATAACCGCGACAAATGGTGCACTTATCAGGATCGAGTGACTCATTCCGCCCTCGTCGCAGCCCGCGGCCCGCACAACAGTGCCACCCGTCGGTATAACGAGCCGAATTCCCTGCACCGAATGCAGCCCGCCATTGGTGAAAACGACGTTCATCGGTTGGCAGCGTAACGTGTGATCCGAGGTCGATCCCATTGCTTACTCCATAATGAGCGGACGTTTTCTCCTTGCATCGTCGCATACCTGAGTTTACGTCGAATTCAAGGCGGCTTAAGGCAGATTCGTAATACGCTCCAACCGCGCCTGCCGATCATCGCGATCCCGACCGCGTATGCGGGCTCAAGAATGACATCGATTTATGGCCTGACCGAGAGCTGTCTGAAAGGTATGGGACGCGGCCGCATGTGTTGCCGAAGACGGTGATCCACGACCCCGAGCTGTGACGTGAATTACCGCCGGCTTACGGCACGACGAATGGTCACGCGGTGGCGCATTTATCGGCGGACCGCCCATTGGAACGAACGTGCCGCGCGCCAAATGAATCGATCACGCACGCTGCGAGACATATATCAGTGATGCTCGCTCTTGTAGTCGGCCCTTGCCTTGGGTGTCGCGCGTACCTTTGCGTATTGAAACTCGGGCAGCGCCTTGATCGCATCTTTCGTCGCACCGGCAAGCAGCAGTTTGCCGTTGTTGAAATCGAGCTGCTCGATCGGGATAGCCACGTCGTGATGCGACACCCCGAGAAACTGGTTTGCGGCGACGATTGCAAACGATACCGACCGGTCGGGTGCCACGATAATGTCATGAATGACGCCGACGCGCTCACCCTTCTCGTTGAAGACCGGCTTGTCCATGACCGACTTTCTCACGCTCCAGCCTGCCACGATCGCGGCCGACTCTTCCACGCTGACGCCGAGCGGCTGGGTGCCGGCCACCTGGGCATTCGCCACTAGCGGGAGTGCGAGCGACGACGCGAGCAGCCATACAAGCAGATTCGTTTTCATGAGATTCCCTTCGTTATCGTGCCGACGGTGCGACACCGGGTCAGCAATGATCACGCTGATGCCGGACCGTGCGCGGCATAAGTTCATGTTAGAACTCCTCACGGCGAGCGTTTATAAAAAAACGGTGATGGATCGGTTTATTTTGGTGCAACTGTGACGCCAACTGGATGCCATTCAGCACGCGTCGAGAATCAACGCAGAATTGCGAAAGACATGGCAGAAACGCGAAAGAATCGCCGATGCGTGGAGCGTAGACTGAAGTCCATCACCTCACGGCACAGCCCGGAGTCCCACATGGATGAACTGCTTGGACGCGCCTGGTGGATGCTCATTCTGCGTGGCACGGTCGCGCTGCTGTTCGGTATTCTGGCGCTATTCTGGCCCGGTCTCACTCTGCTGCTGCTCATCACCCTTTTTAGCGCCTACGCAATCGCCGGCGGCGTTGTCGCGATTGTGGCGGCCATCCGCTACCGCGCGACGCACAGCGGCTGGTGGGTGCCCTTGCTGCTCGGCATCTGCAGTATCGGCGCCGGTGTGATTACCGCGCTGGTGCCGGGCATTACGGCGCTCGTGCTGGTCGCGGTCATGGGCGCAAACGCAATTATCACCGGCGTATTCGATCTGATCGCAGCAACGCGGCTGCATAGGCGCCTGCGCAATGCGTGGATGCTGGTGCTAACCGGAGTGCTATCCGTGCTGTTCGGCATCCTCGTGCTGCTCTTTCCCGGCGCCGGCGCACTAGCGCTCGTCTGGCTGATCGGCGTGTATGCGTTGTTCACGGGCGCGCTGCTGTTCGTACTCGGCATCACTGCGCGCGCCTGGCACCATGACGGTCTGGCCGGCGAGCCACACGCGCCATTGCATCCGTAAACGAACCGCTCGCGGGAATGCGTGGGTCACCAGGCCAAGCCAGCGGCCGCGCCGTCGCATCCGGAGGTCGAATGGACTACCCGTCGTCTCGAGTGGTCCAGCCTCGGGTCTGGCTCTGGCGCACCTGACGCAAGGAGAATCACATGCTTCTCGATCTCGACAAATGGAATCCGTTCCGGTTTTTGCGCTCGGACTCCGCGCAGGAAAAGGCATCCGGCCCCGCCGGTGCGTCGCGCACCAGTCAGCAAAGCGCACGGCAAAATACGCAGCAGACTGGCGGCACGCAAACGGGCGACGGGGCACCGATGGCAACCGCTGCTGCGCCGGCAGCACTCGCGTCTGCCAGCTGGCCGCTGCCCGATCCTATTCATCTGTTTGCCGAATTGATTCGTGATCCGTTCGGCGGCCGTGGACCGCTCGGAAGCTGGTTCGGCGACTTCAGCGCCAGCGAGTTTCAACCACGGATCGACGTCACCGACGAAGGCGACGCACTGCGTATTGTCGCCGAATTGCCGGGCATGACCCGCGACGACGTCGAGCTCGAAGTGATTGAAGACATGCTGATCATCAGCGGCCAAAAGCGCTTCGAATCGACGAGCGAAGAACAGGGATGCTATCGGGTCGAGCGGTCGTTTGGAGACTTTCAGCGTGCGGTTCCGCTGCCCTCGGGAATCGATCTCGATCGGGCCGAGGCCAGATTTGAAAATGGCGTGCTGACGCTGCGCGTCCCCAAAGCGGCCGCAGAACCAGCCGCGAAGCGGCGCATTGAGATCAAATAACGCGCTCCGCACTCCGCGGTCAGGCCTATCGTTGGCAAGTGAACGATGTGCCGTTGCAGGAAGTCGCGGTACGCCTCGGCACGAACGACCCACCGCGCGGCGCTGGATTGAGCATGCCGATGCGTTCCTGCGCGTAGCTAAAGGAACTGGGTGTCGGGGAAACAACCGATCAACCCACGTACCGTCCACTTAATTGCTTGCTTCGGATGCAGCGCGAGCCCAGCGTGCGAACAAGGCGGCGTCGGAACAAGCAGCGGAACAAATATTTTCCACCCACCCATTACCCGCCCGGGAAGCGATGCGCTCACGGACGAACAGGAGATCATCATGGCCGAGTGCAGTGTTTGTGGGAAGCCCGCGACTTCGCAGATCACGATCACCGAAAACGGTCAACGCCGTCAGCTGATGCTGTGCGATGAGCACTATATGGAGTTCATGGCGCGCAATCAGCGCCGCCTATCGCCGCTCGAGTCCCTCTTTCACGGCGGACTTTTCGACAGTCTGTTCGACGACATGTGGCCACAGCTGGAAGGCGGGCGCGGTAGCCGGCCACGCATCAGACGCGCGCCCGGACAGCCCGGCGGCGCGGATCAGGATACGGGCCCCGCTAGCGGGCAAATCGGCGATTCGGCGGGCGCGCAGCCAGCCGGCCGGACACGCCGGCATCGCCGGGCGCGTGAAGCGGTGGACCTGCAGACGTACCTGAGCCAGAGCGGTCTGGAGCGCCTGCAAGCCGCGGCGCAAGCAGCGGTCGAATACGGCAAGAACGAAGTCGATACGGAACACTTGTTGCTGGCGCTCGCCGATAACAATGTGGTGCAGGAAATCCTGCGCGAATTCAAGCTTGATCCCGAAGAGATCAAGAAGTCCATCGACCAGACCGCGCCGCGCGGCACCCGCAAGGAGCCGAGCGACAACGAGCAGATCGGCGTGTCGCCACGCGCCAAAAGTACGCTGGAAAATGCGTTGAAGGCATCGTTGGAACTGGGTCACAGCTATGTAGGACCAGAACACATACTGATTGGGCTTGTGGAGGAAGAAGACGGCTTTGCAGGTGAATTGCTGCGCAAGCTCGGGCTGTCGTCGCCATCGCTGCGGCAAAAAGCGGTCAAGGTGGTCGGCAAGGGTGCTGAAGACGGCAAGACGGAAGACCGCTCCACTACGCCCACGCTCGACAAGTACGCGCGCGATCTCAGCGCGCTTGCGCGTCAAGGCAAGCTCGATCCGGTGATCGGCCGCGACAAGGAAATCGAAACCACCATTGAAGTGCTCGCGCGGCGGCGCAAGAACAATCCGGTGCTGATCGGCGAACCCGGTGTGGGCAAGACCGCTATCGTCGAAGGCCTCGCGCAACGCATTGCTCAGGACCAGGTGCCGGAAGTGCTGCGCGGCAAGCGCGTGGTCGAACTGAATATCAATAGCGTCGTGGCAGGCGCGAAGTATCGCGGCGAGTTCGAGGAACGCGTCAAGCAGGTGCTGGATGAGATCATCGAGAATCAGGACCGTCTGGTCGTGTTTATCGATGAACTGCATACGATAGTCGGCGCCGGCCAGGGCGGTGGCGAAGGCGGCCTCGATATCGGCAATGTCTTCAAGCCCGCGCTCGCTCGTGGTGAACTGCACCTCGTGGGTGCGACCACGTTGAATGAATACCAGAAGTACATTGAGAAAGACTCGGCATTGGAGCGGCGCTTTCAGCCCGTCATGGTGCCTGAGCCGAGCGTCGAGGAAACGATCGAAATTCTGCGCGGCCTGCGGGACCGGCTCGAAGCGCACCACAAGGTGAAAATCACCGAAGAGGCGATCGTTGCTGCGGCAAAGCTCTCGGACCGTTACATCGCCGCACGCTTTCTGCCAGACAAGGCAATCGATTTGCTCGATCAGGCCGCTGCACGCGTGCGCATTTCGTCGAATTCGCGTCCGCAGCCCTTGCACGATGTCGAGGCGAGCATCCGCCGCATCAAGCAGGAACAGGACGCGGCCAGCGCTGCTAAAAAATTCGATAAAGCCAAGGAACTGGAAGGACGACTCGTCGCGGAACAAAAGCGCCTGCACGAAGCTACTGAAACGTGGAAGAAGGAGCGCGGCACCAGTTCACAGGAAGTGACGGCGGAAGACATTGCGCAGATCGTTTCGTCGCTCACGGGCGTACCGTTATCCGAACTCACGGCTGAGGACCGTGAAAAGCTATTGCGACTGGAAGACCGCCTGAAGGAACGCGTGGTCGGTCAGGATGAAGCCGTCTCCGCGGTCGCCAAAGCAGTGCGGCTTTCGCGCGCCGGTTTGACGGAGGCCGGCAAACCGACAGCGAGCTTCCTCTTTCTTGGACCTACAGGCGTGGGCAAAACCGAACTCGCGAAGGCGCTTGCCGCTTCGGTATTCGGCGACGAGAGCGCGCTCGTGCGTATCGACATGAGCGAGTATTCCGAGCGCCACACGGTGGCACGACTGGTTGGCGCGCCACCCGGATATGTCGGTTACGAGGAAGGCGGGCAACTCACCGAGCGCGTGCGGCGCAGGCCATATTGCGTGGTGCTGCTCGACGAAATCGAAAAGGCGAACGCCGAGGTGCACAACCTCCTGCTGCAACTGTTCGACGAAGGGCGGCTCACCGACGGCAAAGGACGTCTGGTCGATTTCACCAACACGATCATCATCGCGACCAGCAACGTCGGCTCACAGTTGATCCAGGACAATATGAAGGCCGACGCGAAGCAACTCGACTATCCTGAGCTGCGCGACCGGTTGATGCAAATCCTGCGGCACCATTTCAGGCCGGAGTTTCTCAATCGCGTCGACGAAGTGGTTGTGTTTCATGCGCTCGGCAAGGAACAGATTCGCAGCATCGTAGATCTGCAACTTGCGCGCGTACGACGCACGGCGTTGGCCCAGGGCATCGATCTGTCGTTCGACGATGGCTTGCGCGATCACCTTGCGCAGATCGGCTATGACCCCGAATTCGGCGCGCGCATGCTCAAGCGCAAGATCCGTCTTGAAGTGGAATCGCAACTCGCCGATGCGCTGTTGGGAGGCGACGTGCGCGACGGCGACAAGGTCACAATGGTCTACGACTCGGGTACGCACTCTGTGCGTGTGCAGAAAGGCGCCACTCCCGCGGAAGCGCCCAGCGAGGCGTCGAAGCCGGCACCGGCGCATGCGTGACGCTGGCATGCACAGGAACTCGACGCCGCTCGCACGTGCAGGCGGCGTCGGCGTTACGATTCGAGTTCACCTGCGATGATCTCGTCGCGATAGCACCAGATCCAAGCTTCGCCGGGTTCAATTGAACGTACCAGCGGGTGGCCCGTCGCGTGAAAATGTTTGCTTGCATGCCGGTTAGGCGAAGAATCGCAACAGCCGACGTGGCCGCACGAAAGACAAAGCCGCAAATGTACCCACGGCTGGCCAAGCTTCACGCAGTCCTCGCAATAGTCGATGGATGTGTGGAGAATGCGGGCCTCGCCCAGGTGCATGCAACCAGGGGTCATGATGGTACTCCTCGGACAGGTGCGCACAGACGTGCGGACCAAGGTTGTTGTGCTTACGCTCAGGCGCTATTCAGATAGCGATGCACCAGCGCCACCGCCATCGCTCCCTCGCCGACCGCCGACGCTACGCGCTTGATCGATGCGTGACGCACGTCGCCAGCTGCGAATACGCCGGGCACACATGTTTCCAGATGCAGCGGCGCGCGTTCGAGCGGCCAGTTCAGGGTCGCCCGATATTCCTGCAGGTCGGGACCGGTCACGAGATAGCCGCCTTCATCGCGGACAATGCCGACGTCCTGCGCCCATTCAGTCTGCGGCACGCCACCAATGCAGACGAATAGCCAATTCGTCCTTGCCGTGCTTTGCCGGCCGGTGCGCACATCGGTCAGCGTGATCTCCTGCAACACGTCACTGCCTGCGAGCGCGGTAACTTCGGTGCACGTGCGCACTTCAATGTTCGGCGCCGACGTGACGCGATCAATCAGGTAGTGGGACAGCGTGTTCTTGAGCGACGCGTCACGCACGAGCATATAGACGCGCCTGGCGGTCTGCGAAAAATGCATGGCGGCCTGTCCGGCCGAATTGCCGCCGCCCACCACATAGACGTCTTCGCCATGGATCAGTTCGGCCTCACTCGCGCCGGCGCCGTAATAAAGGCCCGCGCCGAGAAAGCGCTCTTCGCCGCTCAGCCCTAGCGTGCGATATGCCACGCCGGTCGCGCAGATAGACGTGCGCGCCGTGATACGTGTGCCGTCTTCCAGATACACGATGCCACGCCCTGGCGGAAACTCCGCGTGCACGCCGGCGCGCGCCAGCAGGATTTCGGCGCCGAACTTGACGGCCTGGACGCGCGCCCGTTCAGCGAGGTCCACACCGCTCACGCCTTGTGGAAAGCCCAGGTAGTTCTCGATTTTGGAACTGCTGCCTGCCTGGCCGCCCAGTGCCCAACGCTCCACCAGTACCGTACGCAATCCCTCCGATGCACCGTACACCGCCGCGCTCAAACCCGCCGGTCCCGCGCCGTAGATCGCGAGATCGTAGGCCTCACGGGATGGACTTGCGAACCAGCCGAGCTTCTCGGTGATTTGCCGGATGGTGGGACATTCGAGCCGCGTGCCGTCGTGGAAGATGCAGACCGGCAAGCGCGAATCGGAAAGATGCTGCACGTGCGCCAATTCCTCCGCTTCTTTATCGCTGCGCAGTTCGATCCATTCGAACGGTATATCGCTGCGATGCAGGAAGTCGCGTAGCGCGTAGCCATTTGCGCCGCGCATTGGGCCATAGATCCTGACCGTGACCATGCTATTCGCCTTTGAGGTGGGAGTTTCCTTCGTTTCACGCGTTTCCCAAGCAGGCGGGCCGCGCCGGGATAAGTGCGGTTCGCCGTATTCAGGCATCGTAAGCCCATGGTAAGAGGCGTCTTTTGCAATACCGCCCGGTTTTGTTCGCTTTCCGCTAAAGGTTCCATCACGTCGGGTCGTGCGACTGCCTGCCACGCGCCGTATGCGTTCTGCTCGATCCCGCAGGCCCGACGTTCAAACGCGTGCGTTCGCACAGGCCGCTCCGGTTTCGTATCAAGGCGTCAATCTGGAAGCACGAACTCGGTACGCATGTCTTCGATCGCCTTCTGGACATGATGTGACCAATCCGCGCCGAGGTCGTTGAGCGGCACGATGTTCCAGTTGCGGCCGGATGCGTCCGGCGGACACCGCTCCGGTAGCGGTATGCGCACGTGCAAAGCGCCCGGCACGTCCGCGGCGATTTTTGCAACGCGGTTCTGCAGTTCATCGCGAATCTGCTCAGCGGTTCGAACGGTCTTCCCCATCGGTCTGCCTCTCTAGGTCGCATGTGCGGTTCGTGACTGAATGGCGCATACGTTCCTTGCGCGTGAGCATGCGCCAACGATGCTTTAAGTCTAGTCGCTAATCCGGGGATGTTTGGATAATCGCTCGCTTGCGCGGACCGCATCAAGGGACGGCACGCAACAAAGGCGCTTGGAAAATGCGCAAAAGCCAGAAAGACCCGGGAAAGAGGCGCGGGTGTCGCTCGCGAGGCTGCATTGAAACCCTGTGTCACGCGCGGCAAGAGCTGCATACATCTTATGAGCGGTTGACGACCGGCCGGCGCATCGTGGGTGGGACGGGCAGTGAGGCAATCCCCGTAACGCCGCCGAAATCGCGTATTCTATCTTGCGCTCGTTGGGGTACAGTGCATGGAGCTGCTGCTTGAGGCTTAGTACCTCTTCGAATTCATGACAGGAACCTGTATCAGAAGCGCGAGATAGTTCGGCCTCTGTTATCAATCACCGGATATGTCAGTTCCGCTTTGGGCAGGTATCCGCGAGAAGCCGCGCAAGCGCGAAAGACCGTAGCATGTGAGTTACCCCAGCGTCGAATGAACTGTGCACGGTGCACGGTGCATGTGCAATCCATGCGCGCGCGGTGCGTTCGCGGCGCAGCACGGCCGTCCGGGAGTCAAATCATGGAAAGTAAGAAAGGCTGGCTACGCAAGGATCTCGATGCGTTGCGTCTGCAGTGGGCGATGCTCACCTTTTATGAACGATTCGAGCAGCTTGTCGCGCATGTGCTGAGCGTCGTGATTTCCATCATCATCCTCGTGTCGCTCTGGCAGTTGATTCAGGCGGTGATTTCATTGCTGGTTGCGGATGCGCTCAACCCGCTGGATCACGCGGTGTATCAGACCGTCTTTGGTATGGTCATGACGCTGCTGATCGCGATGGAATTCAAACATTCAATTACGCGCGTGATGGCGCGGCGCGATCACATCGTGCAGGTCAAAACGGTGCTTCTGGTTGCGCTACTGGCTATCGCCCGCAAATTCATCATTCTCGATCCGGCCAGTGCGCCCGCCCAGATCGCGGCGCTTGCATTTGCGCTGGTGGCGCTGGGGAGCGTCTACTGGCTGATGCGGCAGCGTGATGACCCGGTCGACGCACCGAACGCCGCGCAAGCGGAGCGTGATCGCGTGGTGCACGCGCAGCGACAGCAAGGCGGCCCGCCCCGGGCAGGCGACCAGCCTGACAATTAACTTGAGTCGCCGCGCTCGTCTCGTGACGGCAGTGTAAGCGTCAATCCGCCGGACGGCGTCGACGGTTACGGGAAGTCCGGTGGGCTGATGCGCAAGCGCCGCTGTCGGCAACAATTTTTAATCCGCAGCCTTTTCCCCGCAGCGCAAGCGCCCCGTGAGGGCGCTGGTTGGCGCCATACTCATTGCGTAGACGATGTCACTTAGATCGCTCGCAAAAAACTGCCCGGCTTCCTTCAGCGTGGACACGGTGATGCCGCTTGCCCCGGCGGCCATTCAAAACCGGTGGCTGCGAATTCGCCGATTTCCAGATTCGAGTGCGCCGCGCCGCTTCCGGCGCTCCACTTCGGTCTGAAGATTGAGATCCAGGCTGTCGCACAAGAATAAGCGCGTCGATTCGCAACGCCAGGTTTGAGGTCGATGCGACGCATCGACAGACAACATCCGCCCCCGCATCGCCACGCAATTCATGCTGTGCACCCCACCAAGAACGATCGATTTGAATGGTTGGGATGCCGCGTTTGCAATAAAGGCCATTTTTTGGGGTGATTAAATTGGTTCGTCACGAGTCCGTTGCGAAGCCGTTCCAGGCGACGGGCGTCAAGTTTCAACAGAGACGGCATCGCACGAGGCCGCGCCAGCTTCAGCTGTCATTGCACCATCAATCTCTCTATGTAAGGAGCAGTTCGCATGAACGACGCCCAGATCAAGAATGGCCGTATCAGCCGACGCGACATGATGCGTCTTCTCGCCGCCGGCGGAATGCTTGCCACTGGCGCCGGCGGACTGTTCGCCGGTGTGAAGTCGGCGATCGCCGCGCCGGCGCCCAAGAAGGGCGGGGCGATCCGGGTGGCGTACGACGCCGGATCGAGTGCGGACACCATGGACCCGGCCAAGGGCTCCGCAGGGTCTGACTACATTCGCTTCTTCATGTTCTACAGCGGACTCACGCAACTGGACCAAAGCTTGACACCGCAGATGAATCTTGCGGAGGCGGTGGATACTTCCGACGGTCGCGTCTGGATCATCAAGCTTCGCAAGGGCGCGACCTTTCATGACGGCAAGGCGCTGACACCGGCGGATGTCGTGTATTCGCTGATGCGCCACAAGGACCCTGCGATTGGCTCGAAGGTGAAAACGCTGGCCGATCAGTTCACCGATATCAAGGCAAGCGGTCCAAACGAAGTGACGTTGACCCTGGCGTCGGCCAATGCCGACCTCCCGGTCATCCTCGCCACGCCGCAGTTCGTCATCGTCAAAAACGGTACGACTGACTTCTCGTCGGGAATCGGTACTGGTCCGTACAAGGTCAAAACGTTCAAGCCGGGTGTGACCACCATTGGCGTGCGCAATGAGAACTACTGGAAACCGGGTCTGCCTTATCTGGACCAGATCGAGCTCATCGGGATCGGCGATAACGCCGCCCGTGTGAACGCTTTGCTGGCCGGCGACGTGCACCTGATCAATTCCGTCGATCCTCGTTCGACCCAGCGAATCGCGTCGACGCCGGGCTATGCGGTCCTCGAAACGAAGTCGGGGCTCTATAGCGATCTGATCATGCGTCATGACAATCCGCTCTCCGGCAATGCGGACTTCGTCGAGGGCATGAAATACATGTTCGACCGCGAGCAGATCCGTACTGCCGTATTTCGCGGCTATGCCGTGATCGGCAACGACCAGCCGATTCCGCCGGGGCATCGCTACTTCAATGCGTCGGTACCGCAACGGCAGGTAGATCTGGACAAGGCCAAGTATTACTTCAAGAAGGCGAATGCGATCGGCCCGGCGCTGCCCCCCATCTACGCGACGCCCGACGCAAATGGCTCGATCGAGATGGCCGAACTTCTGCAGCAGACGGGCGCGAAGATCGGCGTCAACGTGACGATCAATCGCGTGCCCGCCGATGGCTATTGGTCGAATCACTGGATGAAGCATCCGCTTGGCTTTGGCAGCGTGAATCCGCGTTCGAGCGCGGACGTCCTGTTCACGCAGTTCTTTAAATCGGATGCGCCATGGAACGAGTCGGGCTGGAACAATCCGAAGTTCGACCAGTTGCTCGTCGCTGCACGATCGGAAACGGACGAGACCAAACGCAAGCAGATGTACGGTGATATGCAGCAGATCGTTGCGACGCAGGGCAGCATCGGTATTCCGGCGTTCATCAGTATTCTCGATGCGAACGACAAGCGTCTGCAAGGACTCGGGTCGATTCCAACGGGTGCGATGATGGGCTTTTCGTTTGCCGAACACGTGTGGTGGAACGCGTAAGCCCGCGCGGTGAAGCGTGACCGGCGCACGGACATAGATTGAGCGATGTCCTGACGCCGCATCGTGTGCTGCGGAGTGTCCGCAAAACGGTGAGATCTGTGCAGCACACCCACGAATACGGCATAACGCCGGGTTTTTAAGGTGATTAAATGTCTCTCAGTGCGGTCGCATCCTTTCATGATCAGCGCCGCGCATGCGGCGTGCGTTGGGAGTCATGTGCATGAAGTCCAAATTCGTCCGGCTGTCAGAAACGGCGCGGACTCCGGTCCGGTTTTGCATCGACGGAGAAACCGTCGCAGGCTTTGAAGGCGATACGCTTCTCGTAGCCATGCTGTGCAACACGGATCATGTGCGTCATTCGGAGTTCGGTCCGGAAACACGCGCCGGCTTCTGCCTGATGGGTGCGTGTCAGGACTGCTGGGTATGGACCACGGATGGCGAACGCATGCGCGCCTGCACGACCATGGTCAGTGCCGATCTGAACATGGTGACTCGCCAGCCGGAGGTGCAATGGCCGAACCTCGCGTGATCATTGTCGGCGCGGGGCCGGCTGGGGTTCGCTGCGCTCAGGCGCTGGTCGCCGCCGGATTGCGTCCGCTTGTCATAGACGAAAGCAGGCGCGACGGCGGCCAGATCTACCGGCGCCAGCCAGATCAGTTCACTCGCCCGTACAGCAAGCTATATGGCACCGAGGCGCCGCGTGCGCTCGACTTGCACGAGAGCTTCGAGCGCCTTCGCGCGAGCATCGACTATCAATCTGAAACCCTTGCATGGAATGTCGCAGGCGGCACACTCCACACCACGCACGCGGGCGTGGCGAGCCAGCATCCGTTCGACGCCCTGGTGCTGTGTCCGGGCGCGACCGACCGGCTGATGCCGGTGAAAGGCTGGCAACGGGCCGGTACGTATAGTCTCGGTGCCTCACAGATCGCGCTCAAGGCGCAAGCGTGCGCGATCGGCAGCAACGTGGTGTTCATGGGTTCGGGGCCGTTGCTGTATCTCGTCGCGAACCAGTATGTGCAGGCGGGTGCAACGGTCGCGGCGGTGCTCGACACCTCGTCATTCGGCAAGCGTCTTCGCGCGTTGCCGAAGCTGCTTGCGCGGCCCGATGTACTACGCAAGGGCGCGGCGCTGGTCTCGTCGCTCAGGAAGCAGGGCGTGAAGATCGAGACGGGCATCGTGCCGGTGGAGATTCACGGCGATGACCAGCGGGGTGTGGATGGCGTGAGTTATCGCACGGCACGTGGCGCGCAGCATCGCATCGCGTGCGACGCGGTGGCGCTGGGTTATCACCTGCGGCCCGAAACGCAGCTCGCGGACCTCGCAGGCTGTACTTTTACATTCGATGCATCGACGCGCCAATGGCTACCGCAACTCGACGAGATGGGGCGCAGTTCGGTTAAAAACGTGTATCTGGCAGGCGATGGTGCACGTGTGCTCGGCGCGGACGGCGCCGAAACTGCGGGGGCGCTCGCAGCGTTCGCCGTGTTGCAGGACCTCGGCAGCGCTGTCGATGCATCGCGGGTCGCGTCCCTGATTCGCACGCGGGAGAAAATGGACCGTTTCCGCGCAGGGCTCGCCATCGCGTTTCCCTGGCCGGCCCAGCAGGCGGCCGCGCTCTCCGACGACACTATCGTGTGCCGGTGCGAAGGCATCTCGGCAGGCGAATTGCGGCGAGTGGTTCGCGACGAGAGCGCGCGCGAAGCGAATCGTGCCAAGGCATTCAGCCGTGTCGGCATGGGCCGCTGCCAGGGGCGCTATTGCGGCCATGCCGCGGCTGAAGTGATCGCCAGCGAATCAGGCGTGCCACTCGAACAGGTCGGCCGCTTGCGCGGTCAGGCACCCGTGAAGCCGTTTGCGATCTCAACGGTTTCCGATACCTTGGCTGCAACGCAGGTCGTGGCCGGGCATACCGCGCTTACGACGCTGGAGGAAGAATGAAGCGGATCGAGGCGGATGTGGTCATTGTCGGTGGTGGCTTCATGGGCGCGGCGGCGGCCTTTTTCCTGCGCCAGCGCGGACGCTCTGTCATCGTGCTCGAGCGCGGCCTGATCGGCCAGCAGGCGAGCGGCACGAATTTCGGCAACGTACGCCGTCAGGGGCGCTTTCTGCCGCAGTTGCCTCTTGCTAACCGCTCACGCGAGATCTGGGGAAAACTCCCGGAACTAATCGGTCATGATGCAGAGTTTCTGCCGTCGGGACACGTGCGTGTCTGCTACCGGCAGGAACAGGACGACGCGCTCGAGATCTATGCGCGTGAGGCCAGTCACTATGGACTGAAGCTCGATCTGTATCGCGGCGCCGAGATGCGTGCCAAGTTCCCATTTCTGGGCAAAGAAGTGCGTGCGGCTTCCCACTCCGTGACGGACGGTCACGCGAATCCGCGCCTTGCCGCGCCGGCGTTCGGTCGAGCTGCGGCACGCGCGGGCGCGCGTATCGAAGAGAACACGGAGATTGCCGTCGTCGAGAAAGACGGCGATACATTTCGCGCACGAAGCACCGACGGCCGTGAATTCTGTGCGCCGAATCTGCTGATTACAGCGGGCGCGTGGGGAAATCAGCTGAGCGAACAATTCGGTGAAGCCGTTCCGATTGCCGTGCGAGCGCCTCAGATGGCGGTGACCGAACCCATGCCTTATGGACTGCGCGAGGTGGTCGGCGTGACCTCACCGTTGCTCGAAGAAGTCGTCTATTTCCGGCAGGTCAAACGCGGAAACATTGTGATCGGGGGCTGCGCGCGTGGGCCCGCCTACCTTGACGAGCGTCGCGCAAAAGTCTTGCCGGAAAGTCCGCTGATCCAGTTCCGTCAACTGGCGCGCGTGGCGCCAGCGCTGACTCGGCTGCATATCATTCGCGTGTGGAGCGGCGTGGAGGGCTACATGCCGGACGATCGCCCAATCATGGGGCCGAGCAACAAGGTGGATGGTCTTTACTATGCATTCGGTTTCTGCGGCGCGGGTTTTCAATTGGGCCCGGGCGTCGGCGACGTCATGGCCGAGCTTATCGATACCGGCGCAACCAGCACGCCGATCGACGCATTTGCAATCGAACGGTTTGCGGCAACGGCGACGTCCGCAGCGGTGGCGGCATAGCACGGTCACAGGCGCCGACGCCTGCGCGCCGCGCTCTACACAGAATCTGCTACGTGCCTTCGTATTTGCGCATGACGCCGAGTGCCTTCCTGAAAAGCGTCCGCCTCAGGCCGGCCACGCATTTTGATAGCTTGCACGCGGGCTCGCCGTTACCCATATGAACGCCGCGCGCCGCGTTCAACCGATTGCCGGCGCTTATTACTCTTTCCTGGATGTGTGCGATGACTTCTCTCTCAACGAACGCTTATAACGTCGATCCGGTCGCATGCCAGCGTTTCTATATCGACGGCCGCTGGATTGCACCCGCAAAGCCCACATTCATGCAGGTTATCAATCCCGCGACGGAGGAACCCGTCGCCGAGATAGCATTGGGTTCCTCCGAGGACGTCGATCGTGCGGTTAGTGCTGCCCGCGCGGCGTTCGATGGCTGGTCGTCCTCGCCTGTAGCGACGCGCGTCGCCATTCTTGGCAGGATGCATGATCTGATTCTCGAACGAAAGGAAATGTTCGCCCAGGCAATATCGCTTGAAATGGGCGCTGCAATTTCTTTCGCGCGTTCACTGCAGGTTCCGCTTGCGGCCGAGCACGTTCGGATCGCACGCGACGTGGTTTCGCAATATCGCTTCGTGTCCGTCAATAACGGCACGGCAATTTCACGTGAGCCGATCGGCGTTTGCGCGCTCATTACGCCGTGGAACTGGCCGCTTTACCAGATCACCGCAAAGGTGGCTTCGGCGCTCGCGGCCGGGTGTACGGTGGTCCTCAAACCGAGCGAGTTGTCGCCGCTCAGCGCGCAGCTCTTCGCACAACTGGTCCACGACGCCGGCGTTCCTCCCGGCGTGTTCAATCTGATTAACGGCACTGGTCCGAAAGTGGGCGCGGCACTCGCGGAGCACGTGGACGTCGACATGATCTCGATCACCGGATCGAACCGCGCCGGCGTGCTGGTTGCCCAGGCGGCAGCGCCGACGGTCAAGCGTGTCGCCCAGGAACTGGGTGGCAAGTCCCCGAACGTCATGCTTCCTGATGCCGATTTCGCAAAGGCCGTACCGCTCGGCGTGATGTCCGCATTTCGCAACGTCGGACAATCATGTAGCGCACCCACGCGGATGATCGTGCCCCGCGACAGACTTGCGGATGTCGAAGCTTTGGCCGTGGCGACTGCCGAGGCAATTGTCGTGGGCGATCCCCAATCCGACGCGACGGTGTTAGGGCCCATCGCCAACGAGGCCCAGTTCAACCGCGTACAGACCATGATTCTCGCGGGCGTGGAGAGCGGAGCGAAATTGATTTGCGGAGGGCCCGGGCGAGTGGAAGGTTTCAGCAAAGGCTTCTTCGCCCGCCCGACGATTTTCTCCGAGGTACTACCTCAGATGCGGATCGCGCAGGAAGAAATCTTCGGTCCGGTTCTTTGCATCATTCCCTACGACACGATCGACCAGGCAGTCGAGATAGCGAACAGCACACCTTATGGACTGGGTGCCCATGTGCAGACTCAGGATATCGACGCCGGGCGCACGGTGGCATTTCGCATTCGCGCGGGACAGGTTCATATCAACCATCCGGCATGGGATCCGCACGCGCCGTTCGGTGGCTATAAGCAATCCGGTAACGGACGTGAGTATGGTGTTCAAGGATTCGAAGAGTACCTCGAAACGAAGGCTATTCTTGGTCACGGATGATCGAGGCACGACTTTGATCCCTGAAAAGTGGGGATCTGCCTACGTTATTGTCGCAACCGAAAAGCCGATCGGCAGGGCGATCCACCAGGTCTCGTCATGACACCGTCAAGTCCCACATTTCAGCTTTTGCCTTTCGAAGCCGGGTCGGCGCGCTGGTCGCGCGATGGCTTCGAAGTGGATACCGACCGGCAGCGTATCGATGTGCCGGCTACCCAGCGTTTGCTGATCGAGGAAAGTTACTGGGCGCAAGAATCGACGGCCGGCGCTTTGCGGCGAGCAATAGCCGGATCCGTGGCGTTTGGGCTGTATGACGGCTCGCGGCAGATCGGCTTTGCACGGGTCGTCACGGACGGCGTCGCGTTTGCTTACGTACGTGACGTGATCGTGGCAAGTGCATATCGTGGGCGGGGTCTGGGCCTCTGGCTCATGCAGACGATTGGCGAGCATCCCGACCTGATACCCGTGCGCCGATGGATGCTGTCGACCCGGGATGCTCATACGCTCTACGAAAAGGTCGGCTTCAAGCGTGTCGGATATACCGATCTCCTCATGACGAAGGCCGCCGAGTGAGCGCATCGAGCGTCATACGAGCAGCGGGAAAGCATTCTATTCAGGGTAGCTAACATGGCCTACAGGGTTGGAGTTGATATTGGCGGTTCGTTCACGGACTTCGCGGTGCTGGACGAAAAGGACAACACGATTCGAACGTTGAAGGTGTTGTCACGTCCCGATGAACCGGGCGCGGAGATCAGGACCGGTATGGCCGTATTCGCCGAGCGCGATGGCATTGCCGCTGCAGACGTCAGCTACTTCACGCATGGGACGACCGTCGGCGTCAATACCGTCATCCAGCGCAAGGGCGCCAAACTGGCGCTTCTCACCACCCTGCATTTCGAGGACGTGCTGGAGTTGGGCCGTCTCAAGATGCCGCGCTTTCACAATCTGTATGCGCGCCGGCCGGTCCCGCTGGTTCCTCGGTATTCGGTATTTGGAATCGACGAGCGTACCGACGCCGCCGGCAAGGTTCTCACGAAGGTCGATGCCACAGCCGTCAAGCGAGCCTTCGAGCAGGCACAGGAGCAGGGTTGCGAGGCCATCGTGATCTCCTTTCTGCATTCCTATCGCAATCCGGAGAACGAGCGGGCTGCAAAAGCGGCGATCGCCGATATCGCGCCTTCTTTTCCGGTGTTCTGTTCAAGCGACGTGTGGCCCATCATCCGCGAATATGAGCGCACCGTGACCGGGGTGATCAGCGGCTATGTGCAGCCGAAAGTGGCCCGCTATCTCACGGCTTTCGAGGAAGCACTAAACGGAGTCGGCGTTCCCGTGCCGCCGCGCATCACGAAATCGAACGGAGGCGTGATGAGTGCGCGCCAGGCGAAGGAAGAATGCGTGCAGATGATCTTGTCGGGTACCGCGTCCGGGGTGATCGGCGCCGGCTATCTGGCGCGCATGATGGGACTGCCCAGGATACTGAGCCTCGACATCGGCGGCACGAGCGCCGACGTGGCCGTCATTGTGGATGGCGCGGCGGAATATGGTGCAGGTGAGTTGATCGGTGAGTTCCCGATCTTCATCCCTTCTGTGTCCGTCACGTCGATCGGCCAGGGCGGCGGGTCGATTGCGTGGGTCGATGACCTCGGCGTGCTGCAGGTGGGCCCCGAAAGCGCGGGATCGAGTCCGGGGCCGGCATGCTTCGACAAGGGCGGGCTTCGGCCGGCGGTGACCGACGCGTTCGCCGCCTGCGGTTTGATCGGCCACAGCAAGCTGGGTTACAGCGCCGTGAACATCGACGTGAAGAAGGCGCAAACCGCATTGGCGCCGCTCGCAGACGCGCTGAATCTGAGTTTGTTCGAAACCGCCGAGAGCATCATTACGATTGCTGTATCGGGCATGTTCGCCGATACCAGCGGATTGATGTCGCGCTTCGGCATTGACCCGCGCGAATTCTATCTGCTCGCATTCGGCGGTGCAGGCCCGATGATGGCGTGCTTTCTCGCACGCGAACTGAATATCAAAGGCGTGATCGTTCCGCCGACACCGGGTGTATTGAGCGCATTGGGTGGGTTGATAGCCGATCTGAAGAACGATTTCATCAAGACGTTGTATATCGATCTGGATGAGGATTCGATCGCGTTGCTGCAGGAATCGTTTGACGCGCTGAAATTGCGCGCCGAGCATTGGCTCTATCGGGACCAGCAGTTCGAAGGTGAAAGCACGCTCTCGTACACGACCGAGATGCGGTATCGCGGACAGTCCTTCGAAATCGAAGTGCCGCTCGATCCGGACTGGGTCGCTCATGGCGATCTGGACGCGATCACCGCTGCCTTTCACGCGCAGCATCAGCGTTTGTTCGGCCACAGCGATTCCCTTGCGCCGCTGCAAATGATCAGCCTGCGTCTGCTGATTACCGGCAAGACGCCGAAGCCGGCGCTCGCGCGCATCGCACACAGTACGGCCGCTCCGGTGCCCGCTGCGTTCGTCGACGCATACGTCGACGGCAAAGTGCGCAACGTAGCGCTATATCAGCGTGCGCATTTGCTTGCGGGACAATGCTTCGATGGTCCGGCGATCGTCGCTCAGGACGATTGCACGACATGCGTGCTGCCCGCAATGAGCGTGACAGTCGATACATTCGGCAATCTCGTGATCAGCATGCATTGATGGCCCGCCTGCGTCGCGCCCGTGCTGCTCGCGGGCACGCACAACGATAAACCCTCAAGGAGCCATACGTCATGGCGATTGACCGTCGTAACCTGCAAGTTCTTGCCAACTACTGCGCCGCCGCAGCGGACGCGATGGCTTATACCTTGCTCCGAACGGCATACTCGACGTTCGTGAAGGAAACCGAAGATTTCTCATGCACGATCCTGACCGAGTCGGGCATGGCATTCGCCAATCCGCGCAGTTTCGGCGCACCGTGGTACAGCGGGATCGACTATGCTCCGGTCATCGAGATGTTCGATGACTACGAAGACGGCGACGTCTGTATCACGAACGACTCGTATAGCGGCCATGTCGCCACGCATTCTCCCGACATCCATATCTGGAAACCGGTATTCGACGACGGTGTCCTTGTGTGCTTTGTCGCGGGCCATATTCACAATACGGACGTAGGCGGCGCGGTGCCGGCTTCGCTCTCCCGGTCGCTCACCGATATCGTGCAGGAAGGGATTCGCATACCGCCCGTGAAGATCTACCGGCGAGGCGTTCTGAACGAGGAGATGGCGGCGATGATGCGCCTGAACGTGCGTGCGCCGGATCAGAACTGGGGCGACTTCAACGCGCAGATTGCGTCGGTCAATATCGGCGAGCGCAAGGTCAAGGAAATCATCGCGCGCTTTGGCCGGGAAGATTTCAAGGAAGGTGCACGGGCGATTCTCGACCATGCCGAACAGCAGGCGCGAAATGTCATCCGCACCATTCCCGACGGCGAATATTTCTTTGCCGACTACGCTGACGAAGACGGCGACGGCGGCGTGCCATGCCGTATCGCGCTTACGCTGCGCGTGAAGGGCGACGAGGTCGAGTTGGACTATACCGGCAGCGATCCGCAACTCGCGTCGTCGCTGAACATGCCGACGGGCGGGCGCGAACACCATCCTTTGCCGCTGGTCGGCCTGACCTACGTGCTCTATACGCTGGACCCGCGCATCTGGATGAACGCCGGAACCCTGCGTGCGGCAAGGGCGATTCTTCCGTCAGGCACGGTCGTCAACTGCGAAGCGCCTGCTGCCGTGGGTATGCGCTCGCTGACATGCATGATGACGCAGATCGTCACGTTTGGCGCATTCTCGCTGGCGCTTCCCGACAGGATTCCCGTGACGGCGCCCGGTGGCAACGCGATCATGAATGTGAAGACCGTCGATCACGCCAATCGGCCCGTCATGGCGTCCATTGGGCCAGTGGGCGGCGGCGGTGGAGCGACCCCTATCTCGGATGGCGTGGAGGGTTGCGGTGGCGCGTCGGCGTTTCTTAAGAACACGCCGATCGAAATCAGCGAAGCTGAAGTGCCGATCTTTTTCCTGCGTTACGGTTTGTGGCCAGACACGGCTGGCGCCGGGCAGTATCGAGGCGGCATGTCCACGGTGATGGAGTTCCGCGCGTCGACGCCCAACACGATCGTGACGGCGCGTAACCGTAACCGTTCAGTGTTTTCGTCATGGGGCGTGAAGGGAGGCCGTGCGGGTGCGCTGTCCACCTTCCAGAAGAACCCGGATACTTCCGATGCCATGGAACTGGGCAACACGGACGTCGTCCGGTGCGATCCGGGCGACGTTATCCGCGTCATTGGTCCGGGGGCAGGCGGCTACGGCGATCCGATGCTGCGCGATGCGCAACGCGTTCTGTCGGACGTTCGCAGCGGCTTCCTTTCACCTGAGCGCGCGCTCGAAGACTATGGCGTGGCGGTGAAGGGGACAGGACTGCACATGTGTATCGATCAGGACCTGACCGCGACGCATCGCGAGAAGAGGCGTGGGGTGGCTGGCGGGCATGAGCATTTCGACTATGGTCCGACGCGCTCTGCGTTCGAACAACGCTGGACACGCGATCGATATGATGAGATGACGACTTTTCTCGCGAGCCTGCCGGTTGCGTGGCGTCACTTCATCAAGCGCCAAATCTTCATGGTGGTCGATGCGCAGACGGGCATGTCAGTCGACTTGCGAACGCAGATGCAGGAAATCTTCAGCGCGATCCGCAGCAAATATCCTGCGCTTACGCCCAGGCCTGAATAGCTTTGAAGGCATTTCGGTTCGCGTAGTTGTGTGAGAGATCAGGCGATTACGATGGCCATCACGCTGCGTGCACGTACAAGCGCGCAGCGTATAGCACGCAATTCGATCATAAGGCGTTGTCAACTTGCCGAAATCGCTCTCCGGCGCGGACATGGCTCCAGCGTTGGAGAATCTGCTGAGAGGCGTTATTGAGTGGCAACAAGCGCTTGCCAGAGCAGAGAGTAGCGATTCAAGCTGTTACGGCGGTCATGCGTGGCGCTCAAGCCGCGAGAAGATATTGCGCACAGGCCGGCCGAGAGCACTAGACTTCCTTCATGGGAACCGTCCGGTCGCATGGAAGAGTGCATCGCGGCGAATGTAGCGGCGCGCGTGGGTTGGATGGACTCACAACCGCCACCAATCTTAAGCGATAACACGGCTCCTGGAAGACATGTCAGCTGAATGCCCGAAGCTTTCGCTGTGCTGACGCTTTCCCGAGGAGAGACACGATGAGCATTGCATTGATTGGCGCCACCGGCCGCACCGGTCGCCTGGTGGCAGAGAAATTGCACCGTGCGGGCATTTCGTTCCGCGCGTTGCTGCGCGACGAGGCGCAGCGGGCCCATTTCGAAGGCCTCGGCGCGACCGTTGCGATGGTCGACCTGACGCAGGACTTCGGCGCGGCGCTCGCAGGTGCTCGTACAGTTATTTTCACAGCCGGATCCGCTGAAACCGAGGGCGCCGCACAGGAGGCTCAGATCGATCGGGACGCGATCATCAAAGCGGTGGATTATGCGAAGCAACATGGCGCGGACCGCTTCATCGTTATCAGCACCTTGCTGGCATACGCCCCTGAACGCGCGCCGGATGCGCTTCGGCATTACGCGCAGATGAAGCGCGCATCCGACGATTATCTGATCGGCAGTGGGCTCGATTATCTCGTGCTGCGTCCCGGCACGCTGACCATGGAGCCGGGTACCGGGACGATTGAGGTCGTGATCGACGCGCAGTCGGCTCGTGCCCCCGTGGCGCGCGCGGATGTTGCCGACGTCGTGCTCGAAGCGCTCAAGGTGGGCGTCGTTAACACGATCTTCGGGTTTGCCGGTGGCAGTGAATCGATCGACGACGCGTTGGCCGCGCTTCGTTGACGTTGCGCGCCGCGCCGCAGAGGTCTTGGTCAGTGGAGAGCCGGGTCGTTGGTCGCAGTGGCTTGGCTATGAACGAGCCCTCCGTGCCCGTGCCGCTGTCTGAGTCCGCTGCTGGCATTCGGCGGATTGTGCGGTACTGGAAGACATGGGGAACGGCAGGATCGCGACACTTCTGAGCAGAAACCGGAAAGAAGCGCGCGTGGGCCATGGCTAGACTGGCCTGAGAGCGGAATCATGTCGACGTGATCCGCACAGACGCTTCGAAGCGTCAATGGCAGCACTTTTCGGGGCCGAGTCAAGAAACGTAAGGAGCGAATTTATGCCGGATACAGAAATCGCGCCGGCGGAAGCCGGGCAGCGCGACGAGCAAATCCCGCTTGGCAAGCTCTTCGAACCCGTCAAGGTGGGACCGTACAACCTGCGTCATCGTGTCGTGATGGCGCCGCTGACGCGTTCGCGCGCGAGCCGGCCAGGCAACATACCGTCTCAGCTCAACGCCTGCTATTACACGCAGCGCGCATCGGCCGCGCTCATCATCAGTGAGGCGACGCAGGTGTCGATGCAAGGGCAGGGCTATGCGTGGACGCCAGGGATTCATAGTCGCGAGCAGGTCGAAGGCTGGCGGCTCGTCGCGAACGCTGTGCACGAGGCGGGCGGGTTGATGTTCATGCAGCTCTGGCACGTCGGACGCATATCGCACCCCTCGTTGCAGCCGGACGAAATGCTGCCCGTAGCGCCGTCTGTGGTCCAGCCGAAAGCGGAGGCGTTCGTCGAGAACGAGCGCGGCGAAGGTGTCGTTGCACCCTGCATTACGCCCCGCGCGCTGCAGGTCGAAGAGATGCCGTATCTCGTGCGACAGTATTTCAGGGGTGCGCGCAACGCAAAGGCTGCCGGTATGGACGGTGTTGAAGTGCACGGAGCGAACGGGTATCTGCTCGACCAGTTTCTGCTGTCCGGGACAAACCGACGCGAGGACGAATACGGCGGGTCGAGCGAGCGCCGGGCCAGGCTGCTGTTCGAGGTGATCGAAACGGTTTGCGACGTGTGGGGGCCGGAAAAGGTCGGCGTACGGCTTTCTCCTCTCGGCACTTTCAACGACATGCATGACGACGATCCCGAGGCGACCTTCTCTTACGTCCTCGAGAAGCTCAATCGATACGGGCTCGCTTACTTGCACATCGTCAATCCCGCGCTGGCGGCGACCGGTGAGGATGCCGCTTTCACGGAACGCGCGAAACGCATGAGCGAGATGATACGACGCACCTATCGCGGTGTGCTGATGGTCGCGGGCGGGTTCGACGGCAGCAGTGCGGAAAGATGGATCGAGGACGGCAAGGCGGATTTGATCG
This sequence comes from Paraburkholderia sp. BL27I4N3, assembly GCF_003386115.1. NCBI lineage: Bacteria > Pseudomonadati > Pseudomonadota > Betaproteobacteria > Burkholderiales > Burkholderiaceae > Paraburkholderia > Paraburkholderia sp. BL27I4N3. The sequence continues at coordinate 5,317,440 of NZ_QREJ01000001.1, read as the reverse complement.
CGTTCGGACGCCTGTTCATCGCCAATCCCGACCTGCCGGAACGCTTGCGGTCGCACGCTTCGCTCAATTCGCCGGATCCGTCCACGTTCTATGGAGGCGGCGAGCGCGGGTACACCGACTATCCGTCGCTCGCGCAGGAGCGCGGAGAGGCCCCTCGGTCGGTGATCGACGGGCGTTGGAGATAGACCGTCACGGTCGTTGAGCAGCGGGCTCGCCGGCGTCGCGGGACAACGTGCGAGGCTCGCCGAGCCGGCGACCGGCGGTCGACGGTCTCGCGGAAGTTTTTTATCATGTGCAGCGCCGATTTACGTATCGCTTACTTGCCCCACCGCGCAGGTAAGCGCCCGCCGCTTTGCAAGGGCCTCGTAAAGAGCGCGCACGCCGAATCGCCAGGGCGCGATCTCGGTTGACGACTGCACGGTGTTGACAAGTTTGCCGAGCGCCGGCGTTGCAATCGTCACTTTGTCCCCGAGATGATGCGTGAAGCCGCTGCCCGGAGCATGCCGGTCTTCAATTGGAGAGAACATCGTGCCGAGGAACAGCATGAAGCCGTCTGGATACTGGTGATGCGGCCCGGCAGTCTGAGCGACAAGTTCCTCTGGGTCACGGCTGATCTCGCGCATGTGGCTCACGCCTTCGAGAATAAATCCGTCGTCCGCGCCCTCTATCCTGAGTGACACGCTGGCCGCCCGCACCGAGTCCATCGTGAAGCGTTCATCGAACAACCGGATGAATGGACCGATCGCGCATGAGCCGTTGTTGTCTTTCGCCTTACCGAGCAGCAACGCACTGCGGCCTTCGATGTCGCGGAGATTAACATCGTTGCCGAGGGTTGCACCGACGATCGTTCCGCGGCTGTTGACCGCCAGCACAATTTCGGGCTCGGGATTGTTCCAGCGGGAGGCCGGGTGTAGCCCAACGTCCGCGCCGTAACCGACTGCGGACATCGGTTGAGACTTGGTGAACACCTCTACGTCAGGCCCAATGCCGACCTCCATATATTGCGACCATGCGCCGCGCCGTTCCAGTTCCCGCTTCAGACTGTCGGCGGCCGGCGTGCCGGGGCGAATCCTGGAGAGATCAGTGCCGATCAGTTGCGCGATCGTCGCGCGCACCGTGTCGGCTTGCGTCGCGTCGCCCGCAGCCTGTTCTTCAATGACCCGTTCGAGCAGGCTCACGGCAAAAGTCACGCCGCATGCCTTGATGGCCTGAAGATCGCATGGCGCGAGCAATGCCGGGCCGATGTTCTCGACGGGGCCGAGCGCTTCGCCCTCGACGTGACGCGCAAACTCCAACAGGTCCACGCGCTCGAACAGGTCGGAGGTCGTCGGTGCCGACGCCGTGATGTCGAAGACCTGACCGGCGCGAACAACGACGACTGACGGCCCGTCGATCGGCGCGTTTCGCCAGATGCGTCCGACCAGCAGGGCTTCGGCTAGGTCAGTAGGTACGAAATGCGGAAGATCGTTCGATATCATGGTGGCGTTGCCTGGCGAGAGTTGGGAACCGGAAGGGAGGCGCGCTTCAGGCGAGCGATACGCGTTGCGTATCGGTTGGCCGAAGCTTGCCGGGCAGCATCACGCGACTCAGTGCTTCAGCGAAGAAGAAATCGCCGAACATCGTCGCACCATCGACGCCTTCATTGTGCGGCTTCGAATAGCAGGAATTCTTCAGGAGTCCGCGCTGCGCGGGTTCGTGGGCAAACTCGTCACGACATAGCGCTTCGAGCATCGCGACTCCGTGTTCGCGCCAGCGAGCCGCGTCAGCAGGGTCGGGATGCAGACGACCCATCTCGATCAGCGCTGACGCCATCACCGCTGCTGCGGCGGTGTCTTTGGTTTGCGCGTCGGCGCCAGCGGCGTCGAAATCCCACGGTGGCACCGGACGGCCATCGAGCCGGCGCAGATAGTACGCCGCCAGACGCCCTGCAAGATCCAGCCAGTGACGCTTGCCGGTTTCTCGCGCGGTGTTCACGTAGCCATAGACGGCCCACGCCTGGCCCCGGCTCCACGCCGATTCGTCGAATGCGCCTTGAAACGTGTAGCCGCGCTGGCGCACACCCGTTGTCACGTCGTACTCGACCGCGTGATAAGTCGAATCATCGGGGCGGATAAACGCGTTGGCGGTCATGAGGGCGTGTGCTTCGGCGGCGAGGCGATAACTGCCGTCGCCGGAATGGTTCGCCGCCCAATAAAGCAACGACAGGTTAGCCATCGTGTCGATAGCCGAGGCGCTGCGTCCGCGTGGATCGTCGAGCGGGCCCCAGGAAGCGAGATAGGCGCCGCTGCGCGTGGTGACAAGACGGGCGCGTAGTTTGTCGGCGGCTTCCATCGCGATTTGCGCGTACCACGGGTCGCGGGTGATTTCATAACCGGGGACGGCACTGCTGTCGAAGATAAAGCCGATGTCGTGCGTGTTGGGGTCCTGCGCGCGCTGCGCGACGAGACGCATGCGCTCGCGGGCCCACGAGAGGTATTTGTCCTTGCCGGTGTGCAAATACGACGTCAGCAAAAGTCCGACCCAGAACCCGCAAAACCAGTTTCCATGGCTCCACGCCGAACCGCTGTAGCCTGCCGACAGCGACGCCGGAAGCAGGACCCACTTTCCATCGGGCGCCGTGATCTGAGGGAATTCGACACCCAGCGTCGGCTCGTCCTCGGCAACTTTGGCCGCCATGCGATCGAGGATAGTGGTGAAGAGGGCGGACCGCTCAGAGGACAACCCTTGATCCTGGTACGAAGCATTCACGCGTTTGTCTCCTGATTACTTTCACGTTTCCCGAGTGACGGGGACACGCAAATTCTAGGAGCGCGGCGGTTCTGGCAGTTAGGACGAAGTGCGGCTTATATTGGACTTTCCTGCACACACCCCGGACGCCTGTGGTTCCGCTGCTTCAAATGCTCAGTTTCTCCAGGCTGCGGCGGAAATCGATTGGCGAGCGGCCCGTGTGCTTGCGAAAACATCGGCTGAAGTAGGCCGGGTCGTCGAAGGCGAGCTGTGTTGCGATCTCCGCCACATTGACCTCCGAATGCAGCAGCAGACGCTTCGCCTCCAGCATCACGCGTTCGCGAATCAGCTTGGCCGCCGTACTGCCGAGCGCCTGACGCGTTGCATCGTTCAGCGCGCGTTCTGTGACGTTCAGCAGGCATGCGTAGTGAGCGACGTCGTGGACCGTGGCGAAATTTTTTTCCAGCAGGCTTTTGAAGCGTCGCGACAGCAGCACGCTACGCGACGAATTGACGTCGGCGACGGCGTCGCCGCCCAGGCGCGCGGACTTGATTAACAGAACGCGCAGGTATGACCAGATCACGTCCTCGTAACCTGCCTCTTCGCCCTGATATTCCGCATTGATTCCATCCAGCACGCGATGAAGGTCCTGAGCTTGTGTGTCGCTCATATACACCGTGTTCGGAATTCGCTCGAAATCGTAGACGGGAATCTCGGTCTGCGAATGGCGGTTCTGCACCTTGAACGCGAAAAATTCGGACGAGAAACTGATCGCGTGCCCGACAGCGTCGTCGGACAAGGCGAAATCATGGATCTGGCCGGGGGCCATGAAAAACAGCGTATTGGGCCGCACCTCGTAGCGAATCGAGTCGATGATGTGGTGGCCGCTGCCCGCCACGACCCAGACGATGTGATAAAACTCGTGTCGATGCGGATACGGCAACGTCGATTTCATATCCTCGAGGGGCGCGAGATGAAAATCGATCGACTTGATTCGCGACCCGTACTCATAGTGCGCGATCTTGAAGACCGGCAACTGGCAACCACAACCGCTAAGCATTTGATTTGTCTCCTGCATCCAGCTCACTTATCTGGCTCGCCTAGCCAGTTCACTCCCTGGCTAAATCAAGCGTGCGGTTTCTCCTTCGCCGGTTCGGCATCGAACGTAGTGTAATTGTAATTAGCAAAGCGGCGTGACGGCTGTTGTCGAAAACCCGCACCGGTCGACCTCGCGTGCGGATTGTCAGTTCCCTCGCGTGCGGATTGTGAGTTCATGTGTCAGCTCATCTGTCACTCATTCGAAACGCAATTCCTTTAGCGCCGACAGTCCGCTCAGCACGGGTTTGCCGTCCTGATTGCGGACCATCGTGTCCATCACGAGGATGCGCTTGGCGGGTTTCTTCTCGACTACCGTCACATGGATTCTGATCGTATCGTCGATGAAGACGGGTCCGAGAAAGCGCAACTCCTGCCCGACGTAGACGAAGCCGGGACCGGTCAAACCGGTATGTGTCGTCGACACCAATGCGGCGGTTAGCAGGCCGTGCGCCACGCGCTGGCCGAACGGCGAGCGTGCCGCGAAGTGCTGATCCATATGCAAGGGATTCAGGTCGCCCGACAGATGGCCGAAAGCGTTCACGTCACTTTCCGCGATGGTGTGCACGAGTGTCTGACAGCGGCCAATCCGGATGTCGTCAAAGCGCAGCATCTCGTGGCGCTGAGTCGGAAGAATGTTCATGCGGTTCTCCGCCCGGTCAGCGCCGCGCCGGCTTCGACCAGCGTATCGATTTCTTCCGGCGCGTAGCCCAGTTCGGCGAGCACCTCGCGGGTGTGTTCGCCTTGCCGGGGCGGCTGACGGACGAGCGGCGGTGCCGCGCCGTCGTACCGGACCGGATGCGCGAGCAAACGGATCGGCCCGGCCTGCGGATGGTCGACCGCCATGATGATGCCGTTGTGCGCCACTTGCGGATCGACCTCGACCTGATCGTAGTCGTTCACGGGCGCGTACCAGATGTCGTGCGCGTCGAAGGTCGTCATCCAGTCGGCCGTCGTACGCGTCGTCAGCGCGTCGTATACGATGCGGTTTAATTCGTCGCGGCGGCGCACGTTGTCCTTCGGGTGCGAAAACCCGGCGAGCATGGGTTCAGACAAGGCCGCCGCGAGCTTCTCAGTGGGCGTCAGCGAAATCGCGATCCAGCCGTCGAGAGTCCGGTAAATGCCGTAGGGTGCCGGATGGAACCGGCTGCCGGTCGGCGGGTTTGTGCGCGGCCAGAGTGGCCCCTTGTTCAGGTAGTAGGTGAACGGCTCGATCTGAAGATCGAGCGCCGCGTTGAGCAGATTGCTTTCGACCAGCGTGCCTTTGCCGGTACGTTCCCGCGCCTGCAAGGCGACGACCACGCCGAAGGCCGCCAACGCCGCCGCATGCTGGTCGACGATCGCGGATCCGACTGGCGTGGGCGGGGAATCGGCTTCGCCGGAGAGCATCGTCATGCCGCTTATGGCCTGCAACAGCAGGTCCTGCCCCGGGCGCTTGAGATATGGCCCCGATGGCCCGTAGCCGGTGCACGAACAGTACACGAGCCGCGGATTGATCTCGCGTACATCGTCGTAACCGAAGCCCATGCGCTGCAGGACGCCTGGGCGGTAGTTTTCGATCAGAACATCGGCTTCCTTGATTAGCCGCCAGACGATCTCTCTCGCGCGCTCGTCGCGCAGATCCAGCGAAATGCTGCGCTGGTTGCGATTGCCGAGCAGGAAGAACATGCTCACCCCTTCGACATACGCATCGAAGCCGGTCCAACTGCGCTCGAACGCGCCGCCCGGCGGTTCGATCTTTATCACGTCGGCGCCGACGTCGGCCAACATCTGCACGGCAGCGGGGCCCTGCAAGAAGTGAGTAAAACTTAGCACCTTGATGCCTTCCAGCATGACTTGTCTCCTGAGCGCGTGTCCGTATCTGTTTGACTGAGGGCTCAGGCAAGCAGGTTTCGCGAAATGATCATTCTTTGAATCTCCGAGGTGCCCTCGACGATCTCCAATACCTTGGCGTCGCCGAATGCGCGCGACACCGGGTACTCGCTCATCACGCCGTACCCGCCATGTATCTGCAGCGCCTGATGAGCCGCCTCCATCGCGCGCTCGGTGGCGAAGAGCTTGGCCATCGACGCCTGCTGATCGAAGCGAACGCCCGCATCTTTCAGCGCGGCGGCATCGTAGAGCATCAACCGCGCGGCGTGCGCGTGGGCCGCCATGTCAGCGATCTTGAACTGCAGCGCCTGGAACTCGGCAATCGGCTTGCCGAATGCGCGCCGCTCCTTCATGTACGCGATCGACCGATCCAATGAACCCTGCAGGATGCCTAGCGCGAGCGCGCCGATCAGGATTCGGCCCGTGCTGATCTGGGCGAGCGTCTGTCGCAAGCCCGCGCCGCGTTCGCCGAGCAGGTTGGCGGCCGGGATCGCACAGCGCTCGAAGTACAACTCGTAGGTGCTCGATGCGCGCCAGCCGATCTTGCGCAGCTTGCGCCCGTAGCCGAAACCGGGGGTGCCGTTGGGCACGATGAAATTGGAAATTTCCTTGCGGCCGTCAGGGCGCGTGCCCGTTACCGCGGCGATGACGACCGGTCCGGTCACTTCCGTGCCAGAGTTGCTGATGAAGGTCTTTGATCCATCGATGACCCATCGGTCGCCTTCCAGCGTCGCACGCGTCGCGATGTTGGCCGCGTCGGAGCCCGCGTTGGGCTCCGATAATCCGATCGCGCCGACCTTGCGGCCGTCGAGAATAGGGCGCAAATAGCGGTCCTTTTGCTCATCGGTGCCATAGTTGGATAGCAGGCTCGCGACCGTCGAATTGGCCATGAGCGAGTTGGCGATTGCGCAATCTACCCGTGCGAGTTCTTCCAGCACGATCACATAGGAAAGCCATTCGCCACCGCCGCCACCCCAACTCTCCGGATAGGGCAGGCCTGCGAAGCCGAGCTTGCCAGCACGCGTCCAGATTTCGTAGGGAAAGGCTTCCGCTTCCCAAAGATCTTCCGAGACAGGAGCGATTTCGTTTTCCGCGAAACGGCGCACGGCGTCACGTATCGCGGTGTGTTGTTCGTTTAACCAATGCGGCATGTTCGACTCTTTGAAAAGCGGGAGAGGAGTTAAAGGCAGGCTCTGTGTTAAAGCACCTTCAGATAGGTATCGCCCGATGCGACCACCGTGCCGTCCTGGCGCGTGACCTCTGCTTTGAACACGCACAGGTTGCGATCGTCGTTCTTCTCGCGCAACGTGAGCCGGGCAGTGACCGTGTCACCGATGAATACCGGCGCGTTGAACGTGATGTCGTAGCGGTAAGAAACCGCACCGGGGTTCGGTGCCTTTTGCGCCATATAGCCCATCACAGTCGATAGGAAGCCGACCGAGAGACATCCTTGCGCGATGCGCTTCTCGAAGCGCGTGGTTTTGGCGAATTCCTCGTTCAGATGCACGGCATAGAAATCGCCGACGATTCCGGCGAAGCCGTAGATGTCGAATTCAGTTACGGTCTTGGCGAAATCGGCAGTGTCGCCGACCGCGTAACAATCCATGTGCGGGCGTTTGGCCATGGTGGTTCTGAAAGTGAGAGTCAGTTGAGGAGCCGGCCTGTTCCATGTTGATGGGCGCCGGCGGGCGTGACTCAAATTTAATCAGTGCGGGTTGCTGACCGTTAGGACGGTTTGGGCGAATGCTTGGACTTTTTTGACTGCACGCACGCGGTGATTTCAGTCTTCATCGATCCGCAAGGAGCCCGCGGATAGCCGCCGGTCTCCCACGAGTCAGTATCGCCAAGGGTTTCCACCGTGTGCGCCGGATAGATCGCCACACAGGGCGGCAGACGCTTGCTATCGAAGAGGCCGTAAAAAAGTACAAGAAATCGGGCGACCGGTCCTAACGCCCGTTGCGTGCACTCGCGAATACTTGAAGCGCCTGCAGACGGATCGACCTGATGCAGCGCGGAAATTACATTCCAGTATGGAAGGAGACGAGATGAAATCATTCTTTAGCGCGCGCCGCGCAGGACGCGCCGTGATGGTGGGTACGCTGCTCGCAGCAGGCGTCGTTGCCGCAAGCGTTGCCCGTGCCGACGAGCCTATCGTCATGAAGCTGGGCCACACCCTCGCGCCGGACAACCACTATCAGCTGACTGCCCAGGTGTTCGCGAAGGAGGTCGCGCAGCGAACCCACGGCAAGGTCAAGATCGAGATCTTTCCGCAGTCACAGCTCGGCGGCGAAGTTCAGATGGCGCAGGCGCTACGCACCGGCACCCAGGAGCTCATGATTTCCGCACAGGCGCCGATCGGAAACACGATCAAGCAGTGGCAGATTTTCGACACGCCTTATCTCTTTAGCAGCATCGACGACGCCAACCGGGTTCTGCAAGGACCGGTCGGCCGCAAGTTCCTCGACATGATGCCGGCGGTCAACATGATCGGCCTGACGTGGCTTTCGGTGGGCGAACGCAATCTGTTCACGGCGAAAAAGCCGGTCGGCTCGCTTGAAGACATGAAGGATATGAAAGTGCGAGTGATGCAGAGTCGCGGCTATATCGCGGGCTATAAAGCGCTGGGCGCAAACCCGACGCCACTGCCTTATAACCAGGTATTTCTGGCGCTTTCGCAAGGCCTGGTCGACGGCGGCGATACCTCCCCGGAGCAGTTCATCCAGGACAAATTTTCGGACGTCGCCAAGCATTACTACCTGACCCACGTGAACTACCTGCCCGTGGTGCTGGCAATGGGCAAGAGCGCCTGGACGCGTCTTTCGCCTGACGAACAGAAGGCGTTTCAGGCAGCTGCCGCCGTCGCCGCGGATTATGACGTGAAGGAATACAAGCACGAGTACGACGACGCGCTCGCGACGATGAAGAAGAACGGCACTCAGGTGAGCGGGATCGACACGGCGCCGTGGGCCGCCGTGACCGAAAGGGCACGCCAGAGCCTGCTCAGCGACATCCCCGATGGCCAGGCGCTTTATCAGGAAATCAAGGCGGTCGACAAGTCTGCTGTCGCTTCGAAGTGAAGGGAGAGTGCGATGGAAAAGCTCGCCCGTAATCTCCTCTTTATCGACGACCTGGTCCTGAAGATCACGCTATTCCTCTGCGGCGGACTACTTCTCATGATGGTGCTCGTCGCTGGCCTTGGCGTGGTCTTTCGCTTCATCCTGCACAACTCGCTGTCGTGGTCCGACGAGCTCGCGGCTTATCTGTTCGTGTGGCTCACATGCCTCGGTGCGGCGGCGGGAGCCAAGCTGCGGGTTCATCCGGAGGTGCGGGTGCTGGCCGACCGTTGTCCGCCCGCTTTCGCGCAGACACTGGCGGACTTGACCGACTGTGTCGTTCTCGGGCTCGGCGTGGTGTTCGTTATGTACGGTGGCGACATGCTGGAGCTAATGGGCACCGAAACCGCGACCTCTCTGCCGATCTCGATGGTGTACCCGTACCTTTCGATTCCCGTCTGCGGCGCGTTGCTGGCCTTTCATTCCGCGGTGCGAATCGCGGTTTCCCATCTCGCGCCCGGCGCGCAAACGAGGCCGTCTCTGTTGCAGGGCGTCTCCGAACATATCTGAGGTGAATCAACATGTGGGCACTCGCTCTGGGCGCCGGGTTTCTCGGCTTGGGTGTACCGGTGGCCATTTGCATCGGCATTGCGGCGACGATTGCATTGACGCTAAATGGAACCCCGCTGCTGGTGATTCCGCAGCAGTTGTTTTCGAACCTGAATAACGTCGGACTGCTGGCCATCCCGTTCTTCATGTTGACAGGCGCAATCATGGATGCGGGCGGCGTCTCGCGCCGGATCATCGACTTTTCGCAGGCGCTCGTCGGGTTTATGCGCGGCGGCATCGGGCAGGTGACGATCGTTGCGAGTATGTTCTTCGCCGACCTCTCCGGTTCGGCGACGGCGGATACCGCAGCGATCGGCTCGGTCATGATCCCCGGGATGGTGAAGCAGGGGTATTCACGCGCGTTCGCGGTCGCGCTGCAGTCGGCAGCGGGCTCACTCGGACTGCTGTCGCCCGTGTCGATGAGCATGCTCGTGTACGCTTACACCGCCAACGTTTCGGTCGGGACGATGTTCGTCGCGGGGATAGTGCCGATGCTGCTGGTGGTCGTTTCCTTCATGCTCGTGAACTACGTGACTGCCGTGCGCCAGAACTATACGGCGGTCGAGGCGTTCTCCGCCAGGCGGCTGTGGGCCACCTTCAGACAGGCGATCTGGGCATTGCTGACGCCCGTGATCATTCTGGGCGGCATCCTCGGCGGCGTATTCACACCGGTTGAAGCAGGTGTCGTCGCGGCGCTCTATGTGACGCTGGTGAGCGCTTTCATCTTCAGGTCGCTCAAGCTGTCGCACTTCAGGGAAATACTCACGCGCACGGCTATCAATACCACGCGGGTATCGTTTCTTCTCGGACTCGCGTTCGTGCTCGGCCGCTATCTGATTGAGGCGCAAATTCCGTTGCACGTCGCCAACAACTTCCTCGCCGTGACGACCAGCGCGTTCGTGTTGCTGATCCTGATCAATCTCTTCCTTCTGGCAGCCCATACGGTACTGGAAACCATTTCGAGTATCGCGGTGGTGATTCCTGTGTTTCTACCGCTCGTCGTGCAGATGCATATCGACCCCGTCGTGTTCGGCGTCATCGTACTGGTCAACTCGGCCATCGGCATCAACCTGCCACCCATCGGTTTCTGCCTCTTTACGGCGGCGTCGATCGGCGGTGTGTCAGTCGAAAAGGCGACTCGGGCGATCCTGCCATTCATCTTCGCGCTGGCGGTCGACCTGCTGCTGATCATTGTCTTCCCGCATATCCCGCGCTTTCTGCCCAACCTGCTGGCAATCAAATAACACGAGGCCGATGGGCCGCCGGCTGCACGCCTTTGGCCCGGGCTCCACGACCGCCGTAAGCGGCGACTGTTCGCGCGCATAGCGATCGAATTAGCGAGAGGCTCATCATGAACACGGCTCACATCGAGCGAAGCGGCGCGGCGCCGGTCCTGCTGGCCGCAGGCGAGGACCTGCAGTACCTGAAGCTGGAACAACCAGCTGAGTTCGTCTGGCTGATCACGTTGAATCATCACGAGAAGCGCAATGCGCTGTGTGTGGCGCTACTGGAGGAGTTGGCGCGCGTGCTCGCGGCAGCCGAGGTCAGCGACGACGTCAGGGCTGTCGTGCTTACCGGCGGCGAGCGTTTCTTCAGCGCGGGGGCGGATATTGCCGACATGGCGGCGCGCGGGGTCGCAGCGTATGCGGACCCGGTGCGCCTCGCGAGCTGGAAGGCGATTGAAACCTTTCCGAAGCCGCTGATCGCCGCGGTCAACGGCTTCGCGATCGGTGGTGGCCACGAGCTGGTGATGCTGGCCGATATCGTCGTCGCGGCGGACGACGCGACCTTCTCGCAGCGAGAGATCGTTATTGGCGCCCTCCCGGGCGATGGCGCCACACAACGCTTGCCGCGGGTGCTAGGCAAGACACTGGCGATGAAACTCGTGCTTACCGGAGAGCCGCTGACGGCAGTCGAGGCCGAGCGCCACGGACTGGTGACCGAGGTCGTACCACCGGTACGCAGCATCGCACGTGCGGTGGAGATCGCGTCGCTGATCGCCGGCCGCGCGCCGCTCGCCGTCCGGCTGGCCAAACGCGCCGTGCTCGATTCGTTCGAGACCAACCTTCAACAAGGCTTGCAGTGCGAGCATCTGGCGAATCTCGAAGTGTTCAAGACCGAGGATCGCGCCGAAGGCCACCGTGCATTCGTCGAGAAGCGGCCACCGCATTTCACGGGGCGCTGACCACTGGCGCGTCGCGCATGCGCCTCTCGACGGATTCTGCCGGTATTGTGGCCTGCACTAAACGATCGGTTGAGACATACTCCGCAGAGTCCGCCGTTCCTTACCGACTCATGGGATGCAACATCGCCGGTACCGGCGCTGCGATCACGAGGGGACACCATGAACAAGTTCAGCAATATGGTGATCGCGACGGTCGTCTCGTTGGGCGCGATCGGTTGCTCTGTGCCATCGTGGGCGCAGCAACCACTCAAGGTGGCGGGTCAGGACGTGCAGCCCTGGGTCTTCCACGACAAGAACTCGGACTCGCTCTCCGGCGTCTTCGTCGACCTGACAAACGCCATCGCCAAAGATGCAGGCCTGCCGGTCCAGTATCAGCTCATGATATTCGGCGACCTGATCCCTGCGCTGGCCAGTGGCAAGATCGACGTGATCGCCACCAATATGGCGATTACGCCCGCACGCGCTCAGCAAGTCGATTTCAGTGATCCGGTTTACAACGCGCCAACAGAAGTCGTTGTCGTCCCGGCGAACGACACGACGGCCTATCAAGATCTGGCAGACCTCAAAAATTTCCCGGTGGGCGCACAGAAGGGCAGCATTCAACTAGCGCTCCTGCAACGGATTGGCGGTTTCTCCGAAATCAGGATCTATGACACGCTGGAAGACGCGTGGTCGGCGGTCGTTTCAGGCCAGATCAAGGCAGCGGTGACTTCTGGCCCTGACACGATATACGCCTCTAAACACGGCCGACTTACGAATCTGCGAATTGTGAGCTCCTACCAGTCGCAGTCGCCAAAACCTCGGATCGGCATTGCGGTGCGAAAGGGAAATAGTGAACTGCTTGAAAGAATAAATCGCTCGTTGGCGAAGCTCGAAGCAGATGGCACGGTCAAAGCGATCTTCGTCAAAAATGGCGTCGACGATTGGGCGCCGCCGAAATAGGCCCGTTGCAAAGGATCGGGCTGCACGGGATCGCCGGTTAGGCTTCACTACACGCGCCAGATAAGCCGGTTAAGTATCAGACCGTGTGCGGCCAGTACCGGCCACGAAGTGTCATTCGCTTCGGCGTTCGCGATACGAAAAATCGCCGTCGGCGTCACCCCTTGATCGCGGCGATATGGAAGCGGTCGTCCACCAACGAGACTCGCAGAGATGGACATACCCGCTCCAAAGGAGGCGATGACATGACATGCACTGGTGGTGTGATGAAGCCCGATTTCGGCGATGAAAAGAACGCGACGAAGGATCGCTATGCCGAGGAGCCCGCCTGGACGACACGGTTTTCAAGTCGAACGCGGCTGCGGCAGGCCATCTGGTTGCCGCTGTGGTTTGCCGTATGGATGGTCGCGGCCCTCTCTCACATGGAATCTGGCCAAGCGACCCCGGCCAGCGGATTCACTGGCACGACCCTGGCCCAAGGAACTTTCGCCGAATTTCAAGTCATGAACCGCCTCACACAGGACCAGCTTCAGCGGTTTGCTCCTGGGTTCCTGGAGATACGTGGTCTTCATTCGAAAAGACCGAGGGGCCGTCAGACGTGTACATACAGACCAACACCTGGGCGCCGGGTGGAACCACTGGCTGGCATCGGCACCCCGGGCATAGCCTGATAGTCATCACGTCGGGACAGTTAACCGAGTACCACGCAAACTGTACGCCGCAAGTGTACGGGCCGGGCACAGCCAATGGCACGACATTGGTGGACGGCGGCAATGACGAACACCTCATTCGGAACGAAGGTTCCGTTGCGGCGACAGGCCTTGCGGTCCAGATTGTCGCCAAAGGTGCTCAGCGTCGGATCGACGAGCCGTCACCGAAGGCCTGCTCGTCGATCTTCTGATACCGTGTCCAGTACGCCGCCAGACGAATCACGGGAGAAGGCTCGAAAGAGCCATCGAACGTTACCGGTAATGCGATAAGGCGGTCCCAAAGATCGGAGCAAGACATGGCTCGGCTACTGTCAGTGAATGTTGGCCTTCCGCATGATATCGAATGGAAGGGCCGTACGGTTCATACGAGCATATGGAAGGAGCCGCTCACGAGCCGTTGCTGGGCGGCTCGTTTGAATCTGGCCGGAGACGGGCAGGGCGATCTCGCCGGGCACGGAGGTGAGCATCGAGCCGTATTCGTCTACCAGGCCGAATCGGCACGTTTCTGGAAGGAGCAGTTGAAGTGGCCTGATGTTGTCTATGGCCAGTTCTGTGAGAACTTCACGGTTGAGGGCATGCCCGATAGCGATGTATGCATCGGCGACCGGTATCGAATAGGTCATGCAGTGTTTGAGGTTACGCAACCTCGGGTGACCTGCTATCGCGTGGGTATTCGCGTTAATGAGCCACGTATGGCAGCTTTGCTTACGTCGAGCGGGCGGCCGGGATTCTACTTTCGCGTTCTGAAGGAAGGCGAGGTTGGGGCAGACGACGAAATAGTGAAAGTGGACGAAGCCGGCGAGCGCATGACGGTCACGGAGATCAATGCGCTCCTGTATTCCCCGCATCATCCTCGCGACCGCCTTGAGCGAGCGCTGCGGATCGACGCGCTTTCATCGGGGTGGAAGCGGTCGTTCGAGGCATTGTTGAGCAACTCCGTTACCGGCAAGACGGGAGGCAACGCCGGGCTCGCGCCTGCCTCGGCCGCTTATCCCGCCACACCGGGATTCCGTTCACTCACAGTCGTGTCTGTTGTGGTCGAGTCCGCCGACGTCGTTTCGTATTCCCTGCGGCGAGCGGACAGCCAGCCGTTACCGATGGCAAAGCCAGGCCAGTATGTTGTATTGCGTCTTCCGCAGGACGGTGGGAGACCGCCGCTTTATCGCAGCTATTCGCTCTCCAATGGTCCGTCAACGCTGGAATACCGGATCAGTGTGAAATTCGAAGAGGGGGGAGCAGCCGCCACTTATCTCCGTGATCGCGTGCGCGTCGGGGACGTAATCGATGTCAGCGCTCCTCGTGGAAGTTTCGTGCTATTGCAGAGCCCAAGTCCCGTGGTCCTTCTAAGCGCGGGTATCGGCGCGACCCCCGTTCTCGCCATGCTGAATACGCTGTCGTCGCAACGCTCGACGCGGCAGGTTTGGTGGTTGCACGCGGCTCGTGATGGACAGCATCATCCCTTCGATGCTGAAGCGGGGCGTCTCGCGGAGGCGCTTGCGCATTGCCGTCGGTATATCTGCTTCAGCAAGCCCGACGCCACGCGTGACCGGCAAGGAGTCGAGTACACGGAGACGGGTCATTTTTCAGAAGCCAGGTTAGCGGACGCGGGTATTCCGACGCAGGCCGATGTTTATCTTTGCGGACCGTCCCGCTTCATGGTCGATATGAAGGCGGCGCTGACGAATCTCGGGTTTGCAAAGAGGCAAATACACACCGAAATCTTCAATGGCCTGGAGTCGATGACTCCGGGGATCGTCGGCGATGCGATTCGTGCGCCTCATCTGCCTGAAAACCATGGCGCCACCGGTCCGATTGTGTCCTTTGCACGCAGCGGGATCGATGTGCACTGGGACGGTGTGGCCTACCAGAGCATCCTGGAGCTGGCTGAGGCGTGCGATGTTCCCGTTCGTTGGGCGTGCCGGACAGGTGTCTGCCACAACTGCGAAAGCGGATTGGTCTCGGGCTCCATAGCGTACAGTCCTGAGCCGATCGACAAGCCCGCAGATGGCAACTTGCTCATCTGCTGCTCGCAACCCGTTGGTGATGCGGTCATCGACCTATGAGCGGACTCTCAGTAGATAAAGTAACCGACGCGAAATCAAAGAGGCCCCATGTTGGCGAGGCCTTGAGCTACGAAATCACCGTGTTTCTGTTAGTACGTCACAGAAGCCCCGCTGCCAGTAAAGCTGTGCTGGGTAGGAGAGTCGTTTGCGTAGTCGGAAACCGCCTGGATGATGTTCACGATCTGCTGCGGCAACCTGCCGCCGCAGACGGCGGTCATTGCAGTACGATCCATCTCAATGGCTGCGGGGAGGTCTTTGATTACCAGTGTGTTCATGTCGATTCTCCGAGGGTGAATTGGTCAGTCAGGAATGTCAGAGCTTGTGTTGAGGGTGTCGTCACTCCTCAGTGAGGACCAAGGCAAAGTCCATGCCAAACGGCGACGCCGCCGCAAGCGACCGCGCAACTAGTTGAAAATGTTGGATTTTTAAGGGCGGTCAGTGCGAGTTGATAAACAGGCGTGCGCGCTACGGCCGGTGGGTCGAATCCAACTGTCCGCCTCGCGCTGTGGGTTGGATCGCGACATATGCGGTCCGCCTACGTACCCTGTGTTTGTACGATCTCATGGTCGCCATGCTGCGGTGGCCTACTATGGCGAATCCGCGCTCGGTCTTTTTGTACCGGACCTCTTGATAACACCTTGCTGAATCGGCGCTGACTCGCCATCGTCGACGCCGCTTTATTTCCCGTCTAATTGGTCCGGATGGACGCAGGACAGTCGGCACCAGCGGAACCGGTATTCTTCAGCGTAAGCACGAGCCTGCTTCCTTTGGTTGCCGTGATGATCTGTCCATAGCTGACGGTCGGGATGAACTGAATGTCCGGCGCAACTGCGACCGGAGGATTCTTTGTTCCGTCCACGGTCAGATCGAGTTCCACTGTGATCGAGTCGATAGCGAAGCCAAAGTCCTGCTTCCGTGCCGCCATATCCTTCCTGGCACTGCAAAGGCCTTCCAGAACCTGCTGCAAAGCGGTCGGAATATCGACTGACTTACCGGGCGGAATCGGCGGCGTGTTACAGCCGACGAGCAGAAATGGCAAGAGAGACAGGGGAAGATAGAAGTGGGCGCGCATCAAGATCCCCTCGTGGGCCGCATCAATTGCCACTATTCACCTGTCTTGCGCCCGGTACTGTTCGCTGCCGTACGGACGCGGGTCGTCGCGGCGGAACGCCGACGATCACGACGTCGTATTGCATCGACTCGCGCGGCAGGCGCTTACTGACCGAACGTCTTCGCAACCACGATCTGATTCTTGACCGATGTCACACCTGGGACCGCTTTCGCCACGACGGCCGCTGTGTCGATCTGAGGCGCGGCCGGCACGGTTCCGTAAAGTGTTACTGCGCCGCTTTTCGCTTTCACGCTGATGTTTGCGGCGTCGATGCTCTTCTCCTTGGCAATCGCCGTACGAACTTGTTTGGCCAGTTCGCGATTCGCTCGTTTTGCGGCTTTGGCATCGACTCCAGCCGATGCCGCTTTTGCAGATCCGGTTGAAGCCGCGGCTGTCTGGCCGGGCTGTGCCCACGTGGTGATAGACGTCAGCGCGATCATTCCGCTGACGGCCAAATTGAGTGCTGTTGCTTTTCTCATCGATTTATCTCCAGGTTTATTGGTTAAGTGTGACAGTTCGTTTTTCTGCAATCGCGGATCGACTGGAGCATGAAATGAGGTTTCCTTATCTTGCATGTGCGCTGTCAGGCCCGCAGTTCATACAAGTCAAGTTTGCCCCTTGGCGGAGTTCGCAGCCGTTGCGTCGAACGCCATTGCGATATCGTCCCAGTCCTCGTCTCGCAAATAGCGCCGCGCGATGGGTAGTACCACGCCTTCTTCCCGTCCCAGATACTCCCAGGTGAATTGCGCGTAAGCGGCTAGAGCCTGTTCAAGCCGGGCAGCCAGGACGCGCGGCGCCGAGTCGCGCCCGACCAGTTCGGAGAGTTCGGCCAATTCGTCGAGCAGTTGTTTGTCGCGCTGATGCCGGCATTCGAGTTCATCTAGCTCCGCATCCGCAACGGAGGTGCGCTCGCGCAGCCGTGGAAATAACCTGGCATCTTCCTTAAGACTATGCCGGCGTATCTGAAGATCACGCAGGCGTTCGACCGTTTCACGCATCGATATCGGCTCCGGCTGCTGACCGGCGGCGCGTGCTGTGCGGACCATGTCCAGCAGCGCGTGGACGGTGTCGGCGATGGTGCGGTGTTCGTCGAGGAGCCTGCCGATCGCGCGCGAGGTTGCCGGGCGACTGTCTGCGGCGAATATCAGGACTGCCACGTTGACCGTACCGGAGTCATCGGACGGTGCAGGCGCGACGTCGCCCGCTTCAGTCAGCCGTTGAGTAGGGGCGATGCAAATCAGGTCGCATCCGGACTTGATTGCCGCCGCGACGATGCTGTCGAACGACGTTTCCTCGCTGGCAGCGATGGACGAATACGGCACGCCTTGCGCGCGCGCTGCAGCCTCGGCCCGAGCCAGCAGTTCCAATGTGCGCTCCGTGAGGTTGCCTGCGCGCGAGGCCAGGCGGTGCAGCGTGGCAGCATGTCGGTACAAAATGGGCAGGAAGGTCACGCGCGCACCCATCGACTGCGCAAACGCGACTGCGTGACCGGTTGCTTCAATGCATGAACCCATATCTCCCACAGGGACGAGAAAGTGTCGGTACATGGTATTCCTCATGCTGCATTCAACGTTTGCAGTTCCTGCTGTCCAGTTTCGAGTTCGCCGGCTGGTTTTGCATCCGAGGTCTGTTGGAACTTATCTTAGTCCGCGGCCGGTTCGCTCACCCCTCCCACGAAGGGAGGGGGCTTGGAGTGTGCGGGTGGTACGCTTGAGCCTTCCCCTTATTTCGCTCCCCGCGGCAGCCGGAGATGGCCGTCAGGAGCCTCGACAGGCTCTGCAAGATGGCATCGACATCGACAAGCGCCGCTAGTGTAGCCACCGAACTGGTCCTGAAGACCATCGCGCCGCGCGCGCCGGCCCATTTGCTGATGCGTGAGCGGCTGGCCGCGCACGCGTTGCACTTCGGCGATCAATCCATCGCTCTTGTGCAAGCGCCGGCTGGGTATGGCAAGACTTCTCTGCTTGCGCAATGGCGCCGGGAAACCCTGGCGCGTGGTGCCGCGGTCGCCTTCCTTTCAGTGGATGAGCGGGATGATCCTCAGCGGCTCCTGCAAGGGCTCGTCCATGCCATGCGGGCAGGCTGCGCCCGCCCCGCGTTCGGACGATTGCTGCTTGACGGCGCCGTGGGGTCGGTCGGCGAACTGGACGCCGTGACCGCCTGGCTCGCCGAAGTCGCCCAATTTTCGGGCGATGTTCTGTTGATCGTCGACGAGGCCGACCGTCTACCCGAAGCCGGCCTCACTGCGCTGATCTATGTCTTGCACAATGCTCCGCCCAATCTTCACGTTGCCGTTGCCGCGCGCCGCAGAATCGATACGGCCGTTGCCGATCTGATCGCTTACGGGCAATGCATCCTGGTCGATCCCGAGATGCTGTGTTTTCGTCTCGAAGAGACGATTGCACTGATCGCCAACCGGTTCGGCTCGCGTTTCGACGCCGACGCGTGCGCGAGGCTGTTCGAGTTGACGGACGGCTGGCCGCTTGGGTTGCAACTCGCAATGGCGGCCATGGCGCGAGCCCGGGATCCCCGGCAGGTGGTGGAGACCATGGCGGCCAATCAGGGCGGACTGCGTGAACACCTTGTCGGGACGCTGATCGCGGAGCTTTCGTCGGAAGATACCGATTTCCTCACGCGCACCAGCCTGGTGGATTCGCTGCACCCGGAACTTTGTCAGGCGTTGACCGGAGACCCACAGGCACCGGAGCGGCTCGCGCGCCTCGTGCGTGAGACGCCCGTGTTCGTCACCTCCGAGGACGGCGCATGGTGCTGGCTGCACGCACTTGTGCGCGACGTCCTGCAAGGCCGTCTCGCTCATATGCCCGCCGCCGAACGGGCTGCGTTGCATGGCCGTGCTGCTGCCTGGCTGACCCGGCACGGCATGATCGAACAGGCAGCAAGGCATGCTCACGCCGCGGGCCAGCACCAGACTGCCTACGAACTGGCGGAGCGTTGCCTGCATGACGCAGTCAAGGAGGGACGCCTGACGGCGGTTCTCGAATGGCTTGATCTGCTCCCTGCGAATGAACTCGAGCGGCGTCCGCGTTTGTTGTTGGCAGCGGCCTGGGCATTGGCGCTGGGTGAGCGGCACAAGGAGGCGGAACTTCAGGTGCAGCGCGTCCTCGCCAGCCCCGGGGCCGACGCTCAACTGCGTTACGAATGCGCGCTCATCCTATGCGCGGCCGCCTATTACGCCGATGAGATCGACCGGTTCGTCGAGCTGTTCGCGCCTTGGGCCGAGTTCGCTCCCGCCGCCGATTCCTGGCTCGCCCAGGTTCATGCAAACCGCCTCGCAGTACGTGCGATTCTGCTCGGTCAGCCCGCACAGGCGCGTCGGTTCCAGCTGGCGGCAAAGCGGGCCGAAGTCGGCAAAGGGATCGGTTACGTGGTGCGCTGGGCCGATTACATCGTGAGCTTCAGCTACGTATGGGAAGGCCAGCTTGTGCTTGCCGAGGAGGTACTCCGTCCGGCACTGGCAAGCGCGGAAGCGGACCTTGGCCGCCGTCATCCGCTCTCGTGCATGTTTGCCACGACCTGCGCTGCGCTGAGCTATGAAGCCGATCGGGTCGACGAGGCCGCCGCCCTGCTGGCCAACCGGCTTGACATCCTGGAGCGAGGCGGCACGCCAGACACCGTGTCGCTCGCGTACCGCACCGCGGCGCGTATCGCAGCGGTCAAAGGCGACGAACACCGGGCGTTCGATCTCCTCGAGGCAATGTACGCGATGGGCGTGAGCCGGCGCCTGCCGCGTCTGTGTATTGCCAGCATGGCGGAACAGGTGCGCATTCACGCCGGCCGCTATCGCGCGCAAATGTGCGACGCGCTGGTGCGCCGTATCGACGCTATGGTGACCGAGGAGGGACCGAAAAGGGGGCCGCTGTGGAGGCAGTCGGTCGGGCTGCTAGTCGGGTTGGCGCATGCCGGCGCTGCCATCGCGGCGCGTCGCTGGCAGCAGGCGCTCGACGACCTCGCGCAGGCCGGCGAGGCCGCTCTGGCGATGAAGCTTGGTCGATATCAGATTGAAGTCATGGCGATGCGCGCCTTCGCGCTGGAGCAGTCCGGCGCGAACGGGCTCGCATTGCTTCGCGAGGCGATGAATCTCGCGCAGACCTTCCGTTTGACCCGTACGCTGGCCGACGCGCATCCTGCCCTCGCCGACTGGGCGCGGCGCGTCAGCGAAGAGCAGCCTGAATCCGGCGAAGTCGCTCACGCGATTGCGGCAGCGCGCGTAGCCGTGCCGCCACTGGGTCGCCAGGCCACCGTGCCGCGAGCTGTGCCGAGCGTTGTGCTGACGCCCAAAGAGCGCGAAATCCTCGAGCTGCTGGCGCGAAATATGTCGAACAAGGAGATTGCGGCTGCGGCCGCGGTGGGAGAGGGCACGGTGAAGTGGCACCTCAAGAATCTCTTTGGAAAGCTCGACGCCAGCTCGCGAAAGCATGCGGTTCGAAGAGCGTTGGTGCTGGGTTTGCTCGAAGGCGCATAAGTTCGCGCTGCGCGCTGTTCACCGAGATGTTCTGCCCCTCCCGCTTTGGGAGGGGCCTGTACGAGCTCCTTTACGTATTCTTCCCTGCACGACGCGCCACAATGCGGCGAATTCCGTCACACCTACGCGACTTGAGTTCATTGCGGGGAAGGGCTGGCTGGCCGCAGTCGAAACAAAACTATCAGGAAGGAGACAAAATGAAGATGAAACTGATCGGCGCGGCAGCGCTCGCCACATTCGCCTGCGCCGCTCAAGCGCAATCTTCGGTGACGCTTTACGGCATCCTCGATTCGGGCTTCCTGTATCAGAGTACTGCCGCAGCGTCGTTTAATCCGAAGGCGCCGAATACGGGATCGGTGTACCGGCTCAAGGACGGCGGCATTTATTCGAGCCTGTGGGGAATCAAGGGTAGCGAAGATATCGGCGGCGGCTATCACATCAATTTCAGGCTCCAGGGTTCGTTCGACAGCAGCACCGGCAAATTCGGCCTTAGCGATACACCAGGTGTCGCGGCTGCGTTCAACCAGTTTGCGACCGTCGGCGTATCGGGACCGTTCGGCACGTTCAACGCGGGCCGGCAGATCATCCCGATGATCTATGCCATGGCCGAGACGGATGTACGGTCCTCCCAATACTTCGGCAGTATCCTGACCGCGTGGCTGGGTATAAACCAGTCGGCCGGTTGGCCTGGCACCAGCACCAATGCGCCAATCGGCGCACTGTATGACAGCAACGCGCTGGTTTACCAGTCGCCCTCTTTCGGCGGTGCTTCGATCGGATTGGAGTACGCACCCGGCGGCGTGGCGGGCCAGTTTCAGGGGGGAACGCGCGAGTCCGCTGTGCTCAAATACGCGAACTACGGTCTGAGCCTGTCCGCTGTGTACTACAACGGACACGATACGAATCCGGCTCCCGGTGCGCCATTGACCGGCCTCGACAACAACCAGTTCGTGTATCTCGGCGCACTTTATACGCTCCACGGATTTTCGGTGTCGGCGTCGTACAGCAACGGCAGGAATCCTGCGCATTCCAATCAGGTCAATATCGATCTGTTTTCCGCGGGCTTGGGTTATCGCTTCAACCCGACGCTTCAGGTGACTTCGGGTCTCTACTACCTGAAAGACAAGAATAATTCGGCAAATCGTTCGACGGAAATTGCGCTCGGAGCCGAATACAAGCTCTCCGTCAGAACCATGGTTTACGGTCAGGTCGGTCACGTCGTGAACAAGGGGACCATGAACCAGACGATCGTCTACGGTCAGCCGGTGGCGCCAGGCCTGACAACGACGGCGGCCATGATCGGCTTGCGCCATAGCTTCTGAACCAACGGCGCATGTGGCGTTGTGCCGTGTCGCATGGGCCATCGCGGCATCCGGTTGCACCACGACGCCATACGTTTTCACTTCCGGTGGCGACTGCGCCAGTCACGGGGCGTCAGACCAAAACGCTTCTGGAACCAGACCGTAAACGCCCCCTGGTTTGTGTAGCCCAACAGGGCTGCGACCCGGCCGATCGGATAACGCGGGTTGAGCAGGTAGCGCACGGCGAGATCGCGCCGAACTTCTTCAACGATGCCCGAGAAACGGGAGCCGGCTGAATCAAGCTGGCGCTGCAGGGTGCGCACGGTCAGATTCAGTTGTCGCGCCACCAGTTCGATTGAAGCCTGACTGAGGGGCAATAGCAGGTAAATCGTCTTGCGCACATCCAGCGCAATAGAATCTGCCGCCGTATCGTTGAGCGGATTGGCGAGGCTTTCCGCATAACGGACCAGCACGGGGTCTGCATTCGGATTCGGATAATCGAGGTCCGCTGCCGCACAAACGAATCCGTTGAAGTCGCTTTCGAATGTGATCGGACAGCCGAAGAACCGGCGATGGAAGGTCAGGTCAGGCGGCGCCGCATGGGTGAAATGCACACTATGCGGTTTCCAGTGGGCACCGAGGAGCGCGCTGGAATGGCGGGCCAGCACGCCGACGGCCAGTTCGATCGCCTGGACTGTCCGGGTGCCCGGTTCGGCGACAATCTCTTCGCGGATCGTCACCGTGTCGCCGGTCGTTTCGACGTAAACACCCAGCGCTTCGTTGAGCAGATAGCGGTACTGCGCCGCCGCCAGTAGCACCTCGCGGAGCGTGCGCTTGTGGGCGAGCAGAACGTTGACGACGCCACTGCCGAACTGCTGGCGGGTTTGCGCGATCCGCAGCCCCAGTGTCAAACACGACGCTTTCTCCGCAGTCGCTTCGAGCAACCGGCAGGCACCGTCAGCCGGAATCCGTTCCTCGGGGTTCGCCAGCGCCACGGCGTCGAGACCGACCGCCTGCACAAGCTCGTAGGGGTTCAGACCCAAGCCTCTCACCACGTCGAAATACCCGTGCAGTGTCGACGACCTCACCATGCTTTGCACTCGACCTCCTTTCATTCCTCACGCGCGAAGTCCATTGGCGCGGGATTGGTGTTAACGCGCGGTGTCGTCAAATCATAAAACAATGTCGTCGGAAACGAAATCCGTATCACCGGATTGCCGTATCTTCGCCTTACTGATCTATTTCCTGACGCGTCGACATGCACCCGGCGCCGAAGAAAAACATCCAACTATTTCTGGAGGAAACGATGCAATTTCTCGACGACTCGCTGCACCCGGAGAATCAGCACAAGGTAGTCATTACGACGGCTCCGTACGGACCGGAATGGGCGCCTGAGGATTTTCCCGAAGACATTCCGGTGACGATGGAAGAGCAGATCCAGAAGGCCGTCGACTGCTACAACGCGGGCGCGACCGTGCTGCACCTGCACGTGCGCGAGCTGGATGGCAAAGGCTCGAAGCGCCTGTCGAAGTTCAACGAACTGATCGCGGGCGTGCGCGCCGCCGTGCCGGACATGATCATCCAGGTGGGCGGCTCGATCTCGTTTGCACCGGAAGACGACGGCCAGGCCGCGAAGTGGCTGTCCGACGACACGCGTCACATGCTGGCCGATCTCGACCCGAAGCCCGATCAGGTGACGGTCGCGATCAACACCACGCAGATGAACATCATGGAATTGCTCTATCCGGAGTACCTGGAAGGTACGTCGCTGGCCAATCCTGCGCTCATGGCCGCCTATAGTGAAATGACGGTGCCCGCGGGACCGGCCTGGGTTGAGGAACATCTGCGCCGCCTGCAGGCATCGGGCATCCAGCCGCACTTCCAGCTCACCGGCATTCATGCGCTCGAAACGCTCGATCGCCTGGTACGCAAGGGCGCCTACAAGGGGCCGCTGAACCTGACGTGGATCGGCATCGGCGGCGGCTTTGACGGTCCGAACCCGTTCAACTTCTTCAACTTCGTCCACCGCGCGCCGGACGGCGGCACGGTCACGGCCGAGTCGCTGTTGAAGAACGTGTTGCCGTTCAACATGATGGCGATGGCCATGGGCCTGCACCCGCGATGCGGAATCGAGGACACGATCATCGACCAGCACGGCAATCGAATGAGCTCGGTGCAGCAGATCGAGCAGTGCGTGCGCGTGGCACGCGAACTGGGCCGTGAAATCGCGAGCGGCAAGGAAGCGCGCGAGATCTACAAGATCGGCGTGCAATACAAAACGGTGGACGAAACCCTCGCCGCCAACGGCATGGCGCCGAGTCGCAAGGCAGGGGTGAAAAACCTGCCCCTACGCGCCGCGTAACTGGGTGGACTCGCCAACGGCACGGTATTCCGCGTCGATGGTGATTGAAGAAGGAGGCTCCCCGGCACGCATCGGGGGGCGACACAAATATCGGCCCCTTTTGTCCATCATGGGAAAAGGGCGCCGGACGCGCGAGACGCGGAGGAGACGAAATGCTTTTACAGCATGCTGAGCCCACGACGGGCGATCTTTCAACAACACAATCCGGGATACCGGCCTACGCATGGGTGGTATGCGCGCTCACGATCGGCCTGCTGCTTTCCGACTATATGTCGCGCCAGGTTCTCAACGCGGTCTTTCCGTTTATCAAGTCCGCGTGGAATCTCTCTGACACGAAGCTCGGCTCGCTCAGCAGCGTGGTGGCACTCATGGTTGGCGTGCTGACCTTTCCGCTTTCGGTTCTCGCGGATCGCTGGGGCCGCGTCAAAAGCATTGTACTGATGGCGGCGCTGTGGAGTCTCGCGACGCTCGGATGTGCCATCTCGACGACTTACGGCGAGATGTTGCTCGCACGCGCGTGTGTCGGTATTGGTGAGGCAGCCTACGGAAGTGTGGGCATCGCGCTGGTCCTGAGCATTTTTCCGCCGCGTCTGCGCGCCACGCTCACCGCCACTTTCATGGCAGGCGGCGCATTTGGCTCCGTGATGGGCATGGCGCTGGGCGGCGCTGTCGCGACCCACCTTGGATGGCGCTGGTCGTTCGGCGCGATGGCTTGCGTCGGTATCGCGCTGGTTGTCATTTACCGTTGTGTTGTCACGGAGAAAAGGCTGGCGGCACTGCAGCCGGCGACCGCCGGGCACAAGGGTAACCTCGGCGTGCGGATGAGCTTCCGCGCGCTGATGAAGGGGCTGTTTTCCACAAAGGCCGTCGTTTGTGCCTATGTGGGCAGCGGTATGCATCTGCTCGTGCCGGCGGCCGTGTGGTCATGGATGCCGAGCTTCCTGAATCGCTATTACGGCATGGCGCCGGATAAGGCCGCCGTGCATGGTGCGGTGTTCGTACTGGTGACTGGCCTTGGCATGATCGTGTGCGGCTGGCTCTCCGACCGGCTCAACAGGAAGGTCGTACAAAGAAAGTGGCTGACCGCGATCGTGTACTGCTTGTTGTGCTGCGTCCTGCTCGGCATCGCTTTCCAACTGCCGGCCGGCCGGTTGCAACTCGTCCTGATCGGTTGCGGCATGTTCTTCTGTGCCGGCGCGACGGGGCCCTCGGGCGCCATGGTGGCGAACCTTACCCCGCCGTCGATCCACGCTTCAGCATTCGCCACCCTGACACTGGCCAACAACCTGCTGGGGCTGGCGCCCGCGGCTATTCTCACAGGCATCGTCGCCGACCGGATCGGCTTGCTCGGCGCCTTGCAACTGGTCCCGCTGGCGCCGCTGTTCGCGGCGATCGCGTTTGCCATTGGCCGTCGCAGCTACAGGCGCGACCTCGACCTCGTGAATACACTGCGTGAGAAGGCCTCGCTCTGAGCGGCTCTCTCGCGCTTGCCGCATCGTCCGCTTGGCGAAGCGGCGGCGCGGTCGGTTAAATCCGGTCAATAAAGCAGTACCTGGACACTTGCGGTAATCGACGCCTTCGCCGGGACGTAACGTTCTCCGGCAGGCGCAATCCCCTTCTGTAAATCGAGCAATAAACTGGAGAACGAATCATGGCGAAAGCAGTCCGCTTTCATGAAACCGGCGGCCCTGAGGTCTTGCGTTACGAGGACGTTGAAGTCGGCGATCCGGGGCCGGGGCAGGTTCGCCTGCGCCATGAAGCAGTGGGCCTGAATTTCGCGGACACCTATTTCCGCTCCGGACTGTATCCAGTTCCGCTGCCTGCCGGCATGGGCGTGGAAGCAGCCGGCGTGGTCGAAGCAGTGGGCGAGGGCGTGACGAACGTCGCGGCAGGTGATCGTGTCACCTACACGGGCTTTATCAACACGCTTGGCGCCTACAGCACGGAGCGCCTGTGTCCGGCGGCACCGCTGATCAAGCTGCCTGACGGCATTACCTGCGAGACGGCGGCAGCCATGACGATGCGCGGCTTGACCTCGTCGTATCTGATGCGGCGCATCTACGACTTCAAACCCGGCAATACGATTCTGCTTCATGCGGCCGCGGGCGGCGTCGGGCTGATCGTATCGCAGTGGGCCAAGCTGCTGGGGCTCACGGTGATCGGCACGGTTTCGAACGAAGCCAAGGCGGAAGTCGCCCGCGCGCATGGCTGCGAACACACCATCAACTACAGCCATGAAGACGTCGCCGCGCGCGTACGCGAGCTGACCGATGGCGTCGGGGTCAATGTGGTGTTCGACAGTGTCGGCAAGGATACCTTTGAAGCGACTCTGAATTCGGTCAAGCGCCGCGGCCTGATTGTTTGCGTCGGCACGGCATCGGGGCCGATTCCGGCATTCAATCCGCAGATCCTGGCAATGAAAGGATCGCCGTACCTGACCCGTCCGGCGCTCGCCGACTACATCGCCGACCCCGCCGAAAAGTCGGACCTGGCCGGGGAAATCTTCGGCCACGTTGCGGCTGGCCGTATCAAGATCGAGATCAACCAGCGCTATGCGCTCGAAGATGCCGCGCAAGCGCACCGTGATGTCGAATCGCGCAAGACAACGGGTTCATCGGTCTTCGTCATCTAAGGAGGGCACCATGCTTGTCGAACAACTCACTAACGCCATTGGCGCCGAACTGGTGGGTGTCAAGCTCGCCGACGCGATCCACGACGATGGCCTCTTTGCAGAGATCCGGGCGAATCTGCTCAGGCACCGTGTCCTGTTCCTGCGCGATCAGGACATTAGCCGTGCTGAGCATGTTGCTTTCGCGCGCCGCTTCGGTGAGCTGGAGGACCACCCGGTCGCGGGCAGCGATCCAGAGCATCCGGGCCTCGTGCGAATCTACAAGTCGCCGGATCAGCCCAACGACCGCTACGAAAACGCGTGGCATTCCGACGCCACGTGGCGCGAAGCCCCGCAGTTTGGCGCCGTGCTGCGCTGCGTGGAATGCCCGCCCGTTGGCGGCGACACGATGTGGGCGAACATGGTGCTCGCGTATGAGAACCTGCCCTCGCACGTGAAGGAGCAGATCGCCGAACTGCGCGCACGTCACAGCATCGAAGCGAGCTTCGGTGCGGTGATGCCGATCGAGAAGCGGCATGCCTTGAAAGCCCAGTATCCCGACGCGGAGCATCCGGTCGTGCGCACGCACCCCGAGACGAGCGAGAAAGTGCTGTTTGTCAATGCGTTCACCACGCACTTGACGAACTACCACACGCCGGCCCGCGTGCGCTTTGGCCAGGACGCCAATCCGGGCGCTTCCGATCTGCTGCGTTATCTGATCAGCCAGGCGTACATCCCGGAATACCAGGTGCGCTGGCGCTGGAAGCCGAACAGCATCGCCATATGGGACAACCGCTCCACGCAGCACTACGCCGTGATGGATTACGCGCCGTGCCATCGAAAGATGGAGCGAGCCGGAATTATTGGCGACAAGCCGTACTAACCTGAAGGACTCAGCGTCGTGACGCTCAATACCGCACCTACCGTACTCATCGTGCCCGGTCTGCGTGACCATGTCGCCGAACACTGGCAGACACTGCTGCAGGCTCGTCTTCCCAAAACGGCTTCGGTGCCGCCGCTCGAGCAGGACAAGCTCAGCTGCGCGGCGCGCGTCGCGGCGCTGGACGAGGCCATCGCGAAGATCGATGGCCCGATCGTACTGGTCGCTCACAGCGCCGGCGTCATGATTACCGTGCACTGGGCGCGGCACCGCAACCGCCCGATCCAGGGCGCGCTGCTGGCCACGCCGGCGGACCTGGAAGTTCCCATGCCCGCCGGTTATCCGACGCTGGACGTGCTCGAAGAACACGGGTGGCTGCCGTTTCCGCGCAAGCCACTGCCGTTCCCGAGTATTCTCGGCGCCAGCCGCAACGATCCGCTTGCAGGGTTTGATCGCGCTGCCGGTATGGCGGCAGACTGGGGCAGCCGTCTCGTGGACCTCGGCGAAGTCGGGCACCTGAACCCCGCGGCCGGCTATGGCGACTGGCCGCAGGCGGACACCCTGATCCGCGAGCTGATCTGACATGGAAGCCATGTTGCGTCGGGCCCGTGATCGGGAGAACAGATAATGTCACGCCAGATACCGGTCGGATCAGCCGATGAACTCGCCCCAGGACAACGCAAGCTGGTCTTCGTTGACGGTCGCAGTGTCGTGCTCTTGAACGTCGACGGTGAACTCTGCGCGGTCGACAACGCCTGTCCGCACAACGGCGCATCGCTTGCAGGCGGGCAGATCGAAGGGCGCCTGCTTCGCTGCCCCGCCCACGGCCTTCGTTTTGACGTCGCGACCGGTTGCATGCCGGGCAAAGGCGGTTTGAGTCTTGTGACCTTTTCCATCCGGAACGTCGCCGGCACGCTCGAACTCACCGTCGGCGATACCACGGCAGATGCGTGTCACGCGCAATCAAGCTGAATCTTGGACAAATGAGGAAGATAGTCATGTATGGTTTGATGATGCAGCAACCGCTGCTGGTCGCATCGCTGCTCACCCACGCCGAACGGCATCACGCCGGGCAGGAAATCGTGTCGCGACGGGTCGAAGGCGACATTCACCGCTATCGCTATCTCGATCTTGCGCAACGCGCCAGAAAGCTGGCCAACGCCCTTGCCGGGCTCGGCATTGCTCAGGGCGAGCGCGTCGGTACGCTGGCATGGAACGGCTACCGCCACATGGAGCTGTACTTTGCGGTGTCGGGTTCCGGCGCCGTGCTCCACACGCTCAACCCCAGGCTGCACGTCGATCAGATCGCCTACATCATCGATCATGCCGACGATCGCGTCATTTTCTTCGACCTGACCTTCCTCCCGCTGATCGAGTCTGTCGCATCGCGTATCAAGAGCCCGAAGGTATTCGTCGCGATGACCGACCGCGCAAACATGCCGGCCAGACACGACCTGCCGGTCATGTTGCTGTGCTACGAAGATCTCATCGACGGTCACAACGACGACTTCGCCTGGCCGCTCCTCGACGAGAACCATGCTTCTTCCCTGTGCTACACGTCAGGGACCACCGGCAATCCGAAAGGGGTGCTCTACAGTCATCGTTCAACGCTTCTGCACACTTACGCAGCGGCGTTGCCCGATTCACTGAACTGTTCAGCGCGGGACGTGATCCTCCCGGTCGTCCCCATGTTTCATGTGAACGCGTGGGGTCTGCCTTATATCGCATGCATGGTCGGCGCCAAGCTCGTGTTCCCGGGTCCCGCTCTCGACGGAAAATCGCTCTATGAGCTGATCGAGGCCGAACAGGTCACGCTCTCCGCCGGTGTCCCGACTGTCTGGCAGGGACTGCTTCGTCATGCGGCCGAGCGTGGCACGACGTTTACTTCCATGCGCCGCACGATCGTGGGAGGCGCGCCGTGCCCGACGGCCATGACCGCGGAATTCCAGGAGCGCTACCAGGTCGACGTCCTGCATGCGTGGGGGATGACGGAACTGAGCCCGGTCGGCACGGTTTGCAGCTTCAAAGGGCACCACCTGTCGTTGCCGGCGCAGCAGCGCTACGCTATCCAGGCCAGGCAGGGCCGCGCCGTGTTCGGCATCGACATGCGGATCGTGGGCCCGGACGGCAAGGAGTTGTCGTGGGACGCTCAGGCATCGGGCGACCTGCAGGTGCGCGGGCCGTGGGTGACGTCCGGTTACTTCGGCGGCGAAGATGCGTCGCCGCTATGCGATGGGTGGTTTCCGACCGGTGACGTGGCGAAGATCGATCCCGACGGCTTCATGCAGATCACCGACCGCAGCAAGGACGTCATCAAATCCGGCGGGGAATGGATCAGCTCGATCGACATCGAGAACGTGGCCTGCCTGCACCCGGGAGTGGCGAGCGCCGTGTGCATCGCCGCGAGGCATCCGAAATGGGACGAGCGCCCGTTGCTGCTGATCGTGAAGACGCCGGAGAGCGCGCTTGGATCTGACGAGTTGCTCGAATTTTTTGACGGCCGGGTCGCGAAGTGGTGGAAGCCCGATGCCGTCGTGTTCGTAGAAGCTCTTCCTCTCGGTGCAACCGGCAAGGTGCTCAAGAACCAGTTGAGGGATCGGTTCCGAGACTACTACGTGACCGCTTGACGCGGCGCGCAACACGATGGACACCCGGATGTCCGTCGTCGAGTTCCAGCCTTTGCCATCGCCGAATCTCGTGAGGCTCCCGGCTCAGAAGCGCTCGGCTATGTACTTGAACGGATAGTCCGGATCTTTATAGCCATCGGGTTTTTGTCTCTTCGGCAGCGTAATTTTCTTGCGCGGCGTTTCCTGATAAGGAATTCTTCCGAGCACGTCGCTGATGATATTGAGGCGCACGCGCCGCTTGTCGTTCGAATTAGCTACATACCACGAAGCGATATCGGTGTCCGACGCCTCGAACATCGCGTCGCGTGCACGGGAGTAGTCATACCATCGGCTATAGGATTTCAGGTCCATTTCCGTCAGCTTCCAGACCTTGCGTCCGTCGTGGATGCGAGCTTCGAGGCGGCGCGTCTGTTCTTCGGGGCTGACCTCCAGCCAGTATTTAAGCAGGATCACCCCCGAATCGACGATCGCACGCTCGACAAGCGGCACCGCCTTGAAAAAGGTCGCGACGTCCTCGTCGGAACAGAAGCCCATCACTCGCTCGACTCCCGCGCGGTTGTACCAGCTGCGATCGAAGATCACGACTTCTCCCGCAGCCGGCAGATACGGCACGTAACGTTGCAAGTACATCTGGCTCTTCTCGCGTTCACTTGGCGCAGACAACGCAACCACGCGAAATACCCGAGGACTCACCCGTTCGGTAATCGCCTTGATCGTGCCGCCCTTACCGGCGCCGTCGCGTCCTTCGAACACGATGCAGATCTTGCTTCCCGTTTGCACGACCCATTCCTGAAGCTTGACCAGTTCAACGTGCAGATGAAACAACGCCTTCCGGTATTCCTTGTAAGAGAGAGCGTTGCCCTCCGCGGAAGGCACTTCTTTCCCCCGAGTCTTCGCCATTCCCGTATCTCCGCGCGGACGTGACCTGCATAATTTTCCCGTGATCCTTTAGCAAGGTAGGACGCCGGACACCGGACGGCCATACGACTTTGGTCCAATATCGTCGCTGAAACGTGCGCAGTATCTTGCTAGAGTCCGCCACTGGATCGTCGATCCCACGGTCGTCGCCATGCTATGTCCACGTGTTGATTCGAACAGCGCCATCGCCACGAACGAAGAGGCACTTGTCGTCGCCGCAACAGCATTGGGACTGCTGCCTCGATTGTGATCGGCGTGACGAAAACTCATCCTTCGGCGGCATTCGCCCGCCGCCGCGTGTCGACATGCCATGAGCGCGTTCGGCCGGGGGGACGATAAACACATGCCAACCGCGGCGAGAGACCTCATGTACGCTATCGGCCTGATGGATCAGGGAAACATCGACACCCGCGAGCCGGTTCTGGACACCGTCGATCGGGTATCCGAATTGTGTTTTGGCCTGTTTATGGCGCTAACGTTTGTCGGCGCCGTGTCGGCCGTCACAGCCGGCGAAGGTGCCGGGCGGAAAATGTTTTATACGGCGCTTGGCTGCAACCTCGCGTGGGGCCTCGCCGATGCGGTCATGTTTCTGGTCCGCACGCTGACGAATCGCGGCCGGCGGCTTAGGCTTGCGCTGACCGTGAGACATGAGCCGGATGCGGCGGCGGGAGTTCGCGCGCTTCGTGACGCATTGCCCAGGTGGGTCGCGCCGTTGATCGCCGATACGGAACTGGAACTCATCCGGGCGCGCATTGCCGCCATCCCGGATTTACCGCAACGGCCGCGCTTTTTGCGGGCTGACATGGTCGCAGCGGCGGCCATCTTTCTGATCGTAGTCTCCTCGACGTTCCCGGTCGCCTTGCCGTTCGTCGTGTTCAGCCACGTCCCGACTGCCTTGATCGTCTCGCGTGCATTGACGATCGTCATCCTGTTTGGCAGCGGAATAGCGCTGGGCCGTCATTCCGGGTTCGGTGAATGGAAAGCGGGATTGGCCATGGCAGCGCTCGGCGTACTGCTGACCATGGCAATCATCGCGTTGGGAGGATAAAGCAAACGCGGCTCTCCCGGACCGCGTACCGAGCCGGCTACAACCTCACGTGATCGGCTCCCTGCGCCACGACCGCCGATCAGGTCGCCCGGCGTAAGACCAAGGTCTGATTTTCCGATTGTCGCATCGTGACATTATGTAATCGGAGACGTCGCCACCGACGCACCCGTTCACCGAAGACGCGACAGTTTGCATGTTCGCGGGAGACTGCTCGTGTGTGCCATGAGGACAGGAGCGGCAGCCGCGTGAGGACTTCACGGGTCATTGTGCACCGCTGCGTTGCTCGCTGGATGAGCCAGTAAGGCGAGCCGGATTGCGGGCAACCATTGGATCGCGATTGGGCAGGGAACAAGCGGCCAGAAATCGAGCTGGCAGTCCGCACTGTAACCACAATGGAGGTCGATAATGAACAGACGGAATTTTATGCAAAAGATCGCGATTTCAGGCGCCGCCGCGAGTTTGACATTGACGGGGTGCACCGCGACATCCGGCAGCGGCAAGAGTCCTGAAACTGACGCGGCAAAGCGGCAAGAGATCAATGCAGCCGTGGACGGCACGTTGTCACGATTGGCCACGACAGTAAAAGGTTCGAGTGAACTGGTCTCGAAGGCTCAAGGGGTGCTGGTTTTCCCATCGGTGAAAAAGGCGGCCTTCATTGTCGGCGCCGAGCACGGCGAGGGCGCATTGCGAGTGGGTGGCGCGACAGTCGGCTACTACAACACGACCTCCGCTTCATTCGGACTCCAGGCGGGCGTCCAGTCGACCGCGGTCATATTTCTCTTCATGACGCAATCCGCGCTGGACGGTTTCCGCAATTCGGCGGGGTGGTCGGCTGGAGCCGACACAGGAGTCTCGGTCGCGAAAATGGGTGCCAACGGCGCGATAGATACAACATCAGCGACCTCGCAAGTGGTTGCGCTTGTCTTGACCAACGTCGGTCTGATGGCGGATCTGTCGCTCGCCGGAACGAAGGTGACCAAACTTGATTTGTAAGCGCGCGCTACGCGCTCGAGCACACAAAATTAATCAGCATGCTTAAGGAATGCCATATTGATTCGAACCTCTGCACAGCGGACGGCGCGGTACGATGCGATCAACGTTCGTGAGCTGGCCAAATAGGCACGTCTTTACTATCATTCGGCGCGCGCAATGATTCGCTATTGATGGCGTGGTGATGGCAATTTCACCAGGAGACTCATAATCTGATTCACGCAATGCACACAGATCTTTCCGGATAAAAAGCTTGTTGTACGTCCGCTGGTGGCAATAGGACGGCGCACGGGATATATCTAAATAGTCCTTTAGACGTTCCGGCCCGTTGCCGCCTGGATATTGTCCGCCGGTCGCTATATGACGCGAATTCACGGTGCCAGTTAAGGGCATACTTGCATGTATGCAGGCCTGTACTGGATCCACACGAGGAGATGCACCGCTACATTGTATTTAGCAAGGCTTTTCAACGTTCAGATAAGTGCTAGTGAGTGTCCATACAGTACGCATCGGCCAGGGATTGGAAAATCTCAAAAAAGTCTTTCATGAACCTTCACATCCTTGCCTGAGGCTCTATACTGTCTTCAAGTTACCGATGTTTCAGGTTCAACGCTAAGAATCAGTATAGTTGACCGAATCCGCACGTGGCGAGACGGCGACTTTGGACATGCACTCAACATTGGTGACGGAGAGACCAGTGATCAATCTGATCGTGCGTGGCAAAGACCTGGTGCAAGGCATGGTCGGTATCGCCATGGCCTGCTGCTACGCGGCCCGACTGCGCTCGCCTAGAGATGTCCACCGCCAGTCGCGTGCCTCACCCATCAGCGCCCGTTCGCCTCGGGAACGAGCATATTGGCGGCTGAGAACACCAGGCGCGAAATCATTGGCGTTTTTCGACGACGTTGCGGATCAGCCCGAAAAATGGATTGCTGCCAATGAGCGCGAGCTTGCCAATGCAAAGCCGGGACGGCACGCACATGCAGGCGCAAGCGCGACCGGTCTGCAAGCAGAACGCTGCGGCAGGCGCGGGATTCTGGACGAAAGAATTCATTTGCGGGACGCGCTTGAAATGTTGCCGGTCGCGATGCTTACGCTCGATCGGAAAAATCAGATAGTCTTTGCGAACGCCAGAGCGATAGAACTGTTCGGCTACACCAGCGAAGAATTGACCGGCGCACCGATCGAGATGCTGTTTCCGGTCCATGCCTGGCAGGGTTGCGATTCCATGGCCGAAGACCGCGGCGCCCGTCACAGGAGCGCCGATCGGGCAACGACACAGGTGCTGGTCGCGCGCCGGCGCGACGGTGAAGGCTTTCACGTGGAAGCCGATACCAGCAGATACAGCGCGTCTGATCAGGGTTTGCAGATCATTGCCATAGCAGGGCTCGTGGCCTGCCGCGAAGTCGATCAAAACCGCAAGGAGATGGCTCATCTGGTGCGGGTTTCATCTTTGGGAGAACTAGCGAGTTCTCTCGCACACGAGCTGAATCAGCCGCTTACCGCTATCTTGAGCAACGCGCAAGCGGCGCAGAAATTGATTGAGTCGGAGAAGGTCAATACGGCAGAACTCCGTGAGACATTGGGCGATATCATTCTGGATAACCGGCGCGCGAGTGAAGTTATCCAGAAGATCCGGACGATGGTACGAAAAGGTGACCTTGAGCTGCAGCCGGTAGATATCGGCGATGTGGTCCGGGACATCGCCCTGCTCGTACATAGCGACGCAGTAGCGCGGGAAGTTCGCACGGAATTCGACATCGCCGACAATCTGCAGACGTTGTTCGGCGATAGGGTTCAACTGCAGCAGGTGTTGCTCAATCTGCTGCTGAACGCCTTCGACGCGGTGAAGGATTGCGATCCGGCTGAACGCGTCATCGAAACAACGGTGCGAGAAGGGGCCGGGGGAGGAGTACGCATTACGGTGAAGGATCGAGGTCAAGGGTTGACCGTCGACAAGATGAATAAAATATTCAGGCCATTCTTTTCGACGAAGCCTCAGGGACTCGGTCTTGGTCTTTCCATCAGCCGCACGATCGTCACAGCGCACGGAGGCTGGTTATGGGCGGAGAACAACGAGTGCAAGGGAGCGTCGTTTCACATAATGCTGCCTCAGAAAGCGGCTGTACGAATGGATCCCCGCGGGTCGTCATAAATCCGGACACCGCGCGTGTTTTCATCGTGGACGACGACGAGCAGGTGCGATGCGCGCTCTCCCGACTGCTTCGCGTATCCGGTTATCTGGTTGAAACTTTCGACAGCCCCGAAGCTTTTCTGGATAGAGCCGACCTCGCCAGCGTACCTGCATGCCTCATTCTCGATTTGCAGATGCCGGGCAAGTCGGGGCTTGACGTGCAGCGCAGTCTCAATCAGCTCTTGCCAATCGTTTTTCTGACCGGGCACGGCGATGTCGGGTCGAGCGTTGAAGCAATGAAGGGTGGTGCGCTCGATTTTCTGCCCAAGCCGGTATGTCAGTCTCTCCTGCTTGCCGCGGTGGACCGCGCGCTAAAGGTCGCTTGCATGGAGTGGGCGAAGAGGAGCGAAAAGGCTGAGCTGCAGGAACGGGTCGATTGTCTCACGCACCGCGAGCGTGAAGTCATGGCGCTCTTATTGACAGGGCGTCTGAACAAACAGGTCGCCAGCGATCTTGGCGCGGCTGAAAAGACCATCAAGATTCATCGCGCCCGGGTGATGAAGAAGATGAAGGCGCGATCGATTGCCCAACTGGTTCGGCTCGCGGAAAAGGTCGGCATGGACGCAGCCGACGACCTATAAGTTTGCATTGCCCCGATCGGGATTGCGCGGGAAGGGAGGCCGGCGCAATTCCATCCTGTTGACGCCGCTAGTGGACCAAGGTCCTATATCTCGCTTTAAAATCTCACGTTACGCTGGAACTCCGAACGGGTTTTCTCGTGGAGCGACCGCGCTTTCGCATATCAAAATGGTCAACCCCAATCAGATCGTTGCCATAGTCGACGATGATGAATCGGTATGCCGAGCCATCAAGCGGCTGCTGCGCGCCTCAGGTATTGAGGCGGAGACGTTCTCCAGCGGCGACGAGTTCTTGAATACGCTCTCGGCGATTCCGTCGTACCGGCCTGCGTGCGTTATTCTCGACATCCAGATGCCTGGCACAGGCGGACTGGAAGTTCAGCGTCAACTTGCGCCGATGGGCCTGCCGGTCATCATGATCACCGCGCACGATGAGTTCTCCGTCAGACAGACCGCGCTCGCGTCAGGCGCTGCCGCATATCTGCGAAAACCGTTCAATGCGGCCATCCTGATCAAGGCTGTGGAAATGGCGATGAATGGTCCGCTGCGCCCTTGAAGTATCTGTGCCCGGCCGGGCGATATGAGACCAAGGTCTGATTGCCTCTCTGTATTTCAGCTACCAAACTGACCTACATCAGCGCGCGGCTCAAATCGCCAGCCGTCGTCGTGCGCGGGTTACTGCGCGCGCAGCGCTCAAAGAAAAAGCCGGAGTACGTGATGAAACCAGGGCCCACCTTACTCGCTTCTGCAATTGCGATTCTGTTCAGCGCCATTGCATTCGACACGTCGGCCGCCGACTTCGATGGCAGCAAACGACTCATCTGCGCGACGATCGACGCGCATTCATGCGATCCCGGACTAACCTGCAGCCGTTCTTTACCGGCGGATATCGGAGCGCCCCGGTTTCTCTCGCTTGACTTCGACAAGAAGGTGATCATCGGACCCGCGCGAACGACGCCCATGCGTATCGCCAGCAAAGATGCCAATCAAATCATCATGGACGGGACAGAGATGGGATTTGGGTGGACCTTGGTGCTCGATTCGACCGACGGATCAATGACATTGACGATCGTCAATAGCGACGAAGCGCTGGTGCTCTTCGGCAACTGTACGGTCTTGTGATCAGGCGGGCGCGCAATGAAAACTGTCGCCATCCATCATTCCACGCGGGGGCCGCATTGTCTCAGTGCTGCGGACACACCGGTTGTGTTTCGTCGTTCGTGGCGCGCGCTGCTGCTGATGGCAGCGGCGGTGACCTTGCTCGCTGCCTGCAAAAAGCAACCTGCCGCGCCTGCCGCTGCCGCGCCGGAGGTGACCATTACGACCGTCGTACAGAAGGACACGCCTGTCGATTTCGAATTTACCGCTCAGACCCAGAGTTCTCGCGAGGTCGAGATTCGTGCTCGCGTGGACGGTTTTCTCGACAAACGCCTGTACGTTGAGGGGCAACTCGTCAAGGCCGGGCAGACGATGTTCCAGATGGACCGCAAGCCGTTCGAGGCCGCGCTGCAAACCGCGAAAGGACAACTCGCGCAGCAGCAGGCGCGTTATCAGGTTGCCAAGGCGAATCTGGCGCGGGTCGAGCCGCTCGCTGCTCAAAACGCGTTGAGCAAGAAAGATCTCGACGACGCGATAGGCAACGAAAAGCAGTCCGCCGCCGCAGTGATCGCGGCAAAGGGGGAAGTCGATACGGCACAGCTCAATCTCGGCTATACGACGATCAAGTCCCCCCTCGCGGGTCTGTCGAGCTTTGCGCGTCAGCAGGACGGCAGCTATGTCACGGCGACTTCCAACGGCTTGCTGACCTACGTTTATCAACTGGACCCGATGTGGGTGAACTTCAGCATCTCCGAAAACGAGATGTTGAAGTACCGGGACCAGATTGCAGCAGGTCTTCTGAAATTCCCGGAGCACAGCGATTTTGTCGTCAAGCTGATCCTGGCCGACGGATCGGTGTTCTCGCAGGTGGGCCGTATCGACTTTGCGAATCCTGCTTTCAGCACCGAAACGGGGACTTTTCTGGTGCGGGCGGTGTTCGATAATCCGAAGGGAGCATTGCGGCCCGGTCAATTCGTGAAAGCACGCGTTTCCGGGGCCATCAGGCCCAACTCGATTCTCGTGCCGCAGAGGTCCGTATTGCAAGGCTCGAAGAGTCACTTTGTCTGGGTCGTCGACGACCAGTCGAAAGCGCACCAGCGGGTCGTCGAAGTGGGCGATTGGCAAGGCGACGACTGGTTCGTCTCGGAGGGACTCAAGCCGGGCGAGCGCATCGTGGTGGATGGCGCACTGCGTGTCGCAGCGGGAGCGCAACTCAAGATCGTTAAAGGCCCATCCGCCGAGAAGAACGCAGCGCCGCCCGCACCTGCCGGGTCTGAAAGTGCGGCGCAGGCGCCTGCACCTTCCACGCAGGCCAAGGAGTCTGAGGCGCAAGGAACCGGCAGCGGTGCGACCCAATGAAAGGCCGACCGATATGAGCATCTCGCACTACTGCATCGATCGGCCGATTTTCGCGTCGGTCATTTCGATTGTCATTACGCTAGGTGGCGCGTTGGCGATGTTCGCCCTGCCGGTCGCGCAGTATCCCGACATCACTCCGCCGCAGATCACCATTTCCGCCACGTATCCGGGCGCGAACGCGGAGGTTGTGGCGAACAATGTCGCCGCGCCGATCGAGCAGCAGGTCAATGGCGCGGACAACATGATCTATATGAACTCGTCGAGTTCGTCCACTGGCAACCTGACGATCAATGCGTACTTCCAGATCGGCACGAACCCGGAACTGGCTCAAGTCGACGTTCAGAATCGCGTGAATCTCGCCTTGCCGCAACTGCCCCAATCGGTCCAGGCGCAGGGCATTCAGGTGCAGAAGAAGTCGTCCGCCTTCATGATGGTGATTGCAATTTATTCACCTTCCGACCGCTACGACTCGGTCTACATCGCGAATTTCGCCAACGTCTACGTGCTCGACGCGATCAAGCGGGTGCCGGGCGCGAATCAGTCCAGTATCTTCGGCAATCCGGATTACGCGATGCGTATCTGGCTGAAGCCCGATCGGATGGCGCAATTGGGCGTGACAGCCGCGGACGTTCAGCGCGTAGTGGCGAACCAGAATCAGCAGTTCGCCGTGGGCAGTATCGGGCAGTCGCCTACGGGTAAATCGGTTGAGCAGTCGTTTGCCGTGACAACGACTGGCCGTCTGACCGAGCCGTCCGAGTTCGAAAATATCATCGTGCGCGCAGCGAATGGCGGGGCGGCAATCGTGCGCATCAAGGACATCGGGCGTGCCGAACTGGGGCAAAAAGATTACTCCATCCGCAGCCGGTTCCAGGGCAAGCCCGCGACCGTCCTCGCTGTTTATCAGCAGCCGGGTGCGAATGCACTCGAAGTCTCGAAGAGCGTTCGCGCGACGCTGGCGGAACTGAAAAAATCGTTTCCGGAAGGCATGACTTATGAAATCGCGATGGATACGACCGAGTTCACCCGGTCCTCCATCTCCGACGTCATTCACACCTTCTTTGAAGCGCTGGTGCTCGTCGTTATCGTCGTTTTCGTGTTTCTGCAGAGCCTTCGCGCGACGCTGATTCCGATCGTGGCGGTCCCGGTCTCGATTGTCGGCACATGCATGTTCATGCTTCCGCTGGGGTTCTCGATCAACATGCTGACCCTGTTCGGGATGGTGCTCGCCATCGGGATCGTGGTCGACGACGCAATCGTCGTGATCGAGAACGTCGAACGAAACATCACGGTGCTCAAGCTCAATCCCAAAGATGCCTCCAAAAAGGCCATGGACGAGGTGGCGGGACCGGTCGTCGCGATCGTGCTGGTGCTGTGCGCGGTGTTCGTACCGGTGGCGTTTCTCGGCGGCATCACAGGCCAGATGTACAAGCAGTTCGCCATTACGATTGCGATATCGGTCGTGCTGTCCGGCATCGTCGCGCTGACTTTGTCGCCGGCGCTCGCCGCGTTGCTGCTGAAGAGTTCCCACCACGAGAAGAAGGGCTTCTTCCGCTGGTTCGATAAACAGTTCGCGCGCATGACATCGGGCTATTCGCGAGCGGTCAGGCTGGTAATCAAGCGATCGATTTTCGCGCTGGTGTTTTTCGTAGCCATGATCGTACTCGCCGTGCTCATGGTGCGGTCGATTCCCTCCGCGTTCCTGCCACCGGAGGACCAGGGCTATCTGCTCGGCGCAGTGGTTATGCCCGACGCGGCGAGCCTCGACCGTACCGGAGAAGTGTCCCAACAGGTCACCGACTACTTCATCAAACAGCCGGCAGTCGGCAGCATCACAGTGGTCGACGGATATAGCCTGCTTGATAACCAGAACAAAAACAACGCAAGTACTTTCTTTGTCGGTTTCAAGAGCTTCGATGAACGCTATTCTTCGGACAACATCCGCAC
Source organism: Paraburkholderia sp. BL27I4N3 (assembly GCF_003386115.1). NCBI lineage: Bacteria > Pseudomonadati > Pseudomonadota > Betaproteobacteria > Burkholderiales > Burkholderiaceae > Paraburkholderia > Paraburkholderia sp. BL27I4N3. The sequence goes on along the minus strand of NZ_QREJ01000001.1, from coordinate 5,276,686 downwards.
GCAGAACGCGCGAACCGTCTTGCAAGATGCGTACCGCCATTTCGCCAACGTGAAAGAGGGCGTGGTGATTCCCGTCAACCCACCATCGATTCCTGGTCTCGGCACGACCGGCGGCACGGAAGTGTGGATTCAGAGCAAGGGCGACGCGAGCATCGCGCAACTCGCGGAGGTTGCGCAAGACTTCGTTCAGAGGGCCAAGCAGCGTCCGGAACTCGCGGGTGTGACTTCGACGTTCAATGCCTCGTCGCGGCAACTGCTGGTGCAGGTGGACCGCGACAAGTCCGAGACGCTCGGCGTGCCCGTCGAAGACGCGTACAGCTCGATGCAGACGATGTTCGGCTCGCTCTACGTCTCGCAGTTCAACCGCTCGAGCCGGCTCTGGCAAGTGATTTTGCAGGCTGAGCCGTCGTACCGGTTAAAGCCGAGCGACCTCGATCAGATTTTCGTGCGCAGCAAGACTGGCTCGATGCTGCCGATGACGTCGGTGGCCACTTACCAATTTGTCGTGGGTCCCGATCTGGTCACGCGCTTCAACAATTTTCCCGCGATCAAAATCACGGCGAACGCCGCTCCCGGATTCAGCTCCGGCCAGGTCATCTCCACCCTGGAGGAACTGGCGACGCAAATGCCGGCCGGCTATGACGTCGCCTGGAGCGGAGAGGCTTACGAGGAACGGCAATCGGGCGGCACGTCGGGGCTCGTCTTCGTGTTCGGCCTGGTGATGGTGTTCCTCATCCTCGCCGCGCAGTACGAGAAGTGGAGCTTGCCGTTCGGCGTGCTGATGGCGGTCCCGTTCGCGCTGTTTGGCGCACTGCTCGCCATTCTGCTGCGCGGCCTGAGTAACGACGTCTACTTCCAGATCGGCTTGACGATGCTGGTTGCGCTCGCGGCCAAGAACGCGATCCTGATCTTCGAATTCGCCGTGCTGAATCGCGAGACCGGCGCGTCGGTGTTCGACGCCACCATGACGGCGGCCGAAGAGCGCTTGCGTCCGATCGTGATGACGTCGCTGGCCTTCATTCTTGGCTGTGTGCCGCTTGCCATTGCGACGGGCGCGTCGGCCAACAGCCGCCATTCGATCGGCACGGGGGTGATTGGCGGCATGATCGGCGCGACGGCCATCGCCGTATTCTTCATTCCGATGTTCTATTACCTGCTTGAGTCGATGTCCTCGCGCTCCAGCGGCGGCAAGCAGAAGTCCGACCCCGGCGCAGCCGGAACGACGCGGGAGTCGGGCGCCGCAGAGCCCGGCCTGCCGCCGCCCGCGCCGTCGCAAGAGAGCCCTTGACATGAACGTGACCGCTTTGGCGCGCCTGCTCGCTTCGGCCACGCTGCTTGCGCTGGGCGGGTGCCTGCTCGGCCCCAATTACGTGCGGCCCACGGTGGACGTGCCGGCAACGTATCGCTTTGCGCAGGGCGAGGCCGCCGAGATTGCCAACACGACGTGGTGGGAGCAGTTTCAGGACCCGGTGCTCGACCAGTTGATCGCAACCGCGTTGCTGGAGAACCGCGATGTCAAGATCGCGGCCGCGCGGGTCGACGAGTTTCAGGCGCAGTTCGTGACGACGCGCTCCGCGCTGTTTCCCCAGGTGGTCGCGGGTGCGGATGCATCTCGCCAACGCGCGTCTCAGGCGAGCGGAATACCGATACCGAACGGCGTCAGCCCGATCTACAACCAGTTCGACGCGACCGTGTCGGTGGCATGGGAAATCGATCTTTTCGGCAAGGTTCGCCGCCAGACCGAGGCTGCCCGCGCCAACCTTTTGGCCAGCGAGGAAGGCCGGCGGGCCACCATCCTGACGCTGGTCAGCTCCGTTTCATCCGCCTACATTAACTTGCGCAGTCTTGATCGGCAGCTTGAGATCGCGAAGTCGACCGTGGAAAGCCGCGACGAATCGGTCCGGGTTTTCACGTTGCGCTTCAGGGGCGGCGAGGTGTCGCAAATGGAGCTGGCGCAAAGCCAGTCGGAATACGAGGCAGCAAAGGCCACCATCCCGCAGCTCGAAGCGCAGATCGGCCAGCAGGAAAATGCGTTGTCCGTGCTGATCGGCAAAAATCCGGGCGCCATTCTGCGCGGCCGCGAACTGTCGACGTTGGGCTCGCCGCAGATTCCGAACGAGCTGCCATCGGACTTGCTGGAACGCCGTCCGGATCTGCTGCAGGCCGAGCAGGCGCTGGTGTCGGAAAACGCGCTGATCGGCGCGGCCAAGGCGCTTTACTTTCCGTCCATCTCGCTGACCGGGCTGTTTGGTACGGTCAGCACGCAGTTTTCAAACCTTTTCACCGGCCCGGCGCGTGTATGGTCTTTTGCCGGCAGCGTGACGCAGCCTATCTTCACGGCGGGCAATATCTCCGGGCAGGTGCGGCAGGCCGAGGCGCGTCAGCAGGAAGCGCTGTTCGCTTATGAGAAAGCGATCCAGGTGGCATTCCAGGAGGTCGAAGACGCGCTCATCTCCGTGCAGAAGACGCGCGAGCAGCTGGCCGTGCTGGCCAACCAGGTCGAGGCGCTGCACACCTACGCGCGGCTCGCGCGTCTGCGTTACGAAGGCGGTTACACGAGCTACATCGAAGTGCTCGACGCCGAGCGCAGCCTCTTCAACGCACAACTGAGCTATACGCAGACGCAGGGAGCCGAGCTGACCTCATTCGTCAACCTCTACAAAGCGATGGGCGGCGGCTGGGTTCTCGCCGCTGAGAAACTGTCCGTTCCGCCGGCCGCACCGCCCGCACCGGGCACGCCGTCGCCGGACACCACACCCGCCGCGCCCGTCGCGCGTGGCACGGCGCCGACAAGCGACCCAGCGGTCGCGCTGGAGGCGAGATGACACGCGGGGAAATCATTGCTTGCGAGGAGTGCGACATGCTCCAGCTTGCAGCGCCTCTGCCGCCCGGCGGCTCGTGGCGTTGCCGTCGTTGTCGCGCGGAGCTCGGCAGGGAACGTACGAACGGGCCCGAACGTGCTCTCGCCTTTACCCTCGCGTCCGCCGTGCTGCTCGTCATCTCCAACGCCTTTCCTATCGTAGGTTTGTCGGTCAATGGCCATCTCGTCCAAACGACACTGGCCGGGTCGGTCCGCATGCTCTACATGCATGGCACCTGGCCGCTCGCGGCGCTGGTCTTCCTGACGACGATTCTGACACCGGTGCTGCAGACCCTGGCCATGCTGTGGCTGCTCGTGCCGCTGCGTCTGGGACGTGTGCCGTGGCACGCGGTCGAGGGCTTCCGGCTGTTTCAACTGGCGCGGCCGTGGGGCATGACCGAGGTTCTGATCCTCGGTCTGCTGGTCGCGCTCGTCAAGCTGACGCATATCGCGAAGGTCGTGCCAGGCACGGCGTTGTGGTCGTTCATGGTGCTGATGTTGTTGCTCGCCGCGGCGTCGGCGACGTTCGATCCGCGCGAGATATGGTCGCGCATCTGCGCCCTCAAAAATGCCGACGGCGCGTGGCGGCTGCCTCCCGTGGAGCGGCACCGCACTGCGGTGACGGCCTCCGCATGCGGGCTCGTGCTGTGCGAAGAGTGCGGGCTACTGGTACGCGATCCGGCGCGATCGGGCGAGCAGGGCTGCCCGCGTTGCAGAGCGCGCTTGCATACGCGCAAGCCAGCGAGCATCTCGCGGACGTGGGCGTATCTGTCGGCGGCAATCGTGCTGTATATCCCCGCCAATGTGCTGCCCGTGATGAAAACGAGTTCGCTCTTCGGGGCGCAGAAAGACACGATCATGAGCGGCGTGGTCTATCTGTGGGTATCCGGTTCATGGCCGCTTGCCGTTCTCGTGTTCATCGCAAGCATCGTGGTGCCGATGCTCAAGATCCTTGGCCTTGCGTATCTGGCGGTCTCCACCCAGCTTCACTCGCAATGGCTTCCCGGACAGCGCACCAGAATCTACCGCGCCATCGAACTGGTTGGGCGCTGGTCGATGCTCGATATCTATGTCATCACGATGCTCGTCGCGTTGGTGCAATTCCAGGCGCTGGCGACGATCGAGGCCGGTCCGGCATCGATAGCGTTCGGGGCGGTGGTCGTGTTGACACTGCTGGCGGCGATGGCTTTCGATCCGCGCCTCATCTGGGATGCAGCGGAGAGCGCTCATGTCAAGACCAAATGACGAGCCGGATCGTCCCGAACTCCCCCTGGCGGATTCCATTCCACGCTCGCGCTGGCGTATGCAACTGGTGTGGCTCGTGCCGATCGTGGCGGTGCTGATCGGCGGATGGCTGGCTACGAAAGCGATCCTGGAACGCGGCGAGAATATCACCATCAGTTTCAAGACCGGCGAGGGCCTTGAAGCCGGAAAGACAAAGGTCAAGTTCAAGGACGTCGATATCGGCGTGGTCGAGGCCGTCAATCTCTCGCCGGATCATAAGAGCGTCGTGGCGAAGGCGGAGGTGGCTCGCGACGTGGCGAGTCTGCTGGTCGAGAACACCCGGTTCTGGGTCGTGCGCCCGCGCATTTCAGGCGGCACGGTCTCGGGGCTCGGCACGCTGCTCTCCGGGTCGTACATCGACGTCGATGTGGGCAATGCCGCGAAAGCGCGGCGTGATTTCGTCGGGCTCGAAGAGCCCCCTGTGTTTGCGAGCGACGTGCCAGGGCGGGAGTTCATTTTGAAGGGTGCGGGTCTCGGCTCGCTGGACGTAGGCACGCCCATCTTTTTCCGCAGACTCCGGGTCGGCCAGATTGCTTCTTACAAACTGGACCCGGACGGCAAAGGCGTCACGGTGAAGGCGTTTGTCAATGCGCCTTACGACCAGTTCGTGAAGACCGATACGCGCTTCTGGCACGCAAGCGGGGTAGACATGGCGTTCGATACGAACGGTCTGCGGGTCGAAACCCAGTCGATCGTTTCCATCATCATCGGCGGCGTGGCGTTCGAGTCACCGCCGGAGTCGCAGGAAGTGACCAGCGCCGCCGCCAACACGGGATTCGAACTTTACGCAACGCGCGCCGACGCGATGAAACAGCACGATCGGATCGTCGATAAATACGTCGTCAATTTCATCGATTCGGTGCGCGGCCTGACGGTTGGCGCGCCGGTCGATTTTCGCGGTGTAGTGATCGGCGAGGTGACGGCGATCTATACACGCTTCGAGCCGGCACAAAACCGTTTCAGCATTCCCGTCGAGGTAGCGATCTATCCCGAGCGCTTTACGTCACGCTATCAGAACGGGCGTGACGGAGGGCGTCTAAGCGACAACCCACGTGGACTAGCCGACTATCTGATTGAACATGGATTCCGCTTCCAGCTCAAGAGCGGCAATCCGTTGACGGGTCAGCTTTACGTCGCGTTGGACTATTACCCGGATGCGCCCAAGGCGAAGATTGACTGGAGCAAGTCGCCGCCGGAATTGCCTGCCATACCGCGCACGCTTCAGTCGCTGCAAGACTCGGTTACACGCTTGCTGACCAAGCTCAACAATATTCCGTTCGAGGCGATCGGCAACGATGCGCGTACGACGCTACGCACGACCAACTCGATGATCTCCCAGCTCAATAACGAGGTCGTCCCGAAGGCGCGTGACACGTTCACGTCGGCGCAAACCGCGCTCGATTCCGCGAATACCGCGCTGCAACCGGATTCGTCGCTGCAGCAATCCACGGAACAGGCGATGCACGAAATGACCCGGACGGCAGCCACGCTGCGTACGCTGGCCGACTATCTGTCCCGGCATCCGGAAGCGCTCGTGCGCGGCAAGTCTGAGGACAAGCCATGAGGTACGCCACGACATGTCTGATTCTCGCGCTTGTCGCCGGCTGGTTCGGCGGATGTAAATCGCCATCGGCCAGTTTTTACACGCTGAGCCCCGACCGCTCTCTCGCCAACTCCGGCACAACGCGCTCGATCGCTGCCGTGATCGGGCCCGTTACGATACCGGACCTCGTGGATCGGCCGCAAATCGTGACCCGGGTCGGAGACAACGAGGTCGAGATCAACGAATTCGCCCGTTGGGCGCAACCGTTGAGCGGCGACATCGGCGGTGTGATTGCCGCCAACCTTGCCGTGCTGCTGAACTCACCGCAAATTTCGGTGTTCGATCTGACGCGCGAGCCGCCTGGTGTATGGCGTGTGCGTATCGACGTGATGCGCTTCGAGTCCACACCGGGGCGGGAGGTCACCGTCGACGTGCTATGGGCCGTGCGCCCGCCGGGTAATGGCCGTCCCGTCACGGGCCGCTCTGTTGCGCGCGAGGCGGTCTCCGGTCCGGGCTTCGATGCGCTCGTTGCCGCGCACGATCGCGCGCTGGCGTCGGTGAGCCGCGATATCGCGGCGGCGGTGCAGGGGAGTCCGGCTCAGTGACGCGGCGTGCGGATCGTGCATCGACATCGTGGTGCAACGCCGCGCGCACGGTAACGATCGAGGAGCAAATATCATGGCTGAACTGATGCTGGGCAACGTGGAAGAAAGCGTCTCCGATGAGGAAATCGGGGCGTTCCTTATCCGGTATGGCTTCCCTCAATTCAGTACGATCCGCCGTATCCCGGGCGCGGGCTCGCGGCCCGCAGCGCTGGTGATTTTCGACGACGTGACGGCGGACGGGTTGCGCATGTTGCAGCCGCGCGTCCACAACCTGTTCTGGAAGGGCCGCACGATCACCGCGTTGCTTCTTCCGGAGCGCGATGAATCGTAGAACGCCCGGAGCCGCGTATGGGTCTGCTGTCGTGGTGGTCGTCGAGACGCCGCGCGTTGGCGACAGGGGACGGGGGCCGGTCGCTGTTGGCGAGCGAGGCATCGTGCACCTTCACGGAGGGGGCGCGACTGCGGGCGCAGCTCGACGAGAACGATCGCGCTCTGGCCAATCTGGGCCTGAAAACAGAGGTGCTGGAGCGCGACTGCAGATGGTCTGCAAGGTACTCGCGTTGCCACTCGCGTTGCCTGATGCCCATGTTTGACGCAAGGCGGTCGGGTGGTCTCGCCTCAATCGGTCCGGTGGGGGACGAGGTGGCCCTGACCGTCCTGATTGTCTTGTGCTACCAGCTTATCCGGCTGGTCTATCCACGCGCGGAGCAGATGGTAAGTGACGGCAAGGATAACCGGGCCGATGAACAGGCCGACTGCTCCTATTGCGATCAGACCGCCTAGTACGCCTGAGAGGATGAGCACCATCGGCAGCGCAACCGCGCGACGGATGAGTATCGGCCGCAAAATGTTATCGAGCGCCGAGACGGCGATGGTCCAGACGAGCAGCACGCTGGCCGTCAACTGCGCGTCATGCATGAATAGCCAGATCACGCAACCAAGCATGGGCAGCAATGGACCCAATTGTATGAGGCACATGACAAGCATCAATGCGCTGAGCACACCGGCGAACGGAATGCCCGCGAGCCAGACCCCGACAGCGCCGAGCGAAGCCTGCACCAGCGCCGTGACCACGACGCCGAGTGCGATCGCGCGGATCGACTGACCTGTGAGGTGGATAATGTTCGCGCCGTTCCCGGGCGCCACTCGCAAAGCCAAGGCGGTCACGAGGGCGACGGCAGCCTCGCCCTGGCCATAGAGCAAGCCGCACACGATAAGCATCAGGATCAGATGCACGGCAAACGAGCCGACGAGACCCATCTGCAGCAGAAGCCATTTCGCGACGACGGCGGCGTAGGGTTCCACCTTCGCGAGGATGCCCCCCGGACCCGCGTCGGACAGTTTTTGCCACTCATCCGTTACACGATCCATTAGCGGGACACTGCTGAGCCAATGAGGGGGCGACGGAAGTGCGTAGCCAGGCAGGCCCTCCACGAAGTTCATGATGTCGGCCGTATGGCCGGCAAGCGTGGACACCGCGGCGTAGGTGGGGATGCATATCACCACGATTTCCAGCAACAGCATGACGGTGACGGCGAGTCCGCGCCGTCCTCCGAGCCACGGCTGGATTCTGAGCATGAGCGGCCATGTCGTGACGACAATCGTGGTGCCCCAGATCAACGCGGGCACGAACGGATGCACGATATAGAGGCTGCCGCCAATGAGCAGCAGAAGCGTCCCGACAGCCAGCACGATTCGGGCTAGATCTACTTGGGGCCGAATTACCTGGCGCTGCGGCTCGGGAGAGGATTGGGCCAAATCATCCATTGTCTGTTCGGCTCCGGTTCAACTGTGCAATCAACCCTGCGTGGCTACCTGGCTACCTGGCTTGAGGTTCGACGGAAATTGCCACGGCTTCGTTGTAGAGCACTTCCAGGCGGTCCCCCTTTTTGATCAGCTTGAGCTGGTCGGGATCCTGTACGACAAGGTCCACCGAATTGCCTTGCGGGCCTTTCAACGTGATCGCGCCGGTCTGGTGGTTGACGGCGGTCACGCTGGCCATGACCGTTATCTCCCTGCTTGCCGAGCCGCCGGGTTTGGCGCCCATCGGCGCTCGCTCCAAGGTCTGGCTCTCGTTGACGGCCAGGGGTGCGCCGCCCTTTTTGAGCGTGACGGTAACGGCCTGCGAATACTCCGCCGTGACGACGTCGCCGATCTTCAGCTGGTCGAAGTTGCGTGCTTCTTCACTCACGACGACTTGCACGACCTTGCCTTTGGCGTCCTTGAGCCACACCGTTCGGGTGGCCGGCTCGATACCCACCACAGTCGAGCTCGTCTTCACTGTGCCCTTCATGGATACTTTGCCGGGCGCGCTGTTGACCGCCACTTGTGGCTCTGTCTGGGCGGAAGCCATCGTAGCGAAAGACACGAACGCCGCTGCGACGATGAGTCTGCTGTTTCTCATGCTGCTCTCCTTGAACGCCTGCGCGCACGTCGACTTAGGCCCGAATGGCCGCCGGCCTTTCATGACAGGGCGGGTTACCCGGCTTACACGCTAAAGTTCATTTGATGGAGTAGCCGCGACCTTCCATACACGCGGCATAGGCGCGATTGAATGTGTCCATCGAACCCTGTGTCTGGGACTGTGTCGATGCCGCGGCCGCGCGCCGGTTCTGCCGCGCACGCGATCCACCGACCATCGTGCCGGTTGCGGCTCCGATCGCCGCCCCTTTGCCCGCATCACCCGCTATGGCTCCGATGACCGCGCCTCCGGCAGCCCCGCGTGCGGCGCCCTGAACGCGCTCGCCGCCGCCCACCGCCGGTCCGGAGGGCGGAGGCGGGGCGTTGGCCATCGCCGCCGGATCCACGCCGGTGTTGTTCTTGGCCCACGAATAACATGCACCGTCATCCTGCTGTTGCGTTTGCGCGCTTTGCCCTTTCGCGGGATAGGCAATGGGCTTCGATTGCGCCATACCATCGCATGACATCGAACCCGCTAAAGCGGCGAGAAGAATGTACTTTCTCAACGTGATCACGGCGACTCCTTGCGTAAGTCCACATCCAAGCGGACCGCCGGCTGCCTTTTTGGACGAGCGTGAAATCGAAGCTGGCGTGGGTGTTGGATCCTGTCAGTATCGAGCGCTCGGCGAGGTGTCGGCAGCAATGGCATCTTCGCTCTCATCATTGCGTCCCGGGCATGCAGTGCGCAATCGGACCAAGGTCGTATTTGCAACAGGGCACCCGTCGGGTCCAAACTGTTTGCAGGGCACGTGTGTCTCGTTTCCATTGCTTCGGATAACTGTCTTTTAAAGGTCGTTTAAAGGCCGCAAGCCTGCTTGAGTGTGAAGAGTGAGGGGAAGCAACAATGGACCGCGTTATGCGTGCTTTTGAACGGATCATCCCGTTTGAGTGGGCGCCCGACAGGTGGCCGCGAGCGATCGTCGTGCAGGAACTCAAGTTGCCCCGGATCTCGATCCATGCGGTCATCGTCGCAATGCTGGCGCTCTACGTCATGTCGTCCGCGACGGTCTCAATTGCGCAGGCCCCCGCGGCTGACGTCGGCGCGGCCGCCGTTCCCGCTGCGACGCTCGACAAACTTGTCGGACCCATTGCGTTATATCCGGACGACCTCGTCGCCATCATTCTTCCCGCCGCGACTTATCCGGTCGAGATCGTGCAGGCGGATCGCTTCCTCGATCAGCGCAAAAGTGACAAGTCGCTCAAACTCAACGAGAACTGGCACGATCCCGTGAAGGCCTTGCTGAATTACCCCGAGGTCGTCAAAAGAATGAGTACGGATCTCGACTGGACGATCAGCGTCGGCGAAGCCGTCGTCGCCGATCAGGGCGCGGTACTGGAGGCGGTGCAGCGCTTCCGGCGTCAAACGCAGGCGGCGGGTCAGCTCAAAACCGACGACAAGCAGGTCGTGGTGGTCGAGAAGGAGGTGATCAAGATCGTCCCGGCCGACCCGCAGGTAATTTACGTGCCGCAATACAACCCGACCACCGTCGTGGTAGCCGGCGCACCTCCGAGCTATGCCTACCTGCCTGCACCTTATCCGGCCTACTACTATCCGTACGCTCCGGGTGCGGCGCTCGCGACGGGCCTGATATGGGGAGCGGCGATTGGCGCGGCCTGGAATGGCGGACACTACGAGGCTCATTACGGAGGCGGCGGCAATAACAATATCAACATCAACCGGGAGAGGAACGTCGAGCGAGGCGATCGGGAAAGGAATGTCGAGCGAGGCAATATCAACACGGGCGATGTCAACCGCACGCGAGGCCAGGGAGGGCAATCGTCCGCATGGCGATCCGAGAAGAAGCCAGGCCAGGTGAGCGGCACGACAGGCCGCGCCGCCGGCATGCAACGGGTCGGCGATGCACCGGCCCGCGGCGCCGCGGGAGGTGGTAATGCGGCGTCAGGAGGACGGCAGCAAGCGGCTCAACGCCCGGCTACGCCGGCCGCGAGAGACCAGGGTGCTCAGCGCCCCGCTTCGGCAGGCACGCGGGACCACGGCGCGGGGGCCTCGCAAAGGGGCGGGGGCGATGCGTTTAGCGGCTACGGATCGGCGCGCGACGCACAGGCGAATAGTTCAAGGGGCGCGGCGAGTCGTCAGTCGTTCTCAGACTCCCACAGCCGGGCTTCTGGCCATTCCGGCGGTGGATTTTCATCGGGAGGCGGGCGCGGCGGTGGCGGTGGCGGCGGGTTCCAACGTGGCGGTGGCGGCGGCCGCGGTGGTGGACGGCGATAGGGGATGACAATGACTGACCCGATCAGGACCGGCACGAACCGGCGCGCGGAATGGCGGCCCCGCCTGGCAATATGGTGCGGGTTATACGCGATGGTTCTCGCATTGCTGATTCCGCTTGGTGCCTTCGCCGCGGAGCAGCGCACGTTCGCGACGCCGGAGCAGGCGGTCACCGCTTTGTCCGAGGCGCTGAAGGCCCGCGATGAAGCGACGCTAGTCGCCATTTTTGGCGAGGCGCACAAGCGCCTGGTGGTGTCGCCGGATCAGGCGGAGAACGAAGCGAATTGGGCCAAGGCGAGCGCGGAACTGGATGCCTTCCATGTCCTCGATGAAGCCGGACCGGATCGGCGGATTCTACTGGTCGGCGACGAGGCCTGGCCGATGCCGATTCCCATCGTGAAGGAGAAGGGTAGCTGGCGGTTTGCCACGGAACTCGGCGAGGAAGAAATCCTGAATCGGCGTATCGGCGCAAACGAACGTGAGGCAATCCACGTGCTGCGCGCCTATGTCGACGCACAGCGGGAATATGCGTCACGTGATCGAAACAATGACGGCCTGCTGGAATACGCGCAAAAGCTTGCCAGCACGCCCGGCAGGCAGGACGGCCTTTACTGGCGGACGGACGAGAGCAGCGGTGAGGAAGCCAGTCCATTCGGACCGCTGATCGCCGCCAGCTCAGCGTATCTGAAGGGCCACCAGGCGGGTGACGCTTATCGGGGATATCACTTCCGCATCTTGACGCGGCAAGGCAAGAACGCGGCGGGCGGCGCCTTCAGCTACATCATCAACGGGCACATGCTCGCCGGCTTTGCGATGGTCGCCTATCCGGCCGAATATGGCACGACCGGTGTGATGACTTTCGTGGTCAACAACAACGGGGTGATTTACCAGAAAGATCGTGGCGCGAACGCGTCGCCTGTCACGATGTTCGATCCGGACCACACATGGCAGCGCGTCAACGATCCCTATTGAGGCGGTCGCCGCGCTTGATGCCCGGCTCTGGTGGGTCGCCGGCGGCTTCGACGGTACGACAGTACGACAGCGTGGCCACGCAGGCATCTAGGACCAAGGTCCGATGTGGACCGCGCAGACCACCGACTATGCTTGAGGAGCAGCACGGCCCGGCCTGGGAGCATCGCGCACCGGATCGCGGAACGGCGTGCGGCCCTGCTCCTGTCGAGTTTGCTTCCGTCTGCGAGGCGCTACGTTGACCAACGAATCCAGCGTCACCGAGCCGGTGACGGATCAGATGCCCGCGCGCGGGTGGCGCAACGTGTTTCCGCCCGCGCAATGGCTCGGAGCCTATCAGCCTCGATGGCTCGTCAAGGACGCGGTAGCCGGAGTGACGCTCGCGGCCTACGGGATTCCGGTTTCGCTCGCGTATGCGCTGCTGGCCGGTTTACCCGCGCAATACGGCATCTACGGTTATCTCGTCGGGGGACTCTTCTACGCACTGTTCGGCTCGTCGCGCCAACTCGCGATCGGTCCGACTTCGGCGATCTCGATGCTGGTCGGCGTGACTGTCGCGGCGATGGCCAATGGCGATCCGGCGCGCTGGGCTTCGATCGCGGCGCTCACGGCCTTGGTGATCGCCGGCATGTGTCTGGTGGCCTGGCTGCTACGCTTGAGTTCATTGGTCAATTTCATCAGCGAGACGATCCTGCTCGGCTTCAAGGCGGGCGCGGCGTTGACTATCGCGATGACCCAACTGCCTAAACTCTTCGGGGTCAAGGGCGGCGGAGAGTCGTTCTTCGAGCGGATTGCCGTGCTCGGCGGGCAGCTAGGGCAGACCAATCTCGTCGTGCTCGGATTTGGTCTGGTCTGCATTGCGTTGCTGCTGCTCGGCGAAAAATATCTGCCGGGGCGTCCGGTTGCACTCTTCGTCGTGATCGCGTCGATTGTCGTCTTGTCCATTACGCCGCTGGCCGGTTCCGGATTCAAGCTGGTGGGCGCCCTGCCTCAAGGCTTGCCCGAATTCCGCCTGCCAGGGTTGCGGATACGCGATGTCGATGGCGTCATTCCACTCGCTTTTGCGTGCCTGTTGCTGGCGTACGTCGAAAGTGTTTCGGCGGCGCGCGCGCTCGCGCAGGCCCACGGTTACGAGATCGACGCGCGCCAGGAATTGCTCGCTCTGGGAGCCGCGAATCTGGCTGCCGGATTATTCCAGGCGTATCCGGTCGCAGGCGGACTTTCTCAATCGTCGGTGAATGACAAGGCGGGTGCGAAGACTCCGCTTGCGCTCGTATTCGCGTCGATTGCCATCGGGCTCTGTCTCATGTTCCTGACAGGTTTGCTCGCCAACTTGCCCAATGTCGTGCTGGCGGCCATTGTACTGGTGGCCGTGAAGGGGTTGGTCGATATCGGCGAGCTACGCCATCTCTGGCGCGTCAGCCATTTTGAATTCGCCATCTCCATGGTCGCGTTCGCGGCGGTGCTGATGCTGGGAATTCTGAATGGCGTGATCGTCGCGGTCATTGTCTCCATGCTCCTGATCATCCGGCGTGCCGCGCATCCTCATGTGGCGGTGCTAGGGCGTATTCCTGGCACGCGCATTTTCTCGGACATCGAACGGCACGCCGAGAACGAGGAGATTGCGCATGTGTTGACCGTGCGCGTCGAGGCATCGCTGCTTTACTTCAATGTCGAGCACGTGCGCGAGACCGTCTGGCGGAGAATCCGCGCCGCTTCCGAGCCAGTCGAACTGGTGATCTGTGACCTGTCCGCTTCGCCGGTTGTCGACCTCGCGGGCGCGCGGATGCTGAAGGCGTTGCACGACGCGCTGCTGGCCGCCGGCACGGCGATGAAAGTGGTTGCCGCACACGCGGAGGTGCGCGACATGCTTCGTGCCGAGGGACTCGAAGATCGTTTTGGCCACATCGGCCGGCGCGGCTCGGTGGCTGACCTCGTCGACGAGTTTCAGTCGCAGGAGAATATTGCCGATGGCCCAGGTGTGGCACCACAGGCCGCTACGTGATATGTGGCCGTACCGCTATCAACGGAGATGATCCATGCAAGCGCATTCCCCCATGACCGTCCATTTGTTCGCGCGCCGGCTCGCCGGCGCCGCGTTGCTGGCCGGCGCGACTTTTAGCCATGCCGCGAATCTGAATTTCCTGAAAGACACGCCGGTGAGCTACATGAAGGAAGCTGACCGTAAAGCGCTCAACGATGCAGCCCAGGTGGCGCTCGAAACCAAGAAAGATGGCGAATCGATGGAATGGAACAACTCGGGCACCGGCAACTCCGTTTCGATCAAGGGCACGGTGACTCCGCGCGATACCTCGAAGGAGGGCGACAGAACTTGCCGCACCACGACGCTTGTCGCGATTGCGAAAGGCCAGACGCAAAGCTGGACGCCGACTGTCTGCAAACAGGGCAGCGGCCCCTGGAAGATCCTCAGGCAATGAGCGGAGCGTCGCAACGGGCGACGCCGACCCGGGAAAATTCTTTCTGGAGAGTGCAAATTAGCAAACGGGAAAAGCAGGATACCGGGAAGGCGGCGGGGGGCGCGGTTGAGCGCGGCGAACCTGGCGATGCTGCCAGCCAATCGCGGCGGGTTTGGCAGCAGCGATTGCGCCGCCCATCAGCGGGGTTCGCCTCGCTTTCTCGACCGGTGGTTTGCCATGGGGTTTAGTGCTATGACGAATGTCGCCACGCCAATGATGAGTGCCAGGACGCCATAGCGGAATTCTTGTGGCACTTCATAGAGCAGACCCCGGATCGTCGCATAGAGTCCCCCGATCCAGATAAAAACGCCAACCGCCGCGCAGCCGATTCTAAATTCAGAGCGTTTCATTAACGTCCCCCGGCACTCGCGCGAAGTTGAATTTCAGTTTAGGACATCAGATGCCGCTGCGGGAGCGAGGAATGACTTTTAGGTCTGGATAACCGGGGGTCGGTTCGTCGGACCAAGGTCGTATTGCCTGTTGTCGGGAGAAGGGCCATTGTGGTGAGCCGTATCGATCGGCAAACCACAGATTGGCGTTGCGATGGCATGACGCTACAACGTTGGCCATTATGTGGAGGGTCATGCCATGATGGACGCAAAGAATCAGATCTCCCGGAGTCAGGAGATCGCCGCGAAGGTTGCGCGTCTTTATCAGAAGCGCTCGCAAATCGCGCAGCAGGGTTTCAGCCAACGCGTACATGATGCCGCGACCCGTCTCGGAGCCGACCGCGGCACCGGGTCGCCAGGCAACGCATGGGCTGCCGCGCTCGACCCTTGGGCTGGCTACCGCCATGCCGTCGACGTGATGCAGCGCACGGTACTCTTTTGGGACACGCTGCGCCAGCGCGGAAATAGTTTTGTCGATCAGACGTCTCGCGGATTGCAGCCGGTGCTGCATTTTGCTTACGAGACCGTGCTCGACGCCCGCCTGTTCGCGCGTCCTGTCAACTATGCGTTGCTACGTATCCTGCCGCCCGAAGGCGTGTCGATCGACATGCGCAAACGCCCTTATGTGATCATCGATCCGCGCGCGGGTCATGGCCCGGGCATCGGCGGTTTCAAGGACGATTCACAGGCGGGGGTGGCGCTGAAGGCCGGGCATCCGGTGTATTTCGTCATCTTTTTCCGCGACCCGGAACCCGGCCAGACAATGCTCGATGTTTGCGCGGCGGAGCAACAGTTCGTCCGGAAAGTGTGCGAGTTGCATCCCGACAGCGCTAAGCCCGCGATCGTCGGCAATTGCCAGGGCGGCTGGGCCGCAATGATGGTGGCGAGTTCCGACCCGGACCATACGGGGCCGCTCGTCATCAACGGCGCGCCGATGTCTTACTGGAGCGGCGCGTGGAGCGAAGGGGAGGGCGACAACCCCATGCGTTATTCTGGCGGCATGCTGGGAGGCGCCTGGCTCGCGTCACTCACCGCGGATCTCGGCAACGGCAAGTTCGACGGTGCCCATCTGGTTCAGAACTTCGAGAACCTCAATCCCGCCAATAGCTTGTGGGACAAGTATTACCACCTCTTTGATAACGTCGATACGGAGCCGCCGCGTTTCCTTGACTTCGAACGCTGGTGGGGTGGGTACTATTTAATGAACCGTGAAGAGATTCAGTGGATTACGCAAAATCTGTTCATCGGCAACAAACTGTGGTCCGGGGAAGTCAGAGGCGTGGGTGGCGGCGCATTCGATCTACGCGACATCAAGTCGCCAATCATTCTGTTCGCCTCGCTCGGCGATAACATCACGCCACCGCAACAGGCGTTCAACTGGGTCGCCGACATCTACGGCAGCACGGAAGAAATCAAGGCGCGCGGCCAGGTGATTGTCGGGCTCATGCACAAGAGCATCGGCCACCTCGGCATCTTCGTGTCAGGCAAGGTGGCGAAAAAAGAGCATACGCAGATCACGTCGGTGCTGGAGACGATTGAGACGTTTCCACCGGGACTGTACGGCATGGAGATCACCGAACGCGAAGGAGCGAACGGCGCGACTGAATACGACGTGGAACTGCGTGAACATCGGCTTGAAGAAGTCAGCGCGCGGTTCAACCGGTTCGAGCGAGTGGACGAGCAGCCATTCGAGGCCGTGAAGCGGGTCTCGGAGTTGAATCAGCGGGCGTACGAGTTCTTCGTTCAGCCCTTTGTGCAGGCCATGTCGAACGAGACGACGGCCACTTTGCTACGGCAATTTCATCCGCTGCGCGCGCAGCGTTGGGCATTCTCGGACATGAACCCGTGGCTCGCCTGGCTTGGACCGGCCGCCGAAGCGGTCAGCGCGACACGCAAAACGGACGCACAGGCTGACATGCCGCTGCGGCAGTTCGAACGATATGGCGCCGACATGATCAGCGCATCGCTCGACTACTATCGCGCGATGCGTGACGCCGCGACAGAAAGTGCATTCTTCTCGCTCTACGGCAACATGTTTTCCGCGTATGAAGGCGGCGAGCGGAACGATGCGCTTGAAAGATCCGCTCGAGCCGAGGCGAATCCGCGAGAACTGCCGTTCGTTAAGGATGCGCTTTCGTCGATGACCGAGGGCGGCTACAGCGAAGCCGTTGCGCGGGTGGCCTGTCTGCTGGCGCGGCGAGGCGAAGCACTTCCGCTTGCGCGGCTGGTGTTGCGCCAGCAACTCGCCGAGGATTACGCGGAGTACCTGCCGCAACTTCCGCCGGATCAGTGGCGGCGCATTCGCGGCGAGCAGGAAATCATCGTGTCCTATGAGCCGGATCAGGCGCTTGCGACGCTTCCCGTCCTGCTCGGCGACCGCGAAGATCGCAGCAAACTGCTCGGGCTGATCGCCAAGCTGCTTGCCGATAGCCGCGTGCAAGGCGCAGAGCCAACGCCCGCACAGTTGAGCATGCTAGAAGGCATTCAATCGATTCTACCTGTGAAGGCCCAGCGCGGGCCTCAAGCATCGGCATCCGCGCGTTAGGTCCTTGACAGCGATGCCAGCCAGCCGGGCCTCCGGCACGAAGGAGATCTCATGGACCGCGAGCATGACAAGTATCAACGGCTCATCGACTTTTGCCGTACGCAACAGCCAGTCATCACCGCAGTCGCGCACCCGTGCGATCGAAGCTCGCTGGAAGGCGTGGTTCAGGCAGCGCAGCTTGGGCTGATCATACCGATTCTCGTTGGGCCGCAGCAGCGCATCCAGGCGATCGCCGCGCAAGAGAACCTGGACATCGCGGACTTCACCATCGTCGATGCACCGCACAGTCACGCCGCCGCTGCAAAGGCAGTCGAACTGGTGCGCGAAGGCAAAGCGGAGGCGCTGATGAAGGGCAGTCTGCACACGGACGAACTGATGGGTGCGGTCGTGAGCCGCGAAAGGGGGCTGCGCACGGCGCGCCGGGTAAGCCATTGTTTCGTGATGGACGTGCCTGGGCACGAGAACGCGCTGATCATCACGGACGCAGCCATCAACATCGCGCCCACGCTTGCGGAGAAAGTCGACATTCTGCAGAACGCCATTGATCTTGGGCACGCGATGCAGATGCCTGAGGTGCGCGTGGCTATCCTGTCGGCGATCGAAACAGTGAGTCCGAAGGTGCCATCGACGATCGAGGCCGCGGCCTTGTGCAAGATGGTCGACCGCCATCAGATCACGGGCGCGCTCGTCGATGGCCCGCTTGCGCTCGACAATGCAATCGATCTCGAAGCGGCACGAACCAAGAAGATCGACTCGCCAGTAGCCGGCCGCGCGAACGTGCTGATGGTGCCCGATCTGGAAGCGGGCAACATGCTGGCAAAAAGTCTGTCTTTTCTTGCGGGCGCGGATGCCGCGGGCATCGTGCTCGGCGCGCGCGTGCCGATCATTCTGACGAGTCGCGCGGATTCGGTCAGGACGCGGCTAGCGTCTTGTGCGGTCGCGTCGATGGTGGCGCGGATGCGCAAGGAAGAAGCCAGACTCATGGGGTGAAGCGATGGCCGATGTCATTCTCGTACTCAATGCCGGCTCGTCCAGCATCAAATTCAGCGCCTTCGATGCCGAGTCGCAGGATCTGGCGCTGGTGCTGCGTGGCCAGATCGAAGGCCTTTTCTCTGCGCCCCGGTTCCTGGCGTTCGACCAGTCCGGCGAACAACTCGGCGTCAAAGAGTGGGGCGCTGCCGCACGGCTCGAACATGAAAGCGCGATTGCCTATATCGGTGAGTTCTTGCGCAGCCATCGCGGCGGCAATCGCCTTATCGCGGTGGGGCATCGCGTGGTGCATGGAGGCCAGCATTTCACGCAACCGGCGCTTGCCACCACCGAAGTACTCGACGAACTCGACAAGCTTGCATCACTGGCGCCGTTACATCAGGTCCACAATCTGAAGCCGATTCGCATCATCGCGACGCAGAATCCGGCGATGCCTCAGGTGGCCTGTTTCGATACCGCATTTCACGCAACCCAGGGGGAACTCGCTTACGCCTTCGCACTGCCCGAGTCGATTACGTCGCGCGGCGTGCGGCGCTATGGTTTCCACGGTCTTTCATACGAATACATCGCGAAAGCGTTGCCGCACATCTCACCGGAGGCCGCGAAAGGGCGCACCGTGGTCGCGCATCTGGGCAACGGCGCCAGCATGTGCGCCATGTTGGCAGGCCGCAGCGTCGCGAGCACGATGGGCTTCACCGCTGTAGACGGACTGCCGATGGGCACGCGCTGCGGCAATCTCGATCCCGGCGTCATCCTGTATCTGTTCGACGAACTGGGCATGAACGCGCGCGAGGTGGAAGACCTGGTGTATCGCCGCTCAGGTCTATTGGGTGTGTCCGGCATATCGAGCGATATGCGCACTCTGCTCGCGAGCGACGACGCCCGCGCGCGTTTCGCGATCGAGTTGTACACGTACCGGATCGGGCGCGAACTCGGATCGCTTGTGGCCGCGCTCGATGGACTCGATGCACTGGTCTTCACGGCCGGCATCGGCGAGCGGTCGGCGGAAATCCGCCGGCGGGTCGCTGAAAAGGCGCGTTGGTGTGGCATCGAACTTGACGAGAACGCAAACGCTGCGGACGGTCCACGCATCAGTGCTGCTTCGAGCAAAGTCAGCGTATGGGTCATTCCCACCAATGAGGAACTGATGATCGCGCGGCACACCCGTAATCTGATTGGCGCTCACTGAACGAGCGTGAGAGTGTAAGGAGATCTTGTGATGAGTCTGGATCATCCACAGCCTGTTTTGCAAGGCGCGAAAGCGCTCGTGACGGGTATTGCGAACGAACACTCGATCGCTTATGGCTGCGCAAAGGCGTTTCGCGAACTGGGCGCCGAACTGGCCATTACCTACGCCGATGAAAAGGCGAAGCCCCATGTCGAACCGCTTGCCACGGGTCTGAACGCACCGATTTTCATGCCGCTCGACGCGTCGAGCCAGGAAGAACTGGAAGCAGTATTCGGGCGGATCACGAGTGAATGGAATCAGCTGGACATCATGGTGCATTCCATCGCGTGGGCGCCGAAGGCCGACCTTCAGGGAGGGCTGCTCAATAGCTCGTCTGAAGGGTTTGGCGCCGCGATGGATATCTCCTGCCATTCGTTCGTGCGCATGGCGCGGCTTGCCGCACCCTTGATGAAAAATGGAGGATCGATGTTCACCATGAGCTATCACGGTGCGAACAAGGTCGTCCCGAACTACAACCTGATGGGCCCCGTCAAGGCTGCGCTCGAAGCTTGCGCGCGCTATCTTGCCTATGAACTCGGACCGCAGGGTATCCGCGTACATGCGATCTCGCCGGGCCCGTTGAAGACGCGTGCGGCATCGGGCCTGAAGGACTTCGACCTTCTGCTGACAGAAGCGGCCGAGCGCGCACCGCTCGGCGAGCTGGTCGACATCATGGACGTCGGTTTCACCTGTGCCTTTCTCGCGACGCCGTATGCGCGACGTCTCTCGGGTGAGACGTTATATGTCGATGGAGGGGTGCACATCATGGCGTGATCCGCTCGATGCGGTTAACCTCAAACGCATCGACCTGACAGAGATGATCGGTTTGCCGCTAGAACCGGTTGCGCATGCTGGGATCGAATCTCGGATCGGGCTGTCTCTGCGTCTGCCGCAAGATGCCCTGATCATCGAAGTAGAAGTGGTAGAGCAGATGGTCGATATTGTTCTCCAGGTAGCGGTATGACCAGACCTCCCGGTTGGTTCGCTTAAAGTAGGCGGTTTCGAAGGGGCGGCCAAAATTGACGAGCACGTCGTTGCGGGTCCACTTACCTATCTCCGCGCGATGGAACTCATTGTCCTGAAGTACTTGTCGAACACCCAGCACCTTGCCGGAAGCGTCGATGTCGGCTGCGGTCGTTGTCGTACCCATGGGCTGGGTCGGCCACATCAGCCGCTTGCCGCCGTTCGGCAAATCGTAAGTTTCCTTGGGCGGACCCAACCGGCCGATAAGTACGGACTGGTCTGCACCAGCCTCGACCTGCCGGTGCGGTTCCGTGCAAGCCGCGAGAAACAGCGCCACGGTACATGCCGTTAAAAATGCGAGTCGATTAAGCATGTGAGTGCTCCGGTACGGGTGATCAGACCTGACAGTCTCTGTTCTCACCGAACATTCGCGCCGCGCTTAACAGACGAATGCAGGCATGGGTTGCTATCGGACGTGCTTGCTACGCTCGAAACAACGAGGCTGCGGTAATCTGGCGACGCTCAGTTTGGTGACGGGCATCGATCCAGACTCAGTACTTGATGTTTCGGGCCGCCTGGCGTCCCTGCTCCTTGGTGTGTCGCTTGTCCTGCCGGCATTGCGAATTGCTTTGCTGATTGGCGGCGCGGCAATCCTGCTTGGTGTGTCGCGCGCCCTGGCGAGTGTCCTGGCGAACATCGCGTCCGGCACGGCGTTGCTGCGCCTGCTCCGTCGCCCAGCACGCTCCCGTCGAAGCCGTGAGAAGCGTTGCGACTACGAGCCCGGTGAATCGACGGTTCCATTTAGACATGGCATGACCTCCAGTAGGGTGCGTGGGCCGCTGCTGAAGGACTGGGTTGCGGGGACGTCGGCCGCCTTCGGGGCCGCAGTGTCGAACCGGGACGCATCGATCAGCGCAACACGCAGGCGCGTGGCAGCAAGCGCTTCAAACTTCTGGATGTTGGCGCCGCGAGCGCCGCGCGGATGTCGGGCTCGTACTTCTTCGCTTCGACGTCTGGTTTGACGCCCCTGAATAATAAGCACCGACTTGATGGTTCGTTACCCAAATTAATGCTCTGGCTCCGCTTACCATCGTAGTTCAAGCTACGAGTCTGCGCCTGCCGTTAAGGCATCGGACCATGGTCGTATTGTCATTCCAGGCCTTTAAACCTAGATTGAAATTTCGCCTTCAGACAGTCGAAAAAAAAGCTTCAATCCCAGCTAATGTGACCGGGCGAGCGTCAAGCGGGTGGAGCGACCCTGGCGCGGCGGTTCGATACGCCGCAGCGTCCTTGTGCTTCAAAAGGAACTGTTATGGATGCACTCAGGACGTTGCTCGAGACCCAGCAACTCTTCACGCTGTTTCTGACGGTCGCGTTGGGTTATCTGGTCGGTGAGATCAGCATCAAGGGGGTGTCGCTCGGCGCCGGGGCGGTGCTGTTCGTCGGGTTGGCCATGGGCGGTTTCGCGCCCAAGGCTGCACCGCCCGCGCTGCTCGGCACGCTCGGGCTGCTGCTCTTTCTCTACGGCATCGGCATCCAGTACGGCGACCAGTTCTTCAAGGGCCTGACGAGCATCGAGGGCCTCAAGGCCAATGCGGCCGCGGTGCTCGGGGTCGTGATCGGCGGGCTTGTGTCCGTTGCGTTGGTGCCGCTCTTCGGCGTGAAGCTGGAGGAGGCGCTAGGCATGTTCGCGGGCGCGGGCACCAGCACCGCGAGCCTGCAAGCCGCGATGGCCGCCATGAAGAGCGACGGCCCGACGGTGGGCTACAGCGTCGCGTATCCGGTGGGCGTCGCTGGGCCGATCCTCTTTCTGTACGCCCTTAGCGCTCTGCTCAAGCCGAACATCGCGCGGCCGCCGCCCAAGCTCGTCGAGACCGCCGAGATCGCCTTGAGAAATCCGGCGTTCATCGGTGTGACGCTGGCGGAGTTCGCGGCACGCATGCCGTCAGGGCTTGGGATCGCCGCGGTTCGCCGCGACCACCGCAATCGGCCGCCCGCCGACGATCTCGTCCTCGCCGCCGACGATGTCCTTCTCGCCACCGCCACGGACCCCGCCGTGCTGCGCGAGGCCACCTCGATGTCCGGCGAACTGCAGCCCGGCCGCATGGCGAGCCATCGGGAGGATCTCGACTACGCGCGTGTGTTCGCGTCGAGCCGGCGCGTGGTCGGAAGCATGTTGCGCGACATCCGTTTCCCCGAGGGCGTCGTCTGCACGATCGCACACGTGCGCCGCGGCGACGCCGACCTCATGCCGAACCCGGAGCTCGTCCTCGAATTCGGCGACCGGGTCGGCGTGCTCGTCAATCGCGCGCACCTCAAGCCGATTCGTGCTCTATTCGGCGATTCCATCAAGGGCACGGCCGAGCTGAACTTCATCTCGATTGGCGCCGGCGCGGCGCTGGGCCTCCTGGTGGGCGCGATTCCGCTCACGATTCCGGGGGGCGGCAAGCTCGCGCTCGGGCTCGCGGCGCTCCTCCTGACGGCGCTCGTCCTCGGCCGCGTGCGGCGCTTCGGGCCGTTCGTCTGGACGATGCCGCTCTCGGCCAATCTGGTACTGCGCAACTTCGGTCTGACTATCTTCCTTGCGCAGGTGGGCATTACCTCTGGCCCAAAATTCTTCGCGACCATCGGCGTAACGGGCGTGTCGTTTCTGCTCTATGGCGTCGCCATCCTTCTCGCGCTCGTCGTCGTTACGGCGCTTGTCTGCCTATGGATTTTCAGGCTGCCGTTCGACATGACGGTGGGCGTCATCAGCGGCGCGACGGGTAATCCGGCGATCCTCGCATTCGCTAACCGTGTCGCGCCGACCGATCGGCCCGACGTCGGCTACGCAATGATTTTCCCGTCGATGACCATTGTGAAAATCCTGTTCGTGCAGGTTGCCGTGCTACTGACGGGCGGATAGTGCGTCGGCCGAACCCCCGAACCTCGACCAGCCACGGAGGCCCTCGATGGACATAGCCGTCTTCAGCGCGAAGCCTTACGACCGCGAGTATCTCAACGCCGCGAACGCGGCGCACCGCCACCGTCTTCAGTACTTCGACGTGCCCCTCGACGTCGAGACGGCCGGGCTCGCCGCAGGGCACGGCGCCGTATGCATCTTCGTCAATGACCTCGCGGATTCGCCTGTACTTCAGGCGCTAAAGCAGGGCGGCACGAAGCTTGTCGCTTTGCGCTGCACCGGGTTTAACAACGTCGATCTGAAAGCGGCGGACAGCCTCGGGATCAAGGTGGTTCGCGTGGTGGACTACTCGCCGAACTCGGTGGCCGAGCATGCTGTCGCGCTGCTGATGGCGATCAACCGCAAGATCCACCGCGCCTACAATCGCACGCGCGATTTCAATTTTTCTCTCGACGGCCTGATGGGCTTCGACTTGTGCGGCAAGACGGTCGCTGTCATCGGCACAGGGAAGATCGGGCGCGTCTTCGGCAAGATCATGGTGGGGTTCGGCTGCAACGTGATCGGCTATGACAGGTTTCCGTCGCCGGAATTCGAGGCGTTAGGAGCGCGTTACGCGCTGCCGGGAGAAATCGGCGTGAGCGCGGACATCATCTCGCTGCATTGTCCGCTTACCCCCGAGACTTATCACGTCATCGACGCCGATGCGCTTTCGCGCGCGAAGCCCGGCGCGCTGCTGATCAATACGAGCCGCGGCGCGCTCATCGACACCGAGGCGGTGATTGCCGCGCTGAGAAGTGGCCAGTTGGGCGGTCTTGCGATCGACGTGTACGAGCAGGAGGCAGAGTTGTTTTTTCGCGACCTGTCCGGCACCATCATCGCGGACGACATACTGCAGCGGCTCATCACTTTTCCGAACGTGATCGTGACGGGACACCAGGCTTTTCTCACGCGCGAGGCGGTCACGACGATCTGCGCAACGACCCTGCAAAGCGTCACGGAGTTTGAGACGGGCAAGCCGCTTTCGAACCAGATTAGCGCGAGCTGAATGCAACCCTCTGCGGACGTAACGTGCGGGCGGGTGAGTTTCGCCCGCTTATGGCTGAGCGTGACAGGCTTCCTCGTTCTGTCGGCGGCGCTCATCAATCCGGCGGCCGCCGCGTTGCCATCCGGGTTGCAAAACCTCGTCGACAATGCGACGGGTGGCTCTGCGCCGGCCGCCTCGGCGGCGCAGGCTGCATCGGCACCAACGCTCGCGAGTCAGGCCGAATTGGCGCGCTCGCTGGACAGCCTGATCGGCACGCTCGAGAGCGACCCACAGCGCAAAGCGCTGGTCGGCCAGTTGAAGGGGCTTCGTGCGGGTACCCAAAGTGCCGCACCCGTGGTGCCGGCATCGTCAGCACAGGACAACAGCGATCTGCTCGGCGCGATTGCCTCAGGCATTGCGTCTGTCGAGACGGATCTGAGCGAGGGTCGCACACCGTTGCATTACTGGGCGGCTCGTGCGAGCGCGGCGGCCAACGATTTTTGGACCATTCTCAGAGGCGCAAGCGGCGAGTCGTTCGGCAACGTCCTGCTTGGCCTGATCGGGACGCTCGCGGGCTGGGCCGCGTGCGCTGGCCTGTTGATCTATCTCCGGCGGAGCGTCAGTGCACGTTATGGCTGGAAGGTCACGCTCGAACCGAGTCCAACTTCATTCGAACTTTTGAGTTTTGCATTTTGGCGCACGGCGCCATGGATCGTCGCATTCGTGGCGGTGGCGTTGTTCACGCGAGGAATGCCTGACGCGCTGGGCAGCACGTTAGGGCTTTTGATCGTTTATACAATAGTCGCCGGTTCGATTTTCTCGGCGCTCTGCCTGATCGTGTTCTCGGCGTTCAATACGGCCCACCGGCGTGTCGCGGTTCACCAGTTGCTCGCGCAAAGCCGCTGGCCGCTGTTCGCGATCGGTGCATGTGGCGCGCTCGGCGACGCGACGGCCAATCCAGACGTCACGGGCCTGCTCGGCGTGAATCTCGCCGGGCTCGTATCGGCATCCGCAAACGTGGCAGCGGCCGTCCTGATCGGTTATTTCGCAATCGCTTACCGCCGGCCTGTCACGCATCTGATACGCAATCGCCCGTATGCGGGAAGGCGTGACCACAAACTCGCCACGGAGGCGCTCGATATCCTCGCATCGCTGTGGCACATCCCGATCCTTTTAATCGCGATCGCGTCGGTCGTTGCGATTATCGACGCGCGCGGTTCGGAAGAAAACGTTTTGCGGCCGTCGCTTCTCAGTGCGTTGTTACTCGTGCTCACGCTGTTCGTGTCGGCGCTGCTGATGCACCTGACGCGTCGGAGGGACACCCGCGCACATCGCCGCGCGCCGCATCTGATGCGACTCTTGCGCTTCGCGAGCACGCTACTCGTTCTTCTGATGTGGCTCGCGTTCATTCAATTCGAACTGGACCTGTGGAGCGGTCCGATTGCGCGGATGATCAAGCACGGCACGATGACACCCAGTTTCAAGCACGCGCTGGTTACAGTCATCGCGACGGTTTTCTGCGCCTGGTTCATATGGATACTTTGCGATACCGCAATCCTCAACGCGCTGGGCCCGAGCAGTTCGCGGAACAAAGCACTCGATCCCAGCGTGCGGGCACGCACGATGTTGCCGCTCGTACGCAACGCTGTTTCCGTGACGGTTGTGACGCTCGCTGCCATCGTTGCCGCTGCCACTCTGGGCGTCAATCTGACACCTCTCCTTGCGGGTGCGGGCGTAATCGGTCTCGCAGTCGGCTTTGGTGCGAAGGCACTCGTTACCGATCTGATCACGGGCCTCTTCATCATTATCGAGGAGACGATCTCGGTCGGCGACTGGATTGAGATTGACGGCAGCCACGCTGGCGCCGTTATGGATCTGACGATCCGCACGGTCCGCTTGCGCGACGGACAAGGTGCGGTTCACACCATTCCCTTCTCGCAGATCAAGATCGTGAAGAACCTCTCGCGCGACTTCGCCAACGCGGTGTTCGAGGTGCGGGTGCCCTTCGCCGTTGAACTCGATGACGTCACACGCATGATTGTGGAAGTAGGCGCCGATCTGCAGGAAGATTTTCGCCTGCGCAACGAAATACTTGCGCCCGTCGAAGTGTGGGGGCTAGACCGATTCGAGGCTAACTGGATGGTCGTGAAAGGGCAGATCAAGACACGGCCGCTGCAACAGTGGAGCGTGGCGCGCGCTTTTAACGCTCGACTCAAGCGCAAGATGGATGAAGCGGGTATTGAAATTCCTGTACCGCATATGCGGCTTCATACCCCGGCAAACGGGCCCAATGCATGGTCGCAGTCTGACGAGGACGCCGAGGACGACAGCGGGCAAACGAACGACGCGAACAGTGAGGCAGCGCGCAGTCCGGCTAGTACCATGCCAGTCGAACCGCGGGTGCTCAAGGAGCCGCCCGCAACTCAGCCCGTGGTCCAGACAGGTTCCAGATCGTCCATCAATTCCCCCGGTAGCGATACCGGACGTCTTTAAGATGCGGTACGTGAGCCATTGAAAAAAAGAATACTTTTACTGGCTCGTGCCGTGTTGGGCTGCTTCAACCGCAGTGTCGCGCTTCTTTTTCGCTTCCGCTTTCTTGTGGTCGTAGACTTTTTTGGCAGCCGCGACCTCACGGTTGTATTCGCGATTCGCTGCGGCAACCTGCTGGTGCATCCTGACGATCTCATCAGGATGTTGAGAGGCTGTCGATGAACTCGCGCCGGAACTTTGTTGCGCCCAGGCGCCAGGAAGGGACAACAGTGCAGCGGAAGCCGTAATGACGGCCGCAATGGTGCTTTTCATGAAGATCTCCGCGTTGGTCTGCCAGGCAGCGGACTTCAGCCTATACAGATTGAGCGAGATGTTATATAGGACTTTGGTCCAATGAGGCGGGTTGGACAGCCTGCACGCTGTGCGGAGTCAGCCAGCCGCTCGCAACGTGCTGCTGATGCTGACAAACCGGGATTTGAGGGCGACGGTCCAAAAGAGCTAGAAACTCATTGCAAACCCGAATGAAACGCCATGCACGTTGTGTCCGAACACGTATCGCACCATCGCGCGCGTGCGCGTGATGATGATGGGATACCTGCTGCTATCGAGTTCAAGCCCGACTCCCAACGACGTGAGGTCATTGAACCCCAGCACGCCGGCGCTGTCGCCATAATAGTGCGAGTACGCGGCTTCCAGCACATAGCGGATCGGCCGGTCCAGCGCGTGCCAGCCGGTGGGGGCCCGCCAGCGTGTCCACAGGCTCAGTTGCTGCGCCATGGCCGATCCCTGAACTGCCTCCGATGAACCGCCGAAACTGCGCAGGTAGATGTCGGTGGCACGCAGTTCGGCATCGATTTCGTAGTTTTCGCGGTAATGCTCGTAGTCGAGCATGAGTGAGCCACCGTAGCCGTACGCGTCCAGCGAGCCATTCTCGAGAAACTGTAGATTGCGATCAGTGACGTGATTGAAGATCGACTGCCCCACCTTCAGATCGCTTGAAACACGTCCGATCGTACCGTTCAGGATCGGACGGAACACCAGTTCATTTGTGATCCGGAAATCCCAGCCGAGGCCCACCGTGCCGCTGAAAGTGTTCCATCGTGTCGGCACCGGACGCTGCTCCGCGCCCTCTGTAGCCACAAAGGTCGGATCGTAACGACTATAGGCGAGCGTGCCCTCCATGTACAACGGGAACGACTTGCTGATAGTGAAGCCGCCCCCGAACTGCGTCTGACCAAAGCCGGGATTGCCCGTAGTGCCGTTATTGACCGACAGGTTACTGGTCGTAACGTCGGGCACTGTTGTGTAGGTCATGATGGAGAGCACAGCGTTGGCATGTTGCTTCACATTTCCACCGACCACGGCACTCCCCGGCGGTTGGCTCGGCGCGGTCTGCGCATTCGACGGGCACGGCAGCAGGGCGAAGGTCAGAGCGCCGCACATCCATGCTGCGCGGCGGGGCCGACGCGCCGGGAGCGCGGGCATTTCAAGCGACCTCGCCATGGCCCGCACAATTGCAACCTGCCACACAGCGTACCGAACGAGCATGACACACTCCTGTCAGTTAGATCGTTCTGCTTGTCTTCCACGAGACCGCCATTCCGTGCCAGCACAATAGTTCGAGACAACCGACCCGGCGCGTCACGACCGCTCAACCGTTCGCAGCACCAGGAGCAGGCTACATCGAAGCCCGCCCAATTGTATCGCTGAACGAGCCGATAGATTTCGGTGCCGATTACGGTAGTTGAGCTCGACGTCCCTATTCTGTGGGCCTAAGGTCTCATTGACCGGCCTGAAGTTCAGGGAACATATTGTGTCAGGGAGGTCCGTCTGTCCGCCGGTCGCGCACCGCGGCTAGAGAAGGAGGTCATGGACGTTCCCGCAGCGCTGGACTGGACACCGACGGGTGTCCGCTGCAATATGAATCGTAGGGAGATAGCAGGCATGGGCTGGAATCGCTGGTACAGTTTGAAGAGCTATCTGAGATCTTCGCTGTGGACCGTGCCGCTCTTCGCCGTCGCGATCTATGCCGTGGTGAAGCCTGCGACCGAAATGGTGGGCAGGTGGATGATCAGGCAGGGGAGCCTTGATCCTAAGACCGGCTTTCTTGGGCTGTCCATGACTGGCGCGCGGTCGTTGCTCGGTGACATCGTTTCCGCAGACATGGCGTTTCTGGTGTTTACGTTCGGTTCGCTGCTCGTCGCAATCCAGGTCGCTGGCGGTCAGTACACCCCGCGGATCATCGCGACGACACTGCTGCGCGACAACATCATTCGTGGCATCTCGGGATTGTTCGTTTTCACACTGCTGTTTGCAAATAGAACGCTGGCGTGGATGGGGGAAAATGAGGTACACCAGCTTCAGTTGTTCATTGCGGCGCTATTTGGGTTCGCTTCGGTCGTCGCTTTCCTTTTCCTGATTGATTACGCCGCGAAATTTCTGCGTCCCGTGAGTCTTGTGGCTCGCGTCGGAGAGCAAGGGATCGCCGTCATCGAGAGCGTTTATCCGGCCCCGACTGCGGACGGAGCGACTCCCGCGAATCGTGATAAAGAGCGAGACGTGCCGGACCACATTGTTCGTCACCACGGCAAGTCCGGCATCGTTCTGGCCTTGAATCTGGAAATGCTGGTGGCCAAGGCAAGGCGTGCCGACGCAGTCATCGAATTCGTGCCGCAAGTCGGTGATTTCGTCGCGATGGGCGAACCCTTGTTCTATTTGTACGGGAACTCTGGCGCAATCGACGACGGCAGGCTGCGCGCGCTCGTTGCTTTCGGAACGGAGCGCACGATGGAGCAGGACCCTATGTTCGCGTTTCGCATCCTGGTGGATATTGCGCTGAAAGCGCTTTCGGCAGCGATCAACGATCCCACCACGGCGGTGCTTGCGATCGATCAGTTGCACCGGCTATTGCGGCTGGTGGGCAAACGGTCTTTGCACATCGAAGAGATGGTGGATGGGTCGGGACGGGTGCGTGTGATCTTGTGGACGCCCAAATGGGAAGACTTCGTGCACATCAGTTTCCGCGAGATACGACAGTGCGGCGCGGGCAGCATTCAAATCGCGCGGCGTCTGCGTGCGGCGTTAGAGAACCTCATCCAGAGGCTGCCGGAGCATCGTCATGCCGCGTTGCTCATCGAGTTGATGCTGCTCGATCGCGCGATTGCATTGAAGCATCCGTTTCCGGAGGACCTGGCGTTGGCACGTATCCCTGACTCGCAAGGGCTTGGAGGTTCGGCAGCCTCGCCGGCGAACAACTAGCCTTGCGGAGGCAAGCCGTGCGCAAACTCATAATGGGTATCGTCGAATTCCGCGAGAAAATGCTGCCGCAATACGCGAAGCAGTTCAGCAAGCTCGCGCTTTCGCAAGCGCCTGACGCGCTCTTCATCACGTGCTCGGACAGCCGGGTTGTACCCGATCTGCTTGCCTCGACCCATCCGGGCGATCTGTTCACGATGCGCAACGTCGGCAACCTGGTGCCGCCGGCGACCGCAGAGGGAGTGTCTACCGGTGACCTCTCCGAGGCGAGCGCGATCGAGTACGCAGTGCTAGTGTTGAAAGTCGCGAATATTGTTGTGTGCGGGCATTCCGGGTGCGGTGCAATGAAAGCCGTGTCTACACGCAACGCCAAGCTGAAAACGCCGAACCTCGATAAATGGCTGTGCCACGCCAACACTGCGGCGTTTCGCCTCGAACACGAAGGTCCACTCGATGACAGGCTGAAACCGCACGATCAATTGTCGCAACTCAACGTACTTGTGCAACTCGAGCATCTCATGACTTATCCGATCGTGCGCCAGCAGGTCACTGCCGGGGCGTTGGTGCTGAGCGGCTGGTGGTTCGACATCGCGACGGGCGACATGTATGCCTACCTGCGCACGAGCCGCTCATTCGAAGTCATCGACCGCGCGATGGCTGACCGGATCATTGAGCGCCTTGCCGCACGGGCACGGTGAATGGTTTGTCGCAGTACGGTTCGCGGAGTGAAGTCGAATCGATATGCAAAGTATTGCTTACGTTGCCAGTTCGTGAACCGTCGTTCACGCGTTGCTGATACCCAGTTTGAAATGATGCATCGTACTAGCCAATTTTGGTCTAGGCTGTAAAAGCCAGAAAGCGAATGGCCCGGTCGTCGGCACGGGTCACCCGCACCGGGAGGCGCGCTCAATGGGCTTTGTGTTGTCAGCCGTGATTTTCTTAACGTCGACTGGATTCCTTGTCGACGCTGCGCTGGCGCCGACCCCGCCGGCGGTGATTGTGCCAGC
Source organism: Paraburkholderia sp. BL27I4N3 (assembly GCF_003386115.1). Classification (NCBI taxonomy): domain Bacteria; kingdom Pseudomonadati; phylum Pseudomonadota; class Betaproteobacteria; order Burkholderiales; family Burkholderiaceae; genus Paraburkholderia; species Paraburkholderia sp. BL27I4N3. The sequence goes on along the minus strand of NZ_QREJ01000001.1, from coordinate 5,245,465 downwards.
CTCCGCTCCCGGTGCAAGCGAAGGCGGCACCACGGTCCCGCAGTTAAGCCCGGAGGGCTCCGGCGAAGCCACCGCTCCCTAGGCAGGCTCTAGTTTTACCTCCATCTACACGGCGCAGTTCGTCCAGAGCGAGTTTTTACTTGCAAGCATTTCATTGGTCAAAAACTGTAAGCGCACTAGCGGTGCTTACGCGAGGCTTCATGAAAACTTCATTCTTGCAGGCGCTGTTGTACGACGTTTTCGATAAATATTTCGATCCTGCGTTTGCTTTCATCGAGAGGACCGAGGAACCATGTGCAGTGGAGTTTGATGCCCAGCCTGCGTCAGTCGCCGCCGATGCGCAGGTGCTTTGCGCGCCGCGCCGTGTCCGGGCACGACGTTTTGCAACGAGGCGGTGCCTTCGCGAGGGCGTCAGGTTCTTCCACTTCCTGCCTGGCCACGCAGCGTGAGCGCCGTGCGTCTTTTGATCGCGGCCATGGCGGTGGTGTGCGGCGCGGGGGCGGTATTCGGAATCGCCTATACGATCGTCGCGGCCCTGCTAATCAGACGTTTTTTCCGGCGCTCGGCGTGCGTGCCGAGCAGCTATCCGCCAGTCACCGTCGTCAAACCGCTGTACGGCGACGAGCAGGGACTGCTTGCCAATCTTTCGAGCTTTTGCCACCAGGACTATCCCGGCCCGGTGCAGTTTCTGTTCGGCGTGAACGACCCGGCGGATCCGGCGCTACTCACGGTCGATGCCCTGCGGCGCCTGCATCCCGAAGCACACATCACCGTGGTCGCCGATGCGCGGCTGTATGGGCCGAACCGCAAGATCAGCAACATCCTGAACATGATGCCGCAAGCGCGATACGACGTACTGGTGTTCGCTGACAGCGACGTGAGCGTTGCACCGGACTACCTGGGCAAGGTCATCGGCGAGTTGCAGGAGCCGGGCGTCGGACTCGTCACGTGCATTTATTGCGGCAAACCCGAGGCGGGTTTCTGGCCGCGCCTTTCGGCGAAAGCCACCAACTACCAGTTCCTTCCCGGCGTGGTAATCGCCCTCGAACTGGGCCTCGCGCGGCCATGTTTTGGACAGACCATCGCGATGCGACGCACGACGCTCGACAAGATCGGCGGCTTTGAGCAATTCGGCAGGCATCTGGCCGAGGATCATGCGATCGGCGAGGCGGTGCGGCTCGCTGGCGAAAAGGTGTCGATCCCGCCCTTCACGGTCGCGCATGCCTGCGTTGAAAGCAGTGCGCGCCAGCTGATCGCGCACGAACTGCGTTGGAGCCGCACGATCCGCCGTGTCGATCCACTCGGGTATCTAGGGTCGGTGCTCGTTCACCCGCTCGCATTCGCACTGTTTGCCGTGATGTTGTCCGGCGCCGCCGCGTGGTCGTGGCAACTCGTCCTCGCGACAATGGGCGCCAGGCTCGCGCTCGAGCTGGTGTCGGACCGCGTTCTGCGTCATGCACATCGCGATCTATGGCTGTCGCCGCTGTGGGATATCGTTTCCTTTGCGATATTCGTCGCGAGTTTCTGGTCGTCGCGTGTCACATGGCGCGGCTTCCGTTTCGAAGTCGACAGTGACGGCCTGTTGTCGTCTGTTCAGGACGAACGGGTAATAGATTGATGCAGCAAAAGCGATTCGCGCGCACAAGTTGGGCTATGCGGGAGGCGGGTTGCTTCAAAGTGCCGGCATCGCTGCTGTGGGTTCTGATGTACAAATAGCCTCTACTGACCAACTGTTTGCTATAGATGGGATGTCTTATCGAACCGACGCGCGGACGTTCGTCGAAGATCGCGTCTACGGGTCCACCTCCAGCGTTACGCCGGCGCATCGAAGCACGTGCAGGTAAGCGACCGTGTCCCCGACGGCGGCGGCGGCCTGCTCCGCAAGCCTCCACATGTACGCTGACTTTTCGGCGCGCGCCATCATCGTCTCGAGCGCGTCCGAATCTGCGAACCCGTGAGCTGCCGCTGCCCCGAGCACGGCATCGAGAACGCGTCGGGCCGCAACTCGGGCGGCAATCGGCGCCAGCGGAGCACGATAGGTAAGAAAGCCTGCCATCAGCAAAAATTCGGTCGGGCTGATGTGCTTGCAATTACCAAGAGGAACACCGTCTGTATTGACTCGATCTTGCATCATGGTTCGTCTCCGGCTTTGCAGCAGCAAGCGCTGTGATTGCGCGAATCCGTGTCGCTATTGCCGCTGGCCGTTCCGTAGGGGATTCGACGACGGCACGGTGCTGCGCGGCGCCGGACACCCTTTGATGTCTGGGGCGAGTCTTGGCCGGCGCAGAGATAGTCTAGTACAGGATGAATCGCCAATGCCGTCAAACGCGGCTACGATTGCCACAGCGTTGCCTTTTAAGTGTGTGTTTCGCTAAGCTGGGCGTCGACACCGGGTCGATACCACCTTCCACTTCCAACGTATTCGCGCTGCGACGGCTGGCAGGTTAATAGGTCAATTTTTTTGCCCTGCCGACACTCCAAGACGTAGTATTCTTGATCCGCCTCCTGATCCCCAGCTATAGCCGCCGCCTTACTACTTCGCGTCGACTGTCGTGCGGCTCTGAGAATATGATGGTGCGGCGAATCGCTGCGCGCCAGTACCCCGTACCCTCGGGGCTCACAGGAGACGAGGACGTCCAAGGCAACTGTGCAGTCATTGTCATCTTTTTGAAGGCTTCGAAACACTTGGCGAACATCGCCGAGGCCTGGCGAGTCCGTGCGGGTGACTGATCCCGGCCACGCAGACTATTCTCTTCGAGGGCATTCATGAAAACGCTGTTTCTGCAGGCACCTTCGTATGAAGGCTTCGACGGCGGAGCGGGTTCACGCTTCCAGACGAAGCGCGAGATTCGATCATTCTGGTACCCAACGTGGCTAGTCCAGCCCGCTGCGCTGATTGAGGATAGCCGCGTCGTGGATGCTCCCGCGGATGGCCTGTCGCTGGAAACGACACTCGATATTGCTCAGCAATACGAACTGGTCATTATTCACACAAGCTCTCCATCGTTCCAGACTGATGTTCAATTCGCAGAGCACTTAAAGCAGCGGAAGCCCTCAATCCTCATCGGGATGATCGGGGCAAAAGTCGCCGTCGATCCTCAGGGCTCATTAGCCGCGAGCGACGCACTCGACTTCGTGTGCCGTGAAGAATTCGACTTCACTTGTCGCGAGATCGCACAGGGCCTCCCGTTCGCATCGATTCTCGGTCTGAGCTATCGCCTGGCCGACGGCGGGATCACGCACAACGAGGCCCGGCCGATTCTCGAAGACATGGACCAGTTACCGTTCGTCTCGCCGATCTACAAGCGCGACCTGACGCCTGAGAACTACTTCAGTGGCTATCTCAAGCATCCGTATCTGTCGCTCTACACAGGGCGAGGCTGCAAATCCAGGTGCACCTTTTGCCTATGGCCGCATACGGTCGGGGGGCATCGCTACCGCACGCGTTCGGTCGAGAACGTCCTCGCAGAAGTGAAATGGATCAGGGACAACATGCCCGAAATCAGGGAGATCATGTTCGACGACGATACCTTTACGGATCTCAGACCGAGAGCCGAGGAGATCGCTCGTGGTCTTGGCAAGTTAGGGGTGACGTGGTCGTGCAACGCGAAGGCGAACGTGCCATATTCAACCCTCAAGGTCATGAAAGAAAATGGGCTGCGGCTCCTGCTCGTCGGATACGAATCCGGCGACGACCAGATTCTTGTGAACGTCAAAAAGGGCCTGCGAACGGATATGGCTCGCCAGTTCAGTGACGATTGCCGCAAGCTCGGCATCAAGATCCACGGCACGTTCATTCTCGGACTTCCCGGCGAGACGCGCGAAACGATCCAGAAGACAATCGAATACGCGAAAGAGATCAATCCCCACACGATTCAGGTGTCGCTCGCCGCGCCCTATCCGGGAACCGTCCTTCATAAGCAGGCGGTCGAGAACGGATGGTTGAATGAAGGGAAGGTCATCGCCCTCATCAATTCGACAGGCACCCAAGCTTCCACTATCGGCTATCCGCACCTGTCGCGCGAAGAGATCTACCTTGGCGTCGAGGAATTCTACAAACGCTTTTATTTCAGACCAACAAAGATCTGGGAAATCGTTCGCGAGATGCTGATAAGTTGGGAGATGATGAAACGGCGTCTGCAGGAAGGCGTAGAGTTTTTCAGATATCTTCATTCGCGCAGGGCATGAAGCGCCGGTGCGCGGCGACAGGCGAAGCCTCGACATTGGACCAACGTACGATCGTCGCGCAAGCATCACGGGTCAGCTACGCAGCTATCCTGCCGCCTAAGCCGACATTCCAGAGCGGGTCGGCGTAAAGCATGTGTTCGTCAAAGCGGCAGCCGGCATCGCGGGTGATCGAAAAACTCGTGCGAACGCGGCCGGTCGTAACCAAATGACTCAGCAAGTCGGTTAAAAAGAGGGCGCCGCTTCATTCGGTCGCCGCTTTTTGTTCATGCGCGGGAGCGAGGCATCAACGATGTTGCCCCACCTTCTGCCGTCTTTCCAGCACTCGCGCGTACCACGTCAGCGGGAAGCACATGGCGAAGTAAATCATCGCGACCATGCCGTAAATCGGGAACGGGCGGAACGCGGCATTGGTGATCATGGTGCCGGTCTTGGTCAATTCGGTGAAGCCGATGATCGACGCGAGCGCGGTGCTTTTCACCACCTGCACGAGAAAGCCGACCGTCGGCGCCACCGCGATTTTGCGCGCCTGCGGCCACACGATGTAGCGCAACTGCTGGCCGAACGTCATGCCGAGGCTCGCGCCCGCGGCCCACTGGCCGCGCGGCACGGCTTCGACACAGCCACGCCAGATATCGACCAGATACGCGCTCGTGTAGAGCGTCAAGGTGACGGTGGCGGCGACCCACGGCGACACATCGACACCGAGCAGCGGCAAGCCGAAAAACGTCAGAAAGAGCTGCATCAGCAGCGGCGTGCCCTGAAACACCTCCACATACAGCACGACGATGCGGCGCAGCCAGGCGATCGGCGACACGCGCATTGCGAGCAGAATCAGTCCGACAACGCCGCCGCCAACAAACGCGATCAGCGACAGCAACACAGTCCAGCGCGCGGCAAGCAACAGATTGCGGGCGATGTCCCACAGCGTGAATTCGACCATGATCAGCGCTCCGTGGGCAGAGTGCGGGCGCCGCGCCACATCAGGCGATTGCGCCAGTTACGCGGCGCGCTTTCATTGCCGCGCGCCGCACGGCCCGCGAACAGACCGCGGCCGAGCCGGTTGAGGATTTGCCGCAACACGATCGACAGCACCAGATACGTTGCGGTGATGATCAGGTAGCTCTCGAACGAACGGAAGTTGCGCGACTGGATGAAGTTGGCCGCGTACGTCAGATCGGGCACGGAGATCTGCGAGACCACCGCCGAGCCGAGCATGACGATCAGCACCTGGCTCAGCAGCGCGGGAAACACATTGGCGATGGCCTGCGGCAGCACGATGAAGCGAAACACCTGCCGCCCATGCAGACCGAGCGCCTGCGCCGCCTGCACCTGGCCACGCGAAATCGAATCGATGCCGGCGCGCACGATCTCTATGGCATAAGCGCCGAGATTGACGGTCATGGCCAGAATCGCGGCCTGCACTTCGTCGATATGAATGCCGAGGCTCGGCAAGCCGAAGAACACGAAGAACAACTGCACGATGAACGGCGTGTTGCGGATCAACTCCACATAACTCGCTACCACCCAGCGCGCCCATTTCGGCCCGGCCACCGCCACGCTCGCGCCGGCAATGCCGACGATCCCGCCGAGCACGGTCGAGACCGCCGTCAGCCCCAAAGTCACGGCGACGCCGCGCGCGAGCATCCCCGCATAGAGGCCGAAGCCGCTGAAATCGAACGCATAGGTCATGGCGTGGCGCTCATCGTGAGGTCAAACTCCGGCGCGGACCACGCTGCGTGGTCCGCGCAAAAAGGTTCAGAGGTCGGCCGGCAGCGGCGCACGCAGCCACTTCTGCGAAATCGCGTTCATGGTGCCGTCCTTGCGGGCCTTGGCAATCGTTTCGTCGACCTTCTGCTTCAGACGCGGCTCGTTCTTGTTCAAACCGACGTGATCGGGCGAGCTGAACAGCGAGAATTTCTGTTCGGGATCGTTGGCCGGATGACGCGCGAGAATCGTGGCGCCGACGTCGTTGCCGACTACCATCAACTGTACCTGACCAGAAAGGAACGCCGAAATTGCGCCGTTAGGATCGTCGAATCTTTTGATGTTCGCCGAGGGCGGCGCGATCTTGGTCACGCTCAGGTCTTCCAGCGTGCCGCGCGCGACCGAAATGGATTTGCCGGCGAGGTCGGCGGCGTTCTTAACCGGCAGGGCTTTCGGGCCGAACACGGCGAGGTAGTACGGCGCGTACGGTTGCGAAAAATCGATCACCTTTTCGCGTTCCGGCGTCTGGCCGACTGACAGCAGCATGTCCGCCTTGTGGTCGGCGAGATAGGCCATGCGGTTGTCGCCCGTTACCTGCACGAGTTCGACCTTGGCGTTGAGCGCCTTGCCGATCAGGTTGGCGACGTCGATGTCGTAGCCCATCGGCTGCATGTCCGGGCCGATCGAGCCGAACGGCGGATAGTCCTCGAACACGCCAATGCGTACCGTGCCCGATTTGGCGATGTTGTCGAGCGCGTCCGCATGCGCAGCCGACGGCAACGCGCACAGCGCGCCGAGAGCGGTGAAGGCCAGCGTCGCGGCGAGCGTGGCGAACACGCGGCGGGTGCGGGTCGGGTGAGCGGGGCGGTGGTTCATGGTCTGTCCTCTGTCGTAAATGTCGCTGTTGGAATGGGCGAGTTTGCGTGGGTCGGTGGCGTACGGCTCAATGCGGCGCGCGGGCGGCGATCAGTTTGCACGCGTGCGGTGGCAATTCCGCGAGCACCGGCGTGCCGAGCGCGAGCCCCGGCGTTTCGCGCGGCGTGGTGGCGGCCGTCAACGTGAAGCCGGCGCAGTCGATGGTCGCTTCGAGCGACGCACCCACGTCGCGGATAAACGTCACAGTGCCTGGCAGCCGGTTCGGACCCGCCGCGTCGGAGGCCGCTTTCACGCACACGTCTTCCGGGCGGATCAGCAGACGGATATCGCTGCTCGACTCCGGCACGCGCGCCGGTTGCGCGACGCTGATGCGCCGGCCGCCCGGCAAGCTCACGACGCCCGCGCCGTCGTAGGTGACCGGCAGGATATTGCCGAGGCCGATGAAGTCGGCGACAAACTCGCTGACCGGATCGCGATAAATATCGAGCGGCTTGCCGACCTGGGCAATCCGGCCTTTTTCCATCACGACGATTTCGTCGGCCATCGTCATCGCTTCGCGCTGGTCGTGCGTGACCATGATCGTGGTGATGCCGAGGCGCTGCTGCAGCAGGCGGATTTCCACCTGCATTGCTTCGCGCAGCTTGGCGTCGAGCGCGGAGAGCGGCTCGTCGAGCAGCAGCAGTTTCGGCTGCGAGGCGATCGCGCGCGCAATCGCCACGCGCTGGCGCTGGCCGCCGGAGAGTTGCGTGACGGGCCGGTTCGCCATGTGCGGCAACTGGATCAGTTCCAGCAATTCCGCCACGCGGCGGGTTTGCTGGTCCTTCGCGGTATTGCGCAACTTCAGCGGATACGCGATGTTCTGCGCAACCGTCATGTGCGGAAACAGCGCGAGCGACTGAAACACCATGCCGAAGTCGCGCTGGTTCGCGGGCAGTCGCGTGATGTCGCGTCCGGCGAAATGGATCGTGCCCGAGGTCGGCGTTTCCAACCCGGCGATCATGCGCAGCAGCGTGGTCTTGCCGCAGCCGGACGGACCGAGAAAGCACACCAGCTTGCCGTCGGGCACGCTCAGATCGACATTGTCGACGGCATGCGCCGCGCCGAAACGCCGGGTCACGGCCTGCAACGTTAAATGGGTCATCGAATGCTCCAGCAATCAAGCGCTACAAGCGCGTCCGTTCACAAGGCAACGCCTTCGTCGCCGATCAGCTTTTCGAGCAGCCAGATCAGCGCGAAGTCGATCGCGACGATGAACACGGCGAAACAGAACACGGTCGGATCGAGCGACGACACGGTGCGGCTGTAGAGCCACACCGGCAGCGTCATCGTATCGATGCCGTAGAGGAAGAACGTGACCGTGAATTCGTTGAACGAGATGATGAAGGCGAACAGCATGCCGGCGAGAATGCCGGGGCGCATCAGCGGCAGGATTACGTCGATAAGCGCACGGCCGGGACTCGCGCCCATCACGCAGGCGGCCTCTTCGAACTCAGGACCGATCGAGGCGACCGACGCCGCGCAATTCTTCACGGTGAACGGCAGCGCCAGAATCACGTGCGCGATGATCAGGCGGAACACGCCGAGTTCGACCGGCAGCACGTTGAACACCAGCAGCAGCGACAGGCCGAGCATCACGAGCGGATAGACGAGCGGCAACGCGACCATTTGTTCGACCGCGGGCTTGCCGCGAAAGCGGTAGCGGCTCAGCGCATAAGCGGCGGGCACCGAGACCAGCGTGGCGATCACCATGGTAGACAGCGCGACGATCAGGCTCGTGCTCAAGGCGGCGCCCATCGAGAGCGAGTCGCTCGCGTCCGGCGACGCGAAGCTGTGCCACGCGGCGCGATACCAGTGCAGGCCGTAGGCGTGCGGCGGGAATTCGAGCGTGTCGGCCGCGCTGAACGACATGGTGATCATTGTGAGGATCGGCAGCGCAGCGAGGAACAGCACGATCGCCGCGAGCAGGGCGGTCGCTTTGCCTAACTGGCCGGGCATGACGGCCGTTAGTCGTGGTGAGCGTGGAGAGCGCGGCGAGCCCGGCATGCGCGAGGGAGCGGTTTGAACGGGCGTGCTCATGCGTGCGGCTCCTCGGCAAGTTTTTGCGTGCGGCGCACGAGACGCTGCGACAGCGCCATCACCGTCAACGTGGCGATCATCAAAACGACACCCGACGCGGAGGCCGCCGGCCAGTTCAGCAACGGCGCGACCTGATCGTGGACCAGCACGGCGAGCATCGGCACGCGGCGTCCGCCGAGCAGCAGCGGCACGGCGAACGCGCTCGCGTTGTACGCGAACACGAGCAGCGCGCCGGATACGAGGCCGGGCATCGCCAAAGGCAACAGCACGTGACGCAGCGTTTGCCAGCGTGTCGCGCCGAGCGTGGCGGCGGCTTCTTCGTAGGAACTCGAGACCGCGCGCATCGCGCTCGAAAGCGGCAGCACGGCAAGCGGAAACGCCGTCTGGATCAGCCCGAGCAGCACGCCGTTTTCGCGGTACAGCCACATCAACGGACGTTGCACGAGGCCGCTGCCGAGCAGCGCGTGATTGAGCAGACCGGCCGGTCCGAGAATGATCAGCCAGCCATAGCCTTGCAGCAGCAGATTGACGAGCAGCGGCAGCAGCACGCCGGCCAGCAAAAGCCGCCGCGCGAGCCGCGACTTCGTGCGCGCCATGGCCAGTGCGACCGGAATCGCCAGCAGCACAGCGCAGATCATGCTTTGGAACGCGAGCTTCAAGGTGAGCCACAACGACTTCATGAAGTAGCCGTCGAGCAGGTCCGCGTAGTTTTGCAGCGTGAAGCCGTGCCACTCGTTGCCCTGCGTGCCGAAGCTCATGCGCAACACGACCAGCGCCGCCGCGCCGAGGATGGCGAGAAACAGCAGGATCGGCGCGAGCAGCAGCCATGGCCGCGCCTTTGCCATCGCGGTGGCGGCAGGCGTGTCCGGTCCGAGACCGGACGCACCCGACGCCGCATCGGACGCCGGCCCGGACGAAGCAACACGTCGCGAGAAGCGCGCGAGCATCGTCGTCATGCCGCGAAGATTTCGGTGTAACGCTTGATCCACGCTGGCTGCACCACGGCGAGCGCCTTGTCGTCATGCAGCACGGCTTTCTCGGCGATCTGCTGCGGGCTCGGCACGAACGCGCGGCTTTCGGCGGGTATCACCGCTTTCGAATTCACCGGGCCGTTCAGCACGTCGGCGGCCATGCGGCCTTGCACGCCGGCGTCGAGCGAATGGTTGATGAAGGCGTGGATCAGATCGCTGTCGCCCGGATGCGCTTTCGGGATCACGGTGAACATCAGCTGCGTGGCGAAACCTTCTTTCATGCCGTAAGTCACGCCCATCTTGTACTCGGGCTTGCGGATCTGGTCGGGGAAGAACGCCGGCGAATAGATGCCGCCGATATCCAGCGAGCCGGTGCGGAACAGATCCGCCACCTGGTTCGGGTTCTCGCCGAGCGTCATCACGCGATCTTTCAACTGCATCAGTTTCTTGAAGCCCGGCTCGATGTTCTGCTGCGAGCCGCCGTTCATCTTCGCGGCGATGATCGCGAGGTCCACCGCTTCGGCCCACTCGGGCGGCGGCAGGAACAGGCGTCCGGCGTACTTGGGGTCCCACAATGCTTCGTACGATGCCGGCGCGGTCTTCACCGTCGACGTGTTGTAGATCAACCCGTCCGACCACAGCAGATAGCCGACGCCGAAGCCGTTCGCGCCCGTGCGGTACTGCGGCGCGACGTCTTTCAGGTTCGGCAGTTTGTCCAGATCGGGCTTCATCAGCAGACCGGCGTCGCCGAGACCCGACGCGCCGACGCCGGCCAGGGTGATGACGTCGTAGGTCGGGCGGTCGCCCGCGGCCTTGACCTTCGCGACCATGCCGGAGGTGCCGTCGGCGCGGTCGGCGATGACTTTGGCGCCGGTTTTCGCGGTGAAGGTGGCGGCGATATTGCGCAACGCGGCCGCGCCCGTGTCGTCCGACCAGGTCAACAGGCGCAGCGTCTTGCCGCTGAAGTTGTGTTCCTGCGCGCGCAGGTTGATGAACGGCATGGGCAAGGTGGATGCCGCAAGTGCGGCGCCGAGCGTCTTGATGGCCTGCCTTCTACCCCGTTTGATCTCTTGCATGGCGGTCTCCTGTGTTGAACGCCTTGTTGCCCGATGATGCTGTGATTGCCGCCGTCGCCTCGCTGATTGGCGTTGTCCGCCTGCGCTGCGTGTTGAAGCACTCTAGGTTTGCCAAAATCCCTCAACAAACGAAATATGCGCATGGACGGTATGACATAAGCTCATGCGGAGGCGGTCGTGCAATTGCGATGGCGCGGACCCGTCAGGCGGCGGGAGTGCCGAGGCAGTGGCGCATGCGGGTTAACGTCCATGTTTCGTCGACGCTTTAAGCCCTTCAGGAGGTATGAGGAAAGCTCGGTTCTGGTGCGATCGTGGACGCGTTTTGCCCTGTGCCGGTGCATGGCGGCTTGCCGGGCCGCGCGGTTTGGCGGCGGCATGAGCCGAATGCATGAGGGCGCGTGGCACGATTCTCGTGCGGAGATTTGTGATCGCGTATCCTGTAGGCCCGCGCGCGGCATTCGGGCGGCATGCGACGAGTCGCGCCGCCACGCACACGCAATGACTTTTCCTGATCGTACTGGACACTCACGATGCGACGCCTACCGCCGCTGAACGCGCTGCAGATTTTCGAAACCGTGGCGCGGCATCGCAGTTTCACGCGTGCCGCCGATCACTTATGCCTGACGCAAGGCGCGGTCAGCCGGCAAATCATCGCGCTCGAGGATTACTACAAGTTTCCGCTCTTCAAGCGCCATGCGAAAGGCCTGACGCTCACCGCCGAAGGGGAACTGCTGCTGCCGGCCGTCAAGGAAAGCTTCGCGCGCATCGAGGAGATTTCGCTGCGTCTCACACGGCAGCGCACCGATCTCGCGCTGAAAGTGCCGACCTGCGTGATGCGCTGGATGTTGCCGAAGATCATGCGCTTCCAGGCCGAATATCCCGAGCTGCACGTGCAGATCACGACCACGTGGCAGCACGACGTCGATTTCCAGCTCGAACCGTTCGACGCCGCGATCATCTACGGTTCGTCGCCGGGGGCGGGCGTGCAGGCGGTACCGTTGTTCGAGGAACGTCTGACGCCCGTTTGCGCGCCCGATCTGCTGAAAGACAAGCCGCTTGCCGAGGTGGCCGACCTCGCGCGCCATACACTGCTGCATCCCACCCGCGATCATCGCGACTGGAAGATGTGGCTCGCCAAGGTGACCGAGATCGATGCCGCGAACGGCGCGGCGATCGACGCCGGGCACGGCCCGAGCTTCGATACGCTCGATATGGCGACCAACGCCGCGCTACAAGGCTTCGGCGTGGCGATCAGCGACCTCGCGCTGATCGACGAGGACGTGGCGGCCAAGCGTCTGGTGCGGCCGTTCGATACGGTGCTCAAGACCGGTTGGCGTTATTACTTCGTTTATCCGGACTCGGTCGCGCATCAGCAGAAGCTGAATCTGTTCCGCGACTGGATCGCCGCGCACTGGGAAGAGTAGGCGGGCGGCGTGGGGCCGCCGGCCCGATGCTTTCTTTAAGGATCAGGCCTTCACGCTCAAGGCGCGAACGACAGAAACAGATACGCCGCGAACAGCGACAGATGCACGGCGCCCTGAAGAATCGTCGTGCGGCCCGAGCTGAGCGTGAGCGTGCCGACGATCAGCGTGAGAACGAGCAGCACGGTTTCCTTACCGTCGATGCCGAGCACCAACGGCTGCGCGGTATAGAGGAAGACGCAGGCGACAGTCGGAATGGTCAGGCCGATACTAGCCAGCGCCGAGCCGAGCGCAAGATTCAGGCTGTTCTGCAGCCGGTCGGCGCGCGCCGCGCGCACGGCGGCCAGCCCTTCAGGCAGCAGCACCAGCGCGGCGATCACAATGCCGACCACGGCGGCCGGCGCGCCCGCATTCTGGACCGCGGTTTCGACCACCGGCGAGAGCACCTTCGCCAGCAACACCACCGCGACGAGGCACACCAGCAGCAAACCGCCGGCCGCGAGCGCCTGGCCGGCGCTCGGCGGCGCGGCGTGGACGTCCTCATCCGGCGTAGCAGCCAGGAAGTAATCGCGATGGCGTACGGTTTGCACGAACACGAACACGCCGTACAGCACCAGCGACGACACCCCGGCAAACGCCAACTGTGAAGGCGACAGGACCGGACCGACGCGGGTGGTCGTGTAGTTCGGCATGACCAGCGTCAGCACGGACAGGGAGGCCAGCACAGCCAGTGCCGCAGCGGCGCCGCGGCTTTGAAAATCCTGCTCGCGATGGCGAATGCCGCCCACCAGCAGGCAAATCCCGACAATGCCATTGCAGACGATCATCACCGCGGCGAAAACCGTGTCGCGCGCGAGGGCGGCTTTTTCCGGACCGGATGTGAGCATGACCGAGACGATCAGTGCGACTTCGATCACGGTGACGGCCACCGCCAGCACCAGGGTGCCGAACGGTTCGCCGACGCGATGGGCGACCACTTCCGCGTGATGCACGGCGGTGAAGACCGCCGCGCACAACGCCACGCCTACCAGCACGAGCAGCAGTCCATTGCCCGGCATGGCATACGAGATGCCGAGAACGATCCACGCGATAAATGGCGCGGCAATGGTCCAGCGGGGCAGAACGATTGCGGGCGTGGTCATTCGGGCTTCCTTTTAACGCTTGTCGGGAACGGCCCGGCGGGGCCGAATGGCTTCCGCCGTGGCTTGAAGCGAGCGCGCATGTTCATGGAACTTCTAAGCAACACGGTCTAACGTATTAAATTATAAAGGATAATTGTTCGTGCAAGAGGCTTTGTCGATTTCAGGGCCGCATGACGAGGGCGTCGTCCGGCGTGCACTAGCGCAAACGGCGACTGCTGGAGAAAGGGATCGTAGGTCACGCAGAATTGCGCGGATAACGCGCGGCGGACGCTGGCTGGTGCGTGGTGAACGCGGCGGCGATGGCGACCGGTATGCATTGAGGTTCCGCTGGCTGAACGCGGGATGCAGGGCAATGCTTGGCGCGCCGAGCATATTACGGGTGCGCAACGCCCGGCGAAACTGCGCGAAACCGCTCCGGTGCCGCCAATGCCCTGCGAGAGGGCATTGGCGTCCGGCTACATTGCTACAGCACGTTCACTCGATTACTGGCCGACCGGGCGAATGGTCAGCGCGTTCTTGACTGACGTCACGCCTGCCACGCCTTGTGCAGCCTGGGTGGCCAGATCGACCTGCGGTTGTTCGGGCACGGAGCCGGCCAGCGTCACTGCGCCGCCGCGTGCGCGTACGGTGATGTTCGCCACGCTCAGGCCTTTCGTCTTCGACAGGGCCGAACGGACCTTGCGTCCCAAAGCGCGGTCGGCCGCTTTGGTCTGCTTGGCCGTCGGCGCTGCCGCTGCCGGGGCTGAGGCGTCGCTGCTCTGTGCATACACGTTGAGGGACGCGAGGACGATCAGCGCGCCGCCGATCATCTTGATTGCCGGGAATGCTTTCATTCAACTCTCTCCTATTGTCATGGGTACAACCGCCCCCGAATGAGGCAGTGCGCTACACCAGCAGGTACATCGGGATCAAAACTGAATGGAACGGTGTTGCGGACGTGCGAATGCTTTCTATCTGTGCTGATTCGGGCGGGCCGAAACACACGCGAGCCGGCAAAGGCTGTGCTGCAGGCCGGAAACACACGATACTCCAATTAGTGCCATGGTGATGCCGGCGCTGCACAGAAGTGAGGTTTTGGTACAACGAATGGGCCGATGAAAACTGGCCGATGGCGCGCAATCGCTGGAATCGAGGCGCGCATCGCGTCGTTGAGGGCCCGGGCGGTGGGCCGATCGCATTTCATGCGGTCCGCATTTCTGTTCAGTTCCACGCCACGCGCTTTAAAAATAAGGCCTGACGCATGCGCAAAGATGAACTCCCCATCTTGCCATTATTTCGTGACGATTTACCGCTGGATACCGTCGAACTCGCGCGTTTCATGATCGGCAAATACCTCGTGCATGATTTGCCCGAAGGCCGCATGAGCGGGCGAATCGTCGAAACCGAGGCGTATCCGCTTGGCGATTCGACCAGTCATGCATTCATGGGCCGTCGGCCGCATAACGGTTCGATGTTTCTCGCGCCGGGGCACGCGTATGTGCGCCTGACTTACGGGCTGTCGTACATGCTCAATATGTCCGCCGAAGCAGAGCAAGTCGGCGCCGGCATTCTATTGCGCGCGATCGAGCCGCTCGAAGGCCTGCCGTTGATCGAAGCGCGGCGCCCCGGCGTGCCGCTGCGCGACCTCGCGCGCGGGCCCGGCCGGCTCACGATGGCGTTCGGCATCGGACCTTCGTTCGACGGCTGGGATCTATGCTCGGGGCAGGGCTTGTGGATCGGCGTCATCGAGCGGGGCGAAGTGCCGGTCGGTGTGACGACGCGCATTGGCTTGTCGCGCGAAATGCATCAGCCGCTCAGATTCTTCGAACCGGGCAGCGCCTTTGTCAGCGGGCCGCGCAAGCTCCTGCTGCTCCAGTCCGCTGCGCCCAAAGGGGCGTAAATTGCCCGGCGATACCGCATAAGACGGTAGAAGGCGGCCGGGATCGGACGTAGTTTGCAAACTTCAGACACAGAGGGTTACGATCCCGACAATTATTACGCCAGCGATGCGATTTGAATCGGAGCGTGCGGTAATTTCCGGACTATTTTTGCGATTCGAACAATTATCTATCTCACAATCTAGGGTTTTCCCTTGACGATCTGATGACTAGACTTGATTCACTCGCTTCTCACATGGTGTGGCAAGCGTCGCAAATAAAACCAGGTCTGGAGGTAATTCATCATGAAATCGCTTATCAAGGCAGTCGCTATTGCAGCCGTTCTCGCCGCTCCGATCGCTTCGTTCGCTCAATCGAGCCAGCAACCGGTGACCCGCGCGGAAGTTCGCGCCGATCTGATCCGGGTTGAACAAGCGGGTTATAACCCGGGCGCGTCGAACGATCCGACTTATCCGGCGGATATTCAGGCTGCTGAACAGCGCGTCCAGGCGCAAAACCAGGCTGTTGCCCAAACGCAGGAACCGGTCGCCGATACCAGCGGCTACGGTGGCGCGAAGAGTGGTTCGTCGCAAGCCGGTGGCGTGGTTCAACCGACGTCGGGTCCGAGGTCGGTGTACTTCGGTAATTAAGCGAGGTAGGCGTGCACGCGGATTCGGCGCTCAGTGGCCGGCTTGGCCGGCCGGGTGCCGAAAGACGCAGAGCCCCGCGGATCAGTAGAGCAGGGCTCCGACCAGCGTCTCGGTGTCTGAAGGTCGAAACTGAATCCGCAGCGAGCAATCCGAAGTTGAGAACGACGACACGCGCGGCCCGTCGCGGCGGGCGCGACTGCGAACGTTAAATTGCTTGAGCGCGCCTCGCGCAGTTGCGCCGCGAGCGCAGCAAGACCGCCGCGCCACGCGCGTCACGCATGCCGCGGCCAATCCACCAAAGAACCTCCGCTGCCGCAAGGTAGCTTCGCCCAACCGGTTGACCGATTGGGCTTTTTTGCGCGTCCGGTTCCGCGGCGTGGGCCGTGCGTCAGGGCCGCTCGCCGTGAATATAGAACTCGAGCTGCTGAATGGTGAACTGCTGTTCGGCGATGATGTTCTTCACCAGGTCTCCGATCGATACCATGCCGACCAGCCGGTCATTCTCGATCACCGGCAAGTGGCGCATGCGCCGCTCCGTCATCAGGGCCATGCAGTCGTCGGTGGTCTGATCGGGACGCACGAAGCGCACCGCCTTGCTCATGATGTCGCGCACCGGCGTGGCCTTCGACGAACGGTCCATCAGCACGACCTTGCGCGCATAGTCGCGCTCCGTGACGATTCCGGCGATGCTGTCGCCGTCTGTCACGACCAGTGCGCCGATGCCCTTTTCGGCCATCAGCTTGATTGCCTCATAGACCGAATCGTCGGCCCCGACAGTAAAAACGGTGGTGTTGTTCGGTTTCGTTTTAAGAAGCTGTGCGACGCTTGTCATGGAGCGGCTCCGTTTCGCAGTGCAGCACGCCGGCGCGGCGCGCTGTCGTGAGGGACAGGCCATTCCAGTATAGGCGTGACGCGGCACCGAGGTACTTCGGGAATACCTGTGGCGCGGCGGCCGTTTAACTCGGGCAGCGTCGCGACGCGACGGCGGTTCCGTGCTCCATGCAAGGGCATGCGGGTGCGGGACGCCGATTAGCGGTAAACTCCCAGTCCGTATCTTATTCCCGGTTTGATCGGGTTCATGTCAGCACCATTGTCTAACGCCATGCTCACGTCTCACGATCCGTCGCCCGCAGTAGACGGCGCACCCAACGGCGAGTGCGTCATTCTCGACGCCACCGCCACGCTGCCCACGCGCTACGGCACGTTCACTTCCTACGTGTTCCGCGTATGCGAAAGCGGCGCCGAACATCTCGCGCTCGTGATGGGCGACGTCGCCAACCAGTCGTCCGTGTTGACGCGCCTGCATTCCGAATGCCTTACCGGCGACGTGCTCGGCTCGTACCGCTGCGACTGCGGCGAGCAGCTCGACCTCGCGCTGCGCTACATCGCGGCGGAAGGCTGCGGCGTGCTGCTGTATCTGCGCGGCCACGAAGGGCGCGGCATCGGCCTGTCGAACAAGATTCGCGCATACGCGCTGCAGGAGCAAGGGCGCGACACCGTCGAGGCCAATCTCGATCTCGGCTTGCCGGACGACTCGCGCGAATACGATTCGGCAGCGGGCATTCTGCGCACGCTGAAGGTCACGTCGGTGCGTCTGATGAGCAACAATCCGGAGAAGTTCGACACGCTTTCCAAGCACGGCATTCCGGTGTGCGAGCGGGTCGCGCTGGCGATTCCTATGCGCGAGGAAAACGAGCGCTATATCCGCACCAAGCAGGTGAAGTTCGGGCATTACTTCGACGAGAACGAGTAGCGCGAATCCGGAATCGGTCTGCGGTCTCTCAAGGAGAGCCAAAACAGTCCGCAAGCGGTTGAAAATAAAACGGAAAGTGTCCGTGCTGGCCGCCCCGGCCGGCACATCGACGCTTGTCTCCGTGTGTCTGAACTTGCAACGTAGGCGTAGGTTTTCCCCGCGTTGCCAAGGAAACCTACGCCGCGTGCCGCAGCCAACCAGCCAGCGGCGATCACATGACCTTGGATGGATTTCCCGGACTGCGCTTGCATGCGCCTACGAACCGGATTTTGTGAACGTATCGCTTCGATTTTCGCTATGGAGAGCACCGAGATCGCGGAAGAAATCGAAAATCGCACAGAATCATAATTGCCCGCGATTCCCTGCAACGCATTGATCCGCTCGCGATCTTCCACGCGCCATTCTCACACCGCTAGAAACACCTGGTTATCCGAACGAAATAGCCGAGGCAGTTGTCGGTCATATGCAGCGTGGAATCATTGGTATCTCTAATCGGCCAGCGTACGAAAGAGAACGACGCGAGTGGTTCGCGAAACTGTCACATCGCCCGGAAGAGATTTCGGCGACATATCCGGAGGGCGAAGTTTTGACGGCGGGCGAGCCGATTCCGGTGAAAGTCCCGAAGTATCCGAAGGCCGCCGAGACGTTAACGAAGGATCGCGCAGCCTGCTTGCCTTCTATGACTTCCCGACCGATCACTGCCAGCATCTGCGAACGACGGATGCGATCGAGTGGAGGTTGGTGACGGTGCGCCATCGTACGACGCATATGCGCAACTGCATGTCATGACCACCTTCCTGAGTCTTGCATTCAAGCTGATCGAGAATGCCGGGGAAAACGACCTTATCTCGCGAAGCCATACTGGGAGCCGACAAATCGCGACGCACGGTTCTTCATCCATGACGACGCAAGTTTACAAACATTCAGGGACATACCTTCAAGCAGCTAATTTGTTCGGCTCTCCTAAGATCGCCTAGGAACATCCTATAAAGCTCCTATACTCCCTCTGAACAACGCACGTTCAATCATTCCCGTGGCGGAAGCGAAGGCCGACGAGATCGGCCACGCCATGTCTTCCCGGTAAAGAGAGATGCCGCCGGCGGAGATCATCACGCGGCCTCGGTTGAACGTATCGATCCCGAAGCTATCCCCACCGCCCCAGCGAGTTTCGCGACGGTTCGCGCCGTCGCGGGCAGCCGCTTGGGTCGGAAGGATCAGGCAATCGTCGAAGCGGGCACCGCTTTGTTCGCTGGGCCGGCCCCCGCGAAAACCGGACACGAGGTAACGCTTAAACTTTGAGGTAGTCTTACGCCTATGTTTAAGCCCAGCTCTAACGTGGAACCCATTGAAGTTTTGACCCAGCCCGAACAGCGCCGCCGGCGCTCTGTCGAGGAGAAGCTCGCGATAGTGCGCGAGACCTTCGAGCCCGGCGCAACCGTTTCCGGAGTTGCCCGTCGTCATCAGGTGAATGCAAACCAGGTGTTCGCCTGGCGCAAGCTCTATCAGGACGGAAGTCTGTCAGCAGTCAGTGCCGGCGAGCAGGTGGTACCGGCATCCGACCTGGCCGAGGCGATGAAGCAGATTCGTGAACTCCAGCGACTGCTGGGCAAGAAGACGATGGAAGTGGAAATCCTCCGCGAAGCAGTGGAGTACGGCCGGGCAAAAAAATTGATTGCGCGCTCGCCATTGCTGCCGGGGGACGACCGATGAAGACGGTCTGTGAAGTCCTGGGTGTGTCGCGCTCTAATCTAGCGGTGAAATCAAAGCGCGAAGCTGAATGGGTCGACAAGCGCAAAACGCCCGCCCGTGACGACATGCCGCTCGTCGCGGAGCTTCAGGGGCTGGTTGCTGATTTGCCTACTTACGGCTATCGGCGTGCATGGGCCCTGCTGCGGCGAAACCGGGACGCGCAGGGACAGCCTCGCGTTAATGCAAAACGGGTTTATCGGGTTATGCATACCCACGGTCTGCTGCTCCAACGCCGGCCTCGCCATGCCCAGTCAACGCGCCGGCACGACGGCAAGGTCGCGGTGGACCGGAGCAATGCGCGCTGGTGCTCGGACGGCTTCGAATTCCGTTGTGATGACGGCTCGCCGTTGCGCGTCATCTTTGCACTGGACTGCTGCGACCGGGAGGCTATGAGCTGGGCTGCGACCACTGGAGGCTATACCGGTGACATGGTGCGTGATGTCATGCTTCAGGCTGTGGAAAACCGTTTCGATGGTGCGCTGAAGGCCGACAACGAAATCGAATGGCTCAGTGACAACGGTTCCTGCTACATTGCCGAGGAGACGCTGACGTTCTCGAAAAAAGTGGGCCTGAAACCCATCACGACGCCGGTCAGAAGTCCGCAGAGCAACGGGATGGCCGAGAGCTTCGTCAAAACTATGAAGAGAGACTACGTCTCGTGGATGCCCAAGCCGGACGCGAGAACGGCGTTGCAGAACCTGGCCATCGCGTTTGACCACTACAACGAGTCGCATCCGCACAGCGCCCTGAAATACTGCTCACCACGCGAGTTTCGCCAACGAGCAAATTCATCAACCTAAGCGTGACTGCATGTCCGGTCATGCAGGGGCAAGTCCATTCGCTGCGCGCGAGCAGCGCGTGGCGGCCGCCGGAATCGCGCGCGTCTGGCGCGCACAACAACTCACACACCCAACACGGAGAAATATCATGGCTGCGAGTGGTAATCGCGTTGTAACGTACATGGGTCCCATGAAGATGGAGTTGCAGACTTTCGACTACCCGAAGCTCGTCACACCGACAGGCAAGAAAGCCAATCACGGCGCCATTCTCAAGATCGTGACGACGAATATCTGTGGCAGCGATCAGCACATCTACCACGGCCGCTTTGCCGCGCCTGTGGGAATGGTGATGGGACATGAGATGACAGGGGAAGTCATCGAGGTCGGGCCGGACGTCGAGTTCATCAAGGTGGGCGACATATGTTCGGTCCCATTCAACGTCTCTTGCGGGCGCTGCCGCAATTGCAAGGAGCGGCATACCGATGTCTGCATGAACGTCAACGACGCCGTCGATTGCGGCGCCTATGGTTTCAATCTCGGCGGCTGGCAGGGCGGCCAGTCCGACTATCTTATGGTGCCTTACGCCGATTGGAACCTGTTGTCGTTCCCGGACAGGGACCAGGCGATGGAGAAGATCCGCGATCTCACGCTGTTGTCGGACATCCTGCCGACCGGCTTTCATGGCCTGATGGAAGCCGGGGCCAAGGTGGGTTCCACGGTGTATATCGCCGGGGCCGGGCCGGTGGGCCGGTGTGCCGCGGCGGGCGCCCGCCTGATCGGCGCGTCCTGCATCATCGTGGCCGATACCAACCGGGCCCGGCTGGATCTGCTGAAGAATAATGGTTGCGAGGTGGTCGATCTCACGAGCGACACGCCGGTGCCCGACCAGATCGAAGCGATCCTGGGCAAGCGCGAGGTGGATTGCGGCGTGGATTGCGTCGGGCTCGAGGCGCACGGCTCGGGGGCGGAGGCGAACAGCGAGCACTCGGAGGCAGTAATCAACACGCTTATCGAAGTGGTGCGGGCCGGTGGGGCAATGGGCGTCCCCGGCATCTATACCGACGCCGACCCGAAGGCGAGCACTGATCTGACGAAGAAGGGCAAGCTTCCGATTGACTTCGGCAAGGCCTGGATCAAATCGCCGAAACTAACTGCGGGGCAGGCACCGATCATGCACTACAACCGCGACCTGATGATGGCGATCCTGTGGGATCGGATGCCCTATCTTGGCGCCATGCTGAACACCGAGATCATCACGCTGGAGCAGGCGCCTGGCGCCTACAAGACGTTCAGCGAGGGCTCGCCGAAGAAATTCGTCATCGATCCGCACGGCAGCGTGAAGAAAGCCGCATAGAGCCGGCAGACGACACGGGGCCCTCGACTGCTCCTCCTCTTCAGGCACCCCATCCGTCACATGGCGCCAGTGCGATCAGCGAACGGGTCATCGTCTCGCGAGGGCGTCGGCGATAGATCAGCAGCATCACACTGGAACATCGAGCAGGAAGTCGTGGCACGCAATCGCGGCGTCGTCTATGGGAGGTCCGGGCAAAGTCGCCGTCGAGACCCTCCCGGACCCGCAATGGCGGACCCCGTTCGCGCGCAAGCTCGATCACGGGGTCATCCTGAAAGTCTATTGGACCCTCATCACTGGAGATCGGAGCATGACGAATGACACTCTCAAGGGACTGAAGATCGCGATCCTGATCGAGGAAGGATTTGAGCAGGTCGAATTGGTCGAGCCTCGTCGGGCGCTCGACCAGGCCGGCGCCGAGACGCGCATCGTCTCGCCCAGGGATAAGCACGTGCGCGCCTGGAACTTCACTAAATGGGGAGGCGAGTTCCCGGTCGACCTCGCCCTCGACCAGGCCAAGCCGCAAGATTTCGACGCGCTCCTCCTGCCGGGCGGCGTCTTGAACCCGGATGTGCTTCGGACGGAGCCGAAAGCGGTGGCTTTCGCAAAGGCTTTTTTCGACGACGGCAAACCGGTTGCAGCGATCTGCCACGGCCCGTGGACCATCATCGAGACCGGCGCGGCGCGCGGCCGACGCATGACCTCGTGGGCATCGCTCAAAACCGACCTTAAGAATGCCGGAGCGGACTGGGTGGATCAGGAGGTCGTCGTCGATCAAAGCCTGGTCACGAGCCGCAGCCCCGACGATATCCCCGCATTCAATCGGGAAATGATCAAGCTGTTCAACACTGCGCGCGGGCGGCGTCATGCTGCTTGATATCGTGGGGCGCGCAAGCAAGAACATGGAAGGGCGCCGGTTCGGTTCCACGATGCGCGACGTCGCGGTATCGGCGTGATTGGCTGACATTCTTTTTGCGAATCGTTTGAGAGCAGACGAACATGAAAACAGTAGTCGTCGCAGGCGCGGTCGGAGTCATTGGACGCGGAGTACTCGCACACTATGAGAGCGAGGACGTCAATCTGGTCGCAGTTTCCCGGCGCGCACCTGATTTCCCGACGCGCGCCAGGCATCTGGCGGTTGACCTGTTGGACAGAGACTCCTGCGAGGCGTTGCTTGCACAAGTGCCGGAAGCGACGCATCTCGTGTTCGCGGCCTATCAGGAGAAGCCGACATCTGCGGAACTGGTCGAGGTGAATCTGCGGATGCTGAAGAACATGGTGGAGGTCATGGAGAAGCACGCGCCGAACCTGCGGCACATCACGCTGATGCAAGGAGGCAAGGCGTACGGCGTGCATATCGGCCCGATTCCATCGCCCGCGAAGGAGAGCGACCCGCGCCATATGCCACCGAACTTCTATTACGACCAGGAGGATTTTCTTCGGGAAAGTTCACGCGGCAAGTCATGGTCCTGGACTGCATTTCGTCCCGAGGGCGTCGCAGGCGTTGCCGTGGGCAATCCCATGAATCTTCTGATGGTGATTGCTGTCTATGGAACGGTGGCGAAGGCCCTGGGCGTTCCAATGTCATTTCCCGGCCCGCGCGCCGCGTACGACGCGCTCTATCAGATTACAGATACACGAATTCTCGCGAGTGCTGTCGATTGGGCGGGCGAGACCGACGCATGCCGAGGCGAGGTCTACAACATCACGAATGGCGACTACTTCAGGTGGTCTCGCGTCTGGCCGAGACTGGCGGAGTTTTTTGATGTGCCGGTCGGTGAGCCGTTCCCCATGTCGTTAGAGCAGATGATGGCCGACAAGGCAGAACTGTGGAATAGCCTGGTCGGGAAGCACAACCTTCGAGACTACCCGTACGGGCAAATCGTGTCGTGGAGGTTTGGCGACATGATTTTCAAAACGACCTTCGACAACATCACCAGCACGATAAAGGCGCGCAAGCATGGCTTCCACGATTGCATCGATTCAGAGGAAATGTATATAGAGATGCTGACGGACCTCAGGGAGCAGCGCTACATTCCGTGACGTCAGCCATGCAGGACGTAGGTGCTGTCGCCTTGACACGGACGAACTCGCGCCGCGACAGTCTCGGGCTGCGCTTCGCTGTTGAATTTGCCATATAGATCCATGCGAGGAACCGGTCGCTGGATGGGGCACCCCGTAGCGGCGATATTGCCACCGGGGTTCCCGCAGCCAGAGGATCGGACATAAGGCTCGCAGGCTTCCGCAGATGGATGTTCGCCTGAAGCGGCGTGCCGACGTACGCTTCGAATTCCTCCATCTGCATCGACGCGGCCGGCTGCGTGATACCAAACTGGCAACCAGTTGGGTACACATGGTGTGACGTCACACGCAGTCCGTCCGCTGTAACTGAAACTGTCATTTTTATGGAGTACCTATGAAAGCTGTTGTCTATAACGAGTCGGTTCCGCTCGTTTCGCCGGATGCCCTGACCGACACCACGTTGCCCGAGCCTGAGCCAACCGGATATGACCTGTTGGTGGAAGTGCATTCGGTCTCGGTGAACCCGGTCGATACCAAGATTCGTGGCGGCGTGCTGCCGCCCCCAGTGGTACCAAAGGTGCTGGGCTGGGATGCCTCCGGCGTGGTGCGCGCTGTGGGCGACAAAGTAACCCTGTTCAAGCCCGGCGATCGGGTCATGTACGCCGGTTCGCTGTTACGGGCGGGCACCAACAGCGAGTTGCACCTGGTCGACGAGCGCATCGTCGGTCCGATGCCGAAGAGCCTCAGCTTCGAAGAAGCGGCCGCCCTGCCGCTGACCTCGGTCACGGCGTGGGAGCTGCTGTTCGACCGTTTGCAAGTGCGCGAAGGCAGAGACCCGATCGGAATGCTGCTGGTCATTGGCGGCGCTGGCGGTGTCGGCTCGATACTGATCCAGCTGGCGCGTCAGCTGACCGGCCTGACCGTGGTCGCCACCGCATCGCGCCCGGAAACGCGGGAGTGGGTGCGCGAGCTTGGTGCGCACCATGTGATCGACCACACGAAGCCGATGCCGAAGCAGTTGCGCGACCTTGACCTTGACGAGGTCGATTACGTAGCGAGCCTGACCCACACCGACAAGCACCTGGTCGAAATCGCCGAGATGCTGGCGCCGCAGGGCAAGCTGGGGCTGATCGATGACCCCGAGTCGCTCGACGTGCCGATCCTCAAGCCCAAGAGCATCTCGCTGCACTGGGAATTGATGTACACCCGCTCGATGTACCAGACCCCGGACATGATCGAGCAGCACAATATCTTGGTCCAGGTTGCCAGACTGGTCGACGCCGGTGTGCTGCGCACGACGCTGGCGGATCATTTCGGCACTATCAACGCGGCCAATCTGCGCCGCGCCCATGCCTTGATCGAGAGCGGCAAGGCGCGCGGCAAGATCGTGCTGTCCGGCTTTTGAGATTTTGAGGAATCGGGAGGGTCCGACGGGTGTGCCTGTCCGCCGCCACCGCGGCCAGGATGCCGTATTACGAGCACATGTCTGATAGGGGGCCGTGCGCCCACGAAAGTCCTCGTAGGCATACTATCTTTGCGTATCGCTAACTCAGTTCTCGTACTTGGCCACTCGCCAACAGGGACATCAAGATGGCAACGACAGAAGTGAAGGTGCCGCAACTTTCAGAGTCGGTTACTGAGGCGACACTTCTTCAGTGGAAGAAAAAAGTCGGTGACGCCGTCGCCCAGGACGAGATACTGATCGAGCTTGAGACGGACAAAGTCGTTCTTGAGGTCCCTGCGCCAACTGCGGGCGTGCTTCTCGCGATCCTTCATAAAGAAGGCGATACGGTGCACGCGGACGAAATCATCGCGACGATCGACGGCTCAGCCAAAGCGTCCGCCGTTATGCCCGCCGCGACGGCGGCTTCCGTACCCACGTCCCGTTCCTCTACCGTACCCTCGCTGAATGAGCAGAAGACAGACTACGACGTTATCGTCATTGGCTCAGGGCCGGGCGGCTACATTGCCGCGATCCGCGCGGCCCAATTGGGAAGATCCGTGGCGTGTATCGAGCAATGGAAAAACCCCGCTGGCAAGCCGAAACTCGGCGGAACATGCCTCAACATTGGTTGCATTCCTTCAAAAGCACTACTTGCTTCTTCTGAAGAATTCGAGAGTGTGCATCACCACTTGGACGTTCACGGAATTGGAGTCAAGGATATAACTCTCGACCTTGCCACGATGGTGGGCCGCAAGGAGGCGATCGTCGAAAAGATTACTGGCGGGGTTGAGTTTCTGTTCCGGAAAAACAAAATTACCTGGATCAAAGGACACGGCAAGTTGGCCGGCCGGTCCGAGCAATCGATCCGCGTGGAGGTCAGCGGAGAAGACGATATAAAGTCTTACCTCGCTAAGGATGTCATTATCGCAACTGGCTCGAAAGCTCGCCATTTGGCAGGTGTTCCAGTTGACAACCGACTCGTGTCCGACAACGAAGGTGCTCTCGCGTTTGATTCAGTGCCCGGGAAACTGGCGGTAATTGGCGCGGGTGTCATTGGGCTCGAGTTAGGTTCTGTCTGGCGACGGCTCGGCGCGGAAGTTACGCTATTAGAAGCCTTGCCGAGCTTCCTCGCCGCGACCGATGAGTCGATTGCAAAGGAAGCGGCAAAGCAGTTTATGAAACAGGGACTAAAAATTCGACTCGGGGTGACGATTGGTGCTGTTACGACGAGTGAGGCGGGGGTTTCAATCGAGTATAAGGACCAGGACGGGCGGGACCAAACCCTTGAAGCCGACCGGCTCATTGTGTCCATCGGCAGAGTGCCGAACACGGATAACCTCGGGCTCGACTCCATCGGCTTGTCCGTCGACGAGAGGGGCTTCATCCCGGTGAGCGAACATTGCGCGACCAACGAACCGCATGTTTACGCCGTCGGCGACGTGGTGCGAGGCCCAATGCTGGCCCACAAGGCGGAGGATGAAGGCGTGATGGTCGCTGAGATTATCGACGGGCAGAAGCCGCACATCGACTACAACTGCATTCCTTGGGTAATCTACACGGAACCAGAAATCGCTTGGGTCGGGAAGTCGGAGCAGCAGTTGAAGGCTGAGGGGCGAGAGGTCAAGACAGGTCAATTCCCAATGCTGGCAAACGGGCGTGCAATGGGTATCGGCAAGACCGAAGGATTCGTAAAGATGATTGCTGATGCGAAAACAGACGAGCTGCTCGGTATTCACATCATTTCGGCGAATGCCTCGGACTTGATCGCGGAGGCTGTCGTCGCCTTGGAATTCAAGGCCGCCTCAGAGGACATCGGGATGATCAGCCACCCGCACCCCTCCCTTTCCGAAGTGATGCGCGAAGCGGCGCTCGCCGTGCAGAAACGCGCGCTAAACATCTAGCAGGCTGCTGAAGGGCATTGTCAAGTTGCCACGAGTAAGACGCGCGCCCAACTGATCGGTGACGATTGTGCGCGGCGCGGCGCCGGGCTCGAGCACAGCATACGCTTGCAGAAGCATTTGCCACGTCCCACCAGGCTTGCGGCGCGTCGCGTTTTCGCACGGTGAGCGACGCCCTTGCCAAAGCTGGCGCACCAGAACACCTCCTGTTCCAAAGAAGGGTGTCCATGAATCCGGGTCAACTCCATTTGCGCTCTCAAGGCTTCATTCCCGGGAGAATTGGAGCCTCTCCCACACCCGGGGCGGTTCAAACTTGCCGCTAACCTTCAGAGATTTTTTTGTTGCATCAGCCGCTTCCAGTGACCTCAGGCTTCTGGGGCGCCCACCGATGCCATCGATAGGGGTATTTATGGCAGCGCTTCGGCGCACAGTTTTGCAGGCCTAAGATGAAACCGCTCGCTCAGTTTGCCGGCGCTTGTGGCGATGCTGCGCGGGAACGGCGCAATGCGGAGCATCGAAACATGCATGATTGCGGATACGCCAGAGTGAAGGAGCAGGCGTCGCGTTGTGGGAAGACGGCGCTACGCTCTCGATACGTTTCATTAGTTCAGGAATTCTCAGTATGAAAGTAGCCGTGATACAGGCAGCCCCCGTCCCTCTGGACATGGCGGCGACTATCGTGAAGGCATGCGCGTGGGCATTCGGCACCGGTTCTGACGGGTTTCGATGCTTGCCGATGGAAGGTCCCGGCGCTGGACGGAGCTTGAGTTTCGATCGATGCGCAAAACTTGCGCCCGTCCGCCGCACCGCCAGATGGGCGCATGGTTGCCCGATATGGTGCATTAAAAGCAATCTGCTGCAGGTTGAATCGAGACGATCTGCGTTATCGACCACGTCGAGCACGGCGATCTGACCGATCCTGGCTGCCGCTAACCTGCCAGAGCAAGACGTGAGAGAAAATCCGCCACCTCAATGTATTCCATAATCGTATAGAAGAGTGGTTATTCTTCATTTTCAAGGTATGTCAATCGCCGCTAGTATTCAGACTCCTGGCCGCGCCGCGTGGCGCGCCAGGGGCGGCCGGCGCCCGTAGCCCGCCGCGCCGGGCCGATGCGTAAGCGCCGGTTCAACCATTCATTGTGCGCAGCGACGTCGACGGCGAGGCGAGCGTCTGCGAGGAGACCCGAACGTGAAAATGACCTTTCGCTGGTACGGCGACACGGACCCCGTGCCGCTGGCCTATATCCGCCAGATCCCCGGCATGGTGGGGGTTGTCTCGGCGGTCTACGACGTGCCTGTGGGCGACGTGTGGCCGATCGACAAGATCCTGGCGCTGAAAGTGAAGGTAGAGGCTCACGGGCTGACACTGGATGTAATCGAAAGCGTGCCGGTGCACGAGGACATCAAGCTCGGCAAACCGACGCGCGACACGCTCATCGCCAACTACGGCCAGACGCTGCGTAACCTAGGCGCCTGCGGTGTGAAGGTGGTCTGCTACAACTTCATGCCGGTGTTCGACTGGACCCGCACCTCGCTGGAAATGCCGCTGCCCGATGGATCGACGACGCTCGCGTTCGAGACGCAAGCGATCCGCGAGCTCGACGTCAGCCAGGGGATCCAGTTGCCCGGCTGGGACGCGAGCTATCGGCCCGAGCAATTGAAGGCTCTGTTGCGCGACTATGAGGCGCTTGACGAAGCCGGTCTTTGGGCCAACCTCGACTACTTCCTGCGCGCGATCATTCCGGTGGCCAAAGAAGCCGGCATCAAGATGGCGATCCACCCCGACGATCCGCCGCGGCCGATTTTCGGGCTACCTCGCATCGTCAAGAATCGCGCGGATTTGCAGCGCGTGCTGGCTATCGTCGACGATCCCGCTAACGGCCTGACGCTGTGTTCGGGGTCGCTGGGCGCCGACCTGCAAAACGATATTCCGGCACTCGTGCGCGAGTTCGGCGCGCGTGGCCGCATTCATTTTGCACACCTGCGCAACGTGCAGGTCAATACGGCGGGCGACTTTCACGAGACCTCGCATCGTTCGGCCGATGGCTCGCTCGACATGGCGGAAATCGTCAAAGCCTACTTCGAAACCGGCTTCGAAGGCTATGCAAGGCCGGACCATGGACGAATGATCTGGGGCGAAACGGGCCGCGCCGGCTACGGGCTATTCGACCGCGCGCTAGGCGCGGTCTACCTGAACGGCATCTGGGAAGGCCTCGCCAAACATACGGGCGATCATGCGGCTGAGTAATGCTGCCCTGGCTACGCTAGCCACGCGCGCCGCCGGCGAAGTGGCCGTTCCTGCCTACGATCGCGCGGGCCTTGCACCGGGCATTGTCCATCTGGGCCTCGGAGCGTTTCATCGTGCGCATCAGGCTGTGTACACCGAGCACACGTTGCGCGCTGGCGATCACCGTTGGGGAATCGTCGGCGTGTCGCTGCGGCGCGCGGACACGTCAGAGGCGCTCGCTCCACAGGATCATCTCTATGCGGTGGACGTGCGCGACGGCACCGCGGATTCGTTCCAGGTCATCGGTGCGCTGATCGCTTCGCTGGTCGCGCCGCAGTCGCCCGCCGCCGTCCTCGATGCGATGACCGATCCGCGCTGCCATATCGTCAGTTTGACGATCACCGAGAAAGGTTATTGCCGCAATCCAGCGAGTGGCGCATTGCAATTCGATCATCCCGACATTGCTCATGATCTGCGCGAGGCCGCCGCGCCGCGTAGCGCGATCGGCTTCGTCGTGCGCGCGCTGGCGTTGCGCCGCGCGGCCGGTTTGGGCCCGTTTACCGTGCTGTCGTGCGACAACCTGCCGTCCAATGGCGACACGATGCGCGCGTTGACGCTGGCGTTCGCGCGCGAAGCGGATCCTGCGCTGGCCGACTGGATCGAGCAAAAGGGCGCATTTCCCAACACGATGGTGGATCGGATCGTGCCGCTTACCACCGACGCCGATCGCACGCGCGTAGCAAAGCAACTCGGTGCCGACGATGCGTGGCCGGTGACGACCGAGCCATTTTCGCAGTGGGTGATCGAAGACCGCTTCGCGGGGCCGCGGCCGGCGTGGGAGCACGCAGGCGCGACGCTCGTGGATGACGCGCGTCCCTATGAACAGGCCAAATTGCGGATGTTGAACGGCGCGCATTCGGCGCTCGCCTACCTCGGGTCGTTGATCGGCTATGACACCGTCGATCAGGCGATCGGCGCGCCGGCCGTGCTGAACTTCGTCGAAAGCATGTTGCGCGACGAGGTGGAGCCGACGCTGTCGCGACCCGCTTTGGCTACCTATCGCGCTGAACTGTTCACGCGTTTTCGGAACACCGCGCTCGATCACCGCTTGCAGCAGATCGCGACCGACGGCTCACAGAAACTGCCGCAGCGCTGGCTGGAAAGCGTGCGCGCCAACCTGAAAAGCGGCGCGCCGACCGAACGTCTAGCTTTTGCGCTGGCCGGCTGGATCGCGTACCTCGGCGGCGTGGACGAGACAGGCCGCACCTACGCGATCGCGGATCCGCTCGCCGACACACTGACCGATGCGGTCCGCTCGACCTTGCTCGCGGATGCAGTCGATGCGGTACGAACACTGCTCGGAATCGAGTCGATCTTTGGTTGCGATCTGCGCACGCACCCGCGTTTCGTCGCACAAGTCGCACGCCATCTGGATGCGATTCGCACGCAGGGCGTCGTCGAAGCGATTAACGCTTTACCGCCTCAAGCCATTCACATAGCCGCAACGACCGCCGCTTTCTGACGGTCGGCAATCCTGAACAAATGGAGGAAGACATGAGCGACCTGCTCATCAAACCGTCAATGCCTGCCGAAGACGGTCAGATCATCCATATCACGCCGGCGAACGCCGGCTGGAAATACGTCGGGTTCGATGTGTTCGACCTGAAGCCTGGCGCGACCGTTACTCGTGAGACAGGCGATCGCGAAGTCGTGGTCGTGCTCGTCAAGGGGCACGCAACGGCTGGTTGTGAAGGGCTCGCGAGCCGCGCAATAGGGGCGCGGCTCTCGCCATTCGATGGCGCGCCGTGGTCCATGTACGTGCCGCCGCATACGCGCTACACGATCGTGGCCGTGGACGATGTCGAACTCGGCATCTGTTCCGCGCCCGCGAAGGGCGGCTTGCCGCCGCGCTTCATTGCACCTGATGAGGTCAAGCAGGAAACCCGCGGTACTGGCGCCAATCTGCGTCACGTGCGCCACATCCTGCCGGAAACCGAGCCGGCGGAAAGCTTGCTGGTGGTGGAATCCGTGACACCGGCGGGCAACTGGTCGAGTTATCCGCCGCATCGCCACGATACCGACGATGGCGAGCAGCAGACCTATCTCGAGGAAACCTATTACCATCGCGTCTCGCCGCCGCAGGGCTTCGCGATTCAGCGCGTGTACACCGACGACCGCAGTCTCGACGAAACGCTCGCCGCGTACGACAAGCATGTCGTGCTGGTGCCGCGCGGCTATCATCCGGTTGCCGCGGCGCACGGCTACGACCTCTATTACCTGAATGTGATGGCCGGTCCGCGCCGCACCTGGCACGTACACAACGAGCCGGCGCATGAATGGTTACTACAGCCAGGCGCAAGCGCCGCGGTGGACGGCGCGCGCTGAGTCCCGTTGCGATAAGTCAGTCGCTGTCGGCGTCGGGGCCTTGGGTGTCGAATCCGGCGGCCTCGCGCAGCGCTTGCAGCATTGCCCGCGCACCCGGTGAGAGCCTGTCGCCGCGCCGTGTGACGATGCCCGCCGGTCCGAGCTTCAGATCGAGTTCGAACGGCAGCGGTTCGAGCGCGCCGGCAATGCAATACGGCCGCACCGGCTCGCGCGCAAGCGGCGCGATCATATCGCTCATTTGCAGCAGACTCGTGATGACAGGCAGTGATGAGCTCTCGACCACATCCGTCGGCAACGCGAGCTGCCGTTCGAGAAAAAGTTGCGTGAACTGATTGCGCATGACGTTGCCTTTAGGCGGCAGGATCCACGTTTGCGGCGCGAGTTCGTTCCAGCTCAGAGTCTTGCGCTTGACGAGCGGATGGCCAACGCGTGCGAACAGCGCGTGCTGCGCTTCTGCGAGCGGGGCGTAGTGCAGTTCCGCCAGGTCGTCCGGATTGCGGATTCGCGCGACGATCATATCCAGCTTGCCTTCCTGCAGACGCTGCACCAGCACCTCGCTGAACTCCATTTCAATGTTGACGCGAATCTGCGGGAAGCGCTTCTTGAGCAGCGCGACGGCCTGCGGCACGAGGTTGGTGGCCGCGGTAACCTCGGTGCCGATCATCGCCTGCCCGGTCAGGCCGGCTTTGAGCGCGGACACTTCGTCGTACGCGTGCTGCAGCTCCGCCAGCACGCTGCGCGCATGGCGGATCAGCACCTCGCCGTACCAGGTGGGCTCGACACCGCGCGGATGCCGTTCGAACAATTGCACCCCCATGGTCTCTTCCAATTCACGCAACAACTTGGTCGCCCCGGGCTGCGTCATGTATGCGGCCTCCGCCGCGCGCAAAACCGAGCGATGGATGTCCAGCTGAACGATCAGGGCTAGTTGGCGAGTCTTCAGACGCGTGGGATCGAAGCGGCCCGTCGCAGTGGCGCCCACGCCGTTATCAGGATGAATGGCCGAGGTCACGATGTCGTCTCCATGTATTCCTTATCGATATAGATTTTGAGTTATTTTTCATTATAAAAGAATATCGATCGATTCTACTATGCAGATGACGTCTCGCATTCCGATGCGGGGCGGATTCCATCATGGGCATCGAGACCGGCTGCATCCGGCATTCGCGCAGGCAGCCGCACAGGAGACGAAGACGCAATGAACACCCGTACCGCAGACATTCCGCCGGAAGGCATCACTACCGACGAGTTCCTCGGCCGCGTCGCCAAGGTCCGCAGCGCACTCGACAAGGCGGGGCTGGTCGGCATGCTCGCCTTCGGCGATTGCTGGCGTGGCGCGAATATCGGCTACTTTACCGAGTTCCGTCCGCTCGACGGCGTATCGGACATCGCCAACGCGATCCTGCTGCTGCCCGTGGACGGCGACCCCGTGCTGTTCGTGTCCGATCAATGCTTCGACTACGCGACCAGCGTGACCGCCTTCGAGGTGCGCAGCCTGCGGGACGTCACGCAGCAGGTGCAGGCATTCTCGGCGCGGCACCGCAGCGGCACGGTCGGCCTTGCCGGCGCCGCCTATATCCCGGCGGACCTGTTGCAGCGCCTGAACGCCGGTCTCGGCGAACTGAAGCTCGAACCGACAATGGTGCTGGCCGAAATCAAGGCGATCAAGAGCGACGCCGAAGTGGCGCTGATGCGCAAAGCCGCCGCCCTGACCGATTCGGCGATGGCCGCGATTCGCGACGCGCTCGCCGACGGCCGTCCCTACACCGAGCGTGAACTCGCTTTGATCGCCGACCGCGCGATGCTCGCCGGAGGAGCGGACCGGACTGCGTTCGATTCGATGGTGCAATCCGGTCCGCGCTCGGCATATAACCTGGCGCGACCCACCGACCGCATCCTGCAACCGGGCGACCTGATCATGACCGACATCGGTGCGCGTTATCGTGGGTACGTAGCCGATGGCGGACGCGGTTTTACCTACGGTCCGGCGAATCCCGAGAAGATGGCGATCGTCGCGGCAGCGGCGCGCGCGGTCGAAGCGGGGCTTGCCGCCGCGCGTCCCGGCATGGCGGCCCTGGAACTGAACGCCGTGATCCAGCAGGCGCTAGTGAAATCGAACTACGAGCAATACTCGAGCGAAGCGCGCGGCCATGGCACCGGTCACGGCACCGGCATGGACCCGGAAGAAGAAGCGCCGTGGATCGGCCCGGGTAACAAGACCGTGTTGCAGGAAAACATGGTCTTTACCCTGAAGGCGACGATCACGGTGCCGAACGTCGGCGGTCTGCGCACGGAACGTATCGTGCGGTTGACCTCGGGCGGCGTCGAAACGCTCGACCAGTTCCCGATGGAACTGCACTGGTGAGTGCAGCGAATTTAACGTAACGTGCCGGCGGATCCACGCCGCCGTCACGCAGCAGTGCAAGACATAGATTCCCAGAGAAGGGAGGAGACATGAATACATCGCCCGTTTCATCCGGCAACGCGCCGGTTATCAGCCGGTCGGCCGTCAACCGTGTGCTGGTTGCTTCGGTGGTCGGGACCGCCATCGAGTGGTACGACTTTTTTCTGTATGCCACCGCTTCGGCGCTGGTCTTCGCCAAGCTGTTCTTCCCCTCGTTCGATCCGGTGGTCGGCACCATCGCGGCGTTCGGCAGTTTTGCGGTCGGCTATCTCGCACGGCCCTTTGGCGCCGTGTTCTTCGGGCACTTTGGCGATCGCATCGGACGCAAGGCGACGCTCGTCGCGACGCTGACAATCATGGGCGTCGGCACCTTCGTCATCGGCCTGTTGCCGACTTACGCCTCGATCGGCGTCTGGGCGCCGGTCCTGCTGGTGGCGATGCGCTTCCTGCAAGGGCTCGGCGTCGGCGGCGAGTGGGGCGGCGCGGTGCTGATGGTGGTCGAAACGGCGCCGGCCAGCAAACGCGGCTTCTTCGGCGCGTTCCCGCAATTGGGCGTGCCGCTCGGCTTGATGCTTTCGACCGCGGTGTTCAAAGCCGTTTCGAGTCTGCCGTCAGACGCGTTCTATTCATGGGGATGGCGCCTGCCGTTCCTGCTGAGTGTGGCGCTGATCGCGATCGGCCTGTTCATCCGTCTGCGCGTGATGGAGTCGCCGGTGTTCGAACAGATCAAGGCGAGCAAGCAGGTCGTGAAGGCGCCGTTGATCGAATTGCTGCGCCGGCATCCGAAAGACCTCGTGCTGACGATCGGCACGCGCTTCGCGGTCGACATCACTTTCAACGTGATCAACGTGTTCGTGCTGGTCTATGGAACGACGCGGCTCGGCTTGCCGCGTGGACTACTGCTGAACGCCATCATCCTGGGCTGCGTGTTTGCGCTGATCACGCTGCCGCTGTTCGGCAAACTGTCGGACGTGATCGGACGCCGGACCGTCTTCATGCTCGGCGCGGTGTTCGTGGCGATCTATGGATTCGCGTTTTTCCCGCTGCTTGAGACACGCAATCCGACCTTGATTTTCGTGGCGTACGTTTGCGGTATCGCGTTGAGCCAGGCGTCGGTGTACGGCGTGCAATCGACGTGGTTTGCCGAACTGTTCGGTACGCGGGTGCGTTATACGGGTGCCTCGCTGCCGTATCAGATTGCCGGCATCATCACGTCAGGACCGACGCCGTTGATCGCCACCTATCTGTTCGCCACGTATGGCCAGACGCTACCCATTTCGATCTATATCGCGGCGACGGGATTGCTGAGCCTGGTGTGCGCGTTTTTCCTCGCCGAGACTTTCAGGCGGGATCTGTCGGCAGAGCCGGAAGATGAGGCGGCCGCTGCTCTCAGCGCACGTACGTCCGCACACTCGCCGCATCCTCTGCCGCGCTGAGCGCAAATCGATCCGGCCGCTGTGCTCCATGCAGAGCGGCCAGGATCGTACCGGCCCGCGCACGCGAAGACCGCCTTATTGCATGGCGGCCCGCGCTGTAGCGGCGGATTCGAAAATAACTTGTGCCCGGCATGCCGGGCGCTTTGCTTGGTGGCTTCGCGATATCGCATCGCCAAAGCGCCGAATCGCCGAATCGCCGTCGATCAGAACAGGCTGAAGTCGTCGTTGCTATCGGGGATGGCGTTAAGCACGTCCCGCAGCGCGCGCCAGCCGAACCATCCCGAAAGATTCGCCGACATCGCCAGCCAGCGCGGCGCGCTCGTACTCGTGCGCGTCGACGGCGTCCGATGTTGGACTTCGACCTTGCGCGCGTCGAGCGAGGTACGGAGCAAAGGGCAGGTAGGCATGCAGTGTCTCTTTTTCAGCGAGCGGTGCCGTCGGCAGTTGCCGCGGCTGCGGCCACGCGCGGCAGAATCGCCGCGAATACTTCCGCCAGCGTCGTCGCGCCGAACCGCCGCTCGCTGATCCCTGCTTCGACGTCGATACGGCCCGCGTTGTGCGCGTCATAAAGTTCGGTGATCAAACGCGCATGGTGTTCGCCGAGCCCCGCGCCTTGCAGCATCGCGGCCCATTCGCCGCGCGGCACCTCGCGCGCGACGACGGCACGCCCCGCCAGTTCGCTGAGCGTGCGCGCCACGTCCAATGCGCTGGCGCGCTCGGCGCTTTCTATGCTCACCACGCGCGGCGAGACCGGCTGCGCGCCATCGTCGAGCAACAACTCGGCGGCGAGCGCGCCGACGTCCTGTGCGGCGACAGTCGGAAAGCGCTTGCTCAACGGATGATGCAAACTCGGCAGCGCGCCGCTCGCGAGCGCGAGCGGCAGCACACGCGCCCAGTTGTGCATATGTTCGGCGGCGCGCAGAAACGTCAACTGCGAATCGACCGTTCGCAATTGCGTTTCAAGCTCGTGAAACAGCGTGGTGATGCCCGTGCCGGCCGGATGTTCCGCGCCGTAGTCGGAGAGCGCGACGATGCGCGGCGGCGGATCGGCACGCAATGCCGCGACGCTGACGTCGATCATGCGCCGCATCGCCTGCGCGGGATCGGCATGCCCATGCGGCAGCGGACATAGGAGTTGCACCGCATGCGCGCCTTCGATGGCGCGCGCCACCGTGGCGGCGTCGAGCAGATCGGCCACGACGACTTCGCAGCCGAGTTCGGCGAGAAATTCGCCCTGTTGCTTATCGCGAACCACCGCGCGCACGTCGCGGCCCGCCCGGCGCAATGCCGCCGCGCTTACTTTGCCGACATTGCCGGCGGCTCCAAAAATCACGAACACGTTGCGCTCCCTGGTTGACTCGGTATGACCTCATCTTAGGGACGCAGCGGCCGGAAAGCGCGCGGGCAAGGATTGCGCCGCGCAGATTCGGATGACGGTTTTCGCATGCGGCACCGCAGCGGAAGCGTTGAATCACGTAGAGTCGAGCGAAGCCGCGCAAAACGCAGCACAATGCAGACTCACTCGCCGTCATCCACGAGGGAAACAATGAATGCAGCAACACCGACACCAGTAGGGCATTTGTTACCGCATAGCGGTTCCCGCCTCGCGTTGCGCTCGAGCAGGCTGCTCGGCTGGCAGGGCTTCGGCGCGGAACTGGTCAACGTGTCGGCCGGGCTGCACCGTATTCCCGCGTTCAATTATCACCGGGTGGGCGTGCATGTCGGTGCGCCGGTCAGGGCGCGCTGCCTGTGCAACGAGCGGCGCCACTCGCGAATCCAGGCGCATGGCGACGCCGACGTGATCCCCGCCGGACTCGACGGGCAGTGGAGCGACGAAGCCGCCTGCACGATTTTCAGCGTGTGGATCAGCGAGGCGTTTGCGCAGCGGACCGTCGAGCAACTGTCGTTGAAATCGGGCGATGCGCAATTGCGTCCGCAGTTCCAGATGCGCGATCCGCGCTTCCAGCATCTCGCCTGGGCGTTGCGCGCCGAGCTGGAAGCGGACGAACCATCCGATCCGCTTTACGCCGAAAGCCTGTGTACGGCGATGGTGGTGCGCCTGATCGGCGGTGCGCCGATGCTCGACAACAAGCGGCGCCCGCTCGCGCCGAAAACGGCCGCGCGCGTGATCGAGTTCATCGAAGCGCATCTGGACCAGCGGCTCACGCTAAGTGAGTTGGCCACGCTTGTCGGGTTGAGCGTGCCGCATTTCAAGGCGCTGTTTCGCGAGACGCTTGGCATGCCGGTTCATCAATACGTGGTGCAGCGGCGCGTGGAGCGCGCGCGAACGCTGCTGTTGCAAGGCAAGTTCAGCGCGAGCCAGATCGCGCTGGATACGGGCTTCGCGCATCAGAGTCACATGGCGCATTGGATGGGCCGCCTGTTGGGCGTGACGCCGCACGAGCTGATCCGCTCAACGGCAAATGCAAGCCGCGTTGTCGAGTTCGAATCGAACCAGGTCCGCAGCATCGCCATACCGCGATAGAGCTTAAAAACGATGCGATGCGCACGGCCTCACACGTTCGAGGCCGCGCGCCCGCAAAAATAAAAAGCAAACTGCAATGCAGCAGCCCAGCGATCAACCCGGCGCCGCGCCCGTCAACTGCGAATACACGTCATGTGAAAGTTGCAGCAACTCCTTGCGGTCGATCCCTCCCGACACCGCATAGCCGAAGTCACCGTCAATCCAGTAGAACACATTCACCGGGCCGTCCTGATACAGCTTGAACGCAGTCGTATTCGAGTTCTGCTGGCGGCGCGAAATGCACAGCGTGACGCGCTCGCCGTTCGGCCCGCGATACATGAATTGCGCGGTCGGTCCATCGGCACCGGGCAGCAGGCGCCCGCCCGAGAGGTTGAAGCCGCTCTTCGAGAGAACCGGCGGATGCACATTGGTGCCGAGCCGGTTGGCGAGCCACTGCACGAAATCCTGTTCGTGGTCATCGGTGCTCAACTCGGTCGGCCGGTCGACGGCGGGCATGTAGACCACATGCGCCACCGCCGCCTGGTGCGCGAACATTTCCGAGCTGTCCGCACTGACAGGGCGCGTGTCGGAGTGGCCGCCCGCGACCGGCGCAATCACGTCCTGGCCCATATGCGTGCCCACGCCGATGCCCACGCCCATCACCAGCGCCGCCGCCATCCCGGCGAATTGCGGCCAGTTGGCGGCAAGCCGCCAGCGGCGCGGCGCGGGTGCTTGCAGGCGCTTCGGCACGGGCTCGTTCAGCACGCGGTCATAGCGCTCATGGAACATGCTATTCAGCGAAAAATAATCGCTGACGCGCGCGGCCAGCTCGGGATTCTGTTCGAGCGCGCGCTCCACATCGGCACGGCGTTCGTCGGACAGCGTGCCATCCACATACGCATGCAGTTCTTCTTCGCCGATCGGCATAGTCTGGTCGCTCATCGCACCACCTGTAATTTTGCACCGGGCTGCGTGCCCGCCATCAACGCCCGCAAGCGTTCGCGTCCGCGCGACAGCCGCGACATCACCGTGCCGAGGGGAATGTTCAGCGCAAGCGCCACGTCGGCATAGCTCATTTCCTCGAGGCCCACCAGCAGCACGACTTCGCGCTGCTCCATGGGCAGGCGCTGCAACGCGTAGTCGAGATCGCGCATTTCCAGCGAGCGGGTCTGCTCGGAGGGCACGGCGAATTCGCTCTCGGACACGCTTTCGTCGTCGACGGCCACGTGGACGGCGCGCGCCGACGCCTTGCGCGCCTGATTGGCGAACACGTTGTGCATGATCGTAAACAGCCACGCGCGCAGGTCGGTGCCTGGCTGGAACATGCCGGTGCGGCCGAGCGCGCGCTCCAGCGTGTCCTGCACCAGATCGTCGGCGAGGTCGCGATTGTTGATCAGCGCTCGTGCGTAGCGCCGCAATCGCGGCACATGTTCCATCAACTCGTCACGGACATCCATTTTTTATCCCAGTCGTGGGGTTTCCGCTGGCAGGGAGGCGTACTGCTGTCGCGCGAAAAGACGCATTTGAGATGCGAACACAGTTGCGCGCACTTTATTCCGCCGCCGTGTATGAGTTCGTGAATTGCATGCTGTATCCATCACGTCGTCATCGCAAAGTCATCGCAAAGTCATCGCAAAGTCATCGCATGGTCATCGCATGGTCATCGCGTCGGCGGCGCGCATCAGGCCGTGGGTGCGGGCGTCGCCGGCGAGCACGAAACGCTGCCGCTGCGCGGTCCACAGCAACAGGCGAATCTCGCCGATGCGTCTGGCGGACCACTGCGCCTGCGTCGGCGCGAACAGCGCCAGAGCCGACAGCAGCACCACCGGTTGATTGTCGCCGTTCAGATAGATGAATTCGCTGACCCGCTGCAGCGGTCCCAGCGCCACCACGCGTCGGTCCACGAGGCGCAATCCGATCGCCGAGAGATTCGGCGCGGACGGATCGGCGCGCGTGGGCGATGCAGCCGAAAGCTGGCCGGCGGCGCTTTCCGCGAGCGCCATCACCGCGGCGTTGTTCAGCGCCTGGGCGGACACCTGGGTGGCGGCTAGCCAGCCGCTCGCCACCGCCAACGTCAGCGCGAGCGCCGCCAGCGCGTTGAGCCACTTCCGCGTGCGTTTTGACATGTCGATGCGCTCCGGCACGCGGCGCCACCCTTCGACACGGCCCGGCACCGGTTCGTCAGTTGTTTGAAAAGCCTGCTGGATCTGCGCGTTCAGCCTGCCGTAAAACGCCACGCGGCGCGCCTCCGCCGGATCCTTGCCGAGATACTCCCGCAGAAACGCGGCGCGCTCCGGCGTCAGCGTGCCGTCGGCGTAGGCCTGAATGTCCGCTTCGGAGAGCGGCGAATCGGAAGGGGCGTCAGTGTTCATGGTGTCGGCGTGCGTCGGAGTTCGGCTGTCGAGGGGCGAACACGCACACACCCCAGTTTATTCCATATGTTTCGCACGCCAATGTCTACGCTGCCGGCGCTCGCGAGAGCGCATCTCCATGCAGCCCTCACCGCGCCGCCCGCACGCGAGCTAACCCGGTTGCGCGTCCGTTTATTCCCGCTTTCGAATATGTTTTTTCTCTCGCGTCGAGGCAGGAATAAAAGCCGCGGACCCGTGGTTCTCCCTCATGCAAACCCGCACAAAACTCATTGGAGTTCATCATGAAGAAGATCGCTTTCGCCGCATTGTCCGTTGTCGTTCTCGCTGCTTCGTCGAGCGCTTTCGCGCAAGGCAAGACGCGTGCTGAGGTGTACCAGGAATTGATCCAGGCCCAGCAGAATGGCCTGAATTACGTCACCGATGCCTCATATCCCGACGTGAGCCCGGTGTTCGCGCAGCAGGTCGCGCAGCACAAGGAAGCACTCGCGAAAGAAGCGGCAGCCACCCCCCGCGTCGCGAATCACGACGCGCAGGCAGGCAGCGTCAATTGAAGTGGCGATACCCGGCGCGCAACCGGAACGGGCGCGCCGGATATCGAATGGAATAGATCGCTGCATCGTGTGTTTGCCCGGTAAGCGTACCTATCCGAAAGAGGAGTTTTCGTGGCAAAACCATCCGTTCCCAATCCAGCGCCTGCCTGCGTGCCTTGCCGACTTGCCATGATCGGCGCGGCCGTGCTGGTGCTCGCCGGCGGCTTCGCTTACACGGCAGGCTGGCTGACGCCGGCGCGTCTCACCGCACCGCGCATCGTCAATACATTCGAATCGGTGGCGGGGCAGCCGCATCCCGGTTATCGGCGCAATCATGCGAAGGGGCTGTGCATTGAAGGCTATTTCGACAGCAACGGCGAGGGCGCGGCGCTGTCCAGCGCGGAGGTATTCGCGACCGGCCGCACGCCGGTCACGGGACGCTTCGCGGTGCCCGGCGGCAATCCGTCCGCGCCGGATACCAGTTCGCCCGTGCGCAGCCTCGCGTTGCTGTTCCAGTTGCAAAACGGCGAACAGTGGCGCACCGGCATGAATTCGACGCCGGTGTTCGCGGTGCACACGCCCGAGCAGTTCTATCAGCAACTGAGCGCCGCGAAGCCCGATCCGGCGACCGGCAAACCGGACCCTGCGAAACTCAAGGCGTTCTACGCCGCAAATCCAGAAACGCAGCCGTTTCAGGCGTGGGTGAAGGCGCATCCGCCTTCATCGAGTCTGGCGAATGCGGCGTACTACAGCATCAACGCATTCCGTTTTACCGACGCCGCCGGCAACACGCGCGCGGTGCGCTGGGCGATGGTGCCCGAGACACCGTATGCGCCGATCACGGACGCCGAGAAAGCCGAGAAGAATTTCCTCGCAGCCGACCTCGATCAGCGCCTGCAAAACGGACCTTTGCGCTGGCATCTGATCCTGACCGTCGCGAAACCCGGCGACCGCACCGACGACGCCACGCTGCAATGGCCCGACGATCGTCAACATATCGACGCGGGCACGCTTGTGATCGATCACACGACCTCGCAGGCAAACGGCACGTGCCGCGACGTCAACTTCGATCCGACGATCCTGCCGGCGGGCATCGCGCCATCTGACGATCCCTTGCTCGCCGCGCGTTCGGCGGCGTATGCGCTGTCATACAAGCGCCGCACGCGCGAGGAAGCCTTGCATCCCGCGATTCATCAAGCCCAGACAAACGGAGATCACTCATGAGTCCGACGCGCACCCATTTCAGTCCGCTCGCGCGCCTGTTGCATTGGACGATGGCGCCGCTGATCATCGCGATGCTGTTCATCGGCGTGGGCATGGTCGCCACGGTCTCGCGCGCGCACGACACGCTGATCGCGATTCACCGACCGCTCGGCATTGCGTTGCTGCTGCTGGTGGTGCTGCGCGCGGGCGTGCGCATCACTCGCGGCAGTCCGCCGTTGCCCGACGATATGCCCGCGCCGCAGCGGTTCGCGGCGAAGGCCTCGCATCTGCTGCTGTATGTGTTGATGGCGGCCATGCCGTTGATCGGCTGGGCGATGCTGTCCGCTGCGGGTTATCCGGTCACGCTCTACGGTCCGCTGCATCTGCCGCCCATCGCGCCGCAAAACGTCGAACTGTTCGCGTTGCTGCGCGCGTTGCACACGTGGCTCGCATTCGCGTTGTTCGCCACCGTGCTGCTGCATCTCGCGGCCGCGCTGTTTCATGGGCTGATCAGGCGCGACGGCGTGTTTTCGAGCATGGCGCGCGGCGAGCGCTAGTGCTTCTTTAGCGCTTCACGCGTTCCGAACGCGGATCGTAAGGCGCCTTCAGATGCAGCGTGGCCGGAAGCAGCTCGCCGGCAACGTCGATCGCATAGCTGCCGCCGTTCAGGTACGCCGCATCCGCAGCGCCGGCGGGATTGTTCACGTAACCCATTGCCACCGGACAGCCGAGCGTGTGGCCGAACGCCGCCGAACTCACGAAGCCCACCGGCCTGCCGTCGCGCAAAATCGCTTCGCCGCCCCACAGCATGCGATCCGCGGCGCCGTCGGCGGTCAGCACGACCATGCGGCGGCGCAGCGGTTCGGCGCGAAATTTGAGCAACGCGTCGCGGCCGCGAAATGCAATGTCCTTGTCGAGCTTGCACGCGAACGCGAGGCCCGCTTCGAACGGGTTCGTATCCGGCGTGAGTTCGCGGCCCCATGCACGATAGCCTTTTTCGATGCGCAAGGAATCGATCGCGTAGTAGCCCGCGTTGACGAGGCCGAATGCTTGACCCGCTGCGTGCAGCATCTCGTACACGCCGACCGCGAATTCCACCGGCACGTACAGTTCCCAACCGAGTTCACCCACGTACGTGAGGCGCGTGGCCCGTACCGTCGCATAGCCGAGGTCGACCTCGCGGCTCTGGCCGAACCCGAACGCTTCGTTGCCCCAGTCCGCTTTCGACACGCTTTGCAGCAGTTCGCGCGAACGCGGGCCCATCACGGCGAGCACCGCATATTGGCCGGTCACGTCGACGAGCGTGCAGTGCCTGTCGTGTGGAATCAATTTTTCGATGCTGTCGAAGTCGCGCGTGCTTTGCGCGGTACCGGTGACGAGCAGGTATTGATCGTCCGCGAGCCGTGTGAGCGTGAAGTCGGATTCATAACCGCCGCGCTCGTTGAGCATGGCGGTGTATACCGTGGTGCCGGTCGGTACATCCACGTCGTTGGCGACGATGCCTTGCAGCACGCTTTGCGCGTCGCGCCCCTTGACGAGAAATTTGGAGAACGACGTCATGTCGAACAGCGCGACGCCTTCCCGGCACGCGCGGTGTTCGGCGCCGCTCCAGGGCAGCCAGTTCTGCTGGCCGAAGGCGTACTCGATCTTCGCCTCGTCAGGCGAGGGCGCGAAAAAGTTGGCGCGCTCCCAGCCCATCTTGCTGCCGAAACACGCGCCTTCGTCACGCAGCAGCGAATACAGCGGCGAGCGGCGAAACGGCCGCGCGCTGTCGAGTTCGCGATTCGGCCATGGCATCGCGTAGTGCAGGCCGAGCGTTTCCTTCACGCGGTCGTGCAGCCACGTATCGTTACCGTTGAAGCGCGCGAAGCGGCGAATATCGACCGGCCACAGATCCATGGTCGGCTCACCCGCGACGATCCATTCCGCGAGCGCCATGCCGGCACCGCCCGCCGACGCGATCCCCATCGAATTAAATCCCGCACCGACGAAAAAGCGCCGCAGTTCGGGCGCTTCGCCCAGCATGAAGTTGTTATCCGGCGTGAACGATTCGGGGCCGTTGTAGAACTGCTTCACCTGCGCCGTTTCGAGTGCGGGCACGCGCTGCAACGCATTTTCCATCAGGATTTCGAACTGATCCCAATCGTCCGGCAGCAGTTGAAACTCGAAATTCTCGGGGATGCCGTTCATGCCCCACGGTTTCGCATCCGGCTCGAAGCCGCCCATCACGAGACCGCCCACTTCCTCCTTGAAATAGATGAAGCCGTCCGGGTCGCGCATGACCGGCAAATCCGGATGCACGCCGGCAATCCGTTCGGTGACGATGTAGTAGTGCTCGGCCGAGTGCAGCGGCACGGTCACGCCGCACAGGCGTCCGACGGCCTTGGCCCACTGGCCCGCGCAATTCA
Organism: Paraburkholderia sp. BL27I4N3; assembly: GCF_003386115.1. Taxonomy (NCBI): domain Bacteria; kingdom Pseudomonadati; phylum Pseudomonadota; class Betaproteobacteria; order Burkholderiales; family Burkholderiaceae; genus Paraburkholderia; species Paraburkholderia sp. BL27I4N3. The sequence continues at coordinate 5,201,080 of NZ_QREJ01000001.1, read as the reverse complement.
CGACGATGTCCGCGCCGAGCGTGCCTTCCTCGCCGTCCTTGTTGCGCCACGCAAGGCCGCTGACTTCGCGTGCGCCGTTCGCCTTGCCGTCCTGCGCGGTGCGCGTATGGATCGCCGTAACGCGGGTATTTTCGACGATGCGCGCGCCGCGCTGGCGGGCGCCGCGGGCGAGGGCCTGGGTCAGATCGGTGGGGTTCGCCTTGCCGTCGCCGGGCAGCCAGACGGCGCAGAGCAGGTCCTCGGTGCGCATGACCGGCCACAGGTCGCCGGCTTCGCGCGGGCTGATCACGTCGCAGGCCACGCCATAAGCGCGCGCGACGGCGGCGGTGCGTTTCAGTTGTGTCATGCGCTCGGCCGTGCGCGCTACCGAGAGTGAGCCGCATTGCTTCCAGCCGGTGGCGAGGCCGGTATCGGCTTCGAGTTCGGCATAGAGCGCGGTCGAATAGCGGATCAGCTTCGTCATGCTTTCCTGGGCGCGCAACTGGCCGACGAGACCGGCGGCGTGCCAGGTCGTCCCGCACGAGAGTTGCCCCTGTTCGAGCAGCACCACATCGGTCCAGCCCAACTTGGTCAGATGGTAGGCGACCGAGCAGCCGATGATCCCGCCGCCGACGATGACGACGCGAGCGTGAGTAGGAATGGATGTGGGCATGTGTGGAAATGCGTGGATTGGGTGCGCGTAGATTGCCGCAAAAAGACCCGAAATGCAACGAACGCGCGACCTTGTGGTGATTGGAGCGGCGTCATGCAATGGTCACACGATCGTGGTTATAAAACGTGGCTGTCGCACCAAGGCGTGTTTCCGAAGAACGGGACTCGCCGTTACCACCACCCAGATGTGGTTTTGGTTGGAAACGTGTGGCTATCCAACCCGCCGAACTGTGTCTTTTGCTAGACTCCACTGAACCGTCACCGCCCAATCGCCATGTTTTCCAACCAGCGCCAAGCCGAAATCCTGCGACTCCTCCGCGAGCAGCGCACCTGCACGATCACGGATCTCGCCGGCCGTTTCGACGTGTCCGACGAAACCATCCGCCGCAACATCAAACCGCTGATCGCGGACGGCCTGCTGATCAAGGTCCACGGCGGCGTCATGCTGCCTGAGCGGCTCGACGAGCCGCCGTTCCAGCGGCGCATGACGGCGAGCCAGGAGGGCAAGCGGGCAATCGGCGCGCGCATCGGCGAACTGGTGCGGGACGGCGATTCGCTGATCCTGGAGGGCGGCACGACCTGTCAGCATATTGCGCAGGCGCTCGCCGCCCGCTCGCGGCTCACCGTCGTGACCCCTTCCATCGAAGTCGCGCGCGTGCTGGCGCCGCGCAATGGCAACCGGGTTTTCATCACGGGCGGCGAGTTGCGGCCGGACGATTGCGCCGCGGTCGGCGACAGCGCGCTGGCGTTTCTACGGCAGTTTCACGTGCGCTACGCGATCGTCTCGGTCACCGCGATCGACATGCAGGGGCGTTTCATGGACGCGCTGCCCGCCGACGCTGCATTTTCGCAGGCGGCTTTCACTCAGGCCGAACGCCGCGTGGTCGCGGCGGATCACGCGAAATTCGGCCACAGTGCGCTGGTGCATGCGTTCGGCGCCGACGCCGTCGATCTGCTGGTAACGGATGAAGCGCCGGCGCCCGCACTGGCTCAGGTGTTCGCGGCGGCAGGGGTGGATGTGGAGATGGGCACACAAGCAATTTCGTCCAACGCGTAAAATGGCCGGTTACCACAGGCAATCGATGCCGCACAGACAGTCGCCGGTCGCCGCCCTTCGCGCGCTGCCGGGCTGATTCTGTCCGCGCGCTTGCCCAAGCCGGCTTGAATAGGATTGGACGCTGATGTCGTCAGTTTTCTTTGATCGGGAACGGATTGCAGAGTGGCTCGGGGACCACACCGTCGCCAAGGCGCGCTCGGTCGGCCCTGTCAGCAACGTGAAATGGCACGGCGCGACCCTCAGCGGCGACGTGCAGGGCACCCGACCGACACCCTACAAAACGCGGGTGCAATTCCGCACCGACGGCGGTTCGCCCTGGGCGCAGGGCGACTGCTCGTGTCCGGTCGGCCGCAACTGCAAGCACGTCGCCGCGCTGCTGTTCGCCGAGCTCGAGTATCACGACGAGATGGACCATATCACCCAGGTCGAACTGGACGACGGCGAGACCGCGGGCGATCTGCCGCCGAAGCGGATTGCACACATGGGGCACATGGGACAGCCGTCGGGCGTGCGACCCGAGCTGGTCAGTTGGCTCGAACGTTTTCGCGCCCGGGCCGAGGCCGCGGATGCCGACGCGCAGAAGGCGAGCGCGCCACGCACGCAGACGCTCGCGTACCAGCTGAACTGGTCCAGCTTCCACAAGCGCCACGAGGTGGTGCTGCACCGCGCGCGCTGCAATGCCGCCGGCGCGGTCGTCGCGGTCGACGAAGCCTGGGGCAATGTGGAAGCGGCGCTGCTCAAACAGCCGAAGTTCGTCTCCGACGAAGACCTGTCGATCCTGCGCGGTCTGTGGCTTGGCCGCTCGCGTGAGGATTTCGGCCAGTTCATTCTGCGCGGCACGAGCGGCGCGGAGACGCTGCAAAAATTGATCGCGACGGGGCGGCTGTTCTTCGACTTCAAGCCCGCGCCCGGCGAGGCGGGCCCGACCGCGCTGTCGCGCGGCGCCGACCGGCCCGGCCGGATCGAATGGGAGCCGCTCGCCGACGAACGTCTGCGGCCTGTGCTCTGCACCGAGCCGCGCGCCAGCATGGTGCTGCCGACCGAGCCGGTCTGGTACGTGGACGGCGTGGCGAATGAGGCGGGCATTGTCCAGTCGTCGCTGCCGTTCCAGCAGTTGCCCGATTATCTGGCCATGCCGCCGATCTCGCTTGCCGAAGCGCCGCTGGTCGCCTCGGTGCTGCGCGAGATCGCGCCCGAGTTGCCGCTGCCGCCCACGCACGACGCGTCCGCGATTCGCGTGATCGACGTCGAGCCCGTGCCGGTGCTCTCGCTCAATAGTCACGCGCTGCCGTCGTCGACGGGCAAGGCGGGGCTGCGACAATCTGCGGCGGTCGAGCTCGCCGGCGTAAGTTTCGATTACGACGGCGTGAGCATCAACGTCGACAGCAGCGTGACGCTCGTGCCGATGCCGGGCGGCGATGTCATTCATATCCGCCGCCGTTACGAGGCCGAGAAAAAACGTCTGCTCGAACTGCGCAAGACCGGTTTGCAGAAGGTGCCGACCAGCCGCATCTACGCATCGCGGCTGCTGCCCGATACCATGCTTGGCCTGCCCGATGCCGAGGCGTGGTCGGCGTTCGTCAACGACGCCGTGCCGGAACTCGCGAGCAAAGGCTGGCGTGTGACGATGGCGCCCGAGTTCCGCTACAACGTGATCGAGATCGACGCGATCGAAGGCACCGCGCATCAGGCCGGCGACGGCTGGTTCGATCTGGAGATGGGCATTCGCATCGGCGAGCGCAACGTGCGGCTCGAACCGTTGCTCGCCGACCTGTTCCGGCGCGACCGGCGCTGGCTGGGCGGCGCGCTCGAAGCCATCGCCGACGACGAGCCGATCGAGCTGAAGACCGAGGAGAACAAGCGTCTGCGTTTGCGCGCCGATCGTCTGAAACCGGTGGTACGCGTGCTCGTCGATCTGTTCGACACCCTCGGCGGCTCGCTCGCGGACGGTGCGCCGCTGCGCGTGGCATCCGTCGACGCCGGCCGCCTGGAAGCGCTGAACGGCACCGGCCGCTGGCAATTCCGCGGCGACGATTCGATCCGCCGGCTCGCGCAGCGTCTGCAAGCCGGGCCGGGCCTGCGTGAAGTCCAGGTGCCGCGTGGGCTGAAGGCCGAGCTGCGGACCTATCAGCAGCAAGGCCTGAACTGGATGCAGTTTCTGCGCGAACAGAATCTCGCCGGCGTGCTCGCCGACGACATGGGTCTCGGCAAGACCGTGCAGACGCTCGCGCATATCCTCGCGGAAAAAGAAGCGGGGCGTCTGACACAGCCGGCGCTGATCGTCGTGCCGACCACGCTCGTTCACAACTGGCGCGAGGAAGCGCGCCGCTTCGCGCCCGAACTGAAAGTGCTGGTGTTGAACGGACCGCAGCGCAAGGAGCGCTTCGAGCAGATCGGCGAACACGAACTGATTCTGACCACGTACGCGCTGCTGTGGCGCGATCAGAAGGTGCTCGCCGAGCATGAGTATCACTTGCTGATTCTCGACGAAGCGCAGTACGTGAAGAACGCCACCACCAAAGCTGCGCAGGCGATTCGCGGGCTGCGCGCGCGGCATCGGCTGTGTTTGACGGGCACGCCGCTGGAGAATCATCTCGGCGAGCTGTGGTCGCAGTTCGACTTTCTGTTGCCGGGTTTTCTCGGCAGCCAGAAAGACTTCACCAGGCGCTGGCGCAATCCGATCGAAAAGAACGGCGACGGCGTGCGCCGCTCGTTGCTCGCGCGCCGTATCCGGCCGTTCATGCTGCGCCGTCGCAAGGACGAGGTCGCCAAGGAGTTGCCGGCCAAGACCACGATCCTGTGCTCGGTGGATCTCGAAGGCGCGCAGCGCGATCTCTACGAAACCGTGCGCACGGCGATGCAGGAGAAAGTGCGCGCCGCTGTCAGCGCACAGGGTCTCGCGCGCAGTCACATCATCGTGCTCGACGCTTTGCTGAAGCTGCGCCAGGTGTGCTGCGATCCGCGACTCGTCAGAACGCTCAAGGCAGCCGGCGACGCGGGCGACGTGCCTGAAAAAGCTGAACGGACGAGCAAGGTCGAGAAGGGCGCGCGCGCCATGCGGTCGGCCAAGCTCGACCTGCTTCTGTCGATGCTGCCGGAACTGATCGAGGAAGGCCGCCGCGTGCTGCTGTTCTCGCAGTTCACCGGCATGTTGTCGCTGATCGCGCAAGCACTCGAAGAAGCCGCGATTCCCTATGTGATGCTCACCGGCGACACGACGGATCGCGTCACGCCGGTCGAGCGTTTTCAGAAGGGCGAGGTGCCGCTGTTTCTGATCAGCCTGAAGGCGGGCGGCGTCGGCCTGAACCTGACCGCCGCCGACACGGTGATCCACTACGACCCGTGGTGGAACCCGGCCGCCGAGAATCAGGCGACCGATCGCGCGCATCGGCTGGGCCAGGACAAGCCGGTGTTCGTCTACAAGCTGATCGCGGCGGGCAGCATCGAGGAAAAGATCGTCGAGTTGCAGGAGCAGAAGGCCGGGCTCGCCGACAGCATTCTTTCCGAAGACGCCGCCGGGGCCGCCAAGTTCTCGGACGACGACCTCGACGCGCTATTCGCGCCGATGCCGGAAATCGAAGGCGGCCGGTAGGAACCGGCAATCCGGAAAACCATCTCGAAACGTCCGGCGCGCATGCTGCGCCGCGCGACGTCGCGCCCGCTCGCGGGCGCTCAAATATCTCCACATTTGACGCTGCCATGAGCGCAAGCGTGACAAATCGTCAAGGAACGCCCTGTTCCCGGCGCCACCGTCAACGCTTTGTCCTGACACTCGTTGAACACGCGACCGTGAAGCGGTCAGTCAACGCAGTTCGTTAAGGAAATAACGTCCATGAAGAAGCACATTTTCGCCGTCACCGTCGCGGGTTTGTTCTCGATCGGCGCATTCGCCCAGGGATCCACGCCGGTCGGCGTCTCGTCGCAAGCCGGTGTGGCTACGCAGGAGGCCTCCACGCCGGCTGTGAAGCATCACCACAAGAAAAAACATCACAAGCACGCGCATCACCATCAGGCTGCTTCGGCGGCCGGCGGCGCGCAAAACGCGCCGTCGAATGACGACGCGGCGCCGGCTAAGCCGTAAGCATCGCCCGACGATGTGACGATGCGGGCCGGCGAAAGTCGCCGGCCCGCATCGATTGACCCGGATCTCCCCGATGAAAACCTGTACGTCCCGCTTTGCCAGATCGGGCTCTTCCATGCTGTTCGCGTTGTTGCTGGCCGCGTCGTTGACAAGTTGCACGCTGCCCGTGTCGCCGGCGCGCTCGACCCATGTTGACGATGCAGCGCCGCTCGCGCCTGCGCCTTTGCCTACGCCGGTGCCCACTTCGCAAGTCCCGGCGGGCTTCTACCGCGTCAACCCCGGCGACACGCAGATCGGCGTCGCCAAGGCGTTTGGCCGCGAGCCTTCGGCGCTCGCGCAGTGGAATCATTTGTCGCCGGCGGATGGCCTGCGCGTCGATCAGGTGCTGCGCGTCGCGCCACCGCCAATGGCCGGCGCACCGGGCATAACCGGCGCTCCTTCGAATTCGCTCGCACAAGCGCGAGCCATCTTCGCGGATAGTTCGAGTGAGCCTGCGTCCACAAAGGCACGACTCGCGTGGCCGGTGAGCGGTCTCGTGAGCGCGCCGTTCGTGGCGGGCAAGACGAAGGGGATCGTGATAGGCGGGCGCGTCGGCGAACCCGTGCGGGCGGCGTCCGGCGGCCGGGTTGTCTACGCGGGCGGGCGCATCGCGGCGTACGGAAAGCTGATCATCATCAAGCACGACACCGATCTGTTGACGGCGTACGGCAACAACCGCGCGTTGCTTGTCAAGGAAGGCACGGCCGTCAAGGCAGGCGAAGTGATCGCCGAAATGGGCGCCGACGACAAAGGCCAGGCGTCGCTGCGTTTCGAAGTGCGCGCGGATGGCAAACCCGTCGATCCGCTCAAGTACCTCCCGAAGCGCCAGTAACGCGGCGCGCTCGCGGCCTCGCCGCTCATCCGCAGTGATCTCGAACTCGAACGCGACGCGGCGCCTGCCATGGCCAGCGCGTCGCGCGACGTAATGCCTATGACTTTCTATCTACATTGCTTCGCGGCAGGCCGGCGCGCGCCGGCTGTTCTGCTGCTCGGCGTGCTGCTCGCGCTCGCCGGATGCGCGCAACCGGGCGCGGGGCGCGATTCGCTGAGCGGCCGTGCTGCCGTCGATCGCCTCGGTTACGACGCAACGGAGCACGCAGCTCAAACGGGCGACAGCGGCGACACTGACGCATCGAATGCATCGGACACCGCGAGCGACGCGTCGACGCCCGATCCAGCGGCGAACGGCGATGCTGCATTGTCCACACACGCCTGCGCCTGCGGCAACAGCTTCCGGCAAACCGGCATGGCAACGTGGTACGGCAAGCAGTTCCAGGGACGCCGCACCGCGAGCGGCGAGCGCTACGACATGCACGCGCTTACGGCAGCGCATCGCACCTTTCCGCTGGGCGCATGCGTGCGGGTGACAGCGCTCGGCGGTGCGCGTTCGGTGATCGTTCGTATCAACGATCGCGGACCGTTCGTGCGTGGCCGGATCGTCGATTTATCGTACGCCGCCGCGCAGGCGCTCGGTATGGGCGCGGCGGGCAATGCGCAGGTCACGCTGGAACGCATCGCGACAACACGCCGCTGCCAGGAAGCCGGCGCCTGAAGCCGAATCGCGATGACGAAAGGGTTACGGTTGAACAGATGACCCGATCGATAAAAGACAACGTAAGACTCCGACAATCGCGCAACTGTAACAAAACCGCTGCGTATGTAAATTCGCCGCCGCGGGCGCTTCAATTCATACTATTTTCAGCGCATAGGGCTCAAGCTCTCTCCTCCGCAAGAATTACGTCCGACGTAATAACTACCTCACTGCCAGTTACAAAGGCAGTTCTTTCATCTTGAGCGCAATTTTCTGACAGGCTAATTTAACTTCACTCGTGCGGCTAGACCCCGGCGAGCGTGTGATGTTTTGGGCGGCGTCGGCCTTCGGATTGAGGTCACGCCGCATTTTTTTGTCCGGACGGCGAGTCCTGCGGTTTAACAATTCTTAAACGATTTATTTTGAGACTGTTCCTATACTGACTCGCAAATTGTCAAATCGCCACGATCTGAATGCAGGACGCGGCGTGAAACGACAACGGCGAACGGGGCCAATCACCGCGCGAGCGAGACCAGCCGACCCGAACCACGACCCAAGCGGTCGATACCAATAATGGCGTCGCATAGCCGGACCGGATAGCGGCTTAATCGCCTCCGAAAAGAGCAGTCGTTTTTCGATTATGATGACCTTCCCCTCGATACCCGGCGCGATAAAGCGAATCGCGCCTCCTAATACCGAGATGGCGGCGGGCAGGCCTGAAAGGGCGCAAGGCAAGGGACCATAAGTCGAAAAATGTGCAGCCGAAGATGAAATTGGAAGCCGGATCGTCGGTGCTTACGCCGTCATCCCGGTCATCTGCCGGCTAACCGGCCACCAGTTACGAAGAATGTCGCGTTGCGGGGTGTTATGAGAATTGCTGTCCTGGATGACGATTCGGCTCAGGCCGACCTGGTTTGCCAGACACTGTCGGCGGCGGGCCATATCTGTCACGCATTCGGCGCGGGTCGTGAACTGGTGCGGCAACTGCGGCGCCAGACGTTCGATCTGCTGGTGCTCGACTGGAACGTGCCCGACATGTCGGGCGAAGAGGTGCTGCGCTGGGTGCGCGAAAGCCTCTCCGAGCGCCTGCCCGTTCTGTTCATGACGAGTCGCGGCCGCGAAACTGACATCACGTCGATTCTCAACACGGGCGCGGACGACTATGTCGTCAAACCGGTGTCCGCCGCGGTCTTGCTGGCGCGCGTCGGTTCACTTCTGCGCCGGGCGTACCACCTCAAACCGCCGGCGGCGAAGGAAGTCTTCGGCGAATTCGAATTCGATCTGGGCGCCAAGCACGTGGTGGTTCGCGGCACGACGGTCGCCGTCACGCAGAAAGAGTTCGAACTCGCGCTGCTGCTGTTCCAGCATCTGAGCCGGCCGCTGTCGCGGGCGCATATTCTCGACGTGATCTGGAAGCAGGCGACCGACATTCCGTCGCGCACCATGGACACTCACGTGTCGATGCTGCGCAGCAAGCTCGGCCTGCGCCCGGAGCAGGGCTACCGGCTGACGCCGATTTACGGCTATGGCTACCGGCTGGAGCGAATCGATTCCGCCACGCCGCCGGCGGCGCCCGGCGAACGCCCTGAAGAGGGGGAGGCGTGACGGTTGCCGTCGCTGGGGCGGCACGCGGCAGCCTGGTTTCGCCGGGCCGCCGCAGCGGCGCATGGCTCGCGGCGGCCGGCCTGCTCGCGATGACCTGTTTCGCGCCGGTGTCGGCGTCCGCGCAAGCGTCGCACGCGCCGCGCGCACCCAAGCCGCGTGCGAAAGCCGCCGCGCCGGCCTATGTCTCGTATCTGACTCACGCAGGTGACACGCTCTACGAGATCGCCGGCCGCTATCTGCGCGACCCGAGCGATTGGGCCGTGCTGAGTCGCCTGAATCATGTGCCCGCGCCACGCCGCATGCCGGCCGGCATCGCGCTGCTTCTGCCCGCCGACAAGCTCAAACAGGAACAGGAATCGGCCCGCGTGATCGCGACCAGCGGGCCGGCCGAGCACGCGTTCGGCAAGAACCCCTACGTGCCGCTCGCTGAAGGCACGACGCTCGGCGAAGGCGACCGTGTGCGCACGGGAGACAACGGTTTTGTGACGCTGGAATTGCCGGACGGCTCGCACGTCACGGTGGGGCAGAACGGCCTGCTGGATATCGGCACGCTGAGGCGCACCACGCTGACCGGCGCCGGCGATCGCCTGCTCGAACTGCGCAACGGCGAAGTCGAAAGCCAGGTCACGCACGCGACCAAAAAGGACGACCGCTTCCAGATCCGCTCGCCGTCCGTGGTAGCGGGCGTGCGCGGCACGCGCTTCAAGGTCGCCTACGACGGCGGCGCGCAAACCACCGCAGTGCAAGTGCTGGACGGCGCGGTCGGCGTCGACCCGGCCGCGCTCGACGCTCGCGCTTTTGCGCCACTGCCCGGCGTACCGCTGCAGGCCTCCGCGCAACTCGTGAAGGCACGCTTCGGCAGTGTGACGCAGGCGGGCGGCGCGATCGGCGGCCCGGTCGAATTGCTGCCCGCGCCGGCGCTCACGCAGCCGGCCAAGGTGCAGGACGGCAAAACAGTCGCGTTCGACCTCGTGCCGGCCGACCGCGCGGTGGCCTACCGCGTGCAGATCGCGCGCGACGCGGACCAGCTCGACCTGATCCGCGACCAGCGCGTGAGTGAGCCGCACGCGGATTTCGGCGACCTGGCCGACGGCACCTACTTCGTACGCATTGCCGCGATCGACGCCCACGGCCTCGAAGGCTTGCCGCAGGTGTATGCGTTCGAACGCCGCCAGCTCGGATTGGCCGCGTCGGCAACGCAGCGGGCCGGCAGCCGCAACTACGAATTCCGCTGGTTCGTCAGCCGCGCCACGGTCCAGACACGCTTCCGTTTCGTGCTGGCGAGCACGGCCGATCTGCGCCACCCGCTCGTGGATCGCACCGATCTGTCCGGCGGTCAACTGAGCGTGAGCGATCTGCCGCCGGGCGTCTATTACTGGACGATCGTCGCCGAGCAGTTCGAGAACGGCCGCTTCTATGAAAAGAGCAGTGCGGTGCGCTCGTTTACGCTTGCGCGCTGACGCTGGTAGATTCACGGGGCTGAGCCGTGCATCAGCCCGCTTCCTGGTTTCGAACCAAGCAACCCTTTGCCGACCACTCCTACGCGCCTGAGCCTCGATCCGCGCGCCCGTCTCGGACGGCGCGCCGGCCGCCGCTTCCTGATCGAATGGGTGGGTATCGGCTGTCTCGGCATCGTGGTGATTCTGCTCAGTTCGCTCGGCCGCCTGAGCGCGAGCGTCGATCATCTGGTCTACGACCGCTTTCTGAGCCTGCATGCGCCGCCTCTGCTGCGCGATATCGTGGTGGTCGAAATCGACAACGCAAGCATCGCGCAACTCGGCCGCTGGCCATGGCCGCGCAGTGTTCACGCGAAGCTGCTGGAACAGATCGCCGGCGCGAAGCCCGCCGCGGTGATCTACGACGTGCTGTTCACCGAAGCCAATCCGCAAGACGCCGACCTCGCCCGCGCGATCGCGCTGAGTCCGACCTATCTGCCGATCTTGCTCACCGCGCCCGATGACAGCGGCCGACGCGTCGTGGTCGAGCCGGTGGCGCCGCTCGCGCACGCGGCGGCGGGGCTAGGCCATATCAATCTCGAAGTCGACAGCGACGGCATCGTGCGCAGCGTCGCGCGCTACGAGGGCGACGCCGATTCACGCTGGCCGCAACTGATGGTGCCGGTCGCGCAGGCGGTGGAGCACGGCTCGCTCCATCTGACAGGCTCGCGGCGCGGCCCAGTTTTGCCCGCAGCCGAAACCGACGTCGCAGCCGACGACGGCGGCGAAGGCCGTTTCCTGATCCCGTTCGGTCACAACGCGCAGAACTACACGAAGCTGAGTTTCGCGCGCGTGCTCGCCGGCAATGTGACGCCGGAGCAGTTGCGCGGCCGCATCGTGCTGATCGGCGTGACCGCGTCCGGCTTGTACGACCGCTTCGCGACGCCCGTCTCCGGTGAACTCGGTCCGCTGCCCGGCGTGTATATCCACGCGAACGTGCTCGACACGCTGTTGACCGGCCGCGAGATCGAGCCGGTCTATCCGTGGATGCTGTTCGCGGTGTCGCTCGCGCCGCTTGCCGCGTTGCTGGCCGGATTTCTCGTACTGTCGCCGCGCCGTTCGTTGCTGTTGACCGGCGCACTGTGTCTGCTCGCGGCGGCCGGCAGCGCCACCTTGCTGTACGGCGCGCGGCTCTGGATGTCGCCGGTGCCGGCGATCGTGGGTCTGGTGGCCGTGTATCCGATCTGGAACTGGCGGCGCCTCGAAATGACCATGGCGTATTTGCGCGGAGAACTGCAGCGTCTCGCCGACGAACCTCATCTGTTGCCGGAAACGCCGCAGCGCCGGCGCGAGTTCGGCGGCGACGTGCTGGAACAGCACATGGCGCTGATGGCGCAGGCCGCACAGCGCGTACAGGACATGAAGCGTTTCGTATGGGACAGCCTCGACAGCATGCCCGAGCCGATCCTCGTGAGCGACGTGCGCGGCGTCGTGCTGATCGCCAACCATGCCGCCAAAGCGCATTTCGCGCGGCTCGGTGCGCCGCTGCCCGAAGGCCGGCCGATGCAGGACGTGCTGGGCGGCTTGACCCTCGTAAAGACGATCGACACCGATGCCGCCTCCGATGCCGAAAACAATCTGCTCGCCCGCACGCACTGGCCGGCGCCGCTCGATCCCACGCGCTACGAATTTGCCGCGCTGATGGCGCATGGCGTCGAGGTGCGCGACGCTCGCGAGCGCGATCATTTGCTGCGCTACGCAAACTGCACCAACGGGCAGGGCGAGACGACCGGCTGGATTGCGGGCCTCGTCGACGTGTCGGCCTTGCATGCGGCCGAGCGTCAGCGGGAAGACGCGCTGCGGCTGCTCTCACACGACATGCGTTCGCCGCAGGCGTCGATTCTCGCGCTGGTGGAGATCGAGCGTGCCCGCCGCGAGCCGGTACTCGCGCGCGGCGTGCTCGAACGCATCGAACGCTACGCGCAGCGCGCGCTGACGCTGGCCGACGACTTCGTGCAACTGGCGCGCGCCGAATCGCAAACTTATGTGCTCGAACCGGTGAGTCTGGCCGAGTTGCTGATCGACGCGAGCGACGAAGTCTGGCCCCAGGCGCACGCCAGGCGCATCACGCTGCACACGGAGGCGGATGCTGCCGACGACGGCCATTGGATCTGCGCCGACCGTTCGCTGATGACGCGCGCGCTCGTCAACATTCTGAACAACGCGGTCAAGTACAGCCCGCCGGATACGCGGATCGTGTGCAGCATTGCGAGCCTGACGCCGAAGGGCGTGCCGGCGGCGACGCGCGTGTCGTGCACGATTCGCGATCAGGGCTACGGCATTCCGAAAGAGCAGCAGGCCGGGTTGTTCGAGCGCTTCCGGCGGTTTCACGAAACCGAGCGGCCGGAAGTGGGCGGCGCAGGGCTCGGCATGGCCTTCGTCAAGACGGTCGTCACGCGCCACGGCGGCGATGTGGAGGTGGCAAGCGAGCCCGGCCAGGGCACGGCATTCACGATCTGCCTGCCGGTGCTCGAAGACGCACAGTCGAGTGCCTCGTTCACGCCGCGCCCATGACATATGAACACACACCTTATCGAAGCGAGAATATGGTGAAAGCACTCCTGATCTGTGCCGCGCTGGCGGCGGCAAGTCTCACCGGTTGCGCGGGTCTGAGCGCCGACGTGCATACCGCCGGCGCCGGGAACGCGGCCGCTGCTCTGCAAGGCGAGCGGACTTACGCGATCGCGCGCATGCCGTCGCAGGAGGTCAGCGCGGATCATCCGCAATTCGAGCGCCTGTTGGTGGACGAGTTGGCGAAGCAGGGCTTTGTCGAAACGAAGGGCGAGCCCGCGCGTTATCTGCTCTCGGTTGCCTACGACACGCGGCTGGCGACCATCGGCGTCAATGAAAACGGCTGTACGTCAGGCGACTGCCGGCGCGCGCCCGCTGCGCCGTTCTCTCTGTTCGGCGGTTCCGCGTACCAGCATGCGCTGACGCTGCGGTTTTTCGAGCGCGCGAGCGGACAGGAGGTCTATAAAGTGAGCGCGGTGAGCAGCGACCGCGACGCGGACCCGCAGCATGCCATGCCGACGCTCGTCAAAAGTGCGCTCGCCAGGTTTCCCTTCGATGCGCCACCCGATTGGCGCGTGAAATTGCGCGCCGACGAAACCGGCGGCGTGCCGGCCGTGATGTCGGTGAAGCCGCTTCAGCCGTAAGGGTTATAACGCGCGGCGAGCTCATTCCGGCGCATCGTTGTCTTCCGGCCAGCGGTTTTCGAACACGCAATCGGCGAGCGGCACGCGGCTCGCCCAGCGTTCGGTTTCCAGCATCGGCTCGCTATAAAACCGGTCGACGTGACCGAGACACAGAATCGCCACGGGACGCGCGCCCTCGGGCATGCGCAGCAGTTGGCGAACCGCGTCGACGTCGAACAGCGACACCCAGCCCATGCCGAGACCCTCGGCGCGCGCGGCCAGCCACATGTTCTGAATCGCGCACGCCACCGACGCGAGGTCCATCTCCGGCAGCGTGCGCCGGCCGAAGATGTGGCGCTCGCGGCCGTCCATCAGCGCCATCACCAGCAGTTCGCCGCAGTCCAGCATGCCTTCCACTTTCAGCTTCATGAACTCTTCGCGGCGTTTGCCGAGCGCATCGGCGGTGGCGAGCCGTTCGCTTTCCACCGCATCGTGCAAGGCCGTGCGCAGCGCGGGATCGGTGATCCGCGCGATCCGCCACGGCTGCATGAAGCCGACGCTCGGCGCGTGATGCGCGGCGTCGAGCAGGCGCTGCAGCACGGCCGGATCGACCGGATCGCGCACGAAATGGCGCATGTCGCGGCGTTCGTAGATCGCGCGATAGACGGCGTCGCGCTCGGAATCGTTAAAAGGCTTCGCCATGGAACAGGGCGGCCGTGAAGGCCGGGTTGGAGGGCCAGTAAGCGTGCATGTAAGTCGCCACGATCGAGCCGGCGCGATAAATAGCCTCGCCGGGCGCGTCGCCCTGCGGCCTGGTGGCCGAGCGCAGCGGCGTGAGCGACGTGTTCAGCTTCGAGTAGTGAAACGTGTGGCCGGTCATCGGCCCATGCAGGCTGTCGATCTGCTGCATGCCGAGCGCGGTGAAGCGCGTTTGCATGGTCGCGTGGCCGGGCAGCAGGCCGAGCATCGGTGTGGTTACGCCGTGCGTGTCGGTGAGTTGGTCGAGCAGATACAGCATGCCGCCGCATTCGGCGACGAGCGGTTTGCCCGCCGCCGCGTGCGCGTGGATGCTAGCCGCGCTGTGCGTGTTGCCGGCTAGCGTGGCGGCGTGCAGTTCCGGGTAGCCGCCTGGAAGATACACAGCGTCGGTGTGTTCCGGCAGCGCTTCGTCGGCGAGCGGCGAGAAGAAGGCGACTTGCGCGCCGAGTGCTTCCAGCAGCGCGACGTTCGCCGGATAGATGAACGAGAACGCGGCGTCGCGTGCAATGGCGATCGTCTTGCCGTCAAGCAGGCGCGGCAGGATCTCGGGTGTCGGCGTGCCGAACTCGACAGGCGGCGGCAATGCGGCGAGCGCGGTGCGGCCTAGAGTGTCAGCGGCGTGATCGAGGCGCGCGTCGAGGTCGTCGATTTCTTGCGCCTGATGCAAGCCGAGGTGACGATCGGGCAGTGCGATTTCATCGCTGGCGGCAATGTGTCCGCACCAGCGCAAATCTGGCGGCAACGCTTCTTCCAGCATCTGCGCATGCCGCGCGGAGCCGACGCGATTGGCGAGCACGCCGTAAAACGGCACCTGTGGCCGGAATTGCGCGAGACCGAAGGCGACCGCGCCGAAGGTCTGCGCCATCGCCTTCGCCGAAATCACCGCGAGCACCGGCACGCCGAAGACGGTGGCGAGATCGGCGCTGCTCGGCGTGCCGTCGAACAGACCCATCACGCCTTCGATCAGGATCAGGTCGGCTTCGGCGGCGGCTTGCGCGAGCAGCGTGCGGCAGGCGGTTTCGCCTACCATCCACAGATCGAGCGAGAGGACCGGCGCGCCGCTCGCGCGCGCCAGAATCATCGGATCGAGAAAGTCCGGTCCGGTCTTGAAGACGCGCACGCGTCGCCCCAGCCGCCGATGGTAGCGCGCGAGACCCGCGGTGATCGTGGTCTTCCCTTGACCCGAAGCAGGCGCGCTGATGAACAGGGCGGGGCACGCGGCCATCGCTCAGAACTCCACGCCGCGCTGCGCTTTCACGCCTTGCTCGCGATACGGATGCTTGACGATGCGCATTTCGGTGACGAGGTCGGCGGCTTCGATCAATGCGTCCGGCGCGTGACGGCCGGTGACCACCACATGCAGCATCGGCGCGCGGGCGGCGATTACCGACAGGACTTCATCGAGCGGCAGGTATTCGTACTTGAGCACCGTGTTCAGTTCGTCGAGGATCACCATCTGGTACTCGCCGCTTTCGATCATGCGGCGCGCTTCATCCCAGCCTTTGCGCGCGGTCGCGATATCGGCGTCGCGGTTCTGCGTGTTCCAGGTGTAGCCGTCGCCCATCGTGACGAAATCGCAGTTGGCGATCGCGCCGAGAAAGTCGCGCTCAGACGTGTGCAACGCGCCCTTGATGAACTGCACCACGCCGAGACGCATGCCGTGGCCCAGCACGCGCACGGCCATGCCGAATGCGGCAGTAGTTTTGCCTTTGCCCGTGCCGGTGTTGACGATCAGCAGGCCTTTTTCGACGGTGGCGTTGGCCTGTTTTTTCTCGTGGCCTTCGCGGCGGCGCTCGGTCATGCGTTGATGTGATTCGGGGTCGGTCTTCATGGCAGGTCCTGTTGCTGTGTGTCGTTGTCTGGGTGTTCGGCGCGAGCGGCGTGAGCGGTGGTTGAGGCAATCGCCACGGTGACGCCGGCATAAACGGTTTTGCGCACGAGGAGCGTGGCACGAGGCGCATGGCCTATGACAGATTCACCGAGCCCGGCTGTGGCGTCGGCCGCCGCGCCAAGCAGCGCGCACGGCTCGCAGACGCCGTCCACGCCGAGATGCTCGCGCACTGCCGCCGAAGCCACCGCGACAGGCATCGCCGCGATCTGTTCAAGGCTGAAGAACGTCAGCGGCAGCGCATGACGTGCGCAGAATTCGAGGAGGCCCGCTTCGCGGGCTTTGATGTCGAGCGAGGCGACGGTACGGATTTCGTCGAACGAATGCGTGCCGAGCGCGGCGCGCACCGCAGCTTCGATCTGCTCGGCCGAGCTATGCAAACGGCAACCGATGCCGACGCTCAGCGTTTTCATCGCGTATCCGTTCCGTCCGCTGGCGGCGTTGCAGCGCGTTCCGCATGAGCCGCCTCACGCGCCAACGCGAGCGACGCCACGCCGCCGATCACCACGATTGCCGGCGACCCGAGACCAGCACGCGCGACGATGTCGGCAAATTCACCAAGCCGCGCCAGCGCGTGGCGTTGCTCGGGACGGGTGGCCGATTCGATCGCCGCGCACGGCGTATCGGCGCTCATGCCAGCCGCGAGCAGCGCGCCGACGATATCGTTGAGCCGCCGCATGCCCATGTAGATCACGAGCGTCATGCGCGTGGCCACGAGTGCGGCCCAGTCGGGCTCGCCGCTGCCCGCGCCGTGCCCGGTGACGAACACGACGCCCTGCGCATGATCGCGATGCGTGACCGGAATCCCGATCGCCGCGGGCGCCGCGATTCCCGCCGTGATGCCGTTGACGACTTCCACCTCGATACCGGCCGCGTGCAGCGCCTGCTGTTCTTCGCCGCCCCGGCCGAACACGAACGGATCGCCACCTTTCAAACGCGCGACGCTGCGCCCGGCCCGCACATGTTCGAGCATCTGCGCGACGATGCCTTCCTGCGGTGTCGACGGATGACCGCCGCGTTTACCCACGTAGACGACCAGCGCGTCAGCGCGCGCGAATTGCAGCACTTCAGGATTCACCAGATCGTCGACCAGCACCACGTCGGCTTGCGCCAATGCACGGGTGGCCTTGATGGTCATGAGTTCGACGTCGCCGGGGCCGGCGCCGATCAGCCAGGCGCGGGTCATCGCGGCGTGCACGGCGGGCGCCATGTCGTGACAAGCGGGAAAGGGTAAAGCGCGAAGGGTCGCCAGACGGCGGACGTTGGGGTCATGCAGTGCTACGGATTCAGGCATGGCGCAATGCGTGGTTCGTAGCGAGTTTCACACGAAACTCGCCTACGCGGACACTCTGCGTCGTGCTTTAGCGCCTTCGCATCCGTCCCTCGCGGATTCCGGCGTCCGGCGGCGGGATGTTGCCCTGAGGTTCGCCGCCTCCGCGTCTGGCCGGTATCCGGGCTGGCGGCCTCACGCGCTTTGCCTTCCCGTCCGCATTCGCTGGAAATTGCCGGACAGTGGCTTAAAAAAACGCATGCGCGGCGCAAGTCGATTAAACATCGCGCCGCAGGTCGCTTACCGTTGCGGGGACAGCACAGGTTAAGCGCAGGGCGCGCTGCCTGTTTCCCGTTTAACTGCACACGCGAATGCATGTGCGGGCACCAAACGCGCGCATACGATAGCACATGGCGCCCCGTCCGATAAGCGCTTGCGGCCTGGGGTTTCCTTGACGGCACCGAGCGGCGGGCCTACACTCGCACGCACTTTGGTGCTCGTGTGCGCGCTCGTGCGCATGCAGTTAAACGGGAAACAGGGTGCCCACCTGCCATGGATCGGGCCAACCTGTGCTGCCCCCGCAACGGTAAGCGAAATGTGGTGCTAACTGCCGTGTCAAACGCAGTCGGTTAGCGCCGCGGAGCCGGCTTCGATGTCCACGCGCAAGGCCGCGTCGGCATATCACCACTGGGCGAGAAATCACTCGTCCGGGAAGGGGAAGCGGCGCTTTCGCCAGCCCGGATACCGGCCAGATAACGAAGGACGAACGCCGCGGGGATGCGGCGCTACGTTCATGACTCATTCCCGCTTTCTGTTTTTCTGTTGTCGCGGCAACGCCGACTTTCGTCCCCGTGTTTTGTTATGGTCGTGGCTGGCCGGGCGTCTGCTCCGTTTGCCTCGGCATACGCTGAAAAACACGCCGGCGTGCACGTGCAACTCTACGGATGGACCTCACGATGCAAACTCAAATGCGCAAGATCCCCGTCACCATCGTCACGGGCTTTCTCGGCAGCGGCAAGACTACGCTGCTGCGGCATATTCTTCAGCATGCGGGCGGCAAGCGCATCGCGGTGATCGTCAACGAATTCGGCGAACTCGGTATCGACGGGGAAATCCTCAAGGGTTGCGGCATCGGTTGCGATGAAAACGGCGTCGAAACCGAAGGCCAACTGTATGAACTGGCAAACGGCTGCTTGTGCTGCACCGTGCAGGAAGAGTTTTTCCCGGTGATGGAAAAGCTCGTGGAGCGCCGCGAGCAGATCGACCACGTGCTGATCGAGACGTCGGGTCTGGCGTTGCCGAAGCCCTTGGTGCAGGCGTTCAACTGGCCGCAGATAAAGAACAGCTTCACCGTGGATGCCGTGGTCACCGTGGTTGACGGCCCGGCTGCGGCAAGCGGCCAGTTTGCGGATAATCCGGTCGCCGTGGATGCGCAGCGCAAGGCCGATCCGAATCTCGATCACGAGTCGCCGCTGCACGAGCTGTTCGAAGACCAGTTGTCCGCGGCCGATCTGGTGATTCTGAACAAAACGGACTTGCTCGACGACGCGCAGCAAAGCGCGGTCGAAGTTTCGATCCGCGAAGAAATTCCGCCGCAAGTGAAGATCGTTCGCGCACACATGGGCCAACTCGATCTGCATACCTTGCTGGGCCTCGAAGCGGCGTCGGAAGACACGATCCACTTGCGCCACGATCACCATGGCTCCGCCGACGACGCCGACCACCATCATGACGAGTTCGACTCCGTGGTCGTGCAGGCGAATGCGTCGTCGCGCGAGGCGGTGATCGCCGCGTTGCAACAACTTGTCGAAACCAACACGATCTATCGCGTCAAAGGCTTCGCGGCGCTGCCGGGCGCGGCGATGCGTCTGGTGATTCAAGGCGTTGGGCGCCGCTTCGACAGCTATTTCGATCGACGCTGGCAGGCCGGCGAAGGCGGCCCGAGCCGCTTCGTGCTGATTGGTGAAGACCTCGATCAGCCGGCGTTGCAACGTGCGTTCGACGTGGCGCTGGGCATGCCGTCGAGCGTCGAAGCGCAGCAGGCGTAAGCGCATATGCATCTGCTGCGCACCACGCCGGGCGGTTTCGTCGACGACACGCAAGGCGTGATCCGGATCGATCAGCAGCCCGCGGATATCGTGGTGCTCAGCTCCGCCGACACCACGCTGTCGCTGCTGGCGAGCGTTTTTCCGCGGCTGGGTGAAGGCTTCCCGAGCGTGCGGCTCGCGAACGTCACGTATTTGCGGCAACCGGCGTCGGTGGATTTTTATCTCGAAGACGTCTTGCAGCATGCGCGCGTGGTGGTGGTCGATCATCTGGGCGGCGAAGCGTATTGGCCTTACGGCATCGAGCAGGTGGTGGCGCTCGCCGAGCGCAAGCAGCAGACGCTCGCGATGTTCTCCGGCGATCTGCAGGAGGATCCGAACCTGCTCGCGCGCAGCACGGCAAGCGCGGATCTGTGCCATCAACTGTGGCGCTATCTGCGTGAAGGCGGCCCGCAAAATGCCGAGGCGTTCCTGCGCTGTATCGCCCACCGCGCCTTCGGCTGGGGACGCGAACCTGCGCCGCCGCGCGCGTTGCCCGCGGCCACGCTCTACCATCCCGAACGCGATACGCCGACCATGGCCGACTGGCAGGCGCGCTGGAAACAGGGAGCACCGGTTGCGGCGATCCTGTTCTACAAGGCGCATCTGCAGGCTGCCAACACGGCGGTGTTCGACGCGCTGATCGACGCACTCGAATCGCAAGGTCTGAATCCGCTGCCGATCGCGATTACCTCGCTGAAAGATGCGATGAGCCGCGACGTCGTGCAATCGCTGTGCGCGCAGCACGAGGTGGCGCTGGTGCTGAATACGACCGCATTCGCCGCGTCCGCGATCGACGACCCCGAGCCGCTCGCGCTCGCCGGTGATGCCCCGGTGCTCCAGGTGATCCTGAGCGGCGGCAATCGCGACGATTGGGTCAAGGACAATCAGGGCCTCAATTCGCGCGATATCGCCATGCATATCGCGCTGCCGGAAGTGGACGGCCGCATCATCACGCGCGCGATCAGTTTCAAGGGACTCGCGTACCGCTGTGCGCATACTCAGGTCGACGTGGTGCGTTATCAGGCGGACCTTGAACGCGTGGGTTTTCTCGCCGAACTGAGCCGGCGCTGGTGCCGTCTGCGTTCACTCGATAACGCGGACAAGAAACTCGCGCTGATCCTCGCCAACTATCCGATGAGCGAAGGGCGCATCGGCAATGGCGTGGGACTCGATACACCGGCATCGGTAGTCGGCATTCTGTCGATGCTGCGCGACGAAGGTTATCGTCTGGCCGATTTGCCCTCGGGCGGCGATGCGCTGCTGAAAAAGCTCACCGAAGGCGTGACCAACGATCCGGTCGTGCGAGATCTGCGTCCCGCACTGCAGAGCCTCGCCCTCGACGACTATCTCGCGCACTTCAACGCCTTGCCCGCCGAAACCCGCGAGGCGTTGAACGCGCGTTGGGGCGCGCCGGAACTCGACCCGACGCTGCGACGCGGCCGCTTCATGATCGCGGGCTGGCGTTGCGGACAGGTGTTCGTCGGCATTCAACCGTCGCGTTCGCGCGAGCAGGGCGACTACGCGA
Source organism: Paraburkholderia sp. BL27I4N3 (assembly GCF_003386115.1). Lineage (NCBI taxonomy): Bacteria > Pseudomonadati > Pseudomonadota > Betaproteobacteria > Burkholderiales > Burkholderiaceae > Paraburkholderia > Paraburkholderia sp. BL27I4N3. The sequence goes on along the minus strand of NZ_QREJ01000001.1, from coordinate 5,179,957 downwards.
GCTATCACGACGCCGAACTCGTGCCGCCGCATGCGTATCTGGCGTTCTATTTCTGGTTGCGTCACCAGTTCGGTATCGATGCAATCGTGCATGTCGGCAAGCACGGCAATCTCGAATGGCTGCCCGGCAAAAGCGTCGCGTTGAGCGATACCTGCTGGCCCGATCTGATTCTCGGGCCGATGCCGCATCTGTATCCGTTCATCGTCAACGATCCGGGCGAGGGTAGCCAGGCGAAACGCCGCGCACAGGCTGTCATCATCGATCATTTGATGCCGCCGCTCACGCGAGCCGAAAGTTACGGACCTTTGCAGGACCTGGAGCGCCAGGTCGACGAATACTATGAAGCGCTAATGGTCGATCCGCGCCGCTCGAAGCTGTTGCGGCGCACGATTCTGGCGACCATCGTCGACCATAAGCTGCATGAGGAACTCAGTCTCGCCGCACCGAACGGACAGGACGATGAAGACGCGCTGCTCACGCGCGTCGATGCGTGGCTGTGCGAGTTGAAGGAAGCGCAGATTCGCGATGGTTTGCACACGTTCGGGCAATCGCCCGACGGCGTGCAGCGACGCGATACGTTGCTGGCATTGGGGCGTTTTCCTGTCGGCGACGGGCAAGGCGGCAAGGCCGGCTTGATCGATGCACTGGCGCGTGATCTGCAGATGGATCATCTGTTCGATCCGTTGTCGGTGGATTGGTCGGCGGTGTGGGACGGTCCGCGTCCCGATGTACTTCAGCGCGTGAGCGATGCGCCGTGGCGGCACTGCGGCGATACGCGTGAGCGGCTGGAGTTGCTGGCGGCTGAGTTGCTGCGAGACCTGTGCGGAGATCGAACGCAAGCATCGGTAACCACGACGGCCGCGGGCTTGCCGCAAGCGGAGCAAGTGATCGAGCGTCTGCGTAACGACGTGCTGCCGCGCCTCGACGCCTGCGGTCCGCAGGAAATGCTTCAGCTAAAGCGCGGCCTCGAAGGCCGTTTCGTGCCGCCCGGGCCGAGCGGTTCGCCGTCGCGTGGCCGGCCCGACGTGCTGCCCACCGGCCGCAACTTCTATTCCGTCGACACGCGCGCGATTCCCACCCAGGCCGCCTGGTCGCTCGGCTTGAAATCCGCGCAGCAACTGATCGAACGGCATTTGCAGGAGAAGGGCGACTATCCGCGCGCCATCGGTCTGTCCGTTTGGGGCACCGCGACCATGCGCACCGGCGGCGACGATATCGCCCAGGCGCTCGCGTTGCTCGGTGTGCGGCCGAAGTGGGCGCCGGGCAGCCATCGCGTGACCGATTTTGAAATCATGCCGATCGAGGCGTTCGACCGGCCGCGAATCGACGTCACGTTGCGGGTGTCCGGTTTCTTCCGCGATGCCTTCGCCAACGTCATGCATTTATTTGACGCCGCCGTGCAAGCCGTCGCCGAACTCGACGAACCCGAGGACCTGAATCCGATTCGCGCACGCGTGCTGCGCGAACGCGATGCGCTGATCGCGCGCGGCATGGACGCCGCCGAAGCGCGCAAGCGCGCCGGCTGGCGCGTATTCAGCGCGCGGCCCGGCGCCTACGGCGCGGGTCTGCAGGACATGATCGACTCGCGCCAATGGCAAACCGACGCCGATCTCGCGAACGCGTATCAGGCGTGGGGCGGTTATGCGTACACGCAAAAGAGTGCGGGCGAAGAAGCGCGTCACGCGTTCGGCGCGCGTCTCGCCGCAATGGACGTGGTGCTGCAGAACCAGGACAACCGCGAGCACGACCTGCTCGATTCGAACGATTACTACCAGTTCCAGGGCGGCATGGTCGCCGCGGTGCGGCATCTGGCCGGCGATCAGCCGAGCGTGTATCACGCCGACCACAGCAATCCGGCGGCGCCGCGCGTGCGCACGCTGCATGAGGAGATCGCGCGCGTGATCCGCTCGCGCGTGGTCAATCCGAAATGGCTGGATGGCGTGAAGCGCCATGGGTACAAGGGCGCGGCCGAAATCGCCGCGACCGTCGACTATCTGTATGGTTACGATGCGACGGCGCGCGTGATCGCGGATCATCAATATGCGCTCGTGACTGACGCGTACCTGAACGACGCAGACACCCGCGAGTTCTTGCAACGGCACAACCCGCACGCGTTGCAGTCGGTCTGCGAGCGCCTGCTCGAAGCCATGCAGCGCGGTTTGTGGCAGGCACCCGGCGACTTTCGCGCGCAAGTCGAACAGCATCTGCTTGCGAGCGAGCGGCAGATCGAAGGAATGCAAACATGAATCCAGCGATGAGCGCGGCTGCCGCGCGGCCCGTTTTTCCCTTTGCCGCGTTGATCGGCCAGACGCCGTTGCAGCACGCGCTGCTGTTAGCCGCCATCGATCCGGGGTTGGGCGGCGTGCTGGTCACCGGGCCGCGTGGCACGGCGAAGTCGACTGCGGCGCGCGCGTTGGCTGAGTTGCTGCCGGAAGGGCAACTGGTGAATCTGCCGCTTGGCGCCAGCGAAGATCGTCTGATCGGCACGCTCGATATCGAAACTGTGTTGCGCGACGGTTCGGTGCGCTTCTCGCCGGGTCTTCTTGCCAAAGCGCATCGCGGCGTGCTGTATGTGGATGAAGTCAATCTGCTGCCGGACGCGCTTGTCGATGCCTTGCTCGACGCGGCCGCGAGCGGCGTGAATACCGTCGAGCGCGATGGCGTATCGCATAGCCACGACGCGAGCTTCGTGCTGATCGGCACGATGAATCCTGAAGAAGGCGAACTGCGGCCGCAATTGATCGACCGTTTCGGCTTGATGGTCGAGTTGCAGAACTGTTTCGAGCCGCTCGTGCGTCAGGCGATCGTGAAAGCGCGGCTGGCGTTCGACCTCGATCCGCAGGGTTTTCGTGCGGGCTACGCGCAGCAGCAGGCGGCCTATGTCGAGCGGATTCGGGTGGCGCGCGAAGCGCTGCCGCAACTCTCATTCGACGACGCCGTGCATGCGCATGTGAGCGCGCTGTGCATCGACGCCGCCGTGGACGGTTTGCGCGCCGATCTCGTGATGCTGCGCGCGGCGCGTGCGTTGGCGGCGCTCGAACAGGCGGCTACGGTGACGACGCAGCATGTCGATCGGGTGGCTGAGGCGGTGTTGGGTCATCGGCGGCATGTTCGCGAGTCGCCGGCGGCGGGTGAGACGCGTGAGAGAGACGGCGAGCGGGAGGCGCCTGCCGGGAGCCGCTCCTCATCCGCGCAAGGCAATACGCCGCCGGCCGCCGCGACCGGCGATAGCGACTGGGGCTACCTCGCGCCCGAGCCGGCCGCAACCACGCACGTCAAGGGCGTCATTCCGCTTAACGTAAAAAAACGCTGAGCCATCGGAAGGGCGCCGCCGCTGACTTGCGCAGCGGTTTTCGATGGCTGCGAGGCGCGGGCACAACTGCCGGTTCGCGCGGGCGCTTGCGCGGCGAGCCGGGCAAGCGCATCGACTGGCCGGCCACGCTCGGCGCGAAGCGCCAGGAGACGCTGCGCGCCGGGCATCTGCACTTCGTGCGCGAGGCGCCGCGCGGCGGCGTGCTGCACTGCTTCGTACTCGATTGCTCGGGTTCCATGCTGACCGGGCAGCGCCTCGCGCTCGCCAAGGGATTGCTGATCGCCTTGTTCGATCGTGCAAGCGCGGCGCGAGCCGAGGCGGCGCTGGTCTGTTTCGGCGGCGCCGGTGCGGATGTGCGTTTCGGCCCCGCTGTGCCGCGCTGGTGGAACGAGCGGTGGCTGAGCCCAGTGGGTGGCGGAGGCGGCACGCCGCTGACGGCAGGCGTTCAGCGTGCGTCCCAGCTGCTGGATCGCTGCGCGCGCCGCAAGCCCGGGCAGCAACGCTGGTTGTGGATTCTGACCGATGGCCGCACGCGTGACATGCCGGCGCGGCCGCCGGATGCGGACGAGGTGGTGTTCGTCGATTTCGAGCGAGAAGCGATCCGGCTGGGCCGCTGCGAAGTGCTCGCCGATGCCTGGGGCGCGCGGCGCTTGATGCCGGAAGAACTGATGCTGATGGGCTGAGCGGCTCGCGGGCCGTGCCGCTCATGGGCGTGCGCTTATTTCAGGCCGCTCGACCAATACACCACATCGTCCTGACGGTCGAATACGAAGACTTTCATCGCCATCTGCTGGGCTGCGTCGAGTTGATCGAGTTCGAGCCCGTGCGTCGAAGGCTCGCCAGGGCCGCTGCCTTTCTGCACGTTGCGGATCACCGCCGTGGTTTCGATCTCCGTGTCGAGATCCTTCGACTTCAGGCGAAACGCAACGCGCAACCGTTCGCCGACGGCGCCGAGAGTCCACGAGGCGTCCAGCGACATGCCGAGCGCGCTGATGCCTTTCGCGAGTCCAACGCCCTCATACGATTCCCCGCTTTGACCGATGCCGAAACGCACCGCAAGGTGCGCGCGGACGCGGATCGATTTGCGTTCGCGCAGGCGGCGGATCACGCCGGGCTTCGACAGCACGACGTAGTCGAACGGCGTACGGCAGATCGCTTCGATCGTGCAGACGAAACGGAACACCGCATGGCTGGCGATCGCGACGATTTCGATGTTTTCGCCGATGCTGAGCGGGAAAATGCGGCCTTCGTGCATGGGCGGAGTGACGAAGAGTGAATGATTCGGCGCGAAACCGATGATGCGGCACGGGTGCATGGGCGCGCCGCTGCCGAGCTGCGAGCGCACACCGACCAAGGCACCGATTTCCAGATGCATGTCCTTGAGCGTCAGTTCGCCGTTGGAATCCGCTTGCGTCTCTGCCGGCAATGGCGGTTGCGTGGTCGCGTCCAGTAAGTCGCCGCGCTGCGGACGGAAGTGTCCGAACAGGAATTTGCGCTCGTCCGTGGTCGCCAGGATGGTGCCGCTCGCGAACAGCAGCGTGCCGTCGGCGTCGACGATCGGCCAGTCCAGGGGCGCGCCTACTGGCACCTGCTCCGGATTCAGCGCTGTGGTTTGGGTTGCGGATGAGGCTTCCTCGACGTGTTCCTCGACTGGATTGTCCATGGTCGGCGGCTATTTAAGTGACGGGGTATCCTGGTTGACGGCTGGCGACTGCGAAACTTTAGTTTTTGCGGTGGCGCCGGCTTTCCAGTTGTTTCGACGCTGCTGTCGGGCGTGCGCCTTGTGTCTATATAGTGAGGAGGCTCGCGTGGCTGTTTTAACAGCGGGGAGGCGCGGCTGCTGAGCACCTGGCTGGCCGTCGCGAGTACGATTGCCTCATGAACAGTCAATTAAATCGGATGCCTAACTAATTGGGCGGCGTTGTTGGAGCGGTCTGTTTCCGCGCCTCTTAACTTTCCGAAAAATATTGCGCGAAGGGGGTTGACGACCTGTCGCTCGTTCTCCATAATCTCGTTTCTCTGCTGCTGATGCAGCGACGCAGAACGAAGCGGTACCGGGTGGTTGTGATGCTGACGACTGGCGGTGCGGGTTCGGTGGTGAATGCGTAATCGATCTTTAAAAATTAACAGCCGATAAGTGTGGGCGCTTGATGCGCGACGCGCCGGCGGGCCCTTCGGGATCTGCCGGAACAAGCGAAAGTATCAAGTCTCACACAGTAATGAAAGGAAGGTTTTTCCATTGAAAGATGGAGAGATCATTCGTCAGTACGTTGAGTGAGCGACCGGTTCTTAACTGAACCGAAAAACAGTAACAGGTTTGAACTGAAGAGTTTGATCCTGGCTCAGATTGAACGCTGGCGGCATGCCTTACACATGCAAGTCGAACGGCAGCACGGGAGCAATCCTGGTGGCGAGTGGCGAACGGGTGAGTAATACATCGGAACGTGTCCTGTAGTGGGGGATAGCCCGGCGAAAGCCGGATTAATACCGCATACGATCTGTGGATGAAAGCGGGGGATCTTAGGACCTCGCGCTACAGGGGCGGCCGATGGCAGATTAGCTAGTTGGTGGGGTAAAGGCCTACCAAGGCGACGATCTGTAGCTGGTCTGAGAGGACGACCAGCCACACTGGGACTGAGACACGGCCCAGACTCCTACGGGAGGCAGCAGTGGGGAATTTTGGACAATGGGCGCAAGCCTGATCCAGCAATGCCGCGTGTGTGAAGAAGGCCTTCGGGTTGTAAAGCACTTTTGTCCGGAAAGAAAACCTCTGGGTTAATACCCTGGGGGGATGACGGTACCGGAAGAATAAGCACCGGCTAACTACGTGCCAGCAGCCGCGGTAATACGTAGGGTGCAAGCGTTAATCGGAATTACTGGGCGTAAAGCGTGCGCAGGCGGTCCGCTAAGACAGATGTGAAATCCCCGGGCTTAACCTGGGAACTGCATTTGTGACTGGCGGGCTAGAGTATGGCAGAGGGGGGTAGAATTCCACGTGTAGCAGTGAAATGCGTAGAGATGTGGAGGAATACCGATGGCGAAGGCAGCCCCCTGGGCCAATACTGACGCTCATGCACGAAAGCGTGGGGAGCAAACAGGATTAGATACCCTGGTAGTCCACGCCCTAAACGATGTCAACTAGTTGTCGGGTCTTCATTGACTTGGTAACGTAGCTAACGCGTGAAGTTGACCGCCTGGGGAGTACGGTCGCAAGATTAAAACTCAAAGGAATTGACGGGGACCCGCACAAGCGGTGGATGATGTGGATTAATTCGATGCAACGCGAAAAACCTTACCTACCCTTGACATGTATGGAATCCTGCTGAGAGGTGGGAGTGCCCGAAAGGGAGCCATAACACAGGTGCTGCATGGCTGTCGTCAGCTCGTGTCGTGAGATGTTGGGTTAAGTCCCGCAACGAGCGCAACCCTTGTCCCTAGTTGCTACGCAAGAGCACTCTAGGGAGACTGCCGGTGACAAACCGGAGGAAGGTGGGGATGACGTCAAGTCCTCATGGCCCTTATGGGTAGGGCTTCACACGTCATACAATGGTCGGAACAGAGGGTCGCCAACCCGCGAGGGGGAGCCAATCCCAGAAAACCGATCGTAGTCCGGATCGCACTCTGCAACTCGAGTGCGTGAAGCTGGAATCGCTAGTAATCGCGGATCAGCATGCCGCGGTGAATACGTTCCCGGGTCTTGTACACACCGCCCGTCACACCATGGGAGTGGGTTTTACCAGAAGTGGCTAGTCTAACCGCAAGGAGGACGGTCACCACGGTAGGATTCATGACTGGGGTGAAGTCGTAACAAGGTAGCCGTATCGGAAGGTGCGGCTGGATCACCTCCTTTCTCGAGCTAAACGCGTCAGTTGTGTAAAAGCAATGCGTTGAGCGCTCACGCTTATCGGCTGTGAAATCAGGACAGACTCAGGGGTCTGTAGCTCAGTCGGTTAGAGCACCGTCTTGATAAGGCGGGGGTCGATGGTTCGAATCCATCCAGACCCACCAAAGTCTTGTCTGGTGTGCTGATCGTCTGAACCTCTGGGGTAGCTGTATGACTGGGGGATTAGCTCAGCTGGGAGAGCACCTGCTTTGCAAGCAGGGGGTCGTCGGTTCGATCCCGTCATCCTCCACCAATCCTCAATGCGTAGCGTTCTGCGGGCAGTAAAAGGCAGAGCGTTGTGCATTGGCGATTGAGCCAGTCAGAGTGATATGAAGCAGAGCTTTATATCGGCTGTCGTTCTTTAACAATCAGGAAGAAGTAGTAAAGAGATTCACGAAAGATCACTTAGAGATGGGTGGTTGAGTAGGTGAATCAGGGTTGTGATTGTATCAATGTATGAAAAGAGAGATCGAAAGATCGCTTTTGGAATACGGCGCAACACGAATACTCAACCTGTAGCGAGGGTGGCGAGCGTGTGATTCCCCGTGGATCATGCAGGAGACACACCCGTTATAGGGTCAAGCGAACAAGTGCATGTGGTGGATGCCTTGGCGATCACAGGCGATGAAGGACGCGGTAGCCTGCGAAAAGCGGTGGGGAGCTGGCAAACGAGCTTTGATCCACCGATATCCGAATGGGGAAACCCGGCCCGTATGGGTCATCCGTAGCTGAATACATAGGCTACGTGAAGCGAACGCGGTGAACTGAAACATCTAAGTAACCGCAGGAAAAGAAATCAACCGAGATTCCCAGAGTAGTGGCGAGCGAAATGGGACCAGCCTGTACTCTTTATCTTCATTGTTAGTCGAAGGCTCTGGAAAGTGCCGCCATAGCAGGTGATAGCCCTGTAGACGAAAACAGCGAGGAAGAACTAGGTGTACGACAAGTAGGGCGGGACACGTGAAATCCTGTCTGAAGATGGGGGGACCATCCTCCAAGGCTAAATACTCGTGATCGACCGATAGTGAACCAGTACCGTGAGGGAAAGGCGAAAAGAACCCCGGGAGGGGAGTGAAACAGATCCTGAAACCGCATGCATACAAACAGTCGGAGCCTCTGCGAAGGGGTGACGGCGTACCTTTTGTATAATGGGTCAGCGACTTACATTCAGTGGCAAGCTTAACCGATTAGGGCAGGCGTAGCGAAAGCGAGTCCGAACAGGGCGATTCAGTCGCTGGGTGTAGACCCGAAACCAGGTGATCTATCCATGGCCAGGATGAAGGTGCGGTAACACGTACTGGAGGTCCGAACCCACTAACGTTGAAAAGTTAGGGGATGAGCTGTGGATAGGGGTGAAAGGCTAAACAAACCTGGAAATAGCTGGTTCTCTCCGAAAACTATTTAGGTAGTGCCTCGTGTATCACCTTCGGGGGTAGAGCACTGTCATGGTTGTGGGGTCCATTGCGGATTACTACGCCATAGCAAACTCCGAATACCGAAGAGTGCAATCACGGGAGACAGACATCGGGTGCTAACGTCCGGTGTCAAGAGGGAAACAACCCAGACCGCCAGCTAAGGTCCCCAAATATTGCTAAGTGGGAAACGAAGTGGGAAGGCTAAAACAGTCAGGAGGTTGGCTTAGAAGCAGCCATCCTTTAAAGAAAGCGTAATAGCTCACTGATCGAGTCGTCCTGCGCGGAAGATGTAACGGGGCTAAGCAATATACCGAAGCTGCGGATGCACATTTATGTGCATGGTAGGAGAGCGTTCCGTAAGCCTGCGAAGGTGCACTGGAAAGTGTGCTGGAGGTATCGGAAGTGCGAATGCTGACATGAGTAGCGATAAAGGGGGTGAAAAGCCCCCTCGCCGTAAGCCCAAGGTTTCCTACGCAACGTTCATCGGCGTAGGGTGAGTCGGCCCCTAAGGCGAGGCAGAAATGCGTAGCTGATGGGAAGCAGGTTAATATTCCTGCACCATTGTTAAATGCGATGGGGGGACGGATCGCGGAAGGTTGTCCGGGTGTTGGAAGTCCCGGTCCTTGCATTGGAGAAGGCGCTTTGGCAAATCCGGGCGCAGGATTCAAGGGTGCGAGGCCATTCACTTCGGTGAAGAAGCAATCGGAAGTGGTTCCAAGAAAAGCCTCTAAGCTTCAGTTTAACAAGACCGTACCGCAAACCGACACAGGTGGGCGAGATGAGTATTCTAAGGCGCTTGAGAGAACTCGGGAGAAGGAACTCGGCAAATTGGTACCGTAACTTCGGGATAAGGTACGCCCCTGTAGCCTGATGCGCCTGCGCGCAAAGGGTGAAGGGGTTGCAATAAACTGGTGGCTGCGACTGTTTAATAAAAACACAGCACTCTGCAAACACGAAAGTGGACGTATAGGGTGTGACGCCTGCCCGGTGCCGGAAGATTAAATGATGGGGTGCAAGCTCTTGATTGAAGTCCCGGTAAACGGCGGCCGTAACTATAACGGTCCTAAGGTAGCGAAATTCCTTGTCGGGTAAGTTCCGACCTGCACGAATGGCGTAACGATGGCCACACTGTCTCCTCCCGAGACTCAGCGAAGTTGAAGTGTTTGTGATGATGCAATCTCCCCGCGGCTAGACGGAAAGACCCCATGAACCTTTACTGTAGCTTTGCATTGGACTTTGAACCGGTCTGTGTAGGATAGGTGGGAGGCTTTGAAGCGTGGACGCCAGTCTGCGTGGAGCCGCCCTTGAAATACCACCCTGGTTTGTTTGAGGTTCTAACCTTGGTCCGTAATCCGGATCGGGGACAGTGCATGGTAGGCAGTTTGACTGGGGCGGTCTCCTCCCAAAGTGTAACGGAGGAGTACGAAGGTACGCTAGGTACGGTCGGAAATCGTGCTGATAGTGCAATGGCATAAGCGTGCTTAACTGCGAGACCGACAAGTCGAGCAGGTGCGAAAGCAGGTCATAGTGATCCGGTGGTTCTGTATGGAAGGGCCATCGCTCAACGGATAAAAGGTACTCTGGGGATAACAGGCTGATACCGCCCAAGAGTTCATATCGACGGCGGTGTTTGGCACCTCGATGTCGGCTCATCTCATCCTGGGGCTGTAGCCGGTCCCAAGGGTATGGCTGTTCGCCATTTAAAGAGGTACGTGAGCTGGGTTTAAAACGTCGTGAGACAGTTTGGTCCCTATCTGCCGTGGGCGCTGGATATTTGAAGGGGGCTGCTCCTAGTACGAGAGGACCGGAGTGGACGAACCTCTGGTGTACCGGTTGTCACGCCAGTGGCATCGCCGGGTAGCTATGTTCGGAAGAGATAACCGCTGAAAGCATCTAAGCGGGAAACTCGCCTTAAGATGAGATATCCCCGGGGCTTCGAGCCCCTTGAAGGGTCGTTCAAGACCAGGACGTTGATAGGTCAGGTGTGGAAGCGCAGTAATGCGTTAAGCTAACTGATACTAATTGCCCGTAAGGCTTGATCCTATAACAGGTGTGTTTTGCAATGATCGTCAGTGCTTCAGCACTGACGGGCATCCCACCCCCGAAGGGGGCAAGGCCACTCAGGTTAAGTGATCGTGTTGTGCCAGAAACAACACAGCCCAAAGCAACACGAGAGGCATCCTCTCAGCTACTTCTTCCCGATTGGTTGCATTGCTCCACGAGCAGTGCAGCAACAAGTCATGCCTGATGACCATAGCGAGTCGGTCCCACCCCTTCCCATCCCGAACAGGACCGTGAAACGACTCCACGCCGATGATAGTGCGGATTACCCGTGTGAAAGTAGGTAATCGTCAGGCTCCCCAGCAGCAAACAGAAACCCCACCCCGCAAAGGTGGGGTTTCTGCGTTTACCCCGCCGCCATACGCGGAAAAAAACCGCCGTGTAACCCGCCTTCACTCCCGCCCCATCCGCCGCGCATCCGCGTAACCCGTCAGTTCCAGATACGCCCGTCCAACGTCCACACCTTCGCGGCTCACCCGCACTGCGCCTTCCCAGTACACCGCGCCCGTCGATTGCCGCGAATCGAGCTCCTGATCGTCCATCAGCGGATCGAGTTTCCACGTCAGCACGCCGGTTTTGACCATCATCGAGACGGGATAAGAAGTGTTTGTGCGCGGCGAGCGCCATGTGCGAAGCGGCGTAAAGTCGACTTGATCGGGGGCGAATGTCGTCACCTCGCCGTTGGGTTTGCGAAATGCCGCGTGCGCCCACACAGCGTGTCCATCGCGACTTCGTACCTTGAATGCCATCAGCGCAGAGCCGTCGGTGAGGTTGGCGCCGAGCCAATCCCAGCCTACCGCATTGGCGTCGAGCAATGTGCTCGACCATTCGTGATCGAGCCACGCCGTTCCCGTTACAGGAGTCTCGCCATGCGACGAACCGCCTGCCGCGACCGGTCGAACTACGCCGCCAGTTACGCGCAATTGCGGCTCGCTGTAGTAATAACTCGCCTGCTCAGGCCGCGGCCCCTTGCGTGAATAGCCGCGTTCGCCCTGAATCAAAGGTGCTTGCGTCGGTGTCAACTTGAGATGCAGCGAAAAACCGTTCGCGTCCGCAACGACGTCGTAGTGACCGTCAGCGGCCCGAACCATTTTCCATGCGTCGAGTTTGACGTCCGTGTTGGCCGGCTTCGCATACGCCAGACCGAATCCTTGACGGGCAATGCGCTGCTCGTGCGCAAGATGGCCGAACGCGGGATCGCTTAACGCCGCATGGGCAATGATCAATTGCGAAGGCGCGAAAGCACTCGGATCGGCGGCGTCATGCCCGGTTGCGGAACGGAAGAAGGTGATCTGAAATCCGAGCGACTGGTTATCCGGCGTGGTGAGCCAACCTGTCGCGTACCACCATTCGGTGCGAAAGGCTGCGTGCGCACCGGTGTCCTGCGGCAGGGCGATTGCGTGATCGGGTGTGACCGCGGCGAATTGGGGCGCTGCGGCGAACGCGGGCCAGGCAGTCAGCATCAAGATGGACAGCAAGCCGCGAATACGCGTACCTATGCGCCGATTCGCGACACGAGCGGACTCAACCGGCAACTGGCACGACGGCATCTTGCGTGCAAGCGACATGTAGCACCGCAAACTCTCACCCGACGCCGCGCGCGCCCGCTGCGGCGCACGTGAACGCAGGGCGACGTTGGATCCGCCACTCGCGACAGTCAGGCGAGCCGACGTCCATGGCACCTCGCGCCCAATCGACCCGTAGCTCGGAATAGTCTCGCCCCAATCCACGCCGGTGATCCGCACCTCACGTCGTTGCAGCGAGGTGCAATACCCGTGGCCGGAGGCCAAATCGAAGCACGCTCCGATCCATGGCACCTCGCGCCCAATCAACGCGTCCTTCGACATGTTCCCGTCCAAAACCACGATCCCCATGTGCGGATCAGGCCGCCGCAAAACGAACCGTCTTTCCTCGCCGACGAGATCAAAGCGCGCCGCTACCGCGCGCATACCCCACCGTGCCGGATCGCGCGATAAAGCCTTCATCACCAATCCTCCTTCACGGCACGCACCGCATCCACCGACACTGCGCCGCGTCCCGCAATCACCGCCGTCGAACACGACGAAGCGAGCATCACCAACGCGACGGTGGCGAGCGCCATCCATGGCACGTGCAGCGACATGCTCCAGTGAAACGACTGCGGATTGACGACGAACACCAGAATCAGACTGATCGCGAAGCCGAGCACGAAGCCCAGTGCAATGCCGCAAGCGGTGAGCATGCCGCCTTCGAGCGCGAGGATAGCGAGCACCTGCGAGCGCGTCACACCGACATGCCGCAGCATGCCGAACTCACGCGAACGAGCGAGCGTCTGCGCGGAGAACGTCGCCGCCACGCCGAACAAGCCGATCACGATAGCGACCGCTTCGAGAAGATAGGTGACCGCAAAACTGCGGTCGAAAATCACCAGCGTGCGCGCGCGGATTTCACCCGGTAGGGACAAGTCCAGCGATGCCCCGAACGGCAGTGCGCGCAGCCCCACGGCAATTTGCTCGACACTCGTCCCCCGCTGAACGGTGACGGCCACATCGGTTGCACTCGTGTCACCGGTCAAGCGCCGGAAATCGGCGAGCCGTATCTGAATGGCGCCGGTTTGCCGCACGTAATCGCGCCATACGCCCGCCACCACGAACACGTGGCCGCGTTCGCCAAACGGCAATCGAACGCGCTGACCCAGCTTGTATCCATACAGATCGACCATTGCTTCGGATACCCAAATAGGTGTTTCGCCCGCGTGAAATTCAGCAGGCGGCAACACGGCACCGGTCATCTGCAGATTCGCGCCTGGATCGGCCGCGTCGATCTCGCGCGCGAGCAGAGCGATGTCGGGCCGCGCAGGGTCGAATGTCAGATGCGAAGTGCGCGCGAACGCGGCTGTTCTAACGCCGGGCACGGCCGCGAGCCTGCTCTGTTCGTCCAGCCGCAAACCGCCGGTGTCTCCGTTCGGCGCCACACGAACATACAGATCGGCGGAGAGCAGATGAACCAGCCAGTCTTCAACGGAAACCCGGAAGCTCGCCACCATGATGGCCATCGCGACGATCAGCGCAAAGCTCGACAGCACACCGCCCATGGCGATCGACGCATGCCCAGGCGCGTTCGCCAGTCGTGCGAGCGCCAGCGTGCCGGCCGCGCCGGCCCGGCGTCGCGCGGCGAAAATACGACTCGCCGCGCCGAAGATGAGCGCGGTCACGCGCGGCATCAACGCAATCCCGCCGACCAGCAGCAACGCGACGGCCAGATAACCGCCAATCGGCGCGTCGAACAGCGGCGGCAACTGCGTGAGCACAGCGGCGGCCAGCAGACACAGCAGGGCGGGCCACGGTGTGGCGAGCCGCGCCAACGCGCCTTCTTCGGCGCCCGCCTTGAGCGCCGTGGCGGGCCGCGCACGCGCCGCTTCCAGTGCGGGGGCGAGACTGCCCAACACCGCTACGGCCAGCCCGAGCATCAGAAACAACGCGCTCGCCAGCGGTTCGAAGCCGACTTGCGGCTGCACGCCGGGAAAGTAGCCGCCGCCCAGATCGCTGCCGAAAAAATGCAGCGCACCGCTCGCCATGGCGTAGCCGAGCGCGAGTCCGGCGAGCGAGCCGAGCAGACCCAGCAACGCGCCCTCCATCAGGATCTGGCGCAACAACTGACCCCGCGTCAGCCCGAGCACACGCAGCATGCCGAACTGCGCGCGCCGTCGCACGACGCTCAGCGCCTGCGTCGAAAACACCAGAAACGCGCCGGTAAACAACGCCACCAGCGCGAGCACATTCATATTGATCCGATACGCGCGCGAGAGGCGATCGGTGCGGCTTTCGGCGTCACGCGTTTCGGCAATGACCCACTGGTTGCCGAGCCGCGCTTGCATCTCACGTCTGAAGCGCTCGCGGTCGACGCCGCGTTCGAGTTGCACGTCCACTCGCGAGAGCTTGCCCACTTTGCCGAACCGCCACTGCGCGGCGGCGATATCCATGACGGCGAGCCGCTGGCCCGGCCGTGTTCTCACGATGCCGCCCGCCACGCGCAAATGCACGATCGAGGTGCCGCTTCGCAGCGCCACCTCGTCGCCGGCTTTCACCTTCAGCCATTGCTGCGCCGCCGTAGAGAGAAACACGGTGTCGGCCGCGAGGGTATCGAACGGCTTATCCGGCGACGGCACGCCGATCAGGTCGGGCGCAATGCGGCTCGCTTTAAACACGTCGATGCCGAGCACCGGCAGTGCGGCGCTCCGATCGGGCACGGTGACGTCGAGTGCGAGCACGGGGCTGGCTAGCGCCACGCCGGGCTCGTTGGCGACTAGCGGATAGATGGCTTCGTCGACTAACGGTTGGGCGCCGCGCACCTGCAGATCGGCTTCGCCCGACAGACTGCGGGCCGCCGCGGAAAATTCGCTGAACGCCGCGCTGTTGATCAACTGCACGGCGTAACCGAGCGCCACGCCGAGCGCAATCGTTGCCATTGCAACCAGGGCGCGTCCGCGATGACTGCGCCATTCGGCGCCCAGCAGCCAGCGCGCGAGAACGCGATGGCCTCGCAAGCGCGGTAGGGGACGGGAATCAGCGGATATCATCGGCGGAAGGCGTGCGGTTACGGGAGCCGAAGGTCAGGGCTGTAGAAGGAGGCGTCGCATGCAAACCGCCGTCGCTCAGGATCAGGATGCGGTCGGCGACCGCCGCGGCGGCTTCCGAGTGCGTCACCATGATCGTGGCCGCGCCGGTCGCCTTGCTTTGCGCGCGGAACAGGCCGAGCACTTCGTGCGCCGTATCGGGATCGAGGTTGCCAGTGGGTTCGTCGGCGAGCAGCAGTTTCGGGCGATGCACCAGCGCTCTCGCAATCGCGACACGCTGCAATTCGCCACCCGAGAGTTGACGCGGAAAGTCGTCGCCGCGTCCGCCGAGGCCGACCGCCGCGAGCATGTCGAGCGCGGCGGCGGTGGGCAGTTCGTTGAGCAGCAGTGGCAGCGCCACGTTCTGCGCAAGCGTCAGATGCGGCAGCACGTGAAACGCCTGGAAGACAAAGCCGAGTTTTTGCCGTCGCAGGCGCGTCGCCGCGTTGTCGTCCAGGCGCGAAACGGCGCTGCCGTCGATGATCACGTCGCCGCTATCCGCACTGTCCAGGCCGGCCACTAGATTCAGCAGCGTCGATTTGCCGACACCGGAGTCGCCCATGATCGCGACGAACTCGCCCGGACCGAGTATGAAATCCAGTTGCGCCAGCACGATGCGGCCCGCGCCATAGGTCTTGCTGAGCCCGCGGCACTCGAGCGCGGGGACGACGCCTTCGTCACGTAGCATGCGTTTTCCGAAAAGTGTGGGCGGCGTCTGTACAGGCTAAACGCAGACCAGAAAAGCGCTGCACCGGCGCACGCACATCTGTCCTTGAACCGCCGAAGTATATTCGCCTTCTGTAAGGCACGCCGACGCCCCACGCGCGTACCGGGAGCGCGCTCACACGCGTGCCGTCGGTTTCCTGTCCCGAACCTTCGTCACCTTGCGCCGGATTATTTAGAGCGGAGGATCAAAAAATTTATGCTCGCGGCTAAGCAAAAAATTTTCTCCGGAAGCTCGAAATGCGCGCCGCTGCTCCGTCGGGAACGAGCATTGTCTATTCCGGCTCCGAACGCATGCCTGGGGATTGTGCAAGAGTTTCTAACTGGCTATCAACTGCTCGCTTTTTCCCCTAAAATCCGCCGCTGCAACCGGCGCCGGCGGATTTGTGCGTCTGCACATTTTTATCCATTCCGCAAGCCCAGGCGTCGCAACGATGCATTGCCAGAGGCTTTGCAGCGTTGTTGCGCTGCAAAAGTATTCTTATCTTGGTAATCTCCCACCCTTGGTCATTCGACTGCGGGTAAACGTGTAGCGGCCAACCCCGATTGCACGTCAAATTTCAGCGAAATCCAGCCTACATATCCATTTCAATGCTTTCGATTTCGAAGGCATTGATGCGGCGTTTTTGTACTTCAAGTTTCGATAGAGCACATGCCATTGCCTCTTCTTAGCCTTCTAATCTGGATCCCTATTGTCGCCGGCGTGGTGGTTTTGCGTGCCGGATCCGACGCGGCACGTGGTCGCACACGGTGGCTCGCGTTGATCGGCGCGATTGCGGGTTTTCTGCCGGTGATTCCGCTGGTGTCGAATTTCCGCAACGACGTCACGTCGATGCAGTTCGTCGAGAACGCGCGCTGGTCGCCCACCTTCGATATCGCCTGGCACGT
This sequence comes from Paraburkholderia sp. BL27I4N3, assembly GCF_003386115.1. Classification (NCBI taxonomy): domain Bacteria; kingdom Pseudomonadati; phylum Pseudomonadota; class Betaproteobacteria; order Burkholderiales; family Burkholderiaceae; genus Paraburkholderia; species Paraburkholderia sp. BL27I4N3. The sequence goes on along the minus strand of NZ_QREJ01000001.1, from coordinate 5,163,080 downwards.
GGGCGTGGACGGAATCTCGCTGTGGCTCGTCGCGCTGACCGCCCTCACCACGATCATCATCGTGGTCGCCTCGTGGGAGTCGATCACCGAGCGGACCGCGCAGTACTTCGGCGCCTTCCTGATGCTGTCGGGTTTCATGCAGGGCGTGTTCACCTCGCTCGACGGCATGCTGTTCTTCATCTCTTTCGAAGCGACGCTGATTCCGCTCTATCTGCTAATCGGAACGTGGGGCCAGTCGAACCGCTCGTACGCCGCGGTGAAATTCTTCTTCGTGTCGTTTCTCGGCTCGCTGCTGATGCTGATGTCGATGCTCTATCTATACAGCCAGACGCACAGCTTCGACCTCGCGCTGTGGCGCGAGACGCACCTCGGCACGTGGCCGCAGGTCCTGATCTTTCTCGGTTTCCTCGCCGCGTTCGGCGTGAAGGTGCCGATGTGGCCGCTGCACACGTGGCTGCCCGACGTCCACCTCGACGGTCCGACGGGCGCCGCCGTGATGATCGGCATGCTGAAGCTGGGCGGCTACGGTCTGCTGCGTTTCGCCTTGCCGATCGCGCCGCAGGCGAGCCACTTCTTCGCGCCGATGATGATCACGCTCTCGCTCGTCGCGGTGATCTACGCGAGCCTGCTGGCGCTCGTGCAGACCGACATGCGCCGCCTGCTCGCGTATTCGACGGTCGCGCACATGGGCCTCGTCACGCTCGGCCTGTTCGTGTTCAACCGCATCGGCCAGGCCGGCGCGATCGTGCAGATGCTGTCGTACGGCGTGGTGTCGGGCGCGATGCTGTTGTGCACCGGCATGCTCTACGACCGCACGAAGACTGCCTCGATCGCCGAGTACGGCGGTGTGGCCAACACCATGCCGCGCTTCGCCGCGTTCGTGATGCTGTTTTCCATGGCCAATATCGGCCTGCCGGGCACGTCGGGTTTCGTCGGCGAATTCATGGTGCTGATGGGCGCGATCCGTTTCAATTTCTGGATCGGCGCGATGGCGGCCACCACGCTGATTCTGAGCGCGGCGTACACGCTGTGGATGTACAAGCGCGTGATCTTCGGCGCGATCGCCAACGCGCGCGTCGCGAATCTCAAGGATGTCGGCAAGCGCGAGTTCGTGCTGCTCGGCGCGATGGCGCTGCTGGTGCTCGCCATCGGCATCAATCCGAAGCCGTTCACCGACGCGATCGATCCGTCGGTCGGCACGTTGCTGGCTCAGTCGGAGCGCTCGGCCCATCCGTCGGACGCGGCGCCGGCTGGCGGCGAGGGAGGCGAGCATCTGCAAGCCGCGGTGCCCGCGCCGGCAGCGGCGACGGCCCGCTCGCCGGGCTGATCGGACGAGGCATTGCGCAGGCGCAGCATTCTCCTGGTGAGTGCTGCGCCGTCAACGCGCTTTTCCCTTATGGATCAAGTCTCTTTGCACGCATGACGCGCGCCGCGGCCACATAGACCGCGGCGCGTTTTCGCGCTTGTTTAAAGGGGTTTTCTCGTTCGGCCGATACTTGGATTCCTTGCAGCGAAGCACTTCAGTTGCTCACCCGCGCGCAAGTGTGCGGCAACGTGTCACACGGTGCTGCGACGCAATAGATCGTTGCTAAATCGAGTGTTTATTACGGCCGGGCGTGCCCCTATTATGCGAGCGCTTACTATTGGAGAGCGGTCGAATGACGTTCGTTGAAGACGTAAAAAAGAGGCAATGGATATGAAAGGAAAGACTCTGCGCGGGTCGATGAGTTTCGTATCCGCGAGCCTCGTGTTGTTGCTCTCGGGTTGCAGCAACCTCGATATTCTGAATCCGAAGGGGAGTGTGGGGCTGGCGGAACGTGAGCTGATTGCCACGTCCACCTGGGCCATGCTGATCGTGGTCGTTCCGGTGATCGCGCTCACGCTGCTGTTCGCGTGGCGTTATCGCGCGTCGAATAAAAACGCCGACTACCGTCCGGGCTGGACGCATTCCACGGGTATCGAAATCGCCATCTGGACGATTCCGACGCTGATCATTCTGTTCCTTGCCGTGTTGACGTGGAAGACCACGCACGAGCTCGACCCGTACAAGCCGCTCGAGTCGCAGGTCAAGCCGATCAACGTCGAAGTCGTCGCGCTCGACTGGAAGTGGCTGTTCATCTATCCGGACCTCGGCATTGCGTCGGTGAACCAGTTGGCGTTCCCGGTCGGCACGCCGGTGAACTTCACGATCACGTCCGACACGGTGATGAACTCGTTCTTCATTCCGCAACTCGGCGGCCAGATCTACGCGATGGCGGGCATGCAAACGCGCCTGCATCTGATCGCGGACGAAGCCGGCAACTACGCCGGCGCGTCGGCGAACTTCAGCGGCAAAGGCTTCTCGGACATGAAGTTCCGTGCGCTCGCCACCTCGCCTGAAGAATTCAACGCATGGGTTGCGAAAGTGCGCGCTTCGTCGGACAACCTCAGCATGGACCGCTACCACACGGTGTCCGCGCCGACCGAGAAAGAGCCGGTGCGCTACTTCTCGAGCGTCGATCCGAAGCTCTTTCACAACATCATTGCCCGATACAACAACGGCAACGTCCTCGACAACATGAAGGACGCCAACTGTGCGCCAAAGGGCAAGGGGTAACGCATGTTCGGTAAACTTTCACTAGACGCGATTCCGTACCACGAGCCGATCATCATGGTCACGGCCGCGATGATCGCCATCGGCGGTGCGACGCTGCTGGGTCTGATCACCTATTTCGGCAAGTGGCGCTACCTGTGGACCGAGTGGCTCACGTCGGTGGACCACAAGAAGCTCGGCGTGATGTACATCGTCGTGGCGCTCATCATGCTGTTCCGCGGCTTCGCGGACGCGATCATGATGCGTCTGCAACAGGCCCTCGCTTATGCGAACCCGGGCTACCTGCCGCCGCATCACTACGACCAGGTGTTCACGGCGCACGGCGTCATCATGATTTTCTTCATGGCGATGGCGTTCATGATCGGCCTGATGAACATCATCGTGCCGCTGCAGATTGGCGCACGCGACGTCGCGTTCCCGTTCATCAACTCGCTCTCGTTCTGGATGACCGCGGTCAGCGCGATCCTGATCAACATCTCGCTGGTGATCGGTGAATTCGCGCAAACGGGTTGGCTCGCGTATCCGCCGCTCTCCGAGCTGCAGTTCAGTCCGGGTGTCGGGGTCGACTATTACCTGTGGAGTCTGCAGCTCTCCGGTATCGGCACCTTGCTGACAGGCGTAAATTTCTTCGCGACCATCGTGAAGATGCGCGCGCCGGGCATGACGTTCATGAAGATGCCGGTGTTCACGTGGACGGCGCTTTGCACCAACGTGCTGATCATGGCCTCGTTCCCGATCCTGACCGTGACGCTCGCGCTGCTGGGTCTGGACCGCTACCTCGGCATGCACTTCTTCACGAACGATGGCGGCGGCAACGCCATGATGTACCTGAACCTGATCTGGGCCTGGGGTCACCCCGAGGTGTACATCCTGATCCTGCCGGCATTCGGTATCTTCTCGGAAGTCGTGGCGACCTTCGCCAAGAAGCCGCTGTTCGGCTACAAGACGATGGTGTGGGCGACCTGCGCGATCATGGTGCTGTCGTTCCTCGTGTGGCTGCATCACTTCTTCACGATGGGTTCGGGCGCTGACGTCAACGCTTTCTTCGGCATCGCCACCATGGTGATCGCGATTCCGACCGGCGTGAAGGTGTTCAACTGGCTGTTCACGATCTACAAGGGCCGGCTGACGTTCACGCCGCCTATCTTGTGGACCATCGGCTTCATGATCACGTTCACGATCGGCGGCATGACCGGCGTGATGATGGCGATCCCGGGCGCGGACTTCGTGCTGCACAACAGCCTGTTCCTGATCGCTCACTTCCACAACGTGATCATCGGTGGCGTGCTGTTCGGTTATCTGGCCGGCTTCAACTACTGGTTCCCGAAGGCGTTCGGTTTCAAGCTGAACGAAAAGCTGGGCAAGGCGTCGTTCTGGTTCTGGCAGATCGGTTTCTGGGTGGCGTTCACGCCGCTGTACGTGCTCGGCTTCATGGGCATGACGCGCCGTATCAACCACTATGACAACCCGCTGTGGCACCCGTGGCTGATTCTGGCCGCGGGCGGTGCGGCGCTGATCGCTATCGGTATCGCATTGCAGGTGTTGCAGATCGTCGTCAGCATTCGCGACCGCAATCTGCCGCAGAATCGCGACGACACGGGCGATCCGTGGAACGGCCACACGCTGGAATGGGCAATGAGCTCGCCGCCGCCGGTCTACAACTTCGCGATCATCCCGACGGTGCACAAGCTCGACGCGTTCACCGACATGAAGTCGCGCAAGGCTACGCAAGCCAAGCCGGTGTATCGCGACATTCACATGCCGTCGAATACGTCCGCGGGTGTGATCGCGGGTCTGTTCTCGCTGGTGCTCGGCTTTGCCGGTGTCTGGCACATCTGGTGGCTGGCAATCGTCGGCCTGGTCGGCGCGATCGGCACCGTGATCGTCTATAGCTTCCAGAAAAACGAAGGCTATTACATCCCGGCCGCCACGGTCGCGGAAATTGAAGAGAAACGCTCTGGCGCTGGTGCGCGGGTCGCGTTGGAGGTGGATTGATGTTGACCAATACTATGGATGCCCACTCGCATCACGACGCGGACCACGTACCGTCGCAATCGGTGTTCGGCTTCTGGCTGTATCTGATGACCGACTGCATCATCTTCGCGGCGCTGTTCGCAGTGTTCGCGGTGATGGGCCACCAGTTCGCGGGCGGTCCGAGCGGTAAGGATCTGTTCGAGATTCCGGGCGTCGCGGTCGAAACGTCGATGCTGCTCCTGAGCAGCATCACGTACGGCTTCGCGATGCTCGGCGCGCACAAGAATCGTAAGGGCGTGCTGCTGTTCTGGCTCGGCGTGACCTTCCTGCTCGGTCTCGCGTTTCTCGTGCTGGAACTGCGCGAGTTCTCGCACCTGATCGCCGAAGGCGCGGGCCCGAGCCGCAGCGCGTTCCTGTCGTCGTTCTTCACGCTGGTTGGCACGCACGGCCTGCACGTCACGTGCGGCCTGATCTGGATGGTGGTGCTCGCCATTCAGGTGATCAGCCATCGTGATCTGACCGAACGCGACATGATCCGCCTGACGTGCCTGAGCCTTTTCTGGCACTTTTTGGACGTCGTGTGGATCGGCGTCTTCACCTTTGTCTATCTCGCGAGCGTGATCTGAATGGACCATAGCCATAACGCCCACGCAGGTGAAAGTCACGGCAGTATCGGCAGCTATACGACGGGCTTCATTCTCTCCGTCGTTCTGACCGTCGCCGCTTTCGGCCTCGTCATGACCGGCACGTTGACCGGCGAGAACGCGCTGCTCGCGATCGCGGGCCTTGCGCTCGTGCAGATCGTCGTGCACCTGATTTTCTTCCTGCATCTGAATACGTCGTCGGAGCAGCGCTGGAATGTGATGGCGTTCGCCTTCACGCTGCTGACCGCGGTCATCGTGATCGGCGGCACGTTGTGGGTCATGCACAACGTCAGCATGCACATGATGTCGCGCTAAACGAACGAGCATCCCGTTCGACACGAAGCCCCGCAAGCCGAAAGTCTTGCGGGGCTTTTTCATGCGGCGAATGCGGGCACGAACGCGCTAGGCGCCTGAAGCGCCAAAGCGCCCTAAGCGCGTCGACGATTGACCGCAGCGGCAAAGCCGCGTTAGGATCGTTTCCATGATCGCTTCAATCCTTTCCCGTCTGCATTCTTCGCGCGCATGCTGTCGCAGCCTGCCGAGGGGAGCTTGCGTCTAGCAAGTCGATCTGCGCACATTCGCATCCCTGAGGCCACCCGTCACGCGACCGGTGGCCTTTTTGCTTTTGAACGCTTTTTTGAACACCCGGCGCCTGGAGACATCACATGCCGCTTCGCCTGTACGACACCTGGACGCGCAGCGTGCGCGAATTCACGCCGATTCATCCGGATCACGTCGGCCTGTATTGCTGCGGCCCGACGGTGTACGACCACGCGCATATCGGCAATCTGCGGACCTACGTGTTCGAAGACGTGCTGCGGCGCGCGCTGGTGTTGAACGGATATAACGTGCGGCACGTGGTGAACATCACCGATGTCGGCCATCTGGTGTCCGATGCCGACGAAGGCGAGGACAAGATGGAGAAGGGCAGCCGGCGCACTGGCGAATCGGCGTGGGCGATCGCCGAGCGGTACACGGCGGCCTTCATGAACGACTGGCGCGCGCTCAACCTGCTGGAGCCCGCGCTCTGGTGCCGCGCGACCGATCACATCGCGGAGCAGATCGACTTTATCGCCGAGCTCGAGCGCAACGGCCACACCTACCGCACGGCCGACGGCGTCTATTTCGACACCGGCAGACAGGATGACTACGGCTATCTGGCGCGTCTGGATGTGGCGGGCTTGCAGGCGGGCAAACGTGTCGCGTCCGGCGAGAAGCAACGCACGACCGATTTCGCGCTGTGGAAATTCAGTCCGCCCGGCGCCACGCGGCAAATGGAGTGGGACAGTCCGTGGGGCCGCGGCTTTCCGGGCTGGCATATCGAGTGCTCGGCGATGTCGGCGAAGTATTTGAGCCCGTGGTTCGATATTCATTGCGGCGGCGAAGATCATATCCCCGTGCATCACAGCAACGAGATCGCGCAAACCCAGGCGCGCCACGGCACGCGTCTCGCCAACTTCTGGATGCACGGCCATTTCCTGTTGCTGGACGCCGGCAAGATGTCGAAGTCGGACGGCGATTTCGTACGTTTGCAAACGCTGATCGAGCGCGGCAACGATCCGCTCGCGTATCGCTATCTATGCCTGGGCGCGCACTACCGCAGCAGCCTGCGCTTCAGCGAGGCCGCGCTGGATGCCGCGCAAGCCGCACTGGACCGTTTGCGCCGGATCTATGCGCAATGGCCGCCAGGCGGTACGGCGGATGCGTCCGCCGTGGCGCGCTTCAAGGCGGAGGTCGATCACGATCTGAACCTGCCGCGCGCGCTCGCGGTGCTGTGGGACGTGGTCAGAAGCGATCTGCCGCCGGCAACGCGAAGGGCGAGCGTCGATTGCTTCGACGTGGTGCTTGGACTGGGTCTCGCCGATTGGAAGGACGTCGATACGCCCGAGCTTCCGGCCGGGATCGCGGCCCTCGCGGATCAACGCGAAAGAGCCCGCGCCGAGAAGCAATGGAGCGAGGCGGATCGTCTGCGCGACGTGATGACGGCGGCCGGCTGGCTGGTGGAAGACAGCGCGGGCGGCCAGATATTGCGGCTGCGCGACCAGACGAAGTAGCAGGAAAATCGACGTGGTGAGCGCGTTCAGGCTTGCGCGCTCGCCACGCCACGGCGCAGACAGGCGGCGCCGTTTGCTTTGGGGCGTGCCGCGGCACTACAGCGGCACCACCTTCAGTTCCTTGTGCGAAGGCAGCGGGTCGAACGGGAAGTAGACCGGTCCGCAGCCGAAATGAACGGGCGGGCATGGGCTCCAGCCGCGTTCGATGTGCATCGGCTGATCCAGTCCCCCGCAACCGGAAGGTGCCTGGCGCGTCAGGCAGGCAGTGCCGCCGCGAACGGATAGCGATGCCGCGCGATCGAGTTCGTCGAGGCGGGCGAGGTCTTTGAGGACGAGCGTTTTCATGGTGGATCTCCAGCGGAGTGAGTGCATCAAGTGGATCGAGGAGAGCGGAAAAATGCCGCGCTCACGTCCGCTGAATGCACGCACCATGCCATCGGCGCTAAAGCGGCGTGCCATATGCTTTTCCGCGATTTCCCCGCGGTGGTGTGATGGCGAGCGGCCAACTCGGTGCATAACGAGTGTCGGCAATTCAGCGACATCCGTCTGCCGCGTCATGCTGTGGTGAGGCGCGCTGAAAATCACGTCACAATAGACGGCCACCGCGAACCCTGCGCCTCGCGCGCAAGGTTCACCGAATCTCGTCAGCAAGGAAAGGAGAACGCATGAATCAGATCAAAGCCGTCGAATACGCTGCGGCGTCGCCGGAAGTCCAAACCGTGTACGACGATATCAAGCAGACCCGTCAGGTCGACGACGTCAACAACTTCTGGAAGTACATCGCCCAGCATCCGCCAACTCTCGAGCGCACGTGGGACAGCCTGAAGGACGTGATGGCGCCCGGCGCGCTCGATCCGCTCATCAAGGAACTGCTGTATGTCGCGGTGAGCGTGACGAACAATTGCGGCTACTGCGTGGCGAGTCACACGGCGGCCGCGCGCCGCGCCGGTATGACCGACGAGATGTTCGGCGAATTGCTCGCGGTCGTGGGCATGGCCAACGAGACGAATCGGCTGGCAGTGGGATACCGCGTGCCGATCGATCCAGCTTTCGAGTAAGGACTGCGGCGAGCGTAAGAGTCGGCGCGATATTTTCAGCGCCGTCGCCGTCGCGGGCTGTGGCGCGAAGGCCGGCGTCGAAGCCAGCGCCTTCGTCAGTGCATTTCAGCGCGCCATCCCGCCAGCAAAGCGGGCAATGCGCGCATGTCCCTGAACACATGCGTGGCACCCGCGCCATGCAATGCGGTCGCGCTGCTGTGGCCGAGTTCGAGCGGGCAATAGCCGAACACCGTAGCGCCCGCAGCCACGCCCGCGGTCGCGCCGGTCACCGTGTCCTCGATCACCGCGCAACGGCGCGGGTCCACGTCCAACGCGGCAGCCGCCGCGAGATAGACATCGGGAAAGGGCTTGCTGCGGGGCATTTCGTGGCCGCTGAAAATGCGTCCTTCGAAACAGTCGAAAATGCCCGCCTTCACCAGTTGCATTTCCACTTTGATACGGTCCGCGCCCGACGCCACCGCAACGCGTCCGTTCAGCGCCGAGTGAAGCGCACGCACGGCTGACGGTGCGCCGGGAATCGCGACCAGTTCGAGATCCAGCGCCGCATTGCGTCGCTCGCGGAATTGCATGAGCCAGTCGGTCGTGATCGCGACGCCGGTGCGCGCTTCGATCAGCGCGGCTTCGTCCCGGACGGCTTTGCCGACGAAAATACGCATCGTCTCTTCGACGCTCAAATGCCAGCCCAGCTCCCCAAGCATCTCGGTGAGCACGCGGTTGGTGATGGGCTCTGAGTCGACGAGCACGCCGTCGCAGTCGAAGAGTACGGCGTCGAAGGGAAAATCGGCCATCGGGCAGGGTACGGATAGAGTTCGCGGAACCGGCAAGGATACCTCACCGGCTCGCGCGCCGCAGCGCAAAGGCCGCGTGTGCGGCCTTCGCAGCACGACGACACAGGCAACCTCAGTTCTTGTACCCGTCGCTGAGCGTCTTCATGAACGCGATGATGTCCTGAATATCCTCTTCGCTCATTGCCGGCTGATCGCCGAACTTGCGGTCGAACGGTGCGTCGGCCACGTCCACGTTGACATGGTACTGAGCCGGCAGATCGTTGTACTTCTGCACCTTGCCCGACGCGTCGCGCGGATAGATTTTCTCCGGCGACGTATTGCGCAGATTGTAGAAGTCCATCACCTGCTTCAGATCGTGGTACACGCCGTTGTGGAAAAACACCTTGCGTTCAGCCGCATTACGCAGCGTCGGCGTGAGGAACATGCCGCAATACTGTGTCTGTTTGGCGAGGTCGTCGCGGAACGGGCCGCACACGCCCATATCGAAGAACTTCGGATCCTTGTTGGCGGGAATCGCCGGATTGCGCGGCACGCCGAGCGCTTCGTATTGCGTGTCGGTGAACACCGGCGGCAGGCCGTCCTTGCTCGGCTGGCTCAAATGGCAGCCGGCGCAGTTCGCCTTGTCCTTGTCGTTGAACAACTGCAAGCCGTGCAGCTCGGCGTGCGTCAGGCGCGCCTTGCCTTCGAGCCAGTAGTCGTACTTGCTGCTGAAAGAATGGAACGACTGGTCCTCGATCTGATAACGCCCAACGGCGAACATCGCCTCGGAAATCATCAGGCTCGGATTGGTGACGATACCCGGCCCGAAGATCCGTTTGAATTGATCCAGATACCTGGTCGCCAGCAGTTTGTGAGCGACGTCCTCCGGCGTTGCGTTGGCCATTTCCACCGGGTTGGTCAAAGGTCCGAGTGCCTGGTCCTGCAAAGTATCGACGCGGCCGTCCCAGAACAATCCGCCTTGCGGCACCATCGCCGCAGCGGCGGGCGCGGCGAGCGCCGTCTTCTGCGCGCGCTGCACGCCGGCGGCTTGCGTGGCCAGTTGCGTCATATCCACCGGCACGTCGGTGTCGCCCTGATCCGGGCCGATGCTGAACGGCGCCTGACGATACAGATACGTGAGCGACGGCGGCGGACGATAACCCGCCTGGTTCATATGCGCGCCGCCGAGCTGCACCGGGAACGCGTTATCCGGTGCATACGAATGCTGCGGCGAGTGGCACGACGCACACGACTGCGTGCCCGACGCCGACAAACTCGGGTCGAAGAAAATCTGTTTGCCGAGCAGCGCCACGGCGCTCAGCGGCACATTCTGTGGACGCATCAACGTCACCGGATGCGGATTCGCGCCGGTGATTTCCTCGACGATCTCGCCGACCGCGGACGGCATGCGCTCCGGATACACGAGCGCGTACGCGCAGTAGACAATGCACGCGAGCACGATGCCGGCCGCGCTCCACGCGAGCAGCTTGAGCCACGAGCGGCGGGTAATCACGGGGCCGGGCTCGCCGCCCGCGGGCAGATGCGAAGGCAAGGCGGCGTCAGAAGGAGGGTTCATGGCGGTGATGACAGATGATTCGATCGGCTTCGATAAAAAGCAAAATCGAGCCAGCACGCTTGCGCTGGCTCGACGCCCAACTACGGCATAGGATGCGTGACACTTTTCACTTCGCGCCGCCGCGCGGCGTGAGGCACGCATGTGACTCGTGCATCACGCAACGGCAAGCGGAACAGAAGAGCGCGGGGCACGTCCGCGGATCAGATCGCCGGCGCGGCTGCCAGCTTCGTACCCAGGTTCTGATCGAGGAACAGCGTCGGATTGTTGCCCGAGCCCGTGAAGTTGAACATGTTCATGATGCTGCCCGCCGTCGCGTCGAACGAACCACCGCCCAGGCGTTGACCGCCCAGCCAGTTGTCCTCGATGAAGCGCACCACGGAAGCCTGCGTGATCGGCGTATCGTCGACGAAGTTGACCTTCGCCCACGGCGACACCACGATAAACGGCGTGCGCGTACCCGGGCCGCAACGGCCGTTGACCACGCCGCCGTTCACGCCTTGCGGCTGCACTGCGCCCGCTGCCGTGCACTGACCGACGCCGCTCAGGTTGTCGGTGCCCGCCACCGTCTTGCCGCCCGCGGATTGCGCCGTGGTCGAATCGAACGATGCGCTCGTCGGTGCCTTGTAACGGTGGTCGTACCAGCCGTCCGAATCGTCGTAGGCGATGATCACGGCGGTGTTCTTCCAGTCAGGCTGCTGTTGCAGGAAGTTGATTACCTTTGTCACGAAAGCCTGTTCGTCGATCGGGTCCGAATTGCCCGGATGGCCGTCGCCGACGGCCGGCGCCTTGAGGAAGTTGACCGACGGATAGTTGCCCGCCTTCACCGCGGCGAAGAAGTCGTCGGTATCGTACTGGTGGTGCACCGGCGTTGCCGTGTTGTCGAGCGGATCCGTGGAGCCGATCACCGCCGCCGACGACGGACGCGTATGCGCCAGGTTGGCCGTGCTCGCGTAGTACTGGAACCACGCGTGATGCTGCACGTAGTCGGCCTTGGTTGCGTTCAGCACTGGCGAGAAGGTCGAACGCAGGCAGCCGGTCGTGCCGTTGGCGTTGACGGTCTGCAGATTGAAGCCGCCCATGAAGCCGCCCCAAGTCAGGCCCTTCGCGTTGAGCAGGTCGCCGATGTTCTTGTTATTCGACGACATCGCGCCGGTCACCGTGCTCTTTGCCGCGATCGTGCAGACGTCGCCGGTCGGGTCGAGGTCGCCGATCATCGTGAAGCTGCCTGCCGAGTCGGGAATCGCGTTGGCCGAGGTGCCGCCGCTCACGACGACGCCGTTGTTCTGGCCGGACACCACTGCGAGCGCACCCGGCGTCGACGGACCGTACGTGTCCGTGTAGGCGTTCTGGTTCATCGCGAAGTTCTGCGCGTAGTTCCACAGAGCCGTGACCGTGTTGCCGTCGAAGTAGCCGAGCACCTGGCCCTTCGTCGCGAACGCGCCGGTGCTGCCGGCGATCGTCGAGTTGGCTGCGGTGAAGAGCGGGAACGAGTCCATCGCGCCGTTGTTATAAGCGAGTTCTTCTGCGGCGTAGGCGTGGTTCTGGCTCGACGTATTGGCTTGCGAGCGGTCCAGGCGGAACGGCAGCAGATCGGCTGCGGGCAGGCCGAGACCCGCGATCGTCACGCTGCCGACCGTGCGGCCCGCTGTATTCGGCGAGGTGGTCAGCGCGTTCGGGTTGGCCGTGATCAGGTTGTTGCTACTGAGGTTGTCGACCGCCGGCGTGCCCGCGGCTGCCACGAATTGCGGCTCGCCAGTCGGGTTGGACGCGTTCGGGTAGGTGCCGAAGTAGTGATCGAACGAAACGTTCTCGCCGAAAATCACCACGACGTGTTTGATCGGCGTGGCCGTGGCCACGGCGTCCTGAGCCGATACCACCGGCGCAGGCGAGTTCACGCTGTTGTTGCCGCAAGCTGCGAGCGTAAGCAGCGCCGCAAACGGGATGGGTAAGAGGGTTCTACGGAACATTTGAAAGGCTCCAGATTCGACTTCGCCGTTCAGCGTTTGCATCGACGTAGGTGTGGATGTTCGCTGGGGATATTTGTTAGAAATACAGCTAGTGCTAGTGGTCTTACCGCGACAAACTGCGCGCATTGGACCATTTGATAATTAAGATTTCGGGGCGCGAACCTTACCGAAACCCTCGTTTCTTATTCATTTGCCTAACCTTTGCTGTCGTTCCGCTGACGCGTCACGGCAATACGGCAACGCGCTGCGACTCTGCGCCTCGCGTTTCATCGCCGCTTTTCGCGCATCCTTCTCTCCTTTTGATTTTTGACGCGCCCGCGGCGACGGATTTTTTCCGCTGCCGCGTTCAACAGGAAACGGAGCCGCTTTCCGGCTTCGGCTTTAATGGGAGAAACCAACATGACATCCACCAAACCGGTTCGCCTGCTTACCGCCATGCTGACTGCCGCGCTGACCGGCGCCGCCACGCTCAGCGCCGCGCCGGCCTTCGCGCAGGCGGTGATCGTCGCGCCGATGGCGCCGCCTGCGCCGCGCGTCGAAGTGGTGCCGCCGCCGCGTGCGGGTTACGCGTGGGATCCGGGCCACTGGCGGTGGGTCGAGGGCCGTTATGTGTGGGTGGGCGGCCACTGGCAGGCGGTGCGCGTCGGTCATCGCTGGGTGCCGGGGCACTGGGTGGCGCGGGGTCCCAACTGGCGTTGGGTAGAAGGCCATTGGGCATGACCCGGTAGCACCACGGCGGTCGTCGTTTTTGACCCGCTGCGTCCACCAACCAGGCAGACTGCCATGAAAACGCTCGTGATGATTCTGCTGGCGGCCACGCTCGCCGGCTGTGTGGTGTACCCGGCGCGGCCGGCCTACTATCGGCCGGCGGTCGTCGTATATTGATTGCGCTTGTGCGTGGCGAGAGGCGCTGTTTTCTCTATCCGCGCGCACCGTTCGAACCGGTGCGCGCAACCATCCGTGTGAGGTGTCTTGAGCGAACGCGACCCCGACGCGGAATTGCTCGAACAGGTCGGCCGGCAAGATCCGGCCGCCGTTCGCTCGCTCGTCTCGCGCAAGCTGCCGCGTCTGCTTGCGCTCGCCACCCGCATGCTGGGCGACCGCATGGAAGCGGAAGACGTGGCGCAGGAGGTGTTCGTGCGCATCTGGAAACAGGCGTCGCGCTGGCGGGAAGGCGAGGCGAAGTTCGACACGTGGGTTCATCGCGTGGCGCTCAATCTCTGCTATGACCGGCTGCGCGGCCGGCGCGAAGAGCCGCACGACGAGATGCCGGAGGAGGTCGACCCTGCGCCGCTGCCTGAGGCCGGACTCGAAGCGCGCGCCCAGAACCAGCAGGTTCGCGATGCGCTCGCCGCGTTGCCGGCACGTCAGCGCGAGGCGCTGGTACTCAACTATTACCAGGAGATGTCGAACACCGACGCCGCGGCCCTGATGGGCATCAGCGTCGATGCGCTGGAAAGCCTGCTGGCACGCGCGCGCCGCAATCTGCGCGCTCAACTGGCCGGCAGCGGCCTTAGCAAGGACAAGTCATGACGCCCGAAAGATTTCAGCAGATCGTCGAGGCCTACGGTGCCGAGCCGCGCCGCTGGCCGCAACAGGAGCGCGCGGCGGCGCAGGCGTGGGCGCAGTCGCATCGCGCCGAAGCCGAGGCGCTGCTGGCGCAGGCGGCCGGCGTCGATGCGTGGCTCGCCGCCGACAAAGTCGAGCCGCCGGGCGCGGCGCTGCTCGAGCGCGTGCTCGGCAGCGCGCCGGTGCGGCAGCCGGCGGCGCCGCGACGCCGCCTGTGGTGGTCGGGCGCGGCGGTCGCGGGCGTTGGGCTGCTGGGCGGCGTAGCCGGCGCTCTCGCCGTATCGTTCTTCGTGTTGACGGAGACCGGAGTGCAGGCACCGCTCGCGCACGAGTCGTCTTATTTAACTTCGAGCTTCGGTGGGTCGTCCGCCGATTGGAGCGACGAATGAACAGCCGATCATGGAAAGTCGTGCTGGTGGCCTCGCTGGTGCTGAATGTGTTTCTGGTGGGCGCGATCGTCGGGGGCGCCTATCAATGGTTTGCCGCGCGCGGCGCGACGGCGCCCGTGCTGGCGCAACAGCGCGCGCTGCGCTTCGCCGCGCAAACGCTGTCCGCCGAGCGCCAGAAAGCCTTTATCGACGGCCTGAAAGATGCGCGCCGCGAGGGCCGGCAATATGCCCGCGAAGGCCGCGAAGGGCGGCGCGAAGTGTTGCGTCTGCTGGCGGCGCCGCAGTTCGATCGTGCCGCGCTGGACGCCGCGCTCGAACGCACGCGCCAGGCCGACAGTCATCTGCGAGCGCAAGTGGAGGGTAGTGTGGCGGACTTCGCGGCGACCTTGTCGCCCGAGGAGCGGGTTCAATTCGCCGACAGCCTGAAGGTGCGCGGGCAATGGCGTGAACCCGCGACCACGCCGAATGTGAAGAAGCCGGCGAATCAGGCATCGAGCGAAACTTCGGGCGAGTAAAAAACCTGCGGCAGGCGCGACGGTTTTTTGCGTGACAGCCGTTTAAAGACTATCCACAGCCGAAGAGGATGGTATGGCCAACTCACCGAACCTGAACGCCGCGGCGATTGCGCT
Source organism: Paraburkholderia sp. BL27I4N3 (assembly GCF_003386115.1). Classification (NCBI taxonomy): domain Bacteria; kingdom Pseudomonadati; phylum Pseudomonadota; class Betaproteobacteria; order Burkholderiales; family Burkholderiaceae; genus Paraburkholderia; species Paraburkholderia sp. BL27I4N3. Next base: position 5,147,860 of record NZ_QREJ01000001.1, on the reverse strand, counting down.
GAACCGTTTTGGCCTGGGTGCGCGTGCCGACGACACGCCGCCCGCCGATCCGAAAGGCTGGCTGCTCGCGCAGTTCGAACAGTACCAGGCGCGGCCGGCCGCGTGGGCGAATCAGCCCGACTCGGTGGCGCTTTCTACTGAACTCGTGCAGCAGCGCATGCAGTTCAATCAGCAGGCGCGTCAGAATGCGAGCGAGGGCGCGGCGACAGGCCCCGCGAACGCACAGAACATGACCATGCCTGATGGGCAAACCCGCACTCAGGCGAACGCACAAGCAAACGTACAAGCAAACGCACGAGCAAACGCGCAGCCGGACACAGCCAGCTCAACGCAAGCAGACGCGCAAACTGCCAGGCAAGCCGAACGAAAAGCGATTCGCGGTGAAATACTCGACATGTACCGCTCATCGGTAAATGCACGGGTGACGAGCGCGCTGACCACGCAGACGCCGTTCGTCGAGCGGCTGGTGCATTTCTGGTCCAACCACTTCGCGGTCTCCACCGAAAAGCCCGGCGTCGCGGCGCTGGCCGGTTCGTTCGAGGCCGAAGCGATTCGCCCGCATGTGCTAGGCCGCTTCGAAGACATGCTGGTGGCCGTCGAACGTCATCCGGCCATGCAGGTGTTTCTCGATCAGACGCGTTCAGTCGGGCCGGACAGCATGGCGGCCATGCGCGCCGCGCAGCGCAATCCCGAGCGCAAACGCGGTCTGAACGAAAACCTCGCGCGCGAAATCATGGAGTTGCACACGCTCGGCGTGCGCAGCGGCTACAGCCAGGACGACGTCACCGAATTCGCCCGCGCGCTGACCGGCTGGAACGTCGCGGGTAATCCCGCCAACCCCGGCAACGCGGGCCGGCTGGCCATGCAACAGAACGCGGCGCCGGGCAGCTTCGTGTTTCGCGCCGCGCTGCACGAACCCGGTTCGCGGACCATCATGGGCCGCCGCTACGATCAACCCGGAGAGGAACAGGCGCTCGCGATCCTGCACGACCTCGCGAGCGCACCCGCGACCGCGAAGCATATCGGCGGCAAGCTGGCCCGTCATTTCGTCGCCGATAATCCGCCGCCCGGCGTGAGCGGACATCTGGCCAGCGCATTCGAGCGCAGCGGCGGCGATCTGCCAACCGTCTACCGCGCGTTGATCGACATGCCGCAAGCGTGGTCGCCCACGGCCGTGAAATTCAAAACGCCTTGGGAGTGGACCATTTCCTCGATGCGCGGACTCGGCTGGCAGGACCTCGGCAAGATGCAGACGGCGCCCATTCTCACGCAGCTCGGCCAGCCGGTATGGCGTCCGGGCTCGCCCGCCGGTTACGACGACATCGCCGCGAGTTGGGCCGCGCCCGACGCGCTCGTGCGCCGGGTCGAAGTGGCGCAGCGTTTTGCGTCGCGAGTGGGCGACCGGCTCGATGCGCGCTCGCTCGGCCAGACCCTGCTCGCCGGTTCGCTCAGTGTGCCGACGGCCACGGCGGTATCGCGTGCCGAAAGCGCGTCGACGGCGATCGCTTTATTGCTGGTCTCGCCGGATTTTCAACGGAGATGAATGCCATGCTGTCACGCCGCAAGTTTCTGAGCGTCGCCGCTGCCGGCGCGGGCGCGATGCTCGTGTCGCCGCGGATCGCGTTTGCCAGCGTCGCCACCGAGAGCCGTTTCGTGTTCGTGATCCAGCGCGGCGCCGCCGACGGTTTGAACATCGTCGTGCCGTACGCCGAACCGGCCTACGCCACATTGCGCGGTGCGCTTGCCATCGACACGTCGAACGCGCCGCGCCTGGACGGCACCTTTGCGCTGCATCCCGCGATGGTCCAGACCGCGGCGATGTATGCGAACCATCAGGCGCTGTTCGTGCACGCGGTGGCGTCGCCGTATCGCGACCGTTCGCACTTCGACGGGCAGAACGTGCTCGAGACCGGCGGCACATCGCCGTATCAGATGAAGGACGGCTGGCTGAACCGGCTCGTCGCACAATTGCCGGCCACGCGTGAGAACGCGATCGCGTTCGCGCCGACCGTGCCGATGGCGTTGCGCGGCCCGGCGGCGGTGACGTCGTATGCGCCGTCGGCGCTGCCACAAGCCCCCGACGATCTGCTCACGCGCGTCTCGCAACTCTACGATCAGGACGCGCAGTTGCGTCCGCTGTGGGAGTCGGCGATGACCGCGCGCGGCCTTGCGGGCGACGCCGGCGCGCGCCAGGATCCGGCGAGTCTCGGCAAGCTCGCCGCGGGTTTCCTGTCGCGCGAGAACGGGCCACGGATCGCGATGATCGAGACCGGCGGCTGGGACACGCACAGCGCGCAGAACGCGCGCCTCGCCAATCAGTTGAAGGCGCTCGACACGATGCTCGCGTCGTTGCGCGACGGCATGGGCCCGCTGTGGAGCAAGACCACGGTGCTGGTCGCGACGGAGTTCGGCAGAACCGCCGCCGCCAACGGCACGGGTGGTACGGATCACGGCACGGGATCGGTGGCGATGGTGCTCGGCGGCTCGGTGCAGGGCGGACGCGTGATCGCCGACTGGCCCGGTCTCGCGCCGCACAATCTGTACGAAGCGCGCGATCTCAAGCCGACCACCTCGCTCGATGCATTGATCGCCGGCACCGCGAGCGAAAGTCTCGGGCTCGATCCGCAGCGCACCGCGAGCGCGCTGTTTGGCCCGACGCCGGCGGGTCGGCCGTTGAGCGGCATCGTGCGCGCGTAGCGGTAGCGAACGGGTGTGAGCCTAAGCGGCCCAAGGCGCTAACGCCGCCCACCCGCAAGCCGTCGCGCATCCGGCAGACGCCGCAAACGCGCCATCGCGATACAGCCGAGCAGCGGCCCGACCGCAAGCATGCCGAAGGCGCCGCGCCAACCCGCCAACGCGACGATGTCCGGCACCAGATGAATGCTCACCAACGTCAGCAGAAAGCCCGCGCAGGTCTGCGCGGTCAATAACGTGCCAATCGACGCGGGCTCGGCGAGCTCCGCAATGCTCGCCGAGAACTGCGCGGAATCGGCGATCACGGAGACTCCCCAGCACAGCGCCACGCAGCCGACCAGCCAGACCGGCGCGCCGAGCAGCCAGCCCATCAGCGCGGCGCACGCGCCGCTTACGGCCATCGCGCCGATCGTTACCGTGGTGCGGCCGAGCCGGTCCGCCAGCACGCCGCCGAGCCACGCGCCGAGCGCGCCCGCGGCGACCGCGCCGAAGGTCAGCCATTCGGCCGCCGCGCGCGGCTCTTGCAGGCCGGCTGCCGCAAAGCTCGCTTGGAGGAATACGGCGAGCCACGCCCACATCGCGTACAACTCCCACATGTGGCCGAGATAACCGAGGTTCGCGAGTCGCAGCGCGGGGTTGCGCCAGGCGCCGGCCAGCGCGGACCATTCGATGCGCGTCGCGCGCGCCATATTCGGTCCGACGCCGCACAGCAGAATCGCCACGCCCGCGAGCAGCGCGCAGCACGCCGAGATGCCGTAGATCGCGCGCCAGTTCGAACCGCCGAGCGCCGCCAGCAGATGCGGGCTCGCCGAGCCGAAGGTCAGCGCGCCGACCAGCAGGCCGATCAACAAACCGAGATCGCCCTTCGCCCAGGTCGCCGCGAGCCGCATGCCGACCGGATAAACGCCCGCCATGCAGATGCCGGTCAGCAGCCGCAGCAGGATGGCGAGCGGACTCGCCGGCGCGAGGAACACGAGACACGCGGTGGCCGCGCCCGCCGTCAACGCGCTGATCATGAAAAGCCGCCGAGGATCGAAGCGGTCGGCAAGCGAGAGCATGGCGCTGGTGACTGTGCCGGCCACGAAGCCGGCCTGCACGGCACTGGTGAGCAAGGTCGCTTGCAAGGCAGACAGACTCTCGGCCTGCCTGACGATCGCCACGACCGCCGACGATGAAAACCACACGCTCATCGCGCCCACCTGGCAGAGCAGCAGAATAACGAGCGAACGCGTCTTGCCGGCCGTCGCGCGGCTCGGTCGATGCGGGCTTGCCGAGGCTTCTTTCATGCTTGCCTTTCGTGCCTTTCGCGCCTGTCGGGTTAGCCGGCCGATTCGGCAGTGAGCGCGCCGCTGGCTTCGGCCGCATGCGTCGCATGCACGGAGCGCGCGCCGACCCGGTGATAGCGGCGGCCGTAATAGATCAGCGCGTCGCCTTCGACTTGCGTATGCGCGGCTTTCACCGCGCAGAAGAACACCGTGTGCGTGCCGACTTCGGTGACCGATTCGATCTCGCAGTCGAGCGATGCGAGCGCGCCATGCAGGACGGGTGCGCCCGTCGCGAGGGTGTCCCATTGAGCGGCGGCGAAGCGTTCCGCTATCGGCAGCGTGCTGGTGGCGAAGTGCGCGGCAAGCGTCTGCTGCTCGGCGCTCAGCACGTTGACGCAGAGCTTGCCGTTGGCGCGGAATGCCGCATTATTGCGGCTGCTGCGATTGATGCAGACGAGCAGCGTGGGCGGTTCGTCGGTCACACCGCACACCGCGGATGCGGTGCAGCCGGCCAGACCCGCCGCGCCGTCGCTCGTGATGACGTTGACGGCGGCGCCGAGGCCGGCCATCGCGTCGCGGAAGGTGCCCCTGTCAAGCATGTGAGCCTCCGTGAAAGAATTGCCGTGCCGCCGCCTGGCAGCGCGGACGGCACGAAGTGAAGGCGTGCATGATGGCGTGATTGCTACGCATTGCCAGGAACCGGCGCAGCGGCACAAGTCGGCGAACGGAACTTCGCCGCCGTGTGGTTGGCAGGCAGGCGTGCATGCCCGAAGAGTTTCTCCCGCAAGGTGCCCTCACGATACGCTCGCTTGTAAGCGCCGCGTTCCTGCAGAATCGGCACGACGTGTGCGATGAAATCCTCGAAGCATTCCGGTGCGACCGTACGCGATAGATTAAAACCATCCACGCCGGCTTCTTCGGTCCACGCGATCAGTTCGTTCGCTACCCGTTCGCCCGAGCCGACGAGCGGCGCCTGGCGGCTGCCCAGCACCATCTGTTCGAGCAGCTTGCGTTTGGTCCACTGCGGACCCGCCGCGCGCGTCATGGCTTCGACGTTCGACACGATGGCCTGGCTCTTGCCGGTTTCGATCGGCTCGTCGAGGTCGTAGCGCGCGAAGTCGATCCCGAGCGACGCCGCCGCGTGCGCCAGCGCCGCCTCGGAGCTGACGTAACGCCGGTACTCCGCGTACTTCTCCTGCGCCTCGCTGTCCGTGCGTCCGGTGATGACGGTTTGCCCGAGCAGCACCTTGATGTCGTCGGCTTTGCGGCCGCCTGCAACCGCGTGCGCTCGAATATCGTCGACGATCGCCCGCACGGCCGGCCTCGCCTGGCCGTTGACGAACACGCACTCCGCGTGCGCCGCGGCGAACCGCTTGCCGCGCGCCGACGACCCCGCCTGATACAGCACCGGCGTACGCTGCGGCGACGGCTCGCTCAAATGCATGGCGTCCACCCGATACTGCTTGCCGTGATGATGGATCACATGGACTTTCGACGCGTCCGCATACACGCCCTGGACCTTGTCGCGCAACACCGCGCCGTCTTCCCAACTGCATTCCCACAGCTTGTAGACCAGTTCCATGTACTCGTCGGCGAGGTCGTAGCGATCGTCGTGCGCCATCTGGCCGGTCAGGCCGATCGCGCGCGACGCGCTGTCCAGATAGCCGGTGACGATGTTCCAGCCGACCCGGCCGCGCGTCAGATGATCGAGCGTGGACATGCGCCGCGCGAACAGATAAGGCTGCTCGACCGTGAGATTGGACGTGACACCGAACGACAGATGGCGCGTCACGGCGGCCATGGCGGGAATCAGCAGCGTCGGGTCGTTCACCGGCACCTGCACGGCGCCGCGAATCGCGGCGTCGGGGTTGCCGCCGTAGACGTCGTAGACGCCGGCAACATCGGCGAAAAAAATGCCGTCGAACAGGCCCGCCTCGAGCGTGCGGGCGTAGTCGGTCCAGTACTGCAGATCCGCATAGCGCGCGGACTGATCGCGCGGATGGGTCCACATGCCTTGCTGGATGTGGCCGACGCAGTTCATGTCAAAAGCGTTGAGAACGATTTCCTTCGGCATGGTGTCTTCCGGCTGGGTGGACGAATGTTGACGGCTGACGTTCGAGCCGCGCGCCCGTGCGGGTTGTTATCGCTATCGTTCGTTTAATATAGTGGACAAAAAATCACTATGCAAGACATTGCTTTCGGCCTTTAATGAGCGGCGAGGCGAGCGCGGACATCAACGTCGGTGGCCTTATCGCCTCGATATAATTTGCGGTGCCAATTTTCCACTCTCCAACGCGTCCATCTTTCCATGTCCGATTCCACTGCCATCGATCTGACCCAGGCGATCTCCTTGCGCGTGAAGGCCGAGCGCGAGGCGCGCAACTGGTCGCTGAGCGAACTGGCGGAGCGCTCGGGGGTGTCGAAGGCGATGATCAGCAAGATCGAACGAGGTGAGGCGAGTCCCACGGCGACGGTGCTCGGGCGTCTGTCAGGCGCATTTGGCCTGACCTTGTCGACTCTGCTGGCGCTCGCCGAGCAGACTGGCGAACGGCTCGTGCGGCATGCGCGGCAAGCGGTGTGGCAAGACCCGGAAACCGGCTACACGCGCCGGCGCATCTCGCCACCCACGGGCGGCGTGCTGGAATTACTGGAGATCGAGTTGCCGCCGGGCGTGAAAGTGCCTTACCCGCCGGACGCGTTCGTGTTCCAGCATCAGCAGATCTGGGTGACGCTCGGGGTATTGACCTTCCGGGAAGGCCAGCAGGTCTATCGGCTGGAAGCGGGGGATTGTCTGCAACTCGGCGCGCCGGTCGAATGCGAGTTCTTCAACGCAAGCCTGGAGGTGTGCCGTTACGTGGTCGGTCTCGTTCGACGCTAGGCGCTTCCACGCAGGTTTCAATGAGCGCTTAATGAGTGCTTCATCAACGTTTCAGATACCAGGACGACAGGCAACGCCTCACGCTCGCATGGAGCGACGAGCGGCGTTGCCTGCGGTCACCGGCAGCTCATCGGGTGAAAGCGGGCTTAACCTCCGCCGCCTTGGGTGCCGATCGTGAGCTTGTTGCTCACCGACTTCACGCCGGCCACGCCTTTCGCCACTTCCTCTGCCTGCGGAATCTGCGCGCCGGCGGGCACTGAGCCGGTGATCGTCACCGCTCCGCCACGGGCCCGAACGAACACGTTCGACACGTCAAAACCCTGCGCCTTTGCTAGAGCCTTGCGCACTTGCAGACCCAGCGCGCGGTCCGCCTTCTTGACCGTTTTGGCACTGGGCGCCGCCATCTCGCCGGACGCCATGGCGTCGCTCGCCTGCGCATAGGCACTGGCCGTCGTTGCCAAACACAATGCGATGCCGAGCGCCTTCAAAAGATTGACTGTTTTCACGTTTTCTCCATCCTCGAAAAGTTGATGTCGCTACGTTGCATGCAAAAAACCACGCGCTTGCGAGCCGTTCTCGCTCACGAGGAGCACCCTGTCTTGTAGAAGAGTGATGCCGCGACGCTCCCGGCGCGCTTAAACAATACTCCAGCCGAAGCGCTCATGCTGGAAAAACTGCCCGGAGCGCCGCATTGGCGGCCATTCCGGCAATCATGGCGACGGCTTGTGTTGCGCATGCGTGACGACGATGTTCCATATATCGGGTTGCCGATTTTGTCAGGGCGCGTCAATGCGCGCCCACGCGGCGACGCCTAGAACCATTGCGGCGCCATGCCGAGCGTGGTGTCGTCAAGGGTGCGCAACGTGGCAAGCATCAACGCGACGCGCGGCAGTTCCCAGCGGAAGAACCACTGGCACGCATGCAGCTTGCCGCGATAGAAGTCCGCGTCTGCTTCGCTATGCGAAGCAGCTAGCGCGGCGCTTGCCACATTGGCCTGACGCAACCATGTCCACGCAATCACGATATGACCGAAGGCTTCGAGAAACGCATTCGCATTGGCGAGCGCGCGTTCGCTTTCATGGCTCAGCGCGGGCAGCAACGCCTCGACTGTGGCGGTCAGATCGGTCCATGCGTCGCCGAGCGCATCGGCATGCGCATGCAATGCCGGGTGTTCTCGCGACGTGTCAATCGTCTGCTGGATTTCGCGGGCCAGTTGTTCGAGCGCCGCGCCCTGTTTCATCGTTACCTTGCGGCCGAGCAGATCGATGGCCTGAATGCCGTGCGTGCCTTCGTGAATCATGTTCAGCCGGTTGTCGCGATAGAACTGCTCGACCGGATATTCACGCGTGTAGCCATAGCCGCCGTGAATCTGGATCGCGAGACTATTCGCTTCGAGACACCATTGGGACGGCCACGATTTCACCACCGGCGTGAGCAGATCGAGCAGCAGGCCCGCTTCGGCGCGCGCGGTGTCGCTCTCGCCGGTGTTCTGTTCGTCGACGAGACGCGCCGCGTACAGGCACAACGCATACGCGCCTTCCACGTAGGCTTTTTGTGCGAGCAGCATGCGGCGCACGTCGGCGTGTTCGATCAGCGGCAACTGCGGGTCGAGCGGATTCTTGTTGTCGGGGCGGCGTCCTTGCGGCCGTTCGCGCGCGTAATCGAGCGACGCGAGATAGCCGCGGTAGCCGAGCATGACCGCGCCGAGACCGACGCCGATGCGCGCCTCGTTCATCATATGGAACATATACGCGAGGCCGTGATGCGGCTCGCCCACCAGTTCACCGATGCACTCGCCGTGCTCGCCGAACGAGAGCATGGTCGACGTCGTGCCGCGCCAGCCCATCTTGTGAATCAGTCCCGCGAGGGCGACGTCGTTGCGCGCGCCGAGGCTGCCGTCCTGGTTGACATGGAACTTCGGCACGGTGAAGAGCGAAATGCCTTTGACGCCCGGCGGCCCGCCGGAAATGCGCGCCAGCACCAGATGCACGATGTTCTCGCTCAACTCGTGGTCGCCGCCTGAAATGAAAATCTTGTTGCCGCGAATCGAATAGGTGCCGTCCGCGTTGGGCGTGGCGCTCGTGACGAGATCGGAGAGGCTCGAACCTGCTTGCGGTTCGGTCAACGCCATGGTGCCGAACGCGCGCCCTTCGAAGAGCGCTTGCAGATACTTGCGCTTCTGCGTTTCGCTGCCGAAACGTTCGATCACGTTCGCATTCGCCGTGGTCAGCATGGCGTACGACGCGGTGGCAATGTTCGCACTCTTGAAGAGCGACAGGCACGCAAACGAAATCACCGACGGCAACTGCATGCCGCCCCATTCGTAGTCCTTGCCCGCGGCGAGAAAGCCGGTGGCGCGCATGGCGTCGAGCGCGTCCTTCACCTCGGCGGGCAGGGTGACGCGTTCACCGTCGAACTGCGGCTCGTGTTCGTCCGAGAGACGGTTGTGCGTCGCGAACTTTTCCACGGCGACCGTATGCGCGGTATCGAGCGCGGCGTTGAAGGTCTCGCGGCTGTGATCGGCGTGACGCGCGCGGCGTGTGAGCGTCTGCGCTTCGAGCACTTCGAACAACTGAAACTCGAGATCGCGTGAGTTGATGATCAGCGCATCTTGCATGAGAGAAGACCTGAGAAAAGTAAGCCGCTATGCGGAACAGCGACGCAACGCAAGCATAAAACGCCCGCGAACATGTCGGCTCGGCGCGAGCTGGAAAGCACGCTATCCGGGTAATTCCCGATGCTTCGCCACGCGGTGATGCGTGCAAGTCTACCTTCAAAGTGAATGACCGTGCTTTTATTTACAGGCCGAATTTCGGCACGTATGATGGGCGCAAAACACGGCATGCCGATCTGCATGGCAGAACAAATCTGGAGGAGCGACACAATGTCTGTGAAGGACCTGTTTCAACTGGACGGCAAGGTTGCACTCATTACCGGCGGCTCGCGCGGCCTCGGTCTGCAAATGGCGGAGGCGCTCGGCGAAATGGGCTGCCGCGTCGCCATCACCGCGCGCAAGGCCGACGAACTTGCCGAAGCGAAAACGCATCTGCAACAACTCGGTATCGAAGTGCAAACGGTGGTCAACGACCTGCAGCGCTTCGAAGGCATCCCCGGTCTCGTGGATGAAGTGCTGGGCCTGCACGGCCGCATCGACATTCTCGTCAACAATGCGGGCGCGACATGGGGCGCACCCGCCGAAGACTATCCCGACGAAGCGTGGCACAAGGTCATGAACCTGAACGTCAACGCACCGTTCTTTCTCGCTCGCGAAGTCGGCAAGCGCAGCATGATCCCGCGGCGCGCCGGCAAGATCGTCAATATCGCTTCGGTGGCGGGCTTGAAGGGTTCCCCGCCGGGCATGAACACGATTGCGTACAACACTTCCAAGGCGGCCGCGATCAATTTCACGCGGGCGCTCGCCGCGGAGTGGGGCAAGTACAACATCAACGTCAATGCAATCTGCCCGGGATTTTTTCCTTCGAAGATGACGGCGGGTTTGCTCGATAAGCTCGGAGAAACGATCGTCTCGCATACGCCATTGCAGCGTCTGGGTGGCGAAGAAGATCTCAAAGGTCCGATCGTGTTTCTCGCGAGCGAAGCGTCGCGCCACGTCACCGGCCAGGAGTTCGCAGTGGACGGCGGCGCGATCATCGTCTGAGCACGGCGCGGGTCCAACGCGGCGATGTGAACGAAAGCGCGCGGCAGCAAACCGACGCGCACCGACAGTAAAAAGCTGGAGACGCTGATGAACCAACGCCATCACCCGCATTGGCCGCCGCAACTGCCACTGCACTTGACGCTGCCCGAGACCAATCTCTTCTATAACGCCGAAGTCTCGGCGGCGCGCTATCCCCACAAGCCGTTCATCATCTTCTACGACACGCCCATCACGTTCGCCGAATTCAAGGACGAAGCCGAACGGATCGCGGGTTTTCTGCAACAGGCGTGTCAGGTCAAGGCCGGCGACCGCGTGCTGCTGTACATGCAAAACAGTCCGCAATGGATCATCGCTTACTACGGCATCCTGCGGGCGAACGCGGTGGTGGTGCCGGTCAATCCGATGAACATGACCGCCGAACTGGCGCACTACGTCGAGGACAGCGGCGCAACCACGATCATCGCGCCGCAATGCCTGTTCGCGAACGTCGAGCCGCTGATCGGCAGCGGACCTGGAAAGGGCATCGAGCACGCAATCGTCGCGACGTATAGCGATTATCTGAAGAAAACCTCGCCGATTCCCGTGCCTGAATTCGTCGCCGCGCCGCGCAAGACATTCGATCTTCCCGGCGTCACCTCATGGCAAGAAGTGATCGATCGACATATCGAGCCGGGGCCGCTCACGACCGGTCCCGACGATCTGTGCGTCATGCCTTACACGTCGGGCACCACCGGCAAGCCCAAAGGCTGCATGCACACGCACCGCAGCGTGATGAGCACGGCGCTCGGCGGCTGCGTCTGGTTCTCGTCGCCGCCGGACGGCGTTTATCTATCGGTCCTGCCGCTGTTTCACGTGACCGGCATGCAAGGCGGCATGAACAGCGCGGTCTTTTCCGGCACGACCATCGTGCTGTTGCCGCGCTGGGATCGCGAGGCCGCCGCGCTATGCATGCAGAAATATCGCGTCACCGCATGGCAGTCCATCTCGACGATGATGGTCGATTTCCTCTCGAACCCGAAGCTCGACGAATACGATCTGTCGAGTCTCACCGGCACGCGCGGCGGCGGCGCGGCAATGCCGGACGCGATTGCCCGCAAGCTGAAGGCGCTGACCGGACTCGACTATGTCGAAGGCTACGGCATGACGGAGACCATTGCCGGCACGCACATCAATCCGCCGCATCGTCCGAAGCCGCAGTGCCTGGGCATTCCCGTGTTCGACGTGGACTCGCGCGTGATCGATCCGGTCTCGCTGGAGGAACTGCCGCAAGGCGAGACCGGCGAGATCGTCACTCATGCGCCGCAAGTCATGCAGGGCTACTGGGGCAATCCGAAGGCGACGGCGGAAGTGTTCATCGAACTCGACGGCAAGCGGTTTCTGCGAACCGGCGATCTCGGCCATATCGACGAAGACGGTTATTTCTTCATGACCGACCGTCTCAAACGTATGATCAACGCGTCCGGTTATAAGGTGTGGCCGGCTGAAGTCGAGGCGCTGATGTACCGGCATCCGGCGATTCACGAGGTCTGCGTGATCGGCGTGAAGGACGAGAAGCGAGGCGAGACCGTGAAGGCGCTGGTAGTGCCCGACGCGGCGCATGCGGGCACAATTACTGCGCAGGAGATCATCGACTGGGCGCATGAGCAGATGGCCGCCTATAAGGCTCCGCGCATCGTCGAGTTCGTGGCGTCACTGCCGAAGTCCGGTAGCGGCAAGATCTTGTGGCGCAAATTACAGGAAGAGGATGCGGCGCGCGTGGCTGGCTCGTGAGATTCGTCTGCGTGATGCAACACCCGCTCGCAACACCCGCTCGCGGCGCTGAAATGACTCTTTTGACGGTTTGCCTGTAAGCTTTGAGCGCGAGTCGGGACTGAGTGTCGTGCACGGCTCGCGGTGGTGCACAGAAGACTCACAGACAAGCCTGGATGCGCTTGAATGCTTTTGCCAACTTGAGAGAGGGGAATTGAAGATGAAGAGCTTCGCCATTAAACAGATCATGCTCGGCCTCGCCGTCACCGCCATGGTCGCCGGCACCATTCCGCTCGCCGCGGCTCAAGGCGCCAGCGACGCTGCCATGTCGGCCGCGCCCGCCGCGGCGAGCAGTGCGAAACCCACCAAAGCGGAGCGTAAAGAGGCGCGCAAGCAAGCCCGCGCCAAGAAGAACGCCGAGTTGAAGAAGCTCGAAGACGCAGGCTATCAGCCTGCTCAGAACGACCCGAACTATCCGGACAAACTGCAGAAAGCGCAGAAGAAGGCCGGCGTCGGAACAGGCGCGAGCCAGTAATCGCCCAGGCAGCCGCGCGGCGAGACTGAACGTCGCGCGGCTGCCGGTAAGGATCGCGTGCGCGAGTCAGGCGACGCGACTCAACCCGCTTCAGCCGCATCTACTCAGCGACCCGCTTAAGACCCACTCAACGCGCGCCGAGCGTCTCGACCAGCATGTCGACGAACGCCTTGACCCGCGCCGTCATCTGTAACTGCTGCGGGTACACTGCGTAGATATCCGCACCGGGGGTGCGGTAGTCGGGCAAGACCTGGACGAGCCGGCCATCGGCGAGATACTCCGCAATATCCCATTCGGCGCGCATCAGAATTCCTTGGCCGTCCAGCGCCCATTTCACCGCGATTTCGCCGTCGTTGGTGGTCAGGTTGCCGCGCACACGGACCGTTTCGGTCTTTTCCGTGGCGCCGCGTCCGCTGGTCAGACGCCAGACGCCGTAAGCGTCGCCGCCCTGGCGAATGCCGATGCAATTGTGCTGCGCCAACTCCGCCGGACCGCGCGGCGCCCGCCGCTCGGCAAGATAGCGCGGCGAGGCGCACAGCAGCCGCCGGTTCGACGCGACCCGGCGCGCGATCACGCGGGTATCCGGCGGCTCGCCGAAACGCACGCACACGTCGAAGGCGTCGTCGCTGAGCGGCGGCGGATCGACCGAAAGCTGCAGCTGCACATCCACGTCGGGAAAGCGCCGCACGAACCGCGAGATCAGCGGAGCCACGTGGCTGCGTCCGAAACCGAGCGTCGCATTCACGCGCAGCAGGCCTTTCGGCGCCGCCTGCGAGCCGCCGAGCAACTGGGCGAGGTCGTCCATCTCGCTCAGAATGCGCCGCGCGCGCGTGAGATACAGCTCGCCCTCCGGCGTGAGGCTCATACGCCGTGTCGTGCGATTGACGAGCGAGACGGCCGCCCGGGATTCCATTTGCGCCAGATGCTTGCTGACGGCCGCCGTGCTCAGTCCGAGTTCCCGCGCCGCCGCCGTAAGACTGCCGCTTGCGGCGAGCGTGGAGAAGAAGGCGAGATCATCCGGCTGGATCGACGAGGACATGAAGCGGCCTATTGTTAACCTGAAGTTAAGGATGCTTTGAGTCTAGCAGCGTTTTTCCCGGCAGTGGCCGTTCTACGATGCACTCCATGCTTTCAACATCATGGAGACGCCCAATGAAGACCTACCGCATCGCAACCATTCCCGGCGACGGCATCGGCAAGGAAGTCGTACCGGCCGGCCGGCGCGTTCTGGAAGCCATCGCCGCGCGCAGCGACGCCTTCGGTTTCGACTTCGAGAATTTCGACTGGGGCGGCGACTACTACCGCGAGCATGGCGTGATGATGCCGGCCGACGGTCTCGATGCGATTCGTCACAAGGACGCGATTCTGTTCGGCTCGGCGGGCGACCCGGATATTCCCGATCACGTGACGCTGTGGGGTTTGCGCCTGAAAATCTGCCAGGGCTTCGATCAGTACGCGAACGTGCGCCCCACGCGCATCCTGCCCGGCATCGACGCGCCGTTGAAGCGCTGCGGGCCGAAGGATCTTGACTGGGTGATCGTGCGGGAGAACTCGGAAGGCGAATATGCCGGTGTGGGCGGCCGCGCGCATCAGGGCCACCCGATCGAAGTCGCCACCGATGTCTCGATGATGACCCGCGCGGGCGTCGAACGCATTCTGCGTTTCGCGTTCCGGCTCGCGCAATCGCGGCCCCGCAAGCTGTTGACGGTGATCACCAAGAGCAACGCGCAACGTCACGCCATGGTCATGTGGGACGAAATCGCCGTGCAGGTCTCGAAGGAATTTCCGGACGTGCGCTGGGACAAGGAACTCGTCGACGCCGCCACCGCGCGCATGGTCAACCGGCCGGCCACGCTCGACACGATCGTCGCCACCAACCTGCACGCGGACATTCTCAGCGATCTGGCCGCGGCGCTGGCCGGCAGCCTCGGCATCGCGCCGACCGCGAATCTCGACCCCGAGCGCCGCTATCCGTCCATGTTCGAGCCGATTCACGGTTCCGCATTCGACATCATGGGCAAGGGCCTCGCGAATCCGGTCGGCACCTTCTGGTCGGTGGTGATGATGCTGGAGCATCTCGGCGAGCACGCCGCCGCGCGGCAGTTGATGGCGGCAATCGAACGCGTCACGGCGGACCCGTCGCTGCATACGGGCGACCTGGGCGGCACGGCCACGACCGTGCAGGTGACCGATGCCGTGTGCGCGATCCTGGAGGCGGAGTCGCCGATCAATGCGTCTACCTCTGTACCGGTGGAACCGGCGGCGAGCGTCAAGGCCGCCTGAAGCCGCCACGCGCAAAAAGTCACACAAAACCATAACGCCCGGACGAACCCGTCACGGGCGATCTCACTGCATCGCGCAGAGATTGAGTGGAGACAGGTATGAACAATGAACTGCAGGCCCGAGTGGTACGCAAGCTGACCTGGCGCATCCTGCCTTTTGTGATGCTGCTTTACTTTGTCAGCTTTCTCGACCGGGTGAACGTCGGCTTTGCGGCTATCACCATGAACAAGGATCTCGGCCTCACGCCGACCATGTTCGGGCTCGGCGGCGGCATTTTCTTCCTCGGCTATTTTCTGTTCGAGGTGCCGTCGAATCTCATCCTCAACAAGGTCGGCGCGCGCATCTGGATCGCACGCGTCATGGTGACGTGGGGGCTGGTATCGGCGGCCTCGGCCTTCGTGGCGGGGCCGACTTCGTTCTATACGCTGCGTTTTCTGCTCGGCGTGGCCGAAGCCGGATTTTTCCCCGGCATCATCCTGTATCTGAGCCAGTGGTTTCCCGCCCGCCAGCGCGCCGTCGCCGCCGCCGCGTTCATGGCGGCCGCGCCGCTCTCGACGGCCATCGGCTCGCCGATTTCCGGCGCGATCATGCAGATGCCCGCGTTGTTCGGCCTGAAGGACTGGCAATGGCTTTTCATCATCGAAGCGATTCCCGCCGTGCTGCTCGGCTTCGTGGTATTGAAAGCGCTCACCGATTCCCCGGACAAAGCCAAATGGCTTGCCGCCGATGAAAAAGCGTGGCTCATCGCCACCTTGCGCGAAGAACGGATGGGACGCGAATCGCAGGCGGGCCATGCCGCCGGTGCGCTCGCCGCACTGCGCGACTCGCGCGTATGGATCATGTCGATGATCTATTTCGGCACCTCCGCGGGACTCTACACGCTCGGCTTGTGGGCGCCGCTCATCATTCGCCAGTTCGGCTTCAGCGCGCTCGGCACAGGCGCATTGAATGCGATTCCGAGCGTGCTGGCGGTGCTCGGCATGGTGGTGTGGGCGCGTCATTCGGACCGCCGCGGCGAGCGCACCTGGCATGTGGTGATTCCTTGCGTGGCGGCCGCCATCGGGCTCGGCTGGGCCGGCCTCGCGGATACGGCGGTGGGCGTCGTGCTGGCGCTGGTCGTGGTGAACGTCGGCATCAGCGCGGCAAAGGCGCCGCTGTGGGCAATGCCGAGCACGTTTCTCTCGGGCGCGGGGGCGGCTGCCGGCATCGCCATGATCAACTCGATCGGCAATCTGGGCGGCTTCGTCGGACCGTTCGCGATCGGCTGGCTCAAAAGCGTGACGGGCGGGTATGCCGCCGGGCTCTACGTGGTGGCGGCGAGTCTCGCGGTTTCGGCGTTGCTCACATTGGCGGTCGGTCGGCGCGGGTATCGGGCCGCGCACGCGGCGCAGTGATCCAGCCCGCTCGAATGGTGATGAGAAGCGTAGTGGTTCTCGCTCACGACGCGCTTTAGGGCTTTGACCTTTTGCGTATCTGAATCGATTACGCTTCGATGCTGTGGACTCGATAGGCGGGCACAGCACCATGGCATCCAGACGCGAAGTCAAACGATACAAAGCCAATCTCTCCGATGAACTGCACAGCGCCGCGCTGTACGAAACGCTCGCGAAAGTCGAGAAAGACGGCACACGCAAGCAGGTCTACAGCGACCTCGCGAGCTCCGAGCGCGATCATGCGCAAGTCTGGGCCGACAAGCTGAGGGCCAACGGGCTCGATCCGAAGGGCACCGGCCAGGCCGTCAAAACACGTTTGATGAAAGGCCTGGTCCGCATGTTCGGCGCGGGCTTCGTGCTGCCCACGCTGGCGGCCGCGGAATACGCCGATCGCAACAAATACCAGGGGCAGCCGGACGCGGGCCGCATGTCGGCCGACGAACATCATCACGCGGCGATGGTGCAGGCGCTCGCTCATGGCGGCGGCGATGCGAGCCTGTCGCCGGGCGCGCGAATTACCGCGGCCGAGTCGTGGCACAAGGGCGCGGGAGCGGGCAACGACTTGCGCGCCGCCGTGCTCGGCGCCAACGACGGCCTCGTTTCGAACTTCTGCCTGATCATGGGCGTGGCCGGCGCGGGAACCGGCAACAAGGCGATTCTGTTGACGGGACTGGCGGGGCTCATCGCCGGCGCGTGTTCGATGGCGCTCGGCGAATGGCTCTCGGTGACCAATGCGCGCGAACTGGCCAGCACGCAGATCGCGAAAGAGGCGCAGGAGCTCGAAGAATCGCCGGAAGCCGAAGAGCACGAACTTGCGCTGATCTATCGCGCCAAAGGTCTCGACGCGGGCGAGGCCAAACGGGTCGCCTCGCAAATGATGCGCGACAAAGGCAAGGCGCTCGACACGCTGACTCGCGAAGAACTCGGACTCGATCCGGCGGAGTTGGGCGGCAATCCATGGTCGGCGGCGGGCGTGTCGTTCTGCCTGTTCTCCGTGGGCGCGATTTTTCCGGTGATGCCGTTTCTGTGGACGCAGGGGTATAGCGCGGTCGTGCAGTGCGTACTGCTGAGCATGCTGGCGCTCGCGTCGATTGGCGTGTTCACGTCGCTGTTCAACGGACGCAGTGCGGGGTTCTCGGCGTTCCGGCAGGTCGTGATCGGGCTGATCGCGGCTGCGTTCACGTTTGGGGTGGGGCGATTGCTGGGGGTGTCGGTGTCGTGAGCGCTCCATTGGCGAGCGCAACTCGCTGTTGAATGGCAGGAACAGCGGTTTTTGGCCCAGGTTTGCGGTGCATGCGCTTGCTGCGTTGCGGCATCAGGGCCTGCAGACCTCCACGGGCAGCGTTTATCTGCGTCGCATCGCCTCCACTTGCTCTAACGCGACACGCGTCAAAGCGCCCCTCGACACTCTCCAAACCCTTGCCCCACAAGGCTCCGCACCACGCTGGCCAGCGTGCCCAAAAAGCGGGTGTCGTATTTACACATGTGGTTGTCGCAAATAGTCGGCTAGCGATACTTTTTTCTGGCAACTATGTATGCACAGCGCGGACGGGCATTTGTCACCGCAGAAACCATCTTGCATGGGACCGAAGTAAGCGCTAAAGCGCCAACTCCGGTCGACAGCTTTGCATGGGACCGGAGTAAGCGCTAAAGCGCTAACTCCGGTCGACAGCTTTGCATGGGACCGGAGTAAGCGCTAAAGCGCTAACTCCGGTCGACATAGGAGAGTATTCAATGAATTCCCCCAAGGTCGTGGTCGAAGGGTTGTGCAAGGTGTTCGGCACCAACCCGAAACAGGCGATCGGCATGCTGGCAGGCGGCGCGACGAAAGAGGAAGTGTTCGCGCGCACCGGTCAGATTGTCGGCGTCCACAACGTATCTTTCGAAGTCAAGGAAGGCGAGATCTTCGTGCTGATGGGCCTGTCCGGCTCGGGCAAGTCGACGCTGATCCGCCTGATCAATCGCCTCGTCGAACCGACGGCCGGCAAGGTGCTGATCGACGGCCGCGACGTGGCCAGCGTGCCGCGCTCCGAGCTGACGGCGCTGCGCCGCAAGGACATGAGCATGGTGTTCCAGTCCTTCGCGCTGATGCCGCAGCGCACCGTGCTGTCCAACGCGGCGTTCGGGCTCGAAGTGGCGGGCGTGGGCCGCAAGGAGCGCGAAAAGCGCGCGATGACCGTGCTCGAACAGGTCGGCCTCGCGCCGTTCGCGCAGAAGCTGCCCGCGCAACTGTCCGGCGGCATGCAGCAGCGCGTGGGTCTCGCGCGGGCGCTGGCGGTCAATCCGTCGCTGATGATCATGGACGAGGCGTTCTCCGCGCTCGATCCGCTCAAGCGCAAGGAAATGCAGAACGTGCTGCTCGATCTGCAACGCGAACAGCAACGCACCATCCTGTTCGTGTCGCACGATCTGGAAGAGGCGATGCGCATCGGCACGCGCATCGCGATCATGGAAGGCGGGCGCGTAGTGCAAGTCGGCACGCCGCAGCAGATCATCACCAATCCCGCCGACGATTACGTGCGCGCCTTCTTCGAAGGCATTGACACCAGCCGCTACCTGACCGCCGGCGATCTGATGCAAACCGACGCCGTGCCGCTCATGCAGCACTCGCCGCAGATCGACGCGTCGAGCGTGGCCGCCACGCTCAACGGCAGCGCCGACTACGCGTTCGTGCTGGACAGCGAACGCAAGATTCGCGGCTTCGTGTGCCGCGATGCGATGGGCAGCGCCTCGCCGCAGCTCAACCAGATCGAATGCATCCGCCGCACCACGCCGCTCGACGATGTGGTCGAACGCGTGGTGGCGAGCCGCGCGCCGCTGCCGGTCGTCGAAGCCGACGGTTCTTACTGTGGTTCGGTCAACAAGACGAACGTGCTGAACGTTCTCACGCGCCATCGGAGTTCCCATGTCTGAAGTCATTCCACTTGGCGCCTGGGTCGATCACGGCGTTCACTACCTGCTCGACCACGACGCAAAAACTTTCGATTCGATCGGCAAGGTGATCGAGAGCTTTGCCGCGGTGATCGAACACGGCTTGCAAGCAGTGCCGATGTGGGCGCTGATGGCGTTCTTCGTGGGCATCGGCCTGTGGCGGGTGGGCTGGCGTTTCGCGCTGTTCACGCTGCTCGCCATGCTGCTGATCTACGGCACCGGGTTCTGGGATCAGATGGTGATCACGCTCGGTCTCACCTTGTCGTCCACCTTGATCAGTCTGCTGCTCGGCGTGCCGCTCGGCATCTGGACCGCGAAGAGCCGCACCGTCGAGATGATCGTGCGGCCCGTGCTCGACCTGATGCAGACCATGCCGGCCTTCGTCTACCTGATTCCGGCCGCGATGCTGTTCGGCCTCGGCCGCGTGCCGGGGATTCTCTCCACCGTGATTTTCGCCATGCCGCCGGCGGTGCGTCTCACGTCGCTCGGCATCAAGCATGTGAACCGCGAGATCGTCGAAGCGGGGCAGGCGTTCGGCTGCACGCCGTTGCAACTGCTCTACAAGGTGCAGTTTCCGAATGCGCTGCCGTCCATCATGACCGGCGTCAACCAGACCATCATGATGGCGCTCTCCATGGTGATCATCGCGTCGATGGTCGGCGCGGGCGGTCTCGGCAACGACGTGCTGGCCAGTATTCAGCGGCTCGACATCGGGCTCGGCTTTGAAAGCGGACTCTCGGTGGTGATGCTCGCGATCATTCTGGACCGCATCACGGAAAGCTTCGGCCGTTCGCCGGGCACGGCGCGCGCGCCGCTGCTGTCGGGCCTGCGTAGCGTCATGAAAGTGCGCCGCGAGCCGGCCGCGCAACACGGCTGAGCCGCCTATGAAGCGCGATGCGCTCACGCCTGTCGAGCCCGAGGCCGATTCGCCGCTGTCCGGGCTCGCGCACGTCGGTTTTCTGACGCTGCCGAACTTTTCGATGATCGCGTTCACCAGCGCGGTCGAGGTGCTGCGCATGGCCAACTACGTGGGCCGCGCGCAGCACTACCGGTGGTCGGTGATCACGCCGGACGGCGAGCCGGCGCGAGCGAGCAACGGCATCACCGTGAAGCCCACCACGACGCTCGCTGAAGCCGGCATGCCGGATGTGCTGATCGTCTGCGCCGGCTGGCATGTGCGCGATTACGTGGACGACACGGTGATCGCGCTGCTGCGCGATGTCGCGGAAAAGGGCATACCGCTCGGCGGCATTTGCACGGGACCGTATGCTTTGCTGGCCGCGGGCCTGCTCGACGGCTATCGCTGCACCGTGCACTGGGAAGACATGTCGCCGTTGCACAAGAGCTATCCGCATGTGCGATTCGCCGACGAACTGTTCGTGATCGACCGCGATCGCATGACCTGCACCGGCGGCACCGCGCCGCTCGACCTGATGCTGAAACTGGTGGGCATGCGGCTGGGTCAGGCGGTGGCGGCGCAGGTGTCCGAGCAATTCATCGTCGAACGGATTCGCGGCTCGACCGATTACCAGCATATTCCCGTCGACGCGCGGGTCGGGTTTTCGCGCGCGGAACTTGTCGAGGTGGTGCGGCTGATGGAAGCGAATATCGAGGAGCCGTTATCGCTCGATGAACTCGCGCGGCTCGTGCATCTGTCGCAGCGGCATTTGCAGCGCATGTTCAAGATGTTCCTGAGCGTGTCGCCCACGCACTATTACCTGACGCTGCGGTTGCGGCGCGCGCGTGAGTTGCTGCGCAATACGGATGCGTCGATTGCGCGCGTGACGAGCGTGTGCGGCTTTCATTCGGCGTGTCATTTCAGCAAGGCGTATCGCGCGCAGTTCGGGCACGCGCCAAGCGTCGAGCGGCGCTTGTCCGCTTAGCACCCGAGTCATGATTGGCGTAAAACAATCCGCTTCATCCAATCCAGTCGAATATCAATCACTCTAAGGGAACGCCATGAAACGTTTGTGGGCTGCGTCGTTGTGCGCGCTGTCTGTGTCGTCTGTGCTGGCTGCGGAACCTGCCACTTGCCGCGCCGTGCGATTTGCCGACGTCGGCTGGACCGATATCGCGGCGACCACCGGGCTGGCGGCGACCGTGCTTGAGGGGCTTGGCTACAAGCCGACCAAGACGATCGCCTCGGTGCCGATCACGTTCGCCGGTGTAAAGAACAAGCAGATCGACGTGTTTCTCGGCTACTGGTCGCCGACCATGGACCCGATGATCGACCCGTTCAGGAAGTCCGGCCAGCTCAGCGTGTTGCCGACGCCGAATCTGACCGGCGCGAAATACACGCTGGCGGTGCCGGATTACGCGTATCAGTCGGGCATCAAGACGTTTGCCGACATCGCGAAGAACTACGACAAGCTCGACGGCAAGATCTACGGGATCGAGCCGGGCAACGACGGCAATGCGTTGATCAAGAAGATGATCGACACTAATCAATATGGACTCGGCAAGTTCAAGCTGGTGGAGTCGAGCGAGGCGGGCATGCTGGTCGAAGTGAACCGCGCGGTTCGCGACAAGAAACCGATTGTGTTTCTCGGCTGGGAACCGCATCCGATGAACGTGCAGATGAAGATCGATTATCTGTCCGGCGGCGATGCGGTGTTTGGGCCGAACTACGGCGAGGCGAAAGTGCTGACGGTTACGCCGAGCGATTATTCGGCGCGCTGTCCGAACGTCGCGAAGCTGGTGTCGAATCTGCAGTTCACGACCGATATCGAGAATCACGTCATGCTGCTGATCATGAACAAGACCGATCCGAACAAGGCCGCGCGCGAATGGCTGAAGACGAATCCGGCGGTGCTGGACAAGTGGCTGGCGGGAGTGAAGACGTATGACGGGAAGGATGGGTTGCCGGCTGTGAAGGCTTATGTGGCGGGGAAGTGAAGCGGAATTTGTTGAAGGCGGCGGCGAGCGGTCGCTTCTTCTTAGATGCGTCTAACGTCGTTTCGTTTTCTTCTTGTGCCTGCGACTCAGCACTCAACTGACATCCCGCCTGCTGACACCGGATCAGGCGTTTCCGTAGTGTGGCTCGGTGTCATCTGACAGTTGCAATTCAAAGCTCCTACGAGTTACGTCAGTGTCTTTCGACTCGCGTCAGAGTCGATGCAAGGTCGACGTAATTTAGGAGTTGTCGGATATTTCATTTGTCGCTGTCCCTTTAGGGTGCTTGGGCTTTACCAAGTACAACCAATAGGGACAACCATGATAAGAAACAGAATTAAAGAGAGTCCGGCCGGGATCTTGGCCCGCCTGCTGGCCGCATTCATCCTGCTCATGATAGCGTTCGGCGCAAACGCCGCCGATTGCAATGCCGTGTGGGCAGCCACTGGCGCAAAGCCTGGCTCGCCCACCTGTCGGTGGGACGCTTACTCTGGCGTACCCGGCGGCATGCAGTACTACAACTGCGTGAGTTTGCCGCTTATCGACGCGTGGTGTGCCGCACCGGCGGATGATCAGCCCGAGGCCAGTTGTCCGGTTGCTGACCCGGTGTATCCCGGCAGCGGAGTGGTCACGTTGACTGAGGCCGACTTTGTCAGCGGCGACGAGATTCCGATGCTTTTCGCGCGGACGTATCGTTCAAAGTCGCTGACAGCATCGGCGACGGCGATGGGGCCGGTGTGGTTCCATAGCTGGCAGCGTAACCTCGGACTAGCGAATGCCAATAACGGCAGCACGTCAACGGTGCTGGCCTATCGGCAGAGTGGTGAGCCAATTACTTTCGTCTGGTCGGCTGGTACCTGGCGGACCAAGGCATTCACTGGTCTGGCACTGGCGCAGGCCGGATCTGGATGGACTCTCACCGACCTCAGCACAGAGACCGTTGAATCGTATTCCGGCCAAGGCGTGCTGCTGGCTGAACGCACGAAGACGGGCTTTGTTCGCACGCTGAGCTATGACGGTTCCGGTCTGCTGACCACTGTTACGCAGCATGCCGAAGGCACGGATGCCAATAAGGACATCACGCTTCGGCTCGACTACGACGATAAGCGGCGTCTGTCGCGTCTCAATGATCCACTAGGTGGCCTGACTCAGTACGGGTATGACGCGAATGGCAATCTTGTTTCGGTCACGTGGCCGGATGGAAACGTGCGCCGCTACGTCTACGACGACACGCGGTTCAAGAACGCATTGACCGGAGAGATCGACGAGTCGGGCAATCGCATTGCGACGTGGAACTACGATGCTCAGGGTCGTGCGGTGGCGGTTAGTCATCCCGATGCTGGACAGAACGTGCAGTTGGCCTATAACGCGGGCTCGACGGTTATTACCGGTAGTAAAGGTTCCACCACGCTGAGTCTGTCGTCGATCGGCGGCATGCTCCGGCCGACCGGGAGCGCTTCGACCGCAGGCAATACGAACTCGGGGTGGGATGCGTCAGGCAATTTGCTGAAAGACACGGACGCCAGCGGCGGCACGTCCGAATACAGCTACGACGATACCGGGCGCCCGGTTCGGGCGACGGTGAAGAGCGCGGCTGCCACATCGATCACGACGATCCGTTACTCCGACGCGAGCGGTCTGCGTCCGTCGATGATCGCATCGCCAAGGTTGATCCAGTCTTTCGTGTACGACGCGAACGGCAATGTCACAGGGATAAGTGAGACGCCGACTACCGACGCAACCGGCTCCAGCGCTTTCGATGCAACGAAGGCTGATGGGGTGACTACCGCGTACGGCATGACCTACGACGCCAACAACCGGCTTGCTTTTGTGATGCAACTAGCGGACGGAAAGTCCGCGGCTCAGTGGAAGGTCAATCGTGACTCAACGGGTAATGTGTTCGCCATTATCGCGCTAGGAGACATTCCACAAGCGACCGAGTTCATCTCACGCGACGCGGCACACCGTGTCCAGTACGGCTATAACCCAACGGGCGATTTTTATCTCCGTTATGACCGGCGCGGACGCATCGACAACTTCAAGTTCAATGAATATGCGAGTCCGGCGAACGGCGGAATTCGACGCGTGTTCAAGGCGAGGTTCGGCTACTCACCAGATGGACGGGTTGTATCACGCATAGGTACGGTTGCGAACGACGGCAGCGTTCTTGACCTGAACGATGGTACGGACATTCCGATCTCCAGCGACGAAGCCAATCAGTGGATCGATAACTATAACTATGGTGACTCGCCGGTGGGGCCGCCTGCGAATCTTCAGGGCGCGCCACGACTGCTGGGGGATAACTTCCTGGGCACGTCAACCGTATGCAGCGGCTGTCATTTTTCGGCTGGACTGATCGACGGCACGGTACGCGGTATCGCGATGGTCTATCGGCTGTTGCAGAACCCGGTGGTGCGCTATGGCATTGGGCAGGGCGCTAGAAAAGCTGCGGAAAACTGGGATCGCATCAAGCAGATGTGCAAGCCCGCCGCGGAGACAGAGGTGGATGGGATTCCGCCGGGGCGGATCACTTCGGAATATACGGATATCACAACCGGCAGTAGTATGCGGAACATTCGTACTGATGTAGGTAAGGCGGAGTTCGAAGCTAATCTGGTAGAGAGCGGGTACGCGCAGACGCTGAGCAAAGACGGAAAGGCTGATATCTTTACCAAAGGTGAAAGTCAGTATACTGTCCGCGAATATTCAAACTCTGGCGCTATGACCGCGGACGTAAAAGTTGGCGGGGTGAATATAGCGAAGATCAGGCTGGGGGGGAAATGAGTAAAAGCGAATATCTGACAGACCGTCAATCCTTTGATCGCCTGCGGAAGCAAGCGGCCGCAGGGCTGAAAATGGTCACTACCGCAGTTGCATCCAATGCGGCGATTTTCTTTGACTCTTCCGATATTTGCACTTTTCGATATCACAAATTTTTGCGGGCGCTTCTTTCCGAGAGAGGCGAGGCGGAATTTGCGGCGCTCGTGTTACGGCCAGACCCGGAGGCATACTTTTTTCACCATTTTTCAAAATTTTCTGCGCTCATTTTCCGACCTGACCATTCGGACGAGGATTTTGTCGTATCACTCAACTCCGATCCGGGAGGGAGTTTGGCGGATGCATTCGACGCAAACTCTGAGCGGTACATCGTTTTTCCGCTCAGTGGTGAATGGGCGATTTACGCGGATCGCTACCAGGAGTTGGCCGCGATGGCAGGACCACCCGAAGTTCTGGAGTTTGCACGTCAGCATTACCCCTTCGAGGTTCATAAAAAAAATCCGGGGTTTGTGATAAGCGATTAAATTTCCCGCTTTTTCGAGCGAGCAGGCTGACTCCGTCAGCCTGCTCAAGGCCAGTCACAACGATTGGAGAAGTTCCATATTTGAGAAGTATGGAATTTTTGCTCGCTACTGTCCTTGCAAGGTACCGAGAGTTACCGAAGGTGATAAACGATGCACTGTTCGAGACGAGTCGAACGCGGCTTCCGGACCGCGGACGTTTATATCGACGGCACCAAGACAATCAAGATCAGGCTAAAGTGAAATGGAAAAGCAAATCTTTGTCGGCGAGCCGGCTGAGTTTCATGACTTGTGGGTACGCGCTACCGCGAGCGTGCGGCGACTTAAGCAAACGCCAGAAGATAATGCAGAGCGTTTTTTCGTTAGCGATCGCGGCTACAGGCGCATCACCAGGCCCATTGAGATCAGTCCAATGCAGAGCGTTTTTTCGTTAGCGATCGCGGCTACAGGCGCATCACCAGGCCCATTGAGATCAGTCCGCGATCGGTAACTAAAAAACCGTTTGCGCTAAACCGCTCCGCAGGCGGTGACCGCTATGGGCATTGAATGACTGCTGCGGTAATTTGCGAGGCCCGTGGTGGGTTATCGCACCTGTGCTCGACACAGTCGCGTGACGCCCGCGTGGCGAGAGACGCACGAATGTAGTGAGCCGCGGGCAAAGGCTTTGACGTTTTGTGCCATTCGGGTGCTGCGACGAATCGAAGGTACGAGTGCAGCCGCGCTTGCCTCGTCGGGATAGGCAAACGTGTCCAAAAACAGGTGCATTGGCAACTAGTGTGCATGGACGGAAGCTGGCGGGGCTCGTGGGAGGCTACCGGGCATACTTTCAATACGGAGCATGTGGCCCGTGCCGCACACGGGGCAGTCGCGCAGCGACTTGCCGGTCAGTCGCTGGTAGCGGTCACGGTAGTCTTCGCTGGGCTCGGCTGACGCAGCGGCGGGAGCCTCGACGCCGAGCAGTTGCCGGCAGGTAGCGAGCCTGTCAGACCGGTGGCAGTTGGCCATCCACCCGTAGCTGCGGATGTGCCTGAAGCCCTCGGGCAGCACATGCAGCAGGAAGCGGCGAATGAACTCGTGGGCCGTGAGCGTCATGGTCCTTTGCCTGGCCTCGTGCCGGTAGTCCTTCCAGCGGAACTGCACGGTGCGCTCGTCGAAGGCAAGCAGCCGGTTATTGGAGATGGCGACGCGATGGGTGTAGCGGCCCAGGTAGTCGAGCACGTGTTCGGCGCCACCAAACGGTGGTTTCGCGTAGACGACCCAATCCGCGTGAGCAGCGGGCGCGAGCCAGGCGGCGAACGCTCGCGGGTCACGCAACGGCTCAAGCTGGCCATGGAAGCGCAGCGCGCCGGCGTCAAACGCGCGGCGCAGCTGTCCGAGAAACAATCGGCGAAAGAGCCGTGAGAGCACCCGCACGGGCAGGAAGAAGCCCGGACGGCAGGCGATCCAGCGCTCGCCGTCCGGGGCGATGCCACCGCCTGGCACCACGCAATGCACATGGGGATGATGCAGCAGATTCTGCCCCCACGTATGCAGGATTGTGATGAAGCCGATCTCGGCACCCAGGTGCTTCGGATCGGCGGCGATCGTACGCAGCGTCTCGGCGCTGGCGCGAAACAGCAGATCGTAGAGCGTCTTCTTGTTCTGCAAGGCGAGCGCAGCGATGGATTCGGGAAGCGTGAAGACGACATGGAAGTACTCGACCGATGAAAGGAGTTCCGCGCGCCGACGTTCGAGCCATTGCGCACGAGCGAGCGACTGGCACTTCGGGCAGGCGCGATGCCGGCACGAGTTGTAGGTGATGCGCTGATGTGAGCACGTATTGCACTGCTCGAGATGGGCGCCGAGCGCGGCGGTACGACACAGTTCGATGGCGCTCATCACGCGACGCTGGGCACGACTGAGCCCCTCGGCATGGGTTTGCCGATACTGAGGGCCGCAGCGGCGGAAGATGTCCGCCACTTCGATCGCCGGCCGCATGACTGCGTTCAGACGTCCTCTGGCACAGCGGGCCCAGACGGAATGGGTGCGGGGTGCGGAAGCAGGTCGAAGGGGCTGGTGGTGGAGCACACGGTGCTCGTGGCCACTGTCAGGTACCGCGAAGTGGTGGCAAGGGACCTATGACCCATGAGCAGTTGGATCTTGCGCACATCAGTACCGGCTTCGAGTAGATGAGTGGCGAACGCGTGCCTCAGCACATGCGGCGTAATCGGCTTCTGGATGCCGCTGCGCTGCCGTGCCCTGTTGCATGCCTGCCAGATCGCGGCAGTGGTAATCGGGTGTCCGGGGATGTCGCCGGGAAAAAGCCAGTCGCGAGGGTGAGCATTGAGCCAGTACGTTCGCAGGATCTCGAGCAGCCGTGGTGAGAGCATCACGAAACGATCCCTACGGTTCTTCCCCTGGTTCACACGGATGACCATGCGCTGGCTGTCAATATCGGTGGTCTTCAGGTGCGCCACTTCTGAAATTCGAAGACCGGCGGCATATGCGGTCATCAGAATGGCACGGTACTTCAGGCTGGGAATAGCGTCGAAAAAGGTTGTTACCTCATCGAGGCTCAGGATGACGGGGAGTCTCAGCGGCTTCTTCGGCAATGGAAAGTCCTCGTCGCTCCAGTCGCGTTTGAGCGTCACGCGGTAGAGGAAGCGCAGTGCACCAATCGTTGGGTGGAGACTGGCGGGCGCTAGCTTGCGCTCTTCCCGAAGATAGATAAGCCAGGCCCGTATCTCCTCGGGACCCAGTAACTCGGGCGAACGGCGGAAGTGCCGGGCGAAGCTTGAAACCTGAAGAAGATAGGATCGCTGAGTATTCTCGGCGAGATTACGGATCTGCATGTCGTGTAACATACGTTGACGCAGTGGCGTCATGGAGCACCTCCTGGAAACAATGATGAAGCCCGGCTTGGCATTCATATATTGCTCCTGGGAAGCGTCCGCTTCTCCTCGCTGATGATCCAGCGCCTGATTACCACCTCCGATGAACGTCAGTTATAGGCACTCGCTCTCCACCCCTACCGCGTCAGCGGTTTAGTGCAAGGTTGTTTATTTTGACTCGGCGATCGTAACGACACGCCATTTCTGTCAGTTCGTTAGAGCTTTACTTAACTTCACCAGCCAGAATACTGACAATTTTGCGTTTGTCCGATTGCACCCAGACCCAGTCGGATACTTTTTCCACCACTTTTCCAGGTGTCCGGCGATCATCTTTCAACCGACAGACAATGAAGCCGACTATTGCGGCATGCTGCAGGCGGACCCGGGTGGCAGTCCTGCCGACGCGCTCGCATTTAACGCTTGGGCTTACATAGTTTTGCCTCGATCCGGCAATTGGATAGCGTACGGGGACGATTCGAAGGAGGTAGCGGCTTTCGTTGTAAACGCAGAGGCCAATGAATTCGCCCGCGCTACTCTAGCTCGCGACATTGTGCGACCTGGCGTGGACTTCAAAATCGTTGATTAGCAGGCGGTCTCATGTTGAATGCTCCAGTTCTGCGGGACTGGAGCATTCCCATGTTCACTCACCGCCGAATAATTCGTATGTCAACTACAACCAAACGAGACTTCATCGCTGATTCAGCGATTTTTCTTTTACTGTGGAGCCGTGCAACTGCAAAGGTGCAACGGCTGTCTTCAGCCTTGCCAGCCGAGCTACTCTATTTTGATTCGATCGATATATCGACACAGAAATTTTTTGAACTTATACGAGCGTTGCTGGCCTTCGAAGGTGCGAGCGACTTTGTCAGTTTGGTGCTGAAGCCGGACCCTTTCACCTATTTTAACTTTCACTTTCAAAAGTACCCGGGCTTCGTGCATCTTTCCGAACAATCCGATGACGATTTCTTCGAATCCTGGCAACTGGACCCGGGCGACAGCCCGGCAGATTGTTTATGGGCCAATTCCGAGCGTTATGCGGTTCTGCCGACACCCGGAACATGGTTCATGTACGCGGACAGAAAATGGGAAATGGGCGTGCTGACAGGGCCGCCCAATATTATTGAGTTTGCCCGGAGCTTTTATCCGTTTTTTCTCCAACCTGGCGAAGGGTTCAGAATCGTTGAATAGCTTGCGATAGATCTGGAAGTCAGCCAAAGCGGAAACGATGCGACACTCCGCTCCGTTTCCGCATCCCACGTTTGCGCCCAAGCCTGCGCAAGATCATTCGCAGGTGATCTGTGAGAGCTGATGAGCAACATAGACCACATTAAAGACCTCGAAATATTCACACCGCTTTGGCGGCGTGCGTGCGAGTGTATGGGACGAGTTGCCGTCACCCCGGCCTCGGAGTTGTTGCATTACGACTCATCTAACCTCGGGACGCAGGTTTTCCACGACCTTATCCGGAGCATTGCGGCGTTCAACGGAATCGGAGAGTTCGCTGTTGTGGTTCTCAATCCGGACCCGTTCAGCTACTTCAATATGCATTTCGGCAAGTACCCGGGATTCATAGTCGAGCCGCAACATTCCGACGACGATTTCTTCGAAATACTGATGAAGGACCCTGGCGACAGTCCGGCTGATGCGATCGGTGTTTATTCGGAGCAGTATGCAATCTTGCCGATTTCGGGGGAATGGTTCTTCTACGCCGATCGAGGATGGGACGGCGGAACCGGTGTTCTCGGTGGTCCTCCGGATGTCATGAAATTTGCTCGGCAACGTTTCGGGTTTTACGAGAACCCGCGTTGAGTTTTTGATTTTTCGCCGCGCGAGCGTGTCCCGATCGACAGATTCGGACACGCGCCGAAAGAGTAGCTGACAAAGCTACGTCGCATCGCGAACTTCAAATCGCCTGCGCCCGCCCCGGAAACGTCTCATCATAATCCCCACTATCCTCAGCTCCCGCCGCCGTGCCACGCTGCTCGCGATACATCATCGGCGGCAAACCGAATTGCTTGCGGAATTCGCGGCCCAGATGCGAAGCATCGGAAAACCCGCAACTCGACGCAATATCCGCCACTGTCTTATCCGAACTCGTCAACAACCACGCGGCGGTGCGCAACCGCACCTGCTTCGCGTAAGCCTGCGGCGCCTTGCCCGTTTCCGCTTTAAAAAGCCGTTCCAACTGACGCGGCGAGAGATCGAGCTTCCCCGCAAGCTCATCGAGCGACAGCGAGCGCCCGACATGCTGCTCCATCAGCAGAATCGCGCGCTTGACCTTGGGATGCGTGGCCGGCGCGAGCCCCGGCGGATGCGGCTGCGGCGCGTTGCCTTTCTGCATATCATCGACGAGCAAAATACGCAGTGCCTTCTGCACCGTAGCGGTTTCAAAATGACGCAACAGGATCGCGGCGGCCACGTCGATCGACGCGCGTCCGCCGGAACACGTAATGCGCCGTCGGTCGATCACGAACAGCCGGTCCGCGATCAGCGCTTCCTCGTTCACCGACGGAAAACGCTCGATGAAATCCCAGTAGTGAAACCAGCTCACGCAAATGCGGTAACCGTCGAGCACGCCCGCGCGCATCAACGAAAACACGCCCGTGCACATGCCGACGAGCGTCGCATCGGTGGCGGCGGCGCGGCGGATGAAAGCGAGCGTCGCGTCGTTCGCGGCCGGTCCGGAATGCAGCAGGCCGCCGACCACCACGACGTAATCGAACGGCTCGGCGCCGTCGAACGTTTCCCACGGCGTGATCTGGATGCCGCAACTCGCGCGCACCGGAGCGAGGGTTTCCCCTATCACGCTCCACGAACAGCGCACGGGCTTGCTGAAATCGCCTTCGTCCGCGGACAGGCGCAGCAGGTCGACGAAACCCGAAAACGCCGTCAGCGTGAAGTTCGGCAACAGGATGATGCCGAAGCGAATGCGCTGCCTGGAGGTGCCGTCGATCGATCGAGGGGGAAGCGGTTCAGCGGAATTCATGCATGCAGCCAGCGAGCGAGCGAAAGGGTTGGATCAAGCATAGCACCGGGGACGGCGTCTGCCGCGTCGGGCCGTACGGCGGCACGACCGGCGCTGCGTCGCAGGCATCGTCAGCATCGCTAGCCACAAGCCGGGCGCATGTCGCAAATACGTCAGAAGTCTTCGTAAATACGCCGCGGACCTTTGCCGGCGCGTCCATTGACGCCACTATCCCACTGCCATGCCGTTTTTATTCTATCGGTTCAATTTGACCTGCGCTGCAATAGAGGCCAATCCACCCAAAGCATCGCAACGCACAAGGCACGCCATGAACGTCAGCGTCTTCGATCTGTTCAAGATCGGTATCGGTCCTTCAAGCTCGCACACCGTGGGGCCGATGATCGCTGCATGCCGCTTCGCTTCGCATATCGAAGACGCCAATCTGCTCGGCTTCGTGCGCGGCGTGAAGGTCGACCTGTTCGGCTCGCTCGGCGCGACCGGCAAGGGGCACGGCACGGACAAAGCGGTGCTGTTGGGACTCGAAGGCAATCTGCCCGATTCCATCGACCCGGACCTGATCGAGCCGCGCCTGCAAGCGATCCGCGCGACAAAACAACTGGTGCTGCTCGGCAAGCACCCGGTCAAATTCGACGAGCGCGAGCATCTGGGCTTTTTCCGCAAGCTGATGCCGGGTGCGCCGGGTTCGGGCATCGTGCATCCGAACGGCATGCGCTTTCAGGCTTTCGACGAAAACGGCCAGCTGCTGGTGGAGAAAGAGTATTACTCGGTCGGCGGCGGCTTCGTGGTGAATCGCGAAGGCGATCGTGTGAACGGTGTGCGCGCCGGCGCCGAAGTGCCATATCCGTTTCGTACCGGCGACGATCTGATGCGCGTCTGCCGCGAAAGCGGATTGTCGATCGCTCAGATCACCTTGCGCAACGAATGCGCGGCGCGTCCTGAACAGGAAGTGCGCGAAGGCTTGCTGGCAATCTGGCGCACCATGTCGGCGTGCGTCGAGCGCGGCTGCAAGGTGCGCGGCGAGTTGCCCGGTCCGATGCACGTGAAGCGCCGCGCGGCCGATCTGTGCGGGCAATTGCGTTCGCGCTCGGAAGAGTCGCTGCGCGATCCGCTCTCCATGCTCGACTGGGTCAACCTCTACGCAATGGCCGTCAACGAAGAGAACGCAGCGGGCGGGCGCGTCGTCACCGCTCCGACCAATGGCGCGGCCGGTGTGATTCCCGCCGTGCTGCACTACTACGTGAAGTTCATGCATGCGTCGAACGACGAGGGCATCGTCAACTTCCTGCTGACGGCCGCGGCGATCGGCATCATCTACAAGGAAACGGCATCGATCTCGGGCGCCGAAGTGGGCTGCCAGGGCGAAGTCGGCGTGGCCTGCTCGATGGCTGCCGCGGCGCTCGCCGCCGTGATGGGCGGCACGCCGACGCAAGTCGAAAACGCCGCCGAAATCGGCATGGAACACAACCTCGGCATGACCTGCGATCCGGTCGGCGGACTCGTGCAGATTCCGTGCATCGAACGCAACGCAATGGGCGCGATCAAGGCGTTGAACGCCGCGCGCATGGCGATGAAGGGCGACGGCCAGCATTACGTGTCGCTCGACAATGTGATCAAAACCATGCGCGAAACCGGCGCGGACATGAAGACGAAATACAAGGAGACGTCGCGCGGCGGGTTGGCCGTCAACGTCATCGAGTGTTGAGAACGGAATCGCGAAGTAACGCAGGGAAAGCCGCAAATAGTAAAGCAGGAACCTGAGAGGCAGCATCAGCACCAGCGTCAGCATTCAGCACAGTACCCACAAGGATCAACGATGAGCCGCTATTCGATATTCAGCCTGTTGCGCAACGGGATGTCGTATCACGAGAACTGGGAGCGACAGTGGAAGAGTCCCGAGCCCAAACGTGAATACGACGTCGTGATCGTCGGCGGCGGCGGGCACGGTCTTGCCACCGCGTACTACCTCGCCAAGGAACATGGCGTGCGCAATGTCGCTGTCCTGGAGAAGGGCTGGATCGGCGGTGGCAATACGGCGCGCAATACGACCATTGTGCGCTCGAACTATCTGTGGGACGAGTCGGCTGCGCTCTATGAGAAAGCGATGAAACTGTGGGAAGGGCTCTCGCAGGACCTGAACTACAACGTCATGTTCAGCCAGCGCGGCGTGATGAACCTCGCGCATACGCTGCAGGACGTGCGCGACACCGAGCGCCGCGTGAATGCGAACCGGCTGAACGGCGTGGACGCCGAATTTCTGACGCCTGCGCAGATCAAGGAAATCGAGCCGACCATCAACCTGAATAGCCGCTATCCGGTGCTCGGCGCGTCGATTCAGCGGCGCGGCGGCGTGGCGCGTCACGATGCGGTGGCCTGGGGCTTCGCGCGCGGCGCGGATCAGGCCGGCGTCGATATCGTGCAGAACTGCCAGGTCACGGGCATTCGCCGCAACGGCAGCCAGGTGACTGGCGTGGACACCACGAAAGGTTTCATCAAGGCGAAGAAAGTCGCGATCGTGGCGGCGGGCAATACCTCGACGCTTGCCGACATGGCCGGCGTGCGGCTGCCGCTGGAGAGCCATCCGTTGCAGGCGCTGGTGTCGGAACCGATCAAGCCGGTGGTCAACACGGTGGTGATGTCTAACGCGGTGCACGCGTACATCAGCCAGTCCGACAAGGGCGATCTGGTGATCGGCGCGGGCGTGGACCAGTACACGGGTTTTGGACAGCGCGGCAGTTTCCAGATTATCGAAGGCACGCTTGAGGCCATTGTCGAAATGTTCCCGGTGTTCTCACGAGTGCGGATGAACCGCCAGTGGGGCGGCATCGTGGATGTCTCGCCGGATGCGTGCCCGATCATCAGCAAGACCGACGTGAAAGGGCTGTACTTCAACTGCGGCTGGGGCACGGGTGGTTTCAAGGCGACGCCGGGTTCCGGATGGGCGTACGCGCACACCATTGCGAAGGATGAGCCGCATCCGTTGAACGCGGCTTTCTCGCTGGAGCGTTTCTATACCGGCCACCTGATCGACGAACACGGCGCCGCCGCTGTTGCCCACTAACGCCACGCACTGCGACGAGGAAAAACCAATGCTATTGATCGAATGTCCGTGGTGCGGGCCGCGCGCCGAAACCGAATTTTCCTGCGGCGGCGAAGCGGACATTGCCCGTCCGCTCGACACCGACAAACTCACAGACAAGGAATGGGGCGACTACCTGTTCATGCGCAAGAACCCGCGCGGCGTGCATCGCGAGCAATGGATGCACACGCAAGGCTGCCGCCGCTGGTTCAAGGCGCAGCGCGACACGGTGAGCTACGAGATCCAGGGCTACGAGACGTTCGAGCGTCCGTTGCTCGCCATGGACAGCGCCGAGGCTAACACGCAAAGCACGGCACAAAACAAGGCACAAGAGGGCAAGGCATCATGAGCCAGAAAGACCGACTCCCCAACGGTGGCCGCATCAATCGCGCCCAGCCGCTGACGTTCACCTTCAACGGCCGGCAGTACCAGGGCTATCACGGCGACACGCTGGCATCGGCGCTGCTCGCGAACGGCGAGCATTTCGTCGCGCGCAGCTGGAAATATCATCGGCCGCGCGGCATCGTCACGGCGGGCGTGGAAGAACCGAATGCGGTCGTGCAACTCGAAACCGGCGCGTACACGGTGCCGAATGCACGCGCGACTGAGGTCGAGTTGTATCAAGGACTGGTCGCCACCAGCGTGAACGCGAAGCCGAGCATCGAGAAAGACCGCATGGCGGTCAACCAGAAGTTCGCGCGCTTCATTCCGGCCGGCTTCTACTACAAGACCTTCATGTGGCCGCGCAAATTCTGGCCGAAATACGAAGAAGTGATCCGCGACGCCGCCGGTCTCGGCAAGGCGCCGGAACACACGGACGCGGATCGCTACGACAAGTGCTTTGCGCATTGCGACGTGCTGGTGGTGGGCGGCGGCCCGACCGGCCTCGCGGCTGCACACGCTGCGGCATTGTCCGGCGCGCGCGTGACGCTGGTCGACGATCAGCCGGAACTCGGCGGCTCGCTGCTGTCGTGCCGCGCGGAGATCGACGGCAAGCCCGCACTGTACTGGGTGCAGAAGATCGAAGACGAACTGCGGCAGATGCCCGAAGTGAAGATCCTGTGCCGCAGCACGGCATTCGGCTATCAGGACCACAACCTCGTGACGGTGACGCAGCGGCTCACCGAACATTTGCCGGTGTCGCAGCGCAAGGGCACGCGCGAACTGATGTGGAAGATTCGCGCGAAACGCGTGATTCTCGCGACCGGCGCGCACGAGCGTCCCATCGTGTTCGGCAACAACGATCTGCCGGGCGTGATGCTGGCATCGGCCGTATCGACCTATCTGCATCGCTATGCGGTGCTGCCGGGCCGCAACGCGGTGGTGTTCACCAATAACGACGACGGCTATCAATGCGCGCTCGATCTGAAAGCAGCCGGCGCCCAGGTGACAGTGGTCGATCCGCGCGCGAGCGAATCGAAGGGCACGCTGCCCGCTTTGGCACGCCGCTACGGCGTCAAGGTGATGAACGGTGTCGTGATCACGGCGGCGCACGGCAAACTGCGTGTGGCGTCGGTGGATCTCGCGTCGTATTCGAACGGACAGGTCGGTGCGAAGCAGAGCGAGCTCGCCTGCGATCTGCTCGCCATGTCCGGCGGCTGGAGCCCGGTGCTGCATCTGTTCGCGCAATCGGGCGGCAAGGCGCACTGGCATGACGAGAAGGCCTGCTTCGTGCCGGGCAAGGCGATGCAGCCGGAGACGAGCGTCGGCGCATGCGCGGGCGACTTTACCTTGGGTCAGGGCATCCGCTTTGCAGTCGATGCCGGCATCGACGCGGCGCGCGCGGCGGGCTTCATTGTCGCGCGGCCGAATCCGGTGCAGGTGGCCGAGATCACGGAAGCGAAGATGCAGCCGCTCTGGCTGGTCGGCGGCCGTGAGATGGCGACGCGCGGGCCGAAGCAGTTCATCGATTTCCAGAACGACGTGTCGGCCGCGGACATTTTTCTCGCGGCGCGCGAGGGCTTCGAATCGGTCGAGCACGTGAAGCGCTATACGGCGATGGGTTTCGGCACCGACCAGGGCAAGCTCGGCAACATCAACGGCATGGCGATTCTCGCGCAGGCGCTCGGCAAGACGATTCCCGAGACCGGCACCACGACCTTCCGTCCGAACTACACGCCCGTCACCTTCGGCACGTTCGCCGGCCGCGAGCTGGGCGAGTTTCTCGATCCGGTGCGCAAGACGGCGGTGCACGAATGGCATGTGGAAAACGGCGCGGCTTTCGAGGACGTGGGCAACTGGAAGCGTCCGTGGTACTACCCGAAAGCGGGCGAAGACATGCACGCGGCAGTAGCGCGCGAATCGCTCGCGGTGCGCACGAGTGTCGGCATTCTCGATGCTTCCACGCTCGGCAAGATCGACATACAGGGCCCCGATTCGGCGAAGCTCCTCAACTGGGTCTACACGAATCCGTGGAGCAAGCTGGAGGTCGGCAAGTGCCGCTACGGCCTGATGCTCGACGAGAACGGCATGATCTTCGACGACGGCGTGACCGTGCGCCTCGCCGACCAGCACTACATGATGACGACCACCACCGGCGGCGCGGCGCGCGTGCTGACGTGGCTCGAACGCTGGCTGCAGACCGAATGGCCGGACATGCGCGTGCGGCTCGCGTCGGTGACGGATCATTGGGCGACCTTCGCCGTGGTCGGTCCGAACAGCCGCAAGGTACTGCAGAAGGTCTGCCAGGACATCGACTTCGCACACGCGGCGTTCCCGTTCATGAGCTATCGCGAAGGCACGGTGGCGGGCGCGGCTTCGCGTGTGATGCGCATCAGCTTCTCGGGCGAACTGGCTTATGAAGTGAACGTGCCGGCGAACGTCGGGCGCGCGGTGTGGGAAGCGTTGATGGCGGCGGGCGCGGAGTTCGACATCACGCCGTACGGCACCGAAACCATGCACGTGCTGCGGGCGGAGAAGGGCTACATCATCGTCGGCCAGGATACGGACGGCTCGATGACGCCGTACGACCTCGGCATGGGCGGGCTCGTCGCGAAGTCGAAGGACTTTCTCGGCAAGCGTTCGCTGACCCGCTCGGACACCGCGAAGGCAGGGCGCAAGCAACTGGTCGGCCTGCTCTCGGACGACCCGTCGTTCGTGATACCGGAAGGCTCGCAGATCGTCGCGGGTCCATTCCAGGGCGAGACGGCGGCGATGCTCGGCCATGTCACGTCGAGCTACTACAGCCCGATCCTGAAGCGCTCGATCGCGATGGCGGTCGTCAAGGGCGGTCTCGACAAGATCGGCGAAACGGTCACGATTCCGCTTTCGAGCGGCAAACAGATTGCAGCGAAGGTCACCAGTTCGGTGTTCTACGACAGCGAAGGAGCACGTCAACATGTGGAATGAAACGAGAGGGACGGCGTCGGTCGTGGATCGTGCTGTCGGCAAACAGACCGGCGTATGGCAGGAGTCGCCGCTGGTCGGCACGGACGCGCTGCTGAAAAAGCATCAGGCGACGGCCAACGCGGCGTTCAGATTGAACGAGCGGCCGTTTCTGGAACTCGTGAACGTGCGCGGCGATACGCGTGACGCCGCATTCGTGCGCGCCTTTGAAAGCGTGCTCGGCTGCCGTCCGCCTGAAAAGGCGAACACGGTGGCGCGCGGCAACGGCTACGACGTAATGTGGCTCGGTCCCGACGAGTGGCTGGTGCGCTCGGCCACCGGGCACGACGCGACGCGCACTGCGCCGTTGCAGGCGAAACTCGGCGCGGCGTTCGCGGGCGTGTTCGCTTCGGCGGTGGATATCGGCAGCGGCTATACGGTGCTCGAAATCAGCGGCACGCGCACGCGTGAAGTGCTGTCGCGCGGTTGCCCGCTCGACCTGCATCCCAAGCTGTTCGGCGAAGGGCAGTGCGCGCAGAGCCATTATTTCAAGGCATCGATGACACTCCTGCCTACCGGCGCGAGCAGTTTCGATATCGTCGTGCGCCGCAGCTTCGCGGACTACTTCGTGAAGATGATGCTCGACGCAGCCGAGCCGCTGATGTCGTAAGGCGCGGCGAGCGGTCCTGTCCGAACCGCTCGCGCGTTTCATCCCTCGGTATTCGCCATGACGTCGACACGTCTAGCCACCGCGCGCCTCACCGAGCGCGCGTGCCACGAAGGCGATGCCCATGCCGCGCTCGCGCTGCTCGATCAGAGCATCGTGCTGCGGCATCGGCGCATTGCGCTGATCCGTTATCTCCTCGCGCAGCAACTCGGCGCGCCGTTGCAGGCGCGTCATCATGAATACGTCGAACGGATCGCCGCACGGTTGAGCGCGGATGCGCTCGCGCGCATTGCCGGCGCCGCGCGGGCGCGTCTGCGGGCCTGAGCGTCTCTATCGCCGCCGCCGTCGCCGCGCATGGAGCGGCGCACCCGTTCCATCCCGATGACGTATTTCTTCTATGTGGCCGATTTATGTCGGCGTCTACTGAAAACACTCAGGAGTATCCACGCGGCAAGCGCCGCATCCACCAGGGGATGACATGTCCACCGCCTATCCGCCGCGCGCGAGCGCTGCTGCCCGACTCGAACGACTGCCGTTCTCCGGTTATCACCGGACCATTTTTATCATCATTGCGATCGCGTTCTTTTTCGATTCCGTCGATCTCGGCACGATGACCTTCGTGCTCGGTTCGATCAAGACGGAATTCGGCTTATCGACCGCAACGGCGGGGCTGGTGGCCAGCGCGAGTTTCTTCGGCATGGTGATCGGCGCGGCAATCGCCGGATTGCTGGCGGATCGCTTCGGACGGCGGCCTGTGTTTCAGTGGAGCATGGTGTTGTGGGGGCTCGCGTCGTATCTGTGCTCGACGGCGCAGAGCGTGGAAGCGTTGATCTTTTATCGCGTGCTGCTTGGCTTCGGCATGGGCATGGAGTTTCCGATCGCGCAGACGTTGTTGTCGGAGTTCGTGCCGGCTGCGTCGCGTGGCCGTCTGATCGCGCTGATGGATGGTTTCTGGCCGCTCGGCTTCATTACCTCGGGCGTGGTGTCGTACTTCGTCTTGCCGGCGTTCGGCTGGCGCACGGAGTTCGCGCTTCTCGCGATTCCTGCTGTATTCGTGTTGATCGTGCGTCGCGTCGTGCCGGAGTCGCCGCGCTGGCTCGAACATCGCGGACGCCTCCATGAAGCGGACAAGATTCTCGCCGAGGTCGAAGTGAAGGTGATGAAGGCGGCCGGGCTGAGCCAGTTGCGCGCGCCCGTCATGCTTGCAGAACCGCCGGCCGCCAAGGGCACGGGGGCGTTCCGCGAGATCTGGAGCATGGCTTACCGGCGTCGCACGATCATGGTGTGGACGCTATGGTTCTTCGCGCTGCTCGGTTTCTATGGGCTGACGTCGTGGCTCGGCGCGCTGATGCAGCAGGCTGGCTTTGCGGTGACGAAGTCGGTGCTGTATACGGTGCTGATTTCGCTCGGCGGGATTCCCGGGTTCATTTGCGCGGCGTGGCTGGTCGAACGTTGGGGGCGCAAGCCGACTTGCATCGCGTCGCTCGCGGGCAGCGCGGTGATGGTCTACGTCTATGGACAAACCGCGCTGCACGCGCAGACGCCGACCTTGCTGATCTGCGCCGGGCTGGCAATGCAGTTCTTTCTGTTCGCGATGTGGGCGGTGCTGTACACCTACACGCCGGAGCTGTATGGAACCGGTGCGCGGGCGACGGGTTCGGGCTTCGCGTCGGCGATCGGCCGCGTGGGTTCGCTGATCGGACCTTATGTGGTGGGCGTGGTGTTGCCGATGTTCGGCCAGGGCGGCGTGTTCTCGCTCGGCGCGATGTGTTTTGTGATCGCGGCGGCGGCGGTGTGGCTTTTGGGCATCGAGACGCGTGGGTTGGCGCTCGAGACGCTGGTGTCGGAGGCGGTTGAGACGGATGCGCGAGGGGGGTTGAGTCCGGTGCGGGAGTGAAGACTATTGCCTGCGGATAGCGCGCACCATGACGCCGTTCCAACCGAATGCGACACGGTTATCGGCCATGCGGAAAACGGCCGTACAGTTCGCGCTGTCCAGCAACGCGGTGCGCGCAGGCAGGCCGACATCCGGCGGGTAGACGTCGTAAAGTTCTTTCAACTTCGCGGCGCTGTCCACCTCACTGACCACAAAGCCGTTATGCGGCGTGCAGTTCTGGTTATTGAACTCGATACGCGTTGGCGAGATCGTCAAAACCTTCCCGAGGATCCGCCTCGCCTCAGGGATACCCGCCGAGACAGGGGAATAGGATACGACATCAGTCACCACCCATTTGCCCGCGAATTCCGCCGCAGACGGTGTTGTCTCCGACGCGCCCTGCTGCGCGCCAGCGAGTCCGGTCGAGAGAATCAGCGCGATGGCCGCGCCCAACTGACGGGCTTTCATTGCGCGGGCTGCCGGAATGGAGCGGACTCGCGCATGGATGGCCCCTAGTGAGCTAACGTACCGATGCCCCATGTGCAATTGCCGTTCGCCGGCGCATCAGTGTAGTACCGCATCACAACGCCCTCGTTGAATCGTAAGGCTGCATAGCCGGCTGCACTCATCCGCATGCTGTCATTGGCACCGGGCATTCTCCACCTCCTCAAAAACGGGGACGAGTATAGAAGGCGATGCGCGTGCGATAACACCTATCAAAATGGATAGGTAACGTGATACGGGAGCGGCAGCCACCCCGATCCTCATTTTCCAATTCAATTCCGAGCGCGAATATTAAACGGCTTCCCAGGCACCCAGGCCCACGTCGCCAACACTTTCGCGCCCGCGGGTCCGGCGCTCGTCACGTGAACGGCGTTCGCCGGCATCCGGTAACTCTCGCCGGCGTGAACCACTTGCGCGGGTCGCCCCTCGACCTGCACCGTGACTTCACCTTCGAGCACATAGGCGACTTCCGGCCCGGTCGCCTTGTGCTTCGGCTTGACGGCATTGGGCGGGAATTCGGCAATGCCCATGCCCATTTCGCGATCGGTTCCCGGAACGGGGACGCGTTGAAGCACCACGGTCTCATTGGCGTCGGGTGCCTTTTCGCCGGAATTGGCCGAAGGCGGATTCATGAGGACGGCAACGATCAACGGCACGCAACGCAAGCTATTCATGATCGCGTCGCCCCCATCAATGCGCGGCGTCAGCAAGCGCCGTCAAAATCTTATAAGCAGCAGCCACCCGATCCTCGTTCGGGAAGTTCTTGTTGGCCAGCAGCACAATGCCCAACTGCTTCTCGGGCACGAAAGCCACATATGCGCCGAACCCATTGGTCGAACCGGTCTTGTTGATCCACACGTTTGAACGAGGCGCGAGCGGCGGCTTGATCTCGACCGCGGGCGTCGCCTTTAAAACCATCGCCGATGAATTGCCCGCCAGCAATGTCTTCAGCGCGACCGGATACGCGTATTGCTCCCAGATCAGATCCTGGGTCAGCACACCTGCCTTGAAGTAGCCGGTGTGCGTATTCGTGATCGCGCGTTGCAACTTTGCATCGAGTGGGAGCAGATTCATGTTGGCCTGCATGAAGCGCGTCATGTCGGCGGCGGTGGATTTGACGCCGTAGGCTTCGGCGGACAGCACGCCGGGTGCCATGCGGATCGGCGCACCGTCTTTCTTGTAGCCTTGCGCGTAGTCCGGCATCCGTGCTGTCGGTACGTCGATATAACTGTTCTTCAAACCCAGTGCAGGAAACATGCGCTGTTCCATCAACGCCGTGAAATCCTGCCCCATACTCTTTGCGGTAATCAATCCAAGCGTGCCGATCCCGGGATTAGCGTAAGTCCGGCACGTGCCCGGGGCGCAACTGGGCTGCCATGCCTTGAAATACTGCATGAGTTCGTCGTTGTTATGGATTTCGTCCGGCACCTGCAAGGGCAGCCCACCGGGCGTATGCGTGCCCAGGTTGACCAGCTTCACGTTGCCGAACCGGCTGCCTTGAAGCACGGGCAAATATTTGCTCGTCGTATCCGACAGGGAAAGATCGCCGCTGACCTGCGCATATGAAGCCAGCGTCGCCGTGAAGGTCTTGCTGATCGAGCCGAGTTCGAACAGCGTGTCGCGCGTTACGGGCTTGCCGGTTTCCGTCGACGCCACGCCGTAGTTGTACACATAAGGCTTGCCCTCGACGATGACACCGACCGCCATGCCATGAATACCGTCTTTCGCCATGAGCGGCTGGATCGCCGCGTCGACCGTCCGTTTAATGCTGTCTTGCGTGGTATCGGCTGCGTGGCTCATGGGAGCGTTCAACGCAAAGGCCACGGTTGCCGTTAGGCTAAAGGCTTTGAACTTCATCTCTCGCGTTTCCTGGGTTGTCTGTCGGCGGAGGCGCTCCAAAAGATTCTTTGAAACGCCTTGAGGCCGCACTATCCGGCTTTTGCCAGACACTGACAATCGAGGATAAGTTGCGCGCGGGTAAAGAAAATCTTATGCGCGGACAACGGCGTCACGTCAAACCGTCGCGGTCTCCCGCTTTCTCGACGCCACGCCATTCGCCACGAAGTAGGGCGTATCCACCCGCGCCAGCGGTTCGCGTCCGCGAATCCGGTCGGCGATTTTTTCGGCCAGCATGATGGTCGGCGCGTTCAGATTGCCGGTCGTGATGCGCGGCATGATCGACGCGTCCACCACGCGCAGCGCTTCCATGCCGTGCACGCGACCCTCATTATCGACCACGGCCATATCGTCGTACCCCATCTTGCATGAACACGACGGATGAAACGCCGTCTCCGCGCGCATGCGCACGAACGTGTCGAGTTGCTCGTCGGTGGTCAGTTCGGCGCCGGGATTCAGTTCGCGGCCGCGATAACGGTCGAGCGCCGGTTGCCGCATGATCTCGCGCGTGATGCGGATGCCGTCGCGGAACTCGCGCCAGTCGAGCGGATCGGCCATGTAGTTGAACAGGATGCTCGGATGCGCGTTCGGATCGCGCGACGTGAGCTTCACGCGGCCGCGGCTCGGCGAGCGCATCGAACCGACGTGTGCCTGGAAGCCGTGCATCTTGATGGCGTTCGAACCGTTGTAATTGATTGCGACCGGCAGGAAGTGATATTGAATGTTCGGCCACAGATCGTCATCGCGCGTGCGGATAAAGCCGCCTGCCTCGAACTGATTGCTCGCGCCGATTCCCGTGCCCTTGACCAGCCATTCGAGTCCGATAGCCGGTTGATTCCACCACTGCAACGCCGGATAAAGCGAAACCGGCTCCTTGCACTCGTACTGGATATACATCTCCAGATGGTCCTGCAGGTTCTCGCCGACACCTGGCAGATCGTGAACGAGCGGCACGTCGAGTTCGCGCAGCCACGTGGAGCGGCCCACACCCGAGCGTTGCAGCAACTGCGGCGACGCGATCGCGCCGCTGCACACGAGCACCTCGCGGCGTGCCTGCGCATTCACCGCATTGCCGTGATGCAGATACGCGACGCCGACCGCGCGCTTGCCGGAGAACAGCACGCGATCCGTCACGGCATGCGTGACGATGGTGAGATTCGGCCGCGCTTTCGCGCGATCCAGATAACCGCGCGCCGTGCTGGCGCGCCGGCCGTTCGCCGTGACCGTGCGATCCATCGGGCCGAAGCCTTCCTGTTGATAGCCGTTCAGGTCGTCGGTGCGTGGAAAGCCGGCCTGCACACCGGCTTCG
Source organism: Paraburkholderia sp. BL27I4N3 (assembly GCF_003386115.1). Classification (NCBI taxonomy): domain Bacteria; kingdom Pseudomonadati; phylum Pseudomonadota; class Betaproteobacteria; order Burkholderiales; family Burkholderiaceae; genus Paraburkholderia; species Paraburkholderia sp. BL27I4N3. Next base: position 5,103,735 of record NZ_QREJ01000001.1, on the reverse strand, counting down.
ACCATCGCGGCGAAGAGCGGATTATTGCCGGGCTTGCTGGTGGTCACGTGCACCGGGCCGTCGCCGCCGTGATAGGCGTTCGCGCCCGCATCGCGCGTTTCGGCCTTGCGGAAATACGGCAGACAATCCAGATAGGTCCAATTCTCCAGACCGGCGTGCGCGGCCCAGCCGTCGTAATCGAGCGCATTGCCGCGGATATAGCACATGCCATTGATCAGCGACGATCCGCCGAGCCCCTTGCCGCGTCCGCATTCCATGCGCCGGTTGTTCATGTGCGGCTCGGGCTCCGTTTCGTACGCCCAGTTGTAGCGCCGTCCTTGCAGCGGAAAGGCGAGCGCGGCCGGCATCTGCGTACGGAAGTCGAAGCGGTAGTCGGGGCCGCCTGCTTCGAGCAGCAGCACGGTCACGTCCGCGTCTTCGGTGAGGCGCGAAGCGAGCACGTTGCCCGCCGAACCCGCGCCCACGATGATGTAGTCGTATTCGTTCGCAGCCATCGCGCGCTCTCCTTAAAACACCGGTTGATACGGGCCGAGTTCGACCTGCACGGACTTGATGCGCGTGTAGTGCTCGAGCGTGGTGATGCCGTTTTCGCGGCCCACGCCCGATTGCTTGTAGCCGCCCACCGGCATTTCCGCGGGCGATTCGCCCCACGTGTTGATCCAGCAGATGCCTGCTTCCAGCTGATGAATCACGCGATGCGCGCGCGCCAGGTTCTCGGTCACGACGCCCGCGGCAAGCCCATAAGCGGTGTGGTTCGCGCGCGCGATAGCTTCGTCTTCGTCGTCGAAAACGAGAATGCTCATCACCGGCCCGAAGATTTCTTCGCGCACGATGCGCATGTCGTCATGGCAGTCGGCAAAAACCGTCGGCTCGACATACTGGCCGTTACCGAAGTGGCCTTCGGTGAGACGCTTGCCGCCTGCCACGAGCCGCGCGCCTTCCTGCTTGCCGCTTTCGATATAACCCAGCACCTTGTGCAATTGCGCGGCGCTGACCAGCGGCCCGAAGTTGGTGGCCGCGTCGGTGGGCGCGCCCACGCGAATGCGCTTGACGCGTTCCAGCACCAGCGCTTCGAAGCGCTCCAGCACGCCGCGTTGCACGAATACGCGTGTGCCGTTGGTGCAGACCTGGCCGGAGCTGAAGAAGTTGGCGCTCATCGCGATGTCGGCTGCGCGTTCGAGATTGGCGTCGTCGAACACGAGGAGGGGCGACTTGCCGCCGAGTTCCATCGTCACTTCTTTCAGCGACGAAGCGCCCGCCATCGACATCACGTTCTTGCCCGTTTCCACGCCGCCGGTGAACGAAATTTTCTCTATGTCGGGATGCGCGGCGAGCATCGCGCCGACGCGTCCGTCGCCTTGCACGACGTTGAACACGCCTGCGGGCACGCCGGCTTCGGTATAGATCTCGGCGAGCTTCAGCGCCGACAGCGGCGTGATCTCGCTCGGCTTGAAGATCATCGCGTTGCCGGCCGCAAGCGCGGGCGCCGACTTCCAGCACGCGATCTGGATCGGGTAGTTCCATGCGCCGATGCCCGCGCAAACGCCCAGCGGTTCGCGCCGCGTATAGACGAACGACGTGGGCCGCAACGGAATCTGCTGTCCCTCGATCGCAGTGGCGAGGCCCGCGTAGTACTCGATCACGTCCGCGCCGGTGACGATATCCACCGCGAGGGTTTCCGCGATCGGCTTGCCGGTGTCGCGCGTTTCGAGCGCGGCGAGTTCGTCGTTGCGCTCGCGCAGAAGCTCGACGGCGCGGCGCAGAATGCGCGAACGCTGCATGGCCGTGAGCGCGGCCCATTCGCGTTGGCCTTCCTGCGCGGATCGTACGGCGCGATCGACGTCGGCCGCCGACGCCTGCTGCACGCTCGCGAGCGTTTCGCCGGTGGCGGGGTCGAGCGTGTCGAAGGTTTCGCCGCTGGTGGCGTCGACGTACCCGCCGCCGATATAGAGACGTTGCGTTGCGAATACCGCCATGACTAACTCCTTTCTGAATGTGTCGCCGATCTGTTGGTGTGCTTACTCGTGCGAGGCGAGGACCAGATCGATATAGTCGTTGGCCACGCGCAGCGCGGCTCTGGTGTCGAACGGCTCGCCCGAGAGCGCGCCGCGCAGCCACAGGCCGTCGATCAGCGCCGCGAGGCCGCTCGCCGCACGGCGCGCCGCGGCACGCGGCATGGCTTTGGAAAAATCCGCGCACAGATTCGAGTTCAGGCGGCGCGTGTTCACGTACTGCAGCCGCCGCAATGCCGGCTTGTGCATGCTCTCGGACCAGAACGCGAGCCAGGTTTTCATGACCGGGCCGCTGGTCTGTTCGGCGTCGAAATTCGCGGCGACCACCGCGCGTAATTTCGAGCGCGGGTCCGCTTTCGCCGCGCGGCGCCGGCGTGACGTGGCCTGCCACAAGTCGCGTAGCACGTGACGCATGGTGGCTTCGAGCAAGCCGTCCTTGTCGCCGAAATAGTGGCTGACGATGCCCGTGGAAATGCTCGCGCGCTGCGCGACCGAAGCCAGCGTGGCCCCCGCGAGACCGGTCTGGTCGATCGTGTGGAGCGTGGCGTCGATCAACTGCGCGCGGCGGATTTCGCGCATTCCGAGTTTGGGCATGGTGCGGGCGCTGGTGCTGGCGTTGGGTGCTGGCGTTGACTGCGGGCGGACTGCGGGCGGACTGCGTTAAACGAAAGCAATCCGTCCACGTGGATTCGAACGACCATGTTAGGTTTTTTATATTGAACGGTCAATCAATAAAAAGCCATCTGCGGCAGGATGGGCAAGGGCTCCGCTCACCGTGTCGGTTCCGGCCAAACCCATGTCGCGTTCGGCACATGCGCGTCGTTCACCGGGCGCTACGCTCGTTGAACGGCGTGCTTTTGACGAACCGGGCGAACCGGGCGCGCCGCTCACAAGACATGGAGAGAGACAATGAGCAGCAATCGCGGCGTCGTGTATCTGGGGCAGGGCAAGGTGGAAGTGCAGTCGATCGACTTTCCGAAGATGGTCGATCCGCGTGGCCGGTCGATCGGTCACGGCGTGATCCTGAAGGTGGTGAGCACGAATATTTGCGGCTCCGATCAGCACATGGTGCGTGGCCGCACGACCGCCGAAGTCGGCCTCGTGCTCGGCCACGAGATTACCGGCGAGGTGATCGAAGTGGGCCGCGACGTCGAAACGCTGAAGGTCGGCGATCTCGTTTCCGTGCCGTTCAACGTGGCCTGCGGACGCTGTCCGACCTGCAAGGCGCAGCATACCGGCGTGTGCCTGAACGTGAATCCGTCGCGGGCCGGTGGCGCTTATGGTTACGTGGACATGGGCGGCTGGATCGGCGGCCAGGCCGAATACGTACTGGTGCCGTACGCCGACTTCAATCTGCTGAAATTCCCCGATCACGCGCAGGCCATGGCGAAAATCCGCGACCTCACGTGTCTGTCCGACATTCTGCCGACCGGCTACCACGGCGCGGTGATGGCAGGCGTGAAGCCCGGCGCCACCGTGTATATCGCGGGGGCGGGTCCGGTGGGCATGGCGGCGGCGGCTTCGGCGCGCTTGCTGGGCGCGGCCTGCACGATCGTCGGCGATATGAACGAGGAGCGTCTCGCGCACGCGCGCAAGATGGGCTTCCAGACCATCGATCTGTCGAAGGACGCCACACTGGGCGAGCAGATTGAGCAGATTCTCGGCAAGCCTGAGGTGGACTGCGCGGTCGACTGCGTCGGCTTCGAAGCGCACGGCCACGGCAGCAGCGGATCGCACGAGGAAGCGCCGGCCACCGTGCTCAACTCGCTGATGGAGATCACCCGGGCCGCGGGCGCGATCGGCATTCCGGGCCTGTACGTCACGGACGATCCGGGCGCCGCCGACGCCGCCGCGCGCAAAGGCAGCCTGAGCATCCGTTTCGGTCTGGGCTGGGCCAAGTCGCACTCGTTCCATACCGGGCAGACGCCGGTCATGAAATACAACCACAATCTCATGCAGGCGATCTTGTGGGACCGTTTGCCGATTGCGGATATCGTCAACGTGACCGTGGTGTCGCTCGACCAGGCGCCTGATGGTTATCGTCAGTTCGATGGCGGCGCGCCTAAGAAGTTTGTGATCGATCCGCATGGCTTGCTGAAGGCGGCTTGATCGTGGCTTGAGCGCGGCATGAAGTGGCGGCGGGACTGCATGCGCAGTCTCGCGCAGCGCTGCGCCGTTGTCGGGCGGAAAGGTGAGTAGCCGAAACCGAAGTGGTTGACCCACAAAAAAAACGCGTTGAACGGAAAACCGCTCAACGCGTTTGTATTTGCGGCGGCCGCGCACTCAAGCCGTCAAGCAATCCGTCGCCTCAAGCCGCCAGCACCGGCACTGCCGCGAGCGATGGCGCCTGCTTGCGCCGCTCGCGCGTCGGCGCCGTGCCGAACGCGTCGCGATAGCTCTTCGAGAAATGGCACGCCGACTGGAAGCCGCATGCCATCGTGATGTGCATGATCGACATATCGGTTTGCAGCAACAACTCGCGCGCGCGCCGCAGACGCAGCGTCAGGTAGTAGTGCGTCGGCGTCATGCCCAGATGTTCGCGGAACAGGCGCTGCAATTGGCGTTGCGACATGCCGGCAAGGCGCGCGAGTTCTTCGCGCGAGAGCGGTTCCTCGATGTTGTTCTCCATCAGCGAGATCACTTCGAAGAGCGACTTGTTGGCTGAGCCGAGTCGCGCCACCAGCGGCATTTTCTGTTGCGCGCTGGTGTCGCGCACATGTTCGACGATGAACTGCTCGGCGATCTGCGTGACGCGTGCCGTGCCGACGCGTGGCGCGATAAGGTTCAGCATCATGTCGAGCGGCGCCACACCGCCGGTGCACGTGACGCGATCGCGATCGATCACGAACAGTTCTTTCAGAAAGCGCGTGTCGGGAAACTCTTCCTTGAGCGCCGACATGTTCTCCCAGTGAATCGCGCAAGCATAACCCGCCAGCAAACCGGCGCGCGCCAATGCGTACGTGCCGGTACACAGGCTGCCGAGCACGCAGCCCAGCCGCGCGAAGCGGCGCAATGCGGAAAGATGGGCGGGAGTGGTGGCGCGCTGCACGTCGATGCCGCCGACCACGAACACAATGTCCGGCTGCCCGACGCATTCGACCGGTCCCGTATCGACCGACAGACCGTTGCTGGCCGTGACCGGGCCGCCGTCGGGACTCACGATCGACCAGCGGTAAAGCGTTTGGCCCGTGAGGTAGTTCGCCATGCGCAGGACTTCGATCGCGTTGGTGAACGCAATCATGGTGAAGTTGGGAACCGGCATGAAAGCGAAATGCGACAACGACGCCGTGCGATCGGTGGACATGAGAGGAATGATTCCTTCGAATCTGTAATGTCACGTCGCCGTGGGGAGCAGCGACTTCTTTAATTTTGAGGACTATGGCAACTACCGTGCCATCAGGCTAAACCCTCGGTTAGCCCGTATACGACTCGGATAACTAAACAGGTGGCACCAGAACAGAGCCGTACGGGTCCGCTTGCGCACCTGAAGCGCGCACGGCGTTCGCGTGCAGTGCAGCATGAACGCGCGTTCGGCACGCTCGTTCGGTCATGGGAGGGAGCGCGGCAGCGCCGACTTGTGAAAAAAGGACGCGTATGGCGGAAAAGGCAAAGAACGCGTCTGAATTCATAAATTGACCAGCGGGGCGAGCGTCAAGAATAGACGCAATGCACACCGGTAGTAGCAGGGGCCAGGCAAAGCCCAGACGCGGCTTCCGGCCTTCCGTCAACGACTCCACGGACCTTCCATGTCGAACCCGAATCCTTTCTTCGAAGCAACGCTCGCCACGCGCGATACAGCGGTGCGCGGCGCTATTCTGAAAGAGCTCGAGCGCCAGCAGTCGCAAGTCGAACTGATCGCGTCGGAAAACATCGTGTCGCGCGCGGTGCTCGAAGCGCAGGGCTCGGTGCTGACCAACAAGTATGCGGAAGGCTATCCGGGAAAGCGTTACTACGGCGGTTGCGAATATGCCGACGTGGTCGAAACGCTGGCGCTCGATCGCATCAAACAACTCTTCAACGCGAAATTCGCCAACGTGCAGCCGCATTCCGGCGCGCAGGCGAACGGCGCGGTGATGCTCGCGCTGGTGAAACCCGGCGACACGGTGCTCGGCATGTCGCTCGACGCCGGCGGCCACCTCACGCACGGCGCCAAGCCGGCCATGTCGGGCAAGTGGTTCAACGCGGTGCAATACGGCGTGAACCGCGACACGATGCTGATCGATTACGAGCAGATCGAAGAACTCGCGCAGCAGCACAAACCCGCGTTGCTGATCGCCGGCTTTTCGGCCTATCCGCGTGCGCTGGATTTTGCACGACTGCGCGCGATCGCCGATAGCGTCGGCGCAAAGTTGATGGTGGATATGGCGCACATTGCCGGGATCATCGCGGCTGGGCGTCACCAGAATCCGGTCGAGCATGCGCACGTGGTGACGTCGACCACGCACAAGACACTGCGCGGTCCGCGCGGCGGCTTTGTGCTGACGAATGACGAAGACATCGCGAAGAAGATCAACTCGGCCGTGTTCCCTGGCTTGCAGGGCGGCCCGCTGATGCATGTGATCGCCGGCAAGGCGGTCGCGTTCGGCGAAGCGCTGGAACCGGGCTTCAAGACCTACATCGACAGCGTGCTCGCCAATGCGCAGGCGCTCGGCGAAGTGCTCAAGACAGGCGGCGTCGATCTGGTCACGGGCGGCACGGACAACCATCTGCTGCTGGTCGATCTACGACCCAAGGGCCTCAAGGGCAACCAGGTCGAGCAGGCGCTGGAACGCGCGGGCATCACCTGCAACAAGAACGGCATTCCCTTCGATACCGAGAAGCCGACGATCACTTCAGGCATCCGCCTGGGCACACCCGCGGGCACCACGCGCGGCTTCGGCGTCAGCGAATTCCGCGAAATCGGGCGGCTGATCGTCGAGGTGCTCGACGCGCTGCGCGACCAACCCGAAGGCCATGCCGCCACCGAACAACGCGTGCGCCGCGAGATTTTCGCGCTGTGCGAACGCTTTCCCATCTACTGAGTACGCCTGGAGCACACGATGAGCACATTGCACGACAACAGCATCATCATCGACGGTCTGAACATTTCGAAGTTCGAGCGCTCGGTGTTCGAGGACATGCGCAAGGGCGGCGTCACCGCGGTAAACTGCACGGTCTCGGTCTGGGAAAGCTTCCAGAAGACCGTCGACAACATCGCCGAGATGAAGCAGCAGATTCGCGAGTACGGCGAGATTCTCACGCTGGTGCGCACCACGGACGACATTTTCCGTGCGAAGAAAGAGAACAAGACAGGCATCATTTTCGGCTTCCAGAACGCGCATGCTTTCGAGGACAACCTCGGCTATATCGAGGCGTTCAAGGACCTCGGCGTGAACGTGGTGCAGCTTTGCTACAACACGCAGAACCTCGTAGGCACCGGTTGCTATGAGCGCGACGGCGGCCTGTCGGGCTATGGCCGCGAGGTGATCCAGGAGATGAACCGCGTCGGCATCATGGTCGATCTCTCGCATGTGGGCGGCAAGACTTCTTCTGAGGCGATCGCCGCATCGAACAAGCCGGTGTGCTACTCGCATTGCTGCCCGTCGGGGCTGAAAGAGCATCCGCGCAACAAGAGCGACGAGCAACTGAAGGAGATCGCGGACGCGGGCGGTTTCGTCGGCGTGACGATGTTCGCGCCGTTCCTCAAGCGCGGCCCGGATGCGACCGTCGAAGACTATATCGAAGCGATCGAGTACGTGGTGAATCTGATCGGTGAGGATCAGGTCGGCATCGGCACGGATTTCACGCAAGGCTACAGCACGGAGTTCTTCGACTGGATCACGCACGACAAAGGCCGTTATCGCCAGTTGACGAACTTCGGCAAGGTGGTGAATCCGGAAGGCATCCGCACGATCGGCGAGTTTCCCAACCTGACGGCCGCGATGGAGCGCGCCGGCTGGAGCGAGACGCGCATCAAGAAGATCATGGGTGAAAACTGGGTGCGGGTGTTTGGCGAAGTCTGGAAGGTGTGACCTTCCAGCGCTGCTGAAACCTCACTCGCACACATAAAAAACGGAGCCTCCACATGCAACCTCAACTGCCTATCGACGTCGATGCGAACACCGGCGTCTGGACCACCGACGCGCTGCCCATGCTGTACGTGCCGCGCCATTTCTTCACGAACAACCACACCGCCGTGGAAGAAGCGCTCGGCCTCGAGACGTATGCCGAGATTCTCTACAAGGCCGGCTACAAGTCGGCGTATTTCTGGTGCGACAAGGAAGCGAAGCAGCATGGCCTCGCCGGCATCGCGGTGTTCGAGCATTACCTGAAGCGTCTGTCGCAACGCGGCTGGGGCATCTTCACGATCACCGAAGCCGATCCGTCGAGTTCGCACGCGCGCATCGAGTTGCATCACTCGTCGTTCGTGCTGGCGCAGCCGGACAAGGTCGGCAAGCTTTGCTACATGTTCGCCGGCTGGTTCGCGGGCGCGATGGACTGGGTCAACGACACCGCGCCGGACGCGTCGCGCAAGGGCCCGCCGTCGCATTCGAGAGAAGCGCAATGCGCGGCCGAGCACCACGACCACTGCGTGTTCGAAGTGTCGCCGCTGGCTTCCTGAGCGGCGCACGGCACCGCAAAAAAGCACTCCATTCCGAGGTCGATCGCAATGCGTTACCCGAACCTTTTCAAGCCTCTCACGCTGAACAAGCTGACCTTGCGCAACCGCATCGTCAGCACCGCGCATGCGGAGGTCTATGCGGAGCCGGGCGGCCTGCCCGGCGACCGCTATATCCGTTACTACGAAGAGAAGGCCAAGGGTGGCGTCGGCCTCGCGGTGTGCGGCGGCTCGAGCCCGGTGTCGATCGACAGCCCGCAAGGCTGGTGGAAGTCGGTGAATCTGTCGACCGACAAGATCATCGATCCGCTCGCGCGGCTCGCCGAAGCCATGCACACGCACGGCGCGAAAATCATGATTCAGGCCACGCACATGGGACGCCGTTCCGCGTTTCATGGCGAGCATTGGCCGCATCTGATGTCGCCGTCCGGCGTGCGTGAGCCGGTGCATCGCGGCAACGCCAAGATCATCGAAGTCGAGGAAATTCGCCGCATCATCAGCGACTTCGCGGCGGCCGCGAAACGCGTGAAAGATGCGGGCATGGACGGCGTCGAAATCTCGGCAGCGCATCAGCATCTGATCGACCAGTTCTGGAGCCCACGCACCAATTTTCGCACCGACGAGTGGGGCGGCTCGCTCGAAAACCGCCTGCGTTTCGGTACGGAAGTATTGAAGGCCGTGCGTGAAGCAGTCGGCGCGGACTTCTGCGTCGGCCTGCGCATGTGCGGCGACGAGTTCCATGAAGACGGGCTCGATCACGAACAACTGAAGGAAATCGCCCAGGCGATGAGTGAAACCGGCCTGATCGATTACCTCGGCGTGATCGGCTCGGGTGCGGACACGCATAACACGCTCGCCAACTGCATGCCGCCGATGGCGCTGCCGCCCGAACCGTTCGTGCATCTCGCGGCCGGCATCAAGTCGGTGGTGAAGCTGCCGGTCATGCACGCGCAAAGCATTCGCGACGCGGGCCAGGCGGAGCGCCTCCTCGCCAGCGGCATGGTCGATCTGGTCGGCATGACGCGCGCGCAGATTGCCGATCCGCATATGGTCATCAAGATCCGCGATGGCCGCGAGGATGAAATCAAGCAGTGCGTCGGCGCGAATTATTGCATCGACCGCCAGTACAACGGGCTCGACGTGCTGTGCGTGCAGAACGCCGCGACCTCGCGTGAAGAAACGATGCCGCACGTGATCGCCAAAACGCGCGGGCCGAAGCGCAAGGTGGTGGTGGTCGGCGCGGGCCCAGCGGGACTCGAAGCGGCGCGCGTGGCGAAGTCGCGCGGTCATGACGTGGTGCTGTTCGAGAAGAACGACTACGTCGGCGGCCAGATCATGCTGGCCGCGAAAGCGCCGCAGCGCGAACAGATGGCGGGTATCGTGCGCTGGTTCGACATGGAGACGAAGCGCCTCGGCGTGGACCGGCGCCTCGGTGTCGCCGCCGACGAGAAAACCATCATGGCCGAGAAGCCGGACATCGTCGTGCTCGCCACCGGCGGTTCGTCGTTCACGTCGCAAGTGGCGGCGTGGGGCGTCGACGAAGGCCTCGCCGTGAGTTCGTGGGATGTGCTCTCGGGCAAGGTCGAGCCGGGCAAGAACGTGCTGGTGTACGACGGCGTGAGCACGCATGCCGGCGCGGGCGTGGCCGACTTCATGTCGAGCCGCGGTTCGAACGTCGAGATCGTGACGCCGGACGTGAAGGTTGCCGACGATGTGGGCGGCACCACCTTCCCGATCTTCTACCGCCGGCTCTACGCGCAAGGCGTGATCCATACGCCGAACTACTGGCTCGATAAGGTCTACGAGGAAGACGGCAAGAAGATCGCCGTGATCCGCAACGAGTACACCGAAGAGCAGGAAGAGCGCGCGGTCGATCAGGTGGTGATCGAGAACGGCAGCACGCCGAACGACGAGTTGTACTGGCAGCTCAAGCCGGAGTCGGTGAATCGTGGCCAGGTGGACGTGCATAAGCTGTTCGCCTCCGAGCCGCAGCCGTCCTTGAGCGAAGAACTCGGCAATGGCCGCTTCCTGCTGTTCCGTGTCGGCGACTGCATTTCCATGCACAACATTCACGGCGCGATTTACGACGCGCTGCGCCTTTGCAAGGATTTCTGACGATGAGCCCCGTGTTTGTCATCACCGTCCTGCTGTGGTTGTCGGTGGCTGGTCTGGCGTTCGCGCTCGTCAAACGCGCCGCGTATTGGCGCGAAGGCCGCGCGACGGCGGCGGGCGCGTACGGCTGGACCAATCTGCTGTCGATTCCCAAGCGCTACTTCGTGGATCTGCATCATGTGGTGGCGCGCGATCCGTACATCGCGAAAACGCACGTGGCGACCGCGGGCGGCGCGATTCTCGCGATGGCGCTGGTGTTCGTCAACTATGGGCTGGCGATCTACTCGCCGTGGCTCGACAAGCTGATCTTTCTCGCCGCGCTCGTGATGCTGGTCGGCGCAGTGTTCGTCTGGCGTCGGCGTCATGGTGCGAAAGCGGTGCCGGCGCGGCTCTCGCGCGGACCTTGGGATCATCTGCCGCTGTTGCTCGGCTCGTTCGCACTCGGTCTCGTGCTGTTCATCGCGCTGCCTGCCGGTGCGATGTCCGGCGCGCTTGCGATCATCGTCGCGCTGTTGATCGCGGCCGGCGCGTTTGCGATGACGTTCGGCGCGGCGCGCGGCGGGCCGATGAAGCACGCGCTCGCCGGTCTGCTGCACCTTGCGTTTCATCCGCGTCAGGAGCGTTTTGCGGAGCGCAATGACAACGACGTGGTGCCGCCTACGGCATTGAAAGCGCCGCTGCTCGACGCGAAAGAATACGGCGTCGGCAAGCCGGTCGAGTTTCGCTGGAACCAACTGCTCAGTTTCGATGCGTGCGTGCAGTGCGGCAAGTGCGAAGCGGCCTGTCCCGCGTTCGCCGCCGGTCAGCCGCTCAATCCGAAGAAGCTGATTCAGGACCTGGTCACGGGCATGGTGGGCGGCACGGACGCGGAATACGCGGGCAGTCCCACGCCTGGCATTCCGGTCGGCAAGCATGCTGGCGCGCCCGACAGGCCGCTCATCTCGACGATGATCGAAGCGGACACGCTGTGGTCCTGCACGACCTGCCGCGCGTGCGTGCAGGAGTGTCCGATGCTGATCGAACACGTCGACGCAATCGTCGATATGCGCCGCAATCAGACGCTGGTGGAAGGCAGCGTGCCGGGCAAAGGCCCGATCACGCTCGCGAATCTGCGCGAGACGGGCAGTTCGAACGGCTACGACATCGGCGCGCGTTACGACTGGGCCGTCGATCTGCAGGTGCAGGTCGCCCAGCCGGGCCGTCCGGTGGACGTACTGCTGATCGCCGGCGAAGGCGCGTTCGACATGCGCTATCAACGCACGCTGCGCGCTTTGGTGAAGGTGCTGAATCGCGCGGGTATCGACTACGCGGTGTTAGGCGGCGTAGAAACCGATACCGGCGACACGGCCCGGCGTCTCGGCGACGAGGCCACCTTCCAGCAACTCGCGCTGAAGCTGATCGGCACGCTCTCGCAGTACTCGTTCCGCAAGATCGTCACCGCCGATCCGCACGTGCTGCACAGCCTGCGCAACGAATATCGCGCGCTGGGCGGTTTCTACGAAGTGCAGCATCACACGGCACTGATCGAGCAACTGGTCGCGAGTGGCAAGCTGACGCCACGCGTGGTGGCTGCTTTCGCGGATCGCAAGATCACGTATCACGACCCGTGCTATCTGGGCCGCTATAACGGTGAGACCGAAGCGCCGCGCAAGCTGTTGAAGACCATCGGCATCAAGGTCGTCGAGATGGAGCGCAACGGCATGCGCGGACGCTGCTGCGGCGGTGGCGGCGGTGCACCCTTGACCGATATTCCGGGCAAGCGGCGTATTCCGGATATCCGTATCGACGACGCGAAAACCGTCGGCGCGGAGATCGTCGCGGTGGGCTGTCCGAATTGCACGGCGATGCTCGAAGGCGTGGTGGGGCCGCGTCCGGAAGTACTGGACGTCGCCGAACTGGTTGCAGCGGCGCTGGAGTAACGCGATGAACACGCTCAAACGAATCGATCCGCGCCGTCCGTTCACGATCACGGCAGACGGACTCAAACGCATCACGCTCGGCGTAGTGGGTGCTGCCGGTTCAATGGAAACGGCCACGCACGGCGCTGGCGCCTCGCACCGCGAACAGGCCAAACCGCGCCGCACCACGGCGGCACCGCAGCGCGTGATACTCGTGGCCGCGCACGCGGACCGTGGCGCGTTGGACGATCACGCGCGGCAGACATTGGCCGGCGCGGCGCTGATTGCCGACGCCGCGACCGAAGTCGTGCTGCTGGTATTCGGCGAGTTCGGCGGCGATGCTGCCACGCTCGGCGCCGACAAACTGATCGAGTTGCCGATGTTCGACCGCCGCAATTTTGCGCCGCTGGACGAATTGAACGCGCTGGCTGCGTGCGTCGCGGCGTACGCGCCGGTGCACATTTTCCTGCCGGACAACGCAACCGGCGACGGCGATCTCGGCCGCCGTTATGCCGCAGCCGCGAATGCAAGCGTGGCGGCGCATGTCGTCGAGATCGATGCCGCGCATGTGGCGAGCTATGTTCAAGCGAATACAGCGTTCGCCTCGCGCGCTTTACCCGAGGTGGTGCTGCTCGCGCCCAACGCAGTGGATGCAAAGCTGCCGTTTGTCGGTGCGGGCGAACGCGTCATGTGGCGTTTCGACGGCGAACCTGCATCGCAGCAGCAAGGCCACGGCACAGTGCGCGATCTCGGTATCGAGGAAATCGACGCCGCGCAACTGGCGCTCGAAGAAGCGGATTTCATCGTCTCGGCCGGCAACGGCGTGAGCGATGTGCCGGCGTTCGAGCGTCTTGCGGTCACGCTGGGCGCGGCAATCGGCGCGAGCCGCGTTGCAGTCGACGACGGCAAGTTCACCCGCGACAAACAGATCGGCGCGACCGGCAAAACGGTGGAAGCAAGCGTCTATATCGCCTTCGGCATTTCCGGCGCGGTGCAGCATCTGCAAGGCATCAAGGATTGCCGGCATGTGATCGCGGTCAACCTCGACGCCAGCGCGCCGATCGCCAAACGCGCGAACCTCACGGTGATCGCGGACGCACAGGAAACCATCGCGGCGCTCAACGAAGCGGCGGCCGCGGCGCGCACGGCACGCGGAACCGGTGCCGCGCTGCTGAATTCAACGGCTGTGGCCGAAGGAGCGCTCGCATGAAGATCGCCGTCCTCGTTTCCGTGGGCCGTCATCCGGTGAGCGGCACCGCGCGCTACAGCCGCAACGACGCCGCCGCGTTGACTCTCGCGCTCTCGCTTGCCAGAACGCACAACGCGACGCTCGACGCGTTGCATGCGGGCGATCCGTCTAATCCTGCGTTGAAGGAATATCTGGCGCTCGGCGCACGCTCAGTCGAAGTGCTCGAAACAGCCGCAGCACCTGAATTGCAGGCCGACGCAGCGGCGCCGCTCGCCGCGCGTCTGCGTGGCTACGACCTCGTACTGACCGGCACGCGCGCTGAAGGCGCGTTCGACAGCGGCATGCTGCCGTATCGCGTCGCCAACGCGCTGGAAACACCGCTGGTCGGCGCCGCGGTCGACATCACGCTGCGCGACGGCTGCGCGGAAGTCCGTCAATTCATGCCGAAGGGTTTGCGCCGTCGCGTGGAAGTGCGGCTGCCCGCGCTGATCGCCGTGCATCCGCTCGCCAACGCCGCACCGACCTACGCGTATGCACGCTTGCGCGAAGGCACGATCCGCCCGGTTGCGGCGCCTGTCGCCGCCAACCCCGACGACCTCGCCTGGAGCGTGCGTCCGGCAGCCGCCAAACCCGTGCGGCTCGCCGCAGCCGAAAAGCGCTCCGGCCACGCCCGCATGCTCTCGGCCACGACAACCGAAAGCCGTGGCGGCAGCGTCGTAATTGAAGGAAGTTCTGTCGAAAAAGCACAAGTGATCCTGGCGTATTTGCGCGAGCATCAACTGGTGGATTACTGATTTCCGGTTCGGGCCAGCACGCGTCCAGGAGGGCCTGGCGCGGCGCCAGACGTGACATGCAACGGAGCACACAATGAAAGTTTCGGCAGACGTTCGCGCAATGATCGAACGCCGCAAAAAGAATTACACGCTGGAAGCGCCGTTCTACACGAGCGAGGATATTTTCGCGCTCGACATGGACGCAATCTTCCGGCAACACTGGATCCAGGTCGCGGTGGAACCGGACGTGCCGGAACCGGGCGATTACATCACGGTGGAGATCGGCAACGATTCGATCCTGATCGTACGCGACGACGACATGCAGGTGAGGGCGTTTCACAACGTCTGCCGCCATCGCGGCGCGCGCCTGTGCAATACCGACAAAGGCTCGCTCGGCAATATCGTCTGCCCGTATCACAGCTGGACCTACAACCTGAACGGCGACCTGATGTTCGCCGAACACATGGGCGATCAGTTCGACCGCTGCAAACACAGTCTGAAGTCCGTGCATGTCGAGAATCTGGCGGGCCTCATTTTCATTTGCCTCGCCGATAATCCGCCGACCGACTTCGCCGTGATGCGCGCGGCGATGGAACCGTATCTGCAGCCGCACGATCTGGCCGGATGCAAGATCGCGGCCTCGATCGACATTATCGAAGACGGCAACTGGAAGCTCACGATGGAGAACAATCGCGAGTGCTATCACTGCGTCGCGAACCATCCCGAGCTGACCATTTCACTCTACGAATACGGCTTCGGTTATCAACGCACGCCGGCCAATGAAGAGGGTATGGCCGCGTTCGAAGAGACCGTGGCGCGCCGCACCGCGCAGTGGGAGGCGATGAAGCTGCCGTCGGCGGAAATCGAACGGCTGGCCGATCTGGTCACGGGTTTCCGCACACAACGCCTGCCGCTCGATCGCGACGGCGAATCGCAGACGCTCGACGCGAAAGTGGCGTCGAAGAAACTGCTCGGCGGTTTCGAGCAGGCGGACCTCGGCGGACTGTCGTTCTGGACGCAGCCGAATTCGTGGCATCACTTCATGAGCGATCACATCGTCAGCTTCTCGGTGATTCCGCTCTCGGCCGGCAAGACACTGGTGCGCACCAAGTGGCTCGTTCATAAGGACGCGCGCGAAGGCATCGATTACGACGTGAACAACCTCACAGCCGTGTGGCGCGCCACCAACGACCAGGATCGCGCGCTCGTCGAATACTCGCAGCGCGGCGCGACCAGCAGCGCGTATGAGCCGGGCCCGTATTCGCCGTTCACGGAAGGGCTCGTCGAGAAGTTCTGCGAGTGGTACATCGCGCGCATGGCGGATTACGGCAATGCGCCCCAAACCCACGACGCCGGCGATACCGCGCCGGCCTCGCATGGCGAAAAAGTCGTGTCCTTCATGCGCTGAGCGCGACGCTGCAACCAGGAGTCGGAGAAAACAATGATGCGCGATCAGGCGACGTTTCAACTGAGCCCCGAACCGGCTCCAGATCACGCTGCGAGCCGCGTCACGCAGCCGCGGTTTTGGGAGACGTTGCCGCCACGCTGGAATAGCGATACCGACGACACGCTGGTGTGCTGCCAGGTTCGTCAGGAAACGCACGACGTGAAGAGCTTTTTCTTCCGTGCGCCGTCCGGGCGGGCCTTCGTGTTCGAGCCGGGGCAGTTCATTACGCTGGAACTGGAGATCGACGGTGAATCGATCAACCGTTGCTATACGATTTCTTCGCCGCCCACGCGTCCTCACACAATCTCGATCACGGTGAAGCGCGTGCCGGGCGGCAAGGTCTCCAACTGGCTGCACGATAATCTGCATGCGGGCGCGGAGGTTCGCGTGCTCGGGCCGTCGGGCGAGTTCACCTGCGCGCGGCATCCGGCGCGCAAGTTCCTGTTTCTATCCGCCGGTTCGGGGATCACGCCGCTGATGTCGATGAGCCGCGCGCATCACGAACTAGGTGAAGACAGCGACATCGTGTTCGTGCACAGCGCCCGCACGCCGGACGACATCATCTTCGCGCGCGAGCTCGATCTGATCGCGTCGAATCAGGCCCATTTCCGCACGGCGTTCGTTTGCGAGCGGGTTGGCGCACGCACGAACTGGCCCGGCGTGACTGGCTTTCTGACCTTGCCGTTGCTCAAGCTCATCGCGCCGGATTATCTGGAACGCGAGATTTTCACCTGCGGACCCGCGCCGTATATGCAAGCCGTGCGCAATCTGCTGGATGAAGGCGGCTTCGATCGCGGCCATTATCACGAGGAAAGCTTTTCCTTCGAGACCGTCAGCGAAGTGGCCGCTCAATTGACCACTGCGCACGTCGCGGACGCATTGCAGAGCGTTGGAGCACCGGTGAGCGCGGACAGTTTCGTCGAGGCGCGCGAGGAGGCGCCGGGGTTCGCGCCCGCACCCGTTTCCATCGAAACAGAAATCCGCTTCAAGGTGAGTTTCGCCAAAAGCAATCGCGAGATCGAATGCGGCAGCGGCCAGCACGTGCTCGACGCGGCGAAGAAAGCAGGTGTGCGGTTGCCGGCGTCGTGTACACAGGGCATGTGCGGCACCTGCAAGGTCAAGCTGGTGTCGGGTGAAGTCGCGATGAAACACGCCGGTGGAATTCGCCAGCGCGAGATCGATCAGGGCATGGTGCTGCTGTGCTGCAGCAAGCCGTTGAGCGATCTTGTCGTCGATAAGTAAGACGAGAACAAGATGGGTCCAATGGCGCGAAGTCGCGTGCGGACAACTGCATGTCGGAAAACAACGCTACCCGGTAATTCTGGCTGGCGATTCTAAATGCTCATTGGGTTGTTTTGACGGCAAAGGGAGAACGGCGATGAGACTGATCAAAAAGATATTCGTGTTGAGCGCCATGAGCGCGGCGCTGGCGGCAAGCAGCGTGAGCGTGTCGGCCGATAGCAAGCCGACCATCAAGATCGGTTACGTGGAAGGCTGGGACGATAGCGTCGCGACCTCGAACGTGGCCGCGCGCGTGATCGAAAAGCGCCTCGGCTATCAGGTCACACTCGTGCCGGTCGCGGCCGGCGTGATGTGGCAGGGCGTGGCGCGCGGCGACCTCGACGCGACGCTGTCGGCGTGGCTGCCGGTCACGCACGGTGCGTATTGGAACAACTTCAAGGACAAGGTGGTCGACCTCGGGCCGAACTTCAACGACGCGAAGATCGGCCTGATCGTGCCGGATAACGTCGACGTGAAGAGCCTGAGCGATCTGGAAGCCAAGAAGGCGGAGTTCGGCTCACGCATCGTCGGGATCGACGCCGGCGCGGGCGTGATGCAGAAAACCAGCGAGGCGATCAAGGCCTACGGACTCGACTATCAGTTGATGCCGAGTTCAGGCAGCGCGATGACCGCTGAACTGGCGCGTTCGGAAGCGGCGAGCAAGCCGATCATCGTGACGGGTTGGAAGCCGCACTGGATGTTCGCGAAGTACAAGCTCAAATTCCTCGACGACCCGAAGAAGGTGTTCGGCGAAGCGGAGCACGTGGATAGCGTCGTGAATCCTGAACTCGAGAAGAAGGCGCCGCCGGTCGTCGCGTTCCTCAAGAAGTTCCAGTGGAAGCCGGGCGAGATCGACAGCGTGATGCTGGCGACGCAGAACGGCGAGAAGCCGACCGTCGCGGCCGATGCTTGGATCAGTGCGCATGGTGACCGGGTGGATAGCTGGGTGAAGTGATTCTGCCAGGCACTGCCGGGCACACTCGTACGAAAGCGTTGCCGCCTTGATAAAGCGGCAACGCCTGAAAAAAAATGAACGCCGCCTTCTAGCGGCGTTCTTTGCGTTTACTGCAGGACAACAGTTCGATCGCCGTTGATAAACACGCGCCGTTCGATAAACGCCTTGACGGCCCGCGCAAGCGTAATGCATTCGACGTCGCGCCCAGTGGCAAGCAGACGCTCCGGGCTATACGAGTGATCCACGCGCTCCACCACCTGTTCGATGATCGGACCTTCGTCCAGATCGTCGGTGACGAAATGCGCGGTCGCGCCGATCAGTTTGACGCCGCGCGTATGCGCCTGGTGATACGGCTTGGCGCCCTTGAAGCCGGGCAAAAACGAATGATGGATATTGATCGCTCGCGCGGCCAATGCACGGCTCGTTTCGCCGGAGAGAATCTGCATGTAGCGCGCGAGAATCATCAGTTCGGCACCCGAAGTCTCGAACAGATCGAGCAAACGCGCTTCCTGTTGCGGCTTCGTGTCGGCGGTGATCGGCAGATGGTGGAAGGGCAGGCCGTGCTGCTGCGCCAACGGTTCGAGATCGCGATGATTCGAGCCGATGCCGACAATGTCCATCTTCAGCTCGCCCATGCGCCAGCGGAACAGCAGATCGGCGAGACAGTGTTCGAGTTTCGACACCATGATCAGCACCTTCGGGCGCGTGCCGACGTCGTGCATTGCCCATGTCATGCGGAAGCGTTCGGCGATCGGCTCGAATTCGCGCCTGAGTGCCATGGCGTGCAGCGTCTCCTGAGTGTCGACGCCATGAAAGACGCAGCGCACGAAAAAGCGCTCGCTGAGGTCGTCGTCGAAAACGGTCAGTTCGTCGATATAGCAATGATGCCGGTCGAGAAAGCCGACGACGGCGGCAACCTGGCCGGCCGCGCTCGGACAGGCGACGGTGAGAACCAGCTGCTCGGGACGGGAATCGACGGACATGCGCACTCCACTTGGACGATAGGACGATGCCACGGGGCGCGGCATGCATCTTCGCAGTAGAGCAAATCAGGCGGGCACGCGGATAGAAGCTAACCGCCGTCGCGCTGGAACGGGAGCGTCAGGCCGCCGCGCAGCGCTTATTCCGCGTCGAGCCCGCATTCGCCGAGCAGCCAGTGGCGAAAGGCGCTGACCACGGGTGTCGCCGCGCGCTGCGTGACGAGCAGATAGCCGCGCTGCGTGACGACCGGCGGGTCGAACAGTTCGACGAGTTGCCCGGTGGCGAGCAGTTCGTCGACCAGCGGCGCCCAGCCCAGCGCAACGCCCTGGCCCATGATCGCCGCATGGGCGACGAGCGTAAAACTATTGAACGTGATGCCGCGATGCGCGGCGGGCGCATCGAGTTCGTGCGCGGCGAACCAGTCGGCCCATGACAGCCAGCGCGCCGGCTGGGTAGGCTCGAGATGCAGGAGCGGCAGATTCAGCAGATCAGCGGGCGCGTGCAGTGACGGGTGCGCCGCGAGAAATGCCGGGCTGCACACCGGCGTGACGCGCTCGGGAAACAGCTTGACCACGCCACGCGCGGTCCAGTCCGCGTGTTCATCGCCGAACGCAATGGCGATGTCCGCCTGATCGTGCGACGGATCGAACACGCTTTGCGACGTAATGATCTTCACGTCGACGTCCGGCATCAGCGCCTTGAACTGCGATAGACGCGGCATCAGCCAATAGGTGGCGAAGCCGAAGTCGGTGGAGAGGGTGAGCGTTTGCGGCGTGCGCCGCGCGCGGATTTCGCTGGTGGCGTGGCGAATCGTGTCCAGCGCATGGCGCACCGCTTCGAAGAGCCGTTCGCCATCTTCGGTGAGCGTGACGCCGCGATGGCCGCGCTCGAACAGCGGCGCGCCCAACGCTTCCTCTAGCTGCACGACGCGTTGACTCACCGCGGGCTGGGTTGAACCCAGTTCGCGCGCGGCCGCCGTGAAGCTGGCCAGACGCGCGGCGGACTCGAACATCGTCAACGCCTGCATAGGCGGCAAGCGGTCCTGTCTCGGCATAACACCCTCTTATAGGCACATAACGAATTGCCGTCTTCACAGCCGCGAATTGGACGGCAATAGTGGCGCTCATGGCGGGCCCGGCACACTGGCAGCCCGCTCGCCGTTGCATCCATCACGGCATCCGCATCGACACATGCGATTCTATTCGAGGCGCGCACTCATGCTTGACACCAAAAAGAATATTCTCATCCTGATGGCCGACCAGATGACGCCGTTCGCGCTGGCCGCGTACGGACACCCTCTGACGAAGACGCCCAATCTCGATCGCCTCGCGCAGCAGGGCGTGGTATTCGAATCGGCCTATTGCGCGAGCCCGCTGTGCGCGCCTTCGCGATTTTCCTTTTTGTCGGGCAAGCTGCCGTCCGCGATCGGTGCCTATGACAACGCAGCGGAATTTCCGTCGCAAACGCTGACATTCGCGCATTATCTTCGCGCTGAAGGATATCGAACCATTCTGTCGGGCAAGATGCATTTCTGCGGCGCCGATCAGTTGCATGGCTTCGAAGAACGGCTCACCACCGACATCTATCCCGCCGATTTCGGCTGGACACCCGACTGGGACCACTTCGAAGCACGTCCCACGTGGTATCACAACATGAGTTCGATAATCGACGCGGGCCCGTGCGTGCGCACCAATCAACTCGACTTCGACGACGAGGTCACATTCACCACCCGCCAGAAACTCTTCGATATCGCGCGCGAACGTCATGCGGGCAAGGATGCACGGCCGTTCTGCATGGTCGCCTCGCTCACGCATCCGCACGACCCGTACGCGATTCCGCAAAAGTACTGGGACATGTATCGTGATGAAGATATCGACATGCCCGCGTTTCGCGATTCGTTCGAACATGCGGACCCACACTCGAAGCGTCTGCGCCATGTGTATGAAGCGGATCGCACGCCGCCTACCGATCAGCAGATCCGCAACGCGCGCCGCGCTTACTACGGCGCGATCTCCTACGTCGACGACCAGTTCGGCGCGATCCTCGAAGCGCTCGACCAGGCCGGGCTCGCGCAAGATACGGTAATCGTCGTGACGTCCGATCACGGAGAGATGCTCGGCGAGCGCGGCCTCTGGTACAAGATGACTTTCTTCGAAGGCGGTTGCCGCGTTCCGTTGATCGTGCATGCGCCGCAGCAATTCGACGCGCATCGCGTGAAGGCCTCTGTTTCGCATCTCGATCTGGTGGCGACACTGGTCGAACTGGCGCGCGGCGAGCAACCGGCCGTGTGGCCCGATTCGCTCGATGGACAAACCCTCGTGCCGCATCTGCTGGGCACGCAAGGCGGCCATGATGAAGCCATCGGCGAATACCTGGCCGAGGGCGCGATTGCGCCGATTGTGATGCTGCGGCGTGGGCCGTTCAAGTTCATTCACACGCCAGCCGATCCCGATCAGCTCTATGACGTCTCAGCCGATCCGCTGGAACGCGAAAACCTTGCCGCACGCAGCGAATATGCATCGCAAGTCGCGGCATTTCGTGAGGAAATCGCGCAACGCTGGGACCTCGCCGCGCTGCACAACGAAGTGCTGCAAAGCCAGCGGCGCCGGCATTTTCACTTCGCGTCAACTACGCAAGGCACGGTCGCGTCCTGGGACTGGCAACCGCGCGTCGACGCGAGCCAGCGCTATATGCGCAATCACATCGACCTCGATACGCTCGAAGCGATGGCGCGCTTTCCCGCCGTCGCCCGTTGATCCGCACGCTGCTCACTCACGATCCAATCCACCCCACGAACAGGAAGCCGACATAATGAAAAAGCTCTTCAGACAGGCGGTAACCGGCGTTGCGCTGCTGTGCGCGGCAGCCACTTTCGCCTCGGCCGCCGAGCCGCAGTCGTGCACGCAGGTCAACATGGCCGGGCCCGGATGGACCGACATCGACGCGACCAATGCAATGACCGGCGTATTGTTGAAGGCGCTCGGCTATAAGCAGAACGTGGCGAACCTGTCGGTGCCAATCACGTATCAAGGCCTGAAGAAAGGGCAGATCGACGTGTTCCTCGGTAACTGGATGCCGGCGCAGGCGCCAGTCGTCAAACCGTTCGAAGAAGAAAAGTCGATCGAGGTCGTGCATCCGAATCTGAGCAACGCCAAGTTCACGCTGGCCGTGCCCGACTATGTGGCCGCCGCCGGCATTCATTCTTTCGCGGACCTGGCGAAGAATGCCGACAAGTTCGACAGCAAAATTTATGGTATCGAGCCTGGCGCACCGGCCAATCAGAACATCAAGAAAATGGTCGATGACAAGGCGTTCGGACTCGGCAACTGGAAGCTTGTCGAATCGAGCGAGACCGGCATGCTGACGCAAGTGGAGCGCGCGGTGCGCGAGAAGAAGTGGATCGTCTTTCTCGCGTGGGAGCCGCATTTGATGAACACGAAGTTCAAGCTCACGTACCTTGACGGCGGGGACAAGTACTTCGGGCCCAACTACGGCGGTGCCACGGTCAATACGGTCGCGCGCAGCGGCTATGCCACGCAGTGTCCGAATGTCGGGCGGCTTTTCAAACAACTCACCTTCAACGTCGATCTGGAAAACGGCGTGATTACCGAAGTACTCGAAAAGAAAACGGGCGTGGATGTCGCCGCCACGGAAGCACTCAAGCGTCACCCCGAATTATTGAAGTCGTGGCTCGACGGCGTGAACACCGCGAGCGGCGCCAATGGCCTGCAAGCGGTGCAAACCGCACTCGGCGTGAAATAACAACCGCATTCCTAACGATGAGGTCGCGGTGCGACAGATTTATGTCGCATCCGGTCGAATCTTCGTAAATCTGGACCCGTATTCTTGATCCGGCAATGCGGACGTGAGTGGCTATTGCATGCATCGTAGATAGCTCCAATTCGTTTCACTCGGTCTCAGCCGGTTTCTGAACTGCCCGTCATGCGAGAAGCGCCGCGCGTTGGACAACAGCACGCAGCAGGGATCGCTTTATCCAACTAAATACGCAGGCAAAGAGCAGGGGAGAATTAAATGAAGAAGAGAAATGCCGCCAGCCTTTCGGGACTCGCTATCGCGGCAAGCGCTGTATGCGCGCCGACGGCTGCCCATGCACAAAGCAGCGTCACACTTTACGGCATTCTGGACGCCGGCATTACCTACGTGAACAATGCCGGCGGGGCTCACCAGTTTAAATTCGACGACGGTATTTCATACGGCAACCGGATCGGCTTCAAGGGCGTCGAGGATCTCGGCGGCGGCTTGCAGGCGGTGTTCGTGCTCGAATCGGGTTTTCATCTGGGCAACGGGCAACTTGCATTCGGCGGTGCCGAGTTCGGACGTCAGGCTTATGTGGGCCTGAAGAACAACTGGGGGCAACTCTCGCTGGGTAATCAGCTCGACATGACGGAGGAGTTCGTCTACCTCTACAACATCTCGGCGTGGGCGAGCGGCTACGCGATCCATCAGGGCGACTTCGACCGGATGAACGGCGACCGGCTGCCGAATTCGATCAAGTTCCTCTCCAACGACTATGCCGGCTTCTCGTTCGGCGGCATGTATTCGTTCGGCAATACCGCCGGTGACTTCCACAACAAGAGCGCGTGGAGCGTGGGTGCGCGTTACGAGCACAGCGCGTTCAACATGGGCGCGGCCTATACGCAGTTGAACAATCCGAACGGCATCTATGCATTCGACCCGTACGCGATGATCGGCACACGCACGTTCCTCGGCAAGCCGACCGTGTCCGTCGATCCGGCGACCGGCGCGGTGACGGATCTATACAGCTCGTCGCCGTTTCCGGTCGACAAGCAGGGGGCGTTCGCAGTCGGCGCGGCCTATACGATCGGCAAGGTCATGTTGAGCGGCAACTTTACCTACACGACCATCAAGGGAGTCGGCGAGACATCGCATATGCAGGTCTATGAGGCGGGTGCCTCGTACACGTTCACGCCGGCGTTGATGTTGTACGGCGGCTATCAGCACACGCGGTTCGAAGGCAATCACTGGAACCAGGGCTCGCTCGGGCTGCATTACCTGCTGTCCAAGCGCACGGACGTCTATATCTCCGGCGATTATCTGCGCGCGTCGGATGGCGTGAATGCGGTGATCGGCTATAGCTTCACGCCGTCCACGTCGAACACGCAGAGCGATGTGCGGATCGGCATGCGGCATTCGTTCTGACGCGTCGACACGCGAAGGCTCGAAGGTGTCCCGGTTCACGGGACACCAGATGTGCCATTACGCTGCGCGCTCAAGCTGCTTCTTGAACGTCTCGATCAGCGCCCGCACTTTGGGCGGAGGATGACTCGTGGGCGGAAAGATAGCCTGAATACTTGCGGGCTCGGTCGCCCATTCCGGCAGCAGGCGAATCAGCCGACCCGCAGCGATATCGCCGCCGATCGAGAAGTCCGTCAACAGGCCGAAGCCGCCGCCGGCGAGGGTCGCTGCGCGGCAGGCGTCGGCGGTGTTCACCAGTAACGCGTTTTCGCAGCGCACGCTTTCAGCGTCGCCATCGCCTTTGCCATCGTTGCGCTGCAGGTCGAGCGTCAACGGACGCGGCAGCACCGTCAACGCGCAGAAGGGCATGGCCGACAGTTCGGCGGGTGTTTGCGGCTGCCCCCAGATGTCGACGAAATCCGGGCTCGCCACGATCCATTTGACGAAGCTGCCCAGTTTCACCGCACGGAAGTTGGAATCGGCAAGCCGGCCCAGGCGGATCGCGACGTCGATGCCGTCCGCGATCAGATCCACATAACGATCGGTGCACAGCAACTCGACATTGAGTTGCGGATGCGTGCGGCGCAATTCCACCAATACCGGCGCGACCGCAAGCGAACCGTAATCGATCGGCGAGCTCACGCGCAAGGTGCCGCGCACGGGCGCCGTTTCGCCGCCGATCGCCGCCAGCGCGTCTTCCGTGGCGCGGAGGATTTTCACGCTCGCTTCGTAGAATGCGCGGCCGGGCTCGGTCAAACCGAGCCGCCGCGTCGTGCGCACCAGCAGGCCCGCGCCCACCTCGGCTTCGAGCCGCTGCATGTGCGTGCTGACCATCGTCTTGGCGAGGCCCAGACGCGCTGCCGCGGCGGTTAGCGAGCCCGCCTCGACGACCGCGACGAAGATCGCCAGCCGGTTCAGGTTTACGTCGCGTACGTCGGCCATGGTGGATTGTCCATCTTCGATTGACTGTGTTTCCCGGATTATCAGGCTTCTGCAAAGGGGTGCGTGCGGATTATGCTCGCTTCATCCCTTCACCTTTCCGGAACCTGTCATGCCCGTTGCCCGACCCGCCCAGCCGATCCGCCTCTATACGACCCTGCTATCCGGCCACGGCCATCGGGTGAAGCTGTTTTTGACCTTGCTGGATCTGCCGTTCGAAGTGGTCGAACTGGACATGAAGGCCGGCGACAACCGCAAGCCCGACTATCTGGCGCTCAACCCGTTCGGCCAGGTGCCGACGATTCAGGACGGCGACATCACCCTGTCCGATTCGAACGCGATTCTGGTGTACCTGGCCAAGCGTTACGGCGACGCCTCCTGGTTGCCGGATGACCCGCTCGGCGCGGCCGCTGTGCAGCGCTGGCTGTCGCTCGCCGCCGGCCAGATCGCGTATGGGCCGTGCACGGCGCGGCTGGTCACCGTGTTTGGTGCGCCGCACGATCACGAGACCGCGAAGAAGCTGGCGGTGAAGCTGTTCGACGTGCTCGACCGGGAACTGGCGGACAAGCCGTTCGCGGCAGGCAATCAGGTGACGATCGCGGATATTGCCGCGCACACCTACATCGCCCACGCGCCGGAAGGCGGCGTGTCGCTCGACCCCTATCCGAACATTCGTGCGTGGCTGCGCCGCGTCGAGGCATTGCCGCGGTTCGTCGCGATGCCCTCGACAAAGGCGGGGCTGCTCGCCGAATGAACGGCTGATCCTTTACGACACCGGAGTCCGGTCATGTCCACCGTTATCCCTCTGAATGGCTGGGGCGTCGACACCTCGCCGTTTCATGCCGCCGAACTCGCCGCCCAGCAGCGCGTGGGGGTGCGAAGCGTGGCGGAAGCGTCGGGACGCCGGGGGATCCGGCGCTACATGCCGGACCAGCATCGCAAGTTTTACTCCGAGCAGCCCTTCATGGTGTTCGGCGGCGTCGACGCGCACGGACAACCGTGGGCGACGGTGCGCGCCGGGCTGCCGGGCTTTGTGTCGTCGCCGGATGCGAAGACCTTGCGCATAGAAGGCGGTGCGTTAGCCGGCGATCCGCTCGCGGATAGCTGGCAGAAGGGTTCGATGATAGGCGGCCTCGGGCTGCAGCCGCAGACTCGCCGGCGCAACCGGATCAACGGCATGGTGACGTCGGCGGAAGGGGCGGCGTTGACGGTCGAGGTTCGTCAGAGTTTCGGCAATTGCAACAAGTACATCCAGAGCCGTACACCGACCTGGGCGGAGCAGAGTGCGTCGGAACCTTCCGTGCCGCCGGAAATTGCGACACAACTCAGCGATGCCGACCGCGCATTCCTCGCGCGGGCGGATACGTTTTTTATCGCGAGCGCAAATCTTGCTGAGGACGCGGGTCTCGCGGGCGGCGTCGACGTTTCGCATCGCGGCGGCGCACCGGGATTTGTGCGTGTCGACGATGAGCAAACGCTGACCACGCCGGACTTCGTCGGCAACAACTTCTTCAACACGATCGGCAATCTGATCCATGATCCGCGCGCCGGGCTGTTGTTCATCGACTTTGCTAGCGGCGATCTGCTGTATATCGCGGCGCGCGCGGAAATCGTATGGGACGGCGCGCAACTGGCGGCCTTCGAAGGCGCGCAACGTCTGGTTCGTTTTCACATACAGGAAGTGCGGCGCAGCCGGAGCGCGCTGCCGTTTCGCTGGTCGGACGTCGAGTACGCGCCGCAGTTTGCGGCGGCGGTGCAAAAGCCGGTGGCCGTATCGCCGTGGCACAAGCTGAAAGTCGCGGCGGTGGTCGAGGAGACTGCGTCGATCCGTTCGTTCTATTTTGAATCTGTCGACGGGGCGCCGTTGCCGTCGTACAAGCCGGGGCAGTTTCTGCCGATCCGCGTGCCGGTGGCGGACTCCACCACGCCTTTGTCGCGGACCTACACGCTGTCCGATGCGCACGATGCGCAGCGATATCGAATCAGCGTGAAGCGCGAGGGCGTGGCTTCGCAATGGCTGCATGAGCATCTCATTGCCGGAGCGCAGATCGAAGCGATGAAGCCGCGCGGTGCCTTCGTCTTCGATGAGGACAGCCCGCGGCCTGCCGTGTTGATCTCGGCGGGCATCGGCATCACACCGATGATGGCGATGCTTCGGCATGCGTTGACAGCGTCACGCACGGAGGCCGCGCAAGCGAAGCGGGTGTTCTTCTTTCACGGTGCGCGTAGCGATCGCGAACGTGCGTTCAGCTCGCAGTTGAAAGAGCTTGCCGCGCACAACACCGCGCTTTCCCTGCATCTTTTCGATAGCGCCGCCGATGAGGCCGCCGCAGGCGTGTCGGCCGGGCGTGTGAGCATCGACGCGTTAAAGCGCGCGCTTCCTTTCGACGACTACGACTTCTATCTCTGCGGCCCCGAGCAGTTCATGCGTGACCTGTATGAAGGTCTGCGCGGATTGAATGTCGCCGACGAACGGATTCGTTTCGAAGCGTTCGGTCCGGCGAGCGTCAAACGTGTGCTTGCCATCAAGAGTGAGCCGATGCCGGTGGACAGGTCGGCACAAGACGCGGGCGCGGTGCAAGTGACCTTTGCGCGCTCCGGGCGCACGATTCAATGGCTGCCGCGCGACGGCAGCCTGCTTGAATTGGCCGAAGCGCACGGTATCGACGCGCCGTCGAGTTGCAGGTCGGGAATGTGCGGGACATGTTCGACGCGTTTGTTGTCGGGCCAGGTCAAGTACGACGGCGAAGTGGAGGCGCAAATCGAAGCCGGCGCGGCGCTGGTTTGCATGGCGCATCCGGTGGCCGGTGACGCGAATGTGACGCTGGATCTTTGATCGACGGCGGCGCAAAGCCAACGCCTGATGGTGCTCGCTCGGCTAATCCAGGGATTTTCGGCCGGCGGCGAGTTCAGGGCGGCACCTGTTCGGGCGGACCGTCGAGAATACGGAGCTTGCCGGCTATGTCGGGAATATTGCGGCCGCCCGAGCGTGCTTCGTTGTCAAGTCGATGCGCGGTTGCACGGCAATGCACAAGCGTGTCATGCAATCGGGGCTCAGCCTGAAGGGCGGTCACCACCCTTTCCAGCTCAGCCGGGGACTCACTCAGAAGGGCCGGGACGACCTCTTCCGGCGGTATCAGAGAACCGTTGCTGAGAAGCTGTGCGGTCCAGTCGCATCCGTACAGAAGCGCGCGTCGCTCGGCCCTTTGCGCTTCTTCGTGGTCCAGCGCGGCAAGGCTATGGCGGTTTCTGTGAAGGGAAGTGCGCCAGGTCGTGAGGATGTCGGTGCGCAGTCTGGCAATTGCGTCACCGAGCGGCGCGTTCTGCCCACCCGCCGCGAGGCGGCGTTCATCGAGGCGGTCGACGTAGTCCCGATATCCGTCGAGGAAAGATTGCCAGTTCAGCGGCAGTTCGGTCGTCTGCGCGAACGAGTGGTTGAGCTCACCAAGCTCGTTGCTGATTTCGTGAAGGGCCTGCGTGTCGGCAAGACGTGCTTCATAGACGTCATGCGCCGTCACCATCTGGCGGTGCAGGGGAAACAGGGGATTGCCGTGGCGTCGTTGCAGATGCCGCTCGGCAGCGCCCGGATGGGCGCTCCATTTCCAGTTGGATAGCGATTTCGCGTCAAAGTCGACTTTGTCGATCATCGCCCGGAAGACCGCCAACGCCTCCTCCGTTGCATGGCGAAAGCAGTCAGCTAGCTTGTAGTCGTTGCCTTGCAGACTGGCGCTCTCATTTTCTCCGGCATAAGGGGACTCCGGTGCAAGCCGGAGGAAACCCGTGGCCAGAAAGAATTCCATCGGCAGCTCAACCGGCAGGCTTTCCAGCCGGAACGTACGCTCCTGGGAAGAAATTCCCTCGATAGAATGCGCAAGGCGATTTTCGAAGTCGAGGAGGGCATCGATCCTCTCACCGGATGACGGTTGCGCTTCCTCAGCGAACAGACAGAACGACTCACGCACCATGCGTGCCGCGATCGTGCCGTGCTTCTCGGCAAAGAGCCAGAACCAGAGAGCGAGCTGATATCCCCGGACTCCGTTTCGCAGGACCGGTTCGACATCTGGCGTGAATGTGATGCCGGGCGCGGCCCACCCTGCGAACGGTGCGGCATCGCTGCTCAGGTACATGCCCAGAAGCTGCTTGATCGACTGATTCGTATCGTTGGGCCAGCTTTGCGTCCCATCTTGCCGCTTCTCGGTCTTCCAGAGTCTCCAAACCATCCTGAACCTCGCAAAGGGGTAGGGTGTGCGCCTTGGCAACGATACTTGCACACCCGGCCGCCGATCACTGAACCGGTTCCGCCAAAAACAAGGCTTTTTCCGCCCGCTCATGCGCGAGAGGGCGCTGGACACCCCACACCGACACTTTCAGCGCCACGCGGGGTTTATAAATTTCTGACTACACTGCTCGCCAGTGTGCGCAGTTCGTCGAACTGCGTAACGAGTTCGAGGCACAGAACGAAGGCCAGCATCCCTGAAGGCGCGGGGTGGCGTTCGATCCATCGCAGCGCCGGCGTGGCGTAGCGCACGCGGATGGCATCTCGCGTCATGACATAGGTAATGACGATGCCCACAGCGGCGCCCACCAGCAAATCGGTCGGGTAGTGAAAGCCGAGATAAGCGCGCGGAAGGCAAATGAACAGCGCCGTATAGAGAATCGCCAGCACGCCGATGCGACGCGACACGAGGAAGATACCGGTGGCGACCGCCATCCATAGCATCGCGTGGTCGCTGGGGAAGGAACTCCAGCTTGTCAGCAGTGCGTCGTTGATATCGCTACCTGCAAATTGCAGATGCAGTTCGGCGTTGTAGACGGGGCGGACCCTGAACGGCAACCAGTGAGTCAGCAGTCTTCCGACGACGAGCGCCGCGAGGCCGCTGAAAAGCGTCGCAAGAACCATTTCTTGTCGCCATTCGCGGCGCTCGTCGTGCTGAAACCACATCCACCAAAGCACGGGAATGAGTACGAGGCCTTTGAATGTGTAAAGGTCGGCGATACTTGCAATGGATCGCGTCGCGAGATGGCCGAAGTGTAGGTTGGACAGATATGTTTCGATAGACAAATCGAAGCTGTTCATTATTTTGTAATAAAGTTGAGCCAGGCGACCGAGATTAGCATATCCCAATCAATGCGCCGCCTTTCCTGGCGCTCACGCGATATCCGTCAATCGTGCGTCAATTGCGCGTCGATAGCCGCGGCGGACATGTCGGCGGCAGTGCTTGCTTTAGCGCGTCGCACGCTTTCCGAACTTCCACTTGCATACGGGCGCCCAAAGGGAATCCGCGCGTGAAGCGGAAGGGCGTTTCGCGGCGCGTGCAGCGGCGGTGCGGATTGACTGCTCAGCCGATCAATACCGAATCACCCTTCTCGACGTACGCCTGCAGCAAATGATGGGCAATGGCGAATGGCTTGGGCGCCGAGAGTCTGTCGGCATGCGTTCCCGCCAGCATCGCCGCGACCTCCTGACGGGAGAACCAGCGGGCGTCTTCGAGTTCGATCGTATCGATGACGATGTCCGTATCACTCGCTTGCGCAAAGCACCCGATCATCAGCGATGAAGGAAACGGCCACGGCTGCGACGCAAAGTAGACAACCTGCGCACACGTCACGCCGGCCTCCTCCATTACTTCGCGGCGCACGGCGTCTTCGGCGGTCTCGCCCGGTTCGACGAAACCGGCAAGCGCCGAGTACATGCCCTTGCCAAAATGCGGCTGGCGGCCGAGCAGACACCGTTCGCCGTCTATCGCCAGCATGATCACGACTGGATCCACCCGTGGGAAATGGCGCGCGCCGCAAACATCGCAGATGCGTTGCCAACCGGCGTTAGTGACGCGGCTTGCGGAGCCGCAGTTCGCGCAGAAGCCGTGGCGGCGATGCCAATCGAGCATCGACTTGGCCTCAGCCAGAACGCCGAGGGCTCCAGCTGCGACGAGGTCTTGCAGCGCTAGCGAGCGAAGGTCGATGTGTTCATGCCCGCTGTCAGGCTCCGGGTCCGCAGGCGCGAAGCCGAGCGCAAAACGTCCGCTGCCGTCGCTTTCTTCGCCCAGGAAAATACGATGAAGCGGCTCGCCGAAGGCGGTGGTTTCGCCGGCGGCGAACCACGGGTCGTACTCGCTGCCTCGCTTAAGCAAAGGGACGTCGCCATGGAAGACGAGAAAGCGCGCGGCAGGATGGTTGCGTAGATGCTCGATGAAGGCGTGGTCGTCCCGCTTGTCGGAGTGCCGGTCGAGCGGGTTGAAGTTAAAGCCGATGGACGCGGAAGTGGCGATCATCACGGTCGTCAAGATAGCAGGGAGATCCGCGAGTATGGCACGGGGTTGGGCTTTATCGCCCGTTCCGGTTCAGTCGGCTCGCAGGGGGGGTGGCCAGATGGAGGAGGGTGCGCAAAGGAGGCCACGCATCCATATCCCTGCCACGTCAACTCAGCGCAAACTTCGAACCTGGCTCGGCGTGACACCTCCGGAAAACCGATTGCCGAAATGGGTTCTCGTGTAGTTGACGACAGCGGCGACCTGATCGTCATCCATCTCTTCGCCAAACGATGGCATCGACTTTCGCCCGTGGAGTACGTTGATGATGACGTAGGGTGCGGCTTCGACTGCCGGGTTGTCAGCGAGCGCGGGGAAGTGACCCGCGCCCTGTGCGCCTTTTCCATCCGGCATATGGCATCCCGCGCAACTGGCGTTGTAAAGGGCTTCGCCGCTTTTTTCGGTGAAGCGGTAGCCCGGCGAAATCGTGAAGGTGTGCGTCGCGTCCTGTGCCACCGCCTGAGCCGATATCGTCGCGGCGCCCATCGACAAGGCGATCAGCATCACGCCGAGGATCAGCGTTGGCCTATCCATTGACGATTCTCCGATGCAATCGGGTGATCGCATCCAGTGACGACAGCACGGCGCCTTCCTGCCATGCCGGAATATGGGAAGCGTGCTCGCCGGCGAGGACGATCCGTCCGTCGATCTGACACAGATTCGCGTAATGCGCCTGTCTCAACGCGTCCGTCCAGGCAGCGAAACAGCCATTCGTAAACGGTGAACGGCTCCAACTCATCGCGAAGCCGTTCTGGTACTCACGCGCGTACTGCGGATGAATCTGGCTGCCCTGGCTCAATGCCACGGCGATCCGTTCGGCCGGCGGCAGCGCACCCATCTCATAGCTGGCGGGCCCCCACATGTAGGCGCCGAGCAGCACCGCAGGACCGCTCGAACCGTAACCTGTTGCCGGATAGCCGATCGTCGAGATCGGCAGGTCGGTGTGCGTGATGCCGCCGTAGATCTGCTCGTCTTCCTCCCAGAAGCGCCGGCCGAATTGCAAGCCGATCTTCACCGATGTCTCGTACGGTACGGCATCGATTGCGGCGCGCATGGCCGGGCCAACCGCAATGTCGATCTGACTCAGAATCGAGAGCGGAATGGTGCACACGAGCCAGTCCGCGTGCGCGTTCCGTTCGGTCCGGGTGGTCGTATCGGTATAGCGCACGGTGACGCCGTGCTCGTCCTGCAGGATGCCCGTGACTCTGGCGTTGAACACCACGGCGCTCGCGACCTGCGAATGAAGCGCATGAGCAATCCGGTCCATGCCGCCGACGGGCTGGAAGAGGGTGCTCTGATAGTCCAGCTCGTTGCCCGAAGACAGCCATTGCCACAAGCGCGATGCAAGCAACGGTTCGCGCGGCAGCAGATTCGATGGCACGGCCTCGGGCATCAGCCCACCGCCATGCGCGGTTTTGAATCCACGGCGTTCGCTGCTTCGGCCGCCCACCTGGTAGCGACCATCCCGACCGAGCGCTCCCCATTGGCGCAGGGATTCGAGTAGCAGTTGCGCATCGTCGGCTGACAGCGCATCGTCGAGTGTGTCTTTGCGCATCGCTTTGGAAAGCAACTCGGCAATATAGCCTTGATAGTCCGTCTGCACCGCGCGGAATCGCTGGGGTTGGCCACCGAAGGCCTCTGTCGAATGCAGGTAGGCGTTGTAGTTGACCTGGATAAATGGCTCGAGCGGCACCTTCAGGCGCCTTGCGTAGTCGAGTACACCTTGGTGATGATACGGAATGCGCCACGGCCCCGGGTTCAGATAAAGACCGTCAGCGAAATCGCAGTACTGGGTGGCACCGCCGAGTTCTGTATAACGATCGCCACCCCTGACAGTCCACGCCCGGCCACCCGCGCGGTCGTTGTATTCGAGCACCTGTACGTGGTAGCCCGCGTTCCTCAACTCAAAGGCCGCGACGAGGCCGGCCATGCCCGCGCCGAGCACAAGAATGCGCGTTCCTTTGGGCGCGCCGTCGAGCCGGATCGGTCCGGCATAGGTGGAGGCAGCGGCGAACCCGAGCGTGCCCATACCTTGCATCATGGCGGCCGCGCCGAGGTTCCTGCCGATCAGCGTCAGCAGATGCCGGCGGCTCATAGCGTTGGGGGTCATTCTCGACATAAGGACCTGGTGTCCTGATTGGAGAAACGATAGCGAGCTAAGTCAGATGGCGGCCCGGGTTGCGAAGGCATGCGGCTACCGTCGCTTGAACCGGGCTCGATGCGAATCAAAACTATGAACTGTTTTTCTTCGCCGTGTGCAACTGTCCGTTATCAGGAGTCGTCGCAGCCGGCGGACTGCGTGAACCTAAAGCTCTTAGCCAAGCCAGCTATATGAGAATCGCTCCCTCCTGATGCGACAGGCCGCGAATATTTTCTATCGGGACGGACGTGTCGAGACGTGGGTCTTCGCCTGGGAACAGCCCATAGATCATACGATTTCTTTCAAAGACTGGCGTGACGCGGTCATCTGGAAATCGGCGGAAGGTCTGGACAACAGAAAGTCCTGATATTTAACTGGATCCGCCTCCGCGCTTTCATGGCAGCCGCACCAGGCCTCTCAACGATGCAGGAGCGACGGATAATTGCGCGACACTTCGAGGTGGCCGCGTCCTGAGGAAAGTGCCCTGGACAATCCTGCTCGTTCTATCGCCTGAAGCCTGGCGCTGGCCTGGGACTGCCAGCGGCCCGTAAAACGGCCGCCAGCGCGGATCGTGGCGCGGGAACTTGCGCCCGCCATCCGACACCCAGCGCGAACGCGGTTGTGGATCCCCCCAGGAATAGCCTGTAGGCGAGCAGGTCCTCGTGCGTGAGCGATGACAAAGGCTTGCCCAGCTGTACGATTGACCACAACAGGAGCCGCTCAGCTTCCTTGCGGTAGTTTTCGCAAGTGGTCTTCGTGTCGACGACACGTGCAAGCCACGCGCGTATCGCACTCAGGTCGTCCGCTGTGGCCAGACCGCGCTGGACGTCTCAAGAAAGTGATCCCTTCACCTCTCGTCGGTCGCAAATGAAGTGCCAGACAATCCGCTTGCACGCGCGCCGTCTACAGTTCTCCGCGCGCTGCAAGGGCCTTGATGCGATCGGCGGTGCGGCACGCAATGGCCTGTATCGTCAGCGACGGATTCACGCCGCCGACGGTCGGAAACACCGAGCCGTCACAGATCCACAGGTTGCGGATGTCCCAGCTTCGGCAGTCGGGATTGACGACGCTCGTCGCCGGATCGTCGCCCATGCGCGCGGTGCCGTTCAGGTGGCAGGTGTCGTCGGTTTCGCGCCAGATATCCGAGCCGCCCGCGGCCGCGAGCGCACGCTCCATGAAGCCGAGAGAATGGTCGATCAGGCGTTTGTCGTTATCGCACCAGGAGTACGTGACGCGCGCGACGGGCAGACCGTACTGGTCTTTTTCGTCGGCGAGCGTGACGCGGTTGCGTTCCTGCGGCAGCATTTCGCCCACGATCTTTAGCCCGGCCTGGTGGTTGTATTTGTGCATCTCGGCGGCGAGCGCGTCGCCCCATAAGCCGCGGCCGTTCTGCGATGCGGCCCACGCGTTCGGCAACGGGCCCTGGCTCATGTACGCGTAGCCGCCGAAGAAATCCTTGCCCTTGTCGGTGTAATTCCAGTGTTCGGTGATCGCGAGGGAAGGCGGCCCTTTATACCAGCGGATTTCTTCATCGAAGGTACCGTATACGGCTTGGTTCGACTGCGCCATCAGGTTCTTGCCGACCATCCCGGAACTATTCGCGAGCCCGTCGGGAAAGCGGCCGTTCGCCGACATCAGCAAGAGACGCGGCGTTTCGATCGCGTAGCCCGCCACCACCACGTTCTTAGCGCGCTGGAATTGCCAGCGTCCTTCGCGCAGATATTCGACGCCGGTGGCAAGCCCCGCGTCGTTGGTGACGACGCGGCCCACCATCGCAAGATCGCGCACTTCGGCGCCCGCGCACACCGCGCGCGGAATCCACGTAACCAGCGCGCTCTGCTTCGCGTTGGTCGCGCAGCCGGACACGCAAAAGCCGCGATAGACGCACGGATGCGCCTTGCCGCGCGGCGCGGAAAGCGTCGCGAGCGGCGTCGCGCTCCAGCCGATGCCGAGCGCCTCCGCGCCGCGCGCGAGCACCATCGCGGCGGCGTTCAGTTCGTGCGGACGATACGGATAGCGCGGCCGCTTCGGTCCCCACGGATAGTCGACTGGCCCCGCGATCTTCAACGCGTCTTCGACTTGCGCGTAGTAGCGCCACATCTCGCGCCAATCGAGCGGCCAGTCCGCGCCATAACCCAGCAGGCTGCGCGACTTGAACCACTCGGGACGAAAGCGCAGCGAGACCATCGCGAAGTGCACGGTGCTGCCGCCGACTGCTTTGCCGCTGTTGTTGTTGCCGAGCTTGAGCGGATTGTCGCCGTCGCAGATGCGCTCGTCGGTCCAGTAGAGCTTTGCCTGATGCGCTTCGTCCGACGCGAATTCTTCGAGCGGGCGCCACCACGCGCCCGCATCGAACGCGACGACCTTGAAGCCCAGTTCCGCCAGCCGGCAAGCGAGCGTGCCGCCGCCCGCGCCGGTGCCGACGATCGCGAAGTCGACTTCCTCGTCGTTCGGATACATGCGCATCGGCACCCAGCCGCCGCGCACGAACACGTCCGGCGCGCGCCCGCTCGTGCCGCGCGGTTGGTGTCGAGCGTCATCGAACACGGCGGTTCTCCCGCGCGGCGCGCGCTTCGTCGCCGGGATGCGCTTCGACCGCTTCCCACGGATCGCGCCGGTCGAAGTACATTCGCACGTAACCGCGCGGATTCGCGGGGCCGCCGAAGCCGATCTCGCTCCACGCGTGCGGGTGCGCGTAATACAAGCCGCAGATGTCGTGCAGCACGCGCTCGGCGAAGAACAGTTTGGCTGGCATGCCGCGCCACGCCGCGCCGCTCAGTTCGCCGCGTTGCATCCGTTCGAGAAGCGCGACCTGTGCGTTTCGTTCGATGCTCGCGAACGGCAACCCATGACGCTCGCGGCTTTCGGCGTCGAGCGCGGCGAGGCCGGTGCGCCACGCGTCGCGCTGCGGCGGCAGCCGCGCATCGCGATAACCGTCGCCGCTATTTGCGTGCAGCCGCGCATCGAGCAGCGCGGCAAGCGGCACCACCGGATCGGCGTTCGCCTGCGGCACGATGCACGCGCACAATGCGTTCACGGCGAGCCATTCCACCGGGTTGAAAAAGCGCGGTTCCTGGGGCGTCGCGAGCCGCTCGTCGATCACCGCGCGCGTCGGTTCGTCCCATGACGGTGTGCTGCGTTTGTCGAGGACGTCGTAGCCGGGATATCGGGTTTGCCGTGCACTCACTTTTCGGTCTCCCGCAATTTCAGTGCGGCGAGTCCCGCGAGCGCCAGCGCTGAAAAACTCGGCGGCGCGGGCAGCGGCGGCCCGGCGAACAGGTTCTGGCTCCAGTTGCGCCAGCCGCCCTGGCGTCGCGCGATACCGCGCGCGTGAAAGCCCGCGCCCGCCACGCCGAGCAGCGTCGTCGCGCGCAGCCATAAGCGGACGAACCAGCGCTCGCGCGGCTGCGCCAGCGCGGCCTGCGCGAGCAGCGCCGCCGCGATCGGCGGTACCGAGACCGGCGCATACATCGCGCGATGCTGGAACGAGCCGCGAAAATGCAGCAGCGCCGCCTCGCCGACCGTCCCGATCAAGCCCGCCGCCACCAGCAAGCCCAACGCGCGGCCCGCAGGCATGCCGAGCAGTTGCGGCTCGTGAGCGGGTTCGTCGCGCAGTCTCTCGGCGACCGCGCCGAGCGCGCCGGACAGCAGCAACGCGATCGGCGCGCCGACCGGCGCCGCATGAAAGAGGTTGTTCCAGCTCCAGCCGCCGGGCCGCTTCGTCACGTTGTACAGATGGAAACCGGTGCCTGCAATTCCGGTCGCCGCCGCGCTGCAGTAGATCGCATGCCGGACCTGGTGTCTGCGCGGCCGGTTATCCTTGCCGCCATGCAGACCGGCCGCGAGCGACAAACTTGCGACGACGAGCGGCGTCCACATCGCGGGGTTGTCGAACGAGCCGCGGTAGTGCTCCATTGCGCTGTCGGTCAGCACGGACAGCGCGAGCAGCGCGGCGCTGTGATTGAATGACCGCGCGGCTTCGATATGAACGTGTGTGGCCGGCGCGGCGGCCAACGCTCGCGGCTTTGGCGTGCGGTTCCTGGATTCGCCTGCGTCAGACGATGACGCGGCGTCGCCCCGCGTGCTCAACGAAACGATCGCGGCCGCGCCTGCGATGGTCCATAACATGCCGAGTACGCGTGAGGCATTCATGAGTGCCGCTCCCGTGCTGTGTCGCCGGTCTGTGCGACGAGGTAGGGCGCCGCGTCGGCGTGCTTGAATTCGAGTCCGCAGCCGGGCCGCGACAGATCTGGCGCGATCGCGCCGTCACGCGGTTGCGGCGCGCCGTCGAACAGCATCGCTTCGATACGCACGTGATCGTGAAACCACTCCTGATGACGCAGACGCGGCGCTGCGCACGCCACATGAAGATGCAGCGCGGGCGCGCAGTGCGCCGACAGCGGCAGGTGATACGCATCGCACAGCGTGGCGGCTTGCAGAAAGCCAGTGATACCGCCGCAACGGCTCGCGTCCGCCTGCAGCACGTCGACCGAAGGCGCAGCAAGCAGCCGCTTGAAGTCGTCGAGCGTGTAGCCGTATTCGCCCGCCGCGATGTCCATACCGGCCGGTGCGTGCTCGCGCACGACGGCCATCCCGCACGCGTCGTCGGATGAAACGGGTTCTTCGAACCACTCCACTTGCTGTTCGGTGAAGCACTGCGCGCACCGCAACGCTTCTTTCACGGACAGCGCGCCGTTCGCATCGACGAACAGGCCGGCGTCGCCGATCGCCGCGCGTGCCGCCTTCACGCGCTCCGGGTCTCGTTGCGGGTCGCTGCCGATCTTCATCTTGACCCAGCGGCAGCCGTCGCGCCCGGTCCAGTGCGATAGCTGTTCCTGCAAACGGGCGTTGTCGTAAGTGGTGAAACCGCCGCTGCCGTAGAGCGGCACGGTGTGGCGCGCGGCGCCCAGCAGTCTGACGAGCGGCACGCCGAGCAGCTTCGCCTTCAGATCCCACAGCGCGCAATCTATCGCGGAGATCGCGGTGGCCGCCAACCCAGCGCGGCCGAGATTGCGCACCTGGTACTGCATACGCCGCCAGTGCGCGAGCACGTCCCACGCATCGTGCTTCAGCACGCAGTCCGCGAGCGTGTGGTGAATCAGCGCGACGGTGCTCGCGTCGCTATAGGTGTAGCCGATGCCGGTCTCACCGGCCGCATCGACTTCGACAATCACCAGCGTGGTGGCGTCCCATGCGAACGTGCCGTCGGCTTCCGGCGCGTCGGTGGGAATGCGGTAGGCGCAGGCGCGCAGCGCCTGAACCGGCGCTTGCGCGCTGCCGTGCGTGACGTTGCTGCCGTTCATGCCGCACCTCGGCGCGTTATTTGTCGTGATGACCGGGAAGCACCGCGCCGAGCACCTGCTTCGCCGTTTCGACGATCACGTTGCCTTCGTCCGGGTCGCCCTTCATCAGCGTCGTCGCAAACGCCTTGGCCTGCGCGAGCGTAATGTGCGGCGGCAGCGGCGCGATGTTGGGATCGGCCTTTACTTCGATCACGACCGGCTGGTTCGCCGCGAGCGCTTCATCCCACGCGACGCCCATCTTCCCGGCGTCGTCCACGTAGATGCCCTTCAGTCCTATCAGCTCCGCGAACTTGTGATACGGCACCGAAGGAATGTCCTGCGATGCCTCGAACTTCGGATCGCCTTCCATCGCGCGCTGTTCCCAGGTCACCTGGTTGAGATCCTGGTTGTTGAGCACCATGCAGATCCAGCGCGGATCGGACCAGCGCTTCCAGTACTTCGATACGGTGATCAGCTCGGCCATGTTGTTCATCTGCATCGCGCCGTCGCCAACGAGCGCGATCACCGGACGTTCCGGATACGCGAACTTCGCGGCAATCGCGTACGGCACTGCCGCGCCCATCGACGCGAGTCCGCCCGACAGCGAGCACATCATGCCGCGCTGCACCTGCAAATCGCGCGCGTACCAGTTCGCGACCGAGCCCGAATCGCTCGTCACGATGGCGTTCGACGGGATGCGCTTCGACAGCTCCCAGACTGTGCGCTGCGGATTGACCGCGTCCTTGCCGGGTTCGTGCGCGCGCTTGTCGAGCGTCTTCCACCAGTCCCCGGTCCAGTCTTCGATCTGTTCGCGCCACTTGCGATCCTTCTTTTCTTCGAGCAGCGGCAGCAGCGCGCTCAGCGTCTGCGCGCTGTCGCCGACCAGATTCACTTCCATCGGGTAACGCAGGCTCAGCATGTCGGCCTTCAGGTCGATCTGCACGCCGCGCGCGTCGCCTTCCTTCGGCAGAAATTCCGAGTATGGGAAGCCGGAGCCGATCATCAGCAGCGTATCGCAGCGCGTCATCAGATCGTAGCTCGGCTTCGTGCCGAGCAGTCCGATCGAGCCGGTGACCCACGGCAAATCGTCAGGCAGCACGGCTTTGCCGAGCAGCGCCTTGGCCACGCCCGCACCGAGCTTGTCGGCGATGGCGATCACTTCGTCGGTGGCGTGCAGCGCGCCCGCGCCGACCAGAATCGCCACCTTCTTGCCCGCGTTCAGCACGTCGGCGGCTTGCCGAAGCTGGTCGTCGTGCGGCACGAGACGCGGCGCGCGATAACCCACGCCCGAATGCAGCGTGCCGTGTTTGCGGGCGGGCGGCTCGTAAGTCAAATCCTGCACATCGTTCGGGAGCACTATCGCGGTGACCTTACGTTCGGACAGCGCAATTCGAACCGCGCGGTCCACCAGATGCCGCACCTGGGCGGGCACCACGGCCTGCTCGACGAACGCGCCGGCCACGTCCTTGAACATCGACACCAGATCGAGTTCCTGCTGATAGTGACCGCCGAGCGCGGCGCGCGCCTGCTGGCCGACGAGCGCGAGCACCGGCATATGGTCCATGCGCGCGTCGTAAAGACCTGTGATCAGGTGCGACGCGCCGGGGCCGGATGTGGCGATGCACACGCCCAGCTCACCGGTAAATTTCGCGTGCGCGGAAGCCATGAAGGCGGCCATCTCTTCATGTCGTACCTGAATGAATTCGATCGGGCCGGCGAGCCGGTTTTTCCCATTGTCACCTTGGCCTTTTTCCGCGGCGGCCTGCGCGCGGTTCAGCGCGCCGAACACGCCGTTGATGCCATCGCCAGGATAGCCGTAAATGCGGCGCACGCCCCATGCATGCAGCCGCTCGATGATGAAGTCGCCAACGGTTTGTGCCATACAAGTCTCCTCAGGCCCATCTCGCGGATGGTCTCGCGACGAGCGAGCAATGCAGTCGACGCAAGTACTGTTCCGCGATATTGCAAACCGTAATGTTCGGCATTTCAAATCGTTGCATTCCAGACTAATATTCTCGCGCTGAATGCTTCGGTAGAAGCGGCCCGGGCAGGTGAAGAGGGACGTGGAGTCGCCGTTGTCGCCGAGTTTCCAGTACTTGCGCAGCGTAGCGCATCGCAGCCAAAGAGATCCGGGCGCCGATCAAAAGTACAGTGTAGGGAATTCACAGCGGTGCAGATCTCGTTGATAGCACAGGCGTGAAGATTCGCGCGGTGCAGGAAGCGATTTCGAAAGTGTCTGGCATTGCGAGTGAGATAGCTCCCGCCGCGGCAGAGCAGAGTGCGGGTATCAACCAGGTGAACAATGCAGTCACACAGATGGATAGCACCACTCAACAGAACGTCGCGCTTGTCGAGCAGGCTGCGGCGGTAGCACGAGCTCCGGAGTGTCGTCATCTGCAGGCCACCTGGATAAAACGCTGACGGTGACCAGTTATTGCTCTGGCCACTCAGGGCCATCACGGGAACGCGTCCAATGCGAACGCAGCGCTCGATTCTTTGCGGGACTGTTGGACGAGCGGTACCCGACTGGCCCCCGAATGCGTTGCATCTTGCTGTAATCGTGACGGCGGCCGTAGCTTGACAAGCTGATGGCACCGTTTCCCGGCAACGCGTTGTGGTCTAGCCAGTCGTTATACCAGTAGCGTGCACGCGACAATCTGGCGCGTCACAACCACTCATCGAAGGAACAGAAACTGCTGGTAGCGGCTGGGAGACAGCATTCCCATACGCTTGCCGTCCATACTGGCCGGAGACCGAATCAACCCAGTACGATTAGAGGATTACGCGATGGCCAAAGTTGTGGTGGTGACCGGCGCTGGCGCAGGGGTCGGGCGGGCGACCGTCGAGGAGTTCGCCCGGCGCGGGTATGACGTCGCGCTGCTGTCGCGCAATGAGGCGCGCGTCGCGCGAGCCGTGGCGGATCTGCAAAGGATGTACCGCGTGCGCGCCCTCGGTATTCCCACGGACGTGGCCGATGCCGAAGCCGTCGAGACGGCAGCCTCACTTGTTGAGCGCAAACTCGGGCCGATCGACGTCTGGATCAACGTTGCAATGGCTACCGTGTTCGCGCCGGTCTCGAAACTCACTGCGAAGGAGTTCGAGCGCGGTACACGGGTGACTTACCTCGGACAGGTGCATGGGACGATGGCGGCCCTCTCGCGTATGCGAACACGCAACCGCGGGACCATTGTCAACGTTGGATCGGCACTCGGCTACCGCTCCGTTCCGCTCCAGTCGATCTATTGTGGAGCCAAATTCGCAGTGCGGGGTTTCACGGATGCATTGCGCTCAGAAATCATTCATGACAGATTGGACATCCATCTGACGATGGTGGACCTACCTGCAGTCAACACCCCACAATTCGACTGGGCGTTGAACAAGATGGGGAAAAAGGCTCAGCCAATCGCTCCAATTTACGAACCCGAAGTCGCTGCGCGAGCGATTTTCTTTGCGGCCACGCACCGGCGGCGGGAGGTATGGGTGGGCTTCCCTACGGTCAAGACGATTCTCGCAAATCGGATCGCGCCGGCAATGATTGACAGGTATCTGGCCACGGCCGGGTACAAGGGTCAACTTACTGACGAACCGCTTGAACCTGATTCGCCTGATAACCTGTTCAAACCAGTTCCCGGAGATTACGGTGCGCACGGTCGATTTGATCGTCGCTCGAGAGGGAGCGACTGGGAGATATTTACGAGCAGACATCGCAATGCATTCTGGGCGATGATGGGCGCCGCTGTTTTGGGCGGAGCGTACCTGCTTTTCGGCGGGAAGCGCACGAAATAGCGCTTCTAACTACGCGGTGAGGCGGTATTAACCTTCTTCGCCACGCGATTTCCAGCGAACATTTCCAGCGGCCGGCGGGTGGCGGGAGAAAGAGACCGTGAGCAAGCTGATTGAAGATTATGCGCTGCTTGGCGACGGCGAGACTGCTGCGCTACTGGCTAGCGACGGCTCCATCGACTGGCTATGCTGGCCGCGATTCGACGATGATGCGTGCTTTGCGGCGCTACTGGGCACCGATGATCACGGCCATTGGACTCTCGCGCCGGCAGATGGGGGCGCCTCGCAAAGTCGGCGCTATCAGGACGATACCCTTGTGATGGAAACGGACTTCCAGACACCTGACGGTCGGGTGAGGATTATCGACTTCATGCCTGTACGCACGACGTTTTCTTCGCTCGTGCGCATCGTAGTGGGGCTTCAGGGAATCGTAAAAGTACGCAGCGACGTGCGGCTGCGTTTTGACTACGGGGCGCTTGCCCCATGGAGCGTGGCGGAGGCAGACGCCATGATCGCGAAGGTGGGCCCGAATCTGATCGTGTTGCGGGCGTCGGTGAAGCTCTCCGTGAGCGCCGAGTCAACTGTCGCTGAATTCGAGGTGTCAGCCGGGGAGCGTGTCGCTTTCGTCATGAGTTATGAGAACTCACACGAACGGCCACCCGCGCCAATAGACGCAGAGGCAGCGCTCGTTTCAACGCAACGTTTCTGGCGCGACTGGATTGGCCGGTTCGACAATGCCATGACGGACTGGCCGGTTCAGGTCCGTCGTTCGCTGATTACACTCAAGGCGTTGATTCACCGGCGAAGCGGCGGTCTTGTCGCAGCGCCCACTACCTCGCTCCCCGAAGCCCCCGGTGGCGGGATGAACTGGGATTATCGCTACTGCTGGCTGCGAGATGCCAGCTTCACACTTACAGCATTGCTGAACGCCGGCTACCACGAGGAGGCCGAGGGGTGGAGAAACTGGCTACTCCGGGCGATTGCCGGGTCGCCGGACAAACTTCGGATCATGTACCGCGTTGACGGCTCGCGCCATTTGCCGGAGTGGGGTGTGGATGCGCTGCCAGGCTACCGTTTCGCAAAGCCCGTGCGGGTCGGCAACGCCGCATCCACGCAGCACCAGCTCGATGTGTACGGGGAGGTGCTGGACTGCGTCGATCTCGCATCCCGAGGCGGAGTTCCGCCATCGGACCAGGAATTCGTCATTGAACGAAGGCTCGTCGAACATCTCGAAACGATCTGGCGAACCAGAGGTTCCGGGGTGTGGGAGTCGCGAGCCGAGCCGTGCCATTACACGTATTCGAAGGTCATGGTATGGGTGGCGTTCGATCGCTTTGTCAGTCGGCATGCAACGAACGAGCGGGTTAGTCGCGGCCTCTTAAGCCGGATCACTGAGCTCCGTCAGACCGTACGTGACGAGATCTATCGGGAAGCCTGGAACGAGGGGCTTGGCACATTCACGCAACACTATGGCGCACAGACACTGGATGCTAGCCTTTTGCTCCTGCCACTGGTCGGGTTCCTCCCGGTAGAGAATCCCCGTATGGCCTCGACAATTGCAACGAT
Source organism: Paraburkholderia sp. BL27I4N3 (assembly GCF_003386115.1). Lineage (NCBI taxonomy): Bacteria > Pseudomonadati > Pseudomonadota > Betaproteobacteria > Burkholderiales > Burkholderiaceae > Paraburkholderia > Paraburkholderia sp. BL27I4N3. The sequence continues at coordinate 5,059,254 of NZ_QREJ01000001.1, read as the reverse complement.
TGAGCGGGAACTTGTGGAAGGGGGATTGGTTCGACGCAAAAAGGCGAATGCCGATGGGCCAAACGAGGGGGCGTTTCTCGCGTGCTCCTGCTGGATGGCCGAATGCATGAAATTGCAGGGCCGCGATCGGGAAGCTCGGGAGCAGTTCGAGCGACTACTTGCCGTCGCAAACGATGTGGGACTGCTTGCCGAGGAATACAACGTGCCGGGGCGCCACCTTGCGGGCAATTTCCCGCAGGCACTAACCCATCTTTCGATTGTCAACGCTGCACTTGCTCTAAGTGGGCCTACGCTACGACGGGGCGGCAAGGGATTCAGGGAATAACCCTGGTGGTCTGTGCGGCTCTTGCGGCTCTTCCATGCGGGGGCTGACTAGCTCCTGTCACCTGATGTCCTTGCACGACAATGACCAGAGGTTTGGATATTCACGCGACCAGTTGCCAGAAATGGCCAGTTGGGCCTGTTTCAACGGGAGTTCGTCGGCGCAGACGCAACGCCGCAAGAAAACCGTGAATCGGCGCTTACGGCGCTCTCCGTCGTCGCCTTCCCAGGGAAGGACGTCAAGATTCTCGCGGGCGTCCGGCGAGCCCCCCAGCAGCACCGGCATGCGGAAATCCAGCGCATAGTGAGAGGTCAGCGACGGCGCGATACCCTGTTGTGCAAGGAGTTTGTCTTTCAGGCGGATCCGGGCGTCAATAGACGGCATCACCTGAGCAAGGTAGCCTCGGTGGCAGATTGTCAACGCGACTGTCTCCTGGGACACGCGTGCGTCGAGCCAGGATGGCTGCCCGGCGTACGAAGCGGCAGCGCACGGCAATTGCACGAGTAAAAGCAACGCTGCAACTCTGAGCACGTGGAAAAGATGAGGATCTCGATCTGTCAATCTAGGGGTTCCGTGCGAACTCTCCATCGCGACTGCGGCGCAAATCGCGAAGGAAGGCAGTACCATGCGAAAAACATAGTTTAGCCGCTAAGGCGCGCGTTCAAAAGCGCACTGCGCGGGGGGCCTCGCGGTCCGGGCACCCACGGCTAATGCCAGGCATGTCACTGACCAAGTGCTATGTCGCCCGCGCCGGACGCCCGCGGAAAATGGCAGGCTAGGCCTTTTTTCGTCGAAGGCCTGGCAGGGCCGTGGGCGTACAGTCTACCGATGTCCGTCACCGAACTCGCGGGCGACTTCGTGCCATTCGCACTTCCCATCGTGAAGGGGCAGTGCGACGTCGGCGAAGATTTCGAAGATTCCAATCAGTCCCCCGATGCTGCGCTGGCACAACTCGCTATAGGCAAGTCTCACAGCGTATATCACAGAGTGACATATAATGAACAGAGCGCTGTTCCTGTGCAGCTGGCGTCTCCGTGGCAGGCGCCAATGTCACGGCGTCCGCGAATGTTGCAATCAGACATTGGAGAAGAGTGATGGTCATCAACAATGACTTCGAATTCGGCTATCTGGTGATCGCCTTCGCGTTGCTTGGAATCATTCTGTTGGGTAGCCTCCTTGCCGCGCTTCACCTCGATCGGTGGCACCCGAAGCTGATTGGCGCTATTGTTGGCGCCCTCTTGGGGGTGGCCCTCATCGAGGCCGTGCCAATGTTCACTTAGCCGTCCACTGGCACGACGGTATGATGCGCCCGATCATTCAGGAAAAGCCGATGTCAACGCCTTTTGATCGCATTCTTCTGTGTTATGACGCAACGCCTGAAGGACAACACGCGTTGCGTTGCGGCGCTGCATCGGCCAGTCGGTGGGGGGCAGAGACACACCTGTTGTCCATTCTCGAGGTTAGAAGTGGGGAGGGTGGTCGGATTTGCAATGCTGACAGCGTCACTCAGGTCGCGGGCCAGACAAAGATGACATGCTGGGCATTTTCAGGACTCCTTTGATCGCGGTTTGCTGGACGCTGCCAACCGGCGGCCAGACAACATGCCATTTGCCATCTGGTGAAAATGAAAGGGCCGACCGACAATATGCCGAGTGGACTGATTCCATACGCGTCTACCTCGACAGCTGCGACACCCGTCGAGTAGGTGAGATCTTCGACAATGCTTTGTTGACGAGCTTCAGCCCGCACTCGCCTGTGGCCGACAGATGTCACAATGTTCGGCGCAGACGCCGTGAGGCCAGACTGTGGGGCCGCACTGGCAATGCAAGCGCCAGCGCAAAAGCAGAAGACGCCGAAAAAAACAACAGTCGTCGCGCGGGGCCCCAGGAATACCGTCGGCATGTCATGTTCCGTGATAAGGCACCACGCGATCGAGAGCAAAGACGGGGGCAAGCGCCGCAACTTTCACTACTCGCTACCGGAGCGGCAGGGGCGCGGTTTTTCGGGGTTACTCATTTCAGGTTGGTCAGCATAGTTCTGCCTAAAGCCCCCATATAATGTCCGCGTTCTGTTTGCTCGCTTCACGCATCATATCCAGCAGCGGCCACGCTCGTTGTGCGAGCCCTCGATGGTCTTCACCTACAGTGCGACCGTGTGCGTCCGGCACGTGGTAAAGCGATTCGAGCGCAACATCCGCCCGCGCTTCTTCGGAAATCGCTGTTTCGAGACGGACAATCGCTCGAGGCAGTTCATTGTGCTCAATGACGCCTCTTGATCCGAGATGCTTACCTATGAGGTTTAGCAGGTATTGAGCAAGATTCTTGAGCATGACCACGTCGGGCGCGGCAGGTGACCGGAAGGTGATCAGCATGATGAAGTCTCCTAAACGAGCGCGGAACCGCGATGATTTCTTTCGCACCGCAGTTCGTATCTGCCTACCGCAACTGGGACCGCCGACTTGCTGACGCGGTGGGCCAACGGACTCGCGGGCGCACATGAAAACTTTCCGACTACTAATGTCATGCGGCCTGCTGTATGGCTAACGACAATCCACGAGAACGAACGGTCCCATGGGTGCCCCAGCCTACGGCTGGCCACACTTGCGTGCGGGCTCCCATGAACTCGCGTCAGGTCCAGTCAGAGAAGGCCTTAACTGGATTTTATGTCACATAATGACTAATGTAAATATTCTCAGATGTGCCTGACGTCCTTGTCTCGTCGTGTGCCACCGAAATCCGGTTTGCGACTGGCAGCATATGCGCACGCCCCCCCCCCCGACGACTGAAGGGCGGATCGGGTCGTTCATCTCATGGGAAAAGTGCTCAACGCGCGCTGCACGTTGCCGCGTGCCAAGCCTATCTTGGCACAGCCGCGGCCTGAGATGCCGCTCGGAACCTGGTATTATTTGCTAACCGGCGTCCAGCCAAATCCCTGTCCACGAAGTTGTTGGCCGGCGTGCGCACTGTGGAAGTCCAGTTTTTGCAGCGACGGAGGGACGAGATTGCGTTTCGACAAAGAGGGCGGGCTGTACAGGACCCGTGATACCGCTGCTGTCACAGTGGGGGCACCGTTGCTTCTGACGGGGTCGACGGTCGCGGGGTCGGTCATCCCGATCAGCAGGATATGCCCCGGCGCTGCAACAGCAGCGGTGCTGACGGCTAGTGCTGAGAGCGCGGCGCTAAAGGCAATAATGAAGGTTTGCATCTTTCTCCTCCGGGTCGAACGCTGATTTCGCGCTATCTGGAAGTCGGTCGTCCCGTTCCTGCAGAGTGTTTTGGCTAGTCGCCATGGACGCATGGCCTTCCTGTTCCGCACCATTCGCGGATAAGTGGCCCCAGCGTATACGGGCAGAGATTATAGGTCATGAAGTGATACATTTCCAGCTTCGATGTTGATACAGGAGAATAAGGCAATGGTTTCCAGAAAGCGTGCGGAGACTGATGAGCTAACGAAAGCGGAGCTGCAAGAATTATCCGATTTTCGCTATCAGCTGCGTCGATTTTTGCGTTTTTCGGAAGAGATAGTTCATGCTGAAGGGATTACGCCGCTGCAATACTTGTTGCTTCTTCACATCGGCGGCTTTCCGGAGCGGGACTGGGCGACCGTGGGTGAACTGGCCGAGCGCTTGCAAGCGTCATCGCATGGCACGGTTGCGCTGGTTTCCCGCTGCGAAGCGGCAGGTCTTGTCGCGCGTAGACCCAGCGCAGAGGATCGGCGGCAGGTCGAAGTACACCTGCTAAAGAAAGGAGAACGATGCCTCGCGAGGCTTGCGTTGTTGCATAAGACCGAAGTCCAGTCTGTTGGATGGGCGTTCAAGACTGGGCCTGAGAATCCTTGACGCAGCGTCCTTACGACACGCCAACAGGTCAGTGAATTGCTGGGAGCCGGCTGATGGGTTCGCGCCTCGGAATCGACCTGCATCTGTTTCTGGTAGCAACCAGTTTCGTACTCTACGCTGTGTAGTACAGCTGCATCAGAGAGAGGTCCGCAAAGCAGACGGCTGAAGATGCACCAGACGGCTCGGCCAACGTCTCGGTGGTGTTTAGTCGCCGTGAAGAGTCGGCAACGCAAAAGCAGCGCACTATCATCGTCCGCTTCGCCCGGGATACTGCGGGCGCGTTGACGCCAACCGTGAACGAGGCAGGTCGTGAAAACGGGCGTTCATGTTAGACGATACGCGATCAGGTCGGCACGAATGAACTCGACCAATTGGCCACAGTCCTCGGCTCCAAGGTGTTGAGTGAGGTTCGCTTGAGTGGTCAATGACGCAGCGGCGTCGCATGCAGCGCTAACCGTCTGGCGCTTCGATAGGGGCAAGTCATGAATGACGAATCCGATCGGCCTGAAAGCACGGCGACTATCAATTCGCGCCACGTCAAGGTGTCGCCGGTGCAGCCCCAGCCGGCCATGCAGCATGAAGACGATTCCGTCGCCCCAGTGGGTCTGCGCTGGCTGTGTGTGCTTGCTTTCGTAGTGGGGATCGTAACGGGGCTGGGAGCTGTCCTGTTCCGAAGCCTGATCGGGCTTGTCCACAATGCGTTCTTTCTCGGGCGCTTCTCGTTTGCCTATGATGCAAGTCATTTCACGCCTGCATCCCCCTGGGGCGTATTTGTCATTCTGGTACCCGTAGTCGGCGGCATGGCGGTGACGTGGATTGTGAGTACGTTTGCGCCCGAAGCGAAAGGGCATGGCGTTCCCGAGGTCATGGACGCGATTTACTACAAGCGCGGTGTGATCAGGCCCGTGGTGGCGGTTGTGAAATCGGTCGCGTCTGCGTTAGCGATCGGTTCGGGCGCCGCGGTCGGACGCGAGGGCCCAATCATCCAGATCGGTTCCGCGCTTGGTTCGACGCTGGGACAACTGGTCAGAATGACGGCGGGTCAGCGAATAACTCTGGTTGCGGCGGGTGCCGGTGCGGGAATCGCTGCAACTTTCAACACGCCGATTGGTGGCGTGCTGTTCGCCACTGAACTGATGATGCCAGAGATCAGTGTCAACACGTTTTTGCCCGTGGCCCTGGCTACAGGGACTGCGACGTTTCTCGGTCGCCTGTTCTTTGGTGCGGCTCCAGCGTTTTTTGTCCCGGCGCAACTGGGTGCGATTCCGAACGAACCGGGCAGTGTTCTCACGCTCATTCTCTATGCGTTGCTGGGCGCGCTCACCGGAGCGGCCGCCGCGCTGCTGATTCGCTCACTGCACTGGGCGGAAGACGTGTTCGACCGCGTGCCGGGGCGTTATCGCCGCCACGCGCTCGGCATGCTGATCGTCGGTGTAACGATGTATTTGCTGTGGCGCCATGCGGGGCATTACTACATCGAGGGGGTCGGCTACGCCGCCATTCAGGCGACCCTCTACGGTCAACTCCAGGGCGGCGGATTTCTGTTGCTGCTTGCCCTGTGCAAGACGCTCGCGACTTCTGTCAGCCTCGGATCCGGTTCGTCCGGCGGCGTGTTCTCGCCGTCGCTTTTTATCGGTGCCGCATTGGGCGCCGCTTTTGCGTCCTTTATTGCAGCCACTGTCCCGGGCGCACCGGTTAGTGCGCCGGCCTTTGCGATGGTCGGCATGGGCGCGATGGTAGGCGGCGGCACGGGCGCCGCCATGACCGCCGTCGCTATGATCTTCGAAATGACGCGTGACTACGACATTGTGTTGCCGATGATCATTGCTGTTGCATTCAGCCTCGGCGCGCGCCGGCTTTTCTCTCCCGAAAGTATCTACACGCTCAAGCTCGTGCGGCGCGGTCATCCGATTCCCAACGCCCTGCACGCCAACATGTTTCTCGTTCAAAACGCGTCCCAGATCATGGAAACCGATGTGCTGGTGCTTGATACGGGGGTACCTTTTCGCGACCTGCTGACTCGCCTTGACGGTCCCGCCTTCCGGCATGTCGTTGTCACCCGAGAACAGGAGATCTACGGTGTTTTGCGTATCAACACAGGGCTGCGGCGTGCAGTCAGTCAAAGCGACTCGGATATAGCGCTCGGGACGCTGGCGCAGCGCAATTTCATCGTGGTCCAGGAGAAGGATGTTGCGTTCGGCGTCATATCCAGGCTCTCGAAACAACATGCAGTAATGGCGGTAGTGGTCGGACGGCGTGACGGGCCCGGTCCGCTTCGTGTGCTGGGCGTGATAGCGAAAGAGCACATTGCCGACGCCGTAGCGGGAAGCATCCGCATTTTTCCCGGTTGAGGCCAGCCGCCATGACTCATTCGACCGTTGCCTCCGGCATGCTAGCCCGAGCGCGCTGTCGATGAAGGAGGAAATGATGAAACTGGTACATGACGTAGATGTAGCATGCAGGCGACTCGGTAAGTTTCTGCATCTCGATACATTCAGGCACGCATTTGACGCGGAAGAGGGTACTGCCGGGCCTGGCGCGGAGACAGAGTGGGTAATCGTCTATCGGACAGCGCAGGGATTTTGCTGTATCTACCGTGGTGCCGCAGTGGAGTTTCAGGACATGCTCGACGTTCAGATTTGGTCCGGCGAGATGGAGGTGCGGACTTACTTCATCGGACTGTAGCAGAGGACCATGCAGATACCGGCGCTGCAACGGACAACGCCTCTAATAATCAAAACACCCTACAGCGTAACTCGCGTGTCGGGTGGGAGTGACCATCTCATTAAATTCTGACGCAGAATGGTCTCTGGGCAAGCCTGAGTGAGGGCCGCACCACACGAAATGTCGCGGGGCGACCTGTGGAAGCCCGGTAGCGACGCCGGGCTGTTTTGTGGCATGAAAGCCGAGAATTTTTCCACCTAAGATGACCACCGAAGTTCGGTTCTCTGTGAAGTGCCCGGATAGCCGGCAGCTTCGCGTCAGTTCTGGAAAGCGGCACGGCGTGCGGGCGGCGCACTGGGGGCGCGAAGCGCCTCTTCCGGAATACTGGCGACATGAAGCGTGTGAGTCGGCAACGCAAATCTCACTCCCGCATCGGCAAGTTCGGTCATCAGGGCCAGGTTGATTTTCTGTTGAATGTCCATATAGAGGTTGAACCCAGGATCGGTGACGTAATAGACGACTTCGAAGTCGAGAGAGCTTTTTCCGAACTGTTTGAAGTGAGCCCGATCGAATCGCGTATCACCCGCGTTCTCCACAGCTTCACGGACCTTGTCCGGAATCGCGCGAAGTTGCTCTGGAGTTGCGTCATAAGTCACGCCGAATCCAAAGACGATCCGCCGTTCCGACATGCGTTTGTAATTGTGTATCGTATTTTTCAGTAGTTCGGTATTGCTGCAGACGATTTCCTCGCCGCTCAGACTCCGGATGCGGGTCGTTTTGAGGCCAACGTGCTCGATGGTTCCCGCAATATCTCCGAAGACGATGAAGTCACCAATCTCGAACGGCTTGTCCAGTCCGATCGCGAGCGAAGCGAACAGATCGCTCAGAATACTTTGGACCGCAAGGGCTACGGCTACACCGCCGACGCCGAGGCTGGCTACAAAGGCGGTGATATTGACACCCATATTTGCCAGCACGGCGAGCAGCAGGACTGACCACAACAACCCCCTGAGCATCCACGACAACATTGTCGTAATGACCGGGTTATGTGCCGATTCAGCCTGATTTTTAAGTCGTCCGGCTGTCCAGCATCTCACGCCCTGGTTGATCCAGATTGCGATCTGAACGCCTATGAGAAGAAACCAGACGTGATTGATACGCGCGTCCCACCTGTCGTTTAACCCAAGCAATTCGGTGCCGATGAGCAGGGCGGCAACCAGTACTGTGGCGGCATGTGTGCTCTTCAGAACTTCGACGAGTGTGTCGTCGATCTTCGTTGAAGTCTTTTCCGCCAGGCTCTCAAGTCGGGCGGTCACGATGCGCAGAACGATTGACAGAGAAAAATAGGATATGACCGCTGCAACCGCTCCATAGAGCCAGGCCATGGCGGGTACCCCGAGAAACGCGTTCAGATCTAGCCATCTTTGCATTGGCAGATTCCCTCCATTGTTGAGTTCGACGTCGGATGTCGCAAATTGTTACAACCGACTGTCTGGCGGCGTACGCCGGGAAAAGTTCCCGCAAATTGGGCGCACAGGGTGTCGACGGAATTGCATGCCCGAAGTCCCTAGGGACGAGGCAGATGTCGCCCGCATGACAAATCATGGATAGTCGCCCTCCCGCTGTCATTCTCCACGGGCGACATTCTCGAGCCGCTCGAACTGGCAGGACTTCGCTGTGAATGTTCGCTTCAAACTCCGCAGTACCGGCAGACCGGCCCTGGATGTATCGGCGCATACCCTGGTGGACGTATTTTCAATTCGATTGTCAAATTGCATCACGCAGTGACATATAATGGAGCGCAACGACAGAGGACTTCATTACGGGGGCGATAGACGGTGCACGATAACCTGTGGTGCCGGCGAACGCGCTAAATGACTCAATTTCAGCTGTTTTTTTGGTTGTGGCGAGTCGTCACCAGGCACTGCGATGACAGTTGAGTCAGCGGCAGACAGTTGCTGGTCCTCGGTGGGGAGTGGCTTGGTGCTAACGCGCTACACCGCTTCGTGGTGGAGGCGATATGAAAGAGTCAGCAATCTATGCTGATTTTGAAATCATAAGCGAGACAATGCCGGAACAATGTGCCGGTGGCGGCTGTGTATGGGTCGATACGGTGGCAAGGCATGCGGTATCCGGTGAAATCGTATATGCCTGCATCGAACCATTCGGGGGAGCGGGTACGGTCCAGGTAAGCGAACGCATCGCGGTTGGTGAGGCATTAGAACATGCACGTGATTCGTTGAGACATAGGCTGGGAAGACGATAATTTTGCTGGCGCGCGGAGCGCAGAGAATTTCGGAAACAATTATTGACGGAATGGGAAGCTGCCGTCGACCTATGGTGGATAGTGACCGGTTCGTGTGCGCGGAGACCGCCAGCCCTGTCCACGTCTTCCCGCGCAGCGGATTAATAAGGTTTGCCAATCATAGTTGGGCGGTTTCTGATAAATGCGGCGGAGGAGACCATCTGGCTGCAATTGAGAATCGCTGTCGTGAATCACGGCGGTAGTCTTTCTTTCCCCACCTGGCAGTCTTGTCGAAGACAGGGTCGGCGCCGTCTTCGCGAGCGGAACGTATTCAGTTCGGGTGCTCCGCATCTGGCAGGAGCCCTGTCTGAACTCGATTCAACACCCCGGATCGCACATCGAAGGACAATCATTGCCTCGATGATGTCGTGAGCGCCGCGGAAAAGAGATGATAAAAGCGCCAGCAAGTCTTCTTCCGATACTTCGTTGCGTTGACTGCGTGCTGAGATCAATCACAGTCCGGCGAGCAGGTCGCACAGACGCGGACCATCGCCGTGTGGATGAGCCGTGGAATATTGAATACCGCACGGCTGGCGCGTTTCATTGCCCATACGTGGGCGCTTCGACTGCTCGGGGCTCGCCTGATCCCGTGTCGCTAGCCTCAGACCAGATTGAGGGGATCTTTGCCTTGCCACTTCCGGATAAACAGGTATGACAGTCCTGCCGGAATGCCGCAGATGTCTGTCGCGTCGGAAATCGTAGGACCAGATCTTTGGATCGATATCAATCGTTCCATTCGGGCAGGGGTATGAGGCATCCTGGAAACCCAGTTCTTGGCGTACGGAGATTCTCGAGTTCCGGCCGAAGTACTGCGGCCGCACACCCAGCCGGGTCGAAGGACGGTATTCGACGAAGCCGCTATTGAGGTGGTGCGGCGCATGTTGGGTGCGCCCGCAAGCAATTCACCACGAAATGGCCGCCAAACGGCATCAATCGAATCTGGCAATCTTGCGTAACGGTGATATCGGCACAGGCGGTTGCAGCGGTCGTGCGGGCAAGCGCTCTGCGCCGGAACCCCGCGCATATTCCGGCCGCTGCGGAATTACCCGGCATAGCTCGGGCGGGCAGGCCCCGCGCTACACGCGCGACATACCCGAAGTCGGGACCATTCATTGCTTGGAGGTCTTTATTTTCAGAAATGCCAATGACACGCGACACACTGGATGCGATTGCGAAACTGTACCTTCTGCTTTCTGTTGTGTCGGCAGCTTGGGTTGTCGTCGATCTATTTGTATGCGCGCGGCGTCTGCGGATGAAAATCATGGAGATTGTCTGGCCGCTGACGATGCTGTACCTCGGCCCAATCGGGCTGATCTTTTACTTCTGGTTTGGACGAGCGCATCGGCGCAACGATTCGAACAGTAAAGACAAGCCCATGTGGCAGGCGACATTTTCTGGAGCATCCCATTGCGGCGCGGGCTGCGCGTTGGGCGACTTTATCGGGGACTGGCTGGCACTTGGACTGTCGATCACGGTGTTCGGCTCGGACCTGCTAGGAAAGATGCTCATCGGATTTGTGCTCGCCTATCTCTTTGGTATTCTCTTTCAGTACTTTTCCGTCGCCCCTATGCGTGGGTTGAGTATCGTCAAGGGTCTCATGACGGCGGTCAAGATCGACACGCTTTCGCTCGTTGCATATCAGGTAGGGATGTTCTCGTGGATGATGGTTCGCGCCACGCTTTATCCGGATCTGAAGCCAACTGACTGGACATACTGGTTCATGATGCAAATTGCGATGATCGCGGGTTTCCTGACGACGTATCCAGTCAACTGGTGGCTGATTCGAAGAGGGATCAAGGAAAAAATGTGACTTTGGACTGATGGATTATTCCGCACGCTGCGTGGCTTCGGGTATCGGGTCCGTTCGTGTAGTTCGCCAGACATCGGATGGCACATGGCACTTATACTGACAGCTTTTTGCTCCGCCTGCTCCCATGCTTCTGCGCTCATTTGCTGACAAACGGACCCTCCAGCGGGTGCATCGCTTGTGGCTTCATTACGGCGTTTTCTGGCTGGGCGCGGTCGCAGTTGGACTCGTCGCGGTGGCCTATGCCCGGCTGATTGATTTCGGGTATGGTGAATTTCTCCAATACGTTGTCCGGTACCGTTGGCTGCCATTACTGGTGACGCCGGCAATCAGTGCGGCATGTGTTTGGCTCACGCTGCGCTATTTTCCCGGTTCTGAAGGCAGTGGTATTCCCCAGGTTATCGCGACCCTGCACAGTCGTCGGGGGCTGGGCGAGCGCCTTCTTACCCTCAGAATTCTCGCCGGGAAAATACTCGTATCGTTTCTCGCCATACTCGGTGGGTTCACTATCGGACGGGAGGGGCCCACGATTCATGTTGGAGCGGCGCTGATGTTTAACTTGCGTGAGTTTTATCCGAAGCGATATCGCGCCATGCGAGGAGGAGCACTTGAGCGTCGGTTGGCGTTGGCGGGCGCGGCTGCGGGATTGTCCGCGGCGTTCAACGCGCCACTGGCAGGGGTCGTCTTCGCTATAGAGGAGTTGACCCGCAGCTTCGAACAGCGAACGAGTGGCGTACTCCTCACGGCTATCATTTTCGCAGGCGTGGTTGCACTAGGCATACAGGGAAACTATACCTACTTCGGAACGATCGACGTCGGACCGCATTTTCCGGATCTGCTCGCCGTCGCGGTAGTTCTCACAGGTATCGTCGCGGGAGGCGCTGGTGGCGTCTTTTGCTGGTTGCTTCTCAATACCCAAAGATGGATGCCGTCCATGATTCTGGAATGCCGCACGCGGCACCCGATCCTGTTCGGTGCGGGATGCGGTCTCGTCATCGCCGCAATCGGTGTGTTCTCCGGCGGACACACTTTTGGCAGTGGCTATGTCGAGGCGAGGGACATGCTCGACGAACATGCCCATCTGACCATTCTGTATCCCGTCCTCAAGATGGCATCGATGATCGGCTCATACCTGCCCGGGGTGCCGGGAGGCCTCTTCGCGCCTTCCCTTGCAATCGGCGCCGGTATTGGCAATGCGCTCCATCTTGTGTTTTCCCAGATGCAGTTGCCGATGCTGATCGCACTCGGCATGGTTGGCTATCTGGCGGCTGTGACGCAGAGTCCAATCACTTCGTTTGTCATCGTAATTGAGATGATCAACGGGCACGCCCTGGTGATCTCACTCATGGCAACCGCCCTGATTGCGAGTCAGGTCTCCCGTCTGTTTGCGCCGCCGCTGTATGAGGCGTTGTCGGAGCGCTATAGCGCACGTGCCGAAAATTGATCCTGATCAGGGCTCGCAGAATGCCCTCAGCCTCAGCGTTCGGAACATGATTGCTGCGCGGCTTCGGTACGCGCAGCTGCGCTTGTGCACCGTCCCAGACGGGCGGTCAGTTCAGAGATCAGGACGCTTGCGAACGCACAGCGAAAGCTGGCTTTTATCCGCAGGTCGAAAAAAGGTGGTCTGGACCGGCGACGCCGAAGTGCTGAATTACCCCCGCCGCATGCTGGCATTGCGTGACGATGCCGATGCGACAGGGGAAAGCGGGACGCATTGGAACCCGACCTGACCGGTCATGGATCGGCGCTCAAGCCCCGAGCTTTCCCAGGCGTCGTGCCAGCGTACAGCCTTGGTGCAATGTGTCAGTACTGCTGGAACACGCTCATCCGTGGGCAGGCGATCGCGGTAGCCGCAACGATGCGGCGGTGTGTGCGCCTCACTGCACTGCAACCTGTTGGGCAGACAGGCCGACAACGTGCCCGTGCCACACCTGACACGTCGCATTCACAGGTACCCATACAAACTTGCCGCGTACTTTCGCAAACGCCGGAGTCCGCACCACGGTATCAAAAGACGTGAGAGAGCCGGCGCGAGAACCCTCCGGAGTTGCAATTACTTTCGCCGAAAGCGCGCGGCGCTCGGAAATGACGAACAGGTCGTAGCGGGGCGCGGTGCGAACCCAGCGATCGAAAGCAGCGACGCAATTGACGACGACATCCGGCACATGAATGCGTCGAAGATATGCATAGTCTTCAGGCGAATCCAACTGCGGCTGCGCATGAACACGTTGGATTGCCCAGCTAAACGCGAAGAGCAGAAAAATGGCAGTGGTAAGCTTCATTCGGAGGGGTGCCCGTAATAGCGGGTGATTTCGACAAGACGGAGAGGTCATGAGTATACACGCGCTATTCGGACGCTGGGCGCCGACGGCCTTGATGCGTACCGGGAGATGCCGGCGCAGACGCGGATCAGGCGGTCGTCCATGCCTTGAAGGGGCTGGAGTGCCGGTTGAGCGCAGGACGGGAGCCGGCCCGTTTCTGACAGCATTCGTTTGTGTTGCCTTGATGTCCTGCTCCGCGCAAGATTCAGTGTTTTCCAAAGCACCGAAATATTCCGCTGCGTCTGAACAGGATCTTTCGTCTGTAGTCGAATGCATCGCTGATCGGTGGGAGCGAAGCACCCGTCACTTACATCGATCGCGTGTCGGGTCGACAGTGCGTTTGCAGGGGCGCACCTTCTTTCGGGGCGTGCCGATCGGCGTCAAGGCGTGGCATGCCGCCGGGCGCACCGAAGTACAGTTTTTTGAAGGGCGCGCGGCAGACCGGATCTACCTGCTTTCAATCAGGGACTGCTTGCGCTAGCGGGAGAATGAAAAGCGCTCCGTGCTAGTATCGCGCGACACCTGCGAGCTTCTCGCGTTTGCGGCTCGCGTCTTTCCAGTGACGACGGCCTGGCCGCGTGCTCCGACACGGACCCGATGCGCTTTTACCAGAAGACTATCAACTTTTCCCGGCAATCCAGCAGGCAACAGAACTTGCCCCGATGGCGCTCGCGCGCGATCGGCGTGGCGTTCTCGGCAGCGTTTCTGTCGCTTGCTGTGCGAGCCCTCTGGGTGCAAGGAATCAATGATGATTTCTATCAGAAGCAGGGCGATTTGCGCCAGGTGCGCGAGTTCGGCATTCATGCGTCGCGCGGGCGCATTCTCGATCGCGACGGCCGCCCGCTCGCACTAAGCCTGCCCACCCGCGCGCTGTGGATGGACGCTTCGGATACCGAGCCGTTATCGGCTGCGAAGGAGGAGTCGCTTGCCCACCTGCTCCATATCGATCCACAGCGGATCGACGCGATTGCTTCTTCACGCACGTCATTTGCATACCTACGCCGGCAGGTGCCATTGGACGTTGCAGCGCGCGTCATACGGCTCGATGTGCCGGGCGTACATGCACAGCGCGATTACTGTCGCTACTATCCTGAAGGAGCAATCGCAGCACCCGTGGTCGGCTTTGCCGGCGTGGAAGGCACGGGGCAAGAAGGCATAGAAAAGGTGGACAACGCACGGTTGACTGGCCGTGATGGCAGTCGCCGCGTGCTGCGCAACGCAGGTGGCCAGGTGATCGACACGCTCTCGCTGAAGCAGCCCATGCGTGGCAAGGACGTCACGCTTTCAATTGATCAGCCTATTCAGTACGCGACATTTAGCGCGCTCCGCGCAGCGGTCGAACGGACCAATGCGCACTCGGGTTCGGCGATCCTACTGGACGCGCATACGGGCGAGATCCTCGCGATGGCGAACTGGCCCAGTTTCGATCCGAATCTCCGTGCAGGGCGGACCGGGGCGGGGGTGCGCAATCATGCGGTGACCGATGTGTTCGAACCAGGCTCGGTGATGAAGCCCCTGACTATTGCGTTGGCGTTGCAACGCGGGGATGTCTCTGCGCACTCCTTGGTTCCTACAGATGGCGGAAGATTACGGCTCGATGGCGCGGTGATTCACGACGACAAGAACTTCGGTACGTTGACAGTTTCTGGCGTATTGCAGAAGTCGAGCAACATCGGTACGACTAAGATTGCCCTGCTGATGAGGCCGCGCGACATGTGGATGAATTTCCGCGCGGTCGGCGTCGGGCGCGCGCCGCGTGCCGGTTTGCCTGGCGCCGCCGCGGGCACATTGCGTCCTTATCGGCAGTGGCGTCGGATTGAACAGGCGACCATGTCATACGGCTATGGCTTGTCGGCGTCCCTGTTGCAACTCGCGCAGATGTACACGGTGTTTGCAAATGACGGCGTGTTCCTGCCCGCAACGATTCATGCGCGACGCGGCAAGCCTGTGTACGGCCGCCGGGTCTATTCGCCAGCTGTCAGCGAACAGGTGCTGACGATGCTGCGTTCCGTCGTTTCCGACGACGGAACGGCGCCACAAGCGGCGGTACCTGGATACACCGTGGCGGGAAAAACCGGCACGGCTTATCGCTGGACAACGCGTGGATACGACCGGTCGCAGTTTCGGGCGAGTTTTGTCGGGGTCGTTCCCGCCCAACATCCGCGCGTGATTATCGCGGTGTCGATCGACCGGCCACGTCAAGGCTCGCATTTCGGAGGCGCCGTTGCTGGTCCCGTATTTTCTGAAGTCGCGACAAAAACCATGAGTCTGCTGGGCGTCATGCCTGACGACCCCGGCTCGCGCTTTGTGGAAGACAAGAGCGCGCCGATCACGTGATTAATCGATCCGCCGGCTACAGTGCGCGGCTGCAGCCGCGCGACCTTCAAGTGACACACATTTATTTTCGGCCTGCAACATAGTCGAGGTTACCCGGTGCCGTTGCGTCGTCCGCGCAGAAATTCTTCTGGGCACGATCCGAGTGTGGTCGCCGCAGACATTCGTCAAACCTTACTTTGAGACCACGCATCTGGTGGCGGCGTCCTTTTCGCTCGCTCGGTCTCGCGCATATGCCGGACAATTCATTTCGTAGACTCGCCAATTCTGCTTATCAAGTTGTCACAATTTGATTGAGTGGAGGACAGCGCGCGCAGCTTGCGGAATTTTGAACCGAAGACCCAAAAAGAGCATTGCACAAATCGAACCCATGCTAGCGGGCCGTGCCTTAAGGAAATCTGATGCTGGGTAGGGCGGCCGTGCCAGCACAACGAGCACGCCTGAAGGCGGAGGACTTTCGATCAAGCATGGATCAATTCGCGCATTAGCAGGCGATGTCAAGGCCAGTTTCTTGCTGATCCCTCAGGCATCATTAACCGACCATCATCGATGGGAACCTACATGCGCCTGCTAAATCGTCTGGTTGTTTCCATGGTTTTGCCCTTGGCTTCCTGTGCAATCGGACCATCAAGTTCAGGCGACGCGGGCTTCGGCGCGTCGCCGGCCATTCCGGCTCCGGAATCGTCGATGATTCCAATGGTCAACATCGCGCCCGTTCAGGCGCGCCCCGACGGCTTCTTGCCCACCGCTCCCGCCGGCTTTCTCGTCACCGAATTTGCCGGTGGTCTCGCCCATCCGCGCTGGCTTTACACCCTGCCCAACGGTGACGTACTCGTAGCGGAGAGCGACGCGCCAAAAGAACACGATGAAGGCAGCGGCCTGTTCGGCTGGGTCAGAAAGCAGGTCATGAAGCGCGCCGGCTCCGGTGTGCCGAGCCCCGATCGTATCGTGCTGTTACGCGACGCGGACGGCCGCGGCGTCGCCAGGACACAGACTGTGTTTCTGCGCGACCTGCATTCGCCGTTCGGAATGGCGCTCATCGGCAATCAACTCTATGTTGCCGATACGGACGCTCTGCTGCGCTTCGACTACGTGCCGGGCGCCACCCAGATTACAAGCCCCGGCGTCAAGGTTGCCGACTTGCCGGCCGGGCCGATCAACCATCACTGGACCAAAAATATTCTGGCCGACCGCTCAGGCAAGCATCTGTACATCACGGTGGGATCGAACAGCAACGCAGGGGAAAATGGAGTCGGCGCCGAAGAAGGGCGGGCGCGCATCCTCGTGTTTGATATCGACACGGGCCATGTGCGGCCCTATGCGACGGGATTGCGCAATCCCAACGGACTTGCCTGGCAACCGGAAAGTGGCGCGTTGTGGGCGGCAGTCAACGAGCGGGACGATCTCGGCAACAATCTTGTCCCCGACTACATGACCGCCGTGAAAGATGGCGCATTCTATGGCTTTCCATACAGCTATTACGGGCAGCACATCGACACTCGCGTCAAACCGCAACGCCCCGATCTGGTGGCAAAGGCCATCCCGCCTGACTATGCGCTCGGCAATCATACGGCTTCGCTAGGTCTGGTCTTTTACGACCGGACGCTGTTCCCGGCTCACTATCGCGGAGGCGCCTTCGTTGGCCAGCATGGATCGTGGAACCGTAAGCCGCATAGCGGCTACAAAGTGGTGTTCGTGCCGTTTGTCGATGGAAAGCCTGCCGGCACACCTGAAGATTTTCTGAGCGGCTTTCTGATGGCGGACGGCCACGCCGTTGGGCGGCCGGTCGGCGTCGCGCTGGACGCGCACGGCGCCTTGCTGGTGGCCGACGACGTGGGTAACGCTGTCTGGCGAGTCGCGCCGCGCGACAAGGCCAAAACGGCGGGCATCGCGCCGGCAGGTAAATGACTCGGTCGTGGCCGCTTTGTTCCCAGGCAGGGCCGACGCAAGGTCATCTGGCAAATGGCGTATGTGGCACGCAGTGCGGCCTGGCCGCGATAAGGATCGAGAGGAAATGAAATCAATACGCACAGTAGCGCTTATCTTGCATGGGCGTAGCATTGATCCGCAGCGCGGAAGATGGTTGCCGCTGCGGGCATGCCATCTGGCCGATCAATTTTTCATGCTAAGGCTGGACTGGGCCCGTCCCAATGTGCACCTGACTCAGCCGGTGATCGACACGCGGCCTCGTCCTCATCGATTGCTCCTGCCTGAACACGCGACGAGTGAAGTTCAGGCCGCGAAGCCGGGAAAGGCCGGTGCGGGATGTCTTCAACAACTCACAATTTTTCATGACATCGATTCAGTAGACGCGCCAGCCGCATGGCGCAGCGCAAATGTGGCGTGGTAATGATGCGGCACACGCTGCGTGGTCTCCTCCACGCAGTGATGTACGAGAAACACGCCGCGTCATTGACCATATGATTGTGTGGGCATGTGGCGACGCCGGTTCGTACGGGAGATGCAGATGATAGGGCGATGGCAATGGGTACTGAAACGGATCGTCAGGCGCCTATGGTTTCGTGCGGGCCTTTTATCCGCTCTTGGTGTGGCAACAGCACTGCTTGCGCTAGGCGTCAAGAGATACATTCCAGAGAGCCTTTCGGCGCATATTGGGGCGGACGCAGTCGACAATATCCTTGGCATCATCGCGTCAAGCATGCTTGCAACGACAACGTTTTCGCTGAATATCATGGTGTCAGCATTTGGCTCGTCAACGAACACCGTAACGCCGCGGGCGACGCCGCTCCTCGTCGAGGACACCACGACACAGAATGTTCTCGCAACCTTTATCGGCTCATTCCTGTTCAGTCTCGTCGGGATCATCGCGCTCAGTACCGGTCTGTACGGGAACAACGGAAGGGTCGTGATGTTCGCGGTTACGATCTGCGTCATCGCGCTCATCGTTTACACCTTGCTACGCTGGATTGACCACCTCGCCCGTCTTGGGCGATTGGGCGAAACCACGGATCGTGTCGAGGCGGCGGCGATTGCTGCACTGGAAGATCGCCGGCGGCGGCCTTTTCTTGGAGGCGCCCGGCTTTTCGATTGTCGCGACGTACCCCCAAACGCGAAAGCTATCCATGCGTGCAGCGTCGGTTACGTAATGCATGTCGATATCCCGGCACTGGCCCGCCTGACTGACCACGGAAGCAGCGCAATATATGTGCGGGCGATTCCGGGATCATTCGTCGATCTGCAGACTGTTCTGGCAAGCGTCGTGAGCACCAGGGCTATCGATGAGGAGCAGGTTCGGGCCGCGTTTTCGATCGGTGTGCGCCGATCGTTTGATCAGGACCCCAGGTTCGGCATCTCGGTCCTGACGGAGATCGCGTCGCGTGCGCTCTCGCCGGCCGTGAACGACCCGGGAACGGCCATAGATGTGATCGGTCGCGGCGTGCGGATACTTTCAATGTGGGCGCAACCCGGCGAGGTGAATGCTGAGGCCCACGTAGACTGCGACCGGATCTTCGTTCCTGGTCTGAAACTGGATGATATGTTCGACGACTTCTTCGGCCCCATCGCCCGTGACGGTGCAGGACTCGTGGAAGTGGGGATGCGACTGCAGAAGGCGCTTGAGTCGCTTGGGCGCCTGCACAGCGCGGGCTATCAGGCTGCCGCTCAAAGACATTCCGAGCTTGCATTGAGACGTGCGGAACTCGCGTTGCAGCTGGAGGAAGACAAGGAGGTGTTGCGGGTCCTCGCATCGAGGGTCGGTAAGACCCAAGGCAAATTTGCATCAAAATCGAGAAATTGGCCATGCTTCTGAAGAAACGGTTAGAGGTTTAGGTTCGCGGACTCTGGGATGCGGACATCTGAACTTTGGACTGACACTGTAATTGTTGATAATTTATATTATGTCAAATATAGTCGACTTGCAGATAGATGCGGTTGTCGCGGGCAGGCGTTGAGATGAGCACTCGGAGAAAGGCAGCAGCATGCGCGATCTCATTCAGGTAAGGCACTCATCCGGAAAAAATTGCGTGCGTCTGCGTCTGGCTCCCCAAACCACCTTCCGTACACACCGGCAAACTCGGGTGACCTGAACATACGGCTGAGGGTCTGATCTACCAACAGGCGCAGGTCGTCGTCTCCCCGCGCCATGCCGATTGCCACTGGAATTGTCGTGAAATGACGATCGAGCACTGTCAGATCGGTGGCTGCAGAACTCTCACTCGTCATTGCAAGCAGCAGCGAGCGTTCCGCGAAAAAGACGTTCGATTGACGGCTAATGACCTTTTGCACGCCCACCTCGACGGATGAGACCGGAACGACTTTCGCCGCAATCTCGAACTCATTCAGCTTGCCGGACAGCCACCGCTGCGCCTGAGATCCGGAGACGACCGAAATCGTCTGCGGGGACAGAAGCTGCGCGGGGGATGCGCGCCATATCGGGCGCGACGGGCCGGCACCGGACAAGACATCGCGCAGTCCGGCAGGCGCATCGGTGCGAAGGACGGCACCGATCCCCCCCGGATACACCGGGATGGAAAATGACATGCTCTGTCTGCTGGCCAGCGTGTCGGTTGCGCCACACAGCAGGTCGATCCGCTTGTCATGCAGCGCGCGAATATCATCGCCTGGCTGGAGTGGCACCCACTGGACCTTGAGCGCAGCAGTCCTCAACTCGCTGCCGATGTGTTCTGCGACCTTCTGGCACAGCGTGATCATGTAGCCCATCACCTGCCCGGCGTCATCCTTATAAGCAAATGGACGCGCGCCGCTGAGATAGCCCATGTTGATACTGCCCGACTGCCTGATTCGCAGAAGCGTCCCGCTCGTTGGCTGGTCCTGTGCATGCGCCGGTTGTGGGATGAAGGCTGAAAGCGCGAGCAGGGCTATGGCCATCGCGGCAGCCGCGGACGCCCCAGCAATCCGACCCCTTGAGCCCGCTGAGCTGAAGCGAGGAGCCAGGAAACCATAGACCGCATAAC
Organism: Paraburkholderia sp. BL27I4N3; assembly: GCF_003386115.1. Lineage (NCBI taxonomy): Bacteria > Pseudomonadati > Pseudomonadota > Betaproteobacteria > Burkholderiales > Burkholderiaceae > Paraburkholderia > Paraburkholderia sp. BL27I4N3. Next base: position 5,038,729 of record NZ_QREJ01000001.1, on the reverse strand, counting down.
CGATCGCCATGACCAGCATACCGCCCAGCACCGCGTCCTTGCCCGACGCGTAAATCGCGTAGACAGAGTACGCCAGCGCCAACAACGTCACCGCCGCATTACGACGATACCTGGCTGGTGGCGTGCTGGCATTGCGCATCATCACAAACAGGGCCGACAGTGAAATGATATAGGGAAGCACATTGGTCACGACGGCCAGATTGACGAGCGCCGCGAACTGTTCGCTCAGATTCGGCGAAATCGTGGAAAGGGCCATTACCGATTGCACGATTGCCATGATGACCATGCCGGCGATCGGCGCTCCCATTCGGTTCGCCTTGCCAAAAATCGCAGGAAACACCCTGGTTTCCGAAGCGTCCTTGGCCGTCTGCGCGAGCGTGAATTGCCAGCCGAGCAGAGAACCGACGCATGCCATCGCGGCCAGTGCCATGACAATGGAGCCGATGGTCGGATTGAACATCCGCGCGAAGGCGAGCCCGAACGGACCCGTCGATTTGGCGAGATCCGCATTCGGTACGATGCCCTGGATTACGGCCGTAGACAAAATGTAGATTACCGCTGCGCCCAAGGTGCCGAACATGCATGCCAAAGGAACATCGCGCTTCGGATTTTCGACCGCCGATGAGTTCTGCACCGCCGATTCCATGCCGAGAAACGCCCACAAGGTCAGCGAGATGCTCGACCCCATGCCTTCAACGAGGCGCAGCCCCTTCGGGTTCCATGCGGCTGCGAAAGTCGCGCCATGGAACCAGAACCAGCCGGCGACCGAAATGAACCCGACAGGCAGGATGACACCCCATACCGTCACTGAGCCGATACGCCCCGTTATCTTCGGCCCACCGAAATTGGCGATGGTGGTCAGCCAAAGAAGGCCGACCACACCGATACAGGTTGCAACGGGCGAAGATACCAGTACCGGGAAGAATGCGGCGAGATAGCCGAGTGCCGAGCTTGCGACTGCCACATTCGCAATCGCAATCGACAGGAAGTACAACAGGAACACCTGAAAGTAACCGTCCTTGCCATATGCGTCCTCGGCGTAGGCGGCCATGCCGCCCGCACGCTGATTGAGCAGCCCCGCTTCCGCGAAACCGTATGCGATGGCGAGCGATCCTATTGCGGTGACCACCCACGACAGCAACGAAATCGCCCCGACTTTCGCCATGTTGGTGGGCAGCATGATGATGCCCGAACCCATCATGTTGACGGTGACGATGAACGTCAGCTGCACGACGTTCATCTTTTTGAGTTGATCAGCCATGATGACTCCCCTCCTGGTCCCGACCAGGTGCGATTATTCGCGGACGACGTAGGTATAGAACCTGATGCGGCCGTCTTCGGGTTCCTGAAACACGCCTTGCACTTCGTAGTTGAAGCCTGGAAAACGATTCAACGACGCCTGGAAAGCCATGAAATAGTCCGCGGCGCACTCGATGACCCAACCGGAACGTCGTGCCTCGCGCGCGAGACGCGTCAGAGCTGAACCTGAACACCAGACATGACAGGTTGAGGGTGAAGATTCGATCGAGAATCGAATGCGCTTCGCCAGGATCGACGGCAAGAAACCCGCGTTGCAGTTCATATGCATCATGCGTCGCCAGCCACTCGCCGAGGTATCCGCTATGCGTTTCAGGGCGATGCCTGCCATCAGGGCGAGAATCGGCACGACCCACAGCGACGATCTCACATAGCTGATCACGCTGTATCCTGTGTTCCAGGCCATGCCGGTCTCCCTTCCCACGCGTCGCAAATACTGGGCACCCGAGCGGACCGCTGCGCGGCCACACGACCGCATCAGGCCACCGTTCCAGCACCTGGCAGAGTTCCGGGATCGGTGCCCACCGACGTCGTGACCTTCGTTTCGATGCCGCGCAGGAACGCCTCGATCACGTCGTCCACCGAGACGCGACGTCCAAAATCGCCGATCTGCTCTTCCAGTCCTTCCGCGCGCAGAATATCGCGTGCGCCGGCGTGGGCGGTAACGATGCGCAGGCGCATTCCAGCTGCGACAAGAGCCGCATGCAATGTCGCGAGCATGCGTGCGCCCGCAATGTCCACCGTCGGAGAAGTGGAAAGATCGCATATCACCAGCTTGACGGGTTGCGTGCTCGACCGAATCCGCTCCAATACCGTCGCGCGGACATGTTCGGCGTTGAAGTAGAGCAATGACGCTTCGATCCGGAATATGAGGACACCCGGAATCGCCTCGTTGTCCGGATGGCGCTCGATATCCGAATATCGTTTCGTGCCTGGAATGCGTCCGAGGACGGCCACATGCGGATGCGCGGCTCGCCTGATCAGCAGCAGCATCGACGCGAGCACGGCGAAGATCACACCCTTCAGAATGCCAAGCAGCAGGACGGCCGCAAATGCGACTATCGATACCAGAAACTCGTAACGACTTACGCGCCACACGTGGCGCAATTCGCGAATGTCCACGAGCCCCTTGACCGCCACCAGTACGATCGCAGCCAGCACGACGTTCGGCAGGTTGGTGAGCAGGCCCGTCAGGAACACCAGGCACAGACCGATGGCGATTGAAGCGAACACAAGCGCAAGCGGCGTCCTGGCACCGGCCTTGTCGTTGACGGAAGACTGCGACAGGCCGCCCGCTACCGGGTAGCCTTGAAAGACACCCGCGGCGAGATTGGCCACGCCCAAGCCCAGCAATTCCTGTCGCGGATCGATTTCGTAGCGGTTCTTTTGCGCAAGGGCGCGCGCAGCCGAAACGCTTCCCACATACGATAACAGCATGCACGCGAACGCCAATGGAATGACACCATCCACGTCGCGCACCCGCAGCGCGGGAAATTGGAACTCGGGCAAGCCGCGGGGCAACGCACCGACTACCTTGAATCCCATCTCGCCCAGTGGCGTCACCGAAAGAAGCACGATGGACAGCACCACGACGAACAATGCGACCGGCCGCCCAGGCAGAAATCTTTCGCCTAGCAGCAGCAGTGCTAGCGCACCGACACCGAACGCCAGCACAGCGACATGCGTGTCGGGAAGCTGCCCGGCCAGAATACCGATGCGCTCGAAAAACTCCTCGCCGCCCCCCTTGACCCCAAACAGCTTGGGCAATTGAGTCAGCGCGATGGTCAGCGCCGCGCCGGCCTTGAAGCCGAGCAATATCGTCTCGCTGATGAAGTTGACGAGCGAGCTTAGCCGCAGAATCCACGCCAGCAGGCACATGAGTGCGATCAGTATCGCGGTCAGCGCCGCGATGGAAGCGAATCGGCCAGGATCGCCGCCGGCCATATCCACGACGGTCACACCGACGAGCATCGAGATTGCCGAAGTGGGACCGATTGCCAGTTGGCGCGACGAGCCGAACAGCGCGTAGAAAAGACCGCCAACCAGATAGCAGTAGATACCGTATTGCGGTGGCAGTCCGGCAAGCGTCGCATAGGCAAGCGACACGGGTATTCCATAAGCCGCGAGCGTCACGCCCGCTATGGCGTCGGATGAAAGCCACCGCAACTGATAATGGGCTAACCATTGCGCCGGCGGAAATATCGCGCGCCAGCCTCTGGCAGGCGCCGTATTCGCGACATCGACGATGTCGACGTGTTCATCAGCCATCGCACGCTCCTTCTGGCGGTTGAGCAGTAGCGGGACTCCACCCAATCGTTCGAGTCCCGTCACCGGCGCCGTACGTGGTCGTCTTCCGCGGGCAACCGCGGCAACGGAAAACCTTCGATCCTCATCCACCGGAGCCGGGCCGCTCCGCCGGCCACATCATGGCAACGTTGACGCCTCCGCGCGGCGGTATATCGACGCGTCGCGAGCGTTCGACGCCGTTCAGCGTTGCGCTGAGCCGGTAATGCCCCGGCGGAACCTGTGCGTAGAGATACGGGCCGTCTGAAGTTGCCGCGAAAATCAATTTGCCGTCGGCCTGCGACAGACGCACGGAGACGCCGGACACGAACTCCCCGGTACTCGTGGAAAAGCGTGCACGCATGCTGTAGCCTGAAGCAACACTGCGCATCGCGGCCACCTCGTCCTGGCCCACGCCACCCGTCACGTAAGCAATGCCCCGGTTCTGAGCGACGGGCAGCCCCGCAGCACCGGACGAACTCGATTTGCCAGTGCCCGCAGCGCCAGGACCACAGTTCATGCCCATGCCCATGTGCATGCCACTGCCATCGCCCATCATCGGTTGATGATCGCGCATGCCAGGCGGAAGTTCGACGCCCTGCTCCGCTGCACGCGCGATCATCGTCTCGTGCCACTTTTGCGCGATTGCCTGACGCTCTGCCGGCGTCGCGGCCTCGCGCATCTGCGTGCAGAAGTCAGCGCGCTCGGCGGCCGTCGTCAATTGAGCGGCGGACGACGCCCGCGGTGGTTGCGCCAGGGTTTCGAACGGGAAATCAAGGGCAAGACACGCGATCGCACACAGCGCCACCTTAAGTAGCCCAGAAGATAACGTATGCATGGCAGGTCTCCGCGAATGTGTCCCGCATGAATTGACTCTAGGCACCGCATGCCCCCACTCCGTTGATCTGAGTCAAGCGCAGGCGGCACGACTTCGCGATCCGGCGGTCCGTCGATGGCATTTGCACGACGTCACGGTGATCCACCCCGTCATATCTCATGGGGCGCTACTCGAAGCGTATCGAACGCCGCAGTGCGTGTGCCGTCAAGGCACCGTCGTGCCGGGAGGACTGGATGAACGGCCGCACTCGCAATCAATGCAAACAGAAGGGCAAGCCACCCTGTCAACCTGTCAACCGCAGCATCTTTCTTTCCGCGGTCACGGAGGACCGGGGGATCCCCTGGTTCTCCAGTGACGACATCCCAGCACTCCTGGCCTAGTCCTCTGTGATCGTCTGAATCCGGCCTTCACGAATCGCGTGGATAAACTCACGGTAGTCGCGCCGGTTCTGTGAGCCGTATTCCGTCGCGAATTCGGTGATCGCGTCGTCGAAGGTCTGGCCTGAACCCATATACCCCGCCATCAGTGCGGCATCACCCGAGCGTGCGTGAGCGCGCGCCAGCGCATGCGCGCACATGCGCGCGTACAGCCGGAGCATGCCCGTGTCGAGCGTCTCGATGACCACGGACATTTTCATGTCGCGCAACTGACGGATATAGAACTCGCGTTCATTCCGTCCCCGGCTCCAGCCGAGAAACACATCGCTAGCGGATTGCATGATGCGTTGGCCGGCGACCACGCGCTCGCCGTGGGTCGGATGCAGACTCTTGCCCGCATACGGCTCGAGCACCGATGCCTTTGCCTCCTTCACCTGCAGGAACAATGGGTCGTTATCGGAGGCCATGAAGAGGCCCACACCACACATCGTGCCGACGCTGCCCACACCCACTACCTTGAGCGCCAGATCGACGAGATGGTATCTGTCGAACAGTATGCGCACATGTTCGGCAAGGCTCTCGCGATATGAGGCGATCGCGCCCGCGTAACCCGATTGAAGACCGGGGGCGATATCTTCAGTGGGATGAAAGATGAGCGGGGGCTCGTCCTTGATCCGGGGCTGTGCGCCTTCCTCCGTGACGAGTTTCGGATATAGATGGTCGGGCACGGTCTTGCGGCGTTCGACTTCGATTCGCTGCGCAATCCGCTTGCGCGCGGCTTCCACGATTCCGGGGTCGCTCGACCGAACCTCGTACTTCTGCAGGTCGATTCTGTCGTACCAGACGTCGAGCGCGCGCATCGACGCGTAATCGTGCATTCGCTCGCGGTATTCGCGCGCGAGATCCGTCGCGATACGTATCGTATCGCCGTAGGGCAGCTCCAGATGCTGGGCTGCGATCACAACGCTCGCTGCGAGCCGCTTCAGATCCCACTCGAACGGGGCAGGCAGCGTCTCGTCGAAATCGTTGAGGTCGAAGATCATGTTGCGCTCCGGCGTCGCGAAGCCGCCGAAGTTCATCAGGTGCGCGTCTCCACATGCCTGCACGCGCAGGCCGCTGGTTGGCGTGGTGGCCAGGTCGGCCGCCATGACGGCGGCCGCGCCGCGATAGAACGCGAACGGCGATGCCGACATTCGGCCGAAGCGAATCGGTATCAGACTCGGAAGGCGCCTTTCATTGGACTCGATGAGCAGTTCGATCAGATCGCGCCGTTGCGCGGGCGACACCCATCCCCCTTGAGACGAGCGGGGCACCAAATCCCGTATGGCGCGCCCATCCGCCACCCTTTCATCAGGTGTACGGTATACCACGGGTTTTTCGCGTCTGTCGCTTGCGCCCTTGCGTGAAACGGCTTTGTCCATGACGACCCCCACGGATTTGGTCTTCGTTGGGTACCCCACGTTTTCGTTGGAAAGGCACACGAAACACTGGGGTCTGCAATGCCGAATGATCGTTCTGGTGGTTATCGCTCGACCTGCATTTGAAGATACTCGGCGATGCACCGACAGGCTTGATACAGGTCAACGCTTTTTTGACGCCGACGGTCGGCAACGCCATTCTCACCGCGGACATTGCAACGCGTACGCAAAGGCAAGTCAAACGCACTCGCCCTCGGACTTTGGTGCCGCCCCGCGTGGAATGAATCGGCTGCTGAATAACAGTTTTCACCCGAAGAAAAAGGCAGCCGACAATGCGAAGGACGTCAACGATCCGCGCATTGTTTCCTATAGTCGGGACAGGAGATGCTGTTCTGAGTGATCCGTATCAAACCTGACTCGCACTCTCCAGATAGCGTTTTGAAGTATCCACTAGCCGCCAGACATTCACCGCTGCCCCAATGGGCCGACTATGCAGGCTATGCGCTCACCGTCAGAACGGTCCTGCGTGCGGCCGCCTCCAGGCGTTCCGCATTTGCGACTCGTGCGCAAGCATCACGTGCGGTTCATCTGCACATCGCTGCTTTTATACGTGCTGCGAGCATCGGCTCAGGAGCTGGAGCCGCGCGCGTATTCGCCGGCTCCCGTCGGCACGAATTTCATCGGACTCACATACACCCATTTGGGCGGGCAGATCCTCACCGATCCGTCACTCCCTGTCACTGACGTTCAGGCAGGAATCAACTCGGTTTCCCTTGGATACCTGCACGTATTCGATCTTGCAGGATCCGCCGCGTCGCTCGGGCTGCTGGCGCCCTTCGTCAGCGGCGATGTGTCAGGCAACGTATTCGACTCGCCGAATCAGATACACCGCGCGGGGATGGGCGACTTGCGCGTCAGGTTCGCCATGGATCTGCTGGGCGGCCCCGCGCTCACACCGGACGAGTTCGCGCATCGGGTACCGGATACCGTCGTCGGCGCGAGTCTCACGATCGTGGCGCCGACGGGGCAGTACGAGCCCGCCCATCTGATCAACGTCGGAAGCAACCGCTGGGCGTTCAAGCCCGAGTTCGGGATTTCGCAGCCACTCGGAAACTGGTTTGCGGAAGTCACAGCCGGCGTGTGGCTCTTCACGGACAACGACTCGTTTGCAGGCAACAGGCGACGCAGTCAGGCGCCGCTCGCGGTGCTGCAACTTCATGGCGGATACACGTTCCGTCCCGGGCTATGGCTCGCCGTCGATGCGGGGTTCTTCGCGGGCGGCGCGACCAGCGTCAACGGTGTCCGCAATGACGACCGGCAGGACAACAGCCGTTTTGGCGTCACGCTCTCAATTCCCATCACGCGCAGTTGGTCAGCGAAACTCGCTGCATCAAAGGGTGTCGTGGTCAGGGCGGGAGGCAACTATAACGCGATTTCGCTGACCCTTCAGTATCTCTGGTTCAACAGATGACGCGGCTGGCCGAAAAGCGAAAAGATCGCCTCCACGCGTCGACTGACCATTGTGCGAGAGCGCAATCGGATTTCTCGCCCCTACGTTAGCTGTGCCCGAGACCTCTGTACTTCTGCGACCGGTCGCAGACCCCTATGCCGTCAACGCGCCGCATGCCAGATGAGATGTTGATTCAGATCAATCGGGACGGTACGGCAGTTCATATGCTGTGTATACGGTGATAGCCGGCCCGAGTGATCGCGCGGCATCCGGGGCGAACCGGATCGTCACCTCAAATGCCGGGTTGTCTCACAGCAAGGTTTTTCTTGAGTGATCAAGACTTTCAGTGAACGCTGAAACGAGCTGTTCAGATATTAAAAAGAACCGCGTTTTGCTAACGCGAACGCTGACCAAACTGCCTTGAAGCGTTGCATGCAGGTACAACTGGTGGATGACCGTGCGACGTCAGTTCTGCACGCTACCGAAGGAGAGGTTACATGTCTGATTCCATATCCCAGCCGGCATCCGGCGCGAATGCACAGCCTTCGACCACCTCCGCCGGCGCCCCGAAGCTTCATCTCGGCGCGCTGACCGCACTCGTGGTGGGATCGATGATCGGGGGCGGCATCTTCTCCTTGCCACAAAACATGGCCGTCAGCGCCGACGCCGGCGCGGTGTTGATCGGATGGGCCATCACTGCGGTCGGCATGCTGACGCTGGCGTTCGTTTTCCAGACACTCGCGAACCGCAAACCGGAACTCGATGGCGGCGTATATATCTACGCAAAGCAGGGCTTTGGCGACTACATGGGCTTTTCATCGGCTTGGGGATACTGGATTAGCGCATGGCTCGGCAACGTCGGATACTTCGTTCTGCTATTCGGCACCTTCGGCTATTTCTTTCCCATCTTTGGCGAGGGCAACACGCCCGCTGCAATTGCCAGTGCCTCCGTGCTGCTCTGGGGGGTTCACTTCCTCGTGCTGCGGGGTATCAAGGAAGCGGCCTTCGTCAACCTGGTCACGACGATCGCCAAGGTCGTGCCCATCGTATTGTTCATCCTGATCTGCGTGTTCGCGTTCAAGGCGCACGTCTTCACGAGTGACTTCCTCGGCTTGAACAGTCCGAAGCTCGGCAGCGTCGCGAACCAGGTCCGCGGCACGATGCTCGTGACGGTCTGGGTGTTCATCGGGATCGAAGGCGCCAGCATCTTTTCGGCGCGTGCCGAAAAGCGCACCGATGTCGGCAAGGCGACCGTCATCGGTTTCATCGGGGTTCTGCTGGTTCTCGTGCTAGTCAATATGCTGTCGCTCGGCATCATGAGGCGGCCCGAGCTCGCCGCGCTTCAAAATCCGTCGATGGCCGGCGTGCTCGAACACGTCGTCGGCCACTGGGGCGCGATTCTGATCAGTGTCGGCCTCGTGATTTCGCTTTTGGGCGCGTTGCTCTCGTGGGTGCTGCTTTGCGCCGAAATCATCTTTTCCGCTGCCCGGGACAGCACGATGCCGCGCTTCGTGCGCAAGGAAAACGCGAAGCATGTACCGGTGAATGCGCTTTGGCTCACCAATGGCCTGACGCAGATATTCCTGTTCATTACGCTGCTCTCGAAAGGGACCTACCTCTCGCTGATCTATCTGGCAACCTCGATGATCCTGCTCCCCTACTTCTGGTCCGCCGCCTATGCGCTGCTTGTCGCGTGGCGCCGTGAGACCTACGAGAGCGAACCGAAGCAGCGCAACAAGGACCTCCTGATCGCCGCGCTGGCCGTCGTCTACGCCGTCTGGCTGCTCTACGCCGGCGGGCTTAAGTATGTGTTGCTGTCCGCCCTGCTTTACGCGCCCGGGGCATTGCTGTTTGCCAAGGCGAAGCACGAAGCCGGGCAACCTGCCTTCACGTTCGTCGAAAAACTTGTCCTTGCGGCGGTCCTGATCGGCGCATTGGTAGCCGCGTTCGGCCTGTACAAAGGCTTCCTCACGCTCTGATTCCGGAGACACATGATGAATACGCAGACGATGAAGTACGGCGTCCATTCCGAAGCAGGCAAGCTGCGCAAGGTGATGGTCTGCTCGCCCGGCCTCGCGCATCAGCGTCTGACGCCAAGCAACTGTGACGAACTTCTGTTCGACGACGTAATCTGGCAAAGCCAGGCGAAGCGTGACCATTTCGACTTCGTCACCAAGATGCGTGAGCGCAATATCGAAGTGCTGGAGATGCACAATCTGCTTACGGAGACGGTGCACAACCCCGAGGCGCTCAAATGGATACTGGATCGCAAGGTGCGTACCGATACCGTCGGCATTGGACTGGCCGGCGAGGTGCGCGCATGGCTGGAGAGCCTCGAGCCCCGCAAGCAGGCCGAATTTCTGATTGGCGGCGTCGTGGCGGAAGACATCCCGGACACGGATGAATCCAACACGCTCAAGATGTTCCGCCAATATCTCGGCTATTCGAGCTTCGTGCTGCCCCCGCTGCCCAATACGCTATTCACGCGCGACACCACCTGCTGGATTTATGGCGGCGTCAGCCTCAACCCGATGTACTGGCCCGCCCGCCGACAGGAAACACTGCTCGCCACGGCGATCTACAAGTTTCATCCGGACTTCGTGAATCACGAGTTCGAGGTCTGGTATGGCGACCCGGATCGCGATCACGGCATGGCCACGCTGGAGGGTGGCGACGTGATGCCGATCGGCAAGGGCTTGCTGCTCGTCGGCATGGGCGAGCGCACGTCGCGTCAGGCCATCGGCGAACTCGCGCAGAATCTGTTCGCGAAGGGTGCGGTCGAGCGCGTCATCGTGGCCGGTTTGCCGAAGTCTCGCGCCGCGATGCACCTCGACACGGTATTCACGTTCTGCGATCGCGACGTGGTCACCGTGTTCCCCGAGGTCGTCAAGGAGATCGTCGCGTTCTCGGTACGCCCCGACAATTCGAGCGCGACGAGGCTCAACATTCGCCGGGAAGACAAGCCGTTTCTTGATGTCGTAGGCGACGCGCTCGGACTTCCAAAGCTGCGCGTCGTGGAAACGGGCGGCAACAGCTTCGCTGCCGAGCGCGAACAGTGGGACGACGGCAACAATGTCGTCTGCGTCGAGCCCGGCGTGGTGATCGGCTACGACCGCAATACCTATACCAACACGTTGTTGCGCAAGGCGGGCGTGGAGGTGATCACGATTACCGCGAGCGAACTGGGTCGCGGCCGTGGCGGCGGCCATTGCATGACATGCCCGATCGTGCGCGATCCCATCGACTATTGAGTGGCATGGCGGCCCGCGGCCGCCCAACCGACTCTCCGAAGGAGAACACCATGTCCTTCAACCTGCGTAACCGGAGCCTGCTGAGCCTGACGCATCACACCAATCGTGAATTGCGGTATCTGCTCGACCTGTCGCGCGACCTCAAGCGCGCCAAGTACACGGGCACCGAGCAACAGCATCTGAAGGGCGTCAACATCGCGCTGATCTTCGAGAAGACCTCCACCCGCACGCGCTGCGCGTTCGAAGTCGCGGCGTATGACCAGGGCGCGAACGTCACTTACATCGATCCGCACTCCTCCCAGATCGGCCACAAGGAGAGCATGAAGGACACGGCACGCGTACTGGGACGCATGTACGACGCGATCGAGTATCGTGGGTTCAAACAGGAAATCGTCGATGAGCTGGCGAAGTTCGCGGGCGTGCCTGTGTTTAACGGCCTGACCGACGAGTACCACCCGACCCAGATGCTCGCCGACGTGCTGACCATGCGCGAGCACAGCGACAAGCCGCTGACGGCAATCAGCTATGCGTACCTGGGTGACGCTCGCAACAACATGGGCAACTCGTTGCTGCTGATCGGCGCGAAGCTCGGCATGGATGTGCGGATCGGCGCGCCGAAAGCGCTTTGGCCGCATGCGGAGCACATTGAAATGTGCCAACGCTTCGCCGCCGAAAGCGGTGCGCGCGTCACGCTGACGGAAGATGCGAAAGCGGCGATCGCTGGGGTGGATTTCGTGCACACGGACGTCTGGGTGTCGATGGGCGAACCGATGGAAGCCTGGAATGAGCGCATCCAGCAACTGCTCCCCTATCAGGTCAACATGGATCTGATGAAAGCCGCACAAAATCCGCACGTGAGGTTCATGCACTGCCTGCCCGCGTTCCACAACTGCGAGACGGAAGTCGGCAAAGAGATTGCAGAGAAATATCCAGCGCTTGCGAATGGAGTCGAAGTGACTGAGGAGGTCTTCGAGTCGCCGTTGAATCTCGCATTCGAGCAGGCGGAAAACCGCATGCATACGATCAAGGCGATCCTCGTCTCGACACTTGCTGACATCTGAGCGAGCCCATCGAACTGGCCGCGACGCTGTGGCACGAGCTCAAGCAACGCTCGCGCCGCCAGCTATCTGGCGTGCATCTATCAGGAGGTGCTGCATCATGCGTATCGTGATTGCGTTGGGCGGCAATGCGTTGCTGCGGCGCGGTGAGCCGATGACGGCAGAGAATCAGCGTGAAAACGTGCGGGTCGCCGCCCGCCAGATCGCGCTGATCGCGCAGGATAACGACCTGGTGATTGCGCACGGCAACGGCCCGCAGGTTGGACTGCTCGCACTCCAGGGCGCGGCCTACAAGGAAGTCGAGGCGTATCCGCTCGACGTTCTCGGCGCGCAGACAGAAGGAATGATCGGATACCTGATCGAACAGGAGCTCGGCAACCTGCTGCCGTACGAAGTGCCATTCGCAACGATTCTGACGCAAGTCGAGGTCTCTGCGCACGATCCTGCCTTCCAGCATCCGACCAAGCCGATCGGACCGGTTTATTCGAAAGAAGAAGCGGAGCGTCTCGCGAAAGAGCGAGGATGGTCCATCGCTCCGGATGGCGACAAGTTCCGCCGGGTCGTCGCGAGCCCGCGGCCGAAGCACATCTTCGAGTTGCGTCCCGTCAAATGGCTGCTCGAGCACGGCACCATTGTCATTTGCGCGGGCGGCGGCGGCATTCCGACCTGCTACGACAAGGATCACAAGCTGACCGGCGTCGAAGCGGTGATCGACAAGGATCTGTGCTCGGCACTCCTCGCCCAGGAACTGGACGCCGACATGCTCGTCATCGCGACCGATGTCGACGCAGCGTATGTGGACTGGGGCACGCCGGAGAAGCGAGCCATCGCACAGGCGCACCCGGACGAACTCGAAAAGCTCGGTTTCGCGAGTGGTTCGATGGGCCCGAAAGTTCAGGCGGCCATCGAGTTCACCCGTCAAACGGGCAAGGATGCCGTGATCGGCTCGCTATCCGACATCCAGGCGATTACCCAGCGCCGGGCCGGCACCTGCGTGAGCATTGCCACACGTGGCGTCCAGTACCGTGCGCCGACGGGCAGCTAACTATGTGGAACTCGAGCGCCCGCCCGGCCCTGCGGCACACCTTGCCTGCGGTGCGGTGCGGTTCGGGTGCGGTCGATAGGTGTGATTCCGCACGTCAGTCGCTGGAACTGGCAATGCGGACGCGAAAATGCTGTCCGAATCTGATCGACTGGATTCGCCCACGACGCTAATTTTTCACCAGAGTGACCGCGATGAATCAGCCAATGATCGGGATTACGGCGCCCCTGCTATCCCACGGGTCCGCTGTGTGGTTTTCCGCGCACGGATTCGGATGGGGATACCGTGCATTCGCGATTTCGTATGAAGTGATTTTCGAATCGCTCGGAGCGCGCGACGCCACGGATGAACAGATTCGCCTCGCTTTTCAGTTAGGAAAGCGAAAAATTCTTCAAGCCGTGCTCCAGCAAGAGCTGCTTCCTTATGAAGGACAGAGGATCTGGCTTCTGCTGGAAAGCCCATCGCTGTCAACGCCTCCTGAAGAACCCGATGTACCCGAAAGGGTGACGGATAGCTGACCCTGACAATCAGGGCAACTACTGTCACGGCCTGCGTTTGCCGTTGACGGTAACTGAGGCGGTCGGGTGGCTCAGGAACACCACAATGAGTGCAGCCTCTGCGCGAGGCATTGCCGTGGCCCGAGGAGCACGTTCTCAGAGCGCCCGCATCGCCGCATCGATATGTAATCCACCCGGCAGCAGTTCCCGCCGCGGGAACCGCACAAGCACAAATGCCCGCACTACTGCGGGATTGCCCGGAATGCGCGCAAAGTGGAGTTCGATCTCCTGTCCCGCCTCACTTCCTTCGGGGTGTACGACATTCATCGCGTCGACGCGCACGTGTCTGCTCTGAACGTAGAAGTGATCGGACGGTTTCGAAAACACATTGCATACGCACTCCAGTTCAATTTCACTTTGCTGCGCAGGCACTCTGAGCTTGGCAAGTGCTTGCGAATTTTCTTGCATCAGTGTTTGAAGGCGGCCCAACTCGTCCGATTCGGTAACTGAAGGCGCGCCGACCACCGCACGCATACCCGTGCCTTGCCGTTCCAACAGCGCGACACGCTCTTCGATCAATGCCCGTGATTGCCTCAGCAGATCGCGCCGATTGCCGGCGAGACTGGCAAAGCCTTCCAACGCCAGTTGATCGACCATCCGGCGCGCGATCTCTCCACGTAACGACGCTTCTGAACCGCTGCAGATTCTGACACGATGGTCGCTAAAGCACAGCGTAGTCTGTGGCACATCGCGACGGATAGAGTCTCCTTCCAGGGCGACTCCCAATACGTGGCGCTCGTTCATCGCCATCCCGAGGACGGCATAGGCTTCCGCAGAATCGGCGTTTTCCTCAAAAAAAGCACGCAACTCTTCCGAACGGCTAAAGGCTTGAGCGAGATCGTCAGGTGTCGCGAACAATGCTCGAATCATGGGATCAGACGACCACGCGTCGGCATTGGCATCCCGTGGTCGCGGCAGCGAGGCGACAAGACTGTCCGTGTGGTTCAATGACGTCTTGAGCACACGCGTGAGCCGCTCTTCGTAGTGACGCGCATTCCTTAGCCGCGGATTCATTGCGAGAACACGACCGACTGCTTCGCTGGTCCGTCTTTCTTCCTCGGAACCCGTGCGCGCCCGCTGGCGAAAAAAAATTCTGTCGAGTAGACCCATCGCTCAACTCCACGCGAAGTGTTTCAATGTTCGACAAATACTGCAATGCCGGCGAATGGCGTTTGATCTTGAGCAAACAGCATCCGACTTCATCGACGAACCGGGCTTCGGTCTGCGGCCCATTCACGATCGCAGATGTCGGACCAGCAGGACTCGACGAGGGGCGCGGCGGCAAATACTTTGTTCACCCCGCCCGGCTTTAAAGGGCACATCCCGAAAGGCTACCTTCACGTCGCTTCGCCCAATTACCGGATCGCGTTTGCGTTTCGCTCGGTCCCGGTGCCTGGCAAGGGCGCGGATCAGGCGTACGTCTATGCCAGGAAACTGCGCATGTACTACCTATCTGAGGCCGGCAACCCGCCGCAGCAGCGTTTCGTTGATCCGATTAACCAGCGGTATCCGACGCTGCCGTTCTACGACGAACGGCATTTCAACAATATGCACGAGGTGATGAGCATTGAACCCGTCAGGGAGCAGGATAAGGTCATGTTGTGTGTGCAGGCAGCGTGGCGATGGTCCTGACTGTCGGGCCCCCTCAGAACGTGACTGGTATCGTCATAGTTTTGCCGAGCGCCTGGCTTCTTTCCGATCCCGTCATCTACCGGTGCGGACTGCCACTGGACCCAACAGAAAACGACGAGGCAGTGTCCTCTATTCATGGACCGCTATTGCACAACCAGTCTAGTCATGCAGACACGCCGGGGGTTGACGCAAATCAATTGAGCGCAAAGCGGGAGGTCTTATACCTGGGACATCGATTGCCTTTCGAAGGCTGTGCCTACACGGCGCTTCAGCCGGCGCTTTCCGCGCTCAACACGGAGTCTTTCCATGAACCAGCAAGTCAGCTCCAATTCACCTTCAGCCCGTTTCAGCCGGCTTCTGCTGTGCGCAGATTCGAGTATCGCGTCCATCCAAGCCGCTACCTACGCCTGTCAACTCGGCGTCGCCGGCATTCAGGTCCGTGTAGTGAGCGTGCTCGAAAACCCCCGGGCGATACTCTCCGCGCACTCTGCAACCGGACTGGATATCGCAGCATTCTCCGAAGGATTGCGGGAATCCGCGAGCGTTGCGTTATCGAATGTCCGTCGCATTTTTGAAGACCATGGTTTAACGGTCGAGGCCGAACTGATAGACCTCGCCAGGTACGGAGGCGATGTGTCTCATGCCCTCGCATCGGAAGCGCAGAGATGGAATGCAGATCTGCTGGTCCTTGGGGCGAGACAACATCATGGCCTGTTGCGATGGGTGGAGAGCGCCGTCTCAGGACCCGTGAGCAAGCTGGTTAAATGCCCAGTGCTCGTCGTCCCGGAGAGCTACGAGCCGCAACTCCAGCACGGACCGACGAAGATTCTCTTCGTTATCGACGGAAGCCCGGCGTCTCATCAGGCTTTGCTCACAGGCATGACGCTGGCCGCGAAAGGGGCGCATCTAAGGGCGCTGTTTGTCGTAGATCGGACCTTTAGCTTCACCGATCTGGTTCCAATGGACGTGCGAGAGGCGGCACTGGTTGACGAAGGGAAACGGGCGCTCGCCACGGTGGCTGAAGTATTTACATCGCTTGCCCCCGGTATTTCGGCCGACTCCGGTTTTCTGCATACGAAGCGGAGCGGCGATGATGTCGCACACACCATAGTTCGCGAGGCTATTCGCTGGCCGGCCGACCTGCTCGTGATGGGCACGCATGGGCGGCGAGGCGTTGCAGGTTGGGTGCTCGGCAGTGTGTCAAGCCGCGTCGCGCGTATCACTGCAACGCCGCTGCTGCTCGTCCGGGCAGCAGCCGATCAGGAAGAGAACCACGAAGAGACCGAGACCTCGACAGTAGAAATCAGATCGTTATGGAACCAGTATTAGACTGGCAGCGCCCGCTTGAGTATTCTGATTTTTGTTTTTCCAATAGCGTACGTGGGTCTGATTTCCAAACACCGCGAATGCGTGTGAGATCGCACGTTGCACGGAGCACGAATCATGACTGCATCAAGTGCCGGCAGTATCCCTAAATCAGGATTCGAGCGGATCCTGATCGGTGTAGACTCGTCGCCTATGTCCGCACGCCTGGCGAAGTATGTATGCGGCCTCGTGAGGCCCGGCGTAGAAGTGCGTATCGTAAGTGTCGCCGAGAACCCGCGTGCGCTCGTGCCGCTTGGATCTCTGGCCGATGCCGTATTCGAGACCATTCGGGAAGAGCTTTTGCGGGATGCCAGTGAGGCGGTTAAACAGGCACAAGAAGTTTTCGCTGATGCGAACATCGACGTCGACGCCCGCGTGCTTGAACTTTCGAGGCTAGGTGGTTATGCGGGAAATGCGTTGATCGATGCTGCAGGTGATTGGCACGCTGACCTGCTCGTAGTCGGTGCTCGGCAACATCACGGCATGTTGCGCTGGTTCGAAGGAACGGTATCCGAATTCGTCACAAGCCAGACTCCGTGTTCAATTCTCATCGTGCCCGCCAGCTATGTGGCCGCGATACAAACCTATCCGCGACGAATCCTGTTCGCGCTTGACGGTAGCGAAGCTTCATTCGATGCCCTGCAGTCTGGCCTGCGTCTCGCAAGACCCGATTCGTCCATTCGAGCTGTCTACGTCGTCGATCGCGCTGTTCGATTTCTCAAGGATGCGTTTATCGACGAGGGGGATAAGGCGCTCGCCGCGGCGGCCGAAGTTTTTGCCAATCAGATTAACGCCGTAGACTTCGGGCTGGTCGAAACAGATCCGCCAGGCGATGACATACCCCACACGATTGTTCGCGAGGCGCAGCGATGGCACGCGGACCTCGTAGTCGTCGGCACACACGGTCGGCGCGGCTTCTCACGCTGGTTTCTCGGAAGCGTCGCAGGCCGAACGGCCCGCATTACTCAAACTCCGCTGTTGATGGTTCGACCCCGGCTGAATTCTTCATCGTTATCCTGAGACGTGAAGAAAATGGATCTCCTCATGAATTCCATGCGATCAACCGGGTGATGCACGGCCGCGCGGTTGCGTTAGTCAGGTACGGGCATTCTCACCCGGCCTGGGGCGCCTGAAACGGAGCCTGTGCTCGTTAAGTGCAACGCTCCAGTCGATCCGCATCAGGGCGAAGACGAGGCACAGCAATGCAAGTTGGGTGAGAACGAAGTAGGCTCCCAGGTACCCTCCATCGAGATCCAGTTCGGGGTCCAGGTACGAGTGGGCGATCTGCGCGAAATGTGTCCAGACCGCGTAGCTCGCAAGGCGTCCGAAGAAGAAAGGCACGCCGATTAACCACAGTCTCAGCCGGGTTAGCCCATATGCGATGAAAAGATAGTTTGATGGAAAGGGACTGAATGCATACAGCAGTAGCGCGCCGGCAGTCACCACCCTCCTCTTTTCAAGCCAGGCCTTCACGACATCAATGTTTTGCCGGTCCTCTTCGCGCATCAGATGGCCGCGTACGAGCCATGTGGAACATCGCGCAAGGATCAGACGCCCCGACGTGGCGGCACAGGCAGCAACTACGGCAAGCAGGAATGGGTTCTGGTCTGGCTGGTTGAATCCTATCCACGACATTGCCATCCACGTCGGAGGGGCGAAGGCGGGAATGACGTTGAGCAGCAAAATGGCCGCGAAGAGTACCGCCATCATGATCACAGGAACATTCTCCAGGTTTTTCTTGTATCTGGACCGTCAGGCGCCTAGCAACGCGACCAGTCCAAACAGCCGCGCTAGGGCAGGAACGGTCATGAGAAGCAGAAGCCCCGCGCCGGCGACACCCGGTACAACCCAGAGGTAGCGATTCTGCTGACGTGTGGGCGCATAGGCCCCCGACTGCGGAAGTAATCGGATCACAAAGATCAAGGCCACGTTACACGCCGCGAGTGCCATGAATGACAATGTGCGTGAGAAAGCAGGATCGTAGCCGCAGCTCAGCAAGCCTGCATATAGCCCGAGCACCAGCATGGCGGCCACCGCGCCTGCCATCGCCCCTTTTCCCAATGCGCGGTTCGACAGCAGGCGCGCGCCGGCGCGGCGCGGTGGCGTATGCATCAGGTTCTCGCGTTCAGGCTCGTTCTCGAACACGACTGAGCAGACGGGGTTGATAATCAGTTCCAGAAAGACGATATGAACGGGCGCAAGCAGCGGCGGCCAGCCGACGAAAACCGGAATCATGGCTGCGGCGATCATCGGGATGTGAACAGCGACCGTATAGCTGATTGCCTGCACGAGATTGGCGTAAATACGCCTTCCCAGTCGGATCGCTGACAAGATTGGGGCAAAGTCGTCACGCAGCAGGACCAGCGAAGCTACCTCGCGCGCAACTTCTGCGCCGCGCAGTCCCATCGCAATGCCGATGTGCGCCGCCTTAAGCGCGGGTGCGTCGTTCACGCCGTCGCCCGTCATCGCAACCACCTGACCACTTTCCCTGAACGCGTTGACGAGCCGCAATTTTTGCTCTGGCTTGACACGGGCAAATACGTCAACATTCTTTATGGTCTCGTGAAGTCGCGCGTCATGCATCGCTGCCACTTCCTGGCCGGTCACGATCCGCGTGCCGTCGATGCCGACTTCGATCGCAATAGCCCGCGCCGTCGACGGATAGTCGCCGGTAATCATCACCACGCGGATGCCGGCCGCCTGGCATCCGGCGATAGCGCCAGCGACCTCCGGCCGGACTGGGTCCAACAACCCGACCAGCCCCACGAAAGAGAATTCGAAGTCATGCTGCTTTTTTGGCCAGTCGGGATGTGAGTGCCGTGCCTTGGCCACCCCAAGCACCCGCAGTCCGCCCGATGCCATTTGCGCGGCCTCATCAAGGACAGTCTGCGTATCCCGCTCGCCCAGGTGACACAAAGCACAGACCGCCTCCGGCGCGCCCTTGCAGGCTACTGCATGATGGTCGAGTTCTGGCGCTTGCCATGCGTGGGACATGGCCGGCAACTCCGGTGTCAGCGCGTACTCGTGAACCAGCGACCAGTCCTCGTGGAGACGTCCTGTGCCGGCGAGCCCAACCCGGCCTGTTTCATGAAATGCCCGCTCCATTGGATCGACCGGTTCGATTTCGCTGGCGAGCACCAGATATTCGATGAGTTCGTGATACGCCTCGTCAATCCGTTGCGTTGTCTGATCGATGATCTGCCGTTTTCCTCGCGCAAACAGCACGCGCACGGACATGCGGTTTTGCGTCAATGTGCCCGTCTTATCGACGCACAGCACTGAGGTCTGGCCGAGGGTTTCGATGGCGCTCATACGGCGCGTTAGCACGCCTTCGCTGGCGATGCGGCGAGCCCCTAGCGCCATGAACACGGTCAGTATCACCGGAATCTCTTCGGGAAGAATCCCCATGGCCAGCGTGATCCCGGCGAGCACGCCCGGAAGCCATTCCCCGGAGCGCAAACGATAGGCCACGACGAGCAGCAGACACAGTACGATCGCAGCCAACGTAAAGCGATTGACGAATGTTCTCGTCTCCAGTTGCAGCGGCGAGCGGGCTTCCGTAATGCCGGTCAGCGACTTGCCAATGCGACCAAGCTTCGTATTCGCCCCCGTCGCGGTCACGATCATCTGCCCCTGGCCCTGCACTACCATTGACCCGAAAAAAAGCTGCCCGCCAGGATCTTCCACCGGAAGTGCATTGGCTCGCGCCACCGACTTGTTCACCGAAGCGGACTCGCCTGTCAATAGCGACTCGTCTACGCTCAGTTCGTGAGCCTCCGTCACCACGCCATCGGCCGGCACGCGTGCGCCTTCGTCGACGAAAACCACGTCGCCGGGCACCAGTTCAGCAGCGGAAACGAGTTGCCTCTGCCCGTCCCGAAGTACCTGCGCACGGGGCGCGGACAGCTCGCGAAGAGAGTCGAGCACCCGCGCGGTACGATGGCTTTGAAAGACCGTCAGAAAGACAATTGCGGCGACAAACGCGAGAAGCGCCAGCGCCTCCGACACATCTCCAAGCAGAAAATAGATGCCGGTTGCGCCGAGGAGCAGCAGAAACATGGGCTCACGGATTACCTCCCCAAGCGTTTGCCACCAGGTGCGGCGGACGTTTGAGTCCACGACGTTACGACCGAAGCGGGCGCGCAACTCCTCCACCTGCCTGCCCGACAGTCCGCGCTTCCTCTCGGCGTGCCCGACCGGCGGTGCGGGTTCGACGTGGCCAGAGACTATGTCCGGAGCGGATTGAACGGGATTTGTCTGCATTCTGGTGCCCATCGGGACGCGGATTGAGTAACGAAACAGGCCGCTCAGGAACGAGCCTTTTCCGGACAGCCTTTACAGATGCGTACGACTCCGTGACGATCCGGATCCTCCCAGTAGAAACGCAAATCAGCGCCGCCGTGCGCGGGCACCTGGATCTTTCTGGTTTCCGTGATGTGACGCGTTTGCGCTCCGATCTGGTAGCGCCCTGCCGGTAGCCGGACAAACAGGAACGGGCCCTCTGTCCGAACTGACAGGATGGGTCGCCCGGCGCCCGACGTTATCGTTACATCGATGTCGGACAGATAGTTCCCTGTCTTCGAGGCGAACGTCATGCGAAGGTTGTAGCCTGGCGCTGCGCCGCGAAAAGCCTGAACTTCATCTTCGCCCACACCGCCAGTTATGTAAAAGACGCCGTTTTGCGAAGCGGGTTGCGGTGGTGATTGCACGAGCGCAGTGCCACTTGCCCACGCGCAGAACAGGCGAGGTAAAAGCAGCGAAACGCGGGCGTTCATGAACATGGCAATTCTCGATATGCGAACTTTCTGGCGACGCAGGCGACCGAAGCCGTGATTTGTTGTCGCCTGGACACGGAATGTTCAATACGCTGCCGACAGGTGCCCTGCGCTGACAACGTATCCATTTTCAGAATGACGCCGGACGAACAGGCAGGTGTTGACCTGCGTCAAGTGGCTGACGTCCGGGTGAAATAGCCTGAAGTCAGCTATCCGTCGCTGCGGCGTGACGCGACCGACGATCTGACTACCGAATTGCCGGAGGTGGATGATGATCAAGCTGATTCCAAGGCGGTGGAGCATCTTGGGAGCACTGCTGATATTTTCGTCTTCCGTTGTCGTAGCCAAGGAGCTGGCGACGATCGAAACGCATACCCAGCGATATGGTTCTCACATCGCCATTTCGGCTTACGACGATCCTCTCGTGAAAGGCGTGACCTGTTATGTGTCAGAGTCGCATTCCGATGGCGCACTGGGAAGTGGACGCATGACCCATGGGACGGACCTGACGGCTTCCTGCCATCAGACAGGCAATATCCGCATTGCCGAAAATGTTCCCAGGAAAACGCAGGTATTCACGACCGAGTCAGATCCAACTTTCGACTCGCTCCATATAATCCGGATACTGGACACCGAGCGTCACTCGCTTGTCTACTTCACGTACAACGAAGACGAGGTTGCGGGTGACTTGCCGGGTCGCATCGATGTGATACGGTTGCCAGCAGGTCCCAGGATGCCCGCCAGATGATTGACCGTCGAGATTTACTGCTACGCCGCGCTCAGGGAATTCATTCGCGCATAAGAAACATACAAACCATATGTTCCGATTGACACGGAAAGTCATATCGGGTTGTTCCATGCCTGCCATCGCCGGCAGGCGTCGAACGAGCCTCGATGGAAGAAACCACGGAGTGGTCCGATCCGGTCGGCGTGCTGGACGCTGTGGCGATTGATAGGCCGGGATGGCCAGCAATGTTGATGGATGTGTGGTGCGGTGGGATGCTGGATGGGCGCTGACGCAGTGATGAAGCGGTGCAGTGGCGCAGTTGTGCGGTAAGGCGGCCCACGTGCGAGAGACTGCGCGAGACGCCAGGCGCAGACGCCCGAGCCGCCTTTCTATGCGTCGGTATCAACGCCCACCGGCGAGCGCAATCAACAGCCGCTTTTACCTGGCTATATCGCCGGATTGCGAGTTGCCACTCTGCCCGGACCCGTAACCGGCGCCATCGCGTGAGCGTGCGTCGCGCAGACTCTTGCGGAACTGCGCCGCCTGGATTTCACCGTCGGGGAAATCGGCCCAGTCGAGCGGGCTATATCCACTTTGCTTCGCCTGAATCGTCTGCGCGCGAACCTCCGCGCGCGTGAGGGACTGCTGGCTCTGCTGCGCGAACGACACGACCGGCGCGCCAAGAGCGAAAGCAATAGCTAGCGCCTTGATCAGCGATTTCATGTTAGCCCACCTTTCTAAACAGTTTCGAGTGCTGCTCGCGGACGCAAGCAGCCGACCAGCACAGTTTAGTCAGGCCATGACACCAGGGCAAACACTGAATCGAGAATCGATGCGCAGAGCGCCTCCAGCCGCGGCCAAAGCAGGATGATGGCCGGCTGTTATTGATCGCGGAGCCGAGACTTTTATTACAGAACTCTTACCTCTCGACTAAAACTGGGTCAAGCAATACCGTTCGTTTTCCGAACTGTTTACGTCTTCAAGAAACTGGCCGCACCTCGAACGTGTGCGGCCAGCGCGTTTCCGATCGGCTTACCGGTCGGCTCACGCTTCCGGTGCGCTGGGTTCGCCATCGACCAGGCGCCAGACGCCCAACGGATTGGCGTCCCGCACCGCCTCTGGAAGCAACATGTCAGGTAGATCCTGATAACAGACCGGCCGCAGGAAGCGGTCAATCGCTGTCGCACCGACCGACGTGAACATCGAATTCGACGTCGATGGGTATGGACCGCCGTGCACCATCGCATCGCAAACCTCCACGCCCGTCGGAAAGCCATTCGCGAGAATCCGGCCCGCCTTGCGTTCGAGCACGGGCAACAGGCGCTTCGCCTCAGCCACGTCCGCCGGATCGATCTGTAGGGTAACGGTCAACTGCCCCTCGAAGTGCTCTGCCAATTCGAGCAACTGATCGAAATCGCGGGCACGCACCACGACGGATGCGGGACCGAACATCTCCGCTTTGAGTTCGGACGACGCGAGCAGGCGCGCCGCCTCGGTCACGTAAAGCACAGCCTGCGCGGCATTCGCACGCTCGCCGGCAGGCTCACCTTCGGCCACTTTGACTACGCCCCGTACGGCGTCCGTGCCGTGTGCGCCGGCGCGGTAAGCATCGAAAATCCCCGGCGTCAACATGGTCTGAGCCGGCTTCGAAGTCAGTGCAGTCGCGGCCGCGTCAACGAACCGCTCGAGATCCGGACCATCCACGGCGAGAACGAGACCCGGATTCGTGCAGAATTGCCCCGCGCCCATGGTCAGAGACTCGACGAACGCGTTGCCGATTGCTTCGGCGCGGTTCGCAAGCGCGGCGGGAAACAGGAACACCGGGTTGATGCTGCTCATCTCCGCATACACCGGAATCGGCTCTGGGCGCGCGTTGGCAAGTTGCATCAGCGCGATCCCGCCCTGTCGCGAGCCCGTAAAGCCGACCGCCTTGACGGCCGGATGCGAGACCAGCGCTTCGCCCAACTGCCGACCCGCGCCGAACAGCAGCGAGAATGTGCCCTCCGGCAAGCCTTGCTCCTTGACCGCCTTCTGGATCGCACTGCCGACCAGCTTCGAGGTGCCCAGGTGCGCGCTGTGTGCTTTCACGATTACCGGCGCGCCAGCGGCCAGCGCGGCAGCGGTGTCGCCCCCCGCCACCGAAAAGGCAAGCGGGAAGTTGCTCGCGCCGAAGACGGCGACCGGCCCCAGCGGCATTTTCGCGAGCCGCAGATCCGCGCGAGGCAATGGTTGACGCCCAGGCTGCGCGCGATCGATGGTGGCGCCGAGAAAGTGTCCGTCGCGCACCACTTTCGCAAACAGACGCAACTGACCGACCGTGCGCGCACGCTCGCCCTGAAGGCGTTGCACGGGCAAGCCCGTCTCCGCGTGCGCGCGGTCGATCAGTTCGTCGCCAAGTCCCAGAATGTGCTCTGCGATGGCTTCGAGCAGCGCCGCGCGCTTTGCAAGCGGCGCTGCTCGATAGCGGTCGAAAGCGTTCGCAGCCAGCGAAGCCGCGCGCTCGACCTCCGCGACGCCGCCCATGCCGAACACCGGCTCCGCGATTTCCGAGTTGGTTGCGGGATTGAACGCGAGCCGCTCGCCCTCGTTGCCGCGCACCGCAGCAAAGCCGATCAGCATCTCTCCATTGAGAGTCATAAGGGTTTCCTGTAGTGAGTTGAGTGTCCTTGTGTTTTTTCGCCGGCGCGCAGGTGTGGCGAGTCTCGCGATTCGCGGCGCTTTGGAAGCTATGCGGCGATGAGTTGCGGCACGCGCGCCGGCACGGCTAAGTGCATAGCCACTTCAACACGGGCCGCACGACCGGCGGCGGATAGACACACCATGAGCCGTCGTCATGCCGAAAGAACACGATCGCGAATGTTCCGGATGAGCGCGCGACTTCGACTTGCACGGCTCGCCACGGCATTTTCGTAGTGCGGCCGGGCCGCGTGACCCGGAACTGTCCGCCGTTGCCGAACCAGTCACCGACAAGGGTGCGCAGGGAATGGTGCTGACCACTCATAGACGTCTCCGCGCTTTGCGGACGTGTTGGCGTGTCCACGAAGCTATTTCAGCAAATTCGTTCGTGCGCCAACACCAAACGACCCGAACTGGCTCTCAGCGACTGGAGAAGGCAAGCCGGTATGGGCATCATCGGTCGCCAGGCGGACACCGTCCATTGAAGATAGACGCCAGAGGTTTAACCAGAACGTTAAGGCGAGCCAGCTCACTGGAATGTCTCGCGCCGGGCCAGTGGCTTGAACAGTCGACTCCACGCGGCACTGACGAGGATCGTCGCGCACCCGCCGAGCACCACCGAACCGACCACGCCAAAGGCCGCCGCGGACACACCGGATTCGAATTCACCGAGTTGATTGCTCGCGCCGATGAATAGCGTGTTGACGGCCGCCACGCGCCCGCGCATGCGATCCGGCGTTTCCAACTGGACCAGCGTCTGGCGCACGATCACGCTGATCGTGTCGGCGCCACCCGAGATCGCCAGCAGCAGCAGCGAAACCGGGAACGAGCGGGACCCTCCAAACGCGACGATCGACGCGCCGTACACTGCCACGGCAATCAGCAGCTTGCGGCCGACACCACTGCGAATCGCCCGTCGCGACAGCACCAGGCCGACACACAGTGCGCCCACCGCGGGCGCGGAGCGCAGCAAACCCAGCCCTTGCGGACCTACGTGCAAAATCTCCTTCGCATAGATCGGCAGTAGCGCAGTAGCGCCGCCGAACAGTACTCCGAACAGGTCGAGGGAAATCGCGCCGAGCAGCAACGGGTTGCCCCAGACGAAACGCAAGCCGGCCAGCACCGTTTCGGCCGTCACGGGCTCACGCGGCGGCGCAACGTGGTCATAACGGATCAGCGCGTATAGCACCGCGCTCACGCAAAATAGCGCGATGCAGGTCAGGTAAAGCGCTTTGATGCCGGCCGCGAACAGCAAGCCGCCGAGCGCCGGCCCGGCGATCACGCAGACCTGCTGGACCACTGTACTGAGCGCCATCGAACGTGACAATAACGCTTGTGGAACGAGCATCGGCAACAGCGCCTGCTGACCCGCCATCTGAAACGGCCGGATCGCGCCGAGCACGAGCGAGAGCCCGAGCAGCAAGTCGCGGCTCACCGCGTGCGTGATCGTCGACACCGCAAGCAACGTGGCGATTGCGGCCTGAGCCGCCAGGCAGACCGCGACGATCTTGCCGCGATGCAGCCGATCGGCGCAATGTCCGGCGAACAAAGTCGTTGCGAGCCCGGGCATGAATTGAAACAGTCCGACCAGCCCCAGATACCAGGCGCTCGACGTCAGATCGTACATATGCCAGCTGATCGCGAGCATGAGCATTTGCTGGGCGGTGATCGAACCGGCGCGGGCGCTCAGGAAACGCGTCAACGCCGCATGCTGGAACAATGCCGCCATCCCTGACTGCGCGTCCAGCGCGGACGAAGACGTGTACTTGGTCGGGCTCATCGGTACATGCAGCCTTTTTCGGTGAACTTGCGAGTGTTTTTTGTCAACGGGTGCCGGCGGAACCAAACCGCTTGGGACGGCGGCACTTCGAGCTCGCTTTCATTCACCTTCGGCGCCCACTTGCGCTGCAACAACACCACGTTGCTCGTCGCGTCAAGGATCAGAAACACGAAAATCGCGGCGACGGGCGGCGTGTAACTGCGGCCGACATGTTGGCCCGGTCGACGAAGGAGATCATCGGCCCAACCGCGAGCAGCATGAGAATGCGCCAGCGATTCTCCGCGTGACCCGCTTTACGTACTGTGATCTCCACCACTCGGCTCCGATTTTTTCCCTAGTTATCCGAACTTAACTTCCGACATTCAACCGAGGCTGCCAGTCACATCGTCGAACAGCTCGTCGACGGATAGGCGGCGCGGAATGATCTTCTGATCGAACGCCCAGTCGACCGCCAGTTGCAGCCCCTCGCGGTTCGCGTCGAGCCCGAGCGGCGGAAAAATCGCCGGCACGCCTTCGGCGAGCGAGCGGCTGTCCACGATCATCCGGTACAGATCACGAACGATGTCAGGACGTTGCTTCGACAGCTCTTCGTGCACCACGAACATGTGGTTGATCGGCACGACGCCAGTGCGCGAGAACCAGTCCTTCGCGGCAGCGTGCGCGTCGGGCACTAGCGTGCGCACGCGCTCGTCCTTTGGCATGTCTTCGCCGAGCAGCGCCGCTGCCAGCTCGCCTTTGAGCATCATCTCCGGGATCGACGATCCGGCCGGCAAACGCTGGCAGTTTTGCGGATCGCTGTACTCGGCCAGGTGGCCGTCGCCGAGCGTCACCCACACGACCTTGTCGAGGTCCACGCCGTACTCGTGGCGCAGGATGCCACGAATCCACAGCGCGGTGGTCTGCGTGTAGGTCCGCACGCCGACCTTTTTACCTTCGATATCCTTAGGATCGAGATGCCCGAAGTCGATGTTGTAGCCCGCGCAGTGATGCTGGAAGCGGCCGGAAATCGGCGTCGGCAGAAGCACGTACGGCTTACCATAGGCCTTGGCCTGCAGAAACGTGACGATCGCGAGTTCGCCGGCGTCAAATTTATTCTCGCGCACCATCGCCTTGAAGCCGTTATGCGCGGGAGTCGGTCCGCAAAAATCCAGCGTCACCAGATCCGACGATACGCGTCCGTCGCGCATCGCCTTCGTCACCGCGTATTCGGCGAGATTGGTGCGCAACGTCGGCGCACCAGTCAGCGTCGTTGTCATGGATATCTCTCCTGTTGCTTGTTACCTGAAAAATCGCGAGTGAAATCGCGAATCAAAGCCGCTTCAAAGTCGAACCTCGATCAGGCGCGGACCCGCCTCGCGAGCCGAATCGACCAACGCCTCGTGAAAGTCCTCCGCTGTCTCGACGGCGGCGCCCGGCACGCCCATGCTCCTGGCCATCGCCAGCCAGTCGATGCGGGGGTTGTCGATGTCGATCATCGACAGCGCGCGTTCGCCAGGCGCTCCCGCGCCCATGTTCGCGTACTCGGCCTTCAGAATCGCGTAGCTGTTGTTGGCGAAGATGATCGTCGTGACGTTCAGGTTCTCGCGCGCCTGGGTCCACAGCGACTGGATCGTGTACATCGCGCTGCCGTCGCCGACCATGCAGAACACGCGCCGATCCGGGCAAGCGAGCGCCGCACCCGTCGCGACCGGCGTCGAATAGCCGATCGAGCCGCCCATGTTGTTGATCAGGTCGTGCGGCCGCGCGCCCATCGTCAGGCTCATGGACTCGCGGCCCGTCGTCAGCGATTCATCGACGACGATGCAGTGCTCGGGCAGCGCCGCCGCCAGCGCGTGAGCGATGCTGGTGGGATTGAGCGCGCCGCTGGGCACCGGCGTTTCGATGCGCGGCTGCACGAGCGCGGCAGTGCCGGTGGCGCCGAGTGCCTGCAGCAGCATGTCGAACGCGAATTCGCTGTCCTCGTCGGCCTCGACCAGCGGGTGGACCAGCGTGCCCTCGGCCTTCAGCAAACTCGGCCTGTCCGGGTAGGCGAAGAAAGCGACCGGCTCGGTAGTCTCGACCGTGACGATGTGCTTGAAGTCCTTCAGAAACGCGAGCGCCTGTGGCACCGCGTACGGAATCCGCGCGAGCGGCACACGGCCCGCGCCACGCTCGATGCGCGCGGTGAAAAACTGCGAGCCCAGCCGCGCGCCGGTCGCCGCCGCGATCTGGCCGGCTTTTTGGAGCGCCGCGCCGCGCGTCGCCTTGTTGGCAAGAATGAATAGAGTAGGCTCGCCGGAGCGCAACACCCGCGCGACGTGCTCGATGCGAGCGGCGCTCGGCGTCTTGCGGCGGCTTTCGACAGCCAGAGGCAGCACGCGCGCCGCGGCGGTCTGCTGCCACGACGTGTCGCCGGGCAGAATCAGCGTGGCGATCTGCCCCGGATGCTCACTGGCTTTCGCGACCGCCTGCGCGGTATCCCAGCCGATGCTGTCGGCCGATTCGACGCGCCGCACCCAGTGGCTCAGCGGCCGCGCAAGGCCCTCGATATCGGAGGTGAGCGGCGGGTCATACTTCAGATGCGAAACCGAATGCTCGCCGACAACGTTCACCATGCCCGACGAAGCGCGCTTTGCATTGTGGATGTTCGCAAGACCATTCGCCAATCCCGGTCCGAGATGCAGCAGCGTCGAGGCCGGCTTGTCCTTCATCCGGTACCAGCCGTCGGCGGCGCCAGTCGCCACGCCCTCGAACAGGCACAACACGCTGCGCATTTTCGGGTTGTTACCCAACGCCGCGAGGAAGTGCATCTCCGAGGTGCCCGGATTGGCGAAGCAGATGTCCACGTCCTGATCGACCAGGGCCGCGACCATACTTTCCGCGCCGTTCATCAGTAACCTGCCACTTCGCGTGCGAGACCGACCACGCCATAAGTCCGCTGCGGCGCCGACATCAGGAAGCGGTAGCCCTCGTCGATCAGGCGACGATGGTTCCTGGCCGTGACGTGCGGATTGCCGACCACCACCTTGTGCTTGTGGCAAGTCTCGGCGATCCGGCGCATTGCATCCGCGACCTCGGGGTGCTCGTATTGCCGCGCGAGACCCAACTCCTGGCTTAGGTCACCCTCGCCGATCAGAATGAAACCGATGCCGGGCACGTTAGCAAGAATATCGTCGAGGTTCTCGATGGCCTGCGTGCTCTCGCACATCAGCCCGACGAGAATCTCGCCCTGCGGCGCCAGCGGCCACACGTCGGCCTTTTCGTAGTATTCCTGCACCGAAAGCCCCCAGTAGCGCGCCGCATTGGCCGGGCCGTCGCCGCGCACGCCCTTCGGCTCATACAGCGGCGCGCTCTTGGGCCGCGCATAACGGCAGGACGCGACAGCGTTGTAGGCCTGCTCGACGGTCGCCACATGCGGCCAGATCACGCCGTAAGCACCGCGGTCCAGCACCTGCTTGGCAAAGCTCTGGTTCATCTCGACGCCATTGGCCGGGATTCGCGCCAGCGGTGTCACCTTGGGGGCCACCGATGCGGACTCGGCGATCTGTTTGCGGCTGAGCATGTACTGCAGAGCGTCGCCGAGCGCGCTCACGTCATACGGGTTGTGCTCCATTTCGAAGACAATGCCGTCGTACGGCGAATCGCTCATTTCGATGGCGGTCTGCTTATCGAGCTTGGCGAAAGCGGCATGCGCGGGTTTGCCCGATTCAAAGGCGCGAATGATGCTGTTGAGACGGTTGATCGACATAGGAATCTCTCTTTCTCGCTGCGGCGCCGCTCAGTGACGGCACACGCGGTTGGCATGTTTCGAAGCTCAGTTCAAGGCTGTGTACAGCTTCCGCGCAGTCTTGCCAAAGATCCAGGCGCGGTCTTCCTCGCCGAGGCTGGCCAGCCCTTCTTCAGCCGTCGCCAGAATGTCCTTGAGTTCGCCAGGCGAGGTCGGGAAATTCGAGCCCCAGGCGAGGCGCTGCGCGCCGAATGCCTCGACCACGCGCGGGAAGAAGGTCTGCGCGCTGGCCTTCTCTTTCTTCACGTCGCCGAAGATGCGTGGCGTGAGCTTGAGATAGAGGTTGGGCAGGTCGGCCATCGCGAACAGGCTGGCCGCGTTGGCGTAGGGAGGCCCGTCGAGCACGTCAGGCCGGCCGAGATGGTCGAGAACGATGTTCACGGCCGGGAATTTCTCGGCCAGCATGCGCACTTGCGGCAGGCCGATCGGCCCGGTCTGGATGCACATGGGCAGCTTCAGTTCGGCGAGCATTTCCCACGCCTTGAAGGACTTCGGATTATCGAGCTCGCTAGGATCGAAATCCTTGGTCGAGCCGCCGGTGAAGATCCGCAAGCCGGCAAGGCCTTGATCGGCCCAGGCCTTGATCACTGCCTGCACATCGTCGGCCAGCATATCCACCGAACCGACGGCGATGAGCCGATCCTTGTAGCGATTGCAACTGTCCACCACATAGCTGTTGTCGAACCCGTAGGTCGTCGATGAATGCACGACCGTGGCCTTGGCGACGCCGGCCTCATCCATCGCCGCGATCAACGCTTCGACCGTGTTGGGCCGCTCCTGCGACCAATCCGAGCGCTTGCCGAACAGCGGCGCGGGCGGGTAGCGCTTCTCGTCGTCCGAAATGATATGCGGATGAATATCGATGATGCTCATGGTCTCCCTCCTGTTATTCGCCTGCTTACAGGCCCTTGGTCTTGAGGTGCTGGTCGAGGCGCGGATACACGCGGCGCGCATTGCCCTCGAAAATGGCATGCCGGTCGGTCTCGCTTAGCGCCGCACAGGCGTCGACGTAGCGCTTGGTGTCGTCGAAATACTCGCCGGTGTCGGGGTCGCGGCCTCGCACGGCGCCAACCATTTCCGAGCCGAACAGCACGTTGCTCGTCGGCACGACCTTGGTCAGCAGTTCCACGCCCGGATGGTGGTAGACGCAGGTGTCGAAGAAGATATTGTCCAGCAGACCTTCGAGCGGACGCTTGGCGATCTCCAGCGACATGCCACGGTAGCGGCCCCAGTGGTAAGGCACCGCGCCGCCGCCATGCGGGATCACGAGACGCAGCGTCGGGAAGTCCTTGAAGAGATCGCTCTGCAGCAACTGCATGAACACCGAGGTGTCGGCGTTCAGATAATGCGCGCCGGTGCCGTGGTGACACGGGTTGCACGAGGCCGCGACGTGAATCATGGCGGGCACGTCGAGATCGCACATCGCCTCGTAGAGCGGATACCACTCGCGGTCCGTTACCGGCTTGCCGGTCCAGTAGCCGCCGCTCGGGTCGGGATTCAGGTTGCAGCCGACGAACCCCATTTCCTCGACGCAGCGGCGCAGCTCGGGCACGGAGTTTTTAGGCGGCGCCAGCGGCGACTGCGGCAACTGGCAGACGGGTACGAAGTTGTCCGGATAGATGTCGCAGACGCGGCGCACGAGGTTATTCGACACCTCGGCCCACTCCAGGCTCGTGCGCTCGTTGCCGAGGTGGTGGCTCATCAGGCCGGCGATCGGCGAGAACAACGTGAGGTCGCCGCCGCGCTCCTTTTGCAAACGCAACTGGCCGTTGCCGACGCCCTCGCGGATCTCGTCATCGGTTACGTGTGCTCCCGAGACGGACGGCGCGTTCGCCGGGTCGTTGGCAAACTCGATCTGTTTGGCGCGCCAGTCGCGGAAAGAAGCCGGGACGGTCGTGAAGTGGCCGTGGCAATCGATAATCATGTTTCTGGTTTCCGTGCGGGATTCAGACGCGGGGATCGACGAACAGCTCGCTCATGGACATGCGCCGCGGCGTCAGGCCTTGCTTGAATGCGGTGGCTTCGAGAGCCTCGATGGTCTTGCGGTTTTCTTCGATGCCATAGGGCAGCGGGTCGTGGCCGACGATCTTGCGCAACTCGAGATACTTCGCGTTCTTCTTGTCGGTGAGTTCACCCGCATCGAGACGAGCCAGCCACTCCTGCTTGGCACGATCGAAAGCGTCGTAAATCGACCTGGCCACCCAAGGATGCTCCGCGAGCACCGAATCCTTGACGACGATCGTGCCGTGCATCGGGTACACGTCAGTGCGGGCGTAATACTCGGCTTCCAGCTCGGCCGCGTTCGGGAACAGATCGGGATAGTCGGCTTCGACTTCCTTCCAGCCGCCCGTCGGCGCGCCCGTGCGGCCAATGCCCGCGTTGGCGCCGAACCCGGCGGCCAGTTCGCCCTTCTCCATCATCTCCGCAAGCGAGGTGCCGTCCGGCGCATGAATGACATTCGGCGGCAGCTTGAGCTGCGTGACATGTTCTTCGTCATCCACCACCCAGGTCACCTTCGACGAATCAAGGCCGAATTCGTCCATCAGCACCTGACGCGTCCACGCGCCGGTCGTGACCGAATAGGCGCGCACGCCGACCTTCTTGCCCTCGAGATCCTTGGGCGTCTTGATCCCCGCGTCCGGGCGCACCAGCAATCCGGAATGATGGAAACGACGCACGACAAAAATGGGCAGCGCGACGAAAGGCGCGCCATAGGCGCGGGCAATGATGTAGGTGGTCGGTGCCAGTTCGCACACATCGAATTCAACGTCGCGAACCATGCGGCGAAAGGCGCCGATTTGCGGATGGACTGTGATGAACTCGGCGTCGACGCCCTCGATAGGGATCGAACCGTCACGGATCGCGGCGGTGTGCG
Organism: Paraburkholderia sp. BL27I4N3; assembly: GCF_003386115.1. Taxonomy (NCBI): domain Bacteria; kingdom Pseudomonadati; phylum Pseudomonadota; class Betaproteobacteria; order Burkholderiales; family Burkholderiaceae; genus Paraburkholderia; species Paraburkholderia sp. BL27I4N3. The sequence continues at coordinate 5,005,542 of NZ_QREJ01000001.1, read as the reverse complement.
GGTGCTCCGCAATGGCGATCTTGAGATGTACTTGCTTGGTCAATTTAGTCTCCTGTGACTTGGACAATCGAATCAGCCTGCGCTCGCCGTGCTAGGTCAGCCCCGCTACGGAGCCGGGCGGCTATTCAGTTGATCTCGTTGACTCAATCATCTTGCCGCGCCGGCTTTGCGTCTATTGAATTAAGCTGCGAGCCAGTTAACCGTTCGGTAAAGTCGGGCCAGAAGCGCGGTGCGCGCGGCGCGCAAGGCGCCGGAGAGCGTCGTGCGCAGCGACATACAAGCTCTCGCGTCGTGGCTACCAGGGTTGAGCGCCCGGTTGCGTTGACCCGATGGCTAACGGCAAACGCCGCCCGCGCCGATGCCGACGCCGGGGGTTGAACATCGACGAGAGGGCGATAAACGACAGACCGACCGGCGCGAGCCATCACCGACCCACGCAGATCAACGATGCCTGAATGCGCGCTTATTGCGCATCGGTGGCAGGATGGCTCCGGGTTGCTTTGGCTGGGGGCGACACCGCGCGCGCAGCGGTCCCCTGTCCCGTTTGAAGACGCTGGGCGGCCTCTTCCAGACACGCGAGCATCAGTTGCGCGCTCGGTGTGAGCCCGCGATTGCGGTTCCACAGCACACCGGCCGGCCGTAGCAGCCGCGGCAGACTCAACGGCAGCGTATGCAGCGGTTGCGGGGTGTCGCCGCCCGGCGTCCCCGCCATCACCGCGATAAAGTCCGAGATCTGCAGCTGCGCGCGGGCAACGTGAATCGACAGGGTTTCGATGTAGTTATTCGTCAGCGGCACGTCATGCGCTTCGAGCGCGCGTTCCAGCGGATCGCGCAGAATCGAGCCGAGCGGCGGCAGGATCCACGGGAACGGCCGCAAATCCGACCATGCGAGCGTCTTTCTGCGGGCCAGCGGGTGATGCCGGCCGGTCATCAGCGTCACCGGTTCTTCGAGCAATTCCTTCTCCTCGAAACTGCCGAGCGTATCCGGCGGCGGCAGTCGGCCCACCACCAGATCGAGATGGCCTTGCCACAGTTCGGGCAGCAGTGAGGCCGTCGTGCCTTCGGTGACCATCACGTTGGTGCCCGGAGAGCGCTCCTTCAGCAGGCTCAATGCCTGCGGTAGCAGCACCGAAGCCGAGGCCGGTAACATGCCAATATGAACCTTGCCCTCAGTGCCCGAACTAAGCGCCTTCAACTCGTCGCGCGCATGATTCAGTATGGTCAGCATTTCGCGCGCATGACGAATCAGGCAATCGCCATACTGGGTGGGCACGAGGCCCTGCGCGGTGCGCGAAAACAGCGTGAGTCCGATGCCCCGTTCGAGTTCCGCAAGCGACTTCGAGACGGCGGGCACGGTCACGTGCGTGACGTCGGCCACCTGGGTCAGATTGCGGTACGTGTCGATCGTCACCAGCAGGCGCATATGGCGCGCTTTCAGATTGATCTGCAGATACCAGTCGAGAGCCGACACGTCGAGTACCTCCGCGGTTTCGCCAGTTCGTTCAAGCAACATGCGGCGGTGCAACGGTCGAGGCTGCGCGCCGCCGGATCTTTTGGGTCAGTCTTTCGGCTCGAGCGCGTGCAGCGTCATGCCGAGCGAAATCGAAGTGAAATAGCCGATCGTGACAAGCAGTTCGGCAATCACCGCGCGGCCCAGCCCGACGTCGTAACGGTCGAAACGCGCGTCGTCGATCGCGGCGCCCGCGAGCAGGTCGTCGACCGCCTCGTAGACCAGGCCGAAGCGGTCATCGCCCGCCGCAGGGCGGCGCTTCTCCAGAATCGCGCTGACCATCGCCTCAGGCACACCCGCCTTCAATGCATGCCGGCGATGGTTGGCGATCACGTAGGGAGAATTCCAGAACACCGCGGTCGCCAGAATCGCGACTTCGGTCTCCGCCTCGCTGAGCACCGGCGAGCGATCGACGTGGGTGCCGATGATCTCCATCCCGGCCGCAAGATTCGGGTTGTGCAACCAGATGTTGAACGGGGTGGGAATACGCCCACGCCCCTCGCCCAGCCGCGCGATGACCTTCTTTTGCTCGTCCGAGGCCCGCTCTGGGTCGATGCGTTCGAGTCGGTTATTCGTCATGCGATTTCCTTCCAGGGTTGATTCAGCAATCAGGGGCGCAAGCCGCGCAGCCATGTCGGCACGCCGGCCTCACAACAGGCTGCTAGGCCACGGGATATGGATGATCCGGTCGAACACGCCGTAAATGAGCGCCGTCACACAGGCCGCGAGAATCACGCAGAGCTTCCAGGACTCGCGGCCCTCGATCCGCATGTACGCGACGATGACGATTGGCACCGTGGGGATCAGGCCGATTACCGACATGCAGACCAGAAAGCCGATGAACCAGCCGAAGAACTTCGCGGCCCTGAGCAGCACCACCCTGTTCGGCAGCTTTTCGCCGTGGTCGCTCGACACGTCCATGTGAATTCCGCCGCCGGCGTGACCCGAGCCCGCCGTGGCCGGAATAAAGAACATTTTGTACGCAAGGCTGAAACTGCCGGCCAGCACGAGAATGCTCGCAATCACCGTCGGCCCGATTTTCGCCATCAGCAACCAGCTCTGCGCGCTCACCAGCGTGTACAATCCGATGCCGATAAAGAACACATAGACAAGATCCTCCGGCTTGAGCACGATCTTCCCGCTCGGCCGCATGCGCGCAAGGCCGCCCGAGCGCAGCGCGTTGAACAGCGGCTTGAAAAACACCAGCGCCGCGAGAATCAGCAGCACCATCACGATCGGGCGCGTCATCCACTGCGTGCCGTAGCGCACGAAGGAAATCGTCATGTAGCGCTCCATCAGCGTGCCGAGCACCAGACCGAGGATCAACGGCGGGCGCGCCCATTTCAGACGCTTCATGGTCCAGCCGATCGCCGCCGCAGTCAGGAGCACGAACAGATCGCCCCAGCTGCGCGAACCCTGGAACGCGCCGACGTAGATGATCGGCATGATGACTGGCAGGATCAGCGTGTAGCGCAGCGTCGAAACCTTCGCGAATTGCCCGCTGAGCAGGAAGCACAGACCCGCGCCAAAGATATTGGCCAGCGCGATGGACCACACCATCGAGTAGGTAAAAGCGAGGTGCTTGGTCAGCATGTCGGGCCCGGGGATGAACCCGTGCACCATCATCGCCCCGAGCAGGATGGCCTGGGCCGCGCCGCCCGGCACGCCAAACGCCAGCATCGGCACGAGGCTGCCACCTTCGCGTGCGTTATTGGCGGCTTCGGGCGCAATCACGCCGCGCACGTCGCCGGTGGTGAAGGTCTGCTTCGCGCCCTTCGAGGTCTGCAACGCATGACCGTAAGCGATCCAGTCCGTCACCGCGCCCGTAATGCCGGGCACCACGCCGAGCAGCGCGCCGAGGCCGCCGCAGCGCAGCACGAGGAACCAGTTGCGCAGACCGTCGATCACGCCCTGGCGCATCCCTTCGCGCGAATTGAATTGCACTTTTTCGGCGATCGCGGTGCGGCGGATTGCGAGCTCACACAACTCGGGCAGTGCGAAAATGCCGAGAATGATCGGAACCAGCGGGATGCCATCCTGCAGATAAAGAATGTCCCCTGTCCAGCGCATTTGCCCGGTCTCGACATTGGTGCCGATCATGCCGACCAGAATCCCGAAGCAGGCCGCGACAACACCCCTCAACGGCGCGTTGCCGGACAGCGCCGACACCATCGAGACGCCGAATATCGTCAGCCCCAACATTTCGGGCGTGCCGATCGACAGCACGAACGGGCGCACCAACGGCAGCGAAATGGCCAGCATCACCGCGCCGATCAGACCGCCGAGCAGCGAAGACGTATAGCAGGCGCTCAATGCGCGCGACGCTTCACCGCGCTTGGTCATCGGCAGGCCGTCCAGCACGGTCGCCTGCGAAGCCGCATGACCCGGCACCCCGAAGAGGACCGCCGGAATCACGTCGGAGGTCGTAATGACCGAGGCCATGCCGAGCAGCATCGCGAACGCGGCGACCGGGTCCATCGTGTAGGTGAACGGCACGAGCAACGCAAAGCCCGTCAGTCCGCCGATCCCCGGCAGCAGGCCGATCGCCAGTCCGACCGTGACGCCGAAAACGAGGAAGATCAGCCGGTTGAATTGCAGGAGCGTCGACAGCGCATGGCCCGCTGCCATTAACGTTGCGTCGTTGAAAAATTCCATGCGTGATCCTGATGAAAGGGCGAGCCCGGTTGGCTCGCATCGCAAGCCCATGGGGCTGCGAAGATCGGAAACATCGAAGCAGGCGAAGCTGTCTGGATCTTCGGCCTCGTCACGGGTTCAGTCAGCCAGTGGTGGGTAAAGGACCTTCGCCGTACGGCCCCACACCCATGCGCGCTCCTCATCGCTAAGCGCCGCGAAGCATGCCTTGCCCTGTTCGATCAGCTTTTTCAACGGTCCGACGGAGGCCGGATAGTTCGAACCGAAGGCCAGGTGATCCGCGCCGAACACCTTCACCAGTTGCGGGAAGAACGCCGCTGCCCCACCCGGCGCGGCCTGCGCGAGATCGAACGTTTTCGGAGTGATCTTCAGGTACACATTGCGGTACTTCGCCAGCTCGAACAGTGCCGCGCAGCGTACATACGGAGGGCCGTCCTCGAGATCGGGCCGCCCGCAGTGATCGAGTGCAATCTTCACGGTCGGGAAACGCCCGGCCAGTTCGGCCACCATCGACAGACCTTCCGGCGTCGTCTGCACCACCATGGTCATGCCGATTTCCGCGCAGCGCTCCCAGATCGGGAAAGTCGCGGGATCGACGAGCCAGCTGCCGTCGCTCTGATGGGTCGCGCCGCCGGTGAACAGACGGATACCACCCATGCCGTTGGCCAGCCAGTGATCGAAAGTCTTCAATGCGTCCGGCGCCAGCAGGTCGAACGAATACACCCCGGTGAAGCGCACCGGATACGCCGCGACACTATCGGCGACATACGAATTGTCATGTCCGTAAGTGGTCGACGAATGCACGATCGCCGCCTTGGCAACGCCGGCCTCGTCCATCTCGGCGATCAACTGCTCGAAGGTCACAGGCCGTGTGGCCGACCACTTCGAACGATGACCATGCTGCGGGGCGATCGGATAACGAACCGTATCCGCCGAAATGATGTGCGGATGAATGTCGATGATTTCGGGTGTCATGCGAGTTAACCTCTTCGTGATTTGCTATCAGTCACCCGCTTCGGGTTCCTGACATCTCGGTTTCAGACGGAAACAGGGCTGTGCCGACGGGACCGGGCACACCGAGCCTGTCGTCATCAGTGCGAGCTGAAGATCAGCTTGCGCGCGGCCTCGACTTGCGGTTGAGGCGTCGCATAGAGCTTGTTGACTATCTGCTCTACCGCGCCGCCGTCGATCGGATCGATTGGGTAGCCTGAACTTTTCATTGCGTCGATGAACGCGGGATCCGCGATCGTTTTGGCGAAAGCCGCCCGTAGCGCGTCCATGCGGTCTTGCGGCACGCCCTGCGGAACGGCGATCGGGCGCCCCGCATCGAACGGCATCAGGAACAGATTGAACAGCGCCTTGACATTCGGATCGGTGATATAGGCGCTCAGGTTCGGGACATCCGCGAACGGCGCCGGACTTTTCCAGCCCAGATGCAGCAATACCTTCATCTTGCCGTGAGCGAGCATCTGCACCGGCTCGCCCTGCTGCAGTCCGTCGAGGGTCGAGGCCCAGCCGTCGACTTCACCACGTTGCATCGCCAGGTACACTTCACCCCGGCCGGTGTAGCCGGGCACAATACTCATCTTTGCGCCCATGTACTCATCGAGCAGCGCGGGCAGCGTCCGGTCCTCGTTGGCGAAACCTGTCGCGCCGATGTACATCTTTTTCTTGCCGAGGTCAGCCGCGCTGGTCACGCCGGATCGCGTCATCGACACAACGCAGTATTCGACCTTGTTGAGACTGCCCAACCAGCGCACCTTGCGCGGATCGAAGCGGTTCTGACGCGGATCGAGCAGCGGGATATAGAGGTTGTTGCGTTGCAGGAAGCCGATCACGCTTCCGTCGTTCGGCTGTCGGGTCTGCAGCGACGCCGCCGCCACCATACCGCCCGCGCCGACCACGTTCATGACGACCACGCGCGGTTTGCCGGGAATGTAGTTGACGAAGAAGCGCGCGAACTGGCGCGCAATGATGTCAGTCGGAGTGCCGGCATCGGCGCTGACAACGATCGTCAGAATCTTGCCGTGATAGAAGTCCTCGACCGATTGACCAAAAGCGGGCCCGGTAATCGCCATCGCGGCAATGCCTAGCAACGCCGCGCAAGCGCGTATCGCGGTCATAAACTTCATGGTCGTCCTGTCTCCGGGTAATAATCCGCGCTTCGCCTTCGTGACAAGCGCGAAACCATTGCAGTCCCGTGCCGCAAAACGCGTCGTTTTTGTTCAACTATCGAGCGAGCGCAGTCAGTTTCTGCCAGGCCGGGCACCTGAAGCAATTGAGAAAATCTGCGCGAGGCTTGAGCAAAGGGTTAAGGCGAACCGGCGGTTAACGCGCCGAGGTCGGCCCGCGCAGCGTGGCGGGCAAAGCGCGAGACGGTTCGGGAGCCGCTCAGCGCCTTATATGGCTTTTTGCCGCGAGCTGTTGCGCGGCTTCGTCGAGGCACGCGACCATCAGCGCCGCGCTCGGCGTCAAGCCGCGATTACGATTCCACAGCACTCCAGTCGGGCGCAGCAGTCGCGGCAGGCTCAACGGCAGCGTATGCAGCGGCTGAGCAGGATCGTTGGCGGGGGTGTCCGCCATCACGGCAATAAAGTCCGAGACTTGCAAATGGGCGCGCACGACGTGAATCGACAGCGTTTCGATGTAGTTGCTGGTCAACGGCACGCCATGAACTTCCAGTGCGCGTTCAAGCGGGTCCCGCAGGATCGAGCCGGGTGGCGGCAGGATCCACGGATAAGGTTCCAGGTCTGACCATTTCAGGTTCTTCCGGCGGGCCAATGGGTGATGACGGCCCGTCACCAGCGTCACCGGATCCTCGAGCAACTCTTTCTCCTCGAAGCTGCCGAGCGTATCCGGTGCGGGGAGCCGGCCCACCACGAGGTCGAGGCGGCCCTGCCAAAGATCGGGGAGCAACGAAGCAGTCGTACCTTCGATCACCACCGCATTAGTGCCCGGGGAGCGCTGCTTCAGCAGGCTCAGCGCCTGTGGCAACAGGACGGACGCCGATGCAGCCAGCATGCCGATATGAACCTTGCCTTCGGCCCCGGAGCTCAAAGCCTTCAACTCGTCGCGCGCCTGTTGGAGGATGGTCACCATTTCCCGCGCGCGCCGGATCAGGCATTCGCCGTACGGAGTGGGCACGAGTCCTTGGGTGGTGCGCGAAAAAAGCGTCAGCCCAAGCCCTCGTTCGAGTTCGGCCAACGCCTTAGAGACGGCGGGCACGGTCACATGAGTAACTTCCGCTACCTGCGTCAGGTTGCGGTACGTATCAATTGTTGCGAGAAGGTGTAAGTGCCGCGCCTTCAGGTTGATCTGCAGGTACCAGTCAAGCGCCGACACGTCGTATACCCCTTTACGGTTTGGTTAAGTCTGCGGCCATTTTACTCAATTGCCCGCGCGCCGGTTGGAAGGCAGGATCGACGCGACCCAGTGGTATTGCAAGCGGCACTCCGCTCTTTTTGCGGTACTGCTCGTGACCGACGGAGTACCCGCAGCCGGTCTGCATCGTCTCGCGCCCATGCATGGCTTTCGTGCATCTCGCCGGCGCGGAGCGTCAAACCCACCACAACGACTCGCCGGCTCGCCCGGCAGATGGAGATACCCATGTCGCAATCTCCCGAACGACGCCGCTTCCTGCGCAGCGCCGGCCTGCTCGGCCTGAGCGTCGCTGCCGCCGGACTCGGCGCGCCCTATGTCGCGCGCGGCGCGTCCTCGCAAATACGCATCGTCAGCAACCCGGGATTGGAGAACGCCACGCTCAACGCGCTGATGGAGGAGATGGGATATTTCCGGAAATTCGGCGTTAACGCGCTGATCGTGGCCATCCCCGGCTCGACGGGACCCTTCGATGCGATCGCGGCAGGCGCCGCGGACCTGTGCATGGTTTCCGGCTACAACCAGGTGTTGTCGCGCATCGCGCAAGGTGCCGACGTGAAGATCGTGGGCGCCGGAATGAAGAAATGCGCGCTGACAGTGTTCGCGAAACCAGAGGGTATCGGGACACTTGCGGACCTGCGGGGCAAGACGGTCGCTGTTGGCCCGGAGCGCGGCTTGCTGCATTCCCTGATGCGGCAACTCATGCGGGAAAAAGGCATCGACGCGTCGCGGATCAAATTCGTGAACAAGGGCAGCAACGACGACTGCCACCAGGCACTAGTCAACGGCGAAGTCGATGCCTGCTGCGCCAGCATCTCGCATCTGAACGATCACGACGGGCTCGTGGTTCTCAACGACGCGAACATGTGGCAAGCGCTGCCCAAATGCATTTTCCAGACCGCCTACGCGTCCGACTCAGCGGTGCGTTACAAACAGGAGTCGATGGTCGCCGTGATGGCCGCTTATGGCGCGCTGTACGAATTCCTCATGTCGCCGGCCTCGGGTGATGCGTTCTTCGCCGCTCGCCAACACGCGCAGAAGAAGTTCGATAGGAAATCGGCGCAGGCCATCTGGGATTTCAACGAGAGCCAGCGCCCATACTCGAAAGATCTGTCGCTATCCAGCGACGACATCGGCTATCTGCAGGACATGTACATCGGCCTTGGAAGCTTGCAGCGCAAGCAGCCGTTCGCCGCCGTGGCCGATATGTCTGCGGCACAGTCCGCGGCGAAGCTTCAAGGCTAACTGTCCGCTTCGTAATGGAAAAAACCCCAAAGGCCGGAAATCGCTCCGGGCTTTGGGATTGACAGGGTTGATGACTTCCTATCGGTCCAGCTGCGGGCAGCCCGAGCTCAGAACGTGTGGCGAATACCGGCGATGACGGACAGCTGCGAGCCTCCAGCCGGTGGCGTGGGAACCGGCGTAATGGTGGTCGCCGCATCCGTGAGGGTGCCGTAGTTGTGGATATGGTCGGCCGTCACATAGAGGAAGGTCCGCTTGGACAGCAAGTACTCGCCGCGCAATACAAGCACCAGTGCCTTGTTGGGCGAACGGTCGTATTTGATGCCCGCAACCATCCCGTCGATATAGAAGAACGGCGTTACGGGCACCGTGCCCGTCACCCAGACCAGGTTGCTCTTTGGTGTCTTGATCCCCTCGTCGTCGCGCCTGATCCAGCCCACGCCGAATTTGGCATTCTTGATCTTGAAGTAGCCCCCCAATGTGAACCGGCTGTCCGTGAGCTTCGGCGAAGTGAGGCCACCAAAGGTGCCCGACGTGCCGCCATAGTTGCGCTCGTAGGACGTGGCCACGCCCCAGGTATGGCCGTCGTACTTGACCATCGCCGAATACTCGCGGCATTCGTTCGACGGTGTCGTCTGACCCGGGCAATTCGCGGCGGCGACGGTCGCCGGGTCGCCGTTGACCGCATCGCGGCCGAAACTGTAGTTCACCCCGCCTTCGAAGCCGCCGTGGAAATAGCGGTAGCTCACGGAATTGTCAGCACGGGCATTGGCGATGCCGTTGTCCAACGTCGTCAAACCCTGTGCGCCGGTACCGAACGGGTTGATGAATGACACCGCGAAGAATCGCATCGTGTACTGCCGACCGAACGTCAGACGACCGTAAGTGCTGTCGTCGAGACCGACGTAGGATTGCCGTCCGAACAGACGCCCGCCTTGCCTCGAGGTTCCGTTGCTGGGCATGAAGCCGCCCTGCAGATCGAAGATCGCCTTCATGCCGCCCCCCAGATCCTCACTACCCCGAATACCGAAATAGGACGTTGCAGTACCGTCTCCCATGCGAAAAGCGTTGGTGGTGGCATTTTTACCGTGGGCGACGTTATTGACGTACTCGATCCCCTGATCGATCAACCCATACATGGTTACCATGCTGGCACCTGCACCTGCGGGTGGCGTAGCCTCCTTGGCCTCATCCTCACCTCGCGCCCAGGCCGGCGCGATATACATCAGCGCCGCGCAAACACAGATTGCGGTCCTATATTTCATAGTCGATGCTGTCTCCGGGTATTCGGCCAACTTGAGCCGGCGGCAAGCTGGCATAACCAGCCACCGCGGTGTGTCGACCGCTTTTTTAGGTTTCTCTGTAACGCAATGAAATTTTGCCAGCGTGGCGCCGGCGGTCCATTGAGAAAAAAAGCCTAGCGCTTGAGCGAACGGTTAAAGGCGCTCGACACTTGCCGCGATCAACGCGCATATTTCGCCGGCGGCCTGCACACTGCGTTGCGCGAGGCTGCGCAATGCAGTCGCGACCACGGCGAGGCTACGGCCCTGTTCGCACGCGCGCGCAGCGCTCGTGCTCCCCGGTTCGCTCGCTCAAAAGCCACTGCCCGACGTGATCTGCGTACCCACGGCTGCGACCGCATCGCTACTCCCGGGCACCTGCCCGACGATTCGGGCGAGCCACACCGCCGTCTCGCTCATCACCGCAATCAGGCTGTTCGAGTCTCCTGGCCGCACCCGCAGATCGACGTTGAGATTGCCCCGCGCAACCTCTCGGGCCTTGCGGCGTCGTCGGGCGCGCCGCCGAGCTTGCGAGTGATCGCACGCCAGATCTGATACGCGCCCCAGTATTTGCTGAACAGTTGCGGATCTTCGTCTCGCACGAAAATATCGTTACGGTTCTGCACCTTGGTTCATGAATGCAACCAGCGCATCGCCGACCTCGCGTGCCTGTGCATCGTCGACTTCGATCGGTTTCTCGTAAGCGTTCGCGGCGTATTTGTCTGCGCGACGCCCGACGCCTCGCCCCCGACGCGATAAGCAACACGCTTCTCAGTGCCAGCGGGATTCGATGCACCAGCTTCATATGTCGCCTTGTGAAGCGCCCAGCTACCGCGGATCATCTCCACTGCAAGCTTATTTGTCGACTTGGCAGGTTGGTGAAAGACCTCCCGCGCCTCGCATGCGGCGGGATATCGAACGTTGGAACGATGTCCGTGGAAGACCTATCCACCGATGGTGATTGAGTTGTCTCGCTGTCTGCACTTTTAATGCAGCGGCATTTTTACTAACGTGTAGCCACTGGTCTACTAAAGAATTTTGGCGCGTGCTTGACCGGTGGGTTAATTGTCGCGTTGCGCGCGCCGGCACAGGGATCAGCCACGAGCCATTCGTTCCGGGCCGATCCGACTGTGTCCGACTCATTTGCCGGCTTGCGTGGTGCCGTTCAACGCCGGACCATACGCGGCGTTTGCGTTGCTCTGACGACGTCGCGCGACCACGCCTTCAGCGCGTTGGAGACCCTCTGGGCAATTCCCCGAGCAATCAGCGCCGGGATTGTATCCGGCCTGTTCGAGCTCGATGAGCTGCGAACGGACCTGCGCACGCGTAAGCGGCCCATTCGTTTCGGCGAACGCGAGTGCCGGTACCACGATGGTGGCGGCGACCATGATGGTCTTGATCAACAGTTTCATCTTACTACCCCTCTGGTGTTGAGAAAGCGCTGAGCACCGAGTGCAGCAGCAACCCTAGTATTTGACCTTAGGGGTAAGTACCTGGACTATTGAATTAACCCGCCGTCGGGTTGAGTGCCCAGTTAAGCAAGCGGATGCAACCGGTGTATGCGACACACATCTATGGGACATTGGAAGTCACGATACGTCGCGAGCGCTTGCCACCCACCGGCAAAGCGCTGGTTAAACGATAGGCTCAACTGGCTGGCCGGCCGGAAGCGCAGCCAGCTCCACGCGAGTTCCGCCATCAACCACCGAGCTCGTTTGTTGCCGGCCTTGCTGATGCCCTGCTCGACCTCGCTGGTGCAACTCGCATACGGCGTCGGCGCGAGACCCAGACAACCGGCAACTTCCCGTCACGAACCTCGAGCGGGACAGCACCACGGGTATTACGGGAATCCGATTGTGGAACATGAGGCGGCGGTTCTTTGATCAGGTCGCTGATGTCATTGCGGATGACCACCCCGCAGCCGCCGGAAAGCTGCGACATGCCAGCCCGCGCTGGACGAGTCAAAGTGACGAACACAAACGCGCCCGCCAGATGAATCAGGCGTTTGCCGCACGATAGTTTGCCCAACGCCCCAAGGACGACATGTTTCATGTTTTAGCCCCACACACTACCGTGGTCGTCAACCTCGGAGCTGCTACTGCGAGACACTGCTCACGCATTGCCCGGAAGACGTCTATAGTCCGACAATCTGAATACTGCAACGGTCGCCTGCAGGTCGCGCCCCTGATCCTCCAGTGACCGCGCCGCCGCTGCTTCTTCGACGAGCGCGGCATTCTAATGCGTCACTTCGTCCATTTGCGTAACCGCCAGTGCAACCTGTTCAATACCGGTTTGTTGCTCGGCTGAAGCGGCGGATATCTCACGCATGATATCTGTCACGCGCCGCACGCTCGTATCGATCTCATTCATCCGTTGGCCGGCCTCCGCAACCAGCAAACTTCCGGCGTGTACATGATCTGCGGACGTATCAATCAAATCCTTGATTTCCCTTGCCGCAGACGACGAGCGTTGTGCAAGCGTGCGCACTTCTCCCGCGACCACGGCAAAGCCGCGGCCCTGTTCTCCTGCCCGGGCAAATCGATAGGCCGCTCCCCGCCGACGCATGGATGGCCTGCGATACGCCGAGCAGACGTCAGTGGCCCGTTCGACAAAATGACTCATCCGGGGACACACCGTCATGATGAAGCTTCCCGCGCGCGCGCAACCGCGACGTGAGCCCGGTGACGAGCGCCGTGCTCCCGTGCACGGAAGGTTTAAGCAAGGTCCGTCTTCTGTCACGCCGGCTCCATGCCGTGACGAAGCTTGGCGGGGGACGCCGCGGGGGAGGCCAGAAATGAGAGGAATGCCCTCGATGCATCTCTTTCCCTGGATGCCATGCATATGGCCGCTGAAAAGGTCGTGATGATCTGCACTTCGGGGGGCAAAGAACCGATGACATCGATGCCCGGCAGGTGCATCAACTCGCTCAATTGCTGGAAACCGAGCTCGACATCCCCGCGCGCGACAAGGATGCCGACCGGGACACCCGGAGGCGCCTGCACAATGCGCGGCGCAATGGTCTCGGCGATGCCCCAGCGTTCGAACAGGCGGCCCAGGTGCGAACCGCTCGGCCCCGTCGAGTAGCCGATACTACGCGCGGCCAGAATGGTGTCGCGTAACGCGGCTTCAGTGCCGATCTCGGGCCGCGGAGCGCCGGCTACTACCGCAATCGCAACGCCCGAACGGACCAGTTCGATCCGACTGGCCGGATCGATCCGGCCGGCTGCGGCAAGCCGGTCGAGCGCGTCGGCCGCAAGCACGACGATATCCAACGGCTCACCCGCCTGGACGCGCCGGGCAGCGTCGACGCCGCCGACCGACTCGATGGCCACCCGCCGCCCCGATATCCGCCCGTATTCCTTTACCAGCTCGGCCAGCAGCTGGCGCGTGGCCATCGACGAGACGCCGGTGATCTGCTCATTCATGGTTTGACCGATGGCCATGTTCTTCGCCTTTTCAATCGATATAGCGCAGGCCGGCCTGTTGCAACGGCTCGCGCATGTTGTACATATCCAGGCCGAGCACGCCGGCGGCCAGCTTCGCGCGCTTTTCGCCTTCGTTGGCTTCCCGCGCGGCCGCTTTTTCGAGCACCTGCGGCGCCCATGCTGCGGGCACCACGACTACACCGTCGTCATCCGCGACGACAACATCTCCAGGATTTACCAGCGCCCCCGCACACACGACGGGTATGTTCACCGAACCGAGCGTCGCCTTGACTGTCCCCTTGGACGAGATCGCCTTGCTCCATACCGGGAAGTTCATCTCCGCCAGCACGCGCACGTCGCGCACGCCTGCGTCGATGACGAGCCCTTGCGCGCCGCGCGCCTTGAAGCTCGTCGCCAGCAGGTCGCCAAAAAAGCCGTCGGTGGAATCGGCCGTGACAGCGGCAACCACGATGTCGCCCTGCTGGATCTGCTCCGCCGCGACGTGCAGCATCCAGTTGTCGCCTGGTTGCAGCAGGACCGTGACAACCGTGCCGCTCGCCTGCGCGCCGCTATAGATCGGACGCATGTAGGGCTTCATCAGTCCTGTACGTCCCATTGCCTCGTGTACCGTGGCAGTCCCGAGCGCACCGAGCTTTGCGGCAACGTCGCTGCCTGCCCGCTGAATGTTGCGATACACCACTCCAAGTTCATACATGATCAATGTCCCTTCGCTTTCAATGCTGCGTCCAGACGCGGGTACACGCGTCGTGCGTTGCCCTCGTAAATCTTGTACCGCTCGTCTGCGTCGATGTGCGCGGCCTCGATGTAGCGCTTGGTGTCGTCGAAATAGTTGCCGGTCTCCGGATCGATGCCGCGCACCGCGCCGATCATCTCGCTAGCAAACAGGATGTTGTCCACAGGAATGACGCGGGTGAGCAGGTCGATGCCCGGCTGGTGATAGACGCAGGTATCGAAGAAGACGTTGTTGAGCAGATGCTCCGTCAGAAGCGGCTTCTTCAGCTCCTGGGCGAGCCCGCGAAAGCGACCCCAGTGGTACGGTACAGCGCCGCCGCCATGCGGAATCACGAAGCGCAGCGTCGGAAAGTCGCGGAACAGGTCCGAGGTCAGGCACTGCATGAACGCGGTTGTGTCCGCGTTCAGGTAATGTGCGCCAGTGGTGTGGAAGCACGCGTTGCAACTCGTGCTGACGTGGACCATCGCAGGCATGTCGTACTCGACCATCTTCTCGTAGATCGGGTACCAGTAGCGGTCGGACAGTGGCGGGCTGGTCCAGTGGCCGCCCGACGGGTCCGGATTCAGATTGATCGCAACGTTGCCATACTGTTCGACACATTTCACCAGTTCGGGAATGCAGGTGGCGACGTCCACGCCAGGGCTCTGGGGAAGCATCGCAGCCGGAATGAAATGCTCCGGAAAGAGCTGGCTCACCCGGTAGCAGAGTTCGTTACAGATGGCGGCCCACGTGCTCGAGACTTCGAAGTCGCCAATGTGATGTGCCATGAAGCTCGCACGCGGGCTGAAAATGGTCAGATCGAGGCCGCGCTCGCGCATTAACCGCAACTGGTTGCTTTCAATCGATTCGCGCAACTCGTCGTCCCCGATCTGCAATTCGGAAACCCTGGGCATCTCCGAAGGACTCCCGATGCCCGCAATCTGGCGGTTGCGCCACGTCTCGAGCGCCTTCGGCGCGGTCGTGTAGTGGCCGTGAATGTCGATGATCATCGTCGCTCCAAAAACTGGTTGAGTTACCGGCGCGATGGTGCGAATGATGCGCGCCGACTTCGTTAGCGAGTCTTTTGCGACTGCAGAGTCGCCTCGCCTTAAAACGTATGCTGCATCCCAACGCCGTATGTACTGCCCGACGGATTGGCCGTCAGTTTGTCGTAGGAATAGACCGCGTATACATACGTGCGCTTCGACAGGATGTAGTCGTATGCAATGGAGCCGGTGTTGCGTACGTTGCTATGGTTCAGCGGTGCGCTGTGCTTCGTGCGCGCCCATTCGGCAAGGATCACGTTCGACGGCGACAACGGTATGGAAACGCCCAGCTCGTAGGTGTGCGAGCCAGTCTCGACGTCGTTGTTGCTCGTCATCTGCGCGGCCCCGTAGAACTTGGCGAGCTTTGCATCGTACGCGGCGCCTGCAAGATAAAGGTACTGACCGCTTGATGGCGCGACTGCCGCCGTCCGAACGCGCTGCGCAGAGAACACCGCTGTGAGCGGCCCGTTTGCGTAAGTCAGATGCAAACCGATGTTGTCCTTCCCCTGTTGGCCCGCGGTGCTACTGACGCCATAGATTGCGGTGCCGGTGAGGCCGCCGTAGCTGGGCGAAACATACTCGATGGCGTTGGCCCAAACGGTGTCGCCGATCTGCGTATTGTTGTAGCTCGCCGTGTACGACTGCACAATCAGCGGCGAAAACACTACGGACGAACCAAACGGATTGACGAAGATCTGGTTTATATAGGTTGGATTGGTCTGCGCTCCGAACTTGAACGTGCCATATGCGCCGGTCAGGCCGACGTACGCATTGCGCGAAAACAGGCCATCAGTCGCATTGCGTCCCATCTGCCCCGTGTTCGGCCTGAAAAAACTCTCGAGCGCGAAGAAGACCGCATTGCCACCACCAATGTCCTCCCGGCCGCGCATGCCCCAGAACGACGTTGTCATCCCGCCGCCGCCCAGCTGGACCGTGCTTGCGCGCGTCGTGCTCAGTTTTGAACTGTCGAGATACATACCGATCAATCCATACAGTTGCACTGCCGAGCCTGCCATCGTCGCTGCGCCCGCGGCTGCCTGTGAATCGTCGGCGTGCGCGGCACGTGCGGCGAGCCCACTGGCCGCGAGCAGTGCGGCGCCCAGCCATGCCGCGTTGAAATTCAAGGGCGCGTAGGTGCGGCTGTTCTTACGGGACATCATATTTCGTCTCCAAACCAGTTGTTGTTTTATGCGCGAACGTTTCCCGCTGCCTGCGCCGCTGGCACAGGCAGACAGACACGGACATACAGGAGGGTTTTTCTCGCCAGCTAGCCGATCATTCGATATGACGGCGGGACATTTCCGCGTTCAGTTTCGAACGATCAAGCTCATGCTCCCAGGCGGACACGACCAACGTGGCGACGCCGTTGCCGATGGTGTTGGCGATCGCCAGCCCCGTTCCCATGAAGCGGTGGATGCCGAGGATCAGCACCATTCCTGACACTGGAATGATTGGGAACACCATCAATGTCGACGTCAGCATCACAAAGGCCGCGCCAGCCACGCCGCTTGCACCTTTTGACGTCAGCATCGCCACGCCCACGAGCGTCAGTTGCTGCGTCAGGGTAAGTTCGATGTTGAAGGCCTGCGCGATGAACAGCACGGCCATCGTCAGATAGATGTTGGTGCCGTCCAGATTGAATGAATAGCCGGCCGGAATCACCAGACCCACCACCGATTTGGAGCAGCCAAGCCGTTCGAGCTTTTCGAGCATGCGCGGCAGCGCGGCTTCCGACGAACTCGTCCCGAGCACGATCAGGATTTCCTCGCGGATATAGCTCAGGAAGCGCAGGATGCTGAAGCCGAGTAACCGGGAAATGATGCCGAGCACCACCAGCACGAAGAAGGCAAGCGTCAGGTAGAACGTCCCGATCAGCTTGACCAGTGGCAGTACGGCGCCGATCCCGTAGGTGCCGATCGTGAACGCGATCGATCCAAACGCGCCGATCGCCGCGACCTTCATGATGATGTGAACGATGCCGAAGAACGTATGTGCAAAGCGGTCGATCATGCGAACCAGCGGCAGGCCATATTCTCCGGTAGCCGCAAGCGCCGCCCCGAACAGCACCGAGATCAGCAGAATCTGCAGCACGTTACCGGTCGAGAATGCACTGACTACGGTGTCGGGAATGATGTGCATCAGAAAGTCGACCGTGTTCTGTTCATGCGCGGCGGTCGTGAATCCGGCGAGCGCTTTCGTGTCGATGGTCGCTGGATTCAGATTGAAGCCTTTGCCGGGATGGAACAGATGTCCGGCCACGAGCCCAATGACGAGCGACACCGTCGATACGATTTCGAAATACAGCAACGCCTTGCCGCCGACACGCCCGACCTTCCTGATGTCGCCCATGCCGGCGATGCCGGTGACGACGGTGCAGAAAATGATCGGGCCAATCACCATCTTGGCCAGCTTGATGAACGCGTCGCCGAGCGGTTTCATCTGCACGGCGAGCGACGGCGCGAAATGACCGAGCAGCACGCCAAGCAGGATCGCGATCAAAACGTGGAAATACAGCGTGCGATAGAAGGGTTTCTTCGCGCTGGGCGCGGGGGACGTCATGACAGCACTATTGTTCATGACGCTGCTTCCTGATCGGCCGAGGGGGCCGCATTATCCGCGTGGCGATGCATACCGGTCATCGTTGTCTCCTGATTCGAATAGTGAACGAAAAGCCGGTCGATTCCGGATTTCCGCCTGACTGCCATTCTCGGTGTGGCAGTTCAAAAGTTTGTTAGCCGAACGAGCCGCTAGAACCGGTAAAGCCGCGCCGGGTTAGTCACGAGCAGTTGTTCGCGCAGCGCCTCGTCCGGACAGAAGCGGAACAGCAGATCAACCAGTTCGCCGTCGTTCGGCATGTCCTTGCTGATGTTTGGATGCGGCCAGTCGGTACCCCATAGCACGCGGTCGGGCGCGGCTTCGATCAGGGTGCGCGCGAACGGAATCGCATCGTCGAACGGACGGCGGCCCGCGGACACGCGCTCGGCCCCGCACACCTTGACCCAGGCGAGCGGATTGCGCATCAGTTCCAGAAGCTGGCGGAAAGGCTGCTGATCGACCCCGGCTTCCGCGCGTACGCGGCCCATGTGGTCGATCACGAACGGTACCTTGATACGCGCGATCCGCTCGGCGTATTGGAGAATGTCCTGTGCATCGAGATGCAGCACGACGTGCCAGCCAAGCCGCTCGATACGTTCGAGCACGCGGTCGAAAACGTCGAGGTCGGGCGCACCGCCCAGATGCGCGACGAAATTGAAGCGCACGCCACGCACGCCGCGCGCGTCGAGGTCGGCCAATTGTTCGTCGGTGACGTCGCCGTCGACAATCGCGACGCCGCGATAGCGTCCGTTGCCGCGCGCAATCGCATCCAGCATCGCAGTGTTGTCCGTGCCGTGGCAACTTGCCTGCACGATCACGCCGCGGCTCGCGCCGAGAAAATCGTGCAGCGCAACAAGGCGCTCGAAAGGGGCATCGGGTGGCGTGTAGCTACGGTCCGGCGCGTAAGGAAACTGAGCGGCAGGGCCGAATACGTGGCAATGCGCGTCACACGCGCCGGCAGGAAGTTGCTGAGAGGGTCGAACGGGGTGGGGATCCGGAGGCAGGCAGGATTTCATGGCGCGTCGTCTCGATGTCATTGCCGCAGGGGGCGGCTTGCTATGGGTTGAATGCATTGTGGCCGTGACGATGGATGGATACAATCGCCATATTCAACTAGCTGATATGTGAATTTCACATGAATTGCCGAAAATGGACCTGAAGCAGCTCGAGGCATTCGTTCACGTCGCTGAACTCGGCAGCTTTACACGTGCCGCGATCACGCTGGACTCGAATCAGCCCGCTCTGAGCCGGCTGGTGCGGCATCTGGAAGTGGAATTGCGGCATACGCTGCTCGAGCGCACCGGCCGCGGCGTGACGTTGACGCCGGCGGGCCAGCGGATGCTCGCGCATGCCAAAGGTATCCTGCAGCAGGTGCAGCGCGCCTCACAGGATCTGGACGAGTTGCATGGCGCGCCCGGCGGTCATTTCGGCATCGGCATTACTCCCAGCTTCGCGAGAGTCGCCACACATGAACTCGTCCGTAGCTTTCGTTCCTCCTTTCCCGGGGCGACTATCTCGGTGGCTCAAGGCTTGTCCACCTATCTGATCGAATGGCTGATGATGGGCCGCATCGACGTCGCGGTCCTGTACGACACATTCGACACGCCGTTGATCGACAAGCGAACCATCTTTACTGAGGAACTGTTTCTGATCGGCCCGGACAGCGGCGATACACTCGCAGAGGCAGTACGCGAGCCCACCACAACGATCACGCTGCGGGAAATCGTGCGCTACCCGCTCATCATCCCCGGCCGCATGCACGCGATCAGACGGATGGTCGAGGCGGCTGCCGCGGAACAAGGCGTAAGATTGCGGATCGAACTGGAGGTCGATGCAGTGACCTCGATTCTCGATCTGGTCAGCGAGGGTATCGGCTACGCAGTGCTATCGCTCAATGCGACTACGAGCGATGCACTCAAGCGGCGCTTCAAGGTGATCCGCATTACCGAGCCGACGCTCTTCAGCCGTCTCGCGATTGCAACCAGTAGCAAGCACACGCTGTCGCAACTTGCCATTCAGGCGATCGCGATGCTCGAATCGAAAATATTGCCACTCTATGGCACCGCTGCGTGACCCTGCGCTTACTTCGCATGTCCGCTCTCTTGGCCAACTCCACATCCGTGACCGCCGAACTGCTCAATCTCGCCTAACTGTGTGTGCTTACCATCGTTGTCGAACACGGCAGTGCAAGCCGGGCGGCGGCGCTGCTCTTTCGCGCGCAATCAGCCGTGACGGGCTCCGCGCGGGAGCTCGAGAAAACGCTCGGCGAACGGCTTCTGGGACGTCGGCCATCGGGGATGGCTGCCCAGCTTTGCTGGACGTGCCGTCGACAAACGCAGCCGGCGCATTTCCGCGGTATTGCATGCCCTCGCGTAATGGTGCGCGACGCGCCAGGTGCGCGCACGAGCCTTCACTCCTGGCTCAATTCCCTCCTACTTGCTGAACACGCGCACCTGCAGTTGTTCGTGGCGCTCGTGCGCCATCAGCATATGCCAAGCGCGGCGCAGGCGCTCGGCGCCAGCCAGCCGGCCGTCAGCAGCACAGTGCGGATTCTTGAGAATGGCGCGGATATCGCGCTGTTTCATCGCACGGCGCGCGAGGCGTACAACTCACCCGTGAGGGCGAAGTTTATGCACTGCACGTGCGGCGCGCCCTCAACGCGCTGCGCCATATACCGGACGATATCGCTGCCGTGCGCGGCAGTATCCGCGGTAATGCTGCGGTCGACGCGTTAGCGTTCAGCCGCACCTTGATCCTGTCAGATTGCTCATCGTGCCACGCCTTGAATCAGCCATGCACGTCATGAATACCAGGTTTCATAAAATGCCTAAGACACCTCGATAATCACTTTGAGCGCATGCGTTTCGGCCGCTCGGCCAAAAGTGTCATAGGCGTTGGCAACATCCTCCAGCTGGAAGTGGTGGGTAATGAGTTGCGCGGGATCGATGCGCTTCGCGCGGACAGTCTTGAGCAACATCGGCGTGCTGACGGTGTCGACCAGACGCGTCGTGATCGAGATGTTGCGGTCCCACAGTTTTTCCAGGTGCAGATCGGCCTTCACGCCATGCACGCCGACATTCGCAATCACGCCGCCGGGCGCGATGAGCGCTTCACACAATTCGAACGTCGCGGGTACCCCTACGGCCTCGATCGCGCAATCGACACCCGTCTGGTCCGTCAGTTGCATCACGGTGGCCACCGGATCGGCACTGCCGATGTCGACGCAGGCCGTGGCGCCGAAGCGGCTCGCAACCTCGAGACGATTGCGGTCACGGTCGATCATCACGATCTGCGCCGGGGAATAGAACTGCGCGGTCAGGAGCGCGGCGAGGCCGATCGGGCCAGCGCCGACAATCGCCACTGTGCAACCCGGCTGCACCTTGCCGTTCAGCACGCCGCATTCAAAGCCGGTGGGAAGAATGTCCGAGAGCATGACGAGCGCTTCTTCGTCGGCGCCGGCCGGGATCGGGTACAGACTGGTCTCGGCGTGCGGAATGCGCACGTACTCGGCCTGCGTCCCGTCGATCTTGTGACCCAGAATCCAGCCGCCTGTCGTACAGTGCGAATAGATCCCGCGCCGACAGTAGTCGCATTTGCCGCACGAAGAAATGCACGAGATCAGCACTCTATCGCCAGGCTTGAACGCGGAAACGGCCGCGCCGACCTCCTGGACGATGCCAACCCCCTCATGTCCGAGAATGCGGCCAGGCGCGCAAGTCGGCACGTCTCCTTTCAGGATGTGCAGATCGGTGCCGCAAATCGTGGTGCGCGTCATCTTGACGATCGCATCGCCGGGTGCGGCGAGCTTGGGAATCGGCCGCTCATCGAGCGATTTCTTGCCGGGACCGTGATACACGAGCGCTTTCATGTCATGCCTCCGTTGAACGAAACAGAACTGCTGTACGACTGACTGTAGGCCGGCCGACATAGTCTCGCTTGACATGTATCAAGCGGAAGTCAGCGTCCGCAGCACACCTGGAAAAATGTCCCGTCAGTGCGTACGGATCGCGCCAGCGCTCACGCTGATGGGACCCTGCCCTGCTTCCCGCTCAGGCGTCGACCGCAGGCCCCCGAACAAGCAGCACGGGGCACGGCGAATGGCGCACGAAACGCTCGGCGACGCTGCCCAGCACCATGCGCCGCATCCCACGCCGGCCGTGCGTGCCCATCACGACGAGATCCACGCCGTGCGCGTCGACATAGCGAGCGATACAACTGGCGATGTCCTCGGCGATGCCCAGCGTCTCGATAATTTCGGAATGCCCGGGCAGGTTGAGCTCGCTCATCCTCGCTACAGCGTCGTCAAGCAGGCTTCGCCCGACCTGGCGCGCGGCGTCGGTCAGCAGATGCGGGTCGCAGGCGCCTGCGTACGTAAATGCGCCAGACTGGTCGATAACGTAGACGGCGGTCAGTTTGGCGTGCGCCAGTTTGGCCATGCGGATCGCCTCGTTGAGCGCACGGTTGGACGCTTCGCTGCCGTCCACGGCTACCAGAATGTTTTCGTACATGGTCTCCTCCTCAGTGTGCATGGCGAAAGACAAGGCGGGCGGCCCGCCTTCGGTATCGAGCGGCTCAGGGCCGCGTACGAGCCGGAGTGCCATTGAGCTTCTGTTCGGCGAAATCGAATGCGGCCTTGATCGCCGCGTTGGCGCTGGCGTCGAGGCAATGTCTGACCGGGACCAGTTCGCCATCGCGCATGATCAGGTCGAGCCGGGCGTCGAACAGCGGTGTGGGCGCTTCACCGACATGGGCACCGTTCCGGCAGCCGTCCGGTGTCACGCGGACGGCTTCGACCGCCAGGTGGCAGCCCGCAATGGACTTGCCGAAACGTTGCAGACGAATCAATTGCGACGCCGCCTCGGCTTCGATTTGCGACGTTCCCACGAAGCCGAGATAGACGATTTGCATGCCAACTCCCATTTGCCTTCTCCCTGGCGTAACACCTTGTCGCGCAACTCGCTGTGAAATCGTCTGCCGCGGCCGCATTGCTGCCATCACGATATGAAAACTCCGCCCGGACGTTTAGATCATCGGCGCGAACGGCCTGAGCTAATTGACTTGCGTCAAGATATCAACTACGCGTCCGCTCAAACGGCAGTCTCGGCACTCGCCGCCAATTCGACGATGTCAGCCGTGATTTTGTCCTGACGGACCTGCCGGTGCCGTTGCGTCAGTTCGTCGAGCGTGTCCTTCACATTGGCGCGCGCAGCCATCATTGCGCGCACGCGGGCTTCGTTTTCCGCGGCGAATCGTCCGATAGGATCAGGAGTGCGTCGTCGATTGGAGGAAGCGGACCGTCCGCAAACCTGACGTCGACGACCGCGCCTCGCACGGCGACGACCCAGCCCTCGTTTCCGGCCGGCTGTCCTGCTTTTGGATCTGCTGCTGGATGACTCGACATAGGGATCCCGTGGCAGCTTGAACAGTCGAAAAGTAACGCCGCTATCGGCCCGGAAAAATGACCTTTATCAAACGTATCGCACATGATGACTCGCGGTCCGCAGTCAGGAGGCTGGGCCGTCTTTGCCCATCGTCACGACGCGCCAATGAATGCGCGGAAATTCATTTCCACCGCACGGATCTGCTCGGCGCAACTTTTGTACAGCCAGCCGGGGCTGCCATCTGCGCGATACATACCCCGGCACATACCCTTGAGGCTGATCGTCGAGGCTCCTGTTTCATCGGTCGTCCGCGCCGCCCACACATAGACCGCGCCAAACATGTGCGGCTCGGCTGTTTCGATCACCGCTTCGTCGGCGTGGCGGATCGGCGTCACTGAACGCTGTGCAACGTACGTCCTGGTCAGGGCCCAAAGACGATCGCAATCTGCGCGCGTGGAACATTCCACCGACGCATGGGCGCGCGCTTCGCCGAGCTGAATTTCCGTATCGCGGAGCGCGGCAAGGCGAGCATCGGTGGTGCACGCCGCGAAACCGGCGATCATTACGGCAAGGACCAATCTATTTCCCACGTCCGCTCATCCCCGGCGAATCAGCATGCCCATTCGAGATTCCGCGATCTGGCGATGTGGCGCTTGAGGTCACTGCCAAACACGGCAAGGGCGGGGTGTACACCGTGAAGTGCCTCGTTCGCAGTGACCTTGCATTCGGCGACGGCTGGCTTGCCCACAATCTGCTGCATTTCACGCAGCGCTTTGTCGGCGCCCCGCCCGCCGAAGCTGCAAAAGAACGCCACCTGCGGCAACCGCGCTCGATTCTCCATGAGGTATGAACGCACCGGGGCCGACACCGACCCCGCCCACACCGGCGAGCCGATGACCACCAGGTCGTAAGCCGAGACATCCAGCCCTGCCGGCACGATCTCCACTTGCCGCCTACGGATAGCATCGAGGAGAGAGCGCAGATAGCCACCGGGCCCTTCGCGATTGCTGCAGTCGCAGATCTCCTCCAGATCGGCGCCCAGCATCTTCGCCAACCCCGACGCGAGCGAGCGCGTGGTGCCGGTGCGCGAGTAATAGACGACAAGAACTTTTGCTTCGGACATTTCGATCTCCCTACCACGCGCCGCCATGCATTCACCTGCGGGATTCGCAGTGCATGCCCCGAGCATAGGTGCGGTTTGGGGAATTCTCATGATCCACATCAAGCGTCCACCCTGCCCATCATCACTGCGCCGTTGCCTGTAGGAAATTCCTGACATCAACGTAGGCCGCCCTACGCAAAGCTCAGCGTCAACTGATTTCTATCCGCCTTGCCCTGACCAATACTCAATTTCGAGACAGCAGCAATCAATCGCGCTCGCGATGCCGCCAATGAGCGCGCCGAGGTGGACATTCAAGGAGACGGCCATGTCGAACAATGCTTCTTGCGCCGGCGCCACGGCGCCGGCCGCGCAACTGCAGCGCAACTGCAACGCCGCGAGCGAACTCGAGATCCTCGCGCTGGCCCGTGAGGCCGGAATGCTGATCACACTGGACGGGCAAATCGGCCGCGAGAAATATCAAAGCGTCGTGGGCTCGCTACACGCCTTCAAACGTTTCGCAGAGGCGCTGAGCAACAACTTTGCCCAACGCGCGGCGGCGTGACAAACGTGCAGTCCATCCGTCAGAAGAGGTGAGGAAAATGAAGCTGACTTTTTTGGGCGCGGCGGAAACCGTCACTGGCTCGAGGTATCTGCTGGAGGGTGCGGGTTTACGCGTGCTGATCGACTGTGGACTCTTTCAGGGCACAAAGAATCTGCGTCTGCGTAACTGGGAAGCCTTTCCGGTTCCCGTGGAGACGCTGGACGCCGTGATCCTCACGCATGCCCACCTGGATCATAGCGGCTACCTGCCAATTCTCGCGCGGCTGGGTTATCGCGGAGCGGTCTATTGCACGCGCGGCACGCGTGACCTCTGCGAGGTGATGTTGCGCGACAGCGCCAGGCTCCAGGAAGAAGAAGCTAGCTTCGCCAACCGGCACGGATTCTCGAAGCATCGCCCGGCACTGCCGCTTTATACCCTCGAAGACGCGGAAAACGCGCTTCGCCTGCTGGTGCCACGCGAATTCGACTTACCGAAGCAACTGAACGACCACGCGTGCTTCCGGCTGCTGCCGGCCGGGCACATTCTGGGCGCCGCAAGCGTCGTGCTGTGCATGGAAGGCAAGGTGATCGCCTTCTCCGGCGACGTTGGCCGGCCGAACGATCCAATCATGCGTCCGCCCATGCCGCTCGCACACGCTGACTATCTCGTGTTGGAGTCGACGTACGGAGATCGTGTGCACGCAGCCGCCGACCCCGCGACGCAACTGGCGGAAGTCTTCGAACGCACCTTCGCGCAAGACGGTGTGGTGGTGATCCCAAGTTTCGCGGTTGGCCGCGCGCAAACCATTCTTCATTACATCGCGCAGTTGAAGGCGAGCGGGCGGATGGCCAACGTGCCGGTCTATCTCGACAGTCCGATGGCATCCAGCGTCACACAGCTTTACCGGCATCACGTGGGCGAACACCGCCTGAGCATGACCGAAGCCAATGCGATCGGCCACGCGGCTGAGATGGTGCGCACCGTCGACGAATCCAAAGCCGTGTCCGCGCGGCGCGGCCCAATGGTGGTGATCGCCGGCAGCGGCATGGCGACGGGCGGACGAGTCGTGCATCACCTGAAGACGTTCGCGCCCGATAGCCGCAACACCATCGCGCTGGTCGGCTATCAGGCGGCCGGCACGCGTGGGGCGGCGCTTGCCGGTCACGTGCCTGCCATCAAGATCCACGGCGACTATGTGCCGGTGCGCGCCTCGGTCGTTTCGCTTTCATCGCTGTCCGCCCACGCCGACTATCGGGAATTGACGGATTGGCTTCGTTCCATCGCCGTCGCGCCAAAGCGCGTGTTCCTGACGCACGGCGAACCGGCTTCGGCCGATGCGCTACGGCGCCATCTCGATGAATCGCTGCACTGGCGCTGCGAGGTACCCATCCACCTCGAAGCCGTCGAGCTCCCTGGCTCGAATGCAGTGACAGGCATTCATCCGTGCGCGGCCACCGCCATGTCCAACGTCGAAGCGGCTGATCCCGATCAACTGGCCAGGCCGCCCGAAGTGTCCTGATCAACGCGTCATGAAGAATCTAGCGGATTCATTTGCGAGCCCCGTCGGCACCCCGGCCAGCCACCCGCATTGCGGCAGGGGATAAGCGCGACATCTGCCAGAACGCGATCGACCTGCTGCATGTCCTCGGCGTTGAGTTGCCGCGGGTCGCGGTGCTTGCCGCCGTGGAAACCGTGAACGCCAACATGCCGACCACGCTCGACGCAGCCGCCCTCACCGTCATGGCAGCACGCGGCCAGATCACCGGTGCTCTGGTCGATGGCCCCCTGGCTTTCGACAATGCCATCAGTTTCGCGGCAGCGAAAACCAGACAGATCAATTCGCCCGTCGCAGGTCAGGCGGATATCCTGCTGGTTGCGGGTCTGGATGCGGGCAACATGCTCGCAAAGCAACTGGTGCACTTCGCAGGCGCCGATGCAGCGGGCCTTGTGCTCGGCGCCCGCTTGCCGATCATTGTGACCAGCCGCGCGAACAGCGCTCATGCTCGCCTCGCTTCCGCGGCGCTCGCCAAGCTGGCGGCTGAACGCGCTTCGCGCTCATCAGGCTGGCTTGCGTCGGCCGTCGCCTCGTGCTCTAACACGCCGTTGATCTGAATCAACGCCGCCGACTACGCGGCTCCTAGACTCAGATCACGCGTCCATACGCCGCTCACCCACTTCCGGAACATTGCGATAACCGACAAGACAATCGTCGTTCATCTGGATATGAGTCAGCGAGCGCATCCCTGGCGTGAACTCGCCCTGCGGCTCGCCAGGCAGTTCGACGCCGATCTGAGCAACGTGTTTGCCGTGTTCGCGCCCGCTTCGCGTTCGTTCTATGTAATGGCCGGAACCACCGAATACTACGCGTCGCACGAACAACTGCGCGCGGAACTCCGCAGCGCGCCATGAAGGAGAGTTCGCCATGTACCAACGGATTCTGGTTGCCCTCGACGGCAGTGACACCTCGGAGCGTGCGCTCGACTCGGCATTGCAACTGGCGCACGACGCCAACGCGCAATTGCAGCCGCTTTTCGTGGTGAATGTCCCGCTGATGGCCTATGACGTGCCCGCCTACGACCCATCTTATATTCGCAATGCGATCGCGGAAGAAGGCACCCATGTGATCGACGGCGCCGTCGCGCGTATGCGCAAGGCCGGCGTACAGGGCACGCCGCGTCTCATGGAAGCCGACCCGGTCGCTGACGACGTTGCACGTTGCATACAGCGAGCGGCCAGCGACTTCAGGGCCGACCTGGTGGTGATGGGGACGCACGGCCGGCGCGGTTTCCAGCGACTGATGCTCGGCAGCGTCGCCGAGCACTTTCTACGCGTCGCCGAGTGCGCGGTGCTGATGATCTCCGCGCATTGCGCGCTACCGGCGACAGGCGTCCCGCGAGTTGCGAACGAGGCCGTCAAGGAACTATCATGACCTGCAAAACTCTCCTTGTCCATGTGGACGACAGCACCCACAGCGCCGCGCGCACCGAATTCGCGCTCGAATTGGCCCGCCGGTACGATGCACATCTGATCGGCCTTTACGTAGTGTGTCAGGAACTGACGCGGCCGATCTTTCTTCACGGCGAAGGTGTATGGATCGCTACGCAGGAAGCGCAACGCGACACAAATCTCAAAAGCGCACAGGCACACTTTCTCGCGGCGGCCGGGCGGGCCGGCCTGAGTAGCGTGGAATGGCGTGCGCCGGCCGGCCCAGCGGCTGACTCGGCGGTCCTGCACGCACGCCATGCGGATCTGCTGATTCTGGGCGAGCGCGATCCAGAAGACCCTTCATCTTACATAGCCCGGCATTTTGTCGAGGATGTGGTGATGAGTTCAGGCCGGCCCGCCATCGTGCTGCCTTATGCAGGCGCCGTTCATACGTTCGCGGAAAACGTGCTGGTTGCCTGGGACGGCAGCCGCGAGAGCGCGCGTGCCCTCGCTGACGCGCTGCCGGTTATCAGACATGCGAAGTTTGTCACCGTGGTGACCGTGCAAACGAGCCCGGCCAGCGGCGAACCTGCCGGCATCGACGTCGCCGCATGGCTGGAACGGCACAACATCCAGGCCGGATTTGCAACGGCACCCCGGGTGGCCGGCGTCTCCGCGGGCGCACTGCTGCTGAACATGCTGACCGACCGGCATATCGATCTGGTTGTGATGGGCGCGTACGGTCATACGCGGGTTCAGGAACGGCTGCTCGGCGGTGTGACACAAACCATGCTTCAGTCGATGACCGTGCCTGTGCTGATGTCGCATTGAACCGACGCCTCAGGACTTGTGGGAATCCCGGAAATTACGTGGAAAGAGCCCTCGCGTAGTTTTAAAGCGCCTGCTTGCCGGGCGTTTCTTTTTTTCGGCATCTCCGCCCGGTTTCTTCAAAGGCTCGACGGGATTTCGTCGATGTCATGCGCGCGCCGAACCACGAGAACCGGCACACTGGCGCGCCGCAGGAGCGCCTCGGCCACGCTGCCCAGCAACAGGCGCCCGATCCCATGCCGTCCATGTGTGCCCACCACCAGCAGATCGGCCTCGCACTCGTCGGCGACACGGCAAAGCACGCTGGCAATATCCTCGCCGTAGGCGTCGATGATGCGTGTCAAACCACGCACCTTGCGCTGCTGGAGCAACGCTCGGGCGTCTTCCAGCGTGGCCATGGCGGCCTCGGCAGATGCTGTCGTGCGAGCCTGCTCGTCAAGGAGTCCGGTGCTCATATCGACCATTTGCGCGACATGTTCGGCCACGAACACGGCAGTCACAGTCGCCTGCGCCGCTTCAGCGATTTTCAAGGCTTCTTCGAGCGCGCGTTGAGCGGCTTGACTACCGTCGATTGCAACGAGAATCCGTTTGTACATGGCTTTCTCCCAGAACTCGCCTCGCTGCGCACGGCCGCGACCAACAGGCGATCAGAGCTTCAGTCTGCAGTCGCGACCCAGAATTCGCTTGATGAAGATCAAGCGCCCCCTTCCTGTCCCAGCGCCTGTCGGATCACAAATTGAACGTGTCCGCCGCATCGCAGCAGGACAAACGCTCATCGACATTGCCCGCGAGTTGTCTGTCCAAGACGGTAAGCACTTATAAGACGCGCGTCCTCATCAATGTTGCTCGTAGGAAACCCCCTACACGTGTTCGTGTCCGCCTACCTGAAGTTCGTTCACCGCCGATTTTATTCTGAGATAGTGCGCCCGATACTTCAATCCATGACCTCCCGCAGTACTCCGGACACGCGTGAAGGAGACCTGAATGACCGCGATTCCCCAGCCGACGGCATGGTCCGTCGACGCACGGCAGTTCGATGAGCATGCCGGCGTTGAAGAAAAATTGCGCTTTGCGCTTCACTATGCGGTGCTGGCGCCGTCCACCCACAATACGCAGCCCTGGCATTTCATCGTCGACGGCGGCTGCGTGACACTCTGTGCCGACCGCACGCGAGCGTTGCCGGTCGTCGATCCGTTCGATCGCGAACTGATCATCAGCTGTGGCGCGGCACTGTTCAATCTGCGCGTCGCATTAAGCTACTTCCGGCTGGCTTACGCCATCACGCCGTTTCCCGCGCCGGCCGACGTGGACGTGCTGGCGCATCTGCGCATTTTGCGCGAGGGCCGTTGCGACACTAGCCTCGTCCCGCTCTTCGACGCGATCCCGCAGCGCGTCACAACTCGCGAGATCTTCGTCGACGAACCCGTGCCTTCCGAATTCCAACGACGGGTCGTGGAGGCTGGCGCGGCTGAAGGCTGTGACGTTGTCTGCATCGAAAGCGGCGCCAGCCGCGAAGATGTCGCCGCGCTGATCGGGGAAGCCGATCGGGCGCAGTTCAAGGATCCGCGCTTTCGCCGCGAGCTCGCCAGCTGGGTGCATCCGCGGCGCAGTCAAGACGGCATGCCCGCGCTGTCCGCCGGCATGCGCGCTTTGCTCGATCTCGCGGTGCCGCTCGTCAGCTCGGTGATTCGCACGTTCGACGTGGGTGGCGGCATGGCCGCGGCGCATCACGCGCTGGCCGTCGGCTCGCCGTTACTCCTATGCATTGCCACCGGAACCGACGACGCTTCCGCGTGGTTCGCAGCCGGCCAGGCGCTCGAGCGGGTGCTATTGACTGCTGCCGGAGCCGGCATGACGGCGTCCTATCTGAATCAGCCGATCGAATTGACGCCGCTGCGCGAGCGACTGCGCACCACCCTGAATCTGGACGGCATGCCGCAACTGCTGATACGCGTCGGCCGCGGCGGACAGGCGCCCCATTCGCCGCGGCGTCCGCTCGCCGACGTATTGTCGTAGCGGGAAGACCCGCAGACCGCCGATCGTCGCTTGCATCACTCGCGCGACCGTAACTCAATACCGCGTACCATGACCGGCCACTCGCACGCGCAGTGTATCGATCGCGATGATGTGCAACCGTCACATGGCATCTTCGCCGGCGAGGACAACCCCTGAGGCGAAACGGTCACCGCAACACAGTGCGAGTGTCCCACTCATGACCTCTCCGCATGGCATGCGTCGCCCCTCATGAGCCGCTTCACCGGACGGCAGCGCGCGGTGAGCTATATCCCGACAACCCGCTACACCACGTCCTATCAGACCCGCGCCTCTTACCGGCAGGTGGTGGTCGTTCAGTTCGAAATCGGTGCCGAGCGTGGGGTTCTTCAGTTTGACGAACTCGGCATCGTCAATCGCAATGAAACCGTTCTCGGCGTAAATGTCTTCGATCTTGCCCTGCTTCATGATCGGCCAGCCAAACAGGCTCGCGTCGTTCCAGCCCGATCACGCTCACCGCCTGATAAGTGCCGTCGCGCAGCTTGACCAGCGCCGAGCCGGAGTACAGCGGCACGGCATATTTCACGCCGTCAGTGCTGCGCACGGCATCGAGCATGTAAGCCGGCATACCGATGCTGCTCGCAATGGTCTGCACTGCCGGGTCCATCACCCACACCTTCCCGCCGATGTTGATAGCTGAGCCATCACACCTCCAAAGTTGGATGCCGAACCGTTTCGGCCGCCGTCCGCTAGATGCCCGGCATGACCGGATAAGGCTCGGTGTGATCCTCCACGCGCTTGACACCGGGTATGGTTTGCGCCGCCACACGAACCGCCTCGACGGCTTCCAACGAATGGAAGATGCCCCACAGATGCACGACTCCGTCTGTGACGACGATATTGCGTCCGGCGAAGCTCCACTTGCGACCCGCGAGTTCGCCCATCAACATCGCGCGGATCTCGCCGTCGGAGAGCGTCACATCCGATGCCGGTTCATCCGGTACGCTCGCCAGCGCTTGGACTAGATTGGCCCGGCTCACGATTCCCACGAGCCGCCCAGCACTCGTCACAGGCACACGCTTAATGCGCCGCGTTTCGAGGATGCCGGCGACTTCACCGAGTTGCGTTTCGGGCTGAACGGTCACCACGTCGGTGGTCATCACATCGCGAACTTTCACCGCATGGGTTTTGATGTAATCCCGAGCCTCCTGGCTCGCGGACCAGAAATCGAGCCACGAGGTTCGCGTGCGCTCGTCGGTGCCGATTTCGGTACGGCGCAGCAGATCGCCTTCGCTGATCATGCCGGCGACATGGCCGTCGGCATCCACAACCGGCGCGCCGCTAATGCCGTTGTCGACAAAAATTCTAGCGACCTCTCGCACGGTCATCTCGGGTGTAACGGATATAACGTTGCTGGTCATGACATCGGATGCGCGCATGGTAAGCCTCCTGAACAGTTGGGATGATTTAATTCGTGGGACGCCCATCTCGGCCGTCGGTACCGGAAGCGCCAAGCCCCCGTCGTCATTTGAGATTAGGTCTGCACGACGCCATGTCGTTTGACATGGATCATCTCGAAGGGTCCGGGTATGTTCCGGGTGGCTTGCACCTTGAAAGCGCGGCTGAGCGGAGCAATTAAAGGGACGCCGCGCCGCGCGCGGCCTTTTCGCCAGATCAGTTGATCTGCAGGCGCTTGCGTCCGGATGGCGCCTTCTTCGGCAGCGTCAGGGAGAGCCGGGCGTTCACTGATCTTCGCTCATCGCATCACGCACGCTGTATCAACGACTTTAGGCTCGGTTATGAGGCGCCGATTGACATGTATCAAGCGGCCCCGCATGGCAGGGCGGCAGGTCAGAAAGCACGCCTTTGGTCAAGGGACCATGGCGGTCCGCGTTTGTCCTGAGCCCAGAATCGATTTTCATGCGCGTGCGGCCGCTTCTTGTGCGAAATCGGAATCGGACGCTGACCCGCTCGTGCTGATCCGGCAACTGGCGAACGAGAAACCCCTTCCTGCCGAAGAATTGGAGCGAACGGCGAGCCTCGATACCGAAGTGCCAATCGCAAGTTTTGACCGCCTCGATTACTGGCCAAAGCTGTCGCGACGGCTTTGTGAAACACCGGTAGCCGGCGCGCCGCGGAATGCTTCAGGCGCTACAAAGCCGCTGACTCGGCAGAATTTGTGTGCCAGTCGCCAGAGCGTTGTTTTTATCGCATATGCATGCCGCCGTTGATCGGGAAATCCGCGCCGGTGATAAAGCCGGCGTCATCGGAACAGAGGAAGGCCACGAGGGCAGCGATCTCGCCCGGCCGACCGAGGCGCCCCACCGGGATCTGCGGCAGGATCTTCGATTCCATCACATCCTTTGGGACGGCCGCGGTCATCGCCGTGGCAAGGTAGCCAGGCGACACCGTGTTCACGGTCACGCCGTGTCTGGCCACTTCGAGCGCGAGCGACATCGTGAAGCCGTGGATGCCCGCCTTGGCCGCGGCATAATTGGTTTGCCCGAACGCGCCGCGCGAGCCGTTCACCGAGCTGATATTGACAATCCGCCCGAACTCCTGTTCGAGCATCCCACCGATCAGTGGCTTGGTCATGTTGAACATGGAATCGAGATCGGTGTGCAACACCTTGTCCCAATCCTCCTTGTTCATCTTCACAAAAGTCGAATCGCGGGTGACGCCCGCGTTATTCACCAGAATGTCGACCGTGCCGAATTCAGCGAGTACCCGCTCCGCGCAATGCGCGCACGAATCGAAGCTGGACACGTCGGCCTCATACGCGACGAAATGGCGGCCGGCTTCGCGTTCTTGCATAAGCCAGGTGGCAACATGATCGTTGCGCTCGGAATGCGACATGGCGACCACCATGCCGGCATCGTGGAGACGTCGGCTGATCGCGGCGCCCAAACCGCCCATGCCGCCAGTAATAAAGGCAACGCGTTTAGCCGACATGCGGTTCCCCTTGCTTTGCATCGCAGGCTTGCTGCCGGGTTTCGTGACTGAACCTCAGCATTTGCAGCGCGAACGAAGGACTCGCGCGATAGAGATCGAACGGTGTGACGAATCGGTCTGCCATGATGGATCTCCTGACTTGATGAAGCCGTCCGCATGCGTGCAGCGCGAAGTTGCGGCGAACATGGGCGCGGCAACAGTGCGTTCAATGTAGACGCGGCTGTCAGGCGCCGGTTGACCTGAATCAACCGCGAATCGGCTTGCCACGAACGTGTGCGCTTTGCGCCGTCGTCAGGCCGTTTCGCGATGCGTTCATTGGGGCGAAACGTGCTGACAACAGTTGGCAGAAGCGGCGTATCAGACCAAGAGATGGGCAAGCAACGTGTGCGTTACGGCTTGCGCGCCACCGACGGGATTTCCCCTCCAGGCGTCGATCTCGCAGACTCGTGATGGCGACAACCGGCTTTACACCGTCATCTGTGCGACATCACGGAGCGCGTTAAAGCAGAGCGGGGGCAATGCGCCGCATCGATGTGGCCATCGCGTCGAGTTGGCTGGCCATCTCGTGGACTAAACCCAGATGCGCGCGACGCGTTGCGGAAACGAACTGCGCCAGTTCCGTTTTGTGGAGCGCGAGCGTCATCTTGAGCGCAGTGATCTGCTGTCCCAGATCGTCGTGCAGTTCGCGTGCAATGCGCTTCTGCTTCTTCTCGCGTGCCTGTCGCACGAGCGCCGACGCGCCACTCGCGCGCTCAAGGTCTTCCAGCCGACGCCTCTCTGTCATATCACGGGTGATCTTCGCAAATCCCAGCAGGTCGCCACTTTCATCGTAAACCGCCGTGATTACAACGTTCGCCCATAACCGGCTTCCGCCTTTGCGCACGCGCCAACCTTCGTCTTCGACGCGCCCCGCGACGCGGCTTGTTTCACTGGTTTCGCGCCGGATGGCGCGGCGGCCCTCCTTGGGGCAGCATCCGTTGCAACACGTGGTCTTTCAGAACGAAGCGATGGAATAGTGCAGCGGCCACATGCAGAACAATGAGTGCAAAGAGCACCCATGCGAAGATGCCGTGCACATCACCCATCTCGTGGCCGAAAGCCGAGCCCGGCTCGCTCAGCGCCGGATATTGCACGAGGCCCAGCAAGCGGATCGTCCAGCCGCGCGAAGATGCGTTGATCCAGCCGAGCAGCGGCACAACCAGCAAGGCCGCATAGAGCAGAAAATGCGTGATGCGCGAGACTATGTTGAGCAACGGCGGCAACTCTTCCGGGCTTGGCCAATGGGTCAATCGCCAGAGAACCCTGACCACCATAACAGCGATGAGTGCCGAGCCGACGCCGAGATGCCAGGCTATCAGGCCGACGGGCTGCGTGCCTTTATGGATATCGGGCATCGTCCAGCCAATCACAAACTGCATCGCGATCAGGACGGCCGTTAGCCAGTGCAGCGTCCGCGCCACTGCATCATATGCAGGAAGCCGCATTTCATAGACCTTATCCATCCGTGCTCCTCGATTCGACCAGAAATTGATTGGATTGACGGCGCGCACGGCCAGAACACACAAATCGACCGCCGGAAAATACACCGCCCAAAAGAAGCGATGCTAACGACCTAACCTTAAGGAAACCT
The DNA here is from genome assembly GCF_003386115.1 of Paraburkholderia sp. BL27I4N3. NCBI lineage: Bacteria > Pseudomonadati > Pseudomonadota > Betaproteobacteria > Burkholderiales > Burkholderiaceae > Paraburkholderia > Paraburkholderia sp. BL27I4N3. Next base: position 4,970,330 of record NZ_QREJ01000001.1, on the reverse strand, counting down.
GATACCGGTACAGCCGTCTCGTGGGTTCGACGCCGGCTTCACCTTCGGCCGAGGCGCCGGTCCGCGGCCATTTCAGCTGGGTGCGTTCCCGGTGGCTTGCACCTTGAAAGCGCGGCTGAGCGGAGGAATTAAAAGGACGCCGTGAGAATGGATGTTCGCGCGGTCGAACGCGAAAAGGCGGACGCATGCGGCGATGGACCAAGGGCGCGCGCGGCTGACCTCACTCCGGCTCGGCGGGACAGTCGCGCGGCTGAACCGACAGGGTATGCGACATCTTGAGCTGAACCCAATCCATACCTTCGCGCAAACCGGCCAGAACGGCTTCGCGCTCCGTCGGAAAAATACTGCTGTGCGTGAACCGATGTTTGAAAATTCCCTCTGGCGTGCGATGACTAAGCTGGATCGTACAGTCGAAGCCGCCCGCCGTGCAATGCGTCATTGCAGCGACCGACCAATCGCCATCGCTCACGTTACCTGAAATCGTCATGGGTCGCTCCTTTGATACGTCGTCGAAATGAAACGACTGCGGCAGGCGAACGTGTCATCCCACTGTCAGGTTGTCGACGACCGCGTGCACACCAGGCGCCGACCACGCCGCGCCGCGCACGGCCGAGCGCTCCGCCGTCGAGTCGACCTTGCCCGTGAGCGTAACCGTTCCCTCGTGCACCTTCACGTCGATATGCTTCGCCTCGCGTTCCGCATGGCGTTGCAGCGCTTTGCCGATCTGTTCGCCGATATCTTGCGCCGCCGCATTGCCGCCTATCTGGATGAGGCTCGAGACCCCTGTTACGCCACGCATCTGTGAAATCGTGCGCGTGGCAACGTGACTCTGGTAGGCACAGTCGACCTCGCCGCGCAACGTCACCCAGCCTTTCTCGACCTGCACCTTAACCGCCTCTTCGCTCAAGCCCACGGTCCAGTGCAGGATGGTGCGAACCGCATTGGCAATTTCTTCGTCCGTCCGCACGTCCGTGTGCAGCAGCCGGATATCCATCTCCACGACGACTGCCTTTACACCCGCCACCCGTTGCGCGGCCTTTTCCGCCGCGAGCTTCTCGGCATAGCTCGCGGGATGGCCCGACAGCGTGACGACGCGATCATGCACTTCGACACCAATGTCCGTGACGTTCACCGCCGGATCCCAAGCCAGCTCGTCTTCGACCTGCCGTTTCAATTCCATGTCCGACTTCATTGCGTGCTCCTCAGTGGCATATAGGTATGCGGCGTCGCGCGGTGCATGAGGCTGTCATGCCTCCCGCGACGCAAGATCAGTTGATCTGCAGGCGCTTGCGTTCGGATGGCGCCTTCTTCGGCAGCGTCAGAGAGAGCACCCCGTCCTTGTATTCGGCAGTGGCAGAACTCTCATCGACTTCGCTGGCCAATGAAAACGCACGGCTGACGGTGCCCGAATACCGCTCCCGGCGAATCACCCGTTCGCCGTCTTTCATTTCCTGATTCCGTTCGACTTTCGCGCTGATGGCAACGAGGTTGCCGTCGATTTTCACGTCGATATCCTTTTTCTCGACGCCCGGCAGCTCTGCTTTTACGGTGTAACCGCTATCGCTCTCGGTCACGTCGACCTTGATGTCGGCAAGGGACTGTTCGCCGCCCGTGCCGCGCAACGGCCGGAACAGCCCCTGGAAGAGTTCCGACATCGGCTCAAGCGTAAACGGATCAAATCGGGTTAAGTTGCTCATCGTCATGCTCCTGACTTGGTGAATCACATCACTGATACAAACTGGCGTTGCATCTCGCGCCCCGCGCTGCTCCACGCAGAACCTGCTGGCCGGGATGGGCGCATTCCAGCGCGTTTCGATGCCGGGCGTTCACTGATCTTCGCTCATCGCATCACGCACGCTGTATCAATGACTTTAGGCTCGGTTATGAGGCACCGATTGACATGTATCAAGCGGCCCGCATCGCGGGGCGGGGCGTTTAGCCGACATGAGGTTCCCCTTGCTTCTCCCCGCCACTGGCGACCGGCGATGCGCCCCGACTCGCCAAGTCGAACGGTGTAACTTGACTGGCGCCAGCGCGGCCTGCCCGCCCGTAAGGCATGCCCGCCACCGCGCTTTGCGTCTGTTGCTGCCACGCCTGCCACGGCAGCATGACCGGACTCATAGGGACATGCGTCGGCCATTGCTCGCGCCAGGCCGATTGCCAGGTCGCCAACGCTTCGCACAGGCCTTCGCTGAATCCGCGCTGCCCCTGCACGGCCGAACCCAGCCCCTGCTGCCAGAGGTTCACGGTGGTCGCCAGGTAATCGCGCACCGAGGCCTGATATGACGTCGCGAATTCGCTCCAGTCACCAGCGGCCGCGGCCGCATTGCGAACGGCATGCGCCGCCGCCATATCGCGCCGGGCGCGCTGCATCTCGAACTCGCAGGCCCGCTGCCGGGCTTCGTGGCTGAAACTCAGCATTTGTAGCGCGAACGAAAGACTCGCGCGGTAGAGGTCGAACGGTGTGACGAACCGGTCTGCCATGATGGATCTCCTGACTAGATGAAGCGGTCCGCACGCGTGCGGCGCGAGGCCGCGGCGAACATGGGCGCGGCGGCAGTGCGTTCAATGTAGACGCGGCTGTCAGGAGCCGCTTGACCTGAATCAACCGCGAATCGGCTTGCCACGAACGTGTGCGCATTGCGCCGTCCGTCAGGCCGTTTCGCGATGCGTTCATTGGGGCGAAACATGCTGACAACAGTTGGCAGAAGCGGCATCATTCGGCGTAGAGTAGCTTGTCTGCTCTATCCTGCATTGAACCGACCGTCCGCAAATCACACCCTTTGCCGGAGATACAGGTGGTCTTCAACTGGAACGATGCAAAGCGCAGTGCCGGAGCGGAGAACGATTCCGACGTACCGCTCGAGTACCGCTATCAGTTGCTGATAGACGCGGTGCAGGATTACGCGATCTTCATGCTTGATCCGGCCGGTCGCGTGGCAAGCTGGAACAGCGGCGCGCGCAAAATCAAGGGCTATGCGGCCGACGAAATCATTGGCCGACATTTCTCGATTTTCTATACGCCTGAAGATGTCGCCGCCGACAAGCCGGGCCGCGAACTGGTCCTCGCAACCACGCAAGGCCGGGCCGAAGACCAGGGCTGGCGTGTACGGCGGGACGGCTCGCGGTTCTGGGCGGACGTCACGATCACGGCGGTGCATGATTCGTCTGGCGCCCTGCTGGGTTTTGCCAAGGTCACCCGTGATATGACCGAGCGCATGCGACTCGCCGAACTCGAGCACGCAAGCGAGATGTCCGCGCAGATGCAACTCGTGCGCGAGGACGAGCAAAGGCGCGTTGCCCGCGAGTTGCATGACGATCTCGGCCAGCAACTCACCGCGCTCAAGATGGGCATCGCCGCTCTGGAGCCGCGCCTTGCCTCGAGCAGCAGCGATCAGCAAGCCGGAATCGCCGCGGCGGGCGAACTGCAACGTCAGATCGACAGCATGATGGCCTCGTTGCGCCGCATCGCCGCCAATTTGCGGCCGCCCATGCTGGACGATCTCGGTTTCAGCGCGGCGCTCGAGTGGATGGTGGACGATTTCTCGCACCGCTTCAAAGTGGCAGCCACACTGCGCATCAATATCGATGACGCGGACCTCACGTCGTTCGCCGCCACCAACCTCTATCGCATCGTGCAGGAAGCGCTGACCAATGTGGCGCGGCATGCGCAGGCAAGCGAAGTAGTGGTTGAGATATCGAGCGACGCCAACCTCTGCACGATTTATGTCGCAGACAATGGCTGCGGAACCACGGTGGAAGACGCTGGCAAGCGCGGCTCGTTCGGTTTGCTCGGCATGCGGGAGCGGGTGCGCCTGCTGCGCGGCACGCTGACAATCGATAGCGCGCCCGGCAAGGGTTTCAGGATCGCCGCCCAGGTACCAATCAGCGCGATTCGTCCGGACGAGACGCCGCCAGCTTGACAGGTTCGGCTGGCGCCCAGGCAGCGCGCGTTTCGCCGCCGAGTGCCGAGACCCGCAACGCGCAAATTCTGCTTCATGTCCACACCGCCTTCAGCAGCGCACAAACTGTTGGCCGCCGCTTTTCCATTTCTGCCTGCCCATTTTCACGGTCAGCGGCACGACGTGTCGTTGCAGACCACTCGCCTGCTCTTTAAAAGTATGGCCAGGACGCCGCGGGCGATTTGATGTCGATCATCGTCTGTCGCGAGAGCAGCGCGCTGTTAGTCACGACGACTGGTGGACGCCAGACTCCTGCCATGACCGAGTACAGCGCTCCGCTTCCTGCTTGATATGCATCAATGGAGCCGGCCGCGACTCAGTCATAGTCGGCCTACACCCACGCTGATTTGCCGCCGCCCTGCAAACGACGGAAAGCAGGCGCCCGCACCCCATGGCCAGCAAGAGCCCACTCTCATCGGTGAAGCGTTACGCGCTGCGCCGCCTTCATGATTCATGTGAGGAGACTATGTCTACCATCGATACCCTTCCGCCCACCGCCACCACGCTGCAAATTCCGCTTGCCCGGCATGCCAGCATCGACGGCATGGAGGCTTATCGCGCTCTCGTTGCCGAGGCTGAGCAGGATCACGAAGCGTTCTGGGCGCGTCTTGCCCGCGAACATCTGGATTGGCGCCGCCCATTCACGAAGGTGCTGAACGACACGAACGCACCGTTTTATCAGTGGTTCGAAGACGGCGAGCTGAATGCGTCCTACAACTGCCTCGATCGCAACCTGATCAACGGGCTCGCGGAGAAAACCGCGATCGTGTTCGAGTCGGACGACGGCAACGTCACGCATGTCACGTATCAGGCGCTCTATCACCGCGTCTGCCGGCTCGCCAATGCGTTGCGTGCTCGCGGCGTAAAGAAAGGCGACCGTGTGGTGATCTACATGCCGATGTCGGTTGAAGGCGTGGTCGCGATGCTCGCGTGTGCCCGCATCGGCGCGCCGCACTCGGTGGTGTTCGGCGGTTTTTCCGCCAGGTCGTTGCACGAACGTCTGATCGATGTCGGCGCGTGCGTCGTCATTACCGCTGACGAGCAGGTTCGCGGCGGGAAGACATTGCCGCTCAAAACGATCGTCGACGAAGCGCTCGCGATGGGCGGCACGGAGAGCGTCAAAACGGTGGCAATCTACCGGCGCACAGGCGGCCGTATTCCATGGATAGCTGGCCGCGATGCATGGCTGCACGAACTCGAAGCGGGCCAGCCGAACACCTGCGAGCCCGAGTGGGTGGGCGCGGAGCATCCGTTGTTCGTGCTTTATACGTCAGGCTCCACGGGCACGCCGAAAGGCGTTCAACATAGCACCGGCGGTTATCTGCTATGGGCCGCACTGACGATGAAGTGGACCTTCGATATCAAACCCGCCGACGTGTTCTGGTGCACGGCGGACATCGGCTGGATCACGGGTCATACCTACATCTGCTACGGACCGACCGCGGTCGGCGCAACCCAGGTGATCTTCGAAGGCGTGCCCACCTATCCGAACGCGGGACGCTTCTGGAACATGATCCAGCGCCACAAGGTCAGCATCTTCTACACGGCACCGACGGCTATCCGCTCGCTCATCAAGTCCGCAGATGCCGACCGTTCGGTACATCCGGACCGCTTCGACCTGCGCAGTCTGCGTCTGCTCGGCACGGTCGGCGAGCCGATCAATCCGAGCGCGTGGACGTGGTATGCCCGGCATGTCGGCGGTGGGCGTTGTCCTGTCCTCGACACTTTCTGGCAAACAGAAACCGGCGGGCACATGATTTCACCGCTGCCAGGTGTCACTCCGCTCGTGCCGGGTTCATGCACGCTGCCTATGCCCGGCATCGACGCGGCGATCGTCGACGAGACCGGGCATGAAGTTCCAAACGGACACGGCGGCGTGCTCGTCGTCCGCAAGCCGTGGCCTTCGATGATCAGGACCATCTGGGGTAATCCGGAGCGCTTCCGGCATGGTTACTTTCCCGAAGAGCTTGGCGGAAATCTGTATCTTGCGGGCGACGGCGCAATCCGCGACCGCCACACGGGCTACTTCACCATCACCGGCCGTGTCGACGACGTGCTGAACGTTTCCGGACATCGGCTCGGAACAATGGAAATCGAATCGGCGTTGTCGGCGCATCCGCTGGTCGCCGAGGCTGCGGTGGTCGGGCGTCCCGACGAGACCGCCGGCGAAGCGATCGTCGCGTTCGTGGTACTCAAGGCGACGCGTCCGTGCGGTGCCGATGCGAAGCGCGTGGCCGACGAATTGCGCGCATGGGTGGGCAAGGAAATCGGCCCGATCGCCAAGCCGAAAGACATCCGCTTCGGCGATGCGATGCCAAAGACGCGCTCGGGTAAGGTCGTGCGCCGTCTGTTGCGCTCCGTGGCCAAAGGAGAAGCCATCGTGCAGGACACGTCGACGGTTGAAAACCCGGCTGTGATTTCCCAGTTCGCAGACGCCGCCTGACAGGCAAGCGATAAGTGCTCACCGCCCTGCTTCCGACGCAATTCGAAGCCGCGCGTGCATGGCATGCACGCGCGCGCAACCCCAATTTCAGCGTTCCTGTATGGAACGGAGGATGTCATCATGAACATCAAAGCTCCCAATCCCGCTTCACTCGGCCTCGCCGGTTTTGCCCTGACGACGTGGCTGCTCAGCATGATCAACGCCGGCTGGTTCAGCGGCAATGCGATGGGGATGGTGCTCGCCGTCGCCTTCGCATACGGCGGCACCGCGCAGGCGCTCGCCGGACTCATGGAAATTCCTCGCGGCAACACCTTCGGCGCGACCGCTTTCCTCAGCTACGGCGCGTTCTGGTGGTCGCTTGCCCTGTTCGTGCTGTTTCTGCACGGCACGGTGCCGGCGGCCTTTATCGGTTGGTATCTGTTTCTGTGGGGCGTGTTTACGTTGTACATGTGGGTGGCGACGTGGCGCGCCGCGCGCGTGCTGCAATTGGTGTTTCTCTCGCTGTGGATCACGTTCTTCGTGCTTGCCGCGAGCGAATGGACCGGACTGGAATGGCTGCATCACGCCGGCGGGTATCTGGGCATGCTGACCGCGCTGCTGGCGTTTTATCTGTCGGCTGCGGAAATCATCAACGAGACGCATGGGCGCGTGGTACTGCCGACCGGCGCAGCGACTGAGTCGCTTGCGGTGACCTTGACGGTTCAGGAAGAGTTGCGCAACGCATAAGCGGCCGCGTTGCACTGCGCTGGCGTGTCCAGTCGCGCTCCGTTGATCCAACTCAACGGGTGTGCCTGCCGCGCGAGTATGGTCTGGGGAACACCTCCACGGCTATCAGGGGATCCCACCATGAATCATTCCGCATATCCCGCCAAGCATCCGGTCGCGGATCGGGCCCGGGAAGAAAACATCGCACCCGGGCATTTCTATCTCGTGGGAGGCGGTATTGCGTCGTTGGCCACCGCCGCCTTCCTGATTCGCGACGCCGATGTGCCCGGCTGTCTGATCACGATCTTCGAAGCACTCGACAAACCGGGCGGCAGCCTCGACGGCACCGGCTCGCCGCAGGAAGGCTACGTCGTGCGTGGCGGCCGCATGCTCGAGAGCAAGTATCTGTGCACCTACGATCTGTTCGATTCGATTCCCACGCTCGACGGCCGCAGCAGCGTCACCAAGGAAATCTTCGACTGGAACGAGACGATTCGCACTTCCTCGAAAGCGCGCCTCGTGCGCAACGGCCGGCGCGAAGACGCGCCTCCTTACGGACTCGCGGAGACGCACCTGCTCACGCTTGGCCGTCTTTCTCTCGAACCCGAAGCGCTACTGGGCGACAGCCGGATCGCCGACCACTTCGAGCCCGACTTCTTCGAAACCAATTTCTGGATCATGTGGTGCACGACGTTCGCCTTCCAGCCATGGCATAGCGCCGTCGAATTCCGGCGCTACCTGCTGCGCTTCACCCATATGACGCCGGGCTTCAACCAGTTGCACGGCATCATGCGCACGGTATACAACCAGTACGATTCGATGGTGCGGCCGCTGCGCAAATGGCTCGACGAACGCGGTGTGCGATTTCGCGCCAACACGCGGGTCATCGATCTGCGATACGACGAAAGCGGCGCACTGAACCGGGTCGCGGGTATTGTCTGCGAACAGGACAACCGTCGCATTGAAGTTCCGGTGGGCGAAGCCGATAAGGTCGTCGTCACGCTCGGTTCGATGACGGCGGGTTCGAGCCTCGGCGGCACGAACCGCGCTGCCGTGCTCGATCATCAAGACAGTAGCGGCGCGTGGGCGCTCTGGAAAACGATCGCGGCGGGACGCGCCGAATTTGGCCACCCATCCGTTTTCGCGGATCACGTCGACGAATCGAAATGGCTCTCCTTCACCGCAACGTTGCACGATCCGACATTGTTCCGCCTGATCCGCGATCTGACCGGCAACGTGCCAGGCGAAGGCGGCCTGATCACGTTTCCTGAATCGAATTGGCTCGCCTCGATCGTCCTGCCGCACCAGCCGCATTTCATAGGGCAGCCGAAGGACGTCGAGGTGTTCTGGGGCTATGGGCTCTTCGTCGACAGGCGTGGCAATTTCGTCGGCAAGCCAATGATCGAATGCACGGGACGCGAAATCATCATCGAGCTACTCGGTCATCTACACGTTCAGGCGGAGGCGCCGCGTATTCTCGACGACGCGATCTGCATTCCGTGCCTGATGCCGTTCATCACCAGCCAGTTCCTGCGGCGCAAACGCGGCGACAGGCCTGAAGTGGTACCCGAGGGTTGGGCGAATCTTGCGTTCGTCGGGCAGTTTTGCGAGTTGCCGAACGACGTCGTGTTCACTGTCGAATATTCGGTGCGCTCCGCGCAGACCGCGGTGTACACGCTGCTTGGGTTGAATCGCTCGGCTCCGGCGGTGTACAAAGGCCAGTACGACCCTCGCGTGGTGTATGGCGCGGCTTCGGCGCTGCGCAGCCACTGAGTGCGCTGCGGCCACTTCGCCTATCCGCTGCTCGTGCTCGGCGCGATCGCGACGGTGGTCATGGGCTCGGCCGCCGTGCTGATGCTACTCCCTGCCTAGACACGGCATGCGGCATCAGCAGGCCCGCTCCAGCGCTTCGTCATGCGTGAGATGGCGTTTCAGCACGCTGACGAAAAGCCGCGCGGCGCCGCAGCCGTCGTTGATCTGCATCAAAGGGGCCGCCGCCATCGTTCCTAGACTCAAGCTCACTTATCCGCGCTTCACCGTCCCTTCCAGGAGCGAATGCCATGAGCTACAAAACCATCGTTGTCCACCTCGACACCAGCCCCAACGCCCATCCGCGTCTCGAAATCGGGCTGCGTCTGGCCAAACAGTTCGGCGCACATCTGACCGGCGCCTTCGCCGTCTTCAGTCCGGACCCTCGCTCCCTCTATGTCATGGCCGGGACTGCGGAGTATTACCGGCAGCATGAAGAGATGCGCGCGGAGCGGCGCGCGGCGCTCGAACGGCTGTTTCACGCCGAACTGCGGCGCGCCGACGTGCCGGGCGAATGGGTCGCCATCGACGAGCCCGCCAGTCTCGCCGTGCCGCGTGCGGGCCGCTGCGCCGACCTCATCGTGGCAGGCCAGGACAATCCGGAGGATCCGGAATCGTATGTCGGCGACTTCTTTCCGGAAAACCTCATTCTGTCGTGCGGCCGCCCGGTGTTGCTTGTACCTTACGCAAGCAATGAAAGGTCGGCAGGCGGGCGGGTCCTGGTCGCGTGGGACGGCAGCCGCGAAGCCACACGCGCCGTGCACGACGCGCTGCCGTTTATGCGCACGGCGAGCAGCACGAAGATTGTTACTGTCAACGGGGTGCACGAATTCGAGCGCGCTCGCATCCCCGGCGCGGACATTGCCACCGTGCTCGCACGGCACGGCGTGCAGGTGGAAATCGCCGACATCGAAACCGGACCGGGCGGCTCGGTCGGCGAGGTGCTGCTGTCACAGGTGGCCGACAGCGGCGCTGATCTGCTGGTGATGGGTGCCTACGGTCACGCCCGCTGGCGCGAGCTGGTGATGGGCGGCGCCACGCGCACGATTCTTCGCTCGATGACCGTGCCCGTGCTGATGTCGCACTGACTGGCGCCGGAACCGGCCCGGTACGTGGCCGCCCACACTCACGCAACGAGCACGCCGACTGGCGGCACTGGCATGTGGCGGGCGTTTCACGGAAAATGAACGCAAATCAGTGGTTCGCCAGGGGCAGATGCCGCCGAACCAACGTGTCCGCCTGACGCGCCGCCGTATGGGCATCGGCGGGCAACGCGACCAATCCTTGTTCGCAGCCTTTCCAAAGAGGCGCACATGCCCGTCAGTGGTAGCACGCCCCCCTCCCGCACTGCCGCTTTGCGCGGGCGGTCCGGCTCGTTTGCGGCGTCGCCGGCTCTCGCAGCGGCGACCGTGTTTGTCGTGACACTGGCCGTCATGCTGGCCGCGCGGCGCTGGTTCGATCCCGTGCTGATCATCTGCGTCGCCGCCGCTTTTCTCCTCGCCGCGAGCGCGTTTGTGCTCGTGCGCACGCATCGAAATGGCGCTCATGCAAACAGCGAAACAAATGCAGGCATTAGCCAGTCCGCCTTGAACGAGGCTCGCATGATGGCGATCATCCGTTCGTCGATGGAAGCGATCATTACGATCGACGAACAGCAGCGCGTGGTCATCTTCAATCCCATGGCGGAACAGATTTTTGGCTGCTCCGCCATGGACGCGATAGGCGCCCCGCTCGCTCGCTTCATTCCGGAGCGGTTTCGGGCGGCGCACGCGCAGCATGTCGCCCAATTCGGCGTGACGGGCGTGTCGGACCGGCAGATGGGCAATCAACGCGTGCTGGCGGGCTTGCGCGCCAACGGCGAGGAATTCCCGCTCGAGGCCTCCATCTCGCAGATTCGCGATGGCGACACGCGGCTCTACACGGTGATGCTGCGCGACATCACGGAACGCGTCAAAGCGGAGCGCGCGCAACGTCAGGCGCGCGAGGAACTGCGCGAACTGTCGGCCAATCTGCAGAAGATTCGCGAAGACGAGAAAACACGCATCGCCCGTGAACTGCACGACGATCTTGGCCAGCAACTCACCGCGCTGAAAATGGATATCTCGTCGGTCGAGCTGGCGCTGGCTGCTTCGGCTGGCGCGGCGGTGCTCGACCAGTTGCAAGGCATGCGCCGGTTGATCGATACCACCGTGGCCTCGGTACGCCGCATCGCGGCGGATCTGCGGCCGGTCATGCTCGACGACCTCGGGCTCATTCCAGCGATCGAATGGCTCGCCAACGACTTCACCAACCGCTACGGCATCGACGTGGAGCGTCAAATCGAGACCGGCGACGCTCGCTTCAGCCCGGCAGGCGCCACCGCGCTGTTCCGGATCGTGCAGGAGGCGTTGACAAACGTTGCGCGCCATGCCGACGCCACTCTGGTTACACTCAATCTGCAGGCGAAAGACCAGGCCTTCGAGCTCAGCATCGCCGACAATGGTCAGGGAGCGCACCGCACGGCGGAGCCGGCGGCCAAGTCGTTTGGCTTGCTCGGCGTTCGCGAACGCGCGCACATGCTAGGCGGGGCGGTCGAAATTCATACCGCGCACGGCAAAGGCTTTGTGTTGACTGTCACCATTCCGGTGGAGACCGTACAAGTGCAGGAGATACAAACATGACGCGCGTCCTGATTGCCGACGACCACGCGCTGGTGCGCGACGGCCTGCGCCATATCCTGCAGAGCACGAGCGGCTTCGAAGTCAGCGGCGAAGCGAACGATAGCGTCAGCACCATCGCGCTGATCCGCGAGCGGGCAGCCGACGTGCTGGTGCTCGATCTGTCCATGCCCGGCCGCAACGGCGTCGAGTTAATCAAGCAGATCAAGGAGGAAAAGCCAACGCTGCGCATCCTGGTGCTGACCATGCACGCCGAGCAGCAATACGCGGTGCGCGCGTTCAAAGCCGGCGCGTCCGGATACCTGACGAAGGAAAGCGCGAGCGCCGAACTGGTGGCGGCCGTGACCAAGGTCGCTGCCGGCGGTGTGTACGTGAGCCTTGCGATGGCCGAACGGTTCGCGCAAAGCCTGAATGAACCGACCGATCTGCTGCCGCATCAACGGCTGTCGGATCGGGAATTCGACGTCCTGAAGCGTATTGCAGCCGGTCAAACGATCACCGAGATCGCGGCCGAACTGTGTGTGAGCAGCAAGACCGTCAGCACGTACAAGACGCGCATCCTCGAAAAAATGCAGATGCCGCACGAAGCGGCGCTGGTGCGCTATGCGATGCGCCACAAACTGGTCGGCGACGAAGAGGACGACATCTGAGCGCCTTCGCAGCCGTCCGCTTGCGGGTGCCGCCGCACTGTGACCCGGAAAACGCGCGCCTCTGATCTGTAGCTCGACACATACGCAGCGCACTCAGCATCTTCCTAATCCGCCTGACCATCGTGTAGGAAACTCCCTACACACCTTCCCGCTTGCCTACTTGAAGTTCATTCGGCGCCGATTTTATTTTGAGACAGCGCGACCGATACTTCGAGCCATGAACTCAAGCCCTGACCGCCGCGCGCTGCGTGTGTTTCTCGTCGACGATGCCGTGTTGGTGCGGCGCCGCCTGGCCGCGCTGCTCGGCGCACTCGACGGCGTGGAGATCGTCGGCGAAGCCGAGGAGCCTGCCGCGGCATTCGCGGGCATCGGCGCGGGCATGGCTGATCTGGTCGTGACGGAGTTGCATCTAAGCGGCGGCACCGGCCTGGAGTTGCTCGGGTTGCTTGCACAAAGAATGCCGCATGTGGTTGTCATGGTGCTGACGAACCATTGCGGCACCTGGTTTCGGCGCGCATGCCTGATAGGCGGCGCCCACTACTTTTTCGACAAGACCGGCGAATTCGATCTCGCGCGAAACACGATCCAACGGATCGCTGGCGAACATCGCACGCACGCCCTCTTTCAATCAGGAGCACACCATGTCTGACGTCGCCGCATCTCCCGCCATCTCGCCCGCGCTTGCCCGTTCGCAAGGATCCCCACCCTCCGGACAAGTATCGGCAAATGCAAGTGCGCCGCGCAAGGGCGCACTGCGCTGCACGGCCTGCTCGATGCGCTTGATCTGCATGCCGCACGGCCTGACAGCCGAAGAATTGCAAAGGATCGAATCGCTTATTTGCCCGTCGCGAACCATCAAACAGGGCGAAACGATCTACCGTGCGAACGACTCGTTTCAGAGCATCTACGCCGTACGCGCGGGCTCGTTCAAGACCGTTGTCATGCATCGCGACGGCCGCGAACAGGTCACGGGCTTCCATCTCGCCGGCGACTCGCTGGGCCTCGACGGGGTCTGCTCCGGCTACCATAGTTGCGATGCTGTCGCACTCGAAGACAGCAAGGTTTGCATCATCCCATTCCATCTTCTCGAAGCCATGTGCCGCGAAGTCAAAGCCGTCCAGCAACACGTGCACCGCATGATGGGCGGCGAGATCGTGCGCGAGTCATCGCAGATGATGTTGCTCGGCACGATGTCCGCCGAGCAGCGGGTGGCGACATTCCTGCTGAATCTGTCGGACCGCCTGAGAATGCGCGGATATTCGCCGGCGGAATTTCACCTGCGCATGACGCGCGAGGAAATCGGCAGCTATCTGGGAATCAAGCTCGAAACGGTCAGCCGGATGCTCTCTAAATTTCAGCGCGACGGACTGCTCGATACGCACGGCAAGGACATCCGGATTCTCGATCACGAAGGCCTTGTGCGGGTTTGAATATAGACGCGGCTCGCGACCCGGCCGTCGGCCGCAAACGCCGCGATCGTAAGGCGATGCCGGCCGCCGGGCCCGGCCACGCTAACGGACAGCGAGCACTGCCGCACCCGTGAGCCTGCCATCGCGCAGATCGCTCAGGGCCTGATTGGCCTCCGTCAGCCGATAAGTCGTCGTTTTGATTTCGAGGCGCGTCTCGCCCGCAATGCGCATGAAGGCCAGCCCGTCATCGCGGGTCAGATTCGCGACCGACACCACGCGCCGCTCGCCCCACAGAAACGCGTACGGAAACGACGGGACGTCGCTCATGTGAATCCCGCCGCAGACCACCACGCCACCTTTCGCGACCGCTTGCAATGCTAACGGAATGAGTGCACCGACCGGTGCGAAAAGCAAAGCCGCATCGAGTTCCTCGGGCGGTGCCTCCGCACTGCTGCCCACCCACGCCGCGCCGAGACGCAGCGCGAGTTGCTGGGCCGCGTGATCGCCCGGGCGCGTGAACGCGTACACCGTGCGCTGCTGATGACGCGCGACCTGCGCGACGATATGCGCCGCGGCGCCGAAACCGTAAATGCCGATGCGCTGCGCGTCGCCCGCCATGCTCAACGTGCGATAGCCAATCAGGCCGGCGCATAGCAGCGGCGCCGCCTCGATGTCGGTGTACTGCTCCGGCAGATGAAAGCAGTAGCGGCTGTCGGCAATGGTGCGCTCAGCGAAACCGCCGTCGATCGTATAGCCGGTAAATTCGGGATCGTCGCAAAGATTTTCCCGCGCCGACAGGCAGTAGCGGCAATGCCCGCACGTGTGGCCAACCCAAGGCACGCCCACCCGGTCTCCGAGGACGAACCCCGTCACGCCCACGCCGAGCCCGGCTACCGTGCCGACGATTTCGTGACCTGGAATGACAGGCTGTTTGGGATGCTCGAGTTCGTGGTCAACCAGATGAAGATCGGTGCGGCACACGCCGCACGCATGAATATCGATCAGGATCTGGCCGGCACCGGGCACGGGATCTGGCAACTCCTGCTCACGCAAAAACGACGTACTGCCGTCAAATAGCATCGCACGCATAGGATGATTCTCCTCGAACTTGCCTGAGCGACCAATACCCGGCTTCCTGCCGGCGTGACGCATCGAAAGAGGCGTGCGCTCCGCCGTCGCATGGGATTCACTCGCAAAAGCGGAAGTAGCCGCTGTGCATCAGCACCGGCTTGGCGCCGATCTCGTTAAGCAGTCGCCTCGCTGCGTGTTCGATCGGATGCCGGTTGGAATTGAATGCGGCGATCAAATCGTCTTCGCGCAGCGAGACGGCGCCGAAATGATCTTCTAGCGCCTCCGCGGTAATCGCGCACTGCACACGCGCACCATCCACCTCGGCCGGAAACGCGACGACGAGATCACGCGCGCAATACTCCGGATGTTCCTCAGGAAAATAAATCTTCATGTCCGCACCTGGTTCGTCGCGCAGGATGGGAGGCTGGGACAGCGTTTCTGCACGCCTACGCGTCGTGCACCGCATTCTCGGGGCCGCCCGTTCTGTGCGACACCCGTCTGTCATCAGCATAGGAGCTAAGCGCGATACGTCAAATTCAGGGCTTGCGTCCTGGTTGACCGAGGTCAACGGCACGCAAGCCACCGCTCCTACACTGAACTTATTCCGTTGCAAAGGAGCGCGTGCCTTGAACACACCATTCCGAAGCTGTCTGGCGGCATGTGCCGTGTTTGTGCTGGCTGCCTCTACCGCGCACGCCGAGCCGGAGCCGACCGCGTTAGTCGATCAGCAGCATTGCATGTTTTGCCACACGCGCGATGCGCCGTTCCTCGCGCCGTCGTTCGAGCAGATCGCCGAGCGCTACCGTAATGTGCCCGACGCCCAGTTCATGCTTGAGCACAAGCTACGCCTCGGCGGCAAAGCGCATTGGGGTGATATGGCGATGCCGTTGCCCGCTGATCGCGGCGGCCCGTTGTCGGCAGAGGATGCGCGCACGCTGGTGGAATGGGTTCTGAGTCAATAACCCATCCTTTAAGTCACGACTTTCGCGGTCCAATTCGCTGGAACACGACTGCATGTTACGGAGAACTCTCCATGCGCCTCACAGTCCACCTTGACACGTTCGACCGTGCCCATCCGATGGCATTTGCAATCCTGTGGCTCGACAAAGATATCCGGCAATGGTCGCGCGAAGGTCACCACGGCCTTGACCTGCCCGAATGGGGCGTGCTGCACGTAGATTGCGGCAATACGCTCGTGTGCGGCCCGGACGGCTCGGCGCCGGTTTGCGTGCTCGAAGGGCTCGACCTTAACGCTTGCGCCGGGCCTTTCGAGGGCGAGACCGGACGTGCACAGTGGTGCGCGGAACGCGGCCGCGACCTGATGTCCGGCCACTGGCACGTGCAATGTATCGACACCGATCAGATCGCCCCGGAACACGGCCTTTTTGCCGCCGGGAATGACATGTGAAGCACGCACTTCACCGACACCTCAAGGAGCGAACTTCATGGGACTCACGACCGATCTGGACGGCGCGCGGCACGCTTACGGGCTCTGTTTCGTGCGTGCGCCGTGGGCGTATTTCACGCGTATACCGCTCGCTCAGCAGTGGGGCGACGGATGGGAGCGTGTGCCCTATGAAAAACACGCCGGCCCGCCTTATGACGATGCGGCGCAGCAGATCCTGACCGTCGCATTTGACGGGCCGCTGCTGCCGCCCGACGCGGGTTACGACAGCCATGCGCGCAGCGTCAACGAAATCAATCGAGGTGACGCGCCATGGCTGCGCACGCAGAATTTCATCAGCAACGCGCCGGTTCGGATTGCCGCGGGCGTGTCACTCGAGAAATTCGTGGAACTGGTCGAACTGGCCGGCGGCCGTGTGTTTGCTCCGCTAGGATGGGGCGCGCTGCGGCTGGAGCCGAACGACGCTTCGTAACGCATTTAATATCAAATACTTGCACCGGCATTTTTCCGATCGAATTTGCATGCGTCGCCCATGACGTACCTCAGGACCGCCCTGCCTGACTGCGCCATATTGCTTCCTTTTATAACCAGCCACCAACCAATGCCCTTGCGATCCATCGAGCTTGTGCGTCACCATGCACATGGTATGCAACATGAAGCCGCACATGGGTAAAGCACTCGAAGTTCGACCGCGTAAATCCACCAACGTCACCTTGCCGCCGGAGGTGCTGGAGCGGGCCAAGCAGTGGGTTATTAATCTTTCGTGGGCGAGCGAGCGCGGCGTGCGCGAAGAAATCCAGGAGGCGGAGGCGCGCCGTTGGGCGGACGATAACGCCGAGTTGGTCGCCGCTTACACCATGATGGTCGATCGCGACGGGCTTCCGCTCGCGAAATGCAGGACGTTTAAAGGCCCGGTTCGATCTCTACACGAACCCCGACATTGAGACGCGCAAACTTGCGCCTTACCTACTCGACGTGCAAAGCATCCATGTCGGCATTCTGCCGGTGCGCATCGTGATTCTTCTGCGACCTCTCCGACATCTTGCCTTCTCCGGCAAACCATTCGACCTGCTTCCCGTTTTCGAAATCAGCGGCGAAGAATGTTTGCTTGATACGCTGGCATAAGCGCGGTTCCCCTGACCGCTCTCGGCAAGTGCATCGGATCCCTCACAGATCGACGTTAGACCATCCTCGCGGCGCTCGCCCGGAACTTGGGCGCATACTGAGCGATAACAGGACGGCTTTGTTCAAATGGCACAACCCTCGTATCAGCAAATCAGGATCAAACTTCTAAACATTTATCTCGCGGTTGCGCTTCACCCTTGAAGCCGCCCCGGGAAACCGCGATTGGAGATGCAATGGAATTCAACAAGCATCAGGAAAGGCTCAAGCAGAGTGGCGCAACTATGCGTCCTGGTCCGCCGAGCCTATTGGCGAAGGTACTAGCCGTGGTGACAGGCGCTGCCCTACTCGTCGTGGGGTTCGCCGTTTCGCTTGTGATGTTGGCGGCGGTGCTTGGAGCAGGCATTTTGATCGGCGGTTTTGTCTGGTGGAAAACGCGCGATCTGCGCAAACAGCTTCGCGAGCAAGCAATGCGCGCACAGCAAACGCACGAGCAACAGGTGCACGTGCGTGCGGGACAACGCATGGATATCGACAACGTGGTCGAGGACGTCGAGTTCCACGACGAAACTCGACAGAAATAATCACGGCACCGTGACTGCGCATGCGCTCCGTTACCGGGTGCGGAGAGGAATGTTCAGTATGGCTCTGTCGCACCAAGGAGCTTTGTCAAGTCGAAGGCGTGCCATATAGAATGCCGTGACCAAGTGCGATCGCAGTCACGAGGTTCCTTTCAGCGTAGGCCGGCGGCAATTTCTCGGCTACACCGGCGCCGGGATGCTCGCGGCGGTGCTGCCCGGCTGCGGCAACGGCGACATCCAGTCGACGCCCTATCAGCAGACCATTGCGCTCGGTCAACAGATGATCCAGCAGGCCGTCAGCGATCCGTCGAATCCCGTCGCCGCGATCTCGATCGCAATGGTCAAGGGCAACACCGTGCGTTCTTCGCGACACTCGCCGAACTCCCGGGCTACGTGCTGTACGGCAACGATGATCTTCGCTATGAACTGATCGTGCCGCTGAGTGATACGCTCGGCGGCATGTCGATCAAGGTGCAGGGCAATTTTGGACGCGACCTCTACGAGGTCCGTTTCGCGTCGACCGCGGCAACTTCGCTGACGATCGGCAGTTCGATCTACGCGCGGATCCGACAGTGAGTCGTTCCATGACGCCGGGCCTCGCGGTCTGCGTCGACGGCATGGCGTTTCGCGTACGAGGCGCCTGGCGAGCATGCGGTGGTCTTCGGTTTGCCGCAGCGCGCGCACCATGTGTCGCTGCAATTTCTCGCGCAGAAACGACCCGGGATGGCTGTATGAACGACGGCTTATCCGCAGCAGCGAGGGCTGACAACCAACTTCGGCCACCTGCTGCATTGCTTTCACACGCCGACTTCGCCGAGCAGAATTCGGTGGAAGTCAGTACGGAATACGGCAGCCCTTCCCCATCGCCGGGGTCGGGCTTTGTGTTCGGGAAAGCTGTCGTGGATGCCGTTTGCCTGGACGGTCGGACTCACGATTACTCGCTGCGGCCCGAAGTAAGGTTTGCATTGATCCACGATGCCACGTCGGTGACCGGAATGGCGCGGTGTTGATTGAACGTCCCCTTCTTGTTCCATGCGACGCCCCGCCCTTCAGCAAAAGCCGCACGATACTCGCGTCATATCGTGCGGCAAGCGCCAACTCGTCCAGCAAATACTGCACGCTCCGCGTCGCCTCGCGATTCTCACGCGCGCCACTGACCACTGGCTGTCGCCGTATTTTTCTCGCCACCCTCGCAGAACTAACGAGCCGCGTGCGTCGACTTGCGCAACTTCGCCACGTCGTCCGCCGTCACCGCGGGCGCGCCGTTGTTCCATCCGGCGCGCACGAAAGTCAGCACATCCGCGATCTGCTGGTCGTTCAGCACCGGAGCGTACTTCGGCATCGGATACGGCGCGGGAATGCCGCCGATCACCAGGTCCTCGGTGCCGTTCAACGTCACGTTGATCAACGACGACGCATCCTTCTCCAGCACGTTCGGATTGCCGGACAACGGCGCGAGCATCGGCGCGAAGCCGCGTCCATCGACACCGTGGCAGTGCATGCAATACGCCGTATAGACGCGCGCACCGGCATCGTTCGCGGGACGGTTCAGCGACACCTTCGTCGCCTGCGGATCGTACTTATAAGGCGGCGCACCGTTGCCCCCTGACGGCGGCAGCGACTTCAGATACGTCGACATCGCCGCGATATCCGTATCGTTCATGCCCTGCGTGCTGTTGTTGATCACGCTGGTCATCGAACCGAATGCGGAGGCATGGCGATTCGCGCCGGTCTTCAGAAACGCCTGCAAGTCCTGATCGTTCCAGCGGCCCAGACCGACGTTCTGCTCGCCGGTGAGGTTCGCCGCGAACCAGCCGTCGAGCACGCCGCCGGTCAGGAACGCGCTGCCGCTTTCATCCAGCGCCTTTTCCTGGAACGCGATGCCGCGCGGCGTATGGCACGACCCGCAGTGTCCGAGCCCCTGAATCAGATACGCGCCCCGATTCCACGCGACGTCCTTGCCCGGCTTGTCCTGATAGACGCCTTTATCCAGGAACACCATGTTCCAGAACTTCAGCGGCCAGCGCATGTTCAACGGCCACTTGATGTCCGGCTCGCGATTCGCCTGCTGCACCGGCGCCACGCCGCTCATGAAATACGCGTACAGCGCTTTCATGTCGTCGTCGTTGACCTTGGCGTACGACGGATACGGCATCGCCGGATAGAGGTTGTGGCCGTCTTTCGCCACGCCTTCGCGCATCGCCCGCGCGAAGTCCTCTTCCGTATAGCCGCCAATGCCCGTCTGCGGGTCCGGCGTGATGTTGGTGGTGTAGATCTGGCCCATCGGCGTGGCCATCGGCAGGCCGCCCGCGAAGGGCTTGCCCTTCGGCGCCGTATGACAGGCGACGCAATCGCCGACCTTCGCCAGATAAGCGCCGCGTTGCACCAACGCCTGATCCGCCGCTCGCGCCGGAGTCTGCGCGAACAACGGCAGTGCCACGCACAGCGCCGCGCCGAAACCCTTCAGTGTGTTTTTCATGTCGGGCTCCGTTCAGACGGTTTGCAGTTGGCTGCCGACCGGCAATTGCCGCAGCCGCTTGCCGGTGGCCGCATAAATCGCGTTGGTCAGCGCGGGCGCGAGCGCCGCCGTGCCGGGTTCGCCGATGCCGCCGGGCGCCTCGCTGCTCTTCACGATATGCACATCGATAGGCGGTGTCTGATCGATCCGCAGCATCCGGTAATCGGTGAAATTGTTCTGCTCGACGCGGCCGTCCTTGATCGTGATCTCGCCGTAGAGCGCCGCCGTGATGCCGAAGATGATGCCGCCCTGCACTTGCGCTTCGACCGTGTTCGGATTGACCACCATGCCGCAATCGACCGCACACGTTACGTGCTTGACCGCCACCTCGCCCTGCTCCACCGCGACGTCCACCACCACCGCAAAGAAACTGCCGAACGCGTGCATGACCGACACGCCGCGCCCTTGGCCCTTGGGCACCGCGCTGCCCCAGTTCGCCGCTTGCGTGGCGACGTTGAGCACGTTCAGCGCGCGCGGCGTCTTGCCGAGCAGGTCCTGACGGTATTTGACCGGATCGACTTTCGCCTGCGCCGCGAGTTCGTCGATGAAACTCTCCACCACGAAGGTCCCGCGCGTCGGTCCCACGCCGCGCCAGAATGCGGTGGGCACCGTGCGCGGTTCCTGGCGAACGTAGTCGATCAGCTGGTTGGGCAAGTCGTACGGCAAGTCCGATGCGACCTCGACCGCGTCTGGATCGATGCCGTTCTTGAACGCGGGCGGCGCGAACCGCGCCAGTATCGAGGAGCCGACAATCCGGTGCTGCCATGCGACCGGTTTGCCATTCGCGTCGAGCCCGGCCGAAATCTTGTCGTAGTAATACGGGCGGTACATGTCGTGCTGAATGTCTTCCTCGCGTGTCCAGACCACTTTCACCGGCGTCGACACCTGCCTGGCCACCTTCACGGCTTGCGTGACCATGTCGAACTCGAGCCGCCGGCCGAAGCCGCCGCCGATCAGATGGTTGTGCACGACGATCTTGTCGGCGGGCAGACCCGTGACCGCCGCGGCGGCATCCACCACACGCGTCGGCACCTGCGAGCCGAGCCAGACCTCGCAGCCGTCGGGGCGCACATGCACCGTGCAGTTGATCGGCTCCATGGTGGCGTGCGCGAGAAACGGCTGCTGATACACGGCGTCGACGCGTGTCTTCGCATTGGAGAACGCATTGCCGACGTCGCCATCTTTACGCGCCACCGCGCCGTCGCGCTGCGAGGCATCGGCGAGCTCGTCGACGATCTGCTTCATCGACAGGTTCGCGCCCGCTCCTTCGTTCCATTTGATGACGAGCGCCTGCACGCCGCGTTTGGCGGCCCACGTGTGGTCGCCGATCACCGCGACCGCGTTGTCGATCTTGATGACCTGGCGCACGCCAGGGATTTTCTTCGCGTTGGTGTCGTCGACACTGGCAAGCGTGCCGCCGAACACCGGGCAGTTCGCAATCGCCGCGTAGACCATGTCGGGCACGCGCACGTCGAGACCGAACATCGCGGTGCCGTCCACCTTCTCCGGCGAATCGAGGCGCTTAACCGCCGTACCAATCAGCTTGAAGTCCTTCGGGTCCTTGAGCTTGACGTTCGGCGGCACGGGCAGACCGGCAGCTGCCGTCGCCAGCTGACCGTAACCGATGCTGCGCTTGCTGGCCTCGTGAATCACCTGTCCGGCCTGCGCATGGCAGCTTGCCGGATCGACCTGCCATTGCTGCGCCGCCGCGCTGATCAGAATGGTGCGCGCAGTGGCGCCCGCTTTGCGCATCGGCTCCCACGCGTAGCGGATCGAGGTCGAGCCGCCCGTGAGCTGGCCGCCGAGCAGCGGATCCATAAAGAGCTTTTCGTTCGGCGGCGCGTGATCGATGGTGATCGTGTCGAGCGGCACTTCGAGTTCTTCGGCGATGAGCATCGGAATCGACGTGTAGACGCCCTGGCCCATCTCGACCTTGGGAATCACGAGCGTGACCTTGCCCGCGGTATCGATCTGGATGAACGCGTTCGGTGCGAACACGCCGCTTTGCGGCGTTTCTACGCCGTCGCCGCCGATCACCGATTTGCCGGCCTTCTGATCCTGGCTAGCGGCCGGCATGCTGAAGCCGAGCAGCAGACCGCCGCCCGCCGCCGCGCCGACCGTCACGCCGAACTTCAGAAAGCTGCGGCGTGAAAAGCCAGCTGCGGCGCGCGCGCCGGCCTTCGACGCTTGCGCGCCGTTCTGCGAATCAAGCAATCCCTGGGACATATCAAGCCCCCTTGGCGGCTTGCTTGATCGCCGCGCGGATACGGTTGTAGGTTCCACAGCGGCAGATATTGCCGGCCATGGCGGCGTCGATGTCCGCATCGGTAGGATTGGGGTTGCCTGCCAGCAGCGACGCCGCCGACATGACCTGCCCCGACTGACAGTAGCCGCATTGCACCACGTCCAGTTGACGCCAGGCCTGCTGCACCTTCTGACCGGCCGGCGTGCTGCCCACCGCTTCGATCGTCGTGATCTTTTTATCGCCGACGGCCGCTGCCGGCAATACGCACGAGCGCACCGCCACGCCGTCGAGGTGCACGGTGCACGCGCCGCATTGGGCAATGCCGCAACCGAACTTCGTGCCGGTCAGACCGACGATATCGCGCAAGACCCACAAGAGAGGCATGTCGGGCGGCGCGTCGACGGTGTGCGTCTGGCCATTGATATTCAGCGTTGTCATGGAGCGGCTCCGAGTGGGGTTTATTGTTTATCAAGCTGTTTAGACAGAGACGTCAGACCAAAACATAAAGACTCGCCGCGTTTATTCGACTAACTGGACTAATACGCATGGTGTTTTTCCGGTCCTTGAAAACGGCGATAAATGCATGGGCGCGAACCTGCCGATACTGACCGGCGAATTGTAGACGCGCATTAAAAAATTCGCCTCGTGGCTGCACACTGCGGTCAGCCCGATGCATTTCGCGGGTGCTGAGTGCGCGGTTGAAAGGTGTTTTTAATCGACGGCAAACGATCCGCGCATCGGCCTTGATGATCGGCCTCTATACGCCAGTGAATCTAGTTGAATCAATGCCGGGCGATTTTGTTAGCATGGATCCGGTCTGACTATCCGAAGGAGCAGCACACATGGACGACTCGCAATGCACTCAATTCCTCTCGGACATTCGCCGGCCGCTGTTGGCGCTGCACAAAGCCATTCTCGATCACGAACGTGCCGTGTACGAAAAGGAATTTGGCCCGGTCACACCGGCAGCTTTCCTGCAGGTGCTCATCAACGGGTCGGGGTTCCGCTGGCTCGCGGCGCTCTCGACAGTCATAGCGAACGTCGACGAAATTCTCGACGATAAGGAAGCCGAAGCCGCCGACCGCATCGCCGCGGCCGAAGCGGTGACGGGACTTTTCTCGCCCGACCAGCCGAACAATACTTTTTTGCCACGCTATCTGCCGCTGTTGCAGGCCGATCCGGCGATCCTGCATCACCATGGCCAGGTGTCGCAGTTGTTGCGCGGGTACGAATCGAAGTAGCCGGTTGCGCGCGGCCTTCTGCGCTCGTGTGGTGCGAGTTCGGGCCGCGCTGATCATGTGGCGCGTTGCGTTCACCCGCCTCGGCTCCCGAATTTCCTCACCATTGAATACGCGCGCTTCGACCCATCGCGCCGTGTCTGCGCGATGACGGCATGGGTGCGCCGTCGTCGCGATTACTAGGGTTTTCGAACACGTCCAACGCAACGAGGCCTTGTTTCAGGCCAATTTATGCGCGATTCGTAAGAGTGCGTGTTGCCGGCCTCGCTCGTTTGCGATTGAAACGAGTGCGCGATCTGGTCATGGCTGAATTTGCCTGGCTTTGCTGAATAAAACAAAGGTGAGCTTCTGCGGGAGATCTTCAGCGGGAGCTACGAAAAGCCGGTCAGCATGCTTCACGAAGCCCTGCTAAGGTAGGCAGACCTTCTTGCAACGCTCATCGCCATGCAAATCTGGCCGCTCCCCGAAAGCTATGCCTTCCGCGATCAAACCGTGCGTTTCAACGTGACGGGCAATGGTCCGCCGCTGGTGCTGGTTCACGGCACGCCGTTTTCTTCATATGTGTGGCATCGCATTGCACCGCATCTCGCCCAGACACGCACCGTCTATTACTACGATCTGCTCGGCTACGGGCAATCCGAACAGCGCGACGGCGCGGACGTCTCGCTCGGCGTGCAGAACGCCTTGCTGGCGGAATTGCTCGCGCATTGGCAACTGACAAGCCCGGACGTGATCGCGCACGATTTCGGCGGCGCGACTTCATTACGCGCGCATCTGATCGATGGCTGCGACTACCGCAGCCTCACGCTGATCGATCCGGTAGCGGTCGCGCCATGGGGTTCGCCGTTCGTGCGGCATGTGCGCGATCACGGCGACGCGTTGCCGGACTGCCGCCGTACATTCACGAGGCGGTGGTGAAAGCGTATGTGCGCGGCGCGATCGCGCGCGAGATTGCGGACGACGAACTCGCGCCCTATGTGACGCCATGGCTCGGCGCAACCGGCCAGGCCGCGTTCTACCGGCAGATTGCGCAAATGGATCAGCGCTACACCGACGAGGTCGAAGCGCGCTATGCGCAGCTACGTTGCCCGGTGCAAATTCTGTGGGGCGAAGAAGACCAGTGGATTCCACTGGCGCGCGGCCGTCAACTGGCCGCGGCCATACCGGAAGCGCGCTTTCAGGCGGTGCCGAAAGCCGGCCATCTGATGCAGGAAGACGCGCCGGAAGCGATCGTCGCCGCGGCGCTGCTGTGGCTGGATTGAAGGCGCGCGCCTAGCCGCGTCCTTGGGGCAGGTACGGCATCGGATCGATCGGTTTGCCGTCGCGGCGCAACTCGAAACCCACGGAAACGCGCGAGTTCTTTTCGTCGCCCATCTCCGCGATCTGCTGCCCCTGCATGACGATATCGCCGGTTTTGACCAGCAGCTTGCGGTTGTGCGAGTAGGCGGTCAGAAAGTCCTTGTTGTGCTGGACGATGATCAGACTGCCGTAGCTGTTCAGGCCCGTGCCGGCGTACATCACCTTGCCGTCGGCCGCGGCGCGTACCGGATCGCCCGGCCTGCCGCCGATTTCGATGCCGCGTGTTTCGCCCGGCTGGAATCCCTCGACCACCCGTCCGCCCGCGGGCCAGGCCAGCGCTACGCCGTTCGCGTGCCGTGCGGTTTGATGCGCCACTTCGCGTGCTTCAGCGGAGCTAGGCGCCGGCGACTGCGGGGCTTGCGCGGTCTGCGCGGCTTGCGACGGTAACTGCGTAGCGCCCGGCGCCAACGCCGGCTGCCGCGCGGCGACCGAAGCACTCGATGCGGACGCCGCCGCGGCTTTCGCTGCCGCATTGGCGGCATTGGCCGCATTCACCGCCCGCACCGTTTCCGGCGACGCGACATGCAAGACCTGTCCCAACTTCAACCGCGAGGACGCCTTCAATCCGTTCCACGCCTGCAACTGCTTCACGCTGCAATGATGATGCTGCGCGATGCGCGCCAGGCTGTCGCCACGTTTGACGCGATACACGAGCGGCGGCGAATTCTTGAGCAGCGCGCTCCCGTCGGCATTGATGCCGGGCGGTGCAACCGCTGTCGCATCGGAGGCCGGCGCGGTTGCCGCCGGCGCACCGGACGCGAGCGCTGCGCCCGCTGCCGCGCCTGTCTGCGCGCCCTGCTGGCCCACATTCGCACAACCGCTGACCGCCAGCGCGGCCCATACGCCAGCCAGACTCGCCATCATTGTTCTGTCGAAGCGCTTTCCCATCTTGTTCGACTCCTGCCTCGTTCATTGGCGAGCTGGATGTTGCCTTGTCGCAAGCGATGCGCACGCCCGCACGGCGCGCTGCTTTCCCTGCGACACGACAAAGCCGCCTCGTGCGGCGCTCGCCCTCACCTTGCCGACCAATCCAACCCCTCGCCTTCACAAGCTGCCGAACACTTGGACGCGCCCATGGCGCCCGCCGAAACAGCCGATTTTCCGCGGAAAGGGCCAGATTGCCGATTAAAATTCAAGCGGAATTGTAAAGTGCGTTTTATACAAAACGCGTCGAGCCACATACTTTGATACAAACCTTACGCTGGGTATTGCGGAAAACGTTGCGCATGCAACGTGAACGCGCGGCGCGTGCCCGTCAGGCATCCGCATGACCGTCGCAATTCCGGTTGTTGCAGGACCGCGTTTCGTGTACTGCGGCGGATCGGGTGCGCGTTTGCAATTCATGCAAAAGGCACCTGCGGCCCCACCTCGGCAAACGCGCGATAACGTTTGCATTAACGGCAGAGTGGCGTGAAAACTTGAATCGTCAGCGGGTGGCGACCGTGGGTGTGAAGTGAGAGTCGTCGCGGCGCTCGGACGGAACGGCGTCCGTCCGGCGCGACCGGACAGGGCTAGCTGTAATACTGCCCCTGGTATTTCACGTAACCGACCGGGTGATGCGTGAAGTGCAGCACCGGCAGAACGGGATTGCGATTGTCTTCGGTGGGATAGGCTTTGGCGTCGGGGATGTACTCGCCCTGGGCTTCGATCGGCTCGCCTGCCTGCAAGTTGGGAATCTCATGCGCGAGGCCCTCGTTGTCGCCGAACCGCACGGCGACGAAGACCTCGGTGCCCACGAGATTTTCCGTACCGCCTTCGAACTTCACCACAGTGTCGATCTTGATGACGAAGTGCTGGTGATTGGCGCCGTTGTGATTTTCCGGGCTGGCGAACACCTTGCTGATCGTGCCTTGCACGCAGGCCAGCGGCGCGCCCAGCGAATAAACGTAACTATGATGCGGAAGGATCTCCGTCGCGCGATTGCTCATGAAGTCTCCGTGAAAGGAATCTGCCTTGCCTACGGCGGAAACGTAAGGGCGCGCCGCAAGCCGGTAGCGGCGCGATACCATTTGAGCAGACCATGGCGCGCGAGTTCATTGCGCGACATCACGAGGAGGCACGATGACCGAAGCGGCGCAAGCAAAAACCGACGCCCTTAACAACCCGAGGCGTCGGTTTCTGCGAATGCCTGCGCACAGCGCCCTGACGGTAGGCGCCGGAAGCACATCAAAGGTTCAACGCAGTGCTTTCACCGCATCCGCCGTCACATCGGCAGGCTGGCCGCCCCACGTCGCACGCAGATAATTGGCGAGTTGCGCGAGTTCCATATCGCTGAGTTGCGTGGCGAAGCCAGGCATCTCCTGCATCCGCTCGAGGCCCGGAAAATCCTGCGCGCCGATGCCGTCGAGCATCGCCACAATCAGATTGTGGGCATCGCTTTGACGCAGCGTCGAATTGCCGTGCATCGGCACGGCAACATGCGGCTTGCCCTCGCCGTTCAATCCATGACAGCCCGCGCACACGCCCAGATACACGTTGCGCCCTGCTTCGAGCTGAGCGGCATCCGCGGAAACCGGCTGCAGCGGTTGCGGCGCGGGGGCCTGGTCGCCGAGCAGGTAGGTCGAGATCGCGCGCAAGTCCTCATGCGTCAGGTACTGGCTGCTCAGATGCACCACGGGATACATCTCGCCGAATGCCGAACCCTGCGGCGCGATGCCGGTGGCGAAGAACGTCTGCAAATCCGCCGCGGTCCAGCCGCGAGCCGCGAGACCATGCGGCGTGATATCCGGCGCCGCGATCCGGCCGAGCGCCGCGCCGGTCAACGGCTTGGCACCGTCGAGCTGGCCGAACGTGCCGCGCGGCGTATGACACTCGGTGCAATGGCCGAGCGCGCTCGCCAGATAGCGTCCGCGATTCCACTGCGCCGTCTGTCCCGTCGACGCATCCGGCAACGCGTCTTCCAGGAACATCCAGTTCCAGAAACGCACGC
Organism: Paraburkholderia sp. BL27I4N3; assembly: GCF_003386115.1. NCBI lineage: Bacteria > Pseudomonadati > Pseudomonadota > Betaproteobacteria > Burkholderiales > Burkholderiaceae > Paraburkholderia > Paraburkholderia sp. BL27I4N3. Next base: position 4,942,227 of record NZ_QREJ01000001.1, on the reverse strand, counting down.
CGAAACGCAGCGTGAACGGGAACGACAGTTCGGGCTCGTGGTTCGCCACCGCGGCCGGCTTCTGCGCCATCAGGTACGCGTAGATCGCATCGCTGTCCGCGCGCGACAGCCGGCGGTACGACGTGTACGGCATGGCCGGATAGAGCTGCTTGCCCGGCGCGACGCCATCGTGCAGGGCCTTGTACAGGTCGTCCGCGCTCCAGTTGCCGATACCGTGGTCCTTGTCCGGCGTGATGTTCGTGCCGTAGAAGGTGCCGAACGGCGAAGCAAGCTTCACGCCGCCGGCGAACGGCGCGCCGTCTGCCGCAGTGTGGCAGGCGGCGCAATCGGCGGCTTTGACGAGGTAGCGGCCGCGCGCGAGTGGATCGGCGGCGGTGGCTTGCGGTCCCAATGCGGCGGCCGCGGCCAGTGCGGCGGAGTCGTCGTGCTTACCGCCGCACGCGCTCAGCGTGAGCACCGTACCGAGCAGCAAGAGCGTGCGGCGCAAGGTGATGGGTCGCCTCATTGTGCGGCGTCCTTTACGAGGCCCGGCGTCGTCAGCACGACTTCCTTCACGGCTTCGTAGTAGCGCACGTAGCCCGTGCAGCGGCAGATGTGATCGTTCAACGCTTCGGTAATGGTTTCCTCGACCTTGTCTTTAGCGACCGGCTGACGCTTCAGGCGTTCGATCAACACGGTCGCCGCGTTGACGAAGCCCGGCGTGCAATAGCCGCACTGAAAACTGAAGTGCTCGAGAAACTTCTGCTGGATCGGTGCCAGTTCGACGACCTCGCCAGCTTCGTTGCGCTTCGCGTGGCCTTCGATCGTGCGAATGGACTTGCCGTGAAAAAAATTCGCGCCGGTGATGCAGGTGCGCACTTCTTCGCTGGTGCCGTCCGGTTTGTCGACGATCACCACACACGCGCGGCAAACGCCCTGCCCGCAGCCGAGGCGCGAGCCGGTCAAGTGAAGATACTCGTGCAGGTAGTCGATCATCATCAGGCCGGCGGGCACATCGGTCGGGCCGACGATCTCGCCGTTCACCTTGATCGACAGCGGCATCGAGCGGAATTGCGTCAGCGGTCGCTCGACCGCGCTGGCTGCGGACGCACCCGCAGGCGCGCTGGCAGCGACGGCAGCCGAAGCCGCGGCGACGCCGCTCGCCTGAGTGGCAGAAGAACCGCTTGCAGAGGCGGCGTAAGCGCTGCTTGCGGAAGCGCCACTTGCTGCAGCAGCGCTCACCGCGCCACTAGCGACATTTGCGTTGGTTTGATTGGGGGCCGTCATGCGAGCACCTCCTGAATACGTTGCGGGGTGACCGGCAGGTCGGTAAAGCGATGCCCGATCGCGTGCGCGATCCCGTTCACGATGGCGCCGACCACGGGAATCATCACCACTTCGGCGATGCCCTTCGGCGGATCGGTTTCGGTCAGCGGCGGCAGCACTTCGCCGGTCTGCGTCCAGACGGCGACGTCCGTCGCGCGCGGCAAGTGGTAACGATTGAAGTTCCACGTGCCGTTGCCGGGACCGTCTTCGTAGAGCGGCAGATATTCATGCAGCGCGTGGCCGATGCCCATCGCCAGACCGCCTTGCAACTGGCCGGACACGAGTTGCGGCGAGATCTGATTGCCGCATTCCATGATCGAGTGATGCGCGAGCAGCTCGACCTTGCCGCTTGCTTCATGCACCGACAGTTCGACCAGCGTGCCGACCGCGCTGTAGTACGTCACGGCCGCGTTGTTGCGCTGGACCGGCGGAATGAACACACGCTGACGATCCAGCACGCGATAGCGATTCGGCGTGGTCTGCGTCTTCTGCTTATCGGCCGACGCGCTGTCGCCGTAGCGCACCGCGAGCCCGTCGAGCGGCCAGCGCTCGATGCTGCCGTCGATCTCGAAGTCCGCTTCGGTCCACTGCCACCGGTTGAACACGTGCACGGTCGCGCCGGTCACGAGTCCGAGTTCGTGCGCCTTCTTCGCGAGCTGTTCGAACGGCAGCGCTTCGAGGCCTGCCGCGGAGAGCTTGCCGTCGACCCAGCGCGCGTCTTCGATACGCACCAGCAATGGCGCGGCCTGGCCGCCGCCAATGCCCTGGCTCCAGATCGACATCGCCGCCGGCCACAGACCATGCGTGAACACGACGCGCGCCGCTTCGCGCGTGCTGTTCGTGAAGTAGTAAGCGGAATTCGTCGCGCTCGAGGGCGACGCGTAACCCGGCGACCAGCGCGGATTCGCCGCGAGTTTGTCCTGATCGGCTTGCGACATCATGTACGGATCGCCGCTCGTCACCACGGGCAGATCGGGCCAGTCGGTGATGGCAACGTGCACGTCGGTGGCCGGCTTGCCGAGCCATTTCGCCACCGCGACGGCCTGCGAGGTCGACATGCCGGTGCCGATTTCGGCGGCCGTGTGTTGCAGGCTGATCTTGCCGTCGGCACTGAATTCGACCTTCGCGAACGAAGTCTCCGCGCCGGTGCCGAAGTCCTTCTGCACGCACGCGAAGCCGACGCCGTAACGCTTGCCCGGATGCGCCGCTTCGAACTCGGTCTTGCGCTTTGCGCGGTTCGTCCACAGCGGATGCAGCTTCGCTTTGTTCAGCACATCGTCGACGCGAATCGCGCCGGCCGGCACCGCGCCTTGCGTGTTTTTCATGCCGGAACGCAGCGCATTTTTCAGGCGGAACTCGATCGGATCGAGTTCGAGCTGCGCGGCGATTTCATCGATCATCATCTCGGTCGCGGCCATGCTCTGCAGCGTGCCGTAGCCGCGTGCGGAACCCGCGTCGATCGCGCGCGAAGCAATCGCCACCGCCGACAGATCGTTCTTCGGGAAGTAATAGATCGACTGCGCGGCCGTCGCACCGACCATTGCCACCGACGGCGAGAAGTTGCAACGTCCGCCGCCGTTCGCTTCCATCTGCGCCTTGAACGATTGCAGCAGGCCGGTTTTTTTATCGACGGCGATGCGGTAGTTCATCTTGAACGCGTGGCGCTTCAACGAAGTCTGGAACTGCTCGTAGCGATCGTTGGCGAGGCGCACGGGACGGCCGTCCGAATACATTGCGCAAACGAGGCCGTAGAACGGCACGTTGAAGTGATCCTTGGAACCGTAGCCCACCGTGTAACACGGGTGGAGGAACAGATGCTTCACCGGGAACGCGCACTTCGCGACCATCTCGGCCGCGCTGTCGGCAACCTCCGACGGCGCCTGGGTCGGCACGACCATATGCAGCGATTGCGTCGCCGCGTCGTACCAGCAGTTCGCGTTGTCGGGCTCGAGCGCGGCCGTGTCGATCGACTGCGTGTTGTACTCGCGCTCCATCACCAGCCAGTCGGCCGACGGCTGATCGAGTTCCTGCTGGATGCGCGCGGCGTGGAACATGCCCTGCTCGTCGAGCTTGCCGTGTTCGACGCCGTCCGGCCACACCGGCTGGTGCTTGCGCATCATGCTCGGGAAAACAGGCGCGTCTTTCAGACTGGAGAAGGTGTCGTCGTCGTACGGCGTCTTGCCCCCGACGCGCACGAAGCGGAACGTGCCCCACGGATCGCGTTCGAGCGCGCCGGTCGACGCTCCGTAACGGATGATCTGATCCTGAAACTTCAGCTTGTCTTTTGCGAAGCGGAAGCGCGCGAAGTCGTGATAGATCAGGATCGCCACCGCCTGGCCGAGATACGCGGGCGTCTTGCCCGGCGGCAACAGCATGTCGTCGCCGTAGAAAGCCGGGAAGATCAGGCCGTCGCGCGCCAGATCGGCGGCGGTGATCACGCGGTCCGGCTTCAGTTCGTCGCCGAGCAGCGACAGGTCGAAGCCTTCGTAGCTGCGGTCGGCTTGCGTCGTGCGCAGAATGAAAGCGTGCGATTGCTGCTGCGGCCAGTGCGGCATGTCGGCGGCGCGAATGTCGCGCGCGAACACTTTCGAGCCGGTGACCTTGGCGATCCCGTCGATGCGGAATTTCGCCTGACCGTTGGCCGCATCCCACTGCACGGGTGTCAGGATTTTCTCTTCGAACAACGCAGCGAATGCGCGGCTGCCCATCGGCGCGATATACACCGACACACCCGCCAACACGCTGGCCTTCAGAAAACTGCGACGCGAAAGGTCGAGTTTCCCCATGGACTTCTCCTTTAGTGAATACGGCGGCAACCCGGCCTCGTGGGGCTTCCATCGGGGCGGCTCGCGAGGTAACCGTTCCGGCGTCGTTAGAAAGACGCGGGGCGCGGACCGTCGCACGCGAGCGTCTGTGTGCGTGCTGGCACACACGACGAACTTGCGCTGAACGGCTATCACCACGAGGGAGGTATTCGAACCGCGGACGCTATCCAACGTCCGGGCGTACCGGCGACCTGCGACGACCGTCACTTCGGTCGCGCCGCAGTCGATCTGATTGACCTTGAACTACCGTGAGTTGCCTTTCCTTGCCCCACAGAGGGCAAGGGGCGCGATTATCGCGTTAATTCGCCGCAGCGTGCGTCAAATTTTGTGCACTATCTCGCAAATAACGGATCTGGTATGAGGCGCCATATTCACGGGACTACAGCGGTTTTTGGCGCTCTATTTTTTGGTTTTTTAATCAGTATGTCGAACTATGCACGCACGATGCTGATGCCCAAGGCCTCGAACGGCGAGGTCAACGCCTCTTCCGTGTTCCGCTCGACGACGATCGCACTGGCCGCCGTGACATCCGCGATCTTGTACGCCGAGGCCGCATTGAGTTTTTCCGCCGACGCCAGCACCACCGTCTCCGCGGCATGCTCCGCGAACGCGCGTTTCACATAGGCCTCTTCCCTATCGCCGGTGCTCAGGCCCGCTTGCGGATGCACGCCGGTCACGCCCATGAAATACAGGTCCGCGCGAATGTGGCTGAGCGCTTCGATGGCCGCGGCGCCAACGTTGACCATCGAATGCCGGAACAGGCGGCCGCCGATCATCACGACCTCGAGCTGGGCATGCTCCGCGAGTTCGACGGCAACGCTCGGGCTATGCGTGACGATCGTCGCCCGCAAGTCGCGCGGCAGATGGCGCGCCAGTTGCACGGCCGTCGTGCCACCGTCGACGAACGCAATCTGGCCGTGCGCGATCATGCCCGCCGCCGCCCGGCCGATCGCCGCCTTCGACGCCAATTCGATCCGCTCGCGCCCGGCAAAATCCACTGCCGCCGGCGACGCCGGCAGTGCGCCGCCATGCACGCGCTGAAGCTGGCCTTCGGCGGCGAGTTCGCGCAGATCGCGGCGAATCGTGTCCTCGGAGACTTCGAATTCAGCGCTCAAGCTTTTAGCGATCACTTGCCCGTTGCGCTTGAGCGCGTCGAGTATCAGCTGCTTTCTTTGCGATGTGAGCATGGCGGTGGTCCTCAGCGGATTTTCGCGGGTTTGCACGAAATTACTTGTTTTTGCACGATATCGCACGATACCATGATTCGCATACGGAGCGAACCGCGTTTCCCACTGACAGGATACGAGCCATGAACGAAACCGCCGAACGGGTCAGGATTGTCGACGTCGAGGTGCTGTCGGACGACTGGTACGTGCTGAAAAAAACCACCTTCGACTACCGGCGCGCCGACGGCAGTTGGCAGCGCCAGAGCCGCGAAACCTACGACCGCGGCAACGGCGCGACGCTGCTGCTCTACGAACCGCAGGGGCGCACGGTCGTGCTGACGCGGCAGTTCCGGCTGCCGGCGTTCGTCAACGGTCATCACGGCATGCTGATCGAGACGCCGGCCGGGCTGCTGGAGACCGCGTCGCCGGAAGAGCGGATTCGCGCGGAAGTCGAGGAAGAAACCGGCTACCGTGTGCACGACGTCCGCAAGGTCTTCGAGGCCTTCATGAGTCCAGGTTCGGTCACGGAGAAGCTGCACTTTTTCGTCGCTGAATACGATGCAGTGGCGAAAGTCGGCACGGGCGGCGGCCTCGCTGACGAAGGCGAGGACATCGAGGTGCTGGAACTGCCGGTGGAGAATGCGCTGGCGATGATCGAGCGCGGCGAGATCGTCGACGGAAAGACCATCATGCTGTTGCAGTACGCCAGGTTAAATCTGTTCGGCACCTAGCTCAAAACATGGCGAGTTTCCGTACTTTTCGGACTGATCTTAAGCGGCATTAGGAAAAGGACGATAGGTTGGACAAGGCAATAAAAATATTCTTGCGTATCCCGTTGAGGTCGACCGGCGCCGTAGTCAAGGCGGTGCCGGTTTTATCGAATGGAAAACCTTTCCGTCAGAATATTTTCGATGCGCCGCTTTTTGTCAAGGCGGTGCATACAGCCGAGGTTCAAATGGATTCTCTCAGTTCAGCAAGCCGATTCATGAGCGGTTTTTTCTTCGGCACGCTGATTGCCGCCGTCGTCATGGTGCTCCTGTGCAATGCCGGCGAATTTTCGCCGTTCATGGCCAAACTGCATGCGCTGGAACAGGTTATCCTGACCGCGCTGATTTCCATCGTCATCGTCGATGCAAAGCCGTTGGCCTACAAAACCGTGTGGCGCGAGCGCCGCTGCAGCTTCGTCCTGGATGAAGATATCAACGCCACGCTTCGCGGCCGGACCTTCGGCATTCCGTTCGGCGTGATCGTCGGCATTCTGTTTCAGAATTACGTGATGAATTGAGCGTTAATCCGGTTTAAATACACTGCTCGATATTCACTGCATTCAATCCGCGCGCCTTGTGATAATCCTTATCCAAGGCGCGCGATTCGTTTTACCTCTTCCCTTTTCCCACTGCTGGCTGATCGATTAGCCGATCAATGCCCGCTGCGTTCGCTGTCCAGATGCGCCATCTGCACTTCGTTGTAGCGCGAGCCCGCCACGGCGTCAGGCGGAATCGCCGCTTCGATGCGGGCCAGTTCGTCGGCGCCCAGTTTCAAGCCGGTGGCGGCGAGCGCATCCGTCAACTGGCCGCGGCGCCGTGCGCCGACCAGCGGCACGATGTCGTCGCCGCGTGACAGCGCCCACGCGATTGCCAGTTGCGCCGGACTGGTGCCGCGCGCGTCGGCGATCCCGCGCAACGTTTCGACCAACGCGAGATTGCGCTCGAGGTTCTCGCCCTGAAAGCGCGGGCTCACGCTGCGAAAATCCTTCTGCGCGCCGCGCTCTTTCGACCACGCGCCGCTCAGCAAACCACGCGACAACACGCCGTACGCCGTGATGCCGATGCCGAGTTCACGGCACACCGGCAAGATTTCGGCCTCAATGCCACGCGACATCAGCGAATATTCGATTTGCAGATCCGCAATCGGCGCGACGGCCCGCGCCCGGCGCAGCGTGTGCGCGCCGACTTCCGACAAACCGATCTGACGCACGTAGCCTTCCTTCACCAGATCGGCGATAGCGCCGACGGTCTCCTCGACCGGCACCGCCGGGTCGAGTCGCGCGGGACGGTAAATGTCGATATAGTCGGTGCCGAGCCGCCGCAGCGTGTAAGCGAGGAAATTGCGCACCGCCACCGGCCGCGCGTCGAAGCCGATCCAGCCGCCGGCCGGATCACGCATTCCGCCGAATTTCACGCTGACCACCACGTTCTCGCGCTGACGCCCTTGCAGCGCGTCGCGGATCAGCATTTCGTTGTGGCCCATGCCGTAGAAGTCGCCCGTGTCGAGCAGCGTGATGCCGGCGTCGAGCGCCGCGTGAATCGTGGCGATGCCTTCGTCGCGGTCGGCCGGACCGTATAGATCGGACATGCCCGTGCAGCCGAGGCCGATGGCGGAAACTCGCGGGCCTTGCTGGCCCAGTTGACGTGTATTCATTGCGTGCCTTCCCGAAGTCGTTTGATCGCGTTGAGGATGACGGCGAACCGGCGTGTCTGAAGGTGCGCTTGCAGCCGCGCCTGAAGCCGCGCTTACAGGCGCGTTCGCCAACTCTGAACGGCATTCTGCGCCTGGCCCGCCTAGCGATAAAGGCGCGCCGCTCGATCAGATTGGTCGAAAACGGTTAACAATCGGCACAATGGAAAGCCACCGAACCCGGCCCGAGCGGGCTCAGACGGAGAGCATCGTCGATGGATCACTTGCAGGCCATGAAAATCTTCGCGCGCGTCGCGCAACTCGGCAGCTTCACCAAGGCCGCCGAGCAGATGCAGCTGCCGCGCCCCACCGTGAGCAACGCGATCCAATACCTGGAAAGCCATCTGCGCGTGCGGCTGCTTCAGCGCACCACGCGGCGCGTCGCGCTCACGCCCGAAGGCGCCGCTTATCACGAGCGCTGCGTCCAGGTGCTAGCCGATATCGACGACGCCGAGGCGCTCTTCGCCGATGTCACCACCGGCCCGCGCGGTGTGATCCGCGTCGACTTGCCGGAGCGGCTGGCGTTGCACGTGGTGATTCCCGCGCTGCCGGATTTCTTCGCGCGCTATCCGGACATTCGCGTCGTGCTGAGCGCGACCGACCGCATGATCGATCTGATCGAGGACGGCGTCGATTGCGCGGTGCGGGTCGGCAGCATGAGCGACACGACGCTGGTCGCGCGGCGCATCGGCGAGTTCGAGCAGTTCAATTGCGCGTCGCGCGGCTACATCGAGAAACATGGCCTGCCGCGTACGCCCGCCGATCTGGACGAGCATGTCGCGGTCGGTTTTTTCTCCAGCCGCAGCGGGCGCGATCTTGACTGGGAATATCTGGAACAAGGCGAACTGAAGACGGTGGCAATGCGCAGCGCCGTCTCGGTCAACAGCGCGCATGCCTATATCGGCTGTTGCCTCGCCGGACTCGGCATGATTCAGGGGCCGGTCGGCGGCGTGGATGCGCTGCTGTTCGAGAGCGGTGAGCTCGTCGAAGTGCTGAAGGACTGGAGAGCGCCGCCGCTGCCGGTGTCGGTGGTATTTCCCCATGGCCGGCATCTGGCGCCGCGCGTGCGGATTTTCGTCGACTGGGTGGCGGAGTTATCGGCGCCAGGACGCCCGCGCGGTACGGTCAGGCAAGGTGAAATCAGAACTTATGCCGGATCGCCGCGCGCACCACGACCTGCTTCGAGGTCGATGACGGCGATTGCGTGCCGACGTTGAAGGCATCGTCCAGAATCGAATAGGTCGTGTCGCCGGTCACCTGCTGATACTGGCCCTGGATGTAGACATCGGTGCGTTTGGACAGGTTGTAATCCGCCATCAAACCGAACGAGTGAATTTTCGGCTTCACGCCGCCGGTCGAGGCGTCGTAGGTTTCCATCGTGTACACGTACTGCGCGCCGACGAACAGCATCGGCGAAATCTGATACTTGCCGTTCACCTCGAAGTTCTGATACTTCAGCGAGTTCAGCAATACGCCCGGCGGCACGAGCGGCGTCACGCCGAGATAGCCGTTGCCGGTCGGGTCCAGATAGTTCGAATTGGTATAGACGAAGCCGGCTGTCGCCGGCCCGAATGTGTAAGTGATGCCGCCGCCGAACACGCGCATGCGGGCGGCGATGAAACTGGCGTCGTTCGCCGTGATCGCACCGTTCGCGCCATTGCCGGGATTGTCGGCCTGCAGATAGGCCGCGGCCACCAGCAGGCCGCCATACGTATACTGGCCGCCGAAACTGTACGCGCGATTGTTAGCGAAGTTTGTGTCGTTACTGAAGCTATACACGCCGCCGAACTGGAAGCCGGACAGCGACGGACTCGTGTACTTGACCGAGTTGTCGAGCCTGAACGAGTTGTCCGTATTGTCGTTGTCGTACGGGTGCGAGAAGAGCGAGCCGGCCCAGTTGCCGTTCGCCGTGGTCTGGGCCAGATAGTCGACCACCGAATCGTACTGGCGGCCGAACGTCAACGTACCGAACCGGTTCGCGCTCAAGCCGACGAAGGCCTGGCGGCCGAACATGCGGCCGCCCTGATTGAGCCGCCCGGAACTCACGTCGAAACCGTTTTCCAGCTGGAAGATCGCCTTCAGGCCGCCGCCCAGGTCCTCGGCGCCTTTCAGCCCCCAGCGGCTGCCTTGCGCAAAGCCGCTCGCCAGTTCATAGACATGGCCGCGGCCGACATTGTTGGTGTAGTTGATGCCTTCGTCGAGCACGCCATACAGCGTGACGCTCGTCTGCGCCAGGGCGGGCGCGGCGAAAGCGGCGGACATGGCGGTGGAGACAGCTAGCGCGAACACTTGCTTGTTCATGACGATCTCCCTGCACTCGAGCAATGGGACAACTCGATCCGGCCGCTTGTTCTTCGCGCCTCGCACGGTGCTGCACCGACCTCGACGCGCTTTACAGAAATCCTCACACGCCGTTAGGCCGCCGTCCATTGGGTGTCGTGTCGATATCTAAAAACGTTGCAAAATCTCCACTTGGTGCGGCGGGCCCTGTTGTCGCGGCGCTCATTGAGGTAAACGGCGCAACGCCACACGGACTTGACACCGGCGGCGCGCCCGCACCGCGCGGGCCGCCTTGCCCTGTCTCAAGCCGATTTGTCACGAAAAGAAATATAATCGCGAACTTCTTGCGGCGGCGCAGCGGAACTCCGCGCCGCCACCCGGGTCACTTTTATCGCCTCCTGCAACCGTGCCGCGTCCGGCCGGTTGGACAGCGGCGACGCGGGTCGCGTATCCGCCCCGGCATCCCAATCCAATTTCTAAAAGCCTTGTGAGACGCCTGCCGCGCTGAACCAGCGCGCCGTCGCACGGGGTTTGCTTTTGGCGAACACAATGCAAAAGTCGCAATCCCGCCTGATCGAACTCGATTTTTTTCGGGGGCTGGTCCTTCTGATCATCGTCGTCGACCACATCGGCGGCAGCATTCTGTCGCGCGTCACGCTGCACGCCTACGCACTATGCGATGCCGCCGAGGTGTTCGTGTTCCTCGGCGGCTTTGCGACCGCCACAGCTTACGCGGCGCTGGCCGAACGGCGCAACGAGACGATCGCGCGCAGCCGCTTCCTGCGGCGCTCGCTGGAAATCTACCGGGCATTCCTCGTCACCGCCGCGCTGATGCTGCTGGTCAGCGCCGCGCTCAGCGCGTTCAGCATCGACGGGCCAAATCTCGCCACCACGGATCTCGACGATCTGATGGACACCCCGCTCGCGGCGCTCGGCGACATCCTGCTGTTCCGCCGCCAGCCGTATCTGGCTTCGGTGCTGCCCATGTACGCGTTCTTCGCGCTGCTGGTGCCGATGATCCTGCCGCTCGCGCGCAGCAAGCCGTGGCTGCTGCTGGCCGGCAGCGTCGCGTTGTGGGCCGGCGCGCCGGCCATCGACGCCTACCTGCCCGCCGCGCCGGACATGCACTGGGATTTCAATCCGTTCGCATGGCAGTTGCTGTTCGTGCTCGGCGTGCTGGCGCGTTGCCAGCCGGTTTATCAACGCGTGAGCGCACACCGTCTGAGCTGGCTCGTCAGCCTGCTGGCGTTCGCCGTGGTCGCGGCCGCCGCTTACTACAAGCTGTTTATCGAGCACGAGCCGCTCGATGCCAGCCTCAAGCAAAACCTCTCCTATCTGCGGGCTGTCAATTTTCTCGCCGTCGCATGGCTCGTCGCCAATGTGATTCAGCTCGGCTGGGCAAGAAAGCTCGCGCAATGGGTCCCTTGGGTCGGCGTGATCGGCCGCAAAGGGTTGCTGTGCTTTATCGCCGGCGCAGTGATCTCGCTCGTCGTCGACTCCGTGTTGTACGCGGCGACGGACGGCTATCTGAACTATCCGCTCGGACTTCTCGCGGATGCGATCGCGATCGGCGCGCTGTTCGCGGTGGCGCTGGGCGCGGAGCCGCTCAAGCGCCTGGCCGGCCGGTTGTATGGCGGGCGGCTGCGCACGTCGCCCTGAGCGATATGCATGCGGAATGGCGCGGGCTCACCGCCTGCCGGTCCCGGGCCATTTCTCCCCCACTCACTCATGTTCCATGCAATCGTCCGCTGAGTTCGCTAGCGGTCAAAATGTTCCGCCGATCCTGATAGCATGACGGCCGCGCCCGACCTGCGCGGCGGCCTCCTACTCTGACATGCGTCTATTCCTACGTTCCGCCCTCGTTGCGCTCTGCGCAGCCTCGATCAGCGCGCCGGTGCTCGCCAGCACCGTGATCAGCCGCAGCTTCCATTCCGACGCCCTCGGCCGCGATTGGGCCTACACGATCTATCTGCCGACCGGCTATCGCCATGACGCCGGCCGCCTGCCCGTGCTGTATCTCCTGCACGGCAATAACGGCGACGCCAACGACTGGATCACGCAAGGCCATCTGCAGAGCACGGCCGACGCATTAATCGAGCATAAGGACATGCCGCCCGTCGTGATCGTGATGCCGCAAGGCGGCACGGACTGGTACGTCGATCGCAAGGAGAAGATGGAGACCGCGTTCTTCGACGATCTGCTGCCCGAGATCGAGGCGCGCTATGCGGTCTCGACGCAACGCGCCGCACGGATGATCGGCGGTGTCTCCATGGGCGGTTTCGGCGCGCTGCGTTATGCGATGACGCAACCCGAGCGCTTCTGCGGCGCGCTGCTGCTCAGCCCCGCGATCTATCCAAACGAGCCGCCGCGCGCGTCGGCCGCGCGCCGCGTCGGTGTGTTCGGCGAGCGCGAATTCGACGCGCACATCTGGCACGAACTCAACTATCCGGCGCAATGGGACCGCTACATGAGCCGGCCGTCCCGTCTGCCGATGTTCATCGCCGCTGGGGACGACGACCTCGCGATCCAGGCCGATGCGTCGTCGCTGTATACGCACCTGCGGCTGGCGGGCAATCCGGCGGCGCTGCGCATAATCGACGGCGGTCATACGTGGGACGTCTGGAGCGCGCTGCTGCCCGCCGCGCTCAAATACACGCTCGGTTGCGTGAAGTCGCAGCCCCAACAGCAACCGCAGCAGCAGCCGCCGCCGCTGGATCATCCGTCAAACCAGCGGCCGTAAAACTCGTGCAACTATCTCACGAGGTCGGTCCACAACACCATCAGCACGGTCATTAGCGCGGGACCGATGAAGATGCCAAGCAGGCCGAACGTTTCCGCTCCGCCGAGTATGCCGAACAGCACGAGCAGGAACGGCAAACGCGTCGAGTTGCCGATCAGTACCGGCCGCACGAAGTGCTCGGCGATGAACACCACGACCGAGCCGAACACGGCGAGGCCGACACCCGCCGCGACCGAGCCTTGCGAGGCCAGCCACAAGGCCGCGAGACCGAAGGTGAGCGGCGCGCAGAACGGCAGCATGGCGGCGACTGCGGTAACGAGCGCGAGCAGCGCGACATGCGGCAAGCCCGTCACGAAATAGGCGACGCCCAGTAACGCGCCCTCGCCGAGTCCGACCACGACCAGTCCCGACACCGTCCCGCGCACCGCCGTGGCCATGCGTAGCAGAAGCTGCGCGCCCTCTTCGCCAAAGCCACGCCGCATGCCTTTGAGCAGCGAGCCCGACAGGCGCGGTCCCGCCTGAAAAATCACGAACAGCGTGATCAGCATGAAACCGAACACTGCCACGGCATGCGCCGCGCGCGCGCCGAAGTGCCGGCCGAGCGTCATCACCGTGGTGCTGTGCAGCCCTTTCATGGCCGCCGATCCCCGCAGCGGCTGAGCGAGATTGGCCTGCCACCACGCGGCAGCCTGCTGCGCGCCGAACGGCAGATGCTGGATGAAATCGGGCAACGGGATGCCGTTTTCCTGCGCGTCTTTGAACCACTCGCTCATGTCATGCGCTTCGCGCAGCGCCTGGGCAATGCCGATGCCCACCGGCAGCACGACCAGCAACGCGATCGCCAGCGTCAACACGGCTGCGATCAGCGTCGTGCGGCCGGAGAACCAGCGGTTGCGCTCGACCCTGCGCAACAGCGGCCACAGCGCGATCGCAAGCACGGCGGCCCATGCCACCACCGCGATGAAGTCGCGCACGACCCACAACGCCAGCAAGACCAGGCCGATGTACAGCACGAGCGAGGCCGCGTTCTGCTTCTTCAGGCAGTCCGGCACCTCAGGCGGTTCAGGCGGTGCGACAGGCGGGCGTGAATTCATGTGAGCTCTTATGGTTTTTCGAAGGTGCCCCTCAGGGGCTTTCTTCGGCGTGTGTGCGCGAGCCGACCGGAAAAATGCAAAACCGCTACACTGCCATTGCCCGGTCGCTCATCAATAACCACATCTTAAAGGAAGCCCCGGCGCCCCCTTGCAGGCGGTACGCTTGTCTCACTACGTACAACACTGCGTTGCAAAAATCCGACCTATCGTAAATTCAGCATGACAATGGCCCGCGAAGGCCCGTCTTTTCGGGATAGCGCGAATGTCAAATTTTATTGTTGCTGTTTGAAGAACAGTGTTTCAACCGCCGCACAATGGCTATCCGGCGCGCGCGGGACTACATTCGGCACACCACACATACGGAGCCGACGACGATGACCTTAGAGTCCATCCCCCTTGACGGTACCCATGGCGTCCGCATCGAAATTCTCGAGCGCTCGGACACGACGCTCGTGATTCGCTGGGTCGAGCCGGGAAAATGTCACTACGGCGAGCAGCGGTGGCGGCGCAGGTCGGCACATACGTCAGGAACGTGTGCAGTATCGCGCCGCAAGATTCGCCGTGGCGACGCCGTGTTCAAACCGGCCGAGCGGCCAGCGCCGCTGAATGCTTCCGCCATGATCTGCGCTGAACTGCTGGAGTGCGTCGAGGCGTAACGCATCAATCCCTGCCGGCGTCGCGTGCGCGCTCTGCCAATGCGCCTGACGCGCCCGATTCGCCCGGCGGCCCAACCCACATAGCGGCACGCGCATCGCGCGCAACCTGCTTCACGCCGTGGGTAAAACACCCTCTGATTGCGGCCCCTCGCCACGTGCGTTAAGGTGGACGTCGTTGCGTCAAGTCACCTGCCCGCTCCACGCGCGGCGCTAGCGTGACCCGCACTTCACCTACCGCGCCGTGCCCCGTGCGGCGCCGATTGAGGGCATACCATGGCCGAAGACACGCCGGAAACCCGCACGCCAATCGCGCCACCCGCGCCCCCCGTACCTCCCGCTCCCCTCGTCGCACCGCAACAATTCTCCCTGGACGTCCTGCTTGAAAAGTACGCGAAAGGCGACGAGCAATCCGCCGACGACGTATTCAAGCGGGTCGCGCGCGGCGTCGCCGAGGCCGAACCGCAAGCGCTGCGCGAATCGGTCGAGGCGCTGTTCGTCGACAACCTGCGGCACGGCGCGCTCGGCGCCGGCCGCATCATGAGCGCGGCGGGCACCGGCATTGCGGCCACGCTGATCAATTGCTTCGTGCAACCCGTGGGCGACGCAATTCAGGGCGTCGACGAACAAGGCCTGCCCGGCATTTACGTCGCCTTGCTGCAGGCGGCCGAAACCATGCGCCGCGGCGGCGGAGTCGGCTACAACTTCTCGGCGATCCGTCCCAAAGGCGCGCGCGTTCATACCACCAGTTCGTCGGCGTCCGGTCCCTGCAGTTATATGGATGTGTTCGATGCGTCGTGCCGCACGGTGGAGAGCGCCGGGTCGCGGCGTGGCGCGCAGATGGCCGTGCTCGACTGCGACCACCCCGACCTGCTGGAGTTCATCGAGGCCAAGCATTCGAAAGGGCGCTGGAACAACTTCAACGTCTCGGTCGGCGTGACCGATGAGTTCATGCGCGCCGTCGAGGAAGACCAGCCCTGGCAACTCGTGCATCGCGCCGAACCCTCGCCCGCCCAGCGCGCGGCCGACGACGTGCGGCAACGCGAAGACGGCCTGTGGGTCTACAGCGAACGCCCAGCGCGCGCGATCTGGGATCGCATCATGCGCTCCACTTACGACGTCGCGGAACCCGGCATCGTGTTCATCTCGCGCATGAACGATGACAACAATCTGCGCGCCGTCGAAACCATCCGCGCCACCAATCCGTGCGGCGAGCAACCACTGCCGGCGTACGGCTGCTGCAATCTCGGGCCGCTGAACCTCACGCGCTTCGTGATCGACCCGTTCGCGCAGATGAAAGGCCGCAAGCCTTCGTTCGACTGGGACGGCCTCGCCCGACGCACGCGCACGCAGGTGCGCTTTCTGGACAACGTGCTCGACGTCACGCTGTGGCCGCTGCAGCAGCAATACGACGAGTCGCGCGCCAAGCGGCGCATCGGCGTGGGCTTTACCGGCCTCGGCGATACGCTCGTCATGCTCGGCTTGCGCTACAACTCGCAGGAAGGCCGCGACTTCGCCGTGCGCATCGCGCAAGTGATGCGTGACGAGGCGTATCGCGCGTCCGTGGACCTGGCGCGCGAGCGCGGCGCGTTTCCGCTTTTCGATGCGGCGCGTTATCTGGAAGCCGGCACGTTCGCCTCGCGCTTGCCTGAGGACATCAAAGAGGCCATCCGTCGCGATGGCATTCGCAACAGCCATCTGCTCTCCATCGCGCCGACCGGCACGGTAAGCCTCGCCTTCGCGGACAACGCGTCGAACGGCATCGAGCCGGCCTTCTCGTGGACTTATACGCGCATGAAGGTAATGGCCGACGGCGGGCGCGAATCCTTCGATGTCGAAGACTACGCGTATCGGCTTTATCGCGAGCTAGGCGGCGACACGAGCAAGCTGCCGGATTATTTCGTCAGCGCACTGGAGATGTCCGCACGCGACCATCTCGACATGATGGCGGCTGTGCAGCCGTATGTGGACACGTCGATCTCGAAGACGGTGAACGTGCCCGCCGACTATCCGTTCGAAGCGTTCGAAAGCCTCTACTTCGATGCGTGGAAAAACGGCCTAAAGGGTCTCGCCACCTATCGTCCGAACGAAACGCTCGGCGCGGTGCTGAGCGTGAGCCCCCCGCAAGCCGACGACACGCTGACCGAGAGCGATCTCGATCCGCTGCGTATCGCGATCGATCATCGGCCCAGGGGCGAGTTGCCCGCGATCATCGAGAAGGTCGAATATCTGACGCAGTTGGGCAAGAAGTCGCTTTACGTAGCGGTATCGTTCATCGAGGTCACGGGGCGGCTCGGTGGCGAAGACGTCACCATCGAACGGCCTATCGAGTTCTTCATTCCGACGGGTCAGCGCGACGAATCGCAGCAATGGATCACGGCGACGATGCGCTCGCTGTCGCTGGCGGCGCGCGGTGGTTTCGTCGCGCGCAATCTGCAAGACATGCGCAAGGTTTCGTGGGATCGCGGGCAAGTGCGGCTCGGCGACGTGCAGCGCCTCGACGGACATCGCGCGCCACGCTGGCACGATTCGGAAGTGGCCGCCCTCGCCTTCGCGATCCAGCAGATTCTGCACCGGCGCGGCTTTCTCGATGCCGAAGGTAACCAGGTGCCCTCGCGCATGCTGGCGCGTTTGCCGCGCGGACAAATGCGGGCTGAGACCGCATTGCCGGCGGATTTCGGCATTCGTCCGCATCCCGTTGAGACTGATGCCGACGCTCTCGCGTTGACGCAGCCGGGCGGCGCGCAAGGCCTGCATACGATGCTCGGGCGCAAGTGCGGGTCGTGCGGGGCGAATGCGGTGATTCGCAAGGATGGCTGCGACTTTTGCACTGCCTGTGGCGAGGTGGGTGCGTGCGGGTAGAGAGGGTGCGAGGTGCTGTCCGCTGAGAACTGTGGGGCGCACCATAAAATGAAATATCGACCGCATAAAATGAAATGTTGCATTTCGTGCAATGTTCAAGCGAATGTCCGTCCCGCGCCCGCCTGCTACGCAGGCGGGCGCTTTTAAATCGGCTTCCATCTCACCCCGGTATCACCGTTGCCGCCCATGCTGGACGACACACCACTCGATAGCCCGCGTCCAGACGCACGGCCGTCGCGCCTCGCTTCGCCCCGAAACATTACAAAAAGTTAACTTGAAGGCCGGCGGAAAGAAAATTTACGCGTAAACGTGAATTTGTATGAAGAATAAATTCATGCTGCCGTTAACTCCCTACATGAACCACATGTCGCACACGCTGCCCACCCACCTCACCTTGGGAGGGACGGCCGGACGATCTTCACCTGTTCAGGTTTCTTTCACGTCGACGAAGCTAGCTATGAATATTGGCAATATGAAACTGGGCACCAAACTGATCAGCGCCTTCATCCTGGTATCGGTGATCAGCGCTATCGTCAGCGTGATCGGTGTTCGCAGCATGGGCCAGATTAACGCGAACGCGGATATGAGCTATCGATTGGATCTCGTGGGGCTTAACCGGATCCAGCAAGCGAACGCCGATGTGCTGCGAGCCGGCACATATCTACGCAACGCCATTCTGGCCGCCACGGCCGAGCAGCGGACTGCCTCTATTGCTCAGGCCGAAAAAGCTTTGACCTCGGCGCGCGAACACCTCAATCAAGCCGAACCCCTCGTCTATACCGAGAAAGGCAAAGCCACGTTTGCCGAGCTCGATCAAAGCTGGCACGACTACATAGAGGCTTTCAATGAAATGAAAGGCCGGATCAGCGCTGCGGGGCTGCAGGATCAAGCTGCGCTGACTTCCTATCTGTTGGGCGAATACCACGAGAAGGGATTCAAGACGCTAGTCCTGATGGGCACGCTCGTCGATGTGAAACAGGCCGATGCACAAACGACGGCCGGATCCAACGATCAGGTGTACGAGGAAGGCCGCAATCTGATGCTGGTTCTGGTGGCGTTGTCGATGTTGATCGGTGCGGGAATCGGCGTCTGGATGGCACGCAGTTTGACACGGCAGTTGGGAGGCGAGCCGGCGACAGCCGCCAATCTGGCAAAAAGCGTGGCAGCCGGCGATCTCAGCGTAAGCATCGATCTACGGCGCGGCGACATGAACAGCCTCATGGCATCGCTGAAGGCGATGCGTGACGCGCTATCGCGCGTCGTGGCAGAGGTCCGCGAAAGCGCCGAAGGGGTGGCCACGGCGAGCGTGCAGATTGCGCAGGGGAACCTGGATCTGTCGAGCCGCACCGAGGAGCAGGCAGCATCGCTCGAAGAAACCGCTTCGAGCATCGAAGAACTGACCGCTGCAGTGCGTCACAACACGGACAACGCGAAGCAGGCGGCAACGCTCGCCGGCACCGCCTCCGGCATCGCGCAGCAAGGCGGCGAGGTCGTCGGGCGGGTGGTCGATACGATGCGCGAGATCTCCGGCAGTTCGGCCAAAATGTCCGAGATCATCGGCGTGATCGAGGGTATTGCATTCCAGACCAATATCCTTGCGCTCAACGCAGCGGTCGAGGCGGCTCGTGCCGGCGAACAGGGACGTGGATTTGCAGTCGTGGCCGGAGAAGTCCGCGCGCTCGCGCAGCGCAGTGCCAGCGCGGCAAAGGAAATCAAGGACTTGATTGCCGATTCGGTCAGCCGGTTCGAGGTGGGCTCAACCCTTGTCGAACAGGCGGGCGGCACGATCAATGAGATCGTCGCATCGGTGAAACGCGTCACCGACATCGTCGGCGAAATCTCATCGGCGTCGCAAGAACAGAGCACCGGCATCGAACAGGTCAACCAGGCGGTCAATCAGATGGACCAGGTTACCCAGCAGAATGCCGCGCTGGTGGAAGAAGCTTCGGCGGCAACGCAGGCGATGGCACAGCAGGCGAAGGACCTGCGCGCAGCGGTCGCCTTCTTCAAGGTCGACGATAGGCAAGTCTCTCTGTCACCAGCGAATGCGCCCTCGAAGGAAACACAGCGCGCGCCGTCGAAGGTTCATACGTCATCCCCCGCGAGATTGACGAAACCCGCGGCGGCGCCACGCCTTGTAGCCGGCGGCAGCACCGAAGTAGCGGCCAACACCGCACAGGCTGCCGACTGGCAGACATTCTGAACAGGTCAGCACATGGTTGCACGACAAGCGGTGGCTGAACACACCGCAGCACTGGACTCACGCGTGCGATAGCGTGAATAACGTCTGGTCGCTCCGGCTTTGTCATTGAGGCAATGCACGCGAGCGACGTTGCAGCACAGGAAGAGTACTCACGGATGGAGACACGGGGCCGCTGCAAGCGGGCTCGATGAAACAGCACGAGACGCGACTGCAGCCGCTGTGCAGCGCGTTCAAGCCGTCTCGCTGTCTCCAGATGCCGGTTGTGTCCGGCTTGATCGCGTTGCTTCTTCGAGGCCACACGCGGTGACCGGATGAGGGATAGTGAGATCCGATTAAAGGTTTCTGCTCGGATCGTACTCAAGAATATGGAATCACGCGCCCCACTAAACGTATCGAAATCGGTCGTGAAGTCGTTGGAAGCCGCGAAAATCGACCACGTATTCCTGGTGCCGGGGAAGATGATTTATCCCCTGCTGGATGCAATCGACAAGTCGCCGTCGATCCGCGGAATTGTTTGCGCACATGAGACCAGCAGTGCTTTCATGGCTGACGGTTATGCGCGGGCCAGCCGGAAGTTCGGTGTCTGCGTCGGCATCTCCGGACCAGGCACCATGAATTTCGTGCCCGGCATGGCGGCCGCCCATGCAGACCGGATTCCCATGCTCTACATTGCCGGCGGTGTCTCGTCGCGAGCGGAAGGCAAAGGCGCGTTCCAGGACGCTACGCTGAGCGGCATTTTCGAAAGCGGCGTCGTAAAGAGTCTGGTGGAAAATGTGGTCGAGCTGAAGAACAAGGACAATCTTCAAGCCGAAATGCGGCGCGCGATGGATGGGCTGAACTGGATGCGTCGAGCGCAGTCTTTCGTCAGCATTCCTGTCGACGTTCAGCAGCAGGAAGCTCTGCCCGGTCAGGAAGTATCGCGACAACCTTACGACCATGGCGAGTTCAATGCATCCGGGGTCCCCGCAAACCATGCAGCATTGCATGCCTTATGCGACCAGTATTTGCTCACATCGAAGCGAGTCGCGTTTCTGATCGGCAGTCGCGGCAATGACCCGGAAACTGCAAAGGCCTTACTCGACGTGGCCGAGAAATTTTGCATTCCTGTTGCAACTACGCTATCGGGGAAAGGCGCGTTTCCTGAAGATCATGTCCTTTCGCTCGGCGTGTACGGATTCGCGGGCCACTCGCGGGCCGTTCGCGTCATCAACTCGGACGAACTCGATGTTCTCGTCGTATTCGGCAGCGACCTGAACCAGCGCGACAGCATGAACTGGACAGAGAAGCTGCCTGCCGGGAAAGAGTTGATCATCTTCGACGACAGCTTTGATGCGCCCGCCATGGGGCATGTCGCGCGCGGTCGCGTGTTCTCCGGGATTCGTGCCACATTCCGCCTGCTTTCAAAGATGTTCGCTGACTGGGGCGCCGACTTTCACACCGTTCTGGAACGAAGAAAAGCATGGACCGCCGAAGTGAACCAGACCCCTCTGTACGACGATAAATTCGAACAACCCGGCGCGTGGGACATGGATGGCGATGAATCGCTCTATACAGGAGACGTCGTCAAGCAACTGTGCCGACTAATGCCGAAGGACGCCAACGTCGTGGTTGATTCCGGCGCCCACCGGATATTCATGGCTCATTACTGGCTTTCGTCGGGCATTGGCAATTACTTTTCCTCCAGTTCGCTCGCGCCGATGGGTTGGGCAATCGCCGCCGGGATCGGCATCAAGCTTGCAGCCCCGGAACAACCATGCGTCGTAGTGACTGGAGACGGGTGCATGCTGATGCACGGAATGGAGATCCAGACCGCAGCCCGATACGACGTCAAGATGCTTTACATCGTGTTGAATAATTCGGCGCATGGCGCAGTCCATATCGATGCGATCAGCAAAGGCTCCATTCCGGAGCGGTTCACCAGGCTGCCGAGCCATAATTGGGCGGCGTTTGCGGCTTCGCTCGGTGTCGCCGCGCGCAGGGTCGAGCGCCTTCAGGATCTGGCTGATGCGCTGAGCGAGGCGTCCCGACGTAACGGTCCGTTCCTGATTGAAGTGATGACCGGGGTTTTTCCCGCACCGAACCGGTACTACGCGGAAAGCGCGCTCAGTGCCTCACCGACTGAATCCGCACGTACGGCCTCACTACGCGGTCACGCCGCTGTCGTTCGGCACGTACAAGCTTGACTGCCGGCAAACCCTGAAGAACTGGATCTCGGAGACGATACTCCTGAGTTGCTGCCGCATCACTGCCGGTCCATGCAGGCGTCTATCCAATCTCGACGCGATTACGGCCGGATTGCTTTGCCCGATAGAGCGCACGGTCCGCACGCTTCATTAACGCGTTAACATCGACCTCGCCGGCTTCACGAGTGGCCACGCCGATGCTGACGGTAAATGGAATCGGCTCAGAATGCCACGCGTGCTCGAAATCCTGCCGTTCGTAGCGCCGCCGCAGTTCATTCGCGAGCGCATAGGCAAGATGTGTATCCGCACCAGGCAAGGCCGCGACAAACTCCTCACCTCCCCAGCGGGCGAATAAACCCGGCCCATCCGCCATTGACGTTCCGACCTTGGCGAGCACGCGTAAGACCTCATCACCGGCATCGTGTCCACGGCGATCGTTGATCTCCTTAAAAAAATCAACGTCAAGAATGAACACTGATAAACCATCGCTCGTAGCAAGTACTCTCTCCACGAACTCCAGAAATTCACGGCGATTCGGCAGACCCGTTAGCACGTCGGTCTTAGCCTGCGCTTTTAGCAGCGTCATTAGCCGGGCGCGATCGCTGATGTCCCGGACGACCGCCATGAATTCGGTCGCGCCGTTCCTCTCGATCTTGGAGACTGCGATTTCGACCGGTATTATCGATCCGTCGCGATGCTGCCCGTACACACTGTTGCTTTGATCCATACGCGGCGGGGTCGCCTGCCGCTGCATGGGCTGGTACGAGTCCGCGAACTGCTGCACCTTCCGTGGGTGGTGCGTGCGAAACCTTTCGGGCAAGAGAGTTACGACTGGCCGGCCAAGCACCTCGGCAGACGAAAAACCAAAAAGATTCTCAGCCGCGCGATTAAATAGTGTGATGTTGTGCTGTTCGTCCATCGTGACAATAGCGTCGTAAGCCAGATCGACCAAAGCACGATAACGCGAAGCATCAACTTCCGGCTCCTGCGGCCGATCGATCTTTGCAGTCATGTCGAAACCGGTAACGAGCACCTCGCGCGCGCTGGAGCCGTCCCCGTGCCTGATCGGTTTGAGCGAAAAGCGCCACCATTGGCTGCCCTCGCGAAAGTCATGAGTTTGCTCGGGCTCCGGCGGCCGCCCGGACGCAAAACACGCGAGCAGTTTCTTGCGGAACCCGCGCGGCGCGGAACTTGCAAGCAGTGCATCGAATGCAACGGGGAAAATTTGCAGACCCGCGTCCGCTCTCCCCGTTAACTGAAAGAATCGATCGTTGCACGCAGTGACGATGAGTTCCCGGCTTTCATCGAGCGCTATCATGGCAACGCATATGGCATTCTCATCGATCACCTGGCTTGGCTCCTTGGACCAATCTGAGGGCTCCATTTTGCAGCGGTCTTAATTACTGACAGTTTTGCGCCACGGGACATAATTGTCGCACAGCGGGAATACGGAGATTTGACTTCCCTTTCCAAACATCTGACGCTGGTGGGAGAGCGAATAGCCATGCGTTTGGGCATCTTCATCACTGGCGACAGCGGATTGGCGTCGACCTCAAAGGGTTCGGCAACATGAATTATTTTTACCCCGTGGCGTCGGCATAGATATTCGTAGAACGCCGAATCATCAATGTCCTGAAATCGGCCCCAGCGACTCATGTCGTAGACAAGAATCAATGTGGAGCATTGCGCCGGGTCGGTCGCATCGGTAAGCAAGCGAGTTAGCGCGGGCGAGCACGCGGCGTGAGCCCGCTGATCCTCTGGCCGCTTTCCAGTGAAGAGTTTGAAGAGCGGACTGGCGCAGCCCGACCTTCAGGAGTCCCTCGCCAGGATCTTGCGAATGGCCGCTGTTTTATGTCCATTTCGGATTTTCCCCGTCTTGGATAACACCTGCTCCAAAGCTATATCGCTTTGAAGATCGCTGCGTCAGGGCTTCGCTTGAACGGAGAGAACACACAACGATTCCAGATAACCGCAACCGCAATCCATGCTTTTGCGCGTTCTGAAAACATCAAACCTTTCTGAATGTCATCGGGGCTTCACTTAGATCGCCCAAGATCCGTCCCCATTGACTCTTTTGCCACCGACTCAGGAAGCCTATGTTGTTTCGATTCCCCCGCCCCCGCCCGCTATCCAGTTTCATTGCCCTATGCACCCTGCTGACGCTGAGTGCCTGCGGGAGCGGTGATGACGTCCAAAGTAATGCGGCCGTCGTGCCCGCCCCGCCGGCAGATCCAGGTTTTGTGGACAGTGCGTCCATCCCTCCTGTACCTGCATTCGTCGACAATGCCGCCTCCAACCAGCGAAACGATGCCCACTTCGCGACACTCGATACAAATGCCGGCGTACGCGTTGTCGCTCGTTTCCTCGACCTGTGGCAGCCGTCGACCATGGTTGTCGACGCGGGCGCTTCGGCACCGGCCGTCGATGGATTCCCGGCCGTGGTCGCTTCCACGTGCTCAGGCCTCGTTAACTCGGGCACGCCTTGCGGCACGGTCCTGAATGCCGCCGTGTTGGGCCAGAACACGCAGTTCGTCGTCAACGAAACAGTCTCCCGCACACAGGCGCAGGCCGATGCGGCTTATTTCGACGACCGCCGCAACAAGGGATACAGTGTGACCGACGGCTTGGGGCCATTGACCAGCGCATGGCTAGGCAGCACGCAGCAAACCACGACGATCACCTCCATCCCGGCCAACGCTACCACGACGCTGTACAGCGACGCAGGCAACAACACAGGCGTTGGCCGTCCGACCAACACGACTTTTGGCACCGTCGTCGATTTTGTCAATGCCATGAGCACCAACGGTTCGACGGAACCCGCCAAGCGCTTTTATAAATACGCCAGACCGTTCCGGTGGAGCAGTTCCGTGGTGGTCGATCCCACGTTGGTACCGGCCGAAAGCGCCACGCCCGCGACAGACGGTGGCTTCATTAGCGGCCATACCGCCGAAGCAATGCGTGACTCGATGGCCATGGCTTACGTAGTTCCGCAGCGCTTCCAGGAAATGATGAGCCGCGCAATGGAATTAGGAGAAAACCGAATCATCGCGGGCATGCATTCGCCACTCGACGTAATCGGTGGCCGGATGCAGGGCCTGGCCGTAGTGGCGGCCAACCTCTACAACCCCGCAAATGCCTCCTTGAAAACCTCGGCATATGCGCAGGCCCAAAGTGCATTGATGTCCCAGACGAACACGACGAGTGCCGCGCTCTCTACCTTCGCGCATTCGGGCACAACCTCAACGGACCGCTTTGCCGACTACGCGACCAATCAGTCCAATTACTTGCGTCGCATGACTTTTGGCTTTTCGCAGATCGAGGCGACCGATGCCGCGCCGGTCGTTCCGAAGGGTGCAGAAACGCTGCTTGAAACTCGTTTCCCCTATCTCAGCGCAGATCAGCGCCGGGTCGTGCTGAAGACGACCGAGTTCCCGTCCGGCTACCCGGTCATGGACGATGCGGAAGGCTGGGGGCGTTTGAACATGTTCGCAGCGGCGGATGGCTACGGCGCATTCAACGGCAACGTCATCGTGTCCATGGACGCCACCCAGGGCGGCTTCAACGCAGCCGATACGTGGCGCAATCCGATCTCAGGAGCCGGCAAGCTGACCGTGCAGGGCAGCGGAACGCTCAGGCTGGCTGGCGCTAACACCTTCTCCGGCGGCTCACAGGTCAGCGGCGGTACGCTCGAAGCGGACTCGACGACCGCGTTCGGCACCGGGGACGTCTACCTTGGCGCGGGCACCGTGGTCATCCATGCGCCTGGTGTCGTATCCGTGGTCGGCAAATACACGCAACTTGCGAATACGACGCTGGAACTCGATATCGGCGCGAATGGGCAAGGCTCGATGAAGGTGGGCGCTCAGACTACGGTTGTTGGGGGAACGCTGCATGTGAAGTTCGTCAACGGCTTCACACCTAAGGTCGGCGATACGATCAACCTGATCAGCGGCAATGGTTCGAACGTGAAGTTTTCGACTATCGCTGTTGACGGCTTCACCGTCACGCCTATCTATACATCGACTGGCGTTCAGGTCCATCTCGATTCCTAACTGAAGTGCTGGTCCGTGAGCGGCCGCTGTGCATGCCGCTCACGTCCTTGCGGACGATCCTCTTGTTTCCCCGTTGTATGGTGCAAAAAAGGCGGGGAAACAACGCCGCTATCGGCTAGAACTTTTCGGCCCGGTCTTCCGGGTCGGGCACGGCGGAACGCTGGTTCCGCACGACTGTTTCGGGCTCGCCAACGGCCGCTCACACATCGAACATGTCCGGCCGTTCATGGGCCCGGTCTCTGTCGGTAAAAGAATCTACTTCATGCTGGCCGCCAGACATGTCATCGGCTGCCGACAGTAGGGCTGCGCGAGCAGCGAACCGAGTACGGCGGCGGTGGTGATCTTCCAGACCAGCGGAGAGCCGAGCCCACTGCGTCGCGCTCAAAACAGACCTTCACGACGCGCGCGGCCGAAATGAAGCGATGCGAACACACCCATGACCAGCACGCCGACGAGCAGCGCCACGCTATCGATATTGAAGCCGGGTGTGAACGGGTGGTGAATCATTAGCGCCAGGCCGATCAGTGTATTCAGCAAGCCCCACAGGAAGTTGACGAGCGGCGACGATGGCCCCTTGCCATGGGGCTCCGAAAACGGAGACGGGAACGTTTCACCGCGCAGACCAGCGGTCAGATGCGGCATCGCGTTGCACAGGAAGGCACCCGCGAAGAAGGCTACAACGAAGCTCATGGTTCGTCCTTTCGAAGGAAGCGGGAGAAGCCAGAATGGCTAGGGAAGCGTGGAATCGCCGAGTCGCCTGATCAGCGGAATGGCCGCAGCGAGCGTCGCGACGTCCTGAGGATCAAACTGTTCGAGCGTCGCCAGCAGCCATTCGCGTTTGGCCGCCGTGCGCCGCTTGCGTTCGTTCAGCCCTTTGCGCGTGATGGCGAAGAGAATCTGGCGGCCGTCCGTGGGATGCGGTTCCCGCTCGACGCAGGCCTCTTCTTCGAGGCTTGCGAGGATGGTTTTCATGGACTGAGGCTTCATCGATTCGGCGCGCGAGAGAGCCGCAGTGGTCATCGGGCCTTCACGTTCCAGCCGCGCGAGCACGCTGGACTGCGACAGGTTCAGGTCGCCAGGGCTGGCGATGCGCAGCCGGCGCAGAAGCTGGCCGACAGCCAGCGCCAGATCGGAGACGACGTTTTCCAGCGGCGGAGTGGATTCAGAGACACGGGTCATGCGCGAAGCGTAAACCAAGACAGTTAGACTTGCAAGTTAAACTGTCTAAATGCAGATACGGACTGCACGGTGCACCTTCGAGGCTGGTGAAAATTTCCCCTTATGAACGCCCTCAATTTCAACTTGTACTGAATTGCTCCCCTGTAGCAATTGGTTTTAATGCGCTCGTAGTTTCATCTTATGTGCGAACGCACAGAGAAACGACGCGGCCGCCATTTCTGGCGGCCGCGTTCGTTGTGTCCACTTGATAGGGTGAAGCGCGCCTCTTCTTTTAGCCTACCCTCGCGTAGTAAAGATTCTGCGGATGCTTCGCCTCTGCAAAGAAAAACCACCGCTCCGCCACCAGCCCCGCGTATTGCACAAGACACGCCGCGGCCAGCAAGCCGAGCGAAACGCCAATCGAATGCAGGCTCGCGCCTAGCGCCATCAACAAAACCGGCGCGACGAACGCCGTCGCGAGAAAGCCCCATTTGACATTGCGCAGCGTGCCGGCTGATTTGCCGTGAAAGAACTCGCGCAGATTGAACGCACCGGCGGTAAAGCCGCGCGACACCTGCACCAGCTTGGGATTGTGAATGCCGGTGGCGCTCTGCACGGTCGACTTCGGCCGCAAGCGCGCGTTGCGCATGAGCGACGCCGAGCGGCTCGCGCAACCGGCGAGCGTCAGCACACATGCGCAGACGGCGAGTCCAGCTGTCCACTCAGGCGCGAACCACGCGCTCAAGGCCGTCGCCAGCGTGAAGCCTGACGCGCAACCGAGCAGCGCGAAATTCACCAGCGTGAGCGGCGTGGCCCACTCCTGCAGAAAGCGCAGGCACGCATAGATCATCGCCGTGCAGACGAACAGCACGGCGCTCGCCAGCACGCCGAGCCAGCCGATCGCGAGCGACCACGGCGAGGCGAACCAATGCGCGACGCCATATAAAAACGCGCAGGCGAGAAACGCCGGCAGGCACAGACATTCACGCGACAACCACGACGTGCGCCACATGGCGATCGCGCGCCATGCGCGTTCGGGATGACCGAGATGGAAGAACGACGCGATCAACCCGAGCCCGCCCAACACCACCGACACCCCCGCGCCGGTGATATAGAACGCACCGGAGGGCGAAGCGAGCAGGCCCAGATGCGCGGCAGTTTCCACACCGACGAGCGCGATCAGCAGACCCTGCGCCGCGCCGCTCAAAGTGGTGAGAAAAACCACGGAGAATGCGGGATTCATCGTGAGGTCCTGTGGGTTGATTAGATGCGCGTCGCCATCGACGCAAGATGCAACTCGCCGCGCTCGAATTGCGCATCGAGCGATTCCGGTTCCTGTACCGAGCCCGTCGATTTGCACGAGCACGAGCCACTGCCGCAGCCCGCGGCCTCGGTGGGCACGCGCGGCAAATAGTGATTCGCCGGCCGCGTATTCCACTCGGGCATCAACTGATAGCCGCCGCGCTCCTCGATCGCCTTCGACACCACCGATTCCGGATCGTGAATATCGCCGAACAGCCGCGCCGAAGTCGGGCAAGCGAGCACACAGGCCGGCTGCCGATCGCGCTCGGACAGATTTTCATCGTGGATCCGATCGACGCACAGCGTGCACTTGGTCATCTCCTTGCGGCTTTCGTCGAGTTCGCGCGCGCCGTACGGACACGCCCACGCGCAATACTTGCAGCCGATACAGCGGTCGAAATCCACCAGCACGAGCCCGTCTTCCTTGCGCTTATAGCTTGCACCGGTCGGACAGACCGGCACGCACGGCGGATCCTCGCAGTGCAGACACGACTTCGGAAAATGGATCGTCTCCGCGTTGGGAAAACTGCCGGCTTCAAAGCTCTGCACCCGGTTGAAGAACGTGCCGGACGGATCCGCGTCGTATGGATTCATATCGGCGAGACTGCCCGATTCGCCTGACGTGTTCCACTCCTTGCAACTCGTCACGCAAGCGTGGCACCCCACGCACACGTTCAGGTCGATCACCAATGCCATCTGTGTCATCACAGGCTCCTTGCGGCTGTCCTGATGTTATTTGCGCCCCGTCGCGCCGCGCAGCCGCGCCGCGAACTCCCCTCGTCCCGCGAAGTAGGTTTGCACGATCCGCGAGATCACACCGTTCTCGCCCGGCACGGCGGGCATCGCCGCGAATTGCGGCAGCGTATGCCGCGCGTCCGCCTCCGCCGGATAGATGCGCACGCGCACGTCGTACCATGCGGCCTGGCCCGTCACCGGATCGGAATTCGACATGCTTCGCGCTACGTCGTCGACGCGGTTGGGCAACTCGTCGGTGATGAGGTGATTGAGCAGGAAACCGCGTTGCGATTCGTTCGCGCCCGGCCCAAGATTCCATGCGCCCGACGCCTTGCCGATCGCGTTCCACGTCCATACCGTGCCCGGCTCGACGGTCTCGCTGAAGCGTGCCATGCAGCGCACGCGGCCCCATTGCGATTCGGCGTAGATCCACGCGCCGTCGGCGATACCGTTCTCGGCCGCCATCAACGGATTCATGTACAGATAGTTCTCGCCGTGAATCTGCCGCAGCCATGCGTTCTGCGAGTCCCACGAGTGGTACATCGCCATCGGCCGCTGAGTCACCGCGGCGAGCGGAAACCTGTCGAGGTCGGTCGCCGCGCTCTCGAGCGGCGCATACCAGAACGGCAGCGGATCGAAGTACTTTTCCACCCGCGCGCGCAAATGATCCGGCGGTTGCCTGCCGCTCGTGCGGCCCTGCGCGGCGAGCCTGAATTTCTGCATCACGTCGGAGTAAAGCTGGATCAGAATCGGCTCGCTGAACTTGCGGAAACCATGCTTGACCGCCCACTCGAGATACGGTCCGTTGCAGTTGCGCATATATTGCAGCGTCTCGGGCAACGGGTAATGGAACACGCAATTGTTCTTCGCGTACTGCTCCCACTGGTTCGGATTCGGTTCGCCCACCAAGGCCTTGTCGCCATTTTTGCCACGCCAGCCGATCAGAAAGCCCACGCCGGAATCCGGCGACGTCGTGAAATTGACGACGAAGTCGGGATAGTCGCGAAAGCGGCGCGCGCCCTCCGCGGTCGTGAAGGCAGGAAACTTCAGACGCG
The DNA here is from genome assembly GCF_003386115.1 of Paraburkholderia sp. BL27I4N3. NCBI lineage: Bacteria > Pseudomonadati > Pseudomonadota > Betaproteobacteria > Burkholderiales > Burkholderiaceae > Paraburkholderia > Paraburkholderia sp. BL27I4N3. The sequence continues at coordinate 4,912,157 of NZ_QREJ01000001.1, read as the reverse complement.
ACGCAAGCTCGATCAGCACTTCCTGGAACGGCTTGCATTCACCGGTAGGCGGCACGACCGGCACGCGCACCGAATCCACCGGGCCGTCGAATTCGGAGATCGGCCGGTCGAGCATGGACATCGCGTCGTGCCGTTCCAGATAGGTCGTGTCGGGCAGGATCAGATCCGCGAACGCGGTCATCTCCGACTGGAACGCGTCGCACACCACCAAAAACGGAATCTTGTACTCGCCGCTGGCGTGCTTGTCGACCAGCATTTCACGCACTTTCATCGTATTCATCGACGAATTCCACGCCATGTTGGCCATGAAAATCATCAGTGTGTCGATGGGATACGGATCGCCGCGCCACGCGTTGGTAATCACGCTGTGCATCAGGCCATGCACGGCGAGCGGATATTCCCATGAGAAGGCCTTGTCGATGCGCACCGGACCGCCCTGTTCGTCGATGAACAGATCCTCGGGCGCGGCCGGCCAGCCCAACGGGCCGGTGGCGAGCGGCGTGTTCGGCTTGACGGCGTCGGGGCTGTTCGGCGGTTTCGCCGATGGCGGTACAGCGCGCGGAAACGGCGACTTGTGACGAAAGCCGCCGGGCGTGTCGATCGTACCGAGCAGCGACATCAGCACGGCCAGCGCGCGGATCGACTGGAAGCCGTTGGAGTGCGCCGCCAGCCCGCGCATCGCGTGAAACGCGACCGGGTTGCCGGTGACGGTTTCGTGCGTCTCGCCCCATGCGTCGGTCCAGCGGATCGGCAAGGTGATGCGATGGGCGCGGCTCGTCTGGATCATTTCACCCGCGAGGCGGCGAATCGTGTCGGCCGAGATGCCGGTGATGCCGGCAGCCCACTCGGGCGTGCAATCGGCCACGCGTTCGCGCAGCAAGGCGAACGACGGCGTGACGGGTGTGCCATCGTCGAGCGTATAGCGGCCGTCGAGCGCGGGACTGACGCCGGCCGCGTGATGCGGCACGGCGCGCGCGGCTTGAGTGTCCCACCAGAGGTGATTCTGCGGAAACAGCGGATTGCCGACCGGCCGCTCGGGATCGCGCACGAACAGGCCGAAGTTTTCGCTGGCTTCGTCGAGCGAGACGAGTTCCGCCGCGTTGGTGTAGCGGCGCACGAATTCGTGATCCCACGCGTCGGCGGCAATCAACTCGTGGAGGAACGCCATGAACAGCGCGCCGTCGGTGCCGGGCTTGATCGGCACCCACTCGTCGGCGATCGCCGCGTAGCCCGTGCGAATCGGATTGATCGCGATGAAGCGGCCGCCCGCGCGCTTGAATTTCGAAATCGCGATCTTGAGCGGATTCGAATGATGATCTTCCGCCGTGCCGATCATGAAGAAGAGCTTGGCGCTGTCGAGGTCCGGGCCGCCGAATTCCCAGAACGAGCCACCGATCGTATAGATCATGCCCGCCGCCATATTGGACGAGCAGAAGCCGCCATGCGCCGCGTAATTAGGCGTACCGAACTGTTTGGCGAAGAGCCCGGTCAGCGCCTGCATCTGGTCGCGGCCGGTGAAGAGCGCGAATTTTTTCGGGTCGGTGGCGCGAATGTGGCCCAGACGCTTTTCGAGCACCTCGAACGCATGCTCCCACGACACCGGCTCGAACTGCGCGCTGCCGCGCTCCGCGTCCGGCTTGCGCATCAGCGGTTGCGTGAGACGCGCGGGAGAGTACTGCTTCATGATGCCCGAGGCGCCCTTCGCGCAGATCACGCCTTGGTTGAGCGGATGCTCCGGGTTGCCGTCGATGTAGCGCACCTCGCCTTCGCGAAGATGCACTCGAATGCCGCAGCGGCAGGCGCACATGTAGCAGGTGGTCGTCTTGATGTCGAGCCGTTCGTTCTGCGTGCGAGCGTGATGTTCCATGCGGGATCTCCGTCGCTGCTCCGGCTGCGCCGAAGCGGTGGTGATGCGATACCGCCCATCCTATGCGCCGTGGCCTCACAAGGGAAATCGCCATTTTCGAGAGAAACTATCCGCTGCGCCGATAGTTTGTGTTTGCCTTTCGACGACGGCGCTACGCGTCGGCCATGCCGCACGCGCTGTCCGACGAACAGTACGAGCACATCGGCAACCGGCCGGGCAGCGACGAAGACCAGTAATTACCGACCCCCGCCGGTTCTGGACATCAGATGGGCGTCAGTACCCCATCGCCCGCAAAATGCCGGCGGGCGTTGTCCAGAAAGTTGTCGACCGAGGCCGTGATCGCTTCCGGCGAGCGGCCGCCCACGTGCGGCGTCAGCACCACGTTCTGCAGCATTAGCAAGGCTTCGGGCGGATTGGGCTCGCTCTCGTAGACGTCGAGCGCGGCGCCGGCAATCGTCCCTGCTGTGAGCGCCTGCGCAAGCGCCGCCGTGTCGAGCACACTGCCGCGCGACACGTTGACCACGAAGCCCTGTGGCCCGAGCGCCTCGAACACCGCCGCGCCGATCAGATGACGCGTGCCCGCACCGGCCGGCGTCGCAACGATCAGAAAGTCGCTCCAGCGCGCAAGGCCTGCCACGCTATCGAAGTACCGATGCGGTGAGCCTTCGCGCGGCTTACGGTTGTGATAGCCGATTTCCATCTCGAACCCCGCGCCGCGCCGCGCGACTTTCTCGCCGATGTTGCCGAGCCCGACAATGCCGAGGCGCTTGCCGGAGACGTTCGGTTGCATCGGCAACGAATCGCGCCACACACCCTTGCGCGTGGCCTGATCGAGTTGCGGCACGTCGCGCACCACCGCGAGCAGCAGCGCGAACGCATGATCGGCCACGCAATGATCGTTGGTCCCCGCGCCGTTGACGACCACGATATCGCGCGAGCGGGCGTGGTCGATAGCGAGGTTTTCATAGCCCGCGCCCAGCGCGCTGATCAGTTCGAGTTGCGGCATGCGGTCGATGTCCGCGGCGGCGAGCCCGGTCGTGCCGTTGGTCAGCACGGCGCGAATCGTCTCACCGTGCGCGTCGAGCGCGGCGGCTCGCGCGGTGGCGTCGGGCGCATAGACCACGTCGAACGCGGCTTCGATCTTCGCGCGGCTTGCATCGTTAAGGTGGATCAGAACCAGCAGGGATGGCTTCATGGCGGCGCTTTTTCCTGGCGACGTGAATGGACAGGACAATTTGCAGGCCAGTGTAACAAGCCTCCGGAAGGCTTGCCGGTAAGCCCGCTGAAGGGTCGGCCGCCCCGCTGGATGCGTCCTGGCGCGCCTCAAGTCCAACGGTACGGCGCCGTTATCCCACTAGATGGACTGACGTAAAAATGATGCGTAACCGGTCTTTCTTTTCAGCCACAGCCGAACCCGTCTTAAAATAGCGGCACTTCCGATTTTGAGAATCTCATGCTGGATATCCTCCCGCCCGGCCCGGCGCCCGCCAACGACGATTCCGAGATGTTCGAACTCGCGCCCGTCTCGCTCTGGCTCGAAGACTTCAGCGGCGTGCGCGCCTTGTTCGATGCATGGCGGGCAGACGGCATAACCGATCTGCGTGCGCATTTCGCCGCCAATCCGGGCTGCGTCGCGCAATGCGCGCACAGCATCCGCGTCATCAAGGTCAATCAGAAGACGCTAACGCAATTCGAGGCAGTCGATTTCGAGGCGCTCACCGGCAATCTCGCCTCGGTGTTCCGCGACGACATGCTCAAGACCCACCTGGAAGAGTTATGCCAGTTGTGGGCCGGCCAAGCGCAGTTCACCAGCCAGACAGTCAACTACACGCTCGGCGGACGCCGCCTCGACGTGCTACTCAAGGGCGCCGTGCTGCCCGGCCACGAGGCGCGCTGGGATCGCGTGCTGGTGTCGGTGGAAGACATTACAGAACTGGAAGGCGCGCGGCATCGCATGACGCTTGCCGAGCAGTATGTGCGCGGTCTGTTCGAATATTCGCCAGTGTCGCTGTGGGTGGAGGATTTCAGCGCGGTCAAGCGTCTGCTCGACGAAGCACGGGCGGCCGGCATCAACGATTTCCGCGTGTTTACGGACGTGCATCCCGAGTTCGTCGAACGTTGCATGCAGGAAATCCATGTGCTCGACGTGAACCAGCACACGCTCGACATGTTCGCGGCGAAGGACAAGAAAACGCTGCTGTCGCATCTCGCCGAGGTGTTCCGCGACGACATGCGTCCGCATTTCCGCGAGCAACTGGTCGATCTATGGGACGGCAAGCTGTTCCAGCAGCGCGAAGTGCTCAACTATTCGCTCGACGGCAGCGAGGTGCATGTGCACCTGCAGTTTTCCGTGCTGCCGGGGCATGAGCAGAGCTGGGATCTGGTGCTGGTGGCGCTCACGGACATCACGGCGCGCAAGAAGGCCGAAGCCTATCTCGAGTTCCTCGGCAAGCACGACGTGCTGACCAAACTGCGCAACCGCTCGTTCTACGTGGACGAACTGAACCGGCTCGAACGCAAGGGTCCGTGGCCCGTGACGATCATCATGGCCGATCTGAACGGCTTGAAACGTGTCAACGATCAGCTCGGCCACGCGGCCGGCGACGCGCTTTTGCGGCGCGCCGGCGAGGTGCTCGCCAAGGCAACCGAGACGCCGTTTCATGCGGCGCGGATTGGCGGCGACGAGTTCGCGATTCTGATGCCGGACACCGACGAGCGCGGGGGCGCCGCAATGATCGATGCGATCCGCCAGCTGATCGAGCTGAACAATCAGTTTTATCCGGGCTCGCCGCTCAGTTTCTCGATGGGCGCGGCCACCTGCCAGCGCGGCGACCGGCTCGAAGCGGGCGTGCAGCGGGCCGATCTGCTGATGTACGAGGAAAAGCGCGCGACCTACGCGAGCCAGCCGGCGGGCGACCCGGCGGGCCGCTAAACACTGGCTTGGCCGCGCCGGATCATGGCGTGGCGTCGTCGGATGATCAGCGCGTTTTTTGCGTTACGGGGTCGGCGAACCGGACAACGGAGCGACCGGCCCCGCCCCGCGGTCAGTGCTTCGCTTAGCCCGGCAATTTCGCTGCCAGCACGTCCACTTTTTCGATCGTGGGCGGCGAGGCGAACAGGTCGCCGGCCTTCGCCATCAGCGCGGCCGCCACCTTGCCGTTCAGGTGTGCTTCACGGCCGGCTTCATCCGGAAAGGCGTCGAAGATACCGAAGGTGGACGGCCCCAGTTTCAAACCGAACCACGCGACAGTGCCCGGCTCCTCCTCGACCAGCGGCAAGCCGCCGAGCAGAAACGCTTCGACGTCTTTTTCCTTGCCGGGTTTGGCTTCAAGACGAACGTACAGGGCGAGCTTGACCATGACAGAACTCCTGCTGTGAGATGCGAACAATGATGTACTTTGCGAGGGTTCGCAAAGCACGACGAGACATTGGGGACCGCCGGTCTATCGGAAGAGTATAGTCCGCTGCCCGTCTAGCGCCGTCATACGCTTTTCGCGTCAAGATCTACACACGCCGGTTTGCGCTAGCACAGCATTCCGTGTCGCGGATGCGGGCCGCCCGGCGTCCGTCGGCTATACTCGCCGCCCCTGAAGTTTTCCGCGGCCCGGCGCCGCGGTCTGGAAAAAATCATGTCGACAATTCCCGCCTGCCCGCAGTGCGCGATGGAAAACACCTACCCGGACGGCGACAACTACGTCTGCCCCGACTGCGCGCATGAATGGCCGATGAACGCCGCTGCGTCCGTCGACGAAGCCGACGCACGCGTGGTCAAGGACGCCAACGGCAACCCGCTGGCCGATGGCGATGCCGTCGTGCTGATCAAGGACCTGAAAGTGAAAGGCTCGTCGATCACGCTGAAAATGGGCACCAAGGTGAAGAGCATTCGTCTTGTCGGCGGCGATCACGAAGTGGACTGCAAGATGGACGCCGGCAACTTTATGCTGAAGGCCGCGTATCTGAAGAAGGTTTGAGTCTGAACGAACAGCGCTGGCGTGTGCAGCCAGTAGTCACCAGGAGCGACAGCGATGCTTTCCCACGTTTTCATCGGTATCGGCGATTTCGAGCGTGCTTGCAGCTTTTACGACTCGCTGATGGGCACGCTCGATCTGCGCCTCAAATTCCGCGATCCGGAAGCATGCTGGTCCGGCTGGATGGCGGCGGATGCGTCGCGCCCGCTGTTCGTGATCGGTAAGCCTTACGATGGCCACCCTGCCTCGGCCGGCAACGGCCAGATGATCGCCCTGCTCGCCGCCGACCGCATCACGGTGGATCGCGCGCACGCCGCGGCGCTCGCTCACGGCGGCACGTGCGAGGGGCCGCCCGGTTTGCGTCCGCAATATCACGCGAACTATTACGGCGCCTACTTTCGCGATCCGGACGGCAACAAGCTCTGCGTGTGCTGTCACGAACCGGAAAACCCGGCCGGCGCGACGCGCACTTAGGCGCCCGGAAAGCGCAACTCGAAGCGCACCACGCCCGGCGCCGGACACACCACGCTTGCCGTGCCGCCATGCAAATGCATGATCGCCTTGACGATCGCGAGACCCAGACCGCTCGATTCGGTGAACGCGCTGCGCGCCGCGTCCGCGCGATAGAAACGGTCGAACAGACGGCCTAGCTGCTCTTCGGGAATCGGCGCGCCGTCGTTTTCGACCGCCACGGTGGCGCCCGCCTCGTCCTGCGTGCCACGCAGACGCACCACGGTGTCGCTCGCCCCGTAACGCACGGCATTGACCACCAGGTTGTTGATCGCGCGGCGGCACAGCATCGGATTGACCGACGCCACGCCTGCGGCCTCGACCACGAAGCGCATCCCGCGTTCGTCGGCGGGACCTTCGAAATAATCTGCGATCCTGACGAGTTCCTCACGCAGATCGACCGGCTCACGTTCCACCGAGAGCGCCGCGTGGTCCGCATGCGCGAGAAACAGAATGTTCTCCGCGATATGACTCAGGCGGCTCAGTTCCTCGAGATTCGATTCGAGCACCTGCTGATACTCGTCGGGCTCGCGGGTCCGCGCGAGCGTCACCTGCGTTTGCCCTATCAATGCGCCGACCGGCGTCCGGATCTCGTGGGCCAGATCGGCGGAAAACTGCGAGAGCCGTTGGTAGCCCTCGGCGAGACGGTCGAGCATGGCGTTGAACGCATGCGTGATCTGGCGCAATTCGAGCGGCGCCGCCTCGCTGTCGAGCCGCACCGACAGGCTCGTGGGGCTGATCTGCGCGGCCCGCGTGGCAATCTCGCGAACCGGGCGCAGCGCGCGGCGCAGCACGTACCAGGCGAGCAGCGTCGCGGCCAGCATGCCGATCAGCGTGGCCAGCACGATGCGGTCGCGGTACGCCGCCAGCATGCGCATTTCCTCCGTCATCGGATGGCCGGCGATCACTTCGACTTCGGTGCCGTCTTCGCGTGCCTTTGCGGTTGCGATCGCCCAATGCACCGGCACGCCGTTGGCCAGGTGCGTCTGGCGGATATCGGCGAAGGTCGGCAAGCGCCCCTCCGCGTCGGCTTGCAGCGCGGGCACGGCCACGCCCGCCGGGTTCACGTCGATGAACGGCGCCTCGCCCGGGCGGCGAAACAGCAGCACGTCCTGTTCCGCGCCGAGCATGGTCTCGAATAGCAAGGGCCGGGTCTTCAGTTCGCCGACCGGATAGAGATCGCGCACGATGCGGCTGAAATGCTCGACACGGGCGGCCAGCACCACGTCGGCGCGGCGTTGCAGCGAGACTTCGGCGGAGTGATAGAAGTACGCGCCGAGCGTGCCGATCACCACGCATGCGATCGTCGCGAACAGTATCGTAGTGCGAGCCGTGAGCGAGCGCCTGGTCCAGAATTTCATGAGCCGTCGCCGAACGCGTAGCCGATGCTGCGCACCGTATGGATCAGCTTCTTTTCAAATGGATGATCGATCTTGGCGCGCAGCCGTTTAATGGCCACGTCGACCACGTTGGTGTCGCTGTCGAAGTTCATATCCCACACTTCAGAAGCGATCTGCGTGCGCGACAGCGCTTCGCCCTGACGGCGCACCAGCAGATGCAGCAGCATGAATTCCTTATTGGTGAGCGGAATCTCCACGCCTTCACGCGTCACCTTGCGGCGCAGCACGTCGAGCTTGAGGTCAGCGATCTCGAACACGTCGCTCTCGCGGATCACACCGCGGCGCAGCAGCGTGCGGATGCGCAGCATCAGTTCGGTAAATGAAAACGGCTTGACGAGGTAATCGTCCGCGCCGAGTTCAAGACCGCGAATACGGTCGCTGACATGGTCGCGCGCGGTCAGGAAGATCACCGGCAGATCGCGCCGCGCCCGCAGCGCACGCATGATTTCCCAACCGTCGATACCGGGCAGCATCACATCCAGCACCACGAGGTCGTACGCATTTTCGAGCGCCATGTGCAGCCCGTCCGTGCCGGTGCGCGCAAGATCGACCGCATAGCCGCTCTCGCGCAAGCCCTTCTTCAGGTAGTCGCCGGTTTTCGGATCGTCTTCGATGACGAGGATACTCATGGTGCTCGGTGCTCGGTGCTCCGATTCGGCGTTGGCGCAGAGCCTCGCCCTGCCGCTCGCCGAATTCTGGACGTGGATATGCCGGTCATTCTACGTGTCCGCCGCGCGCCGTTCATGACGTTTTTGTCATCCGTCTGTCACTCGCCGGAGCCGGTCCCAGGTCTAATCTGCCCCCATCCTTCACCACCTGGAGCAGATTCATGAAGATCGTTTCCCCGCGTGCATTGCGCGTTTTCGCCGCCCCCGCGCTCGTCGCCGCTGCCTTGCTTGCCGCCGGACCGGCTGCGCATGCCCAGAGTGCCGTGCCCACCGGTGTCCGTGGCACGGTGACATCGCTGTCGGGCGATCTGCTCAAGGTCCACACGCGCGACGGCAAAGACGTCGACGTGAAGCTCGTCAAGGACACGCCGATCCGCGGCGTGGTGCTCGCCAACATCAACGATATCAAGCCGGACAGCTATGTCGGCACCGCCGCGATTCCGCAGGCGGACGGCACGCTGAAGGCGCTTGAAGTGCATGTGTTTCCGGCGAGCATGCGCGGCGCCGGCGAAGGTCACCGTCCGTGGGATCTCGGCGGCAACAGTTCGATGACCAACGGCACGGTGGGTTCGCTCGTGGTCAGCAATGGCCGCACGATCACCGTGAAGTACAAGGACGGCGAAAAGAAAATCGTGATTCCGCAGGACGTGCCTATCGTCGCGCTGGAATCGGGTGACCGTTCGCTGCTGGTGCCCGGCGCGAAAGTCGTGTTGTTCGCGCACAAGGAAGCCGACGGCTCGATGGCCGCCAACTTTATCTCCGCGGGCGAGCATGGCGTGACGCCGCCGATGTAAGACAGTGCTGCTGTTTTCACCTTGAGCCGGGCAGCCGCGTTCTTGCAGGACGCGGCTTTTCGACTCCCCGTTTGTCTCGTGAGCTTCACACCATGCCCGACACCCCAACGCGCCTGCCCGTTCACCCGCTCGCCGTACGAATCACGCACTGGATCAACGCATTCGCGATGGTCTGCATGGTGATGAGCGGCTGGGCCATTTATAACGCGTCACCGTTTTTCCCGTTCCGGTTTCCGGTTTGGGCGACCGTCGGCGGATGGCTAGGCGGCTCGATTGCGTGGCATTTCGCGGCCATGTGGCTGCTGTGCGCGAACGGGCTGCTGTATTTCGCGTATGGCGTCGGACGCGGGCATTTCCGGCGCAAGCTGTTGCCGGTTCATCCACGCGACGTGGCGCATGACGCCAGCCTCGCGCTGCGCTTCAAGCTACCGCACGATACCGGCAAATATAACGCAGTGCAGCGCGCGCTGTATCTGCTGGTGCTATGTCTTGGCGTGTTGCTGGTCGCGTCGGGGCTGTCGATCTGGAAGCCCGTGCAATTCTCATGGCTCACCGCACTATTCGGCGGCTTTGATTTTGCGCGACGCGTGCATTTCATTGCAATGGCAGGCGTGGTCGGTTTCGTGGTCGTGCATCTGGCGCTCGTGCTGCTGGTGCCGCGCACCTTGCTGCCGATGCTGACCGGACACGCACGGCCACATCCGGCACATAAAGGGAGCGAGGCATGAGCGCACCAAAAACTAACCGCGACGCACGCCGCTCACGCATCGTGCTTGCCGACCATCAACCGCAAATCGAGCGGCTGCAACGGCGCATGTTCCTGCGTTCGTCGCTCTCCATCGGCGCACTGGCGATGCTCTCGGGCTGCAACATGCAGGACGGCGATTCGGTCGACAAGGTGCTCTGGGCGATGTCGCGCTGGAACGATCGCGTGCAGGGCTGGCTGTTCGACCGCAACAAGCTTGCACCGACCTATTCGGCGCGCGAAATCACCGACCCGTTCCCCTTCAACGCCTTCTATCCGGAGTTCGACGCGCCGGACATCGACGGCTCGACGTATCAACTGGAAGTGTCAGGGCTCGTCTCGGACAAGCGCACCTGGAACCTCGATCAGCTACGCGCGTTGCCGCAGGCTTCGCAGATCACTCGCCACATCTGTATTGAAGGATGGAGCGCGATCGGACAATGGCGCGGCGTGCCGTTTCGCACGTTTCTGGAGCGCATCGGCGCCGATCTGAATGCGCGCTATGTTGGGTTCAAATGCGCGGACCGCTATTACTCCAGCCTCGACATGGCGACGGCCCTGCATCCGCAGACGCAGCTCACGCTCGATTTTCGCAACGAGCCGCTGCCGGCGAAATACGGTTATCCCTTGAAGCTGCGCGTGCCGACCAAACTCGGCTTCAAGAATCCCAAGCACATCGCGGCGATTTTCGTGACTAACACGAATCCCGGCGGCTATTGGGAAGACCAGGGGTACAACTGGTTCAGCGGTTTGTAGTGCGGTCCGTTTTGCCCGATCACACGGCAGTAACGTAACGCGCTACGGGTTTCACCACGCGCGGCGGCGGCGCGTCGTAGAGCGCGCGCATGCGCTTCACTTCGTCGACCGGACTCAACCCGAACAGACGCTTGAACTCGCGGCTGAACTGCGACGCGCTTTCATAACCGACGCGCGCCGCGGCCGCGCCCGCATTCAGCCCATCCTGCACCATCAGCAAACGCGCGTGATGCAAACGCGTGGTCTTTACGTATTGCATCGGCGAAGTCGCGGTGACCGCTTTGAACTGTGCATGAAACACGGCGAGGCTCATGCCTGCTTCGGACGCGAGCGTATCGACGTCGAGTACACCGTGGTAGTCGGCATGAATTCGCCGCAGCGCCTTGGCAATGCGGCCGAAATGATTCTGATGCGTGAGCGCCGCGCGAATCGCGTCGCCTTGCTCGCCGGTCAGCACGCGATAACAGATTTCGCGCACCACGCCGGGCGCGAGAATACGCGCGTCGAGCGGCGAAGCCAGCGCATCCATCAGCCGTTGCACCGCATTGCACAGCGCCGGGTCGAGCGGTGTCGAATAAATGCCGACGGGTTCGTTCTGCGCGGCGCCCTGCGTTTCGTTCAACGCCATCAGCAATTCGGCCACCATGGTCAGATCGACGCGCACCGAGATGGCGAGAAACGGCTCTTCCGCACTCGCCTCGGTTTCGCATTCGAACGGCAACGGCACTGAGAGCACCAGGTACTGCTGCGCGTCGTACTGAAACACCTGATCGCCGAGAAAGCCGCGCTTGCGGCCCTGGCAGACGATCACGATGCTCGGTTCGTACATGACCGGCATGCGCGGCATGGGACTATTCGCGCGCATCAGGTTGACGCCTTCGAGACTCGTGCGCGTGAAGCCCGGGGTGGGCGCGAGCACATCGAATAATTCGACCAGGCGCTGCTGGGCGCGATCGACCGAGACGGGTTCAGCGGAACGGGGAGACATGACGGTATAGTGACGTGCGAGAGAATAATGCTTGAAATTTAGCACCAAACAACCTATCGCGCTCCTCGCCAGGAGTTTTAGGCAAATCTTCAAGACATTCAGGTATTCCCGGGCTGCCTGCCCGCTCCTATCATGGGAACCCTGCCGGATCATCCTTTTCCGCGCTGCGCCGGGCTCGGTTGCCAATTCCCAGTTTGACGAATTTGCCAGCCACCGCCCGCGCCGTGATCCCGGTTCATGACGAGGTTGGCCACATCGGCGGCATATGTCGCCCATCGCCGGCGCCTTGCAACTTCACCCTCTTTGCTGGAGCTACCCATGAGCACGACTTACGCCTATGCAGCGACCGACGCTACTGCGCCGCTCGCCCCGTTCGAAATCCAGCGCCGCGAACTGCGCGCCCACGACGTGCAGATGGAAGTTCTGTTTTGCGGTGTGTGCCATTCCGATTTGCATCAGGCGCGCAACGAATGGAAGAACACGGTGTTTCCGGTTGTGCCGGGCCATGAGATTGTCGGCCGCGTGACCGCGGTGGGTCCGGATGTCACGAAGTACAAGGCTGGCGACCTGGTCGGCGTCGGCTGTCTGGTGGATTCGTGCCGCACCTGTGCGAGTTGCAAGGAAGATCTCGAGCAGTATTGCGAAAACGGTTTTGTCGGCACGTATAACGGTGTTGATCGAGTTGACGGGCAGAACACTTACGGTGGTTATTCCACGCAACTCGTCGTGGATGAAGCCTTCACGCTGCGTGTGCCGGAGAATCTCGATCCCGCTGGCGTGGCACCGTTGCTGTGCGCGGGGATCACGACGTATTCGCCGCTGCGGACCTGGGGTGCTGGTCCTGGCAAGAAGGTCGGCATTGTCGGTCTTGGCGGTTTGGGGCATATGGGTGTGAAGCTCGCTCGCGCGATGGGTGCGCATGTTGTGTTGTTCACTACCTCGCCTTCCAAGATTGAAGATGCGAAGCGGTTGGGTGCGCATGAAGTCGTGATTTCGAAGAATGCCGAGGAAATGGAAGCGCATTTGAATAGCTTCGATCTGATCGTGAATACGGTTGCTGCTCAGCATGATTTGAATCCGTTTTTGAATCTGCTTAAGCGGGATGGGACTATGACGCTGGTCGGCGCACCGGAGCATGATCATCCGTCGCCGCAGGTGTTCAATCTGATCTTCAAGCGTCGCCGGTTGGCTGGGTCGTTGATTGGTGGGATTGCTGAGACGCAGGAAATGTTGGATTTCTGCGGGGAACATGGGATTACTTCGGATATCGAGGTTATTCCTATGCAGGGGATTAATGAGGCTTTTGAACGGATGCTGAAGAGTGATGTTAAGTATCGGTTTGTGATTGATCTGGATTCCTTGCGGAAGTGATTTTTTTGGTTTTTTGGCTTGCGCTGCGGGTCGTTTTTTTGGCTTGCGGCGCGGGCTGGTTCTGGTTTTTTTCTTGACCTGTGATTGGTTGTTACGTTGGGGTGTTGGCCTTTCCTTGCTTTGTTAGTGGTCTATTAGCGTTGCCCCTGTGCGGGGCGGCACCTACTTCTCTTTGCCGCCGCAAAGAGAAGTAGGCAAGAGAAAGCGGCTCAAACCGCTAGCTCTTAAGCGGGTCCCCCGCACAGCCGCGGTAGCGGCACATCTGGAATCCGTGCTCTCACACATTCGGCGTGAGTGACAAAGCAGTCATTCTTCCGGCGGCGCTACGCGCGCCCCCCGGTACAAATTAAACCAATCGTCTTTTTCGACGCATCGCCGAGGCGATGCCGACGGCCCCCACAATGCACAAAACGAAGCCACCGATTCCTAAGTGGACCGCCCCGGCGAGCGCGGAGCGCGAGGCGGGAAGAATGACTGCTGTGTCACGTGCGCGAAATGTGCGAGAAGACAGATTCCAGATGCACCACCAGCGCGACTGCGCGAGGAACCCGCTTATGAGCTAGCGGTTTGAGCCGCTTTCTCTTGCTTACTTCTCTTTGCGGCCGGCAAAGAGAAGTAAGTGCCGCCCCGCACAGGGGCAACACTAATAGACCACTAAAAAAGCAAGGAAAGGCCAAAACCCTAAGCATCCCAAAACAAAAAATACCCACCAAAAAACAGGCAAGAAAAAAACCAAAAGCAACCCTCGACAGGAGCATGAACCCGTGATTGACAGAATAACTGCAATGCGCACCTTCATCCGAATCGTGGACACCAACAGCTTCACCCGCGCAGCGGAATCATTAAACATTCCGCGCGCCACGGCGACCACCATCGTCCAGAATCTGGAAGCCCTGCTAGGCACAGCCCTTCTAGCCCGCACAACGCGGCGCCTAAGCGTCACCCCCGAAGGCGCCGCCTACTACGAACGCTGTGCGCAAATCCTCGCCGACATCGACGAAATGGAAGCCAGCATCCGTCACGCGACGGATAACCTGACCGGCCGTCTGCGTATCGAAATGCCCGGCGCCGTAGCCAGCGCTATCGTGCTGCCAGCGCTCGAAGACTTCCACACGCGTTACCCCAACCTCGATCTCGCGATCGGTATCAGCAACCGCACAGTCGATCTGATCACCGAAGCCATCGACTGCAGCATCCAGCTCGGCGAATTGCCGGACTCGAATCTGGTCGCGCGCCAACTCGGCACGCTCGAACACGTGACCTGCGCGAGCCCGGCCTACCTGGCCCGCTACGGCACGCCGACGGATCTCGACGATTTGCGCGGACATGCGGCCGTCAATTGCATGTCGCCGCATAACGGCCGCGAAGTGGACTTCGATTTCGAAGTGAACGGCGAAGCGCAAAACGTAAAGGTGAAAGGCTTCGTCAAGGTCAGCGACGAACAGGCCTATCTCACCTGCGGCCTGCAAGGCCTCGGTCTGATCCAGCCCGCACGAATCGCCGCGCAACCGTACCTCGACTCGGGACTGCTGCGCGAAGTCATGCCGCAATGGAAGCCCGTGCCGATGCCGGTCTCGGTCGCCTACGTGAAGAATCGCCGCGTGTCGCCGCGCGTGCGCGCGTTCGTGGACTGGCTGGGGGAGTTGTTCGAGAAAGCGGAGCACGTCGATCGGGATCTCTCGCGCGTCCGTCAATTGCTGCGCGGCCTGCATCACGCCTGAGGCGGCTTGAATGCAGGCGCGCAGCGCGGTAGCAAACCGCGTCAGTTCGGCAGCTTGACCGGCACCGGCCGCGTCAGCAGTTCAGCGTCTTGAACAATTGCGTGATGCTGGTCGGCGGAGTCTGCGCATTGATTTCGCTACCGCCGCAGCCCGAGGGTGAATGAAGAAGTGTGACTAAGGCTGACGAGCCTGCTGCGCCGATCCCGGGCACGCGGGATCCTTACCCCAATGGCCGTCACATACGCGCCACCGGCACAACTGGTCTTCGAAGAATCCGCGCTGTCCGCACTCTTTCACGCGCTCAGCGAGCTTGGCGTTGCCAGGTGTCGCGGATGCGCTAACCTTGGTCGCGGTCTTGCCGTCCGCAGCTTTCGCATCCGCCGGCTTGGTCCGTGCAACGAGCGCAGCCAATAGATCGGCATCCGAATCATCTTTCGATGCATTACCGCTCGTGCGCGTTTTCTTCGACTGAGCGACCGCAGTCGGCGCGCTCGCATGACGGTTGCCGGCAGTCGCACTTTCCTTCTTGCCGTGCACGGCGCTCTCGTGCTTCTCCTTGATGGCCACCGCCGTAGCGCTTTTGCCATGCTTCGCCGCCGGCGCCGTGACCGCGGAATCGGCCGTTGCGGATGCCACCGGTGCGGGTGCGCTGCTCGGCTCCGCGCCGTCGGCGAGCGCGCGCGACAGACGGCTGCCGTCGCTGGCGGGTGCCGTAGCGGACGCCGCAACGGCTTTGCTGTCGCTATCGTCGGCAACGATCGTGGCCGCTTGCGACGACGCCGGAGCCGGCGCCTCCGCTTTGGCGACAACCAGCGGAGCGGCGCTCGCGGCAGCCGCCGGCGCAGCACTCTTCTGCACGCTCTCAGGCGTGGCCGCCGCCAGCGACTCGCTCTGCACGCGCTGCTGCATATGCCATGCGCCCCAGCCGCCGGCTGCGATCACCAGCAACGCGACCAATAGCAATGGCGCCCTGGACCGGCGTGGTTGTTCCGTAGGCGGCGCAACGCGGCCTTCAAGGTTCGCAAGAATTCGCGAACCATTGCCGTCAGCGCCTTTAGCCTTATCGGATAACAGGCTAGGCGGGGCTTTGGAATTCGAACTTTCCGGCGCACTCATTCACTGTCTCATTGAATCCTGGATTATTTCGCCGTGATAATACGTTCCGGCTCGCTCCGAGCAGGCCTGATTCTAAGAGCAAGCATTACAAAATACAATTGTTTCCAATTTCCGGGGTCGCCTTTGATTGCCGTAGTACTTCTCGCCTATTTCGCCATCGCCGTCGTGATCGCCGCAATGTTGCTATTGCCGGCGGCACGCGCCTCTTTATTAGGCGCGGCGCTCGCTATTCACGGCCGCGTTATGCGCGGAGCATCTCGTAATGCGTCGCGCGCTCGCGGTCAATTAGCACGCTCGGCAAAAATTTCGCAATCGACCGCAGCCGATATGCAAAAGTTACTGGTGAAGCGGCGCTTGCTGATTTTTACCACGACAGGTATTCTTGCGACGCCTCCATTGGTGGCATTGGCTTTACGCGGCCGGCAATTATTCCAATTCGATGACACCGCACGGGTTCCGGACGAGAAAATTGCCGCGCTATTGAATGGCGAACAGCTCGTACCCCCGCCGCCGTTGCCGCCGGAGGTATTCGCAACGCGGGAAGTCGAGCAGATCCGGCCGGCGCTTAAAGACGCGAGCCGCGACTGGAATTTGCTCGACGCCGATTTCAGAACGCGTTTATTGCTCGTGTACAAAATCATGCGCGAACAATACGGGTATGAAATGGCTTTGCTGGAGGGATATCGCAGTCCGGAGCGGCAAAACCGGCTTGCGCAAATGGGGGGCAACGTCACCAATGCCGCGGCGTTTCAAAGCTATCACCAATACGGTCTTGCCTCGGACAATGCGTTTTTGCGTGACGGCAAGCTCGTCATTTCAGAAAAAGATCCCTGGGCCATGCGCGGTTATCAGTTATACGGGCAGACAGCCGAACAGGTCGGTCTGACTTGGGGTGGTCGCTGGAAAATGATGGATCTCGGGCACGTCGAATATCACAAACCCGGCTTCGTCCTCGGGCGCGGTCATTAAGGCGCAATGGGCAAAGCCGGATAATAAAGAGGTTGGCATGGGGCGTTCAATCAATTTTTCTGGCGAAAAGCGGCAATGCCGCACGCATAACGGCATTGTTCCGATCAGCGTAATCACGGTCAAAACCTGTCGATTTAACAATTCCGCCGTATTCGCTTTCGCCTGAATATGCTTTCGTTTTATTTCAAACGCCGTACGCGCGCCATGCTGTCCGCTACAGCACGCGCCACAACACTCATCACCAAGACCTGAACGGCTTATGCGACGCATTCTCAACGTGTTGACCCACACACGCACGCTCTCGATCATCGGCTTGCTCGCGCTCGCTGCTGTTTTATTCATCGGCGCCGATACCTTGCAGATCGACCTGATGTGGCCGGCCATCGTGCTCGGCGCCGTGATCGCGCTGTGGCTGCTGGTGTGGATCGTGCGCCGGCTGCGCGCGCGCCGCGCCAATCGCAAGCTCGGCGAAATGCTCGAGCAGCAGGCGGAGAAGCAGGCCGAGGCCGGTCCCGCGCCCACGCCCGCGCGCCAGGCCGAACTCGACGTGCTGCGCACGCGTCTCGTCGATGCGGTGAAGACCATCAAGACCTCGAAGATCGGTCAGGTTTCGGGCGGTTCGGCGCTCTATGAGTTGCCCTGGTACATCGTGATCGGCAACCCCGCCGCGGGCAAGAGCAGCGCGGTGTTGAATTCGGGCTTGCAATTCCCCTTCGCCGACAAGAACAACGCGGTGATCCACGGCATTGGCGGCACGCGCAACTGCGACTGGTTCTTTACCACCGAAGGCATTCTGCTCGACACCGCCGGCCGCTATTCCGTGCATGAGGAAGACCGCACCGAATGGCTCGGCTTTCTCGGGCTGCTCAAACGTTTCCGGCCGAAGGCGCCGATCAACGGCATCATCGTCACGGCGAGCATTGCGGAACTAACCAGCAGCAAGCCCGAATTCGCGATCAATCTCGCGAAGAACTTGCGCCAGCGCGTGCAGGAGTTGACCGAGAAGCTCGAAGTGTTCGCGCCGGTGTATGTGATGTTCACCAAGGCCGACCTGATTACCGGCTTCACCGAATTCTTCAGCGGCAGCGAGCGTCACGAATACGATCGCGTGTGGGGCGCCACCCTGCCCTACGAGCCGGACGAGAAGCGCGACGTGGTGGGCCTCTTCGACGAACACTTTGAAGAACTGTACGACGGCCTGAAAGAGATCAGCGTCGCGCAGATGTCGATCAATCGCGGCAATAAGCTCTCGCCGGGCCAGCTGAGTTTCCCGCTCGAATTCTCGACAATCAAGCCCGCGTTGCGCGCGTTCCTCGCCACGTTGTTCGAGACCAATCCGTTCCAGTACAAGCCGATTTTCCGCGGCTTCTATTTCACCAGTGCCTTGCAGGAAGGCGAAACCAATAGCGCCGCAGCCACACGCATTGCGAACCGTTTCGGCCTGAGTTCGGACAGCCTGCCCAAGCCACACAGCGCGTTCTCGAAGAACGGCTTCTTCCTGCGCGATCTGTTCTCGAAGGTGATCTTCGCCGACCGGCAAACGGTCAGGCAATTCGCCAGCCCTGCCAAGACGCGCATGCGCTATGCGACCTTCTTCGGCTTCGTCGCGGTGCTCGCATTGGCGCTCGGCGGCTGGACCTGGTCGACGGTCAACAACCAGCAGCTCACGGCGAACGTGCAAGCCGACCTCGATAATGTCGTGCGCCTGCAGCAGAACCGCAACGATCTGCAATCGCGGCTGCAGGCCATGGACGTGCTCGAGGACCGCATCGACCAGCTCGAACAGTTCCGCCGCGACAGGCCGCTCGCGGTGTCGCTCGGCCTGTATCAGGGCGATCGCCTCGAACAGCGCCTGCTCACCGAGTACTACAACGGCGTGCGTCAGATCCTGCTCGATCCGGTCTCGCAGAATCTCGCGTCGTTCCTGAAGGACGTCAACGCGCATCCCGATCAGCTCGCGCCGTTGAATCGCGCGCCGGATGCTGCCGCGATTCCGGTCTCCACCCATTCGGCCATGAGCGCGAACAGCCAGGGCGGCCTGTATAGCGACGCCTCGCCGACCAACGTCGAAGATGCGTACAACGCGCTCAAGACCTACCTGATGCTGAGCGACAAGCGTCATGTGGAAACCGCTCACCTCACCGATCAGGTTGCGCGCTTCTGGCGCGGCTGGCTCGAAACCAATCGCGGCAACATGCCTCGCGACGAGATGATCCGCAGCGCCGAACGCATGATTACGTTCTATCTCGCGCGCGTGTCCGACGACGACTGGCCGATGATCGACCAGAACCTTGGCCTCGTCGATCAAACGCGAGAGAACCTGCGCCGCGTGGTGCGCGGCATGCCGGCCCGTCAGCGCGTCTACGAGGAAATCAAGGCGCGTGCGTCGACCCGTTTCGCGCCAATGACGATCGCGCGCATCGTCGGCGAAAACAATACGGCGCTGGTGGCGGGCAGCTATGCGATCCCCGGCACCTTTACGCGTGAAGCGTGGTTCCAGTACGTGCAGCCCGCGATTCGCGACGCCGCCACGAAAGAGCTGCAGGCGAAGGACTGGGTGCTCAACACGTCCGCGCACGACGATCTGACGCTGGAAGGCAGCCCCGAACAGATCCAGAAAGCGCTCGTCACGATGTACAAGACCGAGTACGCGATGCACTGGCAAAAGTTCATGCAAGGCATTGCGGTGCAGAGCTTCGGCAGTTTCGGCCAGGCGGTGGATGCGATGAACCGTCTCGGCGATCCGCAGGACTCGCCAATCCGCAAGGTGCTCGAAACCGCGTACGACCAGACTTCCTGGGACAACCCGTCGCTCTTCAACGCGAATCTGAAGCGCGCGCAAACCGGTGTGACGAGCTGGGTGAAGAACCTGTTCTCGCGTGCGCCGACCGGCCAGATCAACGCGAATATCGACATCAACGGCAATCCGGTTGAAGTGCCGATGGGTCCGATCGGCCAGGAGTTCTCGGCGTTGGGCCGCATCGTCGTGAGCGGCGACAACGGGTCGATGCTCAAGGGCTATATGGAGACGCTGTCAAAAGTTCGCACGCGCTTTAACGTGATCAAGAACCAGGGCGATCCGGGACCGGGCGCGCGTCAGCTGATGCAGCAGACGCTCGACGGCAGCGGTTCCGAACTTGCCGATTCGCTGAAGTACGTCGACGAACAGATGCTCACGGGTCTCACCGACTCGCAGCGCAAGGCCCTGCGTCCGCTGCTCGTGCGTCCGTTGATGGCGGCGTACGCGGTGGTGATCCAGCCGGCCAGCGTCGAAGTCAACAAGGTGTGGAACGCGCAGGTGTACCAAAGCTTCCAGGGTTCGCTCGCCAACAAGTATCCGTTCGCGAGCGATGCGAAGGTCGAAGCCGGCGCGGGCGAGATCGCCCAGGTGTTCGGCCCGGACGGCGCGATCGCCAAGTTCGTCGGCACCACGCTCGGACCGCTCGCGGTGCGTCGTGGCGACACGCTGACGGCCCGCACATGGGGCGACATGGGACTCGCCCTCACGCCCGACTTCACCAGCGGCTTTGCGCGCTGGGTGGCGCCGCTCGCCGGTGGCGCGGCGGGTGCGACGGCGGCCCAGGGTTCGGCCGAACCGCAGACCGTGTTCCAGATTCTGCCGCAGCCGAGCAGCGGCACGACGGAATACACGCTGGCAATCGACGGCCAGCAGATGCGCTACCGCAACACGCCGCCGCAGTGGACCAACTTCGTGTGGCCGAATCCGTCGGGCTCACCAGGCGCGACGTTGAACGCCACCACATTCGACGGCCGCACGCTGCAACTGGTGAACGAACCGGGCCGCTACGGTCTGGAGAAGCTGATCAACTCGGCGCAGCGCAAGCGTCGTCCGGACGGCACGTTCGATCTGTCGTGGACGCAAGGCAGCGTGACGGTAGCGGTCAGCATGCGCATCATCAGCACGTCGCAAGCTTCGAGCGGCAGCAGCGATGCGCCGCAGCAGCAGAGCTTGCGCGGCTTGCGGCTGCCGTCCTCGGTGGCGGATGTGAGCGCGGCGGCGAACTCGGTCAACGCGACGGCTGCGGGTGCGCCAGGCGCCGCGCCCGCGCCGGCTTCCCCGGCGGCACGCCCGGCCACCGCCGCCACCGCGGTTTCGAATACAGGGGGTGCGCAATGACGCAAACCGTGCAGGCGCAAATCGCCTACTTCGGCAAGATCCCGTCGCGCGGCGACTTCGTGAAAAGCGCGCATAACCCGCAATTGCTGGCTACGCTCGACCGCTGGATCGCCGAAGCCATGGAACTGCTCACCGACGATCCGCGCTGGAAGATCGTCTACGAAAACGCCAAGCCGATGCACTTCGCGTTCCTCGGTTCGCGCAGCAAGCTGGCGATTGCCGGGCATATGATGGCGAGCCACGACCAGTCGTCGCGGCGCTTTCCGTTTCTTGCCGCGACCGCGCTCGAAGTCGAAAAGCCGCTGACGTTTCTCGCGCACAGTCCGCTCGCCTTCGCGCGCTTGTGGTCGCGCGTCGCGGCGCAAATGAAGCCGCTGCTCGGCGCCAGCGAACCGCCCGGCGCACTGCAGGCGCTCGGCGAAACGCAAGTGCCGATCGAGATCGGCGGCGGTCCGGGCAATCCGCACGACGGCACCTTCAACGACTTCGTCGAACACCAGACACTCGCCGGGCTCGAACAAATGCTGCTGGCGAGCGGCCATCCGGTGCGCTTGCGCGGCGCGATGCTGGCGCTCGGCTCACTGCTGCGTCCAGTGATGCAAAGCGGCTCGTCGCATCTCGAACGCGGGCTGACCTTGCCGCTGCCGAACGACCCGTTCTATCGCAGTCTCGTTGCCGCGTTCTGGCTCGAGCTGGTTGCGCCGTTCGTCGCGCAGGCAGATTTCGAACTGGCGATTTTTATCGGCACGATTGCCGAGCGCGAGCGGCTCATCATCGGCTTTAACGGCGCCTCGGCCAAAACGCTGCATAGCGTGGTCGATCCGCAGTCGTACGCGGCGCACAACATCGATATCGACGATCCCGAATGGATCGACGAACACGCACAAAACGATCATGGCATCAGCAAGCTCGTCAGTTATCTCGACCAACCGCAACTGTCGCTGCGCGTCAGCATCGACACGTTCCGCGAAGCATTCACGGGAGCGTGACACGATGCTGAACAACACATCCACCGCACGCATGACGGTGCTGCTCGCGGGTCTTCTGCTCAGCGCGTTCGCGCATGCCGACAACGACGGCCCCGCTCGCGTCACGCCAGTCGACAATAGCGGCGTTTCGATTCACACCACGGTGTTGCCGCCGGCCGCTTCGGCCTCAGTCGGCAATGCGGGGCCCGCAGTGAGCACGGCCGGACTCGCGAGCGGTACGACCGGCGCCGGCACCGGCGCGATCACCGCGGCGCCGCCGCCCGCCAATGCGACGCCTGGCCAGGTCGTGGTCGGCGGCAAGGTGCCTGACGAAGCGACCAAGGCGGCCGTGCTCGCGCGCCTGCGCGACACGTACGGCGCGGCCAACGTGGTCGATCAAATTGAAGTCGCCGATGTGGCGACGCCGCCGAACTGGTCCGCCAATGTGCAGAAGCTGATCGGCCCGCAGTTGAAGCAGATCAGCAAAGGCCAGCTGAAAATCGACGGCACGCAGATCGACGTGAAGGGCGAAGTACACAACGAATCGCAGCGCCAGCAACTTGCGAGCGACATGGCGAATGCGTTGAACCCGACTTACACGATCAAGAATGGACTACGTGTGAGTGCGTCCGAACAAGGCCTGCTCGATCAGACGCTCGCGAATCGTACGATCGAATTCGAAACCGGCAGCGCGACGCTCACGCCGCAAGGCCGCGCGATTCTCGATCAGATGGCCGCCGCGATGGGGAAGATGACGACGAAGACTGTCGCAATCATCGGCCACACGGACAACTCCGGTAACCGCACGTCGAATATCGCCTTGAGCCAGGCGCGCGCGGATGCGGTGAAGGGTTATCTGGTCGCGAAGGGCATTCCGCCGCAGCAGATGACAACGACCGGCGTCGGCCCGGATCAGCCTATCGCGTCGAACGACACGACCGACGGGCGGGCACGGAATCGGCGGATCGAATTTCGTGCGGGCTCTTGAACGGTTGCTGTTTGCGCAGCAGCGTGCATGAAAAAAGCCTGGCCTCGATGAGAAGCCAGGCTTTTTTTCGTTCGGACCGCCTTTTTTAGCTGTTTTCTTCCGGCTTCACGCCCAGCAACTCGCGAATATGCGCGAGCGATCCATCGTCCTTGACCACCGTCGAAAGCCATTGATGCAATGGCATATCCGCCGCCTCCGCAGCTTTTTCCGCGAAATACGCGGCAGGATTATGCGGCTCGGTCGCGCGAAAGAACCTGGCCACCGCACGCAATTGCGCGACGGCCTGCGCGCGGCTCTGGATTCCTGCAACTGGACTCGTCGGCATGGTCGTCAACACAGGTTCCTCGCGTTGCGGTGCGGTCTTGAAGGTGGGCTCGGCGCGGTCCTGCTCGTGCGCCGCGGGTGCTTTAGCGGACGACGCTTCAGCGCTCACGCCGATTTCGCGCGCAAAACGCTCGGCCAGCCGGTAGACGTTTTCGTAAGCGTCCTTCGCCTGACGGAAACTCGGCGCGGAATCGGGCGCGCGCCGGTCCAGTTCCTGTTCGAGCGCGAGCATTGCCGCTTCGAACGCCTTCAGATCGACTAGCAGCGTCGAATAGAACGCCGGCGGTGTAGCGCGTTTGGACGCCTCGATCTGATCGATCGACGGCTTGCCGCGCGCGATATCGTCGGCGTGATCCGGATCGCGTTTAACGGCTTGCGCAACGTGCGTAGCCACGTCCCAATCGATCGTGCTGTACGCATTGCCCTGCGACGACGTGAGCGGCATGGCGCGCAGCAGATCTCCCGTGCGCCCGACCAGCCACGCGACATTGCCGAGGCGATACTCGGTGTCATCGCCGTCCGGCAGCGGATGCACGTGGTCCCAGTAGCGCTCGCATAGTTTCGTCAGTAGCGCGTAACCCTGCGAAAGACCGTTGACGCCCTCATCGATCGCAAGTGCTTCGGTAAGCCACACCGCGAGGCGCAAGTCCTTGGTCTGCGTCTGCAGCAGACTGGCCGAACGCTCGACCACGAAAGCCCAATCGGCTTCCTTGACCTCCGTGACCCATTCGCCCTGATCGAGCGACGGGTCTTCGAAACGGCGCGCGTGCTGGATTGCGTCGAAATCCGCCGAAAACAGCAGATCTTCGCCACAGGGCGAGGTTTCGCTGAGCGGAGCCAGCAAGGTGTCTAGATTAATCGGCATGAAAGGAAGCAATAAGTATCGGGTACGGCATTAAAACAATTTGGCGCGTCCGCTCACACCACCGTGTAATCGAACTCACCCGCCTCGCTCGCGCGCACCGCAATGCGTTCGATCGTCGCGCCGTTCGCCACACGTTCCAGCACCTGCTGCGCCACTTCGGGCAACAACGTGCCGTTCAGAATGTGATCCACATTGCGCGCGCCGGAATCCACTTCGGTGCAACGTGCAAGCACCGCATCGACCAGCGACTCGTCCCACTCGAACACCGCCTTGTGATTCGACTCGATACGGCGGCGAATGCGCTCGAGTTTCAACTCGATGATTTCGGCGAGCACGTCGTCGGAAATCGGATAGTACGGCACCACTTTCATGCGTCCGAGAAATGCCGGTTTGAATGCTTTGTATAGCTGCGGGCGCAAGGTTTCCGCGAGTTCATCGGCGTCGGGCAGTTCTTCCACGCCCTTGTTCAGGCAGGCCTGCATCACCGCCTGCGAGCCGACGTTCGACGTCAGAATGATCAACGTGTTGCGGAAATCGATCTCGCGGCCTTCGGCATCATCCATCGTGCCTTTGTCGAACACCTGGAAGAACATTTCGAGCACGTCGGGGTGCGCCTTTTCGACTTCGTCGAGCAGCACCACGGAATACGGATTGCGGCGCACCGCTTCGGTCAGCACACCGCCCTCGCCATAACCGACATAGCCCGGCGGCGAACCTTTCAGGCCAGACACACTGTGCGCTTCCTGATACTCGCTCATGTTGATCGTGACCATCTTGCGCTCGCCACCGTACAGCACGTCGGCCAGCGCCAGCGCGGTTTCGGTCTTGCCGACGCCCGAGGGTCCCACGAACATGAACACGCCACGCGGTTTGTTCGGGTCTTCGAGATTCGCGCTTGCGGTGCGTACGCGCTGCGCAATCGCTTCGAGCGCGTGGTCCTGGCCGATCACACGCGCGGCCAGCAACGGCTGCAGGTTCAGCACGGTCTGGATTTCGTCCTTGACCATGCGGCCGAGCGGAATGCCGGTCCACGCGGCGATGATTTCGGCGACGACATGAGCATCGACCTGCAACGGCACCATCGGTTGGCCGCCTTGCAACGCGTGCAGTTCGGCGACGCGCGTGGCCAGCGTTGCGCGCGCCTGCTGCGCTTTATCCGCCTGCTCCGGGTCCGCGCTGCTCACACGCGCCGCGTCGATGTCCGCGCGCAAGCCGACGATCTCCGTCACCAAAACGCGTTCCTTATCGTAGCGGGCTTCGTCTTCGGCGAGATCCTTGAGGTCCTGTTCACGCAGGCCGCGCAATTCGGTGAGCCGTTCATCGTGCAATGCGCCGCTCGCTACTTCGCGTTCCAGTGCGGCGATTTCAGCGTCGATACGTTCGAGGCGTTTTTTTTTGTCGTCGATGGCTGCGGGTGTCGAACTGTGCGCAAGCGCGACTTTCGCGCAAGCGGTGTCGAGCACGCTGATCGCTTTATCCGGCAGTTGCCGGCCGCTGATGTAGCGATGCGACAGCCGCACCGCTTCGGTAATCGCATCGTCGAGCACGCGCACGTTGAAGTGCTTTTCCATCAACGCGGCCATGCCGCGCAACATGGCCGCGGCAAGCGACTCGCTCGGCTCCTCGATCTTCACGACCTGAAAACGCCGCGCGAGCGCCGCGTCTTTCTCGAAGTACTTTTTGTATTCGCTCCACGTGGTGGCAGCGATGGTGCGCAATTCGCCGCGCGCCAACGCCGGTTTCAGCAGATTGGCCGCGTCGTTCTGCCCGGCCTGGCCACCGGCGCCGATGATGGTGTGCGCTTCGTCGATAAAGAGAATGATCGGATGCGGACTCTTCTTGACCTCATCGATCACGTTTTTCAGGCGGTTTTCAAACTCGCCTTTCACGCTCGCGCCGGCTTGCAGCAGTCCCATGTCGAGCACGTGCAGCGCCACGCCTTTGAGCGGCGCGGGCACGTCGTCGGCGGCGATGCGCAGGGCGAGACCCTCGACCACCGCCGTTTTCCCGACACCGGCCTCGCCCGTCATGATCGGGTTGTTCTGGCGGCGGCGCATCAGAATGTCGATGGTCTGGCGAATCTCGCCTTCACGGCCGATCACCGGATCGATCTTGCCTTCACGCGCGCGCTGCGTGAGGTTGCTCGTGTAGGTATCGAGCGCCGGCGTTTTAGACGGCGTGCCCGGTGCGGTAGCGGTCGCGACTGGATCGCCCGCGTTGTCTCCCGCGCTTTGCGTCTCGTTGCTGCGCTCGACTTCGCGCGAGCCCGCGGTCAGTTCATCGAACTTGTGCTTCAGGTCGGCTACGCGCACATCGCGCAGCAACGGCGACATGCGCTCGGCGAATTGCGCGAGATCCGGCGCGCTCAGCAGCGCCAGCAACAGGTGTCCTGAACGGATCCTCCCGATCTGCGAATCGAGCGACGCAATCAGCCACGCCTGTTCAAGCAGCTCGATGAGATGCTTCGAAAACACCGGCGTGCGCGTATTGCCGGTTTTCAAACGCTGCAACTCGCGCTCGAGATCCGCGCGCAACGCATGCGCGTCGATCCTGCTCGCGCGCAGCACCAGTGCGATGTCGCTGGCCGGCTCGTCCAGCAGCGCCAGCAGCAGATGCTCGAGGTCGACCTCGTAGTGACCGCGCGCGAGGCAATTGTTCGCCGCCAGCAAAGCCGCCTGCCGGCAGGTCGGATTCAGTTTGGCGATCAGGGTATTGAGGGACGTGCTCATGTCGTGCGATCCGGGTCCGGGTTCTGTCGTTATAGTCAGTGAATCACGTGCAATTCGTAGCGGGCATCCGCGCGGTCACGGTCGGCGTCTTTCGTGCACAGGAACGCGTCCCAACCGAGGCGCGCGCCCTTGCTCAACAGGCTCGGCCCGACGGCTTCGCGGCGCAGCACCAGCGACACCTCGTATTCGAGCGTGACGCCGGCCAGCAGCGTGAGCATGCGTTCGAGCGCCACCGCCCGCTCTGCGCCGGGTAAAAACGCTTCGTAATCGGCCTTGTCGAGCGGTCCGATCACGAGCCGCGCGCGCATGTCGCGCTGCCAGACGCGCTCGCCCGCCAGCGCGGTCGCGCCGAGCGTCGCGTTGACGCTGCCGAGCAAGGTCAACTGATCGCGCGGCACGTCGTACCATTTGCCGACGAACTGCTCGACGCGCACCCGCACCTTGAAGTACTCCGAGAGCGTGCGCTGCAAATACGCCGCCGATACCGGCCGATGCCGCGCGGCCAATGCGTAGCCGGCAATCGCTTCGTCGAATAGCGCGCCCTTGCCGCTTTGCAGGCTGTTGCGCGTGTCGTCGTCGGCGACACCGGCGAGCGCGAGCAAAAGCGGCAGGTAACGTTCGTCGCGATCCAGTTCGTAGTGGAACGGCAGACGGTATTTCTTCCACGCCGCGTAGAACAGCGCCGTCGCGCGATTCGAGAACACATCGAAGAACTCGCGCGCGGCGCGATCGCGCTTGATCTGTTCACGCGCGATGATCTGCTCGGTGTAATGCAGCGGCAGAGCGCCCTGCCCGCCGAGCAGGCCGAAAAAGGCCGGCGTGATATCCACCTTATCGAGCGAACCGTCCTCGAGCGCTGCCGTGCGCTGCGACTTTTCTTTCAGCGCTGCGCCTGCATTGTCAAAAGACTGCGCGCCGTGAATCTCACTCGGCGGGAACGACATCGACAGCGAATTGCGAAAAGCAATCCGCTGCGCGACGACTTCGCCGGGACGTCCCGCGTGAGATGGCGATTGCTGCGCGAACCACTTCTCGAGAATCCGCACCGCCTGAAAAAATTCGAAGCGATGCGGCTCGTCGAGAAGTTGCTCGACTACGCCAGGATCGATTCGCCGCTGCGCGGTTTGCATCGCAGGATCTCCTCGCCGGTGCGCTTCGACACGACGACCAGTTGCACAAAGCTGTTCAGATGCACGTACAGCCCGAAAAACGTGTCGATCACGCGCACGAACGACGCGAGACTCGTGCCGACGAAATGTTCTTCGTCGATCGTCAAACGGATCTCTATACCGCGCACGAAAGTGGCGAACGGTTTGCCCGGCAGCCATTGCACGGCGGCGTGCTGCTCGATGCCGACCAGTCCGTCGATGTGCCGCGCGGACACCGCCGTGCGCCGCAAGTCGTAAAGCACGAGCATTTCCTTGAGCGCGGACAAACCGCTACTGGCGAGCGAGACGTGATTTAACGCCAGATGTGAAATCAATCGCCAATGCGCGGCGCGTCCGCGTTCGAAACGCACGCTTGGCGTAGGCCGGCGCAGCATCGAGATGCTGCCGGTCAGCGAGCCGCCTTCGAGAAACAGATCGCCGCCGTCCAGCCCCACTGCGAGACCAGCAGGCAAATCGCGATTAGTACACGTCAGATCGAGACTCAAGGTATCAGTCTGCGGTGCGGCCGGTTCGAAGTCGATATCGACGATCGAGATTTCAGTCTCGTAGCCGGGGCTTTTCTGCGCGACCCAGTCGTTGCGCCGCGCGAACCAGTAATGCCCCGCGCGAGCCGCTTCGCCGTGATGCAATGAATAGAACGGCCGGAATTCGATCACGGATTCTTCGTGCGCCTGCTGCCTGACGAGTTTCACCGAATCGATCGAATAGACCTCATAGGCGAACGCGCGGCGCACTTCGGCGATCACCGGATAAGAAATCGCCTGATGGCTGACACGGATCGGCTCGCCGTGCTGTTCGAACAGATTCACCACCGGCGTGCAGAACAGGCGGAAATGATGCGCGGACAATGAATCCAGCAGGCGCGCCATGTGCGAATCGCTGCGCACCTCCTTCAACACGACATGCAGCGTCAAACGCTGGCAGCGGCCGCTCGCGCGTGTCATCGCCGCCAGATCGAAGTCGGCGAAATTGAATTTTTCAGGGAACGCGAAGTATTCGGTCAGCAACCGGTACGCCGGATGCGATTTGGCAGGATAGTCGATCAGCGCGTCGTCTTCGTCGAAGCCCGCTTGCACGACCGGAGATTCGCGCAGTTGTTTCCACACGCCGCGGCGGTCGGCTTCCACGTATGTGGCCATGCCGTTGACGAACAGACAGTCCGCCAGTGCTGCGATAAACGACTGTTCGCCGTGCAAATGCGTGCGCAGCTTGCCGACTTTCAGCGCCGTGAGGTCGAGTTGCGCCGCCGTCGATTCAAAGGTGATCGATACGATCGCCGTGGCATTGCCGGGCAGCACGGTCGCACTCGGCGCCATCGCCACCGACGTGTACTTCGCCTCGGAAATACGGATCGGCGCCAGCGTCACATCGTACGCGGTACGGAAACGGCATTGCACGCCGCGAATGGGCCGCGACTTGAGTTCGGTGCCGCGCTCGACAACCACCGGTTCGGTCAGATGACTCAGCGCGGCGGACGTGCCCAATTGCGCGATCGAGCACGACGGGAACGGCCGCAGGTAGTGCGGATAGAGCACTTCCAGCAGCGCTTCGGTGAATTCGGGGTAATCGTCGTCGAGTTTCTTGTTGATGCGCGCGCCGAGTAGCGCGAACGACTCGATCATCCGCTCGACATGCGGGTCTTCGCAGTGTTCGCCGGACATGGCGAGACGCGCCGCGATCTTCGGATAGCGCTCGGCGAAGTCGCGCGAATAGCGCCGCAGAAATGACAACTCGCGCTCGTAATACGGCAGCAATTCTTCCATCGATTTATCCCCGGACCTGACACTTCTCCGCCTGGTTCATCGCAGCCGTTGCGCGTAACGGTTGCGGTAAAGCGGTACTCTCAACACAACTACTCAGAAAAACACCCACTACAACTTCGCGCGTGCGCGCGTAACCGAGTATTGCAATGTGGACGGCTGCAACATTGCATCGAAACTCACCGGTTCTTCCGCCGGATGCACCACCAGCAGCGCCTGAATCGCAAAGTTCAGCGCATTGGTGGATTGTTCGTTCAATTCGAGCGTGACTGCCACCTGCTGCAAGCGCGGCTCGTGCCGCGCAATCGCCTGTTGAATCGATTTGCAGATGAACGTGCGGTCGTAATGGCTTGCAAGGCTCAAGCCCGCGAAATCGTTCAGACCGTATGTGAGCACCGAGCGCTGACATTCCGGCAGCGCCGCCAGTTCGTGTTCGGTCAGCGCGATGCGCGTATTCAGGATCGCCTCGACGTCGCGCGCGACGGTGCTCTTCAATTCATCCAACGACAATTGCCGCATCGCCGGGGAAGCCGGCAGATGCGGTTCGTCGTCGAACAGCTTGTCGAGAAAGCTGGGTTCGAAGCGTTTCATCAGCGTCCGAAGAAGCGGATCGATGCGCGGCGCACCTAACGCGCGGCAACTCTTTCGAGCCACGCGCGCCGCGTGCGCCCTTGCATCAGACCGCGTACGTCTTGTCGTTCTTCGTCAGGCTCCACGCGCCTTGCGCGTTGCCGCCCTGGTTGCCGCCGATCTTCTGCTGCGTGTACTTCCACTGCACGGCAGCGTACTTCAGCGAGAACTGTTCGGTCGGCAGGCCTTCGCCCACCACGCTCGGCGTCACGCTCGAAATGATCACATACTTGAGCTTCACTTCCAGGTACTTGATGCGATTGCCTTCGCCGTCCGAACGCATGAAGTCGATCGTGACTTCGTCGAACGTCGTGCCGCCCGACGCGTGTTGATAGATCAGCGGACTGACCACGTCGATGTCTTTCGTGAACTGCATATCGGCGTGTTCGCAGCGCTCGGAGGTGTGACCACCTGCCGTGGAAGCCGTTGCCGAACGCGGTTGCGTGATCGAGTGGCTCCACGAATCGATTTCGATCCAGCCAGCGTGATCCTTATCGGCAGACTCGCCTTTGATCGCCGGATTGCCGAATTTTAAATAGATATCCTTCATAACTCATCGACTCCCCAAAGAGGTGGTTTCAACAGCTGACCCGGGCGGCCAGCCCGAGCCAACTGACTTGCTTTGCTTTATGAATTAGCCGGTTTCGGCAGGTCAGCGACAAGCCGCAAAGAGATCGACAGCTCATCCAGTTGAAAGTGCGGACGCAGGAATGCGACCGAACGATACGCACCGGGCTTGCCCGGAATCTCCGAGACTTGAATGGACGCCTCGCGCAACGGGAACTGCGCCTTCTGCTCCTGAGTTGCGTTGTCGTCCAGCAGCACGTACTGCGAGATCCAACGGTTCAGGAATACTTCGACGTTCTGCGCGGATGCAAAGCTGCCGATCTTGTCGCGCATCATCGCCTTCAGGTAGTGCGCGACGCGCGATACCGAGAAGATGTACTGCAATTGCGCGGACAGGACCGCGTTGGCATTCGCGCTGTCGGTGCTGTATTTCTTGGGTTTCTGCACCGATTGCGCGGCGAAGAACGCGGCGTAGTCGGAGTTCTTGCAATGCACGAGCGGAATGAAGCCGAGGTCGCTCAGTTCCTTTTCGCGGCGGTCGGTAATCGCGATTTCAGTCGGGCATTTCAGCGCGACTTCGCCGTCGTCGGTCTTGAAGGTGTGGGTGGGCAGGTCTTCGACCAGGCCGCCGCCTTCCACGCCGCGAATCGCCGCGCACCAGCCGAAGTCGTCGAATGCGGCCGTCAGGCGTGCGGCGAATGCCCACGCTGCGTTACACCACAGGTATTTGCTGTGATCGGTGCCGTCCACGTCTTCGACGAAGTTGAAACCCTCCGCCGTGGCGCCGTCTTTCGGATTGAACGGCAGGCGGCCGAGAAAACGCGGCAGCGTGAGACCGACGTAGCGGGAATCTTCAGCGTCGCGGAACGACTTCCACTTCGCGTATTCGACCGTGTCGAACACCTTGCCGAGATCACGCGGCTTGCCGAGGTCGGCGAAGGTATCGAGGCCCATCAGTTCGGGCGACGCCGACGCGATGAACGGCGCATGCGCGGCCGCGGCAACGTGCGACATCTGTTCGATGAAGTACATGTCTTCCGGCTGACGCGTCACTTCGAAGTCGCCGACGATCGTGCCGAATGGCGAACCGCCGAAGGTGCCGAATTCTTCTTCGTAGATCTTCTTGAACAGCGCGCTCTGATCGAATTCGATCGCGGTCTTGAAGTCGCGCACCAGGTCGCGCTTGGGCGCATGCAGCGCCTTGATCTTGACCGTTGCCCCGGTGTTGCTTTCCTTGCACAGATAGTCGAGGCCGCGCCACGTGCTTTCCATGCGCTGGAATTCCGGCGCGTGCATCACCGCGCTCAACTGCGCGGAGATCAGGCGGTCGAGTTCGGCGACGCGCGCGTCGATGGTGGCCGACAGGTTGTCGGACACCACCACCGTGCCGTCGAGCACCTGATGCACGAGCTCACCGATCAGGTCTTTCGCGCGCGCGTGCTCGGAATCGGACTTCGCCACGCGGCTTTTCTCGACGATTTCGTCGAGCAGCGTGGATTCCGTACCGCTTTGCGCGGTCGCCAGTTGGGCTGCTGCCGTTTGCTGATTCATCTCACACCCCGTGCTTATTCGCCCTGCTTGTCGTGGTCCGGCGCGCCGCCGTGCTGGTCCGCCGCGTTGCTCTGGTCTTTCGCCAGGGTTTGCAACTGCTGCGTGTTGTTGAGCACTTCGCTCAGCAGGTCTTCGAGTTTGTCGTTGCCGGCCAGCTTGTTGCGCAGATCGGCGAGCTTCGAACGGGCTTCGAGCAGGCGCCGCAGCGGTTCGATTTGCGCGACCACTTCGTCCGGATTGAAATCGGCCATCGACTTGAAGCGCAGGTCGACCGCGAATTTGCCGCCGGCTTCGCTCAGGCGGTTTTCCACCTGAAACGCGGCGCGCGGCTCGATTGCCTTCATCACGTCGTCGAAGTTGTCGCGGTCGATATTGACGAACTTGCGATCGCGCAGCTTCGGCTGCTCGACTTCTGACTGCCCCGCCAGATCGGCCACCACGCCGACGACGAACGGCAGTTCCTTCACCTCGATCGCATCGCCACGCTCGACCTCATAGGTCAACTGAACGCGGGGCGGCCGCACTTTTTGCAAGCGTTTTTGAATGCTTTCTTTCTTCGCCATCGTCGGCTCCCGGTGCTGATGGATCAGGCGTGTGGATCAGCGCAGTGCGCTGAACGGATCGGACGCGCCGCTGCTTTGCGCGGCTTTGGCGGGTGCTGCGGGCGCTGCCGGCGTGGCGGCGGGCGCAGCGGCGCCGGTCGTAGCGTCCGGCGTCTCCGCTGCAGGCTTGCCCTTGGCGACGTGACGAACCACGCGCTTCTTCTTCACCGCTGGCTTGTCGCTCGGGTCGGGCGGGAACAGCGTGGCTTCGCCGAGCGTGTCGCGCAGCTGCTTGGCGAGCGCTTGCGCGTCCGACTTGGCATCGCCCGCGAGCGACGCGTCCTGCCGCAATTCGCCGAGCGATTGCGTGGCGACGCGCAAGCCGGCCACCGCGAGCACGCTCTTTGCCTGACGATCCGTCTGATCGCGTTGCAATGCTTCTTGCGCGGCCACGATTGCCTGACCGTAATGACCTTGCGTGAACTGGATCTGCGCAATACGCGACCACGGTTCTTCACGCGTCGGATCGGATTTGGAAAGCTGCTGATAAAGCGCGATAGCGCGATCCTGATCGCCGCCCTTTGCGACGGTATCGGCATCCGCGAGTTGCTTATTAAAAGCCTCCGGTGTGGTCGCCACGTTGTTGCCCTGTGTTGCGCAACCGGCCATCACGCCGCATGCCAACACAACCCCAGATAGTTTTACTAACAGACGCTCATTCATCGTTTTTCACCGACGTGCGAATTTTTTAATTCAAGGAGAAACCGGAGTTTTGCTTTGCTTGAAGTGCGCGGGTATAGTACAGGCCAATTTTCGATAATTCAACTTTCGTGTGAAGAAGGATTGCACAAAAAAAATGCATGCGGATCATTTAAACGAAACATGCAGAAATTGTTTCCTGGCGCAATAGCAGCACTGCGGATACCGGAAAAAATTTCCACTCTCCGGTTGCCGGCCCGGTAGCGCCGGCAGTTACAAGCGCTTTGCATATCGCGGCATTAAGTGGCATAGCGAGGCTGCAAATTTGCCGGATTGAGTTCGTTATTGATGTTTTGACGGGGGACGGCGCCAAGCCGGTCGATGTATATGAATTCGCGTGTTATTCGCTATGCATCGCTTTTGATCGCCAATGCGGCGGTCTGCGCGCTTCTGGGCGGCTGCGCGGCCGGCGTGACGGTGCTCGGAGCCGCTGCCAACGCGGCTTTGCAGGCAAGCGGCCTCGGCAAGCCGGAGCTGCCGGACGCCCAGAAACCGCCGCGCAATCTCGGCCTCACCTTATATGCAGCGTCGAATCTGAATGCCGCGAATGACAAACGGCCATTGGCGCTGGTGGTGCGGCTTTACGTACTGAAAGACCCGACTTCATTCCAGCAGGCGCCGTTCGACGCATTTACCGATCCAGCAAAGGAAAAGTCCGTATTGGGCGGTGATTTGCTGGGCGTGCGTGAAGTAACGCTGATCCCGGGCCAGCGCTACGTTGTTACCGAAAAAGTCTCGCGAGAAGCGCAGGCATTCGGTATCGTCGCGCTATTCCGTGATCCGGCAATGCAGCGTTGGAAATTCGCCTTCGACCCGGCGAAGTCGGAGAAATCCGGCATAATGATCGGCCTGCATAACTGTGCAATGACGGTGACCAATGGCACGGTGATCCCGCCAGACCAGGGACTGCCGGCGCAAGCGCTAAATATGCTTTCTTCGGTAAGCTGCGGATAAAGATGCCGGTCAAATGCGATTTAACATTTTTTAAGCAATTAACAATTCGGCGCTCGAATCGGTTATCTCCGGGTGCGCCACACGCATAACGCATATAACGGGTTTGAGATGAGTTATTCCGCAAAAGTGCTATGGGGGGAAGGCCTGTTTCTGAGGCCGCAGCATTTTCAGCGTCAGGACGCTTATCACGAGGCGCGCCTGTTCGAGTCGATCCAGGCGATCCAGCCGTATAACTGGGGCGTGCGCTCGGCGCGCTTCGATCGCGACGCGCTCGGCAGCAACGTGCTGCGCATGAGCGAACTCTCGCTAGTGTTTCCCGACGGCGCGCTTTACTCCGCGCCTCAGGCCGACGACCTGCCGCCGCCCATCGCGCTGGATACGCTTCCTGACGGCATCAACGAATTCACGTTTTATCTCGCGCTGCATCCGCTGCGCGAAACCGGTGCGAACTATGCGCAGGACAGCAACGCCGGTTTCGTCTCGCGTTACGTCAGCGAACAGACGCCGGTGGCCGATCATTTCACCGACGCCGCCGAAGCCGACATCACCTTCCTGAAGACCAGCGTCAAGTTGATCGCGCATAGCGAGCCGCGTGATCAACTGCTCTCGGTGCCGCTCGTGCGGGTACGCCGCACCGCTACGAGCGGTTTCGAAATCGACGACACGTTCGTGCCGCCCTGCCTTGCTATCGACGCCTCGCCGACCCTGCATCAGCGCCTGCGTCAACTGATCGACGCCTTGCAGGCCAAGGTCAACGCGTTATACGGTTTTCACCGCGAGCCAACCAAGAACATCATCGAGTTCCGTTCCGGCGACATCGCCTCGTTCTGGCTGTTGCATACCGCGAGCGCGGCGTTCGCTTCGCTCGCGCATCTGTACCAGCATTCGGCGCTGCATCCCGAACGCCTGTTTCAGGAACTGCTGCGGCTCGCCGGCCAGTTGATGACGTTTTCGAAAGGCTATGCGCTCTCCGATTTGCCGGCGTATCGCCACGACGATCCGGGCCCCGGCTTCGCGCGTCTCGACACGATCCTGCGCGATCTGCTCGAAACCGTGATCTCCACGCGCTATTTCGCGATCGCGCTCGAGGAAGTGCGTCCGTCGTTCCATGCGGGCCGGCTCGACTCGGGCAAGATCGACGACAAAACCATGTTCTACATCGCGGTATCGGCGGATATGCCGACCGCCGAGCTCGTGGAAGCCGTGCCCGCGCGCTTCAAGGTCGGCGCGCCGGACGACGTCGACAAGCTGGTGCTCTCGGCCATGCCGGGCGTACGGCTCGTCTACACGCCGCAGGTGCCACCCGCCATTCCGGTGCGTCCGGGCGCGTGCTACTTCTCGTTCGAATCGCGCGGCGCGCTGTATGACCGTATGTTGCAGGCTCAGTCGGCAATGATCTACGCGCCGTCGGGCATCAACGATCTTCAACTCGAACTGATCGCCGTCACATCATGAGCTACGCGCCATCCCTCTTTGGCGGCAGCACGCCTGCCGCCGCGCCCGCCCCGATCACCGAGCCGAGCTATCAGGTGCGCTCGCTGCTCGATCTGCTGTACGACGGTTTCTTCATGTTGTTCCTGTTGAAGAACGGCCGCGAGCCCGGCGACGCGCAGGAATTCAGCCAGCGCATCCAGCAGTTCCTCGGCGACTTCGAGCGCGGCGCGAAGAAGCTCAATGCGTCGGCCGAAGATGTCTACGCGTCGAAGTTTGCGTTCTGCGCGGCCATCGACGAATCGGTGTTGTCGTCCACCTTCAGGATCCGCACGGAATGGGAGCGCCGGCCGCTGCAACTGGTGCTGTTCGGCGAGCAACTGGCGGGCGAGAAATTTTTCCAGTATCTCGAGGAGTGCCGCGCACAAGGCGCGGCACGCTTGCAGTCGCTGGAGGTGTTTCACATGTGCCTGCTGCTCGGTTATCAGGGCAAGTATCTGCTCGAGGGACCGGAGAAGCTCGCGTATCTGACCGCGCGCATCGGCGACGAAATCGCTCATCTGAAGGGCAAGCGCGCGCAGTTCGCGCCGCATTGGCCGCTGCCCGATCAGGTCGCGCACCGTCTGAAGCGCGAGGTGCCGCTGTGGTCGATCGGCGCGGTGTTCGCGCTGGTGGGATTGCTGGCTTATCTCGGGCTGAATACTTATCTGCGTGATCAGACCTTGCGTTCGCTCGCGCCGTATTCGCAGGTGGTCAAGCTCGGTCCGCAATCGGCTACGTTGACGATTTCGTTGCCTTAAGCAAGTCACTTCCTCGACGCGGACTATAGGAACTCTGTGACCCATCGTCGCGCGGGCTCGCTTTCGTCCTCGACGGCCTTGATATGCGTATCGAATCGACCTGTGTAAAACAACGTCAAGGATGCGCTCGCCTTATGTACAGACGTGCAAGAGCAATGCTACAAGGAGGTTCTCCCGACTACGGAAAAAACAATGCCCGTGTTCTGTAGCTTCACTCTCAATCGAAAAGAAACTTCGCGGTTGGTTTGCTCGGGCTTCGGCGAGGTCGAGGCTTACTCAGGGCAGAAGATAGGTCGGGACAATCCTGACGATGTGGCCGATGTGAATGTGGGCCCCATTCCCCCCGGCACGTATTATCTAGTCGACCGGCAATCGGGCGGACGCCTGGGCGGGCTACGAGATTTTATCGCCGAACACGCGGGTAGTACTGACCGGCACACGTGGTTCATGCTTTGGAATCCACACGGCGGCGATATCACAATGACCCACGGCATTCGGCGAGGCCAGTTTCGCCTTCACCCCGAGGGTGAAAGGCGCCTCAGCGAAGGCTGCATCACCGTGAAGAGTCCGGCTGATTTTGAGCGACTCCAACGTTATATCCGCGCGTTCAAACCTGCCATGCAGGTGCCCGGAGGTGACATGCAAGCATACGGGCGGGTCGAGGTCCGATGAAACCTGCGCGATTGCTTCGATGGTGCATTGGCTCGCTGGCCGTTTGGTTTGCACTGGGGACAGCTTTCGCCTGGGGATCGCAACAGCTTTCGTTTGAAATACCGCTATGGCTTGCGGACTTCGTGAGATGGCTGCTGCGTTCCCTGTATCCCGACTGGACGCCAGATGCCTACGATATCGAGGCGTGGACTAACTCTCTCCTTATCGTGTCGGGTTATCTCATCGCCGCCGTCGTTGTTGGATTCATAAGCGTATTCGCATCGAAGCGTCTGTCCAGCAGGCGATAGGCTTCGGCTGCCAACTTCGTGGCTCGCCAACACTTGCGTGCATTGCCATCCAGCGTGAAAACCGCTTATTGCGACTCTTCCGCCCACACCGCGTTTTCGCGCGCCATCAGCGCCGTCGAAGCCGCCGGTCCAAACGTGCCCGCCGTATAACCGCGCGGCTTCTCACCCGATTTGCCCCAGCCTTCCAGAATCGGTTCGGCCCATGCCCACGCCGCTTCGAGTTCGTCGCGCCGCATGAAATGCGTGAGGCGTCCGCGAATCACGTCGATCAGCAAGCGCTCATACGCTTCCGCGCGACGCTCGGTGAAGGCCTGCTGCAAATCCAGATTCAGATTCACCGGCAGCATGTGCATGCCGCTGCCTGGCTCCTTCGCCAGCACCTGCAACTGGATCGATTCTTCCGGCTGCAACTGGATCACCAGACGATTGCCGTAATTGCGCCCGCCCTTCGGAAAAATCGAGAACGGCAGTTCGGCGAATTCGATGACGATCTCCGACACCTTCTTCTGCATCCGCTTGCCGGTGCGCAGGAAAAACGGCACGTGCGCCCAGCGCCAGTTGTTGATATGCGCGCGCAACGCAACGAAAGTTTCGGCGCGACTGCCCGCCGGCACGTTGTCTTCTTCCTGATAACCTTTCACGGCCTCGCCGTCCACGGCGCCCGCGGTGTACTGGCCGCGCACGGTATCGCGCGCGATATCCTCGGGCGTCATGGGCCGCAGCGAGCGCAGCACCTTGAGCTTTTCGTCGCGCACCGCGTCCGGGTCGAGCGACACCGGCGGCTCCATCGCAACGATGCACAGCAGTTGCAGCAAGTGGTTCTGCACCATGTCGCGCAGCGCGCCGGTTTTATCGTAGAAGCCCGCGCGGCTGCCCACGCCGACCGTTTCCGCCACGGTGATCTGCACGCTCTTGATATACGGCGCCTGCCACAGCGGGCCGAAAATCGGATTGCCGAAGCGCAGCACCATCAGGTTCTGCACGGTTTCCTTGCCGAGGTAATGGTCGATCCGGTAGATCTGCGCTTCGCTGAAATGCTTGCCGACCGCCGTGTTGATTTCCTGCGCGGAGGCCAGATCGTGACCCAGCGGCTTCTCGAGCACGACGCGCGAGTTGGCGTCGATCAAGCCCGCGGCGGCGAGGTTGTCACAGATGTTCGTGAACAGATCCGGCGACGTCGCGAGATAGAACACGCGGCGCACGCCTTCGCGCGACACTTCTTTCAGGCGCTGATAGTCTTCGACCGAGTCGACGTCCATGCGCACGTACTCGAACAGCGCGAGAAACTTGTCCCAGGCGCCGGCATCGAACGCTTTCTTTTCGATGAAGGGCTTCGCCTTCAGCTCCATGAATTCGTTGATGTACTCCTCACGCGACCAGGGCTTGCGGCCAATCGTGAGAATGCGGGTGTTCGGCGGCAGATTGCAGTGCAGATGCGCCATGTAGAGCGCAGGCAGCAGCTTGCGAAACGACAGATCGCCGGTGCCGCCGAAGATGATCATGTCGAGCGGCAGGTCGGGAGTGGCAGAAGCGTGTTGGGTCGTCATAGCGCGGTCGCAGCGTCGTGAGGGATAAGGCGTCGGTGAACGGCAGAAAAAAGCGTGCAGAAAAAAGCAGCGGCGCGGTGCCGGCGCACCGGCACTTCTTCTGGCAAACGCCTATGGTGCAACGTTTTGAGATTGTTTGCACGGCAACATGTGCCTCAGGTTCGCGCAATATGCCAACCTGGCGCGCTAAAGGCCTGTTTTCAGGACCTTTTTCGGTGTTGGCGGGCACGCCCTGTCCTGTCGCAAAGCATGCCCGCAGGCCATGCGCGGCCCTCTCACGTGGGTTTTCCCCCCAAGCCTTCAACCTCCTGACAACGCCTCGCGCGCCACGCGGCACGCCGCCAGATCCCACGCCGCACAGCCGACGCTTTTAAATACGATCGGTTTTTTTTGCGGCAACGACACTGCATTGTCGAGCACCGAAGCGATGCCGCCGACCTGAGCCCAGTCGACGCCCGCCTGAATGAAGTCGCCGGCTTCGTGGCGCGCGCCGGCTTCGTCGTCGACGAAAAGTGCGCTTTCGCCGAGGGTGCGCGCGCCGATCTCGACCATCGCCGGCGTGAATGCGCCGACGCCGATCACGAGGCGCTCCGCGCGCGCCGCCTCGTCGTAGACCGGCTGTCTGCTCGTGGTCAGCGCGATCACTACATCGACCGAGTCGGGGATCGTGGCGCCGGGTTGGATCAGCGGCTGAAGATCACGCGCCTTGCCCTGATGCGCGGCGCAAAACGCCTCGGCGCGCGCAGGCGCGCTGCCCTTCACCCACACTCGCGCGTCGGGAAACAGTTCGCCGATCGCCTCCAGATGGTTGAGCGCCTGCGTGCCGGTGCCGATCAGCAGGAATTCGCGCGGCGTTGCCGCGGCGAAAGTGTCGATGCCGAGCATCGAGATTGCCGCCGTGCGCCGTCCCGTCACGGTCGGGCCATCGAGAATGAAGAGCGTCTCGCCGGTGTCGGCGTCGAACGCCATCACCTTGCCGTGGATGGTCGGCAGGCCGCGTGCGCGATTGGCCGGGCATACGTTGACCAGCTTGTGGATCGCGAGATCGGGCGCGGTGGCCGGCATCGACAGCATGATGCCGTCTTCGTTGAGCGGCACGACCAGCCGCTCGGGACTCGCAATGCGCCGCTGCGCATAGTCGATGGTCGCGCGCTTGAGTGCATCGACAAGCGCGGCGTAGGGAATCAGCCGGGTGGTCGCGGCGGCGTCGAAAGTCTGCGTGGTCGGCTGGGTCATGGGCAGGTTGTTCCGGTGTTTGGCAAAAGTTTGAGTTCGGATGGGCTAGCAGGCGGCGGGCGTCTCATTCGGCTACCGCGACGACTGGATCAGCATCAACAGATCGCCCGCCTCGATCGGACACGGCTCGTCTTCGTAAAACGACAGCACGCGCCCCGCGCGCACGAGACCCACCACCACCGCGCCCGGCAGCGCATTGCTCCAGCGGCCGATCTCCTGCGCCGTCGCGCGACGTTCGACCAGGTTGACACGGCCGCGTGCCGATAACAGGTCGTTCACGAAGGGCACGATGTATTCGCTGTCCACCGCGTCGGCAAGCAGCAAGCCGCCGATCTTGGTCGACGAGACGATCACGTTCGCCCCGGCCTGGCGCAATTGCCGCTGGTAGGTCTGCTCCTGAATCCGCACCACGATCTTGGTCTGCGGCGCGACGCTGCGCACGGTCAGCGTGAGCAGGATCGCGGTGGCGTCGTCGGTGACGGCAATGATCACCGCGCGGGCGATCTGCACCTGCGCCTGCTGCAACAGATCCTCGCGCGACGGATCGCCGAGCAGGCCGGCGACGCCGAGCGCCGTGGCCGCTTCGAGCGCCGCCTGCTGCGGATCGATCACGACGATCGATTCCGCGGCGAAACCGCTTTCCAGCAACTCGCGCACCGCGACCGAACCGCTCAATCCATAGCCGCAAATCACGACGTGATCGCGCAACTGCTTTTGCAGGCGTTTCATGCGGAATTCCTCGATGACGCGTTGAATGACGAACTGATAGGCGGTGCCGAGAAACACGAACCAGATGACGATGCGGATCGGCACGATGAAAAAGGCGTCGATGAGCCGCGCGCGGGCGGTCACCGGAACGATGTCGCCGTAACCGACGGTGGCTACCGTCACCATCGTGAAATACATCAGATCGACGATGCCGAGGACTTTGCGGTTGGCATCGCGCAAGCCGTCCCGATCGAGATAGAGCACGGCGAAGGCGAGCACGCACAGGCCGACCACCAGATAGACGCGCTGCAGCAGCATGCGTTGCGGGGACGCTGCTGGCCGCGTGAACAGCGTGCGGGCGCGCGGCGCCTGCCACGGCGTGCGGGCGCGGCGCGGCAAACGGAAGCGCGGCAGACGTGGCTCCGGCTTGGGCGATTCAGGCACGCGGCGGCTCCCGCAGTCGATGACAAGCGATTCTACGACGCCGGACGCGCTGCGGGGCCGGATCGCGACAGCGGGACGTTAAACCGCCCTGCCGTCACTGCGTCGTATTTTTATCGCTGCCCTTCTTGCCGCCTTTGAACATCGCGCGGCATGCCGGGCTCAGTTCATCGACGTGCTGCTTCATGCAGGCAGTGATCTTGTCTTC
Organism: Paraburkholderia sp. BL27I4N3; assembly: GCF_003386115.1. Lineage (NCBI taxonomy): Bacteria > Pseudomonadati > Pseudomonadota > Betaproteobacteria > Burkholderiales > Burkholderiaceae > Paraburkholderia > Paraburkholderia sp. BL27I4N3. Next base: position 4,870,010 of record NZ_QREJ01000001.1, on the reverse strand, counting down.
GTTCGGGATGTCGGCGGCGCAAAAATGCATGGCGTCGCCCCGGCAGGCCTTGGTCTGTTCGTCGCGGCTGGCCGCAGTCGCCGTGGCAGCGGAGCCAAGAGCAATCAAGCTGGCAGCAAGGAGGGCGTAGGTTCGTTTCATGGCGGTTCCGGTAGCACTAGAGTCGATACCGCGTATCAGCAGAAAACGGGCCCAATCACCCCTTTCACCGTGCGACAAAAAAACGCCGCCCGCCGCGGCTAGCGCGCGACCCGGCTGAGCGTCATGCCGCGTCCCGCGTAGAAACGCGTCATGGTGTCGAACGGCAGATACACATCGGCCTGATGCGGCGCGATACCCGAGGGATTGTGGAACCACACGCCATCGCGGCCGCGTCCGTGCAGCAGGATCAGATGACCGCCCTGGCGCTGATTGGGCCGCTGGGGATAACGGATCTCCGGGCTCACGGAGACGATTGCCAGCGTCTCGGCGTTCAGGCGCGCGGCCATGTCTTCGAGCGGCGCTTGCGGCAGCACGTCGACCCGAACGCCGAACGCGGCGGCCACCCACTCGGCGAACGGCCGGTAAATCAAACCGTCGACGCCGCCATCCTCGCGCATGCGGTACACGCCATGCCGCAACGCTTCGTCGAGCAGCGCGGCGCGCGGCGCGTGATCAATGCGCCAATAGTCGAGCACCGACTCGAGGCACGTCAGACCGCACAGCCGCTTGGCCCAGAAGCGGTAACGCTCCGGATCGGAGAAGCCGCTGCGCTGCCAGCCGGGATCGGCGCACGGGTCGCTGTGCTGCTCGACGATCCGGCCGACCCATTCGGGACTGCCCCATTGCGTGTAGTACGGCACGCCGATGTGGCGCAGAGTCGCTTCGTTCATGGGTGGTGCGAGAAAAGGATTGCGACAGAAACTTTTTACAGCATGCTGCGAGGCCGTTGCATCGTGCCGTCGAAGAAACGCTGCAAGCGGAACGCCGACAGATCGAGCGACGCCTGGCCGCCGTCGTTCAATTCCGCGAGCAGTTTGCCGACGATCGGTCCCATCGCGAAACCGTGGCCGCAAAAGCCGGTGGCGATGGTCAAGCCGCTGACCTGCGGCGGCGCGTCGATCACCGGAATGCCGTCGGGCAACACATCGATCAGGCCGGCCCACGATTCGACCACCTGGGCGTCTTTCAACGCGGGAAACAAAGCGCGCAGTTTTTTCAACGCCCGCGGCGCGTGGCCCACGTTCGGCTGCGCATGCGGGTCACGCGGATGCAGCACACGCTCGTGTTTCGGCACGCCGCCCGGCAAACGCTCGCGCAGATCACGCAGGCTTGCGCCGTTCAGGTGGAAGCTGAACTTCTCGCGCTGCGCCCACAACTCCGGCAAGAACCACTTGAGCGCGCGGAAATGACCAAGCGTCATGTCGACATCGACCTGCATGTCGTCGGCGAGATTGATCGCGCCGTTCGCGCGCTGCCGCACGCCGAGGCCGTGGCCCCAGAACGTCGACGCGGTGATGCGCGGCAGCGGATTGGTGCGCATGCAGGTGCCGCGCACCGCCTGCTGCGGCAGTTCGAGCCCGAGCGTTTTGAGCAGACGCCAGCTGCTCGCGCCCGCCGCGCAGATGAAGCGCGAAGTGCGCAGCGGGCCGCGCTCGGTGATCACGCCGGCAATCGCGCCGCCCGCGCGTTCGACGCCGATCACGCCGCAGCCTTCGAAAAACAGCGCACCGGCTTCCCTCGCGCGCGCCGCAAAGGCCGCTGCGGCGCGGCGCGGTTCCGCCTGGCCGTCGCTTGGCGTGTAGAGGCCGCCGAGCGCCGGCGCGTGCATGCCGGTCACGACCGTGTCGATCTGCTTGCGGTCGAGCGTGCGCGTGTCGAGGCCGTGCTGACGCGCGACGTCCATCCATTGCCGGAACGAGGCCCACTCCTCTTCGCCGGTCGCCACGTACAGACAACCGCCCTGACGCCATTCGAGGTCGAAATTCAGCTCGCTTTCGAGTGTTTTCCACAGCGGGATACCGGCCATCATCAGCGGCACTTCGGCGGACTCGCGGCCCTGCTGACGCACGAATCCCCACGCCCGCGACGACTGCTGCCCGGCAATGCGCGACTTTTCGAGCACCACCACCGAAAGGCCGCGGCGCGCCAGATAGTAGGCGGCCGCACAACCCATGATGCCGGCGCCGGCGATCACCACATCGGCGTGCTTCGGGAATGCCTGGTCGGCGGAAGTGAGGTTCGCGTGCAGCGGGTAAGTCGTGGTCATCAGGGCGGGCAGGTTTTAAGTGTGGGCGTAATCTTCGCAGGCGGCCTGCTTGTCCGCAATGCCGCGATGGCCGATGACCGGCGACGCAGGCGGACAAAGACGCGCGGGGTGGCGTACGCGCTAGCTTCACGCCGTTTATTCGCCAGCCGCATATTTGCATTTTATTCGCGAGACAGATATTAGTAAAATATGCGCGACACGAATATTTGACAAATATGCGTCTGACGCATAAAGTGCATTTATTCGTGTCACAGATAAATTGCCATGCTGAATCTCATCGCCACACCGGACCAGGTCGCCCGGCTGCTTGCCGCCAGCCGGCGGCAAGCCGGCCTCACGCAGGCCGAGGCGGCGGCGCGGATCGGCGTCAGCCAGAGCCGCATCTCTGCCTTCGAAAGCGACGCCGCCGCTCTCACCCTCGCACAATTGCTGGCCTTGTGCGGCGCCTACGGTCTGCAGCTGCAACTGCGCGACAAGAGCCAGACGCTGCCCGGCCCCACGCCATTGATCGAGTGGTGAGCATGGGACGGCAAACTCACTCGCGCGCACTCTCGGTCTGGGCCAACGGCGAGCGCGTCGGCGTCTGGCGCCTGCCCGCTCGCGGCCCCATGGAATTCGCCTACGAGCCCGCCTGGGTCGCATCGCCTGCGGGACGGCCGCTGTCGCTGTCGCTGCCGTTCACACCGGGCGATCTGGCGCACAAAGGTCCGCGCGTGCTCAACTATTTCGACAACCTGCTGCCCGACAGCGAGGCGATCAGAAAGCGCATCGCCCAGCGCTACCAGACCGAGACACTCGATGCGTTCGATCTGCTGCAAGCCATCGGCCGCGACTGCGTGGGCGCCGTCCAGCTGCTCGCTGAAGACGACGTGCCGCAAGGCGTCGAACGGATCGAGGGCACGCCACTCACGGAGGCCGAGATCGAGGCCATGCTCGCGCGCACGGTCAGCAACCCGGCTTTCGGCGCGCCCGACGAGGCGGACGAGTTCCGCATCTCGCTCGCCGGCGCGCAGGAAAAAACCGCGCTGCTGTGGCATGACGGCAAATGGCAGCGGCCGCACGGCGCCACGCCCACCACGCACATTTTCAAGCTGCCGCTCGGCCTGGTCGGCAACAAGCTCGCCGATCTCAGCACTTCGGTTGAAAACGAATGGCTCTGTCTGCGGATTCTGCAGGCTTACGGCCTGCCTGTCGCCAACACGGAGATCATGACGTTCGGCAAGCAGCGGGTGTTGAGTGTCGAGCGCTTCGACCGGCAAATGCATTCGAGCGGGCAGTGGCTGCTGCGCCTGCCGCAGGAAGACTTCTGCCAGGTGTACGGCGTGCCGTCGCATCGCAAATATGAAAACGAAGGCGGCCCGGGCGTGCTCGACCTCGCGCGAGTTCTGCAGCAGTCGGTCGAGGCGCGGCAGGACATCGAGACGCTGCTGGCAAGCCAGATTCTGTTCTGGATGCTGGCGGCGCCGGACGGCCACGCCAAGAACTTCAGCATTCGCCTGCTGGCGGGCGGCCACTATCGCCTCACGCCGCTCTACGACGTCATGTCGATCTGGCCGGTGGAAGGCAGCGGCCCGAACCAGTGGTCGTGGTTCAAGGCGCGACTCGCCATGGGCATGTGGTCGCGCAGCAAGCACGACGCGTTTCGCGAGGTGCAGCGGCGCCACTTCAACACCATGGCGGTGAAGTGCTCGTACGGCGCGGACGCAGAGCCGCTGATTCAACGGTTGATCGAACAGACGCCCGGCGTGATCGAGCGGGTCTCCGCAGAATTGCCCGAACGTTTTCCGGCCAGAGTCGCCGAACGGATTTTCAAAGGCCTGAAAAACTCGGCGGCGAAGCTCGGCAAGATGTCTGCTGGCTAGACGTTTCGTGCGGCCGGCATCGCCTGACATATTTCTCTTTAGATGCAGCGAGGTTTCATCGGTAAAATACATTGATGCTCAATGCATAAAAAGATCGCCAAACCGGTTTGTTTCGACTCTCGCATCGACGGACCAGACGGCGATCGTACAAAACGACAGACTGCGATACTTTTTACGGTACATTTGCTGTCCCCTGCGACGCCGCGTCTTTGCGCATTGCATGTGCATGGTCGCGCTATGCCTGTCGTATCGCACTCCCCCAGTACCCTTTAAGACGGCGGATTCTCACGCAGCATGGCCAACGAAACACACTCACCTGACTCCATCGCAGTCGCCGAGCGCGTGCGCGAGTTGATGAGCCGGCACGGAATCGGCAAACGCCAGCAGACCACGGAGCTGTGCCGCATCCTCGATCTGAGTTTTTCGCAGGGACACCGCAAGTTGCGCGGCAACAGCCCGTGGACGCTCTCGCAAATCAAGAAGGTCGCCGAGGTGTTCGGCGAACCGGCCGCCCAGCTATTCGGCGCGCAGTCGCTCGATCCCGGCATGGTCGGCGCGATCGCCCAGGAAGCCGTGTTCAGCATCGGCGCGATCGAACTGGCCTGCACGGCCTGGGTCGGTGCCGCGCTCGAGGCCGGTAGCCGCCCGGAATTTGTCGCGTACTCCCGGCTCGGTCAATGGCGCGTGGCACGCCACGACGGCACGCTTTACCAGAGCGCGTACGAGGTCCACAAGATCGAGATCTATCCGCGCCGCGCCGAAACCGACAAGCCCACCATCGCGGTAGTCGACGACGACCAGGCGAGCGCCGACAACCTGCGCGACTACCTGGAGCGCAGCGGCTTCGCCGCGGTGGCGATCTACGGACTTTCGGCCTTTGCCGACCAGTTGCAAACCCAGGTGTTCGACGGCATCGTGATCGACTGGCTGTTCGGCACGCAGACCTCGGCGGCTGCCATTCGCGCAGTGCGCGCCTCGGAAAATCCGGACGCGCCGATCTTCGTGCTGACCGGTGAATTGCTGACCGGCAAGGCCAGCGAATCGGAGATCAGCCAGGTGATCCGCAATTACGACGTCGCGTGCTATGAAAAGCCGGCACGCATGGCGATCCTGGTTGCCGATCTGTCGAAGCGGCTGAACCGGCCTTAGCGGACCCACCCGCGCCGGCAAACGGCTGAAGGCGTGTGCTCAGGTTGATGCCCACCTTCGCCCGGCCACCCACGCTTCGCCTCACGCCATATGCCGCGAAGCGAGCGCCCGCTGCAACGCGCTGCGGAGCTCCTCGTAATGTACCGGCTTTAATAACGCATCGAAGAACGGCTGCGAGCCGCCTTCCTCTTCCGCCTTCCCAGTCACTTCTGCCTCCGGCGCATACGCGCTGACCACGATCACCGGCACGCCCGCGGACGGTCCGCCCCGCTTGGCAAAGTCCGCGAGAAACGTATAGCCGTCGCGCTCGGGCATATGCAGATCGAGCAACACCACGTCGCAACGGCGCGTGTCGAGCCAGGCGAGCGCATCGTCGGCGGTGGCGACGGCGTGCGCGTCGAAATTCATGTGCGCGACCATTTCGCTGAGCGACTCGCGGATCAGGCTGTTGTCGTCGACGATCAATACGCACGGGCGCGCGCCGCCAGGCTCGGCGCGCGTCGCGACATCTTGCGGTTGCGCGGCGGCGACCGGCGTGACCGGAATCGTCACGGTGAAGGTGGTGCCCTCGCCGACCTTGCTCGCCACCTCGACGGTGCCACCGAACAGCTTGACCAGCCCCTGCACGATGGTCAGCCCCATGCCCGCGCCTTCGAAACGGCGCGTGCGCGACGCGTCCAGCTGGGTGAACTCCTGAAAGATGAGTGGAATCTGCGCATGCGGCACGCCCGGCCCCGTATCGCTGACGACGAAGACCAGCAGCGCCGGCCGTTGCCGCAACTGCACGCGCACGGTGCCGGTTTCTGTGTAGCGGATCGCGTTGGTGACGAGGTTGTTGACGATCTGGCGGATGCGGTGCGGATCGGAATCGACAAGGCCGCTCATGCCGGCCGCCTCGCTCTCCAGTTGCAAACCGCGTGCGGCCGCCGACATCGCGTGTTCGTCGACGATCGACGCCAGCAGTTCGCGCGGCTCGAAATGCTCGTGACGCAACTCGAGCTTGCCGGCGCCGAGCCGCGCGTAGTCGGTCAGATCCTTCATCTGCGCCTCCAGATGCCGGCCCGCAGTTTCGAGCCGCTGGATCACCTTGCGGTCCGCCTCGGAGTGATAGTTGAAGCCCAGCAATTCGATCGACGACACGATCGCATGCAATGGCGTGCGCAGTTCGTGGCTGATCATGCCGAGAAACGCGTCCTTGGCGTGACTCGCCTCGCGCGCGGCGCGGCTCGCCTGGTGCTCGGCCTCGAGCGCCGCGTGCTGCTGATGCATCAGGCGTGTACGGCGCCGGCCGTTCAATACGAGCAGCAGCGTCGCCGCCGCCGACAGCAACAGCAGCAACAGGCCGCCGGCGAAAAGCATGCGGCGCTTGTTGATGAAGTCGCGGTTCATCGCCTCGCGATCGGCGACGTCGGCAAAGCGGCGGCTCAGCGCGAGATCGTTGACCTCGTTCCAGTGCTGACGCAGTTGCGCGACGATCTGGTTGGCCTGGCTGCGGTCTTTCGGCAGCGCGTCGACTTCGGGTCCGATACCGCCCAGAAGTTGGTCGAGCGAATGGATTTCATCCAGTTGCCTTTGCAGCAGCGAGAGCTGGGTGGTGAGCCGGCGCGTGGAACCCGCCATCACGTGCAGCTTGGATTGCAGCAACTGATAACGCAGCATCAGCCGCTGATAGTCGTCGTCGACGCCCGACTGATACAGCAGTAGCTGATTCTCAAAGCGCGCGTAGGCGATTTGCAGTTGCGCGGCGTCCCAGTAGAAGCCGTCGTACGAACCGGTCAACTGCTCGGTGGCGCGCGGGTTGAGCAGATTCGCGTACAGCAGATAGCCGATCGCGCCGACCGGCGCCGCGAGCGCGGTCAGCCAGATCAGCACGTAGAACGCACGGCGCCACGAACGGCGCATTATTTGACGATGAGGGCCTTGATCTGCCATACGAATTTCGAATCGCCCGAGGCACCCGCGAGTTCGTCCGGGAACGCATCGCGCGGGTAGATAAGGAACAGCGGCCCGAAGTCGCTGATCTTCAGACGCCGGCCGTTCATGCTGTACGCAACGACCACGCCATAGCGATCGCAGTCCGACACCGGAATGGTGTAGGTATAGTCGTCGAGCGTATGGATCTCGACCTGGGTGCCATTGGCGCCGACTGTCTTCAGAATATCCGCCAGCAACGGTCCTGTGAAGGTGGCACGCGGCGTCCACGTGGTCGAGGTCGTGATCGAGTGGGCCGGCAGCGCGAGCAGTTGCGCTTCGGTGAACTGGTAAGTCTTGTGCGCGGCGTCGGTAGTCTTGCCGATCTTGCCTTGCACGTCGAGCGATAAAGGCGTGGGCTCCGGCTGCGCCTGCGCGCTCCAGGCGGCCAGCGCGAGCACGAGGCCCGCGGCCCAGCGCGCGCCCGTAACGGCGCGTTGTCGGTCATACACCCTGGCGGTCGACTTGGTCATGTGCTTTTCCCCGTTATCTATTCTTCTGGCGGGCGGCTTGAAAGTCGCTGGCTCGCCGCCCGTTGGCCTTGTTTCTTGTCCCTTGCGCCGGACGCGGTTTCGCGTCGCGCGTCGGGTTACCGCGCGTCACCCCGACGCGCGATCTTTGAACCGCATGCATAATATCGCCAAAATTCTTTGTCTCAAAAACGAGGGCTCCCAGCCGCTTGAGCACCACCGGCCGCTCCCGTGCCAGAGACGCTCGCCCTACACGCGCCACGCCCTACGAGTCATGAACAAGCCGGTTTTGCCCCTGACGTACGAACAACTCGATCACTGGATCGAATCGCTGCAGCCGGCCTTGCTGGCCGAGCGCTTCGCGATGGCGATCGGCATTCTGCGCGGCGGCGCGCCGCTCGCGCTGATGGTCTCGCACGCCGTCGGCACGCCGGTCGCCTTTCTGCGCTACGACCGCCTGACGCGCACAGTCGCCTGGGATTCGACGCTGCCGATCCCGCCCGCGGGCTCGACCGTGCTGCTGTGCGAGGACATCGCCGGGCGCGGTTTTACGCTGACCGATTGCATTGCGTTTCTTCAGCAGCAGGGTCTCGTGGTCAGGACGCTGACCGGCGCCGTCGACGAATTGAGCCGCACGCAGCCCGACTATGCGATCGACGCGCGCGGCTACTTCGCGTTGTTTCCGTGGGAGCGCCAGGCGTACACCGAGCGATATCGCGACGACTGGGCGCGCGTCGAATCAGGCGCCGCGCCCGCGATGGCCGACGATCACGAATACGCCACCTACGCGATCGACCTCGACGGCATTCTGCTACCCGACGTGCCCCTCGCGCGTTACGACGAAGATCTCGCCGCCGCGCTCGCCGAGCGCGACGCGCTGCTGCCGTTCGAGGAGTTGCCGGAGATTGACTTGCAGCAGGTACGCACGATCATCACCGGCCGGCCCGAGGCGGATCGCGCGCGCACCGAAGCATGGTTGACGCGCCACGGCTTCGGTCATCTGCAACTGGTGATGCGCACGCCCGACACGCACGATGAAAGCCCCACCGGCAGCGCCGCGCACAAAGCCGCGGCCGCATTGCGCGGCGGCGTCACGCATTTCATCGAGAGCGATCCGGTGCAGGCGCTGCTGATCGCGCAGCAAGCGCCGCTCTTGCGGGTGATCTGGTGGGACGCGCACACGCAAACCGGCATGCTCGTCGGCGCGCGTGCGTGGTCATGATCCAGGCGTCCGGGAGCTAGACCTCTTTCGCTTCCTTCACTTCGCGGCTGTCCTTGCCGTCGCGCACATGCAGATGCCGCGCGGCGCGCTGCGACGCAACCACGATCAGCTTCATCGTGGCGCGCGTGGCGCCGACGAACAGCTTGCGCGCGATGCGTTCGTCGAAAGCCTCGAAGTCGACCTCCGTAAAGATCACGCATGGCGCCGCCTGCCCCTTGAAGCGGTAAATCGACTCGAACAGCACGTCGCCTTCACGGTACTCCGGGTTGCCGAACAGATCGTACGTGCCGGTGAAACTGCGCAGCCGATGCGGCCCGAGGTGACCGAGCGCGCTCATTGCCGAGCCCTCGCGTCCGCGAAACGACAGCACCACGATGTCCTGCTTGCGAAAGCCGAGCGAAAGCGCCTGCGTGATCGCGCGCTTGGTGGCCTCGATGCTGCCCTCGGCGGCATTCGCTTCGTCGTAGACCGAAAGCGAAATGTCGGAGCCGTCGAACGGACTGCCCGACGCGAGCGCGGCGGCGACCGGAACCGAAGCACCGACCACGTCGCGCACGTAATCGAGAATGTCGCGCGGACTGCGATAGTTGGTGGTTTCCTTCAGCGTGGTCCAGCCGGGCAGCGCGACGGGCTCGCGCATATACAGATTCTGCAGCGGGTCTTCGAGCCACCACCACGCCGCGTTGGGGCGCAATAGACGCTCGAGTGCCGCCACCCACGGCTGCTGGAAATCTTGCCCCTCGTCGACGATCAGCACGTCGAATTGCCAGCGCGGATCGATCGGTGTTTCGGCGAACGTGGTTTCGAGCTGATCGAATACGTCGCCCGCCTGAAAATCCGGCGCGCGGCCCGCGTCGCGCGCAATCCAGTCGCAGAGCTGGTGATAGTTCGCCACCTTCGCTTCGGACGGCGCGACTCGCGCGATGTGATCCGCCAGCGGCCGGTTGAAGCACACGTATAGCGGCGTCTGGCCGCGCGCCACCGCGTCCTTCATGACCTGCACCGCGAGTTGCGTCTTGCCCGAGCCGGCCGTGCCGATCACGCGCAGCCGGAACGGCGCGAACTCGAGCCGCCGCGCCCAGGTCGCCAGACCGCCCGCGAGCCGCGTGACGAGCGTGCCCGCCTGGCCGACCAGCGCGCTGGCGTCGGGGCTGAGCGCCAGTTCGTCGGCGAGGAAGTGATGGATTTTCGGCGCGCAGGCAAGACGCGGCTCGTCCGCCGGCAAGGCTTCGCGGATGATCGCCGCGAGCCGGTCTTTACGCGTTGCATCGACGATCCGCGCGGGGTTCACGCCGGCGATCGCCGCGTCCTTGACGATGTGGTCCGGACAGTACAGCAGTTCCTCGACGAAATACGTGCCACCCCCAAACGCGGCGGTAAAGCGCCGATGCAAGCTTTCGATGGTGTGCGCGAGCGCGATCGCCACGTTGCGCTCGGTTTGCAGATAGACCTTGACGAGCCCTTTCGGCGTTTCGCGCAGAAAGCCGGTTTTCTGTTCGACGATCATCACGCGTCCGGCCGGACTGACGATCACGAAGTCGGCTTCGCCGAACACCGAGAAGTTCTGGTTCAGGCGCGTCCAGTGCACGCCGTGATAGACGGTGTAGCCATCGGGCAGCGCCTCTTCCAGCAACGCCAGCGTTTCGCGTTCGCGAGCCGCGGCGCCGGTCGCGGCGAGGCTCTTCCAGTCGTCGGGAACAATGCGGGCCATGCGTGCCTCGTCGGATTCGGGTGGGCTCATTGTACGCAACGCGCATGCATTCCCCGAATCGCTCCGGGGCGTCGTTTTCGGACGTGCCTGCCGCCATGTTTATGCGGGCGCTTGCGGCGCTGCGGCGAGCAAGATCGCGCTCATCGTGTATCGTTACCGGTTGAACGCCGCGCGATGGGCGCGGCTTGCCAACGTAAAAACAAGGATTTGCCGGATGATTACGATCTGGGGACGCGCCAACTCGGTCAACGTCCAGAAAGTGTTGTGGTGCTGCGATGAGCTGGTGCTGCCGTATAACCGTGTCGACGCCGGCCTGCAATTCGGCCGTAACAACGAAGCCGACTATCTCGCGATGAACCCGACGGGCAAGATCCCAACGCTGGTCGACGACGACTTCGTGCTGTGGGAATCGAACTCGATCCTGCGCTATCTGGTGCTGCAATACGGCGAAGGCAGCCTGCTGTATCCGTCGGAGCCGAAAGCGCGCGCCAGCATCGACCGCTGGCTGGACTGGTCGTTGTCCACGCTGCAGCCCGCCGAACGCCCGGTGTTCTGGGCGCTCGTGCGTACGCCCGCCGCCGCGCGCGACGCCACCAAACTCGCCACCGACTTCGACGCCGTCACCGCGCTGTGGCGCATGCTGGACACGCATTTGCAAGGGCGCTTCTTCCTCGAAGGGGAGAAGTTCACGCTGGCCGACATTGTGATCGGCGCCTACGCCAAACGCTGGTTCGGACTCGACGGCGTGGCGCGTCCGCCGCTGCCGAATCTCGAACGCTGGTATTCGCGTATTGCGACGCGCACGGGGTTCAAGAAGTACGTCGACTTCGCTTTGACCTGATCCGTCAGTTCGCGCGTGGTCCGTGGTCCGTGCCCTGGCCACGCGCCCGACTGTCTAATCATGCCGCGTATGACCAGGGCGGGCAGCCGCTCGAATCGCGCGCCGCTACAGCGAGACGCGATGCCCTTTATAATCGACGCATGAAGACCGCCAAGCCCGCCGCGACCGCCGACAAAGCCGCCTCCGCTCACTCGGATGAGCCGGGGCACACACACGGTGTTTCGCAGGAAGCCGCGCTGACACTCGCGGAAGAATATTGCCGCGAACGCGGCGAAAAACTCACCCCGATCCGCCGTAAAGTACTCGAATTGCTGCTGAATTCCGGGCGCGCCACCAAGGCGTATTCGCTGCTCGACGAGATGCGCCAGATCCATCCCGGCTCGGCTCCGCCCACGGTGTACCGGGCGTTGGATTTTCTGCTCTCGGCTGGGCTCGTGCATCGAATCGAATCGATCAACGCCTTCACCGTCTGCCACGATCTGACGCAATGCCAGCACGGCATCCTGGTGGTGTGCCAGCAGTGCGGCAACGTCACCGAATTGCATCAGCCGAAACTGCGCCAGGCGCTAGTCGCGCAAATCGAAGACTCGGGCTACCGTCTCGCGAGCGATGAAATCGAGTTGAAGGGTTTGTGTTCCGCGTGCCAGGCGTTGGAAGCCGCGGCGTCGAGCAAGGATTCGGCAACGCCTGTTGCCGTCAAGTAACAGCGTCAACGTTTGGCGACGGTCGCGAACCGCACTCCACGCGGCTTTGCCGTCAAGCCAGGCATCTGAAGAATCTGAAGATACGGCGTTTCGCGACGCGGCTGTCGAGCCGCGCCGCGAATTCATTCGCTCGATCGAAGCCTGATTCAGCCCGCTGCGCGAGCGTCAATTGCATCGTGCAGCAGCGTCACGAGATCTTCGGGCAAAGCAGGCTTGGTCATGAAATGCTGGAAGCCCTCGCCGATGCTGCGCAAGCGGTAAGCGTCGTCAGTGTGGCCAGTAAGCGCCACCGCAACCGATGGCGGGTGGTCGCCGCGAATCTCGTGGTCGCGCAAGCGCTGGATCAGATAGAAACCGTCCATGGCAGGCAGTTCCAGATCGCACACCACGGCGTCGGGCAACAATCGCAGTGCCGCCTCCACGCCCTCTTCCGCATCCGCCACAGCGACGACATGCGCGCCTTCTGCTTCGAGTAATAAGGTCAACGATTCCCGGCTGTCCGGGTCGTCTTCTACGAGCACGATCGTGGCCTGATCGAGTCTCAATGCTCCGTTCATTTTCCGTTGTTGCTCAAAAAAACCGGTTAGGCCGTCCGACTTGGCCAACGTTTCGCCCTGCTGCTTGCCGCCGATGTGCGCGGCTGCGCTATTGCTATTCATGGTTCCGACTCGATTTCATGCGCGGAGTTGCAACCAGGCCCAAGATTGTAAAGCATGGCCCAGGCGCCAACGCGCGCGCACAGTAACGCGCCAAAATTGCACGCCGATGAAAAACCGGCCCTCGGTGCCACAGTCACGGCTCTCCGATGCCGACCCGATTCGCCGTGGCGGCCCGCGCAAACCCCGTTCGCACGGCCTCTCCCGCCCAACGTCTCTTTTCCCATTCCTGTTCTTGTGCGATGCCGGCAACCTGGTTGATGCCGCCTGCATGCACATCCACACCACCTGCAGCACGTTGCGTGCCTCGCCGGCCCCGGCGGGCGACGAAAGTCTCACGGCGCGCAGATTGGCTTGCCGGCTGCTTGGGGCGCTATCATCGTGTGGGCGCAGACCGTGCCGAACTTTGCGCCGCCACGTCGCCGCGCGGCATGCGGTCGCCGTGCCCCGTTTGCGCTTCCAACCTTGAGGCCGCCCGACACCATGTCCGATCTCGACTCCGCCACGCTCGAAGCACTCCGTCAGGTCAGCACTGCCACGCTGACGACTCAATTATTCAAACGCGGCCTGCGCAATACATTCATGCGCGGCGTCGCGCCGCTCGCCGTGCATAGCGGCGCGAATCTGGTCGGGCCGGCGTTCACGCTGCGCAACATTCCGTCGCGTGAAGACATCGACGTGCTCGAGCTGTTTGCCGATCCCGAGTACGCGCAGCGCAAGTGTGTCGAAACGATTCCGGCCGGCCATGTGCTGGTGCAGGATTGTCGCGGCGAACGCGGCAGTGCGTCATTCGGTTCGATCCTGACGCAACGCTTGCAGGTTCGCGGCGTGGCGGGCATGGTGTCCGACGGCCCGGTACGGGACAGCACGACGATCGCGGCGCTCGGCATACCGGTGTTCTGCGCGGGGGCGAGCGCGCCGCCCAACCTGATTCGCCATCACGCGGTCGATATCAATGTGCCGATCGGCTGCGGCGGTGTCGCGGTGTTTCCGGGCGACGTGATTGTCGGCGATGCGGATGGTGTGGTGGTGATCCCGCTGAAGATGGCGGCAGAGGTCGCGCAGGCCGCCGCGGAACAGGAGCAACTCGAAGCATTTCTAACCGAGCGGATTCGTGACGGCGCCGCGCTGCCCGGCACTTACCCGCCGAACGAAGCGACCAAAGCCGCTTATGAGGCGTGGAAGCGGAAACGGCAAGCATGAGACGACTTGGCGTAGCGATGGGTGATGGATGATGGATGATGGTCTATCGCACCCCGCGCGGCGCGGGTAGGGTTCAGAAAGCGTCGCCGGCCGTCAGCCGGCCTTCTTCGGACCGATACCTTGCACCAGCAAAGCCACGGCATGCCGCGCGATTTCCGCTCCGCCAATATTGCGGCGAAGCGGGTCGTTACACCACAGCTTCGACGTGGCAAGCGGCAAAATCGTCAGCCCCAGTAACGTGACAAAGACGAGCGCGGGTTCCAGCCCCGCGTTCAGCCGCCCTTCCTTCTGCCACCGGGCAATAGCCGACAGCGACGCCTTCTGGTGCGCGTTGCCGAAGCGCTCGTGCATGCGCTGGCGCAACAGGCCGCCGTCGCTGATTACTTCGCGCACCCACAGCGACGGAAACCACGGATGCTCGTCCGCCGCCTGCACCAGCCGCTGCGCGAGTTGCGTGATGGCCGCGACCGGATCGTCGGGATTTTCCTGGAACGGCACGCCGAGCCCCGCCCGCAACGGCGCGAAACGTTCGTCGATCAACACGTCGAGCAGTTGATCGCGCGTCTTGAAGTAGTAATGCATCATGGCCGGCGTGAAACCGGCTTCGCGGGCAATTTCCCCGAGCGTGGTATCGACGATGCCCTGCCGCGCGAACAGCGCGAGCGCGGCGTCGAGCAGACGGCTGCGCTGCTCCGGTCCGCGCGCCGCGCCGGGAGGCCTGCCCGGACGCCGTGCCGGCGCGGCGGCCGCCTCTGCTTGCACCGACGAAACGCTCGCCTGGGTTTCGACACCCCGACCGGGCGCGGAACGCCGCTTGCGAACCTTCGCAGCAGCCGTATCAGGCGGCGCGCTTTTCACGCTTCGATCGTCGGACGGAATCCTTGCCATTGCATTCAATTTGACTGGTGACGCGATGTCGCATATATTAATCTCTGAATTAATTAATTTCAACCCGCGATGCCATGGACCAATCGACCACGACACAACCCGCTGAATTGACGCAGCCCTATGCGCAGGCAACCGCGCCCGCAGTTGATCATCCGCCGATCCGCCTGCTGTTTCCGGCGCTGCTGCTGGTCATGCTGCTCGCCGCGCTCGATCAGACAATCGTTTCCACGGCGCTGCCGACTATCGTCGGCGACCTGGGCGGCCTGAACAATCTCTCATGGGTGGTGACGGCCTACCTGCTCAGCTCGACCATCGTCGTGCCACTGTATGGCAAATTCGGCGATCTGTTCGGCCGCAAGATCGTCTTGCAGACGGCGATCATCGTGTTCCTGGTCGGCTCCGCGTTGTGCGGCGTCGCGCAGGACATGACGCAGCTCATCGTGCTCCGCGCGCTGCAAGGTCTCGGCGGCGGCGGTTTGCTGGTGGTCACGATGGCCGCCATCGCCGACGTGATTCCGCCGGCCGAACGCGGCCGCTATCAGGGCGTGTTCGGCGGCGTGTTCGGCCTTGCAACCGTGATCGGACCGCTGCTCGGCGGCTTTCTCGTCGAGCATCTCTCGTGGCGCTGGATCTTCTACATCAATTTGCCGCTCGGCATCATCTCGCTCGTCGTGATCGGCGCGGTCTTCAGGCCGCACGTTCGCCATGTGAAACACACCATCGACTACATGGGCGCCGCATTTCTCGCCGGCGCCCTCACCTGCATCATCCTGTTCACGAGCCAGGGCGGCACGATCCTGCCGTGGTCGTCGCCGCAACTCTGGTTCACGCTGGGCATGGGACTGGTGGCGATCTGGGGTTTCATTCACGAAGAACGCAGCGCGGTCGAACCGATCATGCCGCTCGAACTCTTCAGGCAACGCACGTTTTTGCTGAGCAGCCTGATCGGTTTCATCATCGGCGTATCGTTGTTCGGCTCGGTGACGTTCCTGCCGTTGTATTTGCAAGTGGTCAAAGGCTCGACGCCAACGGAAGCCGGCATGCAGATGCTGCCGATGATGGGCGGCCTGTTCCTGATGTCGATGGTGACCGGCCGGGTGATCAGCAAGATCGGCAAGTACCGCATGTTCCCGATCGCGGGCACGTTGCTCGTCGCGGTGGCGATGTTGCTGCTCGCCCGCCTGCAGATCAGCACGCCGATTCATGTGATGTATATCGACATGGGCATTCTCGGCTGCGGGCTTGGCATGGTGATGCAGGTGCTAATTCTCGCGGTGCAGAATACCGTCGAGTTCAAGCATATGGGCGTGGCGACTTCCGGCGCGACACTGTTCCGCTCGATCGGTGGATCGATCGGGGTCGCCGCCTTCGGCGCGGTGTTTTCCAACGGCCTCGCCGCGCGCCTCGAAAAGCTGATCCCACCCGACACCGAGCTGCCGCACGCGCTCGGCCCCGCCGCGATCCATTCACTGCCGCAAGCATTGCGCGACGATTATCTGCAAGCATTCGCGGGCGCGTTGCACACGGTGTACCTTTCGGCTGCGTGCGTGGTGGTGCTGGCCTTTGCGCTCGCATGGCTGCTGAAGGATCATCCACTGCGCAAACATTGACTGTTTTTCCGCTTGCTTCAGGCGCTTGCTTCAGGCGCTTGATGCATGCGCTTAATGACGAGGCCGGACGCCGTGCGCGCCGGCCTCGTTCTGTTTTCGCGCGCCGTCGATTCGTGTGAAAAAACCCCCGCGCCTGTTCGTCCTGCCGATGTAGCGGCTATTTCGTCCTACCTAACAATGTTCGCTGGCGCACATAAGATAGGTAGCAACGGCGATTGACGTTCCGATTGAAACCCCACATATTGCAATCAGCGGCAGCGCAAGCGTGGGCTGGCCGCCCAAGACTCTCCGGCGCATGTGGATCGTGATTCCCGCGGACCTGGCTGCCGCTTCAACATGATCCGGAACATGCCGTAATGGCATCGTTTTCCAAAGGTGGGTCCACAGCATGTCCACCCAGACACTACTCGGTCACAGTTTTCCGACGCCTTGCAAGCGGTGTGGCGGCGCGCTGTACCGGCAAGTCGACTATTGCCCCTATTGCGGCGAGGTGCATCCGCTCGATGCAGGTCCGCACAAGCGCACCGTGATTCCCGGCAGCCGCGCCAGCGCCATGAACAAAGCAGCGCAAAAAAACAGCCTCGACCCGGCGACAGTCGATGAAACCGACCCCACGACGCGTGTCGCGTTCATGGACGACCCGGTCCGAGCCGAAGCAGTGATGCCTGCGTCAGCACTCGTTTCAACGGACAGACCGATCGCGCCTCTTCCCGCCATGCCCTATGCGGAGGGTCGCGGTGCAATCTCGTTGCGTAAGATGCTTTATGCGATCGGGGCAGTTGGCGTAATCGGCCTGGCGTATGTCGGATATGCGCTATTCAGTGGGCGCGATGTGTCGAGCGGGAATAACGACCAGTCCGCCGAGAGCGAAACTGCTCAGGATGCCAGAACGACGACCGGCACGATCGCACTGTATTCGCCGACCCAGGCGGCCAACCCGTCTGCCGCCGCGGGCAAACCCGCCACGTCCGTCAATCCCGCGAAGCCGGTGCAAGCGATACAAGCGATGCCGGCAACGCCCGTCGCGCCGGCGGTGACCGCCGTGCCCGCCAAGCCCGCGCCGCAGTTCCGCGATGCAGCGCAAGCCGTGCAGGCGGCGCGTCTCGCCTCCCGCGCCAACGATCTCTCTTCAGCGCAAGCCGCGCTTGGCGTGGCGCAGACGATGCAACCGGGCAATTCCGACGTCGAAGACCTCGCGACAGAATTGAAGCCGCTGACCGCCCGCCGCGACGCCGCCTTGCAAGCCGCGCAAACTTGCGCCGCGCAGCAGTCGTGGCCCTGCGCACGCCAGTACGCCAACGAGGCGCTCGCGATCGACACCGGCAGCGATACGGCGAAGTCCATACTTGAACGCGTGATTCGCGAGACCGGCTGGGCGCCGCTCAATCCGCGTGGCGCGGCCGGCGCGCCGTCACAAGGCAAACCGTCGGCGCCAGCGCGAGCCGCTCCGTCGTCACAGCAGGTGGTTCAATCGCAAACTCCACTGTCCAAAGGTCTGCCGCCGAACAGCGAAGTGATAGTGACCGCCCCGCGCTCCACCACCGCGACGCCCGACGGCAATAGCGTCGAGGCGCGGGAACGCGCCATCAAGGACTCCGGCTGGAAACGTCCGGCGACGAATGCCGCGAAGCCCTCCGCGGGTGGTTCACCCGGCCAGTGACAGATAGTTTGGATACCGAATCGTATAACTAATCTGCTCGGGAATCGCGCGTATCGGCGCCTTTGGTTTGAGAGGTAACAGACGGACGTGGCAGGCGCGGCACATAGAACATGACATGGCAATCCGGCTCACTGGTGCTTCGTGCGCGTCGACGCGCGAAGTCATACGAACCTGACCGATAGGTAGAGAGACCATGCTGAAGAGACTTCTCATGGGATGGCTGGGGCTGGCGTTGATGGTCGTGTCTTCACTGGCCTGCGCGGAGCCGGCGCATTACAAGATCGTCACCGGACCGGAACGGGGCACGTATATCCAGATCGGCCAGGATCTGTCGAAATGGGTTGCGCAGCCGGCGGGCATCGACCTGGAAGTGATGGCGTCGAAGGGCTCGGCTGAAAACGTGCAACGCATGCGCTTCGAGCCAGGCGTGAAACTGGCGCTCGTGCAATCCGACGTGTATCAGGCTTACATCGACATGGCCAACGCCGGCAACGCCGACGCCGGCACGGCGATCCGGCCGCTGCGGCTCATCATGCCGCTTTACGACGAGGAAATTAACGTCGTGGTGCGCGCGGACTCGCCCCTGAAAACTCTCGCCGATATCAAGGACAAAAGCATTAGCGTCGGCCTGATTGGCAGCGGAACCGCGCAATCGGCCACGACGCTGTATCACCTGATGTTCGGTCAGGCGATACCCGAGCAGAACATCCAGCATCTCAGCAACGAAGATGCACTGGCCGCGTTGATCGTGAAGAAAGTGGATGTCGCGATCATCGTGGTCGGACAGCCGGCCAAGCTGTTCAACGATATGAATCCCGACCTGTTGCAGCAGATCCGTCTTCTGAAGGCCGATCCGGCCGCACCGGAAACCAGCCGCGCCAAACAAACCTATTTCCCCACGACGATCCGCGCGACCAGCTATCCGACCTGGCTCAAGGAAGATGTGCCCGCGCTGACCGTCAAGGCGTTTCTCGTCACCTACGATTATGGCCTGCGCGACACGGTCGGCAATCTCAACCACTTTGCCGACTCGCTCTGCGCCAACTTCGACAATCTCCAGGAGCATGGGCATCCGAAATGGAAGCAGGTGAAGCTGGAGTTGCCGCCGCTCGTGCGCGGGTGGAAATACTACTCGCCGGTTGAGAAACATCTGCGCGCGTGCCTCACGAACAAGAGCGCCGCGATGAACGCTGCGGCCGCCCTGCAGGGCACGCCGAAACCGCGTCCGACGTGTACGGATCAGGAGCGCTTGCTTTTGCTGTGCAAGTGAGTTCAGCGCATTGGCGAGGGAATGTTCAGCCGCGCACCCAACGTCCGCGTTCGACGTGACGCCGGCCCCACCGCTGTACCGCCCCATTCCTCGGTACAGTTTGGACGATTTGCACCGATCCGTACCTTACTGTCCATAGCCGGATAGCGGATGCTATCAATCCTCTTTCCCGCGCACGGACTCCCCGATGGACAAAACGACGAATGGCTGGCTGAGCGGCTTCATAGGGGTATTGATCTTCAGCGGCTCGCTGCCGGCCACGCGCGTCGCCGTGCAAGGCCTCGATCCGCTATTCCTGACGGTCGCCCGCGCGACGATCGCCGGCACGCTCGGTCTGCTGCTCCTGCTCGTATTCCGGCAGGCGCGGCCGTCCCGCCGCGATCTGATTCCGCTGGTGATCGTCGCACTTGGCGTGGTAATCGGCTTTCCGTTACTGACGGCGCTGGCACTGCGCCACGTGAGCGCGGCGCATGCCGTCGTGTTCGTCGGCCTCCTGCCGCTCGCCACGGCGATCTTCGGCGTGCTGCGCGGCGGCGAGCGTCCACAGCCGGCGTTCTGGCTGTTCTCGGCGCTCGGCAGCGGCGCGGTGGTGGCGTTTGCCCTGCGTCACGGCCTTGACGCATCGCCGCTCGGCGACGCGCTGATGCTGGCCGCCATCGTCGCATGCGGGCTCGGCTACGCCGAAGGCGCGCGCCTGTCGCGCCACCTCGGCGGCTGGCAGGTGATCTCGTGGGCGCTCGTGCTGTCGTTGCCCCTCATGCTGCCGCTCGCGGTGTGGACACGGCCCGCCTCGCTCGACGGCGTCAGTCAGGCGTCGCTCTGGGGTCTCGCCTATGTGTCGCTCTTCAGCATGTTGATCGGCTTCGTGTTCTGGTATCGCGGCCTCGCGCTCGGCGGCATCGCGGGCGTCGGGCAGTTGCAGTTGCTGCAGCCGTTCTTCGGCTTGCTGCTCGCGGGACTGCTGCTGCACGAGCAGGTACCGCCCGCGATGATCCTGGTTACCGTCGTCGTGGTGGGCTGCGTGGCGGGCGCGCGGCACTTCTCGCGGGCGGCGCCGGCGCAGCCGGCTGTCTGATGCGTGCCCGGCATCGACTTTCGAGAACCCGCGCGGCGCGGGCGACCGGTCGAGTATGTCATCATTCCACGTTCGACTAACCACCACCCAGCGCCGCGACTACGATGCCGACCGCTTTTGCTCAAACCGTCGAAGCCCGCTTTGCCGAACTCACGCCCACTTCCAAGCGCGTCGCCAGCTACATGCTGGCCAATCTCGACCGGCTCGGCCTCGAAACCGCCGACCAGATCGCCCAGCAAGCCGGCACGAGCGGCATATCGGTCGGCCGTTTCCTGCGCAGCGTCGGCTATCAGAATCTCGACGACCTGAAGCGCGAACTGCGCGGCGCTCAGGAGCGTCCGTGGCTGATCACGGACCGGCTCGATGCGTTCCGCCGCGCCGCCGGTCAGCACGACGGCACCACGCCGGACGTTAGTTCGCCTGCCGAGCCCAACCCCGCGCTCGCCCATTCGCTCGAACTCGAAATCGGCGCGATCCAGCACGTTTACCAACTCGCGCAATCGCCGGTGTTCGCGCACGTGGCCGAGCGCATCTCGAACGCAGATGCCGTCTACATTCTCGGCATTCAGTCCACGCGCGGCATCAGCAACGCGTTCTACAGCTACCTCGAATACATCCGTCCGCGCGTGTTCTATTCAGACGGCATGTCGGGCTCGTACGTCGATTCGCTGAACGCCGGCTTCGAATCGCCGTATCTGATCGTCACCGACACACGCGCCTACTCGAAGGTCGCGCGACGCTATTGCGAAGCCGCCACGCGCCGCGGCTTGCCCTTCGCGCTCGTTACCGATATTTACTGTCCGTGGGCGCGCGAATTCGACGGCGACCTGCTGCAGGTGAAAACCGACGTCGGCCAGTTCTGGGATTCACTCGCGCCGCTCACCTGCCTTTTCAATCTGCTGATCTCGGCGGTCGTCGAAAGACTCGGGCCGCGTATCGACGAACGTGTCGCGCGCAACCGGGAACTGCAAAGCGAATTCGATCAATTCGACGACCTCTGATGCACGCCACGTCCTTCGCCTCATGACCGACCATCGACTCATCGAAATCACGCCCGCCACGCATGGCGTGGATCTCGACCTCGTCTACGCCACTGCGCGCAACCTCACCGGGAAACCGATCTACCAGTCCGCGCATTGTCTTCTGCTCGAACCAGCGGAAGCGGCACTGCGCCGTGCGGTCGAACTCGCCCGCCAGATCGGCACGACACTACGCATTTTCGATGCATACCGGCCGCCGCAAGCGCAGCAGGTGCTGTGGGATTTTCTGCCCGATCCGACCTACGTGGCGGACCCGACGCGCGGCTCGAACCATAGCCGCGGGACAGCGCTCGACCTGACATTGCTCGACCCGCACGGCGAAGAACTCGACATGGGCACCGGCTTCGACGCCATGACGATCGAATCGGAGCACTTTCATCCCGGCTTGCCGGAAGAGGTGCAGCGCAATCGCATGCTGTTGCTGGGCGTGATGCATGGCGCGGGCTTTACGCACGTCAAGAGTGAATGGTGGCATTACGAGTTGCCCGGTTCTCGCGCGTTGCCGCTGATCGACAACAGCGTGAGCGGGCCGCTTCGCCTGATGTGACGATCGATCGTCAGGAAAACAGGTATCCTCACCGGCTCGTTCAGAAGGAGGATCCATGAAGTTTTCAATGTGCCTGGCGGTTGCCGCCCTGACGGTTTCTGTCGGCGCGTATGCCCAGACCGCGCAAACCTTCCGCTTCGGCGAGGGCCAAGGCTCGCTGCCGTCCGGTCATGCACAGGCGCAGCAGGCGCCGGCTCCGCAGCCATCCGCCGAACAGCACGCGCCGACGACCGAGGCCAAGCCGAAACATAAGGTGAGGCATAAACGGCATCATCGTGGGTACGTGACGCAGCCCGATACGTACTCGCATAGCTAAGCGGTACCAGGCGCGTGGGCGTGGGGGTGTGTCACCATCGCCATACGTCGCGGCGATTTTTGGCTCGCTTCAAATTCGCGCGCGCGGCGGGCATAGTCAAGCGTATCCGCCGATTGATCGCCACGACAGGACCACGTATGAGCATCACCCGCACCACGCCCGCCACTTCGGGATCAGCGTCCGCAACCGCCCCGCTGATCCGCGACGCCACCGAAGCCGATCTTCCGGCGATCCAGGCGATCTACGCCCACCACGTGCTGACCGGCGTCGCCTCGTTCGAAGAAACCCCGCCCTCCGTCGACGATCTGCGCACGCGGCTCGCGTCGGTACGCAGCCACGGGCTGCCGTACATGGTGGCGGAGATCGACGGCGAAGTCGCCGGCTATTGCTACGCGACGCCTTATCGGCCGCGCGCCGCGTATCGCAGCACCATCGAAGACTCCATCTATGTGAACGACGCCTATCGAGGCCGCGGTCTGGGGCGCGTGCTGCTCCAGGCGCTGATCGACCGCTGCGAAACCGGACCATGGCGTCAGATGGTCGCCGTGATCGCGGACGGCGGCAGCGGCGGTTCGTTGTCGCTGCATACGCAGTTGGGTTTCGAATTGACAGGCACGCTGAAGGCGGTGGGCTTCAAACACGGCCGCTGGCTCGACACGACGCTGATGCAGCGCGCACTCGGCAAGGGTGATTCGAGCGTGCCGGACGACGTGTCGGCAGGACGCGACTGAAGCGCCGCGCTAGAATCCTTCCCATGCCCAACACCCCGCCTCCTGTCCCACCGTTGTCCGCCGACGCGCACGAAGCGGCCGGCGCTACGCCGCGCAACGAATACACCGTCGACGAACTCGCGCGCGTTACCGACACCACCGTGCGCAATGTGCGCGCCTATCAGGATCGAGGCCTGCTCGCGCCGCCGGAAAAACGCGGCCGCGTCGGCGTGTACGACGACACGCACGCTTCGCGTCTGAAGCTGATCAACCATCTGCTCGCGCGCGGCTATACGCTCGCGAACATCCAGGACCTGATCATGGCCGTCGACGAAGGCCACGACCTGCGCTCAATCCTCGGCCTGGAAACGGCGATCGGCGGCCGCTGGTCGCGCGAGCGGCCGAAAAAATACTCGCTGCTCGAACTGCTGCACATGTTCGGCGACAAGGCTTCGCCGAGCGCGCTCGGCAAGGCGGTCGACCTCGGTCTGCTGGAGCGCGACGGTCTCTCGTTCGTGTCGGGCAGCCCGACGGCGCTGGCCGCCGGCGCGACCATGGCGAAGGAAGGCATTCCGCTTGCCGACCTGCTCGACGCCGTAGGCATCGCGCGGCCGCATTTCAACGCGGTCGCTAAAGCGCTCGTCGATCTGGTGGTCCGCCAACTGGACCGCTACGACGCCGACGCGCTGCCGCCGCCCGCCGACGTGCCGGCTCTCGTCGACGCGATCTGGCGCCTGCGGCCGCTCGCGATGGTGCTGGTGGAAAGCGAAATGAACCGGGCGCTGGAAGAAGCCTCGGGCGATTACCTCGGCGACCGTGTCGCGGCGATCATGGAAAAGAAACTGGGGCATCCTGCGGAAGGCGCTGCGAGCACGACAAAGAAGCACAAAACAAAGAAGTAGTCTGCACGCGCGGTCTCGCTCTCGCCTTCGCGTCCACCTGCGCCCGCGTACTAGCCTTCGCCTTCACTCGACTTATACGCACGCCCGCTTGCGCGTGCTAGCTGGACACACCGGGACCGCGCATGTTCCGCCCCGTGTCATATTCAAATCTGCATTGCTTCGTTTGAACGGCGCTCGCTCCATGCGACGATTTCCGAACGTCGCCGCAACGCGTTTTCTGCCGCGTTCGCGAGCCCGCGCCAAGCTTTTAGCGGACCGAACGATGCCTGCAGACAACCCGCGGCGGCCACACCAATCGAACGCCATGGAGATTCGCAGGATGGTCCGTCACGCCCGTTATTCGCTTCAACTCGCCGCCGCCTTGCTCGCGGCCTTCACCACCTTGAACGCCACCGCGCAGACCGGCGGCAACGGCAGCGTGCCGGCCAAGGTACTGCGCATCGGCTATCAGAAATCAGGCCTGCTCGCGATTCTCAAGGCGCAAGGCTCGCTCGACGAAAAACTCAAACCGCTCGGCTACAGCATCAAGTGGTTCGAATTCCCCGCTGGACCGCAGCTGCTCGAAGCGTTGAACGCGAACAGCATCGACTTCGGCTACACGGGCGCGCCGCCGCCGGTGTTTGCTCAAGCCGCCGGCGTGCGCTTCGTGTACGTCGGCGCCGAGCCTTCGGGACGCCACGCCGAGGCGATCCTCGTCAAAGGCGACTCGCCGCTGCATAGCGCGGCCGATCTGAAAGGCAAACGCGTCGCACTGCAAAAAGGCTCGAGCTCCAACTATCTGATACTCGAAGCGCTCAAGAAAGCAGGCATGCGCTACGAGGATATTCGCCCGGTGTATCTGCCCCCCGCCGACGCGCGCGCCGCCTTCGAAAGCGGCAGCGTCGATGCATGGGTGATCTGGGATCCGTACTACGCGTCCGCGCAGCAGGCGTTGAAAGCGCGCACGCTGGCCGACTACACCGAACTCAACGCCCCGTACAACTTCTATGAAGCGACGCGCGACTTCGCGCAGCAGCATCCCGACGTGATCGGCGCGATTCTCGGACAATTGCGCACCGCCGGGCTGTGGGTCAACGCGCACCCGGTGGAAACCGCCGCACTGATCGCGCCGAAGGTCGGTCTCGATCAGAAGCTGGTCGAAACATGGGTGCGCCGCTATCCGTATGGCACCACCGCCGTCACGGACGAGATCGTGCGTTCGCAGCAGATCGTCGCCGATGCGTTCTACGGCGCCAATCTGATCCCGGCGAAGATCATCGTCAAAGACAGCGTCTGGCAAAACCACGAAATCACGTCGGCGCTGGCCGCAAAGTAGCCCGGCGGCTGGTCTCCGCGCCTAGAGGCGGGCGTCTAACCGCCGGCTTGCGTCATCCGTTACCAGCCTCTATTGTTACATCAACCAATGTAACAGTTAAGAAGGTAAAAGGAGACGGATCGGATGAACGCACGCACGATGCCCCACGACGCCGCGGCGCCCGAAGCGTCAGCGCCTATCGAGACCGACATCGCCATCATCGGGACCGGATTCGCGGGCCTCGGCATGGCAATCCGCCTGCGCCAGTCCGGCGTCACGGACTTCATGGTCGCCGAAAAGGCCAATTCGGTCGGCGGCACGTGGCGCGACAACCATTACCCCGGTTGCGCGTGCGACGTCCAATCCCACGTCTACTCGTTCTCCTTTGCCCCGAATCCGCGCTGGACCCGCATGTTCGCGCGCCAGCCGGAAATCCGCGCTTACCTCGAAGACTGCACGCAGCGCTTCGGCGTCGAGCGGCATCTGCGTTTCGGCCATGAACTGGCCAGCGCGATCTACGACGAAGCGCGCCACCGCTGGCAACTGACCTTTGCGAACGGCCGGCAATGGTCGGCGCGCGTGCTGATTTCGGCTATGGGCGGCCTGTCGCGCGCGGCCGTGCCGAACATTCCCGGCCTCGAAAAATTCAGGGGCAAGACCTTCCACTCGCAGCAGTGGGATCACAGCTATTCGCTCGAAGGCAAACGCGTCGCCGTGATCGGCACGGGTGCGAGCGCGATCCAGTTCGTTCCGCAGATCGCGCCGCGCGTCGCGCATCTCGACCTGTTCCAGCGCACGCCGCCGTGGATCATGCCGAAGGCCGACCGTGCCGTCAGACCGCTGGAGCAATGGCTGTTCAAACACCTGCCGTTCACGCAGAAGATCATGCGCTCGGCACTCTACTGCATGCTCGAATCGCGCGCCTTGGGTTTCGCGATTCATCCGTCGCTGATGAAAACCGCGCAGAAAGCCGCGGAGCGGCATCTGCGCCGTCAGGTGCGCGATCCGCAATTGCGCGCCGCGCTCACGCCCAATTACACAATGGGCTGCAAGCGCGTGCTGATTTCGAACGACTACTTCCCCGCCCTGTCGCGCCAGAACGTTTCGGTGACGACCACCGGCATCGCGCGCATCGAGAAAGACGCCGTTGTCACCACCGACGGCGCGCGTCATCGCGCCGACTGCCTGATCTTCGGCACCGGTTTCCAGGTGGCCGACCCGTTTCCGCGCGGCGTGGTGCGCGGGCGCGGCGGCGTCGATATCGTCGATACGTGGCGCGACGGCGCGCATGCTTACCTTGGTACGACATTGCCTGGTTATCCAAACTTCTTCATGGTGGTTGGACCGAACACGGGTCTCGGCCACAACTCGATGGTGTTCATGATCGAGTCGCAGGTCGAGTACATCCTGCGCGCGCTGAAGACGATGCATGCTGAACGCGCCGACGCCATCGAAGTACGTCCGCAAGTGGAGCGCGCGTACAACGAGCAGATCCAGCAGAAGCTCGGCCGCGCGATCTGGTCCACGGGTGGCTGCAAGAGCTGGTATCTCGATCCGTCGACCGGCAAGAACACGACGCTGTGGCCGGGATTTGCCTACAAATTCCGCCAGGCCACCAGCACCTTCAGCATGGCCGATTACCTCGCGTATTCGCCCGCACCGCATGTGGCGAGCGTGCCGCCGGGTTCACCGCACGGCACGCATGCTCATGGCGGCGCTGCTTCAGCGCCTGTGGAAGCAGCCTGACGACACATAAAGACAACGACAACGAAAAAGGCACCGTTCAGGGAGAACCGGAGATAAACCAATGAAAAACTTTACCGACAAAGTCGCCGCGATCACCGGCGCAGGCTCGGGCATGGGCCGCTCGCTCGCGATTCAACTAGCGCGCGAAGGCTGCCACCTCGCGCTCGCCGACCGCAATGCCGCGAGCCTCGCCGAAACCGCACAGCTTGCGCAGGCCGCGGCACCGCGGGTCGTCGGTTCGCCGTTGCGCATCACCACCCGCGTGCTCGATGTTGCCGAGCGCGCCGCGATGTTCGATTGGGCCGCCGAAACGGCCGCGCAGCATCAGGGCGTCAATCTCGTGTTCAACAACGCGGGCGTTGCGCTGTCGAGCACGATCGAAGGGATGGATTACACGGATCTGGAGTGGATCGTCGGTATCAACTTCTGGGGCGTGGTGCACGGCACGAAAGCGTTTCTGCCGTACATCAAGGCCTCCGGTGACGGCCATATTGTCAATACGTCGAGCGTGTTCGGGTTGTTTTCGCAGCCCGGCATGAGCGGGTACAACGCGACCAAATTCGCCGTGCGCGGCTTTACCGAAGCGCTGCGCCAGGAACTCGACCTGATGAAATGCGGCGTCTCGGCGACCTGCGTGCATCCGGGCGGCATCCGCACGAGCATCGCGCAATCGAGCCGCATCGCGACAAACATGGTCGGCTTCATGCTGGAAACCGAACAGCAAGGCAAGGACGACTTCGAAAAGTTTTTCATCACCAGCGCCGACGAAGCCGCGCGCGTGATTCTCGACGGCGTGCGCAGAAACAAGCGGCGTGTGCTGATCGGACGCGACGCGCGAGCCGCCGACTGGCTGGCGCGCACGCTGCCGGCCGCCTATCAGGCACTCGTGGTGATGCAAACGCGCCGCATGAAACGCATCGCCGAGAAACGCGCGCGGCGCGCCGCTCAGATGGACGGCAAGCGCGCCTGATGCGCCGGACTTCTTTGCCGGGCGCCACGTACGTCATTCGATCACGATCAGCAATTCATCGAGAATCACAAGGAGAAAGGCCATGATGCCGATTCGCCGCGACCTCCGTTTCAATCTGCCGCCTGCACGTGCCTGCGATTGGCACGTGCAGGGCTCGCATGTGACACACTTCTTCAACGCGCTTTCGCTGCTGTTTCCGGCCGGCGAGCGTTTTTTCATGGACAGCGTGCGCAACTACCGCGATCAGATCGACGACCCTGTGCTGAAGAAGCAGGTGCTCGGCTTCATCGGCCAGGAAGCCATGCATACGCGCGAGCATGTCGAATACAACGATCTGCTGCAGGCAGCCGGCCTGCCCGCGCACAAGCTCGACAAACGGCTGTGGGCGATTCTCAACTTCGGCCGCAAAGTCCTGCCGCATTCTTACCAGCTCGCCGTCACCGTCTGCCTCGAACACTACACGGCGATGCTGGCCGGCCTGCTGCTGGAAGACGCGTCGCGCATCGGCGGTTCGGTGGAAGGCTATACGCAGATGTGGACCTGGCATGCGCTCGAGGAAACCGAGCACAAGTCCGTTTCCTACGACGTATGGAACGCCGTGCTCAAACCCGGGCTCGGCCGCTATCTGCTGCGCACCGGCACCATGCTCGCCACGACGCTGACGTTCTGGCTGATCGTGTTCGACTACCACGTGCGGTTGCTCATCGCCGACCGCAAACGCGGCGGTCATCTACGCGGCATGTGGCGCGTCGTGAAGTATCTGTATGGCCCGCGTCATGGTGTGTTTCCGCGCATCGCAGGCGAATGGCTGAGTTTTTTCCGGCCCGGCTTCCATCCGTGGGATCACGACAACCGTGTGCAACTGGCCCGCATCGAGGGTCTCGTCGCCGCGGTCGATGCCGCCAATGCGCTCACGCCGAGCGCGCGCAAGGCCGCGCGGCGCGGTGTGCAGGCGGCCGCGTGATACGCGACACGCTGTCGGTCGAGGCCGGCGACGTGCGGCTCACGGTGTACGTGAGCGGACCGCGCGACGCGCCGCCAATCGTGCTGGTGCACGGTTATCCCGACTCGGCCGCCGTGTGGGAACCGGTGCGCGCGCATCTGGACACGCGCTACCGTGTGATTGCCTACGACGTGCGCGGCGCCGGCGCCTCCGAAGCGCCGGCCACGCGCCACGCGTACCGGCTCGAACGCCTCGCCGCCGACCTTGCGGCGGTCGCCCACGCAACCTGCGGCGCGCGGCCGTTCCACCTCGTCGGCCACGACTGGGGCTCGATTCAAAGCTGGGAAGCGGTGACCGACCCGGCGTTCAAAGGCCGCATTGCTTCGTACACGTCGATCTCAGGGCCGTGTCTCGATCACGCGTCTTCCGGCTTACGCGGCGAGAGCGAGCGCGACGGCGCCGCTCGAGCCGTACAGCCGACAACGAAACGCCCGTTCGGCAGCGGCGTCCGGCAAACGCTCAAGTCCTGGTACATTTTCTTCTTTCATTTGCCATGGTTGCCCGAACTCGTGTGGCGCGTAGGCGCCGCACGCCTGTGGCCGTTGTGGCTGCGCGTGACGGAACACGTGCGTCCCACGCCCGATCCGGCGCGGCTGCGCAACGCGCTCAACGGCCTGAATCTGTACCGCGCCAATTTCATCGACAAGCTGCTGCGCCCGCGCGCGCGTCATGCTCACGCGCCGGTGCAATTCATCGTGCCGCTGCGTGACCGCTACGTCGGCCCGGCGCTCTCGCTTGGGCTGGAGGGCTGGCTTGGCGCGTATGAGCGCAATGAGATCGATGCCGGCCATTGGGTCGTGCTGCGCGAACCCGAACGGATCGCGGCAAGTATCGAACGCTTCGTGGAGCGGCATCGCGGGGACCATGGCGGCTGGGCCGCGCCGTCTACACTCAACGCCCGCGCGGCAGGCGTGTGAAGAGCGTCGGATAATCGATCACGAGGCCGTCGTCGTCGACCTTCATATCTGCCGTGAAGTTGCGGAAGATGCCCTCGTAGCGATACTCGCGATGCGACTCGATGCATGAGTACGCCTGTTCGACACGGGTAACGTGCAAATCGGGCGTCGATATATACGCCACCGAAATGGGTTGACGCTCGCCTTCGGCCAGTTGCAAGCGACGGATTGGCAGCGTGTTGGTGAACGGCGTGGCGGCAATGTCAATGTCGACGCAGCCCTCGATCGCGCTCAGCGCGAGGCCGTGTCCATCGTGCCAATGGCCGGCGCCATCGCCATGCAACTCCAGCTCGCCGCCGCCGACGATCTTCAGCCACGCGTAGTGTGTGCGCCAGTGCGAGTCGCAGCGCACCTTGTAATGCAGGCCATACGACTTTCCGTAACGCTGACCGACCACGACGCTTTCCACCGCGAAGCCGTCCTCGTGCGCGTCGAACGCCAGATGTTCGATGCCGTCGCCCTCTTCCGATGCCCACCGTAATTCACGCATCTGCCTGCCTCCTCTTTGGACGGCGCGACCGGGTTCTGCCGGGCCGCGCCGGGTTCTTCATATCGTAGCGCGAAAACTTTCGTTTCGGCGACGCATGGTATGGCGAGCAGGTATCGCAAATAGCCACTATCAACGCACGCGATGCCCAGCGCGGCGTGGCTGGCCTATGCTCGCGGTTCGCAGTCCTCCGACCCCGACGCGCGCCCGACGCCCGGACAGCGGAATTGCGCAACATTGAAGACACACTGCCTTCCCATCATGCACCCCGTCGCTACCGAAGCTCGATCCGCCGCCTTGCGCACGTTGTTGCGCAGCCTCGGCCAGATCGTGCTGCAACCGAACGCCTTCACTGGCGCGTGCCTGCTCGCCGCATGGCTGCTCTACGACCCGCGCCTCGCCTGCGCGGCGCTGATGGGCGCGGTCGCGGCCAATGTGAGCGCGGTATTGGCCGGCTACCGCGAGGACGATACGCGCGCCGGGCTGCACGGTTTCAACGGCGCGCTGGCGGGGCTGGCCGCCTTCAACTTCATCGCCGACAATGCGACAGCGGGCGCGGTGGCGATTCTCGCCGCCACCTGCACGGCGTGGCTGTTAGCGCCGTGGTCGCGCTGGCTGCGTGAGCGCGGACTGGGGTTTTTCTCGAGCCCGTGCCTGATCGTCACGTGGCTTTGGCTGCCGATGATCACCGTCAATGCGCCGCCGGTCACCGCAAGCCCGGCGCACGTGACGAGCGTGACGCAATGGGGCGGCGGCTTGCTCGCCGGTTTCGCGCAAACCGGTTTTGCGTCGGACGCGTTGCCCGGTTTGCTCGTGTTGCTCGGGATTGCGGCGGCGTCGCGCAGGCATGCGCTGCGGGCGCTGATCGGCGCGGCGCTCGCCAGCGCCGCGCACCTGCTGCCCGGCGCAACGATGGCGTCGTTCGACTCCGGCCTGTTAGGATTCAACGGCGTGCTGACCGCGCTCGCGCTAGCGGACTGCCGCCTCGTCACGATGCTCGGCGGCGTGGCCTTGTCGAGCGTGCTGCAAGCGGCGGCGGCATACTTCGGCTGGCCGGTCATGACCGCGCCCTTCGTCCTCGCGACGTGGAGCGTGCAGTGGCTCACACAGCGCCCGGCGCATGGCGTGGCCACCGTCGAACCAGCACAACCTGTGGACACCACACGCCGCGCGACGACACCGGTTCCGGCCAGGAGCGCGAGCTAGTCAGGCCACGAAGTCTCGCCAAGCGCCACGCGCACGCACGCGTTGTGGCGATCGAGCAATTTCCGGATTCAGGAGACTGATATGTCGTTCACTCACACCCCTGCCGGCCACGTCGCGGAGACAGGGCCATTGTCCGACGCGGAGCGCCAGACCCGCGTCGACCTGGCCGCAGCCTACCGGCTCGTGGCGCTCAACGATTGGGACGATCTGATCTACACGCATATCTCGGCAAGTGTTCCGGGCGAGCCCGGCCACTTTCTGATCAACCCGTTCGGCCTCGCCTTCGATGAAGTGCGCGCCTCGAATCTCGTGAAGATCGATATCGCGGGTAACGTTGTCGGCGCGAGCGAACATGCGGTGAATGCGACCGGCTTCGCGCTGCACGCGGCGGTCCACGCGGCACGCGCCGACGCTTTCTGCGTGATGCATCTGCACAATACGGCGGGCGTGGCGGTCTCCGCGCAGCCGGCCGGCCTGCTGCCCGCCTCGCAACACGCGCTGCGCTTTTACGGCCAACTCGCGTACCACGATTACGAAGGCCTCGCGTTTTCGCCGGCGGAAGGCGAGCGCCTCGTCGCGCATCTCGCCGACAAGCCCGCCATGCTGTTGCGCAATCACGGCACGCTGACCACGGGCCGCACGGTTGCCGAAGCCTATGTGCTGATGGCAACGCTGCTCAAGGCGTGCGAGATCCAGTTACAGGCCCAGGCGTGCGGCGCGCAACTCGTGGTGCCGGGCGATGCGGTCGCCGCACGCACGGCGGAACAACTGTACGATGGCGGCGCCATTGAGGGTGCGCTCGAATGGCCCGCCTTGCTGCGCAAACTCGACCGCCTCGATACCAGCTATCGTGATTGAAATTGCGCCGCGCTCATTTCAACCCCACTCTCATGCTTAACGGAGTCACACCATGCCCACGTTTCATATCGAACTCTTCGAAGGCCGCTCGGTGGAACAGAAACGCCAGTTCGTCGAAGCCATCACCAGGGCGACATGCGAGTCGCTAGGAGTCGAACCGAACTCGGTGGATATTATTCTGACCGACGTGAAACGCGAAAACTGGGCAACGGCCGGGCGTTTGTGGTCCGACGCGTGAGCGCGTGAAACGCGCGGCTTGCCTGCCTGCGGCCGCTGCTCGAAGCGGCCTTTTGTAGGCGATCGCCGCCGAACTGAATACAACGGAAATGGCGCGAGCGGCGTCGCGAAGCATGCGCGCTGCCACCATGGCGATGCTGAAAACGGCTGCGGACGCGAAGATTGCCGATTTGGCGGTGATAACGTTTATCTGGCTGATCGCGCTAATCGGGCCGGCTCGCGCAATGCTCGAGGACCGGGTGCCAGAGATGCTGCGCGCCTTGCGCGCGCAGCTGGTGATGCTCGGCGAAGCGTAATTTAAACGCGTCGCCGTGGCGGTGTAACAACACACCGCCACGAACTTACACCATCAGAACTTGTGGATGATGCCCACACCGGCAGCAAACTGGCTGCGTGACGAGGACGGCGCGCCGTTCTGGCCGTCGCCGACACTGGCCGTCGCGTTGATGATGCTCACGCCGTTCGTGCCCAGGGTCTGACCGCCTGCGCGTTGATACGCCTCGAGCGCATACAGGCCGGTGCGCTTGGAGAGGCTGTAGTACTGCGAGAGGTTGAACTGCTGATAGCTGGCCGAGCTCGTGATGCCATTCGCTTTGGTAGCACGCGTGTAGCTGTAGCCCGCAGCCAGGTCGAGTGCCGTCAAAGGCTTGAAGTGCAGCACGGCGCCGCCCGTGTTGAAGATCGCCGTGGTGTGGAACGGCGAATTGATACCCGGAATGTATTGCACGTTCGAGTACGAGAACGACACGTCCCACTGCTGGGAAAAGGCATAGCCGCCCGTCACCGCCACGCGCTGCTGTGCCTGGGCGCGCTGATAGCCATTGTTGATGGCCGACACACCCGCTTGGGCGCCGTTGTTCGACGTCGTGGAGTCAGCGCCCCATGCGCCGCCACCCGACGTCGAGTTGTTGATGCGCTGGAAGCCCGCCGCGATGCCGAACGGACCGTTCAGGTACTGCAACGCCGCGCTCCACGTCGAACCGGCGTTGAAGCTGCCCGGCACGCCACCCAGCGCATACGAGCCGCTCGCCGTCAGGCCATACAGGCTCGGCGACGTGTACACCAGCGAGTTGTTGACGCGATACACCGTGTCGAGAGAGTCGATATCGCCCGGGTGCGCGCCGTATGCGCCCGTCAGCCACGTGGTCGGGCTGTACGGCGAGAGCATCGTATAGTACGACGTATATTGGCGGCCGGCTGTGAAGGTACCGTAGCTCGCATTCGTCACGCCGACATAAGCCTGGCGATTGAACCCGAGGCCGGAGACCGACTGCGCGCCGGTGGCGCTGTTAAAGCCCTCTTCCAACTGGAAGATCGCCTTCGTGCCGCCGCCCAGGTCCTCGGCGCCCTTCAGGCCGAAACGGCTGCCAGCCCAGATGCCGTTGATCATCTTCACGTTCGAACGGCCGCCGCTGGTCGAACCGAGCGTCGTCTGGCTGCTCTGATAGCCGATACCCGTATCGACGATCCCGTACAGCGTCACGCTGCTCTGAGCGTGCGCGCCGAGGGCGACCAAGCCAAGCGCCGAAGTTGCCAATGCCTTTTTCATTTCTGCTCCTCTTTAAAAAATTATTCTTTGACTGCGGCACGCTTCAAGTGCCGCCGAGTGTGGATATTGTTCGAATGCCCCGGTGTTCACTAAGGGATTTCAAAATACCGGGTGACCATTGATCAGGCTGGGCAACCATGTCGAGAACATCGGTACGTAAGTCACGATGTTGATCGCGCTGAAGATAGCCAGGTAATAAGGCCACGCCACCTTGGTAGTTTCACCAATCGACACATTGCCAATCGCGCACCCGATAAATTGCACCGAGCCGATCGGCGGATGCACCAGGCCCAATGCGCAATTCAGCAGGATCATGATCCCGAACTGCACGGGGCCGACGCCGGCGTGCATCGCCATCGGCAGGAACAGCGGCGTGGTGATCAGGATGTGCGCCGCCATGTCGACGAACGTGCCGAGGAAGATCTGGATCAGGTTGATGTACAACAGCATCAGCCACGGCAGGCTGGTCGCGCCGTCGAGCATGTGTTCGATCGCATCCGGAATCTCCAGATAAGCCATCTGATAACGCAGCATGTTCGACACGCCGATCAGCAGCAGCACCACGCCGGTGGTTTTGGCCGCCTTGGAGAGCGCGTGGAACAGCTTCTTCATCGTCATGGAGCGATACACGACGATTGTCAGCACCAGCGAATAGAACACGGCGATAGCGGCGGCTTCCGTCGCTGTAGCAATGCCCTTCGCCACGCAAACCAGAATGATCGCGATCACCATCAAGCCGGGCAACGCACCGAGGAACGTGCGGGCCACGGCGTACCAGCCGGGGAATTTCTGCAACTCCGTCGAACCGTCGGCGCGACGCGGATAACCGTATTTGACTGCTTGCCAGTATGCGGCGATCAGCACGAAACCCATCACCCACAACACCGGCAGCAGACCGGAAAACAACAGATCGCCGATCGACACACCGCTCATGGGATGTCCATTCAACGTGCCGGTGATGCCTTGGGCCGCGAATGCATAGATGATCATGTTGGTCGACGTCGGCATCAGCGCGCCCGCCAGCGACGAGTGAGTCGTCACGTTGACCGCGTAGGCCGCGCTATAGCCTTCACGCTTCATCAACGGAATCACCACACCGCCCATGGCCGACGTATCCGCCGAGGGCGAACCGGAGAC
Organism: Paraburkholderia sp. BL27I4N3; assembly: GCF_003386115.1. Classification (NCBI taxonomy): domain Bacteria; kingdom Pseudomonadati; phylum Pseudomonadota; class Betaproteobacteria; order Burkholderiales; family Burkholderiaceae; genus Paraburkholderia; species Paraburkholderia sp. BL27I4N3. The sequence continues at coordinate 4,834,512 of NZ_QREJ01000001.1, read as the reverse complement.
GCCGCCGAACAGCGTGCACGCAACCACGTTGGCCATGCCGAGGCCACCGCGGAAATGCCCGACCGTGGCTTGCGCGAAACGCAGGATGCGGTCCGCGATGCCACCGTGCAGCATCAGCTCACCGGACAGAATGAAGAACGGCACCGCGAGAAACGAGAAGCCGTTGATGCCCGAAATCATCGACTGCATGGCGGTGGCCGCCGGCAACCCTTCGTATAGATAAGTCAGGACACACGCGAGCCCGAGCCCGAAAGAAACAGGAACGCCGAGAAGGAGGAAAACTAGAAAACTGACGGAGAGGATGGCAAGTTCCATGATTGCTCTATTTTTGTTTCTGTGCGAAAAGCGCGAGCAGGTTCTCAATCGAGAACATTGCAATGCAGACGCTGGCAATAACCGGAATGCAGTAACGCAACGATTCGGGCAAACCGATAATGGGAATCCGGTCTTCAGCGGTAGCCTCGACCATCTGCAGACAGCCGAAGAAAACCATCACCGCAAACACGATCAGGCAAATATGCTGAAACGACGTGGCGATGAGCTGCCCTTTCGGCGGCAATTTCTTCACGAGCGAATCGAGACCAATATGGCCGCCTTCGCGCACCTTGAGCGCGGCGCCGAACATGGCGATCACGATCACCAGCAGAAGCGCGATGGGCTCGACGAAATCCGGTGCATCGCTGAAGACGTAGCGCATCACGACGCTGTAGATCACCAGCAGGCTCAGCACGGCGAGACTCAGCGACGCCACGATAACCAGCGCACGGAATAGAAAATCATTTGGGCGCTTCATGAATCTCATTGGACCCGTCCTTGCATTCGACCGACCTGTCTTTTTCTTTAATATTCAGCAATCTGCTCGACTTTTCTGTTCAGAAAGCGCACAGCGGCAAGGCCTGCGAAATCTTCTCGCAGGCCCTTCACGCCTTCACCGCTGGATAGCTTCCGTTCAGGCGAACCTTATTTGACTGCTTGGATCTCGTCGACGAGTTGCTTCATTTGCGGGGTCTTTTCGTACTTTGCCCACACCGGCTGCATCGCCTTGACGAACGCGGCACGATCGATCTGCGTCGAAGCGACGATGGTCGCGCCGCCCTTCGTGACCGTCTTGCTCGCGTCGGCTTCGCGCGCGGTCCACAGCTTCTGGTAGTACGGCACCGAGTCCGCCGCGGCCTTCTTGATGATCTCCTGCTCTTGCGGCGTCAGCGTGTCCCACACTTTTTTCGAGAACACCAGCACTTCCGGCGTCATCGAGTGCTGGGTTTCGGAGTAGACCGGCGCGACTTCGAAGTGCTTGGTTTCTTCGTACGACGGCAGGTTGTTTTCAGCGGCATCCACCAGACCCGTTTTCAGGCCCGTATAGACTTCGGCGAACGGCATCGGCGTGGGCGTGCCGCCCATTGCGCGGATTTCGTCGACCATCAGATCGGACGGCTGCACGCGAACCTTGAGGCCCTTCATATCAGCCGGCGTGTGAATCGGCTTCTTGGTGTAGATGGAACGCGCGCCGCTCTCGTAGAACGTCAGCGCGATCATGCCCTTCGCCTTGAAGGCGTCGAGAATCTTCTGGCCTTCCGGGCCGTACATCACTTTGCGGAAATGGTCGATGTCGCGGAACAGGAACGGCAGCGACGGGATCATCGATTCGGGCACGATCTCGTTGAACGCGGCACCGTTGGCGCGCGCCATGTCCAGCGCGCCGATGCGCACCTGATCGATCGTGTCGTTTTCGGAACCCAGCGCGCTATTGCCGAAGACCTTCACGGAATCTTTGCCGCCGGTTGCCTTGTTGATCTCTTCCCCCATGTATTTCACGGCCATGTTGGTCGGATAGGTGTCGCCATGCACGTCGGACACGCGGAACACACGCGCTTGTGCCGACACGGTGCTGAACGCCAGCACCGAAGCTGCGACGATCAGCGAAACACGGGAAGAGGCAAACTTCTTGTTCATCGTGAAATTCCTTGAAAAATTGACCATCCAATCGATTGCGGAAGGCCCGCTTGCGGGTGCTACCCGCGGATGCGACATGGTTTGCTGCGTCTCCCGGCTCGGCGCTCGCCACCGCTTGCGGTCACTCACGCGTTGCCATGCTGGTCTGTGCAACGTCCCCGGCGCAGATGCTCAGCACTCCTGTCAGCCAACTCGACTCTTTTACTTTTGCTTCAACTGCATCGGCCTGCGTCTCGTCCAAACCGAAAAATTCGAACTACCAAGAAAGGAATTCGTTTGGGCTCATACGTTGTACGACGACATATGAAGTCTATAAAACGTAGTTTGAGTTGTACAGACGGTATTTACCCGCACCACGAAGGCATCCGGCACACATGACCGATGGATCATCCGGCAAGCCCCCGCGCCAGCAGGAACGGTGCTGACGGGGCGAAACCATAAGCGCTGGACGGCCGGCTTTTCGTAAAAGAAATGTGACACTACCGTAGTCTTTACGCCACAACGTTGTACGATGACCTATGAATATCGGGCAGACAAAAAAGGCGCCGGACATGCGTGACATGTCCGGCGCCCTTCTCGTACAGGCTCCGCTTACAGTTCGCCGGCGAACTCCGGCTCGGGCAGCCCGGTTACGCCAGCACGCACGGCGAACAGATGGCCGTCGTGCTCGCTCGCGTTCGCAGCGGGACGAATCGACGTGACGAACAGCGTATCCAGACCGCGCCCGCCGAATGCGCACATGGCCGGCTTGATGGCCGGCACCGCAATCCGCCGGTCCAGCTTGCCTGCGGGTGTGAAGCGCAGCAGCAGGCCCGCGTCGTTCGCACAGATCCAGTAGCAGCCGTCGGCGTCCACCGCGGCGCCATCGGGACGGCCCGCATGGTGATTCAGGTCGGCAAACACGCGGCGGTTGCGCGGCTCGCCAGTTTCGATGTCGTAATCGAATGCCCATATTTGCCTGCGCAACGGGTGCGAGTCCGACAGATACATCGTCGTGCCATCCGGCGACCACGCGAGGCCGTTCTGCGTGATGAGTCCTTCGACGACCGGCACGGACAGCACGCCACGTTCATCGAATCGATACAACGCACCGGCCGGCTTGGCCGCCGCCATGTCCTGCACCATCGTGCCGGCCCAGAAGCGTCCTTGCCGGTCGCAACGGCCGTCGTTGAAACGCATGTCGTCGCAAGCGAAGACCGGTGCGGCGAGCTTGCGCCCTGTCACCTGCATGGGTTCGCCGTTGGCCGAAGACTCAGTCAGCGAGACCGCGAACAGCCCAGTCTCGCAGCCGGCCAGCACCGTACCGCGATGATCGAACGCGATGCACGCGACTTTCTCCGGCAGCAGCCATTCCGAGCGCTCGCCTGAATCGATCCGCAAGCGCGCGATCTTCCGCGCCGGAATATCCACCCAGTACAGCGCTTGCTCGTTAGCACGCCACACCGGACTCTCGCCGACGGAAGCCGGCGCTTGGCCCCCCGCCTCGACCCGCTCCACGCGCGGGTTCGCCGCGGCGCTCACCGCTTCGGCTCCATCGGACCGGCGAGCACGAACGGGCCGCCCTGGAAACGCTGCGTCGGGTCGTCGAGATCGGCAGTGGGCGCCGTGACCGGAAACAGATGCTCGAATTCCACCGAACTGTCCTGCGGACGAAAACCGAGGAACGCGGCCTTGGTGTTGTCCACCCACTTGGTCCGGTTATCCGACACACCGTAGACGATCGCGTGACCCACGCGGTTGGTGAACAGCGAGCAGCGCACCAGTTCGATGAGGTCGCGAAAGCTCAGATAGGTCACGAGCATGCGTGGATTCTTCGGCTGCTCGAACGATGAGCCGATCCGCAGACACACCGTTTCCAGACCGAAGCGATCGAAGTAGTAACGCGACAGCGATTCGCCGAAGCACTTCGTCACGCCGTACAGGCTATCTGGACGCAGCGGCGCGTCGATATCGACCACCTCCGTTACCGGATGAAAACCCACCGCGTGATTCGAGCTCGCATACACGATGCGCTTCACGCCCTGCTTCTGCGCCGCCGAATAGAGGTTGTACAGGCCGCGGATATTCGCTTCGAGCAGATCTTCGAACGGCGCTTCGACGGAAATGCCGCCGAGGTGAACGACCGCGTCCACGCCTTCGAGCAGCGCGTGAACCGCGGCTTCGTCGGCGATATCGACGATCGAGGCTTCTTCATGTGCCGCCACGTCGCCGAGCGGCGCGATATCCGTGACGCGCACGATATCGGCCCACGCGGCGAGCGCGCCGCGCAATTGCTTGCCGAGGTTGCCCGCCGCACCGGTGAGCAGCAGACGGCGGAAGGGTTTCTGTGCCGCGCCGCGGTCAAGGTTCGAGTCAGTCATGTTCTATTGGTGTAAGTGTGATCGGATCGCGCAACCTAGCCGGATCAGTCAGGTCACCGGCGCCGGATTGAACAGCGTCAACGCATTGTGGAGCTTGAGCTTTTCCGCGCAAGTCTCTTTGCGGCCGCTGGCGACGTCGAGCATCAGACGGAACAGTTCCCAGCCCACTTCTTCGATCGTCGCCGCGCCGGTCGCGATCGTACCGGCGTTGATGTCCATCAGGTCATGCCAGCGGCGCGCCAGATCCGAGCGCGTCGCGACCTTGATGACCGGCACTTCGGCGAGGCTGTACGGCGTGCCGCGGCCGGTGGTGAACACATGCAGGTTGATACCCGCCGCGACCTGCAGCGTACCGCAAATGAAATCGCTAGCCGGCGTGGCCGCGTAAATCAGGCCTTTCTGTTTGACCTTCTCGCCCGGCGACAGCACGCCGGAAATCGCCGAGTTGCCCGACTTGATGATCGAGCCCATCGCCTTTTCGACGATGTTCGACAAGCCGCCCTTCTTGTTGCCCGGCGTGGTGTTGGCGCTACGGTCCGCGCCGCCGCGCTTCAGATAATCGTCGTACCACTGCATTTCGCGGATGATCGCCGCGGCGACCTCCGGGTTGGCCGCGCGCGCCGTCAGTTGATCGACGCCGTCGCGCACTTCGGTAACTTCGGAGAACATGACCGTGGCGCCGGCTCGCACCAGCAGATCGGTCGCGTAGCCCACCGCGGGATTCGCGGTGAGACCGGAGAACGCATCGCTGCCGCCGCACTGCACGCCGATCACGAGATCAGACGCGGGACACGTCTCGCGGCGGCGATTGTTCAAACGCTTCAGATGACCGTCGGCCATTCGCATGATCGACTCGATCATCGACTGGAAGCCGACGTGCGATTCATCCTGCAGCACGACCACGTCGCCATTCAGATCCGCCTCGATATCGCCGATGTCCGCGACCTCGGCCACGTTCGCGGCCGCGGCGATCGGAATCGTGCCGGGCGGCATCAGGCGCTCGGGCTGCAGCTTCTCGCAACCGAGGCTGACCATCATCACCTCGCCGCCGAAATTCGGATTCAGGCTGATGTTGCGCACGGTGCGGATCGGCACCATCGCGTCGGGCGCGTCGATCGCGACGCCGCAACCGTAGGTGTGGCCGAGGCTCACCACGTCGTCGACATTCGGATAGTTCGGCAGCAGCTCGGCCTTGATGCGCGCCACCGCGTGTTGAACCACGTCGGCCACGCATTGCACCGTGGTCGTGATAGCGAGAATGTTGCGCGAACCGACTGAGCCGTCCGCGTTGCGATAGCCCTCGAACGTGTAGCCCTCGAGCGGCGGCATTTCCGGCGCCTTGATCGTGGCGATCGGCAGATCCTCGAGTCCCGGCGGGCTCGGCATGCGAATCACGTGTTCGTTGATCCAGCTGCCTTTCGGCAGCGCCTTCAGCGCATAGCCGATCACCACGTTATAGCGGATGACCTCGTCGCCCTCGGCCAGGTCGGCCAGCGCGACCTTGTGGCCCTGTGGTACACGCTCGCGCAGCGCCAGACCATCGGGGAAGACGGCGCCCTCACCCAGACCGCCGTCGTTGACGACGATCGCGACGTTGTCGTTGGGGTGAACGCGAATGTAGAGCGGAGATTGTTCCATTGCCTCGATCCTTATGGCGGCGTATGCCTGCTGCGCCAAACTATTCATACGTCATCCTACAACATGAAAGATTGCGTGGACGTTCCGTATTTACCCTAGGGCAGGCATTATGCCGTGAAAACATCGTTGAGTTAGCCGATTTGTTGTTGTACGATGACGTATAAGAAATCTCAATTCCTACTTAATTGAGCTTCCACGAACCTTTCCGACGCTCTGGATACTTATCATGACGACACCGCAGGAACTGAAGCAGATCGTTTCCGAAGGCCTCCTGTCCTTCCCGGTCACCGACTTCGACGAACAAGGCGATTTCCGCGCCGATACCTATGCTGAGCGCCTCGAATGGCTCGCGCCTTACGGCGCTTCGGCGCTGTTCGTCGCCGGCGGCACGGGTGAGTTCTTCTCGCTGACGCACACCGACTATTCGAACGTCGTGAAAACGGCCACCGAAGTCTGCAAAGGCAAGGTGCCGATTCTGGCCGGCGCCGGCGGCCCGACGCGCGTCGCCATCGCCTACGCACAGGAAGCCGAGCGTCATGGCGCGAACGGCATTCTGTTGATGCCGCATTACCTGACGGAAGCCTGCCAGGAAGGCATCGCCGCGCACGCCGAAGAAGTTTGCAAGTCCGTGCCGAACATGGGCGTGATCATCTACAACCGCGCGAACTCCAAGCTTAACGCCGATATGCTCGAAGGTCTGGCCGAACGCTGCCCGAACCTGATCGGCTTCAAGGACGGCGTGGGCGAGATCGAGAACATGGTGTCGATCCGCCGCCGTCTCGGCGAGCGCTTCTCGTATCTCGGCGGCCTGCCGACCGCTGAAGTCTATGCCGCGGCGTACAAGGCGCTGGGCGTGCCGGTGTACTCGTCGGCGGTGTTCAACTTCATTCCGAAGACCGCGATGGACTTCTACCGCGCGATCGCCGCGGACGACCACGCGACCGTCGGCAAGCTGATCGACGAATTCTTCCTGCCGTATCTGGCGATCCGCAACCGCCGCGCAGGCTACGCGGTCAGCATCGTCAAGGCCGGCGCGAAACTGGTCGGCCACAGCGCCGGCCCGGTCCGCGCACCGCTGACCGATCTGACGGAAGAAGAAATGGGCAAGCTGGACGCGCTCATCAAGTCGCTCGGCCCGCAGTAATCAGGCTGGCGCAATCGCAGCAATCGACACCCGGCGGCCGTGCGAACGACGGCCGCGTAGACGGCACCGCAAAGAGCGCCCGGGACGGCAACGTCGCCGGGCGTTTTTTGTAGCGCCGCACCAGCATGTATCGAAAGGCCTGTGGCCGCTCATTGCGCCACGACGCCTGGGAGCCCGCTCCCACGCATAAGAAATTCAGGAGATGACCATGGAAATGAGCCGCACGGCGAGTGCCGCCCATGTCGCAAAGCGCACCCGAGTCCGCTACGGAATTTTGCTGCTGATCTTTCTGATCACCACCTTCAACTACGCGGACCGCGCCACGTTGTCGGTGACTGGCTCGGCCATGCGCGCCGAGTTCGGCTTCGACGCGATCCGCATGGGCTACATTTTCTCCGCGTTCAGTTGGGCCTACGTGCTGTCGCAACTGCCGGCCGGCTGGCTGCTGGACCGCTTCGGCGCGCGGCGCGTCTACGCGGCGAGTATTTTCTTCTGGTCGCTCTTCACCCTGCTGCAAAGCTCGATCGGTTTGCTGGGCAGCGCAGCGGCGGCCGTCACCGCGCTGTTCGTGCTGCGCTTCGCAATGGGCGCGGCCGAATCACCGGCGTTTCCGGCCAATGCCAAGGTGGTGGCAAGCTGGTTCCCGACCAACGAACGCGGCACGGCGTCGGCCATTTTCAATTCGGCGCAATACTTCGCGGCGGTCGTGTTCACGCCGTTAATGGCGTGGCTCACCCACGCGTTCGGCTGGCACATGGTCTATGTGGTAATGGGCGGGATGGGGCTTCTCCTCGCGCTCACCTGGTTGAAGGTGATGAAGAACCCCGCCGATCATCCGCGCGTGTCGCGTTCGGAACTCGAGTACATCGAGCAAGGCGGCGGCGTGGTCAACGGGCAGAAGAAAGCTCCCTCCGCCGGCAAGATCGAGAACACAGGCGGCTGGTCTCTGGTTCGCCAACTGCTGAGCAACCGCATGCTGCTCGGCGTCTATCTCGCGCAGTATTGCATCAACGTGCTGACCTACTTCTTCCTGACGTGGTTTCCGATCTACCTTGTCCAGGCGCGCGGCATGACGATTCTGCAAGCGGGCCTGGTCGCCTCGCTGCCGGCGATCTGCGGATTCTCCGGCGGTGTGCTCGGCGGCATTCTCTCCGACGGGCTGATCCGCCGCGGTCATTCGCTGACCGTCGCGCGCAAGGTGCCAATTGTCGGGGGCATGCTGCTGTCGGTGTGCATCATCGGCTGCAATTACGTGTCCACCGACTGGGTCGTCGTCGCGCTCATGTCGCTTGCGTTCTTCGGCAAAGGCATCGGCGCGCTCGGCTGGGCGGTCGTCGCCGATACATCGCCGCGGGAAGCACTCGGTCTCTCGGGCGCGATCTTCAATATGTTCGGCAACGTCGCCGGTATCGTGACGCCGATCGTGATCGGCTATCTCGTGGCGAAGACCGGCTCGTTCAACGGCGCGCTGGTGTTCGTGGGCGTCAACGCCCTGCTCACGGTGTTCAGCTATCTCGTGATCGTGAAAGACATCAAGCGGGTCGAACTGCGGCCGAGCTGATCGCGTAGCGGTTATCGTACTTCCCCTGCGGACGGCGAAATGAGCGTTGCGGCAGGGTAAAACGCAGACGGGAAAGGATTCCGGCGCGGTATCGGACGCCGGTCCGCAAAATGATATGGCGTGGTTATAATCAGTCGTCAGACGACGGTATAATGAAACGCATGAAGTGTCTGCAACTATCTGATTCAAGGGGCGTTTTCGATGGCTACACCACTGGCATCCGCGGCACCGCCACGACGCGCGCGTAATCTTGCCGAGTTCGTCGTCAGCTACGTCACCGAGCAAATTGCGTCCAACGCCTTGAAGCCCGGCGACAAACTGCCCACCGAATCGCAACTCATGGTCACGCTGAGCGTGAGCCGCACCGTGATTCGCGAGGCGATTTCGCGTTTGCAGGCGGGCAAGATCATCGAGACGCGGCACGGCATCGGCAGCTTCGTGCTGGAGCCGCAGCGCGAAAAGCTGGGTATCGACATGGTCCCCGCCACCACCTTGCGCGACGTGTTGTCCATCCTCGAACTGCGCATCAGTCTGGAAACGGAGTGCGCGGGTCTCGCGGCCCAGCGCGCCAAGCCGGACGACCTCGCCCGCATGCGCACCGCGCTCGACGCGATCGAAGCTACGCGCCACAACGGGCTGGACAGCGTGGACGCCGATCTGCAGTTTCATATCTCGGTGGCGCGCGCCACCGGCAACCGCTATTTCGTCGACATCCTCACGCAAATGGGCAGCGCGCTGATTCCGCGCAACCGGCTCGATTCGGCGGGCATTGCGCGCGCGGAGCCGGATGCGTATCTGTCGCTCGTCAACCTCGAGCACGAAAGCATTCTCGAAGCAATCTCGCGCCATGATGCAGAAGGCGCGCGCGCGGCGATGCGCATGCATCTGTCCAATAGCCGCGAGCGCTTGCGGCGGGCGAATGAAGCTGCTGAGGCGAATAGCTGAGTCGCTTCATTCAGTTACACGCCAATGAAAATGGCCGGGATCGCTCCCGGCCATTTTCATTTCACTCGACCACCCGCCACTCAGCTGCGCGTGATCTCGCCATCGCGACGACGCCACAGATCCAGCGGGTTGCTGTCGGTCAGTGCTTCCGGCAGCAGATCGGCCGGGAAATCCTGATAGCACACCGGACGCAGGAAACGCTCGATCGACGTCGTGCCCACCGACGTCGCGCGGCTATCGGATGTAGCCGGGAACGGCCCGCCGTGCACCATCGCGTGCGACACCTCGACGCCCGTCGGGAAACCGTTCACCAGAATCCGCCCGGCCTTGCGTTCGAGAATCGGCACCAGCTTTTTCGCCGACGCCAGATCGGCGCTGTCCATCTGCACCGTGGCCGTCAACTGGCCGTCGAAGTACTCGGCGACCGCCAGCATTTCCTGCTCGTCCTTGCAACGCACAATAGTGGACGCCGGGCCGAACACTTCGTCTTCCAGCGCCGGCGTGGCGAGGAACGTCTGCGCATCGGTCACGAACAACGCCGCGCGCGCCTGGGTCGGGCCGGTCGTATTGACACCGCGAGCCACGGCTTCGACGCCCTTGATCGCGGCCAGCTTGCCCTCGCCTTCTTCATAGGCCGCGCAGATGCCCGACGTCAGCATGGTCTGCGCGGGCTTACCGCTCAGCGCGTCGGACGCCGTTGCGACAAACGTCTTGAGCGCGTCGCTGTCGACGGCAATCGCGAGGCCAGGATTGGTGCAGAACTGACCGGCGCCGAGCACCAGCGAATCGACGAAGCCGCGCGCGATGCTCTCGCCGCGCGCCGCCAGCGCATTCGACAGCAGAAACACGGGGTTGATGCTGCTCATTTCCGCATAGACCGGAATCGGCTCGGCACGCGCCGCCGCCACGCGCATCAGCGAGGTGCCGCCCGCGCGCGAACCGGTGAAGCCGACCGCCTTGATCGCCGGATGCGCGACAAGCGCCTCGCCGACCGAATTGCCCGCGCCGACGATCATCGAGAACACGCCTTCCGGCAAGTCCATTTCCTGCGCGACCCGCTGGATCACACGGCCGACCATCTCCGAGGTGCCGAGGTGAGCGCGGTGCGCCTTCACCACCACCGGGCAGCCGGCCGCGAGCGCGGCCGCCGTGTCGCCGCCCGCCACCGAAAACGCGAGCGGGAAATTGCTGGCGCCGAATACCGCGACCGGGCCGAGCGGAATCTTCTGCATGCGCAGGTCGGAGCGCGGCAACGGCTTGCGCTCCGGCAGCGGCGAATCGAGCGTGGCGGCGAGCCACTGGCCGGCACGCACGACTTGCGCGAACAGCTTGAGCTGGCCGGTGGTTCGGCCACGCTCGCCTTCGAGACGCGCCTTCGGCAGACCCGATTCCTGGTGCGCCCGATCGATCAGCGCATCGCCCAGCGCCGTGATGCCGTCGGCGATACGCTCCAGGAACTCCGCGCGCACCGTGAGCGGCAGTTGGCGGTACGGATCGAACGCTTGCTGCGCCAGCTCACACGCCTGTCCGACAAGCGCCGCCGAGCCGCTGCCGAAAACCGGCTCCGCGATATCGGATCCCGTGGCAGGATTGAACGCATGCAATGGTTTTTCCTCGCCGCGCACCGCTTTGCGGCCGATCAGCATTTCGCCGGTAATTGTCATTTGCTTTCCTTGAATGAAGGCCTAAGATATAGGTCATCCTACAACATTGTGAGGCGTGCGCGCAACCTGAAACGCTTGCCTGGCGAGGAATTCGGGTTAACGTGACCGTTACAATCGGCGAGGCCGGTGCTAACCTGCAATCAAGACATACGACGACCTATAACCCATGTTGAGCCGTCTTCGGAGCTTGCCCGATCCATTGTCGCTTGAGGAAACCCGCCCATGCCCGCCGTCACACCTTACCAGCCCTTACCCAATAGTTTCCGCCGGGCAGTCTGCGGCGGCGAAACCCTGATCGGCTGCTGGGCGTCGCTCGCCAGCCCGATCGTGACCGAGCTACTCGGCATTGTCGGCTTCGACTGGATGCTGCTGGACGCCGAGCACGCGCCGAACGACGTGCTCACGCTGATTCCCCAACTGATGGCGCTCAAGGACAGCGCCAGCGCGCCGGTTGTGCGGCCGCCCGCCAACGACAGCGTGTTCATCAAGCGGCTCCTCGACAGCGGCTTCTCGAATTTTCTGGTGCCGTTCGTGGAAAGCGCCGGCGACGCGACCCGCGCCGTTGCAGCCACGCGCTATCCGCCGCAGGGCATTCGCGGCGTGTCGGTGAGTCATCGCGGCAACCACTATGCGACCGTGCCCGACTACTTTAGCGTCGCGAACGACAATGTCTGCGTGATCGTGCAGATAGAAAGCCGCAAGGCTGTGGATGCGATCGACGAGATTCTCGCCGTGGACGGCGTGGACGCCGTGTTCGTCGGCCCGTCCGACCTCGCGGCCGCTTACGGCCAACTCGGCAACGCGAATCATCCGGACGTGCAGGCGGCGATCGCGCACGTGTTCGAACGCGCGCGGGCCGCGGGCAAGCCGAGCGGCATCCTCGCTCCGGTGCAGGCCGACGCCGAGCGCTATATTTCCATGGGCTGCCGCGTCGTCGCGGTGTGCGCGGATATGGGGCTGCTGAAAGGCGCCGCGCAGACGGTTCAGAAACACTTCATGCAGAAACAGGCGGGCCAGCAGTAACCGGGCCGCCATGACATCTTCGGAGCATTCCATGCAAAAAGCAGGCTTTATCGGACTCGGCATCATGGGCAAGCCCATGGCCGCCAACCTTCTCAAGAACGGCGTCGCGCTGGCGGCGTTCACGCGCAGCGGCGTGCCCGACGATCTCGTCCAGGCAGGCGCCGTCGCGTGCGACAGCCCCGCCGCAGTCGGCGCGCAGGCCGACGTGATTTTCATCATGGTGCCGGATACACCTGATGTCGAACGCGTGCTGTTCGGCGAACAGGGTCTCGCGAGCGTGTTGCGCGCGGGACAAACCGTCGTCGACATGAGCTCGATTTCGCCGATGGCCACGCGTGAGTTCGCGGCCCGCGTGCGCGAGAGCGGCGCGGACTATCTGGATGCGCCGGTTTCCGGCGGCGAAGTTGGCGCCAAGGCCGGCTCGCTGACCATCATGGTGGGCGGCGAAACCGCGACCTTCGATGCCGTCAAGCCGCTCTTCGACATGATGGGCAAGAACGTCACGCTGATCGGCGGCGTCGGCGCCGGCCAAGTATGCAAGGTGGCCAACCAGGTGATCGTCGCCGCGACGATCGAGGCTGTGGGCGAAGCGCTGCTGCTCGCCTCCAAGGCCGGCGTCGATCCGGCGCGCGTGCGCGAAGCGCTGATGGGCGGCTTCGCGTCGTCGCGCATTCTCGAAGTGCACGGCGAACGCATGACCAAACGCACTTTCGATCCGGGCTTCCGCATCGAACTGCATCAGAAGGATCTGAACCTCGCGCTGTCGACCGCGCAATCGCTCGGCGTGTCCCTGCCGAATACCGCCACCTGCCAGGCTCTCTTCAACGCCTGCGTTGCGCACGGCGGCAAGGCGTGGGACCACTCGGCAATGGTGCGCGCGCTCGAATTCCTCGCCGATCACGAGATTGGCCAGAAAACCGCTTAAGGCAACGCTGATTAAGTCCACCGATCCGGTACGTCAAGCGTTATAGAGATCGGATTGAATGAGGAAGGCGAACCAGGATGAAGCAGCAGACGCTGGCGATGGCAGCCGATCAAGGTGCGGGTTTTGAGACGCACCGCAAACGCACGCGGCGCGACGAGTTTCTCGACACGATGAATGCGATCGTGCCATGGGCGCAGTTGTGCGCGGTGATCGAGCCGCACTATCCGAAACGCGGCAATGGCCGCCCGCCAATTGGTCTGGAGCGCATGTTGCGGATTCACTTCATCCAGCACTGGTTCAATCTGGCCGACTTCGCCTGCGAAGAGGCACTGTACGACAGTGCTAGCCTGCGTCGCTTTGTGGGTATTGATCTGGGCTGCGAAGCCGTGCCGGACGCGACGACGCTGCTCAAATTCCGGCGCCTGCTGGAGACCCACCAACTGGGTGAGCAGCTCTTCGCCGAAGTGGGCCGGGTACTTCAGGCCAGCGGCATGAAGCTCAGGAGCGGCACCATCGTGGACGCCACGATCATCGGTGCGCCGAGCTCGACAAAGAATGAACAGAAGGCGCGCGACCCCGAGATGCATCAGACCCGCAAGGGTAAGCAGTGGTACTTCGGCATGAAGCTGCACATTGGTGTCGATAGCCAAAGCGGGCTGGCGCACAGCGCAGTGCTCACTCCGGCCAACGTGCATGACAAGCACCCGCTGCCGCAATTGCTGCACGGCCAGGAGCAGCGCGTCTACGGCGACAGCGCCTATGCGAGCCAGAAAGACCTGATTCACGGCAAGGCGCCGAAGGCACGCGACTTCACCAATCAGCGGACGCGTCGTGCGGGCGGAGAAGTCGACGAGGTGCAGCGCGGCAGGAATCGCAACAAGTCGAAGATCCGGGCCCGGGTCGAGCATGTCTTTGCGGTCGTGAAGCGACTATGGGGATTTACGAAGGTGCGCTATCGCGGGTTGGCAAAGAACGCCAACCGGGCGTTCGTCGCGCTCGCGCTGGCCAACGTCTACCTGTCGCGCAGGCAACTGACGGCATCGGTACGCCCATAGTGGGCCAAAGGCGGGCAAAGTGCCCGCCCACAAGGCCCGCGAGGGCCGCAAAGCAACGGCGCAAGCTCGGCCTCATGACTTGACGACGTTCAAATTGCTAACGCGTCGCCAATTTCGCGGCTTGTTCAGTGTAGCCTTAAGCCGCACGCCGCTTTTTGATGCGCCGCTCCGCTTGCCGTGAAAGATAGGCAAGCAGCGGCGCATTCGTGCATTCCCTCCTCTCTGCCGTGAGTTGACAAAAGTTGCGTCGTTTCTATCGGCAGAGTTTTTTTACAAATATTAAGGATGCCTTATGTAAACAACCGGCTTTGACGAACTGCCCTGCATCCCAAAAGTAGCAACGATTACTGATAACGCCCGCAAAGGGCAAGGAGACATCCGTGGCAAACATAGATAAAACCAGCGACAAGCGGGCAGCATCGAAAACGCCCGGTCAGGCTGAACCGAATTCGCCCGCTCGCCGCGCGTTTATCGTGCTGGCGGGAACGTCAGCGGGCGCGACGCTGCTCGGTGGCCTGTCCGCTTGCGGCGGCTCCGTCAACGGCGGGACAACCACACCGCCGGTCGTGCAGGATCCGATCTGGGGCACCTCGGGCGCCGCGACACAGATCATCGCGTCCTTGCACGGCATCAACCAGTCGATGTTTCCCACCCGCGACTTCCTCGTCACGCAGTACGGCGCCGCACCATGCGCCGTCGTCGCCGCGACCAATCCGTACACAGGCTCAGCGTCGGCCGCAAGCCCTGGTTCGAACCAGACCAACGCCGCCGCTTCGTTCGACTCGCGCCCCGCGTTTCTCGCTGCAATCCAGGCCTGCAACGCCGCGGGCGGCGGACGCGTGGTCGTGCCGGCCGGCACCTGGTACTGCGCCGGACCGATCGTGCTGCTGAGCAACGTGAACTTCCACCTCAGCGCGAATTGCACGATCTATTTCAGCCCGAACCCGGCCGACTACGCGAAGGACGGCCCGGTCGCGTGCGGCGCCAACGGCAATCTGTTCTATAGCCGCTGGCAGGCAAACGATTGCCTGAACTACGGCTCGCCGGTGTACGCGCGCAACCAGACCAACATCGCGCTGACCGGCGAAGACGCGACCTCGGTGCTCAACGGACAAGCCATGACGCCGTTCGCCGGCAGCGGCAATACCGCCACGTGCTGGTGGACCTTCAAGGGATCGAATGGCGCGTACGGTTGCGTCAATTCGTCGACGCCGTCACAGGTGTATCTCAATCCGAAGAACGTCGACCTGAAAACCGCCGCACCGGGCATTTCCGATGCGCTGTATGCGCAACTAACCAGTCCCACGACACCCTGGCAGGAGGATCAGAACTACCTGCCCGCGCTCTCCGAAGCCGGCGTGCCTATCGCGCAGCGAGTCTTCGGCGTGGGCCACTATCTGCGTCCGTGCATGGTCGAGTTCATCGGCTGCACGAATGTGTTGATGGAGAACTACTGCACCAACAACACGCCGTTCTGGCAGCATCATCCGACCGATTGCAAGAACGTCGTGATTCGCGGCGTGACGACCAACAGCATCGGCCCGAATAACGACGGCTTCGATCCGGACGCGTGCGACAACGTGCTGTGCGACAGCGTCACGTTCAACACCGGCGACGACTGCATCGCAATCAAGTCGGGCAAGGATCTGGATACGCAATACGGCCCCGCGCAGAATCACGTGATCCAGAACTGCATCATGAACAGCGGCCACGGCGGCATCACGCTCGGCAGCGAAATGGGCGGCGGCGTGCAGAACATCTACGCCCGCAATCTGCAGATGCTCAATCAGAATTGGGCGACCAATCCGCTGAACATCGCGATTCGCATCAAGACGAATATGAATCGCGGCGGCTTCGTGAAGAACTTCTATGTCGATACCGTCACGCTGCCGAACGGCGTCAGCCTGAAAGGCGCGGGTTACGGCAGCGCATTGCTGAGCGGCAGCCCGATCAACGCCACGGTGCCGCTTGGCGTCGTGACGGCGAGCGCGGCCAATCCATCGGCGGCACAGGGCGGCCTGATCACGTTCGACTGCGACTATCAGCCGGCCAACGACGCCATTCGCATCCGGCCGGCGGTCGTGCAGAACGTGAACATTTCGAACGTAAAGGCGAGCAACGTGACGCTTAACGGCGTGACCGGCTCCTGCTTCCAGGCGATCGTCGCGCAAGGACCCGTCGCGTTCGACTACAACGGCGCGGCCCCGGCGCCGACCATTCCGCCGATTACCGGCGTGACGATCTCGAACTGCAATCTGGGCACTGCCGTTTCGGCCGGACCCGCGGGCGCGACCATGCCCGGGCCGATCTACGCGTACAACGTGAACGGCATTACGTTGAACAATGTGGTGATCGGCGCGACGACCTATAACACGACGGTGGTCGATAAGCGTTAAGCAGCAAGCGGTTGAACGGCTGGGCGAAGCGCGAGCTTCGTCCAGCCGTGAGGACTGAAACAACGCAGTGAACAAGAGCAAAAAAAATGGCGACGCCCGAAAGCGCCGCCATTTTCATTTTCCCGATTCGCTCGATCAGCGTCCGGAATTCATCGTCACTTAACGCGCCTCACTTGGCCGCCGCACTCGCCGGCGTCCAGCGCGGCTCAGGCGTCTTGTCGGCGCTTTTCGCCAGCAGACACACAACCGCAGCCGCGATGATATCGAACACCGCCAGCACGACGAACAGCGGGCTGTAGCCGACCTGCGTAACCAGCACGCCGAACAGCGCCGTGAACGCAGCCGCGCCCAGGTAGCCGGCCATGCCGCCCATGCCGGTCGCGGTCGCGACTTCGTTCTTGCCGAACATGTCCGACGTGATCGCGTACAAGGCACCCGACAAGGTCTGATGCGCGAACCCGCCGACGCACAGCAGTGCCACCGCCACATAAGGACTCGCCACTAGGCCCACGCAAGCCGGTCCGATCATGAACAGCGCGCCCACCACGAACACCATTTTCCGCGACGTGAACAACGACACCTTCGCGTACTTGTGAAACAGCGGGCTAAGGTAGCCGCCCAGCACGCAGCCAATGTCGGCTGCGAGAAAAGGCATCCATGCATATAGCGCGACTTCCTTCAGATTCATGTGACGCTCGGTCATCATGTACAGCGGAATCCACGCATTGAAGGTCTGCCAGGCCGGCTCGGACAGAATGCGCGGAATGCCGATCGCCCAGAAGTCGCGGCTGCCAAGCATGGCGAGCCAGTTGCGCTTGGCGGCGCCCGCGTCGCTGTGCTTCGCTTCCTGACCGCTCAGAATGTAGTCGCGTTCGGCGTCGCCTAGCAGCTTCTGATTGCGCGGATGCTTATAGAGCGCCATCCACAGCAAGCTCCACACGATCCCGGCCACGCCGACTATCACGAAAGCCAACTGCCACTCGCCATGCAGCAACGCCCACACCACCAGCGGCGGCGCCAGCAACGCGCCGATCGACGACCCGATGTTGAACCAGCCGATCGCGACCGAGCGCTCCTTGGCCGGGAACCACTCGCTCGTCGCCTTGACGCCGGCCGGAATGCCGGCCGCCTCGGCAATGCCGAGCAGGCCGCGGAAGAACGCGAGGCTGCGCCAGCCCGTCGACCACGCCGCCGCGGCGCATGCCAGCGACCAGGCGAGCGCGAACGCCGCGAAGCCGATCTTGGTGCCGACCGTGTCGAGCAGGAAGCCCGCGACCGGCTGCATGAATGCATAGCAAAGCTGCCACGCCACGACCACGTGCGCATACTGCTCGGTAGTGATGTGGAGGTCTTTCATCAACGTCGGCGCCGCAACTGACAGCGTATTGCGCGCGAGGTAATTGATAATGAGCCCGGCCGCGACCAGACTGACCATCCACCAGCGGATGCCCTTGATTTTCATTGCTGCGTCTCCTCGAAATCCTGAACGGCTTAAACAGGCCGCGTGGCGGAAGCGGCCGAGCCGTCCGGAGCGGCGTCATCGCGCGAATAATCGATACCCACGAAGCTGCCGCCCTGGAAGCGCTGACCCAGCGCGTCGAGCGGATTCGGACGCGCAAGAATTTCTTCGGCATAGACCTCGGCATCCTGCGTCGGCCGATAGCCCAGACGTTCGGCACCGCTGTTGTCCCACCAGCTGCGTGTGTTGGCCGACACGCCCCAGATGGTCAGGAAGCCGACGTTCTCCGCTTCGACGCAACGATCGAGGAAATGCAGCAGATCGCGATGGCCGAACCAGGTGCTCAGGTGCCGAGGCTCGGTCGGGCGTTCGAGACAACTGCCGATGCGCACGCAAACACTCTCGATGCCGTGCTTGTCCCAATACATTCTGGCGAGCGCTTCGCCCCACACTTTGCTCAGTCCGTAGAAACCGTCCGGGCGCAGTTCGCAGTCGAGGCTCAGATGCTCGGTGACCGGGTACATGCCGATCGCGTGATTGGAACTCGCGAACACGATGCGCTTCACACCTTGCCGGCGCGCGCCTTCGTATACTTCGACGAGTCCGCGCAGATTGTTTTCGATGATCTCGGGCAGCGGACGCTCCACACTCGTCCCCGCGAAATGGATCAGGACGTCGACGCCTTCCAGCAGACGATCCACGACCGCCGGATCGCGCAGGTCGCCGTGCATCACGTCCTCGCCATCCACGAGCGGCACCAGGGCCTTCGAGCCCGCCGCCGAACGCAACGGCGTGCCGCGCGCGACCAACGCGGCGCGTACCACCGAGCCTAGCTGGCCGCCGGCTCCACTGAGAGCAATCTTCTTCATAAGCTTCCTTTCCTGCGCCGCGCGCGATCGAACTTGGGTACAGCACTCACTTCTGTCATCACGGCAGTGTCTGCCGGTTCAGCGTTAGTTGTACGATAACGTACTATCAACGATGCTAGACCGGATTTCAATTAGGCACTTACCCTTATTCGGATTCGCTACAACCTTGTTTCTCCTTATCAAACAAGCAAATGCACTCGGATTATTTATGTGACATCGTATAACTAAGACGACCTTTTTACGCAGATGCACGAGGTGAACAACCGCGTCGGCCGCTCCGCGCAGACGCCCACAATCGCGTAGACTTGATGCGCTCTCGTGTAAGCCGATCCGCCGCCAAGACCCGGCGCAGCGCCCCTCTTCGATTCATCATTTAGCGCCGCACGTCACCATGCTCACTGCCCACTGTCCAGTGCAACCCGTTGCCCTGCCGGCTGAATCAGGCGTCGCGCGTTTCTACGACGCGCCGGACCTGGCCGACGCATACGCCGTCCGCTTGCCCGAGAACGCCATCGGCGATCCGGAATTGCTCGCGCGCTTCGTGTTCACGCATCAGGCGGGATGGGTCGCGAAACTGATGAGCGTGCGCGATGCGATCGTCGCGCATGCCGGCTTGAAGACCGCCAGACAGTTGCGCAGCATCAAGGATCCGGCCGCCGCGAGGGAGCGCCTCGACATCTTCAGGATCTATACGCGAAGTGCGCACGAGATCATTCTCGGCGAAAACGACCGTCATCTCGACTTCCGGGTTTCAGTGCTGCAGCAGACCCGCAGCACGCGCGAAGGCAGTTCGCGCTATCTGATCCTGTCGACCGTCGTGCATTGCCACAATCGACTCGGCCGTTTCTATATTCTCGCGATCGCGCCGTTCCACCGGCTGGTCGTGCGCTCGTCGTTGCAACGAGCCGCGCGGATCGGCTGGCCGACCGCCTGAAGCAGCTCGAACCGCGGGCGCGAAGGCCCGCGGTTCAGGCTTGAGTGCGGCCGGGCGCGCGTGCCTGCACACGACCCGCCGCACCCGGGGCATCAATACTAATCACCGCAGCGCCGCATCACGATCCGATGAACTCCAGCAGGTCGCCGTTCACCTTGGCGGCCTCGACGGTGCACATGCCGTGCTGGCCACCCGGATAGACCTTCAGCGTGGCGTTCTTCACGATCTTCGCGGTCAGACGGCCGGCTGCATCGATCGGCACGATCTGGTCGTCGTCGCCGTGCAGCACCAGGGTCGGCACGTCGATCTTCTTCAGGTCTTCGGTGTAGTCGACTTCGGAGAACTGCTTGATGCAGTCGTACAGCCCCTTGATCGAGCCGGCCATGCCCTGGACCCAGAATGAATCGATCACGCCTTGCGACACCTTCGCGCCCGGACGGTTGTAGCCGTAGAACGGCAGCGCGAGATCCTTGAAGAACTGCGAGCGGTCGTCTTCGACACCTTTGCGGATGCCGTCGAACACGTCGATTGGCGTACCGTTCGGATTGCTCCCGGTCTTCAGCATCAACGGCGGCACCGCGCCGATCAGCACGGCCTTCGCAACGCGTTGCGTGCCATGCCGGCCGATGTAATGCGCGACTTCGCCGCCGCCTGTCGAATGGCCGACGAGCGTGGCGTCCCGCAGATCGAGGTGGTCGATCAGCGCCGCGAGATCGTCGGCGTAGGTGTCCATGTCGTTGCCGTCCCACGTCTGCTCCGAGCGACCATGCCCGCGCCGGTCATGCGCGATCACGCGAAAGCCCTTGCTGCCGAGAAACAGCATCTGCGCGTCCCAGGCGTCCGCGCTCAACGGCCAGCCGTGCGAAAAGACGACCGGGCGGCCCTTGCCCCAGTCCTTGTAGAAAATGCTCGTACCGTCTTTCGTCTTGATCGTGCTCATCTGCTGACTCCTTGTAGTTGAAGTCTGCCGTTGCCGGCAGGTGGATGATGCGTGGCTTCTCGAAGCATTCGCGCGGCTCGCGACACGACGCCCATTCAGGCACGACATGCCCTGCACCACATCTGGATAACGGATTCGCGACGCGCCGGGCCGGGCCGTTCGGCTGGTCGGTACGTCGGCTATGACTATTCGAAGCGGATAACGGGAAAAAATACTGGACTGGCTATACGGCGTGCACGCGCAACTAGCATGCGCTGTTTTGAAAAAAGCTGCCGTCTGGCTGCCTGCATGGTATGGGCAAACGGGCTTGATGGCTAGCCGCCGCGCGCATGGAAAGTCGGTTCGGACGGAGCGATTGTCGGTTGATGACGAGCAAATCCCGATTTGCCGAACATCGCCTTGCCGATCGAATCGCTGCGCAAAGTCGTGGCTGCCGCGGGAAACACTGCAGCCGCGTCAGAAGCGTAGAACCCGCCGCGCGACAATGCTGCAGCGCGGTCGATTGCCGCAGTTGCGCAGCCAAAGTGAGCAACCGCCCGCATACTGCTCAGCGATGCGATCAGAAAAACTTGATATTCATCAACGGTTTGCCGTCCCAAAAAAGAAAATCACCATAAAACAAGGTGGTTTTTTGACGCACGTCGCGTCGCAGCACAAAACTCGACCATCCCCTACTCTTGCGCCATCTGCCCAGCGCAGTGCGCACCGACAACGGTCGACGCGCGTAGTCCGCCCTCACGGACCCCACGCACTTCAAGTACGTCACGCTCATGAACTCCGCTCTATCGGCATTCGATCTTGCCCGCATCCAGTTTGCGTTCACCGTCTCTTTCCACATCGTTTTTCCGGCGCTCAGCATCGGCCTCGCCAGCTTCATCGCCGTCCTCGAATGGCGCTGGCTGAAAACCCGCAAGGCGTACTACAAAGACCTTTGCCTGTTCTGGTCGAAGATCTTCGCCGTGGCCTTCGGCATGGGCGTGGTTTCCGGCGTCGTGATGAGCTATCAGTTCGGCACCAACTGGTCGGGCTTCTCCAGTTTCGCCGGCCCCGTCACCGGCCCGCTGTTGATGTACGAAGTGATGACCGCGTTCTTCCTCGAAGCGGGATTCCTCGGCATCATGCTGTTCGGCTGGCAGCGCGTGAGTCCGCGCGCCCACTTCGGCGCCACGCTGATGGTGGCGGTCGGCACGCTGATCTCGACCTTCTGGATTCTCGCTTCCAATAGCTGGATGCAAACGCCGCAAGGCTTCGAAGTCGTGAACGGCCGCGTCGTGCCGCTCGACTGGTTCAAGATCGTGTTCAATCCGTCGTTCCCGTACCGGCTCGCGCATATGGCGCTCGCGGCGTTCATCGTCGCCGCGCTGGTGGTGTCGGCGGTCGGCGCGTGGCATCTGCTGCGCGGACGGCGCGATCCGGCCGTCAAGAAAATGTTCTCGATGGCGCTCTGGCTGCTGCTGATTCTCACGCCGATCCAGGCGTTCGTCGGCGATCAGCATGGGTTGAACACGCGCAAATATCAGCCTGCCAAGATCGCGGCGATCGAAGGTCTGTGGGACACCGAAAAAGGCGGCACCGCGCTGAACCTGTTCGGCATTCCCGACATGCAGGCGGAAACCACGCGCTACGCCGTGTCGATTCCGCATCTCGGCAGCCTGATCCTCACGCATAGCTGGGACGGCGAAATTCGCGGTCTCAAGGAATTTCCGCCGCAAGACCGGCCCAACTCGACGGTGGTGTTCTGGAGTTTTCGCATCATGGCCGGCCTCGGCGTGCTGATGATCATGATGTCGGTAGCCGCGTGGGTGCTGCGCCGCCGTGGACGCCTGTTCGAATCGAAGTGGTTCCAGCGCGTTGCCGTGGCAATGGGGCCGACGGGTTTCATCACGCTGCTGGCCGGCTGGGTCACCACCGAAGCGGGCCGCCAGCCGTGGGTCGTGTACGGCGTGATGCGCACCTCGCAGGCCGTGTCGCCGCTCACCACGCAGCAGGTCGGCATCTCGCTGATGACCTTCGTAATCGTGTATTTCCTCGTGTTCGGCACCGGCGTGTACTACATGCTCAAGCTGATGCGCGCGGGTCCCGCGTTGCCCGGCCACACGCCGCACGACGCGCCGGAGCGCTCGCCAAACGAGACCGCGCGCCGCCCGCTCTCCGCCGTCGATCACATGATCGACGCCGCCTGAACGACCCTGCTGCAGCAGCTACTTGCGATAGAGAAAAAACATGGACGTAACCGTAGTGTGGGCCGCGATCATCGCGCTGGGCCTTTTCATGTATGTGGTGCTGGACGGCTTCGATCTGGGCATCGGCATCGTCTTCCCGTTCTTCCCCGATGAAAAGGAACGCGACCTGATGATGAACACCGTCGCGCCGGTGTGGGACGGCAACGAAACCTGGCTGGTGCTCGGCGGCGCGGGTCTCTTCGCCGTGTTTCCCGCAGTCTATTCGACCGTGCTGTCCGCGCTGTATCTGCCGCTGATCTTCATGCTCGTGTGTCTGATCTTTCGTGGCGTGTCGTTCGAGATTCGCGCCAAGGCGAATCGGACCAAGCATTTGTGGGATCTGGCGTTCATCGGCGGCTCGGCGGGCGCGACGTTCTTTCAGGGCATTGCGCTGGGCGCGTTTCTGCAAGGCATTCCCGTAGTCGATGGCGCATATGCCGGCGACGCCTTCGGCTGGCTCACGCCGTTCAGCCTGCTCACGGGCCTCGGACTCGTGGTCACGTATGCGCTGCTCGGCTGCTGCTGGCTGGTGGCGAAGACCGAAGGCGATCTGCAACGCCGGCTGCATCGCGTGGTCTGGCCGCTGACCGTCGTGCTGCTCGGCTTCGTCGCGATGGTCAGCCTGTGGACGCCGCTGCAGGATCCGAATATCGCGCAACGCTGGTTCCACGACGGCCTGTTCTACCGTCTGCTGCCGGTGCCGTTCCTCGTGGCGGTCGCGGCATTCCTCATGCATCGCGCGGTGCGCGAACGGCATCACAACACGCCGTTCGCGCTCGCGCTGCTGCTGGTGCTGCTCGGCTACGCGGGGCTGCTGGTGAGCTTGTGGCCGTATGCGATTCCGTCGAGCATGACGCTGTGGGAAGCGGCCGCGCCGCGCTCGAGCCAGATGTTCACGCTGGCCGGCGCGGCGGTCATTCTGCCGATCATCATCGCCTACACGACGATGGGTTATTGGGTATTTCGCGGCAAGGTGCGTCATGGCGACCAACATCACTATCACTAAGCAGACAAACTCCGGCACGACTCACGGCGCATCGACAGCATCGACAGCAGCGGCGACAACGGCGCGCAAACTGCCGGGCTGGCTCTGGTTCATCGCGCTGTGGTGCTTCGGCGTGGGCTCGGCGATGTCGCTCGGATTCGCATTCAAGATTCTGATGAATGCGACGTTATTTGCAGTCAAATAGAGACTGCTTCAGCGCGCTTCGATCCGGCGCGCATAACCTTCGGAATCCTTGATGGATGCCTTCAAAAAAGGGCCGTTCCGCTCGTCTACCATGCAAGCCGGAACCTATGCGCGGGAGACCTGCCTTACAGATCATGCGGCGCATCGGACCAGACGGCGATTTAACGAATATACGGTTATATAAGCGGCCGCCGGAAGGTGCGCCGCGCCACCGATCAGGCATATGATCGCGGGGTGGGCGGCAAATGATGCGATTCACGAGGCTAGAAGTAAAACGAGACCCTATAACGGCGGTAGCCCACATCGGGCAGGCCCGACTCGCGGAGACATCATGAAGTTTCTTGTAGCCGACGACCATGAACTGATCCGGCAAGGTGTCAAAGGCATGCTGCGCGGCCTCGATCCCGACGCCCAGTTCGACGAAGCCGACAACTGGGAGACGCTTGCCCTGCTCGCGCGTCCCGACGCCGATCACGATCTCGCCATTGTCGATCTGCATATGCCGGGCATGAGCGGCGCTTCATCGCTCGAAGTCCTGTTGAAAGCGAATCCGGCGCTCCCGCTCGTCGTTCTCTCCGCCGAAGAATCGCCCGACGAAATGCGCGCCGTGCTGGCCGCCGGCGCGCTCGGTTTCGTGCCGAAGCGCCAGCCTGCCAGCGTCATGCTCAAGGCGATCGAGCTGGTGCTCTCAGGCGGCGCCTATGTGCCGATGGAAGCGCTCAGCCTGCTGGGCTCGCGCGACGCGCAGGCCACGCCCGCGCGTGCCGAAGCGCTCGCCGAACCGGCGCCGCAGCATGTGGCTCCGGTCGGCGCGCACGCACCCAGCCAGGGCGGCGCCACGCTTACCGAACCCCTTACGCAGATCCAGGCGTTGCAGCCGCACCAGCAGCATCTGTTGGAGAATCTGTCGCCGCGTCAGCAGGACATCATGCGGCTCGTGCATCGTGGCTGGACCAACAAGATGATCGCGCGCGATCTGGGCGTTGCGGAAGGCACGGTGAAAGTGCATCTGTCGGTGATCTTCCGGGCACTCGGTGTGCATAACCGGTCGACGGCGATTGCCGTCATCAATGGCTGGCTGGAAGCCGGGAAAACCTTGTAGCGCGAGATCCGCAGGCGGCGGGCGCGCCGCCCTGTGCAGCAGGCTCGCCTTACTTTGCGGTTCGCCTGTCCTTTTTGCTGCGCGCCTCTCCTTCTGCGCGCCTCTCTTCCGCCGTGCGCCTCTCTTCTGCCGTGCGCCTTTGCTTCTCCTGCGCGCCTCTACTTCTGCGGTTCCCTTTGCGACTGGGTGCTTCGGGTCAAAATGCTTTGCGGCTCGCTCTTCGATCCCATTCTCGCGTCTCCTTGCGCCGCGCTCCCAGCAGCCGCCATCGCGCCATGCATCACCTGGCCGCTCGCTTCATTTCCCGCTTCATCTACCGCTTCACGTCCCGTTTGACCCACGCGTAATGCCAGCGCCGCAGCGGCCCGCCCCTTGTCCAGTTCGGCCTGCTGCCACAGCATCTCCAGCGTGCGCCGCAAGCGCGCCGGCGTAACCGGTTTGTGAAGCACCGGAATCCCCTGCAAGGCGAGCGCCGCCAGTTCGGCCGACGCCATGTCGCCCGTGATCAGCAGCGTCACCACGTTGTCGTGCCCCGCGCGCGCGAGCATGTTGCGCACGGCAGTGAGCGCCTGCGCACCGGTCCGGTGATTCGCCAACTGGTAGTCGCACAGCACGGCATCCGGCACGAAGCCGCCTTCGAGCGCCGCGAGCGCATTGGCTTCGTCGCGCGCGCCGAGCACACTGCAACCCCACCGGCCCAGCAGACTGACGAGGCCTTCGAGAATCGACGGATCGTCGTCGATGCACAGCACGTGCCGCCCTTGCGCCGACGGACCGCCGGCCACGGCTTCGTTCAGGCTCGCCACGATGCCGCCGGGGTCGCCTGCCTGCACCGGAAAGCGGAACACCGACCCGCGGCCCGGCGCCGAGCGCAGTTGCAACTCGCCGCCGAGCATCTCGACCAGCCGCTTCACCGTCGGCAAGCCGAGGCCGTGCCCCTGGCGCGCGTCGCGTTGCGGATTAGCGACCTGATAGAACTCCTCGAAAATGCGCGCGTGTTCCTCCGCGGGAATGCCGATGCCCGAGTCGCGCACTTCGATAAAGCCGCCCGTCTGCCGCCCGGCGCGGCGCAAGCCCAACCAGATCGCGCCGTCTTCGGTGTAGCGCACCGCGTTCGACAGCAGATTGCTCAGCACGCGTTCGAGCAGCACCGGATCGTCGTGCACCACCATCGCGGTCGGCGCGATGCGCAACGCCAGCCCTTTGGCGGCCGCCTGCGGACGGTACTGGCTGCCGACCCGCTCGAACAGTTCGGACAGCCGGAAATGCAGCCGGATCACCTGGGTCACGCCGCTTTCGAGCCGCGCCAGATCGAGCACCTGGTTGAACAACTGGTTCAATGCCTCGACGTTGTAGACGATGTGCTCGGCGGTTTTCGCGTGCTGCACGGGCGTCGCCGCCGCGTCGTTCAGCGAGGCCGCGAGCAGGCCGATCGCATGCAGCGGCTGGCGCAAGTCGTGGCTGGCGGCCGCAAAAAAGCGCGTCTTGGCAAGACTCGCTTCTTCGGCGACCCGTTTTTGCGCGGCCAGCGATTCCGCCAGGTACTGCTGATCGACGCGCGCCTGCACGACCTGCTGGAACAGCTTGCGATAACTCAGCGCGTAGACGTTGATCGCGCAGAAGAAAAACGCGAGGACGATGGCGAGCAGCGTGCGGTCGAACGTATGCGTGCCGAAATGCATGACGATCGACGGAAACAGCAGAAACGGAATCGAGGTCGAGAAATTCAGCAGGTCGAAGCCGTTCGACATGAACACGCCTGCGGCCAGCGTGACGAGCATGACCGTGTGCAGCAGCGGCAGGTCGGACTGCGGGCTCTGGAACGCGAACCACACCGCGATGCCCGGCCCGCTGTAGAGCAGCATGCCGCGCACCGCGTGAAGCACGATCCAGCCGCGCGGCGAGACGAGCTGCGGGTAACGGCGGTTGACGAGCCACAGCGCGAGGCTCGCGCAATTGGCCGCGGCATAGAAACCGAAGCACGCGATAAAGAGCGGCGGCGACGGTATGTTCGGCCAGTAAATCGACACCAGCACCGCGATCGAAAACCAGTGCGAAAAGAAAGCAATCGGATCTTGCGCGTACAGCACGCGCACCAGGTCTTCGTCGATGGCACGCTGGATCGGGTCGGCCCGCATCACGCGGTCTCCTCGGACTCGGCAAATTCGGTTATGTGGATCGAAGCGCGGCGACGCAAGCGGCGCAAGCCGCATCGGACACTTCGGATACGGCGTGGCTCTACGTCTGCGATGCAACTGCGTAGCCGCAGTGCGATGCAATTTTCCAGTGCAAGCCCGTTTTACTTCAGACGAATAAGATGCACTTTGTCGGATGGTTTACCCGGCAGTTTACCCATCAGCTACCACTTAATCCATATAGGCGAAGCCGCCGCCGGAAACCATACTGGTTTCACATTCCAGCGCGGCCTCAAAGCTTCAACATCCACACCCCGCCGGCAGTTCAGGCTCACCGCGCTCCTTGCCTTTCCCCTTATGGAGGTTTTCATGGGCGCAGTTCCGAGCCACGAGTTCGTCCGCAATCTCGACGATGCAATCCTGCCGGATTTGTGGCGCCGGCGCACCCGGTTGTCCGGCGACGAAATGGTGTCGATGGTCGAACTGGTCAAGCGGGCTTTGCGGACCTATCACCCGCTCGAACTGCAGGCGCTCGGCGAGGACAAGGAAGAACTGGTCGCCCAGTTCATCTACGCGAAGGTGCTGCGTCTCGCGCCCGGCCATACTGAAACCCACGCCTGCGCCGACAGCGCGCCGTCCAACGGCTACGCATTGTGCGCGTATTTCCGCCGCTACCTGATCGACTGCCTGCGCAGCGCCGGCCATCAGCGCAACGTATCGATGGAAAACGACGGCATGGCGCAGGAAATCGATCTGCACGCGCAGGCGCTGGAAGATCCGGTGGAAAGCGTGCTGCTGCAATACGGCCTCGACGAACAGCGCGTGCGGCTCTCGGCGCGCGCCTTTATCGAAAGCCTCGACGAACCGGAGCGGATCGTGCTGGCCGGCAGCCTCGGCTGGTGCTCGGAAGGCAAAGGCGGTCTGTCGGCAGTCGCAGCGCAGCATCGTGTGCCCTCGTATCACTATCGCGCCGTCAAGCTCGGCGTCACCATGAAGAAGACGGCTGGCGCCGAGGATTTTTCGAATACGAAGATCGGCCGCTGGCTCACGGACGCGCTCGGCATCGAGATCGAGGTCGACAATCGCCCGGCGATCCTGCTGGCGCTGAACCTGCTCGCCGCCGAATCGAGCGACAGCGAAATGAATGAAGCGGCCGCGTAATAGCACGCGGCCGTGCGCCCGCTGGGCCTCGGCACCCTCTCACGACGTCCCGGACGCGGCACAGCCGGCCCGCGCGCCACATACGATGCGCCTTTTTTTGTGAGCGCGCACCGCCTAGGATAAAAAAGCTGTCGCCGCACGCCGTCTTGCTTCCGAAGTCCTGGTTGTCTTTCCCCGCATTCCATTCCAGACGAGGTGGTCGTGATGAACCGCTTATCGAGCGTCGTGACTGCAATCCAATCGCATTACGACGTGGTTGTGGTGGGTTCCGGCTATGGCGGCGGGATCGCCGCGAGCCGTATGGCGCGCGCCGGGCGCCGCGTGTGCGTGCTCGAACGCGGACGCGAATTCATGGCCGGTGAATTTCCCCGCACGCCGTTTCAGGGCACCGAAGAAGTGCAATACAACACGGCGCTGGCGCATATCGGCTCACCGCTGGCGCTGCTCGAAGTGCATGTGAACGACGATGTGAACGCGGTAGTCGGCTGCGGTCTCGGCGGCACCTCGCTGATCAACGCGAACGTCGCGCTCGAAGCCGACCCGCGCCTGTGGGACGACCCGCGCTGGCCGGCCGCGTTGCGCGCCGACAAGGCTGGACGCGACAAAGGGTATGCGGACGCGCGAGCGATGCTGCAACCGTCGCCGGTGCCGCCAAGCTATCCGGCCTTGCCGAAATTGCAGGCCCTCGAAAAGTCGGCGCAGGCGCTTGGCATGGAAGACCAGTTCTCGCGTCCGGAGATCACCGTCACCTTTGTGGACCGCACGAATGCCGCGGGCGTCGAGCAGAAGGCTTGCGTCGGCTGCGGCGACTGCAATTCCGGCTGCAACTACGACGCGAAGAATTCGACGCACATGAACTATCTGCCAGATGCCGTCGCGCACGGCGCGCAGATTTTCACGGGCACCGCCGTCCATTCGGTGCTGCGCGACGCGGCCACGGGGAAATGGATCGTGGGTTATCAGCTGGTGAGCCTCGGCCGCGAAAGCTTTGGCGCGCCCGATCTGTTCGTGAGCGCCGATATCGTCATCGTGTCGGCCGGCACGATCGGCTCGACGGCCTTGCTGCTGCGCTCGCGCAAGCAGGGCTTGAGCGTCTCCAACCTGCTCGGCAAACACTTTACCGGCAATGGCGACGTGCTCGCCTTCGCCTACAACACCGAGCCGGTAATCAACGGCGTCGGCTGGGGTGCGCATGAAAAGGGCGAGATTCCTCCGGTCGGGCCGACGATCACCGGCCTCATCGATCATCGCGGCACGCCTAACGTCAGAGACGGGTATGTGATCGAAGAAGGCTCGCTCGCCGGTCCGGTGGGCGCGGCGCTGGTCGGCCTGCTCGGCGCCGCCGCGCCGATAGAAGGCGTGGATGTCGCGCCGCGCTCTTTCGAGGAACAACTTGCTTACGACGCCCGCGTGGCCACCAGCTTTCTGCGCGGCCCGTATCACGGCGCGCTGCATCACACGCAAAGCTATCTCGTCATGGCGCACGACGACGAAAACGGCGAGATCGACGTGGACGACAAAGGCCAGCCACGCATCGTGTGGGAGAACGCCGGCAAGCAGCCGATCTTCCAGGCGGTCGAAGAGGTGCTCAAGCGGGCGACCGTGCCGCTTGGCGGCAAATACATGCGCAATCCGATTTCCACCGATATTCTCGGCAACCGCACCGTGACCGTGCACCCGCTCGGCGGCTGCGGCATGGGCGAAGATGCGGAACACGGCGTGGTCGATCATATGGGCCGCGTGTTCAGCGGCGCCACGGGCAACGCAGTGCACGACGGACTGTATGTGATGGACGGCGCGGTCATGCCGATGTCGCTCGGCGTCAATCCGCTGCTGACGATTTCCGCGCTGGCCGAACGCAACTGCGAGTTGCTGCTCGCCACCCACCCGCTGAACGCCGCGCCGGCGGAAGGCGCCGCCGTTACGCCGACCCTGCCGCCTCCGCCGACGCCGCAGGCCGCGTCCTCGTCATTGACGCCCTCCTCGCCGCAGAAGATCGGTCTGCACTTCACCGAAACGATGGTCGGCACCTACACGCCGAACGTTGCAGGCGAAGCGGCCACGAGCCCGATGGAGTTCACGCTGACCGTCGAATCGGAAGACCTCGCCGATATGATCAGCAATCCGCAGCATCTGGCGCAAACGGCCGGCACGCTGACCTGCCCCGCGCTCTCCGCGCAACCGATGACGATCTCCAACGGCACCTTCAATCTGTTCGTGGTCAACGAGTCGGACGTGGACGAGCGCAACATGAATTACCGCATGACGCTCAACGCCACCGAAGGCAAGACGTATTTCCTGAGCGGCAAGAAGGTCATCACGCGCACGTCGCCGATCAATCTGTGGGAGCAGACCAACACGCTCTATGCGGAGGTCCGCGAGTCGGCGCAAGCCGATGCGCCGCTGCTCGGCAAAGCGACGCTGATCATCACGCCGGAAAATTTCCTCAAGCAGCAGCGCACGCTCGAAGTCACCCACGCGCCGGATCTGAAGACGCGTCTCGAATGGACCCTGAAGTTCGGCAAGTTTTTCGCGGGCGTGCTGTTCACCGAATACGGCGGCGTGGCCGCACCCTTGCAGTATTTCGACCCGAAAGCGGAGCCGCGTCTGAAGCGCGCATTGCGCGCGCCGGCACCGCAAATCGTTTTCTTCGATACGCCCGACGGCACGAAGCTCAGGCTCACCCGCTATCACGACCCCGCGCGCAAAGCGGCGCGTCCGGTGCTGCTGATTCACGGCTCGGGCGTATCGAGCCGCATCTACTCCACCGACCTGATTGCGACCAACATGGTCGAGTACCTGTTCGCCGCCGGCTACGATGTGTGGCTCGTGGATCTGCGCGTCAGCATCGAAATGCCGAGCGTGTTCGTGCCGACTAACGTCGACAAGGTGGCGCGCGAGGACATTCCGTCGGCGGTTGCCAAGATCCGCGAATTGACCGGCGTGCCGGAGATTCAGGCGCTCGGGCACTGCATGGGCGGCGTGGCGCTGACCATGTCGCTGCTATATGGACTCGAAGGCGTGCGTTCGGTGTTCATTTCGCAGGTGTCGGCGCATCCCGTGCCGGGCACGCTGGAGAAGATCAAGGCTGGCCTGCATATTCCCGACTTCATGGAAAATCTCGGGCTGATGGACGTGACCGCCTATACGGAACACAAGTCGTGGCCGCAGAATCTGCTCGACGAAGCGCTCAAGTTTTACCCGCTCAATCATAAGGAAGGTTGCGGCAATCCGATCTGCCATCGCGCGACTTTTCTGTATGGCCTGCTCTACGAACATGAGCAGTTAAACCAGACGCTGCACTCGAACCTGCAGGAAATTCTCGGTGTGCACGACGTCGGCGTATTCAAGCATCTGGCCACGATGGTGAGAGCACACAAGGTAGTCGATGCCGAAGGCAAGGATGTCTATCTCACCGGCACCGACGGCATGAAAGGACTGGAAGGCATGCGCCGGCCGATCGGGTTCATCCATGGCGATAAAAACGAAACCTATCTGCCGATCAGCACGCAACTCACCTATGAAATGCTGGTCAAGCAATTTCCCGAGCAGCCCTACGAGCGCACCATCATTCCCGGCTATGGGCATATCGACTGCATCTTCGGGAAGAATGCCGCGGTGGACGTGTACCCCGTGATCGTAAAGTATCTGGACGCGCATTGACGCAGCACGTTGGCGGTACATGAAAGGCGCGTGCAGGCCTTGCGCACCTTCCTTTCGTGTCGCTCAGAACAGCTTGCCCGGATTCAGAATGCCGTGCGGGTCGAGCGCATGTTTGATCGCGGCCATTGCCGCCAATTCCGCCGGCGAGCGCGAGATCGGCAGGAACTCGCGCTTGAGCAAACCAATACCGTGTTCCGCCGACACCGAACCGTGCAGCGGTCCGAGCATGTCATAGACAAACGCGTACACCGCATGATGATCGACGCCGGGAATCGAATGGCCGTCCACGGTGACATGCAGATTCGAATCGCCGATATGCCCGAAGAAATACGACGCGTTGCCCGGCCAGCGCTGATCGAGCGCCGCACGGCAGTGGTCCACGAAGACGCCGATCTCGCCGATCGGCAGGCTCACGTCGAAGTTGATCGCATCGAGCCGCACCGGAAACTCCGCGGTGCATTCGCGAATCGCCCATAGCGCGCGCACGTCGGCCACCGACTGCGCGATCACCGCGTCGCGGATCGCACCCGCGTCGAGCGCTTCGGTCAGCGCGGCGGAGAAACGCTCGCCGTCATCGGCCGAATCGAAGCTGGCATGTTCGATCAGTGCATAGAGCGGATGCGCGTCGGCGAATGGCGAGCGCGTGCCGGTCAGCTTCACGCCGAAGTCGTAGAAGTCCGGCCACATGATTTCGAACGCGCCGATATCGTTGCCGAAGCGTGTCGTCAAACGGCGCAGCAGGCTCACGGCGGCATCGTAGCCGTCGAGCGCGACCAGCGCCGTATGACGCGCCGCGCGTTGTGGATGCAATCGCAATACCGCGCGCGTGATCACGCCGAGCGTGCCCTCCGAGCCGATGAACCAGTGCTTCAGGTCATAGCCGGTATTGTTCTTGACCATCTTGCCGAGTGACGTCAGCACATCGCCATTGGCGAGCACGACCTCAAGACCGAGCACCTGATCGCGCGCGGTGCCTGACTGGATCACCCGGTTGCCGCCCGCATTGGTCGCGAGATTGCCGCCGATCTGGCAGGACCCGCGCGCGCCGAGATCGAGAGCGAGTTCGAAGCCGGCCTCAGCGGCGGCTTCCTGCGCGGTTTGCAACGTGGTGCCGGCGCGCACGGTCAGTGTGGCCGACGCACTATCGACCTCCTCGACACCGACGAACCGTTCGAGCGACAACGCAATATCCGTGGCGCGCGCAATCGCGCCGCCCGCGAGGCCGGTCATGCCCCCTTGCGGCACCACCGGCTGATGAGCCGCGTGGCAGATAGCGAGCGCGCGCGAGACCTCTTCCGTGGTGCGCGGCAGCAGCAAGGCGGCGGGTCGCGTCGGTTGATGGCGCGTCCAGTCCGTCATGGCGTGTTCGCTGATCTGCTCGCCCACGCGTACGCTGTCTTCACCGAGCACGGCGCGCAGCGCGTCGAGTGTCGCCGAAAGCGGCGCGGCTTGATTCGCCGTGCTGTTATCTGTCATGCGGTGGTTCCTTGCGCGCCTTGAACGGCGTGTTTCTTCCGATAACCCATCGAGTCGTTGATACGCCCGAGAATATAGTCGCCCGCGGCGACCGGCTGATACTTGAGATCGGCGTCGCTGGTACCGAGATCACGCGGATCGACCAGCGCGCCGTAAGTCGGATCATAAAACGTCGCGATCGAATAGCGCTCGCGCCCCGATGCATTGATCACACGATGCAAGGTGGAGCGGAAGCGGTCGTTGGTCCAGCGCGCCAGCAGATCGCCGACGTTGACCACGAAGCTGCCCTCGACCGGCGGCGCCTCTACCCACGTATCGTTGGCGATTTCGCGCACTTGCAGGCCGCCCACCTGATCCTGCCACAACAGCGTGATGCAGCCGTAGTCGGTATGCGGCGCGACACCGAACTGATCGTCGTCCGATTGGGGCGGCTGCGGCGGATAGTAGACCATCTGCGTGCGCTGCATCCGCTTCGTGTAGCGCGGCGCGAAGAAGTGTTCGTCGACGCCGAGGCTCACCGCCACCGCGCGCAGCAGATCGGCTCCGCATTCAGCGACCGCTTCGTAGTAGCCATACAGCGCGGGACGCAGCTCCGGCATGAAGTCCGGCCAGTTGTTCGGTCCGCGCAGCGCCTGGCCGGCCAGCACGTCGGGGTCGTCTTCCGGCAATTCGAGGCCGATGCTGAAGAACTCCTTGTA